>NZ_CP186055.1:0-4037500 GCF_049315195.1 Plantactinospora sp. WMMC1484
GCGGCCAGCGCCCGCTCGGTACGCCGGGCCGTGCTCGGGTCCAGCGCGGCCGTCGCCTCGTCGAGGATCAGCGTGTGCGGGTCGGCCAGGACGAGCCGGGCCAGGGCGAGTTGCTGCGCGTCGGCGGCACTGAGCTCCCGCGCCCCGTCGCCGAGCGCCGTGTCGAGCCCGTCGGGCAGTTCGGCGTACCAGTCGGCGCCGACCGCCACCAGCGCGGAGCGCATCTGGGCGTCGGTGGCCTCCGGGGCGGCGAAGGCGAGATTGTCCCGCAGCGAGCCGAGGAAGACATGGTGCTCCTGGGTGACCAGGGCGATCCGGCGGCGCCGTTCCGCCGGGTCGAGGTCGGTAACCGGGCAGCCGCCGACGGTCACCTCGCCGCTCCGGGGGCGGTCGATTCCGGCCAGCAGCCGCGCCAGGGTCGACTTGCCAGCCCCTGACGGCCCGACGATCGCCAGCCGTTCGCCGGGCCGGACCGTCAGGTCGATGCCGTGCAGCACGTCCCGGCCGTCGGCGTAGCCGAAGCGCGCTCCGCAGACCGCGAGCTGGGGCCCGGCCGGCGCGGACGCCCCGCCCCGGGGTTCCGGCGGAACCTGGCCGACCCCGAGCACCCGGGCGAACGAGGCGAGACCGCGCTGCGCCTGCTCCAGCCAGATCAGGAGCTGGTCCAGCGGACCGCTCGCCTGTTGCGCGTAGAGCGCGGCGGCGACCACCTCACCGATGCTCACCAGTCCACTGTCGAGACCGAGGCCGCCGACGAGCAGCACCGCCGCGATCGGCAGCGCGTAGCTCGACTCCACCACGGGGAAGAAGACCGACCGCAACCCGAGGGTACGCCGCCGGGTCGCCCAGACCCGGCGGATCCGCTCCCGGCCGTGCGCGACGCGTGCGCCGGTGAGCCGGAGCGCCTCCACCGTCCGGGCCCCCTCGGCGGTGGTGGTCAGCGTGTCGGTCAGCTCCGCCGTGGCGGCGCCCTCGGCGAGATAGGCCGGCGAGGCCCGGCGCAGATACCAGCGGGTCACCAGGAGGATCGAGGGAAGCCCGGCCAGCGCCGCCAGGCCGAGCAGCGGATGCAGCAGGAAGATCGCCCCGAAGAGCAGGGTCAGTTGCGCCGTGGCGATCACCACCACCGGCACCACCTGGCGGACCGTGATGCCGACCGTGCCGACGTCGACCGCGCTGCGGGTGGCGAGGTCTCCGGTGCCGGCCCGTTCGACCACGGCGACCGGCAGGGCCAGGGTCCGCCGGACGAACTCCTCGCGCAGCCGAGCCACCGCGCGCTCCCCGAACCGGTGGCCGGCGTACTGGGCGTACCGGGCGAGCAACGCCTGCCCCAGCACACAGCCGGCGATCGCCATCGCCAGCCCGTCGATCGCGCCGGCCCCGGCACCGGCCACCACCCGGTCGACGATGACCCCCACCAGCCACGGCGCGGCGAGTCCGGTGGCGGTGGCGGCGACGTGCAGCGCCAGGATGGCGGCGACCGTCCGGCGGTCCCGGGCGATCAGGCCCAGCGCCGCCCGGCGTACGGCGGCCAGGTCCGCCACCGGCAGTCCGGTCACCGCAGCACCCCCTCACCGTCGGCAGGGCCGCCGGCCGCGACCGGTTCGCCGTCCCGGGAGACCAGTGCCCGGTAGTCCGGGTCGGCTTCGAGCAGCTCGGTGTGGCTGCCGGTGGCGACGATCCGGCCGTCTCGCAGGTGCGCCACCCGGTCGGCGGCGGCGAGCAGCAGCGGCGAGGTGGCGAGCAGCAGGGTGGTCCGCCCGGCCCGGGCCGCCCGGAGCCGTTGCGCGATCCGCGCCTCGGTGTGCGCGTCCACCGCCGAGGTCGGGTCGATCAGGATCAGCACCTCGGGCTCGGCGAGCATCGCCCGGGCCAGGCGTACCCGCTGCCGCTGGCCGCCGGAGAGACGGCGGGCCCGGGTGTCGATCGCCGTGTCGAGGCCGTCGGGCAGCGCCTCGACGACGTCGTCGGCCGAGGCGACCCGCAGCCCGGCCAGGATCTCGGTCTCGTCCCGCCGCCCGGCACCGTGCAGGATCTCCCGCAGGGTCCCGGCGAAGAGGTAGGAGTCGTGGTCGGCGACGAGGATCCGGGAGCGCAGCTCGGGCAGTGCGATCGCGGTCAGCGGCACCCCGCCCCAGCTCGCCCGGCTGGCGACGTACCGGCCGAGCCGGTCGGCCAGGGCGACCGCCTCGGCGGGATCGGCGGCGGCGACCGCGGTCAGCCGGCCGCCGGGGACGGTGAGCCCGGTCTCCGGGTCGTGCAGGTCGGCGAGGCGGGTCGGAGCCGGTTGGTCCCCGCCGCCGGCTACGTCGCCCGGAGTCCGCCTGTCGCCCGGAGTGAGCACGTCGTCCGAGCCCTGCACGTCGTCCGGAGTCAGCACGTCGTCCGGAGTGAGCTTCAGCAGGGCGATGATCCGGCGGGCCGCGACCCGGCCCCGGATGAGCTGGTAGCTCGCCTCCAGCATGAACCAGACCGGCACGATCAGGACCGCGACGTACCCGTAGACGGCCACGAGCTGACCGACGGTGATCTCGCCGCTGACCGCCATCCGGGCGGCCAGCCAGACCACGGCGGCGAGAAAGCCCGCCGGGATCGCCACCGTCAGCGCGTCGATCCAGCTCCGGACCGCGCCGACCCGGTAGCCCTCGGCCAGCAGTTCCTGGGAGCGGGCCGCGTACCGGTGGGCGAAGAGGTCCCGCCCGCCGACCCCGGCGAGCACCCGCAACCCGGCGACGATGTCCCCGGCCCGGGTGGTGAGCTGGCCCTGCCGGTGCCGGTAGGCGGACTCGACCCGGTCCAGCCGGCGCAGCAGCGGGCCGACGATGACGGTCACCGCAGGCACGCCGAGTAGCACGCAGAGCGCGAGGAGCGGCGAGATCGACCAGAGCACGACCGCGACGACCCCGTACGCGACGATCGCGCCGACCCCCGGGCCGGTCATCGTCAGCACCCCCGAGGTGTTGACGATGTCGGAGCCGCCGACGGTGGCGACCTCGCCGGCGGCGAGCTTGCGCGGCAGTACGGCGCCGATCCGGGAGAGCTGCCGCAGCAGTACGCCTGCGGAGCGTGCGCTCGCGTCCTCCCGGATGAAGGTCATGGTGCGGTGCCGCATGATGCCGAGCTGGGCCAGCCCCAGCCCGGCGACGACGATCGCAGCCGTCCAGAGCAGCAGCGCCCCGGTGTCGCCGGTGCGCAGCCCGTCGTCGACCGCCCGGGAGATGAGGTAGGGCCGTAGCGAGAGCGCGACCATCCAGGCCGTGCCGACCAGGCTGCCCCGCAGCACGCGCAGCGGTTGGCTGCGCACCAGCCACCAGATGTAGCGGATCGGCCCCCGCGTATCCGGTACACCCGGGTCAGGGTGCGGGAGCTGCGGGGACACGGAGTCAGGCTACCGACGCCGTCCATGACGCACCTACCCATTTCAGGAAGGGTGCGGAGGCAACGGGCGGCCCGGGTGCGTCGTCGGTAGCGTCCCGACATGGCGGTGTTCCGGACTCTCCCCGTGCCGGGACCTGGTCCGCCGGTACCGGCCGGGCGCGATGCCGTACCGGCGCTTGAACGCGGCACCGAGGGCGAACTCCGAGGCGTAGCCGACCCGCCCCGCGATGGTGGTCAGGGGCGTGTCGGACTCCCGGAGCAGCCGGGCGGCGGTGGTCATCCGCCACCAGGTCAGATAGGCCAGCGGCGGCTGACCGAGTAGCGCGGTGAACCGGCGCGCGAACGGCGCCCGGGAGAGTCCGGCCTCGGCGGCCAGGGCCGCGACGGTCCAGGGGTGTGCCGGGTCGCGGTGGATCGCCCGCAGTGCCGCGCCGGTGACCGGGTCGCGTAGCGCTGCCGCCCAGCCGGGACCGTCGCCGGGCTGCGGTGCCCGGTCGTACCAGGCCCGCAGTGTGTAGAGCAGCAGCGTGTCGAGTAGTGCGGGCACGATGGCGTCGGTGCCGAGGCGCGGGGACGCGAGTTCGGCGGCGAGCAGGTCCACGGTGGACCGCAGTTCGGGGTACCGCCCGAGGTGCGCGGGAAGGTGGATCAGATCTGGCAGGGCCGCCAGCAGCGGATGGGTGCCGGCCGGGTCGAGTTCGTACGCTCCGCAGAGCGTCACCGTCACGCCGACCGACGCCTCCGCCGCCGGCACTCCGCCGCCGACGGCCGGAACGCCGACGGCCGGAACGCCGACGGCCGGAACATCGACGGCCGGAACGTCGACGGCGGGAACGGAGGCGAAAGCGGCGGCACGGTCGGTGACACGGCCGACGGCGGGAGAGACGACGGCGGGAGAAATGGCGTACCGGGCGCGGGACCGGAGGTCGGTCGGATCGCAGCCGGGCCCGGTCGGCCGGGTCGACGGGCTGTCGGCGAGGGTGTGTCCGCGCCCGTGCGACAGGAAGAGCACGTCACCGGCGCCGAGCGGCACCGGCTCGGTCTCCGGGCGGATCAGCCAGCAGGGCCCGCGCAGGATCACCTGGAAGCCGGCGGCTCCGGGCACCGGGCCGAAGTGCTGGGCCCACGGCGCCTGCCAGGCCAGTCGGGCCGATCTCGGCCGTCCGGTCCGCATCACCGCGATGACGTCGCTCAGCACGTCCACCGGGCCACGATATCCGCGCGGAGGGTACTCACCCGAGACGGAGGCGTATGAAACGAGGACCGGAAAACATAGGCCGTCTCATGCCCGGCGCCATAGGTTGCTGATCATGAGAGCCGCACGAATTCACGAGTACGGCGAGCCGTCGGTGATCCGCTATGACGAGGTGCCCCGCCCGGTTCCCGGTGCCGGGGAGGTACTGATCGAGGTGGCTGCCGCGTCGTTCAACCCGTCGGAGATCGGCCTGCGCCGAGGGCTGCTGCGATCCGTCTTCGCGCTGGAGTTGCCGTACACCCTGGGGTGGGACGTGGCCGGGACGGTCATCGAGGTCGGCGCCGGCGTGCGGACCCCGGCCGTCGGGGACCGGGTCGTCGGTCGGGTCGACACCGGCGGCACCGCCGCCGAGTACGTCGTAGCGGCGGCCGGCACCGTCGTGCCGGCGCCCCGCACGATCCCCCTCACACACGCCGCCGCCCTGCCGGTCGCCGGACTCACCGCCTGGCAGGCGGTGTACGAACACGCCGGGCTCGCCCCCGGGGCACGGCTACTGGTCAACGGGGCGGGTGGCGGCGTCGGCGGGTTCGCCGTACAGCTCGCCCGGCACGCCGGGGCGTACGTCATCGCGACCGCCAGCCCGCGCAGTGCCGCCCCGGTACGCCGGCTCGGCGCGGACCGAATCGTCGACTACACGGCGACGCCGCTGGCGGAGGCGCTGGACGGGCCGGTCGACGCGTTGCTCAACCTCGTGCCGATCGGAGCGCGTGAGGCAGCGGCCCTGGTGCCACTGGTCCGGCCGGGCGGCGTCCTGGTCTCCGCCACCATCCCGATCGGGGTGCCGGCCGACGGGCCGATCCGGACGACGCAGTTCGTGGTCCGCAACGATCCCGGCCAGCTCGGTGAACTGGTCGGGCTGGTGGATGCCGGCATCGTGCGGGTGGATGTCGCCGGCACCAGGCCGCTGGCCGAGTTGGCCCTGCTGCACGGGGATGCGGAGGCCGGCCGACTTCGGGGCAAAATCCTCCTGATCCCGGCGCATGCCGCATGAACCGACATCCGGGGCGACGGCGGCGGCACCACCGGAGGCCGGCTCGCGCCGTGGCTGCTGCCGATCACCCTCACCTGCGACGACCGTCCGCCGCTCGTACCGCCACCGCCGCCGTTCCCTGGTAGCCGGGCCAGTCCCGCCCTGCGGGGCGCCCGGCGGGCGCCCCGGCGTACGGTGGTGGTCCTGCCAGCCGGTCCGCGAGCCGGGCCCCACCTCGGGAAAGGCGGACCGATGCTCATCCCCGCCCGCTTCAACGGGCCGCCCGGTTCCGGCAACGGCGGCTACTCCGCCGGCCTCTTCGCGCACGGCGGCACCTGCGAGGTGACGCTGCGGATGCCGCCGCCACTGGACACCCCGCTGTCGCTGCTCGACTGCCAGGTCCGCACCGAGGACGGCAGCGTCGTGGCCGAGGTCGCCCCGGGGGCCGAGGTCGAGACGGCGGTCCCACCGATCGGGTACGCGGAGGCGGTCGAGGCCGCCGAGGCGTACCCCGGTTTCACCGCCCACCCCTTCCCGACCTGCTATGTCTGCGGCCCCGACCGGAGCGACGGGTTGGGCATCTTTCCCGGCCGACTCGCCGACGGCAGCACCGCCGCCCCGTGGAGCGTCCCGCCGGACGTCTCGCCCGCCACCGTCTGGGCCGCCCTGGACTGTCCCGGCGGCTGGGCGGTGATCGGTGCCGACCGCCCGTACGTGCTGGGCCGGATCGCCGTACGCCTGGACCGGCTCCCCGCCCCCGGCGAGCGCTGCGTGCTCCGCGGCGCCCTCGTCGCCGCCGAGGGCCGCAAGGCCCTGGTGCACACCACCCTGTACGCCCCGGACGGCGCCGAACTGGCCCGCGCCCGAGCCACCTGGATCGCCCTGCCCGCCCCCCACACCACCGGGTAGTCCGCCCACCGCCCACACCGCCGCGCTCACCTGGACGCCAGCACGGGACCGTCCGTGTCCCTGCTGTCCCGCACCCCGACGACCCCCACCAGGTTGCCCGCCACCTCCACGCAGTTGCCACCTCCGCTTCGGCCGCTCGTACGCCAGTCCGCCCGGGACAGCTCGACCGTCATGCCGGAATCTCCTCCGCGATCGACGCGATCAGCTTTCGTGATTGCGCCTCGGTCAAGCCAACTTCCTCAATATCTCCCGAGACGGCCAGACGCGCTTCCACCTCGTGCGACTTTTCCGGGTACAGCGCGCCGGTCAAATCTTCGCTGTGGACGATCGGTGGCTCGGTCCGACGGCCGAACCCGTCATCGGGAAACCCCAGGACCGCAAAGCCACCAATGGCACGCTCGGCCCGGTAGATCCTGTCGGGTCGGGTCGGGTCGGGTCCGGTCGGGTCGGGTCCGGTCGGGTCCGGTCCGGTCGTGGTGCTCTGCCGCGCGGGTCTGCGAACCGCCGCTCGGGCACGAACCCACGTCTCCCGGGCGCGAGTGCCACCCGCGCCGACCCCGTCCCCCGTTCCCCCGCATTCCGTACGGTCCGCCGCCGCTGTCTCCCCACACCGGCGACGTACCGCAGGTTGGCACTGCTCTCATTCTTTCCCGCCGACAGGCGCCCTCGTGGCCTGGCGGCGACCTCAGATCGTTACCCGCCGTACTCTTCGGCGATCGACGTGATGAACTTCCGGGACAGGTCTTCGGTGAGGCTGAGCGCCTCTATGTCAGACCAGACGGCGGCATGACTGTCCACCTCGTGCGGCTGCTCGAGGTAGATGGCTCCGGTCAAGCCACCGCTGTAGACGATCGGCGGCTCGGTCCTACGCCCGAGGCCGTCGGTGGGGAACTCCAGGATGGCAAACCCGCCATTGGCGTGTTCGGCGCGGTGGAGCCCGATGGAGAACGGCAGCACCCGCACCGAAATATTCGGTTGTTCGCTGACGGTCACCAGGTGTCGCAACTGTTCGCTCATCATCGACCCGCTGCCCGCGGCGCGACGCAACACCGCCTCGTCGAGGATCACGTCGAGCTGTGGAAGCGGACCCCGCTGCCGGCTGAGGATCGCCTGCCGTCCGAGCTCGACCTCGACCATCCGCTCGCGTTCGGCCGGGCCGAGTTCGGGACTGCCGATCCGCACGAACTCCGTGGCGTAGGCCGGAGTTTGCAGCAACCCCGGAACGAACTGGGGCTCGTACATTCGAAGACGACTGGCGGCGGCCTCCAGTCCGGCGTACAACTCGAACCACTGGGGGATGGCGGCACCGTAGGAGTGCCACCAGCCGCGTCCCCGGGTTTCCTTGGCAAGCCCGGTCAGGGCCTCGGTCATTTCTGGTGACGCACCGTATATCCGGCACATCGCCTCGACGTCCAGTGAGCGCATACTGGTCGCCCCGCTCTCGATGCGCCAGATCTTCGGCATCGACCACTCCAGCGCCTCCGACACCACCCTGATGGTGAGCCGCGCCTCCTCACGGAGCTGGCGTAGATGCCGTCCGAGCTCCCTGCGAGGAACGGTGGAGTCCACCCCTGCCTGCACTACAGTCCCCCTCTCCGGCATTACCTTCGAGCGAACATTTCACTCGGTATGTAATGTCCGTTGTATACTCTCCGTGATTCCAGTAATTACAGATCGTCAGAGGGAAATCGTTCAGTCAACACGTAATATTGCATTGTTCCGCGCTGTAGTAAAGCATCGATCGCATGGCAGCCGAACCTCTGACGACCGAAGCTGGGGGAACGGAAATGCGGGACCACGACCCGACCGCTCCCCTGTGGACCTGCACGGAGTGTGGGAACGACTGGCCGTGCGCCGCCCGAAGACGGCAGCTCCGTGCGGAGTTCGCCGGCAGCATCGTCTCCCTCAGGTACTACCTCGCCCACCATCTCGTCAACGCCGCCGAGGATCTGCGGCATGTTCCGGCCGGTTGGTTACACAATCGTTTCATCGCCTGGACCGATCGCGCCGCCGAGCCCCCGCCGTACACGTCGGCGGACATCCTGGTCAACAGCTATCTGTTAGCAGACTCACACAGTCCCGACCGGTTCGGACGGTGCCCAGTCTGCGGCGATCCCGCCAACTGCTGGGTGCGACTCGACCCGAACGGTCCAGGCTTTCTCATCCCGGTCCCCTGATGTTCGAGCCACCCCGCCCCGGAATGGTGGTCTACGTCGGGGCGGCGGCGAGCGTACAGTTCGGCGGTGGGCGGGCGCTGCTGTTCCGGGTGACCCGGGTGAGCGAAAAACCCACCTATCACGGTTGGTGCTGGCTCACCGGCTACACCTTGGACGAAGTCGGCGAGGCCGTCGAGCGCCGAGAGATCTACGTACAACTCGCCGGCCTACGGCCGGTCCGCCCTCGACCGAGGGAACCGAAACGCGCGCCCGCCACCTCGAACCGGGGCCCGGACCTCAGCCGGCGCCCCACGCGGATGCCGAACCGCGCTCCTGTCGTCGCAAGATGAAGCCGGAGTGTAAGGAAGGGCCCTTCTTATCCAGAAAAGATAAGAAGGGCCCTTCCTTACACTCCGGCACCGAAAGTTTCGACAGGTCGAGTTTATCGCCCCGCAGGCGGGTACGGCGGCCCGTTCGGGCGAGAACGGGCTCGAACCGCGCAGTCGTCGGATAGTGCCGGCGACGGGATGCCTCCGCCGGACGATTCGACGGGAACGCCGTTCGTGCGGCGTCAGTGCGTTGGGGGTGGGCCAAGTAGCTCGATGCCGTGCCGGGCGGCGGCGTGTCCGAGGGCGGCGGGATCGACCGGCCCGGGGTCCGGCAGGCGTCGCTCCCGGGCCGGCTCGCCGACGTCGGCGGCGAACCGCTCGAAGCCGGAGGGTGCGGTGATCTGCAGGGTACGCAGCGGCTCGTGGGGGCCGACCAGGAAGGTGTGTGCCAGGCCCGCCGGCAGCAGGACGAAGTCGCCGGGGCCGGCAGGGAACACCTCGCCGTCGCAGCGGAACTCGACGGTGCCGGAGAGCACGTAGAACATCTCGTCCTCGGAGAGGTGCCGGTGCAGCGGCGGCGCGAAGCCGGGCGGGTTGACGAACTCCACGACGGTGACCCGGTCACCGGTCTCCGCACTGTTCGCCTTGACCGTGACCAGGCTGCCGAGAAACCACATAGCCTCGCCCTCGGTCTCCCGGCGGATGAATGGACGGATGCCTGTCTGGGTCATTGCTGCCGCCTCCCCTGTCTCGTCGCCCGCACCCGGCGACCGGCACGCCGCCGCGCGTGGGGCGAGCGTTCCCGGCCAAATTCGAGATACTCACAGTATAGTGAATATGCAGCTAGTATGACGAAGTCATGAGCGGTGTCAACCCCAGACCCAGGCGGCGTTACCAGTCCCCGGTCCGCGCGGAGGCGGCCCGGCGTACCCGGCAGGCGATCGTCGCGGCGGCCGGCGAGATGTTCGTCGCACGCGGGTACGCCGCGACCTCGCTCGCCGAGATCGCGGAGGCCGCCGGGGTCTCCCGGCCGACCGTCTTCGCCGCCTTCGGCTCCAAGCCGGCCCTGCTACGTGAGGCCCTCGACCAGGCGCTCGCCGGCGACGACGAGCCGGTCGCCGTCGCCGACCGGCCCTGGTTCCGGCCCGTCTGGGACGCCACCACCCCGGCCGGGGTCTTCGACGCCTACGCCGAGGTGTGCGTGCTGATCGGCGGCCGGGCCGCCCGGCTCTTCGAGACCGTACGGCGGGCTGCGGACGACGCCCCCGAGATGGCCGAGCTGTGGCGGACACTGCTGCGCAACCGGCGGGCCGGTGCCACGATGGTGCTCACGCACGCCCGCGACCTCGGACCGCTCACCCCCGACCTCGATCCGGACCGCGCGATCGACGTCCTCTGGCTCTGCAACGACCCGGCGCACTACGCCACCCTGGTGCACGAATGTGGCTGGTCCGAACGGGACTTCACCGGCTGGCTGGCCGCCACCATGCGCCGCGCGCTGCTACCCCACTGAACCTGTGCACCCGGCGCCCGCCCGTCCGTCCGGCATGTGTCACCGAACGGGTATCGGGGTACACCGATCAAATGCTGCGTAGGCGCCAACGTCGAGGCTCCACGCACGGATCAGGAGGTGTGTTGTGGTCAGGATTCCATCACTGATGCGCCACTCGGAGCCGGCGCCCGCGCGGGACAAGAACCGCGACGGTCGCGTCGACGCCCGAGACGACAACCCCGGCACCGGCGGCGAGAAGCCGGACGTCCGGGACACCAACCGCGACGGTCGCGTCGACGCCCGGGACGAGGGGGCCACCGCCACCGCCGCCCCGGTCGCCGACACCGACCGGACGGGCGGCACGACGCCCCACCGGGGCCGCACCACGGTCCCCGACCGGGACACCGGGACCTCCCCCACCGTCCCGGAGACCGAGACCCGTCCGGCTCGGCCGGACGCGGCGACGACCACCGACACCCGCGCGACGGACGACCGGAGCGCCGATCCCGAGCGAGGGCTCGGCGAGCGTACGCCCGAGGGCACCGAGCGGGTGGTGGTCGACCGCGGTCCGCGCCCCCGGGCCAGCATGCTCGCCACGCTCAGCCTGGTCTTCGGGGTGGCCGCCGTAGCGTTCGTGCTGGCCGGCGCCCTCGCCGGATACGGCATCGTGCTCGGCGTCATCGCCCTGCTGCTGGGCGTCAGCGGCGTCTCCGCGACCGCACGCCGGCACGTCGCCGGCAAGACCGACGCGTTGATCGGGATCGTCCTCGGAGTCGGTGCCGTCGTCACCGCCGTGCTGGCGATGACCGGCCAGTTCGAGTGGCCGACCACCGACGGCGACGTCGTGGTCCGGTTCCGCGAGTGGCTTGATTCACAGTTTGTCGACCGGTTCTGATCGGGTAATGACCTGCGCGGAGCGGTGGTGCACCGCTCCGGCCCCGCCGGCCGGTGGTGGTTCACCACCCGTGCGAACGTTTTCGGGGGCGGCAACGATGCCGCCCCCGAATCGCGTTCGGCCCCGAGACGCGCCCCGTCAGCCGGCTGGCGCGCCACTCACCGACCATCACGCAACGGTTCGCCACCATGTCCCGACGCAGACGCAACGATCAGCCGCCGTAAGCAACTCTCAGCCGTGGTTACCGCCGGCCGGCCCGCATAGCGTGGGTTTCGGCGCCAGCCCGTGAGCCGTACCGAGGCCGGGCGCGCCCGAACCCCGGGAGCAGGACCATGACGTTGGACGCCACCGCCACCACCACCGGCGGGCGTACCCAGGCAGGACCGCCGCAGACCCGGCGCTACCTGATGTGCCGGCCGACGTACTTCGCCGTCGAGTACGCGATCAACCCGTGGATGGACCCGGCCACACCGATCGACACCGCGCTCGCGGTACGCCAGTGGGAGACGCTGCGGCGGACCTACCTGGAGCTCGGTCACACGGTCGAGGAGATCGAGCCGCTGCCCGGCCTGCCCGACATGGTCTTCGCGGCCAACGGCGCCACCGTGCACGACGGACGGGCGCTCGCGGTGCAGTTCCGCGACCCGGAGCGCGCCGACGAGGCGCCCGCGTACGCCGCCTGGCTGGACCGGGCCGGCTTCGAGGTACACGGGGCCAAGCACGTCAACGAGGGCGAGGGCGACGCCCTGCCGGCCGGTGGGCTGCTGCTCGCCGGCACCGGGTTCCGGACCTCGCACGCGGCACACGCCCACCTCCAGGAGGTCTTCGGGCTGCCGGTGATCACGCTGCACCTGGTCGACCCGCGCTTCTACCACCTGGACACCGCGCTCTGCGTGCTGGACGACACCACCGTGGCGTACCTGCCGGAGGCGTTCTCGGCCGGCAGCCGGGCGGTGCTGCGCCGGCTCTTCCCGGACGCGGTGCTGGCGAGCATGGCCGACGCCGAGGTGCTCGGGCTGAACGCGGTCAGCGACGGGCGGCACGTCGTCCTTCCGGCCCAGGCCACCGGACTGTCGGCCGCGCTGCGCGAGCGCGGCTACGACACAATTGGCATTGATTTGTCCGAGCTGCGCAAGGCTGGCGGCGGACCCAAGTGCTGCACCCTGGTGCTGCGGGAACGAGAGGCGACCAAGTGATCGTGGACGACGTGCTGCGCACCCCCGAGGCGGTACGCGAGGCGGAGCGCTGGACCGCGCACAACTACCACCCGCTGCCGGTGGTGATCTCCTCGGCCGAGGGCGCCTGGGCCACCGACGTCGACGGCCGGCGCTACCTGGACTGCCTTGCCGGCTACTCCGCGCTGAACTTCGGGCACCGGCACCCGGCGCTGGTCGCCGCCGCCCACGCCCAGCTCGACCGGCTCACCCTGACCAGCCGGGCCTTCCTGCACGACCAGTTCGCCGACTTCTGCCGGGAGCTGGCAGAGCTGGCCGGCAAGGACCTGGTGCTGCCGATGAACAGTGGCGCCGAGGCGGTGGAGACCGCGGTCAAGGTGTCCCGGAAGTGGGGCTACCGGGTCAAGGGCGTGCCGGCCGGGCAGGCCACGATCGTGGTGGCGGAGGGAAACTTCCACGGCCGTACCACCACCATCGTCAGCTTCTCCACCGACCCGGAGGCCCGGGACGACTTCGGGCCGTACACGCCGGGGTTCCGGATCGTCCCCTACGGCGACCTGGCCGCGCTCGCCGAGGCGGTCGACGAGACCACCGTCGCCGTCCTGCTCGAACCGATCCAGGGCGAGCAGGGCGTCGTGGTGCCGCCGCCGGGCTACCTGCCCGGGGTGCGCCGGCTCTGCACCGAACGGAACGTGCTCTTCGTCGCCGACGAGATCCAGTCCGGGCTGGGCCGGACCGGCGAGACGTTCGCCTGCGACAACGAGGGCGTCGTCCCCGACATGTACGTCCTGGGCAAGGCGCTCGGCGGCGGCATCGTGCCGGTCTCGGCGGTGGTGGCCGACGCCGACGTGCTCGGCGTACTCCAGCCGGGGACGCACGGCTCGACGTTCGGCGGCAACCCGCTGGCCTGCGCCGTCGGCACCGAGGTGGTCCGGCTGCTCGCCCCCGGCGACTTCCAACGCCGCTCGGCGGAGCTGGGCGCGCGGCTGCACGCCGGCCTGCACGGGCTCGTCGGCGAGGGGCTGCTCGCGGTACGCGGCCGCGGGCTCTGGGCCGGCATCGACATCGATCCGGCCTTGATGACCGGGCGGCAGGCGTGCGAGCGGCTGGCCGAGCGCGGCGTACTCGCCAAGGACACCCACGGCTCGACGATCCGGCTGGCGCCGCCACTGGTGGTCGAGGAGCACGAGATCGACCACGTGCTGGAACAGCTCGCCGCCGTACTGCGCTGAACCGGATCTCGCCGCCCCGGTCCGGCCGGCCCGCGTGGCGGGCCGGCCGGACGGTCAGCCCCGGTTGGGCAGCCGGATCGCCATCGTCGGCGCCTCGGCCATCACCGAGGTCGGGTTCGTCATGCCGCCGGAGGTCCAGATGCTCGACCGCCCCACCTGTACACCCGGATAGAGCTCCACGATGTCGCCGCCGCGCATCACCCGGGACTGCTGGCGCGGCAGCGCGATCCGCTCGGCCTCGTCCAACGACCCGCCCGGCCGTACGCCGGAGCCGTTGGTGCTGACGTCCTGGGCGACGAGGTCGCCACCGCGCAGCTCGAACCGGACGTGGCTGCGGCTGATCCAGCGCCGCGCCTCGTCGTTGAGCCACTGGCCGAGCCGGATCCCGGCCGAGTCCTCCGGCGCCCGACCGACCACCACCGGACGCTCGGCGGTCACCACGAACCGGCGCCGGACCATGCCGCCGATCCGGACCGACAGCACCTCCTCGTTCGGCCTCGGCCCCGCGTCGCTGAGCCGCTTCTCGTGCCGGGGGCACATCGGCGCGCCGCCCCGCAACGTCGGCGGCGGCTGGCCGCTCGGCTTGCGGTCGATCTCGGCGAGGTCGGCGAACGCGCCGCCACCGCCGCCACCGCCGAAGAGCACACAGCCCGGCTCCTTGCAGCGCCAGGTGCGGGCCAGCAGCTTCCGGCCGGTCGGTGACGGGCCGGCGGCCGGCGGCACGGTGCCCTTCACCCGCTGTGCCAGGACCGGCCCTCCGGCGCCGGGCAGCGGGGCGAAGAGCCGGCCGGGCTGGCTGGTCACCCAGGGGAAGCGCCCGGACATGCCGTCGAAGCGGCCCCGGCTCAACACCGGCAGGCCGAGCAGGTCGGCCACCTCCAGCATCCGGTCGCCGGGATTGTTGAGCACCTCGACCAGGCCGTTGTCGGCCCAGCGTCGCAGCACCATCCGCTCGTTGGAGGTGAGGTCGGCGTCGCTGAGCAGCGCGCGGTGCACCACCGCGTAGACCGGGACGCTGTCCTCCTCCAGATGCCGGCCGAGCGCGTCGATGACCATGCCCAGTCGCATGGTGCTGGCCGGCCGGCCGCCGTCGAGATCCTGGTAACGGACCACCTCGGCCAGATCCAGCACCGCCCGTACCAGCGACGGGTCGGTGCTGACCCGGTCCTCGATCGCGTCGAGGACCTTGCTTATCTCGAATCTCACGCCGCTCCCCGGACTATCTCGTCGATACGCCGCGCCAGCTCGACGTCGCGTCGGGTGACCCCACCCACCGAATGGGTCGCACAGCGGAAGGTCACCGTGCGCCACCGGATGTCTATGTCGGGATGGTGGTCGAGCTCCTCGGCGACCAGCGCCACCCGGTCCACCACACCGATCGCGTCGGGAAACCCGGGCAGCTCGACGGTGCGACCGATGCCGGCCGGATCGCCGGTCCAGCCGTCCAGCCCCGCCAACTCGGCCCGCACCGCCTCCGCATCCAGCACCTCTGCCATGGCCAGACCTTACCGCCGAGGTTCCCTCCCGTGGTGTCCAACCGCCGCGGCCAACCCCTCACCACTCACCGGTACCGGGTGCGGTCCGGCCGCCGGAGCCCTCGATAGCGGTCGGTGCGGATGGTGAACGGTCGCTATTCTGTCCGGCGTCCGGCCACGCCGGGAGATCGCGGATGGCCTTTGTTCCCCCGGGAGGATCGTGTGCAGCACCGACGGCTGACGGCCATCGCCCTGGCCCTGATCACCGCCTTCGGCGCCGCCGCCTGCGCCGGGCCCGGCAGCGGCGGCGACGGCTTCGTGGCGAGCACCTCCTCGTCGCCGGAGGCCAGCGCCGCCGACGCCCTGATGACCGCTGCCCGCAGGCTGAGCGGGGAGCCGTTCACGACCACGGTGCGACTGGCGGAAATGTCGGCGCAGGGCGCGATGGACCCGACCGGCAGAAGGGCCAGGATGTCGATAAAGTTCCGCTGGGCGGGGGTGTCGGCGGATATGGATGTCATCCTGTTCGGCGAGAGCCTCTACGTGAAGGAAGACTTCTACGCGCGGTACGGCGGCGAGCCGAACCTGCCCGCAGAGTGGATGCGGGTCGACTACGCGAGGATCAACCGGGGCAGCGCGCTCGACATCGTGTCCGGCGAGGGCCCGGTCGGCGCGGGCAACCTGATGAGGGGCCTCGTCGACGTCGAACGCGACGGCGAACTCGGCTTCAGGGGCACCGTGGACCTGGCCAGATCGCTGAAGGCGTACGGCGCCACGACGACGGTGGTGCCGTTCACCGCCACCGTCGACCAGCAGGGCCGGCTCGTCGCCTTCTCGGTGGACGCCGAGAAGGTCTCGTGGACGACCGGCGACATCAGGGCCAGCTATGACAATCTCGGCGAACCGATCGAGGTCACCGCGCCGGAGCCGGCGATGGTCGTCGAGATGCCGGACGACCGCTTCGCGGTGCTGAACAGCTGACCGGAGGGCTCGGAGGGCGGGCGTGAGCGGCCCCCGCACGGGGGCCGCCCCTCCCCCCGGTTACCTGCCGGACTGTCCGGCGATCCCCCCGCCGTCTGCGGTCCGCCCGGCCCGCAGTGGCGCGCCGACCGCGTGCAGGTGATGCAGCGCCTGCCGGTAGGAGTCGAAGAGACCGGTCTGCTCGTACGGGATGCCCTGCTCCGCGCAGTACTCCGCCACGACCGGCTGGGCCCGGCGCAGGTTCCCCCGGGGCATGCTCGGAAACAGGTGGTGCTCGATCTGGTAGTTGAGGCCGCCCAGCGCGAAGTCGACAAGTGCCCCACCCCGGACGTTCCGCGAGGTCAGCACCTGCTTTCGCAGGAAGTCGAGGTCGTCGCCGTCGCCGACCATCGGCATGCCCTTGTGGTTCGGCGCGAACGAGCAACCCATGTAGAGCCCCCACAGCCCCTGGTGGACGGCGAGGAAGGCCAGCGCCCGCCCCGGTGAGAGCACCATGAAGAGCGCGCCCAGGTAGCCGGCCGCGTGCAGTGCCAGCAGGATCGCCTCGGTCCGGCGGTGCCGCATCGGCGTACCGTCGGTGAGCGCCCGCACGCTGGCGACGTGCAGCGCCAGTCCCTCCAGCAGCAGCATCGGGAAGAACAGGTATGCCTGCCGCTGTGCCAGCCACCGCCCGAAGCCCCGGGTGGCGAGCGCCTGCTCGGATGTCCAGACCAGAGCGCCCGCCCCGACGTCCGGATCGTCGTGGGAGTGGTTCGGGTTGGCGTGGTGCCGGTTGTGCTTGTCGACCCACCAGCCGTAGCTGAGTCCGATCGCCAGGTTGCCGGCGAGCAGCCCGGCCACCTCGCTGGCCCGCCGGTTCCGGAACATCTGCCGGTGTCCGGCGTCGTGGCCGAGGAAGGCGACCTGGGTGGTGGCGCCGGCCAGGAACGCCGCCACCGCGAGCTGCCACCAGGAGTCACCGACGGCGACGAAGGCGATCCAGCCACCGACGAAGAGGCCCACGGTCAACGCGATCCGGGCCACGTACCAACCGGTGCGGCGCTCCAACAAGCCTGCCGCACTGATCCGTCGAGACAACCGTGAGTAATCACTTCCCCGGCGACTATCCGATTCGGCCAGCGGTGCGAGTGCCGCCATCGTCAAGCTCCCAATGTCGCTTTCGCTACGCCGGTCGGCGGCAGCGCTGATCTCCAGTCTCCGGAAGATCGTTGCGCTCAGTAACCCTGGAAACCCCCGTATCGGGGGTAGTGGTACCACCACCGGAGGCTCGGCCGGGGTGTTGGGCCCGACGTTCTCCGGGCTCGCCGAGCCGGCGGTGCGCCCGCACTCCCGTCGACCCCTGCGACCGGTCAGGTCATCCGGTTGACGGCGGAACGCAGCCGGCGCAGGTCGCGGCGCCGCCGCTCGTACGTCATGGCCAGGCCGATCAGGGCGAAGCCACCGGCGGCCAGGAAGATCCACCGGGGTAGCCGGTCCCAGACGTCGACCATCTCCCGCAGCGCCAGTACGGCGAGGACGGCACCGCCGAGCAGCACCGGCGCCTGGCGGCGCCAACGGGCACCGGCCAGTACCGCCGCCAACGCGCCGACGCCGAGCAGCAGCCGTCGCCACGGCTGATCACCCACCACGAGCACCGAAACGAGGCTCGGCAGCAGGGCGGCACCGAGCCCCGGCCCGTACGCCAACCAACTGCTCAGCGCCGGCCGGGCCCGCAGCGCCAGCCAGCCGGCGAGCAACCCGAGCAGCGCGGCCGGCAGCGTGTACGCCTCGACCAGCGCCACCCGGGCCGAGGCCAGCAGCAGCCAGGCGGCGAACAGTTCCGCCCCTGCTGCGGCGGCGGCCCGGGCCCAGCGCTGTCGCACCGGCTCGGCCGGACGCAGGGCGCGCAGCCCGAGCGCCACCCCCCAGAGCGTGCAGACCGCCGACGCGTACCGGATCTCGCCGATCGTCAGCAGCAGGGCGATCAGCGCAGTGGCGTGGCTGGCCACCTCGACGGCGACCGCCTCGGCCGACCGATCATGGCCGGACCACCGGGCGGCGCGTGCCCTGCCGGTGGTGAGGCCCGTATCGCCGGTGCGTGCCCTGCTGCGGGCGAGAGTCCTGCTGCCGGCGAGAGTCCTGCTGCCGGCGAGAGTCGTGCTGCCGGCGAGAGTCGTGCTGCCGGCGAGGGCCAGTGCCGCGACGGCCAGCACCGGCAGTGCGATGATCCGCAGCGGCAGTCCGGCGGCGGCGCCTGCCGCACCGGCCAGGGTCGCCGAGGCGGCGACGCCGGTCAGCCATCCCCCGATCCGGGCGGCCGGCCTGTGACCGAGCAGGCCGGCGGTCAGCCCGGCCGCCGCGACCAGCGCCAGCCCGGCGAGCGTGCTCGGCCTGGTCGGCAGCAGTCCGGCCAGCCCCGCAGCCCCGAAGGCGACGCCCGGGAACACCAGCCACCGCCGGGGTACCGGCGAACCCTGCCGGCGGGCGCTGCGGCGCACCGCCAGGGCGAGCGGGCCGGCCACCCCGGCAGCCAGGCTCGCCGCCGGTACGGCCGGCCAGCCGGCGCCGGCGGCGACCAGCCCGACCAACACGGTGCCGACCGCGAGCGGCGCCGCGACCAGGGCTGCGGTACGCACGGTCCCGTGCCACGCCCGGCCGGCGACCGCCGCCGCCATCGTGAGCAACAACAGGGTCAGGGCGTCGTGACCGTCCAGCAGCCAGCCGTCCGGGCGGGCACCGGTCCCGGCCGGATACAGCCCGACCCCGGTCGGCGGCCCCGACCAGATCCGGCCCAACCAGTGGTATGGCACGAGGAGCACGGCCAGCAGCGCCGGTACCGCCACCACGCTCGCCCGGAGCAGCAGGATCGCCCCGGAAACCAGCGCCGGTACGGCAACCGGGGCAGGACCGGCAACCGGGGCAGGACCGGCAACCGGGACAGGACCGGCAACCGGGACAGGACCGGTGGCGGATCCCGGTCCGCCGACAGGCCCCGGCTCCGCCGCAGACCCCGGTCCGGCGGCCGGCTCCGGTCCGGTAATCGCTGGCCGGTCGGCGGTTACCGTCCGGGACTGCGCCCCGCCCCGGCCGACCACCCATACGCTCAGGCTGAGCAGCAGCGCCCCGGCGGCGTACGGGCCGGCTGGTTCTCCGACGCCGGGCAGCGCGGGCGCCATGCCGACCGCGAGCGCGACCGACGAGAACGCCGCACCGGCGTACGGCAGGTAGTGCGGGACCGCCCGACGAACCGGCACCAGCCCGGCGGTGAGCAACACGGCGGTGACCAGCACGGCCCGTGCCTGCCACCACGGCGGCACGTCGGCGGCGAAGAGCCCGATCAGGACGGTCAGCGGGGTCGCCAGCACCGCGACGGCGAGTCCGACACCGCCGACCACCCGCCGAAGGGCCTCCGACCCAGGAGGCGGTGAAACGGACGCCGGGCCGGTTTGTCGTGCCGGAGCGGCGGGCCGGAGTGCGGTCAGTGCCACCGCCGCGCCGACCAGCACGACGCCGCCGAAGACGGTTGCCGCACCGGCCGGCCGGGCCAGGCCGGTGAGGATCGCGTGCCCGGCCAGCAGCGCCGCACCGGTGCCCGCCGGCACGGCCGAGCGGACCGCCCGACCCGGCCGCGCGGCGGCCACGCCGAGCGCGGCGGCGAGCACCACGTCCAGCGCGGAAACGCCCCACCAGGGCAGCGGAAGCGCGGCCGGCACCGCCAGCGTCGTGAGCACGGCACCGGCCAACAGGACCGGCGGCCGGTCGCGCCGCCGGCCGAGTATCACGAGCGCCACGGCGACCAGCGTCAGCGCCAACGGAAGCTGCCAGTCGAACGGCGCATCCCGCGCGGTCAGGTCGGCATGCCAGAGCGGTTGCGAGCGCACCGCCACGCTTGCCGCGACCAGCAACGCCATCGCCCCGGTCAGCACCGCCAGGGCGGCGACCACGACCAGACCGCCGGCGCGGGGGCCGGCCCGTACCCCGGCCGGCAGTAGCCGGGCGGTGGCCGCGATCGCGACGGCGAGCAGCACGGCGATCCCGGCCGTCGCGCCGAGCAGCGGCCAGGACGTCTCGGCGACCGCCCGGACCAGCGCCACCGCCAGCACCGGCACGACGAGCGCCGTCGCGCCGGCACCGGCGGCGACGCTGCGCAGCCGGAGCGCCGCGGCGACCGGCAGCAGGGCGCTCACCAGCAGCGGTACGCCGGCGAGCGCGGCGAGCGGGCCGTCCGTGGTGACCACCGCCAGCATCCCGCAGAGCGTCGCGGCCACCGTGGCGATCCCGTAACCGGCCCAGGCGACGGACCGGCGGACCCCGTCGATCGGGTCCACCGGCCCGTCGCCGCCCCGCCCCCGGGTCATCAGGAGGTTGCCCGCGGCCAGTCCGGCGAGCGCCAGGGACCAACCGGCGGCGCCGAACCCCGCGTCGATTGCCAGCAGCGGCACCACCGGCTGGGCCAGCAGCAGCCCGGCGAACCACGGCGCCGCGAGTCGGGTCAGCCGGTGGTAACCCCCCGCCACCACCGCGCCGACCCCGAGCACCAGTGCCGCGTACCGGCTCGGGGGCCAGGCCGCCACGCCGAACAGGTCGACGGCCCACCCGGCGTACCCGTCGAGCACCACCAGGAGCAGGCCGATCGCCGCGAAGGTCTCGGCGGTGGCGGCCAGCCCTCGCCGCTGGGCCAGCAACGGCGCGGCCAGCGCCAGTCCGGTCAGCGCGGCGAGGATCGTCGCCCGGCCGGCGATCCCGACGGCGGCCCAGGCCACCACCGTGAAGACGATCGCCGCCGTACCGAGCAGCAGCCCACCGAGGACGAAGAGCACGTTCTGCACGGTGCGGGTGGACGCCTCCGGACGGGTGGACGTTGCCGGACGGGCGGACGCCTCCGGCGGGCGTTGGGCGCGCTCGGCGGGGAGATGCGGCGGGGCGGTGCCGGGCGGGAGAGCGGCCGGCCCGCCGCCGCCCGATCCGGCATCGGCGGGCCGGGCGGTGGCCGCCGCCGTCCGGACCCGCTCGGCCAGCGCGTCCCGGCGCCGGCGGAGCTGCCAGAGCGTGGCGTCGAGACCCAGGTACGCCCGCCTGGCCTGTTCCACCCGGCCGGCCAGCGCGGCGATCTCCGCATCGAGCCGGATCACCTCGGCCGCGGCGTGATCCGGTTCCCGGCCGCAGCTCGGGCAACCGGTCGACAGGTCGGCCGGGGCCCCACAGACCGGACAGGGGTACGCCTTCGCGGAAGCGGTCACGATGCCATACTGCTGCGCCGCCGGGCCGGTCCACAGAGTGCGCGTACCTACCCACGTCGGCCCCGGACCCGTCGCCGAACGCCGGCGCGCCGCCCTCAGGGTCGGGTCTGCTCGTGCAACCAGGTCGAATAGTCGGGGTTACCGCCCTCCACCCAGGTCACCAGCACCTCCGGCACCTCGTAGGGGTGAGCCGCGCGCACCTGGTCGATCAGGGCCTCGACCCGGTCCGGCGCGGTCTTGAACACGACCGTCCACTCCCGGGTGGTCTCCATCCGCGACTCCCACCAGTAGGTGCTGTCCACCGGCCCGCTCACCTGCGCGCAGGCTGCCAGCCGGCCGGCGACCGCGGCGGCGGCGAGCACGTCCGCGACCGCCCGCGCGTCCACCACCGTCGTCACGATGCAGATCTGGTCCACGCCGGGCACCCTACGCCCGACCGTCGTCGCCGCGATGCGCATCCACCCACTCGTCGATCCGGGCCCACCAGTCGAAGAGCCAGTCGATCCGCTCCTCGCGGCCCTTCGGCACCTCCTCCGGCGGCACCGACCAGAATCGCATCACGATCCGCTTGTCCATCGGCAGTTCCCGCCACACGTCGGCGATGGTGAGCATCCGGTCCAGCCCGGTGTGCGCGACGAAAATGACCCCGGCGTCGGGTGCGGCGTCGAGCGCGGCGAGCACGCCGCCAGGCTGCGGAGCCAGCACGTGCCGCATTCCCTCGGCCCGCCTCGCCATGTCGTGGAAGCCCCGGGACCGGAGCAGGTCGATGGCGCGGAGGCGCCGGCCCGGTGTGAAGTTGCCGCCCTCCGGAAAGATCACGAAGGCGTCGTTCTCGTCAAGGTTGACCGCGAGGTGGCCGATCTGCTCGACAACCGACTCCCGGGGCTCGGCCGTCGGTCCGTCCGGTCCGATCCGGGTCTTGCGGCGGCGGCTTGCCGCGATGAACCGGTTGGGCAGCCGGTTGAGCATCACATCGACGGCCGGATCCCATTGCAGGGTGTCCTTGAGCACGATCCGTGGTTCCCGCTTGAACCAGTTGACCAGCGCGTGGATCAGGATGAACGAGTCACCCGGACCGGCGTGCCGGGAGAGCACCAGCTCGGGGCGGCCCGGCAGTGCGGTGTCCGGGTCGGTGCCGACGACGTCGATGCGCAGCCGCAGCGTCCACCGCGCCTGCCAGAACAGCGCCGTGAGGAACCATCCGGCCAGGAGGTAGTGCGCGCGTTGGAAGGCGGGGGAGCGCTTGTGCCAGCCGAAGCCCGAGCCGACCCAGAGCCCGAAGAGTGCCACCAGGGCTGCCGCGTCCCAGAGCAGGTAGACGATTCCCACCCAGAGCACCCGGAGCGGGCGCAGGTGGCCGGGCACCAGCGGCGAGATCGCCGCGGCGATGATCAGCCACACCGGAAGCGTGGTCACCACCAGTACGGCGAGCAGTACCGTGCCGGGAGCGAGCACGACCCGCCGGACCCACCTCGGTGGCAGCGGCATCAGGCGCGGTCCAGGTGCTCGGTGAGATAGCGCCGGGACGCGGTGTAGGCCCGGCTGATCCGCCGGCCCACCGCCGCCATGTCCCGGTACGCCCACGGGGTGTCGTCGCGTGGGCCGAGCCCACCGGTCGGCAGCACGTGCACCTCCACGCCGTCGGGAAGCGCCGCCATCTCCCGGGCGAACCGGTGCCGCCGGGCGATCTCGAAGGCCACCTGGGCAATCTCCCACGGCCGGCGGGGCGGGCTCAACGGCCGTTCGATCCGGCCGACCTGGAGCACGAAGATCTGCCTGGCGCCGGCGTGCACCGCCTCGCCGATCGGGATCGAGTTGACGATCCCGCCGTCGACGAAGTGTTCACCGTCGATCAGGGCCGGCGGCAGCAGCCCGGGCACGGACGCCGAGGCGAGCACGGCCGGCACCACCGGGCCGGTGCGGAACCAGTGCTCGGCGGCGCGCTCGATGCTCGCCGCGCAACACCGGAACGGCACCTTGAGGTCCGCGAACGTCCTGTGCTCGCCGAGTTCCGTCTCCAGCAACCGGCGCAGCGGGCGCGGCGAGTGCAGGTGGGTCCGGGCGGCGAAGCGGCGCAGTTGCCGGGCGATCGAGTCGCCGTACACCTCGCTCGCCTCCGGTGAGGCCCAGAGCCGGACCAGCCGGTCGGTGACCGCCTCGGAGGGGTCGGCGGCGACGAGTGCGCCGTTCACCGCTCCGATCGAGGTGCCGAGCACCAGATCGGGGTGGATGCCGGCCCGGAACAGCGCCCGCAGCATGCCCACCTCGACGGCGCCGAGCACGCCGCCGCCGCCGAGCACGAACGCCACCGGACCGCTGACCATGACGTTCATCCTGGCACGTGCCGCCCACCCCGACCCGGCGGGCCGGCCGGGCGGCACCGGGATCGACAAGCATGGTCCGCCCGGCCCGGGCCGTCGGTCGGGACGTGCGTCGCCCGCCCCGGCCCGGCCGCTCCTTCGCCGCCCGACCCCCGACGGCGATCTCCTGATCAGGCGTACGTGTCCGTCTGCCGGTCCGTCGTTGACAGGAGGTAGCCAGTCACGGAGCCTGATACGACCCCATCCACACAGCCTGATGTGACTCCCGACTTCTCCCAGGCAGGTGCGACCAACAATGGCAGCGTTGCAGGCGGGCGGCCTGCTCGCCCGCAGGTATCGGCTCATCGACCGGATTGGTGCCGGCGGCATGTCGGTGATCTGGCGCGCCCGTGACGAGGTGCTCGACCGGGTGGTGGCGGTGAAGGTGCTCGCCGCGTCTCTCGCCGCCGACGCGAAGTTCCGGGAGATGGTCCGCGAGGAGGCCCGAGCGGCCGCACAACTCGTCCATCCACACGTCACCGCCGTGCACGACTACGGCGAGACCCTGGGGCCGGACGGCGGCATCACCGCCTTCGTGGTGATGGAACTGTTGACCGGCGAGGAACTGAAGGCCGAACTCACCGCCGGACCGCTGCCGTGGCAGACCGCGGTGGAGATCTGCGCCCAGGTGGCCGAGGCCCTGGCCGCCGCCCACCGGCTCGGCATCGTGCACCGGGACATCACCCCGGCCAACATCATGATGACCGCCACCGGCGCCAAGGTGCTCGACTTCGGCATCGCCACCCAGGTTGGCGCCCCGGACGAGGACGAGGACGGCGAGACGTTCGGCACCCCGGCTTACGTGGCGCCGGAACGGCTGGACGGGCTTCCGGCACAGCCGGCGACCGACACCTACTCGCTGGGCGTGCTGCTCTACGAGACCCTGACCGGCCGGGTGCCCTTTCCGGCCGACACCTGGGAGGAACTGACCCGGGCGATGCAGGTCGGCACGGAGCCGACGCTGGAGGGCGTACCCGATCTGCCGCCTGCGGTGGCGGACATCTGCCTGCGCTGCCTGGCCCGTGACCCGGTCGAGCGGCCGACGGCCGCACAGGTCGGCGAGTTGCTCCGCCACCAGCTGCTGGCCGCCGACCCGCGCCGGGCCGTGCTGAGCCACACCCGCCCCGGTGCGGTGTCGGCGGTGACCGCGGCGCTGCCGTCGCCGGCCGCACCGGCGCTGGCGGCGGCGACCATCGTGTCGACGCCACAGCCCCCGACTCCACACGTCGCCACACCAGCACAGCTCCCGACCTCGCAGACCCCGACACCACACGTTCCGACACCGCAGGCCCCGGATGGGCACGCTGTTGCCGCAGCCGTGGCGGCCACGTCCGGCAACGCTCCGACAGGCGGTGACGCGACAGGCCGCACGCCGCCGGGCGGCACCGGCCGGGCGGCGGAGGACCAAAGACCGGCGGTGCCGGGGCCGACCGCTCCGGCGCCACCCGTTCCGGCGGGGCCGGCGACCGTACCGCCCCGGCCGGGCCGGGTCCTGCTGGTCGCCACCGCGGCGCTGGTCGTACTCACCGTCACCGTCGTGCTCGTCTCCGTGCTCGGTCCCGAGTCGGGTTCGGGGCCGACCGGGGCGAACACCGCCGGACCGGACGCGGTGGCGACCCCTACCTCGCCCGGTACGCCGGGACCGGGCGCGGCCGGCCCCGCCGCCACGCCCGGCACGGCCGGGCCGGTTGACGTGGTGGACAACCCGAACATCCCACCGCAGCCGCTCAGCGAGGTGATGGCCCAGCTCTACCAGATCGTCGACGACGGGGTGACGGCGAACGCGATCGAGGACCACGCCGGGGTGGACCTGCGCAACCACCTCCGCAACCTCCGGGCCGACTCGGCCGGCCCCACGCCGGACCTGGCCGGTCAGGTGACGCTGCTGCGCGACAAGGTCACGGTCCGCCGCGACGAGGGCTCGATCAGTCCCGAGTACGCCGAACTGCTCGACGCCGCCCTGGTCCGCCTGGCCAGTGCCGTGTGAACCGGCTCGGCCCGACCGGTTGCTCGCCGCCCCTTCTTCCGCGCTCTCGTCCTCTTCCTACTCCTCGCCTTCTTCTTCCCCGTCGCCGCCGAAGTCGAAGACCTCGTCGGCAACCATGCCGGCGGCGAAGCCGAGCGCGGCGCCGCCCGCCGCACCGGCGAGCACGCCGCCCATGCCGGGGCCCCGGTCGTGCTCCTCGTCGTGGTGGCCGTGCCCGCC
Organism: Plantactinospora sp. WMMC1484; assembly: GCF_049315195.1. Classification (NCBI taxonomy): domain Bacteria; kingdom Bacillati; phylum Actinomycetota; class Actinomycetes; order Micromonosporales; family Micromonosporaceae; genus Plantactinospora; species Plantactinospora sp. WMMC1484. Next base: position 26,033 of record NZ_CP186055.1, read on the forward strand.
GTGGTGGCCGTGCCCGCCGTGGTGGCCGTGCCCGCCGTGGTGGCCGTAACCGCCGTGGTGGCCGTAACCGGGATCGGCGTGGCCGCCGAGGCCGCTCCGATAGGCGTGGTGCTGGCCAAGCGCCTCGGTCAGCCAACCGTCGACCACACCAACCCAGTCGGTACGGTCGGCGTTCACATGGTCGATCCGATAGCGGCCGTAGGAGTCGTGTCCGCCGGCGAAGAGCCCTGCCCGCTTGTCGAACTCCAACACGACGTGTACGCCCTGCGGGTCGGTGACGAAGGTGAGCTCGACCTCGTTGACGGCGTGTGCGTACTGTGGTGCGGCGTAGAACTCGATCTCCTGGAAGAACGGCAGGGTCTGGTGCAGGCCGTAGATCTGGCCACGCTCCAGGTCCGCTCCCCTGAACTGGAATCCGAGGGCACCGAACGCCTCCAGGATCCTCTCCTGCGCGGGAAGCGGGTAGACGTACACCGGGTCCAGGTCGCCCTTGTCGATGGCACCGCGGATGGCGACCTCGGTACGCAGGCCCATGGTCATGCCGTGCAGGCGCTGCCCGTACAGATCGGTGAGCGGGGACTCCCACGGCATCACGATCTGGAACGGCAGGGAGCACTGTTCGCCTTCCCGCAGGTGCAGCCCATCCGAGACGTCCGACCGGTGGAACTCGACGAACGCGTCGTACTCCTCCTCGGCGCCGTCAACTTCGATCCGGGTCACCAGTCCGACGGCGACGTGCTCGATGTCGACGTCGTGACTGCCACCGGTCAGGTTCACCTGCCCGGTCAGGGGCAGCCCCGGTCGGGTGTTCGGGTTCGACAGGACGCTGTCCACACCGGGCGCGCCGACGCCGAAGGCGCCCAGCATCTTCTTGAAGACCACGTACTTCTCCCTGACGGCGGTAATGATCACACTGACGGTCGTCTCCACGGAGACGCCGCGACCGCGCCGTCCACTGTGGATCTCATACTCCCGGGGACGTTAACAACGAGTCCTGAAAGATTGCTGAGTGTTTCGTCTCAACTACGCAAAGCTATAGCGTGAACGTGATTCATCCAGATTCGTACGTTGCGTGATGTACGAGGTCGGGGCCGGGGGCCGCGCGAAGAAGCCATCCGGGAGTACTCACCTTCCGCCATCCGCGGCATCTGTGTGACAGACATCACGTTCATCCGGACGTGACGCGAGGCGGGCCGCGTGCCCGGTCCCGGCGGTGGTGCCAGCCGGATCAGCCGAGCCGGATCCGGTCGCCGGAGGTGTCGAAGAGCATGAGTTGATCCAGGTCGACCGCGAGCGTGATCGGCTCCCCGACCCGGGGCAGCAGTGGCATCGGCAGCCGCACCACGACCTCGCCGGCCGGAGGCGGTTCGTCCCCGAGCTCGGGGTCGTAGACCGGATAGAAGCCGTACTCGGTGCGGGCCGTGGCCGGCGGCTGCTCCGGCCGGGAATGCGGAATCATCCTGGCCAGCCGGTCGATGACCGGGTGCCCGCTCGGCAGGTCTTCGGCGATCAGGTCGGAGAGGTGCTGACCGGTCGTGGGGTGTTCCAGCCTGGCCTGTGACGACGAGGTCGGCACCGTGTCGGTGGTCACGTGCACCAGCGCCTCGTGGCCGAGGTTCTCGACCAACCGGACCACGCCCCGCAGCACCGGGGTCGAGCCGGGCGGCGGGTCCGGCACCGGGCTGAGCGCATCGGCCCGCAGCGCGCAGGTGACGCGCTCGGTGTGGCGTTCACGCAGCGGGCGTACCCGGGGGTCCTCCGGCGGCAGCTCGATCAGCTGCGATCCGAGATCGAGCAGCACGCCGCCGTCGGGCGCGTAGATGGCGGCCTGCAACAGGTTCGCCCGGGGCGTACCGAGGAAGGCCGCCACGAAGAGCGTGCGCGGATCCCGGTAGACCTCGGCTGGCGAACCGATCTGCTGGAGCCGCCCCCGGCGCAGCACGGCGACCCGGTCGGCCATGGTCATCGCCTCGACCTGGTCGTGCGTCACGTAGAGGGTGGTCATCTCCAGCCGCCGGGCGACCGCGACCACCTCGCCGCGCAGCTCCGCCCGGAGACCCGCGTCCACATTGGAAAGCGGCTCGTCGAGCAGGAACACCCGGGACTCCGCCGCCATCGCCCGGGCCATCGCCGCACGCTGCCGCTGCCCGCCGGAGAGCTGGCTCGGCCTGCGGTCGAGCAGGTCGGAGATGCCGAGTTGCTCGGCGATCTCCGTGACCCGGGCCGCGGCTCTGGCCGAGGGCTCCTGGTGGAGGCTCATCGGAAAGCGGATGTTCTCGGCTACCGTCAGGTGCGGATAGAGCGCGTAGTCCTGGAAGACCATCGACAGTTGCCGGCCGGGACCGGCGCCGCCCGTCACCGGCTCGTCGTCGATAAGCACCCGGCCACTGGTCGGCTCCTCCAGTCCGGCGACCAGGCGCAGGATCGTCGACTTGCCGCACCCGGTCGGCCCCAGAAGGGCGACGAACTCGCCCGAGCCGACCTCGATGCTCACGTCGTCCACCGCAACGGTGCCGTCGGGGAACACCTTCGTCAACCTGTCGGTGGCGATGCTGACCACGGCGACCACCTCCTGTCGCCATCGTCCGGGGTCGGCGGGACGCGCGCCAGTCCGGTTGCGCCGGGCGGCCGGATCGGCCGCGCCGGACCGACCGGAACGGTGCACCGGACGGCATGATGCCAGGGCGTCACCCGGAACGCTCTCCCGGCTCCCGCCACCGCGAGGAAGCGGCACGCCGGCGGGGTCAGGACGCGGGGCCGGTCGGCGGCGGTTCGACGCGTACCGTCCGATCCATCCAACCGTCGCCGTCGTCGTCGTACATCCGCTTCTCGAAGAAGCCGTCGTGGTTCTTGTCGTACTCGCTGATGTCGACCAGGCCGTCGGCGTCCAGGTCGTGCCCGACGAAGTCGGTACGCCCGTCCCGGTCGAGGTCGACCAGGATGTCCACCCCACCGTCGGCCCGGCCCGCCAGCGTGTGCCGGTCCCACGTCCCGTCACCGTCGACGTCGACCCGGGTCCGGTAGCCGTCCGGTACGGGCGGCACGGCGTCATCGGCGGCCTGGGACGGGGACGGGGACGGTTCGCCCGGCAGTGGCCCGGCGGCTCCGAAGCCCGTCTCCGCCGCCGGACCGAAGCCGGACTGTGGTGCGGCTCCGGGACCGGGCGCCGGACCGAACCCGGCCTCGGCACCGGCCAGGGCGGCGGCGAGGCCGTCGTCCGGATCGGTCAGTGCGCCCGCCAACCCGCCGGTGGGTTGGGCGAGTGCGGCATCGGTGGCCGACCCGATCTCCCGGCCGATCTCGTCACCGAGCCCGGCCAGCCCACCCACCGGTGCGGCGGAACTCCCGGGCCCGGCCGGCGCGGCGCAGCCCGGCGCCCCGGCGAGCGGCGGGACCCCCGCCCCGGGCTCTGCCGCCGCCCCGAATCCCTGCACCACACCGGATGCGGCGGCACCGGAGCCGCCGGACGGAGACGGGCCGAGCCCGGTGGTGGCGATCTCGGCGGCTCCCGGCAACGCGCCGGCCAGCCCGGCGAGCGGGGCGAACATGCCGAAGACGCTCGACTGGTTGGCCCGGGTCTCCACCGCGTGTTGGGCGCCGGTGTCGCCACCGAGCTGAAGCTGCAGCAGGGCCAGTTCGTCGGCGTCGAGCCGGTAGCCGGCGAGCGCGACGACCGGATCCGCGGCGAGCGCGGCGGCGAACGCCGGATCGGTCACCAACCGTTCCAGTACGTCGTCGAAGTCACCCACGGTCGCCTCCTCAGCACGCCGGTCGCTCCAGGCTATCCGTACTCCGCCAACGCAGTGGCCCGGCCGACCCGGTGCCCGCCCCGGTCAGTCCAGTTCGGGCATTGGTACCGGTTGCGGACGCGGCCGGCAGGTGCCGCACTGCACGGCGTCCTCGACCACCAGCCCTTCGGCCCGGCCGCGCGCCTCCGACCGGTGCACCTGCAGCAGGTACGGGCCGAACCGCGCATGGTCCTCACAGACCCCACGCCCGCAGAAGCGGCACCCACCCCGCGCCGCCTTGGGACAGAACCAACAGAGCACTACGAACTCCTTACCCGATGGTCGCCGGTTGGCAGGGGGCCACGGTGATCGGACTACCGTTCAGGCGGCTCTGCGCCCCGTCGCTGTCCACCGCGGTGACCCAGACGTCGAGCGTGCCGCCCCGGTTACCCTGCCCCGGGTACGGCACCGGGCCGACGGTGCCGTGGTAGGCACCGTCCGGCGACATCCGGGCCGAGCCGGTGGCGAAACCGCTCCAGTGCACGGTCACCGTCAGGCCGCCACCGGAGTCCCGGTCGTCCGAGACGACGACCGCCGCGCTGGCCGTCCTGGGCTCCTGCGTGCACTGTTTTCCGTCCTGGTCCTGACTCAGGGTCCCGCCCGGATCGTCCTGCCAGCTGATCACGGGTGGCCGGTTGGCCGGCGTGGTGGGGGCGGTGGTGGGACGTGTGGTGCGGGGCGGGGTCGCGGGCGGGCCGGCGGTGGTCGGCCGGCCGCCCGGCGGTGTGCCGGTGCTCGGCGTCGGGGCGACACCGCCGGTCGTCGATGGGGGCGTCGGGGTCACGGGTGTCGCGGTCGGCGACGGGCCGGCGGTCGGTGACGGTGTCGGAAACGGCAGGCCGGGCGTGCCCGTCTCCGGGTCGCCCGGCGTCGGGGATCCACCGCCGCCCGGCGGTGTCCCGCCGCCGCAGCCCACGTCGCGGCGGTGCTCCGGCTGGCGTACCCCGGCGACGCGTACCTCGCCGGTGGAGACCTCGATGCCCCGGACCCAGGCTGCGTACCGGGCCGCTCCCCGGTTGCTGATCCCACCGCCGGTCCGGTCCACCAGCAGCACCAGGGGTGCGAAGGCGTCACTCGGGCTCTCGGTGTCGGTGAGCATCCGGCCGGTGTCCAGGGTCAGCCGGCCGTGCGGGGTGCGGGTCCGGGCGCCGTCGCTCCAGAGTGGACCGAGCACGGCCCGGGAGCCGGCGCAGAAGACGCTCGTCGCGCCGCCCCGGTAGGTCAGCAGGGCACGGGAGCGTACCGGCACCCGGATCTGGTCGCCCTGCGAGACATAGATCCGCTCGCCCTCGGCCAGCCGCACGGCCCGGCCGTCCACCACCGCGTCGACCCGGCCGGAGTCGGCGCGCAACAGGGCATGGTCGTCGGGCATCTCCGCCCAGGCCGGGCCGGGGACCAGGTTGCTCGCCGTGGTGAGGAGCGCCAACAGCAGGAAGAGCAGGACCAGCCACCACAGCCGCCGCTCGAACCGCCGGTCGACCTCCGGGGCCGCGCCGGCCGGTGGCGGCCCGGGTGGCGCGGCCAGCGGTGGATAGCCCGCGTCGGGGTGGACGCCGGCCCGGGGCGCGCTGCCGGGCGTACCGCGCTCGACCGGCGGCGCCGGGTCGGCCGCGCCGAGGGCCAGCGGCAGGCCGGTGACCGCGGGCAGCGCCCAGACCCGGACCGGGGTACGGGCGGTGGCCACCGTGCCCGGCTCGCCCTCCCCGGCCGGGCCGATCAGGGTGCCCCGGCGCAGTTGGGTGCCGTCCGGCAGCTCGATCACCCCGGACTCCACCACCACCGCGTCGTTCGCGCCGGTGAGCACGACCGGCTCCCCGGCGGCGAGCGCCAGGACCCGGGCACCGGAGACCAGGCCCAGCCGGTCCTCGGCGCTGAGCCCGCGCAGCGCCGGCGCCTCGCTGAAGAGCGCCTCGGCCACGGCCCGGTCGCTGGGCGGCGGGCCGGGCAGCGGCCCCACCCCGGCGACCACCGACGAGGCCGGCAGTCCCAGCAGGAGGGTCCCGGCGGTGTGCCAGTCCAGCGCGGCCGGCGCCCCGCCGAGCGCGCTCGCCAGCCCGATCACCCCGCCCGGCCCGACCCGCTGCCGGACCAGCCCGCCCGGGTCGCCGGGCCGCCGACCCTCCATCGCGCCCTCCACCACCAGGAAGACGGTCGACTGGGCGGCACCGGCGAAGACCAGGTGCGTGCCGGTACGCGGACGTACCCACGCGGACCGTTCGGCCAGCTCGGCCAGGGTCGCACCGGGCAGCCGGCCCAGCGGCGAGTTCCGCAGCGCGGCCAGCCGGCGGGGCAGGTCGAGCCGGTGCCGCCGCTCCGCCCAGCGGGTGCGGGCCCGGCGTACCGACCGGGCGAGCCAGCCGACGACGAGGTAGACCAGCGGGGCGGCCAGCCCGGCGATCACGGCGACCAGCAGCAGTCGGGCCGGCCAGCCGGACCGCCAGAGCCCGAGCACCAGCCCGGCGACCCGGTCGGTCCAGATCCGCCAGCCGACGTTGACCGCGATGACCACCCAGAGCACGGCGAGGGTGCCGTAGAGGGCGACGATCCGCCCCTCCCGGTCGAGCTGCGCCCAGCGCGGCGGCCGGCGGCGCAGCCGGGCCAGCACGTACGACAGCCCGCGTGCGCGCAGGTTGGGGATCTCCAACCAGTCCATCAGCAGGTAGTAGCCGTCGAGCGCGAGAAACGGGTTGAGGTTGAACAGCGCGTTCAGATACCAGGCGAAGGCGAGCTTGAACGTCCACGGCGCCGCCTCCGGCACCAGTACGCCGACGAGCTGGGCGAGACCGGCCAGGACCAGGCCGGCGGCCGGTCCCGCCGCCGTGGTGAGCATCCGGGCCCGGCGGCCGGCCATCCAGACGTCCGTGGTGTCGACGAAGACCGACGGGATGCCGAAGTAGACCAGGAAGCCGGCGGCCGGCACCCGCCGACCGGCGTGCTTCGTCGCCAGCGCGTGCCCCAGCTCGTGCGAGGCGAGCGCGAGAATGTTCAGCCCGAGCAGCACCGCCGCGCCGGCCGCGTACGAGCCGTCGGTCAGGAAGAGGGACTGGCTGCCGGCCCACCAGGTCCAGCCGAAGAGCAGCAGCCCCGCGACCGCCACCGCGCCGAGCAGCCAGGCGGCGACCCGGGTGAAGAACAGCCGGCCGCCGGCCCGGTAGAGGAAATCGACAAGCGGGTCGACGTCGGCCACCACCGTGCGCTGGCCCCGGGCGGCGGCGAGGAGACCCCGGCCGAGTCGCACCGGCCAGGGCCGGCGCTGCACCCGGTCCAGCGGCCGGAACGCGTCCACCGGCAGCTCGGCCAGCATCCGGTTGCCGGCCAGGTCGGCGACGACCCGGGTGACCTGGTCCGGGGCGAGCCGGCCGGCAATCCGGGCGAACTCCGCGACCAGCCGGGCCACCGTGCGGGAGCCGTCCATCAGTCGGGCGAGCTGCCACTCCTCGGGCGAGAGCCGCAGGTAGCAGGCGCCACCCCCGGAGTCCGGCGAGCGGAGCATCACGTACGGCACGTCGCGTACGGAGACCAACTCGGCGCACTCGATGCCGGGCCGCAGCACCGGACGGGCCCGGGCCGGGTTCAGCCGCTCGACGACGGCACTCCACAGCCCCGGGTCGGCCGGTCCCACCGGACTGCCGGGGGCACGGCCGGCCAGCGCCTCCCAGACGCTCACCCGGCTCTCGACGACGGCCACCGAACCCCTGCCTCCCGCGTCCCGCTGCGGCTCGCAGAGTAAGGCGTCGATCCCACCCTGACGCGCTCGCGTCCACTACCCGACAGGGAGCGTGGCTGACGTCGTACCCGAAAAGCAAGCGGAGCCCGCGCCCGACGGCGGGCGGGCCGACGGTGTCACCAGGCGACGGTGGGCGCCGACGCCGGACGGACGGGCGCTTCGAGGCCCGCCCCGGCGACGGCCAGATAGACCCGCTCGTACTCCTGCGCCATCCGTTCGGCGGAGAAGTCGCGGCGGACGTGCGCGGCGCAGGCGGCCGGATCCAGTCGGGAGGTCTGCAGCAGCGCCCCGGCCAGCTCGGCCGGCTCGTCGCAGATGAACCCCGTCTCGCCCGGCCGGACGAGTTCCGGCACGGCTCCCCTGCGCAGTGCCACCACCGGGGTGCCGGTGGCCATCGCCTCGACCATCACCATGCCGAACGGCTCCTCCCAGCGGATCGGCATGATGAGACAGCGGGCGGCGAGCATCAGCCGCACCGTGGCGTCCCGGTCGGGGTTGCGCAGCACGGTCACGTCCGGCCCGAGCATCGGCTCGACGACCTGTTCCAGATAGCGGCGTTCGGAGCGCTCGTCGCACTTGCCGGCCAGCACCAGCGGCAGGCCGGCGGCCCGGCATGCCTCGATCGCCAGGTCCGGTCCCTTGTCCGCGCTGAACCGGGCGAGCCAGAGCACCGGGCCCATCCCCGGCGCCGACTTGGTCACCAGGTTGGCCGTCGAGATTCCGTTGTGCACGGTGGCGATCCAGGGCAGCTCGGGAGCCAGCCGTCGCTGGGTGTGCGAGATGGCCACCAGGCCCGCCGTGTGGTCGACGTCGCCGAGCACCTCCCGCAGCTCGCCGGTCGGCTTGCCGTGCACGGTGGTGACGGTCGGCACCGGACGATCGGCGGCGCCGTACGGGCCGGCGGTGGTGTGGTCGTGTACCACGTCGAACGAGTCCGGGGAGATCATCCGATTGGCCCGGGTCAGGTGGGCCAGTTCCGGCAGGATCTGGCCCAGCCGGTGGTGCTGCAACTCCGGGACGGTAGCGACGAAGTGCGCGGAGGTGCCGGTGCCGGTCCCGGCGCCGAAGAGGGTCACCTCGTGCCCCCTGGCGACCAGCGCGTCGACCAGGGCCGAGCAGACCTGTTCCAGCCCGCCGTAGCCGGGCGGTGGAAGCTCGTACCACGGCGGGACGACCATGGCGATCCGGAGCCGGCGCTCCGGCGTGACGCGTTCCGACGAGTTGCTGCTCACGAAGGGGTCCTCCCTTCGGTGCCGGCCGGGTGGCTGCTAATTCCGTGAGATCCGGGATCGGCGGGTACGGCTGCTCCGGACACGGCTGCTCCGGACACGGCTGCTCCGGACACGGTTGTGGACACGGCTGTGGGCACGGGTCAGCACGCGATGCTGAGCCGGATCTCGACGTCGGCGACGCCGGGAGCGGCCCAGGCGATCCGTTCCGCCTCCTCGCGCTCCAGCCACGACCGCACCTCGCCGACGAGCACGACCGTCTCGCCGTCGACGCCGATCTCGATCGTGCCGGCGTCGAGGTCGACGCGCCGGGCGAGAGCGGTCCGGATGTCCCGCTCGATCTCCTCCTCGCCCAGGTCACCGGTTGGCTGGACGGCGATCAGGTTGGTGACCCCGCGTACCCCGGTCAGCCTCCGGAGCGCCCGCTCGGCGGCGCGCTTCTGGAAGCCCCACTCCACCTCGCCGCGGAGCGTCAGCCAGCCGTTGGCGGCGGTCGTCTCGATCCGGTCGACCGGGACGAAGGCGTCCCACTCCAGGGCACGGCTCGCCGCCGTGGCGATGTCGGTGTCGGTGCGCTCCGCCGAACCAGGCAGCCGTACCTCGATGTCGTTGGCGACCGCCCGGTTGCCCCGGACGCGGTGCGCGGCGCGTTCCGCGGACCATTTACGGGCGTAGCTGTCCACCTGCCCGGTCAGGGTCACGATGCCACTGGTGACCGAAACGCCCACCTCGCTGGCCCGCAATCGGGCGTCCCAGGCCAGCTCGGCCAGCACGTCGCCCTGAATGTCGGCGTCACTGCGCGCCATCGTCGCGGTACTCATCGCCGTTCCTCCCCGGGTCCCGCTCCGCCCCCGGCCGACCCGCCGGGGACCGGCCCGCCGTCGAGGCCGGACCACTCCCGATACTCGCCCCCGGCCGGGTGAGCCGTGCTCACCCGGAGCAGGTGAAGCGGATTCGGGGGCGGACGAAAAGGGAGGAGCGGCGGGCGACCTGACCAACCCCCTTGGTCATGTCGCCCGCCGCCCTGGGGAGGAGGCTTGCTTCCGCCCGTACGGAAGGTCTACCCCGAAGCGTACGGAGGTTCTCTCCTTACGACGTTTCGGCAAGCGTCACGGTTGCCGTTTTTTCCACTCCGTTTCGGGAGTAGGTCACCTGCACCTGGTCACCGACCTTGCCCGCCTGCACGGCACCGACCAGATCGTCGGCGTCAGCGATCTTCTTGTCGCCGAACTGGGTCACCACGTCGCCCTGCTGGAGGCCGGCCTGCTCGGCCGGGCTGCCCGGCACCACCCCGGCGATCAGCGCCCCGCCGTCCTCGGCCGGGGTCACCTGGACCCCGAGCGACGGGTGGCTGACCTCCTCACCCCGCTGGAGCGCCTGGGCCACCGTCATGGCCTTGTTGCTCGGGATCGCGAAACCGACGCCGATGTTTCCGTTGCCGCCGCCGGCGGTGAGGATGGCGGTGTTGATGCCGATGACCTCCGCCTTGGTGTTGACCAGCGCGCCGCCGGAGTTACCCGGGTTGATCGGGGCGTCGGTCTGCAACAGGCCGGAGATCGAGGTGGCACCCTCCTGCGGGTTCTCGAACGGGTTCTGCTCGCCCCCGCCACCGGCCCGGATGGTCCGGTCCCGGGCGCTGATGATCCCGGCGGTCACCGAACCCTGCAGGCCGAGCGGGCTGCCGAGCGCGAGTACCTGGTCGCCGACCTGCATCGCGTCGCTGTCGCCGAACTTCGCGGTGGTCAGGTCGGAGACCCCGTCGGCCTTCACCACGGCCAGGTCGGTCTTCGGATCGGTGCCGACGACCTTGGCGGTGGCGTTCCGGCCGTCCGCGAAGAAGACCTTGACCTCACCGCCGTTGGCGTTGGCCACCACGTGGTTGTTGGTCAGCACGAAGCCGTCGGCGCTCATCACCACGCCCGACCCCTCGGCGCTGCTGGCGCTGATCGAGACCACGCTGTCCTGGACCTGGGCGGCGATTTTCGGCAGGTCGGCCGGGTTGATGACGGGGGCCGCCGAGTAGGTGCGGTTGGTGACGCCCGGGGCGTCGTCGTCGAGCGCGGTGGCGATGGCGCCACCCGCCAGGCCGGAGCCGACCATCAGGGCCAGCGCCGCCACCCCGATCGCCAGGACCCTGCCCACGCGGCCGGGACCGGACGGACGACCGGGAGTGCCGGGGGTGGCCCAGGGCGGCGGCACCGGCCCGCCGGAGTGCGGCGGCTGCGGCGGCGCCCCGGAGGCCGGAGCGTACGGGCCGGTGTGGCCGGTGTGGCCGGGTGCCGCCCACGGCGAGTGCGGGTGCTGACCGGCCGGCGGCGCCTGCCACTGACCGGTGCCCGCCGGGCCGGACGCCACCGGAGAAGCACCGGTGCGGCCGGCCGGCGGCAGGCTGTACGGCTGCCCGGAGGCGGGCGCTGCGGCGTACGGGTTGGCGCCGTACGGCTGGCCCGCGGAGGACGGCGTCGGGCCGTACGGCTGCCCGGAGGCGGGCGAGGTGCCGTACGGGGCACCGCTGGAGGCGGCCGAGCCGGTGGTCGACGCTGCCGCGTCGGCGCCGGTCGTGCCGGGATCGGACGGCCCGCGGTCGTCACGCGGCAGCTCCGCGGTGGGGTGCGATTGCTCGCGGTCGGCGTTGGCCGGCCGCCGCTGCGGGTCGGTCTCGAAGTCGCTCATGCCCCTACCTTGCCCCCTCGCTCTGCGACGTACCTTGAACCCGCCTGGAGATTCCCTGAGAATTACTCTACGTCGATTGGTCGGCGGTTCCGGGCACCCCGAAGACCTCCGGTCCGTCGGAAACTTCTGGCTCCTCGGAGATCTCCGGTGCGCGTGGTAGCCGCACCTGGAAGGTCGCCCCGCCGCCCGGGGTCTCCACCACCGCGACGCTGCCGTTATGCCCCGCCACCAGTGCGCTGACGATGGCCAGCCCGAGCCCGGTGCTCACCCCGCCGCCGGCCCGGCGGGTCCGGGCGGCATCCGCCCGGTAGAACCGCTCGAAGACCCGCTCGGCCTGCTCCGGGCTCAATCCGGGGCCGGTGTCGGCGACCTCGATCACCGCCTCGTTCCGCTCGGCCCGCAGCCGCAGCGTCACCGCCGCCTCCGGCGGTGTGTGGGTCAGGGCATTCGTCATCAGGTTGCCGAGCACCTGGCGCAGCCGGGCGTCGTCGCCGTACACCACGAGCGACCCGGCCCCCTGCTCGATCTCCAGGCTGATCGACCGCTCCGGCGCGATCGCCTTGGCGGCCTGTACCGCGTCGCTGGCCAGCACCGGCAGCTCGACCGGGGCCAGGGTGAGCGGTCGTTCCCGGTCGAGCCTGGCCAGCAGCAGCAGGTCCTCGACGAGCAGCCCCATCCGGGCCGCCTCGTCCTCGATCCGGCGGAGCAGCCGGGCGGTCTCCTCCGGCGAGGCCGCGGCACCCTGGCGGTGCAGTTCGGCGAAACCCCGGATGGTGGTCAGCGGGGTACGCAGTTCGTGCGAGGCGTCGGCGATGAACTGCCGCATCCGCTCCTCGGAGCGCCGGGACCGCGACTCCGAGGCCTGGGCGGCCAGCGCGGCGTTGCGGGCCGCCGCCTCCGCGCCGCGCGCGTTCGCCTCGGCCGCCCGGGCCGCCGCCTCGGAGGCAGCGCGGGCGGTGAAGGCCATCTCGATCTGGCTGAGCATGGTGTTCAGGGTCCGGGAGAGCCGGCCGAGCTCGGTCTTCGCCTCGATCTCGCCCGGTTCCGGATCGGGCACCCGGCGGGACAGGTCGCCGCCGGCGATGGCCGCCGCGGTCCGCTCGATCTCCACCAGCGGTCTCAGGCTGGTACGCACGATCGCCGCCCCCGCCGCCGCGAGGGTGATCAGCACAGAGCCGCCGACCAGCACGTCGATCCAGATCAGTTCCTTGACCGCCAGGTCGACCTCGGTGAGGTGCTGCCCGACGGCGAGGAAGCTGCCGTCCGCGCCGCGCACGATCATCATCCGCCAGCGGTACTGCCGGTCACTCGACGCGATGGTGAAGATCTTCCGGTCGGCGTGCCGGTCGTACCAGGCCGCGTCGTTGAGTGTCCCGGGCAGGTTGGGCACGTCCAGCGCATGATCGTCGTAGAGCGGGATGTAGTTGCGGTCCCGCTGGCTGACCAGCACCACCAGATAGTCGGTGGGCAGCGTCGGCCGCCCGGTCTCCGGGTCGCGCTGGAGCCGGTCGAACAGTTCGGTGGTCGACTGGCGGGTGAAGTCCTGGAGCTGGTCGTCGATCCGGCCGACCAGGTAACTGCGCAGGAAAAAGGCGGTCATCACGCTGATCACCACCAGCGCCGCGGCCACCAGGACGAGGACCGCGGCAACCAGCTTGATCCGCAGCGGGGTGGCCCGCAGCCGCCCCTTCAGCGGCAGAGCGGCATTCACGCCGCCGGCTTGCGGAGCACGTAGCCGACGCCGCGCAGGGTGTGGATCAGCCGGGGCTGGGTGGTGTCGACCTTGCGCCGCAGGTAGGAGATGTAGGACTCCACGATGTTGTCGTCGCCCCGGAAGTCGTAGTTCCAGACGTGGTCCAGGATCTGCGCCTTGGAGAGCACCCGATTGGCATTGAGCATCAGGTAGCGCAGCAGCTTGAACTCGGTCGGCGAGAGCTGCACCCGCTTGCCGGCCCGGTGCACCTCGTGGGTCTCCTCGTCCAGTTCCAGGTCGGCGAAGGTGAGCCGGGACGGTGCGTGCTCACCGGTCGCGGTCCGCCGCAGCACCGCCCGGATCCGGGCGGTCAGCTCCTCCAGGCTGAACGGCTTGGTGACGTAGTCGTCGCCGCCGAGGGTCAACCCGCGGATCTTGTCGTCGGTCGCGTCCCGGGCGGTGAGGAAGACCACCGGGGTCCGGGTGCCACCCTCGCGGAGCAGCCGGATCACCTCGAAGCCGTCGAGGTCGGGCAGCATGACGTCGAGGACGACCAGGTCGGGCCGCCGCTCCTTCGCCGCGCTGACCGCCGCGCTCCCGCTGGTGGCGGTGGCCACGTCGAAGCCGGCGAACCTCAAACTGGCGGAGAGCAGCTCGAGGATGTTCGGGTCGTCCTCCACGACGAGTAGCCGGGCCTCGCTCTGGGTTGTCGCTGCCATCTCGCCATCATCCGTGTTTCCGCTGCGGCTCGGCTGAGCAACCCCTGAAAGTTTTCTGAGAGTCGGCCCCGGACCGTTCCGCAGTCAGCGCAGCAGCCGGCGCAGCCCGTCCAGTGCCCCGTTGAGCACCCGGGCCGCCGTACGCAGTTGGTTCTCCGTGAAGTGGCCACTGCGGGCCAGTACGCGTACCTCGGCGACGAAGGCCAGCAGCTCCCGGTCGAACTCGTCGCCGGGATCGTCCGCCTGTGCCCGGTTCGACCAGGCGCCGGCCGTCCACTCCTCGGCGTCCGGTCCGGCCGAACAGTCGCCGGCCACGCCAGCACCTGTCCCCGCCCCGCCGCCCGTCCCCGCCCCGCCGCCCGTCCCCGCGCCGCCACCCGTCCCCGCGCCGCCGCCCGTCCCCGCCCCGCCGCCCGTCCCCGCGCCGGCACCGGTCGCCGCGTCCCGGCGGCTCGCGCCCGGATCCCACGCCCCGGCACCGCGGCGGGTCTGCCGGAGGGCGGCCCGCAGCTCCTGCTTGAGATCGCGGACGGAGCCGCGTACCTCGGACCGGATCGCACCCGCCAGCCGCGTGAGGTCCGAGACCGAGGCGCGGATCTCCGACTCCAGGCTGGCCAGCTCGTCCGCCCGCCGCAGCAGCTCGGCCCGGCCTTCCTCGGTGATCCGATAGACCTTCCGGCCGCCGACCGCGTCGTGTGTGACCAGCCCCTCTGCCTCCATGCGGGCGAGGCGGGGATAGATCGTGCCGGCGCTCGGCGCATACAGCCCGAGAAAACGCTCCTCGAGCAGCCGGATCAGCTCGTAGCCGTGCCGGGGCCCACCGTCGAGCAGCTTCAGCAGATAGAGCCGGAGCCGGCCGTGGCCGAACACGGTCGTCATATCGCCTCGCTCCGGGTGCTGGCCGATCCGGCCGGCAGGGCGCGGGCACGGACGGCGGACGTGCGTCCCACCACGATAACGCGATACATCGCGTTCCCGGAAAGGCGCCGGCGCGTCGGCGAGCGGCGACGTCTGGCCGCCGGCTCGGTGGGCAGCGACTCAGGCCGCCAGCTCGTGGGCAGCGACTCAGGCCGCCAGCTCCAACGACTCAGGCCGCCAGTTCCAACGGCACCGCATCCGCCGGAGGCACCGAGGCGGCAGCAACGGCGGGTACGGCGGGTACGGAGGGTACGGCGGCGGATGGGGCGGTGCCGCGTACCGCCGATTGCGCCGCTGCGGCGAGTCGGCGCCGGTCCACGGCGCCGTCGGCCCACGGCTCGTCGACGACCGTGAGGGTCACCGCCAGACCGCGCACTGCCAGGGCCCGCCGTACCGACGTGTAGAGGCTCTCCTCGGCCAGGAAGGCCGGTGCCGTGGTGTCCCCGGCCCCGGCGGCTTCACCGCCGGTAGCGACCGGTCCGGCCGACTCGCCCGGCGCGAGTCCGTAGGTGAGGCGTACCGGCACCACCGGTGCCGCCGCGTCGATCGCGGCCTGGAAGAGCGCCGGGCGGAACGGGACCGCCTCGCCGCAACCGATCGCCCGCCGTGGTAGGCCGCACCAGGTCGTACCCTCCGGGAAGACCGCGACCACGCCGTCGGCCCGGAGCACCTCCGCCACCTGTGCCACCGTCTCCGGCAGAGTCCGCGGCCGGGTCCGGTCGATGAAGACCGTCCCGCCGAGCGCCGCCAGCGGTCCGATCAGCGGCCAGCGGCGTACCTCGTGCTTGGCCAGCAACCGGGCCGGCGTGACGGCGAGGATGGCGAGGACGTCCAGCCAGGAGACGTGGTTGGCCACCAGCAGCGCCCGCCGCAGCGGCGGCCGGCCCCGCACGTCGAGGCGAATCCCGCCGGCCCGCAGCACCGTGCGGGCCCAGCGCCGCCCGGCGGCCTGCCGGCCGGCTCGGGACAGGACCGGAAGCACCGGCAGCAACAGCGCGCCGAAGAGCAGGGCACCGACGAGCGCCACCAGCCGGACCAGTTGGCGCGCTCCGGAGACCCTCGGCACCTCCCCCGGTGCCGGCAGGCAGGCCGGCCCGCAGTTGGACTGCGGCCGCCAGAGCGACCTGCGGTGGCTCGCGGTTCCGGAGGAGGCCGGACCGGAGGAGGCCGGACCGGAGGAGGCCGGACCGGAGGAGGCCGGCGGCCGGTCGGGTGTCGGGGCGGCGCTCGGGCCCGGTCGGGTCGGGGCCGGCGCTGTCCGGGTGCTCATCGGTCCGGGCCGAGGAAGTGCCGGCGGTACCGGTCGGGCATCCGGTCCATCGAGAGCAGGACGTAGAGGTCGGCAACGTCGAACTCGGGGTCGTACGCCGGCTCTCCGCAGACCCAGGCCCCCAGCCGCAGATAGCCCCGGAGCAGCGGCGGCATCGCCACCCGGCCACCGGTGGTGGCCGGAGCCGCGCCGGCGGCCAGCGCGGCCGCGGCGGTCGGCTCGGCGAGCCAGGGCCGGTGCGGCCGGACCCGCATCGGCGGCGGCGAGAGGTGGCGCCGCTGCACCTCGGCCCAGACCCCGAGCGCGGTCGCGCCACCGTCGTGCAGCGGCACCGAGGCGCAGCCGGCGAGCCAGCGGAGGCCACGTAGTTGCAGGTAACGGGCGATACCGGCCCACATCAGGTTGATCACGGCACCGGACCGGTGCGCCGGGTCGACGCAGGAGCGGCCGATCTCGACCACCTCGTCGCGGAGCGGCGCGAGCGGGGAGAGGTCGAACTCGCCCTCGGCGTACCGCCGGCCGGCGCGGGCCGCCCGGTCCGGCAGGAGCATCCGGTACGTGCCCACCACCGCCCCGGACCGGTCCTCCCGGACGATGAGGTGCTCGCAGTACTGGTCGAGATCGTCGACGTCGAGTCCGGGGGTCGGCGAGCGGAGGTTGGCGCCGAACTCGTCAACGAACACGGTGTGCCGAAGTCGTTGTGCGGCGGCTACCTGCGATGCGCCCTCGGCGATCAGCAGGGTGTATCCGCTGGTCCCGGTTTGTGCCGGGGCGGTGAGCAGAACGGCCATGGTCTCTGTGTAGGCCCCCGGCCTGCCCTGGACGTGTCGGCTGACGGCCGGTGGCGTGTCGAAACGGTGAACGGGATGTGGTCGCGGCGCCCGGCGGGTCGGCGAGAATTCCGACCTCCCCCGCAGGGGGCGTCCGAGCTGGTAAATTTCGCCCCTCCTCCCCACACGGCGCGGCTCGTGCTCGAGGAGGACGGGCTCCTGCCCAGGGATGAGGACCGGGTACGCAATGATCCCGATTGACCGCCCGGCTCAGATTGTCGACGCTGGGTGACGGCGTGGCCGGCACGGCGACGCCTCACGGAGGGAGAGACATGTCCGACGGGCGACTGAGCCCAACAGCCGGAAGCGGCCAGATAGTGGTCTCCGGTCTTACGAAGGTCTATCGCAATGTCCGCGCGGTCGACAACCTGTCGTTCACCGTCGAGCCGGGCCGGGTCACCGGCTTTCTGGGCCCGAACGGTGCCGGCAAGACGACCACGCTGCGGATGCTGCTCAACCTTGTCACGCCGACGGCGGGCAGCGCGACCATCGGCGGCGCCCGCTACGCGGATTTGTCGCAGCCGATCCGGCACGTCGGGGCAGTGTTGGAGGCGTCGAGCGCGCACAAGGGCCGCACCGGCGTCAACCACCTGCGGGTGACCTGTGCCGCCGCCGGGCTGCCGAAGCAGCGGGCCGACGAGGCGCTCGCCCTGGTCGGACTCACCCCGGCCGCCAAGCGGAAGTTCAAGGGCTATTCGCTGGGGATGAGGCAGCGGCTCGGCATCGCCGCCGCAATGCTCGGCGATCCCCGGGTGCTGATCCTGGACGAGCCGGCCAACGGGCTCGACCCGGAGGGCATCCGGTGGATGCGCGGCTTTCTCAAGGCGCTCGCCGCGGAGGGGCGTACGGTGCTGGTCTCCAGCCACCTGCTCTCCGAGATGCAGCTGCTCGCCGACGACGTGGTGATCATCGCCGCCGGCAAGCTGGTCCGGCAGGGCCGGATCGACGAGGTGGTCGGCTCGATGGCCCAGACGGGCAGGGTCCGGGTCCGGACCCCGCAGGACGAGGAGCTGGCTACCGCGCTGACCGGCAACGGCGCCACGGTGACCCGGAGCGATGACGGCCTGCTGCTGGTCGAGGGCGCGGACGCCCCGACGGTGGGCCGGGCCGCGCTGGCGGCAAAGGTCGAGCTGCACGAGCTGACCACCGAGCGCCCGGACCTGGAGGGCGTCTTCCTGGAGCTGACGGCCGGAAAGGCGGGGATCCGATGAACCTGGTCCGCTCCGAGCTGCTGAAGATCCGCACCACGAACACCTGGTGGGTCTTTGCCCTGATCACGCTCCCCCTCTGGGGGCTGACCCTGCTGATCAACTATTTCCAGTCCCAGGCCCTGCTCGATCCGGCCGGCGTCGGCGTGCCCGAGGCGGACGCGCAGAACCCGCAGTTCCAGGCCGCCGGGGAGCACGTCAACGTGGCGGCGAACCTCTACACCAACGGCCAGTTCTTCGGCGTGCTGATCGTGATGCTGCTCGGTGTGCTCGTGGTCACCAACGAGTTCCAGCACCAGACCGCCACCACGACGTTCCTGACCACGCCGCACCGTACCGCCGTGGTACTGGCCAAGCTGGTCGCCGCGGGCATCCTCGGGCTGCTCTTCTGGGTCGTCACCACCGGCCTCAACCTGGTGTTCACCCCGCTCATCCTGGGCAGCCTGGACGTGTCGAGCCAGCTCGGCGTGGGCGCGGTCTGGCAGGCGATCGGGCTCAACGGGCTCGCCTACCTGCTCTGGGCCGTCTTCGGCATCGGGTTCGGGGTGCTGATCCGCAGCCAGATCGGCGCCACCGTCACGGCGCTGCTGGTCTACCTCGCCGGCTACATCGGCGCGATCATCGTGCTGTCGATCCTGGCCGACCGGTTCGGCGACTGGATCAACAACCTTCAGTTGATCGTGCCGTCGCTGGCTTCCCAGTTGATGGCCACCGGCACCGACCTGCCGGGCAGCCCGCCCCGCTGGGCGGGTGCCGCCGTGATGATCGCGTACGCGGTGGTGACCGGCACCATCGGCACATTGATCATGAGGAAGCGGGACGTCTCCTGACCCTTCGGGGAGCGCTCGTCGGTTCACTCGTCGGTTCATCGGAAACCCGGCCGGGGTCATCGACCCCGGCCGGGTCCCTTGTTACCGACCGGCCGGGTCCCTTGTTACCGATCAGCCGACAACTCGCAAAACCTGTGAAACACGACACGGGTCCGATGCGACAATGCTGTCGGTTACCGCACGGCGTAGCCTTGGACACGTCTTTCGACGCAGCCCCCCGGCCCGGGTGGCAGGAGACCGCGTGACATACGACCCGCGTGAAAGAGGCGATTACCGGCCGTGTCGACCCAGCAGACTTCGCAGGACAATCCACTGGCGGGGTTCGGCCCCAACGAGTGGATCGTCGAGGAAATGTACCAGCGTTACCTCGCCGACCCCGCCAGCGTCGATCCAGCATGGCACGACTTCTTCGCCGACTACCGACCGAACGCCGGGCAGCCCGGCCCGGCCGGCGGCGGGGCCGGCGACAGCACGGTGAGCGGTGCCGGTGGCGCCGCCACGACCGCCGAGCAGCCGGCGCCCGCCCGCCCGGCGGCGAAGGCCGACGCCGCACAGGCCGCGACCCCGGCCACGTCGGCCAGCCCCGGCACCTCGACGCCGGAGGCCGCCGCCACGACCCGGCCGAAGCCGGACGGCAAGGCTCCCGCCGGGGCCAAGCCGAGCACGACCGCCGCGAAGACCACCGCCACGAAGACCACCGCCACGACGCCGAAGAACGCCGACACATCGAAGACTGCCGAGACGTCGAAGGCCAGCGCGACGCCGAAGGGCACGGGCGCGTCGAAGACCGCCGCCGCACCAACTGACGCGGCTGCCACCGGCCCGCAGACCACCCCGCTACGCGGCGTGGCCGCCCGGATCGTGCAGAACATGGACGCCTCGCTGGCGGTGCCGACCGCGACCAGCGTGCGCGCGATCCCGGCCAAGCTGCTGGTGGACAACCGCATCGTCATCAACAACCACCTCGCCCGGGGGCGCGGCGGCAAGGTCAGCTTCACTCACCTGATCGGCTGGGCCCTGATCAAGGCGCTCGCCGAGCACCCGGAGATGAACAACTCCTTCGCCGAGGTCGACGGCAGGCCGGCGCTGGTCAGGCCGGAGCACGTCAACCTCGGCATCGCAATCGACCTGGCCAAGCCGGACGGCTCGCGCACCCTGGTGGTGCCGTCCATCAAGGCCGGCGAGCAGATGGACTTCCGGCAGTTCTGGCAGGCGTACGAGGACATCGTCAGGCGGGCCCGGCGCAACGAGCTGACCATGGAGGACTACGGCGGCACCACGATCTCGCTGACCAACCCCGGTGGGATCGGCACGGTGCACTCCCAGCCGAGGCTGATGGTCGGGCAGGGCACGATCATCGGGGTCGGCGCGATGGAGTACCCGGCGCCGTACCAGGGGATGTCCGAGGAGACACTCGCCGAGCTGGCCGTCAGCAAGATCATCACGCTGACCAGCACGTACGACCACCGGATCATCCAGGGCGCGCAGTCGGGTGAGTTCCTCAAGACCATCCACGAGTTGGTCCTCGGCGAGCACGGCTTCTACGACGAGATCTTCACCTCGCTGCGCATCCCCTACGAGCCGGTGCGCTGGATGCGGGACGTGGCGGTCAGCTCCGAGGGGCAGATCAACAAGACCGCCCGGGTGATCGAGATCATCCACGCCTACCGGGTCCGTGGGCACCTGATGGCGGACACCGACCCGCTCGAGTTCAAGATCCGGAAGCACCCGGACCTCGACGTACTCCAGCACGGGCTGACGCTCTGGGACCTGGACCGGACCTTCCCGGTCGGCGGCTTCGCCGGCAAGCAGAAGATGAAGCTGCGCGAGGTCCTCGGGGTGCTCCGCGACTCCTACTGCCGCCGGGTCGGCATCGAGTACATGCACATCCAGGATCCGGAGGAGCGGCGCTGGATCCAGGAGCGGATCGAGCGGAAGTACACCAAGCCGGCGCCGGACGAGCAGAAGCACGTGCTCAACCGGCTCAACGCGGCCGAGGCGTTCGAGACCTTCCTGCAGACCAAGTACGTCGGCCAGAAGCGCTTCTCGCTGGAGGGCGGCGAGTCGCTGATCCCGCTCCTCGGCGAGGTGCTGGAGTCGGCCGCCGAGAACGACCTGGACGAGGTCGTGATCGGGATGGCGCACCGGGGCCGGCTCAACGTGCTGGCCAACATCGTCGGCAAGCCGTACGAGAAGATCTTCTCCGAGTTCGAGGGGCACCTCGACCCGCGCTCGACGCAGGGCTCCGGCGACGTCAAGTACCACCTCGGCCAGGCCGGCAAGTTCACCACACCGGACGGCGAGCACTCGATCAAGGTGTCGGTGACCGCCAACCCGTCCCATCTGGAGGCGGTCGACCCGGTGCTGGAGGGGATCGTCCGGGCCAAGCAGGACCGGATCGACCTCAAGCTGGAGGGCTACACCGTGCTGCCGGTGGCGGTGCACGGCGATGCCGCCTTCGCCGGCCAGGGCGTGGTCGCCGAGACGCTCAACCTGTCGCAGTTGCGCGGCTACCGCACCGGCGGCACCGTGCACGTGGTGGTGAACAACCAGGTCGGCTTCACCACCGCACCGGAATACTCACGGTCGAGCCTCTACAGCACCGACGTGGCCCGGATGATCCAGGCGCCGATCTTCCACGTCAACGGCGACGACCCGGAGGCCGTGGTCCGGGTGGCCCGGCTGGCCTTCGAATACCGCCAGGCGTTCAACAAGGACGTCGTGATCGACATGGTCTGCTACCGGCGGCGCGGGCACAACGAGGGCGACGACCCGGCCATGTCCAACCCGTTGATGTACAAGATCATTGACTCGAAGCGGTCGGTCCGAAAGCTCTACACCGAGGAACTGATCGGGCGCGGCGACATCACCCTGGAGGACGCCGAGGAGTTGCTGCGCGACTTCCAGTCGCAGCTGGAGCGGGTCTTCAAGGCCACCCGCGACGCCGCCTCGTCGGCCCGCCCCGCGAGCCGGCCTCGGCGGCAGCCCGAGCCGGAGCCGGAGGTGGAGACCGCCACCACCGTCGACGCGCTCCGCGCGGTCGGTACGGCGCACACCGCCCTGCCCGACGGCTTCAGCCCGCACAGGCGGATCCAGCAGTTGCTGGACCGGCGGGCCAAGATGGCCGAGTCCGGCAACATCGACTGGGGCTTCGGCGAGATCATCGCCTTCGGGGCGCTGCTCCAGGACGGCGTGACCGTCCGGCTGGCCGGCCAGGACTCCCGGCGCGGCACCTTCGTGCAGCGGCACGCCGTCATCGTCGACTCCCGGACCGGCGTCGAGCACGCCCCGCTGAGCACCCTGGGTGGCGACCGGGCCCGCTTCTTCGTGCACGACTCACTGCTCAGCGAGTACGCAGCGATGGGCTTCGAGTACGGCTACTCGGTGGAGAACCCCGAGGCGCTGGTGCTCTGGGAGGCGCAGTTCGGCGACTTCGCCAACGGCGCACAGACGGTGGTCGACGAGTTCATCTCCTCCGGCGAGGTGAAGTGGGCCCAGCAGTCGGCGCTGACCCTGCTGCTGCCGCACGGACACGAGGGCCAGGGGCCGGACCACACCTCCGGCCGCCCGGAGCGGTTCCTCCAGCTCTGCGCCGAGGACAACATGCGGATCGCCATCCCGAGCACTCCGGCCAACTACTTCCACCTGCTGCGCCGGCAGGCGCTGTCGCCGAAGCGCAAGCCGCTGGTGGTCTTCACCCCGAAGTCACTGCTCCGGCACAAGCTCTGCGTCTCCAGTGTGCAGGACTTCACCACCGGCACCTTCCAGCCGGTGCTGGTCGACAACGCCGGGGCGGCGCCCGAGTCGGTCAAGCGGGTGCTGCTCTGCTCCGGCAAGGTCTACTACGACCTGCTCCAGGCCCGCACCGATCGCGGCATCACCGACACCGCGATCCTCCGGATGGAGCAGCTCTATCCGCTGCCGGTGGAGGAGGTCCGGGCCGCCCTCGCGCAGTACCCGAACGCCGAGGACGTCGCCTGGGTCCAGGAGGAGCCGGCCAACCAGGGCGCCTGGTCGTTCGTGGCGCTCAACCTGCTGGAGCACCTGGACGGCGTGGGGCTGCGCCGGATCTCCCGGCCGTCGGCGGCCGCACCCGCGGTCGGCTCGGCCAAGACGCACGACGTCGAGCAGACCGCCCTGATCGAGGCGGCCCTGCCCCGCCCCTGAGAGGCGTTAAGAAGGGCCCCTTCATATACAAAAAGCGATATGAGGGGGCCCTTCCTTTCATTGGAGAGGTAGCCGTGTACTTCACCGACCGAGGCATCGAGGAGCTGGTCGAGCGCCGGGGCACCGAGATGGTCACCCTGGAGTGGCTGGGTGCGCGGCTGCGCGACTTCGTCGACCTGAACCCGGAGTTCGAGACGCCGGTGGAGCGCTTCGCCACCTGGCTCTCCCGGCTGGACGACGAGGACGACCTGTAGCAGCGCCTGTGGCAGACGGTTGAAGCAGGCCCTGGCCGGGCCTGGGGCATGCCCGGCCCGGCCAGGGCCGTCATGAGGCCGATCCGGTACGCGCGCACGATCGTCTCGATGAGGTCGGCGGTGTTCCACTGGCGTGCATCGTCAGGTGCGGTGCCGGTGGCGTCCAGGGCCGGGGTCATGCGGACCGCCGTGAGGTGCACGGCGGCCGCCGGCGAGGTGAACGTCCAGTCGGCCGTGACCCGGTGGAGGGGCCGCACGAGGCCGCGTGTCGGGCGCGGGGAAGAGAGGGCCAGCGGCATACGGCGCCGCGCCCCTCTGGACACGGCGCCGTATGCCAGCTGCCGGTACGGGTTACGGCTGTAGAGCCTCGGCCGCCGAGGTCCAGGTGGCCTCGTTGCGCACGTCCGCCACCTTCACCGACTCCGCGATCCTCGTGATCTCCGTGGCGGAGAGCTGCCCGGAGCTGACGACCTGCACCTGCACGTTGCCGTCCGCGCTCCACACATTGCAGAACGCCTCGCCCGTCTGCTGGTAGCACTCCGTCTCGCCGGCCTTGGCCTTCTGGTTGGAGGACGAACTGGGCGTGACGAAGATGCTGAAGCTGCCCGGGACCCGTCTGCCCTCGGGGCCGCCGTAAGGCTCGGTCAGCCCGGTGGTCGCCGGGACCGGGTTGGCGTAGGTCGCACCGCCGTAGTCGCCGTCGCGAGCCGCCGCGATGCCGTTCAGACCGGGCATGGCGTGCATGCCGATCTCCACCGGAAGATAGCCGGACGGCACGTAGCCCACCGTGAAGGGCAGCTTGGCCGGCTCCGCCGGGCTCGGCTTCAGGGCGGTGACCAGCGCCGACAGATCAGCGAGGGACGGGGCAGGACTGCTGGTGAACGCATTGACGACAGCCCATGCGTTGTCGGCGTACTCCCAGGCCAGTTGCCTGCCGGCGGGGGCGGTGCGGGTCGACTCGACCGCTCTGCGTCCGGCCACGACCAGCGAGGTGCCGCCGGTGATCCCGGACGGGTCGAACGCGCCCGGCCGGTAGAGGGTCAGGTAGGCGTAGAGCGTTCCGCCGGTCAGCTGCTTCCCCGCTGCGAGTTTCTGCAGGACCTGCTCGCGCGTCTTGCCATCGGCCGGCAGGTCGTCGATGGTCGGCAGGTCGTTGGCGGTCGGCGGGTCGTTGGCGGTCGGCAGGTCGTTGGCGGTCGGCGGGTCGTCGGTGGTCCTGCCCTCCTGGTACACCGGCGCGATCTGGTAGGCGGTGGACGCCACGATCGGGTCCTGCACGTGGAACCCGCCGGCCTCGAACGCCCTGAACGTGAAGGTGAATCCCTGAGCGTCCGGCCACGTGACGTCCGCGCCCTGACCGGCCCCGGCGCCGACCCCGGTGACCGGCTCCGGCGTGGACGGCTTCACCGACGACAGCGCGAACGTGCCGGCCACCACGACCGCGACCAGCCCGGCCGCACCGGCCGAGGCGAAGCCGGCCCGCCGGCGACGCTCGGCCCTCCGGCCGGCCGCGATGATCTCGTCGGTGCTGCACGCCAGCGGTGGCTCGTCCGCTGTCGCCGCGTCCACAATCTCACGCAACTGCATTGGTGAACTCCTCTATCCGGTCCCCGGTGAAACTGATCCGATCCGCTGCCAGCAGCTCGCGGAGCTTGGCCAGTCCGCGCGAGGTCTGGCTCTTCGCCGTTCCGACGTTGCAGTCCAGGACGAGAGCCGTGTCCTCCAGGCTCAGCCCCAGGTAGTGTCGGAGCACGATGGCGGCGCGCTGCCGGACAGGCACGGCGGCCAGCGCAGCCTTGATCCGCAGCCGCTCGTCGGTCGCGCCGTGTGGATCGCACATCGGGACGTCCGGCATGGCATCGCCGGCCGGTCGTTCCCGGCGCCATGGTCTGCGGGTCTCGTCGATGGCGGCCCGGTAGACCATGGTCTTGGCGTACAGCTCCGGGTGCTCCAGCTTGCGCCATCGCGGATAGAGCTTGACCAGCGCGTTGGCGACGGCGTCCTCCGCCGCGTGCCAGTCCCCGCAGGTCACATAGGCCAGCTTGCGCAGCGACGCCATCTGGGACGTCACGAACTCCCGGAACGCTTGCTCGTCTGCGGCTCTCAATTGCGCGCCTCCTCCTGACGGAGGTAGAACGGTGGCCGCGAGACCGGAAGTTGCACGAGGAAAAAAGTACTTGCCCGATTACTTTCCGGCGTCACCTGATAGACGCCGGCCAACGCCTCAGCCGAGGGCGAGCCAGCCGGCCAGGACGACCAGTGCGACGCCCACGATTGCGACGCCGAGAATCAGCGGGAGTCGGGACGGCCTTTCGTCGGCGGTCGGCTGGGACGAGTGGGCGAAGGCCCGGAACGCCTCGGTGTTACCGCTGGGATCAGAGTGCTGCTCAACCATGTGGAGCACACTAACGAACCGGTGCACGGTCGGGCCCGCCCTACCTCGGCCGGCGTGGCCGCCCTACCCCGAACCTGGATGCTCGCTGGATCGATCCCGGCCGGTAGGGCTCATAGCGTCGTGGCATGACCACCTCGATCACTCTGTCGCCACCGCCTCCCGGCCCCGGCACCCGCCCGGCACCGGGCCGCCGGGGCAACCTGGCCGGCAGGATCGCCGGTTGGAGTGCCCGGCACCGGGCCGCCGCCGTCCTCGGATGGCTGCTGTTCGTGGTCGCGGCGACCGCACTCAGCGTCGTCGTCGGCACCGTCGAGGCGAAAGACAGCGACTACGGGCGCGGCGAGTCCCGCCAGGCAGACGAGATCATTGCCGCCGCCGGGTTCCCCGATCGGGCCGCCGAGATGGTGCTGATCGAAAGCGACGGCCTGGACGTCGATGATGCCGCCTTCCGGGCCGCGGTCGCCGACACGGCCACGGCCGTCGAGCGTACCGGCCGGGTCGAGAACGTCAGGTCGGACGCCGTCTCCGCCGACCGGCACGCCGTGCTGGTCACCTTCGACCTGACCGGCCCCGCCGAGGGCGCCGCCGACCGGGTCGGACCGGTACGCGACGCCGTCGCCACCGTGCAACGCAACCATCCCGAGCTGTACGTGGCGCAGACCGGCGGCGCCAGCATCGGCGAGGCGATGGGCCGGACCCTGGACGCCGACATGCACCGGCTGTCGATGCTCTCCATACCGGTGACGCTGGGCATCCTGATCGTGGCGTTCGGGGCGCTGCTCGCCGCCGTCCTGCCGATGGGACTGGCCCTGACCGCCTTCCTGGGTTCGCTGGGGCTGCTCGCCCTGGCCAGCCGGTTCGCCCCCGCCGTGGACACCACCATGCACCTGATGCTGTTGATGGGACTCGCGGTCGGGGTCGACTACTGCCTCTTCTACCTGCGGCGGGAGCGCGAGGAGCGGGCCCGGGGCGCCGACCCGGAACAAGCCCTGGCGATCGCCGCCGCCACCTCCGGGCGGTCCGTGCTGATCTCGGCGCTCACCGTGATCATCGCCATGTCGGGCATGTTCCTGACCCAGGACACCACCTTCATCAGCCTGGCGACCGGCACGATCCTGGTGGTCGCCGCCGCTGCGGTCGGCTCGCTCACCGTGCTGCCGGCGGTGCTCAGCAAGCTCGGCGACCGGATCGACCTGGGCCGGGTGCCGGGACTGTACCGGCGGCAGTCGGACGGCCGCTTCTGGCGCAAAACCATACGCGCCGTGCTGCGCCGACCCGGGCTCTCCGCCACGCTTGCCGCCGCCGCCCTGCTCGCCCTGGCCCTGCCGCTGCTCGGCATGCGTACCGCCGAGGAGGACGTCACGGCGCTGAAGAACCCCGCTCCGGCGCTGAGCGCGTACCTCCGGGTCAAGGCCGCCTTTCCCGGCGGCGCCGAGCCGGCGGTGGTGGCGATCCGGGCCGACGACGTGACCACCCCCGCGCTGACCGCCGCGATCGACGACCTGGAGGCCCGGGCACTGGCCACCGGTCAACTGCACGGGCCGATCACCGTCGAGGTCAATCCGGACCGGACGGTTGCGGTGGTCCGGGTGGGGGTCTCCGGCTCCGGCGTCGACGCCGCCTCCGAGCGGGCGGTACGCACGCTCCGCGAGCAGGTCATCCCGCGCACCGTCTCGGGGGTCGACGGCGCCGAGGTGTGGGTCACCGGGCTCGCCGCCGACTCGGTCGACTTCAACGCCGCGCTGGGCCGCAGCGTGCCGCTGGTCTTCGGGTTCGTGCTGGGGCTGGCGTTCCTGCTGATGTTGGTGTCATTCCGATCCGTGGTGGTGGCGCTGACCGCGATCGTGCTCAACCTGCTCTCGGTCGCCGCCACGTACGGGCTACTGGTGCTGGTCTTCCAGCACGGCTGGGGCGAGGCCCTGCTCGACTTCGAGTCGGTCGGCGCGATCACCAACTGGGTGCCGCTCTTCCTCTTCGTGATCCTCTTCGGCCTCTCGATGGACTACCACGTCTTCGTGCTCAGCCGGATCCGGGAGGGGTACGACCGGGGCTGGCCGAGCCGGCTGTCGATCTCCCACGGCATCCGGGGTACGGCCGGCGTCATCACCAGCGCCGCCATGGTCATGGTCGCGGTATTCGCCCTCTTCACCACCGGCTCGGTGGTTTCGATGAAGGAACTCGGCTTCGGCCTCGCCATCGCGGTGCTGATCGACGCCACCGTCGTCCGGGCCGTGCTGTTGCCGGCGGTGATGGCCCTGCTCGGCGACCGGAACTGGTATCTACCCCGGTGGCTGGAGTGGCTCCCGCGGTTCTCCCACGGCGACGCTCCGGCCGGACGGGACGGCGGGGACGGCGGAGGCGAACCGTCCGGGTGGCCGCCGTACGAAGACCGGAAAGCTGGCCTCGTAGGGCGGCCCACCGTCTAGCGTCGATGCTGTGCGCGTGAACCCCAGGGTCACGGGGCTGATCGTCCTGTTGCTGCCGCTCGCGCTCACCGTCAGCGGGTGGGTGGTCGCCGCTCCGGCTCCCGCGGCATCGCCCGGTTCAGCCCCGGATCGGACGTACGCGGTCGGCGTGCGTACGTTCGATCTCGATCGCGGCGCCACCCGCCCGCTTCCGGTCACCGTCTGGTATCCGGCCAGGGGCGGACCGGCCACCGCCCCGGCCGCCAGCCCTCCGCGTCACAACGTCCCGGTGGCCACCGGCCGCTTCCCGATCGTCCTGTTCAGCCACGGCCTGCACAGCCTGCCCCAGTTGCACGCCCCGGTCACCACGAGATTGGCGTCCGCCGGCTTCGTGGTCGCCGCGCCCGCCTATCCGCACACCAGGCGGGCGGCGCGCCGGTTCGACCGCAGCGACATCCGCCGCCAGCCCGCCGACGCCTGGCAGGTCGTCCAGCACCTGAGCCGGCTGAACCGGGTTGCCGGCGACCGGTTCGCCGGGCACCTCGCGGTGACCCGGATCGCCGCCGTCGGCCACTCCGCCGGCGGCTACACCACGGCCGGCCTCTTCACGCCGGGCCACTCCGCGTGGCTGCGCGGCGGCGTCGTGATCGGGGGCGGCGGGATGCCCGGTGCCAGCTTCGGCGGACCGCCGGCACCGCTGCTCTTCGTGCACGGTGAGGCCGACCGGGTCGTGCCGTTGGCCAGGTGCCGGCAGGCGTACCGGCGGGTGCCCTGGCCGAAGGCTTTCATCACGGTGACCGGTCAGGGGCACGGCGAATACCTCACCCCGGGCCGACGCGGCTTTGCACAGACGCTCGCCGCGACCACCAACTTCCTGCGCTGGACGCTCTACGGCGACGCACGGGCCCGCCAGGAACTCCGTTCCGGCGCCGCGGTCCCCGGCATCACCACCTTCACCGACGAACTGTAAGGAAGGGCCCCCAGTTATCGCTTTTTGTTGTAGCGGGGGCCCTTCCTAACCGTTCGGGGGCGAGCGGGGCCGGCGAGGTCGCCGGGCGAGGCAGAATCGAGCCCATGCGCCGACAACCCTTCCGCGCCGTGCTGGCGGCCACGACCGTCGCGACGACCCTGGCGGTGCTCGGCTGCTCCGGCGGATCCGGCTCCTCGGCCGCCGAGCCCCTCCGGCCTTCGGCAAGCCCGACCTCGGCCAGCAGCGCCGCGGCCGGCCCCAGGCCGGGAGGCGTCGCACCGAGCCGGCGGTTCGCGGTCGGGAGGCGGGAGCTGACCTACAACCGGGGCGGTGACCGCCGGCTGCCGGTCACCGTCTGGTATCCGGCGAAGGGCGCGGCCGGCGGGTCGCCGCAGCGGGATGCCCGGGTCGCCGACGGACGGTTTCCGGTGGTGCTGTTCAGCCACGGCCTCACCGGCCGGCCGTCGGACTACCGGCCGCTGCTGACCCGCTGGTCGGCCGCGGGTTTCGTGGTGGTGGCGCCGACCTATCCGCACACCAGCCGGGGCGCGTCGGAGTTGCAGGTGCTCGACGTGGTCAATCAGCCGGCGGACGCGTCGTACGTGCTCACCCGCGTGCTGGCCCTGGCTGACGCGGCCGACGACCCGTTCCGGAACCATCTGGCCGTCGACCAGGTGGCCGCGGCCGGGCACTCGGCGGGTGGCGTCACCACCATCGGACTCTTCACCGCCGGCCGGGACGCGCGGCTCGACGCCGGAATCGTGCTTGCCGGCACCGCGCTCGGCGTCGGCACCACGTTCAGCGGGTCGGCCGCGCCCCAGCTCTTCGTGCACGGGAAGCTCGACGACGTGGTGTCGTACCAGGCCGGCAAGGCGGCGTACGACAGGGTCCCCTGGCCGAAGGCGATGCTGACGCTGCCGGACGGCGACCACGGCGGCGCGCTGCGCGGCAGCGACGAACGGGCCCTCGACGTGGTCACCGGCACCACCGTCGAGTTTTTGCGCTGGACCCTCTACGGCGATGCCCGGGCGCTGCGCCGGCTGCCGGCGCAGGCGACCCGGGGCGGCCTGGCCACCCTCGACGACCGGCTCTGATCTGCCTCGGCCTCAAGCGTCTGCCGCACGATCAAGCATCTGCCGCACGATCAAGCGGCAGACATCTGCCGCACGGTCAAGCATCTGCCGCACGGTCAAGCGTCTGCTGCGGCCTCGCGCGCGGCCGGTCCTGGCCCGACCGGCCGCGCTCTCCCGAGGGGTCGGCTACACGACCGGCTTGCGGTTGTCCGCGTAGAGGTTGGTCGCGCGGTCCCAGGTGATGCCGGCCTGGTCCGGCCGGGCTATCACGCCATATCTGTGGTTTCGCCCGAAGACGTTGCCGCTCACTCGGATGCTGGCGGCGTTGAGGTCGGTACGCACCCCGATGGAATAGTTTCCACCGTTGCAGTAGTTGCGTTCGAAGACCAGATTGGAGACGATCGGCCCGGTGGTCGATCCGATCATCAGGCAGGCATTGAACGGATCTTTGGTAACCGGGTTGTACGCCTCCAGCGAGTTCCCCCGGACCACGATATTCGACGCGCCGGTGGTCTGCAGCGTGTCGTTGTGCGAGCCGGGCCCCCGGGTCAGGTGATGAATCCAGGAATTTTCGACCACGACGTTGCTGCCCAGCCGGGGGCCGTCGATGACATTGCTGATGTCGACCCGGCGAAGCGTGTAGTCACCACAGCAGACCGCCGCCGAGTTCTTTCCCATACCGTTGATCTCGACATCTTCGACCACCAGATTCACCGCGTTTATCGTGCGGATGGAGTAGATCCCGTCGCAGGTGATCCGCGACTTTCGCAGGATGACGTTCTTGGCGGTGACGGTCACGCAGCCGGTGATGTTCAGACCGCTGAGTACCTGACCGTCCTGGGTGACCTTGATCGAGCCCGAGGCCCTGAGTGAGGTGCCGGCGGGCACCCCGGTGTCGTCGGGGCCGGGGAAGGTGCCGGGCGCCCGGTTGATCGGCGCCCTGGTCTCGGTCGCCGCGGCGGCCGAGGCCGGCCCGTCCGGAGAGGTCGGGGCGGAGTCGGGCGTCGGGGTCGTGGGGTCCGGCGCCGGCTCGACGGCAGGGGGAAGGTCGCCGGCGGCCACCGGCTTGCCGTTCCAGGTCGACATGACGATCGTCGCCGGGGCCTCCGGCGAGTGCAGGAAGCCGTTCTTGCAGCCGATGACCCGCACCCTGCGGGCCGTGTAGTTGCCAAACACCAGACCGTTCGTCCCGGGCCGGGTGCACTCAATCCTGGTGTTCTCTATCAACGCGCCGGAGAAGCCCTCGAAGATCCGTACGGCGTGCGCGCCGCCGTACTTGACGGTGCTATTCCGGATAGTGACGTCATTCGCCTTGATGTGTACGTACCCGTCAATCGTGCGACCGTCCAGCACCGCCCCGTTCCGGGTGACTGTCGTCGAGCCGTCACCACTGCTGGCGACCGCCACCCCGATCCCGGCGATGATGATCCCCAACGTCGTCGAACTCACCACCAGGGACCGTGGCGTACGCCAGCCGCGCCAATGGGTACGCCGGGACGGCGACCGTCGGGGATTATGCTGGCCCGCCACAGAGAAACTCATCAAGATCCGACTCCTTCGCCGTGAGATCATCCGATCAGAGAGGGGCGGAACGGGACGACTGTACCCGCCGCCCCCAAGCAGCCGGAGACGCGAAGGAATAGCCAGGGACCTAACCTTTATTTTTCTTGAAGTCCGGCTTTACCCCGACTTTCCGGTGCATTGTCGGCGACTTATCCCGCCGCCTCTGCGCCGCATCGCCGGGCGTAACGTCCGGATTTTCAAATACTGTAACCGCGCGTGTTCACGTCGTTACGGTCACAGGTCGCGGTCGGCACACCTCGGCACTACGCGGCGTGCTCCAGCACCACCTTGCCGAAGACCTGGCCGGAGAGAAGCCGGGAGAAGGCCGTGCGGACCTCCGGAAACGGGTACCTGCCGTCGATCACCGGCCGAATCTCCCGCCGGACGCAGAGGTCCAGCAGCTCGGCCAACTCCGCCGCCGTCCCCATGCTCGAACCCAGGATCTCCAGCTGCATGGCGAAGACACGGCGGAGGTTCACCGATGGCTCGTACCCGGCCGTCGCGCCGCAGACGACGATCCGGGCGCCCGGGGCCGCCGACTTCAGCGAGTGGTCGAAGGTGGCGGCACCGACCGTCTCGATGACCACGTCGACCCGCTCCGGCAGCCGGGCTCCGGGCTCCACCGCCGTCGCTCCGAGTGCGGCGATGCGCTCCCGCTTGCCCGGGTCACGGCTGGTCGCGTACACCCGCTTGCCGAGCGCCACCGCGAGCACCACGGCGGCGGTCGCCACGCCGCCACCGGCCCCCTGCACCAGCACCGAATCCCCGGCCTCCACCCGCCCCCGGGCGGTGAGCATCCGGTACGCGGTCAGCCACGCCGTCGGCAGGCAGGCCGCCTCGGCGAAGGAGAGACCGGCCGGCTTCGGAACCAGATTGGCGCGCGGCACCGCGACCCGCTCGGCCAGCGTGCCCTGGTGCCGCTCGGAGAGCAGCGAGAACCCACGGGGGTCGGCCCGATCCGGGATCACCGGATAGAGCACGACCTCGTTGCCGTCCGGATCCACCCCGGCGGCGTCACAGCCGAGGATCATCGGCAGCAAGTCGGTGCCGAGCCCGACCCCGCGCAGCGACCACAGGTCGTGATGGTTGAGCGAGCTGGCCCTGACCTGCACCGTCACCCAGTCCGGCTCCGGATGTGCCGGCTCCGGCCGATCCCCGACGACCAGGGCGGCGAGGGGGTCGTCGGCATCGAGGGTCGAGGCGTAGGCGGCACGCATGATCGAAACGCTACACCCGGTCGACACCCTCCGTCCCCGCCCGGCCAGCCCGAGCGTGCCCTTCCGCTCAGGCGCGGGCCACGCCGTCGCGTCGGGCCGCCTCGGCCACCGCCTCGGCCACCGCCGGCGCGACCCTCGGGTCGAGCGGTGACGGGACGATGGCGTCGATCCGGAGCTGCCCGACGTCGGCACCGTCCCGGCCCGCACCGTCCCGGCCCGCACCGTCCCGGCCCGCACCGGCCGGCTGTGCGCCATCCTGATGGGCACCGTCCTGATGGGCACCGTCGGACCACGCCGCCTCGACGGCGACCGCCGCGATGGCGTCCGCGGCCGCCACCTTCATGCCCTCGGTGATCCGGGTGGCCCGCGCCGAGAGCGCGCCCCGGAAGATACCGGGGAAGGCCAGCACGTTGTTGATCTGGTTGGGGTAGTCGCTGCGGCCGGTCGCCACCACCGCCGCATACCTGGCGGCCACCTCGGGGTGCACCTCCGGGGTCGGGTTGGCGAGCGCGAAGACGGCGCCGCCGGGCGCCATCCCGGCCACCGCCTCTTCAGGAATCTCGCCACCGGAGACGCCGATCAGCACGTCGGCGTCACGGAGCGCCTCGGCGACCCCGCCGACCCGGCCGGCGGCGTTGGTCAGCTCGGCCAGCTCGGCCTTTGACGCCGTCAGGTCCGGCCGGTCGGGATGCAGGATGCCCCGGGAGTCGCAGACCACCACCTCGTCCGGGTTGACGCCCCCGGCCGCCAACATCTTGGTCACCGCGACACCAGCCGCACCGGCGCCGCTGACCACCACCCGCAGGTCGCCGAGCTTCCGGTTGAGCAGCGTGGCGGCGTTGCGCAGCGCGGCGAGCACCACGACGGCGGTGCCGTGCTGGTCGTCGTGGAAGACCGGGATCGGCAGCGCCTCCTCCAGTCGGCGCTCGATCTCGAAGCACCGCGGCGCGCTGATGTCCTCCAGGTTGATGCCGCCGAAGGACGGTGCCAGCGCGGTCACCAGCGCGACGATCTCGTCGGTGTCCTGGGTGTCCAGGCAGATCGGCACCGCGTCCACGCCGCCGAACTGTTTGAAGAGCACCGCCTTGCCCTCCATCACCGGCATCGCCGCACGCGGGCCGATGTTGCCCAGCCCCAGCACTGCCGAGCCGTCCGTGACCACCGCCACCGTGTGCGAGACCCACGTGTAGTCGTCGACCAGGGCGGGGTCGGCGGCGATCGCCTCGCAGACCCGGGCCACCCCCGGGGTGTACGCCAGAGACAGGTCCTCCCGGGTGGCCAGCGGCACGGTCGAAGCGACCGAGAGCTTGCCGCCCCGATGCAGTTCGAAGGCAGGATCGGACGGATCCACAACAGTGGGTGACATGGTGACTCCAGGAATCGCGACGAGCAGTGGAGCCGTCGGCTGGACGCGAGATCGGCGGCCGCCAGCGGCGGTGCGGGGGTCACCCGGGTATGGACTACAGAGCATAGTGCCGCCGGACGGTCCGGTTGGCCCGCAGGGTCACACCGACGGGACGGCGAACCCTTGCAGGGTCACACCGACGGGACGGAGAACCACGTCGGGCGGGGCCAGTACCGCAGGACGACCCGACCGAGGACGTCGGCCACGCCGTACACCCGGGAGTCGTCGGTCACCAACGCGTTGTCGCCACGCAGTTCCCAGCCACCGTCCACGGGACGCGCCGCACGCTTGACCACGAGCAGGTCGGGCCGGGTCCGGAAGGTGCCGACCACCAGGTCGCCGGCGCGGACGGCGCGACCGCCGCGCCGCACCAGCAACGCGTCGCCGTGCCGCAGGGTCGGCGCCATCGAGGGCCCGACCACGAGTACGGCGAAGAGCGGTCCACCGGGCCGCCCGGCAGCGGCCGAAGGGGCGGTGGACACCGAGTTTCACCTCCGCCCCTTCGGGGACATATCGCAGGAGTACTGTCATCCTGGATCATCACAGACGTGCCTTGGAGGGTCCCATGCGGCTTCCACGCATCCTTACACCACGCCTCGTCGCCCGCGCCCACTGCGACCTGCCCTGTGGGGTCTACGACCCCGCGCAGGCTCGGATCGAGGCCGAGTCGATCAAGGCCATCGACGAGAAGTACGCGGCGAACACCGACCCCGAGTTCCGCACCCGGGCGCTGATCATCAAGGAGCAGCGCTCCGAGCTGGTCAAGCACCACCTCTGGGTGCTCTGGACCGACTACTTCAAGCCCCCGCACTTCGAGAAGTACCCGCAGCTGCACCAGCTCTTCAACGAGGCCACCAAGCTCGCCGGTGGTGGCGGCGGCACCAAGGCCACGACCGACGCCTCAAAGGCCGACGAGCTGCTGCAGAAGATCGACGAGATCGCGAAGATCTTCTGGGAGACCAAGCAGGCGTGAGTCCTGCCACCCGCCGGAGGTCAAGTCCCGGCGGGACAGCGTCGGCGGCGTGCCGGCCGGATCGCGGATCCGGTCGGCACGCCGGTGCGACGGGCCGGTAGAGTCCGAAGACGGGGGGCAGCGCTGGTGACTTCACTGACCACACCGCCGACGACCGGCGACGACGTCGTCCTGCTGACCGTGCCCGCCGACGGTGGATTCCTCGGCGTGCTGCGGACCGCGACCGCCGGTCTCGCCGCGCGCCTGCACTTCGCTCTCGACGAGATCGAGGATCTGCGCATCGCGGTCGACGAGGCATGCGCCATGCTGCTGGCCGTGGCCACCCGGGACGCCGAGCTCGACTGCCGGTTCGCGGTCACCGACGACGCGCTCACCGTGGAGGTCTCGGTCCCCACCACCCGGGGAGCGCGGCTGCCGGCCGAGTCGTCGTTCGCCTGGAAGGTACTGACCGCGCTGACCACCTCGGCCACCGCGACGGCCACCGGTGACCGGGCCACCATCACCCTGCTCACCCGGCGCGCCGCCGAGGTCTGACCTGCCGCGAGGTGTCACCTACCGCCGAGGTCTGACCTGCCGCGAGGTGTCACCTACCGCCGAGGTCTGACCTCCTGCCGGTCCGACTCCGGTCGAGCCCTGCCGGAGCGTCAGGCCCGTTCGGTGTCGAAGCCGAGGGCGCGGTTGGTCGCCGTGCTGATCAGCAGACCGACGACCAGCAGGCCGAGCACGATCAGCGGTCCCCCCAGCCAGGCCAGCCCGCCCTGGATCATGAAGTAGCCGATCGGCAGCAGCATGAGTTGCAGCACAATGGCCGGGGCCCGGGCCGCCGGCCGGCGCCGGCTGAGCGCGGTGCCGATCAGCCAGAGCGCCGCCGCGCCACCCGCCGCGAACGCGGTGACCAGTACTGCGGAGAGCAGGTCGGTCGCGGTAGCGGTGAAGAGCTCGAAGAGCAGGAAGAGCGTCAGCAGCGCCAGCCCGACCCCCTCGGCGCGGAGCAGCCAGACCGCCCAGCGCAGTGGCCCGGGTGCCGGTTCGGGACGGGTTGTCACGGCCGCCACGATACCCCGGTGGCTCGCGGTACAGTGCCGCCCATGCGGGCCATCCTGGTGGTCAACCCCAAGGCCACCACCACGACGGGTCGGGGCCGGGACGTACTCGTCCGCGCGCTCCGCAGCGAGGTGGATCTCACCGTCGAGTACACCCGACGGCGCGGCCACGCTGTCGCGCTGGCCCGGACGGCCGCCCGACAGGGCGTCGATCTGGTGGTGACCCTTGGTGGTGACGGCACCGTCAACGAGGTGGTCAACGGGCTGATGACGGCGGGGGCCTCGGGCAACGCCGAGGACCGGCTGCCGGCCGGGCAGCTGCCGGCGCTGGCGGCGGTGCCCGGCGGCTCGACCAACGTCTTCGCCCGGGCGCTGGGCCTGCCCCGGGAGTGGCCGGAGGCGACCAGCATGATCCTGGAGGCACTGCGGGTGGGCCGCAGCCGCACCATCGGCCTGGGCCTCGCCGACGACCGCTACTTCACCTTCTGCGCCGGGCTGGGCATGGACGCGGCGGTGATCCACCGGGTGGAGCGGGCCCGGCGCCGGGGCCGGGTCTCCACCCCTGGGCTGTATCTACGGTCGATCGTCAGTCAATATCTCGTCGGCGCCGAGCGGCGGCATCCGGGGATCAGGCTGGAGCGGCCGGGCGAGACCACCGAGGGCGAGCTGGCGACGGTGGTCATCCAGAACACCGCGCCCTGGACGTACGTCGGGGACCGCGAGGTCAACCCGAACCCGGACGCCTCGTTCGACCTGGGCCTGGACGTGTTGGCGCTGCGCCGACTGCGGGTGCCGAGCGCCACCCGGATGGTCACCCAGAGCCTGTCGCGGCGACCGGACCCGCGCGGCCGACAGATTCTGCGGCTGCACGACCTGGAGGAGTTCACCCTGGTCGCCGAGCAGCCACAGGCGTTCCAGCTGGACGGCGACTACCTCGGGGAGCGAAACAAAGTCCGGTTCACGTCCGTCGCGGCCGCACTGCGAGTAATCTGCTGAGCCTGGGGTACAGCTACCGGTAGCGAACCTGTGCGGCAACTTGCGAGGACGGTGCCGGAAATGCCAGCAATGTCGGGCGGACTGTACTATATTGATTCTCGGCTGTGGCGCACCGGGTGCCGACGAGGGCGGAGATCCGGACAAATGGGCCGTGACCTGTCTCACCCGTCCAGAGTTTTTCCGGGCGCTACCCTTGACATCG
This sequence comes from Plantactinospora sp. WMMC1484, assembly GCF_049315195.1. Lineage (NCBI taxonomy): Bacteria > Bacillati > Actinomycetota > Actinomycetes > Micromonosporales > Micromonosporaceae > Plantactinospora > Plantactinospora sp. WMMC1484. Next base: position 63,581 of record NZ_CP186055.1, read on the forward strand.
CGAGTGTTCGTGAAAGTATTCACAAGCGAACTTGAGTTACCGGGAGATTGCGTGGGCGCGGTCGATCGATGACCGACCGGCGCCGCGTGGGTCCCACAACACAAAGCCTGCTCTCGCGCTGCCGAACCGACGGGCTCCACGCCGTCGTGATCGGCACCGCGGACGCATATAGAAAAGATCCACAAAGCACTGCCGCCCACCCAGATTGAGGAGTGTTGCCGCCATGGACTGGCGCCACCATGCTGCCTGCCGCGACGAGGACCCGGAGCTGTTCTTTCCGATCGGAACGTCCGGCCCCGCCGTCCTGCAGGTCGAGCAGGCCAAGGCCGTCTGCCGGCGTTGCTCCGTGACCGACGAGTGCCTGCAGTGGGCGCTCGAGTCCGGTCAGGACGCCGGCGTCTGGGGCGGAATGAGCGAAGAAGAGCGGCGCGCCGTCAAGCGCCGTGGCGGCCTTCGGGTTCTGCGCGCTCACTCCGCCTGACCAACCGCAAGACATCGGACGCCCCGGGGGGATCGACCTCCGGGGCGTTCTGCTGTTCCGCACTAACACGTTCTGTCATTCGCGGAACGCGTTCTGCTGCTGCCGTAACGATGGAGAGTGGATCGACGACATTCCGCTGACCAATTCGTCGATCGAGAACCCGTAAGGCGATTTCCCTTCGTCGGGCGGGTGATTCCGAACGAGCGTTCACACCCCCGCGGCCCACCGAACCATCGCCGGCACCGGCTCTGCCACGCCGGCAGCGGCGGTCTGCCGCGTCGCATCGCCGACGACTACGGTGCGTGGTCACGCACGGCTACGGTGAGTTGTCGCAATCCTCTGTCGACCCACTCCGCCGTGACCGCTACGGCGCGTCACCGGTCGCTGCCGCGTCCGCCCGGGCCAGTACGAGCCGGACCAGTTCCGGCGCGTCGCCCAGCGGGGCGGCCAGGGCAACCGCACCGGCCTGCCGGGCCGAGGCCATTGCCGTCTCGCAGAGCCGGCCCGGCGCCAGGAAGTACGTCGCCACCGCCACCCGCCGGGCGCCGGCACTCCGCAGCGCGGTGACCGCCGTACCGGCCGTCGGTGGCGCCGCGGAGGCGTACCCGACCCGGGCTGGAAGGCCCAGCCTGGCGCCGAGCGCCTCGGCCACCTGCTCCACGGTCTCCCGGGCCGCCGCGTCTCGGGTGCCGGCGGCCGCCAACACCACGGCATCGACCCCGCCGGCCAGGCCCGCCGCATCGTCAACCCCGCCGACCGAGCCCGCCGCAGCACCCCCGTCGGCCGAGCCCGCCGCATCGTCAACCCCGCCGACCGAGGCCGCCGCATCGACCCCGCGCTGCCGGCTCGTGGCGGTGCCGAGCGCCTCGGTGAGCCGACGCAGCAGCCCCGCGACGAGTCGATGGTCGACGCCGGCCGCCGTGGGCCCGAGCACGTCGGCCGTGCGTACCGGCATGCGCAGCCCCGCCCGCCGGGCCGCCTCGACGGCACCGGGAATGTCGACCCGCCCGTGGTACGCGGCGGTGAGCAGCAGCGGCACCAGGACGGCCCGCCGGTGCCCGGCCGCCTCCAGCTCGGCGAGCACGGTGCCGGGCCGGGGCGGGCCGTGGTCGAGATAGCTGGCCAGGGCCAGCAGGCCGGGCCGGGCCGCTGCCACGGCCCGGGTCAGCGCCTCGGTCGCCCGGGCGGCCCGGGGATCCCCGCTGCCATGCGCCACCAACACGACCGGGGCCGGCACCAGCCCCGACGCCGACCCTTCGGGCAGGGCGTCGGTCCGGGCTGGCGCCGCTCCGGCGGCCTCGGCGGTCACATGTGTAGGCCGCACTCGGTCTTCTCGAACATGGCCCAGCGGCCCGCCCGGGGGTCTTCACCCGCCTTGGTGCGGCGGGTGCAGGGCCAGCAGCCGATCGAGGTGTAGCCCTGCCGGAACAGTTCGTTGACCGGCACGTTCCACCGGGAGATGTAGGCGTCGACATCGGCCTGGGTCCAGGCGGCGATCGGGTTCACCTTGACCTTGCCGCGTCGCGGGTCGAAGCCGACCACCGGAGTGTTGGCCCGGGTCGGTGACTCGTCCCGGCGCAGGCCGGCGGCCCAGGCGTCGTAGTCGGCCAGGGCCCGCTCCAACGGCTCCACCTTGCGCAGCGCGCAGCACTCGTCCGGTGCCCGGGAGAAGAGCCGGGGGCCGTACTCGCCATCCTGCTGGCCGACGGTCTGCCGGGCCCGGATGGAGCGTACGTTGACCGGCAGGGTGCGGGCCACGGTGTCGCGTACCCGGAGTGTCTCGGGGAAGTGCAGTCCGGTGTCCAGGAACAGCACGTCCACTCCGGACGCGACCCGGGACACCACGTGCGCGAGTACGGCGTCCGCCATCGAGCTGGTGACGCAGAACCGGCCGCCGAACTCGTCGACGGCCCAGCGGACGATCTCCTGGGCCGGCGCGCCCTCGAGTTCGCGGTTGGCTTCCTCGGCCAGCGCCCGCAACTCGGCCGGATCCCGCCGCGACGGGTCGGCCGGCGCCTCCGGCCCGAGCGTGACCAGGCCGAAGCCGGCCGCGACGACAGGGCTCACGACAACCGTCCCTCGTCCGATACGGCGGTGGCGAGCAGGCCGGTGAACTTCACCGTGAAGACCCGGGCGCAGGCCCGGCACTCCCAGGCACCGTGCGACGCCTCGTGAGGTCGCAGGTCCTCCTCGCCGCAGTACGGGCAGTACAGCGGTGCGGCTCGGGTCTCACCACTCATCGCAGCTCCTCCTCCTCGACTCGCACAACCCAGTTGGCGAAGCTCTCGCCCTCGGTGCGGCCGTCCAGATAGCGCCGGGTCAGCCGCTCGACGTACTCGGGAAGCTCCGCCGCGGTGGTCTTGAGGCCGCGCAGCTTGCGGCCGAAGCCGGCGGAGTGGCCCTGCGCCATGCCCAGGCCGCCGCCGAGGTGCACCTGGAAGCCCTCCACCTGGCGCCCGTCCGGCCCGACCACGAGCTGGCCCTTGAGGCCGATGTCGGCGGTCTGGGTCCGGGCGCAGGCGTTCGGGCAGCCGTTGATGTGGATGCTCAGGCCCGCCTCGCCGAGGTCGGCACCGGCGAGCCGTTCCTCCAGCCGGGCCACCAGCTCCTGCCCCCGGGCCTTGGTCTCGACGATGGCGAGCTTGCAGAACTCCAGGCCGGTGCAGGCCATGGTGTCCCGCCGCCAGACCGACGGGAACGCCTCCAGGCCGATCCGGCGCAGCGCCGCGACCAGCGAGTCGGTCCGCTCCGGCGGCACGTCCAGGACCAGCAGCTTCTGGTACGGCGTGAGCCGCACCCGCCCGCTGCCGTGCTCGGCGGCGGCGTCGGCCAGCTCGGCGAGTTGGGTGCCGGAGACCCGACCCACCACGGGGGCGGCGCCGACGTAGTTGCGCCCGTCCCGCTGCCGGTGCACCCCGATGTGGTCGATCGGCTTTCCCGGCAGCTCCGGCGCCGGCCCGTCGAGCAGCCCTCGACCGAGGTATTCCTTCTCCAGCACCTCGCGGAACCTGGCGATCCCCCAGTCGGCGACCAGGAACTTGAGCCGGGCGCGGTGCCGCAGCCGCCGGTAGCCGTAGTCACGGAAGATCCCGACCACCCCGGCCCAGACATCCGGCACCTCGTCGAGCGGCACCCAGACGCCGAGCCGCTGCGCGAGCATCGGGTTGGTGCTCAGCCCGCCGCCGACCCAGAGGTCGAAGCCGGGGCCGTGCTCCGGATGCTCGACGCCGAGGAAGGAGATGTCGTTGACCTCGTACGGCGTGTCGACCAGCCAGGAGATCGACGACTTGAACTTACGCGGCAGGTTGGAATATTTCGGGTCACCGACGTAACGCCGGACGATCTCGTCGATCGCGGGCGTCGGGTCGAGCAGCTCCGCCTCGGCCACTCCGGAGACCGGGCTGCCGAGCACCACCCGGGGGCAGTCGCCGCACGCCTCGGTGGTCTGCAGCCCGACCGCCTCCAACCGGCGCCAGATCTCCGGCATGTCCTCGACCCGGATCCAGTGCAACTGGATGTTCTGCCGGTCGGTGATGTCGGCGCTGTCCCGGGCGTACGTCTGGGAGATGTCGGCGATGGTCCGGAGCTGCTCCAGGTCGAGCTGGCCGCCGTCGATGCGGACCCGGAGCATGAAGTATTCGTCTTCGAGCTCGTGCGGCTCCAGGACCGCGGTGCGACCGCCGTCGATCCCGGCCTTGCGCTGGGTGTAGAGCCCCCACCAGCGGAACCGGCCGCGCAGGTCCTGCGGGTCGATCGAGGCGAAGCCCCGGTGCGCGTAGATGTTCTCGATCCGGGCCCGTACGTTGAGCGGGTTGTCGTCCTTCTTGGTCCGCTCGTTGGGGTTGAGCGGCTCGCGGTGGCCGAGCGCCCACTGCCCCTCGCCCCGGGGCCGGCGGGCCGGTCGGGCCGCACGTGCGCTGCCGCCCGCCGGTGCGCTGCTGGCGCCGGGCCGGGCCGGGGTGTCACTGACCGCCATCGCGGCGTCCTCCGTTGTCTGCTGTGGCTTCGGGGGGCGCGCGGGGCGGCGGCGCGCGGCCCGAGGGGAGCCGGAACGCCGAGGGGCCGGAACGACGATGTCGACAGCGACGGTGTCGGAGAGGCCGGGGCACCGCGCGCCCGGGACGGAACTGGTCCGAGCGGCGTCAGTGGGCCGGACAGATCGCGCTGCGAACGCGGCCGTAGTCCACGTGGCGGCGGGATGTGAATCCCGGCCTCGCGAAGCGGCGCTCGGCGGCGGTCATACCCGTCATGCTGCCACATCCGTATCCACCGGACCACCGGCAGCGAGTAAGAGTCCCGCCTGGCGGACCCGCTGTGGCCGGCTTCACGCTACGATCTCGAATATTGGAACTAATACGACGAAAGGGGCACCGCTCGAATCGGGTCGTGCCTCGGCCCGGCGCCGGCCCCGGCTGCCGGATCGGCTCGGCCGGGCGTACTGGCTCTGGCCGGGCCTGCTCACCCTCGTCGTCACCGCCGTCCAGCTCGACCGCGCGCCGCTGTGGCGGGACGAGTTGGCGACCTGGAGCGCCGCCACCCGCTCCCTCGGCGACCTGTTCCGGCTCGTCGGCACCATCGACGCGGTCAACGGGCCGTACTACCTGCTGATGTGGGGCTGGCTCGCGGTCGCCGGGGACTCGGTGACCGCGCTGCGACTCCCGTCCGCGCTCGCCATGGCCGGCGCCGCCGCGCTCACCACCCTGCTCGGCACGCGCCTCTTCGGACCCCGGGCCGGGCTGCTCGCCGGACTGCTCTTCGCGGTGCTGCCCAGCACCTCCCGGTACGGCCAGGAGGCCCGCCCGTACGCCCTGGTCACGCTCCTGTCGCTGCTCGCCACCCTGCTGCTGTGCCGGGCGCTGGACCGGCCCTCTCCCGCCCGCTGGGCCGGCTACGCGGCGGCGGTCGCCGGACTGGGCCTGGCCAACCTCGTCGCGCTCAGCGTGCTCCTCGGGCACGCACTCGCCGCCGCCACCCACCGGCCGGCCGGGTCCGCCGCCACCCACCGGTCGGCCGGGGTACGGCCCCGCTGGGCGCTCTCGGTCCTCGCCGCCGGGCTGGTGCTGGCGCCGCTGGCCGCGCTCGGCCGGGGCCAGCAGGGCCGGCAACTCGACTGGGTCGGCCGGCCCGGCGCGGCGAGCCTGCTGGGGCTGCCCGCCACTGTGGTCCAGGCCGGTGTGGTCGGCGGGCTGCTGGTCGGGCTCGCCGCCGTCGCCGTCGCCAGCCGGGGACGCCGGGGCGTGCTGCTGGGGCTCGCCGTGGCGCTGCCGACGCTGCTGCTCTTCGTCGCCGGCCAGGTCACCCCGCTCTTCGTGCCGCGCTACCTGCTCTTCGTGGTGCCGTTCGCCGCCCTGCTGGCCGCCGCGACCCTCGCCCCGCTCCGGCTCGGCGCCGCGCTGGCGATCGTGCTCGCCGCCGGCCTGCTCGGCGCGCCGGAGCAGGCCGCCCTGCGCCGCACCCACGAGTCCCCCCGCAGCGCACCTGTCGACTACCCGGCGGCGATACGCATCGTCGGCACGGGCCAGCAGCCGGGGGACGCCATCGTCTACGCCCCCCGGGACGGCTGGGCGTTCCTCGACCTGGCGACCGCGTACTACCTGCGGTCCGACCGCCCCCGCGACGTGCTCCTGGTCCGGGACCAGGCGCGCCGGGGCGACTTCTGGGCCACCGAGTGCCCCCGACCGGCGGAGTGCCTGGCCACCGTCGACCGGCTCTGGCTGCTGACCTGGGGAGAACACCGGGACCCGCTGGCCGGGGTGCCGGCCGACCGAGCCGACCCGCTGCGGACCGGATTCCGGATCGACAAACGCTGGACGGTGCGCGGACTCACCGTCGCGCTGCTGGTCAGCACCCGCCCGTGACAGCAGGTCCCGCCGCGGCACCGGGTCCCCGACCGGGAGGGCCCTCGCGGTGCCCCGCCCACGCTACAATCCGCCGCTATCGACACTTCTCAGATGCCGGCCGTGTCGGCGGATCTGGACGACGACACCCCTGGCCGACCCGCGCGGCGCACCCTCCTGCCGGCCCCGGTCCGCCGGGTGCGGCTGCCCGGCTGGACCTACCGGGTGGTCTGGCTCTGGCCCGCCCTGGTCACCCTGGCGATCACGACCACCCAGCTGAGCCGGGCCCCGCTGTGGCGCGACGAGCTGGCCACCTGGACCGCGGCGTCCCGCCCGGTCGGCGACCTGTTCCGGCTCACCGGCAACGTCGACGCGGTCAGCGGGCCGTACTACCTCCTGATGCACGTCTGGATCGCGGTCGCCGGCGACTCCACCGTCGCGTTGCGACTCCCGTCCGCGCTCGCCATGGCCGGGGCCGCCGCGCTCACCACGCTGCTCGGCGCGCGTCTCTTCGGCCCCTTCGCCGGACTGGTCGCCGGGCTGCTCTTCGCGGTGCTGCCGAGCACCTCCCGCTACGGCCAGGAGGCCCGCTCGTACGCCCTGGTCACCCTGCTGGCGATGCTGGCCGGCCTGCTGCTGCTCCGGGCCCTGGACCGGCCGAGCTGGCCGCGCTGGGCCGGCTACGCGGCGGCCGTGGTCGGAGCCGGGCTGGCCCATCTGGTCGCGCTCCTCCTGGTCACGGGGCACGCACTCGCCGTGCTCGCCTGCCGCCGGCCCGGGATCCTGTGGCGCTGGGCGGTCGCCATCGGAGCTGCCGGACTGGTGCTGGCGCCGCTGGCCGCGCTCGGCCGGGGCCAGCAGGGTCGGCAACTCGGCTGGGTGGAGCAGCCCGACTTCACCACCCTGATCGGGATGCCCGGCGCGCTGACCCAGGCCAGTGCGGTCGGCGGCCTGCTGCTCGGACTGGCCGCCGTCGCGGTCGCCAACCGGGGACGGCCGGGCGTGCTGCTGGGGCTGGCCGTGGTGCTGCCGGTGCTGCTGCTCTTCGCCGCCGGCCAGGTCACCGACCTCTTCGTACCCCGCTATCTGCTCTTCGTCGTGCCCCTCGCCGCCGTGCTGGCCGCGGCGACCCTGAGCACGCTCAGGCCGGCCGCCGTACTGGCGATCGTGGTCGTCGTCGGACTGCTCGGAGTGCCGGTACAGCGCGAGTTCCGACGGACCCACGAGTGGCCGCGCAGCGCCCCGCTCGACTTTCCGGCGGCGGCCGCGATCATCGCGGAGCGGCAACGGCCGGGCGACGGCATCGTCTACGCGCCCCGGACGGGCACCGGGCGCCTCGACCTGGCGACCGCGTACTACCTGCCGGGCGACCCGCCCCGGGACGTGCTCCTGGCCGAGGACCCGGTGTCCCGGGCCGATCTCTCGGCGACCGAGTGTGACCGGCCGGCGGAGTGCCTGGCCTCGGCGCGGGTCGACCGGATCTGGCTGCTGGCCCTGGGTGAGCAACGGGACCCGTTGGCCAGGATGCCCGCCGACCGGGCCGACCCGCTGCGTGCCGGGTTCCTCGTCGAGCGTCAGTGGACCGTTCCCGGTCTGACGGTGGCGCTGCTCGTCCGCCGGCCCGCCACCTGAAGCCGCCGCCCCGCAGCCGGCTGAACCCGCGGCTCCCGCAGCCGGCTGAACCCGCGGCTCCCGCAGCCGGCTGAACCCGCGGCTCCCGCAGCCGGAGGACGTCCCGCCCAACCGCCGGCCCGCGTGGGTCGGCCGCGGCCCGCCGCCGCTCAGCGGGCCAGTGGGACCACCAGCAGCGCCTCGGTGCCGGCCTCGGCCCGGTTGCGCAGCTCGATCGTGCCGCGCAGCTCCCCGGTGGCCAGCGCCCGGACGATCTGCAGGCCGAGCGTGGCGCCCTGGTCGGCGTCGAACTCCGCCGGCAGCCCCTGACCGTTGTCGGCGACCGTGACGTGGAGCTGCTTGCGGAACCGGTGGGCCGAGACGACCACCTCGGCCGGCGCGGTCGCCGGCGGCACGCCGCCGTCAATCTCGCCGGGCTCCGGAAAGGCGTGCTCGACGGCGTTGAGCAGCAGCTCGTTCAGCACGATCACCAGCGAGGTGGCGATCTCCGCCGGTAGTACCCCGAAGCTTCCCTCCCGGCGCATCCGCACCGGCACGTCGGTCGCGGCCACCTCGGCGGCGGCCGCCGCCACCCGGTCGACGATGCCGTCGAACTCGACCGCCTCGTCGCTGGACATCGAGAGGGTCTCGTGGACCAGGGCGATGGAGGCGACCCGGCGTACCGACTCCTCCAGGGCGGCCCGGGCGGCCGGGATGCCTACCCGGCGGGCCTGGAGCCGGAGCAGCGCGGCGACGGTCTGCAGGTTGTTCTTCACCCGGTGGTGGATCTCCCGGATGGTGGCGTCCTTGGTGATCAGGGCGCGGTCCCGGCGGCGTACCTCGGTCATGTCCCTGACCAGGACCAGCGCGCCGATCGGCACCCCGGCCGGCATCAGCGGCAGTGCCCGGGTGAGCACTGTCGCCCCCCGGGCCTCGATCTCCCGGCGCGGCGGCGCCTCGCCGCGCAGCGCGGCCAGCACCCGGTTCGCCGCCTCCGTCCCCTCCAGCGGGTCGGCGGCGAGCCGGCCGTTCAGCGCCGCCAGGTCCTCGCCGACCAGGTGCGAGGCGAACCCCAACCGGCGGTACGCGGACTGCGCGTTCGGGCTCGCGTAGGTGACCTTGCCGTTGGCGTCCAGCCGCACCAGCCCGTCACCGACCCGGGGCGCCGTGGTGGTCTCGCCAGGGTGCCGGACCGGCGGAAAGGTGCCGTCGGCGAGCATCTGGGCGAGGTCGTCGGCGGTGGTCAGGTAGTTCAGTTCGAGCTGGCTCGGGGTGCGCGCGGTGGAGAGGTTGGTGTCCCGGCCCACCACCGCGATCACCTCACCGTGCTCGCCGTCGCCGGTGCGGAGCCGGACCGGGATCGCCTCGTGCCGGGCCGGGGTGTCGCCGTACCAGACCGGGTCGCCCTCCCGCCAGATCCGGCCCTGGGTGTACGCGATCGCCAGGTGCGCCACCTCGGGGCCGCCGAAGATCCGGCCGACCTGGTCGTCCTGATACGCCGTCGGCGCCGTCGTCGGCCGCACCTGGGCGACACAGACGAAACCGTCGGTGCCGGTGACCGGCACCCAGAGCAGCAGATCCGCGAAGGAAAGATCGGAGAGGAGTTGCCAGTCGCCCGCCACCCGGTGCAGGTGGTCGATGTCGACCGGACGCAGGGTGGTGTGCTCCTCGGCGAGATCGCGCAGCGTGGACACGGGGCAAGCCTGCCACGCCCACCCCGGGCCGAGGTGCAAGGAGGGGGCCCTTCTTATCGGATTCTGTTGTAGAAGGGCCCCCGCCTTACACCTCAGAGGGTGGCGGTGACCTTGTGGAGGCCGCGGGGGGCGTCGGGGTCCTCGCCGCGGGCGAGGGCGAGGGCGAGGGCGAGCCGCTGCACGGGGAGGATGTCCAGCAGCGGTGCGTACCGCTCGTCGACCTCCGGGACGGGCAGCTGGGCGGCTGTTCCGGCCACCTCGCCGGGACCGACGACGACCAGGTCGGCGCCGCGCTCGGCGACCTTGGCGACCACGTCCCGCATGGCTGCGCCGCCGGCCCCGCCACCGACCACGGCCAGCACCGGTACGTCCGGGTCGGTCATCGCCAGCGGGCCGTGCAGCAGGTCGGCGCCGGAAAAGGCCAGCGCCGGCAGGTAGGAGGTCTCCATCAGCTTCAGTGCCGCCTCGCGGGCGGTGGGGTAGGCGTAGCCCCGGCCGGTGGTGACCATCCGGTCGGCGAAGCGGTAGCGGGAGGCCAACTGCCCCGGCGTCGGGTCGGCGAGGGTGCGCCCGGCCAGCTCCGGCAGCGCCTCCAGCGCGGCCCGCTCCTGGGCGGGGAGTGCGCCGTCCCCGGCCCGGATCCCCTCCACCAGCATCAGCAGGGCGAGCAGTTCGGCGGTGTACGTCTTGGTGGCGGCGACCGCCCGCTCGTGCCCGGCCGCCACGTCGACGGCGAGCTCCGCCGCGTTGCTCAGCGGGGAGTCGGGGGCGTTGGTCACCGCCAGGGTCAGCGCGCCGGCCTCCCGGGCCACCCGCAGCACCTCGGTCAGGTCGGGTGACCCGCCGCTCTGGCTCACCCCGACGACCAGCGCCTGGGAGAGGTCGGGCCGGGCCCCGAAGACGGTGATGGTGCTCGGCGAGGCGAGTCCGGCGGGGAGCCCGAGCCGGATCTCGGTGAGGTACGCCGCGTAGAGCGCCGCGTGGTCCGAGGTGCCCCGTGCGGTGAAGACCACGTGCTTCGGCCCGCGCTCCGCGACGACGGCCGCCACCTGCGCGATCGCCGCCGTGGAGGCCGGTTCCAGCAGTCGTGCGAAGCCCTCCGGCTGCTCGGCGATGTCCGCCGCCATGCCGGCTCCCGGTTGCGCCACGATGACCTCCTCATGCGCGATTCCCGCGCGTTCCATGCTCAATCTTGCACGATTTAACGTCTCCGAGCAATCTAACGATCAGTTCTGAGCAGTAGATCACCACCTCGCCTCCCCATGCCCTAGGCTCCCCAACCCAGGGGAATTTCCACGTACGTGAAGGGTCGACCCGGTGCCCGAGGGAACGGACGACCCCCGGCTCTCGGCCGAGGGGGAACTCGCGCTGGCCCGGCTGGCGCTGGACGAGGGCGATCTCGAGCACGCCGCCGGTCACCTGGCCGGGGCCATCGCGTACGCCCCGACCATGCCCGAGGTGCACGAGGCGCTAGCCCAGCTCGCCGCCCGCTCCGGCGGCGGGGTCGAGCTCTTCCCCCTCGACCAGCACCCGTTCATCGGCACCGTGGTGGCCCGCGCGCACCTGCTCGCCGCCGCCGGTCGACCCGGCGACGGGTTGGAGCTGCTCGCCGCCGCCACCGGCCACGTGCCCTCGGCCGACTGGGCCGGCGTGCCCTGGGTCAGCGCACCCGAGCTGCCCGGAAGCCTCGACCCGGACCGGATCGCCCGGGTGCTGATGCAGGTCTGCGCCGGCATCTCCGACCCCGTGCCGGAGCCCGCTCGCGAACCGCTCTGGCCCTACCTGCGACTGGCCCGGCACGCGGTGGCGGCGCATCCCCGGCACGGCCTGCTGCTCGGCGCGGCCTCCGCGCTGGCCCGCCGGATCGGCGCGGTCGGCCAGGCCGTCGAGTGGGCCGGCCAGGGGGCCCGGGAGCTGCCCTCGAAACTCTCCGAGGTGTGGCTCGGCTACGCCTACCGCAGCGCCGGGCGTACCCGGGAGGCGCTCGCCGCGCTGCGCCGGGCCGTCGACCACGACCCGGACGACCTCTCGGTGTACGCCGACATCGCCGGCACCCTCGCCGACCACGGCCAGCTCGACGAGGCGCTGGACTGGATCGACCGGGCGCTGGACCGGGACCCGTCCTTCGACTGCGCCGTGCACACCGGTCACCGGCTGCGCTACCGCCGGGACGGCTCGCTCGCCCACCTGGTGGCGCTGGCCGACTTCACACGCGAGCATCCTGACGACTCGCACGAACACAGCGACCTCGCCGAGTGCTGCCAGAGCCAGCCGTGGCTGGGCCGGGTGCCGCCCGCCACCGAGACGGTGGCGATGGCGCTGCGCCAGCGGCTGGCCACCGGCGAGCCGACCGACGGCACCCGGCTGTGGCTGCGCGGCCCGGAGCCGCCGAGCGCAATGCGCGCGCTGCACGACACGGCCCCGAAGCTGACCGTCGCGGTCGACACCACTCCGGCGCCGGATCCACGCGAGCCGCGCCGGCCGGTCGGGCACCGGCTCTGGCAGTACACCGGCGACAGCCTCACGCCGGCCGTGCCCGCACCCTCCGAGCCGGCCGTACGCCGGATCCAGCAGTTGGCCCACCCCGCCTGGCCGCATCCGCCGGCCGCCTACGACGCGGCGGTCGGGCTCGCCACGCTCGAACTCGACGACCTGCTCGGCCTGCTGGCCCATCCGCCGCCTCCACCGCCGACCGAGCTGGGTCGCACCCTGAGCCGTCACGACCCGACGCTGTGGGTGCGCAGTGTCCAGGTCTGGGTCTGTCTCGGGCTGCTGCACCACCGCACCGACGAGCCGTGGGCCGACTCGACCCGCCGCGGGGTCCTGCTCGACCTGCTCTGGGGTGTCGAGGACTGGGTCACCGAGGCGGCGCTCTTCGCCCTGGTCACCGCCGCCTGGGTGGACCCGTCGGTGCGTGCCGAGGTGGCCCGGGAAGGTGCCGAGCGGCTGGCCGACGCGGTCGAGGTGGCCCAGCGGCGGCCGGTCACGATGCTCACCTCACTGGCCCATCTGGTGCTGGCGGCCCCGGACGCCCCACCGGCCGCGGTCGACACCGCCCGGCTGCTGCTCACCCGGGACAACGCCCGCGCGGCGGCGCCCAGGCAGCGCCGGTTCGGCCGGCTGTTCGACCGGATGTGGCGCCGACTCACCCGCCACGGCTGACCGCCTCCCACCCGGCACCGCGTTGTGCGGCGTGCCCAGGCACCGCGTTCGGCGCGACGTCAGGAGCACATCGGCGTGGCCCGGCAGCACGCCGGGCCACACCATGCTTGTTCCGCCGGGTCAGCGGACGGGCGGCGTCGCCAGGGCAGTCTCCGCCTGCTCCTCGGGGCTGTCGGCCGGCACCTCCGTGGCGGGGCCGCCGCGCAGCGGGATCTCCTTCACGAACCAGGCCAGCACCGCGACGATCAGGGCGAACGGCACCGCCCAGACGAAGACGGCGCTGATCGCGTCGGCCAGGCCGCCGAGCACCACGTGCTGCTGTTCCGCCGGCAGCCCGCGCAGCGCGACCAGGTCCACCCCGGCGCCCTCGCCGGCGCCGCCGAGCATCGCGCCGGCCGGCGAGTCGGCGAGCCGGTTGGCGAAGACCGCGCCGAAGAGCGAGATCCCGAACGAGCCGCCGATCGACCGGAAGAAGGTCGCCGCGCCGCTCGCCGCGCCGAGGTCCTTCTGCTCGACGCTGTTCTGCGCGATCAGCATCGAGGTCTGCATCAGGAAGCCCATACCGACGCCGAGCACGACCATGTAGGCCGAGGACTCCAGCTTGCTGGTGCCGACGCCGAGCATGGTCAGCAGCGCCATCCCGGCGGTCATCGCGATACCGCCGACGATGGGATAGATCCGGTACCGGCCGGTCCTGGTGATCGCCCGGCCGACCACGATCGACACCACGAGCATGCCGAACATCAGCGGCAGCAGCAGCAGCCCGCTGTTGGTCGCCGACGCGCCCTGCACGGTCTGCTGGTAGAGCGGCAGGAAGTTCATCGCGCCGAACATCGCGAAACCGAGCAGGAAGCCGACCACCGAGATCACCGCGAAGTTGCGGTTGGCGAAGAGGCTCAGCGGCAGGATCGGCTCCGGCACCCGGCGCTCGACGAGGGCGAAGGCGAGAAGCGAGACCACGGCGACGGCGGCCAGGCCGAGGATCTGCCCGGAGACCCAGTCGTACTCGTTGCCGCCCCAGGTGGTGACCAGCACGATCGCGGTGATACCGACCGAGAGCAGCGCGGCGCCGAACCAGTCGATCCGGTGCTCGGTGCGGTACTTCGGCAGGTGCATCCGGGTGGCCAGCAGGAGCAGCGCGACCCCACCGAGCGGAAGGTTGACGTAGAACGCCCAGCGCCAGGAGAGGTGGTCGGTGATGAATCCCCCGACCAGCGGGCCGGCCACCATGGCGATGGCCATGATGCCGGCGATCATGCCCTGGTAGCGCCCCCGCTCCCGGGGCGGGACCAGGTCCCCGATGATCGCCATCACACCGACCATCAGGCCACCCGCACCGAGTCCCTGCACCGCGCGGAAGGCGATCAGCTCCATCATCCCGTCGCCGGGGCCGCCGAGCAGCTCCGAGCCGGCCATCCCGCAGAGTGCCGACCCGAGCAGGAAGAGGACGATCGAGCTGAGGAAGACTGTCTTGCGGCCGTACAGGTCGCCGAGCTTGCCCCAGATCGGCGTGGAGACCGTCGAGCCGAGCACGTACGCGGTGACCACCCAGGTGAAGTGGTTCAGCCCGCCGAACTCGCCCACGATCCTGGGCAGCGCGGTGCTGACGATCATGTTGTCGAGCATCGCGAGCATCATCGCGATCATCAGGCCGCCGAGCACGACCCGGACATTGACGGGTCGTGCCGGTGCCTGTGCCGCCACCGTCGTCATGATTAGGCTCTCCCCCCGAGTCGTGGACTCGCTTACTTGCCGACCGGCTAGTGATTCTACTTGCCGGACGGTAAGTTAGGGGCCAGTCAACCGTCAAGCGATTACGAGAGGTGGTCCCGGTGACCGGCAGCACAGGCGACACGCGGTCCCGGATCCAGGCCGTAGCGCTGGAACTCTTCACCGAGCAGGGCTACGAGAAGACCTCGCTCCGGGAGATCGCGGAACGGCTCGGCGTCACCAAGGCCGCCCTCTACTACCACTTCAGAAGCAAGGACGACATCGTCGACAGCTTCGTCTCCGACCGGCTGGAGCGGCTGGACCGGCTGATCGAGTGGGCGGCGGAGCAGCCGGCGGACGCCTCCGGACGCCGCGCTACGCTCCGCCGCTACTCGCAGGAGTTCTTCGGCGACGACGGGCGCAACGTGATGCAGTTCTTCGAGCAGAACCGGACGGTGGTCAAGCACCTCGCCTCCGGCCAGATGATGCGGGACCGGATGCTCCGCATCGCCGAGCTGCTCTCCCGGGCCGACCCGTCGCCGGCCGGGCAGCTCCGGGCGATGCTCGCACTCTTCGCCGTACACGGAAGTCTGTTCGTGTTGCGCGGCGACGTCAGCGCGGCGGAGCGGCATGATCTCGCGTTGGAGATCGCCAACGAGCTGCTCGACCGCCTCGGGGAGGAGCCTGCCGGCCGGTCCGGGCCCGCATCCGGGGAGCACCCCGGGCATGCCTGAGGTCTTCAGGACCGGCTGACCGCTCCGGCCGCAGGGCCGGCCGGGGTCGGCCGCGGCAGCGCGGCGGCCAGGTCGAGGCGCAGGGCGATCAGGTCGACGCCGGGCATCGGCGACCAGTCGCGGTCCGGCGTACGGACGAAGCCGAAGCCCGCGTAGAGCCGGTGCGCCGGCGTCGAGAAGCTGCGGGCGCAGATCACCACCCGGGCACAGCCGAGCGCCCGCGCCCGGTCCAGGCAGGCACCGACCAGCGCCCTGCCGGCGCCCCGACCCTGTGCCCGGGGGTCCACCGCGAGCATCCGGAACTCCGCCTCGCCCGGCCCGGAGATCTCGGCGTACGGGGTGCCGGGCAGGACGAAGAGCACGGCACCGAGCAGCTCTCCGGTCGTCCCGTCGGCGGCGACAAGCAGCTCGCCGGCGCCGGCCCGGGCCGGGACATCGGCCAGCACCCGCTCGTACCCGTGCTCGCTGTCGAGCTGCCCGTCCGCCCGGTACGCCGCCACGGTGAGCCGGGCGATCGTGCCGAAGTCCGCCGGTTCGGCGGCCCGGACCACCAGCCCCGTCGGCTGCCCCGACCGCCCGGTCATTCGATGACGGCGATCAGGTCGCCGTCCTGCACCACGTCACCCTCGTTGACGGCGAGCTCGCGGACGACTCCGTCCGACTCGGCGACGACGGGAATCTCCATCTTCATGGACTCGAGAATCACCAGCGTGTCGCCTTCGGACACCGAGTCCCCGGAGGCCGCGACGACCTTCCAGACGTTCGCCACCATCTCGGCGCGGATCTCCTCGGCCATGGGTTCCCCCTCGTCGTCGCCGTTGCCCTGCGAACGGTATCCAATCACGCGGCGCCCGCCGGCGTGCGGACACGCGTCGAGCCCGCACCACCATCCGTCCGGGCGCGCCCGGGCGGACCGCCACCGGTGGGACGTGCCGGTCGTGGGAGGATTGCCCGTCGCGAGCAGAACGCGGGCGGTCGACGGCGGCGGTCGTGGCTACGATCGCCGCCGCCCCACCCCAGGAAGACAGACGGAGGAGAGCATGGCGAAGAAGGCGCGGAAGAAGAAGGCGCGGAAGAAGAGTTCCGCCAACCACGGCAAGCGCCCCAACTCCTGAGCGCCGGCGCTACGCGCCGAGCCGGGGACGGCCGGGCCGGGCAGGGGATCCGGGCAGGGGATCGTCGACGATCGCGGTGAGCGCGGGTGACGCCCGCCCCATCCGCCGAACCAGCCCGGCCCGCCCGGCGATCCGCCGAACCGCGGCCCGGTCCGGCGGATCCTCGTGTTCAGTCGGGCAGGTACTCCCGGGAGTCGGTCTCGAAGACCAGTTCGGCAAGGCGGACGCGCAGCCGCTCCCGGAGTTCGGCGGGCGCGGTCTCGTTGCCGCAGTAGCGGGCCACCAGCGCCTTCACCTCCTGCTCGATGCCGTACTCGCGCAGGCAGGGCGAGCACTCGTCGAGGTGGTTCCGGATCAGGTTGCGCCGCTCGTCCGCGCACTCCAGGTCGAGGTAGAGGTAGACCTCCGTGAGTACCTCACGGCAGTCCGTCTCGTGCGGGTCACCGCAACTCATTCGCTCACACCTCCCGGCCGGCCGCGGCGGACCTGGTCGACGGGGCGGACGAGAAGCCCCGCTCGGCAGCGTAACGCTCAAGCAGCTTGCGTAGGTTCCGTCGGCCACGGTGCAACCGGGACATCACGGTGCCGATCGGCGTTCCCATGATGTCGGCGACCTCCTTGTAGGAAAACCCCTCGACGTCGGTGAGATAGACGGCGAGCCGGAACTCCTCCGGGAGCTGCTGCAACGCCTCTTTCACGTCGCTGTCGGGCAGGCGGTCCAGCGCCTCGGTCTCGGCCGAGCGCAGACCGCTGGAGGTGTGCGACTCGGCCTCGGCGAGCTGCCAGTCGGTGATCTCCTCGGTGGGCGCCTGCACCGGCTGCCGCTGCCGCCGACGGTAGGAGTTGATGTAGGTGTTGGTCAGGATCCGGTAGAGCCACGCCTTGAGGTTCGTGCCCTCCTCGAACTGGTGGAACGCGGCGAACGCCTTCAGGAAGGTCTCCTGGACCAGATCCTCCGCGTCGGCGGGGTTACGGGTCATCCGCAGGCCGGCGGCGTACAACTGGTCGACGAAGGGCAGCGCGTCACGTTCGAACCGGGCCCTGCGCTCGTCCGTCTTCTCCGCTGTCAACCGGCCGTCTCCCTCGCCTCGGTACCGAACCGGCGCGGCGACATTCTTCCCCACCGCCGCAGCGTTATTCGGCTGTCCCGCCGAGGATACGCGGAAAGCACGCCCCCGCGACTCGGTTCGGGCGGTGCCACCGCCCACGCCGGGCCGGTCCGCACCCACGCCCGGCCGGTCGCCGGAGGGTCGCGAGGGCGGCCCGTTCCGCCACCGGTCGGACCACCGCGCCCCGCGGTCGTGTTCCAGGCTCCGTGTCTCGGTCGACACCGGGCAAACCCCCTCGTGGCTTCACTGGCTTCCGGGAGGTGTAACCGCCACAGCCGGGCAGGCATTCCGGCCACCGCCCATCCCTGGCCCCGGCCGCGGCCGATCCGTTCGGAGCGTCCACGGCTGGGACCAGGAAGGGCCTGGGAGGATGAAACCGGGCCCCGCACCCGATCGGTGACCAGGTGCGGTGTCCGGCATCAGATGTAGCAACGATCACGCCGGCAGGACAGAAACGGCCGAACCGCCGCCGCGGCTCCGGTCAGCCCGCCCAGCCCTGTCCGCGGAGCCAGCCGAGCACCAGCGCGGCGGTCCCGGCCGGGTCGACGCGTAGGTCGTGACGTTCACCCGGCCGCACCTCGACCCGGATCCCCCGCTCGCCGGGCGGCACGCCGAACGGATCACGGTCACCGTTCACCACCAGGGTCGGCAGCCCGGTACGCAGCTCCGCCGCCCGGGACCGCTCCGGCCGGCCGGGCGGATGCAGCGGAAAGGCGAGCGCCACGACACCGGACGCCCGCAGCGTGCCGGCCGTCCGGCAGGCGACCCGGGCGCCACTGGAGCGACCGCCGACGACCAGGGTGGCGGCCGACCGGCAGCGGGCGCGCAGCTCCGCCACGACCGCCACCCAGGCCTCGTCGAGATGAGCGGCGGGTGCGGGGGCCCGCCGGCCGGCCACCCGGTACGGCTGGGTGACCCGGGCCACCGCCACCCCGGCCCCGACCGCCGCGTCCCGGAGCGCCACCAGGTCCGGCGCGTCCACGCTGCCGCCCGCACCGTGCCCGAGCACCAGCAGGGTCGTGGGCACGGTAGGCGGCAGGTCGAGATCCACCCGGGCCCGGCCCCGTGGGGTCTCGATCTCGTTACCGTGCCGCACGGCGCCACTGTATGGCACCCGGCGCCCATCTTCGCCGCCAACCGCAGCGCCGCCCCCGCGGACCCGTCGCATCGCCCGACCCCACACACCCTGGGGCGGCGGTGGACGGGTCAGCGGCGGCTCGAACTGAGCGGAAGGAGCGTCAGCAACCGGTCGCGGACCGGTGGTCCGGCATCGCCGACCGCGTCCGGGTCGTGCTCCACCTGATCCCGCCAGGCGACCAGCATGGCCCTGCGCTCACGCGGCGTGGTTGCCCCCCACACGCCGTGGCAGTCACCCACCTCGAGCGCCCAGGCGAGGCAGGGCCCCTGCACCTCACAGGTCCGGCACAGCGCGACGGCCGAGTCGGCCGGCTCGCTGGGCGCCGGGAAGAACGTCTCGGGATCCACGCTCTGGCACACCCCCCGGGTACGCCAGGCATCGTCCAGACGCCGCTCGCTGAGGGCCCGAAGCAACCTCGGGTCTCGTCGCGCAGCGGCAACCTCGTGCGGGCGTGGCATCCGCGCCCGTGTCATTCACCCACCTCCCCCGTGGGACCGACGAAGATCGATGAGTGCCGCCCGCCCCGTGCGAGCCGACACCCACTGCCGGCGCTGTGTTCTATCGCACCACCACGATGCGTGACAAGGGCTCCCCGCAAAGGTGTGGAAAAGTCGGTACGACGATCTACCCCGAACAGTGGCAAATCGGTGCAGGCAAATACCCCGCTCCGTAGTCAGAACAGCGTCGTTGCAATCGGCTCTTCTGGTAACGCCCGCAGCAGCGCGGCCGGCACCCGGGCGACCAGTTCCGGCCCATCGTTGCGGACGTCTCCCACGCCCCGCCCGACCGGCCGGATCTCGATCTCGGCCAGTGATTCCCCGTCCGGCGGCGCGAGGAGCACCGCCGGGTCGTCATCGCCGTCGAGCCAGTCGGACCAGCGCCGCCGGGGCAGCAGCAGCGGCATGCGGTCGTGCACCATGGCCAGGTCGCCGAGTGCCGCCGTGGTGACGACGCTGCAGGTCAGCAGCGGGTCGCCGGCGCCGCGCCAGAGTGACCAGAGACCGGCGAAGGCGAGCACCGCGCCGTCGCGCGGAGTCATGAAGTACGCCTGCCTGCCGCCGTCCCGGCGGACCCACTCGTACCAGCCGTCGGCCGGGACGAGACAGCGACGCCGGGCGAAGGAGCGCGCGTACGCGCGGGTGGTGGCGACCGTCTCGGCCCTGGCGTTGATCATGCGGGCGGCACCCCTGGTGTCCTTCGCCCAGTGCGGCAGCAGGCCCCACCGGGCGACGGAGAGCGCCGAACCGCCCAGCTCGGCGGAGAACCGCACGATCGGGACCGGATCGGTCGGCGCGACGTTGTAGTCGGCCGCGAGCCGGCCACCGGTGTCGTCGTACGCCTCGAACAGGGCGCTCAGATCGGCCGCGCTACGGGTGGTCGCGTACCTGCCGCACATGGTGGCCACGCTAGCGCGCCCCGCTCCGGCCCGGCCGCCCCGCCGGCTGTCCCGTCAGCAGATGTCCCGCCGGCAGCCGTCCCGTCAGGCGGGAGGGGGCGGGGCTGCGGGTCGGGGCACCCGGCGGCGCGGCAGAATGTACCGGTGCCGAACCTGACGGCGGTCCGCCCACTCGAGCCCTGGACCGCGCCGACCGCGACCGACCCGGTCGCCTCGACCGTGCGGCTGCCCGGCTCCAAGTCGCTGACCGCCCGCGCGCTGGTGCTCAGCGCGGTCGCCGACGGCCCCTCCACACTGCGGCACCCGCTGCGCGCCCGGGACACCGAGCTGATGGCCGCCGGCCTGCGGGCGATGGGCACCGACGTCTCTACTGTGGACGACGAGCGGTGGCTGGTCCGGCCCCGGCCGCTCCGGGGGCCCGCCCACCTCGATGTCGGCCTCTCCGGCACGGTCATGCGGTTCCTCCCGCCGATCGCCGGGCTCGCCGACGGGCCGGTCACCGTCGACGGCGACCCACACGCCCGGCTCCGCCCGCTCGGCCCGCTGGTCGGTGCGCTGCGCTCCATCGGGGTACGCATCGATGCCGCCGAGACCGGTGGCCTGCCGCTCACCGTGCGGGGCGCCGGAGAGGTGCGCGGCGGCGAGGTGGTCATCGACGCCTCGGCCTCCAGCCAGTTCGTCTCGGGACTGCTCCTCGGCGCGGCCCGGTTCACCCACGGGATCGTGGTCCGGCACGACGGCCCGCCGGTCCCGTCCGCGCCACACCTGCGGATGACCGTCCAGATGCTCCGGGCGGCCGGTGCCACGGTCGACGACGCCACCCCGGACGAGTGGGCGGTGGAGCCGGGGCGGCTCTCCGCCCGCGACTGGGAGATCGAGCCGGATCTCTCCGGTGCGGTCCCGTTCTTCGCCGCAGCCCTGGTCACCGGCGGCGCGGTCACCCTGCACGGCTGGCCGCACCGCAGCCTGCAGCCGGTCGACACGCTGCGCGAGCTGCTCGCCCGGATGGGTGCCGAGGTGAGCCTGGGCACCGACAGCCTGACCGTACGCGGCACCGGCGCGGTACACGGGATCGACGCCGATCTCTCCGACGTCAGCGAGTTGACCCCGGTACTGGCCGCGCTCGCCGCCCTGGCCGACGCGCCGTCCCGACTGCGGGGCGTGGCACACATCCGGGGCCACGAGACCGACCGGCTCGCCGCGCTGGCCCGGGAGCTGAACGGGCTCGGCGCCGACGTCACCGACACCCCCGACGGCCTGGAGATCACGCCCCGTCCGCTGCGCGGCGCGACCTTCCGGACCTACGCCGACCATCGGATGGCGCACGCGGCGGCGGTGATCGGGCTCGCCGTGCCGGGTATCGAATTGGACGACGTGGCGTGTACCTCCAAGACCATGCCCGAGTTCCCGGCACTATGGTCGACGATGGTGACCGGCGGCGACGGGCGCGGGTAGCCGGGGCCGATGGCGCACCCGCGCCGATCGTCGCCGGCCGACGACGAGACGGGGAGCGCGGAACTGGCGGGCAGGCGGCGGGAGTACGACGAGGACGACGTACGGGTCAGGCCCGGCCGCTCGTCGCGCCCGCGTACCCGGACCCGGCCCCGGCACTCCGACGCCGTCGACGGGTTCGTCATCGCCGTCGACCGGGGCCGCTACACCTGCGTGATCGACGACACCCCGGCCACCGGCAGCGGCCGGGAGCGGGGCGGCAGCCGGGACCAGGGCCGGAGCGACAGCCGGGAGCCGGGCGGCAGCGGGACGGTCACCGCGATGCGCGCCCGGGAGCTGGGGCGCAAGTCCGTGGTGGTCGGTGACCGGGTCGCCCTGGTCGGCGACACCTCCGGGGCAGCCGGGGCGCTGGCCCGGATCGTCCGGATCGCCGAGCGGACCTCCGTGCTGCGGCGTACCGCCGACGACGACGAGACCACCGCCGAGGGGCGTCTGGAGCGGGTCGTGGTGGCGAACGCCGATCAACTGGTGATCGTCAGCTCGCTGGCCGACCCGCCGCCGCGTACCGGGTTCGTCGACCGGTGCCTGGTGGCCGCGTACGACGCGGACATCGAGCCACTGCTCTGCCTGACCAAGGCGGACCTGGCACCGCCCGAGGGGGTGCTCGGCTACTACGCGGAGCTGGACCTGCCACACGTACTCGTCGAGCCCAACTCCGACCTCGACGAGCTGCGCGGGCTGCTCGCCGAGCGCATCTCGGTGCTGGTCGGGCACTCCGGGGTGGGCAAGTCGACGCTGGTGAACCGGCTGGTCCCGGCGGCGGACCGGGCGGTCGGCACGGTCAGCGCGATCGGCCGGGGCCGGCACACCTCCACCAGTGCGGTCGCACTCCGGCTGCCGGCGCTCGAAGGCGGCGGCCGGCGCAGGCATCCCGGCTGGATCGTGGACACTCCCGGGGTACGCAGTTTCGGGCTGGCGCACGTCTCGGCCGAGAGCCTCCTGCACGGCTTTCCGGACCTGGTCGAGGGGACCGTCGAGTGCCCGCCCAACTGCGAGCACACCCCGGACGAGGCGGACTGCGCGCTGGACGGCTGGGTGGCGGCCGGCAACGCCGACCCGCGCCGGCTGGCCTCGTACCGCCGGTTGCTCGCCTCCCGGGCCGGCGAGATCGACTAGGGCTTACGTCGAAGCCGCCACCGGTCGACGTCGCTACCGGTCGGCGCAGCGGTCCGGCGGGCCCCGATGCCCGCCGGACAGGCCGTGCTGCGGTCAGCTGATCCTGCGGCGATAGATGGCCATGGCGAAGACGTACGTGACGACGAGGATGCCGAGGCACCAGGCGAGGGCGATCCAGATGTCGGTGCCGACGGGCTGCTGGGTGAGCAGATCGCGGATCGTGTTGACGATGGCCGTCACCGGCTGGTGCTCGGCGAAGACACGCACCGGGCCGGGCATGGTGTCGGTGGGCACGAAGGCCGAGCTGATGAAGGGCAGGAAGATGAGCGGGTAGGAGAAGCCACTCGCCCCGTCCACGGACTTGGCGGTGAGGCCGGGGATGACGGCGAGCCAGGTCAGGGCGAGGGTGAACAGGATCAGGATGCCGGCGACCGCGAGCCAGGCGAGCACTCCCGCTCCGGAGCGGAAGCCCATGAGGAGAGCGACGCCCACGACGACCACCAGCGAGATGAGGTTGGCGGCCAGCGAGGTCAGCACGTGCGCCCAGAGTACGGACGACCGGGCGATCGGCATGGACTGGAAGCGTTCGAATATGCCGCTCTTCATGTCGAGAAAGAGTCGGAACGCGGTGTAGGCGATGCCCGACGCGATCGTGATGATGAGGATGCCGGGCAGCAGGTACTGCACATATGAGTCCGACCCTGTGTTGATCGCGCCGCCGAGCACGTAGACGAAGAGCAGCATCATGGCGATCGGCGTGATCGCGGTGGTGATGATGGTGTCCACGCTGCGGGTGACGTGCGTCAGGGATCGACCCAGCAGAACGGCGCTGTCGCCGACGAAATGCCTTGCCATCATCGTTCCTCTCACTTGTCCGCGCCGACGTTGCGATCCTTGCCCACGCCGCCCCCGCCGTCGGCGCCGCTCCCGCCTTTGGCCCCGACGATGGCGAAGAAGACGTCCTCGAGGGTCGGCTGCTTCTCGACGTATTCGACCTTGGCGGGCGGGAGTATCTGCTTGACTTCGGCGAGGGTGCCGTTGACGACGATCCGGCCCTCGTGGAGGATCGCGATCCGGTCGGCGAGTTGTTCGGCCTCGTCCAGATACTGCGTCGTGAGCAGCACCGTCGTCCCCTGCCCGGCGAGTTCCCTGACGGCCTGCCAGACCTCGATGCGGGCCTGGGGGTCGAGCCCGGTCGTCGGCTCGTCGAGAAATATCACCGGCGGATTCCCGATGAGGCTCATCGCGATGTCGAGGCGGCGGCGCATGCCGCCCGAGTACGTCGACACCCTCCGCGCCCCGGCATCGGCCAGCGAGAACCGGTCGAGCAGGCCGTCCGCGACGGCGCCCGGATTCCTGAGGTGCCGCAGCCGGGCGACCAGCACGAGATTCTCCCGCCCGGTGAGGATCTCGTCGACGGCCGCGAACTGTCCGGTGAGACTGATGGACTCCCGCACCTTCCCCGCCTGCGAGGCGACGTCGAAACCGTTGACGCCGGCCGTCCCCGCGTCCGCCCTGAGCAGCGTGGACAGGATTTTCACCACAGTGGTCTTGCCGGCTCCGTTCGAGCCGAGCAGCGCGAAGATGCTGCCCGCCGCCACGTCGAAATCCACGCCGCGCAGCACGCGCAGCTCCTTGTACGACTTCTCCAGGCCGCGAACCTGAATCGCGGGCCCTCGGACGTGCGTGGTCGTCACCGGTTCTCCTCCTCTCGCTCGATGTCGTCGATCGTGTGAATCAGCCGCGCCCGCTCCCGGTCGACGTATCCGCCCTTCGAGTAGTTGCGGACCAACGCCTCCACGAACTCCACCGGGTCGTCGCCGACGATCTCGCGGATCGGTGTCCCGTCCGCCGCGGCCCGCTCGAAGAGATCGGCGACATCCTCGAACAGTGCGGCTGCGTTGTCCGCGGTAACCGGCCCGAAGTGCATCAGGTACCGTTCGATCGCCTCGACCGCCGTGCGGTACTTCGGCGGCAGCTTCTTCACGCGCGCCTTGTATTCCCACCAGCGCCGCTTGGGACCGATCACCCTGGCGATGAACCCACCCTTTTCAGCGTCAGACATTCTTGTCTTCTCCTTCGTGGAGTTGTTCCAGTCGTTCGGCAAGGAAGCTCCAGGTCCGCCAGAACTCTTCGAGGTATTCGCGTCCCTGAGCGTTGATGGTGTAGACCTTGCGCGGCGGGCCCTTCTCGGACGGGACCTTCTCCACGTCGACGAGGCGCCGCTGTTCGACCCTGACGAGCAGGGCGTAGACGGTGCCCTCGGCGATGTCGGAGAAGCCCTGCCGCCGCAGCCACGCCGTGATCTCGTAGCCGTACGCGGGCCGCATGGCCAGGATCGCCAGGACGATGCCCTCCAGCGTGCCCTTGAGCATCTCCGTCATCTGCCTGCCCACGGATCACCTCCCAGCTACTCAGCAATATTGACTACTGGTAGATAGTAACACTGACTACCGGAGCCGCAAGGGGCCCCGTGGTGACCGGTGGTGAGTTGGTTCGGACCCGGCCGGCCAAGGGCGGGCCCCGGTTCAGCCGGCTCGCGCCAGGGTGAGCCAGGCCAGGGTGATCAGGTGTCGAGGTCGAGGTCGACCGGGCCGCCGCTGCGCCAGTAGACGCCCTCCCGGCGGGTCAGCAGCACCTCGTCGACCAGATAGCGCCGCAGCGCCGCGTAGTCGTCGTGCCAGGCCCGCAGCAGCGCGTTCACCTCCCGCTCGGAGTAGCGCACACCCGGCTCGAAGACCGTCGCGACGTGCTCCAGCAGCAGCCGGCGCTTGCCCCGGGCAGCCGGCATCTGGCTGATCCGGCCGTCCCGGAGAAAGGAGCGGAGCACGGCCGCGGTGGCCCGGTCCGGGTCCAGCTCCACCGGGGTCCCGCCGGAGGCGGGCGGATGCGACCGTACCGCCGCCTTGAACGCGCCGACCACGGCGACCGCCCGCCCGTTCACGGTCTCGACCAGGCCGCCGGACTCCAGCCGGCGCAGCGCGGCGACCACGGTCCGGGCGGGCAACCCGGTCCGCTCCGCCACCTCGGCCGGATCGCCCGCGCCGAGCACCACGGCCGCGAAGGTTGCCAGCCGGTCCGGCTCGGCGAGCAGTCCGACGAGGAGATCCGGAGACGGGTCGGGAGACGGGTCGGAGCCCGGTTCGGTCGCCACGGCGCGGGATGTTAACGCACCGGCTGGACCGGATCGAGTACGTTTCCGCCATGGCCCGGTACGCGGACGACCTGTCCCTGGCGCACGTGCTCGCCGACACCGCCGACTCGATCTCGATGGCCCGGTTCCGCGCCCTCGACCTGCACGTCGCGGCGAAGCCGGACCTGACGCCGGTGACCGATGCCGACACCGCGGTGGAGAAGGCCGTCCGGGCCACCCTGGCCCGTACCCGTCCCCGAGACGGCGTGCTCGGCGAGGAGTACGGCGCCTCGGCCCCGCCCGCCGGGGCCGGCTCCCGGCAGTGGGTGATCGACCCGATCGACGGCACCAAGAACTTCGTCCGGGGCGTGCCGATCTGGGCCACCCTGATCTCGCTGATGGACGGGGACGTCCCGGTGGTCGGGCTCGTCTCCGCCCCGGCCCTCGGGCGCCGCTGGTGGGCGGCGACCGGGCTCGGCGCGTACGCGGGCCGGCACCAGGCCGCCGCCTCGCCGATCCGGGTCTCCGGGGTCGGCCGGCTCGCCGACGCCAGCTTCTGCTACTCCTCGCTGCACGGCTGGGAGGAGAGCGGCCGGCTCGACCCGATGCTCGACATCCTCCGGACGGCGTGGCGCAGCCGGGCGTACGGGGACTTCTACGGCTACATGCTGGTCGCCGAGGGCGCGGTGGACGCGATGGTCGAGCCGGAGCTGTCGCTGTGGGACCTGGCGGCGCTGATCCCGGTCGTGACCGAGGCCGGCGGCACCTTCACCGACCTGGCCGGACGCCCCGGGCCGGGCGGTGGCAGCGCCGTGGCCAGCAACGGCAAACTGCACCAGGATCTCCTCCACCGGCTCGGCTAGCCGGCAGCGCGACGCGACGCATCAGCCTCTATCCTCGCCAGGTGTCCCCCGGTTGGTGCTTCCTCGCGGCCATGGTCGCCGTCTACGGCGTGGCCAACCTGCTCCAGTCGGTGGCGGCGGCCCGGACGACCCTG
Organism: Plantactinospora sp. WMMC1484; assembly: GCF_049315195.1. Taxonomy (NCBI): domain Bacteria; kingdom Bacillati; phylum Actinomycetota; class Actinomycetes; order Micromonosporales; family Micromonosporaceae; genus Plantactinospora; species Plantactinospora sp. WMMC1484. The sequence continues at coordinate 90,326 of NZ_CP186055.1, forward strand.
CACCACACCTTCGACCCCGGACTGCTGCTGCGGCTGGCCGGGCACCGCAGCTATCTGGTCGGCGTGGCCTGCCAGATGCTCGGCTTCGTCCTCGCCTTCCTGGCCCGGCGCGACCTCCCGCTCTTCCTGGTGCAGGCGAGCGTGGCGGGGGCGCTGGGCGTGACCGCCCTGCTCGGGGTGCTGGTGCTCAAGTGGCGGCTGCCGGCCGCCGAGGTCCTGCTGCTGGTGCTCCTGCTGGTCGGGATCACCGCGCTGGTGCTGGCCGCGAAACCGGCGCCGTCCCGGCAGCTCGGCACCGCCGGCGTGGTCGCCCTGGTCGCCGCGCTCGGCGTGATCGGCGGGCTCGGCTTTCCCGCCGTACGCCTGCACGGCGCGCCCGGCTCGGTGGCGCTCGGCGCGCTGGCCGGGCTGGCCTTCTCGGCGGCGGCGGTCGCCGCCCGGCCGCTCGCCTCCGAGCACTCCTTCGACGCCTTCCTCCGGGACCCGCTGCTCTATCTGCTGATCACCCACTCGATCGTCGGGCAGTTGCTGCTCGGCCTGGCGATGCAGCGCGGTTCGACCACGGCGGCGGTGGCCGCGATGGACGCCGCCGGTGCGGTGCCGGCGGCGATCGTCGGGCTGCTCCTGCTCGGTGACCGGATCTGGCCGGGCCGGGAGTGGCTCGCCGGGATCGGCTTCCTGGTCACCCTGGCCGCGGTACTCGGCCTGACCCGTTACGCCGAGCCACAACACCAGCACGTACTCCTCCCCGACCAGCGCGGCCACCGCCGGCCCGAGCCGCACGGCCAGCGACCGGCAGCGGGCCGCCCGGGGCGCACCGGCGCACCGGCGCTCGGCCCGGCCGCTCCTCCCGCGCTCGGCCCGACCGTTCCTCCCGTCCTGGGGCCGGCGGGGGCCGCCCGGTCACCGGCCGGTCAACTGGCGGCGGGCTGGCGGCGGCGTACCACCCGCTCGTAGAGGCGCTCCAGCGCACCGGCCGTACGGTCCCAGGTGTAGCTGCACCGCACCCGGTCCACCGCCGCGTGCCCGTATGCGAACCGCTCCGCGTCGGCGGCGAGCAGCCGGCGCAGCGTCACGCCCAGCCCGCGTACGTCGCCGGGCTGGACGAGCCGGCCGGTGACATCGTCGACCACCGTGTCCGCGATGCCGCCCATCGAGTAGCCGACCACCGGTACCCCGCAGGCCATCGCCTCCAGAGGTATCCGCCCGGCCGAGGCGTACCGGGGGGTGCAGGCCACCAGGTCCGCCGAGCGGTACCAGGCGGACATGTGGTCGTGCGGCACCGCGCCGACCAACTGGATCTGGTCGGCCACGCCGCTCTGCTCGGCGACCTCCCGCAACCGGCGGGCCTCGGCGTGGTTGCCGAGATTGTCGGCGGGCGGCCCACCGGCGATGACGAGTTCCGCGTCCCCGACCAGCCGCAGCGCCCGGATCAGGTCCTCCTGTCCGTGTCCCGGCTCAAGGCCGCCGGCGGCGAGGATCCGGGGTCGCCCGTTCCGGGGCATCGCCTCGCCCTCCGGGGTGAAGAGTTCGATGTCCACCCCACCCGGCACCATCACCACCGACGCGCGTTGCAGGCCCATCCGGGTCAGCTCGTCGACCTCGGCGGTGCAGCCGGCCACCGCCATGTCGACCGCCCGGGTCAGCGCGAGTTCCAGCGGGATCCGCTGGCCCGGCCCCCGGTACGCCTCGCCGAGGTGCCGGCGCTGCTCGACACCGAGCGAGTGGAAGGTCTGCACGACCGGGATGACGGTCTCCCGGACCGCGCTGGCCGCCGCCAGGCCCCCGATCCAGAAGTGTCCGTGCACCACCTCGGGCGCCCACTCCGCCGCCCAGCGTCCGGTCAGCCAGCGGCCGAGTTCGGGGACGTGCGGCACCAGCTCCTCGGTGGCGGCACGCCGGGCCGGGCCGACCGGCACACGTTCCACCCGGTAGCCGTCGACCTCGCTGGTCGGCGGCGCGTCCGGGTCGTCCAGCCGCTCGTACACCCGTACGTCGTGACCTCGCTCGGCCAGCTCGGCGGCCACCCGGGCCACGTGCTGGTGCGTGCCGACGTACCGGTTGCGGCGGGCCGGCGGCGGGCCGGCGTGTGCGCAGACGAGGCCAACGCGCATGGGTCACCTCCAGCGACGGGTACGGGCAACGGTCATTCGATCAGAGGCTCCCATTAACCACGGCAGGTCGAGCGGAAACCTGGCAAACCGGTCCGCCTTCTCCTACCGGCCCGCAGCCGTGTGGCCGACCGGCTGCGGAGCGTTCCTCCGCCCCCGGTCCGCGTTCGCCCGGTTACGGGTACCCAGGGAGCGGGTAGTGACCTGTCATGCGCGATGACGAGTTTCCGACGCCCGTGTCCGACCCGGAGGCCGAAGGACTGCCCGACACCGCCGACGACGACTCGACGGCGTGGGACGATGTCGCCAGCGGTCGGGAGGCGGACGGCCGGGATCCCGCCGAGCTACCGGCCGACCTGCCGCTCGGTGTGAACCGGTTCGGCAACACCGCCGAGGAGCAGGCCGACGGCGAGACGCTGGACCACAAGCTCGGGCGGGAGCAGGTGGAGCGTCCGGTCGACGACCCGCTCGCCGGCCCGGTCGACCCGGCGATCGCCGCCGAGGCGGACAGCGAGGAGGCCGCCGCCGAGGCACAGCTCGACGCGGACGTGATCGATCCCGGTCCGACGTCCGACCCGCACTCTCCCGTCTCCATCTACGACCACGGCAACCTCGGGGACGCACCGGGGGGTGGCCCGGTGGGCCGGCTGGTGGAATCGGACGAGGGTGCCCGCACCGACGACGAGACCGACTCGGTCGCGCACGACGCGGGCGCCGCGGGCGGCGGCGCGAGCGCCGAGGAGCTGGCGATCAACGAGACCCAGCCTCCGCCGTGACCCGACCCGCGTCCAGCCATCGAGCCCGCGTCCAGCCATCGAGCCCGCGCTCAGCCATCGAGCCCGCGCTCAGCTATCGAGCCCGCGCTCGATGGCGTAGCGGGTGAGTTCGACCCGGTTGTGCAGTTGCAGCTTGCCGAGCGTGTTCTGCACGTGGTTCTGCACGGTGCGGTGCGAGAGCCCGAGCCGCGCGGCGATCTGCTTGTAGGACATTCCCTTGGCGACGAGCCGCAGCACCTCGGTCTCCCGCTCGGTGAGCCGGGGAAGGTCGTCGCCGGCCGGTGCCGGGGTGACGGCGAGCCGCCGGTACTCCCCCAGCACCAGGCCGGCCAGTCCCGGGGTGAAGATCGCGTCACCCGCGGCGGTACGCCGGACCGCCTCCAGGAACTCCGCCGGCCCGGCCGACTTGAGCAGATAGCCGGTCGCCCCGGCCTTGACCGCGTCGAGCACGTCCTGCTGCTCGCCGCTCGCCGAGAGCATGAGCACCCGTACCCGGGGCAGCTCGGCCAGCAGGCCCCGGAGCACCTCGACCCCGGAGATGTCCGGCAGTTGCAGGTCGAGCACGACCACGTCGGGCCGGGTGGCGGGGGCGACCCGGACCGCCTGCCGTCCCTCGCCGGTGGTGGCGACGACCTGGTAACCGGCCTCGGTGAGGTCGCGCGCCACCCCTTCCCTCCACATCGGATGGTCGTCGACCACCATCACCCGGACGGCCGCCGCCACGCCCTCGTCGGTCACATTGGCGAGCCTAGACGTCGGGGCTACCCCGGGGCACCCACGGCCCTTCGGGGCACCCGCAGCTCGACCTCGGTGCCTCCGCCCGGGACGGAGCTGATCCGCACCGTGCCGCCGAGGTCGGCGACCCGGCCCTCGATCGACTGGGCGACGCCCAGCCGCCCCTGACCGGCCGCCTCGGCGAGACGCCCCGGCGGGATCCCCGGCCCGTCGTCGCGGACCGAGACGGTCACCGCCGACCCGTCGTCCTCCACCAGCACCCAGCCACGCCCGCCGCCGTGCCGGGCGACGTTGTCCACCGCCGCCCCGACCGCCGCGGCCACCTCCCCTGCCGCCGCGGCGGGCAGCGGCACCGGTGTCGCCGGGCCGGCGATCGAGACCGTGGCCGAGGCGTACCGGCCGAGCAGCGAACGCAGGTCGACCTCCTGCCGGTCCAGCCCGGTCGGCGTCCGGCCCGCGACCTCCTGCCGGTCCAGCCCGGTCGGCGTCCGGCCCGCGACCAGCGACCGCAGCGCCGCCTCCTGCTCCCCGGCGAGCCGGGCCAGCTCACCGGCCTCGCCGTCGAGGTGGGCGCCGCGCCGCTGCACCAGGGCGAGCACCTGGAGGACCGAGTCGTGGATTCCACGGGCCAGCCGCTCCCGCTCCCGGTTCGCCGCCTCCAGCTCGACCGCCCGCTGCAACCGCTCCTCCGCGATCACGGCCAGCCGGGCGACGTGCCCGACGGCGATCCCGGCCAACAGCATCAGCGCGGCGCCGGTCAGCGACCCCTGCGCGAAGCGCTCCCGGGCGGCCAGGTCGGCGCCGCCGATGACCAGGGCCGCCACCACGCCGCGCCGCCGCCCACCGGAGACCGCCCAGGCGAGCACCGGCCCGGCCAGCCAGGCGACGCTCGGCGGCGGCACGCCGGCGTCCAGCATGTCCCGGCCGACCACCCGGGGGGCGGCGACCACCACCGCCAGCACCACCGCCAGGTCGGCCAGGAGCAGCGGCCAGCGCCGCCAGGCCGGATCGGCGTACGCATAGCTGCCCGCCACCGTCGCGCCGGTCATCACCAGCAGCAGCACCGCACCCGCCACCGGGTGCGCGTAGTCGTTCAGGTTCCGGACCGCCAGCACGGCGACGTACACCAGGGCGGCGAAGCGGTAGACGGCGATCGACCGCCACAGCGGCGCCTGCAGGCCGCCCGGCGGGTCGCGGCGGCGACCACCCGGCCCGTCGGTCGACACATCCGGCACGGTCCGACCCTCGCACAGCCGGATCCCTCGGGCGACCCCCCGGCCGGCGTCGGCCGCACCCCTGCCCTGGATGCGCGGCTACATACCCTGACGTAGGGTGGGAAAGCCACGAAAGGACTCCACGACCAGCGGCGGGACGGCCATGAGCGACCTAGACCCCCTCGCCCTCACGGCTGTGGCACGCGACAACACGCCCCCGCTGCTCGCCGTGACCTTCGACGGCGACCGGGTCACCGAGCTCCGGCACGCCGTGACGACCCGGGCCGAGGAGGCCGGGCTCGACGGCGACCGGCTGGACGACTTCGTGCTGGCCACCAACGAGCTGATCACCAACGCCGTACGGCACGGCGGCGGGCAGGGCTGGCTGCGGCTGTGGCGTACCGGAAAAATCCTCTACTGTCTCGTCTCCGACACCGGTGTCGGGATCGGTGCCGACCGGCTCGACGACCGGAGCCGGCCCACGCCGGAGATCGCGGGCGGCTGGGGGCTCTGGCTGGCCCGGCAGCTCAGCGACGAGATGGTGGTACGCAGCGGCCCGGAGGGCACCACCGTGCGGATCAGCGCCAGTCTCGCCACACCGGAGCCGGACCAGCCGACCGGGTGACGCCGTCGGTGGGGCCGGGTACGGTGCTGCGAATGACCGGTCAGTTCGTCGCCGCGATCGATCAGGGCACCACCTCCTCCCGGTGCATCGTCTTCGACGCCGCCGGCGCCGTCGTCTCGATGGCCCAGCGGGAGCACCGGCAGATCTTTCCGCGACCGGGCTGGGTCGAGCACGACGCCGAGGAGATCTGGGCCGCCGTCGAGCGGGTGGTTCCGGGGGCGCTGGCCGAGGCGGGGATCGGCGCCGACCGGCTCGCCGCGATCGGCATCACCAACCAGCGGGAGACCACGGTGGTCTGGGACCGGGCCACCGGTCGGCCGGTGCACCACGCCATCGTCTGGCAGGACACCCGCACCGGCCCGCTGCTGCGCCGGCTCGACGCCGACCACGGCGAGCAGCGCTTCCGGGAGCGCACCGGGCTGCCGCTGGCCACCTACTTCGCCGGCCCGAAGCTGCGCTGGCTGCTCGACAACGTCGACGGGCTGCGCGAGCGGGCCGAGCGCGGCGAGGTGCTCTTCGGCACTATGGACAGTTGGCTGATCTGGAAGCTCACCGGGCGGCACGTGACCGACGTGACCAACGCCAGCCGGACGCTCATGATGGACCTGCGCACCCTCGACTGGGCTCCGGAGCTCCTCGACGTGCTCGGCGTCCCCGCCGCGATGCTGCCGGAGATCCGCTCCTCGGCGGAGGTCTACGGCACCGCCACGGGGTCCCTCGCCGGGGTGCCGGTGGCCGCCGCCCTCGGCGACCAGCAGGCGGCACTCTTCGGCCAGACCTGCTTCCACCCCGGCGAGGCCAAGTGCACCTACGGCACCGGCAGCTTCCTGCTGCTCAACACCGGAGAGAGTCCCGTGGTGTCCCGGCACGGGCTGCTGAGCACGGTCGGCTACCGGATCGGCGACCGGGCGGCGACGTACGCCCTGGAGGGGGCGATCGCGGTCACCGGCTCCCTGGTGCAGTGGCTCCGGGACAACCTCGGGCTGATCTCCAGCGCCCCGGAGATCGAGGAGCTGGCCCGGACGGTCGAGGACAACGGCGGCTGCTACGTCGTACCGGCCTTCTCCGGGCTCTTCGCACCGCACTGGCGCAGCGACGCCCGGGGGGTGATCGCCGGGCTGACCGGTTATGTCACAAAGGGCCACCTGGCCCGAGCGGTGCTGGAGGCGAGCGCCTGGCAGACCCGGGAGGTGGTCGACGCGATGAACGCCGACTCCGACGTGACGCTGCGCCGGCTCCGGGTCGACGGCGGGATGACCGCCAACAACCTGCTGATGCAGTTCCTCGCCGACGTGCTCGACGTGCCGGTGGTCCGTCCCCGGGTCAGCGAGACCACCTGCCTCGGCGCCGCGTACGCCGCCGGCCTCGCGGTCGGTTTCTGGCCGGACCTGGAGACGCTGCGGGAGCAGTGGCGAAAGGACGCCGACTGGAGCCCGGCGATGGATCCGGCGCACCGGGAGCGCGAGCTGCGCAACTGGCACAAGGCGGTGGCCCGCACCCTCGACTGGGTCGAGGACGAGTGACGGTCTCACCACGATCGGTCGACACGGAGATCCGCGAGCTGGCCGAGGCGCTGGGCGGCACGGTCCTGGCCAGCCGCCGCCTGGCCGGTGGCTTCTCGCACGAGACCCGCCTGGTCACCCTGACCGACGGCCAGGTCGTCGTCCGGCTCGGCGGCCCAGACCCGGCCATCGAGGCCGCGGTGATGGGCGCGGCCCGGCGGTACGCCCCGGTGCCCGAGGTGCTGCTCGTCGTGCCCGCGGTGGCCGGGGCACGCCCCGCGATGGTCGTCGAACACGTGCCGGGCACCTCGCTGGAGCAGGTGCTCGGCGACGCCGACGTCTCCGACGATCTCGATGGTCTCGGTGATCTGGGCGCCGAGGTGGGGCGGGTGGTGGCCGGCATCGGCACGGTGGCGTACGACCGGCCGGGCTTCTTCGCCGACGCCCGCCTCGGCGTGCGCGCGGAGCCTCCATGGTCGGAACAGTTGCCCGAGGTCGCGGCGAGCTGCTTGGCGAAGGCGCCCGGGGGACGACTCGACCCCGCGACCCGGGATGCCTGGGTGACGCTCTGCCACGCGCACGCCCCGGCGCTGGCCCGGGTCGACGGCCACGCCCGGCTGACGCACGCCGACATCAACCCGAAGAACCTCCTGGTACGGCGGGACGGTCGCGGCTGGCGGGTCGCGGCGGTTCTCGACTGGGAGTTCGCCTACTCCGGCTGCCCGTACGGCGACGCCGCCAACATGCTGCGATTCGGCGCCGACTATCCCGCGGAGTTCGTCGACGGCTTCCGGGCCGGGTTCGCCGGTCATCAGCCGACCGACCTGCCGCTGCCCGAGGACTGGGCCTATCTGGGCCGGGTGCTCGACATGTTCGCCCTCAGCGACCTGGTCACCCGCGCCGCCGGAAACCCCGTCGCCGACCAGGCGGCACAGGTGATCCGGCACTGGGTCCGCTGCGGAGTGCCCGACCTCTGACGGCGGCGCACGAGCCGTTACCGCTGATCGAGTGCCGCCACCCGGCGCGGTCCGGCTGTACGCCGGTAGCTGGCGTCGAGCAGCTCGCCGATCTCGTCCCAGTCGGTGTCGTCGGTCAGGTCCACCCCGACCCACCCGGACGCGCCGAGGTACATCGGCAGATAGCAGTGCTCGCCGGTCAGCAGCGCCGCGCGCTCGTCAGGATCGGCCAGCACGACCACGGACTGATCGTGTTGCCGGTAGCCGCCGTCGGTCTTCACCGATCCGCCGTAGTAGGCGAAGACCTTTGTGGTGTAGAAGGCGGGCCGCCCGTGGGAGATCTTCTCCGCCGCGTCCGGGAACGCCAGCGCGAGTGACCGCACCCGGTGCAGGAGCGGATCCGCCTCGTCGAACATGATGGGATGTCCCATGTCGGAAGCTAAGCACACGGCGACCGGCCGGACCTACCTGCCACCGCGCCTGTCACACCGCTCGGGCGCAGCGCCGGATACCTGGCGTGGCGCCGGCAACCGCAGTCGCGCGGGACGTCGCGGCCAGCGGCACGACCCGCAGGGTGATCGTCGGCCGCTCGGCGGCGTCGAGCAGGGCGTGGAGCTGCCGGACCATCACCCGTCGGCTGCCGAGCACCCTGGGCAACACTCCTTCATCCACGATGACGTGCAGGGCCGGCGGTTCCTCTCGGGCGAGCGGCGCACCTTCCTCCTCGACGGCGGGCAGGCCGCCCGAAGCTGAGCTACGCCGCCGGTCCGACGGCACGGGCTCCGCTCCTCGCTTCGTCGCTGACAGTTCGCCCTGAGGTCATGATGCCGTGACCTGGACGGTGGGGACCTGCACGACGGTGGGCGCATGCGGATCGCGATCGTCACGGAGTCGTTTCCGCCGGACGTCAACGGAGTGGCGAACTCCGTCGTCCGGGTCGCCGAGCATCTCGTGCGGCGGGGCCACCGACCGCTGGTGATCGCCCCACAGCCGGCGGCCGGCACCAGGGACGCCAGCGCCGCGCTGCCCTATCCGGTGGTCCGGCTCCCCTCGGTGCCGATGCCCGGCTACCCGCAGTTCCGGCTCGGCCTGCCCGGCCGGGACCTGACGGCGGCGCTGCGCGCGCACGGCACCGACGTCGTACACCTGGCCAGCCCGTTCGTGCTCGGCGCCCGGGGCGTCTCGGTGGCCCGGACGCTGGGGCTGCCGTCGGTCGCGGTCTACCAGACCGACGTCGCCTCCTACGCCCGCGCGTACGGGGTCCGGCTGACCGAGGCGACGGCGTGGCGCTGGCTGCGCCGGGTGCACAACTCGGCGAGCCGCACCCTGGTCCCGTCCACCGCCACCGCCGCCGCCCTCGACGAGCACGGCATCGAGCGGATCTGGCTCTGGCAGCGGGGCGTGGACAGCGAGCGGTTCCGCCCGGACAACCGGAGCGCCGCGCTGCGCCGGGCACTCGCGCCCGGCGGAGAGGTGCTGGTCGGCTACGTGGGCCGGCTGGCGCTGGAGAAGCGGGTGGACCTGCTGGCCGGGGCGAGCCTGCTGCCCGGGGTCCGGGTGGTGGTGGTCGGCGACGGACCGGCCGCCCCGGCGCTGCGCCGGGCCCTGCCGAACGCGCTCTTCCTCGGCCCCCGGCACGGCCGGCAACTGGCCCGGATCTACGCCAGCCTCGACGTCTTCGCGCACACCGGCCCCTACGAGACGTTCGGCCAGGCGGTGCAGGAGGCGATGGCCAGCGGCCTGCCGGTGGTGGCCCCGGCCGCCGGTGGACCGCTGGACCTGGTGCGGGACGGGCAGACCGGTCATCTCGTCCCGCCCGACGACGCCGAGGCGTTCACCACCGCGATCGCCGGACTGGCCACCGACCCGGAGCGCCGGGCCGCGTACGGGCAGGCGGGGCGGGCCGAGGTACGCGGGCGTACCTGGGCGGCGATCGGTGACGAGTTGATCGGGCACTACGCGGCGGTGCTCGCCGAAGCCCCGGTGGTCGGCAGCGGCTCCCGGTCGGGCCGGCTCTTCCGGCTCCGGCAGGCGGCAGCATGAGGATCGTACGGCTGGCCAACTTCATCACCGAGAGCTCCGGCGGACTGCGTACCGCACTGCGCCAGCTCGGCGCCGGGTACGCCGCCGCCGGGCACGAGCCGGTGCTGGTGATGCCGGGCCGGCGCGACAGCGACGAGGAGACCGAGCAGGGCCGGGTGATCACGCTGGCCAGCCCGGCCGTGCCCTGGATGGGCGGCTACCGGGTACTCGTCGACGGGGTCCGGCTCACCCGCCTGCTACGCGAGCTGCGCCCCGACCGGCTGGAGATTTCCGACCGTACGACGCTGCGCTGGACCGGCGCCTGGGCGCGCCGGCACGGCGTACGCAGCATGATGGTGTCGCACGAGAGCCTCGACGGGCTGCTCCGGCTCCTCCCCGGTAACCAGCTTCGCCGGGTCGCGGACCGGTTCAACCGACGCACCGCAGCCGGGCACGACCAGATCGTCTGCACCACCTCGTGGGCGGCGGCGGAGTTCCGCCGGATCGGCGCCGCCAACCTCACGCAGGTGCCGCTCGGCGTCGACCTCGAACACTTCCGCCCCGACCGGCACGACCGCCGGCTGCGCTCCGTCTACGCCGAACCCGACGAGCTGCTGCTGCTGCACTGCGGCCGACTCTCGCCGGAGAAGCGCCCCGAGCGGTCGCTCGCCGCACTGGCCGGGTTGCGGGCCCAGGGCGTACCCGCCGTGCTGGTGGTGGTCGGTGACGGGCCACGCCGGGAGAAGCTGCGTGCGGCGGCGGCCCGGGACGACCTGCCGGTCCGGTTCCTGCGCTACGTCGCCGACCGGGACCTGCTGGCCGGGCTGCTTGCCACCGCCGACGTGGTGCTGGCACCCGGACCGGTGGAGACGTTCGGCCTGGCCGCCCTGGAGGCGCTGGCCAGCGGGACCCCGGTGGTGGTGAGCGCGGAGAGCGCGCTGCCCGAGGTGGTCGGCCCGGCCGGGCTGGCCGCGCCGGGCGAGGGGCCGGCGTATGCGGATGCCGTGCGGGAGCTTGCCGGCCGGCCGGAGCCGGAACGCCGGGCGGCGGCCCGCCGGCAGGCCGAGCGCTTCCCGTGGTCGGCGGCGGTGGCGGGCTTCCTCGCCGCGCACGACCTCCCGGTACGAGTGCCGTCGCACGACAACCGATAGGCGTCGCGTCGCCGGAGCTGGGCAGAAGCTGCCGGCTACCAGCGGCGGCCGGTGAGCACTTCGTAGACCTCGACGTAGCGGTTGCGGGCCGCCTCGACGACCTCGGGCGGCATCTCCGGCGCCGGGCCGCTCCGGTCCCAGCCGGTGCCGACCGCCCAGTCCCGGACGAACTGCTTGCTCAACGAGAGCTGGTCGCGGCCGGGCTGGTAGGAGTCGGCCGGCCAGAACCGCGACGAGTCGGAGGTGAAGAGCTCGTCGCCGAGCACCATCGTGCCGTCCGGCGCCCAGCCGAACTCGAGCTTGGTGTCGGCGACCAGGATGCCCCGCTCGGCGGCGATCTCGGCGCCGCGCCGGTAGACGTCCAGGGTGACGTCGCGGAGCCGCTCGGCGGTCTCGGCGCCGACCTTCGCCACCACGTCGTCGAAGGTGATCGCCTCGTCGTGCTCCCCCTGTGGCGCCTTGGTGGTCGGCGTGAAGATCGGCTCCGGCAGGATCGACGCCTCCACCAGCCCCGGTGGCAGCGGTACGCCGCAGACGGCGCCGGTCTTCCCGTACTCCTTGATGCCGGAACCGGTCAGGTAGCCCCGCGCGACGCACTCGACCGGGATCATCTCCAGCCTCCGGACCCGGATCGCCCGCCCGGCGAACTCGGCGGGTACGTCGGTGGCCGAGATGACGTGGTTCGGCACCAGGTCGGCGAGTTGCTCGAACCACCAGAGCGAGAGCGCGGTGAGCAGTTTGCCCTTGTCCGGGATGGGGGTCGGCAGCGCCACGTCGTAGACCGAGACCCGGTCGGAGGCGACCAGGATCAGGTCGCCGCCGTCGGTGTAGACGTCCCTGACCTTGCCCGAATGCAGCAGTTCCACGTGCGCAAGTACATCACGGGCCCCGTCGAGGGCCCCGGCCCGGCCCGGCCGGCCGGGCCGCCGAGCCACCCGGGTCGTTCCGGGCGGCGAAGTGGACGATCTTGCCCCTACGGACGTTGACACCCGCCGAGGACGACTGTGTAAATGGTCCGGTTGCCGTCACAGCTGACCATGTGCCGTCAGGAGTTGTCGTGCCCCTCCCCCTCCCCTCCCCCACGACCCGCGGTCCCCGGGCCGGCCGGCTCGGCCGGCGGCTGGGCGCCGCCCTGCTCGTCGTCGTCATCACCGCCCTCTCCGCCTGCACCGCCGAGGACGCCGCCCCGGAGAACGACAAGATCCAGCTCTCCGTCTTCTGGTGGGGCGGCGACCGGCGCGCCGAGCTGACCAAGCAGGCGCTGGAGCTCTACACCCAGCGCTATCCCGACGTCACCTTCGAGTTCACCCACCAGGGCAACGCCGGCTACTACGACAAGCTCTCGATCGAGGCCGCCGCCGGCAACGCCCCGGACATCTTCCAGATCGACGACAACTACCTCACCGAGTACGCACAGCGCGAGATCCTGCTGGACCTGACCGACTACGTCCGGGAGGACCTGCTGGACCTGCGGAAGCTGCCGGCCGGCCTCGCCCAGTCCAGCCAGGTGACGGGCCGCACCGTCGCCGCCGCGGCGGCGGAGAACACACCCGGGCTGATCTACAACAAGAGCCTGCTCGACCGGCTCAACATGCCCGAGCCGCAGATCGGGATGTCGTATTCGGACTATCTCAACTGGGCCGACGAGATCACCGACCGCAGTGGCGGCAAGGTCTTCGGCACCATGGACCCGTCCGCCGACTACAAGGCATTCTGGCTCTGGCTGCGCTCACAGGACAAGGAGCTCTACCGGGGGCGCCAGGTGGGATTCACCGAGAGCGACCTCACCCGCTGGTTCGAGCTGTGGGCCGGGGCGCGGCAGCGCGGCGCGGCGCCGCCGGCGAAGGTGATCCAGCCGGCGAACAGCGGCGACGTCACCAAGCAGTTGGTGACCAGCGGCAAGGCGGCGACGTCGTTCGTCTGGTCCAACCAGCTACCCGAGTTGCAGAAGCTCAGCAAGGACACCCTCAAGGTGGTCAGCTACCCGGGCGACCCGGCCGCGCACTGGGCCCGGGCCTCGCTCTACTGGGCCGCCTTCCGGGGCACCCGGCACCCCGACACCGCGGTGCACGTGATCGACTATCTGGTCAACGACGCCAGGGCGGGCGAGATCCTCGGTACCGAGCGCGGGCTCAGCGCCAACCTGGACGTGCGGCGGACGGTGGAGGCGTCGCTGACCGACGAGAGCATGAAGCAGTCGGTCGCGTTCGAGACCGCCATGGCGGACAGGTTCGGGCCGGCTCCCGCACCGCCGCCGAAGGGCCATGCCACGATCAAGCAGTTGCTGATCACGGCGGCGGAGAGCGTGCAGTTCGGCAGGGCTTCCCCCCGCTCGGCGGCGGCGTCCTTCATCAGCCAGGCGAACGCCGCCCTCACCAGCTGAGTGCAAGGAAGGCTGAGTGCAAGGAAGGCTGAGTGCAAGGAAGGGCCCCCGCTACAACAGAAAGCGATATGCGGGGGCCCTTCCTCACCCGGCGGGTGCGCGTCGTGCCGGTCAGCGCCGCCCGGAGCGGCGGTTGCGCATCACGAAGACCAGCACGGCCACGATCACGCCGACCACTATCAGGCAGCAGACCAACCCCCAGATCCCGAAGCTGCCCCGGGTCCGGCGGCGGGCCGCCTCCACCACCATCTCGCCGGGCCCCGTCGACGCCCAGGCCACGGCCGGAATGAACACTGTCAACGCCGCCGTACCGAGCACTGCGGCCAAGCGGACCCACCAGTTCCGGAAAATCTCCATGCCTACATCCTCGGCGCTGCGGGCAAGTCCCGCCGGCAACGCGGCCGGAACGGCCGACCCGGCCCTCAGTCGCGTCCGCCGTGCAGGGCGAGCGCGACGAGGAGCAAGCCGAAGGCGATGGTGCTGAGGACGACCCGGACGAGATTCCACGTCCGCCACCGCCTCTCGCCGAAGGCGCGCCGCACCTCGGCGAGGTCGGTGATCCGGTCCGGGTCACCGGCCGCCTTGATGGCGTCGTTGAGTGGCATGTTCACCGCCATGGTGATGATCATTACGATCAGGTAGAGCACGAACGCCGCGACGATCCACGGCAGTTTGCCGCGCCCGCTCTCCCCCAGATGCAGCGCGCCGGCCACGCCCGTGAGGATCAGTGCGCCGAAGAAGCACAACAGGAACCACGGGTTGACGATCGACCGGTCGATCGCCTGGAACGCGGCGACGAAGGTGCGGTCGTCGGTGCGACCCAACCCGGGCATGATCGTGTGTGCGTAGAGCAGGAACACGCCGGCCACGAGGCCGGTGGTCAACGCGGCGGCGACAAGCACAGCTCCGGTGAACAATCTTCTGCCTCCCGTCGGTTTCGCCGGCAGTCCGGCGCCGGGCACGCCCGATCCGGCAGCATCCGTACCGTAACCGACATCAGGGCCGAGGGCGCGGTCGAGCAGGCCGGCGCACGGCGGCCGACAGTGGATCACCCTCTCGGTCGACGCATGGGCGCAGCTGGTCGGCTGCGCGGCCGGGTCGCCGCCGCCGAGCGGCGCCGGGCGTGGTCCGCGCAGGGCCGGAAGCCGGCCCGGCGGCTGGCGGAGGAGACCGGTGCGGCGGTGGTGTACCAGGGTTGCAACAAAAGTGCCCGCCGGTGCCGTTCTACCTCCGTACCGGTAGTTCTTCGAAGGGTGTCAGATGCGCTTGAAACGACTCCTGATCGCCGTGGTGGCGTTGGCCCCCGTGCTGGTAACGGCCGCTCCGGCCGCCGCAATCAGCGGCGGTGAACGGGCTGCGCCCGGTGAGTTCCCGTGGATGGTCCGGCTTCTGCCGGTGGGCTGCGGCGGAACCCTTATTCACCCGCAACTGGTGCTCACCGCCCAGCATTGCGTCGACGAGCAGCCAGCCGACAGCTTCACCGTCGTCTCCGGCACCGTCGACCTCAAGAACCCACGCCGGACGATGACCAGATCCACCGCCTACATCGGCGGAACCGAGTGGTGGAATGGACCGGACTGGGCGGTGATCAAGCTGGAACGGCCGCTCGACCTGCCTATCCTGCGGCTGGCCACCGAGCCCCGACAGCTGCAGACGCTGACCGTGACCGGCTGGGGCACCAAGAAGTCAGGTGGCCCCCAGGAACGCTTCCTCAACAAGGTGAAGCTGCCGTTCCTGCCGGACGAGCAGTGCTTCGACGACCCATGGTGGGATGAGCACCCCGAGTACCCGAGGTCGACGATCTGCGCAAAGTCGGTGAACCAGAAGAGCCACTGCCCCGGCGACTCCGGCGGGCCAGCACTGCACCGGCTTCCCCACGGCGCCTGGGAGCAGGTCGGCATCGTGAGCGCCGGTTCGGACTGTGACTGGGACATCGGCGAGGAGCCGACCCCCAACTACACCGACGTCGCCTACTTCAGCCAGAGCATCCAGCGCGCCGCCGGCCAACTGCTCTCACGCTCCAGCTGATCACCACCCCGGCAGTGGTAGCCCGACCGATACGGCGCTGACGCTCGCGTCGGCGCCGTATCGGGGCGATCCTGAGGCCGAGTACGCGAAGATCAGTGGTCAGCATTGTGCCGCCACCGTGACACGCTACCGGGCGCCTCACGTCGAGCAGGGCCTGAAACATGACATGAGGCCCTGACCAGCATTTCAGCTGATCAGGGCCTCATCTAGGTAGCGGGGACAGGATTTGAACCTGCGACCTCTGGGTTATGAGCCCAGCGAGCTACCGAGCTGCTCCACCCCGCGTCGGCTCGTTAACACTAGCGCACCTGGCCCAGCCCCTGCAAAACGGGGGGCGAACTACCCGGCGGCGGACATGTCGCCGCCGCCGGGAGGCACGCGGACGGGCTGGTCAGCCGCTCGGGGAGGCCGGTGGCGGGTTCGGGGTGGCGCCGCCGCCCGCACCCGGTGACGGGTTGGTGCCCGCCGCCCGCTGGGCCGCCTGGAACTCGCTCATCGCCGCGTCGAGCGCCTTCAGGGCCTGGCCGTACCGCTCGAAGTCGCCGGAGGTCTGGGCCGCCCGGACCTCCTCGATCGCCGCCTGCACCTTGGTCGCGGCGGCGGAGAGTTCCGGGGTCAGCTGCCCGCCCGGGGCCGGCGGCGCCGTCGTCGGCGGTGCCGTGGGCGTGGGTGTCGGGTTCGTGCCGCCCCCCTCCGGCGGGGGTGGCGGCGTCGGCGTGGTCGGCGCCCCCTGCTTGCCCTGCTCCACGAGCTGCTTGATGCCCTCTTCGAGGCTGTTGGCCAGGACGACGTACTGGCCACCGTCGCCGTACGAGATCAGCACCCGTTGCAGCAGCGGATAGGCGTTCTGCTGGTTGCTCTTCACGTACACCGGCTCGACGTAGAGCATCCCGTCGCCGAACGGCAGCGAGAGCAGGTTGCCGTACTGCACCTGCGCCTGGTTGGAGGTGAGCAGGTTGAGCTGCTGCCGGATGTCACCGTCGTTGGTCATCTTCTGGTGTACCTGCACCGGCCCGGAGACCGCCGTCTGGTCGGGCAGCTCCAGCACCTCCAGCCGGGGCTGGCCGTTCAGGTACGACCCGCTGATCAGCGCGGCGAGGTTCTGCCGGCCCGCCGGGGTGACCGCCGCGGTGAGCTGGAAGCGGGGCGTGTCCTGACCCGGATACTGGGTGTAGAGGTAGTACGGCGGCTGCTTCTGGCCGGTGTCCGGCGCGTCCGGGACGTTCGGCACCTCCCAGAAGTCCTGTCCCGAGAAGAACTCCGACGCGTCCGTCACGTGGAATCGCGCCAGCAGGTTGCGCTGCACCTTGAACAGGTCGGCCGGGTAGCGGAAGTGTTCCGCGAGTTCGGCCGGGATCTCCGACTTCGGCTTCACCAGGTCGCCGCCGAACGCCTTGTTCCACGCCTTCAGCACCGGGTCGGCGTCGTCGAACTGGTAGAGCGTGACCGTGCCGTCGTACGCGTCGACGGTCGCCTTCACCGAGTTGCGGATGTAGTTGACGTTCTCCCGGGCGAGTTCGAAGGTGCCGAGCCCGGTCAGCTCGTCGGCGGTCTCCTGCTGGAGGTTCACCTGCTCCGCGTAGGGGTAGGTGGCCGCCGTGGTGTAGCCGTCGACGATCCACTGGATCCGGCCGCCGATCACCGCCGGGTAGGGGTCGCCGTCCAGGGTCAGGAACGGCGCCACCTTCTCCACCCGCTCCCGGGGGTTACGGACGTAGAGCAGCTTGGAGTCGTCGTTGACGGCACCGGAGAGCACGAAGTTCGGCTCCTGCTCCTTGATCGCGTAGAGCAGCCGGCGGCCGAACGAGCCGATCTCCACGCCGCCGGAGCCGGTGTAGGTGTAGTACTGCTCGCCGCCCTGGCCGGTAGGCCGGTCGAACTCGACCGGGTTGTTCCCCTCCGGCTGCCCGACGATCGCGTAGTCGCTGCCGTCCATCTGTTCGCCGTAGTAGATCCGAGGCTGGGTGGCCGGGATCGCCTCGGTGCCCGAGGCGCAGCCCTCCTCGGTCCGCTCGCCGAGGAAGCCGGAGACGAAGTACGGCTGCCCGCCGCAGACCACCCGGTTGGCGGGCGCGCCGACCAGGCCGTACCCGTGGGTGAAGACCGTGTGCCGGTTGATCCAGTTGCTCTGCTGCGCGGTCAGCTCCAAATAGTTGATCTCGCGCATCCCGACGACGTAGTCCTGGGTCTCCCCGCCGACCTGGTAGCGGTCGATGTCGAGCTTCGGGCCGAAGTCGTAGAAGCCCCGGACCTGCTGGAGCTGGGTGTAGGTCTCGGAGACGAGCTGCGGGTCGAGCAGCCGGATGTTCGGCACCACCGAGGTGTCGGTGGCCAGCGACTCCGGCGGCCGCAGGTTCTCCGCGCCGTATGGCGCCATCACGGTGCCGGCGAGCCCGAAGGCGTCCCGGGTGGCCGTGATGCTCCGCCCGATGTATTCCGCCTCCTTGTCCCGCACGCTCGGCTTGACCTCGAAGGTCTGCACCGCCCAGGGGTAGATGCCGCCGATCGCCACCGCCGAGATGCCGAGCAGGGCCAGCGAGATGCCGGGCCAGACCAGGTTCCGGATGACGGCGTTGGAGAAGATGATGATCGCCAGCGCGACCACCACCGAGATGTAGGCCAGGATCTCCTTGGCCGGCAGCAGCGCGTTGATGTCGGCGTAGCCGGCACCGTAGAGGTTGACGCCCTCGTTGAACTCCAGCAGCATCGCCCGCCGGTCGAGCACGTACGCCAGGGCCTTGAGCAGGACGAAGACCGCGACCAGCGTGGTCAGGTGGGCACGGGCGGCGGCGGTCATCCGGTCGCCGACGCCCTGCAGCCGCACCCCGCCGAAGATGTAGTGCATCGCGAGCGAGCCGATCACGGCGAGCACCACGGCGGTGAAGCCGACCCCGAGCAGATAGCGCAGGAACGGGAACTCGAAGACGTAGAAGCCGATATCGATCTTGAATTCCGGATCCTCGATGCCGAAGCTCTGCGAGTTGCGGAAGAGCATCCACTGGCCCCACCGCGTCTGCGCGGAAAGGCCGGCGAAGAGTCCGACGATCAGCCCGACCGCCACCAGCCAGGTGCCGATCCGGGGTGCCAGCACGGAACGGTAACGCTCCAGCGTGATCTGTTCCGGTGAATTCGGCCGGAGCACCGGCCGCAGCCGGTAGGCGAGCCACATGTTGCCGGCGACCAGCAGGGCCATGCCCAGGCCGATGACGACGAAGAGCAGGATCCGGGTGACCAGCACACCACTGAAGACCCGGGTGTAGTCGACCTCCTCGAACCAGAGCCAGTCCGTCCACGCCTGGACGCCCCAGCCCAGCAGGGTGAGGAGCAGGAACACCCCGAGGAGTACGCCGACCGTGGCGCGACCGCGTCGGCTCATTCTTGGTAGGGGGCTGCTACGCATGACCACTGTTGGCTCCGCACGCTCGGAAGTGACCGGCTCTGATCAGAGCCCCTAGACTACGGGGTGTTCCTGAGACCGATCGGTCCCCCCGTGGGGCGGCGAGCGGGTCGGTGCCCGGGCGGTGAGCGGCCGACACGGCGGCCCGGTCAGCAGGCCGGCGGCCGACCCCCGGCTCGGATGGTCTCCAGCGCGCTCAGCGCCTCGCCGAGGGTGCCGACCCGGGCCATCGGCAGACCCGGTTGGGCATTCTGGACCGCCTCCGCGCAGTTGCCGGCCGGCACGAGAAAATACTTCGCGCCCGCGTTCTTCGCGCCCACCAGTTTCTGCGGAATGCCGCCGATCGGTCCGACCTCACCCAGATCGTTGATGGTGCCGGTGCCAGCAATGATCTTTCCGCCGGTCAGATCCTCGCTCCTGAGCTTGTCGACTATGCCGAGTGCGAACATCAGGCCGGCGCTCGGCCCACCGATGTCGTTCAGGTCGATCTTCAGCTCGAACGGGTGCGGCTGTCGCTGCTCGATCTCCACGCCGATCCGGGGCGGGTTGTTGTCGGTGGCGGCGCTGACGACGGTCGCGGTCGCCGGCCTGCCGTCCCGGGTGTAGCCGATCGAGAGCGGGGAGCCGGCCGGCCGGGCCCGCACCAGGTCCGTGACGCTGCTCGCGGCGGGCACCGGCTTGCCGTCGACCGAGGTGATCACGTCGCCGGCCTTGAGGATCCCCTCCGCCGGGGCACCCGCCGTGACGTTCTTGACCACCACCTGGATGGGATAGCCGAGCTCACGCAGCGCCGCCGTCTCGGCGCTGGTCTGCGACGCGGCGAAGTCCTCGGCGTTGCGCTCCTCCACCTGCTGCTGCGTCTGACCCGGCGGGTAGATCAGCTCGTACGGCACCACGGCCTCGTCCGAGGAGACCCAGCCGGCGATCGCGGTGAGCAGTTTGACGTCGGGCTGCACGCCGACCGTGGTGAGCCGCAACTGCCCGGCCGACGTCGAGGTCTCCTGTCCGGAGACCTGGATGACGTCCTTGTCGTCCTGCCGGCCCAGGGTGTCCACCGTCGGCCCGGGCCCGAGCACCACGTACGGGATGGGTGCGGCGAGTACGCCGATGCTGAGCAGTGCGGTGATCACCGCGCCGAGCAGTACCGTGACCCCGCGACGTCTCATAGCCGCCGAGCGTACCCGGGGACCGTTGCCCGACTGCCCCCCGAACCCCCGAGTTCGCCCACGGCGTGACACCTGGGCGGGCAGCGCACCCCCCGGCCCGCGTACCGTGGACGGGTGCCTGATATTCCGTTCGGCTTCGCCCTGCCGGGTGGCCAGCCGCCCGACCCCAACGACCCGCAGCAGATGCAGCAGTTCATGGCGCAGCTCCAGCAACTGCTCGCCGCGCCGGGCAGCGGCCCGGTCAACTGGGATCTGGCCCGCCAGGTCGCCGCCAGCCAGCTCTCCTCGGCCGGCGACCCGGCCGTGACGCCGTACGAGCGCAACGCCGTGGAGGAGTCGCTCCGGCTGGCCGATCTCTGGCTCGATCCGACCTCGGCACACCCCTCCGGGATCCGCGCCTCCGTGGCGTGGAACCGGAACGAGTGGATCTACAAGACGCTGGACGTCTGGAAGAAGCTCTGCGATCCGGTCGCCGGCCGGATGGTGGCCGCAATGGGTGACCTGGTGCCGCCGGAGGCCCGGGCACAGCTCGGTCCGATGCAGGCCATGCTCACCACGCTCGGCGGTGCCCTCTTCGGCGGCCAGCTCGGGCAGGCGCTCGGCTCGCTCGCCGCGGAGGTGCTCTCGGCCGGCGACATCGGCCTGCCGCTCGGCCCCGCCGGCACCGCCGCGCTGCTGCCGGCGAACATCCGGGCGTACGGCGACGGCCTCGAACTCCCCGAGGACGAGGTACGCCTCTACGTGGCGCTGCGCGAGGCCGCACACCAGCGCCTTTTCCAACACGTGCCGTGGCTGCGCGGCCACGTGCTCACCAGCGTGGAGATGTACGCCACCGGCATCACGGTGAACCGTGAGGCGATCGAGGAGGCGATGGGCCGGATCGACCCGACCAACCCGGAGTCGATGCAGGAGCTGGCACTGGAGGGCATCTTCACCCCGGAGGACACCCCGGCGCAGAAGGCGTCGCTGAGCCGGCTGGAGACCACGCTGGCCCTGGTCGAGGGCTGGGTGTGCCACGTCGTGGACACCGCCGCCGCCGAGCGGCTGCCGAACGTGAACCGGCTCGGCGAGGCGTTCCGCCGGCGCCGGGCCGCCGGCGGTCCGGCCGAGCAGACCTTCGCCGCCCTGGTCGGCCTGGAGCTGCGTCCCCGCCGGCTGCGCGAGGCCGCGGCGCTCTGGGCGGCGCTCACCGAGCACCGGGGCATCGCCGGCCGGGACGCGCTCTGGGGGCACCCGGATCTGCTCCCCGCCGAAGCGGACTTCGCCGATCCGGATGCCTTCGCCCGGTCCCAGCTCGACCTGGGCGACCTCGACGACTTCGACTTCGGCAGGCCCGAGGACGGATCCGACCCCGACCGCTCCGAGGAGGGCCCCGGCTCCGGCAGGCCGGAGGAGTAGGTCCCCCGCAGGAGTTGAGCTGGCAGCGGCGGGCCGACGGACAGCCGGGTGGTCAGCTGCCGAGGAGTACCCGGGTGGCGTCCCAGCCCTCCAGGGCCGGGTCGAGCGTCGCGAGGTCGGCCGGTGTCCGCAGCCGCCGCCAGCCGGGGGTGACCGCCACCTCGGCCGGGCGGGGTGCGGCACGCCGGACCAGGGCGGCGTCGGCAGCGTCCAGGTCGAGTTCGGGCAGCCAGTCCGGCGCGGGTAGCCGGGCGGCCAGCCCGAGCAGCCCGGAGCCGGGGTTCGTCGCGGGAGCGACCGCGACGGCCCGACTGGTCAGCGGCCGGAGCAGCTTGCCGAGGACCAGGCCGGGCAGGTCCGGCGCGTCGGCGACGAGCAGGGCGGCCTGGTCGTAGCCGTCCCGGGCCGCGGCTTCCAGCGCGGCGCCCACCCGGTTGGCCGGCGCCTCGCCGGACCGGTCGGCCGGCAGGTCGTACACCGGCATGCCGGGCCAGGCGATCGCGTCCGCCAGCGGACGGTCGGCCCCGGTCGCGGCGATCGCCGGCTCCACCTCGGCCAGGGTGGCGACCAGGTCGACCACGTCCTCGGCGAGCGCGGACCGCCAGCGGGCCGGGTCGGCACCGGGCGGCGCCCACGCGACGGGTCCGAGCATCACCACGATCACACGGCGGGTCACCCGCCGACCCTACCGACCTCGGGCGCCGGGTGGGACCGACGGTCGCCGGGCTCACTCCGGCAGGACGATCCCGGCCGCCGCGGCGATCCCCTCCAGGTAGCCCCGGGCCCGCTCCGTCTTCGGATAACGCCCGACCAGCGCCCAGAACCGGGCGTTGTGGCTCGGCACCACCAGGTGGGCCAGCTCGTGCAGCAGCACGTAGTCGATCACCCACTCCGGCATCTCCTGGATCCGGTGCGAGATGCGGATGGTCCGGTCGGCCGGGGTGCAGGAGCCCCAGCGGCCGTTCTGGTTCGTCACCCACCGGACGCTGGCCGGCACGGCCGCAGCGCCGTGCTCGCGCAGGTAGCGGTCGATGAGTCGCCGGGATCGGAGCAGCAGCTCCTCGTCGGAACGGCCGAGCCGCTCCTCCCGGGCCGCGAGCCGGGCGAGCATCCGGTCCACCCACTCGCTCTCCTCGGCGCGAGAGAACTGGTCGGGGATCAGCACCACGACCCGCTCGCCGTCCCGGTACGCGGACACTGTCCGGCGCCGGCGCTGGCTGCGCCGTACCTCCACGACCGGCTTCCGCAATCCCGCCATTAGCGGTCCGCGCAGCCCCGGGTTTCGTTCACGAAGGAAAACTAATGCGTAGTGACCAGGTCACCGCAAGAGTCAACCCGCAGATAGCCGCCGGAAAAATACCGGTTGGCGGTGACCCGTCCGGAAAAAATTCATTGCGGTGATCGTCTGGAGCGTCGCGTCCGCCGCCCCCGGGACTTCCCGGGCACGCGGGGGCCGGGCACCGGAGGCAACGGTAAACGATCATCCGCCACCCCCGCCAGATCCCTCGATCAGCGATCTGACGCGGTTCATCCGGCGTGTCCCTGCGAAACTGACTTATCCGACCTATTCCGGCATGCACACTCTGGGCGTCGGCTTCCTCACAGTGTCGACAGATCGCTGACATGGAACTGCCCGGAACTGGGTAGGGTCCGCGGACCGGCGGTCACAGTGGTGACCGCGGAGAAGTCCCAGCGCTGGCGCCCTAACATGGCCGCCCGCCGCCGGGCGCACGCCAGGCTCGCAAGAGCCGGCGGAAGAGACGAGGAGGGCACCGTGGCCGAGAAGGCCCAGACCTACAACGGGTACTGCGTGAAGTGCAAGGAGAAGCGTGACTTCGAGGGCAACGTCGAGGTTTCCAAGACGGGGATGAACATGGCCAAGGGCAAGTGCCCGGTCTGCGGCACGACCGTCAACCGGATCCTCGGCAAAGCCAAGGTCTGACCGTCGAGCAGCACAGCGGAACTGCGGGAAGGGGTGGCCGGGGCGCCACCCCTTCCCGCTTTCCTGTCGGGCTACGGACACCCCGCGTGATGTCCGGGCGGCGACAGAAGTTACCCGCCGGTTGTGGATAACGCGGTGGATCCTGTGGATAGAGCAGTGCATCGCGCGTACCGGCTGTGGAAAACACCGACCGGTCCGCACCTGGACGGTGACAGCCTGTTGCGTCATGACCAGAACCGTGCTGCCCCGCCCCACCCTGCTGCCCGGCCTCACCCGACTCTGGCGCGACCGGCACACGCTGCAACTCGGCCTCGACCCCCGGCGCGCCGTCCTGCTCGAGGTCGCGAATCCGGCCGCCGCCCGGCTGCTCGACCTGCTCGACGGCAGCCGCAGCGAACGGGCCGTCCTGGACCACGCGGTCACTGTCGACGTGACCCGCGACGACGCTCGTACGCTTATCGACACCCTGCGAGCCGCCGGCCTGGTGGTCCCCGCGCACACCCTGCTCCCCACCGACCTGCCCGAACCGGCCCGGCAGCGGCTCGCCGCCGAGGCCGCGGCGCTCGCCCTGCACGGACGGGACGTGCCCGGCACCCCGGCCCAGCTGCTCCGCCGCCGGGCCGCCGCCCGGGTCGTGGTGACCGGTCAGGGTCGGCTCGCCGCTCCGGTGGCGGTGGCCCTGGCCCAGGCCGGCGTCGGACAGGTGCACCCGGACCTACGCGGCCGGGTCGGGCCGGCCGACACCGTCGCCAGCGGGCTGCTCGCCACCGACGTACGCCGGCCGTGCGCCGCCGCGGTCGCGGACGCGATCGCCCGGTCCGCGCCCGGCACCGCGACCCGGTCCGTCCGGCGCGGCAGTGCCGACCTGGTGCTCCAGGTGGGTACGGACCGCCCCGCCGGCCTGCTCGCCGCCGGGTACGCCCAGCACCGCCAGGCGCACCTGCTGCTCACCCTGCGCGACGGGACCCCGGTGGTGGGTCCACTGGTCCGCGGTGCCGGCTCACCCTGTCTGAACTGTGTCGACCTGCACAGACAGGACCGCGACCCGGGTTGGCCGGGCCTTGCCGCCCAGCTCGCCGACCTCGACGGTCCGGAACCCTGCCTGACCGCGACCCTGATCACCGCCGTCGGCTACGCGGTGAGCGAGGTCCTCACCTTCCTCGACGGCGGTACGCCCGAGACGGTGGGCGGTGCCGTGGAGGTGACCGCCGCCGGCCGCCTCCGCCGCCGGAGCTGGCCGCCGCACCCCCGGTGCGACTGCGCCAGACGACGGCGGCGGAGCCGAGGCACGACCGCCCCACCACAGGCTCCCCCGAACCAGATCCCCGGGACGAGGTGATAGGAAGGGCCCCTTCTTATACAAAAACCGATAAGAAGGGGCCCTTCCTTTCGGGCAGGGGTGGCCGGTGCCACCCGCCGACGGCCGACTTCACCCCGCCGAGTCGGTAACAATGATCTGGTGACCGACATCCCGCGCCGGGCCGTCTCCCGGACCGCCAAGCTCGCCGCTCTTCCGCTCGGCTTCGCCGGCCGGACCGTGCTCGGCGTGGGCAAGCGGGTCACTGGACTCGCCTCCGACGTGATCTCCAACGAGATCCAGCAACGCACCGCCGAGCAACTCTTCAGCGTGCTGGGCCAGCTCAAGGGCGGGGCGATGAAGTTCGGGCAGGCACTGTCGGTCTTCGAGGCGGCCCTGCCCGAGGAGATCGCCGCACCCTACCGGCAGGCGTTGACCAAGCTCCAGGAGGCGGCTCCGCCGCTGCCGGCGGCGAGCGTGCACAAGGTGCTCGCGGAGCAGCTCGGGCCGGATTGGCGGTCGTTCTTCCTAGAGTTCGACGACAAGCCGGCTGCCGCAGCCAGCATCGGCCAGGTGCACCGGGCGATCTGGAAGGTCGGGCCGCCGCCGAGCGGCCGGCGACGCGGCACCAGGGCAGGCGCCGCCACCAGGTCGGGAGCCGGCGCCGGGGCGGTGGCCCGGGCCGGCGCGAGCGCTCCGGCAGGGCGTCCGGTGGCGGTCAAGGTGCAGTACCCGGGCGCCGGACCGGCGCTGCTCTCCGACCTGAAGCAGCTCTCCCGGCTCGGTGCCATGTTCCGGGCGATCCAGCCTGGCCTGGACATCAAGCCGCTGCTCAGCGAGTTGCGCGACCGGATCAGCGAGGAGCTGGACTACGAACTGGAGGCGGAGTCGCAGCGGGCCTTCGCCGCCGCGTACGCCGGCGATCCGGAGATCTTCGTGCCCGAGGTGGTCGCGGCCGCACCCCAGGTGCTGGTCACGGACTGGGTCGAGGGCAAGCCGCTGTCGGCGATCATCGACTCCGGCACCGAGGAGGAGCGGAACCTGGCCGGCCGGCTGATGGCCACCCTGCACTTCTCGGCGCCGATGCGCGCCGGGCTGCTGCACGCCGACCCGCATCCCGGCAACTTCCGGCTGCTGCCGGACGGGCGGCTCGGCGTCGTCGACTTCGGCGCGGTGGCCCGGCTGCCCGGCGGGCACCCGGAGCCGATCGGCCGGCTGGTCCGGCTCGCCCTGGCCGGCGAGGCCGAGGCGGTCGTGGCCGGCCTGCGCGAGGAGGGGTTCATCCGCGGTGACTTCCCGCTCGACGCGCAGGCGGTACTGGACTTCCTGATGCCGATCCTGCAGCCCCTCTCCGTCGAGGAGTTTCGCTTCACCCGGGCGTGGTTGCGGGTCGAGGCGACCAGGCTCGGCAACCCGCGCTCCCCGGCGTACCAGCTCTCCCGGCAGCTCAATCTGCCGCCGTCGTACCTGCTGATCCACCGGGTGACCCTCGGCTCGATCGGGGTGCTCTGCCAACTGGAGGCGAAGGCGCCCTACCGGGGCATCGTGGAGCGCTGGCTGCCCGGCTTCGCCCCGGTGGCCTGAGCAGGGCCACCTCCACCCCTACGCGCCGGGCCGGCCGTGGCGGGGGGCATCACCCCTCGCCGACGACCGGCCCGGATGGGATCTCGGATTCGGTTACGTCCCGGCGGCAGTACGCCGTGGGATCAGATGCTGCCCAGTTCGCGGGCGGCCCGGCGGCGGGCCTCCAGCGCGATCATGCGGGCGGATCGGGTTGCCTCAGTGCTCGTGGTGCTGCGACCGGCCTGAGGCATCCGCATTCGTGCCCGGGACAACGCTTCGTGGATGAGATGCATCTTGGTGGCTCCGTCTCGGATGGGCATGGCAGTCGTGGTCAATCTCGACACCACGGCCATCGCGGTGTCGGGCGCCGATACCAGACCGGCGTTCGTACGGATCGGGTTCATGTCAGGCCGCCAACCGGACCGCGCTGCGCGACTCGGCAAGGCCACTGGCCGCCAGCCGCGCCTGGGCCTCGACCCGCAGCGCCGCATCCCGGGCGACGTCCTCCTTGCGCGGACGGCCACGGGGCCGCTTGCGCGGAACGACCGCGCCACGCTCGAAGATCTCGCCGCCCCAGACGCCCCACGGCTCCGCCCGCTCCACCGCACCGGCCAGGCACTCGACGCGCAGCGGGCAGTCCCCGCAGAGCGACTTGGCCAGCTCCAGCTCGGCAGGCGAGTCGGCGAACCACAGGTCGGGGTCGAACTTCCGGCAGGGCAGGTTCGCCTCCAGCTCGACGTTCGCGTCGAGGGGGGCCAACGCCAGACTCATCGCCCGGTCACCTCTCTCTCGTGTCGATCTCGTAGATCGCTGTTCCGACTTACTTCGGCAGTGCGGAAATGACTAAGGCCGCGGATCCCGGTGTACGGGGTCCGCGGCCTCGAGGTGAGCCGGCTGGTCTGTGTTAGACCGGTCTCCCTCGAGGTGGAACCCCGCTGACATCCATCCGCTTGACGCCGACACGGATGCCATTGCCCGTGAATCCATTGGTCCCCCGGAGCTCGGCGGACGCGTGGGCCTGAACCAGCTCGGCCTGGATCGGGGCCTGGTGCGCCTGCGAACGCTGGAGGAGTTCAGTGGTCAGCATGCCGCCGACCTCTGACACCGGAGCGGGGACAGCAGGCAGCGCCCACGGTCGCCGGGTGACATAGGTCGTCCCCATCGGGGCCACCTCCTGACTCTCACTCGTCGCCAACATCGGACTCGTCCCCCTCTTGAACAGCCTGAAAGCCGCCGCTCACGAGGTGTGCCATGAGGCTATGCCTCCTCCGGGCGGCAGGGCAAACGAATTACGGCGAGATCTCGGAACTTTCTTCCGACACTTTCCGACAGCCGGTCGGTCAGCCCGGCGACGCCTCGGCCCCACCCTCCGTGAGCAGCACATCCTGCACCGCGACACCCTCGACCAGGGCGAGCACCGCGTCGCCGTACAGGGCGACCTTGCGGGGACCGATCCCGGCGATCGCCAGCAGCTCGGTGGGGCGGGTCGGGCGGCGTTCGGCGAGCGCGACCAGGGTGGCGTCGGTGAAGACCACGTACGCCGGGACCCGCTGTGCTCCGGCGACCCGGCCCCGCCAGTCCCGCAGCCGCTCCAGCAGCGCCTCGTCGAGATCGGAGGGACAGGTCGCGCATCGGCCCAGTTTCCGGTCGGCCCCGGCCAGCAGCGTCGCCCCGCAGACCCGGCAGGAGACGACCTGCACCCGCCGACGGTCGGGTTTCCGACCACCGGCAGCGGACGCCTCGGCCGGACGGCCACCGCCGGAGCGCTCGAGCTGGGGGAGGAAGCGGCACGGGCGCCGGAGCCGGCCACCGGGCGAGCGCGCCGCGGCGTACGACAGCCAGAGCCACTGCCGGGCCCGGGTCACCCCGACGTAGAGCAGCCGGCGCTCCTCCTCCACCTGCTCGGCGGTCTTCGCGTAGCTCGTCGGCAGCGTGCCGTCGGAGAGCCCGACAAGGAAGACCGCGTCCCACTCCAGCCCCTTCGCCGAGTGCAGCGAGGCCAGCGTCACCCCCTCGACCGTCGGCACGTGCTGCGCGGCGGCCCGCCGGCCCAGGTCGGCACAGAAGTCCGCCAGGGAGGGTGGCCGTTCCACGGCAGCGGCCTCGCCGATCGGCAGGACGGTAGGGGTGGCCGCGTACTCCTCGGCGAGCTGGACCAGGGCGGCGAGCGCCTCCCAGCTCTCCCGGGCCGCGCCGCCGGGCGGGGCGGCGTCCGGTGCCCAGCCGACCGCGGCCAGCGCCTCGACCACGGCCGGGACCAGCGGCGCCTCGCCCGGCGTCGACCGGGTCGCGGCGCGGAGCGCGACCATCGCCTGACGGATCTCGGGCCGCTCGAAGAAGCGTTCCGCGCCCTGGACCTGGTACGGCACCTCCGCATCGGCCAGCGCCTTCTCGTACGCCTCGGACTGCGCGTTGGTCCGGAACAGCACCGCGATCTCCCGGGCCGGCGTGCCGGCGGCGACCAGGTCGCGGCAGCGTGCCGCCACGGCGGCGGCCTCGGCCGGCTCGTCGGGGAAGATCCGCAGGTCCGGCTCGGGGCCGGGTGGACGCTGCCCGACGAGCTCCAGCCGCAGCCGCGCCTCGGCGCCCCGGGCCTGCCGGATCACCGCGTTGGCGAGCCCGACCACCTGCGGCGTCGAGCGGTAGTCCCGGACCAGCCGCACCACCACCGCGTCCCGGCGCAGCCGGGGAAAGTCGATCAGGTATGCCGAGGTGGCGCCGGTGAACGAGTAGATGGTCTGGCTGGCGTCGCCGACCACGGTCAGGTCGTCCCGGCCACCCAACCAGACGTCCAGCAACCGCTGCTGGAGCGGGTTGACGTCCTGGTACTCGTCGACCACGAAGTGCCGGTACTGCGCCCGGATCTGCTCGCCGACGTCCGGGTGCTCCTCGATCCCCCACACCGCCGCCCGGAGCATGTCCTCGAAGTCGATCACGCCGTTGGCGCGTTTGACCTTCTCGTATCCGGCGTAGACCTCCGCCACCTTCGCCGGGTCGTGCGGGGTCTCGCGCAGCGCCTTGGCCGCCGCGACGACGTACTCGCCCGGCTCGACCAGGGACGACTTGGCCCACTCGATCTCGCCGGCCAGGTCCCGGGCGGCGGCCCGGTCGGTGCGCAGTCCGGCGCGGGCGGCGGCGAGGGTGACCAACCGCACCTTGCTGTCCAGGAGTTCCGGCATCTCCCGGCCGGCGAGCAGCCGGGACGCGAAGTAGCGGACCTGGCGCAGCGCGGCGCCGTGGAAGGTCCGGGCCTGCACCCCCGGTACCCCGAGCGCGCCGAGCCGGGCCCGCAGCTCGGCGGCGGCCCGTGCGGTGAAGGTGACCGCGAGCACGTGCCGGGCGGCGATCTCGCCGGCCGTCACCCGGTACGCGATGCGATGCGTGATCGCCCGGGTCTTGCCGGTGCCGGCGCCGGCCAGGATGCAGACCGGCCCGGCCGGCGCGGTCACCGCGGTGCGCTGCTCCGGATCGAGTCCGTCCAGGATCCGCGCCAGGTTCGAGTCAGCCGCCACAGCTAGGAATCATGGCAGCCCTTCGCGGTGTTGCACCTTTAGCCTGTGTGATCGGCACCCCGTCCGATCCGACACCCGACCGGCCCGATCGGTCGGGCCGGCCGGCTAACGACTGAGCACCGCGGAGGTCTCGACGATGTTGACGATGTATTCCACGCCCTGGTGTGGCTACTGCCACCGGCTCAAGTCACAACTGGACCGGGAGGGCATCGGCTACGTGGTGGTGGACATCGAGCAGGACCTGGCCGCGGCGGAGTACGTGATGAGCGTCAACGGCGGCAACCAGACCGTACCGACGCTGAGGTTCGATGACGGTACGGCGCTGACCAACCCGTCGATCGTCGACGTCAAGAAGCACCTGGCCGCCCGCGCACAGAGCTGACCCTGCCGAGCACCCCCGGGGCCGGGTCGGGCCGTGGCACCGGCCGTGGCATCGATGCGGCGTCCCGCGGCGCGGAACGTGCCCGCCCGGCCCAGAGGTATCCGGCCGCAATCGTCATCACCACCGCGATCACCACGAAGAGCAGCCGGTAGTCGACGACGGCGACCAGCAGCGCCCCGCTGCCGATGGAGATCGCCTGCGGGCCGCTGATCAGCGCCTCGGAGGCGGCGGCGACCCGGCCCAGCAGTGGTCCGGGGGTGCGGCGCTGGATCAGCGTCTTGAGCCCGACGAACGCGATCGGCAGGCCGAAGCCGAGCAGCACCAGGGCGACGAAGGCCAGCCACAGCGTCGGGTACGCCAGCAGCAGCGCGCCCGACGCGAAGACCGCCACCCCGACGGCGAGCGCCGCCAACTCGCCGAACCGGCGTACCACGGCCGGGGAGGAGAGCCCGCCGAGCAGCCCGCCGATGCCCTGCACGGCGACCAGCACCCCCACGAAACCCGGCTGCCGGCCCAGCCCCTGGTCCACGTACGCGAAGATCAGCGACTCGCTGAAGCCCATCACCAGCACCGCCAGGGCGGCACCGACGACCGCGCGCCGCAGGGCGGGTTCGGCGACCATGTGCCGCAGCCCGGCACCCACCTCGGTCACCCAGCGGAGCTGCGCAGGTCCGGGCACCCGCTCGGCGATCCGCAGCGCGGAGACCGCGCAGGCGGCACCCACGAAGCCGACCATGCCGACCGCCGGCAGGGTCCAGCCGCCGGCCCCGGTGTAGAGGGCCGCCCCGGCCAGCGGGCCGATCAGCCGCAGTCCCTGCTTGACGGTCTGCAGGACGCCGTTGGCCTGGGCCATCAGCTCCTCGGGCACGATCTCTTTGATCAGTCCGTTCAGGGTCGCGCCGAGGGCGACGTAGGAGAGTCCGTACAACGCGCCCACGACGTAGATCACCCAGACGTCCCCGCGGTCCCGGACCAGGAACAGCGGGGTGAGCACCACCGCGGTGGCCAGGTTGGCGAGCAGGAAGAACGGGCGGCGGCGAAACCGGTCCACCACCCAGCCGACGAGCGGGGCGAGGGCCATCGGCGCGACCATGGCGAAGATGGTGGCGCCGGCCATGCCGTCCGAGCCGGTCAGGTCCTTCACCCAGACGGCCAGCGCCAACAGCATGATCGACTCCGCGGTCATGCTGAAGACGAGGCCGGCGAAGAGCAGCCGGAAATCCGGCCGACGCAGGATGGTTCGCATGCGAGGGGTCCCTTTCGAGGTGGCGGCGAGCAACACGCCGGACCCCGGACGCCCGGTCGTCAGGGTGGTCACCGCCGACGGGTGAGGACGCGGGCGCCGGGTCGCCCGCGGTGGTTCGTCCGCCGTACGGGGGCGCGCCAGGGGATGGCGTACGGCGTGGTCGTCGTCGTGAACAGGCCTGATCGTCCTCGAGAAATCGTCGCAATCGATGGTGCGGTGCCGCCCGGTTACGGTCGGAACTGGATCGGCTTTCCGACGGCACCGCCCCGGAAGGTTCCGGAGGGCCCTTCCCATTTAGACACGCCGTTACCATCCGGCGGCACGCCGTGAGCGGGGCGCGGCATACTGGACCGCCGGGAGTGTGACCGCGACGGTCCGCACCTGCCCGGCGACGGGCGAGACGCGATCGAGAGCGAGGATCCAGTGCCTGCTCCTCAACCCAGCCCGATCCTGCGGCGACGCCGGCTCGGCGCGGAACTGCGCAAGCTGCGGGAGTCGGCCAGGCTCACCGGCGACCAGGTCATCGAGGCGGTGGGCTGGGCCTCGGCCTCCAAACTCTCCCGGCTCGAGAACGGTCGAAGCCGGCCCGACCTGCGGGACGTCCTCGACCTGCTCGATCTCTACAAGGTCACCGGCGACCGGCGCGAGGAACTGACCGCGATCACCAACGAGGCCGGCGACATCCGGGCCTGGCTGCGCTCGTACGCGACGATGACGCCCCGCCAGCGCGGCTACGCCGAACTGGAGGCGGGTTGTGCGGAGATCCTCGAGTACAGCCCGGTGATCGTGCCCGGCCTGTTGCAGAGCAAGTCGTACGTCAAGCTACGGATCCTCTCCTCCCGGCAACTGGTCAACGACCCCGGCCAGGACGACACCGAGGACGCCGACACCGAGGTGAAGGCCCGGTTGGCCCGGCAGTCGCTGCTCACCCGCGAGGTAGAGCCGCCCCGCTACTCGGCCGTGATCGAGGAGGCCGCACTCGGCGGCCGGGCCGGCCCGCGCGAGGTGCTGCGCACCCAATTGCTCCAGTTGCGCAAGCTCGCCGGGCTGCCCAACGTGACGATTCAGGTACTGCCCACCGAGCAGACCATCGCGGACTGGTATCTGCCGCACACCGGGTTCTCGCTCTACCGGTTCGCCGAGCCGGAGGATCCGGAGACCCTGGCGATCGAGGGACTGGCCACCAACCTGATGGTGACCGACCAGAAGGAGATCAGCACGTACTCCATGGTCTTCGAGTGGCTCCAGGACGCGGCGCTCGGTCCGGAGGAGACGATCACCTGGCTGACCGAGCGGGCGGAGCAGCGCGCGTCGGGTCCGGCCCGCAAGCCCGCGAGCCGCGACCCGGGAATGCCGCCGACCCAGCGCAGTCGCCGCTCCGGCCGGCTGACCGAGCAGTAGCCGCACCGGGCAGTAGCCTGACCGGGCAGTAGCCGCACCGGGCAGTAGCCGCACCGGGCAGTAGCCGCACCGGCCGACTGACCGCAGGACAGCCGAGCCCGCCGGACGGGCCGCGTCCACAGCCGTGCGTACACAGCCGCCGGCTCCCGTACGGGAGCCGGCGGCCTCGTCGTGCGCCACGGAGGACAGTGACCGGTATCACCTGATCGGACGAGCGATTACTCCAATCGGCGCGTTTCACTTGCCGACCGACCCGCAATGGGTGAACATAGCCGAAGGGGGACGTGGAAGTTCCACGAAATGACTTCGTTAGGTAATCGCAGGATCATCGTCCGTCACCGGCCCTCGGAGACAGCCATGCGGTTTCTCATCGTTCGCACGGATATCCGCGCCGCCGCCGATGACGAGTTGGCCGCCGCCTGGGCGCAGGGGCAGCGCCTCCGCGACGAACAGACCTCCCCGGAACAGCGCCGTCAGATCCTCCGGGCCGACGACCGGGACGCCGCACTCCTGCTGGCCAGGGCCCTGTCCACTGTGGGCGCGGTCCGGTCCGGACGACAGCGGGTCAAGGTACTGCCGGTGGGCAGGCCCGACCGGCGACTCCACGCGGAGACCCGCACCGGCAACCCACAACCGACGAATCTCGGCCCACAGTCGAGATCCGGCTAGACGACCGTCGTCGGCCGGGCGGCGTCCCCCGCCACGCTCCATGCCACACCCGGCTGCGACGGCCTGTGATCTTGGCTCGTGATCGTCGCGGCAACGGCGATCGCGAGCCAAGATTTTTGTGCCGCAATCCAGCGGGAGAGGCTCGGCGCCATCCGGAACCACCGGGCGCTGCCATCCGGGCTAACGGATGCCGTCCAGCCATCGGCGGATCAGGAAGAGTGCGATCGACGACGGTGGCGGCAACGCCAGCCGCAACCCGTCGCCGACCTGCACCACCTCCCCGTCGAGTACCGCGGTGATGTCCCGGCGGCTGAACCAGTCCGCGTGCGCGATCTCCACCGGGTCGAGCCGCAGGGCCCGGGCCGGGTCACCCAGGGCGGAGAAGCCCAGCATCAGCGAACCCGGAAACGGCCAGGCCTGGCTGGCAACGTACCGGATGTGCCCCGGCACCAGGCCGACCTCCTCGGTGACCTCCCGGACCACCGCGTCCTCGGCCGACTCGCCCGGCTCCACATAGCCGGCCAGGCACGAATACCGGCGCACCCCATGGGTCGACCGCCAGGTGGCGTTGTTGCCGAGCAGGCAGCGACCGTCCGGGCCGGAAACGCCGTCGTGCACCAGCACGATCATCGCCGGATCGGTACGGGGCCAGAGCGGGTTGCCCGCCTCGTCCCGCCGGGACCAGCCGCCGTCCCCCACCACCGTGGCGAGGCCGGTCTGCGACGAGTACAGGTGCCGGGCGTGCCAGTTCGCCAATGCCAGCGCGGTGGTGAGCAGTCCGGCGTCCCGGGCGGCGAGCAGGTGCCCGATCTCGCGCAGGTTCGCCGGCCGGGTACCGGCGATCTGCGGCAGCGGCGCGTCGATCGCGAACACCGGCACCCCGTCCGGCTCGACGCCGAGGAAAAGCCGAGCCTCCGGCGCGCTGTCCCGTGCCGCGTCCGGACCGAGCAGGATCAGCTCGGTCCCGGGACCGGAATCCTCGACCAGGGCCCGCCCGCCACCGGCGACGTCCACCACCAGCACCCGGGCCCGCCGCCACGCCTCGGCCAACCACCGCTGGTCGGTCCGCCGGTGCGCGGCGCGGTCGAGCGTGGACCGCGCAAGCGGCGGCTGCCCGACCGGCGGCTGCCCGACCGGCGGTGGAGGATCCGAGGTCACGAGGTCACGACCCTGCGGCCTCGGTCCGCACCGGTCCCAGCACGCCCAGCGGCGCCTCGACCTGGCCGGCGTCGCCGAGCACCACGGTGACGGCCCGGGCCGGCGCCAGGTAGGTGGCCGCCGCCGCGGCCACCTCCTCTCGGGTCGCCCGCGCCAACCGGGCGGCGTGCTCGGCGAGAAACTCCAGCCGGAGCCCGGAACCGGCGTACGCGCTGGCCACCGCCGCCAACCCGGCCTGGGTGGAGATGCCGAGCTGGAGCGTGCCGAGGGCGTACTGGCGGGCTTGCTCCAGCTCGTCCTCCTTCGGCGGCAGCGAGGCCAGCCGACCCAGTTCGTAGATCGTCTCCAGCAGCGCCGGGCCGGTCACCTCGGTTGCCACCTCGGCGGCGACGACCAGGGCGGACCCGGCGACCGAGTGCTCGACGACCGAGTGCGGCCCGTACGTGTAGCCCTTGTCCTCGCGGATGTTCTCCACCCAGCGGGACGAGAAGTAGCCGCCGAAGACCAGATTGGCCAGTTGCAGCGCGGCATGGTCCGGATGGGTGCGCGGCACCGCCGGCAGTGCCAGCCGGAGCGACGACTGTACCGCCCCGGGGCGGTCCACCAGCAGCAGCGGTCCCGGCTCCAGCGGCGGGGTCGGTGGCAGCTCCCCCGGCGCGCCGTCCCCGGTCCAGCCGCCGAGAGCCCGCTCCACCGCGTCGAGCGCCCGAGCCGGCTGCACGTCGCCGACGAGCAGCAGCACCGCCCCGGCCGGACGCACCCGACCCGCGTGCAGGGTACGCAACTGGGCCGGCCGGACCGCCTCGACCTGCTCCGGCTCCGGCGTCTGCACGGCGTACGGATGCCTGCCGTACATCCGCTTCAGCAGAGCCCTGCGGACCAGGTGGGCCGGCTGGCTCTGTGCCATCCGGATCCCGTCGATCAGCCGCGCCCGCTCGGTGGCGACCTCGTCGGCCGGATAGCTCGCCCCGGTCACCACCTCGGCCAGCAGTTCCAGGAGCCGGTCCAGCCCGGTGCTGAGGCCGTTACCCGAGATCATCAGCCGGTCGGCGTCGGCCCCGGCGGAGAGCCCGCCGCCCACCTTCTGCAACTCGGCGGCGAGCCGCACCGAGGACATCGTGGCCGTGCCGGAGAGCAGCGTCTGCGACAGCATCAGGCCCCGGGCCAGGT
Source organism: Plantactinospora sp. WMMC1484 (assembly GCF_049315195.1). Classification (NCBI taxonomy): domain Bacteria; kingdom Bacillati; phylum Actinomycetota; class Actinomycetes; order Micromonosporales; family Micromonosporaceae; genus Plantactinospora; species Plantactinospora sp. WMMC1484. The sequence continues at coordinate 126,130 of NZ_CP186055.1, forward strand.
GGGCCCGGCCGAACGGCACCCAGAGCCGCACCTCGACCAGCGGGACGGCCGGCCGGCGCAGCACGATGACCGTCAGCCCGTTCGGCAGCGTGTGCTCCACCTCGCGGGGCAGCTTGAGCTTGCGGTTCGGCCCGAGCGCGGGCAGCGTACGGATGCTCACCTGGCACCTCCACCCGGGACGACCTCGACCGCGGCCCGGCGCTGCGGTCGCAGCGTGGCGGCCGCCGCGCGTACCTGCTCCCCGGTCACCTCGCCGACCAGCCGGGGCAGCTCGCCCAGCAGCCCCGGATCACCCCGCTGCTGCTCGAGCACCGCCATCTGCAGCGTGCGGCCGAGCACCGCATCGGTCTCCCGGAGCAGGTGGGTGGCCATCCGGGCCTGGGTCCGGGCCAGCTCCTCGGCGTCGAGCCCGTCGGTGGCGAGCCGGTCGATCTCCTCGTCGACTGTCTGGAGCACCTTCTCCACCCCACCGCCGGGCGGCAGGTGGGCCTGGAGCACCAGCGCGGTCGGGTCCCGCACGTCGAACGGGTCACCCATCAACCCGAGATAGCCGCCGACGCTGGTCACCGTGCGGTCCCGCAGCACCAGCCGCTCCACCAGCCGGGATGCGTCGCCGTCGGTGAGCACCTCGGCCAGGACCACGTACGGCAGGTAACCGGCGAAGTCGTCGATCGGGTCCGGCACCCGCCAGGCCGCCGCCACCGCGGGCAGCGGCGCCAGCCGGTCGACGTACGACTCCCGCCGCTCTCCGGCCAGGTCCGGCTCGGCGAAGTCGGGCCGGACCGGCGCCGGCCGGGCCGGCACGTCCCCGAAGTGCCGCTCGATCAGCTCCGTCGCCTCCGCCACGTCCAGGTCGCCGCCGACCGCGAGCACCGCGTTGCCGCAGGCGTAGTAGCGGTCGAAGAAGTCGATCGCGTCGGCGATGCGCGCATTCTCCAGGTCGTCGAAGGAGCCGTACCCGTCGTGCGCGTTGGCGAAGGTGTCGAAGAGCACCGGCGGCAGTCGCAGCCAGGGAAAGCCGCCGTACGGCCGGTTGAGCACGTTGACCCGGATCTCCTCCTTCACCACGTCGACCTGGTTGCGGAGATTCTCCTCGGTGAGCCGGGGCCCGCGCATCCGGTCGGCCTCCAGGAAGAGGGCCCGCTCCAGCGCGTTGCTCGGCAGCGTCTCCCAGTAGTCCGTGTAGTCCAGGTGCGTGGAGCCGTTGAAGGTCCCGCCGGCACCCTGGACGTGCCGGAAGTGCGCCAGCTTCTCCAGATTCTCCGAACCCTGGAACATCAGGTGCTCGAAGAGGTGGGCGAAGCCGGTCCGCCCCTCCGGCTCCGACCGGATGCCCACGTCGTAGATGACCGCCACGCCGACCACCGGGGCGCTACGGTCCGGTGCCAGCACCACCCGCAGGCCGTTCTCGAGGGTGAACCTCTCGATCGAATGCTTCGTCGCTGGAATTCTCGATCTTCCCGCCGCCACGAACCGACCCTAGCGCGTCCCACCACCATCGGTGACCGCCCTGCACCTGCCGGCCGTTTCCTACACCCGCGCGGAGGCTCCCTACACCCGGACGGAGGCGAGAGCGTGCTCGACCACCCAGTCGAACTCCCGATGCGTGCCGGGAATCGAGATGTAGAGGATCGCGGCGGTCGACCGACCGACGTCGATGCAGGCCACCGCGGCCAACTCGTCGGTGGCCCGCAACCCCGGCCGGGTGAAGTGCAGCCGGAACACCGACACCCAGGCCGGGCGGCCGTCGAGCGTCGTCCGGCCGTCCCGGATCGACTCCAGCCGGTTCGGCTGCGGGTAGTACTCCGTCCGCACGTCGGTCGTCACCTGCCGACCGACACACTCGAGGTCGAAGGTGAGGGCGTCGTTCTCCGCCGCCGGCACCGCCGCGGAGAGGATGGAGGCGTGGTAGTTGCTGAAGCCGTCGTACTCCGACTCGGTGACGAAGTGCTGCCCGGTCCGGTACGGCACCTCCAGGGTGCCGGCGCTCCAGACCGTGCGCCACGGCTGCCACGGGGCACCGTAGGCGGCGTACGAGATGCCCGCCTCCGGATCGACGGTGCGCTCCGGGAGCGGCTGCCCCGGACCGGGCGGCGGCACCACGGGCTCGACCGGCTCCGGCGCGGCCGGCCCCGGCGAGCCGGGCACACCGGGCGTCGGTGCTCCCGGTGCGGCCTGGCCCGGCGAACCCGGTGGCGGACACTTCCGGGCCAGCGGGGGCCGGACATCCGTCGGAGCCTCCGGTCGGCTCCAGATCGGCTCGACCCCGCCGGACATGGTCAACCCCAGCACCACCACCAGACCGATCACCAGCACGGCGGCGGCCGCACCACCGAACCACCACAGGCGACGGTTCCCCGGACCCCGCCCACCGCCGGGCGGTGCCGGAGGCGGCTCCGGTGCCGGTGCGGGTAGGCCGGTCCGGGTGACGACGCCCGCTGCCCAGGCGGTGCCGGACGGCGCCTGCGTACCGTCGGCGTGGCGCGGAACGTTCACCGGCATGGTCCTAGTCAACACCACGGGCCGGCGGCCGGCCGAGCGCGTCGGGCGGGCGCCCGCGGCTCGACCGCCCCCCTCCGCACGCCTGACCTCCGGTTGTGGACCGCTGGAGAGCCGGCGCGACCGATTCGCTCAGCCGTCACCCGCGACGGTCATCCCGATGTCCCCGGATTCCGTACCCGTCGGAGCGTGCAACTCGACCACCTCGACCTCGGGCACCCCGGCGGCAAAGCCGTACCACGGCGTGAACGCGGCGATCGTGGCGAGCATCAGGCCACCGACCGCGAGCGCAAGCACCACAAGGATCTCCCGCATCGCCCCCTGGCCGACACGCACGGTCATTGCAACCTCCCCCAGTGCGACCCTTCCCCAAGGTCGCTGGTTCCCCCAGGACAGGATGGCCGGCCGAGAGGCCGCACACAGTCACCCATCGGACCCGATCAGGTGAATTCACGGGCATAGTTGTCCTGACCGATCGGCGCTCCGATCATGCGACCGGCAAGCGTCGATCATGCGGCCCGGTCGGCGGCCGTTCCTGCGGCGCCCTCAGGCGGCCCGGCGAAGGCGGCGCGGCCGGGACCTTCCACCGGCCACCCGTTTCCCGGAACCGCGCTTCGGCACCGCACTCGCCGCCACGGTCGGTGCGCCGCTCGAAACTGCGCTTGAAGCCGCGGTCAGAGCCGCGCTCGAAGCCGCGGTCTGCGCCGCAGTCGAAGCCGCGGTCGAAGCCGCAGTCTGCGCCGGGACCCGCGCTCCGGTGAGCCGCACCAGCGCCTCGTCACCGGGGCGGACCGCCAGCGTCTCGGGCCTGATCCCGGCATCTCCGAGGAGCCGGGACATGTCGCGGCGCTGCTCCGGCAGCACCAGCGTGACCACCCGACCGGACTCACCCGCCCGGGCCGTACGGCCACTGCGGTGGAGGTAGTCCTTCGGGTCGGCCGGCGGGTCGACATTCACCACCAGGTCGAGTCCGTCGACGTGGATGCCCCGGGCCGCCACATCGGTCGCCACCAGGGCGGTCACCTGGCCGGCCCGGAACTGCTCCAGGACCCGGGTCCGCTGCGGCTGCGACTTCCCGCCGTGCAGCGCCGCCGCCCGTACGCCCCTGGTCAGCAGCTGTCGGGCCAGCCGGTCGGCCCGGTGCTTGGTACCGACGAAGAGGATGGCCCGACCGTCCCGGGCCGCGATCTGCGCTGTCGCCGCCGCCTTGTCCGGCGCCTCCACCTGGAGAACGTGGTGGGTCATCGAGGTCACCGTGGCGGTCGTGGGGTCGACGGAGTGCGACACCGGGTCGGTGAGAAACCGGCGGACCAGCCGGTCGACGCCACGGTCCAGGGTGGCCGAGAAGAGCATCCGCTGCCCACCCGGCGCGACCTGGTGCAGCAGGTCGGTGACCTGCGGCAGGAAACCCATGTCGGCCATCTGGTCGGCCTCGTCGAGCACGGTGACGGCGACCTGGTCGAGGCGGCAGTCGCCCCGGTTGACCAGGTCCGCGAGGCGACCCGGAGTGGCGATCACCACCTCCGCTCCGGCCCGCAGCGCCTCCGCCTGCCGGTGCAGCGACAGCCCGCCGACCACGGTGGCGCAGCGCAGTCCGAGCGGGCGGGCGTACGGGGCGAGGGCCGTGGTCACCTGCTGTGCCAGCTCGCGGGTGGGCACCAGTACCAGGGCGAGCGGGCGGCCGGGCCGGGCCCGGCGCCCAGCGGTGCGGGAGAGCAGGGGCAGGCCGAACGCGAGGGTCTTGCCGGAGCCGGTACGCCCCCTGCCGAGCACGTCCCGGCCGGCCAGGGAGTCGGGCAGGGTTGCCGCCTGGATCGGGAACGGCGTGACGATGCCGTTCGCGGTCAACGCGGCGTGCAGCCCGGGAGCCAGCGGTGCGTCCGCGAACGAGCGGATGGGGCGGGTGGGGCGGGTGGAGCGGGTCATTACGGGACCTTCCTCGAAGCGGTACGTGTCGAGGAAGGTCGCCGGCGGCAGCACCGGCGGGCTGGGCCACCGGCCGTTCTCGCCCGGTGACCGCAGCCACGGACCGGGAAATACGCGGGAGCCAGCCCGTGCCGTCGGGCGCGGGCTGGCCGCGTCACCACGCCGGTCTGGGCGCGGTGGTCGAACGTGGTCTCCGGGCTGTGTCACCGCAGAGGCCGCACTTCCGGGCTGTCGCCCGGAGATGCCCGGTCAGAGCGGGCGGATGTTCTCCGCCTGCGGGCCCTTCTGGCCCTGGGTGACCTCGAACTCCACCCGCTGGTTCTCGTCCAGGCTGCGGTAGCCGGAGCTCTGGATCGCGGAGAAGTGGGCGAAGACGTCGGCGCCGCCGCCGTCCGGGGTGATGAAGCCGAAGCCCTTGTCGGCGTTGAACCACTTCACGGTGCCAATTGCCATGTGTTTCGTCTCCTGACGGAACGTTACGGTCCGCACCTGTTGCGGACCGAAGTTGTGCCCACCGGAGCGGTGGGTCGCTGTCGCTCTGGTCGCCCCGCCCGGAGAACTCCGGACACAACAAAGCGCGCCTACGGTCACAATCCCGTAGGCGCACACAGAGTCTCTGGGAACCAAAACTGCAACGCCACCACGCTAGCACACCGCCGGCCCGGCGACGTCAATTCCGGCAGATTCGCGTGCCGAACCCCCGCCGGGCGCTCACCGGCGCCGGCCCACCACACGACGGCCCACCACACGACGGCTCGGCGGACGACGGCTCGGCGGACGACGGCTCAGCGGACGACGACCGCTTCCGGCACTCGCGACACCAGGGCGGCCAGGCCGTCGGCGTCGAGCAGGTCCGCCGGTCGGACGGTGACGTTCTCGCGTACGTAGTGGAAGGCCGCCCGTACCCGCTCGACCGGAACACCGGCCAGTTCCGCCCAGGCCAGCCGATAAGCCGCCAACTGCACCGCCGCCGCCTCCGCCTCGCCCCCGGTCGGCCGCCGGCCGGTCTTCCAGTCGACCACGTCATAGCGCCCGCCGGGCAGGCTGAAGACCGCGTCCATCCGGCCCCGGACCAGCAGCCCCCCCACCAGAGTGGCGAACGGCACCTCGACCTCGATTGGTGTGCGGTCGGCCCACTCGCTGCCGAGGAACCGCTCCTGCAACTCGGCAAGCGCCTCGTCCGGGGCGGCGTCCGAGTCCGCCGCCCCGGGCAGCTCGTCGACGTCGAGCAGCCGACTGACCCCGTACCGCTGCTCCAGCCAGGCGTGGAACGCGGTGCCCCGGCGAGCGTACGGCTCGGGCGGCCGGGGCATCGGCCGGCGCAGCGTACGGGCCAGTGCCGCCGGGTCGCGACGCAGCATGACAAGCTGCGAGACGGAGAGATGTTCGGGGAGCGCCACCTCGGCCGGCCCTGAGCGATGCATCAGCATCTCCCGCTCGGCGAGCAGCAGGTCCGCCTCCCGCCGCCAGGCCACCACCTCCGGCTCCACCACCTCCGGCTCCACCACCTCCGGCTCCGGCTGGGGGAAGGTGTTAGGAAGGGGCCCTTCTACAACAGAAAACGATAACGGGGGGCCCTTCCTTTCGCCTTCGGCGATGAGCTGGCGGACGAGCGCGGCGGCCTCGGCGAGCACCGGCCGGCGGGCGCCGAGCGGATCCGCCGGCCACTCGGCCCGGAGTACCACCTCGGTGGTCGGGTTGGTGGCGTCGGCCGGCGGCTCCGGTGTCCAGGCGTCGACCACGAAGCCACTCCGGCCGTCCTCGGCCGGAGTGGCGAGGCACCAGTCGTAGATTTCGGTCAGGAACGCCGAAGGGCCGCGCGGGCGCTTCGTCCCCTCGCCCCACCAGTAGCCGGAGCAGAGCAGCAGCCGGCGCGGCCGGGTCACCGCGACGTACGCCAGCCGGCGTTCCTCCCGCTCGTCGTGCGCCCGCCAGTCGTCGGTGAAGGCGGTCAGCGCCCGCGCCACCGCCTTCTGGTCGTCGGCGTCGGCCAGGGCCAGCCTCGGCAGCCCGTCCGCGTCGCCGCGCAACGGAAACGGCAGCACCCCGAGGCCGAGCAGGTAGTGGTCGGAGCCGCGGGCGGCGCCGGGCCAGACGCCCCTGCTCAGCCCGGCGACCGAGACGACGTCCCACTCCAGCCCCTTGGCGGCGTGCGCGGTGAGGATCTGCACCGCACCCTCCACCACCTCGACCTCGCCCGGGGAGAGGCCCCGCTCCTCGTCCTCGGCGGCGGCGAGGTAGGCGAGGAAGGCGTGCAGCGGCGCGCCGGCCGAGTCACCGGCGAACCGGGCCGCCACGTCGCCGAGCGCGTCCAGGTGCCCCCGGGCCAGGCCGGCGTCGCCGCCCCGGCCGTCGCTGCCGGCGCGTACCGCCACCTCCACGTCGAGGCCGATGGTCCGCTCGACGTCCGCGAGCAGGTCCGGCAACGGCTGGTCCAGGCGGTGCCGGAGCAGGCCGAGTTCTTTCGCGTACGCCCGCAGCCGGGCATAGCCCTCCGCCGAGTACGCCTGCGCCGGGCCGAGGTCGGCCAGCGCCTCGACCAGGGTCGCCTCGTCCAGCCGGTCGGTCACGATCTCCGGCTCGGCGTCGTCATCGTCACCGCCCCGGGGCAGTGCCTGCCGGGCGCGGGCGATCGCGGTGGCGCGCCGGTGCAGGGCCACCAGGTCACGCGGCCCGATCCGCCAGCGCGCCCCGGTCAGCAGCCGGAGCAGCGCGGCGCCGTCGGTCGGGTCGGAGAGCACCCGCAGCGTGCAGACCACGTCCCGCACCTCGGGGGTGTCGAGCAGCCCGCCGAGCCCGACCACCTCGACCGGCAGCCCCCGGTCCCGCAGTGCCGCCTCGATCGCCGGGATCTGGCTGCGCAGCCGGACCAGCACCGCCGTCGTCGGCCGGGCCACCACGGGTATCTGCTCGGGCAGCGCGTCCGGCATCCGGGCCGCCCCGCGCCACGCCGCGAGGATGCTGTCGGCGATCCAGTCGGCCTCGTCGGCGTACGTGTCGAGCAGCGCGCAGTGCACGGTGCCGCCCGGGTAGCCCCGGGCGCTGCGCCCGGGAATCTCCTCGTCCACCCGGTAGGCGGCGGCCAGCTCGGCGACCTGGGCCCCGGCGGCCCGCAGCGGTGCGGCGAGCCCGTTGGCGACGTCCAGGATCTGCGGCCGGTTGCGCCAGCTCGTGGTGAGGGTGCGCACCTGGGCCGGGGTGCCGTCCGACCCGGCGAACTCGGCCGGGAAACGGTCCAGGGTGCCGGCGCTGGCGCCCCGCCAGCCGTAGATCGACTGGCACGGGTCGCCGACGGCGGTGACCGGGTGCCCGCCGCCGTAGAGGGAGCGGAGCAGCACCACCTGGGCGTGGCTGGTGTCCTGGTATTCGTCGAGCAGCACCACCCGGTAGCGTCCGCGCTCGATCGCGCCGACCTCCGGGTGGTCCCGGGCGACCAGCGCCGCGCGGGCGAGCTGGTCGCCGAAGTCCATCGCCTCGAAGTCGTCCTTGCGCTGGGCGTACGCCCGGACCAGCGGTAGCAGCCGCAGCCGGAGCTGTTGCAGGTGCAGCGCCCTGCGCACGTCGGCGTAGACCCGGCCGGGCCGGGACTGCACCTCGGCGAAGAACCGTCCGGTCCAGGCGGCCAGGTCGTCCGGGGTGACCAGGTGTTCGGCCAGATCGGCGGCGAGCGCGAGGACGGCGTCGGTGATGGTGCTCGGCTGTCGCTCCACCTCGGACATGTCCCCGTCGTGGTTGCGGACGATCGAGTCGACGATCTGCCAGCGGGACGCCTCGGTGAGCAGCCGGGTGGAGGGCTCGTAGCCGCCGCGCAGGCCGTGCTCGGTGACGATCCGGGCCGCGTACGAGTGGTACGTCGCCACGGTCGGCTCGCCGCCGAACGGGTCGTCGTCGCTGTTGCGGCTGTTCCGGCCCAGCCGGCGCACCAGTTGGCCGAGGCGGGTCCGGATCCGGGTGCCGAGTTCGCCGGCCGCCTTGCGGGTGAAGGTGAGGCCGAGGACGTGCCCCGGTTCGACGTACCCGTTGGCGACCAGCCATACCACCCGGGCGGCCATCGTCTCGGTCTTGCCGGAGCCGGCCCCGGCGACCACCAACAGCGGTTCGACCGGCGCCGAGATGATCGCGGCCTGCTCCCGGGTCGGTGCCGGCAGCCGGAGCAGCTTGGCCAGCTCGACCGGGGTGTAGCGCGGGCCGGCGTCGGCGACCCGCTGGGGCGGCGCCGAGGTGAACAGGGATGGCTGGGTCACCGTCCCTCCCCGCCGTCCCGCTGGCTGGGCGGCCTCGGCGCCGGGTCATCGTCCGCGCGGGTGTCGCCGGGGCGGCGCCGGGTGGGCGGCTCGACGACCTGCCGGCCCTGACCGGAGATCGGGCAACTGGTCCGCACCGGGCAGACCCGGCACTTCGAGTTGGCGACGGCGGAGAAGGTGGCCGCCGCCATCGTGTCGGCGGTACGCCGGACCATCGCCCGCGCCCAGCTCCCGGTCTCCTCGGCCGGGGCAACCGGCGGCTGGACCTGCTCCCTGGCGTCCTGGGTCGGGGTGCCGAGCTGCACCAGCGCGGCCCCGCCCGGCTCCGACCCGGCGCCGAACTCCTCGAAAGCCCCCGCCTCCACCGCCGCCTGGTAGGCGCCGAGCTGCGGATGCTCGGCCAGCTCCGACGCGGTCACCGCCGTCGACCTGCCGGTCTTGAGGTCGATCACCACGAGCCGGCCCTCGGCGTCCACCTCCAGCCGGTCCACCCGGCCGGTCAGCTCGATCGGGCGCTTCGGGTCGTCGAGGCGTACCGCGAACTCGTGCTCGATGGCGAGCAGCCGGCGCGGGTTGCCGGCGAGCCAGCGCAGCAGCTTGTCCACCATCACCTCGGCGCGGGCCCGTTCGGTGCCGGCCATCCAGCGGGCGGCGAGTTCGATCACGTCGAACCGGGCGGCGACGTATTCCAGCAGCTTCCCCCGGTCGGCGCTGGCGTCCTCGGCGAGCATGGCGGCGGCATGCACCAGGTTGCCGACCCCCTGCGCCGAGCTGGCCGGCGCCCGGCCGCCGTGCCGCTCCAGCAGCCACCGCAGGCTGCACCGCAGCGCGCTCTCCATCCCCGACGGGGTGACCCGGACCGGTTCGCCCTCGTCGACAAGCGGCCGGTCGTCGGAGAGCGCCCGCAGCCCCCACCAGTCGTCGGGGTGCGCTCCCGGCACTCCGGCCACCGCCAACCGGGCCAGCTCGGCCGCCGCCGCCCGCCGCCGGCCCGGCGACGCCGCCGGATCCGTCACGGCGGTACGCAGCTCGGCCACCAGCGCCGCCAACGTCAACGCCCGCGGCGGCCGTGCAAGGAAGGGCCCCCCGTTATCGCTTTCTGTAGAAGAAGGGCCCCCGCCTAACACCTCATCCGGCCCGGCGCCGGACGGTGCGCGCGGGGCCGCCGGGTCCGGGTCCGGGTCCCGCGGGGCCGCCGCGTCCGGGTCCGGCGGGGCGAGTTCGTAGAGGAAGCGGCTGGGCTGCTCCTCGTGGTCGGCGACCCCGACCGCCGCCGAGGCGACCGCGCTCACCAGCAGCCTCCGCCGGGCCCGGGTAGCGGCGACGTAGAAGAGCCGGCGCTCCTCGTCCAGGATCGCCGAGGTCTGCCCGACGAGCGTGGCCGCCTCCCCGGCCCCCTCACCCCGCCCGGCGAGCAGGTCGACCAGCCGCTCCGAGCCGAGCAGGCTGCCGCGCAGCCGCAGGTCCGGCCAGATTCCCTCCTGTACGCCGGCCACCACCACCAGGTCCCACTCCAGCCCCTTGGCCGCGTGCGCGGTGAGCAGGCGTACCGCCTCGCCCCGGTCGGCGCTCGGCGCGATCGTGTCGGCCGGCAGGTCCTGCCCCATGACGTGGTCGAGGAAGACCTCGGTACGCGCCCCGGGCAGCCGGTCGACGAACCGGGCCGCCGCGTCGAAGAGTACGACGACCGCGTCCAGGTCCCGGTCGGCGGCGGCGGCCCGCCAGCGCAGCCCGGTGTCCTGGGCGCCGGCCGTGGTCTGTGACCGGGCCAGGGCGGCACTCCAGCGCTCGGCGAGCCCGCTGGCCCGCCACACCGTCCAGAGCACCTCCTCGGCCGTCGCCCCCGGCACGGCGGCGGCCTCCCGGGCGGCGGCGAGCAGGCTCGCGACCGCCTGGGCCGGCGCCGCCCAGCGGCGTTCGATCGCCAGCAGGTCACCCGGCTCCCGTAGTGCCTCCACCAGCAGGTCGCCGGAGGGGCGCCGGTCGCCGCCGGCCAGTGCCAGGGCACGCAGCCCCTGCCGCAGCCGCCGCTCGGCCAGCGGGTCGGCCCCGCCCAGCGGGGAGTGCAGCAGCGTGACGGCCGCGTCCTCGTCCAGCCGCTCCGGCTCCAGCGCACAGCGCAGCAGCAGCAACAGCGGCGCCACCGCCGGTTGCAGGTGCAGCGGCAGATCCTCGGCGTGCACCACGGTCGGCACCCCGACGGTGTGCAGCGCGCGCTGCAACGGCGGGAGTTGCAGGGCTGTGGAGCGGAGCAGCACCGCCATCCGCGACCAGGGGACCCCGTCGAGCAGGTGCGCCGAGCGGAGAGCGTGGGCCAGATAGGCGGCCTCGCTGGTGCCGGAGCGGAACGTGCGGATCTGCACCGTCCCCGGCGCGGCGCCCGGCACCGGGCGCAGGTCACGGTGGGCCACCGGCCCGCGCAGCCGCCGCGCCAACCGCCGGGTCGCGGCCAGCAGCTCCGGCCCCGACCGGTACGACGTGTGCAGCAGCCGGGTGCCGGCCACCGCCCCCGAGGCGGTACGGAACCGGTGCGGAAAGCTGTGCACGATCTCCGGGTCGGCGCCCCGGAAGGCGTAGGTGGACGAGTCCGGGTCACCGAAGGCGACGAGTGACCTGCCGCCGCCGGCCACCAGATGCAGCAGGTCGATCTGGGCCGGGTCGGTGTCGGCGAGGTCGTCGACGTAGACGTGTGCGAGCCGGGCCCGCTCGGCGTCGAGCAGGTCGGGGTCGTCGGTGAGCAGACCGGAGGCGGCCCGGACCAGTTCGGCCGGGTCGTAGGCGACCGAGCCCCGGGTGCTGACGTCGCGCAGGGCGAGCACCGCGACGTACTGCCGGAGGAACCGGGCGGCGGCCGGCCAGTCGGCCCGGCCGAGCCGTTCGCCGAGCCGGGCCAGCTCGACCGGCCCGATGCCGCGCTCGGCGGCCCGCATCAGCAGGTCGCGGAGCTGTTCGGCAAAGGCCCGGGTACGCAGCGCCGCACGCAACTCCACCGGCCAGCCGACCGGGTCGTCGGGTTCGTCCGCCGCCGGCCCGGCCTCGCCACCGTCACCGTCGACCTCCTCGAGACCGATCACCCCGAGCAGCTCCCGGATGATCAGATCCTGCTCCGGGCCGGTGAGCAGCCGGGGCGAGGGCTCGCCGCGCTCCGCCGCCGACCGGCGCAGCAGCCCGAAGGCGTACGCCGGGAAGGTGCGGACCAGCGGCTCGTGCAGTACCCGGTTGGTGGTCTCGGCGATCCGCGCCTCGATCCGGTGCCGCAGCGCGGTGGCGGAGCGGCGGCCGAATGCCAACACCAGGATGCGTTCCGGGTCGACGCCCTCGGCGACCCGGGAGACGACCGCCTCGACCAGGGTGCTCGTCTTGCCGGTGCCCGGTCCACCGAGGACCAGCAGCGGGCCGTCGGTGTGCGCGACGACCTCCCGCTGCTCTGGGTCGTCGTGTCGGGCCGGCCCGGCCTCGGCCGGCCGGCGAACCAGCCGGTACGCCTGCACGTCGCCCATCACACCACGCCGCCCCGACGAGCGACCCTCAGGTACGCCCGTGTCACGCCTGTCCGAGTGGTCCGACCGAGGACCGTCGCGTCACAGGAATACTCCGTCTCGTGGGCGGCGTGTCGGTCGGGATGTGGGGTTGTCGGGTCGGGGTGGCCGTTCGGCGAACTGTCGAGCTGCGCCGGTTACCATCCGGCGGGCAGTCGGGGTGGCGATTCCGGTCAGTCCGACCCGACGTCAGAGGGGTGACCTGACCGTGAAGGTCGCGGCGGCCCGGTCCGGGGCGCCGCTGGGGGTCCGGATACGCAACTCCGATCCGCTGTGCCAGAGATAGCGGCTCGGATAGTTGCGCGAGCGTAGCGAGATTCCCTCGCCGGCCAGTCCGGGAATGGCACAGAACGTGGCGTCGGCGGCGAAGAGTGCCGAGCCGTCGCGGCGGTGCAGATAGATCCTGAAGTTCTGGTGCCGCAGGTAGTAACCCGGATAATTCACGGATTCGAGGGAGACGCAGCGCCGGTCGGCCAGGCCGGACCGGATCACGAATGTGGCGTCGAGCCGGTCGTGCCACCTGCTGCCCGTGCCGATCCGGTCGACCCGTCCGACGAATCGCGCGTGCCGGATCCGGAACCCCGATCTCGTGACCGGCTCCAGCCCGACCCGGGCGCCCTGGGCGAGCGTGGGCGGCTTCGGCGCTTCCTCCGCCTTCGGCGGCGCGGTCGTACGGCCCGGGGACGTCGTACGGGTTGGCTGTTTCGCGGGGGCGGGCGGCGTCGTACGGCCGGGTTTCGGGGTGGGGTTGCGTGCTTCGCTCACCATCCCGACCTCCGCCGCCGGGTCCTCACCGTCCGGCTCCGGCGGATCCGGGCTCGGTGCACCGGGGAACGACAGGTCGTCGAGGGGCACGCTCGACCGGATGTCGGGCAGGACCGGCGCGGATTCCCACTCCATCCGGGTCTGGCCGGCACCCTGTGCCAGGAAGACGGTCGCGAGCGTCGCGAGCATCAGCAGCGCGGTGGTGCCGGCGAGCAGCACGCCGGAGGAGGAGCGCTCCCCGGAGCCGTGCCAACGGTCCCGCCGGGCCACCCCCGCGACGCGCCGCCAGGACCGCTCCCGATCCGTTCCCACCGGAACCGGTCCGGCGCCGGTGTCGACACCGCCGCCGTCGACGCAGGTGGACGTCGATGAATGCGAAACCGCAGCTCGACGGGCTCGACCGGCTTCATGAGAAGGCAGCCACCTGCCGATTCGCAGTGCTCCGGCAATGTCGTCCTCAGACACGTGTGCTCCATTCCAGTCGGCCGCCGCTACACCCCGACTGCCCCGCGCGGAAGCTTCCTCGCGTCGCGGGACGTGTCACTTTCCCACCTGATCGAGGTGGAGTACAAGTCTCGACTGATCGTGACGATTGGAGTAATGGGCACCGCACGGAATCAAATTCCGACCCGTACCGGCAACCATGCCGAGGGTCAGACGGCGGTCAGCCAGAGCAGGGCGGCGGCGCCGAGCGAGGCCAGCACGAACCAGCAGGCCAGCAGCGGGCCGACCGGCGGTCGTGGTGGCTCTACCGTCGGTGGCGGTACCGCGCCGGCAGTCGCGAGTGCCTGCTCGCGGGCGTACCGGAGGGCATTGGCCAGTTCGTCGGCGGTACGCTCGCCCGGCGCGGCCGGGAGCAGCCGGAAATGCCTCCGCGCCACCACCGCGACGAACGTTTCCCCGTCGTCCTCATCGTTCTCGTTCTCGTCCTCGTCATCCTTCTCGTTCTCGTCCTCGTCGGCGATGACGAGCACGCCGCCACCTTCGGTCTGCTCCACCCGGGTCCGGGCCGACCAGGTGATCTGGACGATCCGCCACGGCGTCACCTCGACCAGACCGCCCGCGTTCCAGCACAGGTACGGGCGCAGCCACCGCCTCCATCCGAAGTAGAGCGCGGCGGCGGTCAGCGGCGCCGCGATGCCCACGGCCGCCACGGCGTCCAGCGGGGCGACCAGGCCGGCGACGAACTGACCGACGGTCGCCAGTGTCACCGGAACGGTACCCAGCGCCCTGGCCCAGGCGAGCAGCGGATGCATCCGGTGCAGACGCAGCTTGGCCGGGGTGGCCCGCCGGTCGGCGGCGGCGAGCAGGGTCAGCTCGACGGCGGGCTCGTCGGCCACCGGAAGGTGTTCCCCCGTGACCGTGTCGACCGACACGTCGAGCAGCGACTCCACCGGGCCGGATGGCATCCGGAGCCGGCCACCGACGCGCACCGCGCACCACCTCCCCGGCCGGGGGTCGCCGTAGAGCACCGCCGGCACCGGCACGTCCTCGGGACGGGTATCGGACGGATCGGCGTCGGACGACTCCGCGTCGGACGACTCCGCGTCGGGCGGATCGGCGTCGGGCGGATCGGCGTCGGGCGGATCGGCGTCGGGCGGATCGGCGTAGACGGCCGGCATCGTGGCCACGGCTGCCCGGCCGGGGCCACTGCCGGGCAGGAAGACGTACACCTCGTGGTAGTTCTCGACCGCGCGTACCGCCCGGACGGGTTGCGCCGTCGCGAAGAGCCGGCGCAGCGCCGCATTGGCGTCGAGGGCACGCAGGGCGCCGGCGAGGGCGACCGAGCCCGCGATCGCCGCCAGGGCCAGCCAGCCGGTCGCGTCGTAGGGCTCGCTGACCGGTTGGCGGAGCCCCCGGCCGTCGACGTAGAGCGCTATCGGGCCGCCGACCGGATGGTCGGCCGCGTCCAGCACGTCCACCTTCACCGAGCTGCCGTCCGGCAGGTCGACCCGGGCGGTGAACTCGTCGACATGCTCGCGCACCGTCCCGGTGACCTGCCGGGCCGCCCGCTGCTGGGCGTCCTTACGCGCCTGCTCGGCATAGGACCACCAGGTCAACGCGGCGACCCCGACGGCGAGCACGCCGGCCAGGGCGAACCAGCGCCGGCCGAGTACCGGCAGCCGGGTGTCCGGGGCCGGGGCCGGCCGGTGGTCCGTCACCGGCGGCGTCACGGCCGGACCCGGGTCGCCGGCCCGGCGGGCCGGATCGGAGACGTACCAGCCGACGGCGGCATGCCCGGCCACCACCGGGTAGACCCACCACGACATGACCGGGTCGGCGATGTCGGCCAGCACGAATGTCACCGCCATGGCGGTCGCCAACCAGGCCGCGGTACGCGCGTGCAGGTATACGGCGATCATCGATCCGGCGAGCAGGCCGATCGAGGTCGCCGAGACCGCACTCGGCCGGCACGGCTGCGCCACCGAACAGGGCCGGGCCAGCTCCGCACCGGCTATCGCGGCGGTGACCACGGCGGCGCCGGTGAGCAGGAGGAGCAGGCGGGGATCGCGCCACCAGGGCCGGTTCGGGGACATCGGCTGATCATGCCCGGCCGGTCCAGTCTCGGACACGGCCGTTCGGTCCTGCCGTGGTGGAACGGCCGGACCGGGGAAATGCCCGGCACTCGGACCAGCGACTGGCCGGGCTCTCCTCAATCAAACCGTCAGCATATTAACGCTCTTCGTGGTCGGACAAACACAAACGGTATCGCCATGGTGGGCGGATGCTGAGAACGTCCAATGGGGAGGCGACATGAACGAGGCCGTACGGATTGCCATGGCCGAGCTGGGCGAGACCGCCGAGCCGCTGGCAGAGAAGGTCGCGGTCGACCCGAAGACCGCCGCGCGGTGGGTGAACCCTGGCCGGATCGCCGACCGCCGACACCGCGGCACGTCCCGGGAGCTGTTCCATATCGTGGGCGGCGCGCTGCGGCCGGGCCTGTCGGATCAACCTTCGGCGAGGCGGTCGGCCGTCGGACGCGTCATGCCCGCCGAGTTCCACGCCGCACTCGACGTCATCCAGGGCACGCACCAAATCCCGCGTCGGCAGGGACGGGTGAAAGCGGGTTGAAGCCGGCCGTGGCTAGTTTCGCCGGGTCGAGCCGTACCGCCGGCACGTCGATCCCTTGGAGGAAGTCATGGAGCATTCACAGGCAGCGCGGGTAGGACAGGGAGCGGTGGCCGGGACGCGCCGGGCGTCGACGTGGCGCCGGGCCGCCCGGGTGGCAGTCGTCGGCGTGCTGGCCGGCGCCGCCGTCGGCCTCGCCGGCTCGCCCGGCCTCGCCGCCACCGGTCGGATCAGCATCTCCAGCCCGACCGGGCCGAACGTCACGTTGCTGAACCCACCCGCCGGCTGCCACAACATCCAGGCCAGCCTCCCGGCGGGCACCGTCGTGCGGAACCAGACCGACGCGACCATCGTGGTCTATCCCGCGCTCGGCTGCTCCGGCCTGCCCTCCGTCGTGCTGCCACCGGGCGGCTCCACCGCGTTCTCGCCGCGAAGCGTCGACGTGCTGTCGTAGCCGACGCGTCCCGGCGTTCCGTCGTGGCCGACGCGTCCGTCAGTACAGGCAGCGCCGCCGTCAGCGGAAGCCGCCGTCATGCGGGCGTCCGCGCCGGGCGTCAGCGGGAGCCGCGCCGCCGCCCGGCCGCCGGCTGCTGAGCCGCCGACTGCTGAGCCGCCGACTGCCGGGCCGCCGACTGCTGGGCGGCCTCGGCCTGGGCTATCGCGCTCTCCTGGATCGCCTCCTGCTCGGCGGCGAGGGCCGCGTCGGCCTCCACGATGTGCCGGACGGCGGCGCTGACGTCGTCGGTGATGATGATCAGTTCGAGGTCGGCAGGGCCGATCTTCCCGTCGGCCGCGAGCGTGTCCCGGAGCCAGTCGATAAGCGGGCGCCAGTACGCCATTCCCATCAGGACCACGGGAAACCGGGTCACCTTGCCGGTCTGCACCAGGGTCAGCGCCTCGAAGAGTTCGTCCAGGGTGCCGAAGCCACCCGGCAGCACGACGAACGCCTGGGCGTACTTGACGAACATCGTCTTGCGGGCGAAGAAGTACCGGAAGTCGATCGCCATGTCGACCCAGTCGTTGAGGCCCTGCTCGAACGGTAGCTCGATGCCGAGCCCGACCGAGAGGCCGCCGGCCTCCGTCGCGCCCCGGTTGGCGGCCTCCATCACCCCGGGTCCGCCGCCGGTTATCACCGCGTAGCCGGCGGCGGCGAGCGCCGCACCGAGCTGCTCGGCGAGCACGCACTCCGGGCTGTCGGGCTTGCTGCGGGCAGAGCCGAAGACGCTGACCGCCGGGGGCAGGTCGGCGAGGGTGTCGAAGCCCTCCACGAACTCCGACAGGATGCGCAGGGCCCGCCAGGCGTCCTTGGTCTTCCAGTCGCCGCGGCTCCGGGAGTCGAGCAGCCGCTGGTCCGCCGTACTCAACGGGATCGCTTCGCGGCGCAGCGTGACCGCCCCCCGGTGCCGTTCCGGTCCCGGGCCCCGGCCGCCGTTCCGGCTCTCGCTGTGGTTCATGGGCTCCACCGTAATCCCGTGGACCGGCGCCGGGGTGGCGTGATCCGGTACGCCGCGGGACAAACATCCGGCGCCGGCGCAACCAAACATGTCTCACCAGCGTCTTACCATTCACAAAGGGAAACGCGCGGCGCCCACACCACGGCCGCGCACCTTCCGGGGGGCAATTGTGATGACCAACGGGGAGATCATCCGGCTTCGCCGACAGATGCAGCGCCGGATCAGGGCGGTGGTGGCCGAGCGCCGGTTGGCCCGCACCACCGCGCCGGTCGGTGCCGACGACGGTGAGCCGGGGTCGGCCCAGGAATCGCTGACACACCAGCACGTCGACGGCTAGTCCGCCGACTGACAGCCCGGGGACAGCGGTCCGGGCCGGCGGCAGAGGGGTCACCGCCGGCCCGGACCGTACCGGGATCGGGGTGCCGGGCCGGGCGAGCCTCAGCGCCGGAGCCCGAG
Source organism: Plantactinospora sp. WMMC1484 (assembly GCF_049315195.1). Lineage (NCBI taxonomy): Bacteria > Bacillati > Actinomycetota > Actinomycetes > Micromonosporales > Micromonosporaceae > Plantactinospora > Plantactinospora sp. WMMC1484. Next base: position 144,082 of record NZ_CP186055.1, read on the forward strand.
CCGGCAACGCCGGAGTGCAGACCGGGCCGCCTCAGTGTGAGGCAAGCCAGCGGTGCAGGGTGGCCGCGCCGTCCCGGATCTTGCCGATCTCGACGTGCTCGTCGGGGGCGTGCGCGAGGTTCGGGTCACCGGGGCCGAAGTTGAGCGCCGGGATGCCGAGGGCGGCGAACCGCGCCACGTCGGTCCAGCCGAGCTTGCCGATCGGGTCCGCGCCGACCGCCGCCAGGAACTCCCGGGCCGGTGCGGCGGTCAGCCCCGGCAGCGCGCCCGGTGCCGAGTCGATCAGCCGCACCTGGTAGCCGTCGAAGGTCTCCCGGAGGTGCAGCTCCGCCTCCTGCGCCGTACGGTCCGGCGCGAACCGGTAGTTGACCTCCAGCTCGCAGAGATCCGGTACCACGTTGCCGGCGACGCCGCCGCCGATCCGGACCGCGTTCATCCCCTCCCGGTAGACGCAGCCGTCGATGGTGACCATCCGGGCCTGGTAGCCGGCGAGCCGGTGGATCGCGTCGCCGATGCCGTGGATCGCGTTCACCCCGTTCCACGACCGGGCCGAGTGCGCCCGCCGGCCCGCCGCGCTGACGACCGCCCGCATGGTGCCCTGGCAGCCCGCCTCGACCACCCCGTGCGTCGGTTCCAGCAGCACCGCGAAGTCGGCGGTCAGCCACTCCGGATGAGCCTGCGCGACCAGGGTCAGCCCGTTGTAGCGGGACTCGATCTCCTCAGCCTCGTAGAAGAAGTACGTCACGTCGTAGCGGGGCTCGGGCACGCTCACCGCCAGGTGCAGCGCGTACGCCACCCCGGACTTCATGTCGGAGGTGCCGCAGCCGTAGATCAGGTCGCCCTGCACGCTGGACGGGAAGTTGTTGTTCAGCGGCACGGTGTCCAGGTGCCCGGCCAGCACCACCCGCTGGGCCCGCCCCAACTCGGTACGCGCCATGATCGTGTTGCTGTGCCGCGCCACGGTCAGGTGCGGGACGTCCCTCAGCACCTCCTCGACGCAGTCCGCGATCTCCTTCTCGTTCTTGGACACGGACTCGATGTCGACCAGGGCGCGGGTCAACGCGACCGGATCGGCCAACACCTCGGGGGTGAGCGGGTTCTCCATGGTGGGAGACGGTACCGTCAAGGTCGTATCGGCGGGACGCGTCCACGGCTCGGAAATGACGTTCCACACGTCCGCCTGAGTCGAATCCTGCCCGGATGACGGAGAGGTGCACCGGTGACGACCGCACAGCCCGCCTGGGGGATCGGCGTAGCCACGCTCGCCGGGGACCAGGTGCTCGACACGTGGTACCCGACCGGCAAGCTCGGCCTCGGCTCCTCGCCGCTGGTCGCCGGCGAGGACGGCGACGTGCTCGACCTGCCGCCGGGTGCGCTCGGCGAGCGGGCGCTGCCAGGGTTGCGTACCGCGGTGGTGGTCACCGAGATCGGCTCGCTCGCCGACCCGATCAAGGACGCCTCCGACGCGTACCTCCGGTTGCACCTCCTCTCCCACCGGCTGGTCCGGCCCAACGAGCTCAACCTCGACGGCATCTTCGGGGTGCTGGCCAACGTCGCCTGGACCTCGGCCGGGCCGTGCCCGCCGGAGCGGGTCGACGAGCTGCGGGTGGTCGAGCGGGCCGCCGGCCGGCACCTGGCGGTCTACGGGGTCGACAAGTTTCCCCGGATGACCGACTACGTCGTCCCGTCCGGGGTACGCATCGCCGACGCCGACCGGGTACGCCTCGGCGCCCACCTGGCCAGCGGCACCACCGTGATGCACGAGGGTTTCTGCAACTTCAACGCCGGCACGCTCGGCGCCTCGATGGTCGAGGGCCGGATCGTCGCCGGTGTGGTGGTCGGGGACGGCTCCGACGTCGGCGCGGGCGCATCGATCATGGGCACGCTCTCCGGCGGCGGCAAGGAGAAGGTCCGGATCGGTGAGCGCAGCCTGCTCGGCGCCAACGCCGGGATCGGGATCTCGCTCGGCGACGACTGCGTGGTGGAGGCGGGCTGCTACATCACCGCCGGCTCGAAGGTGACCCTGCCGGACGGCCGGGTGGTCAAGGCTCGCGAACTCTCCGGGGTCGACGGGCTGCTCTTCTGGCGTAACTCGGTGACCGGCGCGCTGGAGGCGAAGCCGCGTACCGGCCGGGGCATCGAGCTGAACGCCGCCCTGCACGCGAACGACTGAGCCGGGCGGGTCCGACGCGGTGGGCACCGACGCGGATCCGCGCTCCCAGCGGGAGCGGATGCTCGCCGGCGACCTCTACCGGGCCGACGACCCGGAACTGGTCGCCCTGGCCCGCCGCGCCAGCGTGCTCGTGCGGCGCTACAACACCACCGACGCGGCCGCGCCGGAGCGGCACGCGGCGCTGCTGCGCGAGCTGCTCGGTGCCGTCGGCGCGGACGTGGTGGTCCGGCCGCCCTTCCACTGCGACTACGGCACCCAGATCCGCCTCGGCGACCGGTGCTACCTGAACGTCAACGCGGTGCTGCTGGACGTCGCGCCGATCGAGATCGGCGCGGACGTGCAGATCGGGCCGAACGTGCAGCTCCTCACCCCACACCACCCGCTGGCGGCCGAGCCCCGGCGGGCGAAGTGGGAGGCGGCCCGGCCGATCGCCATCGGCGACAACGCCTGGCTCGGCGGCGGGGCGATCGTGCTGGGCGGCGTCACCATCGGCGCGGACACCGTGGTCGGCGCCGGCAGCGTGGTGACCCGTGACCTCCCACCCGGGGTCCTCGCCCTCGGCAACCCGGCCCGCGTCCACCGCCGCCTCTGACACCGCACGTCCTCCACCGACAGCACCCGCCGGAACCGGGCTCTGCAGGGCGACACCGAGCTCTCCGGGGCGACACCGAACTCTCCGGGGCGACACCGAACTCTCCCGGTCAACCGTCGAGCCAGCCCAGCACGTCCGAGTCAGGCAGCGGCCGGGCGAAGAGGTAGCCCTGCCCGGAGGCGCAGCCCATGTCGAGCAGGACCGTCCGGACCGCCTCCGTCTCCACCCCCTCGGCGATGACGTCCAGGCCGAGCGTGCCGGCGAGCCGGATGATCCCCTCCACCAGCAACCGCTGCCGCCGCGACGTGGCCACGGTCTCGGTGAACGACCGGTCGATCTTGAGTACGTCGGCCGGCATCTGCTGGAGGTAACTCAGCGACGAGAACCCGGTGCCGAAGTCGTCGATGGCGACCCGTAGGCCGAGGGAGCGCAGCTCGGCCAGCTCGGCCCAGACCGGCTCCTGGTCGCGCAACAGCAGGCTCTCGGTGATCTCCAGCATCACCCGGTCCGGCGGCACCTCGGCGGCGGCCAGCGCCGCGCGTACGGTGGTCACGAAACCGGGCGTCCGCAGCTGCCGGGCCGAGACGTTGATGCTGACGTACGGGGCGTGCCCCCCGCCCCGGTCAGCCCGCCACCGGGCCATCGCGGCCGTCGCCTGGCGCAGCACATAGTCCCCGATCGGCTCGATCAGCCCGGTCTCCTCGGCGAGCCCGATGAAGAGCGCCGGCGGCACCGGCCCCCGGGCCGGATGGTGCCAGCGGGCCAGCGCCTCGAAACCGACCGCCGCTCCGGTCCGCATGTCGACGATCGGCTGGTAGTCGACCGAGAAGCTGAGCTTCGCCACCGCCTCGGCCAGCGCGGCCCGCAGCTCCAGCCGCTCCACGATCGCCGTGTGCAGCTCCGACTGGTAGCGGCACCAGCGGCCCTTGCCGGCCCCCTTGGCGACGTAGAGCGCGAGGTCGGCGCGTTGCAGCAGCTCACCGGCGTCACTGGCGTCGGCGGTGGTGGCCACCCCGACGCTGACCGAGCCGTTGACCACGGTGTCGCCGACCTCCAGCGGTTCGGCGAGCGCCCGGACGAGGTGGTCGGCGACCCGCTCCACCTGCGCCGGGTCGTCCGCGTCCGGGATCAGTACGGCGAACTCGTCCCCGCCGAGCCGGGCCACCAGGTCGTTCGGCCCGGCGATCTCCCGCAGCCGCTCACCGGCGGCGATCAGCAACGCGTCGCCGATGGCGTGTCCGTGGGTGTCGTTCACCGCGGTGAACTCGTCGAGGTCGATGGAGAGCGCGCCGACCGTGCGATCGGCGTCCCGGGCCTTCTCCACCGCCTCGTAGACCTGGTCCTGGTAGGAGGCCCGGTTGGCCAGGCCGGTGAGCGAGTCGTGCACCGCCCGATGGGTCAGCTCCTGCTCCAGCCGGACCCGCTCGGTGATGTCCCGCAGGGTCAGCACGAAGCCGCGTACGGTCCGGTCCCGGCGCAGGTCCCGGCAGGTCACCTCGAGCTGTACCCGCTGCCCATCCGGGAGGCGTACGCACCAGTCGATCCCGCGCCGCTCCGGCTCGCCGGCCGCCGGGGTGAGCAGGGTGGCGACCGGGAGCTGCTCCTCGGCGGAGAGCAGTGTGCCGAGATCGGTGCACTCCGCCGGCTCGACGCCGAGGACGCTCCGGACGGAGGGGCTGGCGTAGCGGATCCGCTGGTCGTCGTCGACGATGAGGATCACGTCCGCCGCGTTCTGCACCAGGCTGCGGAAGTATGCCTCGCTCTCCCGGCGGTTGATCTCCTGGGCCAGGCCGATCCGCTCCAACGCCATCGCCGCCTGCGCGGCCAGCACCTCCAGCGAGTCCCGCAGCGAGGGCAGCAGCCGGCTGTCGGTGGCGACCAGCAGCGCGCCGACCCGGGGCGCGCCGCTGGCCCGGCCGCCGCCAGGCGTACCGCCGGTCCGGCCGTCGCCGACGACGGCTCCGGTCCGGCCGTCGCCGACCAGCGGGCAGAGCGCGACGGTCTCGAAGCCCTGGAGCTGCTCGGCCAGCGCCGGTTGCAGGGTCCGGACCCGCAGCAGCCGGCTGCGCCGGGCGACGGCGGGAGTCGGCGCCGGATAGAACGGGGACGCGGCTGCCATTCCCGGCCCCCAGATACTGGTGGTGGCCGCCGGCACCCCGTCGCTGTGGTTGATCGAGAAGACGATCCGGTGCGCGGCCTGCCTCGGCACCAGCCGGGCCACGGCGGTGCGTACCGCCCGGCGGACCTCGGCGGTGTCGGTCGCGGCCACCAACTCGGCGCCGGCCTGGCGCAGCCCGCGCTCCCGGGCCACCGCCTGCCGGTGCCCGTCCACCGCGTCCGCCAGGCGGCTCAGCACCAGGGCGAAGACCACGCCGCCGACCACCGCGATCACCGCGCCGTCCCGGACGTCCCCGTTCAGCACCTCGTAGAGCAGCACCGCCGGGGCGAGGGTGGCGGCGATGCCGAGCAGGACCAGCCGGGTCTTGCCGATCTCGCTGTCCGGCGGTTCGGCCGGCTCGGTCAGCGTCGCCATCGACGGATGCAGCGCGGCGGCGCCCCAGGCGACGTAGAAGCTCAGCCAGCCCAGCTCGTCCGGGCCGCCCGGCTGCCAGCCGCCGCGCAGCAACGCGGCGCCGTAGCTGAGGTCCGAGACGAGCATCCCGGCCGCGCCGAACACCAGCAGCAGCCCGGCGGCGCTGCCCCGCGAGGTGACCGCGATCCGGGCGGCGGTGGCCAGCAACAGCACGTCCAGCAGCGCGTACGCGGCCAGCACCGACTGCTCGAACGTGGTGGGCCCCGGACCGACCAGGTACGGCCGGATCACCAGCACCCAGAGCAGGAAGGCACCGGCGGTGGTGAAGATCAGGAAGTCGAGGAGCCCGGACCGGTCCCGGGCGCCGGTGGTGGAGCGGGTCAGCCCGAGCAGCCCTGCACCGATCAACGGCAGCATCACCAGGTAGAAGAGGTCCGAGACGAGCCCGGAGTCTGCCGGGGAGTCCCCGAGCGGAAAGTTCGCGGCGAGCAGGTAGACGGTGTCGCCGGCGGCGAAGACGACGAGAGCCGCGCCGAGCAGCCACCAGGCGTACGCCCGGTCCGGCCGGTAGCGCCGGATGCCGATCGCCACCGCCGCCATGCCGGCCAGCCCGAACGCGGCGGCCACCACCGGACGCGGCACCGGCAGGGCGAAGAAGCAGACCACCAGCGCAGCGTTGAGCCCGGCGTACCAGGACATCAGTTTCCGAACTGACACGGCTCTCCTGCCGATCGTCGCCGCCGGCTGCGTAGAGGGTCGAAGCAACAGGGTCGAAACAGCTTCGCCGATCGGTCTACCAGTCCTCGATGCGCTTCGCCATCACCCCGCCGGGTACTGGTACCGGCCGATGGGCAGTGAGCAAGGACGCCGGTCAGGCCGAATTGGACGGTGCCATCCGGACGACGAGGTCGGCGCGACCGATCGTGCCGGCGATCAGCTCGGCGTTGCGCTGGTCGGTGCCGCGGGCCCGGGCAGCCGCCTCGGCCGGTTCGCGGCCGAACGCGATGTGCCGGTCGGTCAGCCGGCGCAGCCGTTCGGTCTCGTCGACGTCGAGATACCAGACCTCGTCGAGGAGGTCGCGTACCTCGCCCCACGGCCGCTCCGGGACCAGCAGGTAGTTGCCCTCGATCACCACCAGCGGCACCGACGCCGGCACCGGAATCGCCCCGGCGATCGCCTCCTCGATCTCGCGACGGAACTCGGGTGCGTACACAGTGTCGGGTCCGGCGGTCCGGAGCCGGCGGAGCAGCGCGACGAAGCCGGCACCGTCGAAGGTGTCGAGCGCGCCCTTGCGGGCGTGCCGGTCGAGCCGGCGCAGTTCGTCCTCGGCGAGGTGGAAGCCGTCCATCGGCACCAGCTCGGCGACGCCGTCGAGGGCCGCCACCACCAGCCCGGCCAGGGTCGACTTGCCCACTCCGGGTGGGCCGGTGATGCCGAGCAGCCGGCGCGGGCCCGTCGAGGCCAGCGCGGCGGCCCGGTTCACCAGCTCGGCCAGGTTGTGCGAGAACGGTGCGGTCACTGCCCGGCGATCCGGGGCGGGGTGATCTCGAACCGGGCCTCGACGGCCGCCTGCACGGTCTGTGGGCGCGGGTCGAGCTCGAGTTCCGGGAGTCCCGCGTCGGCGGCCCGGTAGGCCATGCCGTGCCCGGCCAGCGCCATCATCGGCTGCACGCCGGTGCCGGTGTCGGAGAGTTGGATCAGGGCACTGACCTCGACATCGAGCGCCTCGGCGTACTCCCGGGCCCGGTCGAACGCCGCGCCGACGGCGGCGCGCCGCGCCTCCCGGTACGCCGGGCTCTCCGGCCGCAGCTCCCACCACGGCCCGGCGACGGTGCTCTGGTCCTGGTCGGCGAGCCGGAGCATCAGCTCGCCGAGCACCCCGAAGTCGGTCACGGTCACCGTGGTGGTGGCGCTGGCGGCGTATCCGGTCACCTTCTCGCCGGAGCGCTTCAGCTCGGGGCGTACCCAGAGCTGGCCGGTCTCCCGGCGCTCGATCGCGTCGCCGTAGCCGTCGATCAGTGCCCGTACCGCCTCGGCACGCTCGGCCAGCCGGGCCAGCGCGGCCCGGCGGTCCCGGTCGCGGGCGGAGACGGTCACCGTGAACCGGGCGATCTCCGGAGGCACCTCCCGGACCACCTCGCCGCGCACCACCACGATCGGTCGATCCGTCATCCGTCCACCCTAATGCCCGCTCCCCGGCGACTCCGGCTCGGCAATGGACCCGTCGGTGCGCCCACCTCCGGTGTACCAGGACCGGCCGCGGATCAGCCGGGCAGCCGGGCCGCGGCGGCGGCGACCCGCTCGTCGGTGGCGGTGAGCGCCACCCGGATGTGCCGGTCGCCGGCCGGGCCGTAGAAGGTGCCGGGCGCCACCAGGATGCCACGCTCGGCGAGCCAGTCCACCGTGGCCCGACTCTGCTCGCCCCGAGTGGCCCAGAGATAGAGCCCGGCCCCGGAGTGTTCGATCTCGAAGCCCGACCTGACCAGCGCGTCCCGCAGCACCTCGCGGCGGGCGGCGTACCGGCTGCGCTGCTCGGCCACGTGCGCGTCGTCGGCGAGCGCCGCGACCATCGCCGCCTGCACCGGAGCCGGCACGATCATCCCGGCGTGCTTGCGGACCGTGAGCAGGGCGTCGACGAGCGTGCGGTCACCGGCGACGAACCCGGCCCGGTAACCGGCCAGGTTGGAGCGCTTGGAGAGGGAGTGCACGGCGAGCAGGTTGGCGTGGTCGCCGCCGCAGACCTCCGGGTCGAGAATCGAGGTCGGCGTCTCCTCCCAGCCCAACGAGAGGTAGCACTCGTCGCTGGCCACCACGACGCCGCGCTCGCGGGCCCACTCCACAACCTTGCGGAGGTGCTCCGGCGGCAGGACCCGCCCGGTCGGGTTGGCCGGCGAGTTGATCCAGATCAGCCGTACCCGGGGGTCGGGTCCGAGGGCGGTCAGGGCGTCGGCCCGGACCACCTCCGCGCCGGCCAGCCGCGCCCCGACCTCGTACGTCGGATAGCAGACCTGCGGGATCACCACCACGTCGCCCGGGCCGAGCCCGAGCAGCGTCGGCAGCCAGCCGACCAGTTCCTTGGAGCCGATCGTCGGCAGCACCCCGACCGCCTCCGGATCGGCACCGCAGTGTCGGGCCACCCACTCTGCGAGCGCGGCGCGCAGCGTCGGCGAGCCGGCGGTCAGCGGATAGCCGGGCGCGTCCGCACTCGCGGCCAGCGCGGTCCGGACCAACTCGGGCACCGGGTCGACCGGGGTGCCCACGGAGAGGTCGACGATCCCGTCCGGATGCCGCGCGGCCAGCGCCTTTGCCGGCTCCAGCAGGTCCCACGGGAAGTCGGGCAGGTTTCCGGCGCGGCCCGGGGCAGCCCCGCCGGGCCGCCGGGTGGCAGCCGGGGTGGTGCCGCTCAGTGCTCGCCCCGTGGCGGCTGCGCCGCGACGAACGGAGTGTCCTTCTCCACCTTACCGATCTTGGCTGCTCCGCCCGGCGAACCCAGGTCCTCGAAGAACTCGTAGTTCGCGGTGGTGTAGTCCTTCCACTGCTCCGGCACGTCGTCCTCGTAGAAGATCGCTTCCACCGGGCAGACCGGCTCGCACGCCCCGCAGTCGACACACTCGTCGGGGTGAATGTAGAGCATCCGGTTGCCTTCGTAGATGCAGTCGACCGGGCACTCCTCGATGCACGCTTTGTCGAGCACATCCACGCACGGCTCGGCGATGATGTAGGTCACCGATCTTCTCCTCCGCAGGCTCCGCCGCGATCGACCGCGACAGTAAGAGCCTAGTATGTCGCCGGGGAGGGGGTCGATCGTGCTGGGACGCCGCGATGTGGGACACCGGATCGTCGTGCGGCGCATTGTCGGAGATCGCGGCGGTCGCACGCTCTTCAGCGACGCCCTCGGCGAGCTGGTCGACCTGACCGAGACCCATCTCACGCTCGCCACCGACAGCGGGCCGCTGCGGGTGCCGCTGGGCGAGGTGCACCGGGCCAAGCGGGTGCCACCGGCCCGACGCCCGAACGCGGCGGCGGTGGTCGAACTCGAACTCGCCTCGGACGAGGCGTGGCCGGCTCCGGTCCGGGCGCGCCTCGGCGACTGGCTGCTGCGTACCGCCGAGGGGTGGTCCGGGCGGGCGAACAGCGCCCTGCCGGTGGGCGACCCGGACCGGCCGCTGGACGAGGCGATCGACGCGGTCACCCGCTGGTACGCCGAGCGCGGCCGGCCGGCCATGGTCAACGTGCCGTTGCCGCTGGCCGCCCCGGTCGGGGCGGCACTGGACGCCCGCGGCTGGTCGGCCCGACCGCTGGTACTGGTGCAGACCGCACCGCTGACGGCGATCCTGGACGCCGTGCCGCCCCGACCGGAGCTGCCGGCGCCCGAGCTGGCCGAGACCCCCACCCCGGGCTGGTACGCGCTGGCCGCCCGACGCAAGGCGAAGCAGTCCCGCGACCACGCCGGGCCCGACGCCGCGAACCGGGCCGGCGCTCCGCGCCCGGCCGCCACCCCGCTGGGTGGCGGGCCGGCGGTCGAACTGCCGGACGCCGCCCGGCACATCCTCACCGCCGTGCGGCAGGTCCGTTTCGTGCACCTCTACGCCGGCCCGCCCGCCGACGGCCCGGGACCGGTTGGCGGCGACCGGCGGGAGCTTGTCGCGGTGGCCCGGGGCACCGTCACCGGTCCGGGACGCTGGCTCGGCCTGAGCCTGATCGAGGTGGTCCCGCAGGCCCGGCGCCGAGGGCTCGCCCAGCAGGCGGTCCGGGCACTGGCCGGGTGGGCGACCGGACTCGGCGCGACCCGGGCGTTTCTCCAGGTGGAAGAGCACAACGAGGCCGCCGTCTCGCTCTACCGGCGGCTCGGCTTCACCACCCACCACACCTACCAGACGCGGGTCGAGCCGCGACGGGGCTGACCCGGACGGGTCGGTGGGACGGTCAGCGGCGTACCACCCGGCGCGGCTTGGCCTGCTTCGCCTCGGCGTACCGCTTCAGCGACTGCGACCGGTAGTCCCAGCCGAAGGCGGTGAGCAGCAGGTAGCCGACGAGTACGCCGCCGAGGGCGCAGCCGGCGTAGAACCAGATCTGCGCGAAGAACGCCCCGGCACCCGCGGCGAACGGCTGGTTGCCGCTGATGAACGGCCCCACGAAGATGGTCAGCACCATCGCGACCAGTACGGCGAGCGCCATCTCCCCGCCCCAGTCGGGCAGCGGGCGGCGCCGGCCCCGGACGAAGGCCAGGGTCGCCAGCACCACCCCGATCGCGGCGAACATGCCCAGCGAGATCCGGTCCTGCATCTCGGTGTCGTCCCCGAAGGCGAACCGGGCGACGAGCCGCGCCACGACGTTGATCCCGAACAGCACACCCGCGAGTACTCCGACCGGCAGCCAGCGCTCCTTCATCGCACGTCCTCTTGGCGTCCGGCCCCCACCGGACCGGGGGCCACCTGCCACAAGGTTCTACCATCCGTCGCCGCGTGGATCCATGGTGCGAACGACGGGGAAACCGACGCACGCCGTAGCCGCCCGGCGCGGCCCAGCACGACGGGCGAGGTCAGGGCCGCGAGGTCAGGGCCGCAGCAGCGGTGAGTCCGGGCCGCGCGGATTCATGATCATGCGGAAGCCCACGACCGCGAAGGTGACCGAGCCGGCGAAGATCATGGCGATGCCGACCCAGTTGTTGCCGGCGATCAGGATGTCGCCCTCGCTGGTGCCGCCGGCCGCCACCACCATCACGGCGAACCAGACGCCGGCGGGGAGCGCGAGCGCCCACCGCCGCCCGACCGCCCGGGGCGCGAACCAGCCCAGCGCCGCATTCGCCAGCACCGTGACCAGCACCGACACCCCGATCAGCACACCACCGACCCGAAGCGTCGAGAGGATCAGCTCCAGCGCGGCAGTGGCTGCCGCAGCCACCACCGCGACCACTCCGCCCACCACCCGCAGCGTCAGGTCGACCGCCCGGCGCAGCCCCGGCCGGCCGGCGGGCGGCGGGCCCGACTCCTGCTCCGGCGAGGTCGACACGGACGCGCTCGGCAGGGTCACCGCGCCGCCGCCACCTGAGCCGATGACGACGCCCGAGCCGAGGTCGGCCCCGGCTCCGCCGTCGACGGCAGGCCGGCGAAGAGATCGTCCTCCCAGCCGTACGGCCCGAAGCCCGGGCCCCGGGTCCCGGCGGCCAGGGTGTAGTACTCCACCCCCATGAACTCACCGCCGAAGTTGCTGGCGATCGAATAGAGCCACGAGTTGTCCGGGATCTGGGTGGCGTGCGCCCGCATCGCCGCCTCCTTGGCGGTGTGCTGGTCGGTGCCGTCGATCCGGGCCGCGAGCTCGTCGTCCGGCGTGCCGAACGGCAGGTCGTCGGCGTGCTCGGCGCCGGCGAACGGGTTCTCCTCGGCCTCGGCGAAGGCGACCAGGCCGGCCTCCAGCACGCTCTTCGGCATCGCCGTCCAGTAGATCTTGGCCGGCCCGAAGCCCTCGGCGGCGGCCAGTTCGGCGGCGCGCATCGCCACCCGGTGCGCCTGGATGTGGTCCGGGTGCCCGTAGAAGCCGTTCGGGTCGTAGGTGACCAGCACCTGGGGGCGCACCTCCCGCATGATCTCGACCAGGTGCGCCGCCGCCTCGTCGAGGTCGGCCCGCCAGAAGGCCCGCGGATGGTCGTTGGTCGGCAGCCCCATCATCCCCGAGTCGCGGTAGCGCCCCGCGCCGCCGAGAAACCGGTGGTCCCGCACACCGAGCGCGGCGCAGGCGGCGGCCAGCTCCGCGATCCGGTATCCGCCGAGCTGGTCGGCCTCGGTCGCGGCGAGCCCGGCCAGCGCCGGCACGTGGATCTCGCCCTCCTCGCCGAGGGTGCAGGTCACCAGGGTGACTCCGGCGCCCGCCGCCGCGTAGTACGCCATCGTCGCGCCCGTGCCGATCGACTCGTCGTCGGGATGCGCGTGCACCAGCAGCAGCCGCCGGGCCGGCCGGTCCTGGCCGGCCGAGGTCGGATACGTCACCCGGGCAACTCTACGCCGCCGCACCCGCACGCCCTACTCACCGAAGCCGGTCGCCACTCCCGGAGAGTCACCAGGTCACTACCGGTACCGGACGGGGGCGCGATGGCCGGCTCGGCCACATCGCCGCGCGCCCGCCTCTACGATCACGATGTGGACTACCCGGAATTGGCCGCCCGCACCCGCCGCTTCAACCGCGGCGCGCCGCGGTCCGTGACGGTGGCGAACGACGGCTCGCGGGTGCTCTTCCTCCGCTCCGGCGGCCCGACCGACCCGGTTGACGCGCTCTGGATGCTGGACGTGGCAACCGGCACCGAACGCCTGGTCGCCGACCCCGCCGACCTGCTCGCCGAGCCGGCGACGGACGCGGACCCGACCGGCACGCCGCACCCGGCCGAGCAGGCGCTGCGCGAACGGCTCCGGCTGAGCGCCGCCGGCATCGGCTCGTACGCCACCGACCCGCCCGCCCGGGTCGCCGTCTTCGCGCTCGCCGGCCAGCTCTTCCGGGCCGACCTGCTGCACGGGGACGTGGTCGAGATCGCCGTCAACGGTCCGGTGCTCGACCCCCGCCCCGACCCCACCGGCCAGCGGATCGGCTACGTCACCGACGCGGCCGGCGACGGCCGCGTCGGGCAGTTGCGGGTGGTCGACGCCGACGGGACCGACACGCTGCTCGCCGGCGAGGACGCCGGGGTCACCTGGGGGCTGGCCGAGTTCATCGCGGCCGAGGAGTTCGACCGGTTCCGCGGCTACTGGTGGGCGCCGGACGGGCGTTCCATCCTGGCCGCCCGGGTCGACGAGTCCCGGCTGCCCCGCTGGTACCTGCACGACGCCGGTGACCCGGCCAGCCCGCCCCGCTCGGTCGCGTACCCCCGGGCCGGCGGGCCGAACGCCGAGGTGAGCCTGCACCTGCTCGACCTCGACGGCGGCTGGGTCGACGTGCACTGGGACCGGGAGACCTATCCCTACCTGGTCGGGGTGGAGTGGGCCGAGACCGGGCCGCTGATCACCGTACTGCGCAGGTTGCAGCAGCACGGCCTGGTGCTCGCCGTGGACCCGCGTACCGGCGAGACGCAGGTGCACGCCGAGCTCGCCGACCCACGCTGGGTCGAGCCGGTCGCCGGCACACCCCGGCACCTCCCCGACGGCCGGGTACTCGTCGGCGGCGAACTCGCGCACGACGGCTACGACGCCCGCTGCCTCTTCGCCGACGGCACCCTGCTCACCCCACCCTCGCTCTACGTACGCCGGGTGGTCGGCTGGCTGCCGAACCGCAACGGCAGCCCCGACCTGCTCGTCGAGGGAAGCGAGGGGGAGCCGAGCCAGCAGCACCTGTTCCGGGTGCGTACCGCGATCGGGGCCGGCGGGATCGACGCCCGGCGGATGACCGCCGACCCGGGCTGGCACGGCGGCACGGTCGGCGGCGACGTCCTCGTGGTGCAGTCCCGCTCCCTCGACGTGCCCGGCAGCACCTGGACGGTCTGGCAGGGCGACCGGGAGGTGGGCAGGCTGCGCTCGCTCGCCGCAACCCCGCCGTACGCGCCCCGGCCCGCGCTGGAGCGGGTCACCGACCGCCGGCTGCCGACCGCGGTGCTCTACCCCGGCAACCACGTCGCCGGCCGGCGGCTGCCGGTGCTGCTCGACGTCTACGGCGGGCCGGGCCACCAGGAGGTGGTGGCCGCCCGGTCGGCGTGGCTGGAGCGGCAGTGGTGGGCCGACGCCGGCTACGCGGTGGTCACCGTCGACAACCGGGGTACGCCCGGAGTCGCGCCCTCGTTCGAGAAGGTGGTGCACCGGCGGCTCGCCGACGTCATCCTGGCCGACCAGGCGGACGCGCTGACCGCGCTCGCCGGCAAGCACCCCGACCTCGACCTGGGCCGGGTGGCGGTCCGGGGCTGGTCGTTCGGTGGCTGGCTCGCCGCGCTGGCCGTGCTGCGCCGGCCCGACCTGTTCCGGTGCGCCGTCGCCGGTGCGCCGGTGACCGACTGGACCCTCTACGACACCGCGTACAGCGAGCGCTATCTCGGGACCCCGGCCGACAGCCCCGAGGTGTACGCCCACCACTCGCTCCTGGAACTCGCCGCCGAGCCGGTACGCGACCCCGAGGAGGCCCGGCCGATCCTGCTGCTGCACGGGCTGGCCGACGACAACGTGGTGGCCGCGCACACGCTCCGGCTCTCCGCCGCGCTGCTGGCCACCGGCCGGCCGCACTCGGTCATCCCGCTGACCGGCGCCACCCACATGGCGGCCGGCGGCACCGCGGAACGGCTGCTCGCCCTCGAGCTCGACTTCCTCCGCCAGCACCTCTGACCCTCGGCGCACCGGCAGAATCTCTCCCGGCCGGATGTCCGGAACCACGGCGCGGCAGGTGCCGGTCAGGTCTTGCGGGCCACCCCACCCACGACGGTGTGGTAGGTGTCGGTCTGCCCTGCGTCCTCGTCGCCGTCCGGGCGCCACTCCGCCACCGGGACCAGCCCGGGCGGCAGCAACTCCAGGTCGCCGAAGAAGGCGAGGATCTCCTGGTGGGTACGCCACCGGCCGGTGCCGAGGGTCTCGTTGAAGATCTTCTCCACCCCCCGGACCTTCTGCGAGATGTCCGGGTGGGCATCGCCGGGGTCGTGGAAGTGCGAGATCGCCAGGTAGCTGCCGGAGGGCAGTGCGGCGGTGAGCCGGCGGGTGACGGCGCCGGGCTCCTCGTGGTCGTGCAGGTGATGCAGGATCGCCATGAGCAGCAGCCCGACCGGCTGGTCGAAATCGATCATCCGCCGGACCTCGGGATGGTCGAGGATCTCCTCCGGCTCACGGACGTCGGCCCCGACCACGGTGGTGGTCCGGGCGTCCGCGAGCAGGGCCCGCCCGTGCGCGAGGGCCATCGGGTCGTTGTCGACGTAGACCACCCGGGCGTCCGGGTCCACCTCGTGGGCGATCTCGTGCACGTTGCCCTGGGTCGGCAGTCCCGAGCCGAGGTCGAGGAACTGCCGGATGCCGGCCTCCGCGGCGAGGTGTCGCACCGACCGTCGGAGGAAGGCCCGGCAGGCCCGGCCCGCCTCCAGACCGTCCGGCGTGATCTTCAGCGCCATCTGGGCCGCCTGCCGGTCGACCGCGAAGTTGTCCTTGCCACCGAGGAGGTAGTCGTAGACCCGGGCGATGCTGGCCCGGTTGATGTCCACACCCGGTGGGGCGTTCTCGCTCGTCAAGCCTCGATCCCTCCGAACGGGCACGATGTGGGCACGCCATCGACGCCTGGCCTGAGGGGTTCCCGTCACCGGGCCGGCGTCGGTGCCGGGCGGCGTCACCGGGCGTATCTGCCACGAGATTAGATGAGCTCGCCTCGTACGTCGATCCTGCGACAGCAGGTCTGGACGACACCGCCGTCTCACAGTCCGCGACGATTCCGGCCCGGTCCGGACCCTTTCGGGTAGTCTTGGACCTCGGTCGAGAGGCGCTGCAACGGGCTGACCTGCCCGCCACGCTCGACCCGAGCATTGATCTCTCCAAGGGCGCCTCCGTTCGACGACGGAGGTGGTTTGGTTGGTAACGACGCCGAGTGTCCCCGGCACGCGGGCAGCGCGCACCCGGGCGCTGCGCGAACTGCTCGCCGAGCGGGTCGTGGTGCTCGACGGCGCCTGGGGCACCATGCTCCAGGGCGCCGGCCTCACCCCCGCCGACTACCGGGGCGAGCTGCTCGCCGACCACCCGCAGGACGTGACCGGCGACCCGGACCTGCTCAACCTGACCCGGCCGGACGTCATCCTCGACGTACACCGGCGCTACCTGGCGGCCGGCGCGGACATCACCTCGACGAACACCTTCACCGCGACGAACATCGCCCAGGCCGACTACGGCCTGGAGGCGCTGGTCCCGGAGATGAACCTGCGCGGCGCCCAGCTCGCCCGGCAGGCCGCCGACGAGGCCGGCGGCAGGTTCGTCGCCGGCTCGGTCGGGCCGCTGAACGTGACCCTCTCGCTCTCCCCCCGGGTCGACGACCCGGCGTTCCGGACCGTGACCTTCGACACCGTCCGGGAGGCGTACGCGGAGCAGATCCGCGCGCTGGCCGACGGTGGCGTCGACATCCTGCTCGTCGAGACGATCTTCGACACGCTCAACGCCAAGGCCGCGATCGCCGCCGCCCGGGAGGTCGCGCCCGACCTGCCGCTCTGGATCTCGGTGACCATCGTCGATTTGAGCGGCCGGACCCTCTCCGGGCAGACCGTGGAGGCGTTCTGGACCTCGGTCGCGCACGCCGAGCCGCTGGTGGTCGGGGTGAACTGCTCGCTCGGCGCCGCCGAGATGCGCCCGCACGTCGCCGACCTGTCCCGGCTCGCCGGCACCTACGTCGCCTGCCACCCCAACGCCGGGCTGCCGAACGCGTTCGGCGGCTACGACCAGCAGCCCGAGGAGACCGGGCGGCTGATCCGCGAGTTCACCGACGCCGGCATGGTCAACATCGTCGGCGGCTGCTGCGGCACCGGCCCGGAGCACATCGCCCGGATCGCGGCGGCGGTCGACGGGCGGCCGCCCCGTCCGGTGCCGGCGATCCCGGACGCCACCCGCTTCAGTGGCCTGGAGCCCTTCGCCATCGGCGCCGACACCGGCTTCGTGATGATCGGCGAGCGGACCAACGTCACCGGCTCGGCGCGGTTCCGCCGACTGATCGAGGCCGACGACTACCAGGCCGCCGTCGACGTGGCGCTGGAGCAGGTACGCGGCGGCGCCAACGTCCTCGACGTGAACATGGACGCCGACCTGCTCGACAGCGAGCGGGCGATGACCACCTTCCTGAACCTGATCGCGACCGAGCCCGAGGTCGCCCGCATCCCGATCATGATCGACAGCTCGCGGTGGAGCGTGCTGGAGGCGGGGCTCAAGTGCGTGCAGGGCAAGGGGATCGTCAACTCGATAAGCCTCAAGGAGGGTGAGGAGGCGTTCCTGACGCAGGCCCGCCGGATCCGGGACTACGGCGCCGGCGTGGTGGTGATGGCCTTCGACGAGATCGGCCAGGCGGAGACCACCGAACGCAAGGTCTCGATCTGCGCCCGCGCCTACGACCTGCTCACCCAGCGGGCCGGGTTCGCACCCACCGACATCGTCTTCGACCCGAACGTGCTGGCCGTGGCGACCGGCATCGCCGAGCACAACGGCTACGCCAAGGCGTTCATCGACGCGCTTCCGCTGATCAAGGAGCGCTGCCCCGGGGCCCGGACCAGCGGCGGCATCTCCAACCTCTCCTTCTCGTTCCGCGGCAACGACGTGGTACGCGAGGCGATGCACTCGGCGTTCCTCTTCCACGCCGTACGGGCCGGCCTGGACATGGGAATCGTCAACGCCGGACAACTCGCCGTCTATCAGGACATCCCCGCCGACCTGCTCGAACTCGTCGAGGACGTGCTCTTCGACCGGCGGCCGGACGCCACCGACCGGCTGGTCAGCTTCGCCTCCACGGTCAGCGGCTCCGGCACCCGGCGGGCCGTGGACCTCGGCTGGCGGGAGGCGCCGGTCGCGGAACGGCTCTCGCACGCCCTGGTGCACGGCATCGTCGACTTCATCGAGGCGGACACCGAGGAGGCACGCAAGCAGGCGGACCGCCCGCTCGACGTGATCGAGGGGCCGCTGATGGACGGGATGAAGGTCGTCGGCGACCTCTTCGGCTCCGGCAGGATGTTCCTGCCGCAGGTGGTCAAGAGCGCCCGGGTGATGAAGCGCTCGGTCGCCTACCTGGAGCCGTACATGGCGGCGGAGAAGGAGCAGGCGCTGGCGGCAGGGCTGATCGAGGAGGGCCGCGGCCAGGGCAAGGTGGTGCTGGCGACGGTCAAGGGCGACGTGCACGACATCGGCAAGAACATCGTCGGCGTGGTGCTGGGCTGCAACAACTACGAGGTGGTCGACCTCGGTGTGATGGTGCCGGCGGCGAAGATCCTGGACACCGCCGTCGCCGAGGGCGCGGACGCGATCGGGCTCTCCGGGCTGATCACCCCGTCTCTGGACGAGATGGTCGCGGTCGCCACCGAGATGCGGCGGCGCGAGCTGACGATGCCGCTGCTGATCGGCGGCGCCACCACCTCCCGACAGCACACGGCGGTGCGGATCGCCCCGGCGTACGACGGCAGCACGGTGCACGTGCTCGACGCGTCGAGGGTGGTCGGGGTGGTGTCCGACCTGCTGCATCCGGGGCGCGCCGCCGAGTTGGACCTGCGCAACCGGGCGGAGCAGCAGCGGCTGCGCGAGCAGCACGAGAGGCGGGACCGGGTCCCGCTGCTCACCCTCGCGCAGGCGCGGGCCAACCGCGAGGAGGTCGACGTCACCGAGCTGCCGGTGCCGGCCTTCACCGGCGTACGCACCCTCTCACCCGAGCTGACCGCGCTGCGCGAGATGATCGACTGGCAGTTCCTCTTCCTCGCCTGGGAGTTGAAGGGGAAGTTCCCGGCGATCCTCGACCAGCCGGTGGCCCGGGAGCTCTACGACGACGCCAACACGCTGCTCGACCAGATCATCGCGGCGGGCTCGCTTACCGCTGTCGGGTCCTACGGCTTCTGGCCGGCGCACGCCGACGGTGACGACATCGTGCTGGACGACCCGGCCGGCACCCGCTTCCCGATGCTGCGGCAGCAGACCACCAAGCCGGCCGGCCGGCCGAACCGCTGCCTCGCCGACTACCTCGCCCCGGCCGGCGACCACCTCGGCGGCTTCGCCGTGGCGGTGCACGGCGCCGAGGAGCTGGCCGCCGGCTTCGAGGCGCGGCACGACGACTACCGGGCCATCATGGTGAAGGCGCTGGCCGACCGGCTCGCCGAGGCGTTCGCGGAACACCTGCACCTGCGGGCCCGCCGCGACTGGTACGAGCCGGACGCCGACCCGGCGATCGAGGACCTGCACGCCGAACGGTTCCGGGGGATCCGCCCCGCCCTCGGCTATCCGGCCAGTCCCGACCACAGCCTCAAGCGCGATCTCTTCGAGCTGCTCGACGCCGAGCGCCTCGGGATGGGGCTGACGGAGTCGTACGCGATGACCCCGGCCGCCAGCGTCAGCGGCCTGCTCTTCGCGCACCCGGCGTCGCGCTACTTCACCGTCGGCCGGCTCGGCCGCGACCAGGTCGAGGACTATGCCCGGCGGCGCGACCTGCCGCTCGCCGAGGTGGAGCGCTGGCTCCGCCCGAACCTCGGCTACGACCCCGAGCAGTAGCAGGTCCGGCGGGATCCAGCCTCATCCACCGTTGCGGCGAGATTACTCTCGATAGATCGATTTACGCCTATCCGCCGTTCGGCTCACTACCCTGGTCAGTGGCGGCCAACGGGAGGAGATGCCGGTGGAACTGCGAGGCCCGACCTCTTGGCGGATCGGCATCCGCAGGCAGGAGTTTCTGCTCGACTGCGCACTGTGGATCCGGGCGAGCGAGCGAATCGAGGTGCCGGCACACCGGCTGGTGCCCGGTCCGCTGGACATCGAGGAGATCCCGGAGCCGGCCCGATCGGTCGAGCACGTGCCGGGCGCCGAATGGCTCGGCTGGTGGCTTTCGCTGGTCGACCCGGCGGGTCAGCGCCCGCAGCCCGGCGCCGGTCTGGAGCCCGCCGACGACACCCCCGACCCGCTCGGCCTGGCGCCGTGGCCGACGCTGCGCCGGGTCGTCGCGGAACGCTGGCAGGAGGCCCACGAGTGGCACTCCGCACGCCGGCAGGACGCCCTCCCCCGGCCCGGCCCCGGCACACTGGTCGTCAACCGGGTGGTGGACGAGGTCGAACACTCACTGGGCCGCTCGGTGCGCCCGTTCAGCCTCGACATCGTGCTGCTCCCGGTACGCGACGACGTCATACGCCGGGTGGATCACGAGCGCTATCTGGTCCCGGAACGGGTGCACGACAGTCCACGGTGGCCGGTCTGGCTCCGCAGCCTCGTGCAGCGGATCGGCTGACCGGCGCCTCGTCCGGGGATCGGCTGACCGGCGCCTCGTCCGGGGATCGGCCGACCGGCCTGGACTGTCGGTGGCAGTCGGTATCGTCCCGGTGGTCCGTCAGCCTGCCCGGGATGTCCCCGGCCGTGGACGTGGGAGGAGTCACAGATGCTCGACCTGGGACCTGCCGCTCAGGAGGTGATCCGGCTGCTCGACGGGGTGACCGACGACCAGTTGTCACACCCGACGCCGAGCACCGACACCTCGGTCGCCGCGCTACTCGACCACCTGATGGGCCTCTCGCTCGCCTTCACCTGGGCCGCCCGCAAGTCCGACGGCGACGGCTCCGGCCCGCCGGAGGCCAGCGCCGACAACCTCGACCCGGCCTGGCGTAGCCTCCTGCCGCGCCGGCTCACCGAGCTCGTCGAGGCCTGGCGTGCACCGGATGCCTGGACCGGCATGGCCAGCGCCGGCGGCGCGACCCTGCCGGCCGAGTCCATGGGCGTGGTCGCCCTCGACGAGCTGGTGCTGCACGGCTGGGATCTGGCCAAGGCGACCGGGCAGCCGTTCCACTGCGACCCGGCCAGCACGGAGGCGGTGCTCGCGTTCACCGCCGAGTCGGCCCGGCCGGAGCAGGCCGCCGGCCGCGAAGGCCTGTTCGGTCCGGTGGTGCCGGTGCCGGCCGACGCACCGCCCTTCGACCGGGCGTTGGGCTTCTCCGGCCGCGATCCCCACTGGACGCCACCGGCCTGAACACCGGGCGGCCGGCGAGGGGTAGGGTGCCGCCGTGGCGAATCTCTGGAAGGGCGTGACGGCGACGGTCAACCGGGTGGCCCGGCGCAGCCCCAGGCCGGCCCCCGGCCCCATCCCCGCCCAGCTCGCACGGCGGCGCCAGGTCACCGCGTTGCAGCGCCGGGAACTGGTCTACGCACCCGAGTTGGACGGGCACGCCGATCCGGGCGAGATCGTCTGGACCTGGGTGGCATACGAGGACGATCCCCGGCAGGGCAAGGACCGCCCGGTGCTGGTCGTCGGGCGGGTCAGCCGGACACTGTTCGGCCTGATGCTCTCCAGCAAGAGTGACCGGGACGGCCAGCGGCACTGGCTCGCGCTCGGCCCCGGCGAGTGGGACCGGGACAACCGGCCGAGCTGGATCCGGCTCGACCGGGTCCTCACGATGCGGGAGGACAGCATCCGGCGGGAGGGCGCGATCCTCGACCGGCCCCGCTTCGACCGGGTCGGCCGCGCCCTCCGCACCAGCTACGGCTGGCGCTGACCTTACGTGCAAGGAGGGGGCCCTTCTTATCGTTTTCTGTATAAGAAGGGCCCCCTCCTAGCACCGCAGCGCTACTGCTTGAGGTAGCTGTTGTAGAAGACCGGGGTGCCGAACTGCTCGGAGATGATCAGTCCTCCGACCTTCGCGCCGCTGACCATGAACGTGTTGTCCTGGAAGAGCGGCACGACCGGGGCGTACTTCTCCATGATCATCTGGTCGACCTTGGCCCACTCCGGGCCCGCCTCGCCGGCCGGCAGGTTGCTCACCCGGTCGATCTCGGCGTTGACGTCGTCGGCGTTGAAGTACGACACGTTGGAGTTGCCCTGCGGGCCGAGCTTGCGGCCGTCCCAGAGCACCGGGATCGTCGAGACGGCACTCGGCCAGTCCGCCGCCCAGTTCGACAGGTAGATGTCGTACGGGTTGCCCCGGGTCCGCGCCGTCGGGTTGTGGTCCTCGACGTACTGCACGGTGACGTCGAATCCGGCCTTCTCCAGGCTCTGCTCGACGATCGGCGCGGTCTCCTGGCCGAAGGCACTGGTGCGGGACATGAAGACCAGCTTCGGCTGCTGGCCGCCGAGCAGCTCCTTGGCCTTCTCCGGGTTGCCGGTCGGCCCGCCGTCGTAGGGATTCGGGTAGTTGGTCTGCCCGATGGTGGTGTCGGCCAGCAGGGTGTGGGTCAGCTTGCCGGCGGCGTCGCCGCCCTGGGTCGCGAGCAGCCCCTGCTTGTCGATCGCGTACGCGATCGCCTGCCGCACCTTGACGTCGGAGATCCGCTCGTTGTTGATGCTCAGGTACCAGACGGAGGGTGCGGTCTTGCGCAGCACCCGATCGCCCAGCGATTTGTCGCCGAGCACCTGGTTGACCAGCGCCTGCGGGATCTCCTCCCAGGCCACGCCACCCTGGTCGGCACCCTGGCCGGCGAGCACCCGCTCGGTGGCGGCGGTGTCGTTGGGGCCGATCTCGACCTCGATGGTGTCCGGGTAGGCGTGCCGGAGCGGGTCGGTCTTGGCGTCCCAGTTCGGGTTGCGCTCCAGCACGAAGCGGGTGTCCGGGACGTACTCCTTGATCTTGTATGGCCCGGAGGAGACGACCCGGCGGTCGTACTCGGTCTTGGTGTCCTGGGCCTTCGGCACCGGCACCGAGGTCGGCAGCGAGAGCGCGAACGGCAGGTCGCAGTGCGGCTTGGCAAAGGTGAAGACCAGGGTCCGGTCGTCTCTCACGGTCAGCCCGGGGACACTGTCGCTGCCCGAGGTGTACGGCCCCTTGTAGCTGGCGTTGTAGGTCGGGTTGTCGGCCAGCCACTCCTGGATGTAGGTCGGGCCGCCGTCGATGCTCTCCTCGAAGGAGCGGGCGATCCCGTACGCCACGTCGGCCGCCCGGATCGGCGAGCCGTCCTCGAACTTCACCCCCTCCTTGAGGGTGTACTCCCAGGTCCTACAGTCGTCGTTCACGTCCTTGCCCGGATCGGTGGCGAGGTCGCCGACCAGCAGCACGTTGCCCTTGCCGTCCTCCTTGAAGACGGTCAGGGTCCGGGCGAACATCTGCTGGATGGACATGCCGAGGAAGGTGTAGGTCCGCTGCGGATCCAGGTGCTCGAAGTCCTCCTCCTTGTAGAGCTTCAGCACACCGCCGGGCTGCGCCCCGGGCACCTCGGCCGCCGGCCCCTGGGAGTCCTTCGGATCCGTCGCGATCGAGCTGGTGAACTGCTTGCCACCGCCGTTGTCGGAGTCACCGTTCTCTCCGGTGTTCTCCGAGCAGGCGGCCAGCGCACTGGCCGCGAACACGAGCGCGGCGCTCGTCGCGGCCACCGCGAGCCTGGGTCGCATGGGAATTCCTCCTGGTCTCGTTCCCGCAGGTCAGAATCTGATCGGCGTTGATCTGTTGAAGGAAATATTCATTCAAGCAGACTTGAAGGTAAGTTTCATAGCAGTAACAATGGGACAACGTTTCCGCAGCCGCCACCGGCCGCCATGTGCCGGTCATCCGGGCCGGAGCCGGTCATCCGAGCCGGACCCGGGGATCGACGACCGCGTACAGCACGTCGACCAGGACGTTGGCGGCGACGACGAAGACGGCGGCTAACAGCACCGTCGCCATCACGATCGGCATGTCCAGGTTGAGCGCGGCGTTCAGCGCCGTCCGGCCGAGTCCGGTGAACCCGAAGACCGTCTCGGTGATGACCGTGCCGCCGAGGTAGGCGCCGAGGTCCAGCCCGGCGATGGTGATGATCGGGGTGATCGCGGCACGCAGCGCGTGCCGGCCGTACACGGTGATCTTGGCCAGTCCCTTGGCCCGCGCCGTCCGGACGAAGTCCTCGGAGAGGGTCTCCAGCATCTGCGCCCGGGAGAGCCGGGCGTAGGTCGCGGAGTTGAGGAAGCCGAGCGCGAACCAGGGCAGGATCATCGCCGTGGCCCAGGCCACCGGGTTCTCGGTGAGCGGCGTGTAGCGGGGATAGTTCAGCAGGCCGGTCTCGTAGACCAGGCCGATCAGCAGCAGCGGCCCGAAGAGCAGGATCGGCATGGAGGCGCCGACCAGCGAGGTGCCGACCGCGAGCCGGTCGAAGACGGTGCCCCGGCGCAGCGCCGAGACCATCCCGATCGAGACGCCCAGCACCAGCCAGACCACGGCGGCGCCGAAGACGATGCTCAGGGTCACCGGCAGGGTGCGGCCGACGATCCCGGTCACCGGCTCGTCGCTGCGGAACGAGAAGCCGAGGCAGGGCGCCGGGCAGTCCCGGGCCGTCTCGCCGCTGCCGATCGTACGGCCGACGAAGATGCCGCGCATGAAGTCGCCGTACTGCACGACGATCGGCCTGTCGAGCCCCATCCGGCGCTCGATCATCTCGATCCGCTCCGGGCTGCAGACGTTCTTGCTGTCCCCGCACATCAGCTCGGCCGGGTTGTTGGGGACCGCGAAGAACAACCCGAAGGTGACCACGCTGACCGCGAACAGGGTGCTCAGCGCCAGCAGCACCTTCTTGACCACGAACCGCAGCACGGACGACGCCTCCTTCCTGCCCGCCCTCGGACTCGACTGCCTACTCGACTATCCGTTTCGGTTACCTGCTCGACTTCGGGTCGAGCGCGTCGCGCAGCGAGTCTCCGAAGAGGTTGAACGCCAGCACCAGCAGGAAGAGCGTGGTGCCGCCGACGATGGTGAAGCTCGGCACGTCCCGGATGTAGCGGACACTGTCGTTGATCAGCCGGCCGAGGTCGGGGGTCGGCTCCAGCACCCCGATGCCGAGGAAGGACAGCGCCGCCTCCGCCGTGATCAGGGCTGGGACGTTGAGCGAGAAGGTGACCAGGATCGGTGCCCAGAGGTTCGGCAGGAGCTGCCGGAACAGGATGTGCCCGAGCCCTGCCCCGGAGGCCCGCGCCGCCTCCACGAACTCGCGCTCGCGCAGCGAGAGCACCTGCCCCCGGACCAGCCGGGCCGAGATCGTCCAGTTGAACAACACGAAGATCATCACCAGCAGCGCCGGCCGGAACCACGGCGACACCTCGTCGCGCGGCCCGTAGAACTGGTTGACCGCGAGCGGCACGAAGGCGAAGCAGAAGATGTAGAACGGGAAGGCCAGCGCCAGGTCGATGACCCAGGTGATCGCCGCGTCGACCCAGCCGCCGACGTACCCGGCGACGATGCCGATCACGACGCCGAGCGCGATCGTCAGCACCGCGGCGGTGAAGGCGATCATCAACGAGGTACGCAGCCCGTAGACGACCTGGATGAAGATGTCCCGGCCGATCCCCGGCTGGATGCCGAACCAGTGCTCGCCGGAGACCCCGGCGTAGCCGAGCGGGAAGCCGTTGCGGTCCAGCCGTTCCGGAAAGCGCTCCTGCGGACCCTTGCCGTAGAGCCGGGCCACCAACGGCGCGGCCACCGCCAGCAGGACGAAGAAGACCAGCGTGGCGCCGCTGACCAGCGCCACCCTGTCCCGGCGCAGCCGCCGCCAGGCGAGCTGCCCCGGCGACCGCCCGACGAACCCGTCGCCCGCCGCGACCGGTGCCGCCCCGGCCTCCGGTGCGGCGGCACTGTCCGGCGGCGACCCGGCCGGCAGCATCCCGTCCGGACCCGGCCCGGCGGCGGGAGCCGGCGGCACCGGATCGACTCCCGCCGCCACCGCCCCGGCCTGGGACGCCATCTGCTGCTCGCTCATTGGTGCAGCTCACCCTCCTCCGGGAAGTGGCAGGCCACCGCGCCGGTCCGACCGGGATGTCCGGTCAGCGCCGGTTCCTCGGCCGCGCAGATCTCCTGCGCCTTCCAGCAGCGGGTCCGGAACCGGCAACCGGAGGGCGGGTCAAGGGGCGTCGGCACGTCCCCGGCCAGCCGGATCCGCCCCGCCGGCCCCAACTTCGTCACGTCCGGCACGGCGGAGAGCAGCGCCCGAGTGTACGGATGGCGGGGCCGCTCGTAGATCTCCGCCCGGTCACCGGTCTCCACGATCTTCCCGAGGTACATCACGGCGATCCGCTGGCAGAAGTGCCGGACCACCGCGAGGTCGTGCGCGATGAAGACGAAGGCCAGCCCCAGCTCGCGTTGCAGGTCGCGGAGGAGGTTGACCACCTGCGCCTGGATCGAGACGTCCAGCGCGGAGACCGGCTCGTCGGCGACGATCAGCTTCGGCCGCAGCGCGAGCGCGCGGGCGATCCCGATCCGCTGCCGCTGCCCGCCGGAGAACTCGTGCGGGTAGCGGTTGTAGTGCTCAGGATTCAACCCGACCAGTTCGAGCAGTTCCCGGACCCGCTGCCGCACCCCGCCGGGCGGGACGATCCCGTTGACCTGCAACGGCATCGCCACGATCCGGCCGACGGTGTGCCGGGGGTTCAGCGACGCGTACGGGTCCTGGAAGATGATCTGGAGGTCCTGTCGCAGCGGGCGCAGCTCGGCCCGGGAGGCGTGCGTGATGTCCCGCCCCTCGAAGACGATCCGGCCGGCGGTCGGCTCCAGCAGGCGTACCAGCAGTCGGCCGGTGGTGGTCTTGCCGCAGCCCGACTCGCCGACCAGGCCCAGGGTCTGCCCCGCCCGCACCTCGAAGTCGACCCCGTCCACCGCGCGGACCAGCCCGGCGCGGCGGAACCCGGAGCGCACCGGAAAGTGCTTGGCCAGCCCGGTCACCGACAGCAGTGGCCCGGCGGCAGAATCGGCGGGGTCGGCGGGCAGCGGCGCCGCCCCGGCCCGCTGGTCCACGCTCACCGTGCCACCCCCACCTGGGCGATCTCGTCGGCGTAGTAGCGCTGCCGGTCAGCCTCGGACAGGTGGCAGGCGACCAGGTGACCCGGCTCCGCGACCGGCAGCAGCTCGGGGACCTCGGTCGAGGCCCGGCCGGCGGTGCGGTCGGCGTAGCGGCAGCGGGGGTGGAAGGCGCAGCCGGCCGGCAGGTGGATCAGGCTCGGCGGGTTGCCCGGAATCGGCACCAGGTCCGCGTCCGCGTCACCGTGCAGCGACGGCACGCTGGAGAGCAACCCCCAGGTGTACGGGTGCTGCGGCCGGCGCAGCACCTGCTCGACGCTGCCGTGCTCGACGGCCCGGCCGGCGTACATCACCAGCACGTCGTCGGCGACCTGGCTGACCACCCCGAGGTCGTGCGTGATCAGCACGATCGCCGAGTGGAACTCCGCCTGCAGGTCGGCGAGGAGGTCGAGGATCTGCGCCTGCACGGTGACGTCGAGCGCGGTGGTCGGCTCGTCCGCGACCAGCAGGTCCGGGTCGTTGACCAGCGCCATGGCGATCATCACCCGTTGCCGCATCCCGCCGGAGAACTCGTGCGGATACTGCTCTGCCCGGCGGGCCGGCTGCGGGATGCCGACCCGGTCCAGCATCTCGACGGCGCGCCGCCACGCCGCCCGCCGACCCGCCTCCCGATGGTGCACCCGGTACGCCTCGGCGATCTGCCGGCCGACGGGATAATAGGGATGCAGGGCGGAGAGCGGATCCTGAAAGATCATCGCCACGTCCCGGCCGCGCAGCCGGCGACACTCGGCCTCGGGCATCCCGACCACGTTCCGCCCACCGACCAGGATCTCGCCGCTGATCTCCGTACGCCTCGGGTCGTGCAGGCCGAGCACGGCCAGGCTGGTGACGCTCTTGCCCGAGCCCGACTCGCCGACGATGCCGAGCGTGCGGCCCCGCCGCACGGCGAAGGAGAGCCCGTCGACCGCGTGCACGACCCCGTCCTCGGTGCGGAACCGCACCCGCAGATCCCGCACCCGCAGGTACGGGTCGGCCTCCGGGGTCGGGTCGGCCTCCGGGGCTGGGCCGGCCTCCGGGCTGCCGGACGACGCTGCCGTTTCCGCCGTTCCCACCAGCGCCCTCCTTCTCCTGCTCCGTCACCCGTTCCGCCGCTCACCGCCCCGGTTGATCTGCGCCAACCCGAGGGAGCGTGAAGGTAACCTACAGCAGAGTTTGGAGGCTGAAAATAAGCTCCATGTGTCGATCTCCGACCCGCCGGGCTCCCCCGGCCGGCGGTCCGGCACATCACCCCTATTCAAGTAGCTCCGGTCCGCCCCTGTCGACCCCGCCCGGCTCCCCGGCACCGTCCCGATCGCCGCGGATCCGGCCGGCGATCCGGCGTACGTCGTCGAGGGTCTTCGGGCCGGACGGCGCCGTCGCCACCGCGTCCTCGAAGAGGGTCACCGCCGCCCACTCCTCCGCCGGGCAGCCGTCAGGAGCACAGGCGGGACACGTACCGGCCCAGTGCGCCGCCAGGAGGCGGCGCGCCACGTCCAGGATCTCGGCCGACCCGCCACCCTCAGCGGGCATGGCGGCGCAGCACGTCGAGCCGGACCATCAGTTCGACGCAGGGCGGATGCGGCTCGACGGACTCCCACGAGCAGGTCGGATGGTCGTGCCCGGTGACCCAGACCCAGAGGTGGCCACCGTCCTCCCGAGTCACGCCAGCATGGACCTTCGTCACGGTCATGTCGCAGTACGCGGTGCAGGGCAGGTCGTGGAGGTGGTGCCAGTCCCCGGCCCGGAGCCGGAGCAGAACACCGGCCGGCAGTTCGGGGATCTCGGGCGGCGGGACGTGCGGCGGCTTCGTCATCGCGCCGTCACCGCTTCGGCCCCGGCACCCGCACCCACCGGCGACCGTCCCACCGGTAGTCATGCACCCGGCGCTGCCGCAACCAGATCCATCCTCGTGTCCTCGTCAACATCGCTCCTCCTTCGTCTCGAACGACAATGGCGCTGGTAGGCGGCCACCGATGTTCGGTAGTGGCGCGCCACAGCCAGCCAACTCCCCCGCAGCAGACGCCGGGAGAGCTCGAATGAGGACGAGTGGTGTAGCGACTCCACACTCCGTGTGAACAGCACACCGTTACCCTGTACTGGTCCTTTCGTAGAAGCGGGTGATGGATGGAGCCGAACATCCTGCTCAATGCGCTCATCCATGAGGCAGGCATGTCCCGTGCTGGTTTGGCGACCCGGATCAACCGGCTCGGACACAACAGCGGCAAGCCCACCCGCTACGATCACACGTCCGTAGGCCGATGGATGAAGGGGCAACGCCCACGCGGCTACGTTCCCGAGATCATTTGTGAGCTTCTCAGCGAGCGTCTGTCGCGACGGATCACCCTCGAAGACATCGGCATGGGGCGGCCGGACAGCACGCACGGTGCGCCGCTGTCGGGCTTCATCGCCCGCGCCACCGCACTCTGGCGCTCGGACCAGGAGGGCCGCGACCTTACCGACACACCGCTCATCGCCGGGCTGAACGCCGTCGCGCCCGTCTGGGAATGGGAGAACCCACCTGACGACACCGATGTATCGCGGCCGTCGGGTCCCCGCGTCGGAGCTGGAGATGTCACCATGCTCCGAACCGCCCGCCGACATTACGAATCGATGTATCGGCAAGTCGGAGGGGTCACCACCTGAGTTCGTGTGGTGAGGTTTCTGGTGGAGCACACCGTACCGCTACTGCACGGCTCCTACAGCGACCGGACAGGCCGCAACCTGTTCCGAGCAGCCGGCGGGCTGGCTGCCATCGCCGGGCTCTGCGGGTACGACTCTGACGCTCATGGCCTCGCACAGCGCTACTTCCATCAAGCGCTAAGGCTGGCCAAGGCGTCCAGCGATCGCCGGTTCGGCGGATACGTCGTCGCCCTGTTGGTCAACCAGGCGATGTTCCTGAGAGAGTACCGGCAGGCCATCGGGTTCGCCGAGGCAGGGCTCCGCAGCGCCGGCTCCCATATTTCTCCGGCGCTCAGGACCGATTTGTTCGTGATGAAGGCAAAAGCGTTCGCCGGCATGAAGGCCGTCAGGGACGCACACCACTGCATGGCGCTTGCCGAGCAGACGGCGACGCGGATCCGCCGAGAAGACGAGCCGCCGGAGACGGAGTACATGCAGCCCGGCCTCCTGGAGGCGCAGCTTGCCGAAGCGCTCATTAGCCTCGGAGACCTGGAACCGGCCCGGGAGTACGCCGAGGAGGCGGTCCGCCTGCGCACTCATGCGCGCGGTCGTGCCCACCGGCTGGCAACGCTCACGACGGTGGAACTCAAGCGTGGCGAGGTGGAACGGGCTGCGATGTCTGCTGTGCAGATGGTCGAGCTCGCCGTGGGCATGGAGTCCTGGCGGCTGCGCGACCGGCTCGGCCAGCTACGCGGGCGCCTCGCTCAACATCGCGCCGCCGTGGCGACGGAAGCTGTTGCCCGAATCGACGAGGCGTTGTCGATCTCGCTGTAGCCTGGCGAACCAGACAGACGAGAAGGGTGGTCGACGGCCGATGCGGTGGAAAAACCTTGGCGAGCACACCGTCTATGAAAACAAGTGGCTGACGGTCAACCTCGCGGACGTGGAACTGCCCAACGGCAAGCGCCTCGATCATTTTCTGATCCGGCAGCGCCCCGTCGCGCTCTGCGCCGCCGTCAACGATCGGCACGAAGTTCTGCTGTTGTGGCGGCACCGGTTCATCCCCGACACGTGGGGGTGGGAACTACCGGCCGGCGTAGTTGACGTCGACGAGACGGTCGAACAGGCGGCTGCCCGCGAGATGCTCGAAGAAACCGGCTGGCGGCCCGGGCGGCTGGAACGGCTCATCACGGTCGAGCCGTCCAACGGCCTGTCCGACGCGCAGCATCACGTGTACCTCGCCGACGGCGCCGAGTACGTGTGCGAACCCGAGGACGACTTCGAATCCGAGAAACGGGAATGGGTTCCGCTCGCCAGAATCCCCGACATGATCGCTAACGGTGAGATCCGCTCATCGAACACAGTCGCTGCTCTTCTCTTGCTCCACCACCGACTTCTGCCGCGGCTAACCCAGAAGAGCGACAACGGTATTGAGGACGACAGCGCGGCAGTGGCCGGCATACCCTGAATATTGCAGTGCCTCAGCGAGTGGCTTGAAGTTGGTGTCCGGACGTCGAAAACAAGCCATCGACGTCTTCCGCTGGCATACCAGCATCACGGGGAAGCCTGCATCGCAACTCCTCCGGGCACCCGGACGAGCCGGTACGAGCAGCTCTCCAGCGAACCCGGAAGAGACATCGTCGGCTAATCCTACCCTGTGGTGTTGCAGCACCGCGACCGACCGCGGTACGTAGCCTGCCAAACACGCCATCGAAGGTTAACTGACCATCGAGGCGCCACCTAAGCACCGGAAGATAGACGTGCCGCGTGGTAAACGGCACGCTCTTAGCTGAGCCAAGTCGGTCTTCAGGTTGTTGGATGTTCAAGCAGGCTGGGTGTTAGGTCCGTGATATTGGTGCATCGTTCAAACAGCACCGCGTCGCGTGAATCGTCGGCTGATCCTTGCTCGGAATGACTCGCCTACAGTAACTCTAGAGTTCCGGCCGCGCCCGGCGTCCTCGGTGCTTTATAATACATGGAAATTCTCGATCCGTCGATGACGGCGAATTTCCTGGCAACGTAACCGAACCTGAAAGATTCGAAAGGAATCCACACCTCGCATTTTCGTTCTCCGGCCAGCACTGGAATCCGAACCTCCCCCCAAGACGACTTGGTCCTTGGCGGTGCGCCGTCTACACGAACCATCGGCGTTAGCGTCTCGTAGATTGCGCGAGCGTCACTGTCGTAGCGAAGGTCCACAATCAGCTCGCCAAAGCCCGCCGGGATATCCGTTGCCATAGCACCTCTCTCAATTCCTTCGCCGGGGATTATTCGAACCTCACCGAGCATAGTACGTCCACCCCTTCGACCCTCACGATGTTGTAGTTTGGAGGTCACTCTGACGCCAAGTAACCCAACGAGAAACGCGACGGCCGATAGCCCAAGCCCACAGAAAAGCACCGCAACCGCGAGGATGCGCACAATTCCGGCCCACAGCGTCAAGATTAGGTTACCTGGACGCGCATAGGTACATTCTCGATGCTCGGGGAGCCGGCAGTATTCGACGATCTCAACCGACTTCGCCTTATCCTCGGGCGTCACGATAGACGCACTGACGGTCGTACGTACCGAGCGGCCATCGACAAGCTTTACTACAACGTCACACTCCCACCACATACCGACACCGTTTTTGGTCAATGGGCCCGCTTCCACGCAGTTGAGGACATCAGCCATACCCGTGGTGCGATACCCGGGACGCGTCACCATGTCACCGCTATAGAGGCTACGAACTGTAGTTAACGCAAGGGCGATCAACGACGTTACGGCGAGTACACCTACCCCGAAGAACAGGTAGACAGCGAGGGTCTTTACATATAATCCGAAGCCCTCCACAGGGACCCCCTCGCGGTCATCCAAACAAATTGGTCACGAAGCCTGAAAACACATTTTCTGGTCGAAACTTGATCTCATCGCCCACATTCCCAGGAAGGAATCCATTGATACCACCGGCAGCTGTTGCCGCAGGAGTTGCATCTTTCATGATACGCCCATAAAGACGGGCATCAGTAGTCGCTATTGCCTTGTGCATCTTCACAAGAGACTTCACTCCGGCCGGCGTAAATAGTTCACCGGTGTCCTTATTTGCAAGGTTCTTTGCCGTATTCCAGCCATTACGTCCAGCCGTGCCGATGACGTTTCGGCCCAAGTTCGTTGACGCTGCGAGCACACCTCTCTCAGCGATTTCGCTACCCATCCCTACGATGCTTTTGGCTAGTGTCACGTAATTGAGATCTTTTACGTGCCTTGGTGTTACTTCGTGGTGATTGACTCTGGCTCGTGGCGTTGACGCAGCAGCAGCGGGCTGAGCTGTCCAGTCTGGTCGGTGACCGGCGGGTGGACGCGGTGGTGGCGGGGCGGGCGCGGATGGTGTTGTGGCGCGACGAGGGCCACAGCGCGGAGGAGGTCGCGGCCTTGGCGGGGGTGTCGCGTCCGACGGTGAACACCTGGGTACGCCGCTACCACGCTCGTGGCGTGGCGGGTCTTGCCGATCGGCCCCGGCCGGGTAAGCCTGCCGAGGTTCCCGGCTCGGTGCGGGCGCGGATCCTCGCCCTGACCCGGATGACGCCACCGGCGGTGACTGGGCTGACGCACTGGTCGAGCCGGGAACTGGCGAACTACCTGGCCAGACACGAGAGCATTACGGTGTCGCACAACTTCATCGCCGACCTGTGGCGCCAGCATGGACTTGCCCCGCACCGGTCCGGCACCTTCAAGCTCTCCCGGGATCCGGCGTTCGCCGACAAGGTCGTCGACATCGTCGGCCTGTACCTGAACCCACCCGACGGAGCGGTCGTCCTCTGCGTCGATGAGAAGACACAGGTCCAAGCGTTGGACCGGACGCAGCCGCTGCTGCCGATCGACTTCGACCGCACTGAGAAACGCACCCACGACTACGTCCGGCACGGCACCACGAATCTCTTCGCCGCCCTCGACGCCGCCACCGGCCAGGTCACCGCCCGCTGCTTCCCGAAACGACGCGGCAGTGAGTTCCTGACCTTCATGAAGACCGTCGCCGCCGCCTACCCCGACCGCGAACTGCACGTGGTCGTGGACAACCTGTCCACCCACGCCACTGACGAGGTGAAAGCCTGGCTCGCCGCCAACCCTCGGATCGTCTTCCACTTCACCCCCACCGGCTCATCGTGGTTGAACATGATCGAGATCTGGTTCGGGATCATCACCCGGCAGGCGATCCGGCGCGGCACCTTCACCTCAGTCACCCGCCTGACCAGGGCGATCAACGACTACGTCACCGCGTGGAACATCGACGCGAAACCGTTCGTCTGGACCGCGACCCCCAGCGAGATCCTGGCCAAGGTCCGCTGGGTCCATACCGAGGTCCGCAAACTCCTCACCAACAACGACAAGTAAACGACCTCAATTACGCGACACTAGTGCACCCGCTCCCTTGGACACTATCGAACCTCCTACAGCTCCAAGCGCACCGCCGGCAGCACCAAAAACTGCCCCGCCAAGCGCTCCCAGCACAATATCTCCAACATCTCCGCCCTTCAGACCGGCTGTCAGACCTGCTCCGACCGCACCGGCGACGTGTTGGTCACCGAGCCCATCCCCCCGGAAGGCACCTCGATCCACTCGAACGTCCCGGTCAACGAGTCGCTCTTGTCTGCGTCCGGGAAGACCGCGGAGAAGGTGGGGCTCACCGTGCCCACGGTCAGCACGCCGGACGCCGGACAGACAACGCCGGCAACCTGCAGGCCGTTGGGCGGGCCGGGCTCGGTGTCGTAGTCCACATAGAGCTTCGCGTTGTTGGGGAAGAACTTTTCCACCTGTTCTGGGTTGACTCGCCGGAACCGTCCGAGGCCCGGGCGGTGAACCCGACCGTGATCGTCGACCATTTCTCGTTCGCAGCGGTCTGCAGCCGGCTGGTCACGGTCGATCCCGAAAAGTTCATGATCATGTCGGGTTGGATCGAGTCGCAGCCACCCGCCTCGTTCGCGTGGCCCCCGTGGTCGATCGATGACAGTGCGCCGATGACTGTACGGAGATCGAAGATCACGTGTAAAGAGCCCTTACAACTGGTAGTCACGAATCAGGCAAAGTTGTCCGACCATCGGAGGCCACCACGCATCGCAGCGTCCCGCCACCATGCGCCGGTCACCGGCGACATCGATTCCGACGAACCGGTCGTCGACGGTGCGGCGGTCCGGCTCGTCTGCGAGACCATCCCGCCGGCCGACGCCACCACCGACAAGGTGCTCAAGATGCACTACCACGCCACCGCCGGATTCTCCGCGCCGCGGAGATCCGGCCGGAAGGGCTGCTCGCCGGGCGCTGACCCGGACACCTCGCATAGGGTCGTCCCGTGATCGCCGTCCAATCCTGGCCGGACGGCGGATCGCAGATCGCGGACCGTGGACCGGGGCGAGCGCAGCGAGGAGATGTCGATGGCCGAGTTCGACGTGGCGACGGCGGCGGTGCAGGCCGCCCTCGACGCCGGGGCCCGGTACGCCGACGCGCGGGTGATGCACCAGCGGTACGAGTCGATGTCCGCCCGCAACGGCGAGATCGAGTCCGTCACCCAGGTCGAGAGTGCCGGAGTCGGCGTACGCGCACTGGTCGGCTCGGGGTGGGGCTTCTACGCCGTACCCGATCTCTCGGAGCCGGCGGCCCGGACGGCGGGTGAGCGGGCCGCGCGGATCGCCGCCGCGAGTGGCCGGGTCGCCGGTCCCGGCAGCAGCCTGCTGTCGGTGCCGGCCAGCACCGGGTCGTGGAGTTCGCCGTGTGCCGTCGACCCGCTCGCGGTGCCGCTGTCGGACAAGGGTGACCTGCTGGTCGGGGCCACCGGCACGTCCCGGGAGCACGGCGCCGACCTGGCCGAGGGGATCTACCAGATCTGGGACACCCGCAAGTGGTTCGTCTCCAGCGAGGGGCACCGGATCGACCAGCACATCCGGGAGTCCGGTGCCGGGATCTCGGCGACGGTGATCGGCGACGGCGAGACGCAGCGCCGCTCCTACCCCAGCTACCGGGGGCAGTACGGCAGCCAGGGCTGGGAGCTGGTCGACTCCCTCGACCTCGGCGCGCACGCCGCCCGGATCGCCGAGGAGGCCCGGGAGCTGGTCACCGCGCCGCTCTGCCCGGCCGGCGAGACCACGCTGATCCTCGGCGGCGAGCAGATGGCGTTGCAGATCCACGAGTCGGTCGGGCACGCCATCGAACTCGACCGGATCCTCGGCTGGGAGGCCGCCTTCGCCGGCACCTCCTGGCTCGACCTCGACCAGCTCGGCGCGCTGCGCTACGGCTCCGAGCTGATGAACGTCACCATCGATCCGACCATCCCGGGCGCGCTGGGCAGCTTCGGCTTCGACGACGAGGGGACCCCGGCGGCCAAGCGTGACGCGGTCCGCGAGGGGCGCTGGGTCGGCACGCTGGCCGGACGGGACTCCGCCGCCGTCGCCGGGCTGGACTACGCCGGCAGCGTCCGGGCCGACGGCTGGGCCCGGCTGCCGATGGTCCGGATGACGAACGTCGGGCTGGAGCCCGGCCCGCACACCCTGGACGAGATGATCGCGGCGACCGACGACGGCGTACTGATGGACCTGAACCGATCCTGGTCGATCGATGACAAGCGGCTCAACTTCCAGTTCGGCTGCGAGATCGGCTGGGAGGTCAGGAACGGACGGCGGGGCCGGATGCTGCGCAACCCCACCTACACCGGGATCGGGCCGCAGTTCTGGCGCTCGATGGACATGCTCTCCTCGGAGACCGTGGCCTGGGGTACGCCGAACTGCGGCAAGGGCCAGCCCGGACAAGTCGGTCATACCGGGCATCCCGCCGCGCCCGCGCGGTTCACCAAGGTCCGGGTCGGGGTCCGAGGATGACGGCGGCGAGGCAATGGAGGCAGTGATGAGAAGCCCACTCGATCTCGCCGGTCGGGTCGTCGACCTGGTCCGGCAGGTCGCCGGGCCGGGCGCGGAGGCCGAGGCCGGCGCCGAGCACGCCGAGCTGGCGCTGACCCGGTTCGCCAACTCCTTCATCCACCAGAACATGGCCGACGTCGCCACGGTGGTGCGGCTGCGGCTGCACCTGGACGGGCGTACCGCCACCGGGGTCTCGACGGTGGTCACCGACGAGGGGCTGCGTGGACTGGTCGAACGTACCGTCTCGGCGGTCCGGCACTGCCCGCCCGACCCGGGCTGGCCGGGGCTGACCCCGCCGTCCACGATCGACGGTGCCGGCAACGGCAGCGGCAGCGGCGTCAACGGCAGCGGCGTCAACGGCAGCAGCGGCAGCGGCAGCGGCAGCGGCAGCGGCAGCGGCTACTGGGACGGCAACTGGGACGAGGCGACCGCTGCCGCCGGTCCGGAGCAGCGGGCCGAGCGGGTCCGGGAGTTCGTCGAGGCGGCCGGCGGGCTGGAGACGGCGGGCTACTGCCGCAGCGGGCGCCGGGAGGCCGCCTTCGCCAACACCGCCGGGCACGCGGTGCGCGGGCGCAGCACCGAGGCGGCGATGGACGGGATCGCCCGGTGCGGCGGCGCCGACGGGGTCGCCCGGCTCGGCTCGTACCGCCTCGCCGACCTGACCGGCGGCGTGCTCGGTGCGCGGGCGTCGGTGAAGGCGCGGGCCGGGGTCGCTCCCGTCGAACTGCCGCCGGGGCGCTACGAGGTCGTACTCGAGCCGACCGCCGCCGTCGACCTGCTGCAGAACTTTTCGTTGTACGGCTTCAACGGCAAGGCGTACAACGAGCAGCGCTCGTTCGCCGTACCGGGGGCGGAACAGTTCGACCGGTCGGTCACGCTGCTGGACGACGCGCTGGCCGGGCCGGCGATGCCGTTCGACGCGGAGGGGACGGCGCGGAGCCGGGTCGCACTTGTCGAGGAGGGTGTCACCCGGAGCGTCGCGCACGACCGGCGGACCGCCGCCGAGGCCGGCACCGCCTCCACCGGGCATGCCGTGCCGGCCGGCCCGGTCGCCGGGGCGTTCCCGCTGTATCTGGGGCTCACCCCCGCGCCGTCGCCGGAGGGCACGCCGAGGGCGGCCGAGGCCTCCGGGCCGGCGGTCGACGCGGACACCGCCGCCCTGGTCGCCGAGGTACGCCGTGGACTGCTCGTCACCGACTTCTGGTACACCCGGGTCCTCGACCCGAAGAGCCTGGTCGTCACCGGACTGACCCGCAACGGCGTGTGGCTGGTCGAGGATGGTGAGGTCGCCGCCGCCGTGCAGAATTTCCGGTTCACCCAGTCGTATCCGCAGGCGCTCGCCCCCGGCGCGGTACTCGGGATCGGCCGGCACGCCGCGCTGCAGTCACAGACCTTCAGCAACGCCTGGTGGTCGGCGCCGCCGCTCCGGCTGGCCTCGTGGAACTTCACCGGCGGCGCCTCCGGCTGACCGGTGCCCGACCCGCCGAGTTGACAGACGGGTCGGGCGGGGATGCCCAGATCGCTTCGCGGTGCTTCACTGTGTGGCGTGACGGACGACGCGAGCACCCCCGCCGCCGACGACACGACGAGCGGCGCCCACCGGTCCGTGTCCGACCCGGCGGCACCGCAGCCCGAACCGGCGGCCCGGCAGCCCGACCCGGCCGCGCAGCGACGGCGGCGGCGGCTGACCATCGCCGTCATCGCCGGTGCGGCGGTCGTCGTCCTGCTGGTCTGCGGCTGCCTCGGCGCCTTCGCCGCCGGCCTGGGCCGGTTCACCCGGGAGTCCGACCGGGAGCGGACCGCGCAGGCGCGGGCCGAGTCCGCCTGCCGGGACCTGGAGAAGCGGCTCAACCGGTTGCTCCCGCCCGGCGCCACCGACAGCCCGGGACAGCGGGCGGCGGCGATCCGGGACGAGAACGCCGCGGTCCGGCCGTTCCTCTCCGACGTCGAGCGGCTGCGCGGCTGGTGGGACGCGGACCCGGACGACGACGAGCGGCGCGGTCGTGGCCAGTACTGGCAGCAGTTGGTCGATGCCCGGAGCAGCTACGCGGATGCCCTCGACCGGCAGGTGACCAACGGCGAGCCGGCGTTCTTCCTGGCGCCGCGCGATGCGCTCGGCCGGCCGGTGGTGGACCGGTTGCAGCACGGGCCGGAGGAGTGTGCCGCCTCCGCCAGGCGACTCGCCGCCCCCGATCTCTGAGCCGTGCCCGATCTCTGAGCCGTGCCCCGGGTGGCCCCGCCCGCACGACGGGGCGGGTCGCGCAGAGTGAAGTTCTGCACAACCGCACGACTATCCGCGGGCAGGACTTTCGTAATCGGCAGGAAACCCGCGAGACTCCCTTGCGCATGTGCCGGTAAGCGTGCGGCGTAACGTGTGCACCGACGCGGACGCAGGTAGCGCGGCTGCGGGTCCCCCCTGCCCCCGCGCGCCCCGCCGGAACACCATCCGTGCCCGTCAGCCAGACCGGGCCCCGTCAGGGAGACATAGATGACTACGAGGACGGCCCCACCTCCGGCCGGACTGCCGGGGAGCGTGCGCCAGCGCGCGTCCATCGCGGCAAGAACCCTGCGTACCGACCGCTGGTGGTTCGCACCACTGATCACGGTGATCGGACTCGGCGCCTGGGTCACGTACGCGACGGTGCGGGTATTCATGCACGACCTCTACTGGGTCCCGGACTACCACTACCTGACCCCGTTCTACTCGCCGTGCGTGACGGAGGCCTGCATTCCGGAGGCGGCGCACCTCGGCCGGGTGCTGCCCGGCTGGTGGATCATCCCGGATGCCGCGCTGACCCTGCCGTTCCTGCTGCTGTTCCGGCTCACCTGCTATTACTACCGCAAGGCCTACTACCGGTCGTTCTGGCTCTCGCCGCCGGCCTGCGCCGTCCCGGACGGGCACAAGACCTACACCGGGGAGACCCGCTTCCCGCTGCTCGGGCAGAACCTGCACCGCTACACCTTCTACGCCGCCGTGATCATCTCGCTGATCAACAGCTACGACGCGATCCTCGCCTTCCACAGCCCGGAGGGCTTCGGTTTCGGCCTCGGCAACCTGGTCCTGCTCGGCAACGTCGTGATGCTCTGGGCGTACACGCTCTCCTGCCACTCCTGCCGACACATCGCGGGCGGCCGGCTCAAGCACTTCTCCGCGCATCCGGTGCGCTACCGGTTCTGGACGTTCGTCTCCAAGCTCAACGTCCGGCACATGCAGCTCGCCTGGATCACCCTGGGCACGCTGGCGCTCACCGACTTCTACGTCATGGCACTCTCCGCCGGCTGGTTCGACGACCTGCGGTTCATCAACTAAAGGGCCTCTGACATGACTACCCGAATCGAACGACACCACTACGACGTCGTCGTCATCGGTGCCGGTGGCGCCGGCCTCCGGGCGGCGATCGAGGCCCGGCTCGCCGGCAAACGGACCGCGATCATCTCGAAGTCGCTCTTCGGCAAGGCGCACACCGTGATGGCCGAGGGCGGTGCCGCCGCCGCGATGGGGAACGTGAACCCCCGGGACAACTGGCAGGTGCACTTCCGGGACACCATGCGGGGCGGCAAGTTCCTCAACAACTTCCGGATGGCCGAGCTGCACGCCAAGGAGTCGCCGCAGCGGATCTGGGAGCTGGAGACGTACGGTGCGCTCTTCGACCGCACCAGGGACGGCAAGATCTCGCAGCGCAACTTCGGCGGCCACGAGTACCCGCGCCTCGCGCACGTCGGCGACCGGACCGGGCTGGAACTGATCCGCACCCTGCAACAGAAGATCGTCTCGTTGCAGCAGGAGGACAAGAAGGCGCACGGCGACTACGACGCCCGGATCAAGGTCTTCGCCGAGACCACCATCACCGAGCTGCTGCTCGACGGCGACCGGGTCGCCGGTGCCTTCGGCTACTACCGGGAGTCCGGCGAGTTCGTCCTCTTCGAGGCCCCGGCGGTGGTGCTGGCGACCGGCGGGGTCGGCCGTTCCTACAAGGTGACCTCGAACTCCTGGGAGTACACCGGGGACGGGCACGCGCTCGCGCTGCGGGCCGGCGCCACGCTGATCAACATGGAGTTCCTCCAGTTCCACCCGACCGGCATGGTCTGGCCGCCCTCGGTGAAGGGCATCCTGGTCACCGAGTCGGTCCGGGGCGACGGCGGGGTGCTGAAGAACTCCGAGGGCAAGCGGTTCATGTTCGACTACGTCCCCGACGTCTTCCGCAAGCAGTACGCGGAGACCGAGGAGGAGGCGGACCGCTGGTACACCGACCCGGACAACAACCGGCGCCCGCCGGAGCTGCTGCCCCGGGACGAGGTCGCCCGCGCGATCAACGCCGAGGTGAAGGCCGGTCGCGGTACGCCGGCCGGCGGCGTCTACCTGGACATCGCCAGCCGACTGCCGGCGGAGGAGATCCGTCGCCGGCTTCCCTCGATGTACCACCAGTTCAAGGAGCTGGCCGACGTCGACATCACCGCCGAGCCGATGGAGGTCGGCCCGACCTGCCACTACGTGATGGGTGGCGTCGAGGTCGACCCGGACAGCGGTGCGGCGGCCGGGCACGTGCAGGGGCTCTTCGCCGCCGGTGAGGTCTCCGGCGGTATGCACGGCTCCAACCGGCTCGGCGGCAACTCCCTGTCGGACCTGCTGGTCTTCGGCAAGCGGGCCGGCGAGCACGCCTCGGCGTACGCGGCGGCGCTGCCCGCCCGTCCCAAGGTGGCGGCGGCGGACGTGGAGGCCGCGGTGGACCGGGCGCTGGCCCCGCTGGAGCGCGAGGGCGGGGAAAACCCGTACACGTTGCAGCAGGACCTCCAGGCGGTGATGGGCGACCTGGTCGGCATCATCCGGCGCAAGGGTGAGCTGGAGGAGTCGCTCGTCAAGCTCGCCGACCTGCGCGACCGGGTGACCCGGGTGGCGGTGGCCGGCGGCCGTCGCTACAACCCCGGCTGGCACCTGGCGCTCGACCTGCGCAACATGCTGGTGGTCTCGGAGTGCACCGCGCGGGCCGCGCTGGAGCGCGAGGAGTCCCGGGGCGGCCACACCCGGGAGGACTTCCCGACGATGGCGCCGCAGTGGCGCACGGTCAACCTGGTCTGCTCGCTCGACGGCGACAAGGTGCGGCTGGAGCAGAAGCCGCTGCCGAAGATCCGGGCCGAGCTGATCCAGCTCTTCGACCGCGCCGAGCTGGCCAAGTACCTGACCGACGAGGAGCTGGCGGACTTCGACGCCCTCACCGCAGAGGCGCACGCTGAGGAGGCGGCCAAGTAATGGCGACACAGGACGCGCCGGGCACCACGGGCGCCACGACCGGCAAGGCCGGCACGACCCGGCACTTCAGGGTCTGGCGGGGCGACGAGTCCGGCGGTGAGCTGACCGACTACCAGGTGCAGGTGAACGAGGGTGAGGTGGTCCTCGACGTCATCCACCGGTTGCAGGCGACCGAGGCGCCGGACCTGGCCTGCCGGTGGAACTGCAAGGCCGGCAAGTGCGGCTCCTGCTCGATGGAGATCAACGGCATGCCCCGGCTGGGCTGCATGACCCGGATGTCCACGTTCGAGGAGAACGAGACGATCACGGTCACGCCGCTGCGTACCTTCCCGATCATCCGGGACCTGGTCACGGACGTCTCCTACAACTACGCCAAGGCGCGGGAGACGCCGGCCTTCGCCCCGCCGGAGGAGCTGGCGCCGGGCGAGTACCGGATGCAGCAGCTCGACGTCGGGCGGTCGCAGGAGTTCCGGAAGTGCATCGAGTGCTTCCTGTGCCAGAACACCTGCCACGTGGTGCGGGACCACGAGGAGAACAAGCCGGCCTTCTCCGGGCCGCGCTACTTCATCCGCGCCGCCGAGCTGGACATGCATCCGCTGGACACGAAGACCGACCGCAAGGAGTACGCCCAGGCGTCGCAGGGGCTCGGCTACTGCAACATCACCAAGTGCTGCACCGAGGTCTGCCCGGAGCACATCAAGATCACCGACAACGCGATCATCCCAATGAAGGAACGCGTGGTCGACCGGCGGTACGATCCAGTTGTGTGGCTGGGTAGCAAGATCTTCCGTCGTGGGCAGCAGCAGGACGGGGCCGCAGCGGCCCAGCCCCCGCGCGACCCCGATGAGCTGGGCAGGGTGCACTCGACCGCGGGCGGATCGCACGAGCCGGAGGCCGAGGCCGGCGCGGAGCACGGCGTGCACTGGGGCCGCCAGGTCCCGCACCCCACGGCGCCACCGGTGGATTCCCGGGGCCGGCTGCCGATCAGCGAGTTCACCTTCGACCGGGCGGCCGCACCGTCGCCGTTCGGCGAGGACGTGACGTTCCCGCTGCCGGCCGAGGGCCTCAACTACAGCCACCCGAAGCAGCCTCAGAACGACGACTGAGCCGTCCGTGTCGTGTTGCGGGTCGGGGTTGCCGGACGGCGATCCCGACCCGCACGTGCGGCTGCCGGCCTTTGCCCTCTCCTCGGCAGCAGGACGGTCAAGACGGCCGCCGCACGGTCAGCACGGGACGCAGCGCGGCCACGATCGGCTCGTCGGCCGGCAGCCACGGCACGCTGTCCAGCTCCTCCGGGCTCAGCCAGCGGAGCTCGGCATGTTCCAGCGGCTGTGGCTCGCCGGCGACGAGCCGGGCGAGATAGACCCGCAGCACCGAGCTGCCATGCCCCATCGGGACGTCCCGGCCGATCCGCTCGCCGATCTCGACGCGTACGCCCAGCTCCTCGGCGCACTCCCGGACCAGTGCCGCCACCTCCGACTCGCCGGATTCGACCTTGCCGCCCGGAAACTCCCACCGGCCGGCGGCCTCCGGAGGGTGAGATCGCGCACAGGCCAACACCCTTCCGGCGGCGACGATGGCGGCACCCACCACGACCTTCGGCGCCCGGCCACGGGGCCCGGAAAACCCCCCAGTCGCCCCATCACGGTCGTTACCGTTCGCCCTATCGGTCCGCACGAGGGTCCAGCGTGCCAGATCAATCGGGT
Organism: Plantactinospora sp. WMMC1484; assembly: GCF_049315195.1. Classification (NCBI taxonomy): domain Bacteria; kingdom Bacillati; phylum Actinomycetota; class Actinomycetes; order Micromonosporales; family Micromonosporaceae; genus Plantactinospora; species Plantactinospora sp. WMMC1484. The sequence continues at coordinate 187,210 of NZ_CP186055.1, forward strand.
TTTCGGGTAGCTGAGCCGGCCCCACCGGCCAATAGAAGACGGAAGGGTGGACGTGGACACACCCGCCGGCCGGAGACAGACTAGGGAGCACCGACCAAGACACGGGATGGCGACGATTTGGCCACAAGCCGGCAACGACGCCTGGGAGGTTTGGCGATGCGCGCTCTGTGGGGTGGCCGGATGGACCGCGACTACCTGAGCGACGCACTCACCCTACTGGGCGACTGGACCCGCGAGGGTCAGCAGATCAAGAGAACCCTCATCCTCGACGACACGCAGCACGCGGCGCTCACCGAGCGGATAAAGATCATCGCGGACGCGTTGCACCTCCGCCCCGAGATCCGCCGGCTGGACGGCTATACCCAGATCAGGATTGGCCCCCGTGACGACAGCGCGATCACGGAGGGCGAGGTAACCCTCGCCGCCCGTATCGAGGATGTCTACCGCGCCGTTACCGCCGCTCCGAACTGAGCTTCGCCGGACCGAGACCGGCCGCCGGCGGTGCTGCTGGACCGGGCTCCGCTGGCGGAGCCCTTCTACCCTCGGATCATGGCCAACGTCACCTATGACCGTCGCGAGCAGCTCAAGCAGATCGAGAGCGGCCTCCTCGACGGAGAGCAGGTCATCGCCGTCTACGACGCCATCGGCGCCGGCACCGGATTCATCGGCCTGACCGACCGGCGTGTGATCATCCAGGACAAGTCCTTCATCGGCAAGAAGTTCGCGATCACCAGCATCCCGTACTCGAAAATCACCAGCGTGAGCGTGGTCAGCAACAAGTCCTGGGGCGGCTCGTTCTTCTCCACCGGGGCCATCGCGATCAACGTCGGCACCCACACCTACGAGGTCGAGTTCCGGGGCGACCAGAAGAGCCACCACGTGCACAACGTGATCCTGCACTACATCTCGTGACCGCCGGTCGGGCACCGAACCGTCAGTCGCGTGCCCCGTCGTACGCCTGACGCGCCGTGAGGACGTCGTCGAGCCGGCCCTCGACCCAGCGGGCCAGCCCCGACACCTGCTCGGCGACCTCCCGGCCGAGCGGCGTCAGCGAGTAGTCCACCCGGGGCGGGATCACCGGCCTGGCTGCGCGGTGCACGAAGCCGTCGCGCTCCAGGGTCTGCAGGGTCTGCGCGAGCATCTTCTCGCTCACCCCTCCGACGTGCCGACGCAGCTCACTGAAACGGTAGGAGCGGTGCAGGAGTGCGGAGAGCACCAGCACACCCCAGCGGCTCGTGACGTGTTCGAGCACGCCCCGGGAGGGACAGTCCGCGCGGTTGACGTCGGGCAGGGGTGCGCCCGCACCCGCTCCGGTCGAGATCCGGGATCCGGACGCTGCACTGACACTCACACCAGTACCTTACCCAGAAGTGCGTACTCCCCGCCAGATAGGTACTGGAGATAAAGTTAGCTACGAGCCCAGGAGCTGGGCATATGCCATGACGGCAACCGTGTCACCAACGGAGGAAGCACTCGATGAGCATCGTCATCACCGGGGCCACCGGCCAGCTCGGCCGCTTGATCATCGCGGACCTGCTCGGTGCCGGCGTACCGGCGGGCGGGATCACGGCGGTCGCGCGCAGCAAGGAGAAGGCCGCCGACCTGGTGGCCCAGGGCATCGGGCTGCACGTCGCCGACTACGACGAGCCGGAGAGCTTCGCCGGGGCGTTCCGACCCGAGGACCGGGTACTGCTGATCTCCGCCACCGACGCCGGCCGGCGCGTGCCGCAGCACGCCGCGGTGATCGACGCGGCCCGGGACGCCGGCGTCGCCCAGCTGGGCTACGTCAGCGTCTTCGGCGGGCCGGCGGCCGACTTCCGGCTCGCCGACGACCACCGGGAGACCGAGCGGTTGATCGTCGCCTCGGGCCTGCCCCACACGTTCCTGCGCAACAACTGGTATTCGGAGATGTACGCCGTCAACGAGATCCCGGGCATCCTGGCGCAGGGAGCCATCGTCACCAACGTCGCCCCGGGGAGCCGGATCGCCACCGCCACCCGTGCCGACTATGCGGCGGCGGCCGCCGCCGTGCTGCGCGAGGACGGGCACCTCGGCCGGGCGTACGAGCTGAGCGGCGACACGGCGTGGACGTTCGAGGAGTTCGCCGAGGAGGTGTCCCGGCAGAGCGGCCGCACGATCGTGCACAGGTCGATCGACCCGGCCGAACGGGCGGCGATGCTGATCGGCTTCGGCGTGCCGGCGCCCTTTGCCGAGGTGCTGGTCGACGTGGACGACGCGATCAGCCGCGGCCGGCTCGCCGGCACGCCCGGCGACCTGTCCCGGCTCGCCGGCCGCCCGACGACCCCGATCGCGGACACGATCGCCGAAGGGCTGGCCGCCGCCCAGACCGCCTGAGCCGCATCGGCCGGCCCCGGAGAGCGTGCCGCGAGACGCGCGCTCTCCGCGGCCGGTGACGGCGACTAGCTGAGATCGGCGCAGACGTCCTGGGCGATCCGGTAGGCGCCGGAGATCGTGCGGAAGTTGTCGGCGCTGATGTCGAGGCGCCAGGCGACGCCGTCGACGACGTAGAGGCCGCCGGGCAGGTTGCTGCGGCCCTCACGGATGCCGAGCAGGAGCGGGCCGTGGAGCCGATAGGTCAGCGCCCCGTCGTCGTGGTGGGTGATCAGACTGCTCGAGCTCGCGTCGCCCTCGACGGTCGCCCCGGTGGAGACGTTGGTCAGCCGGTAGACCAGCGGCCCGACGGCGGCCTCGGTCCGGGCCGTACCGTCCGGTGTGGTGGTGAGGGTCCGGTAGTACACCTTGTCCACAATGGGCTCGCCGTGCACACCGAAATCACAGGTCAGTCCGGCCGGGTAGTCGAACGGCGGGCTGGGCACGTGCACCCAGCCGGAACCGCCCGGCCTGGCGGCCCGTGCGGGTGCGCCGAGCGTGAGGGCGATCAGGACGCCCGCCACGACGGCACCGAACAGTCGGCGCATTGGTTACCTCCTCGTCGAGTACCTGACGCAGGAACGCGATGTGCCTCGACGGAGGTTGCCCGGAACCGGATCTTCGGCCGCTGGAGGCCCCGCCTACCGGCCTACAGCCCGATGGCCCGGATCCGCTGCCCGCACAGCTTGACCATGTCGTCGACATCGGAGGTGTGGAGCGGAATCAGACGTTGAACCTGAACTCGACCACGTCGCCGTCCTGCATGACGTAGTCCTTGCCCTCGATCCGGACCCGGCCGGCGGCCTTGGCCGCCGCCATCGAGCCGGCGGCGACCAGGTCGTCGTAGGAGACGACCTCCGCCTTGATGAAGCCGCGCTGGAAGTCCGAGTGGATCACACCGGCGGCCTCCGGCGCGGTCGCCCCGACCGGGATGGTCCAGGCCCGCGCCTCCTTCGGCCCGGCCGTCAGGTACGTCTGCAGCCCCAGCGTGCGGAAGCCCACCCGGATGAGCTGGTCGAGGCCGGGCTCGGACTGCCCGATCGACTCCAGCAGCTCCCGGGCCTCGTCCGGGGGCAGGTCGGTCAGCTCCGACTCGACCTTCGCGTCCATGAAGATCGCCTCGGCCGGCGCGACAAGCTGGCGCAGCTCGTCCAGCAGATCCGCATTGCCCAGCTCCGCCTCGTCGACGTTGAAGACGTACAGGAAGGGCTTGGTGGTCAGCAGGTGCAGCTCGCGCAGCTCGGCCACCTCGATCCCGGCGTTCGCCGCGCCCGTGTAGAGGGTGACCCCGGTGTCGAGCAGCTCGGCCGCCTTCTTCGCGGCGGTGACGGCGGCGGCCCGGTCCTTGCGGACCTTCGCCTCCTTCTCCAGCCGGGGCAGGGCCTTCTCGATGGTCTGGAGGTCGGCCAGGATCAGTTCGGTGTTGATCGTCTCGATGTCGTCGCCGGGCGAGACCTTGCCGTCGACGTGCACGACGTTCGGGTCGGAGAAGACCCGCACGACCTGACAGATCGCGGCGGCGTCCCGGATGTTGGCCAGGAACGCGTTACCCCGACCCTGCCCCTTCGACGCGCCCCGGACCAATCCGGCGATGTCGACGAAGGAGACCGGCGCAGGGATGATCTTCTGCGAGCCGTGGATCTGGGCGAGCCTGCCCAGCCGTTCGTCCGGCAGGCCGACCACCCCGACGTTCGGCTCGATGGTGGCGAACGGGTAGTTCGCGGCCAGCACGTCGTTCTTGGTGAGCGCGTTGAACAGGGTGCTCTTGCCGACGTTGGGCAGGCCGACGATGCCGATGGTCAGTGAAGTCATGCGAACGCGACTGCCTCTCTCGTAGCCTCCCGCGATCCGGTGTACCCCACCGGCCCGGCCCGGGGTGAAGTCTACGGACGCACCCCGACCGCCGCCGCGACGGGCGAGACCCGTACAGCCAGGTCCGATTTCCGCGAGTCAACGGGGCCGCCACGCGGCACCATCGAGGGCATGGAGCTGGACTTCGAACGGTGCTACCGGGCGGTCGACAGCCGGGACCAGCGCTTTGACGGCTGGTTCTACACCGGCGTCACCACCACCGGCATCTACTGCCGGCCGTCCTGTCCGGCGACGACCCCCAAGCGGGAGAACGTCCGGTTCTTTCCCTCCTCCGCCGCCGCACAGCGGGCCGGGCTTCGCGCCTGCCGGCGCTGCCGGCCCGACGCCGCACCCGGATCGCCCGCCTGGAACGTCCGGGCCGACGTCGTCGGCCGGGCGATGCGGCTGATCGGGGACGGGGTGGTCGACCGGGAGGGTGTGCCGGGACTCGCCGGCCGGCTCGGCTACACCGAGCGGCACCTCAACCGGATGCTCGTCGCCGAGGTGGGCGCCGGGCCGCTCGCGCTGGCCCGGGCCCAGCGCGCGCAGACCGCCCGGATCCTGATCGAGACCACCGACCTCGGCCTGGCCGAGATCGCGTTCGCCGCCGGCTTCGGCAGCGTGCGGCAGTTCAACGACACGATCCGCGAGGTGTACGCGGTGGCACCGTCCCAACTGCGCGAGACCGCCGGCCGCTCGACCGGCACCCGACCCCGCCGCTCGGGCAGCCGGCCGGCCGGACCGGTGGACCCCGCCGCCCCGCCGCCCGGCCCCGCCGGCACCGGCACGGCGGAAACCAACGGCAGCGCCGGGACGAACAACATGCAGAGGACGAACAGCACAGCGGGGACGATTGCGCTGCGGCTCGCCTACCGGGCGCCGTTGCACGCCGAGGCGCTGCTCGACTTCCTCGCCCTGCGGGCGGTCCCGGGCGTCGAGCGGGTCGAGGCCGGGTCGTACCGCCGTGGCCTGCGGCTGCCGCACGGACCGGCCGAGATCACCATGACGCCGGTGCCCGGATACGTTGCCGCCACTCTCCGGCTGGCGGACCTGCGCGACCTGGCCCCGGCGGTCGCCCGCTGCCGCCGGCTCTTCGACCTGGACGCCGACCCCGAGGCGGTCGACGCGGTGCTGGGCGCCGATCCGGCGTTCGCCGACGCGGTGGCGAAGGAGCCGGGGATCCGGGTGCCGCGTGCGGTGGACGGCTTCGAGATGGCTGTCCGGGCCGTCGTCGGCCAGCAGGTCTCGGTCGCCGGCGCCCGCACCGTGCTGGCCCGACTCGTCGCCGCCGCCGGTCCGGCGACCGCCGCACGGGCGCATGCGGACGGCTCCTCCTCCCCCGGCGAGGCCGAGTCGTCCCTCGGCGGGGTCGAGCAGGGGCGCGGCACCCGGCCGTTCCCCTCCGCCGAGGAGGTGCTGGCGCTGCCGGACACGGCGTTCGGCATGCCGGCCGCCCGGCGTACCACGATCCGGGCCCTGGCCGAGGCGGTCGCCGCCGGTGGTCTCGATCTCGACCCCGGCGCGGACCGGGCGGAGCTGGTCGAGCGGCTCACCCGGCTGCCCGGGATCGGAGCCTGGACCGCCGGCTACGTCGCGATCCGGGCGCTCGGCGACCCCGACGTCTTCCTCCCCACCGACCTCGGCGTACGCCGCGGCGCGGCAACCCTCGGCCTGCCGGACGACCCGGCCGGTCTCGACGCGTACGCCGGCCGCTGGCAGCCCTGGCGGTCGTATGCGGTGACCAGACTATGGAGAGCGTGAGCTGAACGATGGAGAACGCAGTGAACGAGATGTTGAGCAGCCGGATCGAGACACCGACCGGCCCGCTGACCGTGCTCGCCGACCCGGACGGGATGGTGTACGCGGCCGGCTTCACCACGGAGAGCGCCGAGCTGCTCGCCCTGGTGCACCCCCGGTTACGCGGCCCGGTGCGGGACCGGACCGATCTCGGCCCGATCACCTCGGCCGTCCACTCCTATTTGGACGGCGACCTTGCCGCGATCGACGCGGTGCCGGTCCGGCAACACACCGACGGCGCGTTCCTCGCGCACGCCTGGGAGACGTTGCGGCAGGTGAAGCCGGGAGAGCCGATCACCTACACCGAGTTCGCCGAGCTTTCCGGCCGGCCCCGGGCGGTCCGGGCAGCCGCGATGGCCTGTGCGCAGAACGCGGCGGCACTCTTCGTACCCTGCCACCGGGTGCTGCGCACGGACGGCGGCCTCGGCGGCTACCGGTGGGGGCTGCCGGTGAAGACCTGGCTGATCGCGCACGAACGCCGGTCGGACCCCGGCCGGGACGAGGCGCGCGCCGCCGCCCGTTAGGCCGGCGCCCGCCGGGACGGCGCCGCGCCGATACGCGCCGTGGGTGCCCGCGCCGGCGCGCGCCACGACCGGGTGTGCCCGCGCGCCCGGTCACGGGTTACGCGTGACGTGGCGCGGGTGACACGGCGAAATATACTGACGTCCACCGATCAGGCGCCGCGCCGGTCCCCGAGACAGCAGAGTCCCGGCACGGACCGATCGGTCGGTCCATCTCGCCGGGAGCCACCATGACCCTGCTGCTCACCCTGGTAGCGATCGTTCCCGCCGGCCTCGTCGTCTGGGCCCGGCACCGGGCCCGGGAAGCACTGCACGGATGGCTGCCGCAGGTCCGGCGACGGCAGTGGCGACCGGCATCCACCGGAGATCCCCTCGCCGATCTCGGCCCGTACGAGATGGCCTATCTGATGGGCGGTTCCGGGCATGCCGTCGACACGGCGCTCGTCGCACTGCACCGCAGACGGTCGGTACGGATCTCCCGGGAGGGGGTGGTCAGCGCCGTCAGCGGCGAGCCACGCCCGTCCAAGCCGCTGGAACAGGCCATAGTGGACCGCCTCGCGACCGGATCGCAGCCGGCGCGGTCCGCGTCAGACCTGCGGTCGGCGCTCCGGCACACGCCCGAGGTGCTCGACATCCACCGGCGGTTGGAACGCCTCGGCATGCTGACCCCGGAGGACGCCGTCGCGCCGACCAGCAGGCGGCTCGCCGCGCTGCTCACCGCGTCGATCGCCGCCATCGTCCTCCCGTGGCTGCTGGCGGTGGTCTCCTTTCCGGTCGACGCGTGGCCCGCCCTCGGCGCGGCCCTGCTCGGTACGGTCGTCGGCGGGCTCGGCATCAACACCTACCTGGATGGCCGGCTGGCGCTTGAGGAGATCGGTGATCGCGGCGGCTGGCGTGGCGAGAAGTTTCCGTCCCACCGCGTCGCCCCGGCGCTCCGGGACGCCCTGCTGCGGAGGTCCGACGAGATCCGCCGTGGTCCGCAGCGGCGCCGCGCCCTCGTGCCGGTCGCGCTCGCCGTGGCGCTCGGCGGGCTGGTCACGCTCGGCGATTCCACCATCGAGAACGCGCTCCGCCCACCCGCGCCCGAGGGCAGTGGCACCGGCGCCGGGTGCGGCGGGTGCGGTGGCGGCTGCGGCTGCGGCGGCTGAACCCGGGCAGGCTGGCGTGCGGGCGGGAGCAGGGAGGTCGACGAGGATGTTGGGCATCGGGATCGGCTGGCGACCCGAGATCGACCTCACCGTGGAGCGACTGCCGGGGGTCGACTTCGTCGAGGTGATCGCCGAGCGGTTGCACCCGCCCCGGCTGCCGGAATCGCTCCGGCTGCTGCACGCCCGGGGCGTACCCGTCGTGCCGCACGGCGTGGGCCTCGGCCTCGGCGGCGCGGAGCCACCCGGGCGGGACCGGCTCGCCCACCTGGCCGCCTGTGCCGAGATGCTGGGATCGCCGCTGGTCAGCGAGCATGTCGCGGTGGTCCGGGCGGCCGGGGTCGAGGCAGAACACCTGCTGCCGGTGCCCCGCACCCGGGACTGCCTGGAGGTGCTGGTGGCGAACGTCCGGCTCGCCCAGGCGGCGCTGCCGGTACCGCTGGCGTTGGAGAACGTGGCGGCGCTGTTCGGGTGGCCCGACGACGAACTCACCGAAGGCGAGTTCCTGGCCGAGTTGGTCGGCCGGACCGGCGTACGGCTGCTCGTCGACGTGGCCAACCTGCACACCAACCGGCACAACCAGGCGGCCGATCCGCTCAGGACCCTGGCCGCGCTCCCGGCGGACGCCCTGGCGTACGTGCACGTGGCGGGCGGATACTCGCGGGACGGCATCTGGCACGACACGCACACCCGGGCGCCGTCGGAGGAGATCTACCGGCTGCTCGCCGAGCTGTGCGCGCTGGCCCGGCCACCCGGGGTGCTGCTGGAGTGGGACGGGGACTATCCCCGCGACCAGGTACTCGCCGACACCCTCGCCCGGATCCGGCGGGTGGTCGAGGACGGCTCTGCCGCGCACCCGCGCACCCTTGCCCCCGCCCCGGCCCCCGCCCCGGCCCCGGGGCCAGCGGGCGGACTGGACGCGGCCCGCACCCGGCTCGGCGATCGGTACGCCGGACTGCTCCGCGCGCTGGTACTGGCCGCACCGGCGCCGCCCGGCTTCGACACCGCGCGCCTCGGGGTGCAGGCCGAGCGGCTGGCGGCACGCCGCCGTCACCACCACCAGGACCGACGCCACGACCACGACCACTGACCAAGCGACCACGACCACTGATCAGGCGATTACGGGTGCTGACCAGGCGATTACGGGTGCTGATCAGCGGGTCAGCGGCGGTCCGGCAGGTGAGGGCGACGGGCGGCGGCAGGTGACAACAACACGACTCAGTCGTCGCCGGTATTTGCCGATACCGTCAGGGGATGGTGCCGGATCGTGACGACGAGCCCACGGTCCGGGACCGCCCGGGGCTCCGACTGGCCGCCCGGTTGCGGGTGCGTCCGCCACGCAGCCTGTCGCGGCCCGTCCGACGCGTTGCCGGGCGGCCGATCCGGCTGCCCGGCGGCACGCTGCCCCGCAACTCCTTGCCCCGCAACCCGCTGCCCCGCAACCTCTGGCGGCTCCGGCGCTACCTCCGGCCATACCGTGGACAACTGGTCTGGCTGCTCCTCGCGGCGTTCGCGGCGACCGGGGCGGGCATCTGCGTACCGCTGGTGGTGCAGCGGGCGGTGGACGGCCCGATCGCGGACCGCGACCCCAGCGGGCTGCTCCGGTTGGGCGGGCTGGCGCTGCTGCTCGGCCTCGCCGAAGCCGCGTTGATCTTCATCCGGCGGTGGACCCAGTCCTCCTCGGCGGTGGGGATGGAGGCCACCATCCGGGACGAGATCTACGCCCACCTGCAACGTCTGCACATCGGCTTCCACGACCGCTGGCAGTCCGGCCAGTTGCTGTCCCGGGTGACCAGCGACCTGTCGGTGATCCGGCGCTTCCTCTCCTTCGGTCTGCTCTTCCTCGTCGTCAACGTCACCACCTACCTCGCGGTGGTGACCCTGCTGATCGTGCTGCACCCCGGCCTCGGCCTGCTGGTCGCGGCGGGCGCGGTGCCGCTCTTCCTGGCGAGCCGGCGGTTCACCCGGGCGTACCTGCTCGCGGCGCGACGGCTCCAGGACGAGCAGGGCGACCTGGCCACGCTGATCGAGGAGTCCGCGCAGGGCGTGCGCACCATCAGGGCGTTCGGCCGGCGGCCGGAGATGACCCGCCGGTTCGCGGCCGGCACCCGTACGCTGCACGACACCGCCACCGGCAAGGGCCGGCTGCTCGCCCGCACCTCCGCCCAGTTCGACCTGGTGCCGAACCTGATCCTCGGCGCGGTGCTGGTCGCCGGCGCGGTGGCCGTCGCGGAGGGCTCGCTCAGCATCGGCGAACTGGTCGCCTTCGTCAGCCTGCAACTGATGCTCATCTGGCCGATCGAGTCACTCGCCTGGATCATCGCCAACGCCCAGGAGGCGATGACGGCCTCCGATCGCATCTTCGAGGTGCTCGACACCCGCCCGGCGGTCGTCGACCGGCCCGGCGCGGTGGCCCTGACTCCGGCCGGCAGCGCCGGCCGGAGCGGTGCGCTCCGCTTCGACGGGGTCTGCTTCGGCTATCCGCAGGGTCCGCCGGTGCTGCGCGGGGTCGACCTCGAGGTGGAGCCCGGCGAGACGGTGGCCATCGTCGGCGCCACCGGCTGTGGCAAGACCACCCTGCTGTCGCTGGTGCCGCGCCTGCACGACGTCACCGCCGGCCGGATCACCCTGGACGGGCGGGATATCCGGGACATCCGCCTCGACTCGCTCCGGAGCCGGGTCGGGGTCGCCTTCGAGGAACCCACGCTCTTCTCGATGTCCGTCAGGGAAAACCTCACCCTCGGCCGGGCGGACGCCGACGACGACGAGGTACGCGCGGCGCTCGCCGTGGCACAGGCCGATTTCGTGTACGACCTGCCGTGGGGCCTCGACACCCGGATCGGCGAGCAGGGCCTCTCCCTCTCCGGCGGGCAGCGGCAGCGGCTGGCGCTGGCCCGGGCGGTGCTCGGCCGGCCCGGGGTGCTGGTGCTCGACGACCCGCTGTCTGCGCTGGACGTGCAGACCGAGGCGCTTGTCGAACGGGCGCTGGCCCGGGTGCTCCGGGACACCACCGCGCTCGTGGTGGTGCACCGGCCGTCGACCGTCGCCCTCGCGGACCGGGTGGCGCTGCTCGCCGACGGGCGGATCGCCGCCGTCGGCACCCACGCCGAACTGCTCCGCGACGTGCCCGCGTACCGGTCGGTCCTCGCCGCCGAGGCCGAGGAGACCGGGCCCGCCGAGGACATGGAGCCCGTGGGTGTCATGGAGCCCGTGGGCGTCATGAAGTCCGCCACGGCCACCGGTGCGGCCGACGCGGAGGATGCGGCCGAGCTGGCCGGCGGCCGAGGGCTCGTCCGGTCATGACGGCAGGCGGCTCACCCGACCACGCGACGGTCGGCCCGGATCTGGCCCGATGGCGGGGGACCGCCGCCGACCCGGAGGCGGACCGTACCGCCGCCGAGACCGGCACCGTGCAGGGGCTCGCCCGGCTGCGCTCCCGCAGCCGCGCCCTGCTCCGCTCGCTGATCCGGCCGCACCGTCGGCTGATCGGTGTGGCGGTGGCCCTGCTGCTGCTCCAGAACGCGGCCGGGATGGCCGGGCCGTACCTGGTGATGCTCGGCATCGACCGGGCCATCGGACCGCTCCGGGCCGGCGACGCCGGTCCGCTGGTCGCCGTGGCGGCCGCATTCGCGCTCGCCGCCGCCGCCGAGTACGCCGGCAAGCGCGGCTTCCTGACCCTCTCCACCCGGATCGGCCAGGCCATCCTGCTCGACCTGCGCCGCCGGGTCTACGACCACTTCCTACGCCTGTCGGTCAGCTTCCACGAGAGATACACCTCGGGCCGGCTGGTGGCCCGGCTGACCAGCGACATGGACTCGATAGCCGAACTGGTCGACGGCGGCATCGACGACCTCGTGCTCGCCGTGCTCTCCATCGTCTCGGTGGCCGGCGTACTGCTCTGGTTGGATCCGCCGCTGGCCGCCGTCACCCTGCTCGCCTTCCCGTTCCTGTTCTGGCTCTCCCGCTGGTTCGCCCGCGCCTCCGCGTACGCCTACCGGCGCACCCGGGAGACCGTCGCAGTGCTGATCATCCACTTCGTCGAGTCGCTCGGCGGGATCCGGGCCGTACAGGCGTTCCGCCGCGAGCCGCGCAACCAGCAGATCTTCACCGCCCTCAACGACGACCACCGGCGGGCCAACCTGCGGGCGTTCCGGCTGATCTCCACCTACTCCCCGGGCATCAAGGTGATCGGCAACGTCACCATCGCGGTGGTGCTGGCCTACGGCGGGATGCGCGTGCTGGACGGGCACGCCGAGATCGGCGTACTCGCCGCGTTCCTGCTCTACCTGCGCCGCTTCTTCGAGCCGATGCAGGAGCTGAGCCAGTTCTACAACGCACTCCAGTCCGCCACCGCGGCGCTCGAGAAGCTGGCCGGGGTGCTCGACGAGCGTCCGGGGGTACCGGAACCGGTCCGACCCCGGACGCTGCCGGCCGGCCCGGTCCGAGGCGCCGTCGACCTGCGGGCGGTGGCCTTCGGCTACCGCTCCGGCACCCCCGTGCTGCCGGAGCTGACCCTGTCGATCCCGGCCGGCCAGACCGTGGCGCTGGTCGGCGCGACCGGGGCCGGCAAGTCGACGGTGGCGAAGCTGGTGGCCCGGTTCTACGACCCGACCCGGGGCACCGTCGCCCTCGACGGCGTCGACCTACGCGACATCGCCGACGCCGAACTGCGTCGCGCGGTCGTCATGGTCACCCAGGAGAACCACCTCTTCACCGGCTCGGTGGCGGAGAACATCCGGTTCGGCCGGCCGGACGCGGACGACGCCGCCGTGATGGCTGCGGCGCAGGCGATCGGGGCGCACGACTTCATCGCCGCGCTGCCCGCCGGCTACGCGACCGACGTACACCGGCGCGGGGGGCGGCTCTCCGCCGGGCAGCGGCAGCTCGTCGCCTTCGCCCGCGCATTCCTGGCCGACCCGGCGGTGCTGATCCTCGACGAGGCCACCTCGTCGCTGGACATCCCGAGCGAGCGGCTGGTGCAGCGGGCACTGCGGACCATCCTGGCCGACCGGACCGCGATCGTCATCGCGCACCGGCTCTCCACCGTGGAGATCGCCGACCGGGTGCTGGTGCTCGACGGCGGCCGGGTGGTCGAAGACGGGCCGCCGGAGCTGCTCGTCGCCCGGGGTGGCCGCTACGCGACCCTGCACCGGCAGTGGTGCGACTCCCTGCTCCAGGGCACCACCGAACTCCAGGGCACCACCGAACTTCAGGGCACCACCGAACTTCAGGGCACCACCGACCCTGCCCGCCGGAGCCGGCACGGCGAGCCCGTCCAGCCCTGAGTCCCGAGCGTGGTCTCCTGGCACCCAGCACCGAGCCGCCAGGACCGTCAGCCCAGCCGAGGCAGCAGCAGGCGGGCGACGTCCAGGGCACGGCTCGCCGGTGACCGGGCGCCCGGGGTCCAGTCCTCCGCCGTCCAGACGTCCGAGAGCACCGCCATCACGAAGCCCCAGCCGACGACCCGGTCGATCGGCATCGCCAGCAGGTCGGCGAGCTGCTCGACCCGCGCCGGGACCAGCGCGGTCAGCGCCGGATCCCGGTCCTCCGGCTCCGGGTTGTAGAGCAGCGCACCGATCTCGAACCCCGGATCGCCGACCACCCCGTGCGGGTCGATCGCCAGCCACGGCTCGCGCTCCGCACACAGGATGTTGTCGTGGTGCAGGTCGCCGTGCAGCACCACCCGCCCGGGTGCCGAGGCGCAGAGTTCACGCATCAGGCCGCCGGCCCGGCGTACGAGGTCGGCCGGCAGCGGCCCGCCGTCACCGTGCGCCGCCAGATACCCGTCGAAGCCCACGGCGTAGCCGACCAGGTCGGGAAGCGGGCAGTCCGGTGGCGGGGGCACAGCGAGCCGCCGTAGCACCCGCGCCGCCACGGCGGTCGCCTCGTCGTCCCGGCCGGGCACCAGGTCCCGCAGCCGGCCGCCCGGCTCGGCCCGCTCCAGCAGCAGGGCACCGCGATCCAGGTCGGCGCGGAGCAGGCGTACGGCGCCCTGGCCGGCGAACGCGGCCAGCGCCGCCGCCTCGGTACGCAGCGACTCCCCACTCGGCACCCCCAGCTTCAGCACCGCCGGCCGGCCGTCGGCACCGGTCACCGCGACGACGAAGTGGTACGACAGCTCGTACTGCTCGCCGACGGTCAGCTCCCAGTCGGCGGCGAGCTCCGCGAGCGCCCGGGGCAGCTCGGCGAGCCAGCGGGCGCCGGCCGCCCCCCACACCTGCACCGCGTTGCGGGCCAGCGCATCGCTGATCACGACATCCACCCACCCAGTCTGCGTGGCCGGTCCACCGCCCCGGAAACCCGGCGGCCGGGCGGCCCGCCCGGCGTACCATCGGCCAATGACGGATACCGAGCGGTACCAGCGCGCCGGGATCCCCGAGCGGCCGAGCCTGGACGGGCTGGCCGAGAAGTGGGCCGGACGCTGGCAGGAGGAGGGGACGTACGCCTTCGACCGGACGAAGAACCGGTCGGACGTGTACGCGATCGACACCCCGCCGCCGACCGTATCCGGTGAACTGCACATGGGGCACGTCTTCTCGTACACCCACACCGACACCGTGGCCCGGTTCCAGCGGATGCGCGGCCGGACCGTCTTCTATCCGATGGGCTGGGACGACAACGGGCTGCCGACCGAGCGCCGGGTGCAGAACGTCTACGGGGTCGCCTGCGACCCGAGCCTGCCGTACGACCCCCGGTGGCAGCCGCCGCAGCGGCCGGTCGACGAGGCGGCCCGCCGGCAGCCCGTCTCGATCTCGCGGCGCAACTTCGTGGAGCTCTGCGCCTCGCTGACCGCCGAGGACGAGCAGGTCTACGAGGGGCTGTGGCGGCGGCTCGGGCTCTCGGTGGACTGGTCGTTGACGTACACCACCATCGGCCGGACCGCCCGGGCCACCGCGCAGCGGGCCTTCCTGCGCAACCTGGCCCGGGGTGAGGCGTACAGCGCCGAGGCGCCGGCGCTCTGGGACGTCGGCTTCGGCACGGCGGTGGCCCAGGCGGAGCTGGAGGACCGGGAGCGGCCGGGTGCCTACCACCGGCTCCGCTTCGAGGTGCTGGCCTCCGGGCCGGGCAGCGCCGGCACCCCGGTCGGCCCGGGGCCGGGCCGCGACGACCGGTACGTGCGGATCGAGACCACCCGGCCCGAGCTGCTGCCGGCCTGCGTGGCGCTGGTCTGCCACCCCGACGACGCGCGCTACGCCGACCTGGTCGGCGGCACGGTCCGCACCCCGCTCTTCGGCACCGAGGTGACCGTCTACGCCCACCCGCTGGCCGACCCGGCCAAGGGCACCGGGCTCGTGATGACCTGCACCTTCGGTGACCTGGCCGACGTGACCTGGTGGCGGGAGCTGCGGCTGCCGGCCCGGGTGGTGATCGGCCGGGACGGTCGGCTGCTCCCCGAGCCACCGCCCGGGGTCGCCCCGGCCCCGTACGCCGAACTCGCCGACCTGCGGGTCAATGCGGCTCGGCGGCGGATCGTGGAGCTGCTGACGGCCTCCGGTGACCTGCTCGGCGAGCCGACGCCGGTGACCCACCCGGTGAAGTTCTACGAGAAGGGCGACAGCCCGCTGGAGATCATCTCGACCCGGCAGTGGTATCTGCGCAACGGCGGCCGGGACGTCGAGCTGCGGGCCGCCCTGCTCGACCGGGGTCGCGAGCTGAACTGGGTGCCGGCGCACATGCGGCACCGCTACGAACACTGGGTGGGCGGGCTGACCGGCGACTGGCTGATCAGCCGGCAGCGCTATTTCGGGGTGCCGTTCCCGGTCTGGTACCGGCTCGACGACACTGGCGAGCCGGACCACGCCCAGCCTCTCACGCCCGACGAGTCGGCGCTTCCCGTCGACCCCAGCACCGACGTGCCGCCCGGTTACACCGAGGCGCAGCGCGGCAGGCCGGGCGGGTTCACCGCCGACCCGGACGTGATGGACACCTGGGCCACCTCGTCGCTCACCCCGCAGATCGTCGGCGGCTGGCTCGACGACCCCGACCTCTACGCCCGGGTCTTCCCGATGGACCTGCGACCGCAGGGGCAGGAGATCATCCGTACCTGGTTGTTCTCCACGGTGGTGCGCGCGCACCTGGAGGCCGGGGTGCTGCCCTGGCGCGACGCGGTGCTCTCCGGCTGGATCCTCGACCCCGACCGCAAGAAGATGTCGAAGTCCAGGGGAAACGTGCAGACCCCGATGGCGCTGCTGGAGGAGCACGGTCCGGACGCGGTCCGCTACTGGGCGGCGAACGGGCGGCCCGGCACCGACCTGGCGTTCGATCCAGGTCAGATCCGGGTCGGCCGCCGGCTCGCCACCAAGCTGCTCAACGCCTCCAGGTTCGCGCTCGGTCTCGGCGCCGGCGACGCCCTGCGTGCGCCGGCCGGCGAGCCGCTGGACCGGTCGATGCTCGCGGCCCTGTGCGGCGTGGTCGCCGACGCCACCGCCGCCTTCGAGCGGTACGACCACACCGAGGCGTTGCAGGTCACCGAGGCGTTCTTCTGGCGCTTCTGCGACGACTACATCGAGTTGGTGAAGGAGCGTGCCTACGGCGAGGGTCCGGGGGCCGAGTCGGCCCGTGCCGCGCTCGCCGCCGCCCTCTCGGTGCAGTTGCGGCTCTTCGCCCCGGTCCTGCCGTACGTCACCGAGGAGGTCTGGTCGTGGTGGCGGTACGGCTCGGTGCACCGCGCGCCCTGGCCGACGACGTACGAGATCAAGCGGGTCGCCGCCGAGGGTGACCCGGCGTTGCTGGAGCTGGCCGGCGCCGCGCTGACCCAGGTGCGCCGGGCGAAGTCGGAGCGAAAGCTGTCGATGCGCACGGAGGTGCCGCTGGCCGAGGCGCTCGGCCCGGCGGCGATGCTGGAGCAGCTCGCCACGATCGCGGGTGACCTGAAGGCGGCGGGCCGGATCGGCAAGCTCGACCTCCTTCCCGACCGTACCCCGGAGCTCGTCATCGCCTGCGCCTTCTGATCGCGGCGGGGGCGGTGCACGGGCCAGGAGACTTCCCCTGGCGGAAATCTTCTGAGATCGTCTCTCCAGGTGTTCAGAAGTTTCACCCTGGGAGGTCGGATGCGTTTCCGCGTGGCAACTCTCGGCACGGTCGGCGTGATGCTGGCGGCCACGGTCCTGGTCCCGGCCTCACCGGCCGCCGCCGCGCCCACCTTCCGGGTGCCGTTCCCCTGCAACCAGACCTGGTCCGGCCAGACCCGGACCAACCACAGCCCGCAGTACGCCATCGACTTCAACCGGGCCAACGACCAGGGCGACCCGGTCAAGGCCAGCGCCCCCGGCACGGTCGACGTGGTCGCCAACCTCGGCGACACCAGCTACGGCAGGTACGTCCGGATCAACCACGGCAACGGCTACACCACCTACTACGCCCACCTGAGCGGCTTCAACACCTCGGTCGGGGCCAGCGTCGGCTACGGCAAGACCATCGGCTACGTCGGCACCTCCGGCGGCTCGACCGGGCCACACCTGCACTACGAGCAGCGGCACAACGGCAGCGCCGTCAAGGCCCGGTTCAACGGCAACCTGGCCCTCTATTTCGGCACGAAGAACTACACCCGGACGGTCGGCTGCTAGCTCGCCACGCGTCAGCGCTGATCGCCGCATCAGCGCTGGCCGCTGCATCAGCGCTGGCCGCTGCATCAGCGCTGGTCTGCCCGCCAGCCGGCGGCAACGAGTCCGGCCCGCAGTTGGCCGGCCACCTCGGCCGGCCGGCCGCGCACCGCCGAGGCGGTGAAGCGCAGGATTCGGTCCCCGGCGATCCAGATGTCGTTCTGCCGGCGCAGGTCGGCCTCCCAGTGCCGGGCATCCATGTGGTGCGCGCCGTCGACCTCGACGTGCAGCCGCCACTGCCGCCAGTACGCGTCCAGATAGCGGACGCGTCCGCTGGCATCGACCCGCCGTTGCTGGAGGTCCGGAGGAGGCAGCCGGAACCTGCGGCAGAGCGCCACGAAGTCGAGCTCCGAGAGCGCCTGGGCACCGCCGGAGATGTCGTCGAGGGTGCGCAGGAGCAGGAGCCGGCGTCGCAGTCTCGGCAGCTCGGTCACCACCGCACGGATCTCCTCGGCCGTCGTACGCCGCTGCTGGCAGCCGGCGGCAAGGATGGTCCGCGCCTCGTCGTCCGAGCGCGCCCAGCCCGCCCCGTCGGCCAGGGCCCGCGCCACCGTCGTACGCATCGGCCGGCCGACCTGCAGGTGCGACTCGGGCAGGGTCGTGGTGCGGTGCACCAGCACGGCCGGCATGTCCAGCGGTAGCCGGCGCAGGATGTCGGGCGCCTTCCGGGCAGCCGGGATGAGCACGTGCAGTGGCTCCCGACGGAGTCCTCGTACGCCGGCTTCGGTGGCGGCGGTGGCCCCGGCGAGTACGGCACCGCTGCCGGCGGCGAGCACCGCCACCCACAACTGCTGGTCGCGGGTGAGTCGGCCGTTGCCGGTCAGCAACACGTTGCGGCTGATCGAACGCCATCGGCCCGAGCTGACCAGCCCCCGAACCGTCCCCCGGCTCAGCAGCTCCGTCGCCTGCCGGCCGGTCAGCACGCCGGCCTGCTCGAAAGCCAGCCAGTCGAGCTCGGCCGCCCCGTCGCCGGGCAATCCGCCCAACCCGACCACACCAACCGGAGTCCTCCCCCACACCACCACCCCACCCACCCTGCCCAGCCCACCCTCCCCAAGCAATCCCACACCCCTCCACCTGTGGACAACCCCGGATTCCCCAAGATCTTCGGTAAGTTATGGCGCGCCCCGAACCACAGATTTCCAAGATCCTGGAACTGTCCGGCCCGGGGTCGTGTGTGATGGGTGGTTTGTGATAGATCTGTGTGTAAGCCGGTTACGGGTGCGGACCACCCTTTGAGGCCCACGTCGGGACAGAGCCCTTCGTCACCACCTGGAAGCTCCCTCCACGGCCACGCTCCACCAGGCCGTCGACTTGGAGCAATGACTCCCCGAGTCCTTTCGAGAGGTGACCCGTGTCCCGTCCCGCCCGCGAGCCCGCGCACCCGACCCTCCGCCAACAGTGGCTCGCCCACCAGCTCCGCGAGCTGCGCCAGCAACGCGGGCTCACCCTCGAGGAGGCGGCGGCCTACCTCGGGTACGACCGCTCCTACCTGGCCCGCTGCGAACGCTCCGAGTGGCCCTTCAAACGCGACATCGTCCTCGGTCTGCTCGACTGCTATCAGGTGTGGGATCCGGACAAGCGCGCCCGGCTGCTCCGCGAGCAGGAGGAGGCTTGGCGGGTCGATATCTTCGACACCGACTTCACCGGCTCGATCTACGACAGCTCCGGTGTCAACCTGACCTGGCTCGAAGAACGCGCCGAGCTGATCTGCACGTATGTCACCCAGATCCTCCCCGGCCTGCTCCAGAGCAGGGACTACGCCGCAGCGGTGATGCGACTGTATGACGCTTCCGATGACCCGGTCGACCGGTGGGTCGAACGGAGAATGACCCGGCAGCAGATCCTCAGCCGGGCGAAGCCGGCGCGGCTCTCCGCCGTCATTGACGAGTCCGCCCTACGTCACCCGATCGGCGGCCCCACGGTCATGCGCCGCCAGCTCGCAGCCCTCGTCAAGGCAGGCGGTGAACGAAACGTCGAGATCCGCGTCCTACCGCCGACGGCTGTGCGACCGGAGGGTGCCTGGGGCCAGTTCATGGTGCTCCAGTTACCCGAGCCGCATCCGTCGGTCGGCTACCTGGAAAATGTCGGAGGCCGGTTCTACTTCGAGTCGCCCAAGAGCAAGCGATTCATAACCGCCTACCATCGGCTTCGGGAGGCCGCCCTGTCGCCGGGCGAGTCGGCGGAGCTGATCGCGGCGGTCGCGGAGGAGTGGGCATGAGCACCATCAAGGCCGCCTGGCACATCAGCTCGAAGAGTGACGCCTCCGCGACCAGTTGCGTGGAGGCGGGGCCGCTGGTGGATGGGTCGGGGCGGGTCGCGGTGCGGCACAGTCATCACCCGGACGGGCCGGTGATCGTCTACGCCCGCGCCGAGTGGGACGCCTTCCTGGCCGGCGCCAAGGACGGTGAGTTCGATTTCCGATAGCAACGCCCTTCCGATCAACGCCTCGACGTGGTCCAGCCGACGGCGGTGAACCGGGCCGCGTCGGTGCCCTCGCCGGAGAAGAGCAGGCCGTTGGTGCCGACCACCAGCAGATTGTCGACGTAGACGCCCCGGCCCCGGGAGCTGACGTCGGTGGCGTAGCTCCAGCGCAGGTCGGTGGCGCCGGCCGGCAGCTCGGCGAGCGCCTGCCACCAGCGCCGGCCCCCGTAGCCGGTGACCGAACCCTCGGCGGTCCACCGCCCGCCCGGCCCGAGCAGGGTCACGTCGACCGGCGCCCAGGTCTCGCCGCCGTCGGCCGAGGTCTGGAAGTGCAGCACGTCGTAGCGCGGCTCGGTGTCGTACCAGAGGTGGAAGCTGGCAACCGCCGTGCGGCCGGCGGCGCGGCGCAGTGGCGCGGTGAGGGTGACGCCGCCGCCGTCGCGGTCGTCCGCGCGCCAGGCGGTGCCGCCCAACGGCGGCCGGACCGGGATCGCGTTCGCCAGGTCGGCGGCGAGCGCCCGCCGGGCCACGTTGTTGCTGCCCCAGTTCCGGTCCGGGTGCACCCGGTTGGTCAGCAGGACCAGGAAGGTGTGCGACAGCGGGTCGATCACGATCGAGGTGCCGGTGAAACCGGTGTGCCCGAAGGTGACCGGCGAGGCGAGCCCGCCCATGTACCAGTGCTTGTTCAGCTCCAGGCCCAGCCCTCGGTCGCTCTCCGGATAGCGGGCCTCCAAACCGGCGTTGTAGTTGACAAGCATGTCCCGCACGGTCGACTCGCGGAGGATCCGGGCGCCCCGGTATTCGCCGCCGTTCAGCAGCATCTGGCAGAAGATGGCCAGGTCGGCGGCGGTGGAGAAGAGGCCGGCGTGCCCGGCCACCCCACCGAGGGACCAGGCGTTCTCGTCGTGCACCTCGCCCCAGACCATGCCCCGGTCGGCGTACGGCTGGTATTCGGTGGCGGCGATCCGATGCCGCAGCGCCGCCGCCGGGTTGTAGCCGGTGTCGCGCATCCGCAGCGGCCCGGTCACCTCGGCGGCGACGAGCTGCTCCAGCGGGCGGCCGGTCACCCGCTCCACGAGTACGCCGAGCGCGATCAGCCCCAGGTCGGAGTAGACATACTGGTTGCCGGGGCTGGCACCGGAGGCGAACGGGGTGGCCAGGGCCGCCGCCTCCCGCTCCTCCGGGGTCGGATAGCTGCTCCACAGTGGCGCGAAGGCGGGCAGCCCACCGGTGTGGGTGAGCAGCATCCGTACCGTCACCGCCTCCTTGCCACCGGCGGCGAACTCGGGCAGGTAGTCGGCGACCGGTGCGTCGAGGTCGACGGCGCCGCGCTCGACCTGGCGCAGCGCCACCACCGTGGTGAAGAGCTTGGAGATCGAGGCGAGGTCGAAGATGGTGTCCTTGCGCATCGGAATCTGCTGGTCGGCCGGCAGCTCGACGCCGACCCGCTCCGGCGTCGGGCCCACGGACGCGTACCTGACCGCCGTGCCGACGGCCTCGTGCGCGACCACCACGCCGTCCTTGGCGGCGAGCAGCACCGCACCGGCGTACGTCGGAAAGCTCGGGTGGTCCGGGGTTGGCGCGAGGTACGCCTCGGCGTCGGCGCGCAGTCGATCGACATACTCGGGTAGCAGGCCGACCTGCTGGGGCCGGCCGCTCCGCAGGATGTGCCGGGTGAAGCGGACGTCCTCCGGGTCGACGGTCGGCGGCCCGGACTGCCGACCCGCCACCTCCCGAGCAGCCGACACCGGCTGACCCACCCTCGGCCTGGTCGACGCCCGCCCGACCTTCGGGCCCGCCAGCGCCTGCCCGACCTTCGGGCCCGCCAGCGCCTGCCCGACCTTCGGGCCCGCCAGCGCCTGCCCGACCTTCGGACCGGCGGTGGCCGGGGACGGCGCGACGAGCGCCGGCGCCAGCAGCAGCGTCGTGGCCAGCAGCAGCGTCGTGGCCAGCAGCAGCGTCGTGGCCAGCGCGGGCACGCCGGTCGGGCTCCCCGCCGCCCCACGCTCCGGGGCGCCACCGCCGAGCCCGATCGGGCCGATCCTCCGCCGACGCATCGGCACACCTCCCCGCATCGATGCCAGGTACCGACAAGCATGAAGCTTTCCTTCGCCTCTGGCAATAACAGGGAAGTTTCTTGCCTCGCACCGTGCGGGGCCACTAGCTTATGTAGACGAATCGATCCATGGAGGCGCCATGCGAGCCCGGCTACTGGCCTCGACCGTCGCGACCGCCCTACTCGTCGCCGGTGGCGCCGGTGGCGCCGGCACGCCCGCCCAGGCCGCACCGCCGCAGGCGGCGATCCCCCCGGCGTCGTGGGCCAACACAGCCACGGTGGATCGACTGGTCGCCCGGATGAGCCTGCCGGAAAAGGTCGGCCAGCTCTTCGCCACCTACGTCTACGGCGGGTCCGCCACCGCGCCGAGCGCGTCCGACGCCGCCGCCAACCGCCAGGCGTACGGCGTCGACACCGGGGCCGAGGTGGTCGCCAAGTACCACCTCGGCGGGGTCATCTACTTCACCTGGTCGCACAACCTCGACTCGGTCCGGCAGATCGCCACCCTCTCCAACGGGCTACAGGCGAGCGCCGCCGCCAGCGGCCCCCGCATCCCGCTACTCATCTCCACCGACCAGGAACACGGCGTCGTGCAGCGGATGCCGGCACCGGCCACCCTCTTCCCCGGCAACATGGCGCTGGGCGCCGGGCGGAGCCTGGTCGACGCGTACACGGCGGCCCGGATCACCGGGCGGGAGCTGCGGGCGGTCGGCATCCGGCAGGCCTGGGCACCGTCGGCCGACGTCAACGTCAACCCGGCCAACCCGGTGATCGGGGTACGCTCCTTCGGCTCCGACCCGTTGCTGGTGGCCGGGATGACCGCCGCGCAGGTGGTCGGCTTCCAGCAGGGCGCCGGGGTGAGCGTCGCGGCGAAGCACTTCCCCGGGCACGGCGACACCCACGACGACAGCCACACCGCGCTGCCCGTGATCGAGCACACCCGCGCCGAGTGGCAGCGGCTCGACGCGCCGCCGTTCCGGGCCGCCGTCGCCGCCGGGGTGGACACGGTCATGACGGCGCACATCGTCGTACCGTCGCTGGACCCCTCCGGCGATCCCGCCACGCTCTCCGCGCCGATCCTCACCGGACTGCTCCGCGAGCAGCTCGGTTTCCGGGGCGTGGTGGTGACCGACTCGCTCGGCATGGCCGGGGTACGCCAGAAGTACGGCGACGAACGCGTACCGGTGCTCGCCCTCAAGGCCGGCGCCGACCTGCTGCTCATGCCGCCGGACCTGGATCTCGCGGTCACCTCCGTGCTGGCCGCCGTCGCCTCCGGCGAGCTTCCCGAGGCCCGGATCGACCAGTCGGTGCGCCGGATCCTCACCCTCAAGCAGCGCCGGGGCCTCCTTGACGGCGTGCCAACGGTCGACCCGGCCGCCGCCGAGCGGACCGTCGGGCAGCCCGCCCACCAGGCCGCACTCCGGGAGATCACCGACCGCACCGTCACCGCGCTGCGCAACGACGCCAGGCTGCTGCCGCTGCCCCGCGCCGACCGGTCGGTCCTGGTCACCGGCTGGAACTCCAGCGCCTTCGACAACGTCGGCGCCCTCGCCGCCGCGCTGGCCGCCCGGGGCAACCGCAGCACCGCACTGCCGACCGGGCTGCCCAACGACGCGAAGATCGCCGAGGCGGTGGCGGCGGCCGAGGCCAGCGACCTGACCGTGGTGCTGACCCAGAAGGCCTTCGACACCACGGTCACCGACCCGAACGCCCGGCAGCAGAAACTGGTGCACGCGCTCGCCGCCACCGGCCGGCCGGTGCTGGTGGTCGCCGTCCGGGACGCGTACGACCTCGGGCACTTCGACGACGTGCCGACCCAGCTCGCCACCTTCGCCTACACGAAGGCGTCGATGGAGGCGCTGGCCCGGGTACTCACCGGCGAGGTGGCACCGCGCGGCAGGCTTCCGGTCGGCGTACCCGATCCGGCCGACCCGGCGACGGACCGCTACCCGTACGGACACGGCCTCACCTGGCGGCTCCCCCGCTAGTGCGTTGTCCATGAACGTTTGCCGGGTCTGAGTGGGTCAGGCGGCCTTGAGCCGGGGCCGTCCCCAGCGGTGTTGTCGTTCGCTGCGGACGCGGGCTCGTTCGCGGCGTTGGGCGGCGAGGACGTCGGGGTGGCGGGCGTTGGCGTTGCGCCAGCGCAGGTATTGCTGCAGCTTGCGGGTCAGGACGGTGTGGTTGGGGTGGTTCGAGTTCGCCATGGTGAACGTGCGCAGCGGTCCGAACTGCGCCTCGATCGGGTTGGCCCAGGACGCGCTGGTCGGCGTGAGACACAGCTCGACCTTGTTCCGGGCCGCCCAGGCCCGGATCGTCGGGGTCTTGTTCGCCGACAGGTTGTCCAGGATGACGTAGATCGGTGCGCCGTCCGGCCGCGTCCTGCGGATCGATTTCAGCGCGGACAGGGTGTGATCGGCGCCTTTGCGTCGCCGGTTCACACCCCAGAGCTGGTCGTCGCCGAGGCTGTAACAGCCGTGGAAGTAGCGGATGCCGTGCGTGCGGTGGTAGGTCGCCGGCAGCCGGTCCGGATGCGACCGCCGTGCCCAGCCGCGGCCGTGGTGCGGGCGGATCGACAGCGGCCCGAACTGGTCGAAGGCGAAACACCGGTTCGGGAACCTGGTGGTCACTTCCTCGATCCGGTCGAGTTTGGCATCGAAGTCCGGGTCCTTGGATTCCTTCCAGGTGCGGGTCCGCTGCCAGCTGACCTCGTTACGGCGCAGGATCTGCCGCAGCCGTTCCCTGCCTACGTTCACGGTCCGGGCAGCGTCGGTGGCGAGGTAGTCGGCGAGTTTGCGCAGGCTCCAGCAGGTGAAGGGCCGCCCGAGCGTGCTCGGGCGGGCCTTGGCCGTCGCGACGATGAACGCGATGTCGTCGTCACTGATCAGGCGGGGACGGCCTCCCGCCCACTGAGGGTCCAGTGCGCGAAGACCGATCTCGTTGAACGCGTGGATCACGTCACGGACGGTGTCCTCGTGCCCGGCGATCAGGTTCGCGATCGCCGGCACCGGTGTCCCGGACGCCGACGCCATGATGATCAGCGCCCGGCGCACCCGGACCGAATCATGCTTACCCCGGCGGACCAGTTGTTGCAGCTTGCGGCCCTCTTCCTGCGTCAGCCGCCGTGCCCTGACCGGCTCAGCCAAGCCGTCACCTCACTCTCAACAGCCAATATCACCGCCGTTGAGAGTGAGGCTTCGAAGACGACTACCGACGGACATGTCCCGGTGTGTCGCCGATCCGGTGAACGTTCATGGACAACGCACTAGCGTCGCCGGGCGGGGTTCAGAACGGCCAGTCGCGCAGGAAACGCAGCCCCAGCAGGAAGGCGACCACCGCCGGGCCGACCGCCAGGGTGACCGCCTGGGCCCGGTACGCGATCCGGTGCCGGAGCAGTTCCATCCCGTTGGCCAGGATGATCACCCCGGCGACCATCATGAACCCGCCCCACCAGCCGATCGAGCCGAAGTCGAGCACGTCGTTGACGAGCAGCAGGAAGGTCACCCCGAGCGCGGCGGCGTCCAGCGCCAGCAGCGCGACCGTGCGGTGGAAGGCCCGGGGCAGCGGATCCGGCGATCGCCAGAGATAGGTGCCGGCCACCGCCAGCGCCGGCAGCGTGATCATGAACGGCCAACCCCTGCCCATCACCCCGAGCATCAGCAGCGCCCCGACGGTGAAGACGAGCCCACCGACGCAGGCCAGCAGGTATCCGACGAAGCCGCGCCCGCCGCCGCGGACCAGCAGCGGCACACCGGAGGCCGCGATCAACGCCCCGGGTACCAGGACGAAGCCCGCCCACCAGTGGAACCGGTCGATCGACTGTGCGGTGGTGGTCACCGCCACCACCCCGAGCCCCGCCCCGGCCAGACCCGCCAGCCAGCTCCCGGCGGCCTGCGGCCGGCGCCCTCCCACGGTCTCCACGTCAACGCTCACAGGTGACGACTCTGCCGGCTCGCCGCGGCCGGGACCATCCCGTCAGCCCTACCATCCGCCGGACGGTTAGCCGGACGACCGCCACGATCGCGGAACAAGACGGGCCGGAGGCTAGAAATCGCCGCCGCCGAAGTCACCACCACCGAAGCCGCCACCGAAATCACCGCCGAAGTCGCCGCCGCCGAAGTCACCGCCGCCCGCGCCGCCGAAGTCGCCGCCGCCCGCGTCGCCCGCGCCGCCGAGGTCCGAACCGTCGGCGAAGCCCTCCTGATAGCCGGCGTCGTAGCCGTAGCCGGGGTCGGCGAACGCGGGCGAAAAGAGCGCGTCGGCGATCAGCATGCCGCCCAGCACCCCGGCGCCGGCCGCGAGGCCGGTCTTCCACCACGGGGTCGAGTACCAGCCCGCCGGCACCGGCCGGCCGCGCATCCGACCACCCGGGTAGTAGTAGGGCGTCGCCGCTCCCGGATTCGGGCCGGCCCGGAACGTCTCGCCCTGCACCTGCACCTCCCGTGGCACGGTGACCGCGCCGACGCCCCGGGCGGCGGCCAGCGGCGGCAGCTCCGGCCCGGGATCGATGCCGAGCGCCACCCGGGCCGCCCGGACGTACGCCAGCCCCTCCAGCGCAGTCTCCCGGGCCAACTCGTACTGCCGGGTCGTGCTCGCCTGTTGGAGCTGGCTGCCGGCGGCGTTGTAGCGCTCCCCGGCGTCGGCCAGCGCCTGCCGGACCGCCGGCTCGTCCCCGTGCAGGTGCATCAACTGCCCGCCCAGCCGCTCGTACCAGCGCCCCGCCTCGGCCCGCGCGTCGGCCAACTCCCGGGCCCGCCGGGCCGCACTTTCTCGTCGCCACCAGAGCAGACCGGCACCGAGCAGCAACACCAGCAGGAGGAACCAGATCACCTCGGCCATCACCCCACGGTACCCAGCCCGGGCGAGGGACCGCGCCGGCCGGCCGGGCGCCTGGCATGCTCTGTGAGGTGGACCTCTCGACCCTCGCGGTGGTGATCGTCTGCCTCGTCGCGGGCGGGGCGATCGGCTGGCTCGCCGCGACCGCCCGGTCGGGCGCGCAGATCGCCCGGCTCGACGCGACCCTGCGGGCCACCCGGGACGGCGAGAGCCGGCTGGAGCAGTCGATGCGGGCGCTCTCCTACGAGGCGACCGCCCAGTCGCAGGAGGCGGTGGCCCGGGCGGTGGCGCCGCTACACGAGACCCTGCGCCGCTACGAGCAGCGGGTCGCCGAGCTGGAGCACGACCGGGTGGACGCGTACGCGGAGCTGCGCGAGCAGGTGCGCTCGATGACGGCGGTCTCCGGCGAGCTGCGCACCGAGACCAAGCAACTCGTCGCGGCACTGCGCGCACCCCAGGTACGCGGCCGGTGGGGCGAACACCAGCTCCGCCGGGTGGTCGAGGCGGCCGGGATGCTGGAACACTGCGACTTCTCCGAGCAGGTCACGGCAAGCACCGACCAGCAGGGCGTCCGCCCCGACCTGGTGGTCCGGCTGCACGGCGGCCGCTCCGTGGTGGTGGATGCGAAGGCGCCCTTCGACGCGTACCTGACCGCGATGGAGGCGCGCGACGAGCACGGCCGGGACCGGCACCTGGATGCGCACGCCCGGCACCTGCGGGCACACGTCGACGCGCTCGCCGCCAAGTCCTACTGGGCCGCCTTCGACCAGGCCCCCGAGTTCGTGGTGCTCTTCGTGCCGGCGGACCCGTTCCTCGACGTGGCGCTGCAGCGCGACCCGACGCTGCTGGAGCACGCCTTCGCCCGCAACGTGGTGCTGGCCACCCCGGCCACCCTGGTGGCGCTGCTGCGTACCGTCGCGTACTCGTGGCGGCAGGAGGCGCTGGCCCGCAACGCGGTGGCGGTGCACGCGCTCGCCCGCGAGCTGTACGGCCGGCTCGGCACCCTCGGCGAGCACGTGTCAAAGCTGGGCGGCGCGCTCGGCGGGGCGGTGACCGCGTACAACCGCGCGGTCGGCTCGCTGGAGGCCCGGGTGCTGGTCAGCGCGCGTAAGCTCGCCGAGCTGGGGGTGGCCGGCGACGACCTGCCGGCGCCGCCGCAGGTCGAGGCCGCCCCCCGCCAGCCGCAGGCCCCCGAACTGCTCGACACCTGAAAGGAAGGGCCCCCGCTTATCGTTTTCTGTTGTAGCGGGGGCCCTTCCTAACGCCTCGGCCGTGAGACGCCTCGGCCGTGAGTGTCCGGTTCGGACCTCCGATCGGCCGGCCATCGACGCCGATCCGCGCCGGTGCCCCGCCGACCGGCTCGTTCAGGTCACGGGGAGGTCACAACGCGCAAGTCCATAGTGACAGGCACGCGTGCGGAGACCGAGGATTCCGGTCACGTGTGCCCTGCGTTGCCGGGCCCTCTTCCTCGCGGAGGACATGAACGTGAGCAGATCCCACATCTGGCGTCGACGGACATGTGCCGGGGCACTCGCCTCGGTGCTGACCCTCAGCGGCCTGACCCTGGCCAACGCCACCCCGGCGAGCGCCGATCCGACCGCCGCCCCCGAGACGCTGAAGACCGATCCCACCGACACCCTCGGTCCGCGCGACCTGGAACTGCTCGCCGAGGCGAAGTCCCGCGACGAGGCCCGGGTGACGCTGCTCATTGCGGCCGACAGGGGCCGGTCGGCCTCGGTCGTGACCGGGCTGCGGAAACTCGGCGGTGTCGTCGCCAAGCGGGCCGACGAGGTCGGCTACCTCCGGGCGAGCGTGCCGACCTCGGCCGTGCCGGCCGCCGCGTCGCTGCCCGGCATCACCGCGGTCGACCTGGACGACACGATCAAGATGCCGGACCCGGAGCCGACCCCCACCCCGGCGCAGGCAAGGGCGCGGGCGCAGGCCAGGGCGGCGGTGGCGGGTCCCGGTGCCGACACCCCGGCCCGGAACCCGTACATGCCGACGCACGAGATCGGTGCGGTGGACTTCAAGGCCGCCCATCCGAGCTGGGACGGTCGGGGCGTCACCATCGGCATCATGGACACCGGGGTCGACCTGGACCACCCGGCGCTACAGACCACCTCCACCGGCGAGCGCAAGATCGTCGACTGGTTCACCGCCACCGACCCGCTTTTCGACGGCGACGCGACCTGGCGCATCATGCGCGACGAGGTGACCGGCCCGAGTTTCAGCTACGCGGGCGCCACCTGGACGGCGCCGGCCGGGACGTACCGGATCAACCGCTTCTCGGAATCGATCACCGGGGGCAGCGAGCCGGGCGGTGACGTCAACCGGGACGGTGACACCACCGACCAGTTCGGCATCCTCTACGACCCCACCAGCCACGACATCCGGGTCGACGTCAACCAGAACCGGGACTTCACCGACGACGCGGTCATGCGCCCGTACGCGCAGCGCTACGACGTCGGCCACTTCGGCACCGACAAGCCGGAGACCCCGGTACGCGAGCAGACCCCGTTCGTGGTCGAGTTCCGCGAGGACGTGGACACCACCCCGGCCGGCCTGCCCGGGGCGTACGACTTCGTCAACATCGGCCTGGTCGAGGACGCGCACGGTTCACACGTCGCCGGCATCACCGCCGCCAACGACATGTTCGGCAACCGTGACCTGGATGGCGGGGCGCCCGGCGCCAAGCTGGTCTCCGGCCGCGCCTGCACCTGGGGCGGCGGCTGCACCTTCGCCGCGCTCACCGACGGCATCGTCGAGATGGTGATCAACCGTGACGTGGACGTCATAAACGTCTCGATCGGCGGTCTCGGGCCGCTGAACGACGGCAGCGACCTGCGGGCCGAGCTCTACGGCCGGATCATCAACGAACTCGGCGTGCAGCTCGTCTTCTCGGCCGGCAACTCCGGCCCAGGCGTCAACACCATCGGCGACCCGTCCACGGTCACCGACATCGTCAGCGTGGCCGCCGGGATCAGCCAGGAGAGCTACCTGGCGAACTACGGTTCCGAGACCCGTACGCCGTACCAGCTGCTCTACTTCTCCTCGCGCGGGCCACGCGAGGACGGCGGTTTCAAGCCGAACATCACCGCTCCGGGCTCGGCGATCTCCACCACCCCGCTCTGGCTGCCGGGCAACCCGGTGCCGGAGGCGGGCTACCCGCTGCCGCCCGGCTACCAGATGATCAACGGCACCTCGATGTCCGCCCCGCAGGTGACCGGCGGTCTCGCGCTGCTGCTCTCGGCCGCCAAGGCGAACCGCAAGCTGGTCACCACGGCCGCGCTGCGCCGGGCGATCTACTCGTCGGCGTCCTGGATCGACGGCGTGCCCGCGCACGGCCAGGGCAACGGCCAGCTCGACGTCCCGGCCGCCTGGCAACTGCTGGCCGGCGCCGCGATCGAGACCCGCGGCTACACCGTCGACGCGCCGGTCTGCACCCCGCTCTCGGACCTGCTGGCCACCCCCGACCGGGGCACCGGGATCTACAACCGGTGCGCCATCGGCGACGGTGGGCAGCGGCCGGGCGTGGTGAAGACCTACAAGGTGAAGCTCACCCGGACCAGCGGGCCGAAGGGTACGGTCCGGCACGCGCTGCGGCTCGTCGGCGACGCCGGCAGGGTCTTCCGCAAGGTGCCGAAGCACGTCGACCTGCCGCTGGGCAGGACCGTCGCCTTCACCGTCGAGGCAAAGGCGGGCGTCGGGGTGCACAGCGCGATCATCGAGGTCGACGATCCGGCGACCCCGGCGGTGGACTTCGAGTTCATGAACGCCGTCACCATCGCCGAGGTGCCGAAGAAGAAGGACTTCTCCTTCTCGGCCGGCGGCAACGTCGACCGCAACCTCTTCCGGACCTACTTCGTCACCGTGCCGGAGGGTGCCGGGTCGTTGCAGGTCAACCTCTCCGGCATCGCCCCCGGCTCGCAGACCCGGTTCATCGCGATCAACCCGTGGGGCATCCCGATGGACAGCACCGCCAGCACGGCCTGCTTCACCAACTTCTCCGACGCCGCCGCGTGCAAGCCGGAGGAGCGGTCGTACGACAACCCGATCCCGGGCATCTGGGAGATCGAGGTGGAGTCGCGGCGTACGTCGCCGCTGCTGGGCAACCCGTACCAGCTTCAGGCCCGGATCCAGGGCGTCGAGGTCGACCCGGCCGTGACCGAGCTGCCCAGCGTGGTCGCCGGAGAGCCGACCCCGGTCAGCTGGGAGGTGAGCAACTTCTTCGGTCCGGTCGTGGTCACCGGCACGGGCGGGCCGCTCGGCAGCACGCTCGCGAACCGGCCGAGCATCGGCCACCACGAGACCCTGGTCTACGAGGTGACGGTGCCGGCCGGGGCCAGCCGGTTCGACGTGGCGATCGGCAACACCAGCGACGTCAGCGCCGACCTCGACCTCTACGTCTACAAGGACGGTGTCCGGGTGGCGTACGACGCCGACGGGGACTCGGAGGAGTCCGTCTCGCTGACCAACCCGGCGGCGGGGACCTACGAGATCGAGATCGACGGGTACTCGGTGCCGGCCGGCAGCACCGAGTTCGACTACCGGGACGTGTACTTCTCGGCCGCCCTCGGCAACCTGTCGGTACCGGCGAACTACGACGCGCTGCCGTACCGGGGCGCGACCACCATCACCGGGTCGGTGACCGCGCGGGAGGTCCCGCCGGCCGGGCGGCAGCTCTCCGGCGAGCTGCGGGTGGTCACCGTCGAGGGCGCCGTGGTCGGCACCGCCCTGGTGACGATCGGCGAGGTGAACTGAGTCCGCGATCGGCGTGACCGAGACGGGGCCCGTCCCAGCCTGGGGCGGGCCCCGTTCCGTCGTCCGCACCGGGCGATTCGCGGTCACCCGGACGGCGCCGGGCCGGCAGGGTCAGTCGCGGGTCGCGATCCGCACCATGAACGGGGTGCCCTGCTGGCAGGTGGTCATCAGGCCGGCACGTACCTCGCCGGTCACCGTCACCCGCGCACCGGGGACGAGCACCTCCCGGGGCCCGCCGACCAGCAGGTAGTTCTCCAGTAGCACGCAGTTGGGCTCGACGCCGGCCCGGACGGTGCCACTCAGCGTGGTCGTACCGCTGGGCGGCGCCCCGCCGTGCGGAGGGCGGGTCGGAGTGACCGCCGTCGGATTGCCGGGGACCGTCGGGCCGGGGCCGCTCGAGCCGCCGGGGGTCGGGCCGGTGGCGGTCGGATCCGGCTGGGCGCTGGGAGTCACCGGGCTTCCCTCCGGTCCGTCGGACGGCGTCGAGCCGGAGTCCGCGCATGCGCCGAGGGCCAGCCCACCGGCGAGTACGACTCCGGCGATCCACCGCATCCGCATGCTGTGTTGGACGCCCACGACTCCTCGATCGTTCCGTGTCACGCCGCCCCGGCCGGTCAGCCGTTGGCGCCGCTCGCCGCGAGTGATTCCGCCCCGGCCTGCCCTGCGTCGGCCTGCTCCGCCCCGGCCTGCCCCGCGTCGGCCTGCTTCGCCGCCGCCCTGGCAGCCGCCGCCTTCATGTCACGCCTGAGTTCCTGTGGCAGGGAGAAGGTCAGCCGCTCCTCCGCCGTGGTCACCTCGGTGACGTCGGTGAAGCCGCGCGCGGCGAGGTGATCGAGCACCTCCATGACCAGGTCGTCGGGGACACTCGCCCCGGAGGTGAGGCCGACCGTGCCCGCCCCGGCCAGCCAGTCGTCGGAGATCTCCGAGGCGTAGTCGACCAGGTGGCCGGCGCGGGCGCCCGCGTCCACCGCCACCTCGACCAGCCGGACCGAGTTCGACGAGTTGCGGGAGCCGACCACGATCACCACGTCGCAGTCGGCGGCGATCTCCTTCATCACGTGCTGCCGGTTCTGGGTGGCGTAGCAGATGTCGTCGCTCGGCGGAGACTGGAGCAGTGGCAGCCGGCGCTTGAGCCGGGCCACGGTCTCCATCGTCTCGTCCACCGACAGCGTCGTCTGGGAGAGCCAGACCACCTTCGACGGGTCCCGTACGGTGATCTTGTCGGCATCCTCCGGGCCGTCCACGAGCTGGATGTGCGCGGGTGCCTCTCCCGAGGTACCGATCACCTCTTCGTGCCCCTCGTGACCGATGAGCAGAATGTCGTAATCGTCCGCCGCGAACCGCCGGGCCTCGTGGTGCACCTTGGTGACCAGCGGGCAGGTGGCGTCGATCGCCCGCAGGGAGCGGGTCTTCGCCTGCTCGTAGACCTCCGGCGCCACCCCGTGCGCGGAGAAGATCACGATGGAACCCTCCGGCACCTCCTCGTTCTCCTCCACGAAGATCGCACCCTGCTGCTCCAGGGTGGAGACCACGTGCTTGTTGTGCACGATCTGCTTGCGGACGTAGATCGGCGCGCCGTAGAGCTTGAGGGCCTCCTGCACGGTCTGCACCGCGCGATCGACGCCGGCACAGTAGCCGCGGGGCCTGGCCAACAGGACACGCTTACCGGTCTGGGATGTCTCCTGAGCCTCGGTCACCCGCCCAGTCTACGTTCCGCCGGGGATTCCGCCCGCGTGGCAGTTCCGCCGCGGGACGGCGGCGCCGGGGTGGACGGCGGCGGCCGTAGGCTGGCCGGATGACCGAGGCCGGGATTCCCCGCAGTACGCCTGACGAGCCCTGGCCGGTCCGGGTGGTCAGCCAGAAGCTGAGCGCCTGGATCGGCAAGCTGGGCTGGGTGTGGGTGGACGGCCAGGTAGCGCAGCTCAGCCGCCGCCCCGGGGCGTCGACCGTCTTCCTCACCCTCCGCGACCCGTCGGCCGACCTCAGCCTCACCGTCACCACCAACCGGGACGTGCTGGACGCCGGCGCTCCGGAGCTGGCCGAGGGAGCCCGGGTACTGCTGCACGCCAAGCCCGAGTTCTATGCCGCTCGAGGCACGCTCAGCCTGCGGGCCGACGAGATCCGGCAGGTGGGGCTGGGTGAGCTGCTGGCCCGGCTGGAGAAGCTGAAGAAGCTGCTCGCCGCCGAAGGGCTCTTCGACCGGGCCCGCAAGCGCCGGCCGCCCTTCCTGCCCGGCCGGATCGGGCTGATCACCGGCCGCGCCTCGGCGGCCGAGCGCGACGTGCTGACGAACGCCCGGCGCCGCTGGCCGGCGGTGCAGTTCCGGACCGTCAACGTGGCGGTGCAGGGGCCGACCGCCGTACCGCAGATCATCGACGCGCTCAAGGTGCTCGACGCCGACCCGGGCATCGACGTGATCGTGCTGGCCCGGGGTGGCGGCGGCGTCGAGGACCTGCTCCCCTTCTCCGACGAGGCGCTGTGCCGGGCGGTCTTCGGCTGCCGGACCCCGGTGGTCAGCGCGATCGGGCACGAGACCGACGCCCCTCTGGTCGACTACGTCGCCGACCTGCGCGCCTCGACACCGACCGACGCCGCCAAGCGGATCGTGCCGGATCTCGGCGAGGAGAGCCGGCTGATCCGGATGGCCCGGGACCGGCTCGACCGGGCGATGATCGGACTCGTCGACCGGGAGGCGCACCGGCTCGACGCGTGGCGCTCCCGGCCGGCGCTCGCCCGGCCGGAGGTCCTGCTCGACCAGCGGAGCGCCGACGTGACCGCGCTGCGGGACCGGGCCGCCCGGTGCGTGCAGCACCGGCTCGGCACGGCAACCGGCGAGCTGCGGCACACCCTGGCGCGGCTCCGGGCGCTCTCGCCGGCCGCCACCCTGCACCGGGGGTACGCCATCGTGCAGCGCGCCGACGGTCATGTCGTACGCGCAGCAGGCGACGTGGTCGCCGGTGACCGGCTGCGGATTCGCCTCGCCGAGGGTGGGCTGGCCGCCGTCGTCGAACCGTAGCCGGCGCACGGGCGCATGCGGGTCCGCCTCGGCGCGGGTGTGCTGAGATGGGGGCACCATGACTGACGAACGTGTGAACGGTCCGGGCGACGGACTCAGTTACGAGCAGGCCCGGGCCGAGCTGGCCTCGGTCGTCGAACGGCTGGAGGCCGGTGGCACCTCGCTGGAGGAGTCGTTGGCGCTCTGGGAGCGGGGCGAGCGGCTGGCCGAGATCTGCCAGGGCTGGCTCGACGGGGCCCGGCAACGGATCGACACCGTCCGCCAGGCCCGCGAGTCCGCGCCGGGCTGACCCCCGCCGGCCCACCCGGCTCGAGTCGACCCACCGGTTCGAGTCGACCCCGGCCAACCCGACCTGCGGGGTTCAGCACCCCTGCCGCTCGCCGCCTCGACCGGTGCTCACTTCTCGACCGGTGCTCACTTGTTGAACAGCTCGTACGTCTCCGGAGACGCCTCCACCACCTCGCTGGCCGGCGGCGCGGTGGCCGGGCTCGCCGCACCGTAGTCGGAGTAGCTGACCGTGAGTTCGTGCGCGGTGCCGCCGGCCACCGCCGGGAGCTTGATGGTCATCGTGGAGAGCCGGCCCTCCGCATCGAGCTTCGCCTCGAACGGCAACTTCGTCGCCTCGGCGCCGAGCAGCTGGACCGAGTCCTCGTTGATCATGCCGGCGCCGGTCGCCCTGGTCAGGTCGATGGTGCCGGTGTACGTGCCCTCGCCGGTCTTCTGCACGTCGACGACCGCCTTGGTCAGCGCCTCGCTGCCGGCCGGGTCGACATCCTTGAAGTTGAAGCCGAGGCCGGCCGTGCCCTTGATCTTGGACTGGTCGAGATGCTGGTATTTGCCGGAGTTCAGGCTCTCCAGCCCCGGCACACCCTCGGCACCGGTGATCTCGAGCTTCACCCAGCTGTCAGGCTCGAGGTAGATGATATCCATGTCCATGGAGAACTCGCCCTCGCCGGCCTTCATGTTCATCCGGGCGCTCTTGCTCGGCTTGTGTACGACGCCCTGGCCGTCGAGATCGGCACCCGTCATGCTGAACCTGAAGTTACCTTCGGTGATCTCCTTGGTCGACGCGAGCAGCGCCTCCTTGGCGTCCGCCGGCACCGCCGGCGCGCCGGAGCCCGATGTGCCCGGCTCGGCGCCATTGTCCGTGCAGGCCGTCAGAGCCGGCGCGAACAGGGCCACAGCAGCGAGCGTAGCGACGCCCCACCGTCGGATTGTCACTGTCGTTCCTCCCCAGAATGTGGCCCGGCAGGCATCGCGCGCCCACCAGGTGTCCAGGCACGCAGCGTACCGGCGGGGGACGGCTACCGCATGGCGACGACGATCCGCCGCAGCTCGCTCTCGGGTGCCTGGCCGACCACCAGCACGGTCCGGTCGGGCTCCAGCAGGACGAGTGCGGACTCGCCGGGGCGGGCCGTGTAGCGCTGCCAACTGCGCCCACCCAGCTCGACCACGCCTCGCGGCCGCCCGTCCCGGGTCAGCTCGGCCGCGAGGAGCCCGTCGGCGGGCAGACTACTCTGCACCAACTGCACCCCGTCGCCGTCCGGGCTCAGGTAACCGATCCGCAGGGTCGCGCCGGCGGCCTCCCGCCGGAAGTCGGCGGTGACGGTGCGCCAGCCCTCGCCCAGGCCGGCCGGCTCGCTGACCGGGAAGGCGGCGGCTGCCCTGGCCTGCTGCACCGCCGGCGCCGGATCGACCAGCACCGGCTGGTCCGCCCCGAGGACGAGCCGACCGAAACCGATCACGAGGGCGATCGGCACGAGCAGTACCAGTAGGGAGATCACGATGTCCCTGGTCGACCGCTGCGACCTGATCGCGGCCGGGACGACCTGATCGGCCACGGCTCGGGCGTCCGCGTCGGCCCGGGTCTCCGACTCGGCTCGGGCGTCCGCGTCGCCGGCAGGTTCGGCGAGCGTCTGGTTCTCCGGGGTACGGTCGGCGGGTTGGGCAGCGGAGTTCACCCCTCTATCTTGACAGCCCCCGTCCGGACAACCCTCCTGGTGCCGGTTACCGCGATCCGGGCCACCGACACCCCGAGCCGGCGTTAGGTTGACCAGCGTGTCAGGATTCTGACGAGGCCGGCGGCGCGCCACGCTGTGCCGGGCCACCCCGCAGTGCCGCGAGGAGGAGCCGACATGACCAACACCAGGACCCGGGTGCCGCAGAACCTGGACCGCAACCTGGCCCTCGACCTCGTCCGGGTCACCGAGGCAGCGGCGATGGCCGCCGGCCGGTGGGTCGGCCGGGGCGACAAGGAGGGTGGCGACGGCGCGGCCGTCGATGCCATGCGCAAACTGATCAACTCGATCCCGATGCGCGGAGTCGTGGTGATCGGCGAGGGCGAGAAGGACAACGCCCCGATGCTCTTCAACGGCGAGCAGGTCGGCGACGGCACCGGACCGGAGGTCGACGTCGCGGTGGACCCGATTGACGGGACCACGCTGATGAGCAAGGGGATGCCGAACGCCCTGGCCGTGCTGGCGGTCGCGGAACGCGGCGCCATGTTCGACCCGAGCGCCGTCTTCTACATGGAGAAGCTGGCCGTCGGGCCGGTCTACGCGGACGCCGTCGACATCAACGCCGGAGCCGTCGAGAACCTGCGCCGGATCGCCAAGGTCAAGGGCACCGACATCTCCGACGTGACGGTCTGCGTGCTCGACCGCCCCCGGCACAGGGAGCTGGTGCAGCAGATCCGCCGGGCCGGCGCCGGCATCCAGTTCATCTCCGACGGCGACATCGCCGGTGCCATCGCCGCCGCCCGGGGAGAGTCCGGAGTCGACGTGCTGATGGGCATCGGCGGCACCCCGGAGGGCATCACCGCCGCGTGCGCGCTGAAGTGCATGGGCGGGGTGATGCAGGCAAAGCTCTGGCCCCGCGACGACGAGGAGCGGGAGAAGGCGATCGCCGCCGGGCACGACCTGGACCGGGTACTCAGCACCGACGACCTGGTGACCGGGGACAACGCCTTCTTCGTCGCCACCGGGATCACCTCCGGCGATTTGCTGCGCGGGGTCCGCTACCGGGCCGGTGGCGCGTACACCCAGTCGATCGTCATGCGCTCGAAGAGCGGCACCATCCGGGTGATCGACTCGTACCACCGGCTGGAGAAGCTGGCGCTCTATTCGGCGGTCGACTTCGACGGCCGACCCCTGGCCGAGCAGGAGTGACCGGGGTCGGGCCCGGGGCAGCCCACGACCCGGGTCAGCCCGCGTCGGAGGAGTGACCGGGGAAGAGGTGCGCGGCCGGGTCGATGATCACGGCCGCGTTGTTCACCGCCGTCGCGGCCTCGCCGAAGCCGGTGGCGATCAGCCGGACCTTGCCCGGATATTCGGTGATGTCACCGGCGGAGAAGACCCGGGGCAGGTTGGTCAGCATGGTGCTGTCGACGCGGATGTGCCGCCTGTCGAGGGCCAGTCCCCACTCGGTGAGCGGGCCGAGGTCGGCGGTGAAGCCCAACGCGGCGACCACGGTGTCGACCGGGACCGTCTCGGTGGTGCCGCCCTTCACCACGATGTCGGCACCGGTCACCGCACCATCACCGTGCAACCGCGTCACCTCGGCGTTGACCACGATGCGGACCGGCAGGTCGCGTACCCGGTCGACGGTGGCGGCGTGCGCCCGGAACCTCTCCCGCCGGTGCACCAGGGTGACCGACCGGGCCAGCGGGTGCAGCGCGAGCGCCCAGTCGAACGCCGAGTCGCCGCCACCGACGATCAGCACGTCCTGCCCGGCGAGCTCGGCGAGCTGCGGTACGAAGAAGACGATGCCGCTGCCCACGAAGTTCTCCGCCGCGGGCAGCGGTCGGGGGGTGAAGCTGCCCAACCCGGCGGTGATGATGATCGCGCCGCAGCGCAGCATGTCGCCGTTGGCCAGGCTCAGCACCGGCCTGTCCTCCAGGTACGACAGCTTCTCGGCGCGTACCCCGAGCAGGTATTCCGGGCCGAAGGCGTCCGCCTGGGTGACCAGGTTGGCGACCAGGTCGCGCCCCTTGATGGAGGGGAACCCGGCAACATCGTAGATCATCTTTTCCGGGTACATCGCGGTGATCTGCCCACCCGGCTCGGGAAGCACGTCGACGAGCGCGACCGAGAGCCCTCGGAACCCGGCGTAGTAGGCGGCGAAGAGCCCGGTGGGGCCGGCCCCGATTATCGCGACATCGACCTCACGCATGTGCTCACCGTCGCTCTCCGACCACGGGCTGATCAACAGCTCTGCTGATCCGACCGTAGGCGGACAGCACGCATCGAAGCAATAGCCGTCCCACCGCCGGGTGGCCCCCTGGTCAGGGCAGGGTCAGGGTCGACTCCGACCGGTACGGGTCGTCGTCGCGGGGACGTCGCCGCCGGAAGATCACCGCGGCCACCAAGCCGCCGAGCAGGCCGAAGAGGTGTCCCTGCCAGGAGATCGGCTCGTCGGTGGGTAGCACCCCGAGCAGTTGCCAGCCGTAGAGGAGCCCGACCAGCAGCACGACGCCGAAGTTCCACCAGCTCCGTTCGACGATGCCGCGCATGAAGAGCAGGCCGAGATAGCCGAAGATCACTCCGCTGGCCCCGACCACGATGGTCCGGGGCGATCCGGTGATCCACACCCCGAGCCCGCTGACAAACATGATCAGGAGGGTGGAGTAGAGGAACCGCCGCGCTCCGGTGGCCAGCACGAAGGTGCCGAGGAGGATCAACGGGATGCTGTTGCTGTAGAGGTGGTCGAAGCCGTGGTGCAGGAACGGCCCGAAGAAGATGCCGTCGAGCCCGGCGATACTCCGGGGCATGATCCCGGCGGCGGTGTCGAATCCGGCGTTCAGCCAGACGTCGAGCGCCTCGATCACGAAGAGCACCGGCACCACGGCGCACATCGCCACGAAGGCACGGCCGAGTGCCGCGTAGAAGGCTTCGGTACCGAACCGGTTCGGGTCGTTACCGCGGGACAACGGATCGAACGTCACCCTGACGTTGCTATCAGCTTCCGCGGGCAACCGCCACCGAAGCAGGTCGAGAGGGCACGGCGACGGAGCGGGGTCGGGGGCCGAGAGGGCGGGCCCGGACCGGTGTCGGTCGGTCCGGGCCCGCCCCGCGCGGGCGTTCGGCTCAGTAGAAGCCCTCGTTCTGGAAGTACGTCCAGGCGCCGCACGGCGTGTCGTAGCGGCCCTTGATGTAGCTCAGCCCCCACTTGATCTGGGTCGCCGGGCTGGTCTTCCAGTCACTGCCAGCCGAGGCCATCTTGCTGCCCGGCAGTGCCTGCGGGATGCCGTAGGCGCCGGTCGACCTGTTCTCGGCCTTGTGGTTCCAGCCACTCTCCTTGGTGAAGAGCTTGTCCAGGCAGGGCATCTCGTCGAGCGCGAAGCCCCGGTCCAGGAGCAGGGCACATCCGATCTTGCGGTTACCGCTGTATTCGTTGCACGAAGCGGGGATCGGCCCGGTGTAGGGCTTCGTCGCCTCCTCCGCCTCCTCCCTCTCCTGCTTCTCGCGTTCGCGCTTGCGGCTGGCGGCCTCCTCCGCCTTCCTGGCGCGCTCCGCTGCCGCCTTGGCGACCTGGGCCGCCTTGCGCGCGGCCTCCGCCTCGGCGGCCCGCTGCTCGGCCGTGGCCCGCAGGTGCGCCGCATGCCGCTCACGGATCAGATCCCACTCGGCCTGCTGCGCGTCGAACGCCGCCTCGGCCTCGATGCTGTGTTGCTGCGCTTTCCGGTCTTCACCGAGGTAGTAACCGCCGCCGACGCCCCCCAGAAGCAGGGCGACGGCGACTCCCCGGACACCGAACCGGCTCCACAGCCGACTCACAGGTGGTCCTCTCGTCGGGGACAGGGACGCGGCGCCGCCCGGACCGGATGGCCCCGGGCGTGGGCGCTCGAAGGACACGATTGCGCAAGCTGGGACCGCGGGGAAACGAGTGGCAACCTTTGTGAATTGAGTCACGCCGCTAACCGCCCTAAAAGCCCCTAAACCTCCCAGAGGGTACCAGGTGGGCATCGGATCTTAAATCGACGGCCGCCCCACCTCGAGCCCCGCCTTCACGGCGCCGGGCCGCCTGCGCCCCACCCTGGGCTGCAAAAAATCAGCTTGGAAAGGGCACAGTTGGGCCAGACCCATTTTTCCACACGTCGTCGACAAACGACCCGCAGCGGACCAGCGGAGTCCGGACGAACACGGCCCATTGCGGCCTTCCACCTCACGACGGGACACACTCCAGGGGTCGCACCTCTCGGGCAAGAAGGATTGCTTTCATCCCGCCGGAACGGGGTAGAGTTTTTGGCCGTGCGCATGTTTAAATAGATGCCTATCGTTCCTGCCGAAAGGCGACAGCCATGCGCCACCGTGGATTAGTTCGTTGTCGTCTCGATTCGCCGACGACTGCGGTTCCTACGTGAACACCCAGGTCGGCGACCGACCCGCAAGCTGGTGAACCCCGCCCGAGAACAGCGGAAGCACTGGTCCGGGCGAGCGACGGCCTGGAGCCTGGTCGGTCAGTGCCCTGACCCGACGCCAGGGCCGGCGGGCAGCACCTTTGCGTGCTGGATTTGTCGCGGTTCAGAACACCTGGGCAGATTCGCAAACGCCGAGTAAATGGTCTATGGCCAGGTCACCCTGA
Organism: Plantactinospora sp. WMMC1484; assembly: GCF_049315195.1. Taxonomy (NCBI): domain Bacteria; kingdom Bacillati; phylum Actinomycetota; class Actinomycetes; order Micromonosporales; family Micromonosporaceae; genus Plantactinospora; species Plantactinospora sp. WMMC1484. The sequence continues at coordinate 228,189 of NZ_CP186055.1, forward strand.
CCATGCCCGCGAACCCGAATGGGGATTTGCAGATGGCCAACTTGCGGGGTTACCTGGACTCTCTGGGTGCCACTAATCGAGTGCTGATCCCGGCGGATATCGACACGGTGCTGCGGTCGGTGGATCAGGTGATGGTCCGGCCAGGGACACCGATCACGCTCGACGGCCGAATCGTGGTCAACCCGGCGCTGCCCGGTTTCCTCAGTTTCACCATCGCTACCGGCCGCCCCGTGGTGGTGACTGTGCTCGGAAACCAGACCAACTGGAGCGTGGACATCGCCCTGCTGGGCACGGCGGACCCGCTGTTCCACCTACCGACCAGGCCGGCGCTCGCGCCCGCGGAGCCGCGTTCGGGCGGCACGGGCGCGGGCCGGCAGGAGTGGCTGGAGCCGGTGGCCGGACAGCTGCGGGTGGACGGCGAACTGGTCGTACGGGTGACGGGCGTCGCGGATCAGGCAGCGCGGGTGCGGTTGCTGCCCAAGGGGTTGGCCGAGAACGAACTGATCACGGTGCGACTCAACCCGCCGGCGATGCTCTTCGGCACCACCGGCGTCGGGATGTCGCTCACCGACGGCGTCATCCTGATCGACGACAACCCGACGGTGTCCCCGCCCGGCCAGGATCCGGCGTGGCGTGGCCTGTCGATTCCGGAGCTGAAGTTGTATGTGCCGCGGGGCGTTCCGCTCGCCGGCGGCACCACGGTCACCGCCAGCCTGTCGATGACCAGGCCGGCGGGAGTGGATGCGACGGCCACCGTACGGCTGCCGGCCGCCGATGGCCGCCCCGAGCTGATCGCCACGGCGGAGTGGCGAGACCCGGCCGCGACCGGGCTCGGTGATCTGATTCCGACGCTCATCGACATCGTGGCGTTTCTGCCGATCGACGGCATGACCGTGCCCGCCGTGGGCGAGGAACTGACCCTCGGCGGCGGTGCCCCAACCCGGATCCGGGTCCGCTACAGCCGCGATCCCCGGCAGAACCCGGTCGTCGTCGGGTTCACCGCGGCCCTCGAGTCCGACGGTGACCAGGGGCTGATCTCCGTACGCGCCACGCCGCAGTCGTCCGTGGCGCCCAAGGCGGTCGTCACCGCCGCGGCGCTGGCCACCGCGGTCATGGCCGACGCGCCGAAGCCGCCACCACGACCCGGTGACGACGGCAGCGGCGCGCTGGTGCACGGCCTGCTCGTCGCCGCGCTCGGACTCAGCACCGTGCTCACCCAGCAGGGTCAGGTCGTCGTACACGGGGTCACCATCGGCTACTCCACGGACTCGGTGTTCGACTTCACCGTCGACTACAGCGCCGACATCGTCGTCAAGCCGCTCACCGTCGGCGGCGGCAACGGGTTCGGGGTGAGCATGGACCCGGCCCGCCCGATGCGGGTGCGCTTCCACGGAGTGCGGCTGCGGGTCGACATGAACGCCACCGGGCTGGACCGCTACACCCTCGACTACCACTCGGCGCGGGTGGATGTCGAGGACCCGGGTGGCTGGCAGGTCGATCACCTCGGGTCGCTGTTCGACGTGCTGGGCACCCGGTCGGGCAAGGGCTCGACGTGGTTCGAGGTGGACCTGTCCTTCGCGCTGGACCTCGGACCGGTACGGGTCGAGGGCGCCACCATCCGGGCCACCGTGAACGGCGGCTCGCTCGACGTCACCCTGCGCGGCCTGGCGGTGACGCTTGCCTTCCCGGGCGCGGGCGGTGGTCTGGACGTCATCGAGGGAAGGGGCCAGCTCAAGATCCTGTCAGATGCCGCGACCGGCCGCCCGATCACCGACATCCGGTTGGCTGCGAGCATTCCGCCGCTCAACCTCGCCGCCGACGCGTACCTGATGACCGCCGACCACGGCCCCGACGGCAACCAGATCCTGGTCGTGTTCGGCATCGACCTGCCCGGACCGGTGCCCCTGGGACCGACCGGCCTCGGCGTGTTCGGCTTCACGGGTGTCTTCGGCGCCAACACCGCGATCGCGCTGCCACCCGGCGACGACATCGTCGCCCAGCAGTTGTCCTGGGACCCGCGCCGGAACGGACACACCCGGTTCGATCCGGGCAGCACGACGCTGGGCATCGGCGTCGTGCTGGGCACCGTACCCGACCTGGGATTCACCTTCTCCGCTCGGGCGATGTTCGCGTTGAGCGTGCCCGATGTGGCGATCAACGCCAGCCTCAAGGGCAGCCTGTTCGCCCCGAGGGCACAGCTCGGCGAGGTCGGGTCCCCGCCGGACGGCGACCTGATCAACTACCTGGGCATGCTGGCATACGGCGACGACGGGCTCACCATGGGGCTGCGCGGCAGTTACCGCGTACCGGTGCTGCTCGAGCTGACCGTGCCCATCGGCGCGCACTTCCCCAGGCACGGCAAGAACTGGTTCCTGCGGGTCGGCGGCGACGACAAGCACGGTCGGGGCGCCCCGGTGCTGTTGACCATCCTGCCGGACATCCTCGACGAGCACGCCTGGGCGTTTCTCATGATCGACGGCGCCGGCCTGCCCGACCTGTTCGAGGATGGCCGCGGCCTCGACGGCTTCGCCGTCGGAATGGGTGCCAGCTGGCACCGGAACCTGCGGTTCGGTCCGCTGGGTCTGGAGATGTCCGCGTCGCTCGTCGCCGGGATCGGGACCATGCCGTATCCCGACGAGCGGGGGCAGTCCCCGATCATCGCCGCCGAGGGCCGGCTGGCCGGCTCCCTGGACCTCGGGCCGGTGTCGGTCGCCGCGAGTACCACGCTGAAGGTGCAGGTCGGGCCGGGCGTCCGCTACCTGGTCGACTTCCACGTCTGCGGCGAGGTGGACCTGTGCTTCTTCTCCATCGGCGGCTGCGTGGACTTCCACCTCGGCGACGAGCCCGGCCCGCCGCCGGTCCCGATGGTCAGCCCGCTGACCGGGGTCGCGTTGATGGACCGCAACGGTCGTACGGTCGCCGAGGCGACCACCCACCCCGACGATGCGCCGGTGGTGTGGCCGGACGTGGTCCCGACGCTGGCCTTCACCGTCGGCACGCCATCCGAGACGTACTCCATCGGGCCGTTCCGGATCGTCGACACGTTCTCCGGCAGCGGTGAGGTCGGCACCGCCGACCTGCGGTACCGGTACCTGCTGAGACAGCTGTCCATGGTCAGCGTCACGGACGACGGCGAGGTACCGGTGCCGAACACCCCGGACGCCACCTGGTGGATCCCGGCCGTCGACCAGAAGTCGCCCAACCCGCTGACCACCGCACGGCATCTCAGCCTGCTCTCCACCGACCCGGTTCCGTGGATCCAGACCCTGGCCGACGGCGGTGAGAACCTGCCGGAGGATCCACTCGTTCCACTGCGCGACCTGTGCGGACCGGCGGTTCTCGCCCAGGCCGGATGGCTGCTCGGCACCGATGCCAGAGGCACCGCTGCCGGCTGGGAGATACCGCCGGAGGCGCTGACCGCCAACCGATTCCGCTCGCGGCTCTCCACGCGGGTGGCGGTCACCCTGGACGGCGAGCCGCTGCGGGCGTCCTGGTTCGCCTCGGGCGGGCTGCCCGCCCCGATGCATTCCGGCGGCCCTCGGCGGATCTCCGGAGGAGTGTCCACACCGGACCGGAGCTTTTCCGGCGGGCTGGTCCTGCCACACCCGCTCCAGGGCGAGTGGCGGGAGGCGACCGGCGCGCCGATGCGCGCACTCGCACAGTTCACCCTCGACGGCGAGATCTCCCAGCTGCGGCTCTGGCTCCGGGTGCGGGCGACCACGACGGAGGACACGATCCGGGTGCTCTCGTTGACCTCCAGCACCGAGTGGACCCGCGTGCAGACCCTCAACCCGGACGCCAGTCACCGTGTCTACTGCTACACCCCGCCGTCGGGCCTGACCGATCGCGGCTTCCGGCTGTTCTACCACGCGCGCAGCCGGGTCGAGGTGCTGGGCGTACGCGGGATGACCTCCGTGGCACAGGACGCGGCGACCGCCGTCGACACGGGCCGGTGGCAGGCGGCCACCTCGGGCGTCGTGGCGTCCTACCGACCGCTGGACGACGCCACCAACCTGCTGTTACCCGACACCCTCTACAAGATCACCAACACGGTCGTGGTGCACGCTCCTCAGCAGCCCGAGCCGACGGTCCTGCCGAGCACGGACTACTACTTCCGCACCGCGCCGGAAACCGGTACGACAACGGCGCCGCCACAGTTCGCCGCGAGCGCCTTCGCGCCGATCTTCCGGGCCGTCGACCGGTTCGACCCGAGCTACCTCGAGCGGTACCTGCTGGGCTACGTGCCCGGCGACGGCACCCGGTTCTGGTACCACAAGGATCCGGTCGCGGCGAGCTTCAGCCGCAACCACGTCACCGCGCTGGCCCGCCGCTACGAGTACGACTCGCTGCTCCGGCTGCGCCGTACCGACACCCCGCCCGAGGCCGCTCCACCGCCCGACCCGGTCACCGCGCGGCTGGTCGCGCTGATCGGGGCCTGGCAACTCCCCCGGGCCGACCAGCGGCTACACGCGCTCGCGCTGGCTTCGAGCGGGGCGTGCCGCCGCCCGGCTGTCGGGGCGTCGCTCGTGCCCGAGGCATCGCTTCAGCCGCGCGCGACCTACGACCTGGCCGCCTGGTTCCGCAAGCGCGGACAGACCAGCGGTGGCGTGGGGCTGCCCGGTGCGGTGTTCACCACCTCCCGCTACGCCTCCCCCCTCGAACAGTTCGCCGACCTGGGCCTCGTGGACACCGGAACCCCCGGCACGGCGGGGGACCTGGCCGTGGCGGCACCCACGACGCTGCCTCCGCCCGGCGCCGGCGACGGTCTGCTCGCCCGCGTGCTGCGCGAGCTCGGCCTCGACCTGCGCCCGGCGCCCCGGGCCAGGACGAGCGCGCTGTGGATCCGCAGTGGCTCCGGTTGGCTGCTCTCCGGGGTGCTGCTGGAGTCGCCGGAACCGCTGGAGCGGCTGGACATGGGTCGGGAACCCGGCGCCGACGGGGACGCCCCGCCACGGGTCCGGCTGTTGCCGCTGAGCGCCCCGAACGTCTTCGGCCAGGTCTGGCGGGACAGTTCCGGCTGCCGCGTGCTGCTGCGTACGGTCTCTCCCGCGGTGCCCGCCTACGGACTGCGGCTCGGCATCGAGGAGAACCGGCCCCTCGCCACCGGTGGCACCAGCAGGGTGACCACGTACCTGACCGGCTCGTGCCACACCACACCCCGCTTCGCCGAGGAGATCTGATGTCCGACAAGGGATTCTCGCGTCGCAGCCTGCTCGGCGGGGCGGTGGCCAGCGGCGTGGCGTCGGTGGTGCCCGGAAGCCCTGCCGCCGCCCAGCGACCCGACATGGCGGTCACGGCCGTCGGCCAGTCGACGGTGGCACCGGCACAGCTGCTGCGCGCCTCGGCGATCACCACGGCGGGCGACCCCTGGCTGCCCGACGGCACGCACCTGCGGGTCAATCTCGCGCCCCGCCTGGGGTTTCCGCTGCATCCACTCACCGCGTTCCGCATCGACGTCGTGCCGGTCTACACCCGACCGGACAAGCTCGAGTCGTCGAGGACCCACGTCTGGCTGAACGCCGACCTCTCCGTCGCCGCCACCGGCGGCGGGATCCGGCACACCAGTGCCAGTGACATGCACTACCTGGTGGTCCACGGATGGCAGTGGACGTTCCGGGCGGTCCGCTGCTGCTTCGTCCGGCTGCTGACCCAGTCGGGCAGCGCCTTCCGGGTCGACGTGCTGGACCCGGCGACCGAGCTGCCGGACGCCGAACCCAGGGTGCTGGCCAGCCGCGGCGCGGCGCCGTACGAGTTCGGCGGTACCGACATCACCCTGCTGCGTGTCAGCGGTGTGGGCGCGATCGACCTGGTCGAGATCGTCAGCACCGAGTCGCCGTACATCACGATCGACCCCGCCCAGGCGGTCTCCTTCGGCCTGCCGCGCGGCGCCGGTCCGTGGTATGTACCCGACCCGACCACCGATCCGGCGACCGCGGCCCGGACGAGGGTCGAGCAGGGCGCGGCCAAGCGGATGGGCCCGCCGGACCGGCCCGACGGCGCGGTCACCGCACTGGCCCCGGCCGACGAGGTGAACCGGGTACAGGCCCTGTCCAGCGCACCGTCGGGTCTCGACTACTGGCTGGATCGGTGCTTCACCGACCCGGCGACGCCGCCGATCGACACCGCTGTCAGCCTCGCCGGTGGCCCGGTCCCCGCCGCCGCCGGTTCGATCTCGCCGCTCGCCGCCCTGCTCGCCTCGGCAGTCGATCCGGCCGTCGCCCGGCACCTCGGGCTGGCCACCCGGGTGGATCCGCCGACCAGCTCGGCGGTCTGCACACTGTGGATGGTCGCCGGCCTGTGGCTGCTGCCGCTGGACCGGCCACACGACGGTGGCACGCTACGCTCGCTCATCAGCGGTTTCCCGCCACCGGCCACCGTCGTGTCCGCGCTGTACAACCGGTATTCCGGCCTGTCGGCGCTGGTCGCCCAACGGCTGACCCAGTTGCGGGCGGCCCATCCCGCCGACGGTTGGACCGCGGTACCGCTGATGGTGCCGGCCGTCGCGGCCAAGGCCACACCGGACCGGCCCGCCCCGCCACGCACGCTCGCCCTGCCGCAGAGCACCTGGCGGGTGACCACCGGCCAGCGGCTCTGGACCCAACAGATCCCCCTGATGGGGCCGGCGGCCGGCGGCATGCTCGGCCTGGCCAGGCTGACCCCGGGCAGCCCGGTCTCGCTGCACGGCACGATCCGGGTCGGAGCGGTGAACCGGGCACGTGCCATGGTCGCCCACTGGGACAGGCACAACGACAACGCGGGCTCGGTCACCGACCTCGCGGTGCCCGGCCAGTCCGCGTCCTGGGGGCTGTGGCGGGCCGACGAGTTCGGTAGGTGGAGCGACCGGACGGTGGTCAGCGGGCAGGCACCACCCACGGCCGGACCGCCCACGCCCACCGTGGAAGCCGGGTTCCAACCCGCTGCCCCGCACGGCGGGCTCCAGCCACGGTCGCCCGGGGCACTGCGGATCCGGATCGGTGTGCCCGGTCGCACCCTGCCGGGCCGGTTGCCCTCCCGGGACGTGGTCGGCCCCGGCGGGGCGCCGGTGACGTTCGCCCTGCTGACGGTGGACGGCGTGGAACAGTCCGCGGTACCGGTACCGGCGGGCGCGTCATCGGTCGTCGCGACCGTCGCGGTACGCGAGTTCGGCGTGGGCGAGACGGCGGCGATCCCCGTGATCGCCAGCCTGGTGGACGCGGCCGGTCAGACGTCCGAGCCCGCCCAGGTCGAGCGGACGGTGCACGACCCACGGGCCTACGCCCCGCTGCACGTCGCGCCGACCCTGCTGTTCGCCACCGAGCAGGACCCGATGGGCGACAGCGAGGTCGGCCTCGAGTGGAGTGGCGGCGCGTGGGGATACCGGGTGTACCTGGGCGACGAACGCAGGCTGGGCGGCACGGGCAGCGGCCAGCGGTGTGGGCGGGCGGCCGAGGTCTGGGCACGGTCGGGCGACCTGACCGACCGGCGCCGGTTCAGTCTGGTCACACCGAAACCACTGCGGGCCGCCTCGGACGGCGTGGTGCGCTTCACCCACCGGTTGCCCGGGTCGCTGCGCAATGTCCAGTTCGTCCGGGTGGTGCCCGTGACCAGCGCCGGCGTCGAAACCGCATTCGAGACCTGCGGACTGACGCCGGTCGCGGTGCCCGTACCGGACCGGCCGCCGGCGCCGGTCGTGCGGGTACGACCGCGCACGGACGGCCGCGTGGACGTCACCATCACCATCACCGGGCTACGCGACGACCTGCTCGCCGGGCTGACCGAGCCGCCACAGGCCCGGCTGCGCCGTGGTCGCCTCGCCACCAGCGACCCGGAGTACGTCCCCGTCGTGCAGACCGGGATCCCGCTCACCCGCGACGCCGACGGGGCCTGGTCGGCCACCGTCGTCGACGGCCCCGCCGCGGGCTTCCCCGGGTACGTCCGGCTGACCTGGCTGGCCGAGGTCCGGTACCCGGCCGAACCGCACCTGCCCGCGGGCACCCTGCCCGCCGACAGCGAGATCCAGCTCATCGCGGGCGGCCGACCGGGCCCACAGGTGTCCGGCTGGGGCCCGACCTCACCACCCGCAAGCACACTGCTCACCCCCGAAACCCAGCTCGTGCCCCGGGCCACGGTCTGGTGGGGCACGTACGCCGAGATCGTCGTAACCAACACACCGTCTTCCCACCGGCACGCGATCGCACCGCACCGACTCGAGATCCACCGGGTCTACCCGCCCGGGTCGTACCCGAGCGTCGCCCTGCCGCCCGTACCGATCACCGGCCCGACGACCGTGGTGCGCGACACCGCCATCAGCCCACGCCCGCTCAGATACGCGGTTATAATCATCGACCCGATCAACCGGTCCACACCGCCCGTGTACGTCCAGTAGCCAGCTTCGTCGGCTGGGTCGGCTCCGGCGTTGGAGTACTAGAGCGGAATATCCTCCAGGAGGTCGGTGACCACCTCGGCGATCGGGGACCGTTCGGACCGGGTCAGGGTGACGTGCGCGAAGATGGGATGCCCCTTCAGCGCCTCGATCACCGCCGTCACGCCGTCGTGCCGGCCGACCCGCAGGTTGTCCCGCTGGGCGACGTCGTGGGTCAGCACCACCCGGGAGCCCTGCCCCACCCTGGACAGCACGGTGAGCAGTACGCCGCGCTCCAGCGACTGCGCCTCGTCGACGATGACGAAGGCGTCGTGCAGGCTGCGGCCCCGGATGTGGGTCAGTGGCAGCACCTCCAGCATCCCCCGGGAGAGCACCTCGTCCATGACGTTCTCGTGCACCACCGCGCCGAGGGTGTCGAAGACCGCCTGGGCCCAGGGCGACATCTTCTCCGCCTCCGAACCGGGCAGATAGCCGAGTTCCTGGCCACCGACCGCGTAGAGCGGGCGGAAGACGATGACCTTCCGGTGCCGGCGGCGCTCCATCACCGCCTCCAACCCGGCGCAGAGGGCCAGCGCGGACTTGCCGGTGCCGGCGCGCCCGCCGAGCGAGACGATCCCGATCGACTCGTCCAGCAGGAGGTCGAGTGCCACCCGCTGCTCGGCCGAACGGCCACGCAGTCCGAACGCCTCCCGGTCACCGCGGACCAGGCGTACGGTCTTGTCCGGCAGCACCCGGCCGAGCGCGGAGCCACGCGGCGAATGCAGCACCAGGCCGGTGTGCGTGGGCAGGCCGGCCGCGACATCGAGGTCCAGCGCCGCGCCCTCGTAGAGCTGGTTGACCTGCTCCTCGCCCAGCTCCAGCTCCGACATGCCCGTCCAGGTCGGATCGCTGGCCTGGCCGTGCCGGTACTCGTCGGCGGTCAGCCCGACGGACGCCGCCTTGACCCGCAGCGGCATGTCCTTGCTGACCAGCGTGACCTCCCGTCCCTCGGCGGCCAGGTTGAGCGCCACCGAGAGGATCCGGGTGTCGTTGGACTCGGTGCGGAACCCCGGCGGCAGCACCGCGTCGTCGGCGTGGTTCAGCTCCACCCGCAACGTGCCGCCCGAGTCGTTGGCCGGCACCGGCTGGTCCAGCCGACCGTGCTTCACCCGCAACTCGTCGAGCAACCGCAGCGACTGCCGGGCGAACCAGCCCAGTTCCGGATGGTGGCGCTTTCCCTCCAGTTCAGAGATGACCACGAGCGGCACGACCACCTCGTGTTCGGCGAACCGGTGGAAGGCGCCGGGGTCGGAGAGCAGTACGGAGGTGTCCAGCACGTAGGCGCGGCGCTCTGGTGCGGGCTCCGCACTGGCAGCCGGCTCGGACGTCCGGGTGCGGCGGGCGCTCCTGGCCCGGGCCGGGGTCCTGGTGGCGGCCGGGTTCTGGTCGTCGGCCCGAGGGGTGGTACGGCGATTCGTCACAGGCCTGCTCCGGCGGGCGTGCACCCGTCCACCCGCGTTCCGCCTCGTCCGGTGCCCGGAGACACGGGGTCGGATGCGGGCCCCGTGGCGCGTGCAATTCGCAGAGTCCGGGCCGGCCGGCTGGCTCGGGACGGCCCCGCGCCATGCGTAGACGCTAACCGGGAGACGCCGGCTTGGGCTAGGGCACGGACCTGTGCGACTTCGCACGGCGTCCGGCGGCGGACCGGCCGGGATGCATGCCCCCTGCGCGCATCCCGGCCGGTGGGATCACCGTCACCGGTCTGACGTGATCCCGACGGTGCCGGCCCTCGGCGGGCCTGCGCACCGTGCTCGCGGGTGACCGCTCACCCCACCTCGCCGCCGGTCAGATGTTCCGACCGGCGAGGGCGTCGGTGGAGTGCCGTCCGCCGTTGGTCGCGGTCCCCGCGAAAGAGGCGCCCGTATACGTCGTTCCCTGACCTACGACGGTGTGGGCGGTATGCGGTGTGCTGGGTGATGGCACCGCCAACACCGAGGCGATGGCCGCCTGCGCCTCCCTACGCCGACGGTTCCAGGCCCCCCGGTCCCCGTCGAAGTACCCCTGCCGGTAACCGAAGCGGTATCCCAGCCGGTAACTGAGCTGGCCGTGCAGCCGCCCTGCCGCGTAGCTGGCCGAGGTGAGCAGGAGCAGGGCGAAGATCACGAAGAAGGGACTCACGCCGTCTCCCCGCTCCGCCCGCAGTCGCCATGGGTTCGGGGCCTGAGCCGGCCGGTTCGCTCGCAACTCTCGCTCACGCAGTCTCCTCGCTCCGCTCGTCGATGCCTGGACTTCCCTTGCCGGGCCGGCCGGCCCGTCCGCTCCGGTCTCCCCCGGCTCTGCCCCGGTCTTCCCCCGGTCGCAGCCCCTCTCCGCTCCCGGGCGCGGCCGTCACGTCTCCTCCTGGTCCAGGGTCGGGTCGGAGACGAGCAACCGGTCGAGATCGTCCGTGCTCACCTCCTCGACCAGTTCGACACTGATCCGGCAGCCGTCCAGGACGACCTCGGCGACCGAGGCCCGCCGGACCTCGCCACCGGCGTCGTAGACCCGGACGCTCAGCTCCGGACATCCGAGATGGGCGCGCCACGAGTTCCACTCCGCGCGGTCGCCGACGTTCAGCGAGAGGTAGCGGCAGCCGCGCGCCAGGTAGAGCCGCCACGGCGCACTGAGACCGGCGGCGACGCCGTCGGCGATCAGACCGAATGCCTGGGCCCGGGTTGCTAGTTCGGTCACCGGACTCCTCCTGTCACGAAGGCGTGGCCTTCGTGAGCACGAAACGTCTCAAGCACGAGACACACGGTAGGACGTACCGTACGCGTGACAGTATCAGCTTTTCGTCTGATTACCCCCCACACCTACGTACACCTATTGTTGCCACGTGATGCCCCTCAACACAAGCAAGAACACCGCGTGCCGGGAAAGTGAGCCGTTGTCACGCACGCAGTACACGCTGGCCACAGTCCCCCCGGAGTCGGACCGCTGGCCGTACCGTCACCAGGTGCCGGACCGCGCCCACGGACGGAAGATCGCGTTCGCTGCCTTCGTACGCAAGGCACTGGACGACGCCCGCGCGACCCGCGCCTGGACCGGCACCGAGGTCTCCCGGCGCACCGGCGTGTCCCGCCAGACCATCAACCGCTGGGTACGCGGCGAGTGGGCCAGTGACCCCGAGGCCGAGCGGGTGGTGGCGTTCTGCGACGGCCTAGGGCTGGACCCGACCGTCGCCTTCGGAGTGCTCGGCTGGGACCGGACCACCTCGCCCCGGCCGGCTCCCAGCGCCCCGCCGATGGACCCGGACGTCGAGGCGCTGCTGCGCCGGCTGGTCGACCCTAACGTCTCGGACGCGGAAAAGTTCCACATTCGGGAGACCATCCGCTATCTAGCGTATCGTCCGCCTCTGCCCCGGGATGCCCGAAAAGGTCGAAGGCAAGTTGGGTAGTTACTCAGATGGCGCAACTTAGCGCATGAGTCCCATCCAATCAGCTCCAGGAACCAATCAGTCGCGCTAACGTGCCTCTTCGTACTGCTTGGGCTCGTCGTCGGCGGGGGGACGGGACAAGGCCGAATTCAGCCCTGCGGGACAGAAGGAGGGTCAGCCATGACCCTGAAGTGGATGGCTGTCGTTGTCGCGGCGGTCTCCCTGACCTTGTGCGTGACTGCGAACGTCGTGGTCGGGGCGGCACACGGCGGCGACGGCGTGCCGTTCCTGGTGAACGCGCTCGCCATCACCACCGCCGGCACCGCCACCGTCCTGGCCGTCGTAGCCGATCTCCACGAACGACTCAACGCGCGCATCACCGCACTCACCGATTACCTCACCTCCCGGATGAACGAGCTCGACAAGAACACCGGGGACCACAACGCCGGCTTCGTCGAGGGCTACCTGCTGAGCCGTGGCCACGACTCGGCGGTGGTGCCGATCGGACCCCGACTACACGGCCGCCGAGCCATGCTCGGCGGCGACGACTGAGATCATCAAGGCCGTAACTCCGGCGGGTCGCCACCGCGACGCACGAGGTTGCCGCCTCGACGTGAGTGATGTTCGCCTCAACCCGAAGCAACGACGAGCGGGGTTGCCGCCTCGCCGGGTGAGACGTTTTCGCTTCGACGTCTGTGGTGGCAACCCGCCGGGGTACGCTGACGCCCGTGCGGCCGATCAACGCGGGTAGCGAGCCCCCGACCCGTTCCCTGACCGCCGAGCAGGCATGGCGGGCAACCGCCGAGCGGGCCGGCAGTTGCGTCCTCTTCTTCGACTTCGACGGCACCCTCGCCCCGGTCCGGGACGATCCGACGACCGTCGAGCCGGCGCCGAAGGCGCTCGCCGCGATCTCCGCCCTCACCGAGGTGGTGCAGCGGGTGGCGATCGTCTCGGCCCGGCCGGTCGAGTTCCTCCGGGAGCGCTTCGCCAGCACTCCCGGGGTGGACATCTACGGGCTCTACGGGCTGGAGCACCAGCTCGCCTCCGGAGAGATCATCACCGAGGAAGCCGCCCTGCCGTTCGTGCCCACCATGGCCGAACTCGCCGACCGTGCCCGGGCGGCACTACCGGACGGGACGCTTGTGGAATACAAGCGGCTCTCCGTCGCCCTGCACTACCGCACCGCGCCGCACCTCGCCGCGGAGGTCGAGGCCTGGGGCCGGGAGCAGGCGGAGCGGCTCGGCCTGCGGGTCCAGGTCGGTCGGATGGTGCTGGAGCTCAAGCCGCCCGTCGACCGGGACAAGGGGATGGTGATCGACGAGGCGGTCCGGGACGCCGGCTGTGCGTGGTATTTCGGCGACGACGTCTCGGACATCAAGGCGTTCGCGGCGTTGCGGGCGCGCGAGGCGGCCGATCCGGACTTCTTCGGGGTCTGCGTCGCCGTCGCCAACCCCGAGACCGGTGACGAGGTCTCCACCGCCGCCGACCTGGACATCGAGTCTCCGGAAGCCCTCGGCGACTTCCTCACCGAGGCCCTGCACCGGCTGACCTGACGGCTGACGGCCGGCGCGCCCCACACCGAACGCCCCGATCTCCGCCGCGCGCCCGCCGCGCGCCGCTCGCCGAAACCCTGCCGGCCATGCCGAAACTCCGCCGGCCATGCGCCGTGGGCGCCGCCCCTGGCCACGAGCCGCAGGGACGCCGCCCGGCTATGCGCCGTAGCGGCGCTGTCGGGTCGCGTACGACCGGAGCGCGCGCAGGAAGTCGACGTGCCGGAAATCCGGCCAGTTCAACTCGCAGAAGTAGAACTCGGAGTGGGCGGACTGCCAGAGCAGGAAGCCGGAGAGGCGCTGCTCGCCGCTGGTCCGGATGACCAGGTCCGGGTCGGGCTGCCCCCGGGTGTAGAGGTGCTCGGCGATGTGGTCGACGTCGAGCACCTCGGCGAGCTCCTCCAGGGTGCCGCCGGCCGCCGCGTGCTCGTGGAGCAGAGAGCGGACCGCGTCGGCGATCTCCCGCCGGCCACCGTAACCGACCGCGATGTTCACCTGCGCCCCGCCACTGCGGTCCTGGGTGCGCTCCTCGGCCGACTTGAGCGCGATGGCGGTCTGCGCCGGCAGCAGGTCGAGTGCGCCGACCATCCGCAGCCGCCAGGGGTTGCCCTCCTCGGCGAGCTCGACCACCAGGTCCTCGATGATCTGCACCAGCGGGTCCAGTTCGCTGGCCGGACGGCGCAGATTGTCGGTGGCGAGCAGGTAGAGCGTGACATGGCCGATGCCGGCCTGGTCGCACCAGCCCAGCAGATGTTTGATCTTGGCTGCGCCGACCCGGTGCCCGTCGTTGGGGTCGACGTACCCCATCTCCCTGGCCCAGCGCCGGTTGCCGTCGCACATCACTCCGACATGTTTCGGCACGGGCTTACCGGCGAGCTTTGCCGTCAGACGCCGCTCATACACCGAGTAGATCAGGTCGCGCAGACTCATCCCCTGCAGCGTACCGATCAGAAGCGCCGATGGAAGTGCCGGCCGGCCGAGCCGACCACCGCGCCGGCCACCCTGGTCATCGTCCGGGCGTCCAGCCGACCGTCGCCCAGCCCTAGCGCGACCAGGACCCGGAAGACCTCGACGTCCCGGTCCGCGGCCCGGACCACGCCGTCGACGACCGCCGCCCGCCGGGCCAGCCAGCTCACCGCCGAACTGTCCCGCAGGTGCCGCCCCAGCCGGTGCCGCAGCGCGGCGGCGTACCGGTCGGCCGCGGCGTGCGGCGCCGTGGCGGCGGCCGCTCCGGCCAGCGCCCCGGAGAGCACCGCATAGAAGATGCCCTCACCGGTGAACGGGTTGATCAGCGACAACGCGTCCCCGGCGAGCACGATCCGACCCCGGCCCGGCGCCGGGCGGCGGGTGGAGAGGGGCAGGTGGTGCGCCCGCAGCTCGGTGACCGTCCCCGGTTCGAGCTCGGGCAGCAGCGCGGCGAGCCGCTCCAGCAGCTCCGCCCGGCGCAACGGCCGGCCGGCCAGCACCTCCCCGTACCCGACGTTCGCCCGGCCGTCGCCGATCGGGAACGACCAGGCGTACCCCGGCCAGTGCGCGGCCGAGGTGACGATCCGCTGCTCGGCCGGGCCGGAGGCGTCCGGGGCGTATCCCCGGATCGCCAGCGCCAGATGGCCGTCCGGGTTGGCGCCGTGGCCCAGCGCCCGCCGGACGACCGAGCCGGCGCCGTCGGTACCAACCACGGCCCGGGCGGCGATCCTGCCGTCGAGCACCACGCGGTCGCCGGAGTGCTCGATCCGCCGCACCACGTGCCGGCGCAGCTCCGCGCCGGCCGCCCGCGCCGCCGCCACCAGCCGGGCGTCGAAGACCCGGCGGGGCACCGTGTACGCCGGCCGCGGCAGCCGCCGCGCCACGTGGCCGCCGCCGGGCGCCACCAGTCGCAGCGCCGGCACCGGCCGGTAGCCGGCCACCGCGTCGGCAACACCCAGTTCTTCGAGTACGTCGAGCGCGTGCGCCGCGATCCCGTCCCCGCACGCCTTGTCCCGGGGAAAGTCGGCCCGGTCCAGCAGCAGCACGTCCGCGCCCGCCCGGCGGGCCGCCAGCGCGGCGCTGGCCCCGGCCGGCCCGGCACCCACCACCGCGACATCGACCGTCTCCACCGCAGCTCACCTCGACCCGGACGGGCCGCGGCGGCGGCGGGGCCGTACGGCGCGCTGCCGTCCCGGGCAGCCCGGCTGCCCCGGCGCAGCACACAGAGAGCGAGCGCGGCGTGGGGCGACGGTGGCCGCGGCGAGCAGCCAGATCAGCACGCGGACGGCGGGCGGCCGTCGGAGCTTCGTCGCCGCGACCGCTGTCATACCGTCGATAATGCCCGACGGCCGTGCAAGGAAGGGCCCCCGCTTATCGCTTTCTGTTGTACAGGGGGCCCTTCCTAACGCCTCAGCGCCGGTCGACGCCGACCCGGACCGCCTCGTCGTCGAGGCGGGCCCGCAGCGCGTCGAGCTCGGCCCAGAGCACGCCCGGCAGCTTGTCGCCGAACTTCTCGAACCACTCGGTGATCATCGGCAGCTCGTCGCGCCACTCCTCGACGTCGACCCGGGTGGCGATCCGCAGGTCCTCCGGGCTCATGTCGAGCCCCTCGACGTCGAGCGCGCCGGGAGCCGGTACGAAGCCGATCGGTGTCTCCACCGCCTCGGCCCGGCCCTCCAGTCGCTCGACGATCCACTTCAACACCCGGGAGTTCTCGCCGAAGCCCGGCCAGATGAAGTCACCGTCGGCGTTCTTGCGGAACCAGTTCACGTAGTAGATCTTCGGCAGCTTCGACTCGTCGCCGTCGGTGCCCTTACCCATCTCGATCCAGTGCCGGAAGTAGTCGCCGCCGTGGTAGCCGATGAACGGCAACATCGCCATCGGGTCCCGGCGGACGACGCCGACCTGACCGGAGGCGGCGGCGGTGGTCTCCGAGGAGAGCGTCGCACCCAGGTAGACGCCGTGTACCCAGTCCCGGGCCTCGGTGACCAGCGGGATCGTGTCCCTGCGCCGCCCGCCGAAGAGGATCGCGTCGATCGGTACGCCGTTCGGGTCGTTGAACTCGTCCGCCACGATCGGACACTGCAGCAGGGGCGTGCAGAACCGGCTGTTGGCGTGCGAGGAGAGCTCGCCGCTCTCCGGCGTCCAGTCCCGCCCCTTCCAGTCGATGAGGTGGGCCGGCGGCTGCTCGCTCATCCCCTCCCACCAGATGTCCCCGTCGTCGGTCAGCCCGACGTTGGTGAAGATGGAGTTGCCCCGGTCGATCGTGCGCATCGCGTTGGCGTTGGTGTCCCAGCCGGTGCCGGGCGCCACCCCGAAGAGCCCGTACTCGGGGTTGACCGCGTAGAGCCGGCCGTCGGGGCCGAACTTCATCCAGGCGATGTCGTCGCCGATGGTCTCGACCGTCCAGCCGGGGATGCTCGGCTCCAGCATCGCGAGGTTGGTCTTGCCGCAGGCGGACGGGAAGGCGCCGGCGATGTACTTCACCGTCCCCTCCGGCGAGGTCAGCTTCATGATGAGCATGTGCTCGGCGAGCCAGCCCTCGTCCCGGGCCATCACGCTGGCGATCCGCAGCGAGTAGCACTTCTTGCCGAGCAGCGAGTTGCCGCCGTAGCCGGAGCCGAAGGACCAGATCTCCCGGGTCTCCGGAAAGTGCGAGATGTACTTGGTGTCGTTGCACGGCCACGCCACGTCCGGCTGTCCCGGCTCGAGCGGGGCGCCGATGGAGTGCAACGCGTGCACGAAGTCCGCGTCCTCGCCCATCCCGGCCAGCACCGCCGTGCCCATCCGGGTCATGATGCGCATGGAGGCGACCACGTACGGACTGTCGGTGATCTCGACACCGAACATGGGCTTTTCCGCCTCGAGCGGCCCCATGCAGAACGGAATGACGTACATGGTGCGGCCGCGCATCGAACCCCGGTAGAGGTCGGTCATGATGCGCTTCATCTCGGCCGGGGCCATCCAGTTGTTGGTCGGCCCGGCGTCGGCCTCGTCGACCGAGCAGATGAAGGTGCGGTCCTCGGCCCGAGCCACGTCGTTGGGGTCGGTACGCCCCCAGAAGGAGTTGGGCTTCCGGTTAGGATCGAGCCGCACCAGCGTGCCGGCGTCGACCAGTTCGTCGGTGAGGCGCCGCCATTCCTCCTCCGAACCGTCGGCCCAGACGACCTGGTCGGGGCTGGTGAGTTCGGCTACCTCTTTGACCCAGGCGAGTAGTTTCGGATGGCTTGTCGGAGCTTGATCGAGACCCCGGATAGTAGCCGGAGCGGCCATGAGTTCTCTCCTTTGGTCGACGCTGACCGATTACAGGGCGCACGGTGCCGACAGGGCCGGCGGCCGCGTCGCCTTGTGAAAGCCTGGGATTTCCGTCAGCGTAAACCGATCGAGCGTTCGGGGCAGCGAGACTGGTTGTGAAGAACTGCACAAGATGCGGTCCCGCTGCCGCAAGGCGATTCTTTACTCGCTCCCATGCGCAGTTTCACGCAAATCCTTCAGCGCAATCGCTATGGGTCACGACATCCTCACTGTTGACCCCCCACACCAGATGACCCGGTGGTCACATGCGAAACCTGCCCGTCATGACGCTGTGCAGTCCGCCCTGCACGGCTCGGCAGTCCGCCCTGCACGGCTCGCAGCACTCGCCTCGGGGGCCGGCGATACCGCCCCGCCGGCCCGCGAGTCGCCGCCAGCGGCCGGTGAGGACGGCCGGCACCCGGTAGGCTCGAGTCGTGTCTTCGACCGCCACCGGCGAACAGCCCTCTCCGCCGGGCACGCGACGCGGTTTGTTTCGCAGCCTTCTGGACCGGTTCGGTCACCTCGTCCATGAGCTGGGCAAGTTCGGCACGGTCGGCGCAGTCGCCTTCGTGGTCGACTTCGCGCTGTTCAACTTCGCCAACGCGAGCCTCGGCTGGGAGACCCTCACCGCCAAGACGTTCTCGACGGTCATCGCCGCGACCGTCGCGTTCGTCGGCAACCGGTTCTGGACGTGGCGTCACCGGGAACGCTCCGGGATGGCCCGGGAGTACTCGCTGTACTTCTTCTTCAACGCCGTCGGCCTCGGCATCGGGCTCGCCTGCCTGGCGATCAGCCACTACGGGCTCGGCAGCATCTGGCCGGGCGTCTTCAAGTCGCTCGTCGCGGACAACATCGCGGCCAACTTTGTCGGCGCCGCGCTGGGCACCTTCTTCCGGTTCTGGTCCTACCGCCGCTTCGTCTTCGTCGGGCCGGCGGCCGCCGACGCACCGGACGTGATTACCCACAGTCACAAGAGGCAGTGACCGACAACCTGCCCCGTACGGTCGGCGCACCCTGCGCCCGCGTCTGCCCTAAGGTGGTCGAATGCGTTTCGCCCGTCTGTTGCCCGAACGGTGGCAGAGGTTCCTGCGTGAGGTGCTGAAATTCGGTGCCGTCGGGGGCCTGAACGCCGCGATCAACTACGCGGTGTTCAATGCACTTGCGCTCACCGTGTTCGCCGACGGGCAGCTGAAGGCGAATGTCGTCGCGACGGTCGTCGCGACCGTTTCGTCCTACCTGATGAACCGGCACTGGACCTATCGGGACCGGCCGAAATCGGCGATGCGCCGCGAATACGCCCTCTTCTTCCTCTTCAACGCCGCCGGCCTCCTCATCGAGCTGGGCGTTCTCGCGGTGGCCAAGTACGGGCTCGGGATCAGCGGTCTGTTGGCGCTCAACGTCGCCAAGACGGTCGGCGTCGGGCTGGCGACGGTCTTCCGGTTCTGGTCGTACCGCACCTTTGTCTTCCGCAAGTCCCCGAAGCTGGCCGCCGCCACAACGGCACGGGCGGCCACAACGGCACGGGCGGCCACAACGGCAGCGGCCGTTCCTGCTGTGCCGTCCGCGTCCGGTGCAGCCGCTGTCGGCGACCGCGTGGTGCGGAAGACCACCGGACCGGGGATGCACTCCGGGCCGGGCACCGAGTCAGGGCCGGATGGCGACTACCTGGCCGAACTCGACCCGGTGGCCGAACTTGCCGAAGCGGTCAGTGAGCTTGCCAATTCCGGGGACGCGGATCTCCGGTTCGCCGAGAACATGGAGGCCGCCTTCGACGACGATGCCTTCGACGACGATGCCCTGGAGACCGAGTTTGCCGCCGAGCTGAACGCCGCCCCACGGCGTTCGTCGGCCCGTTGAGCACGGTCGTGAGCCGGTCGGGTACCGGTGCGCCGGCCGAGCTGTTTTTCGAGGACCTCACACCTGGCCGCACCTTCGACCTCGGGGTGACCGTCGTGGACGGCCACGAGATGGTCGACTTCGCCCGGCGCTTCGACCCGCAGTGGTACCACGTCGACGACGAGCTGGCCCGGCGCAGCCACCACGGTGGGTTGATCGCCAGCGGCTTCTTCACCGTCAGCCTCTTCATGCGGGCGTACGTCGACCACGTGCTGGCCCGGGCCGCCGGAGACGCCTCGCCGGGCCTGGAGGAGTTGCGCTGGCTGGCCCCCGTACGCGCCGGTGACCGGCTGGCGACCCGGCTGACCGTACTCGGCAGCAAGCCGTCCGCGGCCCGGCCCGGCTTCGGGACGGTCACGCTGACCGCGAGCATGGACCGGCTGGACTCCCGGGGGCAGCCGGAACGCGAGGTACTGCGGACCCGGTTCCGGGGTTGGTTCCTGATGCGAGAGCCGACGCCGGCAGATTGACACTCGCCCGACCGGGCCCCTCATGCCGTACGCCGAGGGGCCCCGCCGTAGTTCACTTCGACTGTTCGCGCAGCGGCTTGCCCTCGGCCGCGTCCGCCATGATCTCCCGCATCTCGTCGTCACCCAGCGAGTGCTTGTCGTGGTTGGCCTCGACAATCTCGTAGAGCAGCGTCTGCACCCGCTCCACACCCGGGATGTCCTCCAGCACCGACTGGCCACGCTCACCGGCCGACTCGATGGTCAGCGTGCCGCAGCCGAGGAGCCGCTCGAGGAACCTCTGGTTCATGGAGTGGTCGTTGATGCGGCCGAGCGGAATGTCCCGGCGGTCGCGGGAGAAGACGCCCTTCTGCAACAACACCCGCTCGTTGGTGAACAGGTAGTGCGTGGTCCGCCAGACCAGATACGGCCACAGGCTCAGCCAGACCACCAGGACCAGCGCGGCCGCCGCGATCACGTAGCCGCCGATGGTGCCCGCGCCGGTCGACGGCAGCAGGACGAGGCCGGCGACCACCGCCGCAACGGCCAGGACCAGCACCACGACCGGTCGGATCAACGCCTTCCAGTGCGGGTGCAGGTGCGCTACGACGTGCTCGTCCTGGGTGAGCACGTCCTCAGGGAAAGCCACCCCAACCTCCTCGTCCAGATCGGAATATCCGCGGTGACCGTAGCGCCCACGTGCCACCGTGGCGGCATCAGGATCCGCACCGTGGCGGCGTCCGGGATCCGCACCGCAGCGACGTCCGGGATCCGCACCGTGGCAGCGGAGGTGTCGCGGGTCAGCGGAGGTGCAGGACGTCCCCGGCGGCGACCCGGCGCTCGCCGTCCACGGTGGCGAGCACCAGTTGCCCGTCCGGATCAAGGGTGCTGGCCGTGCCGGTGAACTCGTCGCCGGCCGGCAGCAGCACGCGTACCTCGCGACCGAGGGTGGCGCAGTACCGCACGTACGCTTCGTGCAGCCCGCAGGCCAGCGCGTCACCGCCGGCGACCCGCCAACGCCCGTACCAGCGGGCGACGCCGCGCAACAGCGCCCGCAGTAACGGGTCGCGGTCGGTGGCCGCCGCACCGGCCAGTTGCAGCGAGGTGGCGGGGAGTCCGGTCGGGTTGACCGGCAGCTCGTCTGCGCGGAGTGTCACGTTCACCCCTACCCCGAGTACCACCGCCGGCGCCGCGCCGCCGGCGCCGTTGACCCCTTCGGCGAGGATGCCGGCACACTTCGCCTCCCCACCCGCCAAGCGGTCAGCGCCACCACCAGCCGGGCGATCAGCTCCCTTTTTTGCCGGTCCACTCGCCGCAGCAGGATCACCGGCGGGCCGGACCAGGAGGTCGTTCGGCCACTTCAGGGCAGAGTCCAGTTCGGCGAGGAGTGCCACCGCCTCCACAAGCGCGACACCGGCGAGCAGCGGTAGCCAGCCGTACCGGGGCGGTGGAACGGCCGGCCAGTCCCGTTCCGGCCTGGCGTTCCCCGGCCGCAGCAGGACACTGACGGCGAGCCCGGCCCGGGCCGGCGACTCCCAGCTCCGCCCGCGCCGCCCCCGCCCGGCGGTCTGCCGCTCGGCGACCACGATCAGTCCCTCCGGCTCGCCGGTCCGGGCCGCCTCGGCCGCGTCGGCGTTGGTGGACGCAGTCTCGCCGTGCAGCACCAGCCGGGTCCAGAGACTCTCCGACGTAATCAGGGCCTGCTGCAACCGCCGCGCGTGCAGCGGCGGGCGGTCCAGGTCGGTGTACGGCGATCCCGGCATCAGGCCAGCGTACGGGCATCACGGCCGTGACAAGGCGTCGGCCAAGGCCAGCGGGCCGGCCGGACCGGCGAGCCCGGCGAGCCCGGCGGGGCGGGATGCACCGCTTGACCCGCCGGTCCTGTCCGACCCGCCGGTCCTGTCCGACCCGCCGGTCCTGTCCGACCCGCCGGTCCTGTCCGACCAGCCGGTCCTGTCCGACCAGCCGGTCCTGTCCGACCAGCCGGTCCTGTCCGACCAGCCGGTCCTGTCCGACCAGCCGCGGAGTGGCATGGCACACCCGCCGTGACCGGGCACTGACCGGATACCGGCCGTCGTTAGGATCGCGGACGTGACTGGGCAGCCGAGTACCACCGACATCGACCCGCACACCACCGCCGGCCGGCTGGCCGACCTCGACCGGCGGGTGGACGAGGCGGTGCACGCCGGATCGGCGCGGGCGGTGGAGAAGCAGCACGCCCGGGGGAAGAAGACCGCCCGGGAACGAATCGACCTGCTGCTCGACCCGGGTTCCTTCGTCGAGCTGGACGAGCTGGCCCGGCACCGGTCGACCAACTTCGGGCTGGACCGCACCCGGCCGTACGGGGACGGCGTGGTGACCGGCTACGGCACCATCGACGGTCGGCAGGTTTGCGTCTTCGCCCAGGACTTCACCGTCTTCGGCGGCTCCCTCGGCGAGGTGTTCGGCGAGAAGATCGTCAAGGTGATGGATCTGGCGATGAAGATCGGCTGCCCGGTGATCGGCATCAACGACTCCGGTGGCGCCCGGATCCAGGAAGGTGTGGTCAGCCTCGGCCTCTACGGGGAGATCTTCTTCCGCAACGTCCGTGCGTCCGGCGTGATCCCGCAGATCTCGCTGGTGATGGGTCCCTGCGCGGGCGGTGCCGTCTACTCACCGGCTGTCACGGACTTCACCGTGATGGTCGACCAGACCTCGCACATGTTCATCACCGGGCCCGACGTGATCAGGACGGTGACCGGCGAGGACGTCGCGATGGAAGAGCTGGGCGGGGCCCGGACCCACAACACCAGGAGCGGTAACGCGCACTACCTCGCCGCCGACGAGGACGACGCGGTCGACTACGTGAAGGCGCTGTTGTCGTACCTGCCGAGCAACAACCTCGACGAGCCGCCGGTTGTCGGCGCGCCGGGCGACCTGGAGGTCACCGACGCCGACCGGGAGTTGGACACCCTCATTCCGGACTCGGCGAACCAGCCGTACGACATCCGCGAGGTGATCGAGCATGTCGTCGACGAGGGCGAGTTCCTGGAGGTCCACCCGCTCTACGCGCAGAACATCGTGGTCGGGTTCGGCCGGGTCGAGGGCCGACCGGTCGGGGTGGTGGCGAACCAGCCGATGCACTTCGCCGGGTGCCTGGACATCGCCGCCTCGGAGAAGGCCGCCCGGTTCGTCCGCACCTGCGACGCCTTCAACCTCCCGGTGCTCACCTTCGTGGACGTGCCCGGCTTCCTGCCCGGCACCGGGCAGGAGTGGGACGGCATCATCCGGCGCGGCGCCAAGCTGATCTACGCGTACGCCGAGGCGACCGTCCCCAAGGTCACCGTGATCACCCGAAAGGCCTACGGCGGAGCGTACGATGTGATGGGCTCCAAGCATCTCGGTGCGGACCTCAACTTTGCCTGGCCGACCGCGCAGATCGCCGTGATGGGGGCGCAGGGCGCGGTGAACATCCTCTACCGCTCCGAGCTGGCCGCCGCCGACGATCCGGCCGCCGCCCGGGCCGAGAAGATTCAGGAGTACGAGGACACCCTCGCCAATCCGTACGTCGCGGCCGAGCGCGGCTATGTCGACGCGGTGATCCGGCCGGCGGAGACCCGCGGTCAGATCGTCCGGGCGCTGCGGATCCTGCGTACCAAGCGGGAGACGCTACCGGCGAAGAAGCACGGCAACATCCCGCTCTGACGGGTCCGGCACACCGATTACGGCGAGGGCGGCCGATCGGTCCCGAGCCGATCGGTCCCGAGCCGATCGGTCCCGAGCCGATCGGTCCCGAGCGGCCTGCTTCAGCAGCCGGCCCCAGCCGCAGACTTCAGCAGCGCGGATTGGCGGCCGTGCAGAGTCGGGCGGCGGCGGCTCGGACCAGCGCCTGACCCTGCGCCGGATCCGCCGACTCGTCGACCCGGTCCACCCTGGCGACCAGGTCGGCGACCCGGACCACGCCGACCAGCCGGCTGGCGGGACCGTCCACCACCGCCGAGGTGTCCTCCCTGCGGATCGTGGTCTGCCAGTCCAGCAGCACCGACTCGTCCCCGGCGAAGCCCTCGGCCAGCACCCGCCAGCGGTGCACCGCGGCCACGGCCAGCCGCTCGCCGTCGATCTCGATCGCGCCCGCAGAGACGTACTCGGCGCAGACGTCGGGGACGGCCCGGGCATCCGCGAAGACCTGCCGGGCCGCGTCGGGGACGAGCCGGAAAACCTCCTCGTGTACGACCGCCGCCCCGCTGTGCGGGTCACCGGGTACGGCCGGCCGCTGCTGTACGGTGTGCCGACGGATCATCCGGGCCAGCCCGACGTAACGGGCCCGGGTGGCGTACCCGGAGCAGCTGAGCGGCACGGTCGGATCGATCACCTCCACCACCTCGTCCGGCCGCACCTCGACCCGGTCGACCACCAGTCCCGGCCCGACCTCCGCCGGCTGCAGCAGCGCCGACGGCGGGATCTCGACCAGGCCCGGCAATGACGGTGCCGGAGTCGACGAGCTGGCCGGAGTCGACGAGTTGGCCGGAGTCGATGAGTTGGCCGGAGTCGATGAGTTGGCCGCTGACGGTCCCGCGACCGGCGACGGCTGCGGACCGTACCGTCCGACGGCCACGACCGAGCCGACCGCGACCACGGCGACCACCGCAGTCGTCCCGACCACCGACCGGATCCGGTTGCGGCGCCGCCCCCGGGCCCGAATCTCCTCAGGCGCGAGCCAGCGCACCGCGGCGGTCTCCTGGCCGATCCGGCCGGCGAGTTCCGTCGCCTCTCCCTTCCCCGCCCCGGCCGACGACTCCGACGACGAGGCGAGGGCGTGCTCCGCTTCCCGTTCCGGTTCGGGAGCTCGGCTGCTGGGCATCGGCTCAGGCATCGGTGGCCTCCTCCAGATCTGTGACCGTCAACAGCCCGGCCAGTGCGGCCCGGCCCCGGGCGAGCCTTGCCTTCACGGTGCCGACCGGTGCGCCGGTCTCCCGGGCCACGTCGGCGACCGGCAGACCGAGCAGGTAGTACAGGGCGATCGCGATCCGTTGCTCCTCCGGCAGCCGGCGCAGCGCGGCGACCACCTCCACCGTCTCGGTACCCGGTGCCGGGGTGTCGGCCAGCACCCCGTGCCGCAGGTACGCCCGGGCCCGGCTGCGCAGGCTGCGCCAGCGGCTGATCGCCACCCGTACCGCCACCACCCGCACCCACGCCTCCGGGTCGGCGTACCCGCGCACCCGCGACCAGCGCTGCCACGCCCGGATGTACGCCTCCTGCACCGCGTCCTGTGCCTCGGCCAGGTCACCGGTGAGCAGATAGACGTACCCGAGCAGCCGTTGCCGACTCCCCCGGTAGAACTCGTCGAAGTCGTCAACCTCGTCGACGTCGGGCACCTGCACCTCCCCTGGCGGACATAGCCAATACGCCTGGGCCCCGACGTGTGGTTGCAGCCTCCCTGCGCCCAGTTCGGCTTTCCGTGGGTCAGCTCGTCGGGTTGGCCACGTCGCGAGGCTGGTCGGTCAGGCCGGCGACGGGAAAGGCGCCGGCCGGGATGCGTTCCCGTACCGCCCGGCGCATCGCCACCTGCACCGCGCCGTTGACCGGGGTCGGCACGCCGTGCATCCGGCCGAGCAACACGATTTCGCCGTTGAGATAGTCCGTCTCGGCCGAACCGGCGTCCCGGGCCAGGCTCTGCCAGGTCGAGCCGCCCTGCCGGCGCTGCCCGGCCACCGGCACCGGCTCCACCCGGTCGCCGCGCTCGGCGGCCTCCTCCTCTGCCGAGGTGTGCGGGATACCGGCGGCGGCGAGTACCGCCTCGCCCTCGGTGCGTACCGCCGCGAGCAGGTCGGCCTGGACCGCCCGCCGACCGTCCGCGCCCTCCTCCGGCCCGGTCCGCCCGTCGGCCTCGAGACCGGCCGGCGTGCCGAAGAGTGCCTGGACGGCGTTGCCGAGGTTGCGCAGCAGCTTGCCGTACTTCCAGCGCATGACGTCGTCGCGGACCGGTGCGAGCAGGCGGGACGCGGTCAGGTCCGCGCTGATCCGGTGGGCCAGGTCGTCCGAACCGTGCGGGAAGGTGCCGAGGTGCAGCATTCCGGAGTACGGGTGCCCGCTGGCGATCACCCGCCCCGGTTCCAGATGCGTCGCCGGCAGCCAGACGCAGACCGGATAGACCCGTGCGAAGAGCCGGGCGGCGGCACGCTCGTTGGCGACGCCGTTCTGCGCGGTGAGCAGCGGCAGTCGTTGTGCCGCCGTACCGCCGCCGAGGACGGGCAGGTCGGCCCAGCTCCGCAGCGCGGCCTCGGTGTCCTGGGACTTCACGGTCAGCACCAGCACGGTGTCCGGGGTCAGCGGCGGCTCACCGGCAGCGGGCTCCCCGACGGCGGGGAGGCGGGCGACGTGTTCCCCGTCCGGGGTGCCCAGGGTCAGCCCGTGCTCGCGGATCGCGGCGAGATGCGCCCCTCGGGCGGCGAGCGTCACGTCCCGCCCAGCCTCGCTCAGTCGAACTCCGATGGTTCCGCCGACCGCGCCCGCACCGATGATCACATAACGCATGCCGCTGTTCTCACCCTCCTGCTGCTGCTCAGCCGGGCAGGCTGGCGGAGTTCAGTATCGGGCCGGCCAGCAGGGCGGCGCCGGCCAGCAGTGCGATCAGGTTGACCGCGCCGAAGATCCCGACCCAGGCCAGCCCGGGTATCCCGGTCAGCCAGGCGAGCTGGTCGGCGTCCGACTGCGGCAGTTGACCCCGCCGACGCAGCGTCTGTAGCTCGCCCACCGGGCGTACCCCGCCAAGCAGCAGGAACCACACCCCGGTGTACGCGAACGCGGCCTGCACCTCCGGCGACGCCCGCAGGGACACCACGAGTACGACCCCGGTGGTGACCACGATCGACACGATGCCGAAGACGTTGCGGATCATCACCAGCATGGCGAGCAGGAGCGCGACGGCGACCCAGAGCAGCAGGGTGATCCGGTTGCCGCCGAGCACCCAGGCGCCGGCCAGCCCGACGAGTGAGGGTGCGAGATAGCCGGCCAGCAGCGTGAAGACCATCCCCGGCCCGGTCGGTCGTCCCGACGACAGGGTCAGCCCGGAGGTGTCCGAGTGCAGCCGGATGCCCTGCAACCGCCGCCCGGTCAGTACGGCGGCCAGCGCGTGCCCGCCCTCGTGGGCGATGGTGATGGCATTGCGACCGATCCGCCACGGCACCCGGGTGAGCACCACGGCGAGCGCGACCAGCCCGGTGATCAGGACCAGCAACGGGGGTGGGTCGGGCTGCGCTCCGAGGAGCCGGTCCCAGAAGTCTGTCACGCCGTCCACTGACACCCGCGCGAGCCTAGCTCACGTCCCGCCACCAGCCCGGCCCGGCTACTCCTTGCTCTCGGCGACGAAGACCCCGACGCCCGGGACTCCCTTGACGACGCCGGTTGCCTTCAGCCAGTTGATCGCACCACGAACCACGGTGATCGAGACGCCATACTCGGCGCGCAGGTCGGCGGCGCTGGGAATCTGGTCACCAGGCTTCAACTCGCCCGTGGCGATTTTACGGGTGAGGTCATCAATGATCTTTTGAGTCTTTGAGGTTGTCACCGATACTCCCTGGTCCGCAGGAGCATTCGATCACGCGGCCTTATGCCAGCACAAGCCTAAGGATGCACAAGGATGCATCAAGGGTTGCCTAGGGCATCTAGATGCCATATGTTCGGTTGGCCGATTTCTCTGGTCCGCAACTGGTGGAGTCGGTCCCCCCCCCGTTACCTTTTTGATCGTCCCCATCCGGGGACTGCTCGGTCGCTCGGTCCGGTATGACTTTCTGCCCCTGTCGTACGCATGATCCGGGGGGTGTTGTCGCCGGGCCGGGTGGCGTCGGCGGACCGCTGATAGGGACCCGGCCACCCCGTCCGTGGGGTAGGTCTCTCCGTAACGTGGATGCCGGCAGTCCGGCGCTGTGACCAGCGGCCGAGCCAGGACATCGCGGTGAGGAGGGCAGGCTGTGCACGACGGGTTCGGCGTCTTCATCGGACTCGATGTGGGCAAGGAAGGACACCACGCGGTCGCGTTGAACCGTGAGGGCAAGCGGCTGCACGACGCGACCCTGCCCAACACCGAGACCGGGCTGCGGAAACTGTTCGACAAACTCGCCCGCCACGGCCGGATCCTGGCCGTGGTCGACCAGCCCGCCTCGATCGGTGCGCTGCCTGTCGCGGTCGCCCGCGCCGGCGGCCACCAAGTGGCCTACCTGCCCGGTCTGGTCATGCGCCGGCTGGCCGACCTGCACCCCGGCACCGCGAAGACCGACGCCCGCGACGCCTACGTCATCGCCGACGCCGCCCGCACCCTGCCCCACACCCTGCGTCGGGTCGACACCGGCGACGAGACCCTGGCCGAACTGGAGGTGATGGTCGGCTACGACGACGACCTCGCCAGCGAGGTCACCCGCGTGGCCAACCGCATCCGGGGCCTGCTCACCCAGATCCACCCACCCCTGGAACGCGTCCTGGGACCGAAGCTGCAGCACCCCGCAGTACTCGAGGCGCTCTCGCGGTGCGGCGGACCCACCGGTCTGCGCAAGGCCGGCCGGGCGAAACTCACCGAGATCGTCAAGGCCCGCGCGCCGCGCATGGGCACCCGCCTGGTCGAGCAGATCTTCGCCGCACTCGACGCGCAGACCGTCGTGGTCCCGGGCACCACCGCCGCCGAGACCGTCCTTCCCCGACTCGCCGACAACCTGCGTGACCTGCTGCGACAACGCGACCAGGTCGCCGAACAGGTCGAAGGGATGCTCGATACGCACCCTCTTGCCCCGGTCCTGACGTCGATGCCCGGCATCGGCGTCAGGACCGCAGCCCGAATCCTGCTCGAAGTCGGCGACGGCAGCTCGTTCCCCACCCCCGGCCATCTGGCCGCGTACGCCGGCCTGGCCCCGGTCACCCGCCGCTCCGGCACCAGCATCCGCGGTGAACACCCACCCAAGGGTGGCAACAAGCAGCTGAAACGCGCGTTCTTCCTGTCCGCGTTCGCCGCTCTCGCCGACCCGCTCAGCCGCGCCTACTACGACCGCAAACGCGCTGAGGGCAAGAAACACAACGCCGCCCTCATCTGCCTCGCCCGCCGCCGCGTCGACGTCCTCCACGCCATGCTCCGCACCCAGCGGCCATACCAGCCCAAAACGGCGGACGAACCCCGCCTCGCTGCTTGACACAACCCATAGGGACACCCCCCCCGCGCGGCGGCTCGTCTCCCGTTGACAGCCGGCGAGCCGCCGCGCGTCCCGCAACCGCCGGAGGTCCGCATTGGAACGCGACCGATCCATGGCAATCGTCGAACGACACCGGCCCGCGCCGCTCTGGCGGATGCTCGGGATGTGGCGGTGCGCGGCATGCCGGCGCCGGTGGCCCTGCCCGCGCTACCGGGACGCCCGCAGCAGCCTCCTGGCCAACAACCGGCACGACGTCGCACAGCTGACGAGGCGGCCGAACAGCCGGTGGCCACCCCCGTGACACCGTTTCAACGAGTCGTGTTCAACGAGTCGTGAAACACAAGACCCTCCCGTCCCACCGCACTCTCCGACGGGCAGGCCCAAGAAGATCTTGGCAAGTTATGGTTCGCGGCGAACCATAACTTGCCAAGAATCTCGAGTGCTCTTCGTGGGCGCGGCGCGGCCACTCTTCTCCACACCGTGTCGATCGGGGCAGGCACCACGTGAGCCAGTCGGCGATACGGGTTAGCGGCAGCGGGACCTGTCATCACCTGTGCGGTCGATAACTGATCCGGCTGCCGCTATCGTCGTCGCCCGACTTTCAGCGAAGTCGTGGGGCAGAACCGGCCCTCGCCCGCGCCGCTGCCGGTACGGCCATCTGAGCGGGCATCGCGGCCCGGTCCGGCACGCCTCGCCGCAACAGCAGCCACGCACCGATGGTACCGACGGCCACGGTCACGACGCTCGCGAGCACGATCAGCGCGACCACTCCGATGCTCGCCACCAGCAGGGCGAGATCGCCGATCGCGACAAGCATCCAGAGCGCGATACTCGGCTTCGTCGCACGATGTCGGGAACGCATCAGTCGTACCTCCTTCCGTCGGGATCATCACTACCCCGACGGAGGGGCGGCCATGCGTGTCAATCCCGGACCGGTCAATCCCGGACCGGCCGGAACCCGTCCGCGACGATCTGGAAGTTCGGCAGGTTCTCTTCCCACTCGTCCGTCGGAGCGTCCCACCGGATCGCGTACGCCTTGTCGGGCGCCGTGACGAAGCCCCGGTTACGGACGTGCATCCGTATCCCGTTCACGGTCTCCAGCCACTCCCAGTCCGCGCACTTGTCCCAGTAGTCGACCGCGTGAATCTCGCCGACCCGCTCGTAGTCGACGGTGTTGGCCCGCCGGTGCGCCTCCTTGCTCCGCCAGTCGGCCACCGGGTCGGGCTCCGGATCGTTCGTCTGGTCGATGAGCATCTGGCGCGGCCCGTCCGGATCCCGGAACCAGACCCGGACCTGGTCGGCTCCCGAGCCCCACTTCTCCCGGGTCTCCCGCCATCCCCTCGGCACGGGTACGGAGAAGCCGGTCGAATCCTTGTGCAGGATCCAGCCCGCCGGCACCTGTGGTTGACCCGGCTCCCCGTCCGGAGTCGACGGCGGCTGGGCCGGCGCCTCGGTCGGTGCCGCCTCGGTCGGGGTCGGCGCCGCGCTCGTGGCCTCGGCCGGTGGAGTAGCGGCAGGTTGACTGGTCGGAGCCGAACCAGAACGGTCCTCGCCGCCCTCGTCCGACCCCTGGTTGGCCAGCGGCACGATCACGGCGACCGCGAGCAGGAGCAGCACGATCAGGCCACCGAGCAGCCACACCCGCCGGTTGCCTGCCGCCAGCGCGGCCAGCGGGCCACGATCGTCCCGCCGGTCGTCCTCGTACCCGTCGGGGCCGGCCGGGACGGCTGCCCGACCCGCCGGCTGCGCCTCCGACGGGACCGCGTCCGGCGCCTTCGGCTGCAGCGCAGTCGGCGCCGGCTCCGGCGTCCCGGCCGCCGCGTCGGACTCGGCGGGCGCCGGCCCCGCCGCCGCTACTGCCTCGTCGGCCGACTCTCCCGGTACGACGACGACCGTCGGCTCGGCGGGCGGCCGCTCAGGCTCCGAAGTCTCCGCCTCGGGCACAGCCCCCGCCTCGGGCACAGCCCCCGCCGCAGCCGGCTCGTCCTCCGTCGCCGCTGGTGCGGGCAGCTTTGTCGTCTCCGCCGCCGGAGGGGCGCCGGGCAGTTTCGTGGTCTCGGAAGGTGCCGGGGCGGCCGGCAGCTTCGTCGTCTCCCCGCCCGGCGACGAAGCTGGCGATGACTCGCCCGACGTACCCGGCGAGCCCGACGTATCCGGCAGCTTCGTCGTCTCCGCGGCCGGAGCCACCGGCGGAGACGCGGCCGGTGTCGGCGGTGGTGTCGGAGTGGACTGCCGGGGCGCCGGCAACGGCACGATCCGGGTACGCGGCTCGCCCGGCCCACGGGGGCCGTGCGGCCCCGGCCGTCGTACCCCTTCCAGCAGTGACATCCCGGAGGGCCGGCGCCGACCCGCCGCGCGACGGAGCAACCGCTCCGCGGTCTCGGCGTTGATGCGGCTCGTCGGGTCCTTCTGCAACAGCCCCGACAGCACTGCCTTGAGCGGACCGGCCCGGCGCGACGTCGGCGCCGGCTCGGTGGCGAGCGCCGCCAGCGTCGCGATCGCGGACGGCCGAGCGAACGGCGACTGCCCCTCCACGGCCGCGTAGAGTGTCGCGCCCAGCGACCAGAGGTCGCCCTCCGGCCCGGCGGTGCCGTCCCGGGCCCGCTCCGGCGCGATGTAGGCGGGCGACCCCAGCACCAGGCCGGTACGGGTCACGTTCGGGTCACCCGGCACGGTCGCCAGTCCGAAGTCGGTGAGCACCACCCGGCCCTCGTCGCCGAGCAGGACGTTGCCGGGCTTGACGTCACGGTGCATGACCCCGGCCCGGTGCGCGGCCTTCAGCGCGCCGAGCACTCCCAGACCGATCTCGGCTGCCCGGGTCGGCGACACCGGTCCGTCGCTGGCCAGCACGTCCTGCAACGATCGCGACGGGACATACTCCATGACGATCCACGGATCACCATCGGTACGGAGTACATCGAAGACTCGAACGACGTTCGCGTGGTTGAGCCGGGCGATCGCCCGCGCCTCGCGGAGCGAACGCTCGCGCATCTCCCGACGCTCGTCCTCGGTCAGCCCAGGCGGCGGGACCAACTCCTTGATCGCGACGTCTCGGTGCAGGACCTCGTCACGCGCCTTCCAGACACGACCCATCCCGCCCTGGCCGAGCGGCTCGACAAGCCGGTAGCGGTCAGCGATGAGTTGCGGAGGCGCACTGGACACCCGTGGACGGTACCCAACGGCAACAACAGTCACACCCTCGGCACGCCTATCTGGGACCGGCGCCGATCGACCAGGTCGTACCCTCGGTGCCATGGCTGACGAAGAACCGCTGCTCCGGGTGGTCCGAGGCACTCCCACCGCCGAGGAGTTGGCGGCGCTGGTAGGGGCGATCCTCCTTCGCGGCCGACCAGCCACATCGGTCCAAGCCACCACCGCCTCGACCTGGGTCCTGCACAGCCGCCCGGGCACGACGTCACCGTCGGGCATACCGGCCCACATCGGTCGCGACGCCTGGCGGATCTCCGGTCTTCCTCGGTAAACCGCTCCAGACCGCCCAACGGGGCTGCCCAGGTACGCCTGCAACCACTAACCTTGATATGGGGCAGTACGTAGCACCTGGGGAGAAGACGTGATACCAGAGGAAGACCTCGGCCCTGCCTGGCTGCGCGACTACGGCGGCACGATCGAGGCCGACATCCAGCGGATGGAAGAGTTCGCCCAGCAGCTCCTGGGCGAGGTGCAGCGGAACTACGTCCCGCACATGGAACAGGTCCAGTCGGACATGCTGCCCGAGCTACCCCAGCCCCGCGACGGCTTCGCCGAGCTGGTGTCGTTCTTCGACGCGCACCGCAACATCCAACAGGACACGTCGAACCGCATCTGGGAGGTCGGCGACGGCACGGGCGGGCTGGCTACCGCCGCCGACACGGTCAGCAAGCGGTACGGAGACTCTGACGCGTTCTCACATGCCCGCGTGGGCGTCGTCGAGACCGAACTGGATAAGACCGCCGCTGCGGCACCGCCACCGCTTGATTCAGAGAGCGCAGAGGTGCCACAGAGCGGCACAGAAAACACGGGGAGCCCGAATGCTTGATGACGATGGCGGGGGGCGGAGCAACCAGATCGCTGGTACGACCAACTGGACATCCCACGACGTCCGGCAGATCTGGGAACTGGTGTCCAACCAACAGACGGATACTCACTGGCAGCATGTCAGCGGCTGGCGCAAGACTTTCGAGCTCAGCTTGCTGCACCTGGGAAGATTGCAGCTGTACCGTGAGAACCTTATCGAGGCATGGCCACCGGAGAAGAGCGAGGCTTCGAGGGCGTACGTAGCCCGACTTGACTTCCTCATCGAGACGGTACAGGGCGTCTACGATACGGCCGTCGCCAACCATCAGACCTTCATGGGGGCGACTCAGGCGATCTGGGAGTCACGCAGGGACCTTGAGGAGATTCACAAGGAATACCTTGCGAAGGAGCAGGCCAAACAGGAGTACGACGCTGCGCTTACGGCGAACAATGGACGTCCCCCCGAGGGGAAGCAGCCCACGACGCAGAGCGACCTGGAGGACCTGAACTGGCGCGCTCGCCACATCATGTACGGGCTGAGCAGCGAACTCGCCACCGCCCAAATGCAACTGCGACAACCCCCGGTGTACAAGACTCCAGCTGGCTCGAAGGACGATCCCAGTAGCGGGGGCGGTAGCAGTGTGATGGGAAGTTCGGGGCCGCCGGTCCTTCCGCCCGTTGTACCGATGCCATCGGGTGGTGGCGCCAGCTACACACCTCCCCCAACTCCGGCCGTTCAAACCGTCGTTCCAACAACAAATCCCCCTGTCGCCGGTCCAATCCTCGGGGGCACTGGACCGATTGCGCCTCCGGCAGTACCGCCAACACCTCCAAGCGTCGTTCCGCCCCCGCCGCCGACCACCGGGCCCGGCCTGCCGACGCCTCCGATCCCACCCACCCTGCCGCCCGGAACCAAGCCGCCGGGAATCAGGCCTCCTGGGTATCCCTCCACCGTGCCGCCGACAAATGGCTTCAACAAGGTAGGGCTTGGCCCGAACACTGGTCCAAATCTACGAGCAATGCCACCGGGCGGAATGATCGGCGGGGTGCCTGGAGCAGGTCTGGCGCAGCCCACCACCGGGGCTGGAGCAGCTCGACGCATCAATCCGGTTGGTGGCGTCATCGGCAGTGGGTCAGGCGCTACGCCGATCGGCGGCCCAGGCCAGCGATCTGCCGTAGGCACGGGTCGTGGATCGACCGGTAGCCAGGCGTTCGGCCTGGGTCCCTCGGGGCGTTCAGGCGGCCAGAGCCGCAATGAGGAGAGTGGTCGGAATTGGGATCCCGACAATCCGTGGGAGACGGAAGAGGGAGTCGCACCGGTAATGATGCCCACCCGCGATAATAGCAGGGCCGACCCTGGCCCAGCGATCGGCCACAACCGGTGATCCCTCGCAGCATCCGTGCGGCCGTGGCGCTCATCTGCGCCACGGCCGTCGCCGTTTTTCCAGCCACGATCTCCAAGGCGGACCAGACACGTAACAATCAATGGCATCTTAGGTACCTAAAGGTTAGCGAGGCACATGAACTCAGCCAAGGGGAAGGAGTTACTGTTGCCGTCATCGATACGGGCGTGGACCCTCATCCCGATCTTCGGAACAATCTCCTATCAGGTACTGTTACAGGAGGCGGCGGCTCAGGAAATGGGCGCCAAGACAGCGACCCGGGGGGACACGGAACTGGGATGGCCGGCCTGATAGCCGCTCACGGACGCGGAGGTAACGGCGCATTAGGGATAGCACCTAAAGCTAAACTCCTTCCGATACGAAACGGAAAAAGAGATCACGAGACTGATGACACGGCCGAAGCAATCGAATGGGCAGTATCGAAGAACGTCGACATAATCAGCGTCTCCTCAGGGGGAGGATCTTCACCTCGCCTAAATGCAGCATTGAGAGCAGCGTTCGAGGCCGATATAATCGTTGTCGCAGCCGCAGGCAACAGACCCGGCGACTTCCTGATACAGTTCCCGGCCGCGACAGAGGGAGTCGTCGCAGTTGGCGCGATCGACCAAAGGGGAGAACACGCCGATATATCGGTTACCGGCAAGAGGCTCTCCCTCACTGCGCCCGGAGTCGACATTTACAGCACTTCGGTGGATGGACGCTACCGGAGCGGTACTGGCACCTCCCCCTCGACGGCGATCGTTGCTGGGGCGGCGGCGCTCGTACGGAGTAAGTTCCCGGAGCTGTCGGCGGAGGAGGTCGTCCACCGCTTGACCGCTACCGCCGATGACAAGGGTGCACCGGGTCGGGACGAGGAGTACGGCTACGGCGTACTCAACCTGGTCAAGGCGCTGACGGCCGACGTACCGCCGCTGGAGCGGGGCGCTGAGCCGAGCGCGAGCGCCGATCCGGACCCCACCCAGAGTCAACCGGCCGCCGCTCCGGAGCAGGAGGACAAGGCGAACAGCTCGACGGTCCTGGTCGGCGTCCTGGCTGCTCTCGTCGTCCTCGGCCTGCTGGTCGTCCTCGCCGTGGTGTTGCTGGCTCGTCGACGGCAACAGCCAAGAAGCTGACGGCAACAGCCGAGAAGCTCCTGGGTTGGGATCCGGCCCGTTCGCAGGGAGCTTGCCCCAGACCGGGTAGCGTAGGCCGCCGTGCGTACGACAAGCCCGCTGCGCGTGGTGCTCGCCTCGGCGAGTCCGGCCCGACGCAAGCTTCTGCAGGCCGCCGGCATCGAGCCCGAGGTGCTCGTCAGTGGTGTTGACGAGTCACAGGTGGACCATTCGACCCCGGAAGCGCTGAGCCTCACGCTGGCGCAGCTCAAGACGCAGACCGTGGCCGGGCGGATCACCACGGACGCGGGCCACGGCGCCTCCACGGGCACGGGCACGGGCAATGGTCTCTCCACAGGCCCGGCGATCTCACCCAGCGCGCCACAGCCGCGTACGCTCGTGCTCGGCTGTGACTCGGTGCTCGCCTTCGACGGGGAGATTCTTGGCAAGCCGGCCGACGCGGACGAGGCGGTCAGGCGCTGGCGTGCCATGCGGGGCAGGAGCGGCGTACTGCACACCGGGCACTGCCTGATCGACCTGCCGAGTGGGCGCGAGGTGGCGCGGGTCGCCGCCACCACGGTGCACTTCGCGGCGATCAGCGACGACGAGATCGCCGCGTACGTCGCGACGGGTGAGCCGTTGCAGGTTGCCGGGGCGTTCACCATCGACGGGCTCGGCGGCCCGTTCGTCGAGCGGGTGCAGGGCGATCCGGGCACGGTGATCGGGCTGTCGCTGCCCCTGTTCCGCGCCATGCTCGGCGAAGTCGATCTGCGCATCACCGACCTGTGGACAGCAGCGGCACACGTCCCCGACGGCCAACACTGACAGACCCGGCGGCAGACGCTGACAAACAGCTACCCCGGCCGGCGACCATGCAATAGCGTCGAGCGGTGTCGACGAAGTCAATCACGCTCACCGACGAACTGCACGCATACATCGTGGCGCACGCGTCACCGCTGGACGCCCTGACCCGGGAACTGATCGACGAGACGGTGGCCCTGTTGCCCGCCGACGCCGAGATGCAGATCGCACCGGAGCAGGCCGGGCTGCTCACCCTGCTGACCCGCCTGGTGAACGCCCGGCAGGCGGTCGAGGTAGGCACCTTCACCGGGCTTTCCTCGTTGGCGATCGCCCGTGGCCTGGCGTCCGGCGGGCGGTTGACCTGCTTTGACATCTCGGAGGAGTACACCGCGGTCGCCCGGCGCTACTGGGCGCGGGCCGGAGTCGACGACCGGATCGAGCTGCGGATCGGTCCGGCCGCCGAAACCCTGCGGTCCCTGTCGGCGGAGCCCCACCTCGATCTCGCCTTCATCGATGCTGACAAGACGAGCTATCCGGTCTACTGGGCCGAGTTGGTGCCGCGGATGCGTGCCGGCGGGCTGATCGTGGTGGACAACGTGCTGCGCGGCGGCCGTGTCCTGGCCCCGGAGTCCGTGGCCGACCGGGCGATAGCCGACTTCAATGAGGCAGTATGCGAGGACGAGCGGGTCGAGCCGGTGATGTTGCCGGTCGCCGACGGGCTCACCCTGGCCCGCCGCCGCTGACCGATGCTGACCGGCGCTGACCGACGCCGGTCAGCGTCGATCGATCGACGCTGACCGGCGACTTCCCGCCGTACCCGGTCAGAGGTCACCGGACGCTGCGGGCGAACTCCCGCGCGGCCCAGACCACGGCGAGCACCGTGATGACCGCCATCACCGACAGCCCCTGCCAGACCGCGTCGTTGCCGAGGTCTCCGGCGAAGAGGGCCCGGGCGCCATCGACCGCCCAGGAGAAGGGGTTCCAGTCGGCGATCCCCTGCAACCAGCCGGGCGCGAAGCTCAGCGGCAGCAGGATCCCGGAGAGCAGCAGGACCGGTTGGGCGATGGTGTTCATCAGCGGCGCGAGCGCGTCCTCGCTCTTCACCACCAGTGCGATCCCGTACGACAGTGCCGACGTCATCAGCGCGATCAGGGCCAGCAGCAGGTAGGCGAGCAGGAGGTCCCCGATGAACACCGAGAGCCCGAAGGCCAGCGCCAGCAGGGTGATGATGACCGCCTGGGCGATCAGGGAGACCACGTCGCGCAGCGACCGGCCGAGCAGCAGGGCGAGCCGGCTGATCGGGGTGACCCGGGAGCGCTCGATCACTCCGGCCCGCAGCTCGGCGATCAGACCGAAGCCCTGGAACAGGCCGCCGAAGATGGCGAGCAGCACGAGCAGGCCGGGCACGAAGATCCGGTACGCCTCGGCGTCGCTCGACGCCTGAAGCGCGGGCTTGAGCAGCGGTGCGAAGAGCAGGAGGTACATCACCGGCTGGAAGACGCCGACGAAGAGCCAGACGGGCTGGCGGACCAGCAGCAGGAACTGCCGCTGGAAGATCAACCAGGTGTCGCGGGCGAGTTTCATTGCAGGTCTCCTGTAGGAGGCGAAAGGGGCGGCGCGGCGAGCGGTCAGGACTCGCGCAGAGAGCGGCCGGTCTTGGTGAGGAACACGTCGTCGAGGCTGGGCCGGTGCAGTTCGATCGAGTCGAGCGCGATGCCGGCGGCGTCGAGTGCCCGGAGGATCCGGGGCATGTCCCGGGCACCGTCGTTGACGTAGAGCCGCAGCCCGCCCTCGTCGGGAGTTTCCCGCCTGGTGACGTACGGCTCGGTCTCCAGCACCTTGCCGGCCTTCTGCGCCGACGGCGTGGCGACCAGCACCACGTCGCCGGAGATCTCGCGCTTCAGCTCCGCCGGTGTCCCCTCGGCCACCACCTCGCCGTGGTCCATGATGGCGATCCGGTCGCAGAGCGCATCCGCCTCGTCGAGGTAGTGCGTGGTAATGAAGATCGTCATTCCCTCTGCGCGCAGCCGGCGGATCTCGTCCCACATGTGTGCCCGGCTCTGCGGGTCGAGCCCGGTGGTCGGCTCGTCCAGGAAAACGATCTTCGGCTCGTGGATGATCCCGAGCGCGATGTCGACCCGGCGGCGCTGGCCGCCGGAGTAGGTCTTGCACTTGCGGTCGGCATACTCGGTGAGCTGGAACGCGTCAAGGGCTCGGGCGGCCCGCCGGTGCGCCTCGGCCTTGCCGATGCCGTACATCCGGGCCTGTAGCACGAGTTCCTCCCGGGCGGTCGACTCGTCCCAGGTGCTGCCGCCCTGTGCCACGTATCCGATCCGGCGCCGCACCTCGCCGGGGTTCCTCCGCAGGTCGACGCCGGCGATGTTGGCGTCGCCGCCGTCCGGTTCGATCAGCGTGGCGAGCATCCGCAGGGTGGTGGTCTTGCCCGCGCCGTTCGGGCCGAGGAAGCCGAAGATCTCGCCCTCCGCGACCACGAGATCGACGCCACGGACCGCGTCGACGGACTTCTTCTCCCTGCCCTGTCGGGAGCGGAACGACTTCCGCAGCCCTTTTGTCTCGATCATGCCTGCTCCTGGTCAGCCGGACCGGTATGCCCACCGGCCCCATCCCCCCGGGGCACGCCGGAAGGCGCCCACGGCAACGCTTCCGGCAGGCTAACGCGATATAGCTTATCTAGTCAACGTTGATTATTACGCGTCCGTCGACGCCGCCGTCACCCGACGCCGCCGTCACCCGACGCCGCCGTCACCCGACGTCGCCGTCACCCGACGTCGCCGTCACCCGACGTCGCCCCCGTCATCCGACGTCGCCCCGTCACCCGGCGCGGCCTCAGGGTCGGTCCACCTGCTTTCGTTGACGAGCGTGTCAAACCGCTCCCAGCCGGGAACCTCGGGGAAGCCCTCGGGCAGGTACGGCACCCCGGCGTCGATCAGGTCGGCGATCCGCTCGCACCAGCCGATCTCACCCTCCGCCCTGGCGATGGTCAGCTGCCACATCCAGGTGACGTGGACCGGCTTGCCCCGCTTCATCCAGTCGGACTCCACGGCCGACCGCAGGCTGTCGTTACCCGCCCGCAGCAGCCGGGCCCGGTTGCGCAGGGCGGCCGAGGCCTCGTCGCGGGGCAGCGCCGGCAGGAACGAGAAGGCGGCGAAGAACGGGTCGGCCACCTCGCCGAGGCTCCACCAGTTGCCGCGGAGCAGATTCTGGAACTCGTCCTCACCCTTCGGCGTGACCTCGTAGGTCACCCGCGCCGGTCTGGCGCCGACCTGCTCGGTCGCCACCTCCCGCAGCAGCCCCTCCTCGGTGAGCTTGCGCAGCGCGTGGTAGATCGAACCGGGCTGGACGTTTGCCCACCTGTCCGCGTTCCAGCTCAGCAGTTCGCGACGTACGTCATAGCCGTGCACCGGTTGCATCCACCGGACCAGGCCGAGAATCATCATTCGGGTAGCCGACACACCATAAAGCGTAATAACCAAACTTGACTAACTCCCAACGCCATCCCGTGGCCCGGGTCACCCGCCTCGGGCACCAGCCCGTTGGAGCCCCGGAGCCGCGACCACCCCGCCGGACGGGCGTACGGTTCCGGTCGTCGACAATGTTCCTGGCAACCTGAGGAGGAGCAACCGAGTGCGCAAGGTACTGATTGCCAACCGGGGCGAGATCGCCGTCCGGGTCGTCCGCGCCTGCCGGGACGCCGGACTCGGCAGCGTCGCCGTCTACGCCGACTCCGACCGCGACGCGCTGCACGCCGTCCTCGCCGACGAGGCGTACGCGCTCGGTGGCGAGACGGCGACCGAGACGTACCTGCGGATCGACAAGCTGCTCGACGTGGCCGCGCGCTCGGGCGCAGACGCCGTACACCCGGGTTACGGGTTTCTCTCCGAGAACGCGGACTTCGCGGCGGCGGTGATCGACGCCGGCCTCACCTGGATCGGGCCGAGCCCGCAGGCGATCCGCGACCTCGGCGACAAGGTGACCGCCCGGCACATCGCGCAGCGGGCCGGCGCTCCCCTGGTGCCCGGCACCGCCGAGCCGGTCGGCGGGCCGGACGAGGTGCTCGCCTTCGCGGTCGAACACGGCCTGCCGGTGGCGATCAAGGCGGCGTTCGGCGGCGGCGGCCGGGGCCTGAAGGTGGCCCGGACGATGGAGGAGATCCCGGCGCTCTTCGAGTCGGCGACCCGGGAGGCGGTGGCCGCGTTCGGCCGGGGCGAGTGCTTCGTCGAGCGCTACCTGGACCGTCCCCGGCACGTCGAGGCGCAGGTCCTCGCCGACCGGCACGGCAACGTCGTGGTGGTCGGCACCCGGGACTGCTCACTGCAGCGCCGGCACCAGAAGCTCGTCGAGGAGGCGCCGGCCCCGTTCCTCAGCGACGAGCAGCGGGCGCAGATCCACGCCAGCGCGAAGGCGATCTGCCGGGAGGCCGACTACCACGGCGCTGGCACGGTGGAATACCTGGTCGGCGCGGACGGCACCATCTCGTTCCTGGAGGTGAACACGCGGCTCCAGGTGGAGCATCCGGTCACGGAGGAGACCTCCGGTATCGACCTCGTCCGGGAGCAGTTCCGGATCGCGGCCGGCGAGCGGCTCCGGTTCGACGCCGACCCCGTCCCCCGTGGACACTCGATCGAGTTCCGGATCAACGGCGAGGACCCGGGCCGGAACTTCCTGCCGGCGCCGGGCACCGTGACCGCGCTGCGGCTCCCCTCCGGCCCGGGCGTGCGGGTGGACGCCGGCATCGTCGCGGGCGACGTCATCGGCGG
This sequence comes from Plantactinospora sp. WMMC1484, assembly GCF_049315195.1. Lineage (NCBI taxonomy): Bacteria > Bacillati > Actinomycetota > Actinomycetes > Micromonosporales > Micromonosporaceae > Plantactinospora > Plantactinospora sp. WMMC1484. The sequence continues at coordinate 269,339 of NZ_CP186055.1, forward strand.
CAACTTCGACTCGCTGCTTGCCAAGGTGATCGTCACCGGGGAGACCCGTACCGAGGCGCTGGAGCGGGCCCGGCGGGCGCTCGACGAGATGGTGGTGGACGGGATGGCCACCGCGCTGCCGTTCCACAGGCTGGTCGTCCGGGATCCGGCCTTCACCGCCGAGCCGTTCGCCGTGCACACCCGGTGGATCGAGACCGAGTTCGACAACACCGTGCCGCCGTTCACGGGCGCCGCGCCGGCCGGCTACCCGACCGGCGGCCCGGCCGCCGGCGACGGTCGTGAGACCGTCGTGGTCGAGGTCGCCGGCAAGCGGCTCGAGGTCAGCCTCCCCGCCGGCTTCGGCGGGGGTACGCCCACAGCCGCCGGCCACGGCGGAGGTACGGGACCAGCCGCCGGCCAGGGTGCGTCGGGTGCCGCCGCCCGCCGGCCCGCCCGGCGCGGCTCCCGCTCCGGCGGGGCGGGTGGAGCCGGCGGTGACGCCCTGACCTCACCCATGCAGGGCACGATCGTCAAGATCGCGGTTGCCGACGGCGACACCGTCGCGGAGGGCGACCTGGTCGTGGTGATGGAGGCGATGAAGATGGAGCAGCCACTGCACGCGCACCGGGCCGGCGTGGTGAGCGGGTTCACCGCCGAGATCGGCGCGGTGCTCACCGCCGGCGCCGTCATCTGTGTCATCAGCTGAGCCGGGGGTGTGGGGAAGCGAGGTTAGGAAGGGCCCCCGCATCTACAGAAAACGATAAGCGGGGGCCCTTCCTTGCACTCGGGCATGATGGCCGGGTGCGGTTCATCAACGGCGCGAAGCCCGCGCAGGACCTGACCTACGACGACGTCTTCCTGGCGCCGGTCCGGTCGGCGGTGGAGTCCCGGCTCGACGTCGACCTGTCGAGCGCCGACGGTACCGGGACCACCATCCCGATCGTGGTGTCGAACATGACGGCGGTGGCAGGGCGGCGGATGGCGGAGACGGTGGCCCGGCGCGGTGCCCTCGCCGTGCTGCCGCAGGACATCCCGATCGAGGTGGTCGCCGAGGTGATCGGCTGGGTCAAGCAGCGGCATCTGGTGCACGACACCGCCATCACGCTCGGCCCGACGGACACCGTCGGGGATGCCATCCACCTGCTGCCCAAGCGCTCGCACGGCGCGGTGGTGGTGGTCGACCCGGCCGGGCGACCGGTCGGCGTGGTGACCGAGGCCGACACCGTGGGGGTGGACCGGTTCACGCAGCTACGCGAGGTGATGTCCACCGAGTTGCACACCGTGCCGGCCGAGGCGGATCCGCGGACCGGGTTCGACCGGCTGTCCCGGGGGCGCCGCCGGCTCGCCCCGGTGGTCGATGTCGAGGGCCGACTGGTCGGGGTGCTGACCCGACAGGGCGCGCTGCGGGCCACGCTCTACCGGCCGGCGCTGGACGGCAAGGGCCGGCTGCGGATCGCCGCCGCGATCGGGATCAACGGCGACGTCGCCGCGAAGGCTGCCGCGCTCTTCGACGCCGGGGTCGACACCCTGGTGGTGGACACCGCACACGGCCACCAGGAACGGATGCTCCGCGCCCTGCGGGCGGTACGCGCACTCGATCCGCCGGTACCGGTGGCCGCCGGCAACGTGGTGACGGCCGAGGGCGTACGGGACCTGGTCGAGGCGGGTGCGGACATCGTCAAGGTCGGTGTCGGGCCGGGGGCGATGTGCACGACCCGGATGATGACCGGGGTCGGCCGGCCGCAGTTCTCCGCCGTACTCGACTGTGTCTCCGCCGCCCGGGAGCTGGGCCGGCACGTCTGGGCCGACGGCGGGGTACGGCATCCGCGCGACGTCGCCCTGGCACTGGCCGCCGGGGCGTCCAACGTGATGATCGGCACCTGGTTCGCCGGCACCTACGAGTCACCCGGTGACCTCTACACCGATGCCGACGGCCGACGCTACAAGGAGAGCTTCGGCATGGCGTCGGCGCGGGCGGTCAGCGCGCGTACCGCCGAGGACAGCGCCTACGACCAGGCGCGGAAGGCGGTCTTCGAGGAGGGGATCTCCAGCGCCCGGATGTATCTCGACGCGACCCGGCCGGGCGTGGAGGATCTGATCGACGAGGTCGTCGCCGGGGTACGCAGCGCCTGCACCTATGCCGGGGCACCCGACCTCGCCGCGTTCCACGCCAACGCGGTGATCGGGGTGCAGAGCGCCGCCGGTTACGCCGAGGGGATGCCGCTGCCGACCAACTGGTGACGCCACCGGCGAGGTGACGGGGGCTCGGCCGGGTGCGGGGTGACGGGGGTCGGCCGGGTGCGGGGTGACGGGGGCTCGGCCGGGTGCGGGGTGACGGGGGCTCGGCCGGGTGCGGGGTGACGGGGCTCAGTCGGGCCCGGGTGACGAGGTTCGGTCGGGTGCGGCGAAGAGGCGCCGGATCACTCTCCGGGCGGCGGCCTCCGGGTCGTCGCCGACCTGGTCGGTCGGGAGCGCCCCGCCGAGCCACAGGGTCGCGAAGCCGTGCACGATCGACCAGGCGGCCAGCGCGGCGTTGCCGGCCTCGTCGCCGGTCGGTGCCGCCGGCAGCCCGGCGACGCCGGCACGGAGCGCCGCGCCGGCCCGTTGCCGGGCGGCGGCGAGGGCGCTGTCGTCGCGGTGCAGGAGTTCCGTCCGGAACATCACCTCGAAGTGGGCCCGGTGCCGCACCGCGAACCCGACGTAGCCGACGCCGGTTTCGAGCAGGGTGCCGCCGGACTCCTCGCGCACCCGGGCCAGCGTCTCGGCGAGCATCTCGAAGCCCTCGGTGGCGAACGCGGTGAGCAGCCCGGCCTTGTCGCCGAAGTGGTGTGCCGGGGCGGCGTGCGAGACGCCGGCCCGGCGGGCGAGGTCGCGCAGGCTGAGCGCGGCGGGGCCGGACTCCTCGATCGCGGTCGCGGCAGCGGCGAGCAAAGCCCGGCGCAGGTCTCCGTGGTGGTACTGCCGGCCGGCGGCAGTGGACTCGCTCATACCGGCCAGCATATCTTGCCATTGACAAGATGCGCCTTCAGGAGGGAATCTTGTCAGCGACAAGTTGCCCCTCCCGAAATCCGAAGGACGAGCCCATGGCCCCGATGATCGCCCTGCTCGCCGGTACGCTCCTCGCCCGCCTCGCCGGGCTGCTCGGCGCCGACGTCCTGGACGGCTGGCAGCCCGCGCTCCGGGTCGGTCTGGCGCTGATGTTCCTGCTCACCGGCTCCGCCCACTTCACCGCCGGCCGCCGCCACGACCTCGTCGCGATGGTTCCGCCGGCGCTGCCCCGGCCGGAGCTGCTGGTCACGGCGACCGGGATCCTCGAGCTGGCCGGCGTGGTCGGGCTCCTCGTCCCGGCCACCGCCCGGTGGACCGCTCTCGGGCTGGCGCTGCTGATGGTCGCGATGTTCCCGGCCAACGTCTCCGCCGCCCGTCGCGGACTGACCCTGGCCGGCCGCCCGGTCACCCGGCTCGGCATCCGGGCGGCACAGCAGGTGCTCTACGTCGCCGCCGCGCTGCTGGTGGTCCTGCTACCGGGGTGAGCGCGCGGGCCACGTCCCGCCCGGGAGTGAGTGCACGGGCCGGGCCTCACGGCAGCAGCTCCGCCGAGTGGCTGGCCACCACCCCGGCGATCAGGCGCAGCGCGTCCGGCGCCGCCAGCGGGTCGATCCCCCGGCCGTCCCGCAGCCGTAGCGCCACCTCGCCCGCCGACACCTCCCGGGCGCCGAGCACCGCCGCGTACGGCACCCGGCGCAGGGCGGCGTCCCTGATCCGGGCGCCGAGGGAGCCGTCGCCGACCATCTCCGCCCGCAGCCCGGCAGAGACACAGTCCCGGCGGAACGCCTCCGCCGCGGCCGCCTGCTCCGGGCCGACCGGCAGCACCCGGACCTGGACCGGCGCGTACCAGGCCGGGAACGCCCCGGCATGCACCTCGATCAGATACGCGAAGAGCCGCTCCATGCTGCCGACCAGGCTCCGGTGCAGCATCACCGGGCGGGCACGCCGGCCCCGGGCGTCGGTGTAGGAGAGGTCGAACCGCTCCGGCTTGTCGAAGTCGAGCTGGATGGTGGAGAGGGTCGACTCCCGGCCGGCGGCGTCCCGTACCTGGATGTCGATCTTCGGTCCGTAGAACGCCGCCTCCCCGGCCGCCTCGACGTACGGCAGCCCGGCCAGCGCCGCCCGGAGCAGTTCCTCGGCGCGCCGCCACATCCCGTCCTCGCCCACGTACTTCTCGCCCGGTCCGCGCAGCGACAGCCGGAACCCCGCCGGGCGTACCCCGAGCGCGGCATGTGCGACGCGGATCAGCTCCAGCACCTCGGCGACCTCGGCGCCGACCTGCTCCGGTGCGCAGAAGTTGTGCGCGTCGTTGAGCGAGATCGCGCGTACCCGGTTGAGGCCGCCGAGCACGCCGGAGCGCTCCGGCCGGTACATCCCGCCCAGCTCGCCGATGCGCAGCGGCAGCTCCCGGTAGGACCGCCCCCGCGCCCGGTAGACCAGGGCGTGGTGCGGGCAGAGCGCCGGACGCAGCACGAACTCGTCGTCGGCGGAGAGCCGCAGCACCGGGAACATGTCGTCGGCGAAATAGCCGAGATGCCCGGAGAGCTCGAAGAGTTCCCGCCTGCCGAGCGGCGGCGAATAGACGTGCTGGTAGCCGGCCCGGCGTTCCAGCTCGCGGACGTACTCCTCGACGCTGTGCCGGGCGGCGGCGCCGGCCGGCAGCCAGATCGGCAGACCGGCGCCGGAGAGCGGATCGGCGTGGAAGAGCTCCAGTTCGCGGCCGAGCCTGCGGTGGTCGGGCATGGTGCGGTGGTCGGGCATCTCGGTCTCCCGGATCGGTACGCCTCCGGCGGCGACTCCGCCCGGCAGGATGCCGGTCCGAGGTCACGACGGGGCCCCGGGGCGGATTGCCCCGGGGCCGGTCGGACGGAACGTCAGCGCGGCACGCCGGGCTCTCCCGGCGTCGTCGTCTCCCGCATCGCGCTGCACATGGCGGTCACCGTACCGCCGCCGGCTCCGCCCCGCAGCCGATTTCCGCCGGCCTCAACGCAGCCGGGTGATGGCCACCTCGACGCCCTGGCCGGTGTTGGCCGGGCCGGAGTAGACGCCCTTGAGCGGCGGCACGTCACCGTACTCCCGGCCCCGGCCGACCACCACGTGCCGCTCGCCGACCGGTATCCCGTTGGTGGGGTCGAAGGCCGTCCACCGGCCCACCCACCACTCCACCCAGGCGTGGCTCTGCCCGACGACGCTCTCCCCGATCGCGGCGTCCGGCGCGGGGTGCAGGTAGCCGGAGACGTAGCGGGCCGGGATGCCGACGGTGCGCAGCAGTCCCACCACCAGGTGACTGATGTCCTGGCAGACGCCCTTGCGCTGCCGCCAGGCCTGCACGGCGCCGGTCTGTACGTCGGTGGCGCCGGAGGCGTACTCGACCTCGTCCCTGACCTGTTCGCAGAGGGCCGTCGCGGCGGCGTGCGGGGTTGGCTGGGCGGCCCGGACGGACTCGGCCAGCTCGGTGAGTTCCGAGTCCAGCGCCGTACGCGGGGTCGGCAGCAGCAGCTCGTACCAGCGGTCCATGTTCTCCGGCCCGCGCAGGTCGGCCCAGCCCACTCCGTCGGTGGCGGCCAACTGGTCGCCCGGCCCGGTCGTCTCCACCGTGGAGACGGCGGTCACCTGCAGCGACTCGTGCGCGTTGTGCACGTCGAAGGCGGTCACCACGGTCCCCCAGTAGTCCTCGTACCGGTAGGTCCGGGCCGACGGCCACACCTCCACCCGCGCCTCCAGCACCGCCTGGCGGGCCTCGTTGCGCGGCGACATCCGCGCCTCGTTGTAGGACGAGGCGACCGCACCCGCGTAGGTGAAGCCGGTCCTGTGCCTGATCTTCAACCGCCAGCTTCCCACCGTCATCGCGTCCCCTGTCCTCCCGTCCGGTCCCGCCCGCCCGACGGCCCGCTCCCGGCCGGCCCGTGCGACCCGCCCGTCGGACCTTTCCCGCCCGACACGGTCACGACACCGCCTCCGGGAGCCAGGCGACCGCCGAGGTCTGCCGGAAGTAACGCCGGGAGACCGCGTCGTTCACCTGGGAGCAGGTGCGCTCCAGGCCGCCCAGCACCACGGCGAGGTCGCCGATCAGCTCGTCGGCGGCCCGGAACTCCAGGCCGGTCCGGGCCCGGCCGATGATCCGCTGGGCGTCGGTGGCGACGCCGGTGCGGCCCGACTGCCCGGGCCCGCCGGCCGGCTCCAGCTCGTGCAGGCACGACTCGGCCCGGGAGAGCGCGGCAAAGACCGAGCGGGGGAAGAGGCGGTCGAGCAGCAGGAACTCGGCGGCGTACCGGTCGTCGAGCGAGCCGCGGTAGGTGCGCAGGAACGTCTCCCAGGCACCGCAGGAGCGCAGCAGGGTCAGCCAGGACGGGATGCTGCCGCCGGCACGTACGTGCGTGGAGAGCAGCCGGGCGGTCATGTCGACCCGTTCGACGCTGCGGCCGAGTACCAGGAAGAGCCAGCCCTCGTCCCGGCTCATGGTGGCGTCGGTCAGCCCGGCCATCACCGCGCAGCGCTCCCGGACCCACCGGAAGAAGGCGTGTACGCCCTGCTGCTCCGCCCGCCGCCGGACCGCCGGCAGGCCGTGCCAGGTCGAGTTGAGGCACTCCCACATGTCGGCCGAGATGGTTTCCCGGGCGCCCCGGGCGTTCTCCCGGGCAGCGGCGAGCGCCCCGACCACCGAGCTCGGGTTCTCCTCGTCCAGGCCGAGCACCCCGACCACCCGGGCCGCGGTGACCGGCTGCTCCAGCCGCCCGAAGCCCATCACGGTGAGCAGGGAGCGGCAGGCGGTCGCCTCGTCGACCCACGGGTCGGCGACCATCCGATGCAGGTGCACGTCGAGGATCCGGGCGGTGTCCTCGGCCCGCTCGACGTAGCGGCCGATCCAGTAGAGCGACTCGGCGATCCGGCTCAGCACCCCGACCACCCCGGTGCGGCGGCGCTCTCCCGGCCGGACTGCTGCTGTTGCTGCTGCTGCGCGCTGACCAGGCCGGCGTCCGGCCCGGGGTCCGGGCTACGCGGCGCCGGGACCGGTGGCGCGAGCGGGCTCTCCGGGTTGGTCGGCTCGATCCCGGTGGCCAGGTCGACCGCGCTGAGCCCGGCGGGCGGCTCGGCGAGTACCCAGGTGTCCTTCGACCCCCCGCCCTGGCTGGAGTTGACCACCAGCGCCCCCTCCGGGAGGGCCACCCGGGTCAGCCCGCCAGGCAGCACCGTGACCCGCTGCCCGTCGTTGACCGCGAACGGCCGCAGGTCCACGTGCCGGGCCCGCAGCCGGTTGTCGATCAGGGTCGGCACCATGGAGAGCGCCACCTCGCGCTGGGCGATCCAGCCGCGTGGGTCGACGGTGATCCGGTGCCGCAGCTCGGCGAGTTCCTCCTCGCTGGCCTGGGAGCCGATCACGATGCCCATCCCGCCCGAGCCGTCGACCGGCTTGAGCACGAGCTCGGGGAGGCGGTCGAGGACGTGGTCTCGCACGTCCGGGTCCTCGAGCCGGTACGTCTCCACGTTGGACAGGATCGGCTGCTCGGCCAGGTAGTAGCGGATCAGCTCCGGGACGTACGAGTAGAGCAGCTTGTCGTCCGCGACCCCGTTGCCGACCGCGTTGGCGACGGTGACCCGGCCGGCCCGGGCCGCGTTGAGCAGCCCGGCGACCCCGAGCACGGAGTCGGCCCGGAAGTGCACCGGGTCGAGGAACTCGTCGTCGATGCGCCGGTAGATGACGTCGACCCGCTGCTCGCCGGCGGTGGTGCGCATGGCGATCTCGTTACCCACGCAGACGAGGTCCCGACCCTCGACCAGTTCGACGCCCATCTCGCGGGCCAGCAGCGCGTGCTCGAAGTAGGCGGAGTTGTGCACACCCGGGGTCAGCACCACCACCGTCGGGTCGGTGACCCCGACCGGTGCCGCCGCGCGCAGCGCCCGCAGCAACTGCCCCGGGTACGACTCGACCGGCTGGATCCGGGTGGCGGCGAAGACCTCCGGCAGCACGTGCGCCATGGCCCGCCGGTTCTCCATCACGTAGCTGACCCCGGACGGGACCCGGACGTTGTCCTCCAGCACCCGGAAGTCGCCGCGTTCGTCGCGGACCAGGTCGACCCCGGCGACGTGGATGCGTACGCCGTTGTGCGGGACGATGCCGGCGGCCTCGCGGTGGAAGTGCGCGCTGGTCACCACGACCCGGCGCGGCACCACGCCGTCGGCCAGCACCTGGCCGGCGCCGTAGATGTCGGCGAGGAACGCCTCCAGCGCCTTCACCCGCTGGGCGACCCCGGCCTCGACCACCCGCCACTCGTCGGCGGCGATGATCCGGGGGACGATGTCGAGCGGGAAGGGCCGCTCGACGCCCTTGAGCGCGAAGGTGATCCCCTGGTCGAGGAAGGCCCGGGCGAGCACGTCGGCCCGGACCCGGAGCTCGACGCTGGAGAGCGGTTGCAGGGTGGCGTGCAGCGCCTCGTACGCGTCCCGAGGCATCCCGGGCGCGCCGAACATCTCGTCCCAGCCGGGGCCGAGGCGGTAGTCCTCGAACAAGTCCGCCATGGCCCGACGTTACGCCGATCTCGTTGCGCCCGCGTAACACGGAGACCCCGGATGATCGCTCAAATCGGGCAGTTCTCCTGGTCAGTGGAGCCGTTGACGCTCTCCATCAAACGAGGTCTGTCGATGTATCAATCGGTTGCGGGCGTCCGCTGTCCGATTCGGGACTGAAACCTGCTCGGCTTCCGGCGCGTGTTCGCCATTGTTCGACCACCTAGTTCGCCATTGTTCGACCACCTAGGGAGAGGCAGAAATGACCGAGATCTCACGACGGACCGTCCTGCGTGGAGTCGCCGTCACGACCGCAGCCGCCGCACTCACGTCCGGGTACGCCGTCGCGGCGTCCGCCGTGCCCGCGCCGGCCGCGCCCGCGCCCGCCGTATCCGCCGCACCCGGCGGCACCTGCGCGATGCGGACCCTGCCGGTGCCGGCGGAGACCTACCGCAGCGACGTCACCGCGATGGACCCGTCGGGCCGCTTCGTTCTCGGCTCGGCGATAGTACGCCAGGCCACCGACACCTACCCGGTGCTGCTCTGGGACCGGGGCCGGCTCACCAGCTTCGACCCGCCGGCGCCGGGCGGCAGTCCGGTCGACGTCAACCGGCACGGCGTCGCGATCGGCAACGGGCCGCGCGACGTGCCGTCGCCGCCGTGGCGGTACCGCGACGGGCGGGGTGAACTGCTGCCGGTGATCGACCCGGCCGACGACACCACAGTGGTGGCCGTCAACTCCCGGGGCGACATCGTCGGCATGGGTCTCACCCCGACCAACCAGCGGTACGGGCTGCTCTGGCCGGCAGGGCGGCCGGGCGCCGTCCAGGTGATCAACACTCCGTCGCCGTACTCGGTGATCACCGGCTTCACCGACGGCGGCACCGTCGTCGGCCGCACGGACGAGGTGGAGACCACCTCGTGGCTGCGGACACCGTCCGGCGCGCTGCGCCCGCTGAGCGGACCGGACGGGGACACCTGGGTGACCGTCCGGGCCGCGAGCGGGCGCTGGGCAGTCGGCCAGGGCCTGCAGGGCGGTGCCAACGCCGGGCTGCGGTGGGATCTGCGGACCGGCCGGTACACCGTGCTCGACCCGCAGCTCACCCACGACCAGACCGACGTCAACGCGCGCGGCACGGTACTCGGCGGAAGCCTGCTACAGCGCGGTGACACCGTGCTGACGCTGCCGTCTCCCGCACCCGACCACGTCGTCGGCGGTCGCGCCATCGCCGACAACGGCACGGTCGCCGGCTTCCACAACCCCAGGGTGCCCGACGGGGTGCGGGCGGTGCTCTGGACCGGCTGCTAGGCCGGGACGGCCCGAGGTGGGCCGCCGACGCGGGACCCGTCGGCGGCCCGGTGCCGAACCGCTTCGACCACGCCGGGAACGGGGGACCCGGCGGTCGCGGCTCGCGCGCCGCCAACGGTACGCCGGCAACGACGGACACACCGCCCCGTCACACTCCGTGACATCGACCGGATCCCCCGGTGCGGTCACTCCAGCTCGTGCAGCATCAACTGGCGGGCGGCCTCCGTGATCGACCCGGAGAGCGACGGATAGATGGTGAAGGTCATCGCGAGCTGGTCGACGGTGAGGTTGTTCTCCACCGCCATCGTGATCGGCAGGATCAGCTCGCTCGCCTTCGGCGCCACCACCACCCCGCCGACGACCTGGCCGCTGGCCGGACGGCAGAAGAGCTTCACGAAGCCGTCCTGCTGGTCGGCCATCTTGGCGCGGGCGTTGCCGGCCAGCGGCAGCATCACCTGGCGGGCCGGCACCCTGCCCGAGTCCACCTCGTTCTGCGACACCCCGACGGTGGCCAGCTCGGGGTCGGTGAAGACGTTGGCGGCGACGGTACGCAGCCGCAGCGGCGAGACCGCGTCGCCGAGCGCGTGCCACATGGCGATCCGGCCCTGCATCGCGGCCACGCTGGCCAGCGGCAGCACCCCGGTGCAGTCGCCGGCGGCGTAGATGCCGGGCACGTTGGTCCGGGAGACCCGGTCGGTGCTGACGTAGCCGCCCGGTGCGACCGTCACGCCGTACTCGGTCAGGCCGAGGTCGGCGGTGTTCGGTACCGAACCGACCGCCATCAGCGCGTGCGAGCCGTACACCGTCCGGCCGTCGGCGAGCGCCACCTCGACCCCGTCGTCGGTGCGGCGGACCGCGTTCGCCCGACTGTTGTTGAGAATCTCCATCCCCCGGGCCCGGAAGACCTGCTCGATGGCGCTCGCCGCGTCCGGGTCCTCGTGCGGCATCACCCGGTCGCGGCTGGAGACCAGAGTCACCTCGACCCCCATCGCCAGGTACGCGCTGGCGAACTCCGCCCCGGTGACGCCGGAGCCGATCACGATCAGCCGTTCCGGCAGCTCGGGCAGGTCGTAGACCTGGCGCCAGGTCAGGATCCGCGCACCGTCCGGGACCGCACTCGGCAGCACCCGGGGGTTGGCGCCGGTGGCGATCAGCACCGTCGAGGCGTCCATCGAGTAGGTGGAGTCCCCATCCGACGGGGTGACCAGCACCCGGTGGGTGTGACCGAGCGTGTCCTCGCCGAGCCGCGCCCGGCCGGAGACGAAGGTCACGCCGGCCTTGATGAGCTTTGCGTGGATGTCGGCGGACTGGGCGAGCGCGAGCCGCTTGACCCGGCCGTGCACGGTCGGTGCGTCGACCGTGATCGCCTCCAGCCCGTCCGAGTGCACCCCGAACTCCTCGGTGTCCCGATATCCGGTCACCACCTCGGAGCTCGCGATGAAAGTCTTCGACGGCACGCAGTCGTGCAGCACGCAGGCGCCACCCGCGCCGTCGGTCTCGACGATCGTGACGTCGGCGTCCAACTGGGCCGCGACCAGCGCCGCCTCGTAGCCGGCCGGCCCACCGCCGATGATGACAATCCGGCTCACAGTGCTCGCCCTCCGTCGATGCCCGTAGTGACAATCTTGTCCAGAACCCGTCCGACACGCACCGTCGTATTCTCCCCCACCCCTCCGTCCGGCTATCGTCATCGCCGTGCGTCATTACGCCGCGTACGGCTCAAACCTCGACCCCGCCCGGATGCGGGCCTACTGCCCGCACTCGCCGATGGTGGGCACCGGCTGGCTGGAAGGCTGGCGGCTCACCTTCGCCGGTGAGGGGGTGCTCGGTTGGGAGGGTGCCGTCACCACCATCGTCGAGTCGCCCGGCGATCGCGTCTTCGTCGCACTCTACGACGTACACCCGTGGGACGCCGCCCAACTCGACGAGGTCGAGGGGGTGGCCTCCGGCACCTACCGGAAGCTGCACGTCCGGGTGGTCACCCTGGACGGCGAGATCACCGCCTGGGTGTACGTCTTCGCCGGCTACGAGGGCGGGCTGCCGACCGCCTGGTACCTGTCGGAGATCGCCAACGCGGCGGAGAAGGCCGGCGCGCCCGACGACTACGTGGCCGAGTTGCGTTCCCGCCCGACCGGCACCGCCTCGACCTGACCGGAAGCCCTGCCAGGTCGCACGAGCGGGCCGGGAAGCCCTGCCAGGTCGCACGAGCGGGCCGGGAAGCCCTGCTAGGCCGGCGGCGGGCAGGGGATCTCCACCGTCACCAGGGTCGGGCCACCGACCGGACTGCGCACCGCGAGTACGCCGTCGAAGGCGCCCAGCCGACGCCGTACGCCGCGCAGCCCGCTGCCCCGCTCCGGATCGGCGCCGCCCCGGCCGTCGTCGAGGACGGTGATCCGCAACACCTCACCGGTGTGCGTGACGTCGATCTCGACCGTGCCGGCTCCGGCGTGCCGGACGGCGTTCGCCAGCGCCTCCAGCACGCAGAAGTACGCCGCCGACTCCACCGGCGGGTCGAGCCGGCCGGAAAGCTGCCCGGTGACGCGTACCGGGAGCGGGCTGTCCAGCGCCACCGCCCGCAGCGCGTCCGGCAGGCCCCGCTCGGCGAGCACCGGTGGATGGATGCCACGGACCAGGTCGCGCAGCTCGGTCAGGGCGGTCGCCGAGGCCTGCCGGGCCTGCGCCACCAACGCCCGCGCGGCGGTCGGGTCCTCCTCGATCAGCCGCTCGATCCCGGCCAGGCTGAGCCCGACCGCGACCAGCCGGGCCTGCGCACCGTCGTGCAGGTCCCGCTCGATCCGGCGCAGTTCGGCCGCCTGGGTGTCGACGGCGTCGGCCCGGGTCTCGGTCAGGCGGCGTACCCGCAGCGCCAGCTCGGCCGAGCTGGTGGGCGCGAGCAGCAGCCGGTCGTACCGCAGGCGCAGCCGGAGCAGGCCCGGGGCGAGCAGCATGCCGGCACCGGCCAGCGCCAGGCCGAGCGGCGCACTGACCCAGCCGGGTATCCCGGCGAGGCCGGGCACCAGGTAGGTGACGCCGTACCAGACGTACCAGGGCGTGACCCACTCCCCGGCGAAGAGGCCGAGCGGCACTCCCCAGGGCACCCACCAGAGTGGCTGCGCCACCAGTCCGAAGAGGCCCACCGAGATCAGCGCGGCCGGCACCAGCCCGAGCAGTCCGGGCACCGGGTTGGTCGCCATCCAGAGCTGGTCCCGCCAGAACGCCGGATCGGTGAAGAGCCAGGAGTAGCCCTGGACCCGGACCGCCATCTCCCGGTCGTCGTGGAGGGCCCGGCCGACCCGGTAGCGTCCGTCCTCGTCCGGCCGGGGCGGCTCCGGATACGGCCGGTACGGCTCCCGGATCACCGCCCCGGTCCAGGTGCCGGCGTACCGGCGGTAGCGGCTGACCAGCGGCCGGGTCAGCTTCGACACCTGCGGCGACAGCCCGCCCCAGGCGACGACGAGGGCCGCCAGGTTCAGCAGGAAGCCACCGAGGGCCGCGAAGCCGAGCCCGGTCAGCCCGGCACCGTGCCAGGCCGCCCTCGACCACCGACCGGTCCGGCCGGCCAGTCCGGAGCGGTGCCACCAGGACTGCTCCGGCGGCTGGAGCAGCAGCCGGCTCCACCGGGCGTGCAGCCGCAGCGCCAGGGGTGCGACGAGGAAGCCGAGCGCCAGCAGCACCAGCCCCAGCGGCAGTGCCAGCAGGGGCGACAGGGGCGACAGGGGCGGCAGCGCCAGCAGGGGTGGCAGCGCCAGCAGGGGTGGCAGCGCCAGCAGGGGCGGTGGCTCCCCGAGCCCGGGAAGCGTGCCGCCGGTCAGCCCGAGGGCACCGAGCCAGAGGCCGGTGCCGGCCAGGACCGGCGGGACCAGGGTGGCGAAACCGCCGGTGAAGGGCGTCAGATGCAGCCAGCTCCACTCGCGGAGCAGCGCCGGGTCCTCGCCGCGCCAGGTCAGCTCGCTCAGGTACGCCGGCAGCCGCGGCGAGCGGTAGAGCTGGTTGTCGTGCACGTACCATCCGTCTGCCCGGCGCTGCGGCACCGGCGGTCCCGGGCGGCCCGCCTCCGGCACCGGGATGCCGCCCCACTCCCCGGCCAGCCGCCGGCCGAGATCGGCCAGCCGCTTGGCGCCCCGGGCCGCCGGCAGGTACGGCACCACCAGGGTGGCCGCCACGACGAGTAGCACGGACATCGCCAGGCCGACCAGGCCCAGCCCGGTCTGGGCGAGGCTGCGGACGAACGCGAGGCCGTACCGGCGCGACATGCCTCCAGTCTGGCCGTAGGGCGGGCGGCGCGGACTGCCGCCAGACACCGCGCCGGGGTGTGGTTTCCTGCACCCCCGCCGGGCAGGTGGACGCATTCCGGGTGACCCACACGCTTCCTAGCGTTTGTCCCATGCCAGTCATCGAGGTCAGCAACCTGCGGAAGCGGTACGGCGACCAGGTCGCCGTCCACGACGTCTCCTTCGAGGTACGTCCCGGAGAGATCTTCGGGATAGTCGGGCCCAACGGCTCCGGCAAGACCACCACCGTCGAGTGCCTGACCGGGCTGCGCCGAGCCGACGGCGGGACGGTCCGCGTCCTCGGCCTGGATCCGGCCCGGGAGCGCGCCGAGCTACGCCACCAGGTCGGCATCCAGCTACAGGAGAGCCACCTGCCGGACCGGCTCAAGGTCTGGGAGGCACTCGACCTGTACAGCTCGTTCTACGCCGAGCCGGCGGACTGGCGTGCGCTGATGGACGAGCTGGGGCTGACCGCGAAGCGGAACACCGCCTTCGCCAAGCTCTCCGGCGGGCAGAAGCAGCGGCTCTCGGTCGCGCTCGCCCTGGTCGGCAACCCGCGGATCGCGGTACTCGACGAGCTGACCACCGGACTGGACCCGCAGGCCCGCCGGGACGCCTGGCAGCTTGTCCGGGACGTCCGGGACCGGGGTGTGACCGTCGTGCTGGTCACCCACTTCATGGACGAGGCCGAGCGGCTCTGCGACCGGCTGGCCGTGCTCCGCTCCGGCGAGGTGGTCGCGATCGACACCCCGGCCGAGCTGGTCGCCCGGGCCGACGTGCCCGGTGTCGAGCGGCCCACCCTGGAGGACGCCGTCCTCGCCCTGACCAGCCCCAACTGACCGTCGGCCCTCCCCGAAGGAGCGAGAGAACGATGAACGGCACCGCACCTCCCGAGACCGTCTCCCCCGGCGCCGGCAGCCGGGTGGCCCGGCGCCGCACCGCGGGCCGGAGCACCCGCAAGCTGATCGCCACCGAGGCGAAGCTCTTCGCCCGCGAACCCGTCGGCGCCTTCTTCACGGTGGTCTTTCCGGCCGCCCTGGTGCTGATCCTCGGCAGCGCCATGCCGGGCTTCACCGAACCGAGCGCCGACATCGGTGGCCGCCGGCCGATCGAGTTCTACCTGCCGATCACCCTGGCGCTGGCGATCGGCACCGTGGCCCTGGTCAGCCTGCTGAACACGCTCGCCGCCGACCGCGAGAAGGGCGTCCTGCGCCGGCTCTCCACCACGCCGGCCCCGCCGGCGCGGCTGCTGGTGGCGCAACTGGTGGTGAACGTGACCGCGCTGCTCGTCGGCTGCGGGTTGGCGCTGGTCGCCGCCGGGCTGGCCTTCGGCGTACGGGCCCGACCTGACGTACCGGGACTGCTGGTCGCCTTCGGGCTCGGCTCGGCCTCGATGGTGGCGCTGGCCCTGCTCGTCGCCGCCCTCACCCCGACGAGCCGGGCCGCGATGGGCATCGGCAGCCTGGTCTACTACCCGATGCTCTTCGCCGCCGGGGTCTGGACGCCCGGTCCCCTGATGCCGGACACGGTCCGCCGGGTCGCTGACTTCACCCCGCTCGGCGCCGCCTCACAGGCGCTCCAGGACGCCTGGGGCGGTGACTGGCCGCAACCGCTGCACCTGGCGGTGCTGGTCGGGTCGACCGCGATCCTCGGCGGGCTGGCCGCCAAGCTCTTCCGCTGGTCCTGACCGCAGAGCCGCTCTCGCGACCACCCTTCCGCGTCCCCGGCCGCCATCCGGGCTGGGGACCCGCACCCCGGCCGGCCAGGTCGGCAGGCCCCGCCGGCCCGGGTCGGCCGGCTCGGTCAATCCGGGTCGGCCGGCTCGGTCAATCCGGGTCGGCAGGCCCGCCGGCCCGGGTCGGCCGGCTCGGTCAGTCCGGATCGGCCGGCTCGGTCAATCCGGGTGGGGCGGTGACATCCGCGCCCCGGTCAGCGCGGCCCCGAGCAGGCTGACCAGCTCCACGCGCTCCGCCGCGTCGAGCACCCCGAACGCCTGGGCGACGATCCGGTCGGTGACCGACTCGGCCCACAGCCGCCGCCGCACCAGCGGCCCCACCGGCGGATACGGCGGCGACCAGCCGTACGCGATCGCCCCGGACTCGCCCTCGGGCCCTGCCAGGATGATCTCCATCGCCGTCATGCCGGCGGCGCGGAGCGCCATCAGGCTGGCCCCGGAGTAGTACTCGAAGAGCAGGTGCAGCAGCACCGCCGCGCGGGCGCCCGGGGCGGCGTCCGCCGGCACCGGCATCCCCCGCCAGGCCGCGAAGAGCGGCATCCCGGTGGCGTCGGCCGCCACCACGACCGGCTCGATCAACTCGATCATCCGGCCGACCGGCGGGAACTTGGCCAGATAGTCGATCCCCCAGCGGCAGCACTCGGCCCGGCTGACCTCGGCCACGGCGCTCGGCGTGGCCACCCGGACGGCCATCTCCCAGCCGTCGGAGACCGCCTCGGGCGAGAGGATGCCGATCGCCGCGGCCACGGTCTCGGTCCGGACGTCGCCGAGCACCGCACCGCGACCGGTCACCAGGAACGCCCACCCGGAGATGCCCATCTGACGCGCCCGGCGCAGCGTACGCGGACACTCGATGAACGCGCTGCCCAACTTCAGCACCGTCGGCCTGGCCGCGCCGGCGGCCTGCTCGGGGGTCAACGCCCCGGTCCTCGGGTCCGGATCACGGGTTCCGCTCGCACCACCCGGTCGAGTCTGCCTGGCGGACTCCCTTTTCGGCAGTCCTGACCACCGATCCGGCGCGCCGGAGCCCGGGGCGCCGGAGCCCGGGGCGCCGGAGCCCGGGGCGCCGGAGCCACCGCGCCGCCGGCCGCCCTGCGCGGCCCCGGCCGTGTCGGGCCTGCCGGCACCCCGGCCCCGTCCTTCCCCGGCTCCAGGACGCCCGGCCTACCATGCGCCGTCACCGTCCTGCGCCGTCTCCGACGCCTCGGCTGCGGCCTGCACCTCGCCGAGCCGACGCCGGGCGGCGACCGCTCCCCGCTCGGCGGCCCGCCGGGCCAGCTTCAGCCGGGTGACCTCCTGTTCGGCGGCGGCCCGCCGACGTTCCAGTTCGGCCAGTTCGGACTCGATCGCGGTGAGCTCCGCGACGCCGCCCCGCTCGGCCGTTACGGCCGCTGCCACCTCCGCCTCGGCCCGCTCCTGCCGGCTACGCGCCTCCGTCAATGCCCGCTCCAGGCCGCGGCGGCGCGCGGCCCGGGCCGACTCCTCGGCCCGGGCGGCCGCCCGCTCGGCGGCGGTGGTGTCCGCCGCCCCGGCCGCACCGCTCCGCGTCCCCCCGCCGGTACGCCGACCGGGCGCACCCGCCGGCTCCCGGCCCTCCGCCACGGGCCCACCCTCCGGCTCGACCGGCCCACCCTCCGGCTCGGCCGGTTCGTCGGCGTCCGGCTCGACCGGTTCGTCGGCGTCCGGGCCGCCGACGATCAGGCGCAACTGTGGCCGGGGCACCTCACCGAAGCCGGCGTAGCTGGCCGCCCGGACCAGCCGGCCGGAACGGGCCTGCTCCGCAACCTCCACGTCGGCCAGTGCCGCGTTCAACGTCGCCTCGACCTCGGCCAGCGGCAGCTTCCCCGCGGTCAGCCGGAGATCGGCCTCCAGGCCGAGCGCCCGGGCCTGACCGACCAGCGCGGCCACCACGTGACGCCGCCGGGTGGAGAGTTCCCGCAGCCGGGCGCCTCGCAACTCCCGCTGCGCGGTGCGGAGTGCGGTGGAGAGTTCGACCAGCTCGGCCATCAGCTCCGGCCGGCGCAGGGCCAGCAGGTTCACCAGCCAGGCGGCCACCGTCGGCTTGCGCAGCCCGGCGATCTCCCGTGCGACAGCCGGGTCTCCGGCGGCCCGGGCTGCCGCGACCGCCTCGGCGCGCGCGGCGACGAAACCGTCCGGTGGAGCGGCATAGAGCCGCTCGACGAGATCACGGGAGAGGCCGGCCATGGCCGCATCCGGTCAGTCCCATCGAGACTCCTCGGTCACCGAATCGTGATGTCCTGCGCGCAGTCTGCCGGAACCAGGTCTGCTTCGCGGCGCGTCTGACGGAACACCTCCACACGGGGCAGGGAGGAACGGAGATGACAATGAACGGACGAAGCACCACCACGCCCGGCCCGGCCCACGGCCGCCGCCTGGCCAGGCTGCTCGGCACGGTGGCGCTGGCGGCCGCCCTGCTGCCCGCCGGCTGCGCCGCCGGCGGGGACGACGCCGGCTCGACGTCGGAGGCTCCGGCCGGGGCCGAGCAGGCGCAGCCCGGCGCGGCCGAGGCGCCGGCGGCGGACCGGGCCGAGGTACCGCCGGCCGCAGCCGGCGAGCGGGCAGCGGAGCCGTCGACCGAGTTGGGGGTCGGGCAGCGGGCCATCGTCTACACCGGATCCGTCACGGTCCGGGTGGACGATGTCGAAGCGGCGGCAGCCAGCGCGGTCGGCATCGCGACCGGCGCCGGTGGCTTCCTCGGCGGCGACAACCGGAGCAGTGACGAGTCACGTTCCGAGGCCACGCTCCAGCTACGGGTGCCGGCCGACCGGTTCGGCACCGTGGTGGAGGAGATCGCCCGGCTCGGCGAGCAGCTGCGCCGGGACGTCAAGACCGACGACGTCACCGAGGAGACCCTCGACCTGGATGCCCGGATCGCCACCCAGCAGGCCAGAGTGGAGAGTGGCCGCCGGCTGCTGGCGCAGGCGAAGTCCCTGTCGGACCTGGTGATGCTGGAGAGCGAACTCGCCAAGCGGGAGGCGGACCTCGCCTCGCTGGAGGCGAAGAAGCGGCGGCTCGCCGACCTGACCGCGCTCTCCACCATCACCGCCGTGCTGCTCGGGCCGAACGCCCGCGCACCCGAGGACGACGAGCCGGCGACCGGGTTCCTGGCCGGCCTGGAGGGCGGCTGGACGGCGTTCGTCGCGTCCCTGCGGATCCTGCTGACCGTGCTCGGCGCGCTGCTGCCGTTCGTCGTCGCGATCGGCCTTCCGGTGCTCGGTGGACTCTGGCTGGCCCGCCGGCTGCGTGACCGGTCCTCGCGGCGGCGGGTGCCGGCTCCGTCACCCCAGAGTCCGCCGGTGCCGGCCCAGTCCTCGGCTCCGCCGGACTGAGCCGTCCCCGGGCGGCCGGAGCGGGGCCCGCCGGATCGGACTGCACCCGGGCGGCCGGAGCGGGGCCCGCCGGATCGGACTGCACCCGGGCGGCCGGAGCGGGGCCCGCCGGATCGGACTGCACCCGGGCGGCCGGAGCGGGGTGGCCGGCTCAGCCGGCCATCGCCTTGAGCGCGGTGTGGGCGAGCAGCCGGACGCCGACCCCGATGGCCCGCTCGTCCACATCGAACGTCGCCCGGTGCAGGTCGACGTTGGCCGCCGTCCGTCCCACGCCGAGCCGGGCCAGCGCCCCCGGTACGTGCTCCAGATACCAGGAGAAGTCCTCGCCGCCCATGCTCTGCGGGGTCTCGGCCACCCCGACCGGGCCGGACGTGGCCACCGTCGCCGCGGTCAGCACCTGGATCGCCTCGGCGTCGTTGACCACCGGCGGGCGGCCCCGTAGGTATTCGACGTCCACCGTGGCGCCGGTCGGTGCGATCACGTCCCGCACCACCTGGGCCACGATCTTCGGCGCCTCGTCCCAGGTGTCCCGGTCGAGCACCCGGAGCGTGCCGGCCGCCATCGCCTCGTTCGGGATGACGTTGTACTGGGTGCCGGCCGAAGCCTGCCCGAAAACCAGCAGCAGGCCGCTGTTGGCCGGCACCCGCCGGTTCACCAGCGCCGGCACCTCGGTGACCAGCCGGCCGAGCGCGTCGACCAGGTC
This sequence comes from Plantactinospora sp. WMMC1484, assembly GCF_049315195.1. Taxonomy (NCBI): domain Bacteria; kingdom Bacillati; phylum Actinomycetota; class Actinomycetes; order Micromonosporales; family Micromonosporaceae; genus Plantactinospora; species Plantactinospora sp. WMMC1484. The sequence goes on from NZ_CP186055.1 coordinate 289,239, forward strand.
CACCGTCAGGTGCGGCCGGGCGGTGTGCCCGCCGGGACCGCTCAGCCGTACGGTGATGTTGTCCGCCGCCGCCGTGATCGGGCCGACCCGCAGGCCGACCCGGCCGACCGGCAGGTTGGGGTCACAGTGCACGGCGAAGATCTGGGTGACGTCGGTCAGTCCACCGGCCTCGATGACCTCCAGCGAGCCGCAGGGCAGGATCTCCTCGGCCGGCTGGAAGATCAGCCGGACCCGGCCGTCCAGCTTGCCCCGCCGGGCGAGCTGGGCGAGCAGCAGCCCCACCCCGAGTACGACGCTGGTGTGCACGTCGTGCCCGCAGGCGTGACAGGCTCCTGCCACGGTGGACCGGTAGGGAACGTCCTTCACGTCGGTCAGCGGCAGTGCGTCGAGATCGGCCCGGAGCGCGATCACCGGCCCGGACGGCCGCCCGTCGATGTCGCAGATCACCCCGTTGCCCTTGGGCAGCAGGCGCGGCCTCAGACCGGCTGCCGACAGCTCCCGGGCCACCAGCGCGGCGGTCTCGAACTCCCGCCCGGAGAGCTCCGGATGGGCGTGCAGGAACCGGCGGGTCGCGATCAGATCGGGCAGCCGGAGGTCGAGCATCCGGTCCAGCCCGGCGGGCAGGGGTTCGGCCCCCGGCGGCGTCTCGGACTCCGACGACGCCGGCAGGCTGCCGGTCGGCAGTTGCAAAGCACTCGTCACGTCGAATTCTCGATCACTGTGAATGGGATGGGACTCGGACAGCCTAGACCGCCGACGGTGACGCTGCGCAACCTCGTTCTGGTGATGATCAGACAGCACAGAGTCACGAAAGCCCTGGTAGGAGCGCTCAGCAACGTACGGAGCGCGACTCATCCCGCCATCAGACCCCGCCATCTGTGCCACACCTCCTACAACGCGTGACGGTTTCGCCGGTCACGATCTCGCTCGGCAGCAACACCGCCCGTCCGATTGTCGAGCTGTCCGGCGTTCCTGGCAGGACGACGGTGCAGCACCACCGGGTGGGGTGGCGGGGGTCCCCAGGGTGGCAGTCGTCGTCAAACGGACTGCGCACAGGCTGTCCGTCACTGCACCCGTCGGACCCGGCTAGCGTCCTGATACCCGCAATCCCACACCCGCACTCCCCGGCCCGGAGTGCAAGGAAGGGCCCCCTCTTATCGCTTTCTGTTGTAGCGGGGGCCCTTCCTTACACCTCAGAAGCGGTCGGTGGGGCGGTGGGTTCCCCAGACCTCGCGCAGGACGCCGCAGACCTCTCCGACGGTGGCCCGGGCCCGCAACGCCTCCTTCATCGGGTAGAGCACGTTCTCCGTACCGAAGGCGGCGGTGCGTAGGTCGGCGAGGGCGCGCTCGACGGCGGCCGCGTCCCGACCGGCGCGCAGCCGGGCCAGCCGGTCGCGCTGGGCAGCCTCGATCGCCGGGTCGACGCGGAGCGGCTCGTACGGCTCCTCCTCGTCGACCGCGAACCGGTTGACCCCGACCACCACCCGGTCACCGGACTCGATCTGCTGCGCCACCCGGTACGCCGAGGTCTCGATCTCGCGCTTCTGGAAGCCCGCCTCGATCGCCTCCACCGCCGAGCCGTACTCGGCGACCCGGTCCAGCAGGGCCCGCGCCCCGGCCTCGATCTCGTCGGTCATCGACTCCACCACGTACGAGCCGGCGAACGGGTCGACAGTGGCGGTCAGGTCGGTCTCGTACGCCAGCACCTGCTGGGTACGCAGCGCCAGCCGGGCCGCCTTCTCGGTGGGCAGCGCGATCGCCTCGTCGAAGCTGTTGGTGTGCAGCGACTGGGTGCCGCCGAGCACCGCGCCGAGCGCCTGCACCGCGACCCTGACCAGGTTCACCTCCGGCTGCTGGGCGGTGAGCTGGACCCCGGCCGTCTGGGTGTGGAAGCGCAGCATCAGCGACTTCGGGTTCACCGCCCCGAACTCGTCGCGCATCAGCCGGGCCCAGATCCGCCGGGCGGCCCGAAACTTGGCCACCTCCTCCAGCAGGGTGGTCCGGGCCACGAAGAAGAACGACAGCCGGGGTGCGAAGTCGTCGACGGCGAGCCCGGCGGCGAGCGCGGCGCGGACGTACTCGACCCCGTTGGCCAGGGTGAAGGCGATCTCCTGCACCGGGGTCGCCCCGGCCTCCGCCATGTGGTAGCCGGAGATCGAGATGGTGTTCCACTTCGGCATCTCCTTGCGACAATAGGCGAAGGTGTCGGCCACCAGCCGCAGCGAGGGCTTGGGCGGGAAGATGTAGGTGCCCCGGGCGATGTACTCCTTGAGGATGTCGTTCTGGATGGTCCCGTTCAACGCCGAACCGGCCACTCCGGACTCCTCGGCCACGAGCTGGTAGAGCAGCAGCAGCACCGAGCCGGGCGCGTTGATGGTCATCGAGGTGGAGACCCTGTCCAGCGGGATGCCGGCGAAGAGGGTCCGCATGTCGTCGACGGAGTCGATCGCCACGCCGACCTTGCCGACCTCGCCGTGCGCGATCGGGTGGTCGGAGTCGTAGCCCATCTGGGTGGGCAGGTCGAAGGCGACGGAGAGCCCCATGGTCCCGGCGGCGAGGAGCTGGTGGTAGCGCGCGTTGGACTCGGTGGCGGTGCCGAAGCCGGCGTACTGGCGCATGGTCCACGGCCGCGAGGTGTACATCGTCGGGTAGACACCCCGGGCGTACGGGAACTCGCCGGGCGCGCCGAGCCGGGCGTCGAGCCCCTCCGGCACGTCGGCGGCGTCGTACACTTCCTTGATCGGGAAACCCGACTCGCTCGACCGACGTTCGCTCATACCGGCATGGTAGAGCCGGTGACCGGCCCCTCTCCGGGGGCCCGGATCGCCGGCACCGGCCGGTGAGCGGCCCAGCACAGTGCGTCGGAGATCCTGAACGGTGCGTGACCTAATCAACACTTAAGGTCGAGTTATCGGGAAGTCCGGCGGTTGTCTTTCCCTTCTGCGGTCGGAACCCGCAATATAGGGGGGTTCTGTCCTGTGCCCCCTCGATTCTCTTCGGTGGCTTTTCTGTGACTCAGATCCCGACGTGGAGTGGCGGACCGGCCAATCCCACCAACGGACGTGCGGCACCCGGCATAACCATCGGCGGTCGGTACTCGTTGCGGGCGGCGGTCGGCCACGGCGGCATGGGCACCGTGTGGCGTGCGGCCGACACCCTGCTCCGCCGCGACGTGGCGGTGAAGGAGGTCGTGCTCCCACCGGGGCTGGCCCCCAGCGACCGCGACGCGATGTACGAACGCACCCTGCGCGAGGCGCGGGCCGCCGCGGCACTCCAGCACCCGGCGGTGGTGCAGGTCTACGACGTGGTCCACGAGGGTGGGCGGCCATGGATCGTGATGGAGCTGCTCGACGCGCGCAGCCTGGCCGACATGGTGATCGAGGACGGCCCACTCGCGCCGCGCGCGGTCGCCAAGATCGGCATCGCGCTGCTCGGCGCGCTCGAGGTGGCGCACGCGATCGGGGTACTGCACCGCGACGTCAAGCCGGCGAACGTGCTGATCTGCTCCGACGGCCGCTGCGTGCTCACCGACTTCGGCGTGGCCCGGATGCCGACCGACGTGCAGCTCACCACCCCCGGCATGGTGCTCGGCTCGCCACACTTCATCTCGCCGGAGCGGGCCATGGGGCAGGACTTCGGCCCGCCCAGCGACCTCTTCTCGCTCGGCGTGACCCTCTACACGGCGGTGGAGGGGCGGCCGCCCTTTGACAAGGGCGACCCGATCGAGACCATGCACGCGGTGGTGGAGGACCCGCCCGCGCCGCCATCCCGGTCCGGCCCGCTGACCCGGGTGCTCCTCGGCCTGCTGGAGAAGGACCCGGCCCGCCGGCTCGACGTGACCGCCTCCCGGACCATGCTGCGCGAGCTGCTGGCCGGCCCGCTGGCCAGCAACGCCGCCGGGCACATGGTCACCGACCCGTACGCGGTGGTGCCCAGCCAGCGGTCACCGTGGCAGCAGCCGGGGGCCACCGCACCGCAGTCACCGGCGGCGGCCCCACCGACCGCCGCCCAGCCGACCCGCGGCACGCGCCCGCAGCCGACGCCGAACGGCGAGATCGGCGGCCGGGCCATGCTCGCCCCGGGCGAGTCCCTGGCCGACCGGATCGCCCGGAACGCCCGCGAGGCCGCCAGCACCAACCGCGCCCCGGCGAACGGCGCCAACCCGCTGGACACCCCGACGGGCGCGATGCCGGGCGCGGCCGGCCGACGCGGCGGGCCGCTCGACATGCCGACCGGGGCGATGGCCGGGGCCGGTGGCCGGGCCGGCACGGTACACACGGCTCGCGGCGGCGGCCTCGGTCGCGGCCTGGCCGGCGCCCGGCAGGCCGGTGACTCGGTGCTGCGGACCGTCAGGGGCTGGCCCCGGAAGACGCAGCTCGCGGTGGCCGGCGGTGTCGCCGCCGCGCTGCTGGTCGGCGTCGTCGCACTCTCGCTCGGCGGCAGTGGTGCCGACCCGGTCAACCCGGCGCCCCAGGCGGCGCCGTCCAGCCCCGCGCCGGTCAAGGCGGCCTTCGCCACCCAGTCGCACAGCGCGAAGGGTGTCTCGGTGAACGTGCCGAAGGGCTGGAAGAAGAGCGGCGGCACCGGGTTCTACACCGACTACACCGATCCGGAGGACAGCGGTCGCCGGGTCCGCATCCTGGTGGAGAAGGGCCGGACCCCGATGAGCTTCATGAAGGTCGCCGAGAGCGGCCTGAAGAAGAACAGCACCTGCAAGAAGCCGTACGAACAGGTGGCCCTGCAGGAGGTCGAGGTCGGCGGCAGGCCCGCCGCCGAGCTGGAGTACACCTGCGGCGAGGGTGCCGACAAGCGGCACGGGGTCTGGCGGGCGATCACCGCCGACGGCAACGCCTACTCCTTCTACCTGACCACTCCCGACGAGCGGTTCGAGGAGAGCAGGCCAATCTTCGACGAGATGGTCAACTCGTTCCGGCTCACCGACGCCGGCTGACACCTCCAGGCTGGTCCCGCTCCCCCGGCCCGTCGCGACAGCCGCGACCCCCCGGCCGGGGCCGGGCTGCGGGCCGGGCCGGTCGACGTGCTATCACAGTCCGATGGCGGCAGAACCTCACCAGTCGGACGACGTACCCGCGGGCGAGCTGGCCGGGCTGCGGGCCCGGGCCCGGGCGTGGCTCGACGACGATCCCGACCCGGCGACCCGGGACGAGCTGCGCGGCGTGCTCGACCGGCTGCCGGCGAGCGCGGCCGAGCTGGCCGACCGGTTCGCCGGCCCGCTCACCTTCGGCACCGCCGGGCTGCGCGGGCCGCTGCGCGCCGGCCCGAACGGAATGAACCTGGCCGTGGTCACCGCGGCGGCAGCCGGCCTGGTCGGCTGGCTCGCCGGCCGCGCCGCGCCCGGCCCGCTGGTGATCGGGTACGACGCCCGGCGCGGCTCGAAGGAGTTTGCCGAGCGGACCGCCCGGGTGGCCACCGGCGCGGGGCGGCCGGCCCTGCTGCTTCCCCGGCCGCTGCCCACCCCGGTGCTGGCGTACGCGGTCCGGGCCCTCGGTGCGGTCGCCGGGGTGATGGTCACCGCCAGCCACAACCCGCCGCAGGACAACGGCTACAAGGTCTACCTCGGCGCCTCCACCGGCGGGCCCCGGGGCGCGGGAGCGCAGATCGTGCCCCCGGTCGACGCCGAGATCTCCACCGCGATCCGGGCGGTCGGGCCGCTGGCGGCCGTGCCGCTCGGCGAGCCCGGCGAGGTGCTCGGCGACGACGTGATCGCGGCGTACGTCCGAGCCACCGCCGGGGTGATCAGGCCGGACGGACCCCGCGACCTGACCATCGCGTACACGCCACTGCACGGGGTGGGCGGCGCCGTGCTCACCTCGGTCTTCAGCCGGGCCGGGTTCGGGGTGCCGGGCATCGTCGCCGAGCAGGCCGAGCCGGACCCGAGCTTTCCCACCGTGCCCTTTCCCAACCCGGAGGAGCCGGGTGCGGTCGACCGGCTGGTGGCGCTGGCCGGAAAGATCGGTGCGGATCTGGCGATCGCGAACGACCCGGACGCCGACCGCTGTGCCGTGGCCATCCCCGACCCGGAGCGCGGCTGGCGGATGCTGCACGGCGACGAGGTGGGCGTGCTCCTGGCCGACCACCTCGTCCGGCAGGGCCGGACCGGGCTCTACGCCACCACGATCGTCTCGTCGTCGCTGCTGCGCGCCCTCTGTCAGGCGCGTGGCCTGCCCTACGGCGAGACCCTGACCGGCTTCAAGTGGATCGTCCGGGCCGAGCCGGAGTCCGGTGTCGCCGAGCTGACGTACGGCTACGAGGAGGCGATCGGCTACTGCGTCGCCCCGGAGCAGGTACGCGACAAGGACGGGATCAGTGCCGCTCTCGTCTTCGCCGAGCTGGCGGCGATGCTGAAGGCCGGCGGGCGAACCGTGGCGGACCGGCTGGACGAGTTGGCCGCCGAGTTCGGCGTGCACCTGACCGACCAGCTCTCGGTCCGGGTCGACGACCTGGCCGAGATCGCGAACGCGATGACCCACCTCCGGACCAGGACCCCAGGCACGCTGCTCGACGAGCCGGTCACGTCGGTGCGGGACCTCGCCCCAGCGGCGGACGTGCTGATCCTGCGCACCCGCTCCGCCCGGGTGGTGGTCCGGCCCTCCGGCACCGAGCCGAAGCTGAAGGCGTACCTGGAGGTGGTGGAGCCGGTCCCCGACGGCGACGTGCCGGCGGCTCGGGAGCGCGCCGCCGCCTCGGTACGCGCGCTGCGTACCGAGACCGCCGCCGCCCTCGGCATCTGGTAGCCGGTGCGGTGGAGGGCGGTCAGGTCAGGTCCGGCTGCCCAACGCGGCGTCGATGGCCCGGGAGAGCGCGGCGATCACCAGCGCCACCGACGGGCGGATGGTGCTCTCCTCCAGGCTGCCGTCGTCGGCGAAGCCCGCACTCCGGGCGATCTCCGTCAGCCGCTTTCGGGCGTCCTCGGCGGCCGGACCGGTCAGCCCGAGGCTGGGCTGCACCCGGATCGCCGCCATCACGGCGGCGAGCGCCGCCGTCCGCTCGTCCGGCACGGCCTCGCCGGTCAGCGCGTCCACCAGCCGGCCCCGGACCTCGGCCTCCACCGAGGGGTCGAGCACCGGGTAGCGGTGGACGTGGATGTAGCCGAGTTCGGTCTCGTCGACGTCGCTGACCACGCCCCGGGCGCAGAGATCGCCCAGGATTCGGTCGCGCAGCCCGTGCCGGAGACGCTGCACCCAGGAGGCCGGCGTGTGTGGGGAGTCCGCCGCGATCCGGGCGAGCACGTCGTCGGCGATCGGGTCGCCGGTCGGGGTGGGGTCGGTGGCCACGATCGATCCGTCGGAGAAGGCGATCCGGCCGGCGAGCGCGAGTTCGACCAGCACTGCGGCGGCCATTCCCAGGTCGAGTCCGATCCGCGACCCGGTCGCCTTGCCGGACTTGTCGTCGTAGCCGAGCAGCAGTAGTTCCTCGGCCAACCCAACACCACTCATGGCCCGAGACGGTAGCCGCTCGGCGCCACCCGCGCATGCGTCCCGGCCGACGTGGTCGCCGCCGGTTCGCCGCCCGCCCCGGACCGGGCGGGGCGATCCGGCCGGATCAGAACCGGGGCATGCCGCCGAACTGCCGGTCGCCGGCGTCGCCCAGCCCCGGCACGATGAACATCCGGTCGTTGAGCCGCTCGTCTATGGCGGCCGTGACCAGCCGCAGCGGCAGCCCGGACCGGTCCAGCCGCTCGATGCCGGCCGGCGCGGCCAGGACGCAGAGTACGGTGATGTCGGTGCAGCCCCGGTCGGCGAGAAGCCGGCAACAGTGCTCCAGCGAGCCACCGGTGGCCACCATCGGGTCGAGCACCAGCACCGGCCGGCCGGTCAGGTCGGTCGGCAGCGATTCCATGTAGGCGCGCGGCGCGAAGGTGTGCTCGTCGCGGGCCAGCCCGACGAACCCCATCGACGCCTCGGGCAGCAGGCCGAGCGCGGAGTCGGCCATGCCGAGGCCGGCGCGGAGCACCGGGACCAGCAGCGGCGGGTTGGCCAGCCGGAGGCCCTCGGTCGGCGCGACCGGGGTGTCGATCGAGAACCGTTCGACCGGCAGGGAGCGCGCGGCCTCGTACACCAGCATGCTGGTGAGTTCGCGTAGCGCGGCGCGGAACGACGCCGAGTCGGTCCGGGCGTCGCGCATCACGGTCAGCCGCGTCTGGGCCACCGGATGGTCAACCACGAGTACGTCCACGGTCGCCCAACCTACCGGTAACGTCGCCCACCGTCGGTAACCTGTCCCGGCGCGCGATGCACGGCCGGCACTCGCGGGCCGCCCGCCGGCGTTCCCGAGCTACGCGCCGCCGGCGTTCCCGAGCTACGCGCCGCCGGTACGCCCGGACCGCGCGCCGCCCCCGTCGCCCCGTGACCAAGATCACATGTCAGGCCGGTGCGTAAACTTGCCGCCATGACGGCGACAACGGCGTCCGCGGTGGCGGCAACCGCATCGGCGCACTCCGGCCGCTCCGACCTCTCCGAGGTGGGGCGTTCCGAGGCGACCCTGCGGATCTTCCTGCACGGCCTACCCGGGGTGGATCAGGTCGGGGCGGAGCAGCGGGCGGCGATGCTCGGCACCCGCTCGATCAAGACCAGCGCCAAGGCGTGGGCGATCGACATGGCGATCCGGATGGTCGACCTGACCACCCTGGAGGGCGCCGACACGCCGGGCAAGGTGCGGGCCCTGGCGACCAAGGCGCTGCGCCCGGACCCGGCCGACCCGTCGTGCCCGGCGGTCGCCGCGGTCTGCGTCTATCCGACGATGGTTCCGGTGGCCGCCGCCGTGCTCGCCGGGACCGACCCGGACGCCATGCGGGCGCTACCCGGTGGAGCGGGCCGGGGACAGCTTCTGGCCGGGCCGGACCGGGCGCAGCCGCCCGGCGGGCCGGGCCGGGTGCATCTGGCCAGCGTCGCGACGGCGTTCCCGTCCGGGCAGGCGCCGCTGGAGGTCCGGCTCGCGGACACCCGTGCCGCCGTGGCCGCCGGGGCGGACGAGATCGACATGGTGATCAACCGGGGCGCCTTCCTCTCCGGCCGCTACCGCGAGGTCTACGACGAGATCGTGGCGGTGAAGGCCGCCTGCGGGGACGCCCACCTCAAGGTCATCCTTGAGACCGGCGAGCTGGTCACCTACGACAACGTCCGTCGGGCCTCCTGGCTGGCGATGCTGGCCGGCGCCGACTTCATCAAGACCTCCACCGGCAAGGTGCCGGTGGCCGCCACCCTGCCGGTCACCCTGGTGATGCTGGAGGCGGTCCGGGACTTCCGGGACGCCACCGGACGGCAGGTCGGGGTCAAGCCGGCGGGCGGGATCCGGACCACCAAGGACGCGATCAAATACCTGGTACTGGTGAACGAGACCACCGGCCCGGACTGGCTGCACCCCGAGTGGTTCCGGTTCGGTGCCTCCAGCCTCCTCAACGACCTGCTGATGCAGCGGACCAAGCTGAGCACCGGGGTCTACTCCGGCCCCGACTACTTCACCCTGGACTGAGCATGTTCGAATACGCCCCCGCGCCGGAATCGCGCGCCGTGGTGGACCTGAAGCCGTCGTACGGACTCTTCATCGGCGGCGAGTTCGTCGACCGCGATGCACGCGACGCCGACGGGGCCGGGGAGCACGGCGGCGGCATGATCAAGTCGGTGAACCCGGCCACCGAGGAGGTGCTGGCCGAGGTCACCGTGGCCGGCCCCGGCGACGTGGACCGGGCGGTCCGGGCGGCGCGCCGGGCGTACGACGAGATCTGGGCGCCGATGTCCGGCCGGGACCGGGCCAAGTACCTGTTCCGGATCGCCCGGATCGTCCAGGAGCGCTCCCGGGAACTGGCGGTGCTGGAGTCGCTGGACAACGGCAAGCCGATCCGGGAGTCCCGGGACGTCGATCTTCCGCTGGTCGCCGCGCACTTCTTCTACTACGCCGGCTGGGCCGACAAGCTCGGGCACGCCGGCTTCGGACCGGACCCCCGCCCGCTCGGCGTGGCCGGCCAGGTCATCCCCTGGAACTTCCCGCTGTTGATGCTGGCCTGGAAGATCGCCCCGGCGCTGGCCGCCGGCAACACCGTGGTGCTCAAGCCGGCCGAGACCACCCCGCTCAGCGCGCTGCTCTTCGCCGAGATCTGCCAGCAGGCCGACCTGCCACCCGGCGTGGTCAACATCGTCACCGGAGCCGGCGAGACCGGCCGGGCGCTGGTCGAGCACGGCGGGATCGACAAGGTCGCGTTCACCGGCTCCACCGAGGTCGGGCGGCAGATCGCCCGCTCGGTCGCCGGCACCGGAAAGAAGCTCACCCTGGAACTCGGCGGCAAGGCGGCGAACATCGTCTTCGACGACGCCCCGGTCGACCAGGCCGTCGAGGGAATCGTCAACGGCATCTTCTTCAACCAGGGCCACGTCTGCTGCGCCGGCTCCCGGCTGCTGGTCCAGGAATCGGTGTACGACGAGGTGCTCGCCTCGCTCAAGCGCCGGATGGCCCGGCTGCGGGTCGGCGACCCGCTGGACAAGAACACCGACGTCGGCGCGATCAACTCGGCAGAACAACTGGACCGGATCCGGGCGCTGAGCGAGATCGGGTCGAGCGAGGGGGCCGAGCGCTGGTCCCCGCCGTGCGACCTGCCCGATCAGGGCTTCTGGTTCGCCCCGACCATCTTCACCGGGGTCAGCCAGGCGCACCGGATCGCCCGCGAGGAGATCTTCGGACCGGTGCTCTCGGTGCTGACCTTCCGCACTCCGGCCGAGGCGGTGGAGAAGGCGAACAACACTCCGTACGGGCTCTCGGCCGGGATCTGGACCGAGAAGGGTTCCCGGATCCTCTGGATGGCGGACCGGCTGCGTGCCGGGGTGGTCTGGGCCAACACGTTCAACAAGTTCGACCCCACCTCGCCGTTCGGCGGCTACAAGGAGTCGGGCTACGGCCGGGAGGGCGGCCGGCAGGGTCTGGAGGCGTACCTCGATGTCTGAGCGGGTGGCGGTACGCAAGACGTACAAGCTCTTCGTCGGCGGGAAGTTCCCACGCAGCGAGTCGGGGCGGTCATATCCGGTGCAGAACTCCAACGTGGCACTCGCCTCCCGCAAGGACGTCCGGGACGCCGTGCTGGCGGCGCGGGCGGCGGTCAAGGGCTGGTCCGGCGCGACCGCGTACAACCGGGGGCAGATTCTCTACCGGGTCGCCGAGATGCTGGAGGGGCGGCGGGACCAGTTCGTCGGCCTCGGCGTGCAGGCCGCCGAGGTGGACGAGGCGATCGACCGCTGGGTCTGGTACGCCGGCTGGGCCGACAAGCTCACCCAGGTCTACGGCAACGCAAACCCGGTCGCCGGGCCGTACTTCAACCTCTCCGCGCCCGAGCCGACCGGGGTGGTCGGGGTGGTCGCCCCGGCCGAACCGGCGCTGCTCGGGCTGGTCAGCGTCGTCGCACCGGCGATCGTCACCGGCAACACGGTGGTGGTGCTGGTCGCCGAGGCGAGTCCGCTGCCGGCGGTCACCCTGGCCGAGGTGCTGGCCACCTCCGACCTGCCCGGCGGGGTGGTGAACCTGCTCACCGGCCGGCCGGCCGAGACCGCGCCCTGGCTCGCCGGGCACATGGACGTGAACGCGCTCGACCTGACCGGGGTCGCCGACCCGGAACTCGCCGCCGAGCTGGAGCGGGCCGCGGCCGGGAACCTCAAGCGGGTGTTGCGGCCCGGCGCCGGCCCGGCGGACTGGAGCGCCGACCCGGGGATCGGCCGGATGACGGCCTTCCTGGAGACGAAGACGGTCTGGCATCCGAAGGGGGTCTGACGAGGGCTTCCTCGTCTGGCACACTGCCGTCCCATGGGCGAGGCGGCGCCACAGACCCGGAGCAGTCTCGTCCGGGACCTGCGCGAGTTGGGAGTACGGGCCGGGAGCACGATCCTGGTGCACGCCTCGCTGCGGGCGCTCGGCTGGGTCTGCGGCGGCGCCCCGACGGTGGTCCGGGCACTGCTCGACGTGCTGGGCGAGGAGGGGACGCTGGTCGTACCGGCGTTCACCTGGGACAACCGTGACCCGTCCCACTGGTCGCACGTCCGGGTCCCCGAGTCCTGGTGGCCGGCGATCCGGGCGGAGCTGCCGGCCTTCGATCCCGCCGTCACACCCTGCCGCGAGCTGGGCATGATCGCGGAGACGGTCCGGACCTGGCCGGGGGCCGCACGCAGCGACCATCCGCAGACCTCGTTCGCGGCGGTCGGCGCCCGGGCCCGGGAGCTGACCGCCCGGCATCCGATCACGTCGGAACTCGGACCGGACTCCCCACTGGGTGCGATCGAGCTGGCCGGCGGAGACACGTTGCTGATCGGCGTCGGATACGAGCAGTGCACCGCGTTCCATCTGGCCGAGTACCGGCTGCCCGGCCTGGGCCACCGGACCAACCGCTGCGTGGTGACGACTTCGGAGGGCCTGCGGCGGTGGACCAGCTATCGGGCGGCACTGCTGGACGACCGCGACTTCGCCGAGCTCGGCAGGGATTTTGAATCGATCTCCGCAAATGCTGTTCGGGTCGGTAATGTGGGTGTCGGGAAGGCGATGCTGTTTTCCGTCAGCTCGGCGGTGACGTACGCGATGACCTGGCTGCCTCGTCGTCGCCCGGCGTCGGGCCAGCGCACGTCTTCCCACTGACGGCGGCACGCCGAAGGTGGGCAGATGGATGTACCCCCACGTTCCGCACGACCTGCGCCGACGACGTCGCAGCATCAACATTCACCGATCACCCCGGGGCAGCGGCACGGCTTTACGGCCGAGCAGTTCACAGCGCTGGGGCGGGGTGGCGGGAGCCGCGACGCGATCGAGGTCCTGGTCGCCAGCCAGCGGTCGAAGCGCCTGGTGCAGTTGCGTGAGGTCAACCGGAGAGCGCGGCGGTTCGGCGGCTCGGCCACGACCTCGACAGAACGGGCCTTCGCGCTGCTCACCACCGCCGAGGCTCGCCGGCCGAAAGCCGTACGTAGGGTGCTGGCCCATCCTTACCTCGACAACTGGGCGAGTACCTGCCTGCGGCAGTTCGACATTGGTGGCAGCGACGACGGGCAACCGCTCGGCGCCCTCGACTACCTGACCGCCCTGGCTGCGGCTGCGGCGGCCCTGGCCGGCATGCGGTTCGAGGTCGAGCTGCCGAGCAGCGGTGGGACCGTCGTACTGCCCACCCTCGGCGCCGTGACCGGCCTCGGCCCGGGTCCGGTGCGGATCGTCGGCGGACCGGGCCGGCTGGTCTTCGTCGGGTCCGCCCGGCGGGTAACGGTCGCGCTCCCCCACCAGCAGCCCTCCGAGCACTGGGCGCCCCGACGGCTCATGCAGGTCGGCGACGCACGCCACCGCTACCAGCTGGCGATCGAGGACCTGGACCCGTACCGGGACTGTTACCAGTGGCAACCGACGGACCGGCTGACTGATCGGGCCGCAGCAGGGCTCGGCCGGCGATTCCGACTGGCTTGGAAGCTGATCACCCGGCAGTTTCCCGACTATGCCACGGGGATTCGGGCCTCGTTGGTCTCCGTGGTGCCGCTCGCTCCGGCCGCCGAGGGCACGACCCGGGGCGCCACCTCGTTCCACGCCTTCGGTTCGGTGGCGATTTCCACCGTCACCGAACCGGAATCCCTCGCTCTGTCGCTGATCCACGAGTTCCAGCACATGAAACTGGTGGCCATCAACGACCTGATCGACCTGCACGGAGCGGACCCGGGCGGGTGCTACCTCGCCCCGTGGCGGTCCGACCCGAGGCCGCTGCCGGCTCTGCTCCAGGGGACATACGCGCACCTTGGGGTCTGCGACTTCTGGCGGCGCCGCCGGCGGGGCCTGACCGATCCGGCGGCCCTGCGGTCCGCGCACTTCGAGTTCGCGCTCTGGCGCCGACTGACCCTGCTCGCCGCCGACAATCTGCTCGAAACCCGCGTCTTGACCCGCCTCGGTGCCGCCTTCGTCGAGCCGATGGCGCGGGAGCTGGTCGCCTGGGGAAACGAGGCGGTGCCGTCCGACATCGACCGGTACGCCGCCGACGCGGCGCTCGCCTACATCATCCGGTGGCGCGTGACGAACGGCGCGACGCCCACAGACGATCTGGGCTGGCTGGCCAACTCGCCCCGGCCGGCCTGGCTGCCGGAGCGGGTGGACCTGGCCACCCTGTTCCCCGTCGCCACCGCGTCGCAACCGGCCGACCCGGTGGCAGCCGAGCCGCAGCTGGTCACCCTTATCCGGGCCACGATCAGTGGCGCCGAGCCGGGCACGGGCGCCGCCGCACCGACGCCGAGCCCCGCCGACCTCGCATACCTGGACGGCCGCTTCTCCGACGCGGTACGCGGCTACGCCTCGGCAGTCCGGCGGGGGGACATCGAGGGGTGGACCAGGCTCGCCGTGGCGTTCGGCCGTGAGTCGGATCTATCCCGGCGGGTGACCGAGCATCTGGGGTTGGCCCGCCGGTTGCACGAGGCGGGCGACGGCCAAGCCGATCCAGCCGACGTGCTGCGGTGGTTGGTTGTCCGGCTGACGAGGCGATAGCCGGTGGTCCGCACCGCAACCCGGTCTAGGACGGCTCAAGCTCGATGTCGATGTTGATGCGCTGGCCGTCACGGATCGCGCTGGTGTTCGGGTGTTCGTCGCCGAAGACCTGCCGGGACAGTTCGAGCGCCTTGCGAAGCTGCCGCTGGCCGTCGTGCCCGGCGCCGGTGTCCCGGAGACTGATCGCCAGGTTGGCCGTGGCCGCGATCGTGGTCGGATGCTCTCGGCCCAGCCGCTCCACCAGCTTGCCCTGACTGCGCTCGTCGAGCCGCCGGGCGTCCGCCGCGTCGCCCGTGGCGGATCGGGCGTTGGCCAGGTTGAGCCGGCAGGCCAGGGTGTAGGGGTGATCGTCGGTGAGGACGTCGGTGAACCGCTCGGCGGCATCCGTCAGTATCGGTAGCGCGGTCGCGGCGTCCCCGGCCCGGAGCAGGACGATGCCGAGATCGTTCTCCGCGCCGAGGGTATACGGATTGTCCGCCCCGAATTCCTTCTGGAAGTATGTCACCGCATCCCGTGCCTGTGCCTGTGCCAGGATGTGGTCCCCGAACGCGGAGCGGAGGCAGGCGGACTCCAACAAACACGCCTTGGTGTCCGGATGACGCTCGCCGAGGGCCTGATGGGATCGGCGCAGGGTGTCGTCGAGCAGCCCGACGGCATCGTGGGGACGGCCCATCCGGCGGGTCGTCACCGCCAGGCTCTTGGCCGCCCACAGCGTCACCCAATCGTCGTCGCCAAGCAGGTTCCGGGAACCCTCCAGCGCCTTCTCCAGCATTTCGCGGGACGCGGCGTGGTCGCCCAGGGCCCGGAGGTCTCGCCCGTAGGCGATTGCCGAGTACAAGGTCCACTTGTTCCGCTCGCCGAGCACCTTGCGCCGGCGGCGCAGGGTGTCCGCGTCGATCCGCGCGGCCTCGCCGTAGTTTCCGGCCAGACGCTCCGTCAGCGCCACGTTGTTCGCCGCGCTCAGCGTCCGGATGAAGTCGTCGCCATAGGTGGCGCGCCACCGCTGCCAGGAGGCGCGGTTCAGGTCCGCCGCCCCGCGGTAATCCCCCGAGTACAGCAGGTCGGCGGCGAGGCCGCCCGCCGCTTCCAGTGTGTAGAAGTGGTCGTCGCCGAGCAGCTCGGTGAGCCGGGGCAGCACCTCTCTGCTGTTGGCCAACGAATCACGGATGCGGCCGGCGGTCCGTAGTGTGTTGGCGAGCAGCACCCGCAGCCGCAGCGCGAGGGCGTCCTCGGTCTCGAACATCGTCGACCACTGCTTGAGCGCCCGCTCGGCCAGCTCCTCGCTGCCCGTGAGGTCGTCGCGCAGCCAGAGGTAGCGCACCATGTCGAGGACCAACTGTCGTGTCGCGTCGTCCCGGGACTCCAGCGCGCCGGAGGGTTCGAGGTGCGGGCGCAGTTCCTCGTAGGTCGACCAGTTCTCCGGGTCGTCCACCCCGCCCTGTCTCGCCGCCGACGTGGCCGCGAGGATCTCCTGCACCTGCACCCGGCTCTCCGCCCTCGCCTCGACGCTCATCGCGTCCCTGATAACCGTTTGTACCAGCCGGTGAACCCGGATCGCGTTGTTTGCCGGATCGACGCGGGCAAGCGCATAACGACCGATATCCTGGATCAGCGCGCCGTGCAGCAGCGGGTCACGCATCGCCCGGTCGACCTTGGCCAGCTCGTCGACCATCCTCGGCGTCTGGAGCAGCCAGGTCGGGATCGGCTCCGGCGAGAAGAACGAGAGCAGTTCCAGCAGACGGGCGGCGGCGGGTCGGCCTTCCCTCAGCCGTTGCAGCGAGAGATTCCAGGTGACCGCCGCCGAGGTCGGATAGCCCTGCGGCGGTTTCTCGGCCAGCATCTCGGGCAACCGGGTGTCCAACAGTTGCAGGTAGCTTCGCACCGGCATCGCCGTGGTGGCCAACCAGGCCGCCGCCTGCTCCACCACCAGCGGAAGATCACCCAGCCGCTCGGCCACGGCGTCGGCGTCGCTCGGCGCCATCGTCTCGACCCGACGGGAGATCAGCTCGACGCTCTCGGCCCGCTCGAAGACCCCGATCTCGAGATGCTCGGCAACCTGTGTCCAGCCCTGGTTGCGGGTGGTGACGATCACGTCGCCGGGCCCGTCGGGCAGGAACTCCCGGAGTTGCTCCGGCTCCTCCGGGTTGTCAAAGATGATCAGCCACCGGGGGAAACGGCTGCCCTGCCGCAACGCCTGGAGGACGGCGTCGACCTGTTCGTTCACGGTCGGCCCGGACGGCAGTTTGAGCTGTCCGGCGAGCTTGGCCAGCTCGGCCCGGACGATCTGCGGCTGGTCCGCCGAGATCCACCAGACGATCTCGTAGTAGGCGGCGAACCGGTGCGCGTACTCCAGGGCGATCTGGGTCTTGCCGACCCCGCCCAGCCCGAGCAGGGCCAGCGGCTGCGCCGTCGGATGCCGGTGCAGCCGGTCCCGCAGCGTCTCGAGGATCGCGGCCCGGCCGGTGAACGCCGGGTTCCGGGCCGGCACCCGCCAGACCGGTGGCAGCGCGGCCGGAAACCGCGGCCAGGTCTGGCTCTCGCCTGCCGCACCGGGCGACGACGGCACGTCCACCAGGTCGAGCGCGGCCAGCAGGGCTTCCCGGGCCCGCGTCGCCGAGACCCCGTGCAGGTCGATCACGTCCCGCTCGTCGATCGTCGGCGGGGTCGGGGTGGTGTCGAACCGGATCGGGATGATGAACCGGCCGGGTCCGTCGTAATCCTTCTCCTGCCCGCGCCGCCACAGTCGCGCGGCATCCCGGGAACGTGCGTACTCCTGGGAGAGCAGCACCAGCATCCGGTCGGCCCGGTCGACCTCCTCCACCGACAGCCGCTGCTCGACCAGCCGGCTGGACTGGCTGACCCGGTTCAACTCGGCCGCGATCCACTCGGCCCAGATGCGGTCCCGTGGTGCGTAACTGACCACCACCTCGCCCGGTCCCGGCGGCGTCCGGCGTTCGAAGTCGGCCAACCAGCGCAGCCGCCGGGCCTCGGGCATGAGGACCGGCAGCTCGACCGGCGAGCCGACCACGATCCCGGTCAACCGCTCGTACGCGGCCAGCAGGGTCCCCTCCTGGCGGGGCCGGTCGCCGAACGCGGCGAGGATCTCCTCGTAGGCGTAGTAGACCTTGTAGGGGATCTCGACGGAGCCCCAGTACTTGTCGGCGTTCTGCCGCTCCAGCGCCCGGACGAAGGGCTCGAACTGCTGCCGGGCGTGCGTACGGCTGCGCTCCAGCTTGGTCTGCTCGCCGTCCTCGACCCGGGTCGGCACCGGGAAGATCTGGATCGGCTGTCCGCGACGCTGGTTGCGGATCGAGCGGGCGATCGAGACCGCGCCCTGGATGCTCTGGGTGCTCATGGTGAAGCAGTTGACCAGCACGTCCGGTAGCACGACCGTGCAGATCCCGGCGGTGTCACTGAGCCCGGTCCGGCTGTCGATCAGGATGTAGTCGTAGTTCGCCCGCAGGTCCTTGCGGAGCGCGGTCAGGAAGACCGCCCCGCCGAGCCGGTCGTAGAAGTCGTCCCAGTTGAAGGTGCTGACCCGGGCCGAGTACTCCGGGACCTGCCGGCCCGCCGGCACCAGGTCGATCCCACCGTCACCGGGGAAGGGAAACTCCAGCGAACTGGCGTAGCGCTGGATCCGGGCCAGGTCGAGGACTTCGGCGGAATCCAGCACCCCCGAGCCGTCCTCGGCAGGCCGGGTGGCCGCCCTGGCGTACTCGCGGACCAGGTCGATCACCCCGTGCGAACCGCGCAACTCCTTGTCCACGAGGAACGGGTGGAAGTAGCGGTGCAGCCCGGGAGACTCCAGGTCCCAGTCGATGGTCAGTACCCGGTGGCCGTTGCTGGCCAGCAGCCAGGCGACGTTGGCCAGCGCCATCGTCCGGCCGGTACCACCCTTGTAGGAATAGAAGGTGATTATCCGGCCGAGAGGTTGCCGGTTGTCCTCATGGTCGATCATGACCATCCCCCCACCCGGTGCGTGGCGCGGCGCCGGCGTCCCCGACCGGCTCTTCCGAGTCGGGACGCTCCAGGTCCTCCGCGGCTTCGAGACTGAGAATCGGCCGAGGTTGCGGTATGTCCGATGCGCCGGCGTTCCGCGGTATGCCCGATGTGTTGGCATCCTGGCTCGACCGGTCCCACGGCGTCGGCCTCGGTGCCGGTTCCGGCCGCGGGACCGCCTCCGGCCGGACCGGTTCGGCGGGTGGGTGGAACGCGCTGCTCACCGCCCGCAGGTCGGCCTGGGCGACGGAGCCCGGATCGACCTCGGGCAGCCGGCGATCCTGCTGAACGGCCTCGCAGACCAGCCGGGCGAGGGCCAGCACGAACCGGTCGTAGTCCCGGCCGTTCTCCCGGAGCAACTCGCGCAGGCCCTCCCGCTCGTACGCCGGGCCGAGCCGGGGGTCGTGATGCTGGATGTGCCCCAGGAAGTCGGGCACCGGGGTCGGCACCCAGAAGATCGGAATCAACCGGGCCTGGCGCGGTCCGGCGGCCTGTTCCCATCGGCGGATCCGTTCACTGAACACCGCCCATTCCCGTCCGCAGAAGTCGCTGCGGAAGTAGCGCGGGGAGAACAAGGCGATCATTGTCTGAGCACGACAGAGCGCCTCGAACAATTGCCGGGGCCAGTGGTCCCCGAGGCGCAGCGCCCCGCCATCGTGAAACCCGACCGGGGTGCCGACGTCCTCGCCGGCAAGCGTCCCGATCTCCATGCTCAGGTCGACGAAGAACCGCTGGACGCGGGCCTGGTCGTCACGTCCACCATGCGCGTAGCTCAAGAAGAAGTACAGCACCGGTCCTCCCCGGACTCCGCGCCGTACCGACCGGGATATCCGATCAACGCCGAAGTGGGAGATCACCGTACGGCACGGAGCTGCCGAAATGCGCGTCGTTCGCGAGCCGTACTCATTATAGGAAGACCTCGCATCGCGCTCTCGTGCTGAGTCGTGCCATCGCCCCCGCCGTCGAGCGGACGGCGAATGTCGGGTGAGGGTTCGCGGCGACATCATTGGTCCATTACGGACCTTGCAGGATCGGACGGTCGGCGGGCTCGTCCTGGGCTGGCCGGCGGAAGACCCGGCCATGGCTGAAGATGCGATTCTGTGCCTCCTCCAGCGCCGCCACGAGGTCGACCTCGAACGCCTCCGGACTGTCGATCTCGATACGGACCAGTTGGTCCCCGCGCGCCAGGTGGTGCGGAAGTGTCCGGGCCAGACCGGCCCGGAGTTCGCCACCGTGCCGGACCGTCTCCGCGTCGGTCAGGCTGGACGGCGCCAGCACCGCGACGCTCGGCTCCGCGTGGCCGTCGAACTCGGCGAGTATCCGCTGGTAGGGCGCTAGTTTCGTAACCCACGCGTCGACCAGCAGCACGACGATCTCGTTGTTGCGCCGGGCCTGGTCGAGCCGTTCGGACAGATCGTCGAGGTCGGCGACGTCCGAGCCGAAGAGACGCTCGGCCGCAAGTGTGCGGGCGTGCGCGACCAGCGGCTCCGGCAGCGACGGCCGGTACGCGGCCCAGTCTCTCCCCCGCTCACCGTAGCAGCGCAGGTCGTCACGGACGGCGCCCATCTCCGCCCGACTCCCGGCCGCCACGACGAAGTGCACCCGCTGCGTCGCGGCATCCGCCAGATCCTTCCGCGGCGGCGTCTGGATGCTCGGTTCCAGCCTCGTGTAGTCGAATGCGTTCGGCACCGTGGCCAGGTCGAAGTTCGGGTTGACCGAGGGGACGAGGTGCTCCTCGGTCGAGGCCACGATCTGCCCGGCCAAGGAGGCGAGCAGTGCCTCGTAGCGCGCCCGGTGACTGCGCAGTCGGATGAGTTGCCGGACGGCCTCGCCGCCACCCTCCGCGACACCGCTGTCGGACCAGAGCACCGAAAGCAGTGCCGGAGCGCGCCGCCCGGTCTCCCGCTCGTACTGCCGGAGCCGCTCCGCAAAGATCCACCACTGCCGCCCGCACCGCTCGCTGAGAAAGTAGCGCGGCGAACAGAGGGCGACGAAGACCTGGCAGCCGGCCAGGGCGTTCCGGGTCGCCGTGGACCAGGGCGAGCGGCTGTCACTGTCGACCGTCTCGACGAATCCGACGTCGCCGTCCGCGCCGGAGACCTGTCGGACCTTGGCCGACAGGTCGTGGAAGAAGCGGAGCGCGTAGCTGTCGTCGTCACCCGCAGCACGACTCAGGAAGAACTGCGTCAACAGCTCCTCCTAGGGCGGGGACGATTCATGCGGCCGGGCTTCCTAGATCACGTTTGCCGAGAAGGCCCGCAGAGACAGCGGGTCCCATTCTGGAGGCACGGACGTCCCGGCCGCAAGCCGCAATGCGGACATGTCCGAGCAGCTGATCGGCAGGGTGAGGTCGACGTTTACCGGAGAAACCCGTGGTCCACGCCGCACATTGCCTCCCGGGTAACCTTGGACGCGCCGCCAGGAAGCGTCACCTTCCTTGCTACCTCATGGACGCACGTCATAGCTGATCAATCCGACCTGCAAATGTGAATCGTGCCAGGTCAACGCGGCTTTACCCGCCGTGTAGCGATCCGACCAATCTATCTGGTCACCCAATGGCTACGCAATCGCCTGCCGAGCGTGCATCATGTCTGTGCGGATGTCCACCGCCCCACCGGCCACCATCCGCGTCCCTAATCGTCTACCGGCAGGACGGGGGTCGTTCGGGTGACCGCGGAGCAGCCCGGTGTCCCGCACCGCCTGCACTTCTTCCTCAGCTACGCGCGCAGCGACGACGACCCCTACGTGGAGCGGTTCTACCGGGATCTCTGCGCCGAGGTCCGGGTCCGGGCAGGGCTGGCGAGCAACGCCGAGGTGGGCTTCTTCGACCGGAGCAGCATCGAGATCGGTGCGACGTGGTCGGCGGAGTTGGTGGACGCCCTCGGCAACGCCTGTTCGTTCGTGGCTCTCGTCTCCCCGCGATATTTCACCAGCGAGCCGTGCGGCCGGGAATGGCAGATCTTCGCCGACCGGATGCGGCAGCACGAGGCGGCCGGCGACGCCCGCCTGGCCGCGTTGCTGCCGGTGCTCTGGCTGCCGCCCCGGCAGGTGCCGGAGGTCGTGCAGGCGGTGCAGTACGACCGCGACGTGTTCAGCGAGGCGTACCGGCGGGACGGGTTGCGCCAACTCATGCGGTTGCGCCGCAACGAGGACGAGTACCTCGAGGCGATCAGCATCCTGGCCGACCGGATCGTGGACAACGCCACCACGGACCCCCTGACGCCGCTGCCGAAGCACCGGCGCGTCGACTTCGTCAGCGTCAGGAGCGCGTTCCATCCCGACGTGGAGACCAGGGATCCGACGGCCGGCGAGAACACACCCATCCGATCCCACGCCGATCATGTGCACTTCCTGATCGCCGCACCCAACCAGCGGGAGGCGAGCACCGTCCGGCGTGAGGTGCAGTTCTACGGCGCGGCCGCGCTGGACTGGGCGCCGTACCGGCCGTCGCTGCCGGACCCGCTGGCCAGCTTCGCCCGGGCGATCGCCGCCCGGCGCGGCCTCAGCTCGGAAGCGTCGCCCCTGCCGATGCCCACCGGGACGGGCGTGCCGACGAATGGCGACTCCATAGTGGTGCTCCTGGTGGATGCCTGGGCGACCCAACTCGACGACTACCGGCAGGCCCTGACCGAACAGGACCGGCAGGCCCCGGCCACCGCCGCCATGGTCCCGCGTAGTCACGAGGACCGCGAGACGCACGACAACTGGCGACGACTCTCGGACGGGCTGCGTAGCGTCCTGCTCCGCCGGGTGGCCAGCGGCGAGGCGCTCACGTTCCGGGCGGACATTCTCAGCCACCGGTCCTTCGACGAAGACCTGCAGGTGGTTTTGGAGGTGGCCCGCAACCGGCTCTTCGCAGAGGCCGACCAGGTCGACTCCGGGCCGGCACCGCCGCGTACCCGCCCGATTCTCCAGGGACCGTGAGGTGGTGTCGATGACGGCAGCAGCCGCAGCCGCGCCACCCAGGACCGCCGGACAGATCATCACCTTCTACTCGTACAAGGGTGGCACCGGCCGCACGATGGCGCTGGCCAACATCGCCTGGATCCTGGCCAGCAACGGGCACCGGGTTCTCGCGGTGGACTGGGACCTGGAGTCACCGGGGTTGCACCGGTTCTTCCACCCCCTGCTGACCGATCCCCAGCTGCACGCCTCGGACGGCGTCATCGACCTGGTGCGGGACTTCGCCGCCTCGGCGGTGCAGGGACAGCAGCCGGCAACAGCCCCGACGGCGACGAGCCCCGACGTCCGGCGCTATGCCGTCTCCCTGGACTGGCGGTTCGGCGACGGTGGGGAGCTCGACCTGCTGCCGGCCGGGCGGCAGGGGCCGGCCTACTCCGCGACGGTGAGCACCTTCGACTGGCCCAGCTTCTACGACCGGCTCGGCGGCGCCGCCTTCCTCGCCGAACTGCGCCAGAACCTGCGCGACAACTACGACTTCGTCCTGATCGACAGCCGCACCGGGTTGAGTGACAGCGCCGGGATCTGCACCGTGCTGCTGCCGGATGTCGTGTTGAACTGCTTCACCCTCAGCACGCAGAGCATCGACGGCGCGGTCGCCGTCGCTCGGTCCATCCGCCACCTCCGGCTGGACGAGCCGGTACGGATCCTGCCCGTGCCGATGCGGGTCGAGGAGGGCGAGCAGAGCAAGCTCGAAGCCGGTCGGGAGTACGCCTGGGTCCGGTTCGCGCCCTTCCTCGACCACCTCGATCCGGAGGTCCGGGCCCGGTACTGGGCCGACGTGGAGATCCCGTACAAGTTGTTCTACGCGTACGAGGAGATCCTGGCGGTCTTCGGCGACCGGGCCCGGCAGCCGGCCACGCTGCTCGCCGCGTACGAGCGGTTGGCCACCGTCCTCGGCGGCGCGCACGTCCGGCCGCTCGCGCCGCTGGACGAGTCCGTCCGGCGGCACTGGCTGACCCGGTTCGAGCGCACCCGGCCGCGGGCCATGACCCGGGTGCTGATCAGCTACGCGGCCGAGGACCGGGTCTGGGCGGAGTGGGTGGCCGGGGTGATGGCCGAGGTGGGGCTGCCGACCGTCCTGCGGGAGACAGCGGATCCGGACCGGGACGGGGTGGCGGAGCCGGAGCCCGCCGCCGACGCCGACCTCGTCACCGTGCTGCTCTCCGCGTCGTACCGACCGCCCCGCAGGTTCGCGGAGTGGCTCCGCCGCCTGACGGCAACCGCGGAACCCGGCCGGCCGAGCGTGCTGACCCTCTCGTTGGACGGGACCCCACCGCCGGAGGAACTCGAACGACTCGGGGTGTTGGACGTGGCCGGAATGGCTGCCGAGACCGCCCGCAACGGCCTGTTGGCCATCCTCAACCGGCCGGTCGTCGAGCCCGGCACCGGGCCCGGGGCACCCCGTTTCCCGGCACCGCCCCGGGTCTCCCGGCTGCCGTTGCGCAACGTGCGGTTCACCGGTCGCCGCCTGCTGCTTTCCCGGATCCGCGAATATCTGTCGACCCGGCCCGCCCCGGTCCCGCCGCTGGTCCTCAGCGGCATCGGCGGAGTCGGCAAGACCCAGGTGGCGAACGAGTACGCACACCGGTTCGCCACCGACTACGACGCCGTGTGGTGGATCTCGGCGGCCCAGAACAGCATGGCCCGAGCCGGCTTGATCGACCTCGCCGACGAACTCGGGATCGCCGGCGCGGCGACGACCGGAGACCGCATCCGGTTGCTGCTCGACACCCTGGAACGACCTGCCACGGACCGGCGGTGGCTGCTCGTCTTCGACAACGCCGGGGCGCCGGCCGAGGTGGCCGACCTCCTCCCGCGCGGCGCCGCACATGTCCTGGTCACGTCGCGGGATCCGGTGTGGGGCCAGGCCGGGGAGCTGGTCGAGGTCCGGCCGTTCGGTCGGGAGGAGAGCGTCGAGCTGCTGCGGCAGCGGATGCCGGCCCTGAGTCAGCGGGAGGCCGAGCAGGTCGCCGAGGCGCTCGGCGACCTGCCCCTCGCCGTCGAGCAGGCCGGCTCCTGGCTGGCGGCGACCCGGATGCCGGTCGACCGGTACCTTGCCCTGCTCGACCGGCAGCTGTCCCGACTGCTCGCGGAGAATCCGCCGGCCGGATACGAACGCGCGGGCGCGGTGACCTGGCTGCTCTCCCTGGACCAGCTCCGCGAGGAGAATCCGCCGGCGGCCCGGCTCACCGAGTTGCTGGCATTCTTCGGGCCGGAGCCGATTCCGGCGACGCTGCTCTACAGCCGCAAGCTGATCGAGGTCGTGGCCGCCGAGGACCCGGCGCTGCGCGACGACGCCACCTTCGCCGGGCTGATCGCGCAGGCCCGGCGGTACGCCCTGGCCAGTTTCAACGACGCGCTGGGCAGCGCCCAGATGCACCGGCTGGTATCGGCCGTCATCCGGGAGCGGATGCCGAGCGAGGTGGCGGCCGGATACCGGCGGCACGTACACCAGATCCTGGTCGCCGCCAGTCCGGGCGATTCGGAGCGCCCGGCGACCTGGCCGGCCTTTGCCGGCCTCTGGCCGCACGTGGAGGCCGCCGGCGCGCTGGACTCGACCGACGAGGACGTCCGGCAGCTCGTCCTCGACGTCGGGCGTTACCTCTTCCGCCGCGGCGACTTCGTCGCGAGCGCCGAATTGATGCAGTCCGCGCTCATCGCCTGGCGGGAGCTGTGGCCGGAGAACGACCTGAAGGTGCTGGCCGCCAAGATCTTCCTCGCCAACGCGCTCCGCCCGGCGGGCAGGTACCGCGAGTCCCGGCGGCTGGGCGAGGATGCCTACCGGGGGTTGCGGGAGACCGTGGGGCTCCGGAACCAGTACGCCCTGCTCTGCATGGCCGGGCTGGCGGCCGATCTGTGGACCGAGGCAGAGTACGGCCGGGCACGCGAGCTCGGCGAGGAGGCACTGCGCCAGGCGGTCGACCTCTACGGCACCGACCACCGCCGCAGCTACCGGGCGATGAACAACCTGGCCGTCACCCTGGAGAAGATCGGCAACTACAAGGAGGCCCGCCGGCTGCACGAGCAGGCGTACCAGGGCCGGCGGCGACTCCTCGGCGAACGCTTCCCGGACACGCTCTTCTCGGCCACCAACTACGGCAGGGTGCTGAGGCTCTCCGGTGATCTACGGGCCAGCCGGCGGGTGCTGGAGAGCGCGCTGAGCGGGCACCGCGACGTCCACGGCGAGGACCAGGCGGCCACCATGCGCACCCGGATCGAACTCGTCGCCACCCTCCGGCGGCTGGGCCAGCTCGACGCCGCATTGGCACTGGCCAGGACGACCTACGCCACCTTCACCGCCACCCGCCCGGTGACCAACGCGGATCGGCTCGCCTGTGCCAACACGCTCGCGCTGACCCTCTCGGCGCTGGGCAACCAGGTGGAGGCGCTCGAGTTGGGCTGGGATGTGGCGCGGCGGCAGAGCGACATCCTCGGCGACGACGCACCGGACACCCTCACGCTCAAGGGGAATCTCGTCATCTACCTGCGACGCAACGGCGAGCTCGACAGCGCCCGCCGCTTGGTCGACGGGGTGGTCGGCGGTCTGCGGAGCAACCTGGGCGCCGACCATCCGTACACCCTGCAGTGCTCGGTCATCGCGGCGAACGTCCGGTTCGCCCTCGGCGATCCGGCAGCGGCGCTGGCCATGGAGATTCCCGCGTACGACGCGATGATGCTGGTGCTGCACGAGACACACCCGGACGTGCTGGCGGCCGGCTGCAACCTGGCGGCGAGCCGGACCGCGCTCGGAGTGGTCGACGGGCTGGCGGAGTTTCGGGCCGATCTGCTGGCCCGGGCCACCCGAGGCGTCGGTCAGGAACATCCGCTCACCGCCGCGATTCTCGCCGGGGAGCGGGCGGAGTGCGAGATCGATCTGCTGCAGTTCTGAACGCGGGGTCGGCTATCCGGGCTCGCGCGTCCGCAGCGCGGAGAGTTCCGTGCTCAGCCGGGCGTGGATGTGACGGATCAACCTGGTCAGGTCACGGCAGTACACCGACGGGTTGTCGAACCCGTTCGCCGCGCGGTACCGGTGGGCGTAGAGACCGCCGCCACAGACCCGGACGAGCGGGCAGGCCCGGCAGCTGGCCGCGAGTCCGGCCAGGCCGGCCTGCCGGGCCTGGAAGGACGGCTGCGCGATCGCCTCGTCGAAGGTCGACGACGCCACGTGCAGCCCGGTGGCCGCCATGCCCTCCTCGGTGGTCTTCAGCGCGTCGCCCTGCTCGATCGCGCCGTCGGTCTCCACCGTGATCAGGTCGCTCGGGCTCAGCCCCACCACCTCGCTGCCGCTGTTTCCTCCCAGCAGCAGATCGATGAGGGATTCGAAGAGCCGGATGCGGGTCCGCTGCGGCCTGGTGGCGTACCACTCGTCGAAGATCTGGATCAGCCACTCGGCGTACGGCGCGTCGGCGGTGTCGGTCCGCCGGCCGGGTGGTGGTGTGCTCCAGTTGCCGTGCGGGAGCAGGAAGTCCATCCGGGGCGGGTCGAAGGTCAGCAGGTGCCGGTACACCTCGATCGGATCGTTCTCCAGGTTGACGGTGCAGAGGATCCCGCCGTACAGGTGCCGGTGGCGCTCCCGACGCAGCCGGTCCAGCGCCTGCGCGACCAGGCCGTGACTGCCCTGACCCCCGGCGAAGACCCGATGCCTGTCGTTCGCCGCCGCCGGACCGTCGAGGCTTACCCCGACCCGGATGCCATGCTTCGCGAACAGGTCGAGGAACGCCTCGTCCAGCAGCACTCCGTTGGTCTGGATTCGCAGGTCGACGGTGGTGGTGACCGGCACCGCCATCCGGACCGCGCGGGCGGCGTGCGCGAGGAGTTCCCGGCCGGCCAGCAACGGTTCGCCACCATGGAAGATCACGGTCAGCCGGCCGAGATCGTGCCGTTGGGCGTGCTCCGCAGCCCGCGTCGCCGCCAGCTCGACCACCGACCGGGACATCGTCCTCGGCCGGTTGCGCCAGGTCTGGTCGACGTGCTGGTAGACGTAGCAGTAGTCGCAGGCCAGGTTGCACCGGCTGTGGACTTTGAGCAGCACCTGCCGGATCGGTGTTCCGACCACCCTGTCGGAACCGGCAGCACCGCCCCCGATCACCTTCCCCGGCAGCGCCTCAGACGTAGTTGTTGAACGCTGCCACGGTGTCCTGGGGGTCCCGCTGGGCCGCATCGATGACCCTCCGGATCGAGTTGGCCAGCACGCTCTCGTCGTCGTCCAGCAGCAGCACCTGGGCCAGCGGGATGTCGTCGAGATCGACCAACTGTCCCTCGACGTCCGGTCCGACTCTCTTCATGCCGCACTCGTCCTCCGCCGCAGTATGTTAGACAGAGGTTACCGTGCGCCGCGATGGCGGCGGCTACCTCACCATGGCGGCTAGCTGACCGGAGCGACGGCTAGCTGACCGCTGTGACGCCGGACGGGCTGGGCAGCCGGCGGGTCGGCATCTTACGACACCGGGTAGTAGGCTGGTGCCGTGACACGACTCGGTGATCTCGAACGTGCGGTGATGGACGTGCTCTGGGACCGGGGCGCCGGTGCCGGGGCGACCGTACGCGAGGTCGCCGATGTGCTGCGGGACCGTGAGCTGGCCTACACGACGGTGATGACCGTGCTCGACCGGTTGGCCGGCAAGGGCATGGTGGAGCGCGAGCGGGAGGGGCGGGCCTGGCGATACCGACCGGCGGCAAGCCGCGAGGCGCACATCGCCCGGCTGATGCTCGACGCCCTGGACCTGGCCGGCAGCCGGGACGCCGCGCTGGTCCGGTTCGCCCGCTCGGTCACCGGGACCGAGGCCGAGGTGTTGCGGGCGGCGCTCGCCGGGGAAGCCGGCGACATCGCGGCGCACGCACCGGTGGAGCCCGGTGAGTCGGAAGCACCGACCAGGCCCGCGCAGGCCGATCGACCGCCCGCCGCGAACCGCGAGGCCTGAGCCGATGACGTACGCCGCGCACTTCGCACTCGCCGTGCTGGCCTGCTATCTCGCCGCCCGGATGCTGACCCGGTCCGGCCGGCTCGGCGCGGGGTGGGCCTGGCACAGCCCCCGGGTCGCGATCATCTGCTGGCAGGCGGTGGGGTTGGCCCTCGGGCTCTCCGCGATCGGGCTGCCGATCGCCCTCGGGCTCGCCCCGTACGAGCAGAGCACCGGCTCGGCACTCCGCTCGCTCACCAGCGACCTCGTCGGCGGCGGTGATCTTCCGCCCGGCATGGGTGTGACCCACCTCGGGCTGGTCGGGATCGGCGTGGGGGTGGCGGCGGTGCTGCTCGGCTCGACCGCACGCAGCCTGCTCGGTGCGCTGCGGGCCCAGCGCCGGCACCGGGACCTGCTCACGCTGGTGGCCCGGGACGATCCGGCGGCACCCGGCGCGCTGGTACTCGACCATCCCAGCGCGGCCGCGTACTGCCTGCCGGGGGTACGGCCGCGGGTGGTGGTCAGCGCCGGCACCCTCAACCTGCTCGACCGGGCCCAACTCGCCGCGGTACTCAGTCACGAGCGGGCGCACGCCGACGAGCGACACGATCTGGTGCTGCTCCCCTTCACCGCACTCTGCCGGGCCCTGCCCGGCGTCCGCTGGGTGCGCGCCGCACACGAGGCCGTGGCGTTGCTGGTGGAGATGCGGGCCGACGACAAGGCCCGGCGGCTGCATGCCGACGCCCCGCTCGCCGCCGCACTGCTGCGCTTCGCCGGTGCCGGCTCCCGGGTCACCCCGGCCGGCGCCCTCGGCGTGGCGGATGGCGGGCTCGACGTCCGGGTCCAGCGACTGTTGGTGGCCCGCCGGCCAGGCCGGCTGCCCGGCGCGACCGCGCTGGCACTGGCCGTGGCTCTGGTCAGCCTGCCCGTGTCGCTCTTCCTGAACTGACCCACGGATCTCTACTACATAACGTAGTAAGATGGCCCCGACCCGGAAGCTGGCCGAGAAGTTGCGTGGTAGATGGATCCCCGATGGTCACCGGCCGAGCCGGATGAGCCGCCGGGCCGACGCCTCGGCCCGGCACCGCTGAAACGCCGGCCGTTCGATCCCCGTCTGCTGCGCCAGGTGCCCGGTGCGCGGCGACAGCTCGGGCTGCTCGGGGTCCTCGGCGTCGCCGGCGCCGCGCTGGTCATCGCCCAGGCCACCACGCTGGCCACGGTGCTGGCCGAGGCGGCCGGCGGGCGGCTCGACCGGACCGCCCTGGCCGGATTCCTGGCCAGCGTGGCCGGACGGGCGGCCCTGCTCTGGGCGCAGGGGACGGTGGCGGCCCGCGCCGCGGCGACGGTCAAGGCCACGCTCCGCGCCGACCTGCTCGACGCCGTCGGCCGACGCGGACCGGGCTGGCTCTCCGGGCAGCGTACGGGCCAGCTCGCCACCCTGGCCGGGCGCGGGTTGGACGCGCTCGACGCGTACTTCACCGGTTACCTGCCCCAACTCGTGCTGAGCGTCACGGTGCCACTGGCGGTACTGGCCCAGTTGGTCTTCGCCGACTGGAGTTCCGCCCTGGTCATCGCGGTGACACTGCCACTGGTCCCGATCTTCGGGGCACTGGTCGGCTGGCAGGCCCAGACCGCCACCGAGCGCCAGTGGCGCCGGCTCGCCCTGCTCGGCGGCCACTTCCTGGACATGGTGCGCGGGCTACCCACCCTGCACCTGTTCGGCCGGGCCTCCGCCCAGGTGGCGGTGGTCCGGCGGATGGCGGACCGGCACCGGGCGGCGACCATGCGGACGCTGCGGATCGCGTTCCTCTCCGCCCTGGTACTCGAACTGGTCGCCACCGTCTCGGTCGCGCTGGTCGCGGTCCCGATCGGTCTCCGGCTGCTCGGCGGCGGGCTCGCCCTGCAGACGGCGCTGCTGGTGCTGCTGCTCGCCCCGGAGGCGTTCCTGCCGCTGCGCGCCGCCGGCAGCCAGTTCCACGCCAGCCAGGAGGGACTCACCGCGCTGGACGAGGCACTGACCCTGCTCGGCCGCGAACCGACCGAGCGCCCGGAGAGCCGGGTGGCGGCCAGCCAGCCGGAGGGTCGGCCGGCGGCCGGGCGGCCGGGCGGCCGGGCGGCGGCCGGGCAGCCGCAGAGCGGGACTGCGGCCGGGCGGCCCGAGTTGGCATCCGCAGTGGGCCGGGCAGACCAGCCGGCCGGCGGAGGGGCGGACGGCGACGGGCCGGACAGGCGCGGGCCGGACGGCGACTGGACAGGCGGTGAGATCCGGTTCGAGTCCGTGACGGTCGAGTATCCGCGCACCACGGCGCTGCGGGACGTCACCCTCACCGTCCGGCCCGGCGAGCGGATCGCCATCGTCGGGCCGAGCGGCGCGGGCAAGAGCACCCTGCTCAACCTGCTGCTCGGGTTCGCCAGCCCGACGAGCGGGCGGATCACCGTCGGCGGCACCGACCTCGCCGTCCTGGACCTGGACCGGTGGCGCCGGCAGTTGGCCTGGGTGCCGCAGCGGGCGCACCTCTTCGGCACCTCGCTGGCCGACAACGTCCGGCTCGGAATCCCGGACGCACCCGTCGGGGCAGTCCAGCAGGCGGCCCGGGACGCCGCCCTGGACGAGGTCGTCACCGCTCTCCCCGACGGCCTCGACACCCTGCTCGGCGAACGCGGCCACGGGCTGTCCAGCGGCGAACGGCAGCGGGTCGCGCTGGCCCGGGCCTTCCTGCGGAACGCTCCGATCGTGCTGCTCGACGAGCCGACCGCCCGACTGGACGGCGGGTCCGAGGCTGCCGTACTCGCCGCCACCCGGCGACTGGTCGCCGGGCGTACCGCGCTGCTCGTGGCGCACCGCCCGGCGCTGCTGGCCGGGGCGGACCGGGTGCTGCGGGTCGAGGACGGGCGGGTGACCGAGGAGACCGTCGAGCCGGCCACCGGAACCGGGGCGGCGCCCGACGCCAGAACGCCCCGGGAGGTGGTCGCGTGATGTTGCGGCCCGAACGTACGGTCTGGCGGCTGGCCCGGCCGTACCTCGGTCGGCTGGTCGGCGCCGGTCTGCTGGCCGCCGGTACCGAACTCGCGGGGCTCGCCCTGCTGGCGACCGCGACCTGGCTGCTGGTCAGCGCCGCCGGCCGACCGCCACTGGACACCCTCACCGTGGCGATCGTCGCGGTGCGGGCCCTGGCGATCGGCCGGGGAATACTGCGCTACACCGAACGGCTGGCCGGGCATGACGCCACTCTGCGGGTCGTCACCGAGGTGCGGACCAGGGTCTTCGCCGCGCTGGCCGCCCGGGGGCCGGACAGCGCCCGGCAGCACACCGCCCGACAGCACACCGCCCGGCGGCACACCGCCCGACAGGATTCCGCCGGCACCGCTGGGCAGGATCCGCCCGACAGCGCTCCGGAGCGTTCCGGGGATCTGCTCAGCCGGCTCGTCTCCGACGTGGAAGCGGTGCAGGATCTCCTGCTCCGGGTGCTGGTTCCCGGTGCCGCGGCGGCAACCGTCGGGCTGCTCGCCGTGGCCGGCGCGTCCGCCGTCGAGCCGCTCGCCGGGCTGGCTCTGGCCGGCGGGCTGCTGGTCGCCGGAGGGGCACTTCCGGCGCTGGCGGCGCTGCTCACCCGCCGTACCGCCAACCGGGTCGCACCACTGCGCGGCGCGCTCGCCGCCGACGCGGTGGATCTGACCTCGGGCGCCGCCGACCTGGCCGCCTTCGGCGCGACCCGGTCGGCGTTGGACCGGGCCGACGCCCGGGCCCGCGAACTGGCCCGCCTGGAACGTCGGACGGCGGCGGTGGGCTGGGCCGTGGACGGCCTCGCGGTGCTGGTGGCCGGAGCGACCAGCGTCGCGGTGCTGAGCGTGGCGCTCCGGACGGGGGTCGACGGCGTACTCGTCGCGGTGCTCGCCGTCGGCACGCTCGCCGCCGTGGAGGCGGCCCTGGCGCTGGTCGGGGCCGCCCGGCAGTGGATCCGGTCACGTGCGGGGCTGGGCCGGGTGGCCGACCTGCTGGTGACGCCCGGCGGCGGGCCGACCGCCGGGCCGACCGCCGGGCCGACCGCCGGGCCGGGCGGCGACCACGGTGCCGAGGAGGTCGCGGGACGGTTGCACTGCCGGGTCGAGCAGGTGGGTCTCCGCTACCGCCGGCAGGGCGTACCCGCGCTCGACGGCGTCAGCCTGGATCTTCCGGCCGGGACCCGGATCGCCGTCGTCGGTCCCAGCGGCGCGGGCAAGAGCAGCCTGCTCGCCGTGCTGACCGGCATGGTCCGGCCGGGCAGCGGGCGGGTCCTCCTCAACGGCGTCGACCTCGCCGACCTCCCCGTCGAGCGGCTGCCCCGGGTCGTCGGCGGACTGCTCGCCGAGGCACACGTCTTCCACGCGTCGGTCCGGGAGAACCTGCTGCTCGGTCGGACCGGGATCTCCGACGACGAGCTGGCCGGTGCGGCCCGGGCGGCCGGCCTGCTCGACTGGGTACGGCAGCAACCCGCCGGCTGGGAGACGATGGTGGGCGAGGACGGGGGCCAACTCTCCGGCGGGCAACGCCAGCGGCTGCTACTCGCCCGGGCGCTGCTCGCGGCTCCGACCGGAGTACTCGTGCTCGACGAGCCGACCGAGGGTCTCGACCCGGACACCGCCGACCGGGTGCTCGCCTCGGCGACCGCGTACGCCGGTCCGGACCGGACGGTGATCCTGGTCACCCATCGACTCTCGGGTCTGGACCGATATGACGACGTCGTCGTGCTCGTCGCGGGCCGGATCGCGCAACGGGGCAGCCATGCCGGGTTGGTGGAGTGCCCCGGTTGGTACCGCGACCAGTGGCTCCGCCAGACGCAGGCCGAACGCGACCGTCTCGCCGTGGGCTCCTGAGGGCGGTCACGACAGCCCGAGGGTGACCTCGCTGACAGCCCGAGCGGCGATCGGCAACCGCCGAGGGGCGATCCGGCGGCGCCGGTCGGAGCGGTCAGGCGGGTGCGCCCGGCGAGGCCGCCCCGCCGAGGAACCGCCCCACCGTCGAGCTGAACTCCTGCCAACTGCTCCGCTCACCGGCCAGGGCGCGGTGCCCGGCACCGGTCAGCTCGTAGGTCCGCCGCTCGCGGCCGTTGACGGTACTCCAGGCGCTGCTGACGTAGCCGGCCCGCTCCAGCCGGCGCAGCGCCGGGTAGATGGTGCCGGTCGGCAGGCTGAGCACGCCACCGCTGCGGGCCCGGAGCGCCTCGATGATGGCGTACCCGTGCAGCGCGCCCTGCTCCAGCACCGCGAGCAGCAGTGCATCGAGATGGCCGTGCAGAGCCTGGGCGTTCATAAGTAGCAAGCCTACTAATATGCGCAGGGAACTCCAACGGGGTGCCGGCATCCGCGTCCGCCGCCGGCCTACTAGGGTGTGTGCGCAGAGTCACCGATCCGCCGGCTCCCCCCGCCGGTTGGGTGCCCATATCGAGCGCACACGGAGGTCAGCGTGGCCCGCCAGTCGTCCCACCGGCCCGACACCGACGAGCCCGGCAACCAGCCGGCCGGAAGCGACGAAGCTGCCGGCCCCGGGCAGAACGGCTCCGACTCCTCGGCAACCCCCGACGACGCCGCCGGCGTCGACAGCACGACGGCCGGCGCCGCCGACCGGTCGCTGTGGGAAGACGTCCGGATCGACCCGGTCGAGATCGCCCTGCCCAGCGGCGCCGGCTTCACCCTGCGGGCGTACCGCCCGGAGGGGGTGCTGACACCGACCGACATCGAGGACCGGGAGCAGGACGACATCTTCGCCAGCCGGTCGCGGCGGGCCGAGGTCGATGACGAGGAGGACGGCGACGAGACCGTCGTGATCCTCGACGAGGACGTCGCCGACCAGTTCGCCGAGGCCGATCGGGAGGACGCGGAGCGGGCCGGCGGCCGCAGGGAGTCCGACGACGACACGGACACCACCACCACCGACACGGCCGAAGAGGAAGAGGAAGAGGAAGCGGAGGAGGCCGAGGATGTCCCGGCCTTCCTCACGCACCGCGGCAAGTTGCTGCTCTTCAAGACCCCTGAGGCACTTGTCACATTCGTGAGGTCGGGGGCACCGCACGATCTGGCCGAGCTGGACACCTGGGACCAGCTCGTCGAACGGCTCGAGCCGGCCGACATCGCACCGCTTGACGAGGATTCCTACGAGTTGGACCTCGTCGTGGAGAACCTTCGCGGCGGGCACGACGTCTGGGACCCGACCCTGCTCATCGAGGCCGGCGAGGTCGCCCGTGACCTCGCCTACGCGCTCCGGCTCCCCGCCGTACTGGATATGCTTTCTCCCGGCTCCAGCCTGGACGACCTCGACGAGGCGCTACGGGCCACCGCGGCCGGTGGTTTCGGCAGGATCCGGGGTCGGCGGCGACTCAAGAAAATCGGGGCACAAACCGCAAGTCTCGGGTGGCGCACGATTATCGGCAAGATCTCTGCCGCCGTGGACTGGCGCGACTGACCCCTTACCAGGGAGCATCAGTCTTTGGCACACCACCTGTGTCTCGGGAGGAGGACGACGCCGTGGCGCTCGTGCGGGTGTACTGCGGTCTGGCCTCTGCGGATGTGGCGGGTCGACCGGCTCCGGCCGGTACGACGCTGACCTCCGCGGTGGTCGATGACGCAGGCAGGCTGCTCCACGTCTGCGAGATCACCGACGATCCGGCTGGCTACGCCCAGCTCGGTACGGTGCTCGTCGAACGGAGCAGCGGACCGAGCGGCGCGGCGGTCGCGGCGGACAGCGACGACCACCTGGTGACCTCGCTGCTGAGTGCGGCCGGTCGTCCACTGGCCATTGCCGACGACGACTCCGTCGATGATTTCGCCGAGCGCTTCGCCGACGACGAGTCCGTGGAGGAGCGGGAGTCCGCCCCGGCCGAGCGGCGCGCCGTCGGGCTCGCCCGGGCCCTGCAGGCCGGCGCGCTCTCCGCGGCCAGCCTGCCCCCGCCGCGCGAGCTGATCAGCTTCAAACCGGTACTCGCCGCGCACGCCGCGCTCGCCAACGGCCGGCACGCCGCCGCCGTGGCTCTGCGCGAGGTGCTGCGCGAGCTCTACCCGGCCGCGCTGCGGGCCTATCCCGATCCGGCCGAGCCGGTCTCCCTGGCCGTGCTGGACGCCCTTCCCGAGCCGGGCATGTTCGGTGGGACCAGCGCTCGGGGTCGGGACACCTCGGTGGCCACCGATGCCATCGCCGCCCACCTCGCCGCGGACGGCGTCGCCGAGAGTGACGTCATCACCGAGGCGGTCACGGCGCTGCGGGTCGCGATCGCGGAGACACCGCCGCGGGGCATCACCAACAAGGCCTTCACCTCCGCCTCGGCCGAGGCGGTCCGGCAGGCGGTGGCGGCGGTACGCGCCTGCGACGCCGGTTGTGACGCGCTGATAGCCACCCTCTCCGCCCGGGTCACCCCAGCTCCGGGCCGGCGCGCGGCGGGGCGGCGCAGCGCGGGCGAGGCCGCCTCACCGACGCCGAGCGGCACCGGACTTTCCGGTCCGGCCCGCGAACCGGTGCCCAGTTCGGGCCGGCGTGGCCGGCACCAGCCGGCAGCGGCCAGCAACGGCCCCGCCACCCCGCAACCGCTGGGGCCGCCGCCGGTCGCACCGCCGCCGGTCGCACCGCCGCCCATGGCGCCGCCACCGGTCACTCCCGCCTCCGCACCCCCGCTCTCCCCGGCCGCGACGCTCGCCATGCCGGCGGTGCCGGTCTCCGGCGCGCCGCGCGGGTCCCGCTCGGCGATGCCCTCCTCGGCGCCACCGGCGTACCAGAACGATCCGCTGGCGAACCGGCCGGTCTCTGCGCCGCCGCCCCCGCCGCCCGGGATGACTCCGATGCCACCGACGCAGCGGGGGTCGATCCCGCCCGCCGACGCCGGCGAACCATTCCGGGCCACCCTGACCACGGCGGCGATCAACAGTGCCCGTAACGAACGCCGGCCGACCCCGATCACGCCCCGCCCCAAGACCAACGGGGACGGAGCGGCGCGCCCGGGCACGATCTCGGCCGCCGGCCTGACAGTCTCGGTGCCGGCCACCCGGCCCGAGCCACCGCCGCCGCCCGGCTCCCGTGCCAACTGGCCGCTGGTACCGGGCGATGACCACGACGACCGGGCGACCGGTGCGGGACACCCGGCGTACGGGCAGTCCGGTGAGCGGAACGCGCCGGTCAGCACTCCGCCCGGCGACGGCCGGGTGACCCCGCCGTGGCAGGCGGACGACCTGCCGCCGGAGCCTCCCACGCTGCGCCTGGTCGAACCGCCGCCGGCCGAGCGGGGCGGCCGCGGTGACCTGCCCGCCGACAACCCGCCGCTGCGCCTGGTGGAGCGGGAGGAGCCGGCCCGGGGCGGGCCGGGCCTGCCCCGGCGTGGCGTGGAGCCGACCGAGTCCCCCGTCTCCGACGACGACGGCGACCTGCTGATCTTCGCGGCCGCCAAGTCCGCCTGGTTCACCGGCCACGCCGAAGAGACCGAGGTCGAGTGGGCATCGACGGCCGACAGCGGTTGGCAGGCCGCCGAGCAGGCGGCCCGGCCCTCGGTGGGCGCCTCGACCAGCGCCGGCCTGCCCAAGCGGGTGCCACAGGCCAACCTGGTGCCCGGCTCGCCGCTGCGGGACGAGCGGCCACTGCGGATCGTGCGTGACGCGGCGCGGATCGCCGAGCACACCACCGGCTACTTCCGGGGCTGGCGGCGCGGCCAGGAGATCGGCGGCTACGCCGTCGGCGGCCGCCCGGGGCGGGAGGCCGCCGGTGGCTGGGACTTCAGTCGGGATCCGGACGAGCGGGCGGACAACCGCGACTACGAATACCGCTCCGCCGGCTACCGCTCCTGACCCCGCTGGACCCGACCACTCCCGCCCCCGCAGGACCCCACCACTGCTCGTCACCCGGTGGCACCCGCTCCTGGGCACGCTTCTGAATGCCGTCACGAGCCCCGCCGTGAGCCGGCGCGATCGGCCGGTGGGAGAAGCCGGCGGCGGCTGCGCGTACTCGGCTGGACACCCGCCGCCACGACCCGGTCCGCCGGTCGACGCCGGCCGCCGGCCCGTACGGCCCGAGCCGGCCGACTGACTGGCCACTCAGCCTCATACCTCGGTCCACCTGGTGTTTCTCGCCACACCCTGTGGTGTTGACGGCATCTGCCGCTTGCCGCAACATACCCGGGACCGTGGGCGACACCTACGACCAGCGCATGGAGGGTGGCAACGATGGCCAGACCGGCAGTCGAGGCGTGGACCCTGAGCGATGCGTGGACCCTGAGCCGCCGGGGACTCCTGGCGGCAGCGGCCACCAGCCTGCTCGCCGCCTGCGGGCGGGACGACGAGGGCGGCCCCGGACCGCGCGGGCCCGGCTCGACGGAGCTGGTCGTGGGCGCGAGTCTCGAACTGACCGGCGCCGGCCAGGCCCTGGGAGTCCTCCAGGAACGCGCCCTGCGGATCACCGCTGACAAGTTCAACGAGCAGGGCGTACCGGTCGGCAACCTTCGCCGCACCATCCGGCTGGTCGTCCGGGACAACGCCAGCGAACCACGGCTCGCCGCCCAGCACGCGACCGAGTTGGCCACCCGGGAGAACGTGCACGCGCTGATCGGCGGATGCCTTGCCGAGACGTCGCTCGCGATCATCCCCATCGCACAGCAGCAGCAGGTGCCGTTCATCTCCTTCGCCTCCGCCGACAACCTCACCGTGCCGCTGGCGCAGCGAACGTACATCTTCAAGCTCACCCCCGACTCCCGTGACGTCGCCCGCACGCTGGCCCCGCTGATTCGCTCCCAGGGCTTCGAACGGGTCGGCCTGCTGGTCGCAACGGGCGGGCACGGCGATTCGGGCCTACGGGCCGTCACAGCGGCCCTGAAGGCCGTGGACGTCGAACTGGTCAGGTCCGCCCGGCTGCCGCGGGCCGAGAACGCCGACTTCCGCCCGGCGGCCCGCCGGGTGGCCGACGCGGAGCCCGAAGCCGTCATCATCTGGGGCACCGCACCCTTCTCCGGCACCGCGGCCCGGGCGCTGCGGCGGATCGGCTACGAGGGCCGGCTCTTCTTCGACTCCGGCGCGGTCGCCGAGGACACCCTCTCGGAGACGAACGCACCGGCGGTCGAGGGCGCCTACGTGGTGCATCCCAGCTCGCTCGGAAGCTCGTCGCTGACGAACACCACCACGGCAGGACTGGACCGGCGGGATTTCATCTACCGCTACATCCACCTGCACGGCTCGTTCAGCGGATTCGCGCCGTATGCGTCGGACGCGCTCCGGCTCGTCGTCAACGCCGCCCGACTCGGCAAGAGCGTCGACCGGGGTCGGCTCCGCGCCTACCTGGGCAATCAAATTACCGACGGGATCGCCGGGGCGTACTCGTTCGCACCGATCCGGCACGGCGGGATGGAGCCGGACTCGCTCGGGGTCTTCACTGTCATCTCCGGAGCCTGGAGCCGGG
The DNA here is from genome assembly GCF_049315195.1 of Plantactinospora sp. WMMC1484. Lineage (NCBI taxonomy): Bacteria > Bacillati > Actinomycetota > Actinomycetes > Micromonosporales > Micromonosporaceae > Plantactinospora > Plantactinospora sp. WMMC1484. The sequence goes on from NZ_CP186055.1 coordinate 327,999, forward strand.
TCTCCTGACCGTCCCGCGAGTCACGTTCGCAGCAGTCCGTTAGCGGCGGTCCGGCAGTCCGTTGGCCGACGTCCGTCCATCGAGCGACCCGGCGCAGCCATCAAGCGACCCGGCGCAGCGACCGGGCTGGAGGGCGCGGAACATCGCGGGTCACCGGCCGAGAACGGCGCATCACCACGCGAGGAGCGCAGCATCGCGGAGGGTGCGTCGCACCGCGACGCGGGCGTCGCCGACCTACCGGCGACCGTCGCCCCGGCGAGGGCCGGACGGCCTCGTCGGGCACGACGGCACCGACCCCACGGCCGGGCCTCCCGACGAGCGGCGTACCGCGCCGATCAGGCCGGGGCGACGGCGCGCGAACGCCGCATGGTGAGCACGTACTCGACCAGCGAGATCAGCACGTGCTTGGTCGACTCCCGGTTCCGGGCGTCACAGGCGACGACCGGCACCTCGTTCGAGATCGCCAGCGCGTCCCGCACATCCTGCGGGTCGTGGTACTGCATCCCGTCGAAGCAGTTGATCGCCACGAGGTACGGCAGCCGCCGGTGCTCGAAGAAGTCGATGGCCGCGAAGCAGTCGGCCAACCGACGGGTGTCCACCAGGACCACCGCCCCGATCGCCCCTCGCACCAGCTCGTCCCACATGAACCAGAACCGCGTCTGGCCCGGGGTGCCGAACAGGTAAAGGATGAGATCCCGGTCGATCGAGATCCGACCGAAGTCCATGGCGACCGTGGTGGTCGTCTTGCCCGGCACCTGGCGGGTGTCATCGACACCCACGCCCGCCGATGTCATGATCGCCTCGGTGGTCAACGGCGTGATCTCCGAGACCGATCCGACCAGCGTCGTCTTGCCGACGCCAAAGCCACCGGCGATGACGATCTTCGCCGATGTCACGCGCCCGGCTGTCGGGCGGTGCGACATGTCAGAGCCTGCGAAGTCCACTCAGCACCCTCTCCAGCAGTTCAGTGCCCACCGCGTCGTTCGAGTCGTCCAGGATTGTCGGTTCGTGCACCGCCACCAGGCCATCAGCGGCCATGTCGGCGATCAGGACCCGAGCCACTCCGAGCGGTAACTGCATCCGCGCCGCGATCTCCGCGAGCGACTGCAGCCGACCATCACACAGCGCGGCGATGTATTGATGCTCCCGGCCCTGGCCGCCATTGCCGTTTCCGGCGGACCGACCGCGCACCGTCGTCTCGACGAGCGCCTCCAGGGCGATGTCGAGCCTCGGCCGGGTACGACCACGGGTGACGGCGTAAGGCCGCACCAGAGCACCCGTCGGCTCGTCGCGTTCGGCCATCATCGCCGTTCACCTCCTTTCGCCGTACCCGAGGCTCAGAGCCTGGAGTTCGTCATTGTTCCATTGTCGTCGCACCGGCCGGCGAGCCACACCGGCCGGGGTACCACCTAGCTCAGCATCCCCGCCGCGGCCCGGGGCTGCGGCGTCAGCGCGTCGCCCACCCGGTCCACCAGCAGTGCCATCTCGTATCCGACCTGCCCGACGTCGGAACTGCGGGCGGCGAGGACCGCAAAGGACGAGCCGTCCGAGATGGACATCAGGAACAGGAAACCATTGTCCATCTCGACCACCGTCTGCAACACCGCCCCACCCTCGAAGCAGCGTGCCGCCCCCTGGGTGAGACTGACCAGGCCGGATGCGATCGCGGCGAGTTGGTCCGCCCGGTCGCGCGGGAGGTCCCGTGACGACGCCAGGAGCAGGCCGTCCGCCGAGACGGCGATCGCGTGGGCGACGCCGGGAACACGATCGGCGAAGTTGGCCAACAGCCAACCGAGATCCTGGGTAGATGTCATCCTTCATGCTCCTTCTGGCCGCCTGCGGTCGCGGGGCCCACCTCGGCCTGCGGGGATTGCTGCCCTGCCGGAGTCGCCTCCGGGCTGGTCGACTGGTCGTCCGTCGGGTTCGTGCGGCCACGCTGAACCCCACGGTGGTACGCGGACAGCAGCCCGCGCACCCCCTCAGGCGTGCGACGCTGCACCGAAGTGGTCGGCTTCTCCACGGCTCCGGGCACCAACTGGGCCATCGGCACCCGCTTGGGCAGCCCGGTCTGGGTGGTCTGCCCCTCCGGAGCGCCGGCGGCCGTCGTGGCCGCCATGGCTGCCCGCCAACCGTCGTCGGCGGCCGTACGCCAGCCGCCCGCCGACGCATCCGGTCGGCCGGTGCCGTTGGTGACCGGCCCGTTGCCCGGCTGCTGGCCACCGGGCTGCGGGCGCATCGTCGCCGCGTTGCCTGTCGATGTCGATACGGATGTGGCCTGGCCCATGCCGGGGACTGCGGTGTCCACCGCGACGGCCTGGCCAGCCGGCTGGGTGACCGAGCCGGCTCTCTGGGGTTGACCGCCGGTCTCCTCGGGCTTCCGGCGGGTCCGGAACCAGGCCGACTCCAGCTCCCGGAAAATCGGCAGTTCCATGGTCTCGTCGGCGAACTTCGGCCGGCTCTCCGCCGCGTTCGCCGCCTCGGCGGCGGAGGTCCGAGCCATCCGGGGCAGTTCGGCGGTCATGTCCAGCGCCGCGGCCAGGCGTTCCGGAACGGGTGGCGCGCTGGCCTCCCGGTCCGGTGTGTTCACCGGTGGCCAGGCCGGCGGTGCGTTGCCCGCCGGGACGGGCGGCTGCGCGACCGGCGGCGGCGCCTGCGGCGAGGTCAGGCCGAACGGTGGTGCGGAGACCGGTGGTGCGGAGACCGGTGGTGCGGAGACCGGCGGCAGTGCGTTCAGCCCGTTCGACTGCGGCTCCGGCGTGACCGGACGCTGCCGTGGGATGAACCCCGACATCGTGGTCTCGTTCGGCGAAAGACCCGACGGATCCGACTCGGCCGCCCGCCGCTGGGGCAGCGGCTCGGTGCCGTGCCCGTTGGGGGTCCGTGGCGTGAACGCGTCGTTGCCGTTGCGTGCCGCCCGGGCACCGGTCAGGTCGCCCCAGGCCGGCATGTCCCGGGGCCGGCCCGCCGGCGGACCGTCGGCATGCCCGCCACCGTTCATCGCCGGCTCGTACGGCCGGTCGTACGGCCGACCGTGCGGCGCGGTGTCGCGGTCGCCGAACCGTGGGGCCGGCGGCATCGCCGGACCGCTCTCCAGAGCGAGCGGGGCGCCGAACGTCGGCCGGGCGGACGGCTCCGGTGCGACGGGTCGGCCACCCGGCTGCTGCGGCCGACCGGAGAGCGCCCGGGGAATCAGCATCGAGGCGGGCAACGTGACATCGGCGACCGTGCCGCGGTCGTGACCGGGACGCAGTTCGACGATCACCCCGTGCCGGGACGCGAGCCGGGCGACCACGACCAGGCCCATCATCCGGGAGACGGTCACGTCGACCGCGGGCGGTGTGGCGAGCCGTTCGTTGAGGTCCTGCAACTGCTCGGCGGTGATGCCGATGCCCCGGTCCTCGACGAAGAGGGTCGCCCGGTCACCCACCCGACGGGCCTCCACCATCACCTGCGAGTCCGGCGGTGAGAAGGCCGTGGCGTTGTCGAAGAGCTCGGCGACCAGGTGCACCAGGTCGTTGACGGCGCTGGCCTGGACCTCGATGTCCCGGTCGACCGTGCCGAACTCGATCCGGGTGTAGTGCTCGACCTCGGACTGCGCTGCCCGCAGCACGTCGATCAGCGCCGCCGGCTCGCGCTGCACCCGGGTCGAGTCGGCACCGGCGAGCACCAGCAGGTTCTCGTCGTTGCGCCGCATCCGGGTGGCCAGGTGGTCGAGCTGGAAGAGCTCCGCCAGCCGGTCCGGGTCCTCCTCGCCCCGCTCCAGCCGGTCCAGGTGACCGATGAGCCGGTCGACCAGGATCTGCGAGCGGCGGGCCAGGTTGACGAACATCGTCGCGACCGAGGCCCGCAGCGCGGCCTGCTCGGCCGCGGTCCGGACGGCCTCCAGGTGGACCGCGTTGAACGCCTCGGTGACCTGGCCGAACTCGTCCTTGCTCCGCACGGGTAGCGGCTCGGCGATCTGGTTGGCGGCCTGCACGGGTGACATCTGTCCCATCACCTGCGGGTCGCGCAGCCGGGACACCGCGTGCGGCAGGCCGTACTGGGCGATGGAGAGCGCGCCGTGTCGCAGCTCGCGCAGCGAGCGGGCCATCGAGCGGGCCACCAGATATGCGAAGAGCACCGCCAGCAGCAGCATGCTGAGCAGCAGGCCGGTCTCCAGGAAGACCTGGCGCTGCACGTCGTCGCGGAGCGCGCTGGCCTCCGCCAGCACGTCGGAGTCGAGCCTGCCCTCCACCGCGCGGATCAGCTCGGCGTTGCCGAGCATCGCGGAGTCCCAGTCCTCGGCGTCGAACGGGGCGTCGGACATACTCTCGTCCGTCCGACCCCGGATCCAGCCGCCGTAACTGTCGACCTCGCGCACGTCGGCGCCGGTGACCGTCTCGTCGTAGAAGGCGGACTCGGGACCGGTGGCGATCGCCTTGAAGGTCTGCAACGCCTGCTGCTGACCGGTCTCGGTGGCGATGTAGTCGGTCTGCAGCGCCGCGGTGAGCCGGTTGTCGATCAGCGCACGGTGCACCACGACCCGGCGCATCGACAGGAACTCCTTGCCGCGCGCGTTGGCGGCGGCGGCCCGCATCCGGTCGCTCAGCGAGGAGTCGCCGGCGAGTTGCGAGGCGAGGTCCCGGATGTTCAACAGGTCGTTGATCAGACCCTCGTACGACTGTGCCGCGTCGGTCAGCTTCAACTTGGAGTTGATGACCTGGCTGCGGATCCCCGGCAGGTCGGCCAGGCCCTGGTCGATCTGGCCGAGCAGGGCGTCGAAGTTGGCCGGCAGCTCGTCGAGCTGCGCCCGGCGCTCGGAGTATGGCGCCTTGGCCCTGTCGACCTCGGGGTGCACCTTGCTGTAGGTCTCGCGGTTGGTCTTCCGGTCCGCGTCGTTGCGCGAGCCGAGCAGCAGCACCGCGCCCGCCCGCTCGTCCTGGAGCTCGTGCACCAGCCCTCCGGAGGCCTGGGCGAGCGTCGCCAGGGTGTGCGCCCGGTTCGCGTCGTCCAACGTCTCCATGTGGTCGACGATGCTGGTCGTACCGACCACGACGACCGCGATGGTCGGCGCGATCATGATCAGACCCAGCTTCGACCAGATCGGCATGTCGCGCAGCCGGCCGGCGACCGGCCAGCGGAGACGCGACAGGATCGGGCTTGCTGTCTTCGGCCGCTTGCTCACGTCACCGCCTTCCCATCCAGTACCCGGCCAATGGCCCAGGGCACCGCTGATCGACCGACCCGGGCGGGTCGGACCTCCGAGATTCCATCACGCCGCAACTCAAGAAGAAAGCCCAGGTTGTCACCGATTGAAAGCGCATCGGGATGTCCCGGCGATTCGACAGCAGTCTGTCTTTCTGGCGTTACCCAGGGTAGTCACGCATCCTGTCCATGCTCTACTGCCATCGACCCTCCGAAACCGGAAGGTCACCACTCGGCCCGAATCGGCCCGAACCCGGAACCCGCACCGCAACATATCGAACGTTGCCGGCACGGGAAACCCTACGCCCCCGCGTCGGGCGGCTGTACGCGGCTCCGGTCCCCACCGCGAGCCTGGCACTTCCGAGGCGGAGAAACCATTGCCCGACCGGTCCGCTCCGGCAAGGTCGAAGTGCCGGATTACGCGGTCCGTGCGGACAGCGGATGGCCGGCCGGACAGTCGGACTGACCAGCCCGGCAGTTTTAGCGACCGAAAGAGACACCGGCCGAGGAAATCGTCGGAATCGCCCCTGCTCAGCGCCATGCCGGCGTAGCGAGACCGGACGGACCGCACCAGCACCGAACCCGCGTACGCCTCAGGGCAGCACCGCGGCATACGCCGGTTTGATCACCTCGTTGATGATGGCGAGCCGCTCGTCGAACGGGATGAAGGCGCTCTTCATCGCGTTGATGGTGAACCACTGCAACTCCGCGTAGCCGTAGTCGAACGCATCGACCAGCAGCGCCATCTCCCGGGACATGGAGGTGCCGCTCATCAGCCGGTTGTCGGTGTTGACCGTGACCCGGAACCGCAGGTCCCGCAGCAGCCCGATCGGGTGCTCCGCGATCGACGGCGCGGCACCGGTCTGCACGTTGGAGGACGGGCAGAGTTCGAGCGGGATCCGCTTGTCCCGCACGTACGCGGCCAGCCGCCCCAGCACCGGCCGGTCGTCGCCGGGGGTGATGTCGTCGACGATCCGTACGCCGTGCCCGAGCCGGTCCGCCCCGCACCACTGGATCGCCTGCCAGATCGACGGCAGCCCGAACGCCTCGCCGGCGTGGATGGTGAAGTGGAAGTTCTCCCGTTGCAGGTATTCGAAGGCGTCCAGGTGCCGGGTCGGCGGGAAACCCGCCTCGGCACCGGCGATGTCGAACCCGACCACGCCGGTGTCCCGGTGCCGGACGGCCAGCTCGGCGATCTCCTGCGACCGGGCGGCGTGCCGCATCGCGGTCAGCAGCGTGCCGATCCGGATCGGCCGTCCGGCCGCCGCCGCCCCGGCGGCACCGTCGGCGAAGCCGGCCAGCACCGCCTCCACCACGCCGTCGAGATCGAGACCGCGTTCCAGGTGCTGCTCCGGCGCGAACCGGACCTCCGCGTAGACCACACCGTCGGCGGCGAGGTCCAGCGCGCACTCGGCCGCCACCCGGCGCAGCCCCTCCGCCGTCTGCATCACCGCCACGGTGTGCGCGAAGGTCTCCAGATAGCGCTCCAGCGAGCCGGAGTCGGCCGCCTCGACGAACCACCGGCCGAGTTCCGCCGGATCCGTGGTCGGCAGCGGGTGCCCCACCGCCTCGGCGAGTTCGACGATCGTCGCCGGGCGCAGCCCGCCGTCGAGGTGGTCGTGCAGCAACGCCTTGGGAACCCGGACGATCTCGTCGTAGCCGATTGCCGCCATGCACCGACCCTAGTGGCCCGGCCACCCCGCCCCGGACGGGCCCACCAGGCATCGAAGTATCGTGACCGGGTGCCTCCCGAGGTCCTGCGGCGGCTCCGCTGCCCGGTCTGCGGCCGGCCGCTGGCTGCCGTACCACCCGCCGCCGTGGTCGCGCTCCGCTGCCCGGCGGGGCACAGCTTCGACCTGGCCCGGCAGGGGTACGTCAACCTGACCGCCGGTCGGACCACGCACTCCGGGGACAGTCCGGCGATGGTGGCCGCCCGGGAGGAGTTCCTCCGCGCCGGCCACTACGACCTGATCTCGACCGCCCTCGCCGATCTCGCCAGCACCGTCGCCGGGGAGGCGCCGGAGGCGTACCCGGAACTGGTGGTGGACGCCGGGGCCGGCACCGGCCGGCACCTCGCCGCGGTGCTCGACGCCCTGCCCGCCGCCGCCGGGCTGGCCCTGGACGTCTCCAAGCCGGCGCTGCGCCGGGCCGCCCGGGCCCATCCCCGGGCCGGCGCCGCGCTCTGCGACACCTGGCGCGGCCTGCCGCTCGCCGACGGCGCCGCCGGGCTGCTGCTGAACGTCTTCGCGCCCCGCAACGGCCCGGAGTTCCACCGGGTGCTCCGCCGCGACGGCGCCCTGCTGGTGGTCACGCCCGCCGCCGACCACCTCGGTGAACTGGTCGACCTGCTCGGCCTGCTCCGGGTCGACCCGGCCAAGGAGGCGCGGCTCGCCGGCAGCCTGGCCGGGCACTTCAGCCAGGGTGCGACCGCGACACACCGGAGCACGCTCCGGCTCGACCACGCCGAGCTCCGCACCCTGGTCGGGATGGGCCCGAGCGCCTGGCACACCGACCCCGCCGACCTCGACCGGCGGATCGCCCGCCTCTCCCAGCCGACCACCGTCACCGTCGCCGTCCAGGCCACCGCCCACCACCCCACCTGACCGCCCACCTGACCGGCCCGCACCCCGCCCGCACGGATACATCCCGCGGGTGGATCCGCCGCCCGGCTCAGGTCGAGAGGTCGACCTCCTCCCAGCCGGCCGGCGGGTCGTGGAACGGCCCCCGGAACACCACCGACCACTCCAGCGCCCACCGCCGCTGCCCGATCGCGTTGCTGTCGATCATCCCGGGCAGGTGCAGCCCCTCCTGCTCGGCCTCCAGGTAACCCCAGTCCAGGCAGTAGTAGAAGTCGAGCACCGCAGCCACCTCCGCCGCGTCCCGGGGCGCCGCCAGGGTGCGGGACCGCCACTGCGTGAAGGTCTCCCCCGCCATCAGGTCCGGCAGCCGCTCCATCAACCGCTCGTCGCTGGGCTCGGTCGGGTCGAGATGCCGACTCAGCCCGAGTACCCAGGCCAGGGCGAAGACGGCGTCGTGGTGCAGTACGAAGGACCGGTGGTCGCCCCGGCTGCCGATCACGAACTGCCACTCCGGCGGTGTCACCCGCTCCACCAGGTGCGAGCTGAGCAGCCAGCTCATCCCCTCCTGCGGCGGCATGCCGAAGCACCGCGCCAGCACCAGGTGCAGTACTGCCGTGCGGGCCTCGATGTCAGCGGTGGGACGCAGCTCGACCGTGTCGCCCGGCTCCCAGACCAACGGAAACTGCTCCGGCGGCAGGGGCAGCCCCAACCGTTCCAGCTCGGCCACGTTCGCGGCACGGACCGCCTGCGGGTCGGGAACGAGAACGCTCACAGTGTCGTTTCCTGTCGCGTCGGCGCCGGTCGGGCGTGCCTCCGGCACCGGTTACGCCCGGGTCGACGCCGAACCGGACTCCGTGGTCCCCCGGCGAGCGAGGGTCCCCCGGCGAGCGAGGATAGCGGCTCGGGGACGCTCACACCATGCCCGCCGCGCCCACCGCCGCCGCTCAGCCGATCCGGTCGATGACCAGCGGCGTCGCGGCCGGCGGCCGGTCCGAGATCGACACCGCCGCCACGGCGTCCGCCCGGGCCGCCGGGATCCGTGCCGGGTCGTCGGCCCGGAGTTCGCAGAGCGGGTCACCGGCGCGGACCGGATCTCCCGGCTTCCGGTGCAGCAGCACCCCGGCGCCGGCGCTGACCGGGTCCTCCTTGCGGGCCCGTCCCGCGCCGAGCCGCCACGCCGCGACCCCGATCCCGTACGCGTCGACGCCGCCGACGTACCCGTCCCGCTCCGCCCGGACGACCTCCACCTCCGGGGCGGCCGGCAGCGGCGCCTCCGGGTCCCCGCCCTGGGCCCGGATCATCGCCCGCCAGACGTCCATGGCCCGGCCGTCCCGCAGTGCCGCCTCCGGGTCGGCGTCCGGCAGCCCCGCCGCCGCCAGCATCTCCCGGGCCAGCGCGACGGTCAGCTCCACCACGTCAGCCGGCCCGCCACCGGCCAGCACCTCCCGCGACTCGGCCACCTCGACCGCGTTTCCGACCGCCAGCCCCAGTGGCGTCGACATCTCCGTCAGCAGCGCGACCGTCCGCACCCCGTGCGCGCCGCCCAACTCGACCATGGTGCGGGCCAGCTCCCGGGCGTCCGCCTCCGACTTCATGAACGCGCCGGAGCCGACCTTCACGTCCAGCACCAGAGCCCCGGTGCCCTCGGCGATCTTCTTACTCATGATCGAACTCGCGATCAGCGGGATGGCCTCCACGGTGCCGGTCACGTCGCGCAGGGCGTACAGCTTCCGGTCGGCCGGCGCCAGCCGCTCACCCGCCGCGCAGATCACCGCGCCCACCTCGCCCAACTGCGCGATGAACTCGTCGTTGCCCAGGGTCGCCCGCCAGCCCGGGATCGACTCCAGCTTGTCCAGCGTCCCTCCGGTGTGCCCCAGCCCTCGCCCGGAGAGCTGCGGTACGGCGGCACCGCACGCCGCCACCAGCGGGGTCAACGGCAGCGTGATCTTGTCGCCGACGCCACCCGTGGAGTGCTTGTCCACGGTAGGCCGGCGTACCCCCGAGAGGTCCAGCCGCTCGCCGCTGGCGATCATCGCGGCCGTCCAGCGGGCGATCTCGCCGGCCGTCATGCCGCGCAGCAGGATCGCCATGGCCAGCGCCGACATCTGCTCGTCGGCGACCCGCCCCCGGGTGTACGCGTCGACCACCCAGTCGATCTGCTCGGCCGAGAGCGCCCCACCGTCCCGCTTAACCCGGATCACGTCAACCGCAGCGAACCCGCCCACAACTCTTCCTCACGTCTCCTGTCGCATCCCGGCTCCTGTCGCATCCCGGCTCCTGTCGCATCCCGGCCTCCCGGGCGGCGGCACAACCTGCCGGATCAGGAACCCCAGCGTCGGGGGATCTCGACCGGCGGCTCCCCCTCGCCCGCCCAGAACATCGCGCCGTCCGCGTCGACCACCACCACCCGGGGGGTACGGGCCAGCCCCCAGGTCACCGCCTCGTCCGGATCGTCCCAGCTCGGCGCCTCCTCCAGCACGCCGGTCTGCGCCCCGGCGGAGTCTCCGGCGGCCCGCTCCCAGTAACCCGTCCAGACCCGCCGCCCGCCCGACAGGTCGGGGTGCACGAAGACGGTCCCCCGCCCCCGCCACGCGGCCAGTTCCTCCGGCACCGGCGGCACCTTCACCGACGCCGCGATCGCCTCCAGGTCCTGCACGCCGAACGCGTGCGGCAGCAGCTCCGCCATCCGCAGCGGCACCGGATCCGCCTCGACCAGGCACTCCGGGCCACCGTTCTCCCAGAGCAGCTGCCGGCACCGCCCGCACGGCATCAGCGGCTCACCTGTCGCACCCACGCAGGAGAGCGCCACCAACCGACCGCCCCCCGAGGCGTGCAGCGCCGACACCACCCCGCACTCGGCGCAGAGCGCCACCCCGTAGCCGGCGTTCTCGACGTTGCAGCCGACCACGATCCGGCCGTCGTCGACAAGCGCCGCCGCGCCGACCGGAAAGTTCGAGTAGGGCGCGTACGCGTGCCGCATCACATCTGTCGCGGCAGCCCGCAGCTTTGCCCAGTCAATCTCCATCGCCACCCTCCCATCCTGCCGCGCCGCTGGTCAGCCCTTGATGTAGGGCTTACCGTCGGCGGCCGGCGCGCGTACCTTGCCGACCAGGCCGGCGACGGCCAGCAGGGTGGCGAGGTAGGGCAGCATCGCCAGGAACTCGCTCGGGATGCTGCTGTCGATCGCGCCCAGATAGGTGCCGAGTTGGTCGGCGAAACCGAAGAAGAGCGCCGCCAACAGGGCGCCCGTCGGGCTCCACCGTCCGAAGATCAGCGCCGCCAGTGCGATGAAGCCCTTGCCGCCGATCATGTTCTTGCTGAAGGTGTAGAGCGCCAGCGTGTACGACGCGCCGCCCACCCCGGCGACCATGCCGGCCAGCAGCACGTTCCGGTAGCGCAACCCCAGCACCTTCACCCCGAGGGTGTCGGCGGCGGTGGGATGCTCGCCGACCGAGCGGGTCCGCAGCCCCCACCGGGTGCGGAAGAGCGCCACGTGGACCACCACCACCAGGATCAGCGCCAGGTAGAGGAAGATGTTGCCCCGGAACAGCGCCGGCCCGATCACCGGGATCTCCGACAGCACCGGGATCGGCCACGCCTCGAACCTCGGCGGCTGGTTGTACTTCGCCGCCTCCGGCTGCATCAGCCGCTCGTAGAGGAAGCCGGTCAGCCCGACCGCGAGGAGATTCAGCACGATGCCCATCACCACCTGGTCGACCAGGTAGCGGATGGTGAAGATCGCCAGCAGCAGCGAGACCAACGCCCCGCCCAGCGCCGCCGCGACCAGCCCGACCCAGGCGCTCGCCGCGATGGTGCCGACCAGGGCACCGGCGAAGGCACCCATCAGCAGCTGCCCCTCGATCGCCACGTTCACCACGCCGGAGCGCTCGCAGAGCACCCCGGCCAGCGCACCGAAAATCAGCGGCAGGGCCAGGATGAAGGTGCCCCGGACGATGTTGACCAGCGGCATGAAGTTCTGCCCGGCCGGCGCCGCCGACACCTGCCAGCAGAGGAAGGAGAGCACCACCCCGACCACCGCCACGCCGAGCAGCGGGGTGAACCAGCGCCTCGCCGGCCCGGCCAGCAGCGCGGCGCCGGCCGCCGCCGCGACCAGCCCGAAGACGATCGCCCCGAGGGTGCCGTCGACGGCCAGCGCCGCCCCGCCCGCGTCCTCGCTCAGGGTGAACCGCGCGTCCGCCCCGGTGGCCAGCGCACCGAAGAGGGCCGCCGCGAGCAGCCCGAGCGGCAGGGCACCGGCGCCGACCCGGCGTTCCCGGGTCCAGAAGCCCGGACGCACCGCGACGGCGACGTCCTCGACAGCCATTGTCGACATGTACGCCTACCAGCCCTTCGCCATGCTCGTGGACAACCTGGCTGCCCGGGCGGCCCGGAGCCCGAAGATCGCCTTCACCAGTGCCGGTGCGGCGATGAAGATGACGATCAGCGCCTGCAACACGGTGACCAGTTCCAGCGAGATGCTGGCGTACGACTGCATCCGGTTGCCGCCGGCCTGGAGCGCCCCGAAGAGCAGGGCGGCGAGCGCGACCCCCCACGGCTTCACCCGGCCGAGCAGCGCCACCAGGATGCCGTCGAAACCGATCTGGGCGACCACCAGCGGGGTGAGCGCGGTGGCGGTGGTGCCGAGCACCATGTTGGCGCCGCCGAGCCCGGAGAGCGCTCCGGCGATCACCATCACCAGCACGTACGTCCGGCCGACACCGATGCCGGCGGTCCGCGCGGCGTCCGGGTTGGCGCCGACCGCGCGCAGCTCGAAGCCGAAGGTGGAGCGGTTGAGCAGCCAGCCGACCGCCCAGGTGACGGCGACGGCCAGCACGATGCCGAGGTGCACCCGCAGGTCGCTGCCGAGCAGCCGGGGCAGTTGGGCGGAGCCGTCCACCGGCCGGCTGATCGCGTCGGTCCGGTCCGGGTCGTGGATCCCGTTCTGCACGATGATCCAGGCCAGGAAGGAGAAGGAGACGTAGTTGAGCATGATCGTGGTGATCACCTCGTGCGCGCCGGTGCGCGCCTTGAGGAAGCCGGGGACGAATCCCCAGATCGCCCCGCCCAGCGCGCCGGCCAGCACCGCCACGATCAGGTGCAGCACCGGCGGCAGCGGCAGCAGGAAACCGGCGAGCGCGGCCAGGATCACCCCGATGGTGGCCTGCCCCTGTGCGCCGATGTTGAACAGGCCGCCCCGGAAGGCGAGCGACACCGCCAGCCCGGTGAAGACCAGCGGGGCGGTGTAGGTCAGCGTCTCCGAGATCGGCGCGAAGACCGGCTGCCAGCCGCCGGTGCCGTCCGCCCAGGCCTGCACCGCCGCCGGGTCGACGACCGCGCCCTTGAAGAGGTTCGCGTACGCCTCGCTGACCACCGTCCAGCTGGCGTCGAGCGCGTCGGAGGGCTGGGCGGTGAAGTAGCCCCAGGTGGCCAGCACGTCCGGGTCGGAGACGATGATCAGCACGGCGCCGATCAGCGTGGCCAGCACGATCGCCAGCACGGTGACCGTGACGGTGTTGGCCGCCCAGAGGTTCTGCACGAACGTCCGGAGCAGCAGCGCACCGCCGCCGTCGCGGTCGGCCAGCCCTCGGCCGCCGCCGGAGCCACCGCCGTCGTCGCCCGCCGTGGCGCCGGCCGGCCCGGCACCACCGCCGGCCGCCGTCGGGCTGGCCGGGTCGCCCGGCCCGGTGCTCGTCGTCTCCCGGCCCGGCCGCTTCCCGGCCGGGCTCGTCTCCGGCGACGCGGCGTCGGGCCGCTCCGGCGACGCGGGAGTGCTGCCGTCGGTCATCGAGCTTCCTCGCTACCGGGGACGTCGGGGGTCGGCTCGGCCGGCCCGTCCGGGGTGCCGGTCGGTGTGGCACTGTCGGACCCGGCTTCGGCTCCGGGCGCGGACTCGGCTCCAGACCCGGCTTCCGCTCCGGGCCCGGCTTCGGCTCCGGGTGCGGCTTCGGCTCCGGGTGCGGCTTCGGCTCCGGGATCGGTGATGCCGGCCATCAGCAGGCCGATCGCCTCGCGCGGGGTCTCCGGCCCGACCACGCCGAGGATCCGGCCCCGGTACATCACCGCGATCCGGTCGGCGAGTCCGATCACCTCGTCCAGCTCGCTGGAGACCAGCAGTATGGCGGTGCCGACGTCCCGCTCGTGCACGATCCGGCGGTGGATGAACTCGATCGAGCCGACGTCCACCCCCCGGGTCGGCTGGGCGGCGACGAAGAGCTTGAGCGGCCGGGACATCTCCCGGGCGATGATCACCTTCTGCTGGTTGCCGCCGGAGAGCGTGCCGACGGAGGCTTCGGCCGAGGAGGTGCGCACGTCGAACTCCGGGATCCGTTCCCGGGCCGAGGCGGTGATCGCGTCCGGCCGGAGCACCAGGCCGGAGCCGAAGGGCGGCCGGTCGTACATGTCCAGCACCAGGTTCTCGGCGACGCTGAACTCCTTGACCAGCCCGTCGACGCTGCGGTCCTCGGGGACGTAGCCCACGCCGGACCGCAGCACCCGCTTGGTCGGCCAGCCGTCGACGCGCTGGCCGGCCAGGCGTACCGAGCCGCGCAGCACCGGGCGGAGCCCCATCAGAGCCTCGATCAGCTCGGTCTGCCCGTTGCCCTGCACACCGGCGATGCCGAGCACCTCGCCGGCCCGGACGGTCAGGTCGACACCGTCGACGGCCCGCACCGCGCGGTCGTCGTCGACGACCAGTCCCTCGACCTCCAGCACCGGGTCGCCGGGCGCGGCGGTGCGCTTCTGCACCGTCAGGTTGACCGTACGCCCGACCATCAGTGCCGCGAGTTCGTCCTCGCTCGCGCTCGGGCTCGCGGTGCCGACGGTCCGGCCGCGCCGGATCACCGTGATCCGGTCGGCGATCGCCTTGACCTCTTTGAGCTTGTGCGTGATGAACACGATCGACTTGCCGGACTCCTTGAGCGACCGCATGATCCCGAGCAGTTCCTCGGTCTCCTGCGGGGTCAGCACGGCGGTCGGCTCGTCCAGGATGAGCAGGTCGACGTCCCGGGTCAGCGCCTTGAGGATCTCCACCCGCTGCTGCACGCCGACGGGCAGGTTCTCGACCACCGCGTCCGGGTCGACCCGCAGGTTGTAGCGGGTGGAGACCTCGGCCACCTGGCGGCGGGCCCGCCGCCGGTCGAGCAGGCCGACGATGCCGCCCCGGACCTGTTCGGCGCCGAGCATCACGTTCTCGGCGACGGTGAAGACCGGTACGAGCATGAAGTGCTGGTGCACCATGCCGATCCCGGCGGCGATCGCGTCGCCGGGCCCTCTGACCTTCAGCGGACTGCCGTCGACCAGGATCTCGCCCTCGTCGGGCTGGATCAGGCCGTACAGGACGTTCATCAGGGTGGACTTGCCCGCGCCGTTCTCACCGAGCAGCGCGTGGATCTCTCCGGGCTCCACCGTCAGGTCGATGTGGTCGTTGGCGACCAGCTCACCGAAGCGCTTGGTGATGCCCCGCAGTTCGAGTCTCAGCGCAGCCTCCTGGGGAGTGCGGGCGGATGGTGCAGCCTAGCTGCTGTGCGAAAACCGGTCGCCCCGATCGGCGCGGAGACACTCTCCACGACGATCGGAGCGACCGGATCGTCGACGTCGACGCCGTCCCGGTCGGCCGCCCGAGCGGGGTCGGGCGGCCGGGATCACCGGGTCACTTGGGCTGGCTGGCCGAGGTGACGGTGATCGCGCCGGAGCTGATGTCGGCCTTGAGCTTGTCGATCTCGGCCTTCAGCTCCGCCGGCACCTTGTCGTCGAACTCGTGGTACGGCGCCAGTGAGACGCCGTTGTTGGCCAGGGTGCCGAGGTAGCCGGGGTCGTGTGCCAGCTTGTCACCCTTGGCCGCGGTCACCACGGCGTCCTTGACGGCATCCTTGATGTTCTTGACGACGGTGGTCAGCAGGGCCGGGCAGTTCGGGGTGCTCTCGCAGCCGTCGACGTCGACCCAGATCACCGAGTACTTGCCGCCGGAGGCCTGCGCCGCCGCCGTGGTGCCCAGACCGGCACCGCCGGCCACCGGCATGATGATGTCCGCGCCCTGGGCGACCAGGGTGTCGGAGACCTTCTTGCCCTCGTCCTGCTTGACGAAGTCGTTGGTGAAGGAGCCGTTCTGGGTCTCCTTGTTCCAGCCGAGCACCTGGACGCTCTTGCCCTTGACCTTGTTGTACTGGGCAACACCGTCGACGAAGCCGTCCATGAAGATGGTCACCGGACCGATCTTCATGCCGCCGTAGGTGCCGACCTTGCCGGTCTCGGTCATCCCGGCCGCCAGGTAGCCGGCGAGGTAGCCGGCCTGCGCGGTGTCGAACTGCATCGGGAAGACGTTGCTCTCCGGCAGCTTCGCGTCGACGATGCCGAACTGCTGGTCGGGGTTTGCCTTGGCGATCTTCGAGGTGGCCTCGCCCATCAGGCCACCGACGGCGAGGATGAAGTCGCAGTCCTGGTTGACGTACTGGGTCAGGTTCGGCTCGTAGTCTGCCTCGGCCTTGGACGCCACGTACTTGATGTCGATGTTGTCGTCGGCGGCCTTGGCCGCCTCCAGCCCCGCCCAGGCGGAGGTGTTGAACGACTTGTCGTCGATGCCTCCCACGTCCGTCACCATGCACGCGGTGTACTTGTCGGCGGCGTCGCCGCCCGCGCCGTTATCGTCCGGAGCCTCACCACACGCGGCGGCTGCGCCCAGTGCGAGCCCACCTGCCGCGAGTACCGAGGCGATCCGCATCCCACGCACAGAGCGCAAGACGGTCTCCTTCCCATTGCGCACCGCCCACCGCGGTGGCAGCCCTGAGCCGGCCTGCGCATTTGCCGCCGGCTGTCCCACGTTACGGACGGGAGCGTACGCCCGCGCCTGTCCACCGGCCGACAATCGTGCCTGACTGTTGAGTGCCCGTTACCCTTACGTAACTTCAGGGTGCGGGAGATCACTCCCAGGGCCGCCCGATGCGTGACCTGGGGATATGGCCCGTCCCGTTTCGACCCGTTCCGCGCGGAGCCGTCCGCTCACTCGCCGCGACGACCGGGCCCGGGCCGACGCGGCAGGCGTCAGCGCCAGAAGACCGCCACGGCGGCGTTGACCAGGGTCAGCCCGATGATCGCCAGGAAGTGGCCGCGGTTGACCTGCTCCCGCCTGCGGGAGAAGAACACCATCACGAAGATCATCAGGCCGATCACCAGCTTCGTGACCAGCTTCGCCGGAGCCGGCTCGTCGCCGTCTCGCAGCGGCGCGGAGAGCCCGATCCCGGTCAGCACCTGGATGACGGCGCCCCAGAGCATCAGGGAGTTGATCCGGATCCGTCCGGTGACGTACTGGGCGGCGGCACCGCCCAGCAGCAGGGCGAAACCGATCAGGTGGGCGTAGAGCAGGATCAGCCGGAGAGGTTCCACGGCGGACATCCTCCCCCATCACCCCTCGCCGCGTCGTCCCCGCCCCCGGCGGTGCGGCGGCGGGGACGACGCGGCGGAGCGCCGGGGTCCCGGCGGAGAGGAGTCCGGCGCGGGGCCGCGCTGCTGGTGACCGGTGCGCCTCGGCTGGCGGCGGCCGGCGGCTCGGGGTGGAGTCAGGCCCGGGCGCGGGCCAGGTCGGCGGCGGCCGGTGGCTCGGCCGAGCCGGTGGCGGCTGCGGCGGGCGGCTGCCGTACGCGGCCGAGAGCGACCAGCAGCAGGCCGGCGGTGGCGTACCCGGCGAGGACCAGCAGCGCACTGGCGGCTCCGGCGCCGTCGAAGAAGGCCGTCGAGCGGAGCAGGGTGCCACCGGCACCGACCGGCAGCCACTGGCCTACGGCGCCCCACGGCTGGGGCAGCAGTTCCGGCGCGGCGGCGACGGCCGAGAGCGGGTTGCCGACCAGGAAGACCAGCACCGCGCCGAGCCCGAGACCGGCCCGGCCCAGCACCGCGCCGAGCCCGCAGACCGAGGCCGCCACGGCCAGCCCGACGAGCCCGAGTACCGCGCCGTTGGCCACGGCGTCGCCGGGGAGCAGGCCGAGCCAGCCCTGTAGCACCAGCGGGCCGGCGAGGCCGACCAGCACGCCGAAGCCGACCAGCCCGGCCAGCCGGGCGAGCCGGCTGGGCACCAGCAGGAAGAGCAGCGCCCCGGCGATCATGCCGGTCAGGGCGAGCGGCAGGAACCCGGCCGCGAAACCGGCACCGCGCGGGTCGTCGGGGTCGGCCGGCACGACGTCGACCACCGGCACGGGCTGGCCACCGGAGAACTCGCCGGCCGCCTGGGTGAGCAGCGCGGCCACGGCCGGACCCGCCGCGCTCGCGGTGTGCAGGGTCGGCCCGTCCGGGCCGACCACGAACGCGGCGTACGCCTCGCGGTCGCGCAGCGCCCGGTCGGCCGCCGCGCCGTCGGGGAGCCGGATCACCTCGAAGGCGCCCGGGGCGGCCACGTCGAGCTGCTCGACCAGCCGGTCGGTGGCCGGGGCCGGGCCGGCGACGACGATCGGCAGGTCGCGCGGTGCCAGGTTCATCGCCGGCCCGGCGAAGAGCGGCACGAGCAGCGACTGCAGCAGCACCACCGCGACGGCCAGCAGGACGGCGACCGCCAGCGGCCGGCGTGGCTGCGCGGTGGTGGGTGGCGGACCGGAGTGCTCCGGTGGACGAGTCATCTCGGCTCCTTCTAAAACGAATGCTCGTTCTCTTAGCTGAGAGTCCCTCCTCCGCCGAGATCCCGTCAAGAACGAGCGTTCGTTTTACAATGTGTGTCGTGCCACGCGTATCCGACGAACACCTGGCGGCCCGGCGGCAGCAGATCCTCGACGCCGCCCAGCGCTGCTTCCGGCGCAACGGCTTCCACGCCACCTCGATGCAGGATGTGATCAACGAGGCCGGCCTCTCGGTGGGCGCGGTCTACCGCTACTTCGGCAGCAAGCACGAGTTGGTCACCTCGATCGCCGAGTCCGTCCTTGACGACGCCGACGAGATCTTCGTCGCGCTCACCGAGGCGGCCCCACCGCTGCCCCTGATCGAGGCGCTGGACCGGGCGCTCCGGTTCATCGAGGCCCAGACCGGCCCGGAGGGCATCTTCCGGTTCGCCATCCAGGTCTGGGCGGAGTCGCTGCGCGACCCCGCACTGGCCGAGTTCGCCGCCCGCCTCTACGGCCGCGTCCGGTCCCGCTTCGTCGCCCTCGCCCGCCGGGCGCAACAGGCCGGCGAACTGTCGGCCGACGCCGACCCCGAGGCGGTGGGCGCTGTCCTGTTCGGCCTGATGCCCGCCTTCGCCCTGCAACGGGTGCTCACCGGCGGCCCGGACCCGAAGACCTATCTCGACGGCGTAACCGCCCTGCTGGCCAGCCAGGGCGTGCGACAGTAGGCAGCGGGAGGTCAGCTCTCCGCTCGGCCCTGCCGGCGGGCGTACTGGATCTTCCACGGCCCCGGTGGCCGGGCTACCATCGGCCAACCCGGGGTGGACGGCCCGGCCCCGGTGCGAAGTCCCAGCTACGCCACCACTGGCCGGCAGGGCGGACGGGAGTCACGCTGTGGTGTTGGCCAGGAACGCGACCGGAAGCAGCCGTCGCCCGGTGATCGCGTTCCTCGCGGCGGTCGAAGCGGTGGCGCTGCTGCTGGCCGCCGGCGTCGCCGCGGTCGCGACCACCCGGGACGACGGCGCACCGGCGGGCTCCGTCGCCACCACCCCCGCACCGGCGCCGACGCCCTCCGTGCTCCCCACCGATGCGATCGGGACGGCACCGGTCATCCAGCCCGGCCGTCCGGGCGAGCCGGCGCAGGTGCTCCGGCCGGACCAGCTGACCCCGCCGCCCGGTGCGCCGCACAACGCGGCCGACATCCGCTTCGTCACGATGATGGTGCCGCACCACGAGCAGGCGTTGCAGATGGCCGCGCTGGTGCCGCAGCGGGCGGGCAGCACCGGCGTGATCGCGATCGCCGACCGGATCCGGGCCGCCCAGCAGCCCGAGGTCGAGGTGCTGAAGGGCTGGCTGCGGGACCGCAGGCTCAACTCGCTGCTCGGCGGGACCGGGCACGAGCACCCGGACATGCACGGCATGCAGAGCCCGGAGGCGATCGCCGCACTCACCGCGACCACCGGCACCGCCTTCGACCGGATGTTCGTCGAGATGATGACCGCGCACCACCAGGGTGCCATCGCGATGGCTCAGGAGGTGCTCGCGAGCGGCGTCGACCAGCGGATCCGGGAACTGGCCCGGAACATCGCCTTCGAGCAGGCCGTCGAGGTCAACCGGATGCGCGAGGTCATCGATCCGCCGTCGAAGTGAAGCCTGCCGCGCCCGACAGCCCGGCCCCGCCACCCCACGGCAGTGCGGCCCCGCCACCACGGCAGTGCGGCCCCGCCACCAGACCTCACCGGCACCGCGCCGGTCCACGGTGGCCGCGGTGAAGCGCGGCTCGCCGTCCGGGGTGCTCCGGACGAAGACCTGCCGGACCGGTGCCGCCGCCGGCACCCGGAGGAAGACGTCGACGGTTTCGCCGAGCACGGGTGCCTGCTCCGCACGTGGTACGCCGACCCGTCGTGGTGCGCCCGGTGGGTTGCCCCGTCACTCCTTGATACCGCCGCCGGTGAGGCCGGAGACCAGGTGCCGCTGGGCGACGAGGAAGACGATGCCGGCGGGGATGGTGACCAGCACCGCCGAGGCGGTGAGGTATTCCCACTGCGGGTTGAACTGCGGCACGAACTGCTGGAGCCCGTACGCGAGGGTGAAGTTCCGGTCCTCCTGGATGAAGGCGGAGGCGTACGCGACCTCGCCCCAGGCGGTCAGGAAGGCGTAGAAGCCGGTGACCGCGAGCGCCGGCCGGGCCAGCGGCAGCACCACCCGCCAGAAGGTGGCGAAAGGGCCGCAGCCGTCGATCGCCGCCGCCTCGTCCAACGCGGTCGGAATCGAGTCGAAGTAGCCCTTGAGCATCCAGGCGCAGAACGGCACGGCGATGGTGAGGTTCGCGATGATCAGCGACGGCGGTGTGTTGATCAGCCCCAGCCCGGCCATGATCATGTAAATCGGCACGATCAGGATCGGCATCGGGAACATCTGGGTGACCAGGAAGACCATCATCAACGGGCGGCGCCCCGGGAAGTTGAACCGGGAGACCGCGTAGCCGGTGGTGGCGGCGATGAAGATGCCGATCAGCATGGTGAAGGCCGCGACCACTACCGAGTTGAGGAACCAGCGCAGGAACCTGGTCTCGGTCAGCACGTAGAGATAGTTGGCCAGGGTCGGGTCCTTGACCAGGGTCAGCTCGCTGCTCTGCACCGCGTAGCCGGGCTTGAACGACGAGAAGAGCACCCAGACGATCGGGCCGATCGCGATCAGCGAGGCGACGACCAGGGTGGCGTGCAGCAGCACGGAGCGCAGCGGCGACCGGCCCCTACCTCGGGCACCAGCGCGCCGGGCCTGGGTGGCGCGGGCGGCGGGGGCGACGACCGCACCGGCCGGCGGGACGCTGGTCTGGCTCATCGTCACCACACCTCGCCTTGCTTGCGCAGTGCCCGCCGGTAGAAGACCGAGAAGACGAGCAGGATCGACAGGATGAGCACCCCGTAGGTCGAGGCGAGGGAGTAGTTCCGGATCCCCTCGAAGGCGGCCCGGTAGGCGCCGGTCACCAGGATGTCGGTCTGGCCGGCCGGCTGGCCCTCGGTGACCAGGAAGATCACCGGGAACATGTTGAACGTCCAGATGGTGCCGAGCAGCACCACCGTCATGCTGACCGGGCGCAGCCCCGGCAGGGTGACGTTGACGAACCGCTGCCACGGGCTCGCGCCGTCGATCTCGGCCGCCTCGTGCAGCTCCCGGGGGATGGACTGCATCCCGCCGAGCAGCGCCACCATCATGAACGGCACGCCGAGCCAGATGTTGGTGACGATCGCGGTGAAGAGCGAGCTCCACCGGTTGGCGAACCAGTCGACCGGGTCGACCCCGAACGCGGTGAGCAGCGAGTTGGCCAGCCCGAACCGCTCGTTGAAGATGAACTTCCAGGCGAAGGCGCTGACGAAGGCCGGCACCGCCCAGGGGAGCACCAGCAGCACCCGGTAGAGGCCGCGCAGCCGCATCGGCCGGTTCAGCATGGTCGCCAGCCCGAGCCCGAGCCCGTAGTGGAAGACGACGCAGACCGAGGTCCAGATCAGGGTGACCAGGGTCCACTGCCAGAACTCGCCGACCTCGCCGCCGAGCACCCGGAGGTAGTTGTCCAGGCCGACGAACTCCCAGCGGTTGGGGTTGGGTCTGCAGTCCTCGGTGCCGGTGATGGAGCGGGTGCAGATCTCCGCCACCTGGTTCGCCTCGTTGATGTTCGTCAGCGAGATCCAGATGCCCCGGCCCAGCGGATAGAAGACCAGCACCGCGAGAACCACGACGACGGGGAGCACCATCGCCCAGGCGTACCAGTGTCTGTCCCAGCTCCGCCGCAGCCGGGACCGGCGGGCGGGGCGACGGTCGGGCGGCGCGGGCGCCGCCGCCCGACCGGCGGTCACGGTGCTCATCACTGCGCTCCAGGAGGGGAGCCGGCGGGGCCGCCGATGTCGGCCGGCCCCGCCGGGTTGCCAGGTGTTGCCAGGTGTCGCCGCCGGCCAGGCGCCGGCAGGTCGGATCACATGCCGTACGCGGGGACGACCTCGGCCTTGTACTTGCCGGCGACGCCGTCCAGCGCCGCCTTCGGGTCCTTGTTCTGCACCAGCACCTCGGTGGCCATCTGGTCCAGCGGCCCGAAGAACTGACCGCCCTCCGGGATCCAGGGCCGGGCCACGGCCGAGTCGACGACCGGCTTGAACGCCGAGATCATCGGGTTGGTCTTCACCGTGTCGAGCGCGTAGGCCGAGGTGCGGGTCGGCAGCAGGCCGAGCCGGTCGGCGACGTACGCCTGCGACTCCGCCGAACTCATGAACCTGACGAACGCGACGGCGGCGTCGACCTTCTCCTGGGGCATGCCGGACCAGACCACGTAGTTGTGCCCGCCGACCGGTGCGCCGGCCTTCACCGAGCCGGCCGGCACCGGGGCGACGCCGAGGTTCTCCAGGCCGCCGAAGGTGGGGGCGCTGCCGACGTTGTTGACCTCCCACGGCCCGTTGATGATCATCGCGACCTTCTTCTCCTTGAAGAGGGTCATCATCGTGCCGTACGCGTCGTTGGCGGCCGGCTTCGCCGCCGCACCGCTGGCGATCAGGTCCTTGGCGACCTGCAGCCCCGCGACGTTCTGCGCGGAGTTGACGACGATCTTCTTCGCCTGCGGGTCGACCAGGTCGCCGCCCTCGCCGTAGAGGAAGGGCAGCAGGAAGTAGCCGGCCGGGTTGAGGTAGAGCCCCTCCACGCCGGTCTTCTGCTTGATGGTCAGCGCGGCGGTCTTGAGGTCGGCCCAGCTCTTCGGTGCCTCGGCGATGCCCGCCTGGTTCAGCAGTTCCTTGTTGTAGAGCAGGGCCAGCGAGTCGGTCACCTGCGGCACGCCGTAGGTCTTGCCGTCGTACTTGTTCGCCGACAGGGGGGTGGCGAGGAAGTCGGACTCGTCGGCGAGCAGCTCCGACCCGTCCAGCGCGTAGAGGTAGCCGAGCGAGGCGAACTCCGGCACCCAGGCCACCTCGGCCCGCAGGATGTCCGGGGCGCCCGTCTTGGCCTGGGCGGCCGTCTTGAACTTGTTCTGTGCCTCACCGAAGGGCACCGACTGGTAGTTGATCGTGACGTTGGGGTACGTGTCGTTGAACTTCGCGATGAGTTCCTGGAACGCCGGCCCCTCGTTCTTCGGGTCCGATGTGTCCCACCACGTCAGTTCGGCTTTCAGGGCGGCGGGATCGGTTGTCGACTTCGGATCCGCCGCCTCGTCGTCGCCGCACGCGGCGAGCGTCAGAGCGAGGGCCGTGGACGCGAGTACGACGACCCCCTTGGCCATGCGACGCATGTGCGCTCCTAGGGTCTGCCTGCTGGGTATCGGCGGGACAGTAGCAAGGTGTTGCTGATTTCGAAACCCCTTGCACATCTGCTTGCAACAACTGCCTCCGGATCGTCATCTTGACCGTCCCGCTCGTCGCTTTTGTGCGCCTCCCCGGCACGGACCGACCGGTGGTACCGCCCCATTCGTCGCCACGCGGAGCTCGCCGGCGGCCGGCACTGCAAGTTCTTGCCGTGACCTACGCAAGAAACGTTCGATGGGCTAAGGTTCCGCCATGCGTGCACGACTGGCCGACATCGCCCAGCAGGCCGAAGTGAGCGAGGCCACGGTGTCGCGGGTGCTCAACGACCGCCCCGGAGTGGCGCCGGAGACCCGGCAGGCCGTCCTCACCGCGCTCGACGTGCTCGGCTACGAGCGGCCCGCGCGACTGCGCAAGCGCAGCGCCGGACTGGTCGGGCTGGTGGTGCCGGAGCTGGAGAACCCGATCTTCCCGGCCTTCGCCCAGGTGGTCGAGTCCGGGCTCGCGCAGGCCGGCTACACCTCGGTGCTCTGCACCCAGACCCCGGGCGGCGTCACCGAGGACGAGTACGTCGAGATGCTGCTCGACCGGCAGGTCTCCGGGATCGTCTTCATCTCCGGGCTGCACGCCGACACCGCCGCCGATCCCGCCCGCTACCGCACGCTGATCGCCCGGCCGCTGCCGATCGTGCTGGTCAACGGCTACCAGACCGGGCTGCCCGCGCCCTTCGTCTCCTGCGACGACCGGGAGGCCGGCGAGTTGGCCGTGGCGCACCTGGTCGCGCTCGGGCACCGCCGGATCGGCCTGATCACCGGGCCCGGCCGGTTCGTGCCGGTGCAGCGGAAGGTCGCCGGTTTCAAGGCCGCGATGAAGCGCCTGGTCGGCCTCTCCGACCGGGACCTGGACGAGCTGGCCGAGCTGTCGCTCTTCGGTGTGGAGGGTGGCGAGGCCGCCGCCGGCCGACTGCTGGACCGGGGCGTGACCGGGCTGGTCTGTGGCTCCGACCTGATGGCGCTGGGCGCGGTCCGGGCCGCCCGGCAGCGCGGCCTGTCGGTACCGGCCGACCTCTCGGTCGTCGGCTACGACGACTCGCCGCTGATGGCCTTCACCGACCCGCCGCTGACCACCATGCGGCAGCCGGTGACCGCGATGGCGGTCGCGGCGGTACGCGCCCTGGTCGACGAGATCCACGGGCACGCCGCGCCACACTCCGAGTACGTCTTCCGGCCGGAGCTGGTGGTGCGCGGCTCGACCGCGGTCGCGCCCGGGGTGGCCGAGCGGCCCACGACCGAGGCGCAGCCGTCGGCGGAGTTGCCGCTCCCGGTCTGAGTGGCGGCGTTTCTTGCGCAAGGAATGCTTGACTCTTGCAATGCCGGCCCGGCATCCTGCTCTGACACCCTCCCGGCATACCGCGCCCGACGCCCGACGAACGGAACCCCTGATGAGCGTCTCCCCCGCACCCGGCCGGCCCGCCGAAGACTGGTGGAAGTCCGCGGTGGTCTACCAGGTGTACGTCCGCAGCTTCGCCGACGCCGACGGTGACGGCGTCGGCGACCTCGCGGGAGTCCGGAGTCGCCTGCCCTACCTGCGCGACCTCGGGGTGGACGCGCTCTGGCTGACCCCGTTCTACCGGTCGCCGATGGTGGACGGCGGCTACGACGTCGCCGACTACCGGGACGTCGACCCCGTCTTCGGCACCCTCGCCGACTTCGACCACATGATCACTGATGCGCACGCCCTGGGACTGCGGATCATCGTCGACATCGTGCCGAACCACACCTCGGACGCGCACCCGTGGTTCACCGCCGCCCTGGCCAGCCCGCCCGGCTCCGCCGAACGTGACCGCTACCTGTTCCGGGACGGCCGGGGGCCGGGTGGTGACCTGCCGCCGAACGACTGGGAGTCGATCTTCGGCGGTCCGGCCTGGACCCGGGTCCCGGACGGCCAGTGGTACCTGCACCTCTTCGACCCGGCCCAGCCCGACCTGAACTGGCGGCACCCCGAGGTACGCGCCGAGTTCGAGGACGTACTCCGGTTCTGGCTCGACCGGGGCGTGGACGGCTTCCGGATCGACGTGGCACACGGGATGATCAAGGCGGAGGGGCTGCCGGACGTCGGCGACGGCGTCCCGGCCGGCCAGCGTCAGGTCGAACTGCTCGGCCGGGCCCGGCTGCCCTACTTCGACCAGGACGAGGTGCACGACATCTACCGGGCCTGGCGTCCCATCCTGGACAGCTATCCGGGTGGCCGGATGGCGGTCGCCGAGGCGTGGGCCGAGACACCGCAGCGGCTGGCCCGCTACATCGGCCCGGACGAGTTGCACCAGGCGTTCAACTTCGACTTTCTCGACGCCACCTGGTCGGCCGACTCGTTCCGCAAGGTCATCGACACCGCGCTGGCCGAGGCGACGATCGTCGGCGCGCCCACCACGTGGGTGCTCTCCAACCACGACAAGCAACGGCACGTCACCCGCTACGGCGACGGAGCCCTCGGGCTGCGCCGGGCCCGCGCCGCCGCACTGATGATGCTCGCCCTGCCCGGCAGCGTCTACCTCTACCAGGGCGAGGAACTGGGCCTGCCGGAGGTGCTCGACCTCCCGGACGAGCTGCGGCAGGACCCCGCGTTCCGCCGCACCGGGGAGAGCCGGGACGGCTGCCGGGTGCCGCTGCCCTGGAGCGGCGACGTCCCGCCGTACGGCTTCGGTCCGGCCGGTGCCGCCCCGGCCTGGCTGCCGGCCCCGCCGACCTGGCGGGCCCGCTCGGTCACCGCCCAGACCGGCGTCCCGGACTCGACCCTGGAGCTCTACCGGGCGGCGCTGCGGCTGCGCCGCGACCACCCCGCACTGCCGGGCGACCCGGCTGGTGCGGGCGACCCGGCTGGTGCGGGCGGCCCGGCTGGTGCGGGCGGCCCGGCTGGTGCGGGCGGCCCGGCTGGTGCGGGCGGGGTGCGGTGGCGGGAGAGCGAGCCGGGAGTGCTCGCCTTCAGCCGTGCGGCGCCGGCCGGCGCACCGGAGTTGACCTGCGTGGTCAACTTCGGCGACGAGCCGGTGACGGTACGGGATTACGGCACGCCGATCCTGACCAGCGAACTCCTGGCGGGCGATGCCGACGGTACGACGCTGCCGACCGACACGGCCGGGTGGTTCGTCCGGCCGGTAACCGGGTAATTCCTCGAGCGACCTGGTCGTCGTCGCGCCCCGCGCCGGCGGGCGACCGGGGCTACGACCCCTTTGTGGTGGAGGGGATGGTGGGGCCGGTGTCCCGGGAAGCGCGCGCTCCCCGGGGCACCGGCGTTTCACGAGCCTGCCGGCGTTTCACGACCCTGCCGGCGTACCACGACCCTGCCGGCGTTTCACGACCCTGGCGAGCTGAGTCGGGCCGAGCCGGGTCAGCGGTGCGGCCGGGTGAGCATGGCGGCGATCCGGGCGATGCCGGCGCGGACCTCTGTCGCGTCCGGCGGCTGGCCGGCCTGGACCGGCCGGCGGGTGCCCTCGCCGATCACCTCCTCCGCACCGAGGTCCTCGTAGTCGCCGTAGATGCTGGTGTCGGCGAGATCCGCCGCCTCGTCCTCGGCCGCGGCCGCGAGCTGCGCGGCGGCGATCTCCGCGCGGATCTCCTCGGCGGAGACCCGGGGCAGCAGCGGCTCGACCACCGCCATCAGCTCCTCGTCGGCGACGACCGACTGGGCCAGCGCCAGCGCGTGGGCGCGCTCGTACGGGCCGCAGACCACCGGCTCCCACTCCTCGTCGTCGTCGAGCGGTCCGAAGGTGATGATCCAGGGCAGGGCGAGGATCGGCGAGTCGTCCGGCAGTTCCAACGTCACTAGTGCGCCCACGCGACCCATCATCGCGGTGACCCGCGTGTCATTAGTGGCATTTGCCCGAATAGCAGTCCTGGTCTCTTTCCTCTCACGCCGGGCACTCCGGCCGGCTCATTCGGTCGACGGCGGCTCCGGGCGGGCCGGGTCGGGCACCCGGGGTGCGCGGGTCAGGTCCAGGACCCGCCCCTGGTGACTGGTTGCCGCCAGCGCCGCCCCGAAGAGCAGCAACTGGTTGAGCAGATAGAGATAGATCAGCAGGCCCACCGCGCCGGCCACCACCGTGTACGCCGGGTTCCGCTCCCAGCGCACCACGTAGTAGCGGCCGACCGAGTTCAACAGCGTCACGCCCAGCGCCACCAGCAGCACCGCCGGCAGCCAGCGCCGCAGGCTCATCCGCAGCCGCGGCACGGCGAGCAGCAACGCCGAGGCCAGCAGCATGTTGACCATGAATGCCAGGAACCAGCTACAGATGGTGAGGATGATCGAACGTGCTCCCAGCAGCCAGCTCAGCAGCGATTCCAGCGCGTCCACGGCACCGATCGAGAGCCCCAGCAGCACGAAGATCACCAGCAGTACCGCCAGGTCGACCAACTGGCGCAGCACGATGTAGCCCGGATGCTGGGCCAGCCCGTGGATCAACCGCTGCGAGGAGCGGATCGACTCCACCCAGCCGATCCCGGTGACCGCCAGCAGGATCAGCCCGACGATGCCGGGACGACCGCTGCTCTGCCGGATCTGCTCGGGATCGACGAACGGAAGGTTCCGCTGGAGAAACCCGACGACCACCTCGCCGCTCTCCGCGCTGTCGCCGAGCAGCGCCGCCAGCACCGCGTACGCCACCAGGCCGAGGGCGAAGACCGCGAAGAAGCCGTAGTAGGCGATGGCCGCCGCGAGCCGGGTACCGAGCACGTCCGTGTAGCGGCCCACGGCCCGGGCGAGATGATCGAACGACGGCGACCGCTCCCGGTATGCCGTCAGCCGGGCGTCGATCCGCAGCACCACCCGCTCGAACGCGTTCACGCCGACATCCTTGCCCATCGCCACCGGGCGTGGGTGCAGCAACGGCCCGGCACGCCACGACCGCGACGGCTGCCGCTCAGCCGCCGAGCGGGAAATCCCGGCGGGGCTGCCAGCGGGCCTCGCCGCTGTGCGAGAAGAGGGTGAACTGCTCGACCTTGAAGAGTGCGGAGAAGTCGGCCAGGTCCTCGTACACCCGGTCCAGTTCCTCCGGCGCGACATCCTGGGCGACCGTGACGTGCGGATGGTACGGAAACCGGCTCTCCCGGCGCAGCTCGGGCGCCCGCCCGATCGCCGCGGCGAGCAGCTCGCACTCACTGATCCCGGCCGCGACCGCCACGAAGACCACCTCGGTGATCGGCCGGAAGGTGCCGGTGCCGCGCAGATGCAGCGGGTAGGGCCGGTGCGCCGCGGCGACCTCGGTCAGGTGCCGCTCCACCGCCGGCAGGCTCGCCACCGGTACATCGGTCGGCCCGAGCAGCGTCAGGTGGGCCGGCACGTACGCGGCCTGCGGATCGCCGGCCTCCGCCCGCCGCCGGGTCAGGAACTCGCACCACGGCTCCGGTACGTCGACGGCCACCCCGACCCGGGTCATCGACGTCCCGGAATCCTGCGACCCGTCCGCGACAACCACACTCCGCTCCACTCACCCGGGGCCGGCACCGCACCGACCGGCGACTCGTTGCCGGCGTCCGGTGGCTGGCACCACCGGGACCCGGCGTCAGCCGGCCCGCATGCCGGGAAGGAACCCGACCCGCTCGTACGCCTCGCGCAGCGTGACCGAGGCGACCGCGCGGGCCTTCTCCGCGCCGATCGCGAGCAGCTTGTCAAGCTGCGCCGGATCGTCGAGGTAGCCCTGGGTGCGCTGCTGGATCGGCCGGACGAACTCCGCCACCACCTCGGCCAGGTCCTTCTTGAGGTCGCCGTAGCCCTTCCCCGCGTACGCCGCGACGAGATCCTCGATGCCGCGGTCGGTCAGCGCGGCGAAAATGGTCAGGAGATTCGAAATCCCCGGCTTCCCCTCGGGATCGAAGACGATCTCCCGCCCGGTGTCGGTCACCGCCGACCTGATCTTCTTGGCCGACCGGGCCGGATCGTCGAGCAGCATGATGATCCCGGCCGGTGACGAGGACGACTTCGACATCTTGGCGGTCGGGTCCTGCAGGTCGGTGATCTTCGCGGTGTCGCGCAGGATGTACGGGGCCGGCACCGTGAAGGTCCGGCCGAACCGGGTGTTGAAGCGCTGCGCCAGGTCGCGGGTCAGCTCCAGGTGCTGCCGCTGGTCCTCGCCGACCGGCACCGCGTCGGCCTGGTAGAGCAGGATGTCGGCGGCCTGCAGGATCGGGTACGTGAAGAGGCCGACGCTGGAGCGGTCGGCGCCCTGCTTCACCGACTTGTCCTTGAACTGCGTCATCCGGCTCGCCTCGCCGAACCCGGTGATGCAGCTCAACACCCAGCTGAGCTGGGCGTGCTCCGGCACCTGGGACTGGACGAAGAGGGTGGTCCGCTCCGGGTCGAGGCCGACCGCGAGGAGCTGCGCCGCCGCGATCCGGGTGGAGTTGCGCAGTGCGACCGGGTCGTGCCCAGCGGTGATCGCATGCAGGTCGACCACGCTGTAGAAGGTGTCGTGCGTGTCCTGCATGGCCACCCAGTTACGCACCGCGCCCAGGTAGTTGCCCACGTGGAACGAGTCGGCGGTCGGCTGGATCCCGGAGAGGACCCGGGGCCGGGCAGGAACGTCGGACATGCCGGCAATTCTGACAGCAACCCTGGGAACGTGTCCCGACGCCCCCGTGCCATTCCGCCCGTTACCTTTTTGATCGTCCCCATCCGGGGACTGCTCGGTCGCTCGGTCCGGTATGACTTTCTGCCCCTGTCGTACGCATGATCCGGGGGGTGTTGTCGCCGGGCCGGGTGGCGTCGGCGGACCGCTGATAGGGACCCGGCCACCCCGTCCGTGGGGTAGGTCTCTCCGTAACGTGGATGCCGGCAGTCCGGCGCTGTGACCAGCGGCCGAGCCAGGACATCGCGGTGAGGAGGGCAGGCTGTGCACGACGGGTTCGGCGTCTTCATCGGACTCGATGTGGGCAAGGAAGGACACCACGCGGTCGCGTTGAACCGTGAGGGCAAGCGGCTGCACGACGCGACCCTGCCCAACACCGAGACCGGGCTGCGGAAACTGTTCGACAAACTCGCCCGCCACGGCCGGATCCTGGCCGTGGTCGACCAGCCCGCCTCGATCGGTGCGCTGCCTGTCGCGGTCGCCCGCGCCGGCGGCCACCAAGTGGCCTACCTGCCCGGTCTGGTCATGCGCCGGCTGGCCGACCTGCACCCCGGCACCGCGAAGACCGACGCCCGCGACGCCTACGTCATCGCCGACGCCGCCCGCACCCTGCCCCACACCCTGCGTCGGGTCGACACCGGCGACGAGACCCTGGCCGAACTGGAGGTGATGGTCGGCTACGACGACGACCTCGCCAGCGAGGTCACCCGCGTGGCCAACCGCATCCGGGGCCTGCTCACCCAGATCCACCCACCCCTGGAACGCGTCCTGGGACCGAAGCTGCAGCACCCCGCAGTACTCGAGGCGCTCTCGCGGTGCGGCGGACCCACCGGTCTGCGCAAGGCCGGCCGGGCGAAACTCACCGAGATCGTCAAGGCCCGCGCGCCGCGCATGGGCACCCGCCTGGTCGAGCAGATCTTCGCCGCACTCGACGCGCAGACCGTCGTGGTCCCGGGCACCACCGCCGCCGAGACCGTCCTTCCCCGACTCGCCGACAACCTGCGTGACCTGCTGCGACAACGCGACCAGGTCGCCGAACAGGTCGAAGGGATGCTCGATACGCACCCTCTTGCCCCGGTCCTGACGTCGATGCCCGGCATCGGCGTCAGGACCGCAGCCCGAATCCTGCTCGAAGTCGGCGACGGCAGCTCGTTCCCCACCCCCGGCCATCTGGCCGCGTACGCCGGCCTGGCCCCGGTCACCCGCCGCTCCGGCACCAGCATCCGCGGTGAACACCCACCCAAGGGTGGCAACAAGCAGCTGAAACGCGCGTTCTTCCTGTCCGCGTTCGCCGCTCTCGCCGACCCGCTCAGCCGCGCCTACTACGACCGCAAACGCGCTGAGGGCAAGAAACACAACGCCGCCCTCATCTGCCTCGCCCGCCGCCGCGTCGACGTCCTCCACGCCATGCTCCGCACCCAGCGGCCATACCAGCCCAAAACGGCGGACGAACCCCGCCTCGCTGCTTGACACAACCCATAGGGACACCCCCCGGCCACCCGCCCCCGTCGCCGTCACGCGCGGCGTGCGGTGCACGAACCGGGGAACCGACCGCCACCTCGGTGACTCGTACCCTCGACACCGGAGTCGGCCGGCGACTTCGCCGCAGCCCGCTGCGCCGTACCGCCGGGCCGGGGAGGACAGCGCTTGGTACGCAATCGGGGCGGGCACGGCGCCGGCCGCGGGCAGGGCGCGCCGGACGAGGCGTTGGGCGAGCTGTACCACGCCTGTTACCGGCGCCTGGTCGCCCAGGTCTACGCCTTCACCACGGACCTGGCCGAGGCACAGGACGTGGTGCAGGAGGCGTTCGCCCGGGCCATCGCCCGGCCGCGGGGGTTGACCGACGTGGACAACCCGGAGGCGTGGCTGCGTACGGTCGCGGTCAACGTGGTCCGGCGGCGCTGGCGGCGGCGCCAACTGCTGGACAGGATCCTGCTGCGGGACCGTCCGGTGGCCCGGCTGGTCGAGTCCGCACCCGGACCGGAGCGGACCGACCTGCGGCAGGCCCTGGCCGACCTGCCGGTCAGCTATCGGGAGGTGATCGTGCTGCACTACTTCGCCGACCTGCCGGTCGACGAGGTCGCCACGCTGCTCGGCGTGGCGACCGGCACGGTGAAGTCCCGGCTGTACCGGGGGCGGGCGGCGCTCGCCGAGCGGCTCGGCGACTACCAGGAGACCGGCGACGAGCCGGCAGGACCCGGTGACCCGGCGGCGGTCACCGGAGGGGACCCACCGACCCGGATGCGACCGGGCGGCTCGACCGGGGTGAGACATGCCTGACGACCGGGAGTTTTCCGATCCGACCCTCGACGTACGGCTGGCAACCGGCCGGGCGGCCCTGCTGGACGACATCGACCAGCCACCGCTGGCCCGGATCAGGGACCGGGCGGCGGCCCGGCGGCGGCACCGCACGGCGAGGGCGGCCGGTGGTGCCGCCCTGCTCGGCGTGACGCTCGCCGCGGTCCTGGCGATCCAGTTCTGGGCGCCGGACGACACCGACCGGTTGCCGCCGCCGGTCGCCGACGCACCGCCCGGCGGTCCCGTCTACACCGGCGCCGGCATCACCATCAACGGCCTCACCGAGGCAGCGGTCGCGCACGTGCCCGGCACGATCACCGACGTCGAGTTCGCCGATCCGGACCACGGATACCTGCTGACCCGCTGCCCGACCGCCGACGAGTGCCCGGCGAGTGTCGCCCGTACCTCGGATGGGGGCCTGAGCTGGCAACACACCGAACTGCCGGCGGAGATCGCCGGCCAGCAGCCGCTGGACCTGGCGGCCTTTCCCGGCGGCCGGCTGCTGATCACCGTGCCCGGCGGGGCGTTCGCCTCCACCGACGGCGGACGAAGCTGGCCGGCGGCCGGGACCGGGACCAGCGGCACCGCCGACGCGACAGGAGCTCCGGCGGCGAGCGGTGACGCCCTGCTCCGGGCCGGTCCGGGCAGCGGCCGGTGTGGCCTGGAGGTGCAGGTGTGGCTGCCGACGCCCCCCACCACCGGCGTCTCCGGCAACCCGGAAGCGGGGCCGACCGGACCGCACGCCCCGGCGACCCGGCCCGATCTCGACGTCTGCTGGGTGGCCCCGGCCGCCACCGCCGACGGCGCCTGGTGGGTCGGCGGCTTCCGGGACGGTGCGCCGGCGGCGGCGGTGACCCGGGACCGGGGAGAACACTGGCGTACGGTGCGGCTGCCCGGAGCCGCCTCGGCGGCCCGTACGGTCGAGGTGACCAGCCTGGGCAGCCAGGCGTACGCGACGGTGCTCGGCGCCGACTCGACGGTGCTGGCGCTCCTGCACTCCGGCGACGGCGGTGCCACCTTCACACCGACCCGCTCCGCCGGAGCCGGCGCACCGGCCGGCTTCGCCGGGGCGGTGGTGCCACTGCTGGACGGCCGACTACTGGTCGCCGGCACCGACCGGCACCTCCACGTCAGCGACGACGACGGTGCGACCTTCCGCCGGGCCGGCGGCAGCCTGCCCGTCGTCGGCCGGCTGGACCGGACCGCCGCCGGATACGTCGCGTACGACCTCTTCGGCTCCGGCTGGGCCGCCTACTCGGCAGACGGCGCCACCTGGCGCAAGCTCCAGGTCAACTGATCCGGCACCTGCTGCTCCGACGGCCGGGCCGCCGAGATGCCGACCCGGGCCACCCGCCGGCCCTCCACCGCCAGCACCAACAGCAGCCAGCCGCCACCACCGCCACCACCGGAGCCGTCCTCCGGATCGCCGCCGTTGCGGAACCCGCCCGTCGACCGTCCGGCGCCGCCGCTGCCGCCAGCCGCCTGCACACCCGGCACCCGTACCTCGTCGCCTCGGACCGGCAGCCGTCCGAGGGCGGCCATCACGAACCCACCGACCGTCTCGTACGGCCCCGGTGGCAGCGCGAAGCCGGCCCGCTCGGCGAAGTCGGCGAGGTTGAGCCGGCCGTCCACCTCCGTCGGCCCGCCGACCGGCACCGGGTCGGGTGCCGTGTCGTACTCGTCGTGTATCTCGCCGACCAGCTCCTCGATGAGGTCCTCCAGGGTGACGATCCCGGCCGTCCCGCCGTACTCGTCGATGACGACCGCGAGGTGGTGGCGCTCCCGGCGCATCTCGGTGAGCGCGGCCAGCACCCGGAGGCTGGCCGGGATCTTCTTCACCTCCCGGGTGAGGTCCCCGATGGTGGCGCAGGCGTCGTCGTCGGGGCGGAGCAGCACGTCGCGCAGGTGCACGAAGCCGATCACGTCGTCGGAGGTACCGTCGACCACCGGATACCGGGTGTGCGTCTCGACCCGGACGAGTTGGGCCGCCTCCGTCAGGGGCAGTCCGGCGGCCAGGAAGACCACCTCGGTCCGGGGCATCATCACCTCCCGGACCAGGCTGGCGCCGGCAACGAGTACCTCGTCGATGATCCGCCGTTCCACCGGGTCGAGCCGGGTGTTCGCGGCGACCAGGTCGCGCAGTTCCGCCTCGCTGATCTGCTCGCGACCCGCCGTCGGGCTGGCCCCGAGCAGCGCGGTGACCAGCCGGGTCGAGCCGTCCGCCGCCCGTACGACGAGCCGGGCCAGGGCCCGCGCGAGCGGGCCCGGTCGCCGTCGAGTACGCCCCGGCGATCGTCGCCGGGGCCCGGTACTGCCACCGTCCCGCATGTCAGAGATGGTAGACACCACACGTGCACAATGCGGGCATCTGTCAACCTGCTTCATCCCCGACCGATGTTCGACTCTGTGCAGAATTGGCAGAACGTGGTGGAATGCTGGGGGCGTGCGGTCGAGGAGCCCTGCAGTGGTCCGCCGCGCGACACTCGAAGATGCACCGGAGCCAGAAGGAGCCACAGGCGTGAAACTGCTCGTCACCGGAGGTGCCGGCTACGTCGGCAGCGTCGTCACCCGGCTGCTGCTGGACGCCGGACACGAGGTGGTGGTCCTCGACGACCTGCGTACCGGACACGCCGAGGCGCTGGCCCCGGAGGCCACCTTCGTCCGGGCCGACGTCGCCGAGGCCGCCACCGTGCTCACCCCGGACGCCGGGTTCGACGGCGTGCTGCACTTCGCCGCGCTGATCGCCGCCGGCGAGTCGATGGTCGAGCCGGAGCGCTACTGGGCGGTCAACACCGTCGGCTCGCTGGCGCTGCTCGACGCCGCCCGGATCGCCCGGGTGCCCCGCTTCGTCTTCTCCTCCACCGCCGCCGTCTACGGCAACCCGACCGAGCTGCCGATCGAGGAGACCGCCGCTCCGCTGCCGACCAACACGTACGGCGCCACCAAGCTCGCCGTCGACCTGGCGCTCACCTCGATGGCCACCGCGCACGGCCTCGCGGCGGTCTCGCTGCGCTACTTCAACGTCGCCGGGGCGTACCTGCGGCCCGGGGTGGCGCTCGGCGAACGGCACGACCCGGAGACGCACCTGATCCCGATCGCGCTCCAGGTCGCCGCCGGCCGCCGCGACAAGCTGCAACTCTTCGGCGACGACTACCCGACGCAGGACGGCACCTGCGTCCGCGACTACATCCACGTCGAGGACCTGGCCCGGGCCCACCTGCTCGCCCTGGCGGCGGCCCAGCCCGGTGCGCACCGCGTCTACAACCTCGGCAACGGCAACGGTTTCTCCAACCGGCAGGTGGTGGAGGCGGTCCGCGAGGTGACCGGGCACCCGCTGCCGGTGGAGATGGCACCGCGCCGCTCCGGCGACCCGGCCGCGCTTGTCGCCTCCGCCGCGCGGGCCCGCGCCGACCTGGGCTGGATCCCGGCCAAGCCGGGCCTGCCGGAGATCGTCGCCGACGCCTGGACCTTCTACCAGGAGCAGATCCTGGGCGGCGGTGCGGCGGCATGAACAGCCACCCCGACGGACCGGCGGGATCGGTCACCGACCGGGCCACCGCCGGCTTCACCAGCGAGTACGCCGAGCCGCCCGCCGGAGTGTGGGCGGCACCCGGCCGGGTCAACCTGATCGGCGAACACACCGACTACAACGACGGTTTCGTGCTGCCCTTCGCGCTGCCGCAGCGCACCGTGGTCGCCGCCGCACCGGAGCGGGGACGGCGCTGGACGGTCTGGTCCGAGCAGGCCGGTGAACGGATCTCGTTCGGCCGGGCCGACGCGGCCGAACCGGGCCGGGTCTCCGGCTGGGCGGCATACGTCGCCGGGGTCGTCTGGGCACTGCGCGAGGCCGGTCACGACGTGCCCGTCGCCCGGCTGGCGATCACCTCCGACGTACCGCTCGGGGCCGGGCTCTCCTCCTCGGCGGCGCTGGAGTCCGCCGTACTCACCGCACTGGTCGACCTCGGCGAGCTGGACCTGCCGCTCGCCGACCGGCCGGCACTGGCCCAGCGGGCCGAGAACGACTACGCCGGGGTGCCCTGCGGCATCATGGACCAGTCGGCGTCACTGCGCTGCCAGCCAGGACATGCACTCTTCCTCGACTGCCGCAGCCTCGCCGTCGAGCAGGTGCCGTTCGACCTCGACGCCGCCGGCCTCGCCATCCTGGTGATCGACAGCAACGCGCCGCACCGGCACGTCGGCGGCGAGTACGCCGCCCGCCGCGCCGCCTGCGAGTCGGCCGCCGCCGCACTCGGCCTGCCGGCGCTGCGGGACGTCGCCGC
Source organism: Plantactinospora sp. WMMC1484 (assembly GCF_049315195.1). Taxonomy (NCBI): domain Bacteria; kingdom Bacillati; phylum Actinomycetota; class Actinomycetes; order Micromonosporales; family Micromonosporaceae; genus Plantactinospora; species Plantactinospora sp. WMMC1484. The sequence goes on from NZ_CP186055.1 coordinate 364,818, forward strand.
CGACAAGCTCGACGCCGCCCTGGCCCGGCTCGACGACGAGACGGTACGCCGCCGGGTGCGGCACGTGGTGACGGAGAACCAGCGGGTGCTGGAGACCGTCGAGCTGCTCCGCGCCGGCCGGCTCGCCGAGATCGGGCCGCTGCTGACCGCCTCGCACGCCTCGATGCGGGACGACTTCGAGATCACCGTCCCGGAGGTGGACACCGCCGTCGAGGCGGCCCTGGCCGCCGGGGCGTACGGTGCCCGGATGACCGGGGGCGGCTTCGGCGGCTGCGTACTCGCCCTGGTCGACGCGGCGGCGGCCGACACGGTGGCCTCCGCGGTGACGGAGGCGTACGCCGAACGCGGCTTCCGCGCACCGACCCCCTTCACCGTGACTCCCGGGGCGGGAGCCCAGCGGGTGCGCTGACAGCGCCCCGACCAGCGCCCCGACCAGTTCGACGACCAGCTCGACGACCAGCTCGACGACCAGCTCGACGGTAGCGGGCCGCATGGGCGCGGCGGCCGGGAGGCGGTCTGTCTCCACAGAGACTGTCGAGCTGCCCCGCCTGCGCCTCCGGCAGCCCTGCCACCGCACGCCGATGCACGGTGGAGACCGTCACCTGGACACCAGAGGCGTTATCCGGCATCGATAACGCCTCTGGTGTCCAGGTCACCGATCCTGTCGGGCACCACCCGCCACGGTCGGACAGCCCGGGTGTGATGAGTGTGCGCCTCTGCCGGTCGGCGTGGAGGCGCTGGTGGTCGTAGCCTTGGGCCATGGGCCATACCGCGAGCAAACTGATCGCTGCGGCAGCGGGTGCGCTGGTGGGCGCCGCGGTCGCCAAGGAACTGGACAAGCCGCCGGAGCAACGCACCTGGCACGGCGACGTCGTCGGCGTACCCTACGACTTCCGCCCGCCCACGGCGGAGAAGCTGCGCCGGTCGATGTGGAACCCGGACGACTCACGACTGCTGGTGCCGCACGCCTTCGGCATGGGCTGGAGCATCAACTTCGCCGCCCTCAGCGCCCTTGCCGCCCAGGTGCGTCAGGAGGTCGACACGGCCGACGACCGCCGCTGACAACGAGCCCGCCGGATTGCCGTGTGCCGTCACTCGACGAAGGCGAGGCCCTGCTCCGCTAGCGCGGCGTCCAGGATGCGGATCGCCTTCGGCCCGACGCCGTGCAGGGCCAGCAGATCCCGGCGGCTGTGCGTGGCCACCTGCGCGAGCGTCGTGATGCCGGCGTCGAGCAGGGCACTGTTGGCCGGTCGACCGATCGGCGGCAGGTCGCCGATCTGGGCGGGCACGTCGCGGGTACTCATGCGGTCACGTTAGCCCGGCCAGGTAACCGCGGTGGCCGCCAGGCCGGCGCACCGGTGCGGGGGCGCCCCTCGTCAGGTGACGACGAAACGGCTGGGCTCGCGCAGCACCTCGCGCGCGGCCGGCAGGTCGGCCAGCCGGGTCGCCAGGGTGGCGAGCGCGAGCCGCTGCGGTAGCGCGCTGTTGAACTTGAGCCCGGTCAGCGCCTTCTCGTCGACCTCCGGCAGGCAGAGCCGGTCGGCGGCGTCCGCGATCCCGCTCCGCCACTGCGCGGGGGTCAGGTCCCGGCGCAGCCGGAGGTAGAGGTCGGTGTGGTCCTGCATCGGATCGGTGAGGTCGGCCAGTGTGCTGGTCAGGGTGGCGTTGGCGCGGAAGCCGGCCCAGGTCCACCAGCGCACGTCACCCGAGGCGAGCCGGGTGACCACCGTCCCGCCCGGATGCGCGGCCGGCAGGTGCTGCTCCCGGAGTTCCCCGAGCTGGTCGGTGGCCCGTCGGGTGATAGCCACCGGTGGTTCCGCCCCGAGCACCACCGCACGCATCGCGCGGCTCAGCTCGTATGAGAGCCCGGCGATGCCGGCGCTGGTCCAGCGGGCCTTTCCGCCGCCGTCGACGGGTTCGACGAAGCACCGGCGGCGGTGCCAGTCGATGTAGGTGACCTGCCAGCTCCGACCGCCGAGGAGGAGCCGGCGTGGCCCCGGCACCTGTTCGGCCAGCAGGCTCGGGTCGATCCGGCCGAGTTCGGTGCGCCCGGCCAGCACCGTGAACTCGGGCGGCGCGGTGAAGACCGCCGTCATGCCCATGAAGTGGCGGTGCCCGAACCGCAGCTCCGCCTCCGGGCCGATGAAGAGCATGTCGCCGTCCCGCTGCAGGTAGCCCTCGTCGACGAGATGGCGCAGGATCACGTCGGCGGCGGTCCTGGTGAAGGGTTCGAGCCCGTTCCACCACTCGGGCCAGACCTGCCCGCCGACCTGCCGCTCCTGCAGGCAGAGCGCCAGAATCTGCTGGGCGACGATGTGCCGTGGCTCGGGCGGCGGGATCACCGGCTCCACCCAGCCGCGTCCCCAGAGCAGCAGCAGGCCGGCGGCGCGGAGCAGGCTCGGCCGGTCGGGTGTCAGGAAGAGGCAGTTGCGGGTGGTGCCGGGTCGCCGCCCGGTGCGGCCGAGCCGTTGCAGCAACGACGCGACGGAGCGCGGCGCCCCGATCTGGACGACCCGGTCGAGGTCTCCGACGTCGACGCCGAGTTCGAGGGTGCTGGTGGAGACGATGACACAGTCCCGGGCCTCGGCGAACGCCTGCTCCGCCCGCCGCCGTTCGTCGAGCGAGAGGGAGGCGTGCGAGAGGAACGTGCTGACACCCTTTGCCCGGAGCAACTGCCCGAGCTGTTCCACGTCCTGGCGGGACTCGCAGAAGACGAGCCGCTTCTCGCCGCCGTGCAGGGCCGCGATCACCGTCGCGGCGTTCGCGAGCGAGCCGACGTAGTCCAGCTCGATCTCTCCGGGCGGCACCGCGGTGCCGGGCGTGGTGGCGGCCGGCACCGTCGACCCGGGCGCGGGCGGGTCGAGGTGCGGCGCCACGACCCGCCCCGGCCGGCGCCCCGCCGCCGCGCCCTGCAACCAGTCGAGCAGCTGCGCCGGGTTGCCGACGGTCGCGGAGAGCCCGATCCGCTGCAGCGGCCGGCCGATCGCGTGGCCGAGCCGTTCGAGTACGGCGAGCAGGTGCCAGCCCCGGTCGTCGCCGGCAAAGGCGTGCACCTCGTCGACGACCACCGCCCGCAGGTCGGCGAAGAACCGGTCGTGGTCGACGTTCACGCTGACCAGCATCGCCTCGATCGACTCCGGGGTGGTGAGCAGCAGGTCGGGCCGGTCGCGCAGGATCGCCTTCCGGGTCGGGGCGGTCACGTCGCCGTGCCACACCGCGACGCGGCGGCCGAGCCACGAGCCGTAGGCGGCGAGCCGGGGTTCGAGGTTGTTCAGCAGCGCTTTCAGCGGGCAGACGTAGAGCACGGAGAGGCCGGCCCACTGCTCGCCGGCCATCCTGGACAGCAGCGGGAAGACCGCCGCCTCGGTCTTGCCGCTGGCGGTGGCGGCGAGCAGGACGGCATCGTCCCCGGCGAGCAGCGGCGCGACCGCGGCCTCCTGCAACTCGCGGAGCTGCCGCCAGCCGAGCGTGTTGACGATGTGGTGCAGCAGCACCGGGTGGAGCCGCTCGGCCGCCTGGCCGTCGGCAGGCCCAGCGGTCACGGCAGGTCCAGCGCGGTCACGGCAGGTCCAGCGCGGTCACGGCAGGTCCAGGACGGTCACGGCAGGTCCAGGGCGATCTCGTCGGCCCGGGTGGCGTTCCGTTCCACCTCGGTCAGTTCGGCGTCGGCGACGGTGGGGGCGAAGTCGCGGCGCGGGTCGAAGTCCGGGTGCAGCTCGATCGGGTCCAGCACCCCGGCCACCAGCTTCTTCAGGTAGAGCCGGGGAGCGATCCCGACCTTCCCGCCGAGCCGGCCGGCGAGCGCGGTCGCCAGGTCGGCCAGGTACGCGTCGTCGGCGAGCCGGAGCAGCCGGTCCCGGGCCGGGTTGCCGGCGGCGAAGAGGTCGCGTACCCGGGCGCCGAGTTCGACGAGCGCGTCGGCGGTGAAGCCGGGCAGGCGCAACTGCACCGCCCGGGGGTTGTCGAAGCGCGGGTCGGCCGGGAAGTCGGTGGCGAGCCGGCCGGCGAGCGGGGCCAGCCGGGCGACACCCTGCGGCCCGTCGTAGAAGGCCGGGGTGCCGGTGATCACCAGGTACAGCCCGGGGAAGCGGCCGGAGTGCACCTCGTCGACGAGTTGCCGGAGCGCGTTGAGCGCCTTGTCGCGGGCGTCGGAGCGGACCCGTTGCAGGGTCTCCACCTCGTCCAGCACCAGCAGCAGGCCCGGATATCCGCAGTCGCGGAGCACCGCCAGCAGCCCCTGCAGGAAGCCGAGCGCGCCGAAGTGGTCAAGGTCGCCCCGGATGCCGGCGTGCCGGCGGGCCGCCGCCGAGACGTGCGGCTGCCCGCCCAGCCAGGCGAGCACGGCGTCGGCCCCGGCCGGGTCACCGGCGGCGACGGCGGCCCGATAGCCCCGGAGCGCGTTGGCGAAGGTCGGCGCGGTCCGGCCGACGACGCCGAGCCGCTGGCCGAGCAGGTCCTCGACGGCCCGGTCCACCGCCGCCTGGTCGGCCGGGTCCACCGTCCCGCTGCCGAGGACGTCGTCCTCCAGGGCATAGAACCAGGCGTCGACGACGGGGCGCAGCGCGCTGGGCGGGAAGGTGGCGGTGCTCAGCCGTTCGGTGAGCCGCCGGTAGACGGTCTCCAGCCGGTGCAGCGGGGTCTCGTTCTCCGAGATCTGCACCTCGGCGGTGGCGAGGTTGGCCCGCTTGGCCTGCTCGGCGAGCCAGCGGGCGAAGAAGGTCTTGCCGGAGCCGTACTCGCCCCGGATGGCTTTGAAGACGGCGCCGCCGGTGCGTACCGTGTCGATCTCCTCGGCGACGGCGGCGGCGAACCGGTCCAGGCCGACGGCGAGCAGGTCCAGGCCGGTTTCGGGTACGGCGCCGCGCCGCAGCGCGTCCAGCACCTGGCGACGCCGCGCACTGCTGACCCCGCCGCCGATCCCGGTGCCGCTCACGACCGCCGCCCCGCCGACGACGGCGGCAGTTGGAACTGCTCGCGCAGCAGCGCCAGGTCCAGCCGGACGGTACGCCCGTCGTCGACAAGCGAGAGCACGGGAAAGTTGTCGACGTTGAAGATCCGCTGGAGCGTGGTGACGAATCCGGTGGCCCGTGCGGGCTGCTCGCCGGCCTTCTCCGCGACGAGTACGGCCGGCAGCACCCCGTTGGCGTCCAGCAGCGCCGTCAGGGCTCCCCGGATCTTGCCGATCGGCACCTTTCGGGGTGTCAGCGAGTGCTGTGCCTCGAACATCTCCGATCCAAGCAGCGCGTCGACAAGCGCCCCGGGCCCCTCGGCCCGCTGCGGTGCCGCCCCGCCGCCTGGCGGGGCGGTCCCGGTCACCTCCTCGACGGCGGGCAGGTCGAAGAGCGTGCTGCCCGGCTCGGGAGCCGGCACACTCCGCCGCGCCCCGGACCGCTCCCGCCGGGTCGGCGGCGTCCCGCGCCCGGTCGCCGCTGTCGCCCGCCCGGCGGGCGACGTCGGGGCCGCCGGCAGCGCCTGACCCGGCACGGTGCCGTCCGGCGTGGCCGCCGTCCACCATGCCGGCTGCTGCGGGCCGAGCAGGCGCCAGCCGGGCGGGGCCGCCGCGCCGAGCGGCAGCAGGGCGAGCAGCGGCACGGTCACCTCGGCCAGCGAGGCGCCGCCGTGGTAGCCGGCCTGCCGGGGCAGGTAGCGCAGCTGCGGGTCCCAGAGCGCGACGACCCGCCCGCCGTCGGCGACCACCCGGGGGCCGGCGAGTGCGACCTCGCCGTCGCCGGCCGGGGCCGGATCGGTGCGGTGCCGGGCCGACGCCGGGTCGGCGGCGATCGGCCGGGCGCTGGTGTCGCGGTCCAGCACGTGCCCGTGGTCGCTGGTGACGATCACCGCCCGGCCCTGGTAGCGGGCGTAGTCGAGCAGGGCGCGCAGCGCACCGAGGTTGTCGAGCCGCCAGCCGGCGTCGGCGCTCTCCCGGCCGTACCGGAGCGCGTCGTCGACGGTGTTGACGACGACGCCGACGACGGTGCCCGGGTCGCCGAGCGCCTGGATCAGTTTGTCGCTGAGCACCTCGCCCGCGTCGCCGGTCAGGGTGCTCTTGTGGAACAGCGACGCCGGCCGCCCCTGCCAGAGCGGGTTACGTTCGAACGCGGCCCGCTCCTCGGACTGGCCGCCCGCGCGCAGCTCCCCGGCCAGCAGCGACGTACGCGACACCGCCGTCACCGTCGGCAGGGCCGCGACGACCCCGCGCCGCCGGGGGTCGGCCTTCCGGCCGGGGCGGACGGCCAGCGGGTCGTACTCCAGCCAGCCCTGCCGGGTGAGCTGGTCGGCGAGGTCGGCGGCGATGGCAGCGGTCATCCCGTCGACCACGACGACGAGTACCGGCCGGTTCTCCTCGCGGACCACCGGGGCGACGACCCGGGACAGCACCGTCTCGACGGTGAGCAGCTCCGCCGTTCCCCCGCCACCGGCGGCGGTCCACTCGGCCAGCCGGGCGGCGAAGTCGCGGTCCAGGTCGCGGCGGCGCTGCCGCACCTGGTCATGGATCAGCCGGTAGGTCGCGGCCAGCTCGGCGTGGGCATCCTCACCGGTCCAGACGTGTTCGAGTGCGAGGTCGACCCAGGACCACTGCGCGACCTGCCGGCCGATTCCCTCGGCGACGCCGGGCGGCGGTGCGGCCGGCTCGGCGAGCCAGCGGGCGAGCCGCAGCGCCATCTCGGCCCGCTCGACCCGGTGCGGGTAGTGCGCCGCGAGGCGGTGTGCGGCCAGCCGCGCGACCGCCTCGGCGGCGGCCGGCAGTGTCTCCGGCAGCACCTGGCGGCGGGTGACGGTGTCGCCGAGGGCGCGGGCGACCTCGCCGAGCCGGTGGGTGAAGCTGGCGCGGAGGATGTCGCTGTGCCGGGCGGCGCCGGTCGCGGCGAAGCCGAGCAGCAGTTCCTCGGCCCGGTCGAGCACGGTGTAACCGAGCTGGCGCGGGTCGAGCCCGGTGTGGCCGGGCTGGCGGGGGTCAGCCTCGGGGTGGCCGGGCTGGCGCGGGTCGCGCCCGGCGCGACCGGTGTGGCCAGGTTGGCGCGGGTCGCGCCCGGTGCGGCCGGTGTGGCCGGGCTGACGCGGGTCGCGCCCGGTGTGGCCGGTGAGGGCGGCGCCGTCGGAGAGCAGGCCGAGCATGGTCTCGTGGGCGGCGGCGGCGAAGGCGGCGACGACGTCCCGGTCGAGGTGGATCCCGCCGAGGTACTGCTCGACCCGGCCCTGGGCGCGCAGGCTCTCCGGGTCGTCGGCGGCCCAGAGAGCCCCGCAGACCAGTCCGAGCGGCAGGGTGTCGGTGACGTGCCCGACGTCGTGCAGTGCGGCCAGCATCCGCAGCGCCGGCCCGAACTCGTCGCCGAGCCAGCCGAGCAGCCCGACCCGTTCCGCCGCGGAGAGCGCGCTCAGGGCCTGCGGCGCGGCCGGCAGGGCGCTCCAGCGCAGCAGGGTCGCCGGGTCGATGTCCTCGGCGGCGGTGCCGAGCCGGCCGAGCTGGAACCGTTCGACGGTCAGGTGGCGCAGGGCGGTGTCGCGTTGCAGGACGATCCCGGGAAGCTGCGGCCAGCCGCCGGGCGGGGTGGCCTCCAGCAGCGCGCGCCCGGCCCAGGGCAGGTCCTCCAGCCGGGAGTCCGACTGCCGGGCGCCGAACGCCTCCCTGATCAGCGTCCACGGCTTCATGTCGATGATCCGGTGCTGGTGCACCCGGCTGAGGATGCCGATCCCGAGATCCTGCTCGGAGAGGTCGGTGAGCAGCACGGTGGGCAGGTCGTGCGCGTCGGCGACCTGCTCCCAGACGGCCAGGACGGAGCGGCAGGCGACGACCCGGACCTGGAGCTTGTCGTCGACGGTCAGGATCGGGTCGTACGGCCACTCCGGCACCGCCTCGACCAGCAGCACCCGGGGCAAGCCGTTGCCGGTGCGCTGGTTGCGGAGCCGGGGTCTGATCCGCTGGGCGAGGGTGCGGGGGTTGACCGGCAGCGCCCGGTGGGACGATGCGGTGACGGTCACCGGCGTACCCGCCAGACGACCTCTATCCGGCTGCCGGGGTGGCGGCCGGCGACCTTGCGGAGCGTCTCGACCAGCTCGGTCAGGTCGTCGCCGTCGAGCAGCACGCTGCCCTGCTCGGTCGGGCCGGTGTCGCGCACCGCACGGTCGGCCGCCATCACCGGCTCCCGGGCCGGCGCAACGGTCACCCCGGGCGTCACGTCGGGCGTCGCCGGGCGGGGCTGGCTGCGGGTGACCCGGCGGAGCAGGTCGGTGCTGCGGCTGCGGGCCCGGCTCAGCGCCGCCGCGAGCGGGGTGGTCAGCTCGTCGTCGTTGGCGGCCCGGCGCAGCGCCGACAGGATCTCCGCCGCCTCGGCCGCCCACGGCTCGGCGAGGTCGTCGAGGAGGTCGAAGGTGTCCCAGGAGGTGTTCCGGAGGGCCTGGACGATGTCGTCGGCGCTCCGGATGCTCCGCCCGGCCCGCTGTGCCGGCCCGCCCAGGTCGGTCCGGGCGAGCTGGGTGATGATGTCGATGTCCCGGTGCCGGCTGTCCAGGCCGTCGAGCAGGTCCCGGGCCGCGTACGCGGTGTGCAGCCGGCCGGCGGTGGCGGCCGGGTCGAGGCCGAGCCGGTCGGCGCGCCGTTCCAGCTCGTCGACGAGGCGGTGCGCGGCCTCCCGGTGCTGCCGCGCCTGCCGGGAGAGGTCCTGCACGAACATCGCGACGAGCCGCCCCCGGGCCAGGGTCGGCCCCATGAAGCCGAAGAGGTGCATGGCCCGCTCCCGGGCCTCGGTCCAGTCGTCCTCGGCCGGCCGTTCCGGGGTACGCAGCGCCAGCTCGCCGTTGATCGCGGTGAGTTCGGGTTGCGGGGTCAGGATCGCGCCGTGCCGGACCCAGGTCCGGTCGGTCTGCTCGGCGAAGGCGGCCAGCACGAGCTGGGCCACCGCCGGTTCGAGGCCGCGCGGCTGCGGCTCGTCGAGCCAGCGCAGCAGGTCGGCGACGCGCAGGTCCCCGCCGATCGCCTCCTGGTTGGCCCTGCGCTGGAAGTGCTCGACCCAGTCCCGGCCGAGCACGACCGCCGCCTCGTGCATCACGCCGAGGCCGAGCGGGTTGACGACGCGGCGTACGACGGTCCGGTCCTTCTTGTCGACCTCGGTGCGGTCCTCGCCGGACTCGACGGCCCGGCGGACGTACTCCAGGGCGGTCTTGAGGTCGGTGACCCGCAGCGGTTCGCCGCGCCGGTCCGGGTCGAAGTCCGGGTGTGCCGGATACTGCGCGGAGAGCATCTGGTCGGCGAGCCAGGGCAGCACCGCGCTCAGCTTCGCGCCGACCGGCAGGGTCAGCTCGCGCGGGTCGCTGAGGCTGAGCAGGTGGTCGGTGTAGGTGGTGAGCACGTCCGCGGCCTGCTTGTTCGCCACCCCGTACGCCTGGCGCAGCACACCTTTCATCGCGACCAGCAGTGCGTCGCGCTGGTTGGTGAGGGTGGCGTGGGCCCGGCGCCGGTCGTCCTCGCTGAGGTGCCGGGCGGCGGTCTCGAAGCGCTGCGCCGCCTGCGGACCGCTGAGCAGGGCGTCGAGCAGCACGAGCCGGCCGAGGTCGTGCTGCCGGCTGGTGGTGAGGGTGGCCGGGATCCAGCAGACGGTACGCGCGGTGAAGCTGAACCCGAGCACCCGGTTGCGGTCCTCGGCCGGGCTGTGCGTGCCCTCGTCGAAGGGGTAGTCGACGATCAGCCGCCAGGTCTGCGGGGTGAACGGGTGGAAGGCGTCCTCGCGCAGTTCGTCGGGGTCGCGGATGTTGCCGTAGACGACCTCGATGCCGCGCCGGCTGCCCCGCCAGACCAGGTGCGCCTGGTCGAAGTAGCCGTCGGTGGCGGTGATGCCGAGTTCTTCCCAGAGCAGCCGTTTGACCATGTTCTGCCGGCCGCCGTCGGAGTCGAGGTGCCGGGCGTTGTTGAGCACGCTGCCGACGTCGACGCCGACGAGTTCGAGGCGTACCCCGTCACCGTCGAGCATCTTGATCTCGCCGAACCGGGCGGCCCACTGCTCGATCTTCCGGCCGATCAGGCCGACCTCGCCGCCGGGGATCGGGCTGGTGATGCTGCCGTGGTTGAGCGCGGAGAGCTTGCGCGGGGTGAGGTTGTGCAACGCTGGCACCGAGGGGGCGAGGGCGGCCAGCAGCAGGGTCTTGACGATCCGGTCGTCGCCGGTGAAGGCGCGGACCCGGGCGGCGAGCGCCCGGTCGAGCGGCTCGCCGCGCCGGGCGCGTTCGAGGTCGTCGTCGCTGACGCCGTGCTCGGCCATCAGGTGTGGCCGCAGCCGGTTCTGGTAGAGCTTCTGCGCGGTCTCGAACTCGACCTTGAGCCGCTCGGTGAACGGCTGGTCGCCGCCCCGGCTGAGCACGTCGTAGAGGTCGCCGAGCGGGATGAGTTGGCCGAGCCGTAGCTCGTCGCGGCGGTCGACAAGCATCTGCCGCATCAGTTTGAGGCCGGTGCGGGAGCGTTGCAGGGCGCTGGAGACGTAGACCAGCGTGGAGAGGAAGGCGGGGCTGAACGGATAGCTGAGCCGGAAGGAGTCGAGGTCGGCGCCGCTGCCGGTGTCGGTGCCGAGCAGTACGTCCCAGACGTCGGAGCGGACCCGGGTGATCCGCTCGAACGCCTCGTTTATCGCCGCCTCGGCGGGGGCGTGCTTCTTCTCGTCCTCGCCGACCCGCTTGAGCACCCGGGCCCGGGTGATCTCCGGCAGGTTCCGGTCCTCCAGGTTGATCACGTCGAACCGGCCGCTGGCCAGGTTGAGGGTGTCGTGGAAGGCGAGGTCGTGCGCACCGGTGACGTCCTCGCCGACGAGTTCCCGCAGGTCGCGCTGGCGCGCGATGAAGGTGACGATCGGGATCGGGCGGCTCGCCTCCGAGCCCTCCACGAAGTTGGTGATCTTCTGGATCTCGCGGGCGACGAAGCGCTGGTCGCCGATGCTGTTGGCGAGCCAGAGGATCAGCTCGTCGAGGAAGAGCACGAGGCCGTCGTAACCCAGCTCCCTGGCGTGCGCGGCGATCTCGGTGAGCCCCCGGTCGAGGGAGACGAAGCCCTCCTTGTCTTCGAGAGCGTTCCGGAAAAATCCCTGCTGCCAGGTGCTGAGCAGGTCGTTGACCAGGTCGCGGCGGATGCTGTCCTCGGGGGCGGCGGCGAAGGCGGCGTCCAGCTTCTCGCTGGTCCAGCCGTCGGTGTCGCCCCAGTCGTCTTCCTCCTCGCCGCCGGGCAGGCCGGCGATGAACGCCTGGTCGCCGATCTGGGCGCGCAGGTGCTGGCTCTGGTCGAGCAGCGCGTCGGTGCGGTGCACCGCCGGGATCCGGGCCTCCGGGTGCAGCCTGCGGACATACTCGACATAGCCGCCGAGGACCCGCTGCTCAAGCGACTTCGCCCCCATCATGTGATAGGGCACGAGCAGGAATCGCCGGCCGTCCAGCCAGCCGTCGTGCCGGGCCAGCAGCGGGGCGAACTCTTCCCGGCGGCGCGCGGCGTGCTCGCCGCGCAGCAGGGCGTGCAAGGCTGCCATGAAGTGTGACTTGCCGGAGCCGAACGAGCCGTGCAGGTAGGCGGCCCGGGAAACCCCGGTGGTGAGCGCGTTCTGGATCAGCCGGAGCGCCTGGTCGAAGTTGTCGACCAGGCGGGGCGGGATGACGTACTCCTTGAAGGTCGCCTCGGCGTCGGTGATGCCGTCGGCGAGCCGGAGCACCAGGTCGCTCGCGGACGGCGACTCCGGGATGACGATGACGTCGCGCAGCAGCGGTGGGGGGGTCTGCTCCGGCATGGCTACACCGTATCGGAACCGTCACCCCAGGCCAGTGACCCGGACTCGGGTCCGGGACGCCCTGTCGCGGCGGCCCGGACCAGGCCCGGCGGGGTCGGTTCGGCGGTGGTGCCGTAGGCGCGGCCCCAGCGGTCCCGGCAGGCGTAGGAGAGGCTGGCGTGGATCCAGTTGTCGTCGTTGTCGCGCAGCACAGCCAGGCCGCAGTGCCGGCAGGGACAGACCCGGGGGTACGGCGGAAGGGTCCCGCCCCGGGCCGGCCGGCTCACCGATCCTCCGTCCGGTCGCAGTAGCTGGCCGAACCGGTCGGCTTTTCGATGCTCGTGTTGTCGATGCGCCAGCAGGAGCCGCCGAGGACGCTGTCCCAGTGGCAGCCGGGATGGTCGGCGGCCCGGACACAGACCTCGCCGTCGGGTCCCGGGCGACCGCAGGTGACCGGCTCGTGGTGGTTCCACTGGTCGGCGCGGGACAGCAGGGCGGGGGCGGCGGTCAGCTCGGGGCGGAGCAGGAGGAGCGCCTCGGTGTAGGCGGCTGCTTTGCTGCGGGCGGCGAGCAGGCCGTGGGCCGGGAAGGTGACGTGCAGGGTGTAGCGGCGGCGGGGTTCGGTGGTCCGGCCGAGGGAGCGGAGGCGCAGGTTGGGGCTGGTCTCGCGGGCGGCGTGGAGGCGGCGGTGTGCGTCGGGGTCGGTTGGTAGGTCGGGCGGGGTGGATGGGTTGAGGGCGTGGGCGAGGGCCGCGCGGACGGCCTCGGAGACGTCGGCCCGGTCGAGGACCGCGAAGAGATCGGCGTACGAGTCGGAGGGTGCGGTGTCGGCGGCCGGGTCGGGGTGGGGGTCCTCGGGTGGGGTCCGCTCGCGACGCGACCGGTCCCAGTGCGGCGAACTGTTCTGCGTCACGTAGACCTCCAGGCGTTGATCGTCGTGGGTGAACGGTGCACTACAGAGAGCATGGACGAGGCGCCCGTGTTTTGCAACGTCGCATCAGCAGAGAACTTTTTCGAAACTCGGCGAGAGTTGACTCGGTACTGCGATGAAGCAATCATCAGCGTTGGTTGCCGGAAGGGGTGAGTGGTGGCGCAGATTCCCAGCCCGACCATCAGGGCTCGCAGACTCAGACGGGAGTTGCGGCGGCTCCGTGACCACGCTGGTTTGATCGCCGAGGACGTGGCCGCCGACCTCGGCTGGCATCGAACCAAGGTGATCCGGATCGAGCAGGGCCACTCCCGCGTCACACAGAAGGATGTCCAAGACCTGCTGACCCTCTACAAAGCTACCGAGGAGGAGCAGGCATCGATCGCCAGTCTGGCCCGGCAGGCGCGTCAGAAGGGCTGGTGGAACGCGTATGGTGATGTGCTGCCTGACGCCTACGTGGGCTTCGAGGCCGAGGCTTCGTCGATCAGCTCATACGAGAGCCTCCTCGTTCCGGGCCTGTTGCAGACCGAGGAGTACATCCGGGCGACCATCCAGGCCGGACGGACAACCGCCGACGAGGACGAAGCCGATCGGATCGTCGCCGCCCGACTGGCACGCAAGGCGCTCTTCTCCCGAGACGTGCCGCCGAATCTCTGGATCGTGCTGGACGAGGCGGTGGTCCGGCGAGTGGTCGGAGGACCGAGCGTGATGCGCGCACAGGTCGCCCGTCTCATCGAGGGGTGCGCGAACCCATCAATCGTGTTGCAGGTGTTGCCGTTCACTGCCGGAGCCCACGCTGCCATGAGCGGGCCGTTCACGATCCTGGGCTACGACGATGAGGCGCTCGACCCCACTCTCGTTTACGTCGAGAACGATACGAGCACGCTCCTCATGGACAAGGAGTCGCAGGTGGCCCGGTATAGACTCAGCTTCGACCACCTACGGGCGAAGGCGCTCGATCCCGACCGCTCGGGTGAGTTCCTGGCTCGGGTCGTGGATGACTATCCCAAGTAGCCCTGCAAGGAGACGATCGATGACCGCCCCCGACCGGAAGCCCGTCGCCTGGTGCAAGAGCAGCCGCAGTAGCCCGAACGGCTCAAACTGTGTCGAGGTCGCCGACCTGGCTGGGACCGTCGGGGTCAGGGACTCGAAGGATCCGACAGGGCCGGTGCTCCGGTTCACCCCGCACGCCTGGGCAAGCTTCACTAACGGTCGCCGACTCACGGCGCGCTGAGCGGCAGGGCCTGAGCCGAAGGATCCCGCCTGCAGCGGCAGCGCCGAATGCTCGTTCGGAGGCTGACGTCCGCTCATGGACAGAAGCCGAACCACAGCCGCAGGCTGCGAGCAGCATCCGCTCCCGGCGAGATTGGTATCAGCGTGCCATCAGGCGGCAAATGAGGATGCGGCATCTCGCTCGCCTGCGCTGACCGCCTCAAGACCGCAGGCGACTGCCTGAATGGCCAACCGATAGGAGCCATCGGGATAGTGACGGAGCCGACAAGAACCGCTTAGCGTGATCTCACGCGCACCGAAAGCGAGGCCGGGATGTACTTCAGCGACTACTTCGGCATCGCGGACCCGGACCAGCACGACTGGTTCGATCCTACGCTGGAGCGCGATACCCTGCTCTTCGTCGATCCGTTCCTTCTCTTCAGTGACACTGAGGAGAAGTGGCGCAAGTCGCATGATCGCCTTATCGGGCATTTCCAAGACGCACTCGAGCTACTCGCCCAGACCGGGATGAATCGGCAGCATCAGTATTACAAGCGGGTTCTTATCCTCATGGAGTCCAAGGAGCCGAAGGAGTTCCGGCTCGGGTTTGCAACCAAGAAGGGAGTCGACGGTAGCGGCTCAGGGAAGTGGCTGGCCGCACAAATAGTGGAGGCGATGGGAGAGGCGATCAAGCGCGGCCTGAGCGATATCGAGCACTTCGAAGAGCTAGGTATACTCGTAGAAGGTATCGACAAAGACCGAATTTCGGACCTGGCGTGCAATCTCTTGAAGCCCGAGTTCATTCAGTACACGCAACATATCTGCCACAGCCTCGGCATTGAGATGCACGAAGTAAGAGTTCCCCACAGCAAGTTCGACGAGCAGCGCCGACGATGGATGCCAGCGACACATATACTGCCGGTAGATCAGAAGGACAAAGCAATCATTCTGGTCCCGAAGCGTTTTCTCCGCGAACTCCCCACCTTAAATGGCTGGGACTGGGTGGATGAGGATTCCATTCGCGATGACCTGAACATCGAGATTTCACGGAACATCAAGAAGTCGGAGATCGTCGCACTTGCCAGACAAAATCCTCAGGCGTTACGTGCTTGGATCCGAAGCAAAGCGTCTTCAACAATCCCCGATCCGTACGACGTCCTGCATGACCCAAAACTGCTCGTCAAATGGCGGCGAGCCGCCAGTCAGGCTTTGGACGCTGAGCCATTCACTGGCTTCCCTCCAGTTCGAACCGAGGAGGACCTCATTGAGTTCGTTCGGTTCGGGGTCGAAAAGTTCCGTCATTGGGCGGAGAAGAAAGGTGGGTGGCGGGTCTTTTGGCAAGACGCAACTTACGAGAACGCCATTCCCGAGCCGTCCATGCAACTTCTTTTCCTCGCCGTCATCGATAGCTATTGCGAGATGGCGGGTATACAGGTGGACCGAGAGGTCGAGACTGGAAGGGGTCCAGTCGACTTTACCTTTAGCGGTGACCGACGCATGCGGGTGATCGTGGAGATGAAGAGACTGACGAGTGGCAAATTTTGGCATGGTCTTCAGACTCAGACGCCCATCTACATGAACAGCCAGCAAGTACGGCGCGCTATCTACCTAGCTGTAAGAGACTCGGACACGTCGGCCATGCGAAAACGCTGGCGTGCCATGTCAGATGAAGCTGCCCTAGTAAGCGACAGGCATTCGGTTCAAGTGCTCGTTGAAGGTGTCGACGTACTTCCCAAGGATTCTGCGAGTAGGGCCCAGTTGTAGCGTCGCGCCACCTCCCGAATCCGTCGGTCGCCGTTCATTCATCAAGCTTGTTGCGACTATCCAGCGCATTCAATCCGGTAAGAGAGGAAGCCAGTCGATAAACGTACCCAGGGCGTTCGACGCGGAGGGGACTAGAGTGGCCACCGGCTAGCGTAGCCGGCAGCCGCTGATGGCAGCGCTTGGCTCAGCGAATCGACACAGCAGCGTAGGGTTCGACCTCGGGGTTGCGGGTGCTGGCGATCCTGCACGGCAAGGCTGGTCCGGTGAGGTACTCGTATCGGGAGAGTACATGGTGAGAAGCACCCACGTCCGCATCTACACGGTGCGACCTGAGCGGTTGGACGAGTGGGTAGCCAAGTGGCGTACGTTGGTGGTGCCGCTACGCCGGCAGTTCGGATTCGAGATCTCCGGCTCCTGGGTCGACCGGGAGCGCAGCGAGCACATTTGGGTGATCTCCTACGACGGGGACGACTCGTTCGAGGAGGCCAACGCCCGCTAC
Source organism: Plantactinospora sp. WMMC1484 (assembly GCF_049315195.1). NCBI lineage: Bacteria > Bacillati > Actinomycetota > Actinomycetes > Micromonosporales > Micromonosporaceae > Plantactinospora > Plantactinospora sp. WMMC1484. The sequence continues at coordinate 380,956 of NZ_CP186055.1, forward strand.
TGGGCGTCGCCGCAACGGAAGGCTATGGACCTCGATCCATCGCAGTTCTTGCTCGCTGAGCAGGTCCGCCAGGTAGAGACAGTGCTGTAGATCCCTACTCGTGCTGGACGGGCAGCAGATGCGCACGGCGCTCGTCGGCCGTCAGGCCCCGGAACACCCGGGCACGCGCGGTGGCCGCAAGTTCCTGTGAATCGACCTCGACCGCCCAGATGCGGGCGGATGCGTCGGCGGATCCGGTGACCACATGTTCGCCGTCCGGCATCCAGGCGATGCTGGTGACGGCGTCGCGATGCACCCCGATGATCTCGGACCGGAACTGGTGGTCGTGCTCCCAGAGGCGGACGGTGCGGTCGTCGGACCCGGAGGCGAGCCAGCGACCATCGGGGGACCAGGCGACATCTCGCACCCGGCGTTCGTGCCCGGTGAGGACCTGGGCGCAGGTGCCTGCGGAGAGATCCCAGACGCGGATGGTCCAGTCTGCCGAGCAACTGGCAAGGGACTGTTCGTCGGGCGCCCAGCACACGCCATCGACATAGTTCTGGTGCCCGGCCAAGACGATCACGTTGCCCGGGTTTTCCATGTCCCACACTCGCACGATGCGGTCATCAGAGCCTGATGCCAGGTAGCGACCGCTGGGCGAGAAGGCCAACGACCCGACCCAGTCCGTGTGGCCCCGAAGGGTGCCGGCAACGGTTCGCGTGCGTGCGTCGAAGAGATGGATGGCGTTGTCTTTGCCGCCAGCGGCGAGCCTCGTCCCGTCCGGTGACCAGGCGAGCGACTCGTACTCCAGACCGTCGGTGAGCAGCACGTTCTCACCATCGGCTTCGACGAGGCGCACTGAGCCGTCCTGCAAGGCCACGGCCGCGGTGTCGGCGCCCGGGGGCAGCGCCACCGCGACGACGGGCGCCCCCATCGCGACGGTTGACCGGCCGGGCGTGAAGGGCGTCCAGCGGCGCACGGTCGCGTCAGACGAACCTGTCACCACCACGCCTGCATTCGACACCGACACGGCGGTGACGCGGTCACGATGGTCGGCCAGGATCGCCCGCTCCGCCCCTGGTGGATACACGGACCAGAGCCGAGCGGTGCTGTCGCCGGAGCCGGTGAGGACGCGTCGGCCGTCCGGGGAAACCGCCACACACCAGAGGGTCTGCGAGTGACCACGCAGCGCGGCGATCTCTCGCGACTGGTGCACGTCCCACACTCGGGCCGTGCCGTCGCCGCTGCCGAACACGATCCGTTCTCCATCCGGCGTCCACGTGATCGACCAGATGGGGTCGCGGTAGCCACCGATGGAGGTGTGCTGGTCACCGGTGCACGCGTCCCAGAACCGGACCGTCTGGTCTCCCGAGCCGGTCGCGATCCGCTGCCCATCCGGCGACCATGCCACCGCTTCGACGAAGTCCTGGTGCCCGCTCAACCTGACGTCCGGACGACCAGTAACCACGTCCCACACGATCACAGTGCGGTCATGGGAGGCAGTGGCGAGGCGGGTGGAGTCCGGAGCCCAGTGGACACCCCAGACGTCGCCATCGTGGCCGGTCAGCGCGGTCCGAGGTTGCCAGGAGGCGGTGTCCCACAGTCGGACGGCGTGATCGCGGCTTGTACCAGCAAGCAGTGTTCCGTCCGGCGACCACGCCACCCCTCGGGCGGAGTCACCGCACTCCAACACCTCGATCTCGGCCCCGGTTTCCACGTTCCAGACCCTGACCGTGGCATCCCGGGACGCCGTCGCGACCTTCGTCGCATCCGGTGACCAGGCGACGGCCTCCACCATCCCGGTGTGCCCGCGCAGCACGCGCAGCACCGTTTCGCCATCGGTGTGCCAGATCCGTGCCGTGCCATCCCGCGAGGCGGTCGCCACGTGCCGCCCGTCGGGAGACCAGGCGACGCCGCGCACCGCGTCGGTGTGGCCGGCGAGCACGGCCTCACCATGGCTGAACGCCAGAGCCGCCATCAGCGCATGGCGGGCGATCGGCGTGGGCGGGCACTCGACGAGCGCGGCCGAGGTGAGCAGGATCGCCAGCTCCGGATATCGGTCGATGTTGGTCATCGCGTACCTGCCGACCGACTCGGAGACGCGGCGGAGAAACGCGGTGTCCCGCGCCTGCGATGCCTCCACAAGTGCGCGGGCGCGCGGCGAGTCCTGGCCGGCGGAGACCATCGCCTCCAACCACTGCCCTGCCAGCTCAAGCCGGGCGCCGGTGAGCAGATAGTCCGGGCTACGCCCGGACCGCAGCCAGTCGCCCGCCCAGCGGTCCAGTTCCGTCCGCCGCTTCAGCGCCTCCGCCCGCGCGGCGACCTGCTGGCGCAACGGCGGCCACTGTCGGAACAGCGCCTCGTGGGCGACCTGCACAATCGGCACGCCGTCGGAGACGTCGGTGGTCAGCAGCCGCGCATCGGTGAACACCTGCACGATCCGTCGTTCGTCGGCGGAGAGTTCGGTTGTCGGCACTCTGCGCCGCGTCGGCTCTGGGCCTTCCATTGCCACCAGGCGAAGCAGGGTGGAGAGAATCGCCTCTGGCTCGTGGTAGCCGCGCAGCTCGGCGAGGACCGTGTCTGCCTGCCGGGCCAGAGCCCCAGCGACCCCGCCCAACTCATCGTACGCCCGCCGGGTTGCCACCCGATCCGGGCCGGTTGCAAGATAAAGCTCCTGTAACAGGTACGCCAGCAGCGGCAGCGCGTCCGCTGTTCCGGTGTCTTCGACGATCTCGTCGACCAGTCCGGGCTCAAAGCTCATCCCCGCGAGCCTGGCCGGCTGCTCGATCACCGCCACCAGGTCGACGGGACGCACGGTGCCCAACGCCACCGGCGCCGCGAACAGCGACGCGTGTTCGCCGACGAGGACATCCGACAAGAACTCGACCCGCAGCGTGGCCAGCACCCACAGCCGCCGGTCCGCAGCCAGCGCGGACGCGATCCGACTGAGGAACAGTTCCCGCTCGGTGGGTCCGGAGAGGGTGATGAGTTCCTCGATCTGATCGATGACCAGCAGCACCCGGCCGAATCGGTTGCCGCTGCTGACCCGCCACCTCGCCAGTGCCTGGGCAAGGCCGTCTGGTCGGGAACGCAACTCCCGCAGCAGTGCCACTCGGTCACTACCGGATAGATCTGCTGCCATCGACACCATCCTGGCCAGCGGTTCTCCGGCCGGGGCAACGGTCGGCAGGACATGCCACCGATGACGCCGCAGGCGCGGCACTACACCCGCGTGCACCAGAGAGGACTTCCCACTGCCGGACGCCCCCGTGACGCATACAAACCGGGAGGATCCTTCGGCGCCAAGGGCGTGCAGCCGGCCTACGAGATCCGAGACCTGCGCTTCACGGCCAAAGAAGACCGCTGCATCTTCCTCCTGGAAGGCCGCAAGCCCCGGGTACGGCGAACGGTCCGCGCTCCACGTCGGCCGCCTACTGCGCGGGTTCTCCCACCAGAAGACGACCGCGTTTCCCAGGAGCAGGCCGGCCAGCAAGATGACCAGCGCTGGCCCTGCAATCGTCTTCATCAGCCCGACGAACCATGAGCTGTCGTCGTTGGCGAGGATGTTGGTCGCCAGTTCGAGGAACACTGCCACGACCAGGAGGGACAGTTGCAAGACTCCTGATGAGCATCGCCGCTGCCCCAAACCTTGCCTCCCCACCATCCGGCCGCATCTACAGTAGTCGACCGCAAGCATTCAGTAACAGGGCTGGACCCACGGAGGGGTGCGGCTCTTCTGGAGTGATGGCTGGCCTCTGGGCCAGACTCAGCCTACATCGGGGTCACGAAGTCGACGCGGCGCGCTTGCTGGGGCGACGAGACCTGCGGCCATCGCCTGCGGGTGACATACCACGGAGATATTTACGACCCCGTTCAATGATTTGGGTGGTGACGTGCTCACTCTTGGCGAGGCGGTCGTACATTCGGATCTTCCGTGCCCGATCCGCCTTGGCGTACTCATCCTTGATCAAGGCAACCAGCTCGTGTGCCGTAGTGTTGGGGAAGCTCTTGTCGAGAACATGCGCGACATCCTTCGGGCCTGGCTGCTCCTCGCCCGTTAGCGCCATGCCAAGCAACATTGCTAAGTGATAGCGATAGTCGTCGACCGCACTGAGCCCCTCCTTGATGAGTAGATAATCACCAGCGGCCCTGAGGATGTCGATGCATGCACCATATGTCGCTAGATCCCAAGACGACTGAAACGCCTTCTCATAGATCTCCGGATCAAAGATCTTGCCAGGGCTGACACGGGCGATGTGAGGCGTCTGCACCAGCACGCTCAGCACGGCCTGCCCCATCTCGTCAATGCTGACAATGCGATCCACTGGCTTGTTCTGGTTGAAGTAGTAGCGGCGCCGCCGCTCGTAGAACAGATCCCGCTGCGCTAGGTACTCCTCGATTTGCCGCTGCACCTTGTCCGTCGCACGTAGAGTACTCGGCCCGAACGGGGTTTGACTGTTTGTTGCCCGAATAATCCGCTCACGCCGGGTATTCTCCGCTGCCTCGATTACCTTTACGAGAACGCTACGCTCGTCCCGCCCTGGACCATTTGCCCTTCGTTTGAAGATTTCATGAGACGTCTGCAAACCATTGACGATTTGCGGAGACTCCAGCTCAAGGACCTTGTTCGCCGGTTGCACTTTTGACGCGACGATCGTTACACCATTATTGAGCCACCAGAAGTCTTCCCCCGGACTCGACGTCTCCAATGTTTCCTGGATGCTTTTGTTGACCGCCGTTTCACCCTCGTAGTCACGGACGTTCGCCTCGAAGAGAGTGGAGTCTAGTTCACCTGTACGGGTAGTGATGAACTTGTCATAGTCCGTCAGTCTCACGACGCCGATGTACCCACCGATGCTTGTCGAGATGGGATTTTCAGCCAGCATGAGCTTGCGGGTTGTATTGTCAGGCTTCCGTACCATGTCACTCAGGCGGACCGCATCAAGGAAGTCGACACGCGGAAGGCAGCCACCAAATAGATGCTTCAAGCAAGCGTTGAGTTCGACAGCCTTTCGCTCAATCGAAGGGTGCAGATGGTCTGCCTTCAGTGCTGCGAATACCACAGAGATGTGCAGTTCCGGCATGTCGAGACGGCGGTATGTGTCCAGGAATCGACGAGTAACCTCGATGACTCGGCGATTGGCGAACTCAATTAGCGCGTCCTCATCACGCCCAAAGTCAAGTAACTTCGGCAGAGTTACCAACAATTTGTCGACAGGCGGCTCGGTAAAGCCGGCCGTATTCTTAACTTGCATCAACACAAGATCGATCGTCGCTCGCCGCCCGAAGTTGTGGTGATCATCATCCCGGAGACACATGGAATTCACGAAAAGGTAGGCAGCATCAATCCCGCAGTCTTTTTCGCCGTCAACGATTCCACTGAGAAGATCGTCGTGTCCGGGGCTAAACTGCTGCCGAAGGTAATGACGCGCGGCAAAGAAAGTATGGTGATCGACTGCGGATAGTTTCGGCGCAGACCTCTGATGGTCCTTCTCGACCATCGATTTAAGCAGGATCACATCGTTGCTACTCAAGCCGCTTATCCTTCCCACGCTGCGGAACGTACAGTGCCTCGTGACTGGGGTTGCCCCCGATCTCCTCAGCACAACATTATGGTCACCGAGATGGCCGTGCACCTCAAGCTGCAAGCGATGGAAAGAGATCCATTCTCATAGCCTGCGGACAGCGACAATTAGGGCATTCATGAGTAGGCAGCAGGATCAGTTCGCCGTCGGCCACGATTCGGGGTAGTCGGACGCCAGGCAGACAATTTATCTTCGGTGAGGCCGTGGTTGTTTAGGCGATCAGTGAGGAAGCCGTCGTAGATGGCGTCGGGAGAGTCCCCGATCTCCGGGTCGAACTCGCCGTGCCACTGCTTGACCCAGGGCAGCACTTCCCGCAGCCCGGCCAGCAGCGGCGTCAGCTTCCCGGCCGGCCAACCCGCCTGCTCATCACGCTGCACGATGAGTACGGCCAGCGCCTGGGCCTGCTCGCGATGGTCCCAGCCAGCCCAGCCGATCAGCAGCGACGGATCGTTGTCCCGACCCGCCTGCGGGTACGAGATGAACCGCTCCTTTGATACGTCGAGCTTGCCCCGATTGCTCCAGTAGCTGTTCTTGCGGAAGTCGGCCGGCTTGTACTTCTCCGGCACCGGGATCTGATCCCGGATCTTCCGCTTGGCTGGCTCGTCGGGCGCCGCGTCCTCCTGCCGTTGCAGGTCCCACACGTGCTCCCAGCCGGCCCGCTTCTCCAGCCCAGTGGCGGTATACCGCAACGCCGCCAGGTACGGCACATGCTCCGGCTCGATCAGCTCGGCGAGCAGGGCCGACAGATCCTTGCCCGGATCGTAGAGATCCGCCACGGCGAGGAAGTCCGGATCCCGATGCAGCTCGTCGGCAAGCTGCGCGACCGACAGCGGACGAGGCTGCGGAACGCCGTTCTCGTCCGGGGCATACCACAGCTCATGTGCCTCGCACCGGTCCAACAGCCAGTCCCGTAGCGCCCTGTCGAGCAACCGATCCCAGCCTTCGGTGGCCCACCGCCGCTTACACTCCGGCCGCTCGATCAACGCCAGATAGCGGTTCTGCTCGATGACCGCGATCCGCTTCTCCACCACCGCCCGATACCCGGGTGCCCAGTGCTCCGGCAGCTCGGTAATCGGCGTCGACCCGTGCCGCGCGAACCACTGCGTCTCGGCCTTACCTGCCGCCATCTTGCGGGCAAGCACGATCTCGAAGGCCCGCTCACCGAGCCGCAACTCCGGCACAGACTCAGCCGGCGCGGTCAACTCGTCCGGCAACAGCCCGTACTGGTGGTAAACCTGCCAGTCCAGCTCCTCCTGGAGCGCGATCATCCGCCCGCGCGTCGACTCCCACTCAGCCTCCGCTGCGGACAACCGCTCCCGCGTCGGCACACACTCCCCCGCGACCGCCGCCGGACTCACCGCCGTCAAGCGCTGCGCCGCCCCATCCAACCCCCGAGCCAACTCCAGCGGGTACGCCTCCGGTAGCGGAAACTCCTGCAGTTTAGTGCCGTTGAACTGATAGAATCTTTCCCAGTCGTCACTTGTGAATCCTCCTCCTTCGCCACGTATCCCCTTATCGTGACTCACCTGTTTGAGCCAGAAGCAGGCGGTAGAGCTATTGAGGCAGCCCAGCAATGCCAAATGTTCTCTCTCCCCCACCTCCTCGGGAAGCTTAATTACGGGCGCAGTCTGCTTGAAGAGCCTCCCACCGCGGTCAAGGCCGAAGTGATTATGAGTCGCGACCTCCGCGTACGCGATAGAAAGGACAACGGTTAGTTTGTGTGCCGTCAATCTGCCATACTCACTCCATTTCAACCCAACTTGAATCTTGCTTCGCCCACCAAACATCTGATTGTTACTGAGCGACGTGCGCCCAGGCCACATGAATTTTAGAAGCTGCGGCACCTCCTCAACGACAACTGGTTTGAAGTCGGATCCGTAAGGTAAGACTGCCCACATCGGCGAGCGTAGGCCCCACTCGCGAATTCCGTCACCCAGAAGCATCGGACGAGTGAATTCTGGAGGGACTCCCAAGCGCCGAAAGGCGGGTTTCGGCTGAATATAGAGATCATCCTCAAGGGTGAAGCTTGTGATCCCGATCGACGTACTAATCGAACCTAGAGTCTTTCCCGCATGACTGGCGATTTTGGCCATGACCGAACTTGCCCCGCCCCCAGACAAGCTCCACGGAAAGGAGCTAAACACCTCCCGTGGCCGGTCGACAGTAGATAGCCACTCGCTCTCGGAATCCGGATGACTATACTGGCCCAGAATTGCCCGCCAAACCTTGCCCTCTGCTGGACGCTCCGGCACACCCGGTTCTCCACGTATACCCATAACTGTACGAATAGTTGCGGCGCGCTGGGCCTTGGGTGTCCGACGTCCGACTAGGATTACCGTAGGCGTGCCATGATTGGGTATGTACGCACCAGAGGTGTCGATGACATACCTCAGGTCAATTTTTTCGGTTAAGTAGTGCTCGATAAGCTTTCGGCCGAACTCGCGCTTCATGAATGAGTTCGAGGTGATCTGGCCAACATAGCCCGATCCACGCCCATCGCGTTCTGGTCGCTTCCCCAGTTCAAACAGGCGTTGCACATAAGGTACTGATAGAGCATACTTTCCAGAACAAACCTTATCGTAATCCCCACGGTACCGCTCGTTGAGTTCCTTATCCTTCGGCGTAACATATGGCGGATTCCCGACGACAACGTGATATCGCCCCTCGGCCAGCAACTCCGGGAAGTTGTCTATATCCTCGGTGGCATACCGAAACCGGGCCAACTTATCTACGTCATCGAAGAGGGTTGCCTGACGGTTCTTTATCAGCGAATCGCCAACGGCGATCTGAATCGGGAAGGCGTATTTGCGAGCCTGTTTGAAGTCTGCGAAGTGGGCGCCACGCATCGCTTCCAGCAGCAGCCGAAACCGGGCAATCGCGACCGCGAACGGGTTGATGTCCACCCCATGTACCGACTCCAGCGCCGCCCGCACCATCTCCCACCGGTCCCGCTCCGGGTCCTGCTCCTCCCACTCCTTCATCAACCTTCGGAAGATCCCGAGCAGGAAGTGCCCCGACCCACACGTCGGGTCGATCGCCTTGATGGTCTCGTGGCCGAACTCGTTGATCGCCGGGGTCAGCGTGAGGTCGAGGATGAACTCCTCCACGAACTCCGGCGTCTGCAACAGCGCATACCGCTTCCGCGCCGCCTCCGACAGGTCCTGGTAGAGGTCGCCGAGGAACCGGGTCCCCCACTCCGGGTCGGTGAAGTCGTGCACAAGCGTGCCGGCCTGGTCGCGGCGTCGCCAGAACGCGATGAGCGCCTTGGCCGCGTCGTGGCTGATCGGGATCCGGTACGCCGGGTTGTGCTCGGGGTCGAAGAGCAGCCGCCCGGCCTGCGTCCCGCCGATGTGCTCAAAGGATGCCAGCAGCCAATCCCGGTCGGTCCTGTCCCGATGGCGCCGAAAGTAGTCGTCCTGCGACTCCTCGGCCAATACTGCCCGGTCCTTCTCCGGCCCGGCCAGATAGCAGACGTCGCCGAAGAGCCCGTTGTCCTCGCAGAACCTGACGAAGACCGAACCCAGCACCCAGGCCACCGCCGTCTGGGTCACCCGCTCGTCCCGCCACGCCGGCCAGGTCGCCGCCGTGCGCTTCAATCCAAACGCCCGGTCGTACTCCGACCGCAGCTTCGTGTAGTGCTCGCCGGAGTCGCCGATCTGCTCGACCAGGTCCTTCTCCAACGCCCTGACCTGGCCCTGAAGGTCCTTCAGCAGCGCCCGACGATCGATCACAGTCCGTCCACCTCACGCTTGGCCCGCACCGAACCGCCCCACCGTACCGGGCTGGCGCCGCCGCTCTCCGCAGCCGTCCGGCCGCAACCCGTGCACCACCCGTCCGCCGGGCGGACGCCGATCACAGCGTCGCGGGCGGCGAACAGAAGAGATGTTGTGGCCCGTTCAGCGGATATTTCCCGCGACCGTCGGCGGGCCGGCTTCGGCGCGGCGGCCTCGCTCTGCATCACGACACCGAGGCAGAAGACCACGTCCCGCACCGGCTCGGGCAGCGTGACCGTGGCGACGTAGGGACGGCGACCTTCCAGTGGCAGCGAAACCGAGAACTCCTCGCTGACGTCCTCGCCGGGCGGGACGACCGTGCCTTCGATGGTGCCGACCGCGTCGGCGTTCACCCCGGGCAGGATGGCGAAGGTGCGCTTGGCCAGCTCGACCGTGCCGTCCTTCCGGGCGGTCACATAGACGTCGTAGGCGTGCGAGGCGGCGTCCCCCTCCACCCCGACGTAGCCGACGATCGGCTCCGCGCCCTGGTTGCGCAGCGTGTAGCGGATGGCCAGGGCCTCTGGCCGAGGAGTGATCTCGGCGTCGAAGCTCGACCCGACATCGTCCGGCCCGGCCCCACGTGGGTGCCCGGGGCTGACGTGTTGTTCCCGTAGTCGTAGACGTGCGCAAACTCGTGGCACAGCCGCCCTGGCCGTCGGCGCCAGCCCGGACATGCTCAGGCACAGCCGGGCCACGACCTCGTGATGGCGGTACGCAACCATCCGATCACTTGGCTATGGTGTGGCCCATGTCTCTGGTCCGGATGGCGCTCGGCAACTACCGGTGCTTCGCCCAGCGGCAGGACATCGAGCTGCGCCCGATCACGGTGGTCCTCGGCCGCAACAACTCCGGTAAGAGCGCCCTGGTCCGCGCCCCGGTGCTGCTCGACTCCGGCATCCACACCGACGCGCCGACCCCACTCGACCTGGACGCCCTCGGCGAAGGGCTGGTCGGCCTCTTCGTCGACCTGATCCACGGCCGCCGCCCGCACGGCAGCGTCAACCTCGCCCTGACCATCGACGGCCCGCTCTCGCCGACCCGGCTCAGGGCCACGGTGCAGAACATCAACCGTGACCGCTACGACACCCAGGTGGTCTCGGAGCTGGAGCTGTCCCAGTCCGGGATCCTGTGGGCCCGCCTCGAATGGGAGCTGAACGACCCGTCCGAACCACCTCGATACTCGGTCGAGTTGGGCGACCAGGCGTGGAGCGACCTGCCGATCCCGTTCCACGGACTGCTACCCGCCGAACCGCCCCTGCTGCGGCGAGACGACGCGTCGCTGCCGAACGAGATGGTCAACGCGTTGCTGCTTGCGCTCGGCGACTTCCGGGAACGCTTCCCCGCCGTCCGCTATTTCGGACCGTTCCGGGAGCAGCCGCAGCGGCGCTACCTGCTCCCCGCCCGGATGCCCAAGGAACTCGGCAGCACCGGCCTGCACGCCGCCGGCATCCTCGCCAGTGACACCGCCGGCCGGCAGGGCGAGCTGATCCGGCAGGTCAACGCCGGTCTCGCCGAACTCCTGCCCGGTTGGAGACTCGATCTGGTCAGCCGGGGTGAGGTCTGGTCCGTCGTACTCCGCTCGGCCGCCGGCACCGACTTCGCGGTCAACCTGGCCGACGCGGGCACCGGGGTCGCGCAGGCACTGCCGATCTTCGTGCAGCGGGCACTCGACGTGGTCAGTCCGCCGGATCGACCCGTACTCGAAATTATCGAGCAGCCGGAGCTGCACCTGCACCCGGCCGCGCACGCGGACCTCGCCGACCTCTATCTCGCGGCGGTCGAGGCGACCCCCGTCCGCTTCCTGATCGAGACGCACAGCGAGACGTTCCTGCTCCGGCTCCGGCGACGCATCGCCGAAGGAAAGGTGGACCCCGACACCGTGGCCGTCTACTTCGTGGAGCAGGCAGACGGCTCCGCCCAGGCTCGGCGGATCACCATCGACGCCGACGGCAACCTCGACTACTGGCCGACCGGCGTCTTCTCCGAGGACTACGCGGAGACCCGGGCGCTGGCCCGGGCCCAGTGGGCGAAGCGAGACGCCAGTGCGAGTTGAGCTGGCCCCGGAGATCTTCGCGGACACCGACGAGCACACCGGACCGTACGCCCTGTCGGACCTGCACCGTCTCTACGACCTGCTCCGCTGCTTCGCCGAGGAGCGGCACGAGTGGGTCGTCGCGGACGTCGCCGTCGTCGCCGCGGTACGCGACTTCGTGCCGAGGCACCTGCCGCAGCTCGCCGACACCTACGTCGCGCTCGCCGAGGACGCGGCGGTGGCCGTCAACGCCTGGACCGGCACCACCCAGGCGACCACCGACCCGATAGCCGTGTCCCGGGCCGACCTCGCCGATTATGCCGAGGACCTGTGCCAGCGTGCGGTGATCGTGGTGGAGAACCAGGAGTCCGACGGCTACTTCCTGGAGACCGTCGCCTACGTACTCAATCATCAGCGGATCCTCACCGCGCTCCGCAACCGCTGGGTCGAGATCGGGCACGGCGGCGGCAGCGACCTGGTGAAGGCGGCGCTGGCCGCCGGCAACCGCTTCCGCCGGGTGATCCGGGTCGTCGCCGTCCTCGACAGCGACCGGCTCATCCCCCGCCAGCGGACCGGCAGCCACGACAAGGCCACGACCCTCCAGGAGTTGGACATCGGCGTGCACGTCCTGGTCCGTCGGGAGGCGGAGAACTACGTACCCGACAGGGTGCTCGCCGGCATCGGCCAGCTCGCCGAGGCGTCCGCCCGGCTCGACCGGCTCAAGCACCTGACGCCGGAACAGCGCGGCCACTACGACATGAAGCACGGCTTCAGCCGGCTGCACCGGTCGGCGGAGGTGACCGGCGCCCACCAGCAACTCTTCCCCGACCTCGACCACCGGACGCGGTCCGCCCTGCACGACGGCTTCGGCTCCGACCTGCTGAGCCGGATGTACACCTACCGGGAGGCGCTCACCGAGCACGACTTCGCAAGACTCGGTGACGGCGTCGTGGCCGAGCTTCGCGAGCTGCTCGCCACCATCGCCGGCAAAATCTGACGGTACGACGACAAGCTGCCACACCAGCGGAAGCAGGGAGAACGGATGGCCGTGCGGGCCGAGGACTTCAACATCAGGGTGGAGGTGCTGCTGCTGGAGCAGCTCCTCGACGAGGTCCGCGCCGGCCGGCTCCGGGTTCCCCGCTTCCAGCGCCCCTACGTCTGGCACCCGCACCAGATGCTCGACCTCTACGACAGCATCGAGCGCGGCTATCCGATCGGCAGCATCCTGGTCTGGGAGACCAGCCGTGCCCTGCCCAGCCTAGACCGGGTCGCCGACATCGAGGTCCCGCCCGCCCCGGAGGGCACGGTCGCATACCTGCTCGACGGGCACCAGCGGCTCTCCACCCTCTTCGGCACCCTCGTGCACCGCCCCGAGCCGGCCGGCACCGGCCGGGACCGGCAGTGGTGGATCTATCGCACCCTCGGCGCCCCGGACCAGCGCGACCTGCTGTTCCAGCACTGGGGCAGGCATGCCCCGCCGGCCAACCTGCTTCCCATGCAGGCGGTACTGCGCACCATGGACTTCCTCGCCCACGCCCGCCGCCTCGCCCGCGATCCGACCACCGCCGACACCTCCGACGCCCTGGTCGACGAGGCCGAGCAGGTCGCGCAGCGGATCAAGGCGTACAAGATTCCGGTGATCCGGCTCTTCGGCGGCGACCTGGAGCACGCGGTCGAGGCGTTCTCCCGGGTCAACAGCAGCGGCCGGCAGATCAGCCCGGACCAGATGGTCTCCGCGCTCACCTACCGGACCGAGCAGGGCGAGACCCTCAGCGACCGGATCGCGTCGATCCGGGAGAGCATCGCCGACAGCGGGTTCGGCGACGTCGCCGCGGAACCGGTCTTCCAGACCATCGTGGCGATCACCGGCGAGGACGACGTGCAGGGCGCCCGCTGGACCGCGCTCGCCGACCGGGTCGGGCCGACCCTCGACGGGATCGTCGCGCAGGCCGAGGTCGCCCTGCACCGGGCGGTCCGGTTCCTCCGGTACGAGGCGGGCGTGCCGGTGGCCTGGCTGGTGCCGTACCCGCAGCAGCTCATGCTGCTCGGGCTCTTCTTCCACCACCGGCCCGACCCGGACGGCGCGCAGAGCCGAGCCCTGGTCCGCTGGTTCTGGAACACCTCGTGGTCGACGGCCTTCGTCGGCAACAACGCCTTCCAGCTCCGTCGCGCCCTGCACCAGATGCGTGCCCACGCCACCGGCCGGGCCGGGCTCAGCTCCCAGGGGCAGTACGCTCAACCGCTGCCCGAACGCTTCGACACCGAAGACGGCCGGGTGCGTGCCTTCCTGCTCTGGGAGCTGAGCCACTTCGGCCAGCGCCACGGGCTGGACGGCGAGCCGATCGAGCTGGTCGACCTGCTCGCCCGATCCGGGCCCGGCGCCTACCGCCGGGTCGTGACAGGTATCCGGGACGCGTCCGGCATCGCCAACCGGATCGTCCTGCCCACCCCGCCCGGCGTTCCCGTACGCGACGCACTGCTCGACCTGCCGCCGGCCCGGCTCCGGACGGTGGCGGTCAGTCACGGCATCCCGCCGGCCGCGCTGGCCCGGCTCCTCGCCGACGACCGCGACGGTTTCCTCCGGGAACGCACCGCGACCCTCGCCGGCCTGGAACAGGAGTTCATCCAGGAGACCGGCGCGGAGTTGGCGGCCGACGAGTCGGCCCGGGAGAACGGCCCCTGATCATCCGCCGTACGACTCGACGACCCCGGAGATCCGTCCCGCTAGGAACGTCCCGTCAGGAACGTCCCGTCAGGAACGGCCTGTCAGTACGGCGGGAGGTAGTCGGTCGTCGTGATGCCGGCGTCACGGCTCGAGCTCACGATGGTCTCGGCGCTGGTGCAGCTCGCGTTGGATGCGATGCTGCCCGGGCTCCGCCAGTAGCCGTACCGGTAGGTCGCCTTCTTGCTCGACTGGTTCGTGCAGCGAGCCCAGGCCCGGTAGTACCCGCTGCCGGACTTGCACACCGCGGCGTTGCTCCGCGTCCTCACCAGTTTGCTGCAGTTGGACGGGATCGCCTCCGCCGGTGCGGCCGAGACGACGACCACGCCCAGGCTGGCCACGGCCGCCAATGCCACGGCCGCGGCGATCCGCCGCACCCCGCCGGCCTTCCGGCCAGGCTGTTTCGCTTCCACGTGCACGGTTGTCGCTCTCCTTCGATGAACCCGATCAGCACTCGCATGATCGACAAGTGCGGTTGGCACCGTAGGCCGGCAATGTCACCCACGCAACGTGTGTTCAACCTGCTCCCTGCGGCACGCATACCTCCTGGTTGGACATGATTCCGACTCCGGGGCTGCCGTTGGGATGCAGCACGAACTTCAGCCCGGGATTCGCCCAGGAAGGCCAATCCTGATCGGAGGGTCGGGGTGGTGCGGGCATCGACGTTATCCACAGGTTCCCGACTGCAGGGTGACGAGGCGGTCGCACTTCGTGCTATAACCTCCGAGGCGATTTCACCTGTAACCGGGGGTAACGGGATCATGGAGACAGCCGAGCCGGGCTGGCGACCCGAGTATCGGGGCGGTGACGCCCGCGTCGGGGCTAGCCCAGGTAGAGGGCTGAGCGCGCCCTCCTCTCCTGGTGCACCCGCAGAGGGGAGCTACCGTGCCTAAATCCGGCAGGGACCTGGGGGTGGACCTCTACGAGCTATGGGTCGCAGGCGACAGGATGTTGCCGGAGGTGGCGCACCAGTTCGCGGACGCCGGAAAGCTGTTTGGCCAGACAGAGTCGGGAGACGGCTACTTCTCCCGTCCGGCCGAGATCGGCGGTGGCGGCTATGGCCCGGCGCAGCAGGCCTTCGCCGAGTTGCGGATGACCATGTCCGCAATCTTCCGGGACAGTCAGAGCAATCTGGAGCTGGCGGGGCAGGCCCTCAAGATGGCCGCCGACAACTATGCGACTTCGGACCAGGCGGCCGTGGATCAGTTCAACGCTATGAAGAACGATGCCGGGCAGGGACGCTTCTGATGGCCAGCTACACCTACGAGACCCTTGCCGCCGGGGCGGAGGCGTTGCGTGCGGCTGCCATCAAGACGGCCTGTGAACAGGCGGCGATCCCTCCTCTGCCGGAGGCCCAGTCCGGCCAGCAGAAGCAGGACGTCATCGCTATCGAGGGGGCGTTCGCCGGCGTACCGGCGATGTTCTATCCGTTTCTGACCATGCCGGGACCGGCCGACTTCGAAGGCATCCTCGCCGATCTGGAGACGAGCGCTACGGTTCTGATGACGACCCAGAACTCACCGGATCCAGGGCTCAGAATCCCTGCGCCGAACAACGACAAGTTTTCCGCTGTAACCACTGTTGGCGACAACCTGGCGAGTTGGAGTGGCGCCGCCGCGCGTGAGTTCAAGTCGCAGTACCTCGACAAACTGCCATCTCAGCAGGCCGGCCAGTTCAACGTCGTCGTGACCTGCATGAAGCTGATCCAGCAGGAGCAGGCCATCTGGACGGAGGCCCGCAAGAACGTCGCGGATATCGTCAACCAGGCCATCGAGGTCCTGGAGAACATGCCGAGGCGGTGCAGCAAGGACAACTGGACCGTGGCGTTCACGGTGGTCGCCGCGGTGGCGGGCATCGCCACCGTGCCGCTCGGCGTCGCCGCTGCCGGCACCGGCATCCTGGTCAGTCTCGCCGTGGCCGACAAGGTTGCTGGGGGCGCCACCCTCTTGTTGGAGGATGACCCGCCGGAGAACCGGCGCTTCGAGGCGTCGACGGCCGATGGCGTGATCCGCGAGGTCGACCGCGGGGTGAAGGAGCTGATCGCGCGTATTGTCGAGCAGGAAGGCAAGATCGCGGCGGTGTTCAGCGGCGCCAACGCATTGGTCCAGGCCACTCGGGATATGTTCGTGCCAAAACGGCCACTACTTGCGAAGGCAACCCCAGCAAACGTTACCGACCAAGACATGCTGGGTTTTTCGAGCTGAAGAGGACGGACAAGCCATGGGCGCGATGGCGGACCGGATCAACGCGATCCATGTACATGCCTCGGCACCAGGCGGCGGGGTGCATGGTGAGGTACGCGGGCACGACGGGGTCGAAATCTACTTCTCGTCCGGCTACTACGACCAGGCGAACGAGCGGCAACTCGAACGCCAACTCGAAGGCTTGGCCCGGCTGCTGTGGACGGCCCGGGAGCGCGCCGTGCAGGCGAGCATGGCGGCGTTCAACGTCTACCCCGACGAATCCATCTCGTCGTATGAGGACGAGAAGTTCCACGAGGAGCGCGCCCAACTACTCGCCGTCGGCCGCTCGGACGACGACCGGATCACCATCTCGGTGCGCGGAATGCAGGAGTGGCGGGTCCAAGTCGCCGCCGGGACGCTCGAGGCACTCAGCGAGCGCTCCTTCCTCGCCGGGCTGCAGGCCGCCGCACACCGGCTGATCAGCGACCAACTCCAGCAGGTTAACCAACTGAAGGTGCGGGTGTACCAGTGAGGCGCCGGACTATCCTGCTCGCCAGCACGGCCGTGGTCGCACTACTGGTGGCGGCGAGCGTGTGGTGGCTGCTGCGGCCGGACGATGCCCCAGAGGCCGCCGCCTGCCCATACCCGGTGGTCTCCAGCGAGGTGACCTCGGCGAGGCCGATCGGAGACGACCGGACAACGATCCCGGCGCCGTCAAGCGGCGCCCTCACGGTGACCGAAACCGGCTTCACACAAATCGCGAACAAGGGCGAGGTCAGCATCGGTGCCGTCGTCGAAAACACGAGTTCCCAGGTGGCATACCAGGCCCGAGTGATCTTCGAGGCTTTCGACGCGGACGGCAGCTACGCGCTGGGCGAATCCGGGCGGTTCAACTACTTCTTCGAGATCCCGATCGTCCGGCCCGGTGAGCGTGCAGTCGTCGGCACATACGCCTTCCTGAACCGGGACAGCTTCAACCGGACCGGCGTCTTCATCACCGTTGCCCGTGCCAGCCTGGACCTGGTGCAAACACAATGGATTCCGGAATCGGACACGGAGACGTTCCCGGCGATCAGCGCCCGACTCCACCCGGACAGGCCACCATTGGCTCAGGACGGTGCTGTCACCGTACATTTCACGGCGAATTCCAGTGCCTGCCGAGAGCTCGGCAGTCGAGGCAATATGGTGGTGTTCCGTGACACTACCGGAGGGGTGGTCGGCGGCTCCTACTATCCTTCCCGGAAGGAAGACGTCTGTCCCGGGGGGGACTCCACTGGGCGGGCCCAGGTGTTCGACAGCAAACTGCCGGACGCGGATCTCGCTCGCACCGAGATCAATGTCTACTGCGATCTGACCCCGAGCAGCCACCTGCCGGCCGGCCCAACCCAGCCCGTCAACTGACCGGGCGGGCACCGGGCGGGCGGCCGTTCCGGTGTTCGTTCGCGACCCAGGCGTCCGGCAGGGTGACCCACTCGTCCTGGGCCACCGGCACCACCGTGGCGTCGAGCCGGGGAAGCTGCCCCGGATCCTCCATCGGACAGAGCAGCCACACCGCCCCCGCCCCACCCCGGGCCAGGTCCGCCAACTCCTCCAGCAGCTCCATCGCGCCATACCTAACCAGCGGTGCGGCGTCGAAGAGCAGCAGCGGCAGCCGGCGGTCCGGCAGGGCCAGCAGCTCCGGCCGGAGCTGCTGCCAGGTCCGGGTCGCGAACTCGGCCAGCTTCAACGCGTCCCGGGAGTTCGGGTCGGCCGCGTCGGCGGCGAGCACCGTCTGCCAGGTCGGCTTCGGGCGGGCCTCGACGAGGGTACGCAACTGCGCCAGGAACCGCCCCGCCACGTTGCACGGCCGCGCGTTCCACCGGCTGACCAGCTCCTGCTGGGCGGCCGGATACCGGTCGGTGCGCACCGTCAACGCCCGGAACCCGCCCTCCTCGCCGGTACGGCCGAGCTGCTCCTCGGCGCGGAACGCAGCGGCCAGCTCCGGCGAGGCCGCGTTCCACATTGTCATCCTGCTGTCGGTCGAGCGCCGCTGCTGCGACGACATCCTCGTCGACGAGCCGGCGCCGGGCCGGGCGTGGTAGGCCCCGTTCCGGTAGATCAGCGGGAACCCGGCCTCGGCGAGCAGGTGTCCCAGCCGGGGATGGCTCGGCAGCGGCGGCATCTCGGGAAACCGTGCCCGGACCCGTTCCTGGATGTCCTTCTCGCGCAGCTCGGCGGGGCGGTCGGCGACCGACGGCGGCACCAGGCCGGCCTGGGTCAGCCGCAGTGCCCGCACCGGGTCGAGGTCGCGGGGATAGATCTCCAGCCGGGGCGAGGCCGCCGCCCGAGCTGAGGCCACCGCCGCCAACTGCACCATCCGCCGGTCGTCGAGCCGGAACCCGCCATCGCCGACGGTGACGGCGGCCAGCTCGCGCAGCACCGTCGCCGGGCTCGGCAGCACCTCCAGCTCGGCGAGCCGGTCCGCCGCCTTGCCGAGGGCGTCGGCGAGGTCGAGCAGCGCCGGTGCGGACGGGGTGTCCGGTGACTCGTCGGCCGCCACCTCCAGGGCGATCAGCAGCCGGTCCCGGTGCTGGCCGGCCGGCGCCGGGTCGCCGTGCCGGCGTACGGCGAATCTCGGCTCGTCCGCGAGCGGGTCGATCTCGACGGCGGCCCGGACCACGGCGAGTGCCACCGCCCGGCGTACCGGTTCGGCGTCCTCCGCCGATCCGCGTCGCATCAACAGCGCGGTAGCGAGTTCGGTCGCCTCCATCACCCGGCCGCTCTCCGCGAGCAGGGTGATCAGCTCCGCGCGGACGCTGGCCAGCACCCGATCGGCGTGCCAGCGCTTGCGCTCGGCCATCAGGTACTGCGCCACCCTGCCCGCGCTGACCCCGATCCGCTTCGCCACCTGCGCCTGCAACGGCCAGGGTGGCAGGTCCGGCAGCGCACCCGTCTCGTCCGGCAGGCCGAGCAGCAGCCGCACCGCCTCCACCTGCTTCTGGTTCGGATGCTGTGGCACCAGGAAGGCGGTGACCGCGTCCAGCCCGATCCGGGCGAGGTCCGCCGGTGACCTGCCGTCGGCACCCTGCTCCGCTTCCGCGCGTACCGTCTCGGCGGTGATCTCGGCACGCGCCTCCGCGCGGTTCCGCGACGGCGCCGGACCGGCACCCTGCTCGCCCAGGCGTGCCCGCCACTCCCGCAGCCGTTGCTGCAACTCGCCCCGGGTCTTGGCACCGAGACCGGGCAGGGTGAAGAGCTGCTTCGAGCCCAGCCCGAGCAGGTCGCCGACGGTGGTGGCGTCGAGCCGGTGCGCCGCCGACACCGCCCGGGGGGTTAAACCGGAGGCTTCGAGTACGGTCGCCCGGGTCGCCCTCGCCGCCGCCTCGTCCCGGTCCGCGACCGTCGTCTCGACCTCGACATCCGGGTGTTCCGAAGCCGCCGGATGCGCGGAGCCGACCGGGGCGGTGTGGTCGGACTGCCGGAACACCTGCTGCCAGGCGTCCCGCATCTCCTTCAGCGACGCGTGCCGCTGCGCGGCGTCCCGGTGCAGCGCCCGGTGGAAGAAGCCGACAAGCGCGCCCCGGATCGCCGGGTCGAACGCCTCGACCGCCAGCACCGGCGGCCCCTCGGTGTGCAGCGGGTTGGTGAGGTCGTCGCCCCAGACCGGGATTTCGCCGGAGGCCATCTCGTGCAGGGTGACCGCGACGGCGTAGCGCTCGGCCTGCTCGTCGTAGACCGGCCGGCTGGTGGTGCCGAGGAACGGGTCGAGATAGCGGGGCGTGCCCGCCTCGATCTCGTCGACCGGCAGCGCGGCCAGCGAGAAGTCGAAGAGGACGAGCTGGCGGGTCCGGTTCGGCCGGATCCTGATCGCGATGTTGTCCGGCTTGATGTCCCGGTGGAATACCCCCTCGCCCTGGAGGTGGTCGACCGCGCCGAAGAGGTAGTCGGAGTACGTCTCCAGCTCGTCGACGGTGAGCCGACCGTCCTCGCGGAGCTTGCGGGCGAGCGTCGTCTCCCCGGCGTGCTCCAGCACGATCATCCAGCGCGGCGGTACCTCGATCGGCTCCTCGCGGGCGAGCCGGATCACCCGGGAGTCCTTGTGCAGCCCGCGCAGCACCTGCGCCTCGTGGGTCAGCCGGGCCGCCTTCTCGTCGGAGAGCGCGACCTTCAGCACCTCCAGGGCGCCGGTCCGGGTGTTCTGGGCCAGGAAGGCCCGGGAGGTCGAGCCGGTGCCGAGCTTCTTCCGGATCTGCCAGTCGAGGACCGTGTCGCCGATCTTCGCCTCGAGGGCGTCGATCTTCTCCTCGGCGACGGCTGGCGGTGCGGTGAACTCCTCCTCGACCAGCTGGAGCATCTCCAGCAGCTCGGCAACGGTGGCGAGCCGGCGCGCCGGTATCGGGGCGGTCGCCGCCTGCACCAGCTCGTCCATGAACTCCGAGACCGAGTCGACCGACGACGACGGGCGGAGGCCGTCCTCCCTGGCGAGCCTGGCCAGCAGTTCGGCCCGGCTCGCGGCCGGCGGCTGGCCGGAGAGCAGGAGGTAGGCAAGGGTGCCGAGGCCGAAGACGTCCAGTGCCACCGGGTCCGGTGCCGGCGCGCTCAACTCCGGCGCCAGGTACGCCTCGGCGGAGCGTTCCAGGTGCGGGCCGAGCCGCGACGACGGGGAGATGCGCAGCGCGTCCGCACTGCCGCCGACCGAGTCGGGCCCACGGGTCGCCGCCTGCCAGTCGCTGATCTGGAGCTGCGGGCGCAGCCAGGCCGCCTCCTCCGACTCCCCGCGCTGCCGCTGTCCCGGCGTGACCAGTACGCCCCGGGCGGAGAGGCTGCGGTGGTAGAGCCGGCGGCCGTGCGCGTAGCCGATCGCCTCGACGAGTTGCCGGACCATGCCGATCCGGGTGCCGACGTCGAGGCGCTCGCCGTACTGGGCCATGAAGTGGTCCAGCCGGACCGCCCGGGGATCGTGCCGGAAGATCAGCGCCGGGCCGCCCTCGTGCGGTTCCATCGTGTCGACCTGCACGATCCCCGGATGGCTGATCCCGTGCAGGGCGATCATCTCGCGACGGGCGGCCCGCTCGATGCTGGCCCGCTCCGCCCTGGCGGAGTTGCGCTCCAGGAGGTAGATCCGGATCCGGCGGTGCTCGTGCGCGAACTGGGCGTGCTGCGCCAGGTGGTCCTGCCAGGTCGGGCCGACGTCGAACGGCTTCGCTTCGAGCTGCCACGAGCCGACCTGCTCGTAGCGGCGGCTCCGCGCGATGCCCACCTCCCTGAGCAGCTTGGGCAGCGCCCTCGACACCTCCGGCGTCACCTGCCGGCGCTCGTCGCGGGGCAGCGCGCCGAGCAACTCGGACCAGATCCCCGGCAGCGCTCCGGCCGGCTGGCCCGGGTGCGGCTCCGGCCCGTACACCCAGTGCAGTTGATGCTCGTCGAGCCTGACCTGGAGATCCGGCGCGGAGAGGAAGACCGCGCCCTGGATGAACGGCACCCGCACCTTGAGTCTCTGCTTCGCCGCCTGCCGTTCCAGCAGCGAGCGGAGCCGCTTGGCCTTGAGGTCGGCCAGGTGCAGCGGGTTGTCGAAGGTGCGGACCGTTCGGTCGTTGTCGGCGATCCAGTTCGCACCGCTGTTGGTCAGCCGGCCGTGCAGGCTCTTGATCTCGACCAGGTAGAGGCCGGCCCGGGTGGCGACCAGCAGGTCGATCTCGTAGACGTGACCGGTGTCGGCGGTGAAGGTGAAGTTCGACCAGGCACGGTACGGCTCGGCGTCCGGCAGAAGCCGGCGGACGTGCTCCAACGCGGCCCGTTCGTGGTCGAACTGCGACGGCGTTATCGTCGTCCACCGTCCGTCCTGCATCGGTGCACGCCTCCCTGTTCCGTCCACGCCGGTGTCACGTCCGCGCCGGTGTCACGTCCGCGCCGGTGTCACGTCCGCGCCGCCGTGCCCGCCCCGCGCGGGTCGGCGGCAGGCATCCCAGCGTAGTTAACCCGCGACAACCCGCGCGCTCAGGTTATCGGCGGACAACGTCCGGTGGCCGGCCCGGGTGGCGAGCTTTTCGACCGAGCGCCGGGCGTACGTTACGGCGGCAACGGCCCGGAACCCCTTCCCAACCGGGTAGGGGTCCCGGGCCGCTCAGCGACAGCCCCAGGTCAGCGGCGCCACGTCAGCGGCGGCGCCAGGTCAGCGACAGCCCCAGGTCAGCGGCGCCACGTCAGCGGCGGCGCCAGGTCAGCGAGAAGCCGAAGACTCCGGCGACCGCCGCCAGCACCCCACCGATCGACGTCCACAGCCACCGCATGGACAGCGCGGGCACCCAGTCGAAGATGCCGCCGTCGTCGGCGGCGGCTGCCCGACCGGGCGGCGCATCCGACCCGTCCGTCGAGGTCAGCACCGCGCCGGGTCGGGCCGGCGGAGCCAGCGGCGCCCGCAGCTCGCCGTCGTCGGCGCTCGAGCCACCGTCCGTGGTGCCGATCAGCAGGTCGACCTCGACCGGCAGACCGAGGTCCGCCTCCGGCAGCTCGACGACCGACAGCTTGGCGTAGTACGTCCCGGGGAGCGGATCACCGGACCACGGCTCCGCCCACGACCGTACCCGGCGCAGCACGCAGCCGAGGCGTACCTCGGTGGCGTCCCGGGCGGCCGTCGGCGTCTGCGCTCCTGCCGTGCACGCCTGCCGGCGCCGCAGCCCGTCGAAGACCTCGATGCTCCAGGTCGACGGGCCGGACCGTTTCGCACCGGCCGGGAAGCGGAGTGTCGCCGCGATCTCCGTCACGTCGCCGGCCTCACCCGGGAACGACCAGTAGAGGTAGTCGCCGGTCGAGGCGTCGAGGCGTACCGGCTGGCCGGCGGTGACCGGCGCGGCGGTGAGGAACGACGTGCCGGCCCGATCCAGGGCTGCTGCCCCGGGTGACGGGGTGGGGGCGGCCAGCGCGGTTGCCGGAGACAGCACTCCGGCCAGAACGGCCGGCACCGCCAGGGCTGCCGCGACGGCGGCGGGTCGAATCCGGGTACGCATCAGTTCGTCCTCCAGGTCGCGATCCACCACCGGGTCAACCAGCCCGCCAGTACGCCGGTGAGCAGACCGGCCACGGTCAGCACGCCCAGCAGCAACCAGCCCCGGCCGAGCCCTGGCGCGGCGGGCGGGTCCGAGGCGTCCACCACGTCCACGACCAGCTCGAACGGCAGGCCCGGCTGCCCGTCCTGCCGATCGACCGGGGCGAACGAGTTGCTGATCACCAGACAGACCTCGGTGGGCCGCCCGTCGTCACCCGCTGCGGCGCTCGGCGACGCCTCCGGATCGCCCGACGACGTTCCGCCCGACGACGTTCCGCCCGACGACGTTCCGCCCGACGACGTTCCGCCCGACGACGTTTCGCCCGACGACGCCTCCGGTTCGCTCGCCGACCAGCGCAGTCCTGCGGAGAGTACGTCGGTGCGCCCGCTGCCCGCGTCCGTACCCCGGACGAGTTCCCGCCCGTCGACGGCGGTGGCCCGCAGCAGCACCCCGTAGTCGGGGTGGACCGGGCGGTCCGGCGCGACGCTGACCGCCGCCCGCAGTTCCTGCCCCTCGGCCACCGGCACCCGGTACCACCGGTGCTCGGCGGACTTCTGTCGGTCGGTGTAGACGCCGGGCCCGAGCAGCGGCGCACCGGCGCACTCGCGGGCGCCGGCGACCGGCGTCGGTGCGGGAGCGTTCAGGTCCTCGGCCCGTCGCACCAGTTGCTTGATCCGGTCGGTGAGTTGCTCGGGCGTCTGCGCGGCGGCGTACGTTCCGCCGGTCGCGCCGGCGATGCAGAGCAGCTGGCGGCGGACCTTCTCGTCGGGGGCGAGTCCGAGGGTGTCGACCACCAGCCTGGTCCCCTGGGCCGCCAGCTCCCGGGCGACGTCACAGGGGTCCGGCGGGGCGCAGGTGTCCTCGCCATCGGTGATCAGCACGATCCGCCGGTTGCCGCCGTCGGTGCCGAGGTCCTCGGCGGCCCGGCGCAGCGCGAGACCGATCGGCGTGTGTCCGGTGGGCCGCAGCGTGGCGATCGCCTCCTTGGCGACCGCCCGGTCAACCGGCCCCACGGGTACGAGCTGCTGGGTGTCCCGGCAGGCCACCTTCTCGTCCTTGCCCTTGTATGTCGCGCCGAGTACCCGGATGCCGAGCAGCGTGTTGTCCGGCAGCGCGTCGACCACCTCGTTGAACGCCTGCTGGGCAACCGAGATCCGGCTCCGGCCGCCGATGTCGGCGGCCCGCATCGAGCCGCTGACGTCGAGCACCAGCTCGACGCGGGGCGGTTCGGCGGCGGCCTCGGGTTCGGGCTCGTCGGCGAAGGCAGGCAAGGTCGTGAAGGGACAGAGGACAGTGGCCAGTCCTATCAGGACTGACAGGGATCGTGTTCCGTTGAGCACCGGGACATCCTAGTGATCAACAGATGTCCCTGAATCCCGCTCCCCTCGCCCCTGTCGCCGGTCCTCCGGCCCGGCCCGCCACCGCAGACCGTCAGCCGGTCTCGACGATCATGCCGGCGGCGACGGTGCGGTTGGTGGCCTCGTCAATCAGGATGAAGCCGCCGGTGGTGCGGTTGCGCCGGTACTCGTCGGCGAGCAGTGGCACGGTGGTCCGCAGCCGTACCCGGCCGATCTCGTTGAGCCTCAGCTCGGCGGCGGCCTCGTCCCGGTGCAGGGTGTTGACGTCGAGCCGGTAGTGCAGCCCCCGGACCACCGTCCGCGCCGTCCGGGTGGTGTGCTTGACCGTGTATTTACCGCCGACGCGCAGCGGTCGGGTCTCGTCCATCCAGCAGAGCATCGCCTCGATGTCCTGGGCCACGGTCGGCGCGTTGTGCGGCCGGCAGATCAGATCCCCGCGCGAGATGTCGATCTCGTCGGCCAGCCGCACGGTCACCGACATCGGCGGGAACGCCTGCTCGACCGGCCCGTCCGCGGTCTCGATCGCGGCGATCCGGCTGGTGAACCCCGACGGCAGCACCATCACCTCGTCGCCCGGCTTCAACACCCCCGACGCCACCTGGCCGGCGTACCCCCGGTAGTCCGTCACGGTGGTCGACTGCGGCCGGATCACGTACTGCACCGGGAACCGCACATCCACCAGGTTCCGGTCCGAGGCGATGTGCACGTGCTCGAGGTGGTGCAGCAGCGACGGCCCCTCGTACCACGGCATCTTCTCCGACCTGGCCGCGATGTTGTCACCGTGCAACGCCGAGATCGGGATGACCGACAGGTCCGGCGCCTCGAGCTTTGCCGCGAACGCGGTGAACTCGTCGGCGATCCGCTCGAACACCTCCTGCGACCAGTCGACCAGATCCATCTTGTTGACGCAGAGCACCAGGTGCGGCACCCGCAGCAGGGAGGTCAGGAACGCGTGCCGCCGCGACTGCTCGACCAGGCCCTTACGCGCATCCACCAGGATCAACGCCAGATCCGCCGTCGACGCACCCGTCACCATGTTCCGGGTGTACTGGATGTGCCCCGGCGTGTCCGCGATGATGAACTTCCGGCGCGGCGTCGCGAAATACCGGTACGCCACGTCGATCGTGATGCCCTGCTCCCGCTCGGCCCGCAACCCGTCGGTGAGCAGCGCCAGGTTCGTGTATTCGTCACCCCGGGCAGCGCTGACCGCCTCCACCGCCGCCAACTGATCGGTGAACAACGACTTCGTGTCATACAACAACCGGCCGATCAGCGTCGACTTACCGTCGTCGACGCTACCGGCCGTGGCGAACCGCAGCAGATCCATCGCCCGGGACTCCACCGGCACCACCGAGGCCGTCATCAGAAGTACCCCTCCCGCTTACGATCCTCCATCGCCGCCTCGCTGACCCGGTCGTCACCCCGGGTGGCACCCCGCTCCGTCACCCGGGTCGCCGCGATCTCCTCGATCACCAGCTCCACCGAGTCCGCCGCCGAGCGCACCGCCGCCGTGCACGAGGCGTCCCCGACCGTGCGGTACCGCACCCGCTCCACGAACGGCGTCTCGCCGTCCCTCGGCCGGATGAACTCGTTGACCGCGTAGAGCATGCCGTCCCGCTCGATCACTTCCCGGTCGTGCGCGTAGTAGATCGACGGCAGCTCGATCCGCTCGCGGGCGATGTAGTGCCACACGTCCAGCTCGGTCCAGTTCGACAACGGGAACACCCGGATCGACTCTCCGGCATGGTGCCGACCGTTGTAGAGCGACCACAGCTCCGGGCGCTGGTTCTTCGGATCCCACTGCCCGAACTCGTCCCGGAAGCTGAACACCCGCTCCTTCGCCCGCGCCTTCTCCTCATCCCGCCGCGCCCCACCGAACAACGCGTCGAACCGGTATTTCTCCACCGCGTCGAGCAGCACCGGCGTCTGGATCCGGTTGCGCATGCCGTCGGCCGGCTCCTGCACCAGCCCCGACTCCAGCGCCTCCGGCACGCTCGCCACCACCAGGTGCAGCCCCATCCGTGCCACTCGCTGATCGCGGTAGTCCAGCACCTCGGGGAAGTTGTGCCCGGTGTCGACGTGCATCACCGGGAACGGGATGCGGGCCGGCGCGAACGCCTTCTCGGCCAGCCGCAGCATCACGATCGAGTCCTTGCCACCGGAGAAGAGCAGCACCGGCCGCTCCAGCTCGGCCACCACCTCGCGGAACACGAAGATGCTCTCGGCTTCCAACTCGTCGAGATGCGACACCCGGTAGGTCGCCGGCTGACTCATGCCGTCACCATCCGCTGGTGCTGCTCGCCCATGGGATTCCAGACCCTTCCGGTCGGTTAAGTCTCCAGGCCTCGCCTAGGGTACCCGGAGATGGCGTTGCAGCGCTGCCAGCAACCGGGGGGCGAGATCCTTCCGGCACACCACGAGATCCGGCAACCGGGGATCGGCCTGGTTGTATTTCAGCGCGGATCCGTCGATTCGGGAAGCGAAAAGCCCGGTGGCCGTCGCCACAGCGACCGGAGCGGCCGAGTCCCACTCGTACTGGCCACCCGCGTGCACGTACCCGTCGACCTCGCCGCCGATCACGGCCGCGATCTTCGCCCCGGCCGAGCCCATCGGCATCAGCTCGGCGCCGAGCTCGGCGGCCAGGTCCGTGAGGAAGACCGGCGGCCTGCTCCGGCTCGCCGCCAGCCGGATCCGCCGGCCGATGCCGTCCTGGCCGTCCGCCCCGCTCCCGCCGCTCCCGCCGCTCCCGCCGGTTCCGCCGCTCCCGCCGGTTCCGCCGCTCCCGCCGCTTCCGCCGCTCCCGCCGCTTCCGCCGCTCCCGTCGGTCGCCGCCGCCAGCGACATCGGCGGATACGCCGGCGGCTGGTCCGTGGCGAGCACCCGGTGCTGGGCCGGGAGCGCGACCGCACCGGCGGCCAGCCCGTGCGGGGTGCCGGCCCGGCGGGCCCAGAGCCCCACGTGCACCGCCCAGTCCGCCCGGCCCTCCTCGGAGAACTCCCGGGTGCCGTCCAGCGGGTCGACGATCCAGACCCGCTCGGCGGTGAGCCGCGGCGCCACCTCCGGCTCGGCTCCGGCGGCCCAGGCCAGCCGGGCGCCCTCGTCCTCCTCCGAGAGCACCGCGTCGGCCGGGCGCCACCGGGCCAGCTCCGTGCGGAGGAGTTCGTGCGAGACCTTGTCGCCGGCCGCCTTCAGCGCCCCTGGGTCCGAATGCCCCATCTCGGCGCGCAGCTCCAGCAGCGCCTGGCCGGCCCGGCCGGCCAGCCAGCGGGCGAACTCACCGTCGATCACCGGTGGCGCGGCCATCAGCGCACCCCCGGAATGCCGGCCTCGCCGCTGACCCGAAAGCCGCCGCTGACCCGAAAGCCGCCGCTGACCCGAAAGCCGCCGGTCACCTGAAAGCCGCCGCTGACCTGAAATCCGCCGGTCACCTGAAAGTCGCCGGTCGCCGGCCCGTCGCCGGTCGCCAGAAATGAGATCATTCCACTCAGCCTCCTCACCCGAGGCGAAAAGACTACCGGTCGGGATGCGGCGGACCGGAGGACCGGCCCCCGCCACACCGTGTTGGGCGATTCGCCAGCGCCATGCGACCCGCCGCGGGAGCGCACCGCCGGACCGCGCGCCCCCGCCGCACCGGCCCCGCGGTCCGTCCGTCGCCGCTCAGCTTCCGTGGTACGCGTTCTGCGCCCACTCCAGGCCACGGGTCACGACCGCCTCCGCCACGTCGGCGGCCCGGTCCACCAGGAACTCCAGCTCCTTGCGCTCCACGGTCGAAAAATCCGAGAGTACGAAGTCGGCCGGATCCTGCCGGCCCGGTGGCCGCCCGATCCCGAACCGCACCCGCAGATAGTCCTTCGTCCCCAGCGACTTCGACATCGAGCGCAGCCCGTTGTGGCCGCCCTCGCCGCCGCCGCGCTTGCACCGGAGCTGCCCGTACGGGAGGTCCAGCTCGTCGTGCACCGCGACCACCTGCTCGACCGGCACCTTGTAGAACTGGGCCAGGGCCGCCACCGGGCCACCCGAGAGATTCATGTAGGTCATCGGTTTGGCCACCACCAGCTTGGGGCCGCCGAGTCCGAGCCGCCCCTCGGCGACCTCGGCGACCGCCCGGCGGTGCCGGCCGAACCTGGCACCGACCCGCTCGGCGAGCAGGTCGGCGACCATGAAGCCGACGTTGTGCCGGTGCCGGGCGTACTCCCGGCCGGGGTTACCGAGCCCGACCAGCAGCCACGGACCATGCTCCTCCGCCACGTCGCTCCCCCAGTTCCTGTGCTGCTCCCCGACCCGCTGTCACCGCCGCTGTCCGGCAGCCACACCCTGCCACCAGTACGGAAACAGGCGCCCCCGACCTCCGGGAGCGCCTGTCAGACGATGCTCGTCGCCGCCGCTCAGGCCTGCGCGGAAGCCTGCGCCGGAGCGCCCTCGTTCTCGCCCCGGGCCTCGGCGGCCTCGGCGCCGGGGCCCTCGGCACCGGCTTCCTCCTCCGCCTCCTCGGTCGGCTCCTCGCCGGCCTCGGCGGCCATCTGCTCCGCGGTCGGTGCCTGGCTGATGAGCGCCAGGAGCTGCTCCGGGTCGCCGGCCAGTTCCACACCCTGCGGCAGCCGGACATCCCCGGCGGTCACCTGGGCACCGACCTCGAGTCCTTCGATCGACACCTCGAAGCCCTCCGGCAGGCGGGTGGCGTCAGCGGTCACCGAGAGGGTGTTCTGCTCGTGCACGACCAGGGTGTTCCGGGCCGGCTCGCCGGTGAGGTGCACCGGCACGTCGACGGTGACCTTCTCGCCCCGGCGGACCAGCAGCAGGTCGATGTGCTCCAGCGTGTCCTTGATCGGGTCACGCTGGATGGCCTTCGGCAGCGCGAGCGCCTGCGTGCCGTCGCTGATCTCGATCGCGAACAACTGGTTGGCGCCGCCGTGCCGGATGGCGGCGGCGAACTCACGCGCGGGTAGCGCGATGTGCTTGGGCTTTTCGCCGTGGCCGTACAGCACGGCGGGTACCTTGCCGGCCCGACGGGTACGACGGGCACCACCCTTGCCGAACTCGGTGCGGGGCTCGGCGCTGATCTTTACCTCGGACACGGGAAGACTCCTGATACGGTCATCACTGCGGCGCTACGTCGGCTGGCGGTTGGCGGTGCTAGGGCGAGGGGCTCGCTGGGGGCCTCTTCTGCGTGGCCACTGCCCGGAGCACCGCGTCGATGACGGTGCATCCGTGCGGCGCTTGCTTTCAGCGGCCCGCAGGGCACCCTCGCCGTGGCAACCGCACCAGTCTACCCGAGCCCCGATACGGGTTTGCGCCGGTCCCCGCCTGCCCGGAGGGCACCATTCGCGATCCGCCAATTCCACCTGTGGACCGCCGGCCCCAATCCCATGGACGAGGCGCGGAACCGTCAGCTCAGTCCGCCGAAGAGGGTGGTCACCGATCCGTCGTCGAAGACCTCGCGGATCGCCCGGGCCAGCAGCGGCGCGATGGAGAGCACGGTGAGCTTGTCCAGCTGCTTCTCCGGCGGCAGCGGCAGGGTGTTGGTCACCACCACCTCGCTGATCCGGCTGTTCTTCAGCCGTTCGGTCGCCGGGTCGGAGAGCAGGGCGTGGGTCGAGGCCACCAGCACGTCCGCGGCCTTCGCCTCGTGCAGGATCTCGGCCGCCTTGCAGATGGTGCCGCCCGTGTCGATCATGTCGTCGACGATCAGGCAGACCCGTCCCTCGACGTCCCCGACCACCCGGTTCGCCACCACCTGGTTGGGCTTGGAGGGGTCCCGGGTCTTGTGGATGAAGGCCAGCGGGCAGCCGCCGAGCCG
Source organism: Plantactinospora sp. WMMC1484 (assembly GCF_049315195.1). Classification (NCBI taxonomy): domain Bacteria; kingdom Bacillati; phylum Actinomycetota; class Actinomycetes; order Micromonosporales; family Micromonosporaceae; genus Plantactinospora; species Plantactinospora sp. WMMC1484. Next base: position 411,410 of record NZ_CP186055.1, read on the forward strand.
GTCGGTCCAGCGCTCGGCGACGCGTACCCGGCCCGAGTCCGGCGCGACCACCGTCATCGGGCGGCCGGCGTACTTACGCTGGACGTACTCGGCCAGGATGTCCATCGCGAAGAGGTGGTCGACCGGCCCGTCGAAGAAGCCCTGGATCTGCGCGGTGTGCAGGTCGACGGTGAGGATCCGGTTGGCGCCGGCCGTGCGGAGCAGGTCCGCCACCAGCCGGGCCGAGATCGGCTCCCGGCCGCGGTGCTTCTTGTCCTGCCGGGAGTACGGGTAGAACGGCAGCACCACGGTGATCCGCTTGGCCGAGCCGCGCTTCAGGGCGTCGACCATGATCAGGGTCTCCATGACCCACTTGTTCACACCGTGCGTGACGGACTGCACCACGAAGGCGTCCGAACCACGCACCGACTCCTTGAAGCGTACGAAGATCTCGCCGTTGGCGAACTCGTACGCGTCCGACGGTGTCGGCGCCACCCCGAGCACCTCACCGATCTCCGTTGCCAACTCCGGGAATCCCCGTCCGGAGAAGAGCATCAGGCTCTTGCGATTTTCGGCGACGATGCTGCCCATCGGCTCGTCTGCTCCCGTTTGTCGGTGGGTCATCCGGCGTTGGGCCAGAGACTATTCGGTTGCAGTATCTCCCGAGGCCGGACGACCTTCACCCGCTACGGGCCCCCGGTGGATTGCCTCACCTTCGCTTGCGCCCGGCGCCCCCCGTCCGGCACGTTCCGCCGCCCCCGCCGCCCCCGCCGCTCCCGCACCGTCGGTCGCTCCGGCCCGCTCGGCGGCTGCCGCCGACTTGGTGCCGGCCCGGCGGCGCAGCACCCAGCCCTCCACGTTCCGCTGCTGTGCCCGGGTCACCCCGAGTGCCCCCGGCGGAACGTCCTTGGTGATCGCGCTACCCGCCGCGACGTACGCCCCCGCGCCCACCTCCACCGGGGCGACCAGGCTCGTGTCGCAGCCGACGAACGCCGCCTCACCGACCGTGGTGTGGCTCTTGCGCACCCCGTCGTAGTTGACGAAGAGCGTCCCGGCGCCGATGTTGGCCCGTGCCCCGATCGTGGCGTCACCGACGTACGTCAGGTGGGGCACCTTCGCCCCCTCGCCGATCTCCGACTTCTTCACCTCGACGAAGGTGCCCACCTTCGCCTTCTCCCGCAGCGTCGCCTCCGGCCGCAGGTACGCGTACGGCCCGACGCTCGCCCCCGGGCCGACGTTCGCACCGACGGCGTGCGTGCGCAGCACCGTGGCGCCGGCCCCGACGGTGGTGTCGATCAGGGTGGTGTCCGGGCCGACCATGGCCGCCGGGCCGACGGTGGTCGCCCCGCAGAGCTGGGTGTTCTGGTCGACGATCGCGTCCCGGCCCAGGGTGACCGTGACGTCGATCCAGGTCGTCGCCGGATCCAGGATGGTCACCCCGGTCCGCATCCAGTCCTCGTTGACCCGGTCCCGCAGCAGCCGGCGCAGCGCCGCCAGCTCGACCCGGTCGTTGCAGCCCAGCGTCTCGGTGGCGTCCGCCGCCACGTGCACCGCCACCGTCTCGCCGGTCGCGGCGAACTGGCCGAACACGTCGGTGAGGTATTCCTCGCCCTGGTCGTTGTCGGTGGAGAGCTTGCCCAGCGCGTCCCGCAGCAGCCCCGCGTCGAAGGCGTAGATCCCGGCGTTGATCTCCCGGATCGCCCGCTGGGCGGGGGTGGCGTCACGCTCCTCGACGATCTGCTCCAGCCCACCGTCGGCGCCCCGGACGATCCGGCCCAGGCCGGTCGGGTCGGCCACCTCGGCGGCGAGCACCGTCGCCGCCGCGCCGGCCGCCTCGTGGGCGGTGACCAGCTCGGTGACGGTCTCCGCTCGCAGCAGCGGCACGTCCCCGTTGAGCACCACGACGGTGCCGGTGGCGTCCGGCGCACTCTCCAGGGCGATCCGGACCGCGTGGCCGGTGCCGTGCTGCTCCGCCTGGAGCACCGGCTCGGCATAGCCGGCGACCTCGCCGAGGTGCGCGGTGACCTGGTCGGCACCGTGGCCCACCACCACCAGCGTGCGGTCCGCCGCCACCGGCTCTGCCGCCGCGAGCACGTGGCCCAGCAGGGTACGGCCGAGGATCGGGTGGAGCACCTTGGGTAGCGCCGACTTCATCCGCTTGCCCTCACCGGCGGCAAGGACGACGACGGTACGGAGGCGGGGCTGAGACACGAGAATGCTCCCGTCAGAACGGCCGGCAGTATGCGGCCTCATGCTAACCAGGCACCTACGGCCATGGGCGAAGCTCCCGGGAGAGGATTCGAACCCCTACAATCAGGACCAAAACCTGACGTCCTGCCATTAGACGACCCGGGATGGGCTAAAGGGGACAAAGTCCCCACCGGTCGGAGAGCATCTACACCCTACCGCCCCGCTCCCAGATCCTCATCCGTCATCCCCCCGCATGATCCCTTCGATCTTCCAGTACAGCCGGCTGGATCCGGCAACCTCGACGACCAGGCAGTCGCGGCAGACGACCAGGCAGTCCCGGCACTCGTCACCGACGTTTTGGCGTTCGTCGCAGGGCGCTGCCCGTCCCGCACAACTCGACGGCGCGGGCCCGCAGCTCGTCCTTTGCGTTGGGCCGTTTCGTCCATCCCGGCGGGGGAACATCCCGCAACAACGCGGCCAGCCGGTCCTTACCGACGCCGGGGCGCCGCCGGATCTTCCCGGCGGGCAGCAGCTCCACGGTGCGCGGCCGGCGCGCCTCGGCGGCGAGTGGATCGACCATGACCAGGAGGTTGGGAGCCGTGTACGACAAGGCTCGTCGATCGACTGCCAGCCGATTTTCAGGTTCGCGTCCATGGCAGTCTACGTAGGCGTAGGTTACGGTGACGTAGGCGTAAGTTATCGACCTTTCCCCTACGCTCAGTGAGGTGCCATGTCGTCCGTCCTCCTCGAACCACCGGCCTCCAGCGCCACGAAGGGTCCCAAGCCGCTCACCGACGGCGTCCAGTCGAGGGGCATCCTGATCGCCCTCTGGGCATTCGTCACGATCCCCTTCCTCGCCCTGATCGCGGCCGTGCCGGTGGCCTGGGGCGGCTGGCTGAGCTGGACCGACATCGCGATCGCCGGAGTGTGGTACGTCGTCTCCGGCCTCGGCATCACGGTCGGCTTCCACCGCTACTTCACGCACGGCTCGTTCAAGGCCAAGCGCTGGCTGCGGGTCACCCTGGCGGTCGCGGGCTCCTTCGCCATCCAGGGGAACATCACCCAGTGGGTCGCGGACCACCGGCGGCACCACGCCTTCTCCGACGTCGAGGGCGATCCGCACTCTCCGTGGCGGTTCGGCGCCAGCGTCTGGGGGCTGACCAAGGGGCTGTTCCACGCGCACGTCGGCTGGCTCTTCAACCGGGAACTCTCCAACCGCGAGCGGTTCGCCCCCGACCTGATCGCCGACCGGGACATCAACCGGGTCGACCGGCTCTTCCCGCTGCTGGTGGTCATCTCGATGCTCACCCCGGCGCTCGTCGGCGGCCTGGTCACCTGGTCCTGGCAGGGCGCGCTGACGGCGTTCTTCTGGGCCGGGCTGGTCCGGGTCTCCCTGCTGCACCACATCACCTGGTCGATCAACTCCGTCTGCCACGTCTACGGCGAGCGCCCCTTCGAGGTCCGCGACGGTGACCGGGCCGCCAACTTCTGGCCGCTGGCGATCCTCTCCTTCGGCGAGAGCTGGCACAACCTGCACCACGCCGATCCGACCTGCGCCCGGCACGGGGTACTGCGCGGGCAGGTCGACATCACCGCGCGAGCGATCTGGCTCTTCGAGAAGGTCGGCGCCGCCTACGACGTGCGCTGGCCGAAGCCGGAGCGCGTCGCCGCGAAGCTCCTCAAATCAGCACCGTCGCGGTGACCCGGGACGCGCCCGGGCACCCGCCCACGAGCGTCTGCCTGGCAGGATGGCCAGGTGACCGAGCGCGGCGAGGGCACCACCAGGGACGACACGAACCGGCGCGGCATCGCCGGACGGCGGCGGGATGACGGGGTGACGGACGGCGCGCCTCCCGACCGTGGCGCCGGACGCAGGCAGCTCCAGGCTCCGGCGCCGCCACCGCCGCCCAAGGCCGGTTCCCGGGTACGGATGTCCGCGGCGCAGCGCCGGGAGCAGCTCATCGCCATCGGCCGGCAGGCCTTTGCCGAGCGCGGCTTCGACGCGACCTCGATCGAGGAGGTCGCCGCCCGGGCAAAGGTCTCCAAGCCGGTGATCTACGAGCACTTCGGCGGCAAGGAGGGCCTCTACGCGGTCGTGGTGGACCGGGAGGTACGCGCGCTGCTCGACCGGGTCACCACGGCGCTGACCGCCGGGCATCCCCGGGAGCTGCTGGAGCAGGCGGCGCTGGCCCTGCTCGACTACATCGAGGAGGAGACCGACGGCTTCCGGGTGCTCGTCCGGGAGTCGCCGCTGCTCTCCGCGACCGGCAACTTCAGCAGCGTGATGAACGACGTGGCGCACCAGGTGGAACACATTCTGGGGGCCGAGTTCAAGAGCCGGGGCTACGATCCGAAGCTCGCCGAGCTCTACTCGCAGTCGCTGGTCGGGATGGTGGCGTTGAGCGGCCGCTGGTGGCTGGAGGTACGCAAGCCGCGTAAGGAGACGGTGGCGGCGCACCTGGTGAACCTGGCCTGGAACGGCCTCTCCCACCTGGAGGCCAAGCCGGTCCTGTTGACCCGGCGCGGCCGCTGACGCTCACCCCGAGGGTTCGCCGGGACGGCGGGCCGGTCTCAGCGGCGGGGGAGGCTGCCCGACCCACCCTGCAACTCGCTCTCGATCTCCGGGGGACCGGGCGGGCCGACCTTGTCGTACAAGCCGGTGGCCAGCAGCACCAGGCCGAAGAGCATCGACACGATGACGGTGGAGATCGAGAAGTTGAGGATGTTGGCCTCGGTCTGCAGGACGGTCAGCATGACCAGCGCGACGACCAGGAAGACCACCCCGGCGGTCAGGTTCATCAGGTGACCGAGGTTTCCCCAGTGCACCGCGCCGAAGATCACGATCAGCCCGAACACCACCGAGACCAGCGCGAACGCCATGTTGGTCCGCAGCCCCAGCACCCAGTGGCTGCCACGGCTGAAGAAGTCCTCGCCGGCGGTCTCCACCAGGCCGAAGACCCCGAAGACCACGATGTAGAGGCCAATCAGCCCGGCAAGCACCCGGTAGACCGGCCTGGCCGGGTGGTTGACGGGAATGTGCGCCATTGCCCCTCCTCGACGCCACGAGCGACGTTCCTAGCGGATTGTCACCCGGGACGACGCGGAGCACCCGGTGAACGGGCGGATCGGCACCCCGCCGGCTCAGAGCACCGGGCTCAGAGCACCAGTCGGCCGTCCCGCCAGGCCTTGGCCTCCTCCTCGGAACCGACCTTGCCGTACATCCCGGCCATCAGCAGGGCCACGCCGAGGACCATCAGCACGATGGTGGTGGCGACGGTGAAGTTCAGGTAGTTGGCGTCGGTCTCCAGCACGGCCAGCCCCGCGAGGCCGAGCGCCATCAGGCCGTAGCCGAGCCACTTGTCGACGACGATGTCGACGTTGCGGCCGACCAGGGTGGCGAGCAGGATGACGAGGCCGAGCCCGACGGAGATCACCGAGTTGCCGGGGTTGGTGCCCTGGCCCAGCACCATGGTGTCGTCCTGGGCGAAGAACTCGCCGCCGCCGGCCTCGACGAAGCCGAGGACGCCGAAGGCCACCAGGTAGAGGCCGATCAGCCCGGCGATCATCCGATAGATCGGCCGCGCGGGGTGGTTGACGGGGTTGTGGCCCATGGTCAGCAGTCTCCAACGCCGTTCGGGGTGAGGGTCGCTGGCGATTCTTCCGCATGACCCCGGGGTGACGCCGCACACCCCCGCCCGGCCAGGCCGCCCCGAGCGGCGAGTCCAGGTCCCGGCGTGGTGCTCAGCTCTCGGGGACCTGCTCGGCCAGCGTCAGCCAGGCCTCCTCGGTCTGCTCCCGCTCGGCCCGTACCGCCCGGAGCTGACCGTCGAGCTCGGCCACCCGACCGTAGTCGGTGGCGTGCTCGGCGAGTTGGTCGTGCAACGCCGCCTCGCGCTGCTCCAGCTTGCCGATCTGCCGTTCCAGCCGGGTCAGCTCCTTGCGGGCCGCCCGCAGCTCTCCGCCGGAGAGCGCCCCCTCGGCCCGCTCGGCACCGCCCTCCGCCCCGCCGCCACCCGCCCCGCTCGGCCCGCCGCCACCCGCGGCCGGCCCGGCGCCGTTGCTCCCGGCGGCTGCCGGTGTCGGTGCGCCCGGTGCGCCGGCCCGGGCCAGGTACTCGTCGATGCCGCCCGGCAGGTGCACCAGCCGGCCGTCGCCGAACATCCCGTACACCACGTCGGTGACCCGCTCGACGAGGTAGCGGTCGTGGCTGGCCACGATCAGCGTGCCGGGCCAGGAGTCGAGCAGGTCCTCCAGCGCGGCCAGGGTGTCGGTGTCCAGGTCGTTGGTCGGCTCGTCGAAGAGCAGCACGTTCGGCTCGGCGGCGAGCAGCCGCAACAGTTGCAGCCGACGCCGCTCGCCACCGGAGAGGTCGGTGACCGGAGTCCAGAGCCGCCGGTCGTCGAAGCCGAAGATCTCGGCGAGTTGGGAGGCGTTGACCTCCCGGTCCCCGAGTACGACCCGGCGGGCCACCTCCTCGACCGCCTCCAGCACCCGGAGGTGCCCGGGCAGTTCGGCCAGTTCCTGCGACAGGTACGCCGGCCGCACCGTGGACCCGGTCCGCAGCTGCCCGCCGTCCGGCTCGCGTACCCCGGCGAGCAGTCGCAGCAGGGTCGTCTTGCCGGCACCGTTCGCGCCGACGACCGCGATCCGGTCACCGGGCCCGACCTGCCAGGTCAGCCGGTCGAGGAGCAGCTTCTCCCCGGCGGTCAGGGTGACGTCGGTCAGGTCGTAGACCTGCCTGCCGAGCCGGGCGGTGGCGAGACGTTGCAACGACACGCTGTCCCGGGGCGACGGTACGTCGGCGATCAGCGCGTTCGCGGCGTCGATCCGGAACCTCGGCTTCGAGGTCCGGGCCGGCGGGCCGCGCCGCAACCAGGCGATCTCCTTGCGCAGCAGGTTCTGCCGGCGCGCCTCGGTGGCGGCGGCCACCCGTTCCCGTTCGGCGCGGGCCAACGTCCAGGCGGCGAAGCCGCCCTCGTAGCCGCGTACCGTCCGGTCGGCCACCTCCCAGGTGCTGGTGCAGACGGCGTCGAGGAACCACCGGTCGTGGGTGACCACCACCAGCGCGCCGCGCTTGCCGACCAGGTGCCGCGCCAGCCAGTCCACCCCGGCCACGTCGAGGTGGTTGGTCGGCTCGTCCAGCACCAGCAGGTCGGCGGTGCGGACCAACAGGGCGGCCAGGGCCACCCGGCGCCGCTCGCCGCCGGACATCGGCCCGACCGGCTGGTCCAGCCCGAGGTACGGCATGCCGAGCCCGTCCAGGATCGCCCGTACGCCCGCGTCGCCGGCCCACTCGTGCTCGGCGCCGAACCCCTCGTCGAGCCAGGCGGTGCCGAGCACCACGTCCCGGACCCGGGCCCCGGGATCGAGCACGAGGGTCTGCGGAAGCCAGGCGACCCGCAAATCGCGGCGGTGCGTCACCCGGCCGCTGTCCGGCTCCTCGGTCCTGGTCAGCAGCCGCAGCAGGGTGGACTTGCCGGCGCCGTTGAGCCCGACGACGCCGACCCGGTCCGAGTCGTCGAGCCCGAGGGAGACGTCGGCGAGAAGTTGCCCCGCCGCGCCGTAGCCCTTGGAGACCCGGTCCAGATTGACGATGTTGGCCATGTGCCTACACGGTAGTTCCGGGCTCAGCCGACCCGGGCGCCGGGGACCGGCCCGTGGGCGGTGCGGACCGCCCGGCAGAGCCCAGACGCATCCAGTTCGGCGGCGACCCGCTCGGCGTGCCCGCCGTCGCCGGCCAGGAAGACGCAGGTGGGCCCGGAGCCGGAGACGATCCCGGCGAGTGCCCCGGCCGCCTCGCCCACCTTCAGGGTCTCGGCCAGCGCCGGGCGCATCGAGAGCGCGGCGGCCTGCAGGTCGTTGCCGAGCGCCCGGCCGAGCCGGGCCGGGTCCCGGCCACGCAGCGCGGCGAGCAGCGCGTCGGCGTTGCGCAGCGGCGGCGGGGCGGCGTGTTCGGCACGGAGCCGGTCCAGCTCGCGGTAGGCGGCCGGGGTGGAGAGGCCGCCGTCGGCGATCGCCACCACCCAGTGCCAGGTGACCGGCCGGGCCAGGATCGGGCTGACCGTCTCGCCGTGGCCGGTGCCGAGCGCGGTGCCGCCGTATACCAGGAAGGGGACGTCGGAGCCGAGCCCGGCGGCGATGCCGGCAAGCTCGTCGCGGCCCAGCTCCGTCCCCCAGAGCGCGTCGCAGGCGACCAGCGCGGCGGCGGCGTCGGCGCTGCCGCCGGCGAGGCCGCCGGCGAGCGGGATCTGCTTGCGCAGGTGCAGCCTGGCGTGCGCCGGCACACCGGCGTGCGCGGCCAGCGCCCGGGCCGCCCGGATCACCAGGTTGGTCTCGTCGAGGGCCAGTTCACCGGCGCCCTCGCCCTCCATGGTCAGGGTGAGGGTGTCGCCGCGCCGGGCGGTCAACTCGTCGTGGATCGAGATCGCCTGGTAGACGGTGTTGAGCTCGTGGTAGCCGTCCGGCCGCAGCGGGCCGACCCCGAGATGAAGATTGATCTTCGCCGGGACCCGGACCTTGACCGGGCCGGAGATCCTCGGCCGCGGACGCTCGTCGGAGTCGTCCGGCCGCCATGCCTCGGTCATGCAGCGCTGTCCCGCACCCGCGGCCGGGCCTCGAACGGCATGGCCGGCGTCGGCACGTCGGCCGATCCGGCCATCGGCGCACGGCGGTCGCCGACCAGCCCGCACGGGTACGCCGGATCGACGGGCTCGGCCGTCACGCCGGCCACCTCCTGCCACACACGCCGTCAGCCTACTCGGCGGGTCGGGCGGGCACAGGGGCCGACGCGGCGATCGCGGCGAACTCGGCCACGGTCAGCGACTCGCCCCGGGCACCGGGATCGATCCCGGCCGCGACCAGCGCCGCCGCCGCCCGGTCCGGGCCGCCGGCCCAGCCGGCCAGCGCCGCCCGCAGGGTCTTGCGGCGTTGCGCGAACGCCGCGTCGACCACCACGAAGACCTCTTTCCGGGGTACGTCGTCCCGGGGCGGCTCACGGCGGGTGAAGGCGACCAGCCCGGAGTCGACGTTCGGCACCGGCCAGAAGACGTTCGGCGGCACCCGGCCGGCGGGGCGGGCGTCGGCGTACCAGGCGAGTTTGGCCGACGGGACGCCGTAGGTGCGGGAGCCGGGGCCGGCGACCAGCCGGTCGGCCACCTCCTTCTGCACCATCACCAGCCCTTGCCGCAGGCCGGGCAACTCGGCGAGCAGGTGCAGCACCACGGGCACCGCGACGTTGTAGGGCAGGTTCGCCACCAGCGTGGTCGGGGCCGGGTCACCGAGGTCGGCGGCGGTGATCCGCAGCGCGTCGGCGGGGTGCACGGTCAACCGGGCCCCGCCGTCCGGCCCGGTGTGCCGGTGCACCGTCTCCGGCAGCGCCCCGGCCAGCACCGGGTCGAGTTCGACGGCGTGCACGTGCCCGGCGACCGGCAGCAGCCCGAGGGTGAGCGAGCCGAGCCCCGGCCCGACCTCCAGCACCACGTCGTCAGGGGTGAGTGCGGCGGCGGTGACGATCCGGCGCACGGTGTTGGGGTCATGCACGAAGTTCTGGCCGAGCCTCTTCGTCGGGGTCACGCCCAGCCGAGCGGCGAGTTCCCGGATCTCCGCCGGTCCGAGCAGGTCTGCGGCCACGCCCTCCGAGGGTACGGGTCGGCACACCGCCCCCAACGCCCCGCCCCCAACGCCCGCCCCCCAACGCCCGCCCGCCCCCCAACGCCCGCCCCCAACGCCCGCCCCCGGCGGCCGCCGGGCCGCGAGGGCTTGACCTGTACCTCAGAGGCGTTATCCGAGGACGTTGACGCCTCTGAGGTACAGGTGAGCGGCCCGCCACAGCGGTGGGGCGGGTGCTAGGGCGTACCGGCGAAGTGGCAGGCGGCGACTCGGGCGGTGGTTGTGTCGGTTTCCGGGACGCGCAGCACCGGTTCCTGCACCGTGCAGACGTGCTGGGCGATCGGGCAGCGGGTGTGGAAGCGGCAGCCGGACGGCGGGTCGACCGGGCTCGGCGGGTCACCGGCCAGCACGATCCGCTGCCGACCGCGGTCCCGCGGATGCCGTACCGGCACGGAGCCGAGCAGCGCCCGGGTGTAGGGGTGGGCCGGATCCTGGTAGACGGTGGCGGCCGGGCCGAGTTCGGCGAGCCGACCCAGATACATCACCGCGACCCGGTGCGAGACGTGCCGGACCACGCCGAGGTCGTGCGCGATGAAGACCAGTGCGATACCGAGCCGCTGCTGCAACTCGGCGAGCAGGTTGACCACCTGGGCCTGCACCGAGACGTCGAGGGCGGAGACGGGTTCGTCGCAGACCACCACCCGGGGCTCGGTGGCCAGGGCCCGGGCGATGCCGATCCGCTGCCGCTGCCCGCCGGAGAACTCGTGCGGGAACCGCCGCATCATGTCCGGGGCCAGCCCGACCATCTCCAGCAGCTCGGCGACCCGGTCCCGGCGTACCGCCGCACCCCGGGCCAGCCGGTGCACGTCGAGCGGTTCGGCGACCACGTCCAGGATCGTCATCCGGGGGTTGAGCGAGGTGACCGGGTCCTGGAAGACCATCTGCACCGCGCGGCGCAGTTCCCGGCGGCGGGCACCGCGGGCGGTGCCGACGTCGAGCCCGGCGTAGCGGACCTGGCCGGCGTCGGGGCGTTCCAGCCCGACCAGCAGCCGGGCGAGGGTGGACTTGCCGCAGCCGGACTCGCCGACCACGCCGAGCGTCTCACCGGCCGCGACGGTCAGGTCAACCCCATCCACCGCATGCACCCGGGACCGGCTGCCGAGACTCCGCCCGGCCCGGTAGGACTTCATTAGGCCGGTGGCGACCAGCAAGGGTTCGCCGCCGGAAGCCGCCGGACCACCGCTCGGCGAGGCGGCGGTCACCGGGCCGGTGGTCGAGGGGCCGGCGGAGGCGGAGAGCACCGTCGGCAGGCCCGGTGCGCCGGACCGCTGGCCGGGCGGGCCGGCGTCGGTAATGGGCGGGGTGGACCCGGCCGGGCCGGAGGAGGCTGCGCCGGGCCCGGCCGGGTGCTCAGAGGGTGACATCGACGGCCTCCTCGGCGTGGTGGCAGGCGGCGGTCCGGCCGGGTGCGGCGAGCGACCGCCGCTCCGGGCGTACGCCGACACACTCCTCGGTGGCCCGGTCGCAGCGCGGGTGGAAGGCGCAGCCGCTCGGCAGCGCCAGCAGGTTCGGCGGGCTGCCCGGGATCGGCCGCAGCCGGTCGCCCGGCTGGGCCAGGTCGGGTACGGAGCGCAGCAGCGCCGCCGTGTAGGGGTGGGCCGGCCCGTCGAGTACCTCGGTCACGGTGCCGGTCTCGACGATCCGGCCGGCGTACATCACGGCGACCCGGTCGGCGATCTCGGCGGCCACCCCGAGATCGTGGGTGATCAGCAGGACACCCATCCCGAGTTCGTCCCGGAGCCGGTCGACGAGTTGCAGGATCTGCGCCTGCACGGTGACGTCGAGCGCGGTGGTGGGCTCGTCGGCGATGAGCAGCCGGGGGCCGAGGGCGACCGCCATGGCGATCAGGATCCGCTGCCGCATGCCGCCGGAGAACTGGTGCGGGTAGTCGCGTACCCGGCGGTCGGGGGCCGGGATGCCGACCAGCCGGAGCAGCTCGGCGGCCTCGGCCCGGGCGGCGCGGCGGGAGAGCCCCCGGTGCAGCCGGAAGACCTCGCCGAGCTGGTCGCCGATCGAGAGCACCGGGTTGAGCGCGGAGAGCGCGTCCTGGAAGACCAGCGACATCGTCCGGCCGCGCAGCCTCCGGACCTGCTCCGGCCCGGCGCGGGTCAGGTCGTGCCCGGCGACCACGGTCTGCGCGGAGCGGACCCGCACGCCACCGCCGTCGAGCAGTCCCATCACGGCGCGGGCGGTGACCGACTTGCCGGAGCCGGATTCGCCGAGCAGCACGAGCACCTCACCGGCGGCGATGTCGAGGTCGACGCCGCGTACGGCGGGTACGGTGCCGCGCCGGCCGGTGAACGTGACGTCGAGGCCCCGAACCCGCAAGGCGGCCGGCGCGTCGGCCGAACCCGCCGCATGGGCCGCACCGGCCGCAGCCGGCGGGTCGGCCGCAGCCCGCTGACCGGCTGCCGCCGTCGGGTCGGGGTCGGATGACCGCTGAGAGCTTTCCACCTCGCTCGTCACTACACCTCCCGAATTTCCGTGATGTTTCCCGGCGTAACGATTTCTGGCAAGCCGCCCGTGTTCTGCGCCGGAGTTGGGCAACATGTTGACACGCTGCGCCTGATCCTGGCAATCTCTGGTCCCACATCGCCGACATTGCACACCCAGTTCAGGTCAGGGCGCCGAAATCCACCGCGCGACCGCCGACCCCTGGGACGACCCGAAGGAGGGAGCGGCGTGCTCGACCCGGCCACCCGCTACACCGGATACACGTCCTACAGCTACCTGGAGGCAGGCACCGACTACCGGGAGTTCACGCTCGCCCCGGAGATCGGCCGGGTGCCGGCGTACCAGGGGATCTCCCTCTCCGACGGGCAGCGGGACCGGGTACGGCGGCTGCTCACCGACAACATCGTCATCTCGCTGCACGACCACCCCTCGGTCTTTCCGGAGGAGATCGGCCAGACCGTCGACTACAACCGGACCGCCCGGCACCACACCGGCTACGCCGGCCTGGCCCGCTCCGGGATGACCGCCGTCTTCGACAACATGATGGACGGCACCTGCTGCGTCACCAGCCAGATGGGCTGGAAGTGGACCGACGTCGTCGCCGACCTCGGGATGCGGCTGTCCGACCTGGCCCACCAGGACTACCTGATCCGGGTCGAGAAGCTGGCCGACATCCGGTATGCCCACGAGACCGGCCGGATGGGCCTGGTGCTGGCCACCGAGGCCGCCACGATGATCGAGAACGAGCTGGACCGGATCGACATGCTCTACGGCTTCGGGGTCCGGCAGATGGGCATCGCCTACAGCGAGGCGAACACCCTGGGCAGCGGGCTCAAGGAGCGCGGCGACGGCGGCCTGACCTACTTCGGCGAGAAGGCGGTACGCCGGATGAACCGGCTCGGCATCGCCATCGACGTCTCGCACTCCGGGGACCGTACGTCGATGGACGTCATCACCGCCTCCACCAAGCCCATCTTCATCACCCACGCCGGGTCGCGTACCGTCTGGCCGACCAACCGGATGAAGCCGGACGAGGTGATCCGGGCCTGCGCCGAGCGCGGCGGGGTGCTCGGCCTGGAGGCCGCACCGCACACCACGCTCTCGCCGGCCCATCCCGAACACAGCATCGAGTCGGTGATGGACCACTTCGTGCACTGCGTCGACCTGGTCGGCATCGACCACGTCGCCTTCGGCCCCGACACGCTCTTCGGCGACCACGTCGGCCTGCACGACACCTTCGCCGCGCACCTCTCCATCGCCGAGGCGCACGGACACGTCGAGCACCCCCGGGTGCCCTACGTCGACGGCCTGGAGAACCCGGCCGAGTGCTATTGGAACATCGTCTCCTGGCTGGTCGGCCACGACTACTCGGACGACGAGATCGGCAAGGTCCTGGGGGGCAACATCATGCGCGTCCTTGAGGAGGTCTGGTGATGCGTACATTCCGGCGCGCCCTCGCCGTGGCGGCGGGCACGCTCTCGATAGGGCTGGCGGCAACCGCCTGCTCGCCCAGCAATCCCGACAGCGACTCCGCCGGTGGCGGCGGGTCGGCGGATCGGCTCACGATCGGCACCACCGCCGACGTGCTCAACTACAACCCGCTGGTCGGCAACAGCCGCACCGACACCTGGGTCACCAACCTGATGTATCCCCGGATGATGAGCATGGGGATGGACGGGGTCCGCGGGCCCTACCTGGCCAGCAAGTGGGAGTACCTCGACGGCGGGCGGAAGGCGAAGTTCACCCTCCGGGACGACTTCACCTGGAGCGACGGGGAGAAGGTGACCGCCGAGGACGTGGCGTTCACCATCGACGCCGTCGCCAAGGAGAAGATCGGCGTGGTGGCGGGGCTGATCTCGTCGTACCAGAAGTCCACGGTCATCTCCCCGACGGAGATCGAGTTCCAGCTCTCCCAGCCGGACGGGACCTTCCTGGAGAACGTCGGCTTCTGGATGCCGGTCGTGCCGGAGCACGTCTTCAGCAAGGTCGGCAGCGTGCAGAAGTTCGCCAACGACTCGAACTGGGTCTCCGCCGGGCCGTACAAGCTGACCACCGTGGAGCGGGGCCAGCGGTACGTGCTGGAGCGGATGGAGAACTTCCCGCTGGTCGAGGGGGGTCCGAAGTCGAAGGAGGTGGTCTTCCGGGTCTTCCCCGACGTCAACACCGAGGCGCTGGCACTGCGCAACGGCGACATCGACCTGATCGCCAACGCGCTGCCGCCACCGCTGGCCAAGACCCTGGAGGGCGACAGCAAGATAAAGCTGGTCACGGTGCCGTCGCTGGGCTGGGCGCACATGCAGTACAACACCGCCCGGAAGCCGCTGGACAAGCTGGAGGTGCGGCAGGCGCTGGCCGCCGCCGTCGACTACGAGGCGATCCGCCGGGTCGCGTTGCAGGGCAAGGCCGTCTCCTCCAACTCCTCGGTGCTCACCCCGACGCTGAAGCAGTGGCAGGACCCGTCCGCCAAGGAGTACGCGCACGACCCGGCGGAGGCGAGGTCGCTGCTGACCGGGGCGGGTTTCAAGGACGGCAACGGTGACGGGCTCTTCGACGGGCTCAGCCTGCGGATGATCTACGACCAGGCGGACCCGAACATCTCCAAGTGGGCGCAGCTGGTCCGGGACTCCAGCAGGGAGGCCGGGATCGAGATCAAGCTGGAGGGCCTGGAGCGGAACACGTACGTGGAGAAGTACACCGCCCGGGACTACGACATCTACGCCGGCTCGTGGGCGATCATGGAGAACCCGCCGGCCAACCTGGCGCTGGCCTTCAAGTGCGAGGGCTTCATCAACTACGCCAACGCCTGCGACCCGGAGCTGGACGCCCTGATCGACCAGGCCCGGTCGCAGCTGGACCAGGCCGCCCAGAAGGCTCCGATCCAGCAGGCCGCGAAGATCATCACCGACAAGGTGTACGACAACGTGCTCTACGTCGAGGAGTTCACCATCGCGCACTCGGCCCAGTGGTCCAACTTCCTGGTCCAGCCGAGTGAGCTGCTCTCCATCGTCAACCCCGTCTCCGTGGCCCAGGCCACGAAGAGCTGACCCGAGGGTTGTTAGGAAGGGCCCCCGCTACAACAGAAAGCGATAACGGGGGGCCCTTCCTTACACCTCAGCTTGAGGAGGAGACGTGCCTGCTGGGGCTCGGTTCGTCACGCGCCGGCTGCTGCGTGGGGTGCTGACGATGTGGTTCGCGGTGACCGTGACGTTCTTCCTGTTGCGGCTCCTGCCCGGCGACCCGGCGCTGGCGGTGGCGGACCCCGGGATGACCGAGGAGCTGCGCGCCGACCTGCTCCGCGACTACGGCCTGGACCGGCCGCTGGCGGTGCAGTACTGGGAGTACCTGACCCAGCTGCTGCACGGCAACCTCGGGGTGTCGTTCCGGCAGAACCAGCCGGTGCTGGACATCCTGCTGGAACGGCTGCCCTGGACGCTGCTGCTGGCCGGCTCCGCGCTGCTGGTGACCGTCGCGCTCGGCATCCCGCTCGGGGTGGTCGCGGCGACCCGGGCCAGGGGCACCCTGGACCGGCTGATCCAGGTCGGCGGGATCACCGGGCAGTCGCTCTTCATCCCCAGCATCGGGGTGCTGCTGCTCTACGTCTTCGGGGTGCAGCTCGGCGTCCTGCCGATCGGCGGTGCGATGGGCGACGACGTCTACGGGCTGGCCGCGTACGGCAGCATCGCGCTGCACCTGATCCTGCCCTGCCTCTCGCTGGTGCTGGTGCAGCTCGGCTCGTACGTGCTGACCCTGCGCAGCACGCTGATCGACGCGCTCGGCGAGGACTACTGCACGCTGGCCCGGGCCAAGGGCCTGCCGAACCGGAAGGTGGTGTGGCGGCACGCGCTGCGCAACGCGCTGCTCCCGACGACCACCCTGGTCGGGCTGCAACTGGGCTTTCTGGTCGGCGGGGCGGTGCTCACCGAGTCGATCTACGCGTACCCGGGGGTGGGGCGGGCCATCTTCGAGGCGGTCGGCCAGCTCGACTTCCCGGTGCTGCAGGGCGCGTTCCTGATGCTCGCCTTCGCGGTGATCGCCGCCAACCTCCTCACCGACCTCGCCTACGGACTGCTCGACCCGAGGGTGCGCACGTCATGACGACGACGACAGACCTGATCGTGCCGCCGCCCGGCGACACGCCACCGCCCGGCGACCGGCCACCGCCCGGCGGGACGCCGCCGCCGGGCGGGACGCCGCCGCCGGGCGCGGCCTCCGGTGGGAGTGGCGGGCTGCCGCCGTCGGAGTCGGTCGGGCGGCAGACCTGGCAGGCGTTCCGGCGCAACCCCCTCGGGCTGGGCAGCGCCGGGATCCTGCTGCTGCTCGGCCTGGTCGCGGTGGCCGCGCCGCTGATCGCCGACTACCCCAGCGGGTACGGCGAGCAGGTGCTCGCCGGCCCCGGCGCCGGGCACTGGTTCGGCACCGACGACCTCGGGCGGGACGTCTTCGCCCAGGTGGTCTGGGGCACCCGGGTCAGCATCGTGGTCGGCCTGGCGGCCAGCCTGCTGGCGATCGTGATCGGCGTGCTGGTCGGGGTCGCGGCGGCGTACTTCCGCCCGGCCGACCTGGTGCTCGGGATGATCGTCGACGTCTCGCTCTCGCTGCCGGTGCTGCCGCTGATGATCCTGGTCGCCGCGCTGGCCGGGCCGAGCGTGCCGACCCTGGTGGTGGTGATCGCGGTCTTCAGCTGGCCGGAGGTGGCCCGGGTGGTCCGCTCCCAGGGGCTGGCCGTGGTGCCGATGCCGTACGTCTCGGCGGCGCACGTGATCGGCGGTTCGCACCTCTGGGTGATCCGCAAGCACGTGCTGCCCGGCGTCGCACCGGTGGTCGCGGTCTCGGTGGTGCTGACCACCTCCCGGGCGGTGCTCTCGGAGGCCGGGCTCTCCTTCCTCGGCCTCGGCGACCCGAACAGCTGGTCGTGGGGGACGATCCTGCACCAGGCGCAGCGCTCCGGCTCGCTCGCCACCGCCTGGTGGACCACGCTCTTTCCGTCGCTGGCCATTCTGCTGCTGGTGGTGGCCACCACCCTGCTCGCCGTGGCGTACAACGACGCCCGCAATCCGAGGACGAGGTGACGAGGCCGGTGCGACTGGCTCCCTCCTTTTACGACGCACTGCGTGCACGGGTCCGCGCCGAACTGGACCGGGCCGGGCTGGACGCACTGCTGCTCGACGATCCGCTCGACGTGGCGTACCTGACGGGGTTCGCGCACTTCCCGAACGAGCGCCCGGTCGCCGCCTACCTGGCCCGGGACGGCGCCGTGCTGCTGCTCGTCCCGGACCTGGAGCGGGAGTACGCGGCCGACCAGCGCGCCGCCGCCGAACTGGTGGTCTATCCGGAGTTCCCGGGTGAGCGGAGCCCGTGGCAGGTGCTCCGGGCGGCAGTGCCGGCGGCGCCGGTCCGGGCCGGTTACGCCCCCTCCACCTCGGTCGCCCGGGTCGCCGGCATCGGCGCCGCCTTTCCCGGTACGGCGTGGGAGTCGAGCGACCTGGTCGGCACGCTGCGGCTGCGCAAGACCCCGGAGGAGATCGCCCTGCACACCGAGGCGGCCCGGATCGCCGACGCGATGCTGGCCGAGGGGGTCCGGCTGGTCGCCGAGGCGGTGGCCGGCGGTGAGCTGCCCACCGAGACCGAGCTGGCCGGGCACGTCACCCGGTACGGCGCCGCGAAGATGTACGCCGAGCACGACGACGTCGTGGTGGTGCCGATGCTCACCGGCGGCCTGGTCTACGGCGGCCCGAACTCGGCCCAGCCGCACCGGCTGCCCGGCGGCGACCGGCTGCGCCGCGGTGAGCCGTTCATGCTCTCGCTCGGCTGTGCCGTCGGCGGCCGGTTCGTGGAGAGCGAGCGGACCTTCCTGCTCGGCGGGGCGACGGCGGAGCAGCGTCGCTACTACGAGGTGGTCCGGGAGGCGCAGCAGGTCGGCACGGAGGCGCTGCGCCCGGGGGTGCGGTGCGTGGACGCCAACCGGGCCTGCCTGGAGGTGATCCGCCGGTCCGGGCTCGGGGAATACCTGCGGCACCGCCAGGGGCACGGGATCGGGCTCGGCTTCCACGAGCCGCCCTGGGTGGCCGACGGTGACGAGACGGTGCTGGAGCCCGGGATGGTGCTCTCCAGCGAGCCCGGGGTCTACGTACCCGGGCACGCCGGCTACCGGATCTCGGACACCGTACTGGTGACCGAGGAGGGGCCACGGCGGCTCACCGGCTATCCCCGCGACCTCGACGAGATCACGATCGGAGCATGACCATGAGCAGCGGACCGACCATGGTGGAGATCAACGGCAATCGCCTCAACGTGCTGGTGCTCGGCGACGACGCCGGAACGTGCGGCGGCGAGACGCGCGGCGGCGAGAGGCGCGGCGGCGAGAGGCGCGGCGGCGACGTGCCGGGGAAGCCGGTGATGATCGTGCACCACGGCGCGCCGGGGCTGGGTTCGATGGCGGAGCCGAGGGCGGCGTTCGCGCCCTTCGCCGACGAGTACCGGGTGGTGGTCTTCGACGCCCGGGGATCGGGGGCGAGCGAGGGGAACGAGCCGTTCACCCACGAGCAGTGGGCCGCCGACGTGGACGGGCTGCGACAGTGGATCGGCGCGGAGCGGATAGTGATGGCCGGCGGCTCGTACGGCGGCTTCATCGCGATGGAGTACGCGATCCGCTATCCGGACCGGGTCGCCGCGCTGGTGCTCCGGGACACCGCCGCCGACAACGCCAACCAGGAGCTGGCGCTGCGCAACGCCCTCGCCTCGGCGCGGGTCGAGATCGACCGGGTGAAGCTGGACCGGATCATGTCCGGGACGGTCCGGGACGACGACGACCTGCGGGACTGCTGGGCGGAGATCCTGCCCCTCTACGACCACGACCTGGACTGGGCGAAGGTGCGGGAGCGGGTGGCCGACACCCCCTACCGGTACGCCACGCACAACTTCGCATTCTCCGTCAACCAGCCGAACTACGACATCAAGCCGTTGCTCCCCCGGATCTCCTGCCCGACCCTGGTCACCGTGGGTAGACACGACTGGATCACGCCGGTGGAGTGCAGCGAGACGATCGCCGGGCTGATCCCCGGCGCGAAACTGGTGGTCTTCGAGCACTCCGGACACTCGCCGCAGCTCGAGGAGGCGGAGCGGTTCCAGCAGGTGGTCCGGGAGTTCCTGGCCGGCGCAGCGGCGCCGCAGGCATGATCCCCGGCGACGTGTACGACCTCGACCCGACCGACCGGCGCATCGTCGCCGCACTCCAGGTCAACGGCCGGGCAAGCTGGACGGACATCGCCCAGCTCACCGGCACCTCGGTCACCACCGTGGCCAGGCGGGCGCAGCAGTTGCTGGCCGACGGGCTGGTGAAGGTCGCCGCCGCACCGCAGCCCGGCGGCGGCCCCGCCGACCTGCTGATCGTACGGATCCGCTGCGCGGCCGGCAGCCAGCTCCCCGCCGCCCAGGCGCTGGCCGCGATGCCGGAGATCCGCTTCGTCGCGCTGGTGACCGGGGTCTACGACCTGGTCGCCGAGGTGCTGGTGCCGAAGGGGACCAGCCTGCACAGCGTGCTGCTCAACGGCCTGCAGAAGATCCCCGGGATACAGGGCAGCGTCGCCGACCTGGAGCTGCACACCTACAAGTCCACCCACGAGTGGTCCCGGCACCTGCTCGGCACGGAGAGCCAGCTCGTCGCCCCGCCTCCGGTGCACGACTGCCCGCCGGCGCACCTCGACGAGCTGGACGAGCGGATCATCTCGGCACTGCGCGAGGACGGCCGGAACAGCTTCCAGGCCGTCGCGGGTGGGCTCGGAGTCAGCGAGAGTACGGTGCGGCGGCGGTTCGAAGCGCTCTACAACGCCGGCTGCGTACAGGTGATCACGCTGGTGCCGGCGGCGGCGCTCGGCTTCGAGGCGGAGATCCTCTTCTGGCTCTCGGTGGCGCCGTCCCGGCTCGACGCGGTGGCCCGGGAGCTGGCCGCGCTGCGCGGCGTCCGCTACGTCGCCGCCACGCTGGGCCAGGAGTCGCTGATGTGCGAGGTGATCCTGCCGAGCCACGCCGACGTCTTCGAGTTCACCACCAAGACCCTCGGCAGCATCGACGGCATCCAGGCGTGGACCGCCGGGGTGCAACTGCTCACCGTCAAGCGGGGCTTCGTGATCACCCCCTGGGCGGCCCGACGGCTCGCCGCGGAAGGGCTGGGCGAGGCCGCACCGCCGGCCGTGCCCAGCGGCGGCGCCGCGACCGGCGGCAGCCCGTCCGGCAACGGCCGCGCCACCCGGGGCCGCCGGCCCACGGCCTGACCCGGACCGCCGGCCCACGGCCCCGGCTGCCGAAGCTCGGCTGCCGGGATACGCGATCACCAGGGGCCGAAGACCCGGTCACCGGTCGCCGAGATCGCCGCGCAGAGCTCGCCGAGGTCGGCACCGGTCGTCTCGGCCAGCGACCGGACGGTCAGCGGAATCAGGTACGACGCGTTCGGCCGCCCCCGGTGCGGCATCGGGGTCAGGTAGGGGGCGTCGGTCTCCACCAGGATCTGGTCCAGCGGGGTGACCCGGGCCGCCTCGCGCAGCCCGGCGGCGTTGCCGAAGGTGACCGTGCCGGCGAAACTCAGCAGGTAGCCGCGCCGGACACATTCGGCGGCGAACTCGGCGTCACCGGAGAAGCAGTGCAGCACCACCGTCTCCGGGGCGCCCTCGGAGTCGAGGATCCGCAGCACGTCGGCGTGCGCGTCCCGGTCGTGGATCACCAGGGGCTTCGCGTACCGCTTGGCGATCGCGACGTGCGCCCGGAAGCTGGCCTCCTGGGCCGCCCGGCCCTCGTCACCGGTCCGGAAGAAGTCCATCCCGGTCTCGCCGACGCCGCGTACCCGCTCCTCGGCGGCGAGCGACTCGATCTCGCGCAGCGCCTCGTCGAGGTCGGCGAGCCGGGGCGCCTCGTTCGGATGCAGTGCCACCGTGGCCAGCACCCCCGGTTGCCGCCGGGCCAGCTCGGCACCCCAGCGGGACGAGGCGACGTCCACGCCGACCTGCACGAGCCGGTTTACTCCCACCTGTGCCGCCACCTCGACGGCCGCCGCGACCGGGTCAGCGGACCTCCCGTTGCCGCTGCACGGCGGTGTGCCGGCCTCGGAAAGGGTGATGTCGAGGTGGGTGTGACTGTCGATCACGGGTACCGGCAGCGGCTCGGGGGCCGGGGGAAACTCCCCCGCCCGGCGGGCGCCCCGCTGGCGGCGGCTCTCGGCTGGCTGGCTCATCGCCGTCAGCATCACACATCGGCCCGGCCCTCCGGCACACACCCGGCACGTCCAGCCCGCCAGCGCACGCCCAGCCCGCCAGCGCACGCCCAGCCCGCCAGCGCACGTCCAGCCCGCAAGCGCACGCCCGGCAGGGCGTCGGCTCGGGCGTCGGCTCGGGCGTCGGAATGCGCGGCCGGCCGAACCGGCGGGTAGGGGCGAACCGAACCGATGGGTAGCGGCTAACCCGAACCGGCGCCGGCCGGCCAGCCGAACCGCCAGTTCGGTGCCGGCGCGCCCGGGCCATTCCCGCCCGGTAACCGGATGTTCACCGGGACGGTGCCGATCGGTCTTAGCGTCGGCGCGGTGAGCGTGACCCCGCAGACCGGTAACGTGTCCCCGCCCGCCGGTGCGGCGACCGGGACGTCGGCCGGTCTGCGGGTGCGCTACGGCGACACCGCATACCCGGCCGAGGAACTCGCCCGGGGTGCCGCGTACGAACTCTTCAGCACCGACCCGGTGCCGGACTTCACGCCGGACCGCCGCCCCGACGCGCGCTACCCCTGGCACCGGTACGCACACGCCAGCGAGGTGGAGCCGCTTCCCGACGCCCGCGTGACCGGCGCCGGCACCGGAGCGGGTGAGCGGGCGAACGGCCTCGGTGTGCCGGACACCCCGCTGATGGCACCACTGCACCGGGCCCGGAGCTGGTCGCAGATCCACACCCTCAGCCAGAGCCCGTCCGCCGCCCAGGACCCGCTGCTGCGCGCGGTGCGCGAGTCGGCGACCGTGCAGCGCGGCAGCCAGATGGTCAAGGCGCTCTCCGCCCAGCAGTTCGCCGGCTTCCTGTTGCGCGGCTGGCTGCCGTACGGCTTCTGCTACCGGGAGTACGACGTCGCGCACCTGCGGACCCCGACCGACCAGATGCTGCTGCGCACCGACGCCGAGGCCGGACGGGCCGTGCCCGAGGTGGCGTACCTGCTGCGCTGGCGGGCGACCGACCCGATCGACTACGTGACGCCGCTGACCGACGGGCACCAGGGCCTGATGACGATGCCGCCGCACGACCGGGTCGGGCCGCCGGTGCTCGGCACCGGGTTCACCCCGAGCGGGCGGCACCTCATCCCCGAGTTCGTCACCCGGGACTTCGCCGACCTGCCGTTGCCGGCGAACGCGGCACTACTGGCGCACACCCCCGACGGCGACGAGGTGGTGCTCTACACGTACCAGCCGGAACAGCGCGGCTGGCTGCGGATGGCCGGGCCGCGCTGGCGGCACCTGCTGGCGGCGGCGCCCGGCGTCCCGCCCGACCAGGATTACGTCTCGACCGGCGACGCCATCCGGTCCACCCTGCTGATCGGCGGCTACCGGGGGCAGGAGCACGAGGCGGTCGCCGACCCGCCCGGCGAGTTCCGGGTGCTGGCGAGGACCCGGGCCGCCCGCTATCCGGTGGAGACCCTCACCCGCCGGGCCCGCTACGTCACCTGGCGCGACAGCCGCTGCCTCGTGCTCCGCGAGGAGGGCGGCTGGTTGCGGGTACGGCTCTGCCGGCCCGACCCGGACAACGTCGCGGCGCTCGGCGCGCAGTGCTACGAACGCGGCGTCTACGAGGCCTGGGCACCGGGGGTGGAGATCACGGACGACCAACTCGTCGACAACCCGTACACGCTCTGACGGCGCGCGAGCACGGCGTGCCGGACGTGGCGCCGCCGGCCGGCCGCGCGGACACGGGCACTTCCCCGGCGCGACGCCGCCGGGCATTGTGTCTTCCGTGAGCGACGTCGCCCTCTACTACCCGTACGTCAACCTGCCCGACGACGCCTGGGTGAAGGCGGCCGCCCTGCACTGGCCCCGGCTCGGCCGGATCCGCCCGTCCGGCTACTACGACCTGCGAGACTCCGACACCGTCAAGCGACTCAGGGACGAACTCGGTTTCGTCATCGACGTCCGGCCCGGCGGACGTCGCCGGTCCTGGGTGGACGGCGCCGTCCTCGCCAGGGTGGACGGCGACCACGTCGACCGGGGTCGACCGGAGGAGGTCGAGGACCAGGTCGACGCGCTCTTCTTCGACTTCCTCGACCGCTACCGCGCCGACCTGACACCCCGGTACGGTGCCGAGGCGCTCGGGGTGGCGTCCCTGCCCCCGCCGGGCCTCTCCGACGGCCTCCCGCCGCTCGATCCCCGGCTGGAGAAGATCCATCCGGGCAAGATGTCCTACCGGCTGGCGCAACGACTGGCCGACGACGGGTTGCTGGTGCACCGCAGCTACTCCTGGCGCCGCGCCTCCGACGGCAGGGTGCTGCACAACGCCGACCTGGCGATGCACGCGCGCCTGGCCGGCGTCTACCTCTCCCTGCTGGCCGACGTGGTCGCCCGGGAGAACAGCATGACCCCCCTCACCGACCAGCCACTCGCCTCGGCCGTCACCTCGGGCTGGACGATCGAGGCGATGGCCCGGATCCTGCTCGGTCACGACGGCGAGGACGGCGGTGCCGGGACCGGGGAGGACACCGGGGCGTCGACGGACTACAGCCACGCCTTCGCGGTGCTGGCCCTGGAGACGGTGCTGCCACGCGACCTCGCCGCCGTGCCGGTCGAGCGGATCATCGAGGCGCGGCGCCGGCTGCTCCCGCAACTTCTGCGCTATCGCGAATTCCTCGACTCGCTCACCCCGGACTTCGTGGAGATCAGTGCGGTCCGGGACCCGGAGGTGCGCGCCGCGAAACTGCACCACCACGTGCAGAGCAGGATCGCGCATCCGCTCGAGGAAATGGAACGCACGCTCGGCCGCCTCGGCATGCAGCCGGTCCGGGCCGTACTCACGCTCCAGACCCTCGCCCCACCGGCGGCGTTGGGCGTCCTGGCGAACGCCGCTCACCTCCCACCGGTCGTCACCGGCGCGGGTGTGGTCGCGGGCTGCGTCGTCGGCGCCGTGGGCAGCGCGCTCGACCAGCGCAGGCAGGTCCTCGCCGGCCATCCGACCGGCTATCTGCTGGAACTGCGGCAGGAGTTGGGCCCCTCCGACACCGTCGCGCGGATCCGCTCCGCCATCCGGCGGGCCATCCCGGAGCGACGACGCGGCCTATAACCGCTGCGCCGTGATTGCGCCGCCTGCCGGAAATTTCCGCCGCTAACATCACTGTCGATGACCGCAGCCGGATTACCGCTCGGTTGTCGGCACAGGCGGCCCTGCCGATACCACGGTGCCACCGCGCACCCGGCCGCCGATCCTGCCCCATCCCCGTGCGGCATCTCGTTTCGCAATCCCACGGCACTTCATCAGGGAAGAGAGGTGCGTCGCCATGGACCAGGACCGGACGACCGTGCCTCGCCGGCAACTCGGCCGCTATCTGCGCCGAGCTCTACGTCAGCATGGAGGATTACGCCGATCGCATCCGCCAGTACCACGGTGAACTGATACCTGGGCTGTTGCAGACTCGGCAGTACATGGAAGAGATCATGCGTATCGGCCGGCCGGACTGGACCGACGACCAGCGCGAACGCCGGGTCGAGTTGCGGTTGAAGCGGCAGCGGCTGCTCGTCCGCAAGCTTCCGGCGGCACCGCAACTGGACGTGGTCCTGAGCGAGGCGGTGCTGCGCCGTCCGCTGGCCGATCACGCCGCAATGGTCGAGCAGTTGCAGCACTTCATCGTGTCGAACGAGCGTCCCAACGTCCGGCTCCGGGTGCTGCCGCTGGCCGTCGGGCCGGAGCGGGGCCGAGGGCGAATGCGTCGAGGTTGCCGACAACCTTTCCGGACTGGTCGCGGTGCGCGACAGTCAGGACCCGCACGGCCCGATCCTCACCTTCACCCCGCTGCCCTGGCGCCGTTTCGTCGACGCCGTCCAGTCGCACCGCCGCCGGTAGCCGGTGCCCCGGACTGGCGACCTGGACAACAGAGGCGTTATGCGGCATGGTTAGCGCCTCTGTTGTCCAGGTGACGACCGTCGGCCCGCGAGGTGGCTCGCCGGGCACGAGCCGGCGGCGCGGCGGATCGGGTGCGTCAGCCTCGGGCCGGTGTGGGCAGGTGCTGGCCGAGCATGTCCTGGACGATGACGCCCTCGTCCACCGCCCGCTGGCCGGCGTAGCAGGTCCAGCGCAGGCCGGCGGTGTCCACGCCGACACATCCGCCCGCGACGTTGCCCTGCTCGTCGACGAAGAACTCCTTGCGGTCCTCGAAGTCGGGAACCCTCGGCGTGGTGGGGCGCTTCGCCTCGGGAATCGTGGAGATGTCGATCTCCATCGGATCCTCCGGGGCACGGTCGAGGGTGCAGGTGAAGACGACGCCGTCATCCGTCGTACACGTCGGGTCGGTGCCCTCGAAGATCGTCGCCGCGCCCGGCATGCCCCGGGCGACCGTCTCGGGGGCCAGCAGCGCGACCGCGGCGGCAGCGGCGCCGCCACCGACCGCCAGCACACCGGCGGTGACGGCAGCGAGGAACGCGGTCCGGGAGCCGAAGAGCCGGCGATGCTGCCGCCTGGGGGTGGCCGCGGCGATCTCCCGGCTGACGGCGTGTTCGAGTTCGTTGCCGAGCCGGACCAGGTCGGGGTGCAGGTCGTTCGTCATCAGGATGCCCTCCTCGTCTGGGTTGCCCGGGTCGGGCCGGTCGGTCGGAGCCTGTCGCGCAGCGCCGTGAGCCCTCGGGAGACCCGGATCCGGGCGGCGCCGGGCGAGCAGTCGAGCGCGTCGCCGATCTCCGCGTAGCTCCGGTCGTGCAGCACCCGCAGTTCGACGGCGCTGCGTTGCGCCGCCGGCAGCGCCGCGAGCGCCGCCTCCAGTTCCGCGTCCAGGCCGTCGACCCAGCTCTCGTCGGGGATCGCGCCGGACAGCTCGGTCCGGACCCGCAGCCGGGCGCTGGCCTCGGCGAAAACGCGCCGGTCCCGCACCGCCCGCAGCAGCAGGTTGCGGGCGATGCCGAAGAGCCACGGCCCCGCCGACCCCGCACGCCTGTCGACGAAGCGGTGCCGCGACTGCCACGCCTGGGCGAACGTCTCGGCGGTCAGGTCCAGCGCCGCTTCGTGATCGTTGGTACGCCGGCGGCAGAACCCGTGGATCGCCGCCGCGTACCGGTCGTAGAGCTCGCGGAAGGCGTGTGCGTCGTGGTCCGCGGCCACGAGCAGTTCGAGGTCGGTCCTCATCCGCGTTCCGCCCGGCCGGCCTGCCTTCGGAGATGCGTGGTCGCCAACGTGTCCCTCCCAGGTTGTCGGTGCTCTCACACCTTTCCTATGCCGGACACCTGGTCGGTTGTTTCACTCGCCGCCGGACGGGTGGGAACGGGTGGGCGGGTCAGGGCTTGCGGAGCAGGATGCCGCACTCCATGGACCGCTGGTTCTCCGGTGGCGACTCCAGGTAGGGGCGCAGCGGCTCGTCGACGTGCTCCAGCGTCGGCTGGTCGGGGTCGGGACGCCAGTCGACGACCTTGACCAGGCCCGGCTCGACCGTCTCCGCCGGTTCCAGGCCGCGCAGCAGCTCGACGACCTCCTGCACCGTACGGTTCCGCCAGGTCAGGCCGAGCCGCCTGGTCATCTCGTTGCCCTCGTCGACTGTCGCCTGGTCCACCCCGCACACCTGCGAGAACGCGAGGTAGCTGCCGGGCGGGAGCACCCCCCACACCTTCTCGAACATGCTCCGCAGCCTGTCGTCGTCGACGATGGAGTGGCCGATGGAGAGGAAGAGCGCCGCCACCGGCCGGGAAAAGTCGATCAACTTGCGCGTCTCCGGGTCGCCGAGGATCCGCTCCGGATCGGTCATGTCCGCCGCGATCACGGTGGTGGTCCGGTCGTCGGCGAGAAGTGCGCGGCCGTGCGCCAGCACGATCGGGTCGTTGTCGACGTAGACCACGTGGGCGTCCGGCTGGAACTGCTGGGCCACCTGGTGCACGTTGGCCTGGGTCGGCAGCCCGCTGCCCATGTCGAGGAACTGCCGGATCCCGCTGTCGCGGGCGAGGTAACGGACCAGGCGGTAGAGGAAGAGCCGGTTGTTCCGGGCCTCGGTGACACCCTCCGGGAACTGCTTGTGTACGGCCAACACCGCTGCCCGGTCCACCGGGAAGTTGTCCTTGCCGCCGAGGCAGTAGTCGTACATCCGAGCCGGGGTGGGCACGTCCTGCCGGATCAGGGGCATGCTTCCGTCATTGGGCGCGGTCACAACATCAGCTCCACACTCGACAGCGCCGCTCGCCGCGACGCGGGGTGGCGGACATGGGGATGGAAAGCGTACCGGCCGGAGGGCTCAACCGCCGAGCCGGGCGAGTTCCTCGTCCACGATCGACGGGTCGAGTTTGCGGAACACCGGCTTCGGCGCGGCCAGGGCCCGGCCCGGCTCGACCGGCACCGACTCCCACCTCGCGCCAACCGTGTAGTCCCCGGTCAGCACCGGGTACGACGGCCCGCCGTCGAGGTCGTCGACCTCCACGATCGACGGCATCGGCGCGTGCACGCCGGTGCCGCCCAGCAGCTCGTGCACCTTCTGCGCCGAGTGCGGCAGGAAGGGGGTGAGCAGCGTGTTGGCGTCGCTGACCACCTGGAGCGCGACGTGCAGGACGGTGCCCATCCGGGGCTTGTCGGCCTCGCCCTTCAGCTTCCAGGGAGCCTGCTCGGAGAGGTATTTGTTCGCCTCCGCCACCACCCGCATCGCCTCGGCGATCGCCTGCTTCTGCCGGTGCCGGGCGATCAGGTCGCCGACGGTGGTGAACGCCGACCGGGCGGTGGCGAGCAGTGCCTCGTCGGTCTCGGTGAGCCCGGCCGGGTCGACCGGCGGGATCGCACCGAAGTTCTTCGCCGCCATCGAGATCGAGCGGTTGACCAGGTTGCCCCAGCCGGCGACCAGCTCGTCGTTGTTCCGACGCAGGAACTCCGCCCAGGTGAAGTCGGTGTCCTGGCTCTCCGGGCCGGCGACGGCGATGAAGTAGCGCAGCGCGTCGGCGTCGTACCGGGCCAGGAAGTCGCGTACGTAGATCACGACCTGGCGGGACGAGGAGAACTTCTTTCCCTCCATGGTCAGGAACTCGCTGGAGACCACCTCGGTCGGCAGGTTGAGCCGGCCGAGGTCGCCGGGCTCGCCGCCCCGGTCGCCGTCGCCGTCGTAGCCGAGCAGCAGCGCCGGCCAGATCACCGAGTGGAAGACGATGTTGTCCTTGCCCATGAAGTAGTAGCCCCTGGCGTCCCCGTTCCCGGTGTCCGCCCCCCACCAGCGCCGCCACGCCTCCGGGTCGCCGGAGCGCCGCGCCCACTCGATCGACGCCGACAGGTAGCCGATCACCGCGTCGAACCAGACGTAGATCCGCTTGTCGCTGCGGTCGCGCCAGCCCTCCAGCGGGATCGGTACGCCCCACTCCAGGTCCCGGGTGATCGCCCGGGGCTGGAGGTCGTCCAGCAGGTTCCTGGAGAAGCGCAGCACGTTCGGCCGCCAGCCCTCCCGGCCGTCCAGCCACTTCCCCAGCGCCTGGGCGAAGGCGGGCAGGTCGAGGAAGAAGTGCTCGGTCTCGACGAACTGCGGCGTCTCCCCGTTGATCTTCGAACGCGGGTCGATCAGGTCGACCGGGTCGAGCTGGTTGCCGCAGTTGTCGCACTGGTCGCCGCGGGCGTGCGGGTAGCCGCAGATCGGGCAGGTGCCCTCGATGTAGCGGTCCGGCAGGGTCCGGCCGGTCGACGGCGAGATCGCCCCCATGGTGACCTTGGGCACGATGTAGCCGTTGCGGTACAGCGTCTCGAAGAGCTCCTGCACCACGGCGTAGTGGTTGCGGGTGGTGGTGCGGGTGAAGAGGTCGTAGGAGAGGCCGAGCCCGTGCAGGTCCTCGACGATCACCCGGTTGTAGCGGTCGGCCAGCTCACGCGGGGTGACCCCCTCCTTGTCCGCCTGCACCTGGATCGGGGTGCCGTGCTCGTCGGTGCCGGAGACCATGAGTACGTCGTGACCGGCCATCCGCATGTACCGGCTGAACACGTCGGAGGGGACACCGAAGCCGGAGACGTGGCCGATGTGGCGCGGGCCGTTGGCGTACGGCCAGGCAACCGCCGCGAGAACGTGACTCATGGGAAGCAAGCCTAGTGACCGCCGTCGGCACACCGCGAACCAATGCCGGACCTGGCCCGAGGGGCACGGCGCGGAGCCGGTCCCGGACGGGACATCGAAAGGTGCTGTAAGGAAAGATCCCCAACCTGCCAATATTCAGACTGATATCCGACTTTCTTATCCTTCGACACGCCTGGTCGGCTGCCCGCCCGAGCCGGGGCAGCGTTGTCCAATGGACGGGTGACGGGCCACGAGGGTGGGCAGCGAGCAGCGGAAACGCGTCCCTGTCCGGCTGAACCCGATCCGTCGGCGGCCGCCACGCCCCCACCGGATCCGGCCACGCCCCCACCGGATCCGGCCGGCCCCTCTCCCGTACCGGTCGAGGAGCGGACGCCCGACGGAGCCGACGCGCCGCCCGTCGAGAGCAGACCCTCCCGCGACGGCGCACTCTCCGGCGACGTCGAGCCGGCTCTCCCCGCCGACGCCGAGCCGACCCCGGCCGCCGAGGGCGGGCCGGCGCCACACCAGCGGCCCGCACCGGGGTACGAGCCCGCACCGGCCGGCCCGTTCCGGGGTGCGACCCCGGCGCTCGGCTCCGCCCGGCTCGGCGCCCCCGGCTCGCTCAGCGGACCGTCCGGCATCGAGCCGACCACCGGCGCCCCGCTCACGATGTTGCCCCGGCGGGCACCCAGGGCCGCACCGGCCTGGGACCGGCCGACCGGGGTGTTGCCCACCCAGCCGGGCGCGGATCCGGAGGCGGCCGACGAGGACGACTTCTGGCTGCCGATCGAGGAGGTCCACTGGGACGGCACGCCCGTGCAGCCCACCCCGCGGACCTGGTACGGGCGGCCGAAGAAGGACCCGGCCGCGAAGGCGGCCCGGCAGCGGGTGGCCAGGCCGCCGAAGCCGCAGCGGCATCCGGCGCTCGGGCTGGCGGGCGTGATCCTCTGCTCCCTGCTCACCAGCTTCTTCGCCTGGGTGACCGCCGAGCCGTTCTGGCTCGCCGTCGGGCACGGCGAGCCGGGCGTGGCGACGGTGGTGGGCTGCACCGGCCGAGGGCTGGGACAGCAGTGCCGAGGCGAGTTCCTCGCCGACAGCGGCCTCTTCCGGGTGCACGACGTCCGGCTGATCGGGGTCGACGGGGATCACCGGGATCCCGGCACCCCGCTGGTGGCGCGGATGACCGGCGCGGAGAGCGCGAAGGCGTACGTCGGTGCGGGCTCCGGCCTGCTGCACCTGCGCTGGATGCTCGGTTTCGGAGTGGTGCTGCTCTGCGCCGCCGGAGCGGGCTGGGTCACCGGCGCGCTGCGGCTGCCCGACCGCCGGACCCGACACGCCACGATCCTGGTCAGCATCGCCGGCCCGCTGCTGCTCACCGCCGGCTTCCTCGTCGCCGCCTTCTGAGCCACCACCCGCTGGGCCACCACCCGCTGAGCCACCACCTATGGCCTGCGGGGGCGTGTCCTCATCACCCGTGGACGGCGGCGTAGACGTCGCGGCGGCGCAGGCCGTACTCGGTGGCGACGGCGGTGACGGCGTCGCGGCGGGAGCTGCCCCGCGCCTCCCGTTCGGCCACCGCGGCGCGCAGGTCGGCGACGTCCGGGGGCGGCGCGGCGACCGCCGGGGCGCCCGCGACCACCAGGGTGATCTCGCCGCGTGGCTCCCCGGCGGCGGCCCACTCCGCCAGCTCGCCGAGGGGGCGGCGGAGCACCTCCTCGTAGGTCTTGGTCAGCTCGCGACAGAGCGCCGCCGGCCGGTCGGCACCGAAGGTGGTGGCCAGGTCGGCGAGGGCCGCGGAGACCCGGTGCGGCGCCTCGAAGAGGACGAGGGTGCGTTCCTCGGCGGCGAGCGCCCGGAGCCGGGCCCGGCGCGGGCCGCCGGCGCGGGGCAGGAAGCCCTCGAAGCAGAATCGGTCGGTGGGCAGCCCGGAGAGGGCGAGCGCGGTGGTGACCGCGCTCGGCCCGGGTGCCGCGGTGACCGGTGCCCCGGCGTCGAGCGCGGCCCGGACCAGCCGGTAGCCGGGGTCGGAGACGCTCGGCATGCCGGCGTCGGTCACCAGTGCGACGAGCGCGCCGTCGCGGAGGGCGTCGACCAGGTCGGGGGTGCGACGTTCCTCGTTGCCCTCGAAGTACGACACGATCCGGCCGGTGATGGTGACGTCCAGGTCGCGGGCGAGCCGGGTGAGCCGGCGGGTGTCCTCGGCGGCGACGATGTCGGCCTCGGCGAGGGCCTCCCGGAGCCGCGCCGAGGCGTCGCCGGGGTTCCCGAGCGGCGCGCCGAGCAGGATCAACCGGCCGCTACCGGGTGATTTTCCCACGTACCAGCCCTCTCATCGATAGTCGTCATCGCATATAGCGAGCGTCGTGCCCCGTTTCGCCCCTTGGCAGCCTACGATCACGGGGTGACTCTGGCGTCGACAGCGCAGACCGAGAGCCCGGGCAGTGCCGGGCCGCCGGCAGCTCCGGTGGTCGAGGTAGCCGCGATCACCCCGGGGGCGACAGCCACCGCAGAGCGGTCCCAGCACCCCGCCGGGGGCGTGCCGGCGATCATCAGACGCCGGCTGGCGCCCTTCGACGCCCGGCTCGAACCGTGGTCCTGGCTGGCCACCGCCGTCGTGGTGCTGATCGCCGGCATCCTCCGGCTGGTCGGGCTGAGCAACCCCAAGGGCAAGATCTTCGACGAGATCTACTACGCGACCGACGCGCACAACCTGCTGCTGCGCGGCATCGAGTGGGACGAGAAGAACAATACCGCCGCGTACGTCGTCCATCCGCCGCTCGGCAAGTGGATGATCGCGGTCGGCGAGTGGATCTGGGGCTACAACGAGCTGGGCTGGCGCTTCTCGGCCGCGATCATCGGCACGCTCTCCGTACTGCTGCTGATCCGGATCGCCCGCCGGATGTTCCACTCGACCGTGCTCGGTTGCACCGCCGGGCTGCTGATGGCGCTGGACGGCTTCCACCTGGTGCTCTCCCGCACGGCCCTGCTCGACATCTTCCTGATGTTCTTCGTGCTGGCGGCCTTCGGCGCCCTGGTGCTGGACCGGGACGCCCGGCGCGCCCGCTGGCTGCGGGCGGTCGAGTCCGGCCTCGACCCGAGCCAGCCGGGCCGCCGGCACCGGCCGGCGTTCCGATGGTCCGACGGGGTGCCCTGGTGGCGGCTGCTCGCCGGGGTGCTGCTGGGCTGCGCGTTCGCGGTCAAGTGGAGCGCGCTCTACTTCGTGCCCGCCTTCGCGCTGCTGGCCGTGCTCTGGGAGGTCGGCGCCCGGCGCTCGGCCGGAGTACGCCGACCGTGGCGGGACACCTTCCTCGACGAGGGCCTCTGGTTCGTCGGCGCCGGGGTGCTGATCGGTGTCGTCTATCTCGCCAGTTGGTCGGGCTGGTTCGCCAGCGACAACGGCTACTTCCGCAACTGGCGGGCCGACACCGGCCAGTCCAGCCTGCCGGTCATCGGCGACCTGCAGAACCTGTGGCACTACCACGCCGAGGCGCTCAAGTTCCACTCCGGCCTGGACGACACGCACGTCTACCAGTCCTGGCCGTGGCAGTGGCTGCTGCTCGGCAGGCCGGTCGCGTTCCACTGGTCCGACCAGGGCGCCTGCGGGGCACCGAGCTGCGCCTCGGAGATCCTGCTGCTCGGCACCCCGCTGCTGTGGTGGTCGTTCCTGCCGGCGCTGGCGGTGCTCGCCTGGCTCGGCCTCGCCCGGCGGGACTGGCGGCCGCTGGCGATCCTGCTGCCGGTCGCCGCCGGCCTGCTGCCGTGGTTCTGGTTCGCGCAGGAGGGCCGGACGATGTTCTTCTTCTACGTCGCGCCGGTGGTGCCGTTCATGATCCTGGCGGTGACCTACGTGCTGGGTGTGATCACCGGCCCGGCCCGGGCACCGGCGCCCGCGGTCGCCTCGGCGGGCGGTGGTGCCGGATCGGCCGGCGACGGCGATCCGGGCGGGCGGACGAGTGACCGCCGCATGATCGGCGCGATCGTCGCCGGCACCTACGTGCTGCTGGTCGCGATCTGCTTCGCCTACTTCTATCCGATCTTCGTCGGGCAGCTCCTGCCCTACGCGGAGTGGTCGAGCCGGATGTGGCTCGGCAACCGCTGGATCTGATCTCCGGGGGGCGGGAGCGCAGGACCGGTGGGCTGCGGTTCGTCACGGCCCTGCCGTACGTCACGCCACTGAAATCCGTCACGCCCTGCCGTACGGCGCGTCCATGGTAGACACCGTGCCGCGTTGGTGTGGTGAGTGCGGCCGGCGCGGGCCACGGAGGCGTGCACCCGGAGGCGTGCACCCGGAGGCGTGCACCCGAAAGTGTGGCGGACACAAAGGTGCGCGCCCCGATCGCCTGCCACGGGGGAAGCGGGCGATTGGGGCGCGCACCAAGGAGCTTAACCACCCTGGATCAGTGGCACAACGGGTGGTGTCAGGTCAGATTTCCGACCGACGCACCGCCAAGCAGAACGGGCGTATCGGGCGGAGCGCCCGGACGGGCATCAGCCTCCCGACCTGCGGCGTCCTCCCGCCGGCACCGGGGGCGTTTCCGGGTCACCGGGGTGGTTTTCCCCGGGCCGGCACCGGTCCTTTCCCCGTGTCGACCCGCCCGGACCCATCGACATGGTTACGAAGTCGTTATCGGATGCGCACGGCGTGGCCGGGGCGACCCTGACGGCGGGAAGGAGCTGACACTCAACTGACCCGAAGAGCCCACTGTCGGGCGCAGCACCCGATGGGCACACTGTGGCGGTGACCGGACGACCGCGTTCAGGATCCGCCCCGGCCCGCACCCGGCTCCTTCTGGTCAGCCTGGTGGCTGTGCTCGCCGTCAGCTCCTGTGACGCGGCCGGCACCGACGACCCCGGAGACGCCGCGCCGAGTTGGTCGGGCGGTGCCGACCCGACCCCCGGCGGCACGGGCGCTGCCCGACCCGCCTTCACCGGCTGGTCCGACCCGGCTCTGGTCGGCAAGCCGTACGGCACCAAGGTGAACGGCCTGCTCACCTTCCGGGGCAACCCGACCCGGACGTTCTACGGCACCGGCCCGATACCTCGGACAACCCCGGTGAGGCAGTGGCAGTTCCCGCGCAGCGGCGGCCTCTGCGGCGAGTCGACCGACGAGAAGGGCACCCGGGTCTGGTGCGGTACCGGCTGGACCGGGCAGCCGGCGGTCTTCGAACGGGACGGCCGGACCTGGGTGGTCTTCGGCGCGTACGACCACAAGGTGCACTTCCTGGACGCGGAGACCGGCGAGCGGATCATGCCGGACTTCCCGACCGGTGACATCATCAAGGGCTCGGTCACGATCGACCCGGACGGCTTCCCGCTGGTCTACACCGGCTCCCGGGACAACTACTACCGGGTGATCGCGATCGATCGGGGACGGCCGACCGAGCTGTGGAAGCTCTCCGCGCGGGCGGTCTCGCCGACGATGTGGAACGACGACTTCGACGGTGCCGGCCTGGTGATCGACGACTACCTCTTCCTCGGCGGGGAGAACAGCCAGTTCCACATCGTGAAGCTCAACCGGAAGTACGGCAGCGACGGCAAGGTCACGGTCAGGCCGAAGCTGGTTTTCAACGCCCCCGGCTGGGACGCCCAACTACTCCGCGACATCGGCGACCGGATGGTCTCCATCGAGAACTCGGTGGTGATCTCCGGCAACGTTGTCTACTTCGCCAACTCGGGCGGTCTGGTGCAGGGCTGGGACATCAGCGGCCTGAAGAAGGGGCAGAAGCCGAAGCGGGTCTTCCGGTTCTGGACCGGTGACGACACCGACGCCTCGATCGCCGTCGACGAGACCGGCGCGCTCTACGTCGGCTCGGAATACGAGCGCGGCACGGCCCGGTCGAAGCAGGTCGGGCAGATGATGAAGCTGGATCCACGGCGGGGCGCGAACCCGAGCGTGTGGCACGTGGACGACCACGCCCGCAAGCCCGCCGGGATCTGGGGCAGTCCGGCGCTGCACCGCGACATCGCGATCTTCGACACCCAGGGCGGCGAGGTGCTCGGTGTCGACCGGGCCACCGGAGCCGTACGGTGGCGCTTCGCGCTGCCCGGCCCGACCTGGCAGTCGCCGGTGGTGGTTGACGACGTACTCGTGATCGGAGACTGCGCCGGCGTGCTGCACGCCTACGACGTCGCCGACACCTCGGTGGCGCCGAAACCGCTCTGGAAGGTGAAGCTGGGCGGCTGCATCGAGTCGACCCCGGCGGTGTGGCGGGGCCGGATCTACGTCGGCACCCGGGCGGGGGGCTTCCACGCCATCGCGGCCCGCTGACCCGCTGCCGAACTCCCGACATAGCGTCGCCTGGCCCACCACCTGCTGGTCCCAGATCGACAGCGCGGAGAACAGGATACGCGGGCATCGTGGAGAACGCCCTGCGGGCGACCACGGCCGCTGCGCAAGTCATGACTGGTACGCACACGTCCAGACGATTCGCCCCGGACGCCGGGCTGACCGCAGTCGATACGCCGACAGTTCGGCATGCGATCACCGTTCACGTGTGACGATGGCACCGGCTGACCCCCGGCCGGGCGCCCGAGACGTGCACTCTCCGGATCGTTTCCGGAGCACTGTCGTGCTGGCCGCCGCCCTGTTCCCGCAGGGCGGCGCACCAGATGGCGCGTGGTCAACCACTGCCACTCGCACTGGTCTACCAAGGGGGGAAGGACCACATGACCGACAATCTGAAGGACCGGCCGGTATCCAGGCGGGACATCATCCGCATCTCCGGCGGCGGCACGCTCGCCGCCGTGGCGCTCGGCTCACTCGGCGTACCGGCGCAGGCTGGCGGGAGGAGTACGCCGGAGGTCGGCGGTCCGGCCGCGACACGAGCCGGCGTGGCGGCCGGCGGCAGCGGCGGGGTGGGCTCGGCCGCGGCGAGTTCCGGTGCCGGGACGCGGCTGCGCACCACCGGAGCCGACCTGCTGATCCGGGACGGCTCGCCGCACTGGTGGCTCAGCCCGGACATCTGGGCGGTGCCCGGCACCGACCCCAACGGCCCGCCCGGGACGCCGGCCGCCGGTGACGTCGCCTACGTCTGGGCCCGGGTCGAGAACACCGGACGCGAGGACGCCGTCGGCGTCCAGGTGCGGTTCTACTGGGGCAATCCGTCGGTGCAGATGCTCTACAGCACCCTCAACCTGATCGGCACGGCCTACGCCGACGTCGAGGCGGGCGACACCCAGGAGGTGCTCTGCCTGGTGCCGTGGAACGTCGTCACCGTCAACGACGGGCACGAGTGCCTCGTCGCCGTCGCGAGCCTGCCCGGCGACCCCGCGCTGCCGGACGCCGTCGACCCGCCCGGCTACCCGAACGTCGCCCAGCGCAACCTCACGCTGGTCGGCGCGGAGGAGAAGGACGACTTCAAGCTCACCCTGACGGTCAGCGCGCCGAAGCGGGCGCCGAAGAAGATCCGGATCAGCGCCGAGATCGGTGGCGAACTGCCGAAGGAGGCACTCTGGACGCTCGGACTGGCCGAGCGCCGGCCGGTGGAGAAAGCGGTCGTCGAGGTCGGTTTCTCGCCGAAGCCGATCACCGACCCGAACGACGGGATCGGCGAGCCGGAACTGGTCGTGGAGGTGCCGGCCGGGCGCAGCGTCCCGGTGCACCTGACCGTACGCGGCGGCACCGGGCTCGGCACCGGCGAGTACCAACTCGTGGAGGTACGCGAGGACGACGGGGAACGGCTGCTCGGCGGGATCTCCTTCGCCGTGGTCGGCAAGGAGGAGAAGAAGTGAGCCCGACGCCGATGGTCGTACCGACCCGACCCTTCGCCATCGAACCGCTGACCAACGTCATGCTGCCGGACGGCATCTTCGACAACGCGCTCTACAAGCTCCGGATCGCCTGCCACTACACCAACACCTCCGGCGGCGACCTGACCAACGTCACCCTCTACCTGGAGAGTGTCGGCGACCCGGGGATCGCGGTGACGGGGCAGACGTACACCTTCCCGACGATCCCGGCCGGGGCGTCCGTACTGGTCTCCTGGGCGGCCGACTTCCAGCACGCCACCCCCGGCAAGCCGCTGGTCAGCTTCGTCGCCAGAGCCGACGGCTTCAGCTCGGCCCGGTCGATCCGGCAGATCTTCGTCTCGCAGACCCGTTACGACCAGGCCACCGACACCTACTCGGTCACCGTCCCGGAGGGGCGGCTGGAACTCTCCAAGCCGACCGTCATCGCACCGCCCAAGGGCAGCGTCTGGTACCCCGGCGAGAAGCCCGGCGACGACAAGGAACGTCCGCCCTGGACCGGGCCGTACGTCCCGACCGGCTGCACCATGGTCTGGGTGCCGAACCCGGCGTACCCGGGGACGCACGGCGAACTGCCCTTCGACGACCCGTGGTGGAAGGTCCTCGGCTGGATCGTCTTCGCCATCGCCGCGTTGGTCGGGATCATCGCCGCGGCGCTCGGCTCCGGCACCTTCAACGTCGGCGTCAAGGGCAAGTTCGAGGAGACCGATCCCGGGCTTGGCGTCGAGTGCTGCACACCGGCGCCGGGCGACGGGCTCAAGGGCGGGGTCACGGTCGCCGGGGTGGCCGGGGTGGTCGCCTCGGTCGCCCTGGCGGTCGGGCTCGCCGACGACGCCGATCCACACTGGCGGGGGCAGACCGCCACGCCACCCGCTCCGGGCGAGCTCACCACCGGTGAGCGGGTCGAGGCGCACTGGCGGCTCCTCGACGAGCCGCACGCCGGGCGGGCGTACCGGACCCAGGTCGAGTGGGCGTACCAGCGGATCACCACCGGTGCGACGTACCAGCACGCGGTCTCCGAGGAACAGACGAACGTGCACGTCACCGAGGACGTCAAGGTGATCACCCCGGACACCGTCGCCTCGCCGGGACTGCTCTGGGTCCGCTCCACGTTCACCCGGCCCGGTGGTGCGCCCTACGCCGGCCCGGAACTCTACGCGTTCGCGCTGTTCCGGGCGCCGCAGGGGCTCTACTTCCTGGTGCCGTTGACCGACGACGGGGTCGGCTTCGACGCGCGCCCGGGCGACGGCGAGTACACCGCCGGGCTCCATCTGCGGGACGCGCTGAAGGAGCTGGAGAAGGCCGGCCAGCAGCCGTACGGGATCTGGAAGGTCTTCGTCTTCGCCCAGGACGTCAACCGGGTCCCGCCCGGCACCCCGGCGGAGATCGCCGCCCAGACCATCGGCGGCTTCTTCGTGGCCAGCGCCATTCAGCTCACCTTCGACCCCAACGCACCCTGCCCGCTGGAGGCGCAGGGCACCATCAAGGTCGTCTGATCCGGCGATCGACGGCGGCGGTGCGGCGGGGGTCGCTCGACTCCCCGCCGCACCGCCGCCCGTCTCCGCATCCGCATCCGCATCCGGGTCCGGGTCCGGATGCGGATCCGCTGGTGTGGCGTGGCGGTCAGTCGCAGGTCCAGCGGACAGCGGCGATGGCGGCGTCGTCCGGGGCGGTCGAGACGTGCCCGCCGACCACCCGGCCGTCGTCGCTGATGGTCACCGCTGCCGGTCCCTCCCGGCCGGGTACCGCTCCGGCCGGCAACGGCAGCGCGAGCGGCCGCGCACCGGCGAGCACCGCCGGGGTCTCGATCCCGGTCGCGTCCCGGACGAAGCCGGCCGTCCAGCCGTGCCGGTTGACCGCCGCCGCCCACGGCAGGCCGGTCAGCGGAGCCGCCTCACCGGTACGCAGGTTCCAGCGGGTGGCCACCGCCTTCTCCTCGGTGCCGGGCGGCGGAGCCGACCAGCCGAGCACCCAGCCACCCCGGATCGACGCCGTGGCGCTGGTGCCGCCGTAACCGTCGGGTGGGGCCAGCGTGCGCGGCGTGCCGTCCGGCGACCAGACCGTCATGCGCGGGGTCGACTCCGAGCCGGCCGGGTGTACCCCGCCGACCACGGTGCCGTCGTCGTCGATCCCGGTGGCGTAGCCGGAGTATGTGCCCTCCGGGGTTTCCAGTCTGATCGGCCGGCCCGCCGCGTCCGCCGGCCAGACCACCGGTCCGGACCCGCCGACCACCGTGCCGCCACCGGTCGGCGCCCCGCCACCGCTGCTCGGGCTGCTCGCCTTCGCACCGGCTGGCCGGCCCTGGTAGGTCAGCGTGTGGAGGTCGCCGAGAATGTCGCCACGTTCGTTGATGTCCACCACACCCCGGGCGCTGCCGTCCGGGTCGGCCAGGTCGACGAAGCGGCCGTCCCGGTAGACCCAGCTCATCCGGGTGGCCGTCCCGTCCCGGACCGCGATGCCGTCGCCGGCGACCGTCCCCCGCGAGTTGACCACCAGCCGGGGCGGGTCGGTGGTCGGCGGGTCGAGCACTGTCAGTGCGCCCCGGTCCCATTGCAGCGTCCACGTACGCGCCGACCGGAGATCCCGGGCCACCCCGACCAGATACCGCCCGGTCGGGTCGCCGTCCAGTACCTGGCTCTCGGTGGCGCCCTCGGGCACCGGTAGCCGCTGCGGCACGCAGCGGGTGGGTGCGGGCGGCGGATTCGGGTCGCCGGATGTCGGCGTGCCGGGGGTTCCGGCAGCGGATGTCGGTGCGCCCGGTGTGCCGGCGGCGGACGCCGGCACACCGGGCCGGGCGATCCGGCCGGTGTCCGGGGCAGGAACGGCGAAGCCGCCGTCGCGTACCGCCGCCAGGGTGACCGGGACCGCCACCAGGACGACGGCGGTGGCTCCGGCCAGCCCGCCGCCGGCCACCAGCCGCCGGTTCCGGACCCGGCGCCGGCCTGCCCGGAGCAGGACGTCGATTTCCAGAGTGGAGGGACGGTCCGGCTCCACGTCCAGCGGGCGCAGCAGGCTACGGGCGGCGTCCTCGTCGTACTCGTGCATCTCATCTCCTCCCCGAAGGGTGCCGGCCAGCGTCGCCGACGACCGGACCCGGTCGCTCGTCGAGACCCGGTTGGTCGTCGAGCAGCCGGCGCAGCGCGGCCAATCCGTGGAAGCTCTGGCTCTTGACCGTCCCGGGAGCACAGCCCAGCACCTCGGCCACCTCCGCGACCGGCATGTCGCAGAGGAACCGCAGCACCAGTACGGCACGCTGCCGGCGGGGCAGCCGGTCCAGCGCGGCCCGCAGCACCGTCCGCTCCTCGACGTCCGGCCCGAGCCGTGGGAGCGGTTCGGGCGGCGCCTCGGTGAGACGCACCCGCTTCGACCACGGCCGCCGCTTCTCGGACTGGAAGAAGCGGACGAGGGTGGCTCGGGCGTACCCGTCGAGGTGCGCCACGGTGCGGATCCGGGGCCAGTGCACGTACAGGGTGGTGAAGGTCTGCTGGACGAGATCGTCGGCCCGGTGCGCGTCGCCGCAGAGCAGGTACGCCAACCGCCGCATCCTGGGCAGCGCGGCGG
Organism: Plantactinospora sp. WMMC1484; assembly: GCF_049315195.1. NCBI lineage: Bacteria > Bacillati > Actinomycetota > Actinomycetes > Micromonosporales > Micromonosporaceae > Plantactinospora > Plantactinospora sp. WMMC1484. Next base: position 452,222 of record NZ_CP186055.1, read on the forward strand.
TGACGAACTCGACGTACTCCTGCTCCCAGTGCGGCGGCATCCGCTCGGCCCTCCCGGTGACGACTCCGGCACTGAGATGCTCGCCGGGCCACGTCCGGTTGTATCCGGTGGAGCGGATTCTTCCCGAGGCGGTGGCTGTCGTCTCACGACAGCGGTCGCTGTCCTGCCCCGGCGCGGCGGTCGCTATTCGGTCATGCCGACTGGGTCGGAGCGGACGAAGGCCATCGTCCAGCAACCGTCGGCGTCCTGCCCGGGGCGCAACTCGTAGAGGTGGTCGGCGCAGGGCCGGCCCGGGCCGGGCTGGCCGGCGTGCCCGTCCCGACTGTTCAGCACCCAGCGTCGCGGTGGTCCACCACCCGGTCCGGCGGGCAGTTGCCGGGTGGCGCCGTCGGCGGGACCACCCGCGAAGCGTACGGAGACCCACTCCACGGCTTCATGTTATGTGGCGGCGGCCCCGGCGCGGCCCCGATCGCCAGAGCCCAGCGGAGGATGGCAGTTGCCGGAGGAGAACCCTGCCGCTGACCCCGTCCTGCCCGCTCATGATTCTGTTTCCTCCCCGTCCCTTGATGTCAGGATTCCGCCGGAAGGTCGAGGATGCGAACGAGCCAGTCCCGCCATCGGCCGCGAGCCTGCCGCCCGAGTCGGGCGTTCGTGGCCTGAAGGGCGAACCCATGGAATCCTCCCGGCCACACGTGCAGCTCGGCGTTGCCGCCGGCACGCCAGATGCGGCTCGCGTAGTCGACGATCTCGTCCCGGAACGTCTCCATCGTGCCGACATCCAGAAAGGTCGGGGGCAGTCCGTCGAGATCGGCCGCCCGGGCGGGGGCCGCGTAGGGATCGACGTCGGCGGTGCCCCGCCCCGTGCCGAGCAACGCCTCCCAACCGAACTCGTTGGATCCGCGATCCCATACGCCGATGCCCACCATCTGGCGCGCCGAGTACGAGTCGTTGCGGTCGTCCAGCATCGGCGACAGAAGCAACTGGCCGGCCAGCCGCGGACCGCTGCGGTCCCGTGCGAGCAGGGCGGTGGCGGCCGCGAGACCACCGCCCGCGCTCGCGCCGGCAATCACGACGCGGTTCGGGTCGACGGACAGCTCAGCCGCATGATCGGCGGTCCAGGCCAAACCGGCGTAGCAGTCCTCGACCGGCGCCGGATGGGGGTTCTCGGGAGCGAGGCGGTAGTCGACCGAGACCAGGGCCAATCCGATTTCCGCCGCGAGGGCGAGGAGGGGGACCAGGTCATTGCCCTGGTTGCTACCCATGACCATGCCGCCTCCGTGCACGTAATAGATCACCGGAGACAGCGTCGGCGCGTCCCGTGGACGGCAGACGAGAAGGCCCACGTCCGGGCCGCCGGCAGGCCCCGGGACCCGGTGGCGCTCCACGACGAGGCGGCCACCGCCCGAGAGGTCCTCCTCTGGAACGGTCATCGTCGCCATGGTGGCGCGTAGCTGCGCGAGCATGTCCGGGGTGATGGTGGACGGAACCATCGCAGTGAAGGCCGCCAGTAGGTCCCGGAGTTCCGGATCGACCTCGGGAGCCCGTCCGACCTTGGGAGCCCGTCCGACCTCGGCATCCGTCATCCCATCCGTAACGCTCACCGAATCACTCCATCTCGACCGCGACAACGAGGACGTTGTCCTCACCTGCGGACAACGCTAGTCCTCAACTGAGGACATGTCGCGCGAGACTCGGGTGAGCATTGACACAGGCACCACGCACGCCCTGCGGTCGGATCGGGGTGCCGCCGGACGGACTTCAGGTAAGGCAACGCATCGCCACGTCGACGGAGAGCATCAACGTGGCACGACATGGGCTGACGGCGCCCATCACCCGGAGGCCCTGGAGAGTGGTGACCAGGAACGTGGCAAGTTCTGCGGGACTTCGGTCGGCCGGGATCTGGTTGCGGAGCTGAGCTTCGGCGATGGTGTCGAACAGGGCCGCCTCCAGCGACTGCGTGGTTGCCCGAAGCCGCTCGGCGACCCGACCGTCCCGGTGGGCCCGCTCGGTCGCGGCGCCGACGATCAGACAGGCCTGACGACGGCCGTCCTGGACGATGTCGTCGACGACGCCCACGAAGACCTCTCGGATGACCGCGCGGGCGTCCTGTCCGGCACGCAGCAGGTCAGTAAGCGGAGCGGCGTAGCGCTGCCGGTAGAGGTCGAGCGCCGCCAGGTAGAGGCCGTCCTTGCTACCGAAAGCGGCATAGAGCGAGCCGCTGCCGAGGCCGGTCGCGTCGGCCAGGTCACGCATCGAGGTGCCCTCGTAGCCCTTGCGCTGGAACAGCTCCATGGCTGCGGTCACGGCGGCGTCGGTGTCGAACTCCCGTTGCCTTGCCACGCCTCCACGTTAACAGTTCTGGATCGTCCGACCAAGAACGACCCGGCGCTTTGCTCGCAGGTGACCCCCGACACGCCCGTATTCTTTGTCGGTCGCTCCAGAAAGCTTTATCGTCGTCGCATCGCTGGAAGGAGCAACATGTCACCAACAGGTGTGGGCATCATCGGCGTCGGCGGGTGGGCGTCCCAGTCGCACATCCCCGTGATCACCGCGTCACCCGACTACGCGCTACGCGCCGTCAGCACATCCCGGCGCACTTCGGCAGCCGCCGCCGGGGAGCGACTGGGTGTGGCTGCGTACCACGACCATCGGGAGCTGCTGGCGCACCCCGGCATCGAACTCGTGGTCGTCGCGGCACGGGTCACCCAGCACGTCGACCTGATCGAGGACGCACTCAAGGCAGGCAAGGGCGTTTACAGCGAATGGCCGCTCGCCAACGGCCTCGCGCAGGCCACCCGGCTCGCGGAACTCGCTCGGACCACTCGGGCCCGTACCGTGGTGGGGCTCCAGGGCCGGTTCGCCCCCGAGGTGCGATACGCCCGGGACCTGATCCGGGACGGCTACGTGGGCGAAGTGCTGGGCACCACGATGGTCGGCTCGGGAATGGTCTGGGGTGGCCGGGTCGCCACCCGCCAGCAGGCCTACTGGTTCGACAACACCGCCGGCGCGACCCTGCTCACCTCGGCCGTACTACACGCACTCGACCCCCTGCACACCATTCTCGGTGAATTCGCGTCGGTGACTGCGAACCTCGTGGTCAGCCGGAAGGAGGCCACGGTGGTCGAGGACGGGTCGACCATTGCCGTCACCGCCCCCGACCAGGTCGGGCTGGTCGGCACACTCGAATCCGGCGCGGCCGCCTCGGTCTTCTACCGGGGTGGCGCGTCCCGAGGTGACAACTTCCGCTGGGAGATCAACGGCACCGACGGAGACCTGGTGCTGACAGCCGGCTGGGGCAACGTACAGGTCGCCCAACTCACCCTCGCCGGCGGCCGCAACCCGGACACCACCGTCATGCCGCTGGAGGTGCCATCCCGCTACACCTCAGAGGTACCTGCCGGTCTGGCCGGCACACCCGCGGACGGCGTCGCGCGGCTCTACGACAACCTGGCGCGCGGGCTGCCGGTGCCCGACTTCGAACACGCGCTGACCCGGCATCGTCTGATCGACGCGATCGAGCGGTCATCGGCCTCCGGTAGCCGAGTCGTTCTGGCGGAACGGGAGTGACGGCGGCTCATCGTACGAGGAAGGCGGAGATTCCCGCGGCGCGAGCCGTACCGTCGCCGTCCGGGCCTGCCGAGCGACGATGCCGTCCGAAAGGGAGCCGTACTTCCGTACGTAGGCCTGGTCGATGTCGGCCTGCAGCTCAGGCTGGTCTGTCGGGGGCAGATGCGCGAATGTGACGTCGACGGTCTGCCCGTCGACGCGGCGCGCGCGACCTGGTCGTGCGACATTGGCTGCCAACCCGCCTCAACTCCTCTCCGGTGGCGCCGAAGCCGACGCGTGACACGGCCAGGTCGCCGCCGATCGTGAAGGAGTGCCGGGTCGGATCGGTCATGACCCCCGCCTGTCGGACGGAGACGTTGATTCCTCTCTGTCCGGTAGAGGGGTCTCGTCGTCGGCGGACCAGGATGCGAGAATTCGCAATCCCTCCTCCGCCGCGCCGCCTGGCTCGGCAGTCATCACCATCAGTGTCTGGTCGGGATCGTCCGGGCTGATCCAGGTGTCACAGTCCAGGGTCAGCGGACCGACGACGGGGTGTCGGTAGCGCTTCTGCCCGTAGCTGGCGTTGGAGACGACCCGGTCGTTCCACCAGTTCCGGAACTCCGGACTGCGTACCGTCAACTCGCCGACCAGCGCCGCGAGTCGTGGGTCGTCCGGGTTGCCGGCCGTTTCCAACCGCAGCGTTGCCGCGCTGGTCCGGGCGGCCTCCTCCCAATCGACGAAGAGGTCCCGGCTCGCCGGGTCGAGAAACAACAGCCGGGTATAGTTCCGCTCGGCCGCGGTCAATCTGCTGAAGTCCTGATACAGAGCTGCGGCCGCCGCGTTCCAGGCGAGGATGTCGTAATAGCGTCCGAAGACGATTGCGGGCGAGTGGTCGAGCCGATCCAGCATTCGCTGGATCGAGGGTCGCACCCGTTGCGCCGGCCGATGTCGACGCCCGGTCAGCGTCTTTCCGGCGAGTTCGTAGAGGTATGCCTGCTGCCCCTCGTCCAGGCGCAGCGCGCGTACCAGTGATCCGAGCACGGTCGCCGACGCCCGCAACCGGCCCTGTTCGATCCGGGTGTAGTAGTCCACGCTGATCGTCGCGAGCCGAGCGACCTCGTCTCGTCGCAGCCCGGGAACCCGCCGTACGGTGCCATCTTCCGGCAGCCCTACCGTTGCCGGCGTGAGTTCCGCCCGGCGCGCTTTGAGGAACGCGCCGAGCTCGGACTGCGACGACGGTTTTGCTGTCATATCCCCATTGTGACGCCCTGTGACCGGAGGAGGGAGGGGAAGGGTTTTTCCCAGGCAGCTCCTGCCCAGACAACCTGCTGGTCCGGCTCCAGCCAAGGCACGGGCACGCGTCGGCGAAGGGCACGACGAGATTCGAGCACCTCGCTCCGCGTCGGCGAAGGGCACGCATCGGCCCGGGCGAGTCGCGTCGACGTTGTCACAGCGGTCCGGTGCCCTCGTATAGCGCCCGGTAGCGACCGTAGAGCGCCGACGCCTCGTCCCCGAGCGCCACGGGGTCCAGCGTGTTGTGTGCCACCCCGGACGAGGCCGGGAGGACGAGGGTCCCGAGGTCGATCGCGTTCGCGTTGGCGAACCGCTGTGCCGCCGCCATCGCAGCGGCCCTGTCGATGACCGCGTCGGCCTCGCTGTAGACCAGTCCCAGACTGCGCAGGCCGGTTCGGCGTGGCTGGCGTGGCAGGCCGAGCGCGATGCGCAGGTACTGAGTCACCGCCGCCAGCGAGTAACCGCGGGACGTTGTGCGGTCGGGAAGCAGGCGGCGTCCGTACAGGAAGGCGAGCGGGCGGAGTGCGATCACCGGCACCGTCCGGACGTCGGGGCGGAAGAACGGCGACAGCAGGAGCATGCGCCTGACATCCTCGTGCTGCCCGGCCAGCCAGGCAGCGAGTACGGCGCCGCCGGATATCCCCACGACACCCACCTCGTCGCCGAGGCCCCGGACGATCCGGAGCGCCTCCTCGGCGTAGCGTCTCAGCTCCGCGGCGTTCAGCAGGTGGTGGCCGTTCGCCTCGACGGTGCCGTGCTGGGGGGCACGCGGAATCCACACGTTGTATCCGCCGTCGTGGAACTCCTCGGCCAGTCCGTCGTACTGCTCAGGGGCATGGGTGTAGCCGTGCAGCATCAGCACCGCCCGCGCCGTCCGGTGGCCGTGACCGCACAGTCGGCTGCGGGACCGCTGGCGTACGCGCGGGTCCTGGGCTTCGTCTCCGATGACGGATTCGGCAGCCGTGATCGCCGTCGAGAAGGCGGAGATCCGCGCCGGCGCCTCGCGCGAGTTCATCGTCGTCGATCCTCGCCGCGGCGCCGCCAGAGGGTGCCGGGCCGACACTCACCGGTCCACCGCAAGGTCATTCGGGCAGGGGCGGCGTGACGCCGTCGAACCAGTTGGGGATCTCGCGGTTCGCCTGGGCCTCACGTTCGCCATCGATCCGAATCGCGTTGAGCCGGGCCAGCTGGTCGTCGCTGAGGGTGACGGCGGCAGCGGCGGCGTTCTGTGCGAGATATGACACCCGGCGCGTGCCGGGAATCGGAACGACGTCCGGGCCCTGGTGCAGCAACCAGGCGAGCGCCACCTGGCCCGGTTCGGCATCGACTTCGGCGGCGATCTGGCGAACTACGGCCAGCGATAGCTGGTTGGCGTCGAAGTTCTCGTCGGAGAACCACGGCATCGACCGCCGGTGGTCGCTCTCGTCCAGTTCCGCGCGCGACGCGAGGGTCGCCGTCAGCGCACCCCGGCCGAGCGGGCTGTAGGGGATGACCGCGATGCCGAACTCGCGGGCGACGGGCAGGACCTCGTTCTCGATCTGCCGTTGCCACAGCGACCATTCCGTCTGCACCGCGGCGATGGGGTGCACCGCGGCGGCCCGCCGCAGGGTGTCCGCGCCGGCCTCGGACAGGGCGATGTGTCGCACCTTGCCCTCGGTGACGAGTTCGGCCATGGCCTCGATCGTGACCTCAATGGGCGTATCGGGGTCGATGCGGTGCGCGTAGTAGAGGTCGACATGGTCGGTGCCGAGCCGGCGCAGTGACTGTTCCAACTGACCGCGCAGGTAGGCACGGGTGCCGTCGAGCCGCACCTGCTCGCCCGGCCGCGACGGAAGCACGATGCCGAACTTGGTCGCCACCACGAAGTCGTCACGATGGCCCCGTAGTGCGCGCCCGAGGATCTCTTCGCTCGGTCCGTACACGTCTGCGGTGTCAAGGAGGGTAACGCCGAGTTCGGCCGCACGTTCCAGGATCGCCCGCGCCGCCGCGTCCTTGTCGTAGCCGCTCTGGCCGTAGTAGTCACCGAAGCTCATGGCGCCGTAGCCGATGGCACCGACGGCGAGCCCTCCTGGGCCGAGTTTGCGCTGCGGGATTGTCATGTCCGTCCTTCAGATTGGCGGCACGGACGATATGTCCACGCCTGCGGACAAGGATATGTCCACGAGCGTGGACTTGCAAGTCGGCCGCCTATCCTTGAACGGTGACCGACGACTCGGCCTCGACCGGCTACATGTCACGCAAACGTGACGCCGCAGCCACGAAGCAGGCCATCCTCCACGCCGCACGCACCGTGTTCACCCAGTCCGGCTACGACGGGGCCGGGGTACGCGAAATCGCAGGGCTCGCCGGGGTGGATCCGCGCCTGATCGGGCGATACTTCGGGTCGAAGGAGCAACTGTTCACCCGGGTGGTCGAGGACGCCTACGCCGACCACCTGATGATGACGCCGGAGACCAACGCCGAGGCCGCTCGGGCACTGCTCTCCGACCCGACCGCGGCGCACGCCGCCGGCATGCTCCTGACCCTACGATCCGCCTCCAACGAGCGGGCCGCCACGATCATGCGGGACAGCCTCGAACGCAACTTCCAGCGCGTACTGGCCGACGAACTCGCCGGCCCCGATGCCGCTGCCCGGGCCGCTCTGCTCGTCGCCGTCTGCACCGGCGTGCAGTTCATGCGCAACGTGCTGCGCAGCAGCGAACTCGTCAACGGCGACGCCGGTACGCTCGCTGTCTATCTGAGGGCCGCGCTGGACGCGATCGCCGCCGCACCGTCCGCCCCGGCGGCAGAGTAGGCGCGGCAGCCGCGCACCGGGTGCGAGGCTGCCGCGCACGGGCGAGGCCGACGACCGACCTCAGGCGTTCGCGTTCACCATTCGCTGGTAGCCGTCGAGATACGGCTGTTCGACGGGATCGGGACGGTCGGTGGCGAGCATCGCCCGATGCCAGTACGGATAGATCGCGGGAGGCTGGGTCGCGGTGTCGACGGCGGCGATCTCGTCCTCGGTCAACGTCAGTTCCAGCGCGGCGAGGTCGTCGCGCAACTGCTCCTCGGTCCGGGCGCCCAGCACGATCCCCGTGACGCCGGGCCGCTGTCGCAGCCACGCCAGGACCACGCGGGCCATACTGACGCCTCGGCCGTCGGCGACTCCGGCCAACACCTCGATGATGTCGTATGCGCGCTCCATGTCGACGACGTGCGGCTCGGCCCACTCCGTGCCCTGGCGGGTGGTCGGAGGCACCGCCTGCCCGCGACGAACCTTGCCGCCGAGCAGACCTTCGCCGAGCGGGCTCCAGACATACGTGGCGAGACCGGCGTCCCGGGCGGCGGGCAGGATGTCGTACTCGGTCTGCCGGTTCTCCGGGGTGTAGTTGACCTGCTGTACGACTGGAGCGACCAGGCCGTGTAGCCGGGCCTCGTACATCGTCTTCGTGATCTGCCAGCCGGAGAAGTTCGAGACTCCGGTGTAGCGGACCTTGCCCGAGGTGACCAGGGCGTCGAGAGCGGACAGGGTTTCCTCGATGGGCGTGATTCCGTCCCACTGGTGCAGGTACAGCAGGTCGAGATGCGTGCGGCGCAACCGCCGGAGGCTCTTCTCCACCTCGCGCACGATGTGGGCGCGCGAGGCGCCGCCCTGGTTGGGTGCATCACCAAGCGGCATGCGGACCTTGGAGGTGACCAGGATGTCGTCGGTCCGACCGGCGAGGAGCTCGCCAACGATCTCCTCCGCTTCGCCGAACGAGTACATGTTGGCGGTGTCGATCATGTTGACACCGTGGTCGAACGCGATGTCGAACAGCTTGCGTGCCGCGGCGACGCCCAGTCCGCCCGCAGGCTTGAACATGGGGTGCGAACCCATGTTCAGTGTTCCCAGCACGAACTCGGAAACGAGCAGTCCGGACCGGCCCAGCGGTTGATAGCGCATAATTCCTCCTTAGCCCGCCCGGATCGCTTGAAACCGCTACGCACCGGGTCGGTCATGTTCCACCGGACACGTTCGTTCCGGCGCGTCGGGCATCGCTCCGGTGTCATCGGCCGAGATCTCCGGCAGCGTGGCGGAGGGCGCCGAAACGTCCGACTGTGGTGGCGACGGCCGGCGCCCCGCGTGACAGCTAGACCCTGACGGCCCGTGCCGCGAGATGGTGGTTGAAGAAGGGTACGAGTTCGGCGACGACCTCTGGGACGTACCGGTCGTACAGGTCGACGTGGGTTGCGCCGTCGACGCGGTGCAGACGCTTGGGCTCACGAGCCTGTTCCATCGCCCGCTCCGACATCCAGGCGGTGACCGCTTCCGTGCCCACGACCATCAGTAGCGGGCGTGGGGCAAGCATGTCGATGAGGTGGAAGGCGTTGAAGTTCACGATCCTGTCGATGCTGGTGAGCGTGAACTCCTTCGCCGAACGGGGATGCTGTCCCCGGTCGGTGCAGTAGTACTCCCAACCGTCGAACACGTGCTGGCCGCCGGCGCGAGCCTCTTGTTCGTTGGCGGGGAAGATCGGCGCCATGCGCGGCCGCCCGCCGGCCGCCTCGGCGGTGCGGGCGGCGGCGGCCGCGTCGAGCACGCCCTGAATCACCGACGGGTCCTGGGTACCGTCGGCGCCGACCCGGTTGGCCAGGCCGGTGTCCACGGCGCTCACCGTCGCCACGGCCCGGATTCGGTGGTCGGTCACCGCGGCCGGAACGACATAGCCGCCGGAGGCGCAGATGCCGAGCCCGCCGATGCGCTCGGGATCCACCTCGGACCGGGTCGTGAGGAAGGAGACGGCGTTTTTCAGGTCCTCGACCCGCTGCGCGGGGTCTTCGATGCCGCGCGGCGTTCCGCCGCTCTCGCCCTGGTAGGCCGCGTCGAAGGTCAGTGCGATGAGGCCGGCGTCAGCGAGCCGCCGCGCGTACGCGGCCGCGGTCTGCTCCTTGACCCCACTGGCCGGGTGGCCGACGACCACTGCGGCAAGGGGCTCCGTGGCGGCGTTCTCGGGAGTGTAGAGATGACCGGCGATCATGACACTGGCGCTCGGGAACGAGACGTCGCTTCTCATGTCACCAGCGTGCGTCGCGGAACGCACGTCGAGGAGAGACCAGATCCTGCCCGGGAAGGTTTGCTCCCCGGCTACGGCTACGGCTACACCGACAGGGTCGACAAGCTCGCCAATGTTTCTACACGTACCTCGTCAGCAAACTGGGCAGACAGATCACTCACGCCCTCGCCCGGTGCTGCCACGACCGCCCCCTCGGCATACAAAGTAGTTATGCGCCTGTCACCCACCTCACCCGTTCGGCTTGAGTTTGCCCGCCACGTGCCTCGGTCTGAGGCTCCGCCTGCCGGTCAAGTGACGGTCAAATGATCAAAGGCGGGCTCTCGATCATCCGAGAACCCGCCCTTGACCTGCTGCTTTGTGGTGGAGCTGAGGGGATTTGAACCCCTGACCCCCTCGATGCGAACGAGGTGCGCTACCGGTCTGCGCCACAGCCCCTGGAAACCGGCCCGCGCCACGAGCTTGCGGGCGAGCCGGCGACAAGGCTAACAGGTCGGTTACCCCGGGCGCGAACCAGCCCCGACCGTCGAGGTGCTGGGCCGGGGGCCATTCCGATTACCGGAAGATGGCCCGGGACGTTACCTGCGTCCCGGCTCTCACCTACCGCCAGCCTCGTAGGGACGGCCACGGAGGCCGCCGGCACGGCGGTAGGAGACCGAGCCGGCCGCCCGGCCACCGCCGCCGCTGGCCGCCGGTGGCAGGTCGGCCAGGCGGTTCATGTCCAGCGCCGCCCGGCGTACCGCCTCGCGCTGTGCCGCGAGACGACGCTGCGCCTCCCGCCGGACCTGTGCCCGGCGGGCCTGGGCACGCCGGACCTCCGCCTGCCGGGCGGCCAGCCACGCCGCCTCCCGGGCCTCCGCCCGCCGCCGGCGGCGCTCGGCAACGGCGCGGCCACGCAGGTGTACGAGGTACGCGGCCAACAGCGTGCCGGTGACCGAGAAGCTGATCCAGAAGCCGGAGCTGACCAGCATCACGCCGATCAGCTCGACAAGGTTGAGTAGTAGCAGGGCGGCGAAGACCCGGCGCCGCCGGTAGACGGCAGGGGTGTGCCGGCCGGGTGGGCGCCGGCGGCGGGCGCGTCCCGGGTTCCGGGGTACCGCGCTCAGCCGGCGGCTCCGCCGAACGCTTCCGGGTGGCCCGGAGACCGGCGCACCGGGGCCGGTGGCCGGCGAGACGGGCTCGGCACCGGTCAAATCAGTGGACGCGGCACCGGAACGTAGCGTGATGATTCGACCGCGGGGTGGATTCAACGGCTGTCGGCCCGGGACGCTACGCCGCCGCCGACGGCGCTGCAGCACCCGCGCCGTCGACTGCGCCCGCTCCGCCGCCAGCCGCTCGGTGGCGTCGTACCGGCGGACCAGAGCCGGCGCGAGGGCGAGCAGACCGGCTGCGGCGAGGACGGCGAGGAGCACCGAGGCCGGCACCCTCATCCCTCCCGTCACCCACCTGGGGCAACCAACCGGACGAGCATGCCCGCACCCCCGGTGCCGCCGCGGTAGGCGCGGATTCAGCCCGGAGCTGATGCGGATCCGTCCGACGTTGCCGCACGTCCCGATTACTTCAGGTTACGGGGGCAGCGCACGAATATCGTGCGGCACGCCGGCCGACCTGCGAACAGGAAGATCAACAGGGTGGACCGCGGGGCCCGGCGGAGAGGGGCGGCCGGCGAATCGGAGCCAGGAGGTGGACCGAGCCGGAGCCGCGAGAGGGGCGAGCCGGAGCTAGGAGGCGGCGGCGCGCAGTCGGTGCCAGCGGGCCAGCAGCCCGCCCTCCCCGGCGACCTCCTCGCTGGTCATCGCGTAGCCGATGTGGTCACGCCAGGCGCCGTCGATGTGCATGTAGCGCGGGTGGTAGGCCTCCTCGCGGAAGCCCAGCTTCTCGACCACCCGCCGGGACGGCCCGTTCTCCGGCCGGATGTTGACCTCGATCCGGTGCAGCGCGCCCGGCCCGAACGCGTGGTCGACGGCGAGTGCCATGGCAGTGGGGATCACCCCGCGCCCGGCCACCCGGCCGTCCACCCAGTAGCCGACGTACGCCGAGCAGAAGGCGCGGCGCACGATGTTGCCCAGGTTGAGGTGCCCGACCAACCGCTCCCGGCCGCCGTCGACCAGGCAGACGGCGAACGGCATGCTCTCGCCCCGGCGTGCCTGCTTGCGCTGGTCGCGGTAGACCCAGCGGAACGCGGCCGGGGAGTTGAGTTCGTCCCAGCGGCCTGGCGGGAACGACTCCCAGGGCGCCAGCCAGGCCTGGTTGGCGCAGCGGATTTCGGACCACGCCGTGGCGTCCGACCGCCGGTACGGCCGCAGCAGCACCGCCCCGTCCCGCAGCACGACCGGCCAGCCCGGGGTGGCAGCGAGGTTCACGCCCGATGTCCCGTCGGCAACCCACGTCTCCTCATCGACGATCCAACGCCGTTCGGCAAGGCCGTCACCGACCCGTTCGGCAAGGCCGTCACCGGCGCCGGTCCAGCAGGAGGACATCCACGGTGGAGCCGGCCGCCGCGCTGGTCACCCGCTCGCCGAGCACCATCAGGCCGTTCGCCTCGGCCAACCCCGAGAGAGTGTACGGCCCGCCGCGCAACGGCTGCACCGTGTAGCCACCGCCGCGCCGCTCGGCCACGTGCGCCGGCCGGAACTCCCGCAGACCGGCCGGGGAGGAGACCGTCTCCAGCAGGTGTGCCCGGACGCTGGGCCGGAACACCGGCTCGGCGCCGGCCAACAACTGGATCGCCGGCCTCGCCAGCACCTCGAAGCCGATCAATGCCGCACCGGGCTCCCCGGGTAGACACACCACCGGCACCTCCTCGGCTCCGACCGTACCGAACCCGAGCGCGCTCCCGGGATAGAGGGCGACCTCCATGAAGGTGACCGGACTGGCCCGACCACCGTCCCGGCGGGAGAGCACCCGGCGGATCATGTCACCCGGACCGGTGCCGCTGCCACCCGTGGTGATGATCAGGTCGGCCCGGAGTGTCTGGTCCTCCAGCAGCCCGCGCAGCCCCTCCGGATCGTCGTCGCAGATGCCCACCCGGTACGCCAGCGCACCCACCTCGGCCGCCGCCGCCGTGAGCGCGTGCGAGTTGACGTCCACCACCTGCCCCGGCTGGCTGGCCCTGCCGACGTCGACCAGTTCGTCCCCGGTCGCCACGATCACCACCCGGGGACTCGGCCGGACCACGACGTGCCCGATGCCGGTAGCCGCGAAGACCGCGACCAGGGCCGGCGAGATGTACGAGCCGGAGCGGGCCAGCAGCGTACCGGCCGGCAGTTCCTCGCCGGCCCGGCGCAGCCCGTAGCCGCGCTTCGGAGTACGGAAGATTTCCACCGCCGCCATGCCCTGGTCGGTCCACTCCACCGGCACCACCACATCGGCGGCGATCGGCAGCGGCGACCCGGCGGCCACCGAGAAGCACGCGCCCGGGGTGAGCCGTACGGGCCGCCAACTCGCCGCGCCGAGGTCACCGACGACGTTGAGCCGCACCGGCCGGGAATCGCCGGGACGGGCGGCACCGTAACCGGCCCGCCCGGCACCCGCGATGTCCTCCCAGCGGGCCGCGTAGCCGTCGATCGCCGCCTGGTCGAAGGCGGGATAGGCGTGCGGCGCGACGACGTCCTCGGCGAGCACGTTGCCGTACGCCTGGGTGAGGTCGAGGTCGAGCGGAGGGAGCGCCCGCAACCTGCGCAGCACGCTGCCCAGGTAGTCGGCGAGCGGCGTCAGCTCGTTGGCGGCCGCCTCGGCATCGGCCGTCGCTGTCACACCGTCACCTCACCGGGGGCTGTCATGTGCGGCGGCCGGCGTCGGAGGCGACGAACTCGCCCAGCCACTGCCGGAACTCCGCACCCAGATCCTCGCGCTCGCAGGCCAGTTGCACCACAGTCTGCAGGTAGCCCAGCGGCATGCCGGTGTCGTAGCGGGTGCCACGGTAGACGATCGCGTGCACCGGCGTACCCTCCTTCAGCATCAGCCCCATCGCATCGGTGAGCTGGATCTCGCCGCCGCTGCCCCTGCCGGTACGCCGGATCGCGTCGAAGATCCCGCCGGGCAGGACGTATCGGCCGAGTACCGCCAGGTTGCTCGGCGCGTCCTCCGGCTTCGGCTTCTCGACCAGGCCGGTCACCTCGACCACCTCGCCGAGGTCGGTCAGTGCGGGATCCGCCGGCTCCACCGAGGCGATGCCGTACCGCTTGGTCTCCTCCGGCGGCACCTCGAAGAAGGCGAGCACGATGCCGCCGGTCCGGGACTGGAGGTCGAGCATGGCCGGCAGCAGCGGCTCGGCAAGATTCACGAACTCGTCGCCGAGCAGCACCGCGAACGGCTGGTCGCCGACGTGCGACTCGGCGTACCCGACGGCGTGGCCCAGGCCGAGTTGCTCCGGCTGCCGGCACGTGTAGATCTGGGCCAGCTCTCCGGGGCGGCGCACCGCGGCCAGCAACTCCGGGTCGCCCTTCTCCTCCAGCCTCGCCTCCAGGTCCGGCCGCCGGTCGAAGTGGTCGACCATGGCAGTCTTACCCCGACCCGTGATCAGCAGCACGTCGTCGAGCCCGGCCTGGGCGGCCTCCTCGACGATGTACTGCAGCACGGGGCGGTCGACGACCGGCAGTAGTTCCTTGGGCACCACCTTGGTGGCGGGCAGGAACCGGGTGGCCAGGCCGGCGGCCGGGATGACCGCCTTCACCGCCCGCCGTCCGGCCGTCGGGGTGGAGGAGTTGGCTGGGGTCGCTGCGTGGTCCGGCATGTCGCGAGACTATCGGCCACGACCCTGACGCGGCGGTTGTGGCCCGGATAACGCGCCGTCCGGGCCGCTCTCCGCGCTGACCGGTCCAGCTCCGTCCGGGCCGCTCTCCGGGCCGACCGGTCCAGCTCCGTCCGGGCCGACCGGTCCAGCTCCGTCCGGGCCGACCGGTCGATCTCGGTGCGGACCGGCCTCCCTGCCGTCCGCGGCGGTCCATTCGTCGTCCGGGCCGGTCTCACTGTCGTCCTGGCCGGTCCTTCCGACGACATGCGGACCGGCCCGCATGTCGTCGCGGACGGGTTCCGCGCCGCGCGAGCCGAACGCCGATCGGCCACCGGCTCGGGGCAGCCCGTCGTCCGGAGGCGTCGCCCCGGTCCGAACCGGTATCTCCTGAATCGTCAACCGCCCCCGCGCGCTGGCCATCCGATAGGTGTCCCGGCCTGCGGCCTTCGCCGCATAGAGCGCCTCGTCGGCCGCGACCAGCAACTGTGGGCCGCTGGCGGCGTGGTCGGGATAGACGGCGACGCCGATCGACACGGTGACCGAGACCAGCGCCCGGATCGGGGCGACAACGCCGGGCCGGGGCCGGATCGCGATCGGGGTCTCCCGGACGGCCGCTCCCAGCCGCTCCGCCACCCTTGCCGCCCCTCTGGCGTCGGTCTCCGGCAGGAGTACCACGAACTCCTCGCCTCCCTGCCGGAAGGCGAGGTCGACCTCTCGCATGGTGCCCCGGATCCGCTGGGCGAACTCGGCCAGCACCGCGTCCCCGGCCGCGTGCCCGTACGTGTCGTTGACCTGCTTGAACCGGTCGAGGTCGAGGGCGAGCACGCTGAGCATCCGGCCGAAGCGGCTGGCCCGTTCGATCTCCCGCCGGACCGACTCGGTGAGGTAGCGGTAGTTCCAGAGCCCGGTCAGCGGGTCGGTCAGCGACAGCCGCTGCGCCTCCTCGTGCACCCGGACGTTCTCCATCGCCACCGCCGCGTGATCGACGAAGCTGCGCAGGGTTACCAGGTCGGAATCGTCGAACTCGTCCGCACCGAGCCGGTCGTAGAGGGCCAGTACGCCGATCGTGGGGGACCCGCCGGACGGCAGCGGGCCGGTCGAGAGCGCCCTCGCCGGAACCGCCGTACCGGGCTCGGCCGCCGGACCGGGTCGACCTGCCGTCGTCGCCGGGCGCGCCGGCCGCCACCCGGTCATCGTCTCCGGGACCACCTTCGCCACCGGCTCAGGAGCCAGCCCCGGCACCGGCTCGCAAGCCAATCTCGACACACGCTCCCACTCGGGCACCGGCACCGGCTCCGGTGCCCGCAGCGACATCCGCTCCAACTCCGGTGCCCGCGCCGGCATCCGCTCCAACTCCGGTGCCCGCAGCGACATCCGCTCCAACTCCGGTGCCCGTGGTGGCGACAGCGCCGGCAGTGCCACGGACGGCGGAGGCGGGACCCGGCCACCCGTGCCGGATACCGAGAGCGGCACCGCGACGTACGTCCGGCAGCGCGGCTCCCGGCCGTAGAGGCGCGGCCCGTCCCGGTCGAGCCGGCCCCGGCGCGGCTCACCGGTGGCCGCGACCCTGCCGAGCAGCCCTTCGCCGAGCGGCACCCGCAGCGCCGGCAGGTTGCCCGAGCCACGCCGGTCGAGCCCTTCGGCGCACTCGCCGACCAGCACCCCGGTCCTCGGGTCGAGCAGCAGCACCACCCCGGCCCGGGCCCCGGTGGCCGCCATCACGGCCCGGAGCAGCACCTGGAGGATCCGGTGCAGGTCGTGCGTGCTGGCCAGGGTGTCGCCGAGCATCGCGAGCTGTTCACGCAACTGGTGCCGGCTGATCACCAGTGCCCGCAGATACGACTCTGCCTCCCGGGTCATCCGGTTGAAGCTGTCGGCGAGCCGCCCGACCTCCTCGGGGGCGCGGACCCGTACCCGGGTCGCCAGGTCACCCTCGGCGACCCGGTCGGCAGCCCGGGTCAGCTCGGCCAGGGGGCGGGTGGTGGCCCGGGCCAGCCGTCCGGCGGCCAGCACCGCGAACACCCCGGTGAGCAGCACGACGAGGCCAAGCGGCCCGTAGCGGGCCGCCGGCGGGTCGCGGGGCACCGACAGCACCAGCGGCAGCGGCTGGCCGGGGGCCGGACCGACCCGCCGCACGAAGCGGCCACCGTCCGCCCGGACGATCGTGTCACCGGAGATCCGTCGGGCGGCGGCGAGCACGGCGGCCCGGGAGCCGGTGGACTCGGTACTCCGTGACTCGGCGCCCTGCGGACCGGCATCCGGGGACGTACCCACCGGGTTGATCCCCCACGGCGGCGCCCCGGCGCCCGGATACGGCCCGGCCGGGCCGCCCACCGCCGGATCACGTGCATCTCCCGAGCCACCGGCGTCCACCGGACCGCTCGCGTCCGCCGGGCTATTGGCGTCCGCCGGGCCGCCGGACGCGGAGCCCGGTGCCGGGCCGGTGTCCGGCGGCACCACGGCCTGGGGCGTCGCGGCGGATTCGGGAACATCACCGAACAGGGTCACGGCGGTCCCACTGACGGCGGCGAGTTGCTGGACGAACGCCTCGTCGAGCACCTGCGCGGCCCAGACCGCGCCGATCACCGCGCCGGACCGGTCCCGGAGATCCACCCGGGCCGCCAGCGCGCGGGGCTCCGCTTGACCGGCGCCGACAGGGCCGGTGCATGACGCCCAGGGCTGCGCCGGCGCAGCCGGGGTGGCGAAGGTGACCACACCGGTCGCGTCGCTGATCAACACGGCGGCGGCCAGACCACGGGTCACCGCCTCGCCGGCCGCACCGGTGCGGTCGGCCGGATCTGCGAGTACGGCGAGCGCACCGGCCGTGGCATGCAACTGTCGGCAGAGGGCGCCGACCGACGTACGCACGGCCTCGGCGGCGAGGTTGAGCCGGTGCTCGGACTGGTGGCGGCTTGCCGTGGCGACCGTACCGGCGACGCAGAGCGCCCCGAGCAGCACCGGCCCGAGCACGACGGCGAGGAAAGCGGTGGTCAACCGTCCGCGCAGCGTCACTCATCCCCCCGGAAGCTCGGCACCCGATGCTGCGATGCTGACCCCAACCGCAATGGTTAACCGGCCTGCCCCCGGGAGTGTTACGTGCCGGAATTTTCGGATGACAGCGTCGGCCCGACCAAGTCCGGGCTCCGGGCCACCATGCTCGCCCGCCGTCGGGCGCTGCCGGCTCCGGCCCGCCGGAGCGCCGCCGAGCGCCTCCGGGCCGACCTCCTCGCCCTGATCCGGCGGGTACGACCACGCCGGATCGCCGGCTACGTACCGGTCGGCGCCGAGCCCGGTGGACCGGAGCTGCCGGAGGTACTGGCCGAGGCGCTGGGAACGACCGGCCACCTTCTGCTGCCCGTGCTCCGGCCCGATCTCGATCTCGATTGGGCCCCCTACGGCGGCCCGGGTTCGCTGGTCGCGGCCGGCCGAGGGCTACGACAACCCGGCACCGGCCGGCTCGGCCGGAGCGCGATCGGATCCGCCGAGTTGGTCGTCGTGCCGGCACTGGCCGTGGACCGGCGCGGGATGCGGCTCGGTCGCGGCGGCGGCTCGTACGACCGGGCCCTGGTCCGGGTCGCGGCCGAAGCTCTGACCGTGGCGTTGTTGCACGACGGCGAGTTGGTCGACTCGGTCCCGGGGACGGATCACGATCGTCCGGTCCGTGCCGTGATCACCCCGGCCGGAGGGTTCCAGCACCTGATCACCGGTTGACCGGCCCGTCGACCAGCCACCGACCACCCGTCGGCCCGGCATCGACCAGCCAACGACCGCAGGTACCACGTGGTGACCGGGCCCGCCGGAGGTCGGCCTCGACACTTCCGCTGGACGAAAGCGGGTACGATGCCGCACCATTGGCACTCGGATACGTCGAGTGCCAACCGATTTGCAAGATCCGGAGGAGAACGTGCCCACCTACCAGTACGCCTGCACCGAGTGCGGCCACCAGCTCGAGGCGGTGCAGTCCTTCACCGACGAGCCGCTGACCGAGTGCCCGGCGTGCGACGGGCGGCTGCGCAAGCTCTTCAACTCCGTCGGCATCGTGTTCAAGGGCTCCGGCTTCTACCGGACCGACTCCCGCGGCAACGGTGCGGAGAATGGCAACGGCGCGGCGGCCAACTCCGACTCGTCGAAGGGCGACTCCGCGAAGACCGGTTCCGGGGGCGACTCGGGATCGAGCGGCGGCGGCACCGCCAGTTCGGCTAGCGGCAGCGGCGGATCCGGCTCTGCCAGCGACTCGACGAGCACCTCGGGCAGCAAGCCGAAGGCGACGTCGTCCTCCTCGACCAGCACGAGCTGACTCCGGCCTGGCCGGCGGCGGAACGGTTATCCACAGGCGCCGACTTGTCCACAGGGCATGGATTTCCCGTCCCCGTGCCGGGCCACCCTCGCTAACCTGCTGCGCACCGGACGGCGCCGATCCCGCTGGCACCGCCGGTCGAGGGAGGTTCGTCGTGGCACCCGACCGCACGCCCGCGCATGGCGACGCCACACTGCGACCCGTCCGCTGGTCACGTCCCGGCACCGGCTCACTGCTCCGCTGGGCGCTGGTCGCCGCCCTGTTGGCGCTCGCGCTCGGCGCCTTCCACCTGCACCGATCGCCCTCGTCCTGCCCTGCGCCCGCCTCGACCTCCGGCCGGGCCGAGGTCCGGCCGGGAGACCGGGTGGATCTCCTGGCGACGCGCGGCGGAGAGCAGGCCGGCCGGGCACCGAAGCCGACCATCCTGGCGACCCGGGCCCTGGTGCTCGACGTCTGGAGCCGGGCCGGACCGACGGTGTGGCCGGTGCGATCTACCTCGCCGTCCACCCCCGACTAGGCACACCACACCATCGGCATGCCGGAAGCCACCCGCTTCGCGATCATCATGCGCTCCTAGCCCAGGCGTCGACCGGGCGTCGACCGGAGGGACGACGCTCGGGCGTGCGGGCCGGGACGTCGGTCGTTCGGTCAGCCCCAGTGCGGCGGACGGTCGGCGAGTAGCCGGTCGTCGTTGGAGTCGGGCCACTCGCCCCAGCCCCGGTCGGTGTCGTCCACGGACTGCTCCGGCAACCGCACCCGCGAGTCCCCCGTCGCCCTGACCGGCCGACGATCGTCCTGCCCCGCTCGGTCCGGAGCGGCATGCGCGGTATTCCCGGCGCGGTCTTGCGCGGCAAGGGCAGCGTTCTCGGCACGGTCCCGCGCGGCACTCACGGCGCGCTGCTCATCCGTCCCGGGCACCCGGCAAGCGTACCCGGCACCGGTGGCCCGCCGTTCCCGCCGGTGTCGCCCGGCGCGGGACCGGCGACGGCTCAACTTGGTAGCGTCGGACAGCGTGACGACGCAGAGCGGGAGCTCTCCCGACGATGCCTTCTGGCGTCGACCCACCGGACCACCCGCCGACGCCCCCGGGTCCACGGAGACGCCGGGGTCGTCACCGACCCGGCCGGAGAACCACTATCCCGGCCCGCCGCCGAGCACCACTCCACCGCCGGGCTGGCGTCCCCCCACACACGTGCAGCCGGCACCGCCCCGGCCGCTACCGCCCCAGGATCACCCCGCCCTGGACGCCGCCGAGGGAAGCGCCCGGACGTTGACCTACGGCATCGGCATGGTGGGTGGAGCGGTGATCCTGGTGCTGATGTGCCTGCTCTGTTCCCGAGCGTTGTTCTGAGGCAGGCAGGCTGTTGTTCTTGCGGCTGTCTCTGCGGCCGGCTAAAGAACCCCCTGCCAGACCGCCTTGGCGCCGGTGTCACCGGTCAGGTAGACGTACCAGACGCTGATCCCGGCCAGGACCACCACACCCGCGCCGAGGAGCAGGCCCAGCCATCCGGGCACGGCCCGTCGGACCCGAGGACTGGTCACGACGAGCAGCAGGACGGTCAACGCGCCCAGGGCGCTGCTCCACCAGAGTGTCAGTTCGCCGTAGCCCTCGTGCTCCGTCACCATCTGGAGGATCTCCGGCGGATAGTTGTTGGCGATCAACACGTCGCGCAGTTCCTCGCCGGAGCGCAGCGCGAAGAACGCGGCGAGCGGTGCGGCCACTGCCAACACCGCCGCCGCCCAGTCGAGCCTGCTGCGGAACCGGGGCAGCACCACGTAACCCGTGGCCACCAGCGCGAGCAGCGGCACGAAGACGACGGCCGCATGCACCAGCAGCGCGTGTGCGGGGAGCCCCATCACGTCCCTGAACACCGGTGCCTCCTAACCGCTCCCACCGGGAGCCTCCGAGAGTACGAAGACGCGAGTCACTCGACCTGCGGTCTACACCCGTACACGGCGATCGAGTCCGTCCGGTTCAGGCCGGTTCCCGCGCCGGTGCGGTCGCCCGTAGCCGGTGTGGCGACTGCCACCGTCGATCGGCATCCGCCTTGTTGCTCCCCGTTCCGCGTGCTGTGATGGTGAGATGACTGGCGAGGAACTGCTCCGGTCGAGGGGCCTTCGGGTCACCCGGCCCCGCCTCGCCGTTCTGGAGGTGCTGGCCGCCGGCGGGCACCTGGAGGTGGACGAGATCACCCAGCGGGTTCGGCAGCGCCTCGACTCCGTCTCCACCCAGGCGATCTACGACGTGCTCGGCGCGCTCTCCCGAGCCGGGCTCTCCCGCCGGATCGAGCCCGCCGGGTCACCCGCCCGCTACGAGGCGCGGGTCGGCGACAACCACCACCACGTTGTCTGCCGGGGCTGTGGCAAGATCGCCGACGTCGACTGCGCGGTCGGCTCCGCCCCCTGCCTCGACCCGATCTCGCACCACGGGTTCGAGGTCGACGAGGCCGAGGTCACCTACTGGGGTCTCTGCCCGAGCTGCCAGCTGCGCCGGGCCACCGACGACTGATCCGACGGTGGGTCGCCGCCGACACCTCCGGGTCCGCCGACACCTCCGGGGACCCGCTGTCACGCCTCCGGCAGGTCACCCGTCACACCTCCTCCGTGGGTCCGCCGCCGCCCGGCCCGGTCGGCGCGAGGGCCCGCTCCATCGCCGACCAGGGCTCCCGGGCGGGGGCGTCGGCGCCGGCCGGGCAGGTGCGGCGGTAGTCGCACCAGCCGCACCTGGCGCCGGGCGCCACCGGGAAGGCTTCGTCGGGATCGGTGCCGTCGGCGACCGCCCGCTCGGCGGCGACGATGTCCCGCGCGGTCTCCTCCGCCCGGGAGAGCTGCCGGGCGAGCGACTCCGCCGAGTGATCGTGCCCGGCCACCGTCCGGGTCGGCAGGTGGTGCAGCTCCACCCGCCGGCAGGGTTTACGGAAGACCCGCTCGGCGGCGTAGGCGTAGAGGGCGAGCGCCTGGGAGCCACGCGCGTCGTCGGCGTCCAGTCCGGCGCGCCCGGTCTTGTAGTCGACGATCACCAGCTCCGGGCCGTCCGGACCCGGCCGCGAGTCGATCCGGTCCGCGCGTCCGTTGAACGCCAACACCCCGGTCTTGACCGCCACCACGCGCTCGACGCCGACCGGCTCGTCACCGGGGTCGAGGGTCTCCACGTAGGATTCCAGCCACTCCAGCGCGCGGCGGAACACCCTCCGCTCCTGCTCCTCGTCGCGGTAGCCCTCCCGGACCCAGGTGCCCTTGAGCAGGGTGGGCAGCGCCTCTGGGCGGCGGCGGTCAGCCGGCAGTGCGTACCAGCTGCGTAGGGCGGTGTGCACGCTCGCGCCGAGCGAGTTGTGCGCCCAGGGCGGACCCTTGGGCGGCGCCGGGCGGTCGAGGTAGGAGTAACGGTAGCGGCGCGGGCAGTCCGTGTACGCGCCGAGCTTGCTCGGCGTGCAGACGAAGAGGCGCTCGGGCATCCCGTCGAAGCCCAACTGCTCGGGCTGGGCGTCACGCGGACGAGGGGGCCGGCTGCCGGCGGAGGATGGCCTTCGCACGCCCCCGATCCTGCCACGCCGGTCCGACATCCCCGTCGATCCGCAGCCCCGTCCGGAGTGGCGCGGCCCCGCCGGGAGTGGCGCGGCCCCGGCGGGAGTGGCGCGGCCCCGCCGGGAGTGGCGCGGCCCCGGCGCTCCGCAGCTCCCCCGGGCCGGAGTGGTGCGGCCCCGTCGGGGGTTGCGGGGGCCGAGCGGGTCAGCCGGCGCCGAGGTGTGCGGTGACGAAGGCGGCGACGGAGTCGGCGATGAGCTGCACCGCGATCGCGGCGAGCAACAGGCCGGCGATCCTGGTCAGCACCTCGATCCCGGCTGGCCGGAGCACCTTGACCACGACGCCGGAGAAGCGCAGCGTCAGCCAGACCGCGAGCATCACCGCGACGATCCCGACCGCGATCGACAGGTAGTCCGCGCTCCCCTCCGCCTGCTGCACGAAGAGCATGGTGGCGACGATCGCGCCGGGACCGGCCAGCAGGGGCGTGCCGAGGGGCACCAGCGCGATGTTCGAGGTGTTCTGCTCGCCGGGATCGTCGGACTTGCCGGTCAGTAGCTCCAGCGCGACCAGCAGCAGGAGCAGGCCGCCGGCGCCCTGGAGCGCCGGCAGGTCGATGTGCAGGTAGTCCAGGAGGGTCTGCCCGGCCACCGCGAAGACCACGATCACCCCGAGGGCGAGCGCCACGGCCTGCCACGCGGCGCGTACCCGCTCCCGCGCCGGAAGCTGACCGGTCAGGGCGAGGAAGATCGGCACCGTGCCCGGCGGATCGGTGATCACCAGCAGGGTCACCAGGACCTCACCGAGCAGCTTCAGATTCACGCGATCACGGTAGCCGGCTATCCTGCGGCGTCTGTCGAGGTCAGTCCCGGTCGGTGAGCACCGGCACACCGCTGGCCGCCGCCACGATCCGCTCGTACGCCTCGAGTCCGGTCGTGTGCGCGCCGAGCCGGACGCTCTTGTGCGTGCCGTGGAAGTCTGACGAGCCGGTGACCAGCAGTCCCAGCTCGCCGGCGAGGGCCCGTACGGCGTCCCGCTCAACCGGGGAGTGGTCCTCGTGCTCCGCCTCCAGGCCGGCCAGCCCGGCGGCGGCCAACTCGACGATCAGCGAGTCGGGCACGGTCCGGCCCCGGCGGGTGGCCCGGGGATGAGCCATCACCGGCACCCCGCCGGCCTGCCGGACCAGCCGCACCGCCCGGAACACGTCGATGTCGTCCTTCGGCAGCCGGTAGCGCTCACCGAGCCAGTTCGGGGTGAATGCCTCGTCGGTCGTCGCCACCACGCCGGCCCGGATCAGCGCCTGGGCGATGTGCGGCCGCCCCACGGTGCCACCGGCGGCGGCGATTCGGATCTCCGCCCAGTCGATGTCGACCCCGTCGGCGCAGAGCATCGCCACGATGCGCTCGCCGCGGACCTCCCGGGCGGCGCGTACCCGGGCAAGCTCGGCGACCAGCTCCGGTGAGTGCGGGTCGAAGAGGTAGCCGAGCAGGTGCAGCGGGATCGAGGGCTCGGTGCCGTACCAGCGGCAGGAGAGTTCGGCACCCCGGACCAGGGTGAGTCCCGCCGGCCGGGCCGCGGTCGCCGGCTCCCACCCCGCCGTGGTGTCGTGGTCGGTCAGGGCTAGCACGTCGAGCCCGGCCTGTCGGGCGGCGCGGACGAGGTCGGCCGGAGTGAGGGTGCCGTCGCTGGCGGTCGAGTGGGTGTGCAGGTCGATCCGGGGACGGCCGCCGGTGTTTCCCGGCGGGACCGGTCCGGGTTTGTCGCCGGCGCTCACCGCCCGTCGTCCGGTGCTGCCATCCTCGGCACGAGCTGCCACTCCTCCGACACGCCCTCGGGCAGCGGCACGGTCTCTCCGGTGCCATCGGTGCGGCAGCGTACGACCTGCTCGGCGTCGCCGGTCACCAGCGTGCGCTCGTCGGCCCAGACCGGCGCGACGGCGGCGGTGACCGGACAGGAGACGACCCCTGTCACACCGTCGAGGACGCGATCGACCTCGATCAGGGCGACCTCGGAGGCGCGTTGCCGCACCAGCCAGCGGCCGTCCGGACCCAGCGCGCCGCCGGCGGCCCCGGCATCCAGGCCCAGCCCGCAACCGCCGCTGCGCACCCCTTGCAGCCGCCCGCTCGACGCGGCGATGCTGGCCAGGCAGTTCCGCGGGCCGTCTTCCTCCCGGACCAGCCCGACCAGGCCGTCGCCCCGGACCCCGTAGATCGCCGTCACCTCGGCGTTACGGATCGGTTGCCGCTGCGGCCGGGCCAGGTCGACGAAGCCGTAGCCACGCGAGCCGTCGGAGACCACGACCCGGTCACCGCTGAACGCCACCGGCCAGGTGCCGGCCGGCACCTCGACGTGATCCATCAGGGCCAGCCCATCGGGACCGACCCGGGCGATGTAGAGGGTGGTGTCGAGTTGGAAGGCGAGCCGGTCCCCGTCCGCGCTCAGCGCCCATCGGTCATCCTCGCCGCTGAGCGCCACCGAGGTGCCGTCGGGACGGAGGAACCGGACCTGTTTGGCTCCGGCGTACACCCAGCCGCCGGGGACCCGGTAGGCCCGGGTCACCTCGCCGACCCCGCCGAGGCTCAGCCGCCGGCCGTCGGCGGTCCAGAGCCGGCCGCCGCTGCGGATGTCCAGCCCGACTCCGGTGTCCCGCCCGGATGGTGGCGGCTCCACCGGGGCGACCGTCACGTCGGCCAGGGAGTCGACATTGAAGCCCGCCGGCCCGGCGGTCGTCCGGTCCGGCAGCCAGCCGCCGCCGAGCGTGGTGGCGCCGGCGGTGACCACAACCAGCGCGGCGGCCACCGCGACCAGCGAGCCGACGGCGCGGCGCCGGCGGCTGACCCGGCCGCGCCGGATCACCCGGCCGGCCGGGTCGTCGGCAGCCGGCGCCGTGTCGACCCGGGCGGCGAACATGTCCCGCAGCGAATCTTCCAGCATGGCCGTCACGCTTCCGCTCCGACCGCCGGTACGGGCGGAGCCGGCACCGCCAGGGCGGCTGCCGGCCGGCGGACCCCTGCCGGGCGCTGCCTGGGCAGCTCCGGCGGCACCGGACGTTGACCTTTAGCCGTATCGGCGGGCCCGAACCGCCCGGCGTCGCCGCCGCCGTCACCGGCGGGCGCGGCGGTTGGGCCGGCCTCGGCCTCCTGCGGTACCGCGCGATCGGCCTCGGCGCCGAGCCGGCGGCGGAGCGTGGCGAGTGCCCGCGAGGTCTGGCTCTTCACCGTCCCCGGCGAGATGTCGAGCAGGGCGGCCGTCTGGGCTTCGGAGAGATCCTCGTAGAACCGGAGCACCAGGACGGCCCGCTGCCGGACGGGCAGGGTGCGGACGTGCCGCCACAGCCGGTCGCGTTCGAGCTGCTCCTCCATCTGGTCCGGAGCCGGCCGCTCCGGCAGCACCTCGGTGGGGCGCTCGCCGTGCCAGCGCCGCCGCCACCAACTGGTCGCGGTGTTGATCAGGACCCGCCGGGCGTACGGTTCGACCGCCTCGATCTCGCCGAGCCGCTTCCAGGCCAGGTAGGTCTTGGTCAGCGCGGTCTGCAGCAGGTCCTCGGCGGTCGCCCAGTCCCCGGCCAGCAGGTAGGCCGTACGCAGCAGGGCGGCCGAGCGGGCCGCGACGAACTCGCGGAACTCCTCTTCCACCGAGTGTTTCGGCGCCACCGCCGCCTCCCCCCGCCGTGCCAATTCGAAAGGCTGCCACAGCCTGAGCCGCAGGTCTACGGCGGAAAGGCGGGATTCGGCTCGATGTTCGGGCGACGGATGAGCCGGCCGGCGCCGGCGTCACCAGTGGTGTCGCCGGCGTCACATCCGCCGCCACCCGGAGGCGCCAGGCCGGGCCGTCAGGCGCCGTCGTCGGCCTTGGCCTCCTCGGCCTCCTTGCCCAGCCGCGCCTCGACCGCCTGCGGCTCGTACATCTCCTCGACCACACGCAGGTAGAGCTCGTTGGGGTTGGGAAGATACTTGATCTCGCGGAGCGCCTGCTCCTGGCCGGCGGACTCCAGGACGAAGGTGCCGTAGTTGAGGGCGCGGCCGAGCGGGGTCTGCTCGTATTTCATGTCGGTGACCCGCAGCAGCGGCATCATCGCGACCTGTCGGGTGATGATCCCGTTCACCACCATCACCCGCTTGTTGGTCAGGATGAAACGGTCGAAATACCAGTCCGCCACCCGCCAGGCCACCCAGCCCATCACGCCGAGCCAGATCAGCACCGCCACGGTGGTCAGCGCGCCGACCTCCTGACCGGCGAGGAAGCCGGAGAGGTAGCCGAGCACGAAGGTGGCGAGCAGGCCGATCAACAGCGGAGTGGCCAGATAGATCTTGTGCCGCTTCCACTCGCCCCGGTAGCGCTCGGTCGGGAAGAGGTAGCGGGCGACCAGCGAGGTCGGCTCGTCCTCCAGCGGCAGGACCCGGCGCGGCCCCAGCGGCATCCCGGAGGCGTCGACCCGCAGACCGGCGAGCTCCTCCTCGGAGATCTCCGGACCCTGGTCGGGGTCGCGGACCCAGCCCCGGGTGCCGGCCCGGCGCTCGCCGTAGCCGATGCCCTCGGAGTAGCTCGGCCCGTCCGAATAGGAGGGGCCGGCGGAGTAGTCCGGGCCGGTGCCGAACTCCGGCCCCTCGTCCGGTTGCACCCGGGGGATCGGCTCGGTGTCCCGCTCGCCCCGTCGACGGCCGTCGTCGTCCTCGGGATCGGGGGGTCCACCCGACGGGTTGCCCATCGGCGGCGGCTAAGCGACGAGGTCGGTGAAGAAGTCGCCGAAGCCCTGGGCAACGTCCAGGATGCTCGAGCCCAGCGACTTGAAGACGTCGGCGGCCGACGACGGCTGGTAGGCGATGAAGAAGATCAGGAAGGCGATACCGCCCCAGGTGAAGACCTTTTTAAGCATGGCGGGCCATCCCTCCGTGCGGTGCCGGGTTGCGAGCCGCGGCAAAACCCAGAGTAGCAGTCGGCTGTGCTGCGGGAAATAATCCGCGTACGCCCTCCGCCCCAGCCTGGCTGGCCATATCAGACCCTCCCGTGCAGGTAGGGGGACGGAGCACCGTACACAAGTTCGGGTGGTGTCCACTCGGTCAGGTCGTGGAGTTCGACGTCTTCCGCGAGGAGGTAACCCGCACTCGCCGGCCAGGCTATCGCATAGAGCCAGATCCCCCGAGCTTCGCCGGCGCAGGCGCTCCGGTCTGTCGGAGATTTTACTGGCCATAGTGGAGTGGGATGGCCGTCCGCCCTGACCTTGGCGTGCGCGATCCGCTCGGCGGAACCTGGGCCGGGGTCGGTCAGCGCCTCGGCGAGTTGCGGCCCGGGATCGAGCCCGACCGCGCCGGCCAGCCGGGTGCCGAGGCCGACTCCGGGCTCCTCGGCGACGAGGATCAGGTCGGCGGGGCCGCCGCCGAGCGGATCGGGCCCGGTGCAGGCCACCGCGGTTGCGCGTACGCCGCTCCGGTCGTCACCGGCCCACCCGACGCCGGTCATCGTCCAGCCCTGCGGAAGCGGCCACGGGCACCAGAGCGGCATGGAGCCGCCGCGGGTGCCCGGGACTCCGGCGTCCCGGCCGACCCCGGGATCGCGGTCGGCGGTGATATCGCGGTCGGCGGTGATCCGGTCGACGACGCTGGCCACGATCTCCGGACCGATGTGCTCGGCGACGTGCAGCGGAGGGACGGGGCCGCAGTCCGGACAGCGCCAGGCAGTGTGCATCAGGTCCGGTGCTCGGACCGGACCGCCACAACGGGGACAGCTGACCGCAACTCCCACGACAACTACAGTCCACGCCCCACCGCCCTTCAGTCAAGGCGAACCGGCCTTTTCGGTCGTTCTGCGTACGGTCGGGGCACCTTTGCCCGTCCCGCAGCAACCTGACCGGCCGCGCACGCCATTCAGAATTCTCCGTTAGGCGGTGGTATATCCCCGTACGTCCGGATCCACGCGTGCATGGCGATGCCGCTTGCCACTCCGGCATTGATCGACCGGGTCGACCCGTACTGTGCGATGGAGAAGACCGCCGAGCAGGCCACCCGGGCCGGCGCGGAGAGCCCCGGCCCCTCCTGCCCGAAGAGCAGGACACAGCGGCGCGGCAGCACCGCATTCTCCAGCGGCCGCGACCCGGGCAGGTTGTCGATGCCGATCAACGCCAGGTCGGCGGCGCGGCACCAGGCAAGGAAGGTCTCGATCGTCTCGTGGTGCCGGACGTGCTGGTAGCGATCGGTCACCATGGCGCCGCGCCGGTTCCACCGCCGCCGCCCCACCACGTGCACCTCGGCCGCCAGGAAGGCGTTGGCGTTGCGGACCACCGTGCCGATGTTGAAGTCGTGCTGCCAGTTCTCGATCGCCACGTGGAAGTCGTGCCGCCGCAGGTCCAGGTCGGCGACGATCGCTTCCCGCCGCCAGTAGCGGTACCGGTCGACGACGTTGCGCCGGTCGCCCCCGGCGAGCAGTTCCGGGTCGTAGCGGGGGTCGGCAGGCGGCTCACCCGGCCACGGCCCGACTCCGACCTCTCCGACCTCTCCGACCTCGAGTTCGACCTCGGCACCCTCCACGAGTCCCGAGGGTACGGCCCCACCACCGCCGGCCGCCCGGCGCAGCCCTCAGCCGGTCGGGCGCAGGCCCAGTGCCTCACCGAGTTGGTCGAGGACCCGCCGCTGCTCCGGATCCACGGGGTCGCCGAAGGGGCGGGGCCGGCCGTCGGAGCCCGCCGCCCGGCAGACCCGTGCGGCGACCGACTGCACCCATTGCCGGTAGGCGGCCGAGTCGGCCGGGTCGGCGTGGCGCGCCAGCGTCTCGACCACGGCCCGGCAGGAGAGAAGCAGCTCGGCGAGGTCGCCATCGGCGGCGCCGGCGCGGACCGGCGCCGACCGCCCGTCGTCGGACTCGGCGTAGATCGCCGCGACCACCGACCGGACCAGTTCGCTGTCGAAGGACCGCCCGGCGGCGATGCCGTCCAACCCGGCCAGCCCTGCGGTGACCGTTCGGACCGGATTGTCCGGCCCGGCCGACGAGGCCGCGACCATCACCCGGCCGGGCAACCGGACGAGCAACTGCCACTCGTCGGGCGGGTAGCCGGCCGTGGTGCCCGGCCAGACACCGTGCGGGACACCCGGCGGGTCCGGGGATCCGGTCTGACTCATGGCGGCCTCCCGCCTCAGCATATGCCCCTACTGAGCAGAAGGCCCGGTTCCACCCGAAAAGTGCGCCACCGGTGTCGCCCGGCCATCCGCTCCGGGGTGGTGCTCACAGGTGCGGCGGTGAACAGTCGCCCCCGCGACAGGGGGCCCGCGCGCATCCGGCGGTCGGTGTGTCGAATCGACGGGAGCCGCCAAGGTGCGGAAAGACTCCGGACGCAATGAGCGGCGGGGCCCTCCCCGGCACCCGCCGCCCACGCTCTGATGGAAAGATTCTGCCCGACGCGACCCACCGGACAGAAGAGTCCGACCCGAGACAGCGGTCACAGTTACCTTTTTGTAATGTTACTGTACGTGCCCACGCGTACGCACCCCGGCATCCGTTATGTCACCTGTTTTCGCTTGTCGACCGGCGACTTTCCGGATCACAGCCCGGCTGGCCAGCATGATTCTTGGAAACGCTCCCATGACTCTCCGTCATCATGGTATGTCGGTCATGTTTCACTTCCAGGTCCGCCCGGCAAGGATCGCCGTCGATACCAGACCGGAAACGGACCTCGATACCAGGCCGTAACGTGAGCTATGGCACGATGCCCGTTTCAATCTCCCCGGCCGGGGAATTCGGAGGGCGTCAGCCGGGTTCCCCCAGTCGTGAGACCAATTGCGGTGATCGGAGTGATCAATGGCGACCGTTGAGCTGACCACAGCCAACTTCGACGAGGTGACCGAGAAGCCGGGCACTGTGCTGGTGGACTTCTGGGCGGACTGGTGCGGTCCGTGCAAGCGGTTCGCGCCGGTCTACGAGCGATCCTCGGAGAAGCATCAGGACATCGTCTTCGGGAAGGTCGACACCGAGGCGCAGCAGGAGATCGCCGCGAAGTTCGACATCCGATCCATTCCCACGATCATGGCGATCCGGGACGGCGTGATCGTCTTCGCCCAGCCGGGCGCCCTGCCGGAGTCGGCGCTGGAGTCGCTGATCGAGCAGGTCCAAGCCCTCGACATGGACGACGTACGCCGGCAGTTGGCCGAGCACAGTCACTGACGCGCTCGCCGAGACCCTTCCGGCCGGACACCGCGGGTGTCCGGCCGGAGTCGTCTCCGGGCCGGTGTCGACGACCGAACTCGGCTCAGTCCACGTGGGCGAGATAACCCGAGAGGGTGCGGTCCAGGATCTCCGGGCCGGGCAGCGCCCAGACGCCGGCGTTGAAGACCTCGACCTCGATCGGCCCTCGGTATCCGGCGGCCTCCACCGCCTCCCGGAACCGGCGCAGCTCGACACAGCCGTCGCCGGGCAGGGCCCGGCCGAGCAGCACCCCCTCGGGGAGCGGGGTGGCCCAGTCGGCGACCTGGAAGCAGGCGATCCGCTCCTCCCGGCCGGCCCGGTCGAGTTGCGCCCAGACCTGGTCGTCCCACCAGATGTGGTAGGTGTCCACCACCACGCCGACCGTCTCGACCGGATGCGGCGCGGCCAGGTCCAGTGCCTGGCCGAGGGTGGAGACGACGCAACGGTCGGAGCAGTACATCGGGTGCAGCGGCTCGATCGCCAGCCGTACCCCGGCGGCGCGGGCGTGCGGCACCAGGTCGCCGATCGCCTCCCCGACGTGTGCGCGGGCCGCGTCCACGTCCCGGCTGCCCGCCGGCAGTCCGCCGGAGACCAGCACCAGCACCGGCGCCCCGAGAGTGGCGGCCTCGTCGATCGCCCGGCGGTTCTCGTCGTACCAGTTTGGGGTGTTGAAGAAGCCGCCCCGGCAGAGCGAGGTGACCGCGATGCCGGCGTCGCGGACGAGCGTCGCGGTCTTCTCCAGGCCGTGTTCGAGGGTCTCCTCCCGCCAGAGCCCGACCTGGCGTACCCCCGCCGCCAGGCAGCCGGCCACCAGGTCGGGGATCGGCCAGTACCTGGCGGTGGCCTGGTTGAACGAGAACCGCGCGGGGACGGTGCTCACCGGCTCCGCTCCCCGTCGAGTTCGGGGATCTCGATGCGCCGGCCCTCCCGGGCGGCGGCGAGACCCAGCTCGGCGAGCTGTACGCCGCGCGCGCCGGCCCAGAGGTCCCAGCCGTACGGCTCGTCGGCGACGACGTGCCGCAGGAACAGCTCCCACTGCGCCTTGAAGCCGTTGTCGAACTCCTCGTTGTCCGGCACGACCTGCCACTGCGACCGGAAGTCCTCGGTCGCCGGCAGGTCCGGATTCCACACCGGCTTCGGCGTGCTCGCCCGGTGCTGGATCCGGCAGTTCCGCAGCCCGGCGACGGCGCTGCCCTCGGTGCCGTCGACCTGGAACTCGACCAGCTCGTCCCGGTAGACCCGGACCGACCAGGAGGAGTTGATCTGGGCCACGATCCGGCCGGACTGCCCCGGCCGCTCGATCTCGAAGATGCCGTACGCGGCGTCGTCGGCGGTCGCGTCGTAGCGCTCGCCGGCCTCGTCCCAGCGCTGCGGAATGTGGGTGGTGACGTGCGCGGTCACCGCGGCGACCCGGCCGAAGATCTGCTCCAGCACGTAGTGCCAGTGCGGGAACATGTCGACGGTGATGCCACCGCCGTCGGCGGCCCGGTAGTTCCAGGACGGCCGCTGCGCCGCCTGCCAGTCACCCTCGAAGACCCAGTAGCCGAACTCGCCGCGCACCGAGAGGATCCGGCCGAAGAAGCCGCCCCTGACCAGCCGGTCGAGCTTGCGCAGGCCGGGCAGGAAGAGCTTGTCCTGCACGACGCCGTGCTTGATGCCGGCGGCGTCGGCGAGCCGGGCCAGCTCGACCGCGCCGGAGAGGTCCTCGGCGGTCGGCTTCTCGGTGTAGATGTGCTTCCCCGCCTCGATCGCCAGCCTCAGCGCCTTCTCCCGCTGGGCGGTCACCTGCGAGTCGAAGTAGATCTGCACGTCCGGGCGGGCCAACGCGGCGGGCAGGTCGGTGCTCCACTCGGTCAGCCCGTGCCGCTGCGCGATCTCCTGGAGCTTGGCCTCGCTCCGGCCGACCAGGATCGGTTCCGGCCAGAGCCGTCGGCCGTCGGGCAGGGGCAGCCCACCCTGTTCCCTGATGGCAAGCAGGGACCGGACCAGGTGTTGCCGGTAGCCCATCCGGCCGGTCACGCCGTTGAGCACGATTCCGATCGGGGTGCGGCCCATGTACGTCGCCTCCTCAGGCTGGCTGATCCGCGGTGCCACTTGTCGAGCGCGCGGGGTTGGGTGTGGTGGGGTCGACCTGGCGCGCGATGGTCGCGGTGGAGCACGCCGTACGCCGGTAAGCGCTTTCCCGAGCACGCTACCGACTACCTCCGGATTCCGGCAAGGCCATCCCACCGCCCCGACGATCTTCCGCAGGCCGCCGGCGCGGTGCGCCCGCACCGGGCCCGCCGCCGGTGCGGGGCCGTCCCTGACGGGCGTGAATGCCCCGGACCCGGCCGCGCTATCCTCACCTGCAACCGGCCACCGGGCGGTCGGGGAAGGACGGGGCGATGGCCACTCTGGCGGATGTCGCGCGGCGGGCCGGCGTGTCACCCGCCACCGCGTCCAGGATCATCAACGGCAGCCCCAAGCCGGTGACCGACGCCCTGCGCGAGCGGGTGCTGGCCGCGGTCGAGGAGTTGCAGTACGTCCCGAACGCGCACGCCCAGCAGCTCGCCCGCAACCACCGCAGCGCGGTCGGGGTGATCGTGCACGACGTCTCCGACCCGTACTTCGCGGAGATCACCCGTGGCCTGCAACGGATCGCCACCGAGCACGGCCGGCTGGTCATCATCTGCAACACCTACCGCGACCCGGACAAGGAGCTGGAGTACGTCGAACTGCTCCGGGCCAACCAGGCCGCCGCGATCATCCTCGCCGGCTCCGGCTACCACGACGAGCAGTTCACCCTCACCCTCGACGCCAAGCTCCGGGTCTACCAGTCCACCGGCGGCCACGTGGCGGTCATCGGCCGGCACGAGCACTCCGGACACGCGGTCATCCCGGCCAACGAGGCCGGCGGCCACCTGGTCGGCACCGAACTCTACGGTCTCGGCCACACCCGGATCGGTGTCGTCGCCGGTCCCCGGCACCTGACCACCACCACCGACCGGATCGCCGGGCTGCGCCGGGCCGCGCGCGAGCACGGCCAGAAGCTCACCGCCCGGCAGATCGTCTACGGCGACTTCGACCGCTCCGGCGGGGTCAGCGGCGCCGCCGCCCTGCTCGACGCCCAGCCCGGGATCACCGCCATCGCCGCACTCAACGACTCGATGGCGATCGGTGTGCTCGCCCTGCTCCGTTCCCGGGGCATCGACGTGCCCGGCCGGATCAGCGTGGTCGGCTTCGACGACATGCCGATCGCCCGCGACCTGACGCCCGCGCTCACCACGATCCGGCTGCCGCTGGCCGACATGGGCGCTCGGGCGATGACCCTGGCGCTGCAACCTCCCGAGCCGCTGAACACCCCGCAGGTCGAGCACGTCGCGGCCGAACTGGTCCGCCGGGAGAGCAGCGCGCCGCCCGCGTCCGACAGGTAGCCGCGACCCGTTGTCCGGCCGCGAGGTGCCGGTGGGCCGGCGCGCGGCGTGGCGAGTTGCGCAATCTATCGTACGCATGTTCGAATAGGGCCCATGCGCTGGGAAAACCTGTCGTCGGCTCCCCCCGACACCGGCACCCCTCCAGGGGCGGCGCCAGCGGCTCCACCCCTGCCGCTGGCGCTGCCCGGCGCGGTCGCCCGCACCTTCGACACCCCCGGTTTCGCCGGCATGACGTTCTACGAGGTGCGCGCGAAGTCGATCATCAACCGGGTGCCCGGCACCTCGCGGGTGCCGTTCCAGTGGACGATCAACCCCTACCGGGGGTGCAGCCACGCCTGTGCCTACTGCCTCGCCGGTGACACGGCGATCCTGCTCGCCGACGGGCGCACCCGGCCCCTCGCCGAGCTGCGGATCGGCGACCAGATCTACGGCACGGTGGCACAGGGCAACCACCGGCGCTACGTCCGCACCGAGGTGCTGGCGCACTGGTCGACGGTGAAGCCGGCCTACCGGATCACGCTCGACGACGGCACGGAGCTGACCGCCAGCGGCGACCATCGGTTTCTCACCCCGCGCGGTTGGAAGCACGTCGTCGGCGCGATGCCCGGCGAGCCGCCCCGGCCCTACCTCGCGGTCACCGACAGTCTGGTCGGCACCGGCCGGGCCACACCCGGGCCCGCCGACCTCCCCGCCGATGGCCTCGCCGGGACCATCCTCGGTGGCCGGGCCGCGCTGCGGATCCGCCGGATCGAGCCACTCGACCGCGAGCTCCAGCTCTACGACATCACCACCGGCACCGGTGACTTCGTCGCCAACGGCGTGGTGAGCCACAACTGCTTCGCCCGGGGCACGCACACCTATCTCGACCTCGACCCCGGGCGTGACTTCGACAGCAAGGTGATCGTCAAGGTCAACGCCGGTGAGCTCGTCCGCCGTGAGCTGGCCGCGCCGAGGTGGTCGGGCGAGCACATCGCGATGGGCACCAACGTCGACTGCTACCAGCGGGCGGAGGGGCGTTACCGGCTGATGCCGCAGATCCTGGCGGCGCTGCGCGACTTCGCCAACCCGTTCTCGATCCTGACCAAGGGCACCCTGATCCTGCGCGACCTGCCGCTGCTCCGCGAGGCCGCCACGGTGACCTCGGTCGGCGTCTCGATGTCGGTCGGCTTCGTCGACGAGCGGATGTGGCGCTCCGTCGAGTCGGGCGCGCCCAGTCCACGGCGCCGGCTCGACGCCGTACGCGAGCTGACCGACGCCGGGTTCGCGGTCGGGGTGCTGATGGCCCCGATCCTGCCCGGGCTCACCGACACCGACGAGTCGATCGAGGCAACGGTGGCGGCGATCGCGGCGGCCGGCGCGGTGAGCGTCACCCCGCTGCCGCTGCACCTGCGGCCCGGTGCCCGCGAGTGGTACGCGCAGTGGCTGGCCCGCGAGTTCCCGCAGTTGGTGCCGCGTTATCGGGCGCTCTTCGGCCGGGGCTCCTACCTGCCGCAGGACTACCAGCGTGAGGTGACGGCCCGGGTGCGCATGGCGGCCCGCCGCCACGGCCTGCACCGCTCCGAGCCGGGCGAGGCCCGGCAGGTGCCGGCGCCCGCCCCGGCGCCCACCATCGAGCAGCTCACCCTGCTGTGAAGCCCTGGCGGTGCGGAGGCAACCCGGACGGGCGGTGGGCGGGCGCGAGCTACAGTCGCGTGGTGCGTAGCGCCCAACAGATCCTTGCCGAGGCCGGCGTGATCGCCGTGGTCGGCGCCTCCCGCGACCCGGGCAAGCCGGCACACAGTGTCCCGCTGTCGATGCAGCGGTACGGCTGGCGGATCATCCCGGTCAACCCGGTGGCGGACGAACTCTTCGGCGAGCGTGTCTACCGCTCGCTGGCCGAGATTCCGCACCCGGTCGACCTGGTCGACGTGTTCCGGCCCGCCGAGGACGCCGTGGCGGTGGTCCGCGACGCGGTCGCGATCGGCGCGCCGGCCGTCTGGTTGCAGCTCGGCATCGTCTCCGGCGAAGCACGGCGGATCGCCGAGGAGGCCGGCATCGACTACGTCGAGGATGCCTGCCTGGCGGTGGAGCGTGCGGCGGCCGGGCTCTCCCGTCGAGACTGAGCGACCGCCTCGATCACCATCCCCGGGCGTGCCTCCCCGCCCCCCGGGCGTGCCTCCCCGCCACCATCGGGTGGCACCGTCCCGGACATCCGCCCTGCCAGCGGTGCTGGTGGGTAGCGTCCCGGATGAGGAGGCGACGCCAATGAGCTACCCAGGACCGGGTGAGCCGCAGGATCCGCAGGGATTCCCGGCGCAGCCCTCACCCGGGTACTACGGCCAACCCGAACGGCGGTCGGGGACGAACGTGCTGGCGATCCTCTCGCTGGTCTTCGCCTTCGTCTTCGCGCCG
Source organism: Plantactinospora sp. WMMC1484 (assembly GCF_049315195.1). Taxonomy (NCBI): domain Bacteria; kingdom Bacillati; phylum Actinomycetota; class Actinomycetes; order Micromonosporales; family Micromonosporaceae; genus Plantactinospora; species Plantactinospora sp. WMMC1484. The sequence goes on from NZ_CP186055.1 coordinate 488,624, forward strand.
GCCGGCATCGTCCTGGGGCACCTGGCCCGGCGCCAGATCCGGCAGACCGGCGAGCAGGGCAGCCAGCTGGCGACCTGGGGACTGATCCTCAGTTACGTCTTCACCGCGCTCTACGTGCTCGGCTGCTGCGGCTGGCTGGCCCTGGTCGGCTGGGCCGGCTCGGAGGGCGACGGCGGCGCGTACTGACCGCCGTCGGAACCGGCCGACCGCTGGCTACCGGTACTCCGCCTCCCGCACGCTGTTGCCGCCGTCCACCACCAGCATCTGCCCGGTGATGTACGACGCGGCCGGCGAGCAGAGGAAGGCGATGGCCGCGGCGACCTCGTCCGGGGTGCCGGGTCGGCCGACCGGGGTGCCGAGCCCCTGCTTCAGTTCGGCCATGGTGGAGGCCGCGGTGTAGATGGTCCCGGGTGCGACCGCGTTGACGGTTACCCCGTCGGCGATCATCTCCATCGCGAGCGCACGGGTCAGCCCGACCACACCGGCCTTCGCGGCCGCATACGCCGCCTCTGTCGGCAGGGCGTTGACCGGTCCGGCGGTGGCGGCCAGGTTGACGATCCGCCCCCAGCCGCGTTCGGCCATGCCGCCGATGAAGGCCCGGCTGCACAGGAACGCGGTGCTGAGATTCCGTTCGATCTCCCGATGCCACTCGTCGTAGCTCAACTGCGCCACCGGCCGCAGCACCTCGGGGCTCGCCCTGCTGGCCAGGCCGGCGTTGTTGACCAGCACCTCCACCTCGCCGAGCTGCTCGACGATGGCATCCGCCAGCGCGCCCACCTCGGCCTCGTCGGTGAGGTCGGCGACGAACCCCGTGGCACCCAGCTCGGTCGCCCGCTCGTGGATGCGGCGGGTGGTCGAGACGATCGCCACCCGGGCACCGAGCGTGGCTAGCCGGCGGGCGGTCGCGTACCCGATCCCGTCCGGACTGCCGGCGCCGGTGACCAACGCCACCCGCCCGTCCAGGCGCATCGTCACCGGCTCGGCGTCGCCGCCTGGCAGCCCGCCGCCGTTGCCGCCCGGGTCGAGGCTTTGGTCGAGGCTCTGCGGGACGGTGCCCTGCGAGCCGGTACGGGGCCGGCGGGCCAACGCGGGACGCGTCGCGTCCCGACGAGGCCGATTACCGGATCTGTCCCCGGCGCGCGCGTCGAATACCATGCCCGCGATCCTGCCCGGTCCAGGCGATACGGGCAACGGCGCACCGCCGGAGCAGCCGGCGGGCACCGCCGGTCGACCCGGGACCGGCCGGATATGGGAACACCCCGTTGGCGTACGGCGACTACCCTGGCGACGCATCCGAACGGACGAAGTGAGAGACCTCGAATGACCGACCCCCAGCAGAGCGGCTACTCCGGCGATCCGTCCTGGCAGGCGCAACCACCCGCCCAACCGGGCGCCTACCAGGATTCGGGCTACCAGCCCATGTACCAGGATCCGACGGGGCAGGCCGTCCCCGCCCAGCCCTACCAGGCGGGATATCCGGTCCAGGCCTACCCGACCGACACCGACCCGATCAGCGGCCAGCCGGTGATGGCTCCGGGTTATCCACCGCCCGGCTATCCGGTCGCCACTGCGGGTCCGTCCACCAACGGGCTCTCCATCGCCGCGATGGTCGTCTCCATCGTGGGTGCGCTCGGGCTCTGCGGGTACGGTCTGGGCGGCTATCTCGGCGCCGTCGGGGCGATCCTCGGCCACGTCGCCAGCAAGCAGATCCGCGAACGGGGCGAGGGCGGCGCGGGGTTCGCCAAGGCCGCGATCATCGTCGGCTGGATCGCCACCGGGATCGCCATCCTCGCCACCATCGCCCTCGTGATCTTCTTCGTCTGGTTGGCCAACCAGCCGTCGACCTACGACAGCGGCTTCTGAACATCCGGACCGACAGGGAGACGCCGTGAACCCAGGCAGCACCGGTAACCCCTCCGGGCCCGTCGGCGACGCCGGCCCCACGACGACGCCCGTCGAGCCAGCGCAGCAGCATCCGGGACCGGCCGGCGGCGCGCCGCAGCCGGGCTGGCCGCCGCCCCAGCCTGGTTATCCCGGCTACCCCTATGTGCTGCGCCGGCCGACCAACGGCATGGCGATCGCGGCCTTGGTCACCGGGATCGTCGCCCTGTTCAGTTGCCAGGTGGTCGGCGCGGTCGCGGTCTACCTGGCCCGGAAGGCGCGTACCGAGATCGAGGCGAGCGGCGAGGAGGGAGCCGGCTTCGCCACCGCCGGTCTCGTGCTCGGCTGGGTGTCCCTCGGGCTGGCCGCACTGGGTCTGCTCGTCTTCCTCGCCTACCTGGCCTTCATGGGCGTCCTCTTCGCCACCACGGCGAGTACCTCCGGCTGATCCGGGAGCACCGGTCGCGCTGGGACAGCGCGGCCGGTCGGCCGTCGGTGGCGTTCAGTTGCCGGTGTCGGAGCGGCGGGGCCTTCCCGCGACCAGCAAACAGAGTCCCCAGTGCGGGGCGGCTCCACCGGAAGTTACTCGATTGCCATGCCGCTGGAGTGCGGCCGATCCACGGTCAGGGCAACGGACCTGTCTCGGGTGGCACCGGCAGCGGCTCCGGGACGGTTTCCGGCTCGGTTTCCGGCTCGGCGCGCCGGTCGTTCCGCGCCTCGCCGTGCAGCACCACGGCGACCCCGGCGAGCAGCAGGGCGAGCCCGGGCAGGGCGGCGGCCCGGGGCACCTGGCCGAGCCAGGCCCAGGCGATCAACGCGGCGCCGGGCGCCTCGAGCAGGAAGAGCACGCTGATCGTCGTCGCGGAGATCCGGCGGAGCGCGTAGTTGAACATCGAGTGGCCGAGCAGTTGGGCCCCGACCACCAGCCCCAGCACGGCGAGCCAGGTCGAGGCGGCGTACCCGCCGAGGCGTACGCCGCCGGCCAGGCAGACCACCAGCAGCGCCGTCGCGCAGACCCCGTAGCAGATGGTGGTGTAGCCGAGGGTGCTGATCGTGCTCCTGGCCCGCTCGCCGAGGGCGGTGTAGACCGCCGCCGCCATGCCCCCGGCGACCGCGAGCAGGTCACCGGCGACGGCCCAGCCGGAGATCCCGAAGTCGGCGCCGACCGCCCAGATCGCCCCGGCCACCGCCAGACCGATGCCGACCCAGCCGAGCGTGGAGAGCCGCCGCCCCTGGCCGAGCGCGATCAGCCCCTGCCAGACCGGCTGGGTGACCACCAGGGCGGTAGCGGCGGCCACCGAGGTCAGTTTGGCGCTCGGCATCCAGGTGGCGAAGTGCACGGCGAGGGCGAGGCCGGCCAGCGCGCAGTAGCCGGCGTCCCGGCGGCCGGTCCCCCTGGTCAGCGCCCGGAACTCCGCCCGGCGCCGCAGCAGCGCGACCGGTCCGAGCACGCTGACGGCGAGGAAGTTGCGCCAGAAGGCGATGGCCAGCGCGGGTGCGGCGGCGAACGCGATCAGCGGCGCCGACGACGAGACCGCGACGATGGCGACCGCGACCGCGCCGACACTCAGCGGGTCGATCGGAGCGCGGGGCAGCGGTACGGCGGCAGGCACGGAAAAATCCTCACATGTCACTAGGGGCCACCATCTAATCCACAAGCCGTTACGATCCTCCGATCGCACGCACCTGCTTCATCCGGTTCTGGAGGCTGCTCCCCCATGCCCACATACCGGCTACCCGCGTACCGGGCGGTGCTTTTCGACTTCTTCGGCACCCTCACCTGCGCCACCCGGCGCGGCGATCGGCACGCGGCAGTCGCCGCCCTGCTCGGCTGCGGGGTGGACGTCCTGGTCGATGTGCTCGACCGCTCCTTCTACCTGCGCGCCACCGGAGCACTCGGCGATGCCACCGCCACCCTGCGCTGGGTCTGCGCGCAGGTCGGTGCCCGGCCGTCCGACGCCGACCTGCGGGCCGCCGTCGCCGCCCGGGTCCAGGCGGTACGCGCGGACACCCGGCTCCGCCCCGATGCGGTGACGGTGCTTCGCGCCCTCCGGCGCCGAGGTCTCCGCATCGCGCTGGTCAGCGACTGCACCCACGAGCTTCCCGCCTTCCTGCCCCACCTGCCGGTCGCGCCCCTGCTCGACGTGCGGGTGCTGTCGGTGCAGGTCGGCTGCTGCAAGCCCGATCCGGCGATCTATCTCGCCGCCTGCCACCGGCTCGACGTGCCCCCCGAAGACTGCCTGTACGTCGGCGACGGCGGCAGCCAGGAGCTGACCGGCGCCGCCCGGACCGGGATGACGGCGATCCGGCTGGCCGCCGCCGATCTCCACGGTCACCTCGTCTTCAACCAGGACCAGGGCTGGGCCGGCCCGACGCTCGCCTCGCTGTCCGAGGTTCCGGGGCTGCTGGACGTACCCGCGTCGGGCCGGCCCCGGTCGGAGCCGGCGGGTTCCCTGCCGGTTCCGGGTGGGGCAGGATGCGGGGTGTGACCGAGGAGCAGGACGGCCCGGCCCCGCCGCCGCTGGTGACGGAGGCAATGAAGAAAGCAGCCGTGGCGTGGGTGGCGGTCGGTGACCGACCGGCGGTCGCGCTCTGGTGCGTGCCGCTGGACGGCGGGCTTTACGTGGTAAGCGGTCCCGGCGAGCAGCCGGCACCGGGGCTGGCGGAGGCCGGCACCGCCACGGTGACCCTGCGTGGCGACCATGGCGGGCAAATCGTCACCTGGCCGGCCGAGGTGAGCCGGATCGCGCCGGAGAGCGAGCGGTGGGCGGAGGTGGCCCCCCAGGTGGCCGCCAAGCGGCTCAACGCCAGCGGCAGCCCGGCGGAGGTGGCGCAGCGCTGGACGGCCCGCTGCACGCTCGTCCGGCTGGCCCCGGCCGGGGCGCCGCTGGCCGCCGGGACGACCCTGCCGGACGGCTCGCTGGCCGCCGCGCCGCGCGAGACCACCGCGATCCGGCGCACCCGCCGGCCGTTCCGGCTGCACCGGGTCCGGCGCCGCTGACCGCCGAGACGGCGGCGGCACCGGGACGTGGGAACGAAACGCCGCGCGCCTCAAGGGGCTAGGCGCGCGGCGGACGTCAACGATCGTCCCACCCCGACGGGTACGGCGTCTACCGCCAAATCGCTAATTTCCTCACTCTAGGTGAGAGCCGGACTTGCCGGCTACGTCGTACCGATTCGCTCCCGCCGTCCGGGTACGGCCGGCCCGGCGGGTCATCCGGCGACGTAGCATGGCGTATATGTCTGCTCCAGCCGTTCCCGGCCAGGAGGCGACCGCCTCCGGCACCGACTCCGCCGACCGGCCCACGAACCCCGTCGAGGAGGCGGTGCACGCCGCGCTCGCCACCGTCGACGATCCGGAGATCCGCCGGCCGATCACCGACCTCGGGATGGTGCGCTCCGCCGTGCTCGACGCCGACGGCACGGTACGGGTGGAACTGCTGCTCACCGTCGCCGGCTGCCCGCTGCGGGACAAACTGCGCACCGACATCACCGCCGCGGTCGGCGCGGTGCCCGGGGTGACCGGGGTCACCATCGACTTCGGTGTGATGAGCGCCGAGCAGCGGCAGGCCCTCCAGGCCCGGTTGCGCGGCGGCGGGCCCAGCCAGGAACCGGTCATCCCGTTCGCCCAGCCCGGCTCGCGCACCCGGGTCTACGCGGTCGCCAGCGGCAAGGGCGGGGTCGGCAAGTCGAGTGTCACGGTCAACCTGGCCGCCGCGCTCGCCGCCAAGGGGCTGGCGGTGGGTGTCGTGGACGCGGACATCTACGGCCACTCGGTGCCCCGGATGCTCGGCGTCGACGGCCGGCCGACCCGGGTGGAAGACATGATCATGCCGCCCGAGGCGCACGGGGTGAAGGTGATCTCGATCGGCATGTTCACCGACGGCAACGCGGCGGTGGTCTGGCGGGGTCCGATGCTGCACCGCGCGTTGCAGCAGTTCCTCGCCGACGTCTACTGGGGCGATCTGGACGTGCTGCTGCTCGACCTTCCGCCGGGCACCGGCGACGTGGCCATCTCACTGGCCCAACTGCTGCCCAACGCGGAGATCCTGGTGGTCACCACCCCGCAGACGGCGGCGGCCGAGGTGGCCGAGCGGGCCGGCGGAATCGCCCTGCAGACCCACCAGCGGCTGGTCGGTGTCGTGGAGAACATGTCGTGGCTGGAGCTCCCCGACGGCTCCCGCATGGAGGTCTTCGGCTCCGGCGGCGGCGCGACGGTCGCCGAGTCGCTGACCAGGGTGGTCGGCGCGCAGGTGCCGCTGCTCGGCCAGATCCCGCTGGACACCCGGGTGCGCGAGGCCGGCGACGCCGGAAACCCGGTCGTGCTCGCCGAGCCCGACGCACCGGCGGCCGAGGCGCTCAGCGCGGTCGCCGACCGGCTCGCGTTGCGCCGCGAGTCGCTGCTCGGCAAGCCGCTGGGACTGCGCCCCGCCGGCCGCTAGCCGAAGGGGAGGCGTCCGGACCGACGCCGACGTGGCGTGTCCGACCCACGCCGACGTCAGGTCGCGTCGGCGTCGTAGGCGACCTCAGGTCGCGTCGGCGTCGTAGGCGCGGCGCGGTGCCACCGGGGCCACGTCGGTGCCGCTGCCGGAGGGAGAGCCGTCGCCGGCACCGCCCGTCGAGGCACGCGACGACGAACGGAAGTCCGCCGCTGCCGCCACGTCGTCGACCTCCCGGCGTACGTCGGTCAGGTCGGAGCGGAGCTTCTCGAAGGTCCCCTCCAGCGGCTTGCGGATCGCCTGCTCGTCTTCCTCGCTCAGCAGGTGCTTGCGAATAAACGCCTTCGGGTGCAGGTCCTCCAGCTGGATGTCGGTGCCGAGCTCCCGACTCAGGTCGCCGGTGGCGTTGCGGGCCATGTTCCGCAGGTTCCTCAGCATCCGGAGACCGTCGCTGATCACGGTCGGCAGCCGGTCGCCGAAGATCAGCAGGGCGACCAGCAGCAGCGCGCCAATCTCCCACCAGTTCAGGTTCTCGAACACGGCCGCCTCCTCGTCACCGCTCCCGGCAAGAGTACGCACGTCGTGGGTGGCGGCGGGAGGGGGAGGAAGGTCACTTCACGTCCGCGGCCAGGGTCACCGAGGCGGCCTGCCGCTCCGAGCCGCGCCGGTATTCGACGCTCACCACCGAGCCGGGCGCGTACTTGCGGACCAGCGCGATCAGGTCGCTCGGGTCCTCCAGTGGCTTGCCGTCGAGCTTGAGTACCACGTCGCCGGCGCGCAGTCCCGCCTCGGCGGCCGGCCCCGCCGGGTCGACCGAGGAGATCCGCACTCCGCCCGACCCGCCCGAGCGCGCTCCGCCGACTGTCGCGCCGATCACGGTCCGCCGGGCCCGGCCGGTGTCGATGATCTCCTGGGCCAACCGCTTGGCCTGGTTGATCGGGATAGCGAAGGCCAGACCGACGTTACCGGCCGTCTCCTCGTCGACGGCCGGTGTCTGGATCACCGAGTTGACCCCGATCACCCGACCGCCGCCGTCCACGAGCGGGCCGCCGGAGTTACCCCGGTTGACGGCGGCGTCGGTCTGGATGGCGGCGTAGTAGCGCACCTGTCCACCCGCCTCGCCCTGCCGGAACGTCCGGTCCAGTGCGCTGATGATGCCCGCGGTGACGGTGTTGGCCAGCGACAGCGGCGTGCCGAAGGCGAGCACCGGATCGCCGACCGCCACACCGTCGGAATCGCCGAACTCGACCGGCTGGAGGCCCGTCCGGGAGACCTTGATCACGGCGATGTCCGCCTCGGGATCCTTGCCGACCACCTCGGCCGGCGCGGTGGAGCCGTCGTTGAAGACCACTGTCGCGCTGTCGGTGCCGGCCCCGACCACGTGGTCGTTGGTGATCACGTAGCCGTCCCGGGTCACCACGAACCCCGAACCGAGCCCGGTACCGCCGTTGCCGCTGACCCGGACCGTGACGACGCTCGGAAGCAGCCGCTCGGCGACGCCGGCCAGTGACTCGGGCGGCCGCCGGGCTGCGGGGGGCGGTTCACCGGGGGCCGAGCCGAGCGCCGTCGTACCGCCGGCGCCGCGTCCCACCGCGAAGGCGTAGCCGAGCGACCCACCGAGCGCGCCGGCCAGGAGCGCGGTGATCAGCGAGACCAGGAAGACGGAGCCGAGGCCCCGGCGCCGCGCGGTGTCCGGGTCGGTCACCGGCTCGGGGGCGGCACCTGCCGCCGCCTCCGGCGACGCCTGCACCACGACTGCCGCCGGAGCGGCCGGGTTACGCCACGGGTCGTGCAGCGCGTCGGACCACCACGGGGAGGACCCCGGTCCGGGGACCGCTCCGGGCGTCACCCGCGCGCCGGCTGCCGGTGCCGCCGGCGATGGGGGGTACGCCGGCGCCGACGTCCCATCGGGCTGGCGCCAGTTCCAGCCGTCCGTCACGTTCGCTGCCTCCCAGTCCGTCCCTGAAGCCGGATGCCGCGCGGGCACGGGCGACCGCTTCCGGCCGCAGCGTCCGGGTTCCGCATCCAGGATCGCACGGATGGCGTAATACCGGTCATCGGTTGGTCCGAGGGTGTGCTCATCCCGATCACCTGTCGCGCCGGGGCACGGTCGCCGCCCGAGGCAGGCGCCTGCCGATCACGCGTCGCCACCCTTAGGCTCATACCGCAACCCCCGCCCGCCCGGTCCGACTCCGACCACGGGCCGGTTCACCGCCACCCGTTCCAACCGCGCCCGCACCAGTGCCACCCGCTCCACCGTCACCCGGCGAACCCGCCGCCCGCAAGCCCGGACACTCGCAGATCCGCAGACCCGTTCCATCCCCAGCCGAGTCCCCTCGCCGCCCGGAGGTGCCCCATCGCCACGGTCGCCCGGTCAGTCAGCACGACGACCGCCCAAGCACTCCAGTTCGCCGAAGCGTACGTCGCCGAGGACCTGGTCCTGCGTACCGCCCGTAGTCTCGCCGGCGAGATCGGCCTCGATGCCGTCACGCCGGGGACCGGTGCCACGCTGCGACTGCTGGCCGCCGCCGGGAGTGCGCGGGCCGTCGTGGAGATCGGCACCGGCACCGGGGTCAGCGGGCTCTGGCTGCTTCGCGGCATGCGCACCGACGGCATCCTGACCACGATCGACCTGGAGACGGAGCACCAGCGCATGGCCCGGCGGATCTTCCAGGAGGCGGGCTTTCCCGCCGGACGGACCCGGATCATCACCGGCCGGGCGCTCGACGTGCTGCCCCGGCTCACCGACGGTGCCTACGACCTGATCTTCGTCGACTCGGACGTCGCCGAGTATGGCGCCTGCGTCGACGCCGCGCTGCGGCTGCTGCGCCCAGGTGGCGTACTCGCGCTGCACGGGGCGCTGGCCGCCGGGCGGATCGGCGACCCGGCCGCCCGGGACGTGGAGACGGTGACGGTCCGCGAGGTGGTCAAGGCGGTCCGCGAGTCGGAGGAGTGGACCCCGGCGCTGCTGCCCACCGGCGAAGGACTGCTCGTCGCGGTCAAACGCTGACCCTCGCGGTCAGGTGCCGAGCGGTCAGGTGCCGAGCTGGAGTGGTCCGGGGCCGGCTGGAGGCCGATCAGCCGGGTCGGTCGGCCAGCCAGCGCAGCAGCGTGCGTACGCCCCAGCCGGTGGCGCCCCTCACGAGTTCGCCGTCGTTCCCCTCCGACCAGGAGGGCGCCGACATGTCGACGTGCACCCAGCGGTCCCGCAGGTCGCCGACGAACTCACGGAGGTAGAGCGCGGCGAGCACCGATCCGGCGCCCTGGGTCGGTGCGCTGTAGAGGTCGGCGATCTCACTGCCGAGATAGTCCGTGTAGTCGGCCGGGAGCGGCATCCGCCAGGCTCCCTCCCCGGCCGCGCCGGCCGCCGCCAGCACCTCCTCGGCCAGCTCGTCGGTGTCGCTGTAGAGGGCCGCCGTCCGCTTGCCCAGCGCGACCGCGTTGGCGCCGGTGAGGGTGGCCAGGTCCAGCAGTACGTCCGGGGCGAGCCGCTGCACCGCGTAGCCGAGCGCGTCGGCGAGCACCAGCCGGCCCTCGGCGTCGGTGTTGGTGCTCTCGCTGGTCACGCCGTTGTAGTGCCGGATCACGTCGCCCGGCCGGTATGCCGAGCCGCTGACCATGTTCTCGGCGAGCGGGGCGAGCGCGGTGACCCGGACCGGCAGCCCGAGCGCCGCCGCGCCGATGGTCGCGGCGACCACGGCCGCCGCACCGCCCATGTCCTTGCGCATCAGCCTCATCGCGTCCCGGGGCTTGATCGAGACGCCACCGGTGTCGAAGGTGATCCCCTTGCCGACCAGCACCACGTGCCGGTGCGCGCCCTCGGGCCGCCAGCTCACCTCGACCAGCCGGGGCCCCTGGGCCGATCCGCCGCCGACGGCGAGGATGCCGCCGAATCCCTCGGCGGCGAGCCAATCCGGCTCCCGGACCTCGACCGTCAGCCCGGACCGCCCGGCGGCCGCCTCGACCACCCGCTCGGCGAACCAGGCCGGAGTCTTCACCGACGAGGGGGTGTTGGTCAGGTCCCGGGCGAATCGGGTCGCCTCGGCGACCGACCGGGCGGCCTCCAGCGCCGCCCGGTAGGGCTCGGAATCGGCGACCGCGAGCAGCACCTCGGCGAGGGGCGGCGGGTCGCCGGCGGCCGCGCCGGGGTCGGGCATCCGGAACCGGTACGACGCGAGCCAGATCCCCTCGGCGAGCCCGCGTGCCACCTCCGGGCCCGCATCGACCGGAATCGCTATCGTGATCGAACTCTCATGTGTGGCGGCCCGGACCACCGCCGCCCCGGCGGCCCGCCACCCGGCCTCGTCGCCGGCACCCACGCCGACCAGCAGCAGCCGGGTCGGGTCGCCCTGCGGCCGGATCGACAGGTGCAGCGCGCCCGCGTCGGCGGGCTGGTCGAGGTGGGGGAGCAGGTCGGTCGCCTCGGTGGCCAGCTCGTCAGGGAGGGCCAGGCAGGTCGAGAGCAGCCGGGCTCTCGGCGCGGTGCCGGCGGCGGGTCGGCCGGTGCCGGCGGCGGGTCGGCCGGGCTCTCCGACGGGCCCGACGGGCAGGGCCAGGGTGTCGAACCCGGCCGGGTCGGTCACCAGACGGATCGACAGCACGCCGACGCCACCTCCAGACGATCTTGTGTGGGCGGTAGAGACCGTACCCCGCCCGACATCACCCTGGGCCACCGGCGGCATCGCCGGTGGCCCAGGGTGAAAACCCCGCCGGACGGCAGGGCCGCCCGGAGGAGTCGGCGTTCACTTAGCCGGCGGCGGCCTTCAGCGCGTCACCGAGCGCGTTGGCCTCGTCGGGAGTCATCTCGACGACGAGCCGGCCACCACCCTCCAGCGGAACCCGCATGACGATGCCCCGGCCCTCCTTGGTGACCTCCAGCGGACCGTCGCCCGTCCGCGGCTTCATCGCCGCCATGTTGTCTCCCCTCAGACCTTCATCAGGGTCGGTGGGTTACCCCACATCCATTTGGTCAGCATCACCGCCCAAGGCCGCGGTGCCGACCAACGATTTTCCCTGATGAACACCGCCGGACCCAAACCGAACCAGCATTGATGTAACAGCATCTAGCATATCTTGAGAAGGGCTGTCACAATGTGCGGTCATGCAGGCACGGTCGGCACTCTTCGACCTGTACGGCGACTATCTCCGTTCAAGGGGTGGCCGCGCACCGGTGTCCGCCCTGGTCAAACTACTATCCCCGCTCGGCATCGCCGCACCCGCGGTCCGCACCGCGGTCTCCCGGATGGTCCGACAGGGCTGGCTGCACCCCCTCCGGCTGGCCGCCGGACCGGGCTATCTGCTCACCCCGAGAGCCGCCCGGCGGCTGGACGAGGCGGCCAGCCGGATCTACCGGACCGGCAAGATCGGATGGGACGGCCGATTCGACCTGATCGTGCTCGAAGCCGGGACGAACCGGCGCGACCGGCAACGCCTCGCCGCCAACCTGAGCTATCTCGGCTACGGAATGCTCGACGAGCAGACCTGGGTCGCCACCCGTCCCGGCGAGGACGTGGACGGACTGCTCGCCGAGGCCGGGGTGCGCTACGAACGGTTCACCGCCGCGCATGCCGCCGGCACGCCCGGGGCGATGGCGGTGGTCCGGCGGGCCTGGGACCTCGAGGAGATCGCAAAGGCGTACCAGGACTTCGTCTCCGAACAGCGGCCGCTGCTCTCCGCCGTGACCGTACGCAGCGGTGACCAGGAGGCGTACGCGGCCCGGTTCCGGCTCGTGCACGCATGGCGTACCTTCCTCTTCCGGGACCCGCAGCTACCGCCGGCACTGCTGCCCGAGCGGTGGCCGGGGACCAGCGCGGCGGCATTCTTCGACCGGCACGCCGCCCGGCTCCGGCCGGCCGCCGACCGCTTCGTCGAACAGTGTCTCGACGGTGCGCACCGGATCCCCCGACAGAAGGGCCAACACAGGTGACCCAGCCGTTGCTCGTCGACCGCTCCGACTCCGTGGTCACGCTGACCCTCAACCGGCCGGCGGCGATGAACGCGCTGGACGTACCGCTGAAGGAAGCCCTGCGGGACACCCTGGCCCAGTTGGAACACGACCGGTCCTGCCGCGCGGTGGTGCTGGCCGGTGCCGGCGCCGCCTTCTGCGCCGGACAGGACCTGCGGGAGCACGCCCAGACCCTCGCCGCCGGCGGCACCGACCCGCTCGGCACCGTCCGGACCCACTACAACCCGATCGCCTCCCGGCTGGCCAGCCTCCCCAAGCCGGTCGTCGCGGCGGTACGCGGCATGGCGGCCGGCGCCGGCGCCGGGCTGGCCTTCCTCGCCGACTTCCGGATCGGCGGCCCCGGCACGAGCTTTCTGCTCGCCTTCGCCAGGGTCGGCCTGGCCGGCGACACCGGCGCCTCCTGGTCGCTGCCGCGGCTCGTCGGCCACGCCAAGGCGGTCGAGCTGCTGATGCTCGCCGAGCCGGTGGCGGCGGAGGAGGCGTACCGGCTCGGGCTGCTGACCCGGATGGTCGACGACGATCAGGTGCTGGAGACCGCGCAGGAGCTGGCCGCCCGGCTGGCGGCCGGGCCGACGGTGGCGTACGGGGCGATCAAGCGGCAGCTCTCGGTCGGTGACGCCGGCACCCTCTCCGAGGCGCTCGCCGCCGAGGCGCAGGCGCAGACCATCTGCGGCGCCACCGCCGACCACCGGGCCGCCACCGCCGCCTTCGTGGCGAAGCGCCCGCCGACCTTCGAGGGCCGCTGACCCCGGGCCGCGCGGACGCGGGCTGTCGGATGCGACCAGCGGGTCCCGGCCACGCTGATCGATCTCGATCGGCGGCCTTACCGGGCTCGTACATCGGCCGCCTATGGTCGGTCGCATGGTCGATCGGGACGCTGTCGTACACCTGCTGCGCCGCGCCACCTTCGGGCCGACGGCCGAGGAGGTGGAGGCGGCCGTACGCGCCGGGCCGGCAGCGACGCTGGACCGGTTACTCGGTCCGGTCGGTGCCGATTCCGGCGCGGCGGCCACTCCCCTGCCCCGGCTCGGCGCCGACCCCTACGCCGGCATCGACAAGACCTCCAGCCGCGAACAGCGGCAACAGGCACAGAAGGCGCGGGCGGACCAGGTGCGGCTGCTCGTCGACTGGTGGCTGGACCGGATGGTCGCCGCCGAGCACCAGCTCACCGAAAAGCTGGTCTTCTTCTGGCACGGGCACTGGGCGACAAGCGTCCGCAAGGTCAGGTCGGCACAGCTCATGCTCGGCCAGCTCGAGACCTTCCGGCGGCATGGCCGGGGCCCGTTCGAGGCCCTGGTCCGGGCGATGGTCGCCGACCCCGCCCTGATCATCTGGCTGGACGGGCAGAAGAACACCCGGGCCGCCCCTAACGAGAACCTCGCCCGCGAACTGATGGAACTCTTCACCCTCGGCATCGGCCACTACACGGAGGACGACGTCAAGGCCGGGGCGCGGGCGCTGACCGGCTGGCAGGTCGACCGGCGCACCGGGCAGGCCCGGTTCGTGCGGCGGCGGCACGACCCGGCCGAGAAGACGATCCTGGGCCGGACCGAGGCGTTCGACGCCGACTCGTACGCCCGGCTGCTCGCCGCCCGTCCCGAGGCCGGCGCCTTCGTCGCGGCCCGGCTCTGGGCCCGGTTCGCCGGCACGGAGGTGGCGCCGCCGGAGACGCTGGGCGGGACGGGCGGCGGCACCGCCGAGCTGCTCCGGGCGCTCTTCAGCCACCCTGCCTTCGGGCAGGCCCGGGGCGGGCTGGTGAAGCAGCCGGTCGAGTGGGCCGTCGGCGCGATGCGCCAGCTCGGCATCCGGCCCGGAAAGCTCCCCGAGCAGCAGCGCAAGGAACTCGCCGCTCGGCTGGCCGGAATGGACCAGGTGCCGCTGCGACCGCCGAGCGTCGGCGGTTGGCCGGCCGGATCGTCCTGGCTGACCACGTCGTCGTTGCAGGCCCGGATGCGGCTCGCCGCGCTGCTGGCCGGCGCGGCGGCCCCGGAGGCGACCCGGCGGCTCACCGCCGCGCCCCGCGCCGGGCGGCCGGACGCCCTGGCCCGGCTGCTGGTGGTCGACCGCTGGACGCCACGCACCCTGGCCGCCCTGACCCCGCTGGCCGACGACCCGCGCCGACTACTCGTCGCCGGGCTGGTCAGCCCCGAATACACCGTCGGCTGACGAGGAGGCGACGAGACGATGGACATCCTCACCCGACGCAGGTTCCTGATCGCGAGCGGCGTGACCGGAGCGGGCGCGCTCGCGGCCGGTGCCGGCGCGTACGGCCTCTCCGACCTGCTCGCCACGGCCGGCGACCGTGACCCGCAGGCCCGCACCCTGGTCCTGGTCACCCTCTACGGCGGCAACGACGGGCTGAACACCGTCGTTCCGTACGCCGACCCGGCCTACCATGACGCCCGCCCCGAGCTGGCGTACTCGGCCGAGGAGGTGAAGCGGCTGGACGAGCAGGTAGGGCTGAACCCCGCACTGGCCGGGCTGCACCGGCTCTTCGGCGACGGCCGGCTGGCGATCGTACGCGGTGTCGGATACCCGACACCGGACCGTAGCCACTTCCGGTCCATGGACATCTGGCAGACCGCCCGCCCCGACCGGCCGGAGCAGACCGGCTGGCTCGGCCGCTGGCTGGACGGGGTGGGCGGGGATCCCCGGCTCGCGGTCTCCTTCGAGCCGACACTGCCGCCGCTGCTGGCCGGCGCCGCCAGCGCGGGCGCGGCCGTGCCGGTGACCGAGCGGAAGGCCCGGCGCCCGGTCGGCGACCCGGTCCTGGCAAGGCTCGCCGTGCCGGAGCCCGGCGAGCCGGCCGGCCAGGCCCGGGCCGCCGCATGCTTCGCCGACCTGCGCGCCGTCGACGCCATGATCACCGAGGTACGCGACGCCGCCGCCACGGCCGAGGAGGCCGACCCGGGCGGCGACGAGCAGCCTCCGGCGACCGCCACCGGCGGGGCACGAAGTTCCCTCGCCGCCCAACTGGACCTGGTCGCGCAGTGCGTCGAGGCCGGGGTGTCGAGCCGGGTCTTCTCGGTATCGCTCGGCGGCTTCGACACCCACGCGGACGAGAAGCAGCTCCAGGCGGTGCTGCTCGGCCAGGTGGACAAGGCGCTGACCGGATTCGTCGACCGGATGGCCGACACCGAGGCCGGCCGCAAGGTGGTGATCGCGGTCTATTCCGAGTTCGGCCGGCGGGTCCGGGCGAACGCCTCGGACGGCACCGACCACGGCACCGCCTCCGACGTCTTCCTGCTCGGTGCCGGCGTCCGGGGTGGCCTGCACGGCGAACCGCCGAGCCTGACCGACCTCGACGACGGCGACCTGCGGTTCACCACCGACTTCCGGGACGTCTACGCCACCCTGCTGGAGCGGGTGCTCGACACCGACCCGGGGAAGGTGCTGGCCGGCTGGGAGGGCCGGCTCACCGGAGTGCTGACCTGACGAGCCCGCCCGCCTCAGTCGTCGTCCTCCTCCGGATCCTGGTTGGCCTCGGCGCCGAGCACGAACGCCTGCATCGCCAGCTCGTCGCCGGACGGGGCGACAAAGGCGGGCAGCTCTCGGGGACCGAGTTCCTGGACGTACGACCAGAAGAGCCGGACCGCCTCGGACGGTGACGCCGCCTCGATCGGCAGGTGCAGGCTGACCAGGAAGTTACGCCGGTCCGGCGCCGGACCGACCCGCCCGGCCAGCTCCTGGTAGAGCGCGGGGTCGACCGGGGTGACCGGGCCGACCACGGCGAGCCGGTCGGCCGGGACCGGCGCGTCGAAGACCTGCCGGGTGTACGTCACCGCGAGCGCCGCCGCCTCCTCCTGGCCGGACTGCGGATCGTCCGGATCCCGCTCCTCCACGCCGTCGGCGTCGAGCACCCGACCCAGCGCCACCACCAGCGGCGGCTCCTCGTCCCGGACGACCAGGACCGGGTCGCCCGGTCCGGGCCGGAGCCCGCCGCCCAGCCCGGTCAACTCCAGGGTGTCGTGGTGGAAGAGCCGCTCGGCCTCGTATCGCTCGCCAGGAATGACGACTGCCCACGTCCTGGCCGGACCCGCTGCGCTCATGTCGCTATCCCATCACGGCGGCGGCGGGCGGCTTCACGTGGCAGCCGGCGAGGTGGTCGTCGACCATGCCGGTCGCCTGCATGAGCGCGTATGCCGTGGTGGGGCCGACGAAGCGGAAGCCGCGCTTCTTGAGCGCCTTGGCCATCGCCACCGACTCCGCCGTGACGGCGGGCACCTCCGCGAAGGACCGGGGTCGGGCCGGCCGGGCGGCCGGGGCGAACGACCAGAGCAACGCCGCCAGACCGTCCGGCAGGTCGAGCGCGGCCCGGGCGTTGGCGATCGCGGCGTCGATCTTGGCTCGGTTGCGCACGATCCCGGCGTCGGCCATCAGCCGGGCGACATCGGCGTCACCGTAGCCGGCCACGGTCTCCAGGTGGAACCCGTCGAAGGCGAGCCGGAACGCCGGCCGCTTCCTCAGGATCGTCAGCCAGGAGAGCCCGGACTGGAACGCCTCCAGGCTGAGCCGCTCGTAGAGCGCGTCGTCACCGTGCAGGGGCCGGCCCCACTCCTCGTCGTGGTAGGCGGCATAGTCGGCCGTGCCGGCCCCCCAGCCGCAGCGTGCCAGCCCGTCGACCCCGGTCACCAGATCAGTCACGGCACCAACGGTAGGCCAACGGCCCGACAACCTGCCGGTGAGCGAGGCCACCGCTCCAGGCACCACCGCTCCAGGCGTCACCGCTCCAGGCGTCACCGCTCCAGGCGTCACCGCTCCAGGCGTCACCGCTCCAGGCGTCACCGCTCCAGGCGTCACCGCTCCAGGCGTCACCGCTCCGGGAGTCACCGCTCCAGGCGCCGGTCGGGTCTCGGCCGCCGGTCGGATCCAGGCGGCCGGGTCAGGGCAGCCGGTCAGGGCGGCCGGTCAGGGCAGCCGGCCGCGCTCGACCAGCCGGGCGAACCGCTTGAGCGCCTGGCTGAGGCCGAGCTTGGAGCCCGGCCAGAGCACCGGCCAGGCGACCCGACCGGCCGATCCGCCGGGCAGGTGGAACCACTCGTGCCAGACCACCTGGGTACGGTCCCGGTCCATCTGGGTGCAACGCAGCACCCCGGGGCCGCGCAACAGGTGCCCGCAGTGCACCACGCGCACCTCGTACGGCGCGTCCATCCGGACCACCCGCATCTCGTCCCGGAGCACGGCCGGGCCGACCGTGGTGACCGCCTCCACCAGGCTGCCCTCGCCACCGTCCCCCTCGACCAGCCGGACCCGGGTGAACGGGATCCACTCGCCCTGCCGCTCCCACGCGGTCAGCGCGGCGAAGACCCGAGACGCGGGAGCCGCGACGATCACCGTGGCGGTCACCTCCCCGGCGCCGGGCTGGGCTGCCGCCCGGAGCCCTTCGGCGCCGTCCGGATCCGGGCCGTCCCGATCATCGGCGCTCACGCCCGCTCCGACTGCTCCGCCGGTCCGCCCTGCCCTGTCGGCGCAGCGGACCCGTCCGGCACCCGAGAGGGCTTCGACTCGGCAGGCCGCTCGGCCGGCGTGGCGAACTCGCCGTCCTCCGCCTCGATCACCGATCCACCGGCCCGGATCGGCCGGGTCGCCGCCGAGTCACCGCCGTCCGTCCGTTCCCCGACCCGTTCCGCCGCCGGTTCCGGTGACCGCTCCACCGCCCGCTCGTCCTCGACCCGCTCCGCCGCCCGCTCGTCCTCGACCCGCCCCTGCACGGCGGTCTTGTCCGCCGGAGCCGCAGCGGGCTGCGCCGGCGCGGGCCTGGGCTCCGGCGCGGGCACGGGCACGGGCTCGGGCACGCGTGTGGACCCAGGATCGGGCTGCGCCTGCTGGTCACGGGCCGCCGCCTCGGCCACCAACGTACGGGCGGAGGGACCGTCGAGCGCACCGTCCGGCGCGACGCGGGCCGATCCGGCCGGTACGAGAGCCGCCTCGCGCGCCCGGCGGAGCACGTCGGCGTCGTCGGTCCGACCCTCCCGGAGCGCGGTGACCTCCGCCTGGAGCACCCCGATCAACTCGTCCTTGTAGCCGATGTCATACGCCGTGCGCCGCAGCGCCTGGTCGACCTGGGCCATCCGGTAGCCCCGCAGGGCCGTGTCAAACCGCACCTGCCCGACATCCGTCTCCAGCAGCGGCCGGTTGCCGGGCAGCGGCACCGCCCGGCCGTCCGGCTCAGCTGTGCCCAATCCCGAATCGGAGCCGGTTACCAGCACTGTCACGCCGAAGACCACTGCCGCGACGGTGAGCGCCACGACCAAGAGGAGCAGAACCTGACCCATCCGCCGATGGTGGCACGACGAGCCGGGCCCGGCGACCCCGCCACCCCGGTCGTCATCCTTCGACAGGCATGAAACCCTGCCGGCTGGTTCACCACCCGGCCCGCTTCTGACGGACCGCCCCGGCTAGCGTGATCGACGCGTCACGGCGGAGCGGACGCGGGCACGGCGCGGGGGACGCGGATGGCGCAGGAGGAGTGGATGGCGGAGGCACATCGACCCGGCCAGCGCACCCTTCGACTCGGGCGGCGCACGTTCGCCCCCGGTGACCTCGCCGTGATGGCGATCGTGAACCGTACTCCGGACTCGTTCTTCGACCGGGGCGTGACCTTCGCCGCCGACAGCGCCCTGCGGGCCGTCGAGCGTGCGGTCACCGAGGGCGCGGAGATCATCGACATCGGTGGCGTCAAGGCCGGACCCGGCGACGACGTGGACGTGGCAGAGGAGATCCGGCGTACCGTCGGCACCATCGCCGCCGTCCGGGCCGCCTTCCCCGACGTGGTGATCTCGATCGACACCTGGCGGGCCGAGGTCGCCGTCGAGGCGGTCGCGGCCGGGGCGGACCTGCTCAACGACACCTGGTCCGGCGCCGACCCGGCGCTGGCCGAGGTGGCCGCCGCGACCGGGGCGGGGCTGGTCTGCTCGCACGCCGGTGGGCTGACGCCGCGTACCAGACCGCACCGGGCGGCGTTTCCGGACCTGCTGGCCGACGTGGTGGGGACGGTCATCGGGCTCGCCGACCGCGCGGTCCGGCTCGGGGTACGCCCCGACGGCATCCTGATCGACCCCGCGCACGATTTCGGCAAGAACACCCGCCACTCGCTGGAGATCACCCGTCGGCTCGACGAGCTGACCGGCACCGGCTGGCCGGTGCTGGTGGCCCTCTCCAACAAGGACTTCATCGGGGAGACCCTCGACCTGCCGCTCGACCAGCGGCTGGAGGGCACCCTGGCGGCCACCGCCGTCTCGGCCTGGCTCGGCGCCCGGGTGTTCCGGGCACACCAGGTACGCCCGACCCGGCGCCTGCTGGACATGGTCGCCTCGATCCGGGGCGACCGCCCGCCCGCACTGTCCCGCCGCGGCCTGGCCTAGCCGCCCCGCACGCCCCTGTCCGGCGCTGCCCAGCGGTTAGGAAGGGCCCCCGCTACAACGGAAAACGATAAGCGGGGGCCCTTCCTTACTGGGTCCAGCGGAGGATGTTCTTTCGCCAGGCGTAGAGGATGCCCAGGGCGAGCACGGCGACGAAGATGGCCATCTCGACGACGGTGACCAGGCCGAATCCAGGCCGGTCGAAGACCACCGCCCAGGGGAAGAGGAAGACCGCCTCGACCGCGAAGAGGACGTAGAGGTAGGCGTAGACGTAGTAGCGAATCTGCATCTGCGCCCAGTCGCTGCCGACCGGATCCAGCCCGCACTCGTAGTTGGCGCGCTTGCCGGGCGGGTCCGCCGGGCGGGCCGGACGGAGCACCCGATTGGCGGCGAACGCCCCGACGAAGACCAGTACGCTGGCGAGCAGCAGCAGCCCCAGCGTCGCGTACGACCCGAGGTATCCGGTCACGTACGGCAGCCTACCGCCCCGGTGATCTGGATTACGACACCGCCGCGGAGGCCGGACGAAAGCGTACCAATCATCCCGTTACAGCGTCCCATGTGACGGACCTTTAGCAAGGATCACCTAACGACCGACGTAGGCTCTGGGAGGAAGGACTGGAGCGGGTCCGGCCCCTCATCCCCACCGCCGACCCGCCACCGGCGCTCAAGGAGGAGACGTGACCGAGCACGGCGAGGTCACCCCTGAGCTCGACCCGTCCGATCGGGCCGAGCGAAGCGAGGTGCAGCAGTGAGCAAGCAGGTCCAACAACTGGATCGGGTGGTCATCCGCTTCGCCGGCGACTCCGGTGACGGCATGCAGCTCACCGGCGACCGGTTCACCTCGGAAACCGCTCAACTGGGCAACGACATCTCGACGCTCCCCAACTTCCCGGCCGAGATCCGCGCACCCGCCGGCACCCTGCCCGGGGTGTCGAGCTTCCAGGTGCACTTCGCGGACTACGACATCCTGACCCCGGGCGACGCCCCCAACGTGCTGGTCGCGATGAACCCGGCCGCGCTCAAGGCCAACCTGGCCGACCTGCCGCGCGGGGCCGACATCATCGTCAACACCGACGAGTTCACCAGGCGCAACCTGGCCAAGGTGGGCTACCAGGTCAGTCCGCTCGACGACGGTTCGCTGGACGGCTATGCACTGCATCCGGTCGCGCTCACCTCGATGACCGTCGGCGCCCTCGCCGAATTCGACGTCTCGAAGAAGGACGCCGAGCGGGCCAAGAACATGTTCGCGCTCGGCCTGCTCTCCTGGATGTACTCCCGGCCGTACGCGTCGACGATCGCCTTCCTGGAACGCAAGTTCGCCGCCCGGCCGGAGCTGGTCGCGGCGAACACGGCGGCGTTCAAGGCCGGCTGGAACTTCGGCGAGACCACCGAGGACTTCGGGGTCCGCTACGAGGTCAAGCCGGCGAAGATGAGCCCCGGCACCTACCGGAACATCACCGGCAACGCCGCCCTCTCGCTCGGCCTGGTGGCCGCCGGGGTCCGCTCCGGGCTGCCGGTCTTCCTCGGCGCATACCCGATCACCCCGGCCTCGGACATCCTGCACGAGCTCAGCAAGCACAAGCGGTTCGGCGTCACGACGATGCAGGCCGAGGACGAGATCGCGGCGATCGGGGCGGCGCTCGGCGCCTCCTACGGCGGTGCGCTCGGCGTCACCACCACCTCCGGCCCCGGCGTGGCGCTGAAGGGCGAGACGATCTCGCTGGCCGTGGCCCTGGAACTGCCGCTGGTCGTCGTCGACGTGCAGCGGGCCGGACCGTCGACCGGGATGCCGACCAAGACCGAGCAGGCCGACCTGAACATGGCGCTCTTCGGCCGGCACGGCGAGGCGCCGGTCGCGGTGGTCGCCCCGCGTTCGCCGTCGGACTGCTTTTACGCCGCCCTGGAGGCGGCGCGGATCGCGCTCACCCACCGCACCCCGGTGATCCTGCTCTCCGACAACTACGTGGCGAACGGCTCCGAGCCGTGGCTGCTGCCCGAGGTCGACGCCCTGCCGGACCTGCGCGTCGAGTTCGCCACCGAACCGAACGGTGAGGACGGAAAAACCTTCCTGCCCTACCTGCGCGACCCGGCGACACTGGCCCGGCCGTGGGCCATCCCCGGCACGCCGGGACTGGAGCACCGGATCGGCGGCCTGGAGAAGGCCGACAGGACCGGGGACATCTCGTACGACCCGGCCAACCACGACTTCATGGTGCGGACCAGGGCGGCCCGGATCGAGGCGATCGAGGTGCCGGACGTCGAGGTGGAGGATCCCGACTCGGACGCCCGGGTGCTGGTGCTCGGCTGGGGTTCGACGTACGGGCCGATCGGCGCGGCCTGCCGTGGGCTGCGCCAGCGCGGCCTGCCGGTGGCCCAGGCGCACCTGCGGCACCTGGCGCCGCTGCCGGCGAACCTTGGCGAGGTGTTGGCCCGCTACGAGCGGGTGGTGATCCCGGAGATGAACCTCGGCCAGCTCGCCCACGTGATCCGGGCCCGCTATCTGGTCGACGCGATCGGATACAACCAGGTCCGGGGCCTGCCGTTCACCGCGACGGAGCTGGAGACCATGCTGGAAGAGGTAGTCAAGAATGCCTGAGTCCGTCGCCCTCAAGCTCACCACCAGGGACTTCAAGTCCGACCAGGAGGTGCGCTGGTGCCCCGGCTGCGGCGACTACGCGATCCTCGCCGCCGTCCAGTCGTTCATGCCCGAGTTGCAGATCCCCCGGGAGCGGATCGTCTTCGTCTCCGGCATCGGCTGCTCGTCGCGTTTCCCGTACTACATGAACACCTACGGGATGCACTCGATCCACGGTCGGGCCCCGGCGATCACGACCGGGCTGTCGGCCTCCCGGCCGGACCTGTCGGTCTGGGTGGTGACCGGAGACGGTGACGCGCTGTCGATCGGCGGCAACCACCTGATCCACGCGCTGCGCCGGAACGTCAACCTCAAGATCCTGCTCTTCAACAACCGGATCTACGGGCTGACCAAGGGGCAGTATTCTCCCACCTCCGAGGTCGGCAAGATCACCAAGTCGACGCCGGTCGGTTCGGCGGACGCGCCCTTCAACCCGCTCTCGCTGGCCCTCGGCGCCGAGGCGACCTTCGTGGCCCGGACGATCGACTCGGACCGCAAGCATCTCCAGTCGGTGTTGCGGGCCGCCGCCGAGCACGAGGGCTCGGCGTTCGTGGAGATCTACCAGAACTGCAACATCTTCAACGACGGCGCGTTCGAGGAGCTGAAGGAGCCGGCCACCCGGGACGACTACCTGATCCGGCTGGAGCACGGCCAGCCGATCACCTTCGGGTCGACCGGACAGTTCTGCGTCGTGCACCCGCCGGGCGGGTTCGGACTGGAGGTACGGGAGACCGCCTCCGTGCCGGCGGAGGAGATCGTGGTGCACGACGCCACGGTGACCGAGCCGGCGTACGCCTTCGCGCTCTCCCGGCTGCCCGGCTTCGACCTGCGGAACACCCCGATCGGGATCCTCCGGAACGTGCGGCGCCCCTCCTACGACAGCATCGTGCAGGAGCAGGTCAGCACCGCCCGGTCCAGGACCACCGGCACCCCGGAGGAGCAGCTCGCCACCCTGCTCAACAGTGGCGACACCTGGACCATCCTCTGAGCTGACCGACGGGGGCGTCAGCGGTTCTGGTCGGCGGGACTGACGGGACTGCTGGCGGCGCGGTCGTCACGGACGTACACCAGCATGTCGCCGGTCTCGATGGCGGTGGCCGCCTGATCGGAGAGCGAGACCACCTTCCCCCGCCGGACCAGGGCGATGACCAGTGACTCCAGTTTGCGGGGCGAGACGCCGACCTCGTTGCGGGTGGCCGAGCGCATCGCCAGCGCCATCCCCTGCCCGGGGGTGAGCAGGTCCTCCACGACGTCGATCAGGGGCGGCGCCGAGGTGGAGACGCCGAGCAACCGGCCGGCGGTGGCCGACGAGACGATGACGTGGTGCGCCCCGCTCTGCCGCAGCAGCGGCGCGTTCTCGGCCTCGCGTGCGGCGGCGATGATCCGGACCTGGCCGGCGGTGAGCTGCCGGACGGTCAGGGTGACCAGCACCGAGACCTCGTCGCTGTCGGTGGCGATGATCACGGACTTCGCGTGCCGGACGTGCGCCTCGTTCAGCGTGGACGACCGGGTCGCGTTTCCCTCGACCACCACCAGGCCGGCCGAGGTGGCCTGCCGGACCGCCGCCGGGTTGCGCTCGACGACGAGGATCCGCCGCTTCTCGAAGCCGGTCTCGAGCAGTGCGGAGATCGCGCTGCGGCCCTTGGTGCCGTAGCCGCAGATGATGACGTGGTCCTTCACGGTCCTCCTCCACCGCGTCAAGCGGAGGTTGGTGCGGTACTGCTCGGTCAGGACTTCCAGGGTGGTGCCGACCAGGATGATCAGGAAGAGCACCCGGGCCGGGGTGACCACCAGGACGTTGGTCAGCCGAGCGCCCCTGGTCACCGGCGTGATGTCGCCGTATCCGGTGGTGGAGAGGGAGACCACCGCGTAGTAGAAGGAGTCGAGGAGGGTGATCCCGTCCTCGTTGAGGTCACGGTAGCCGTCCCGGTCGAGGTAGACCACTGCGACGATCAACAGTACGAGGCCGATCGCGGCGGCCAGCCGCTGGCTCAACGCCCGCAGCGGCCCCCGGTGGATGGCGGGAAAGTGGATCATCGCCCACCCTGCCTCATCGCTACCCCCGCCCGCACGCCCACAACATAGCGCGGATCATCGCACCGGGTCGGCCGGCCGACCGTATCGGGGGCGGCCCATTCCGACCAGCGCCAGGACCAGCGGCGGGACCGCCCGGACGGCGCCGGGATGCGGGCCGGCGCCCGGCCATGCATCGAGCTGAAATTTTGGTGCGATGCGTTGCGCTGGGTACCGCCGAATTAGCACGCTGTGACGTCAGATGCGGTCATTCGCCCCACCGACCGCCGCGTTCGACAGAGCCTGCGCCGCCTGGAGGTGCCGTGACCACGCTGCCCGCTCTCCCCCATCTGGCCGCCGGCACCATACTCGAGCTGCGCAAGGAGGACTGGCGGTACGGTGGGCACCCACTCCGGCTCCGCGTGGAGCAGGTCCGGCACGACATCTCCCACTACTACCGGGAGGAGTGGGTCTGGATCGTCGGCGAACGACTCGACGCCGACGGTGCGGCACAGGGCCGGATCGAGGCACTGGTCCGGGTCGCCGCACTGGTGGGGGCCGGCTGAGAGGGCACGACCGGGCAGACCGGCCGGGAAAAGGGGCCCGGGAACCGTACGGCCCAACGCCGATGGTCGATCGACGGCTTGCGCCCCGTGCGCCGGTGTGAAAATTTCCTTCCAGCGACATAAGCACGTCGGTACAAAGCGCCGACAGCGCGCCGCCGTGCCCATCGCCCACCCCCCGGGGAGCCCAACGAAGGGACGCACCGCATGAAGCCATATCGGCTCGCAGCCGCCGGGCTGGCCGTAGCGCTGCTCGGTTCGCTCGCTGCCGCCACACCCGCGAACGCCACGCCCACGCGCACGGTCACGCACACGGCCACGGCCACGGCCGCATCCACGCTGACCACCCTATCCGCCGGCACCGGCTGCGCGACCGACGCCACCACCCCGAAACGACAGTTCCGGGCGATGTGGATCGCGAGCGTGGTCAACATCGACTGGCCGACCAGGGAGTCGTACACCGCACCGGACCGGATCGCGGCCCAGCAGGCGGAGTACCGCGGCTGGCTCGACCTGGCCCAGCGACTCAACCACAACGCCGTGGTCGTGCAGGTCCGGCCGACCGCCGACGCCTTCTGGCCGTCGCCGTACGAGCCGTGGTCGGAGTACCTGACCGGAACGCGCGGCCAGGACCCGGGCTGGGACCCGCTGGCGTACCTGGTCGCCGAGGCGCACCGACGGAACCTGGAGTTCCACGCCTGGTTCAACCCGTACCGGATCTCCATGCCGGACGGTGCCGGCGCCGACATCGACAAGCTGGCCCCGGGACATCCGGTGCGCCAGCACCCGGAGTGGGCCGTCGCCTACCCGGCCAACGCGGCCGGGTCCCGGCTCTACTACGACCCGGGCATCCCGGAGGTACGCCAGTTCGTCCAGACCGCCATGCTCGACGCGGTCCGCCGCTACGACATCGACGGAGTGCACTTCGACGACTACTTCTACCCCTACCCGGCGGCCGGGCAGGACTTCGCCGACCAGGCCACCTTCGAGCGGTACGGCGCCGGCTTCGCCAGCAAGGCGGACTGGCGGCGGCACAACATCGACCTGCTCGTCCAGGAGATGGGCCAGCGGATCAAGGCGGTCAAGCCCTGGGTGAAGTTCGGAATCAGCCCCTTCGGCATCTGGCGGAACGCCGCCGCCGACCCGCTCGGCTCGGAGACCAACGGCACGCAGTCGTACGACGCCAACTTCGCCGACACCCGCAAGTGGGTGAAGGAGGAGTGGATCGACTACATCGTGCCGCAGGTCTACTGGAACATCGGTTTCACGGTGGCCGACTACGCCAAGCTGGTGCCGTGGTGGTCGGAGGTGGTCGCCGGCACCCGGGTGCAGCTCTACATCGGGCAGGCCGACTACAAGATCGGTGATCCGGCGCAGCCGGCGCCCTGGCAGGACCCAGCCGAGATGTCGAAGCACCTCGCGTTCAACCGGGACCACCCGGAGGTCGACGGCAACATCCACTTCAGCGCGGTGCAGGTCCGGGCGAACAAGCTCGGCGCCACCGACATCTACGCGGCCGAGCACTACTCCCGGCCCGCGCTGATCCCGACCATGCCCCACCTCCCGGCGAAGCCGCTGATGTTCCCGGTGCTGACCGGCGCCACCCGGCAGGCCGACGGGGTGAAGCTGCGCTGGCGGCAGCCGGTCGACGGGTTCGGGCCGTTCGCCCGGGCGACCTCGTACGCGATCTACCGCTTCGACGGGATCGACCTCCCCGGCGCCTGCGGCTACGCCGACGCCGGCAATCTGGTCGGCACCGTCCGGGCGACCGGCAGCTCGGTGCAGTCCTGGCTGGACGGCAGCGCCGAGCCCGGCCGGCGCTACAGCTACTACGTGACCGCGCTCGACCGGCTGGCCAACGAGAGCCGGCCGAGCCCCCCGTGGTTCGTCCTGCGCTGACGAGCCGGACCGACCGGCGCTGATCACCGTGAAGGCTCCGAGGGGGTACGCCACCTCGGAGCTTTCGCCTGTTCTGGCGCCTGTCAACGAAAATAAAGGTCCGATAGAGATCGGCAGGCGACGATTCCCCGAGACTGGTCACCACGTAGATCACCTACCCGGTGACCTGCTCCGTCCCGCCCTGGGCCGCCCCACGAGGGAGCCCTCTCCTCCGGAGGTAACCGCCTTGTCCCGTCGCCTGCTGACCACCCTGACCGCCGGTACGTTCGCCGTACTGGTGCTCCTCGGCTTCGCCGCGCCCGCCTCGGCCGCGGTGACGCCCGCACAGAAGCTCTCCGTGCTGTCGAGCTGGACCCAGACCAGCGCCAGCAGCTACAACTCCTGGAACTCCGCCCGCACGAACCAGGGTGCCTGGGCCGAGTACGCCTTCAACTGGTCCACCGACTACTGCTCGTCCAGCCCGGACAACCCGCTCGGGTTCAACTTCGAGCTCTCCTGCTACCGGCACGACTTCGGTTACCGCAACTACAAGGCGATGGGCCAGTTCGACCCGAACAAGGCTCGCCTGGACAGCGCTTTCTACGAGGACCTGCAGCGGGTCTGCGCGACGTACAACTCGTTCGTGCGCCCGGCCTGCTACAGCCTGGCCTGGACCTACTACCAGGCGGTGCGGATCTTCGGCTCGGTGGTCGTTGCCCAGGCGGACCTGGACAAGGCCGCCAAGCTCAAGGCCGACGGTGAGCGCCGGGCGGCAGCGGCCGGGGTCTCCCTCCGCTGATTCCCACGTCGCGGGTCTGATCCCGCCGGGACCGGCGCCGATTGCCGTCGGCGCCGGTCCCGAGCTGGTTCCGGGCCGGTTCCGGGCGATGTCGAGGCGCGGTTTCGCCCAGCCGAGGAACCTCACATACATCCTCGCCGGGTCGGGACCGGGCTCAGGACTGAGTTGTCGGTGATCCGCCATTGCCGCCTGAAGCCCCGGACATGACGCAGGAGGAGTGGGGCGCGCACGATCAAGCTTCGCCGACGCACGTCAGCTCGGTGGTGCGAGCCGGCCCACGTCCCCGGGCCGGTGCAGACCGAGGCGTACGCGCGGACGACGTTGGCGGGAGCCGGCCGGTCAGGCCCGGCTCCCGCCTCAGGTCGTGCCGATCACCGTCCGCCGCCTGTCTACAGCGGCTTCGTCACCGCCGCGTACGCGTCGATGATGCCGTGCCCGTAGAAGCCGTTGAAGTTGCGACCGCCCGCGCAGAAGGCGTCGAACTCCGCCGGCCGGCCCACGTCGGTGTAGCTGACGAGGCGCGGCGTCGGGCAGGCACGCTCGCTGGCCGTCCGGTAGAGGTGCTTCTCCACCCGGTCCGGCGCCAGGGTCAACCCGCCGCGTCCACGGTCGGGCTTGCCGTACCTGCTGACAATCAGCGCGGCCACACCGGCGGCGTGCGGCGACGCCATCGAGGTGCCCTGCAGGTAGGTGTAGTACCCGCACTCCCCGTTGCGCCGGCAGTCCTTGAAGACGGCGCCCTCGGAGTCCGGCAGGATGTTGCCGTCCTCGTCGACCGCCCCCTCCTCCTGGAGGACGTGCAGCGGGTACGTGGACAGAATCATGTTCGCGTCGGTCTGGAAGCTGTCGGTGCCCAACCCGTCGCGGTACCACCCACCCGGTGCCGCGACCGAGATCTGCTCGGTGCCGTAGTTGGAGAAGTCGGACTTGCGCCCCGACGGCCCCAACGCCGACACCCCGATCACGTGCGGGCCCTCCACCGGCAGGTCCCAGCAGCTGTCGTTGTCGATCGGCCGGGGGTACGGATCGGCGCCGTAGTCCGGGCTGCTCGTGTCGGTACGCGGTGCCCCGAGGTCCTCGTGGTTGTTGCCGAGCGCGCCGACCAGCGTCACCCCGTGGTTGTGGGCGTAGGTCAGCGCGCGCCGCATCGCCTTGATGATTGCCCGCTGTTCCGCCTGGGCGGCCGGTGAATCGGCCGGGTTGGCGACGCAGTTGTAGAGCCAGGGGTCGACGTAGAAGGACATGTTCACCACGTCCAGCCCCGCCTTGCCCGCGTAGACCAGGGCGTTGACGACCGGTTCGAGGAAGAAGTAGCCCGAGTCCTGGCCGCCCTTCAGCTCCACCAGGGTCACCTGCGGTGCGATGCCCGAGACGCCGAAGCCGTTGGCGGCGGCGCCGATCGTGCCGGCCACGTGCGTGCCGTGCCCGTTGTCGTCGGTGCCGACCGGGTCCACGCAGCTCGGCACCTCGCACGGGCCGTCGACATCCTCCCGGTCGGGGGCGAAGTTGCGCGAGAGGGACCAGCTGAAGCGGGGCGCGAGGTCGGGGTGGCTACCATCCACACCGGTGTCCAGCACGCCGACGGTGACGCCCCGGTCACCGGGCTCGACCTTGCGGGACCTGTCGGCCCGGATCATCTCCAGACCCCAGAGCTTGTCGTCCAAGGGGTCCATCCGGGCGCCACGCCTGGCGGTGCCGCCCCGGGACGCGCCGGTGCGGTCCAGCAGGTTCTCCTGCTCCACCCGGTCCAGCACGGGTTTGCGACCGATCGCCTTCTGCTCCGCCGCCCCGATCAGGGCACCGGCGGCCGTGGCCTTTGCCGCGAAGTCGGGCCGGTCGCTGACGACCCGGAAAACGCCGACGTCGTCGATCCGCGACACGACCGATCCGCCGGCGGCGACGATGGCGTCGACGGCCGCGGCGGCGGAGACGCCGTCCTCTGCCACCACGGTGAACTCTCTGCTGCCGGCCGGTGCCGCGGTGGTCGGGGTCACCGGTACCGTCAACGTGAAGGCCAGCGCCGCCGAGATCGCGGCGGCTCCGGCGGTGAGTCGTCTACTCACGACACAAGATCCTCTCGTCGTCGAGAAACATGAAGACGATTCTCACCTCAAAGAGGACCTTTGCAATAGTCAACTCAGGCGCCTGATCATTTTGGCACGGTCGACGCCGGCGCCTGCCGTGTTCAGTCGAGGACCTCCCGTGGCCTGTCGGCAGCCCCCGGGGCGCCGACAGGCCCGACCGGGGCGGCGGGCTGTCCGGCCACCGGGGCGGCGAGCTGCGCGACCGCCGGGAACGCTGGGACATCGACCTGCGCGGCGTCCGGGACGTCGAGATAGGCGACGCCGGTGGCGGCCTGGGACACGGTCCAGAGCCGTGCGGCGAGCCCTCGATCGGTCGCCGGCGCGACCAGCGGGCGGGTGTGGACCCGGCTGTCCCAGCGGTACGCCGACGGTCCGTACAGGACACCGGGGTGAGCGTCGGGGCTGGTGGCGGCGTAGAGCAAGGGGATCGTGCCCCGCTCGGGGCTCCGCGCCAGCAGCAGCCCGCCGAGCCGGGTCACCAGCCACTTCGCCGGGGTCAGATCGTGGTCCTGCATGGGGGTACGGGCCATCCCCGGGTGGGCCAGCAGGCTGCGTACCGGGCTGCCGGAGCGGCGCAACCGGCGATCGAGTTCGACGCCGAAGATGACGTTCGCCTGCTTGGCGCGGATGTACCGGACTCCGGACGAGGCGGTCAGCTCGCCTGCGAGGTCGGCCGGATCGGAGCGGCGCAGCATGTGGTAGAGGCCGGAGCCGACGGTGACCACCCGGGGGTCGCGATCCGGACGGAAGAGCGGCAGCAGCAGGCCGGTCAGAGCGAAGTGCCCGAGGTGGTTGGTGGCGAGCACCGGCTCGTACCCCGCCGGGGTGGGCCCGTCCCGCCGCGTGCCGCTGGTGCCGGCGTTGTTGAGCAGCAGGTCGATCCGGAGTCCCTCGGCGCGCAGGCCGGCGGCGAAGGCGCGGACCGACTCCAGGTCGGCAAGATCGAGACGGCGTACCAGCAGGTCACCGTCGAGCTCGGCGCGAACCCGCTCCCCCTTCGCGACGTCCCGAACAGCCATGATCACAGTCGCTCCACGGCCGGCGAGCCGGGCGGCCGCGACCAGGCCCAGCCCGCTGCTGGCGCCGGTGATCACGGCGGTCCGGCCGGTCTGGTCCGGCATCTGGTCGGGGGTCCAGGCAGTGGACATGCGCACCTCCGGTCGGTTTCAGCGGATGAACTATCCGCTCACCTGTCACAGGCTAGCACAATCGGATAATTAATCCGCCAGTAGCGGATGGAATATCCTCGTACTCGTGGTCAGCTCACCGAACCCACCCGCCCAGCCCGCTTCCCCCGTCGAACCCGGCGCTCCGGTCGAGCCGCTCCGGGCCGATTCCGCCCGGGTCCGGGCCCGGATGCTCGCCGCCGCCCGGGAGCGTCTGGCCGCCGGCGACCTCGACCTGCCGATGAATGCGATCGCCAAGGCGGCCGGGACCGGCGTCGGCACCGTCTACCGGCACTTTCCCAGCCGCCAGGCACTGCTGGAGGCGCTGGCCACCGAGAATCTCACCCGGCTCGTGGCCGCCGCCGAGCGCGCCGCGGCCGAGCCCGACATCGCCGCCGGCCTGGCCGACCTGCTCCGGGCCGCCGTCGCGCAGCAACGCGCCGACCCGGCGCTCGGACCGGTGCTGGCCGCGCCGGGGCCCACCCGACCCGAGACCGCGGCGCTGAGCCGGGCCCTGGCCGGCGCCCTCGACCTGCTGCTGGCGCGGGCACGGTCTGCCGGGGTGATCCGGCCCGATCTCACCGCCGACGACCTGCGGGCGCTCTTCTGCGGGCTCAGCCACGCCCTTGAGATCACCGGCGACGCCGGCACGGACCGCTACCTCGACGTCCTGCTCACCGGGTTACGGGTCCACGACGGGCGTCACGGCCGGCGCGGCCGCCAGGACGGGTAGGGCGGGTAGGGCGGGTAGGGCGGGTAGGGCGGATGGTGGCGCGAAACCACGCGCCCCGGCGACGGTAAGCGCCCGGCGACGGTAAGCGCCCGGCGACGGAGGGTCAGTCGAGTACGTCCCGAGGAGCATCGGCGGCCTGTCGGGGTCGGGGGCGCGGAGCCGGCGGCTCGACCCGGGTGAACCGGACGGAGTCGGCGGAGAGGTCGGGGTGCTCCACCTCCAGGGCCACGGCCGCCGCCTCCTCCAGGGTCAGGTCGGCGCCGGCCGCGTACGCGGCGTCGAAGGCCGCATCGCCCATCAGCGCCCGCAGCGCGGCCTGCTCCTGGAGCCAGTACGCCCCGAAGGTGCCCGGGGTGCAGCGCATCGCCGATCGGGTGAGCTGGGCCGCGCCGAAGAGCCGGGCGGCCGATCTCGGGTCGCCGCCCCGGGCACAGCGCACCGCGATCGCGTTCACCGTGTCGCAGGCCCGGGCGAGGTAGCCGTAGCTCATCCGCGACCGCAACGCGACGACCAGGTGGTCGTGCGCGGCGACCAGGTCGCCCCGGGCCAGTGCCACCATGCCGAGCAGCATGTCGACGGAGCGCTTGCCGCGCTCGGTGGGCCGGGCCGCCTCCACCGGCCGGGCCGCGCCGAGCAGCTCGGCCGCCTCGTCCAGGGCGTCCCGGCGCCAGAGCAACTCGGCCAGGCTGTAGACGGCCAGCAACGCGTCCCCGGTCACCCCCTCCGCCTCGGCCTCGGCGATCACCTCCCGGCACACCCGCTCGGCCTCGGCGAACTGTCCCATGTCGATCAGCGGCGCGGCCCGGCCGGCGAGTACCCGGATCAGCAGGCCGGCGTCGCCGGCCTGCCGGGCGGCCGACTCGGCCCGCTGCGAGAAGCGCAGCTCCTCGGCGAACTCACCGTCCGCGCCGGCATGCTGCGAGTGCATGTGGTACGCCGCCGCCAGCTCCGCCTCCGGGATCTGCTCGCCGGTCTCGGCGATCCGGCCGTAGAGCCGGAACAGCCACAACCGCCCCTCCCGGGCAAGCCCGCGCTCCCGCCACCACTCGTCCAGCCCGCTGGTCAGTTGCAGCCCCTGCCGGGCGCTGCCGCCGGTGACCGTCCAGCGCAGGGCGGCCCGCAGCTCGTCGGCGAGCGGGTCGAGGGCGTAGAGGGAGAGGGTGACCGGCCGATCGTCCGGGCCGAGACAGGCCCGCTGCAGCGCGTGCAGGGACCAGGCCACGTGCCGGTCCCGGGCGGTCTGCTCCTCCCCCGCGTCGACCAGCCGGCGCGCCGCGTACGCCCGGATGGGGTCGAGCATCCGGTAGGTGCTGCCGGAGACGTTCGGCTCCGCCTGGATCATCGACTTGTCGACCAGCACCGACAGCGGATCGAGCGGGTCGTCGTTGAGCAACCACTCCACGGTGGCCAGGTCGACCGGACCGGAAAAGACCGCGAGCCAGCGCAGCAGCCGGGCCGCCCGGGGGCCGAGCGTCCGGTACGACCAGGTGACCGTCGCCTGCATGGTGACGTGCCGCTGGGTGGCCGAGCGCTGCACCGCCCGGGCACCGACCGGCGGCGCCACCCCCCGGGCCGCCGCGGCAAGATCTACGGTGTCCTGCTGGTTGGCGCTCCAACTTCGGCCCGGCACTGCCGGCACCGGCTCCACGTCGTCCCGGCCCGCGTCGAGGGCGCCGAGCACGTCGTCCAGGCGCTCGGCGAGCTGGCTGGCGGAGAGCACCCGCAGCCGGGCGGCGGCGAGTTCGATCGCCAACGGCAGTCCGTCGAGCCGGGTGACAACCCGTTGCAGGTCGGCCGATTCGGCCGGACCGGCCCGGCGCCCGCCCCGGGCCGCGGTGGTGCGGTCGAGCAGCAGGGTCACCGCCTCGCTCGGACCGCCGCCGGGCGCCGGTTCGACCGAGAGCGGCGGGATCCGCCAGATCACCTCACCGGGCAGCCCGAGTGACTCGCGGCTGGTGGCCAGCACCCGTACGCCGCTGCCGCCGGCGAGCAGCCGGGAGATCACGTCGGCGCAGGCGGCGGGCTGGGCGTCGCAGGTGTCCAGCACCACCAGCATTCGCCGGGGGGCGGCGAACTCGACAAGCGTCTCCAGCATCGGCCGCCCGGGCTCGGGGCGCAGCCCGAGGACCGCCGCGACCGCGAAGGCGACCAGGCCGGGGTCGGTCACGGTGGCGATGTCGACGAACCAGACCCCGTCCGGGTACGACTCGACCAGCCCACCGGCCAACTCGACCGCCAGCCGGGTCTTGCCGGCGCCACCGGCACCGACCACCGTCACCAGGCGGTGGGAGTCGATGAGCAGGTCCAGCTCGTCGCGTTCCGCCCTGCGGCCGACGAACGAGGTGACCTGGGTCGGCAGGTTGTGCGGGATGGCGTCGGCGGTCCGGGGGCGGGGGAACTGGCGTTCCAGGCCGGGGGCGACGAGCTGGAAGAGGCGCTCCCGGTCGTCGAAGCCGCGCAGCCGGTGCAGACCGAGATCGAGCAGGGAGGCGCCGGGCGGCAGCGGCGCGGCGTACCGGGCGGTGGCACCGGAGCAGAGCACCTGGCCGCCGTGCGCGGCCGCGGCGATCCGGGCGGCCCGGTGCACCTCGGCACTGGCGTACTCGCCGTCGCGCGGTTCGGCGTGGCCGGTGTGCAGTCCCATCCGGACCCGGGGGGTGGCCTCCGGAGTCGGCCAGTCGTGGTTCGCCAGCGCGCGTTGCGCGGCCAGCGAGGCGTCGAGGGCAGAGGAGGCGTCACCGAAGGCGACGAAGAACGAGTCTCCCTCGGTGAAGAGCTCGGTCCCGTCGCTGGCGGCCAGGGTGGCCCGCAGCAGCCGCCGATGTTCGCTGAGCACCGGCCGGTAACCCGGACCGAGCATCTGGGCAAGCCGGGTGGAGCCCTCGATGTCGGTGAACATGAATGTCACCAACCCGCTCGGCAGGTGGATCCGTGCTGACATGCGTGGAACCTCCCGCCCCCTGGAAGTCGCGTTCATGCTGCCGCATATTCACGGGTTGGCCCATCGTAGAAACGGACGGCGCGACCCCGTACCAAGGTGCTAACCGGGGACTGTGCCACGAAACCGACATCACGGTCACGAGCTGTCCTCAGGTGTCCGGGCGGGAGGGGCCGGCTCCGGACAGCCGGTTACGGCTTCAGCAGCCGCCAGCCGGTTACGGCTTCAGCAGCCACAGCCTCCGCCGCAGCAGCCGCCACCGGCGGGGGCGACCGGCGCCGCGCCCGGGGCGGGACCGCCCGCACCGCGACCGGTGAAGGCGACCGTCGACAGTAGCTTGACGGTGTCGTCGTGCCCCTGAGGGCAGGACGCCGGAGCCGAGGCCTCGGCCATCGGCCGGTTCATCTCGAATGTGTCGCCGCAGGCGCGGCAACGGAACTCGTACCGGGGCATACCAACAGCGTACGACCAGACCTGACGTTCGACGGTCGATGGGTAATACTCGACGGGTGGCGGAGCACGACAAGACTTCCGGGACGCGACCACTGCGGCCTGCGGTGCCCGTCTACGACGGCCCGCTGGCCAGTTCGGGTGCCGCTCCCGAGCCGGATCTGGATCGGCCGTCGGCCACCGTGCCGCGCCCGCGTGCCGAGGCCGACCCCCTCCTGCCGAGCACCGGCCCGGAGCAGGTCCCGACGACCCCCGAACCCGAGCCGGCCACCACGACCCCGGAACCCGAGGCCGCCACCGAACCCGCAGAGCCGGCCACCGAACCCGGAGAACCGGCGCCCGAGCCCGCAGCGGAACCGACCGGCACGGTCGGAACCGGGCCGGCGACTGCCGCCGAGCTGGCGACGGCCGGCGAGCCGGAGGCGGCCGGCGAACCCGAGGCGGCCGGCGAACCCGAGGCGGAGGCGCCGACGCCCGGCGAACCCGAGGCGGCCGGCGAACCCGAGGTGGAGCCGGCGACGCCCGGCGAACCCGAGGCGGAGGCGGCCGACAAACCCGAGCCGGAGCCCGGGGACAAACCCGAGCCGGAGGCGGCCGGCAGTCCCGGCGGACCGGGCGACACCGTGATCGACCTCGACGTACCGGCGACCGTGCCGCCAGCCGGCCGGAGGCGGCGGATCCGGGTCCCGTTCGCGCATGCGGCCTCCCGCTGGCCCTCGCGGCAGGCGGTCCGGGACTGGTCCCGGCGGCCGAGTGGCCGGCTCACCCTGCCG
Source organism: Plantactinospora sp. WMMC1484 (assembly GCF_049315195.1). Classification (NCBI taxonomy): domain Bacteria; kingdom Bacillati; phylum Actinomycetota; class Actinomycetes; order Micromonosporales; family Micromonosporaceae; genus Plantactinospora; species Plantactinospora sp. WMMC1484. Next base: position 524,305 of record NZ_CP186055.1, read on the forward strand.
GCGCTGCTGCTCTTCGCGCTGGTCGCCGTGACCGGCGCGGCCGGCGCCTTCCTGCTCCCGGCGACCGCCCGGGAGACCCCTCCGGTGGAGGCGGGTGCGGCGACGAGCCTGCCGCCGGTCGAGCCGACCCTGCCCGGCCTGCCGCCCACCGGTCCGGACGGGCTCTCCTCCGGGCTGCCGAGTCCGCCACCGTTCGGCACGCCCAGCGGCGTGCCGGCGCCGCCCTGGAACGCCACCGGGGGCCGCCCCTCCGACGTACTCGCCGGCTGGGCCGGTCGGATCGGACCGCGGGTCGGGGTTCCCGCAACGGCGATGCAGGCGTACGGCTACGCCGAGATGAGGCTCGCCCAGTCCACGCCCGGCTGCCAGCTCCGCTGGACCACCCTTGCCGCGATCGGCCAGGTGGAGTCCGGGCACGGTCGGGCGAACGGTGCGGTGCTGGGCACGAACGGGATAGCCGCCCCGGACATCATCGGCCTGCCGCTGGACGGCAACGGCGGCCGGATGCGGATCATGGACACCGAGGACGGCCAGCTCGACGGGGACGCCACCTACGACCGGGCGGTCGGTCCGATGCAGTTCATCCCGACCACCTGGGAGGAGGTCGGGGCGGACGCGGACGGCGACGGCGTCGAAAACCCGCACAGCATCGACGACGCGGCCCTTGCCGCCGGTAACTATCTGTGCAAGGGAGGCCGCAACCTGTCTGTCGCCGCCGACTGGTGGAGCGCCATCCTTTCCTACAATGACGTGCGACCATATGCCCAGTCGGTCTTCGACAACGCCAACAGGTACGGCACGGACAGTAAAACTTAGCGTAATGTACTGGACACATTGAAGAACTGGGCACTTTCGCCAGGCTGCGGTTGACGGCAAGCTAGACGGGTGATGGTGCGCGAATGGGATCCCCGGACCGCCCCGGCCGCCGAGATCGACTCGTTCCTCGACGCGATCAACGCAGTTTTCGCGGCCGACCTACCGGAGGATCCTCTGTGGGAGAACGGCATGCTCCGGGAGTACCTCTGCGAGGTGATGCCGGGCCAGCGTCGGATCTCCTGGGTCGTCCAGGATGATCCGTCCGCCGATGGTCAGCCCGGCCGCATCCTCGGCCACACCCACGTCCTGCTGCTCGGCAACATCGGCGTGCTCGAGGTGCTGGTGCATCCGGCCGCCCGGCGCCGGGGCATCGGCCGCAGGCTGATCGCCACCGCGGCCCGCCGGACCTATCAGGAGGGCTTCCTCGCCATGGGCGTGGAGGTCATCGGCGACACCCCGGCGGTCGGTTTCTACGAGGCTCTCGGTTTCGCCAGGGAGTTCGAGGAGCATCGCAGCGTGCTACGGCTCGGCACGGTCGACTGGGGCGCACTCGGCGACATGGCCCAGGGCATCGGCCCCGGATACCGGCTGGAGTTCTGCCCGGGCGGGCCGCCGGACGAGCTGATCGAGGCGTACGCCAGGGCCAAGGCCGAGTCCGCCGACGTCGACGACGGCGACCTGGACCTGCGGCCGAGTTCGCACGATCCGCAGCGGCTGCGGGACAGCCTGAACTGCCTGCACCGGCGGGGCATGAAGCCCTACATCGTCCTTGCGATCGACGACAAGACCGGTGAGGTCGCCGGCCTGACGGAGGTCGTCGTGCCGGCCCAGCACCCGACCCGGGCCGACCAGTGGGACACCATCGTCGGCCAGCAGCACCAGGGCCTCGGGATCGACCGGGCGATGAAGGCGCGGATGCTCTTCGAGTTGCGCTCGGCCGAGCCGAAGATCGCCGAGGTGCAGACCTGGAACGCGCGGAGCAACGAGGCGATGCGGGCGGTCAACGCCGACCTCGGCTTCCAGGCCGACCGGGACTGGTACGAGTACGGCGTCGACCTGGCCGAGCTGGTGCACCGGCTGGAGGCCAGCGGCTGACCGGCGACGGCCCGATACCGACCGGGGAGCGGGACCGGCCCGATACCGACCGGGGAGCGGGACCGGGAACCCGTGACGGTGCGGCGGCGGCTCAGTAGCGGTCGCGGAGCATCCGGGCCGCCTCCACCGCCCAGTAGGTGAGGATGATCTGCGCACCCGCCCGGCGGATCGAGGTCAGGGTCTCCAGGACGGCGCGTTCCCGGTCGATCCAGCCGTTGGCGGCGGCCGCCTCGACCATCGCGTATTCCCCGGAGATCTGGTAGGCGGCGACCGGCACCTCCACCTCGGCCCGGACGGCGGCGAGCACGTCGAGGTAGGGCAGGGCCGGCTTGACCATCACCATGTCGGCGCCCTCGGCGACGTCGAGGCGGACCTCGCGGAGCGACTCGCGCAGGTTGGCCGGATCCTGCTGGTAGCTGCGCCGGTCGCCCTGCAACGACGACTCCACCGCGTCCCGGAACGGGCCGTAGAACGAGGAGGCGTACTTCACCGCGTACGCCAGGATGCCGGTGTCGGCGTGCCCGGCGGCGTCCAGGGCCCGGCGGACCACCCCGACCTGACCGTCCATCATCCCGGAGGGCCCGACCACGTGCGCGCCGGCCTCGGCCTGCGCCACCCCCATCCCGGCGTACGCGGTCAGGGTGGCGTCGTTGTCGACGGTGCCGTCCGGGGCGACCAACCCGCAGTGCCCGTGCGAGGTGAACTCGTCCAGGCAGAGGTCGCTCATCACCACCGTGGCGTCGCCGACCTCGGCGATCACGTCCCGGATCCCCACGTTGAGGATGCCGTCCGGGTCGGTGCCGCCGGAGCCGGTCTCGTCCTTGCGGAGCGGCACCCCGAAGAGCATGATCCCGCCGACGCCCGCGTGCACCGCCTCGGCCGCCGCCTTGCGCAGCGACTCCCGGGAGTGCTGCACCACGCCCGGCATCGAGGCGATCGGCCTCGGCTCGGTCAACCCCTCCTTGAGGAACATCGGCAGCACCAGCTCGGCCGGGGCGACCCGGGTCTCCTCGACCAGCCGGCGGATCGCCGGAGACCGACGCAACCGGCGCGGGCGGATCTCGGGATACGACATGACCACTCCTTCACGGCCGGCCCGGCCGACGCGCGGCCCGGCGTCCGCCGGGTCGCCGGGACCGTCGGCGGCCCCGCGCCGCCCCTGGCCCCGTAACCGATGGTGCCTCAGGATCGATGGTGCCGCAGGATCGAGCGGATCTCAGCTTCAATGGTGCTACACAGATCCGACAGAGATTACCGGAACCGCAGTGCGGTCGGGCCCTGCACCTTCGAGCCCCGGCGCTGCTTGGCCGGCATCGCCGCCAGCTTCTCGCGCAGCTCCACCGCGTACGACGCCAGCGCCTCCACCAGGTCCGGCACGGAGGCGTGCGCCGGCTGGGCGTCCACCCGCAGGCCGAACTCGGTGGCCGTCTCCGCCGTCTTCGGGCCGATCACCGCCACCACCGTCCGGGCGTGCGGCTTGCCGGCGATGCCGACCAGGTTGCGCACGGTCGAGGAGGAGGTGAAGAGGACCGCGTCGAAGCCGCCGGACTTGATCGCGTCCCGGATCTCGGCCGGCGGCGGCGCCGCCCGCACGGTCCGGTAGGCGGTCACGTCGTCGACCTCCCAGCCCCGCTCGGTGAGCCCGGCGGCCAGGGTCTCGGTGGCGATGTCGGCGCGCGGCAGCAGCACCCGGCCGACCGGGTCGAGGATCTCGTCGTGCGGCGAGAACTCGGCGAGCAGCCCTTCCGAGGACTGCTCCCCGGCGGGGATCAGCTCCGGCTGGATGCCGAACGCGCGGACGGCGTCGGCGGTGGCCTCGCCGATACAGGCGATCTTGACACCGCCGAAGTGCCGGGCGTCCAGCCCGTGCTCGGCGAACTTCTCCCAGACCGCCTTGACGGCGTTGACCGAGGTGAAGATCACCCAGGCGTACCTGCCGTCGACCAGGCCCTTGACCGCCCGCTCCATCTGGGCCGGCGTACGCGGCGGCTCGACCGCGATCGTCGGCACCTCGCAGGGGATGGCGCCGTACTCCCGGAGCCGGGCGCTCATCACCCCGGCCTGCTCCTTGGTGCGCGGCACCAGCACCTTCCAGCCGTAGAGCGGGCGGTTCTCCCACCAGCTCAGCTTGTCCCGGTGCGGGACACCGGCACCGAGGGTCAGCACCACCCGGCCGGTGAAGCCGAGCGCGGCGGCGACGAAGCTGTCCACCGTCGAGGTGGTGGTGTACTGCGTCTCGCCGGTGCCGTCGCCGGTCACCGCAACCGCGGTCGAGCCGTCCACCCCGACCGCGAGCAGCCCGTCCCGGATCGCGGCCAGGTCACCGGCGTCCACCGCCAGGGCCAGCGAACCACGGCTGACCGCCGCCGCCAGCGCCTCGAAGTCCATCGCGGTGACGTCGTCGACGTCGGCGGCGGTGCGTACCCCCGAGAGCGGCACCCCGGCGTAGGTGGCGACCCCCTCGGCCTGGCCGACCCCCGGCACCACCTCGAAGTGCACGGCGGTACGCGCCACCGCCTGCACCTCCTTGACCACGGCGTCGTGCCCGAACGGGTCACCGGCGACCAGGTGCACGGCGGTCAGACCCGAGCGGGCCGCCGAGAGCAGCACCTTGGCCACGTCGCCCGGCGCCCCCTCGGCCGGGGTGAACTGGGCGTCCTCCCTGGCCTCGGCCCTGACGGCCGTCAGCAGGGCCTCGGGAACGCTGCGGTCGTATACCACCTGGTCCGCGTCGACCAGTGCGTCGTGCGCCCGGCGGGTCAGCAGACCCGGGTCGCCGGGTCCGGCCCCGACGAACGCGATGCGGCCTGCGGGCTTACGGGTGCCGATCATTCTGTAGCTCCAAAATGCTGGGTCCTCGCGCCCGATTCTCTAGGCGCCCCGAGGATCGAGTCGGCGCCGCGGTCGAGGAGTTCGGCGGCGAGCGCCTTGCCGATCTCCGTCGCCTCGGCGGGCGTACCGGTGCGGGACAGCCGGACCTCACGGGTGCCGTCCGGGCTGATCACCGCCCCGCGCAGGTAGATCTCGTCGCCGTCGTCGCCTTCGGCGAGTTCGGCGTACCCGGCGACCGGCGCACTGCAGCCGGCCTCCAGGGTGGCGAGCATTGCCCGTTCCGCGGTGACCGCGGCCCGGGTCGGGGCATGGTCGAGCGCGCCGAGCAGCTCGACCAGCTCCGCGTCGTCGAGCCGGCACTCCACCGCCAGCGCGCCCTGGGCGGGTGCCGGCAGCATCAGCATCGGGTCGAGCGTCTCGGTGATCTCCTCGGCGCGGCCCAGCCGGACCAGCCCGGCCCGGGCCAGCACCACCGCGTCGAGATCCGCCTCCGGGCCGCGTACCCGGCGCACCCGGGTGTCCACGTTGCCCCGGATGGGCACCACCGTGAGCTGGAGCCCGAGCGCGTGCAGCTGGGCGATCCGGCGCAGCGCCCCGGTGCCGACCGTGGCGCCGGGCGGCAGCTCGGCCAGGGTACGGCCGTCCCGGGCGACAAGCGCGTCGCGCGGATCCTCCCGGGGTGGCACCGCCGCGATGTGCAGCCCGGCCTGGCCGGCGGTGGGCAGGTCCTTGTAGGAGTGGACCGCGAAGTCGATCTCCCCCGCGACGAGCGCGTCGCGCAGTGCCGAGACGAAGACCCCGACGCCCAGCCGGTGCACGGGGGCGCTGGAGCGGTCGCCGGCCGTGACGACCTCGACCAGTTCGACCGCGCGGCCGGTGGCCGCGGTCAGCGCGTCGGCGACGCCCCGGGACTGGGCGAGCGCCAGCGCGCTGCCCCGGGTGCCGAGCCGGAGCGGGGCACCGGCGCCTCGCGTGCGCTCGCTCATCGTTCTCCTCCGGACTGCTGTCGGGGCACCGGGGCGCGGGAGACCGGGGCGGCGGCCCGCTCGGCCTGGCCGGGGGCGTGCTCCCCCCGCCCGCCGAGCGCTGGCCGGTCACCGAAGCCGGGCAGGTCGGCCAGGCCGGTCAACCGGTTGCCGGCCGGTACCCCGGCCAGTTCGGTCGCGGTCAACCCTGGCACGGACTCCGCCGGTGAGGTGCCCGGCACCTCGAGGTCGAAGAGTTCCCGGAGCAGGGCCGTGTACTGGTCGCCACCGGGCTCGGCGGCGAGTTGCCGGACCCGCACCGTCGGCGAGTGCAGCAGCCGCTGCACCACCCGGTGCAGGGTGTGGCTCACCTCGGCGCGCTGGTCGTCGGTGAGGTCGGGCCGGCGCTGGGCGAGTCGGCGCAGCTCGGCGGTGACCACCTCGTCGGCCCGGGCCCGCAGCGCCGCCACGGTCGGCGCGACGTCCGCGCCGCGCAGCCAGGTGAGGAACGCCTCGACCTCGGTGTCGACGATCCGGGTCACGGCCGCGGTGTCGACGGCGGCCGGGCCGACCGGCTGGGCGGCGGCCAGCCCGTCGATGTCGATCACCACCGCGCCGGGCAGCTCGGCGACCGCCGGCTCGATGTCCCGGGGTACGGCGAGGTCGAGCAGGACCAGTGGATCGGGCTGGTCGGCGCCACGCGCGCGCAGTGCCCCGGCCACGGTTTCCCGGGTGAGGACCGGTTCGATCGACGCTGTCGCGGCGACTACTATGTCCACTGTGGATAGGGCGTCGGCAAGCTCGGCGATCGGCACCGCCGTGGCGCCGTACGCCTCGGCCAGCCGGAGCGCGCGGTCGTGACCGCGATTGCTGATCCCCACCGGGCCGGCGCCCCGCTTGCCGAGGGTCGCCACGGCCAACGCACCCATCGAGCCGGCCCCGACCACCAGCGCCGGACGACCCTCGACCTGGCCGCCGAGGTGCCCGGCGGCCAGGTCGAGCGCGGCGCTGACCACGCTCTGCCCGGCCCGGTCGATGTCGGTCTCGGCGTGTGCCCGCTTGCCCACCCTGAGCGCCTGCTGCATCAGCTCGTGCAGCAGCCGGCCGGGCGCGTCGGCCTCACCCGCCGCGTGGTAGGCGTCGCGGAGCTGGCCGAGGATCTGCGCCTCGCCGACCACCATGGAGTCGAGCCCGGCGGCGACCCGGAAGGCGTGCTGGACCGCCGCCCCGTCGTAGTGCACGTAGAGGTGGTTGGCGAGCTCGGTCGGGGCGGCACCGGCGCGTCCGGCCAGCACCGCGCAGATGTCTCCCAGCCCACCGTGGAAGCCGGTGACGGCGGCGTAGACCTCGACCCGGTTGCAGGTCGAGACGACGACCGCCTCGCCGACGTAGGGCTGGGCGAGCAGCTTGGCGATCGTCTCCGGCAGCTCGCTGCCGGAGACGGCCAGCCGCTCCAGGATGGCGACCGGCGCAGTGCGGTGCGACGCACCGACGACGAGCAGGTTCATGAGCCGATCGCCTCCGCGTTCGTCGACCGGAGTGCCCCGGTGGGCGTTGCCTCGGTGGTGCCGGTGGCGGCGAGCCCACCCGGCAGCGCCGTCAGCCCTGCCGCTCCGGAGCCACCGTGGGTGGCGCCGTTCGCCGCGCCCCGCGCGGCGCCCGGCGGGGTGAGCCCGGAGCCGGCCCGGGCTGGCAGCCCGGTCAGCGCCGCCTTGCGGTGCTCGTGGAAGGAGAGGATCTGGAGCTCGATGGCGAGGTCGACCTTGCGGACGTCGACCCCGTCCGGCACCGTCAGCACGCAGGGCGCGAAGTTGAGGATGCTGGTCACCCCAGCGGCGACGAGCTGGTCGGTGACGGTCTGCGCGGCGCCGGCCGGAGTGGCGATCACGCCGATCGAGATGCCCTCCTCGGCGGCCACCTGCGGCAGCTCGTCGATGTGCCGGACGACCAGCCCGTTGATCTCCTCGCCGAGCCGTGCCGGATCCGCGTCGAAGAGCGCGGCGATCCGGAAGCCCCGGCCGGCGAAGCCCGCGTACCCGGCGAGCGCGTGACCGAGATTACCCACACCGACCAGGGCGACCGCCCGACACTGGGTGAGCCCGAGCACGAACTCGATCTGGTCGACCAGGAGGGCGACGTCGTAGCCGACGCCACGGGTGCCGTACGAGCCGAGTTGGGAGAGATCCTTGCGGAGCTTCGCCGAGTTGACCCCGGCGGCCGCCGCCAGCTCCTCGCTGGAGACCGTGTCGTTGCCGGTTTCGGCGAGATTGTGCAGGGCACGGAGGTATTCGGGGAGTCTGGCGACCGTCGCCTCGGGGAGATCCGGAAGCGCCGGCACGGCACCGGCGCGGCCGGGCGTGCCTATCGGGCGGTGCTGACTCATGCGACTCCGTGCCATGCGATCCTGGACCAGCCGGCGCGGCGGGTCACCTCGGGGCACCCGCTCGCGACCGTGGTGACCGGCTGTGCTAGCAGGGCTCGTCCGACTGCCAGAGTAGGCGCTTGTGAAGACACGCACAAATCGCGATCTTGACAGACCGCGATAACGCCACACCTGGGCCTCCACATACAAGATCAGTTGAGCGACCCAACCGGAGCCGTCACGGCGATTATTACCTAAGTCCGACTTATCTGACCAACTCGCCACCACCGCGCCGGCCGCCTGGCCTGTACTTTCGGGGCGTCGCGGCAATCGCGATCCGCCCATGGATTTACTCCACTCCACCATTGCATTCGGCGACAATCTCCCGGGACGTACCGGATTCCCGGACACCGGATATCGTCCCCTGTCACCCAGGCGAGCGCCACGGGCGCGGATTCCGGACCGGGTGGGGACAGCCCTACCGTGAAGAGGCCAGCCGATGGGATGGGGACCGACCGCGCCGATGCCTAGCGTCGAGAACATGACCACGACCACCGCCACCGGCCTGGCCGCCGACGCCGAGCCCGGCGCCGGCCGCAGCATGCTCCGGCAGCTCGCCATCGACTCCGGTTACGTCCTCGTCGGCTTCCCCCTCGCGCTGGCGAGCTTCGTCGTGCTGGTCACCGGAGTCGCGCTCAGCGCCGGGCTCGCGGTGACGGTGACCGGGCTGCCGATCCTGGCCGGCACCCTCTACGCCGCCCGCGGCTTCGCCGACATCGAGCGGCTGCAGATCCCGTCGGTGCTCCGGCAGCCCCGGGTACGCCCGAACTACCGCACCCCGCAGCCCGGGGCCGGTGCCTGGCGGCGGATCCTCACCCCGATCGCCGACCCCCAGTCCTGGCTCGACCTCGCCCACGGCTGGGTCCGGCTGGTGGTCGCCACCGGCACCTTCGTGATCACCACAATCTGGTGGGCCGGCGCCCTCGGCGGCTCGCTCTACTGGGCGTACGACTGGACGATCCCGTACGGCTCCGAGGACCAGGGCCTGCCCGAACTGCTCGGGGTCGGCGACACCGCCGGTGCCCGGATCGGCCTCTACACCGCCTGCGGGGTCTTCTTCCTGATCACCCTTCCGGTGGTGGTCCGCGGCTGCGCCCTGATGCAGGCCGGGCTCTCCCGTGCCCTGCTCACCGGCGTGGCGGAGATGCGCAACCGGATCACCGTGCTGGAGGAGCAGAAGCGGGCCGCCGTCTCCGCGGAGGCCACCGCGCTACGGCGGCTGGAACGGGACATCCACGACGGGCCGCAGCAGCGGCTGGTCCGGCTGGCCATGGACCTGAGCCGGGCACAGCAGCAGCTCGACTCCGACCCGGCCGCCGCCCGACAGACCCTCGGCGAGGCCCTCGCCCAGACCCGGGACACCCTCGCCGAGCTGCGCGCGCTCTCCAGGGGCATCGCCCCGCCGATCCTGGTCGACCGTGGCCTGCCCAGCGCGCTGGCGGCGCTCGCCGGTCGCGGACTGATCCCGGTCGAACTCGCCGTCGACCCCCGGCTCGGCACCCGTGAGGGGCGCCCCGACCCGGCGATCGAGTCCACCGCGTACTTCGTGGTGGCCGAGGCGCTCACCAACGTCGCCAAGCACAGCCGGGCCACCGAGTGCTGGTTGACGGTGACCCGGGAGGAACGGGCCCTGCGGATCGTGGTGATCGACGACGGCGAGGGCGGCGCGCACCTCTCCAAGGGGCACGGCCTGACCGGGCTCGCCGACCGGGTACGCGCCAACGACGGCACCTTCACCGTGCTCAGCCCGCCCGGCGGGCCGACCGAGATCCGCGCCGAGTTGCCGTGCTGAGCAACCCCGACGCGGCAGGCCGACCCGCCACGGCGGGCGGACCCGGCACCGCCACGGCGGGCGGACCCGGCACCGGGCGGTCGCCGGAGGGAGCGGCAGTGGTAGACAACGTCATGCGCGTAGTGATCGCCGACGACGCGGTGCTGCTCCGGGAGGGCCTGGTCCGCCTCCTGAGCGAGCAGGGCCACGAGGTGGTGGCCGCGGTCGGTGACGGCGAGACGCTGGTCGAGGCCATCGTCACGCACCGCCCCGACGTCTCGATCGTGGATGTCCGGATGCCGCCCTCGCACACCGACGAGGGGCTGCGGGCGGCGGTGGAGGCCCGGCGGCGGGTGCCCCGCACCCCGATCCTGGTGCTCTCCCAGTACGTCGAGGTGTCGTACGCCGACGACCTGCTCGCCACGGTCAAGCCGAGCGGCGGCGCCGCCGGGGGCGGCATCGGCTATCTCCTCAAGGACCGGGTGGCGGCGATCGACGAGTTCCTCGACGCCGTACGCCGGGTCGCCGCCGGCGGCACCGTGCTCGATCCGGAGGTGGTCGGCCAACTGCTGGTCCGTCGCCGCCGCGACGACCCGCTGCGGGAGCTGACCCCGCGCGAGCGGGAGGTGCTCGGGCTGATGGCCGAGGGGCGGTCGAACACCGCCATCGCCCGGACCCTGGTGGTCAGCGACGGTGCGGTCGAGAAGCACGTCCGGAACATCTTCACGAAGCTTCAGCTGCCGCCGGACGAGGAGCAGCACCGGCGCGTGCTCGCCGTCCTGGCCTACCTGCGCGGCTGACCCGGCCGCTTCCGGAGTCGACTGCACCGGAGTCGACTGCACCGGAGTCGACTGCACCGGAGTCGACTGCACCGGAGTCGACTGCACCGGAGTCGACTGCGCGGGAGCAGGTCAGTCGAGCTTGGCGGCGAGGGCGACGGCCTCGGTGAGCGAGTCGGCAACCGGCCAGCCACCGACGCGCAGCCGGGCCGCATCGGTGAAACCGCCGGTGTAGAGGACACAGCGGGCGCCTACCGAGTCGGCCGCCTCGGCGTCGTCGACCGAGTCGCCGATCAGCACGGTGGACTCCCCGGTGACCCCCGCCGCCGCCAGATGCCGGGCCAGGTGCGCGGCCTTCCGCTCGCCGCCGACGGTGCCACGGAGCCCGTCGATCCGGCCGAAGCTGGCGGTCAGCCCGTACCGGTCGACCGCCGGCACCAGTTCGTCGTGGAACCACATCGACAGCAGCGACTGGGTGCCGGTCCAGGAGGAGATCGCGACGGTGGCGTCGGCGGCCAGCTCGCAACTGGCCAGCCCGACCCGGTACGCCTCGTGGAAGAGCTGGTCCAGCCGGCCGAACTCCTCGACATCCACCACCCGGCCCAGCACCTCGGCGTAGTAGTCGGCGATCGGCCGACGGAACTGCGTACGGTGCTCCTCGGCGGTCACCGCAGGCCCGCCGGCACCGGCCAGGGCGACGTTGGTGGCGGCGACGACCAGGGTCAGGTCGTCGAGCAGGGTCCCGTTCCAGTCCCAGACGAGGTGCTCGCGCATCCGAGCACGATACGCGGTCAGCCGCGCGGCGCGGTCAGGTCCCGGAGCAGCCGCTCCTCCTCGACCCGCCAGTAGCCGTGCTCGCGGCCGTCGAGCAGCACCACGGGCAGCCGGTCGCCGTAGTCCCGCTCCAGCTCCAGATCGCCGGTGACGTCCACCTCGGTCCACCGGTCACCGGTGACCGCCGCCACCCGGCCGATCGCCTCCCGGGCCACCTCACAGAGATGGCATCCGGGCCGGGTGATCAAGGTCAACCGTGGCTCGACCGCCGTCACTCGGGCCCCCTCACGACTCGTGGCTGATCGCGCCCCGGGGCAGCCTGGTCGCCGCGAAGCCGGACCACCGATCTGCGTACCCGGCCGATCGCCGAGAGCGGCAGGGACTCGACGAACTCTATCCTGCTCGGGCACTTGAACCGGGCCAGGCTGCGGGCGCAGTGCCCGGCCAGCTCCTCGGCCGAGACCGTGCTCCGCGGGGCCCGTACGACGTACGCGGCGACCGCCTCGCCGGCCACCGGATGCGGTACGCCGACCACCACCGACTCGAGCACCTCCGGATGCGCGCCGAGCACCCGCTCGACCTCCTGCGGATAGACGTTGAAGCCGTTGACCAGGATCAACTCGTCGAGCCGGTCCACCAGGAAGAGATCGCCACCCTCGTCGGCGTACGCCACGTCACCGGTCCGCCACCAGCCCTCCGGGTCCGGGCCGCCACGCCCGTCCGGCCAGTATCCGGAGAAGAGGTTCGCGCCCCGGACGACGATCTGGCCGGGGTCGGTGCCGGGCGAGGAGAACTCCAGGCCGGGCTCGTCGGCGTCCTCCTCGGCCTCGTCCGGGCCGGTGACGGAGCCGTCCCGCCACAACTCCTCGCCGTCGGCGGCGACGAGCCGCAGTTCGACGCCGGGGATGGGCCGGCCGATCGAGTTCGGCTTCGCCACCGGACCGGAGAGCGTCGTGGTCAGCACCGGAGCGGTCTCGGTCAGGCCGTAGCCGACCTGGATCCGCCGGCCGGTCGCCTCGGCGAACCGGGTCGCACCGCCGACTGCCAGCGGGGCGGCGCCGCAGATGGCGACCCGTACCGAGGCCATCGCGGCGCGCAGCGCCGGACCGGCAGGCACCCCGGCCGCCGCCGGCGCCTCCGGCAACATCGTCCAACCGAGAAACATCGACGGTACGCCGACCAGCACGCTCACCCGGTGCCGGGCGATCGTCTCCAGCACGGCTGCCGCGTCGAACCGCTCGACGAGAACCCCGCACGCGCCGTGGTACGCCACCGCGCCCAGCCCGGCGTTCAACCCGTACGCGTGGAAGAGCGGTAGGGCGAGCAGCACCCGGTCGTCGGGGCCGACCACCGGCGGCTCGATCCTGGCGACCTGCTCGTGGTTGGCGAGCAGGGCCCGGTGGGAGAGCATCGCGCCCTTCGGTTCGCCGGTGGTGCCGGAGGTGTAGAGCAGCACCGCCACCGCCTCCGGATCGGTCCCGATCGGACCGGGCACCGGTGCCGGCGGGTCCGGCAGGGTCGGCGGGTCCGGCAGGCCGGTGTGCAGTTCGGCCAGTGCGGGCAGGCCGACGCGCACCTCCTCGACGGCCGCCCGGACCTGCTCGGTACAGATGAGCACCGTGGCCGCCGAGTCGGCCAGGATGTGCCGCAGTTCCGGTCCGGTCAGCGCCGGGTTGACCGGCACGGCGACCAGTCCGGCCCGCTGGGTGCCGAAGAACGCCACCGCGAACTCGGCGGAGTTGGCCAGTGCGATCGCCACCCGGCCCGGCGCGCCGGTCGGGCCGGGGAACCGGGCGCGGAGCGCGGCGGCGGCCCGGTCCACCGCACCGTCCAGTTCGGCCCAGCTCAGCGCGCCGTCCGGCCAGAGCAGCGCGGGGTGGTCGGGCCGGCTGGTGGCGGCCAGGCGTACCCGGTCGGCCAGGGTGACCGCGGGTGGCTCGACGGGGCTGTCCGGTCCATCCTGCACGGTCGCTGAGTCTGGCACAGGGCCGGGCCGGGCGCGTACTCGTGCCGTCCAGCGTTTCGCCGGGCGCCCGACCGGCCATTTCCGGACCGGTCCGGACGCCTTCTCCGGGTCGGGCTGACGCATCCCCGACCGTGGAACTTCCCTCGACTTTGCGGTGGACCCGGGGTACCGTCCGACGAGACCGTAACGGGTTTCGGATATTGACGTCCCGGACGGTTCTCTCCTTCTAACATGTCTGAAGCGGCACGCCCAAGGCCTGTCGCGCATTGGCGTGTCCCCACGTTTTCCCTGCTCAGGGCCCTTGCCGATTAAGTGTCAGGCATCCGACAACGGACAGCTTGTCCGCCCCGTTCGGGTGGCATCCGGAAATACTTTGGCTCTGTGTAACGGACTTGCCGCACATGGGTGACGTTGGCCCTATCATCACTCGGGTCGGCTCACCCCTTTTGCCGTGAGTCGACACCCCTCAGCCCGAGGAGGCCGCCGTGCCTGTGAAAGCACTGCATCAGCAGCTGTGGGGCGTGTGCCGTCATCCGGCGCACCCCGGAACCACCGTGCCGGATCGCGCCGCCTCCGGCGCGGGCACGGCCACCATCGCGGGCGGGTCCCGGCAACCCGTCCCGCGACCTCGGCCGGCCGGGGGAGGTCCAGTGAGCGTGAGGAACGAACCGGGTCCGCGGATCCCGCCATCGGGGACGGAGACCCCGCGGTGAGCGCCTACGGATACGTCCACCGGGCAGCCGGCGGGATCGACGGTACGACCGGCGGCAAGCTCCGCAACAGCCGGCTCGCCCTCACCGCGGGCCTGGACCGGCTTCGCGTCTCCATGGACGACATGTTGAGCCTGGCGGTCCGGGACGACGGCGGCTCGAAGCGGATCCGGAACCGGCCGCACCCGAACGAGACGCCGACCCGGCACAGCACGCCCGGTGGAAACGCCCGACCGGTCGGCGGGCGGGTGGCCAGCCCGACCCGACCGGCCATGCCGGCACAGCCGGGTTCCGGCTCGTTACCCGCCGAGACCGGTCCCCGGCCGGACATGGCCGAGAGCGAGACCGCGATCCTCCCGGTCGTACCGGTCGCCGAGGAGTCCCGCTCCGGCGGAGGTTCCCCGACCGGCTTCCCGGCCCGACCGGGTCCCTCCGACCCGGGCCGCGAGGTGTGGGCGCTGGTCGAGCGGGCCCAGGCCGGCGAGGCGGAGGCGTTCGGCCTCATCTACGACCGGTACGTCGACACGGTGTTCCGGTTCGTCTACTTCCGGGTCGGCAACCGGCAGCTCGCCGAAGACCTGACCTCGGACACCTTCCTGCGCGCCCTGAAGCGGATCGGCAGCTTCACCTGGCAGGGCCGCGACCTCGGTGCCTGGCTGGTGACGATCGCCCGGAACCTGGTCGCGGACCACTTCAAGTCCGGCCGCTACCGCCTCGAAGTTACTACGGGTGACGTATTGGATGCGGACCGCGAGGATCGCGGGCCGGAGGGGAGCCCGGAGGCGGCGGTCGTCGAGCACATCACGAATGTCGCGTTGCTGACCGCCGTCAAGCAGCTCAACCCGGAGCAGCAGGAATGCATCGTTCTCCGCTTCCTACAGGGTTTCTCGGTCGCCGAGACGGCCCAGGCGATGGGAAAGAACGAGGGCGCGATCAAGGCTCTGCAGTACCGCGCGGTGCGGGCGCTGGCCCGGTTGCTACCCGACGGATTCCAGCCGTGAGGCGTCGCTCCGGGCATCGCCACGCCTCCGTGACTCCGCTCACTCTTCGTAATATTTGCCGGCAGCGGCCCGTAACCCGCGGGCCCCGCCGACCGTTTGTCCGGGTGCGACCAGTGGTTGGCCCGACAACCGGCCGGCCGGCAGGTCGGAGAGCGGATCCGACCGTGGGCACTCCTGCCCGCGCCTGGTCCTGAAGTCAGCCACCGTCGTACCCGGACGGCGAGACGACGACGCCGACCGCAGCGTCGCGACCAGCGAAGGAGGTGTCGGCGGTGAGTTGGAAGCCCTTCGACCGCCAGCGCGCCGAGCGCTTCGCGCAACTACTCGACGAGGCCACCGGCGGCCGTCGCCACCACATCCGGTCCCGGGTCGACAGCGACCTCGCGGAGCCCTTGGCGCTCGGGCAACGGCTCCGGGACATCCCGTCGAGCCCGGAAGCCCAGACCGGTGCCGAGGTCGACCCCGACTTCCGCGCCGGCCTGCGCGCCATGCTGGTCGCCACCGCCGAACGGGAGGGGATCGGGACGACCGCCGCCGACGATGCAATCGTCGACGGCGGCGCTCAACCCGCCGGTCGCCGGGTCGGTCAGCCGGCCTTCCGGGGTGCGCGGACCCGGGCTCGTGCCCGGGGCGCCGTCGTCATCGGGGTCGCCGCCGGCGCGATCGCGGTCTCCGGGATGTCCGCCGCCAGCGAGAACGCCGTGCCCGGCGACGCCCTCTACGGCATGAAGCGGCACACCGAGCGGGCCCAGCTCGCCCTGGCCAGCTCCGACCTCAGCCGTGGTCAGCTCTTCCTCGACTTCGCCCGGACCCGACTCGCCGAGGCGGTCGCGGTCGGCGGCCAGAGCTACGACTTCTCCGACGTCCTCAAGGACATGGACGACGACACCCGGCAGGGCATCAAGCTGCTGACCAGCGCGGCGGTGCAGCGCCAGGATCCGGCCGCGCTCGACGCCGTGGACAGTTTCCTCCGCCAGCAGCGACCCCAGCTCGTCCGACTCTTCGAGGACACCACCCGGGCCACCCGCAGCCGGGCCAACGCCTCGCTGGTGCTGCTCGACGCCGTGCAGACCCGCTCCGACGAACTCCGGGACGCGCTCGCCTGCGGCGCCGGCGCGACCGGCCGGCACGACTCCATCGGGCCGCTCCCCCAGGCCTGCCCGACCAGACGCGGACCCGCCGGCACCCTGCCGGACTCGTCCCCGTCGGCCGAGGACGACGGCGGCACCCGTACCCCGGCGGAGCCGCCCCGCGACCCGGAGCGGACCTCGGCGCCCCGGCTGCCCGATCCCACGCCGAGCCAGGAACAGCCGCCGCCGGTACGCGACGGGCGGACCACCGCCGAACCGGTGCATCGGACCACGGGCTGACCTCGGCAGGAGGCGCTCGGACGGGCGGCTCTCGGGCCCAGAGCACGGCTGCACCCCGGCCGATCCGGCTACCCTCGCTCTGTACGCCCAGCGAGGAGGTTTCCGCGTGGCCTGGTCCCGCAAGGTGACGGTCAGCACCGACGACCGCGGTCACACCGCGGGGTGGGCGGATGCCGGGGCACAGGCCGCCCCGGCGGACCCGGCCCGGACCGACCCCCGCGCCGCCGCCTTCTTCGACGTGGACAACACGATGATGCAGGGCGCCTCCATCTACTGGTTCGCCCGCGGCCTGGCGGCGCGCAACTACCTCACCACGGGCGACCTGGCCCGGTTCGCCTGGCAGCAGCTCCGGTTCCGGGTGCTCGCCGTCGAACACGTCGGGAGCATGTCCCGGGTCAAGGAGGCGGCGCTGGCCTTCGTCGCGGGGTGGCGGGTCGAGGACGTCGAACGCCTCACCGAGGAGATCTTCGACGAGCTGATGGCGCCCCGGATCTGGACCGGCACCCGGGCCCTGGCCCAGCAGCACCTCGACGCCGGCCAGCGGGTCTGGCTGGTCACCGCGGCCCCGGTGGAGATCGGCCGGATCATCGCGGCCCGGCTCGGGCTGACCGGGGCGATCGGCACGGTCGCCGAGATCCGTGACGGCGCGTACACCGGCCGGCTGGTCGGCGACCTGATGCACGGGCCCGCCAAGGCGGACGCGGTGGTCCAGCTCGCCACTGTGGAGGGGCTGGAACTCGACCGCTGCGCCGCGTACAGCGACTCCGCCAACGACCTGCCGATGCTCTCCGCCGTCGGTCGGGCGGTGGCGATCAACCCGGACGGCACGCTGCTGCGGCACGCCCGGACCCACGGCTGGTCGGTGTTCGACTTCCGGACCGGCCGGAAGGCGGCCCGGATCGCCGTGCCGTCGACCGTCGCCGCCGGGCTGGCGGCCGGAGCGATCACAGCCGGCCTGGCGATGCGTCGCCGTCGCGCCCGCTGAGCACCGACGCCGACCGGGCGACGGCCGACGCCGACCGGTCAGGGGCCGAACGGGTCGGGGCGCCGCTCCAGCAACTGGTGCAGGGTGTGCTGGATGGTCTCGCGTACCTGGTCGGCGAGGTTGAAGACGACCAGCGGATCGTCGGCGGAGTCGACCATGTGGTCGGTGGGAATCGGCGGGCAGAATTCGATCAGCCATTTACTGGGCAGCGGCACCGCGCCGAGCGGGCCGAGCCAGGGAAAGGTCGGCGTCACCGGAAAGTACGGCAGCTTCAGCAGCCGGGCCAGCGGCTTGATGTCGGCGAGCATTGGATACGACTCCTCGGCACCGACGATCGCCACCGGGATGATCGGCGTGCCGGTGCGGAGCGCAGCGGAGACGAAGCCGCCCCGGCCGAACCGTTGCAGCTTGTAGCGGTCGGCGTAGAGCTTGCCGATGCCCTTGAAGCCCTCGGGGAAGACGCCGACCAGTTCACCCCCGGCGAGCAGGCGCTCGGCGTCCGGGGTGCAGGCGACCGTGCCGCCGGTCTTGCGGACCAGCTCGGAGACGACCGGCATCCGGAAGACCAGGTCCGCACCGAGCAGCCGCAGGTAGCGGTGCTCGGGGTGCTGGTCGTGCAGCACCGCCGACAGCACCAGCGCGTCCATCGCCACCGTGCCGGAGTGGTTGCCCACCACCAGCCCGGCACCGTGCACCGGCAGGTGGTGCACGCCGAAGACCTCGGTGCGGAACCAGTCGCGGTAGAGCCGGCGGAGCACCGGATGGAAGACCTGGTCGGTCAACTCGGGGTCGAAGCCGAACTCGTCGACCTCGTACTGGCCGGAGAGGCGCCGGCGCAGGAAGGCCAGCCCGGCGGCGACCCGCCGGTCCCAGACGTCACCCGGCCGGTCGGCCACCGCCGGGTCGACCGGTCCGGGCACGTGCCCGTTGCGCCGCGTCGCACCGCCCAGCTCGGCGACCCCCTCCTCCGGCGGTACGCCGTACCGCCGGCCGGCGGCCACGCCGTTCCCGTTGCCGTCGACGTTTCCGCTTCCGTTGGCGCTGACCTCGGCGTTCATCGCCGGCCCCGCTTCGCCGGCACATCGCCGCTGCCCGACCGGCCGCCCGAGGGGGTGACCGCGCCATCGCCGGAGCGGTCGGTCGAGCCACCGCCCGAGGGGTTGCCGAAGTCGCCGCCAGCGGGGTTGGCCGGCGCGCCGTCGATCGCGGCGAGCTGGCCGATCCGCTCCCGGATGGTGGCGCGGGTCTGCCGGATGCCGTCCAGAATTGCCTGCTCGGCGCGCCGGAGCTGCTCCGGGCCGAGGACCGCGCCGTCCCGATGGCTGGCGATGAACTCGTCGAAGGCGGCGGCGGTGGAGCGCGGGGTGAAACCGTACTCCCTGGTCAGGCTGGTGGTGTCGACAACGCGGCCGTGCACGAAGAGGTCGACCTGATCCAGTCCGTAGCGCCCGAAGCCCAGCACCCGGGCGAGCCCGGCGGCGCCGGAGAGACCGGGCTCCGCCACCGGTACGGCGATCCGGCCGGCCCGACGGATCGCCTGGGAGAGGGCCAGCACCCCGGGACCGGCGACGTTGAAGGTGCCGGGATGCTCCGCCACCACCGACCGGTGCAGCACCTCCAGCACGTCGTCGAAGTGCACGAACTGGAGCCGCGGGTCGCGCCCGAGCACGGTCGGCACCACGGGCTGGGCGAAATAGCGGGTCAGGGTGGTGTTCGCCATCGAGCCGATGACAGGCGCGAAGCGCAGCACGGTGGCGGTGACGTCGGGGCGGCGGCGCCGGAAGCCGCGGACGTACCCCTCGATGTCAAGGATGTCCCGGGCGAAACCGCCGCGCGGCACCGCGCGGGGCTCGGTGTCCTCGGTGAAGACCGCCGGATCCTGGAACGACGCCCCGTACGCGGCGGTCGACGACCGGACGACCAGCTTGCGCAACCGGGGCGCCCGCTGCGCGGCGGCGAGCAACTGCATCGTGCCGATGACGTTCTGTTCCTTCATCGCCGCCCGGCCGCCGTGCTGCGGATCGGCGGCGCTGACCAGCGCCAGGTGCACGACGGCGTCGGCACCGAGATCGTCGATGATGGTGCTCACCGACCCGGCGTCGGCCCGGACCCGCTCCACACCGTCGAGCAGGCCGGCGATCTCGGCCGCCGGTTCGTGCACGTCGAGGCCGATGACGCGGGCTATCCGGTCGTCGGCGACGAGCCGCGCCGCGACGTGGGCGCCGAGGAATCGGCTCACCCCGGTCACCACGACGACCCCCGGCGCACCCGGGGTGCTACCGGGGGTCACCTCGCGCTCCGCACGGGACGACCCGGGCCGGGCCCGGACCGCCGTGACGTGGTCACGTGGGCCTCCGAAGGTCGACAGCTGACCGGCTCACCGCCGGCCGGGCAGGCGCCCGGCCGGGGTCACTTGCCGAGACGGCGACGCTGGACGCGCGTCTTGCGCAGCAGCTTGCGGTGCTTCTTCTTGGCCATGCGCTTGCGGCGCTTCTTGACCACCGAGCCCATACGACAGCCCTTCTGATGCGACGTGCTGGTCGGGCCGACACCACCCGGAGGTGAAGCCGGCTACCGAGCTGGACAACGGACCGGGGCGGCACGACGGGCTCTCGCCCATGTCGGCACGTGGCCACGGTCGCGGTCCAGACTATCCCTCGGCCGTCGGCCGGGCCAAAGCGCCCCCGCGACGAAGCGCCCGAAGCGCTCCGCCGGCCGTCCCGACGTCGCGGATCAGCCGTCAGGCCGTCTCCTGAAAGGCACCGCGCAGGTACTCGTGCACGGCGTGCTCCGGCACCCGGAACGAGCGGCCGACCCTTACGGCGGTCAGCTCGCCGGAGTGCACCAGCCGATAGACCGTCATCTTCGAGACCCGCATGAGCGTCGCCACCTCGGCGACGGTCAGGAACCTGACCTCCGGCATCCGGCCGTCCGACTGTGGTGATCCTGCCATGGCTCACCAACCCATCCCATTCCCCGGCGCGTGCCACCCGGCGGGATCCTTCCGCGCCGCAGGCTACGCGCGTGTTACCAGTACGGTAACGGGGCGGCTGTGACCGGCGCGATCCCTTCGGGCATTTGATCATCCTTGGCGCACCGGTTCACGGATGGGAAACGGCAGCCTTCACCCATCCGGGGTGATTCCGTGCGCCCGTCGGCAACGGGACCCGTGCGCCCGTCATTCGGCGCGCAGCGCCACCACCGGGTCCAGTCGCCCGGCCCGCTGCGCCGGGACCACCCCGAAGACGATTCCGACCGCCGCCGAGACCCCGAACGACAGCGCCAGCGACCACCAGGTGACGACCGCCGGCACCGGGGAGAGCGCGGCGACCAGCAGTGCGGCGCCGATCCCGAGCCCCATCCCCAGCACCCCGCCGAGCGCGGTCAGCAGCACCGCCTCCAGCAGGAACTGGATCCCGATGTCCCGGGGCCGGGCACCGACCGCCTTGCGCAGCCCGATCTCCCGGGTCCGCTCGCGCACCGAGACCAGCATGATGTTGGACACCCCGACGCCGCCGACCAGCAGCGAGATCCCGGCGATCGCGGCGAGCACCCCGGTCAGCACCCCGAGGATGTCCCCGAGTACGCCGAGAATCTGCTCCTGGGTCACCGCGCTGAACTCGGTCTCCGGGTGCCGCCGGGACAGCTCGGCGACGACCCGGGCGCCGAGGTCGTCGATCTCGTCCCGGTCCGGCGCCTTGATGGCGATCCCGTCGATCCGCTGGGTGCCGTAGAGCCGGTGCGCGGCGGTCACCGGGATGTGCACCTCGCCGTCCCGGTCCACCCCGAGGCTCTGGCCGAGCGGTGCGAAGACCCCGACGACCCGGAACCGTACGCCGGCGATCGCGACCTGCTGGCCGACCGGCTCCCGGTCGCCGAAGAGCGTACGGGCGACGGTGGCGCCGAGCACCGCCACCCGGCGACTGGTGTCCACATCGGACGAAGTCAGGTAGCTGCCCCGCGCGAGGTCCCGGACGAAGACCTCCGGGGTGGTCTCCAGCACGCCCTGCACGGTGGTGAAGGCCGAGCGGTTGCCGGCGCGTACCGTCTCGCCGGAGGTGACCGTGACCGCGACCCGGCGCGGGTCGCCGACGATCCGGTTCACCGCCTCCACGTCGGCGAGGGAGAGCCGGGAGACCGCCGGTGCCGCGCCGAAGTCGAGCCGGCCGGGCACCACGACGAGCAGGTTCGACCCCAGCCCCTCGACCTGCTGCTCGACCTCGCGCTTGGCGCCGCTGCCGATGGCGACCAGCACCACCACGGCGGCCACCCCGATCACCACGCCGAGCATGGTGAGCATGCTGCGCAGCCGGTTCGCCGCCAGGGCGTCGAGCGCGACCCGCCATGCCTCGGCGAGCCTCACGACCCGCTCCCCGAGACGCTCGCGGAGCCGTCACCGGAGCCTCCGCGGCGTCCGGTGGCTCCGGCGGCGCCACCGGAGCCACCGGACGGGTGCCCCGAGTCGCTTCCGGACGCTCGTCGGGGCTCCGCGCTGGGAGCGGGGTCTACTATCTCAGGCCGCCGCCGCGCCCCGGGCGCGGCCGCCGGGGTCACGATCCTCCCGTCCCGCATGACGATCTGCCGGTGCGCCCGCGCCGCCACCTCCTGGTCGTGGGTGACCAGCACCAACGCCACCCCGGAGTCGGCGTTCAACTCCTCCAGCAGGGTCAGCACGGACTCGCCGGTGGCGCTGTCGAGGTTGCCGGTCGGCTCGTCGGCGAGGAGCAGCACCGGCTCGGTGACCAGGGCCCGGGCGATCGCCACCCGCTGCTGTTCACCGCCGGAGAGCTGGTTGGGCCTGTGGTCCAGCCGGTGCCCGAGGCCCACCCGACCCAGCATCGCCGCCGCCAGGTCCCGCCGCCGTCGGCCGCCGATCCCCCGGTAGACCAACGGCAGCGCCACGTTGTCGACCGCGGAGGTGCGGGGCAGCAGGTGGAAGGACTGGAACACGAAGCCGATGGTCTCGTTGCGCAACCTGGCCAGCTCGGCCGCGTCCAGCGCGGCCACGTCCCGACCGCCGATCACCAGCCGGCCGGCGGTGGGCCGGTCCAGGCCGCCGAGCAGGTGCATCAGCGTCGACTTGCCCGATCCGGACGGCCCGACGACCGCCACGTAGTCACCGGCACCGATGGCCAGCGAGACGCCGCGCAGCGCGGTCACCGACGCCCCGCCCAGGCCGTACGTCCGGACCAGGTCGACTGCCTCGATCGCCACCCCGGACCGCTCCGCCCGCCGTCCCGCAGGACCTGCCGACGCCTGGGCGGCCGACGCCTGGGCGGCCGACGCCTGGGCGGCCGACGCCTGGGCGGCCGACGCCTGGGCGGCCGACGCCTGGGCGGCCGACGCCTGGGCGGCCGACGCCTGGGCGGCCGACGCCTGGACCGGCTCACCTGGCGGCTCGTCCGGTCGGCGGGTCACCGCAACCGCTCGCCGGAGCGCACCTGGTCACCGCCGCTGACCACGACCTGCTGGCCGGGCTCCACCCCGCTGACGATCTGCACCAGATCCTGCCCCTGCACGCCGACCGTCACCGGCACTCGCTCGGCGATCCCGTCCCGGACCACCCAGACCGCGTCCCGCCCCTGCGCCGTGTGCAGTGCGGCCGCCGGCACGGTCACCGCACCGGCCGCCTCTCGTACCCGCAGCCGGACCACGGCGCTCATCCCGGGGCGGGGCGCCGGGGCGGCCCGGCCGTCGGCGTACCGGCCGGAGCCGAGGGAGAGCCGCACCCGGTAGGAGACGCCACCCCGCGCCGAAGCGGTCGGCAGCACGTCGACCGAGCGGACCCGGGCCGGATACTCCGCGCCGGTGGCGGCGTCCAGCTCCACGCTCGCCGGCACCCCCTCGGTGACCAGCAGCACGTCGGTCTCGTCCACGTCGGCGACCAGCCCCAGGTCGGCGAGGTCGACCACGGTCAGCACCGGGGTGCCCGCGCCGACCCGGCCACCCACCGGCACGGCACCGTCGACGCCGGCCACCGGGACCGTCGGGTTGCCGGTGCCGGCCAGCCCGGCCGGGTCGACCCCGGCCGACGCGGCGAGCCCACCGAGCCCGCCGGTGACGCCCAGCAGCCCGGCCAGCGCCTCGGCGGAACCGGCCCCGGCCGGCGAGGCGGGACCGCCGAGCTGCACCACCCCGCCGATCGGCGCCCGCAGCACGAGCGCGTCGACGGTCGCCTTGGCCAGGTCGTACGCCTGCTCGGCCTGGAGGCGCTGGGCGGCGGAGAGTGCCCGTACCGCCGAGTTGAGGCCGGCGACGCCGCGCTGGACGGCGCGGGCGGCCTCGCTCGCGGTCTCGGCCGCCGCCTCGTACTGCCGCTCCGCGACCCGGACCTGCGCCAGCAGCGCGGCCCGCTGCCGCGGGTCGGTGAGCTTGCCGGCGGCGTCCCTGGCGGCGCGGAACGCCTCGGCCGCCGCCCGGTCGGTGCCACGCCGCAGCCGGGTCAGGTCGGCACCACCACCGACCCCCCGCCCCGCGTCGCGGGCCGCGTCCAGGGCCCGGCGGGCCTTGGCCAGGCGATCCCGCGCCGAGGGCGAGTCGATGACGGCGAGCACCCGACCCGGCTCGACCAGGGTGCCCGGCCGGACCCGCAGCTCGGCCAGGGTGCCGTCGGCGGGGGCGCTCAGCGTCGCCGCGGCCCGGGTCGTCACGCTGGCCGGCGCGTCGACCAGCTCGGCGACGTCGGCTCGTGCGACGTCGGCCAGCCCGACCTGGTCGTCCGGCTCGCAGGAGGCGGCGGAGAGGCCGAACAGGACGGTCACGGTGACGAGGGTGGCGGAGAAGGCGGAGCGACGGGGCCGCGGTGCTGCGGACAGGCGCGGCGGAGAGGCACGACGCACGCCGCCCATCGTACGAGGTGCCACCCGCCCCGTCCGGCAGGACGCGCGGGGGTTGGCGAGCTGCACTGAGCTGCACCGGATCCCGTCGAGGAATCGAGTTCCGTCGACCGGACGGGTCAGGAGGCGGTCCGCTTGACGTATTTCACGCACTCGTCGTGCAGCGTCGACCACTCGGCACCGAACGCCTCCCGGGAGGCGTCCTCCTCCGAAAGCCCGTCGTGCACCACCAGCTTGAAGAAGGTCAGCACGTCCTGCTCGCCGAAGCGGTCGACGAGGTGCCGGACGGCGAGGTAGCCGATGCCGTAGCTGCCGGCGACGTACCAGTCCTCGGATCGGTCGCCGGGAGCGACGTCGGCGAGCTCGCCGCTCCAGCCGGAGTCGATCAGCCGGTCGACGTCCTCCAGGCTGTCGTACCGGCTCGGCGCCCGGCCACCGGCGGCAGCCTGCTCCGCCAGGCCCTCCACCAGCCACCAGGCGTCGTCGTCGATCCGACCGGCGCCGGCCAGCGAGGAGGCGTGGGTCAGCTCGTGCCGCATCAGGTCGGCATACTGCCCGGGCACCACCGCCTTGGAGTTGAGCACCAGGTCGTACTGGTCGCCCCCGACCGAGACGGCGTAACCGGCGGTCCACTCCGCCCGGTTGCCGCCGTACCAGCGGCTCCACTCGTTCGGGCCGGCGTAGAAAATCAGGTAGCGCTCCGGCGGTGAGCCGTCCACGGCGTACCGGTCGGCGACCCGGGCAGCCCGTTCGCCCTCCCGGAGCAGGTCGGGCAGCCGGTCGCGGAATGCCCGAGGCGCGGCGACCAGGGTCCGCTCGCCGATCGAGGCGACGAGTTCGTCGCTCTCCCAGGGCCTCGGCCGGCCGGGCCCGCCGGCATCGTCGGCGTCGAGGGTGGACAGTCGTGGTTGCCCGGGGGAATCCCTCCACCGGGTGACCATGGTGATCTCGTTCGGCTCGCAGTCGGGCGACACGAAGCAGTGCGCGACGGTGAGGTTGGCCCGCCACTCGCCGGTGTCGAGCTGGCTCACCTTGCCGCGCAGCATCGGCTGCCACCTGCTGACCCGCATGGACCGGAGCGTCCGGAAGTCTCGCCGGAGCTGCCGGGCGACCGGCGAGCCCGGCTCGGCGACCGCGAGGTAGCCGTTCTCGTCGCCGGCGATCAGGGCCGCTGCCTGGGCGTCGAGCAGGCCGGCGATCTGCTCGGTGAGCCAGTCACGGGTGGCCGAGGGTGCGTCGCCGGCCTGCGGGCTGGCCGCCGCACCGACGCCGCCGGGTGCGCCCGCCGGGCCGGGCGCCCGGTCGAGGAGGACCGCTCCGATCGCCACCGGCGCCGCGCAGAGCAGCAGGGCCACGACCGTGCCGAACCCCACCCACAGCGGCCACCGGCGCCGCCGGCGTGGCGGCACCAGCCCGGGAGGCGTCGGCGCCATCGTCCCGGGCGGCAGCACCAGCCCGGGTCGCGGCGGCAGCGGTCCCCGGGGTGGGTAACCGCCCGCCCCCGGATAGTTGGCCGGGTAGGTGCCGGTCGGCAGCGGGTGGTCGGCGGGTGGCGGTTGCCAGGCAGATGGCACCGCCTCCACCGGCACCGCCTCCACCGGCAGAGCGTCGACCGGCAGAGCGTCGACCGGCCGGGCGTCGACCGGCACGGCACCGATGGGCGCGGCGTCGGTTGGCCGGGCGCCGGGCGGCGGGTAGTCGGGCGGCGCGGGCCGGTGGCCGGGCGTCGGCGGCTGGTGGTCGGCCGGTCGGCGGTAGTCGTACTCCCCGTCGGTCACGGCCGGAGAGTACGACCAATCGTCCAGTCGCGCGAACCTGCTCGCCGACGCGCCCGCGACCGGTGGCGAGTTGCCCCGCCGCTCGAAGGCTCGCTTACGCGGTCGCCCAGTCGGAGGACGGCTGCGACGGCCAGCATCTCGGCCCGCAATCCGACCGGGGCGCCATCCGTTGGAACCTGACCCGGTACCGCCCGCTTCGGGCGTGCACTGCCCTGATGCGTCAACTGCGTCCGATGTACGAATTGCGGCTGACTCTGCCTGTCTCTGGCTTTTTCGACGCCCTCCCGAGGTAACGCCCAGTAAGCGCATGAAACCGGCTATCTGCTTTTGTCTGCCCGAAATCTGAATGCTTCCATCTGGGTAGCGTCGCTCTGCTTAGTACTTTTCGAGCGCACTCAAGCCCTAATTCCACTTCTTCGTGGGTTTTCTTCATATGCGCCCGCGATGCACGGAAGGTCGCCGTACGGTGACGTTATGTGGCTACACCGTAATTGTGGCCCTCCGCGCCCCAGTTGGTGCGGCCGTGTCTTGCATTCGAAAGGCAGGGAGCTTGATGTCCGAATTCCAAGGGAACCACGTGGATCGCGCTCAGCCGACAACGCGGCCGAAAAGGCGGCGGTCCCGCTGGTTCTTAGCCGGCGGTCTCGTCGCTGGCAGCCTGGTAGCCGGCGCGGCCGGTCTCACCGGGGTGGCCACGACGGCCGGAGACAAGAGCCTGGCAGACGTGGACCTGCGGCAGTTGTCCGTCATCGCCGCCGACAACGGCAAGGATGGCGATGGTAAGGACCCAGGCAAGCACGACGGCGCCAAGCCGAACGGCGATGCGGCCGCTGCCGAGGGTTCGAACGGCGGGAACCCCTGGGGCGGCGGCAGCTGGCAGGAGTCCTGCGAACCCGGCGGCGGCTGGCAGGGCCAGGCCCAGGAGGGCGAGGAGTCGGCGGGGAAGCCGAAGCCCGAGGAGTGGGCGGGGAAGCCGAAGCCCGAGGAGTGGGCGGGGAAGCCGAAGCCCGAGGAGTCGGCGGGAAAGCCGAAGCCCGAGGAGTCGAAGGACCCGAAGGCCGGACCGACGGCAACCAAGGACCCGAAGGCCGGACCGACCGCGACCAAGGACCCGAAGGCCGGACCGACCGCGACCAAGGACCCGAAGGCCGGACCGACCGCGACCAAGGACCCGAAGGCCGGACCGACCGCGACCAAGGACCCCAAGGCCGGACCGACCGCGACCAAGGACCCCAAGGCCGGACCGACCGCGACCAAGGACCCGAAGGCCAAGCCGGAGGAGTCGAAGGATGCCAAGGAGTCCAAGGACGCCAAGGAGTCCAAGGACGCCAAGGAGTCGAGCGGCGCCGAGGAGTCCACGGACGCCAAGGAGTCCAACGGGTCCGGCTGGCACGGGGGCTCCCAGGCCGGTAGCCAGAACGGCTCGTCCGGGGAGGAGAAGCCCGGCTCCGACAGCTCCCGCTGGCACGGGGGCTCGGAGAACGGCCGGGAGGGCTGCGGTTCGGAGAAGCCGGCGGACGAGGAAGTCACGTCCGTACCGTGCGACCCCGACGAGCTCATCGCCGCGCTGGTGCACGCCAATGCCGAGGGTGGCGCCAGCCTGAAGCTCGCGCCAAAGTGCACCTATACGCTCACCGCCTCCGGCGACAGCGGCCAGAAGCACGACGGCAAGGGCAAGAAGGCCGTTGACAGCACGAGCGACGACTCCGGGCTGCCCGTGATCAAGGCACCGATCAAGATCCTGGGTCAGGGTGCGACCATCACCCGGAACACCTACGCCGGCGACTTCCGCTTCTTCACCGTCCGGGACGGTGGCGAGTTGGAGTTGAGCGAGCTCTTCCTGGAGAACGGCCGGGCGGGCACCGGCGGCGCGATCTCGATCGACCACGGCGCCACCGCCACCGTCAAGCGCGTCACGATCTCGGACAGCACCGCCCTCGGAAAGAGCGGCGGCGGCGGGGCGATCTTCAACGACGGCCACCTGGCGGTCAGCGAGAGCAGGTTCGAGGACAACAGCGCCGCCGGCAAGGGTGGCGGCCTGCTCAACGGTGGTGTCCTCACCGTCGAGAAGTCCGAGTTCCTGGGCAACAGCGCCAGCGGTGCCGGTGGCGGGCTCGCCAACTACCAGGGCGCGGCCGACATCACCAAGAGCGCCTTCGAGCACAACAACGCGGCCGAGGGCGGCGGCATCGCCAGCGTCTCGGCCCGGACGAAGGTCTCGGATGGCGAGGTCAACGGCAACACGGCCAAGATCGGCGGCGGGCTCTTCAACAAGGACGCCACCCTCACGGTCCGGGGGGTGCACGTCAGCAAGAACCTCGGCACCAGGGACGGCGGCGGCATCGCCACCATCAAGGGTCTGCTCACGGTGGACCACAGCAAGGTCATCAAGAACACCACTCGGGGCGACGGCGGTGGCATCTTCGCCGAGAAGTCCGAGGTGATCGTGCGGACCACCGAGGTCAGCCAGAACAGCGCCGTCGGGGAACGCTCGGTCGGTGGCGGCATCGCGGTCGAGGGCGGCTCGCTCGACCTGAAGAAGAGCAAGATCGTGGAGAACGACGCCACCAAGAAGGGCGGCGGGCTCTTCGCCGAGTACGCCGAGGTCACGGTGGACAGCGACACCGTGATCAGCCGGAACCGGCCTGACAACTGCGCAGGCAAGGCGACGGTGGACAACTGCTTCGGCTGAGCCTCGACATCCGAGGCGACGCCGGTGACCGATGGCGGTAGCCGTAACCGGAGACCGCGGTCGGTGACGGAGCGGACGCATCCGGCCCGTCGGGGGCGACGATCAGCAGATCGGACCCCTCGGCGGGCCGGACGTGTCTGTCGGCCCGTCGTCGAGTCGGCCCGTCGTCGAGTCGGCCCGCCGTCGAGTCGGACGAGGGGATCGACTGGTCGGATCCTGCAAGCAGCGGAGTCAGGCGACGTCGAGGACCCGGCGTACCCGGGAGAAGTCGCCCGCTGCCAGATCCCGGTCGCCGATCCAGAAGGAGATCCCGACCAGCTCGCCCCAGGCGGTCCCCTCCTCGGCCTGCAACGCCAGCAGCGGCCGATGGTCAGGCAGCTCCGCCACCGGAGTGTCCGGCCAGCCGAGCACCCGGTGCCGTACCGTCGGCAGCCGGTCGCGGATCGCGGTGGCCAGGCCCATCACCCTGATCGGGTCGGTCCAGAAGGCCGCCGCGAGTTCCGGCTCCTCGTAGTACGGTGCGGCCAGCACCGGAGCGGCGACCAACGGCAATGCCGGGATCGTCACGGCCTCCGGCGGGGCGGCCCGGTCCGGCAGACCGCCGGGTACGTGCAGCACGGCGCAACCGTCGTCACCCGGATCCGCCCCGAGGTCGGCGTGGTGCCACTCGTCGGCGAAGAAGAGCATCGTCCCGTCCCGAGGCAGTGTCCACTCCAGACCGAGCAGCGGCGCCAGCGCGGCACAGTCGAGCTGGGCCAGCAGCGTCATCGGCCGGCCGTGGTGGTGCGGCCACGGCACACCGTCCGGCAGCCCGGGACGTCCGCCGTACCAGCCGGCGAGCGAGCTGGCGATCGGGCCACGGGCGGCCCCGGCGATCACGCCCGGCTGCGGGCCACGGGTCGCGGCGGCGACGACCGGGCCGGGGATCGCGCCGTTGCGCGAGCGCGCCGGTATGGCGAGTCCGATCGACGGACGGACCAGGCCGAGAACCTGTTCCACCAGCTCGGGAGCGGCCTGTGCCCGGGATGAGTCGGCGACGGCGGTCCGCAACGCCGCCACCGCGTGGGAGAACTCCATGGCGCCGAGAATGCCAGCCGAAGCGCCCCGATCCCAGCCGGGCCGCCGGGCCTGCTACCGGAACGCGGGCCAGCGCTCCGCCCGCAGGGCTGGGGCGTGCGAGATCGTCACTTCCGGGTCGCCACGGCGCGGGCGAAGAACGCCAGGTTGGCCGGGCGCTCGGCAAGGCGGCGCATAAGGTAGCCGTACCAGTCGGTGCCGTAGGGCAGGTAGACGCGTACGGTGTTGCCGGCCTCGGCGAGCCGGGCCTGCTCGTCGGGGCGTACGCCGTAGAGGAGCTGGAACTCGAACTCGTCCGGCGTACGGTCGAACCACCGGGACCGGTCCTCGGCGATCGCGATCAGTCGGGGGTCGTGGGTGGCGATCATCGGGTACCCCTGACCGGCGAGCAGGATGTTGAGGCACCGGACGTAGGACCTGTCCACGTCGCGGGCGGCCTGGAAGGCCACCGACTCCGGTTCGGCGTACGCGCCCTTGCAGAGCCGCACCCGCGACCCGGGGGTGGCCAGCTCCCGGCAGTCGGACTCGGTACGCCGCAGGTACGCCTGGAGCACCGCCCCCGTACCCGGATGGTCCTTGCGCAGCTCGGCCAGGATGTCCAGGGTCGAGTCGGTGGTGGTGTGGTCCTCCATGTCGAGGGTGACCGTGGTGCCGGCTGCCGAGGCGGCGGCGCAGATCGCGGCGGCGTTCTCCCGGGCCAGCCGCTCGTCGAACTTCTGGCCCAGTGCGGAGAGCTTGACGCTGACCTCGGTCGCCTCGGCGAGCCCCGCCTCGGCGAGCCCGCCGAGCAGGGCGACGTACTCGTCCCGGACGGCGACGGCCTGGTCGCCGTTGACGGTGTCCTCGCCCAGGTGGTCGATGGAGACCGCGAGACCCTCGCCGACGAGCTGGCGGGTGGCGCGCAGCGCGTCGTCGGCGGTGGTGCCGGCGACGAACCGGCGTACGACATCCCGGGTGAGCGGGGCCGTCTCGACGAGCCGCTCGATCCGGGATGACCGGGAGGCGGCGAGGATGACCGATCGGAGCATGAGCCGAGCGTAACGCCAGCCGGTTTCCCGTACGCGGCGACCGCGCCCCAGCGGCTGCCACCGGCCCGCTCCGATTTCGTCCTGCGGAATGTCCGAATACGTGGCGAAGCCGCTCTTAGGCGAGAGGAAACTTCTGTCCGGATCGTCACCGCCAGCCCCGTCCCGTCGGATATCGAGGGATCTACCGGATGACGGCTGGTGGCACCAGCAATTCCGCGCGGTACCGTCGTCTGCGGACAATCACCTGGTGCGGCGGAGTTGGGTGGTCGGCGGCGCGGCGGCCGTGTCCGGGCAGCGGAGAGCCGGAGCCCGCCCGACCCACCGACGGCTACGTGCGGTTCCCTCCTCGCTACACGGACGCGCCACGGCAGCCGCGAGTCGTCTACGGTTGTCGGGTGAACTTCGACGCGTACGCCCGGACCGCTGTCGATCTCGTCAACGCGCCACTCGACGACTTCGACGACCTGCGGGCCGTTTTCAATGGCGAGCACGGCTGGATGCGCGACGAGGTGACCGAACGGGACGTCCCCGCCTTCCGCAGGGCGCAGAAACGGCTGCGTGACGTCTTCGAATTCGGTTCCTCGGGACGGGACGCCGACGCCGTGACCGAGCTGAATTCGCTTTTGGAGAACTATCCCGTCCAACCCCGCATCTCCGGGCACGACTCCAAGGACTGGCATATGCACGTGACCAGCCGGGGAGCCTCGGTGAGCGCCGAGTACCTGGCCGGCGCGGTCTGGGGCCTCTCGGTCTGGCTGTGCGAGTACGGCAGTGCCCGGTTCGGTGTCTGTGCCGACGACCGGTGTGGCAACGTCTATCTGGACACCTCGTCCAACTGCTGCCGCCGGTTCTGTTCCGAGCGTTGCGCGACCCGCTCGCACGTGGCGGCCCACCGGGCCCGCAAGCGGGCCGCGGTGGAGGCCAAGGCGTCGGTCGAGGAGAAGACCTCGGTCGAGGTGACGAAGGCGGTGGAGATCGAGGAGGAGGTCGAGGTCGAGGAGAAGGCACCGGCTCCGGTCGGCTGACGACCGGTACGCTCCAGCCACGTCGACACCTCGGCGACGCCGAGTGCCACCAGACGGGCGACCTCGGCCTCGACGTCGTCGGTCTCGATGTCGAGGTGGTAGCGGGCCGGACCGTCGTCGATCGACTGGATCGCCGTGACCAGGCCCGGTATCGCCTGCCGCAGCGACCTGAACTGCGGCTCGCCCGGTTCGGGCCGGGCCGGGGTGCCGAACACGCCGGACCAGAAGCCGGACGCGGCCGGGACCGACTCGGCCGGGGTGTCGATGATGACCGCGTAAACCCGAGAACGGTGCATCGCCGCGATGTTGCGCACTCGGGGCCGGCGCCACCCGCCCCGGCGTCGACGCGGCCCGGCGCTGACGCGGCCCGGCGCTGACGCGGCCCGGCGCTGACGCGGCCCGGCGCTGACGCGGCCCGGCGCTGACGCGGTGGTACCTGCGCGGCCCGGTGTCTACGCGGTCAGGTGCCTACGCGGTCAGGTGCCTACGCGGTCAGGTGCCTACGCGGTCAGGTCGAGCCGCCAGTCGTTGGCGCGCATCGGCCGCCCCTTCGGAAACTCGAACCCGGTCTCGCCGAGCAGTTCGAAGCCGGCCTTGCGGCAGACCGCGTTGGAGGCGAGGTTGTCGACCGAGGGGTAGGCGTGGGCGTACCGGTGGGTCCGCCGGACGCGGGCCACCTCGACCGTGGCCAGCAACGCGGCCGTGGCCAGCCCTCTCCCCTGGTACGCCGGCAGCACGCTCCAGCCCATCTCGTACACCGTCTCGCCGTGCCAGACCCGTTCCCAGTATCCGACGCTGCCGACCGGCTCCTCCTCCGGCAAGGCCACCACCCGGTACATGCACCCCTGGTCGGTGCCGCCGAACCGCACATAGCGCTCGTGCCGGACGACGACCTGCTCCTCGGTCTCCGGACCGCCCAGGTGCCGCTTCATCTCCGGGACGTTGATCCGGCGGAGCAGATCGAGATCGCCCTCGCCCCACGGTTCGAGCCGGACCCGGCCCGATCCTCCGGTCATGCCGCACCGCCCTTCCGCCGTTGTCCCTGCTGTCCCACCGCGTCTTCCCACTGTCCCAGTGCGTCTTCCCACTGTCCCAGTGCGTCATCCGCGTCCCGGCGGACCGGGTGAGCATGCCGGTCGTCAACCGGATCGGTCTGGGAAGTCGTCCGGTGGATAGACGACGGACCACGGGCGCGGTTGTTCCGGCGGGGGCGCGCTCGGGGTCGAGAGCACCGGGCCGGCCAGAATGTCGGCGGCGACCCGGGCGAACGCCGGAGCGGCCGGGTGCGCCGACCGGTCCGGCCAGACCGCCGAGGTACGCCGGACCAGCACCGGTTCGACGAGCGGCCGCCAGGCCACCCGAGGCTCGCGCCGGGCCGTCGACTCCGGCTCGAACGCCGCACACTGCCGGGCGAGAACCAGGCCGAGCAGGAATTCCGGATTGCCGGCATGCCGGATCCGCCGAGGGAGGAAGCCCTGTCGGCGGCACACGTCGAGGATCTCGTCGTACCAGCCCGGCGCGGTGGCCCGCGGAAAGATCGCCAGGTCGTGCCCGGCGAGGTCGGCCGGTGCGACCTCCCGGAGCTGGGCCAGTGGCGAGGCACGCGGCAGCACCACCCCCAACCGGACCTCGACGACCGGTCCGGTCCGCAGCGCCTCGGCCGGCACCGGATGATGCACCAGCCCGACATCCAGGCGGGCCTCGGCGAGCATCCGCACCTGCTCCGCAGTGGTCAGCTCCTGGAGATCCACGTCGAGGCCGGGCGCCCGCGCGGCCAGGCCGTGCAGCAGCGCCTGGAGCGTGACGGCCGGTGTCTCCGGGGGTACGCCGGCACGGAGCGTACCGATCTCGCCGTTCCGGGCCTTGCGCATCAGGACCCGGATGCGTTCCTCCGCGGCGAGCAGGGCGGGCGCCTCGGCCAGCAGGAGCTGCCCGGCGGTGGTCAGATTGATCTGGCGCCGCGAGCGGTCGAAAAGCTCCACACCGAGCTCGCGTTCCAACCGCTGGATCGACTGGCTCAGCGGCGGCTGGGCGATGCCCAGCATCTCGGCGGCCCGACCGAAGTGCATCTCCTCGGCCACCACCACGAACTGGCGCAGCCGCCGGACCAGGTCCACGGCGAGTAATGATATGCCCTCGGATATCAAACGGTCGCCGGCCGGCCGGCTATCGTCGGCCCGTGTCGACTCTGGGACAGATCGTGCGGATATTCGATGACGTGGGCGTGGACGCCCGACTGCACGTCACCGACATCGACGGCGCCGCGGAGTTGGCGATCGGGGCGGACGACCAGGTGGTGATCGCCTCCATCGTCAAGGTCCTCCTGGTGCTGGAGTTCGCCCGGCAGGCCGCGGCCGGCCAGCTTGACCCGACCGAGCGGGTGGTGGTGCGGGCCGAGGACCGGTTGGGCGGTTGGGGCACCGCCGGTTGCGCCGACGACGTGGCCGTGTCGCTGCGGGACCTGGCCTACTTCGCGATCACCGTCACCGACAACACCGCCGCCGACCTGCTGCTGCGCCGGGTCGGTCCGGACGTACTGCCGCTGCTCGCCGCCGAGCTGGGGTTGACCCGTACCCGGATCCTCGGCGGGCCCCGACAACTACTGGAGTCGATGTACGCCGACGTTGGCGCGGCCGACGACGCCGAGTTCGCCCGAACCTTCCCGCTGCTGCCGGAGGACCGGATCCGGGCCATGCGGATCTTCGATCCGGAGCGGACCACCTCCAGCACCCCCCGGGAGATCACCCGGCTGCTCGGGCTGATCTGGCGCGACGAGGCCGGCCCGGCATCGGCGGGTGCACTGGTTCGCGACCTGATGAGCCGGCAGCTCTTCTGGACCCGGATCGCCTCCGGCTTCCCACCCGGCGTCCGGGTGGCGGCCAAGACCGGCACGCTACCCGGCCTGCACATGGAGGCCGGCGTCGCCGAGTATCCGGACGGCGGCCGGTACGCGATCGCGGTCTTCGCCCGGACCCGGCGCCTCGCCACCCGCCGGATCGACGTCGACCTGGCCATCGGCGAGGCGGCCCGGACCGCCGTGGAGTCGCTGCGCGAGCACGATGAGCTGGGCTGATATTCGGTCGCGTATCGTCCGTGCGGACGGATGCTCTTGGACCGGACCGGGTTGCCGGTGATTGGGTGTGCCGGCGTTCGACCGCCGGAACTCATCGATCGAAGGGGATCGCATCATGCCCGCATCTCGAATCAACCGCCGAGGGCTGCTCCGCACCGCCGCCGCCGGCGCCGCCCTGGCCCCGGTCGCCGGCCTGGCACCGTCCGCCACCGCCGCCCTGACCGCCGTCGGGAGCCGGACCCGGACCGCCCGGGACGGCTCCGCGACGTTCCGCTGGCTGGGTACGTCCGGCTGGCGGATCGACATCGGCGCCCGCACCGTGCTGGTCGACCCCTACCTGAGCCGGTTCGACACCGGACTGTTCCGGAACGCGTTCGATCCGGCGACCGAGCTGACCGTGGCCACCGAGACCATCGCCGCGCACGTCGGGCGGCCGGAGGCGGTGCTGGTCACCCACTCGCACTGGGACCACTTCAACGACGTACCGGAGATCGCGGCACGCAGCACGGCACGGGTGTTCGGCACCCTCACCACGTACCACCTGGGGCTGGCATACGGGATACCGGCGGCCCGGCTGAGCCCGGTCAAGGGCGGCGAGGTGCTGGACTTCGGCGACTACACCGTCGAGGTGGTCGCCTCGGCGCACAGCCGGAACGCGTCGTACTCGATGGCCTTTCCGGGAGTGCGGCTCAGCCAGCCGCCGAAGCCGCGCACCATCGCCGACCTGCCCGAGGGTGACACGCTCGCCTACCAGGTCACCGTCACCGGCGGGCCGGCGGTCTTCTTCATGGGCGGCAGCGACTTCGTGGAGCGGAACCTGACCGGGCTGGCACCGGACGTCGCCATGGTCGCGATGGCGTCGAGCGAGTCCACCCACGCGTACGTGCCCCGGCTGCTCGACGCGCTGGACCGGCCCGAGGTCGTGGTGCCGGTGCACTGGGACAACTTCGAGACGGAGCTGCGGAACCCGCCGCCGGTGGCGCCGGCCGACCGGCAGCGTCTCGACGCGATGGTCGACGCGATCCGGCGGGTAGCCCCGAGGACCCGGATCCTGCTGCCGGAATACCTCACCGGCTACCGGTTCTGAGATGGCCGCGACGCTGCTGTTCCTGGTGCCCGTCGCCGTGCTCGGCGGCCTCTGCTGGGCCGCGTGGGGGAGCGTGGCCGCGATCCTCTCCCGAGCGTGGCGGTCACCCGGCAGTTGGGTCCGGTTCGCCGTCCTCGGCGCGACCGGCACCCTGCTGGTGTACGGGATCGGATTGTTCAGCGGCTTCGCGCACGAGATCGACGAGACGTGTCACCGGCTGGGTGAGGAGTACGACGACGCCTACCGGGCCGAGCGGTGGCGGGAGCCGGGGCGGTGGTTCCCGCTGCACAACCGCTGCAACGCCGACTACGACCTGGTCCCGGCGTACGTCAATCCGTCGCTGGTGGTCCTCGCCGCAGTCGCCGTCGGTTGCGCGGCCGTGGCGGTCGCCCTGGCGATCGCCGGCCGCCGCCGGCCCTGACCTGTACGGTCCTGACCCCTGCACGGTCCTGACCCCTGTCCGGTCCTGACCCCTGCACCGTCCTGACCCCTGCACGGTCCTGACGGTGGCCGGACCGCGATGCGCCGTGACACTCAGGCCCGGAGGAACCGGTCTACCGGCAGTGGCCGGTCGGCGATCCGAATGTCGCCGATCCAGCCGTAGAAGCAGTGCCGCACGACCCGGTCCCGGTGGTACGCGCCGACCAGCCACGGCTCGCCGCAGCCGGCCAGCCCGGTGGCCGGGACCGACGGGTTGCGGAGCAGCCGCGCGCCGTCGACATAGAGGGTGCTGTGTCGGCCGTCGTTCACCACCGCGACGTGGAACCACTCGCCGGGCCGCATCTCGTGGCCCCAGTTGGTGACGGCGCCACCACGCCCTACCGGGAAGACCGCCCAGTTCAGCGCCAGCCCGGCGGTGAGCCCGAGCGCCGCCTTCGGCGCCGACGGATCGGTGCCGTCCTGACCGGCGTCCCCGCCGGCACCGCGCTGGCCGGCGTTCCGCCCGGTGCCGGACCGGCTCAGGATGCTCAACCCACCGGCGTCGCTCTCCCGGATATCCTCCGGCAACTTCACGAACGCCTCGACTGTGTAGCCGCTCTCGAACGTCGCCGCGTTCAACGGCGCGCCGTCGGCGGTGCGGAGGTAGCCGCCGTGCGCCGGCCCCCGCCCCCCGGCGAAGAAGAGGCTTCCGTGGCCGGGCTGGTCGGCGTGGTGCTCGGCCGACCAGCGCAACGCCGCCGGCCCGCTGCCGCGGACACCGACCCGGGTCAGGTGGTTGCCCCGGCCGGAGCTGTCCTCGACCACGTGCCCGTCCGGAATCGCGCCGCCGTCGGCGTACCCCTGGTCGAAGCGCCAGTATGCGACGGTGCCGTCGGTGACGACGACGGCCGGCCCGCGCGGCGGCCGGGCCGGCATCGGAGCGAAGCCGGCGAACCGCGCGGCGAAGTCAATGGTCAGGCTGAACCGGTTGGCCGGGTCGGTCAGCTCCGCCTCCCGGCGGGCGAGCGGGTTGCGCCGCTCCGGTCGCTGCCCGAGGATCCACGGCGACAGCGTCTCGACGTCGATGGTGTTGCGGTCCAGGTCAAAGCCGTAGAGCCGGAGCGTCCCGCCGCCGCCGTAGTAGCGGTTCTGGTAGTTGGTGAGATGCACGTGCACGTCCCGCCCGGCGGCGTTGCGCAGCACCATCCGGCCCGGCGGCCAGTAGTGCCCGTTGAGGGTCAGGACGATCTGGTCGCTCTGGTTGATCAGCCGGTCCCAGAGGCGTCGGCCGTGCTCCGACAGCCAGGTCGCGCCGGTGTGGTCGGCGTCGGCACAATCATGGGTGGTCAGGATCGCCGGGCTGGCCGGGTGCGCCGCCAGCACCGACCGCGCCCAGTCGAGGGTGCCGTCCGACGGCCGCCAGTCGAGCGCCAGCAGCAGCCACTCGCGGCCGGCGGCGGAAAAGACGTGATAGGTGTCGTAGCCGTCCGGTGTGGAGCCGCCGTACGTCGACTGCCGGCGCAGCCGGTGCGGCCCGAAGACCTCCAGATAGGCGCTCGGCCCGCGCTCGGCGTCGGTGCGGGACGCGTCGACGTCGTGGTTGCCGGCCAGCACGCTGTACGGCACCCGGTGCCGGTCGAGGATGTCGAAGACCCGCCCCGCCTCGGCCAGCTCGGCGGCGGCCCCGTTCTCGACGATATCCCCGAGGTGGGTGGCGAGGACGATGTTCCGCTCGGCTCGGTGCGCTGCGATCCAGCGCATCGTCGCCGCCAGCGGCGCGGCGTCGCCCCGGTCACCGTCGAAGAGATACTGCGTGTCCGGGATGACCGCGAGGGTGAACCGGGGCGACCCGGGATCGAACGCGCCGCCGTCGCCGCCGTACCGCTGCCAGGTCAGTGCGGCGGCCGGCAGCAGCGCCCCGGCGGCGACACCGGAGCCGGCCAACCCGGCCCCGACCAGGCCGGCACCGGTGAGGAACCCGCGCCGGCTCGGGCTTGGTTGCATGGTCGTCGTCGTCCTTCTCCTTAAGAATCAGGGCGGTTCGCCGACGGTACGTGGTGGCAGTACGTGCCATCCGGACGAACGGTGAACGGGGCGCGCGGGGCGGTGTGATCCAATGGCGTCCATGACTCGACAGCGGATTCTCGCCGTCCTCCTGTTGCTGATCGCGTTCGTGGCGTTGGCACTCTCCCGCGCGTTCCCGTTCCTGGACGATTTTCCCACCCTGGCCAAGTCGGCGATCGCGGTCGCCGGGGCGGCCTGTGGGCTGACCGGCGTGTGGTTGTGGCTGCGCAGGACACCGGAGCGGTCCTCGCCGGGGGTGACCGGCGACGGCGGCAGTTGACAACTCCTCGCCGGGAATGACCGGCGACGGCGGCAGTTGACAGCTCCTCCCCGGCCCGGGACAGGCAGCGGGCTGATTCACGCTCCCCGGCGGGGCTTGTCCGGCCGCCCGAGCGACCGCAACCGTGCGACCTTCTCCCGTACGGCCGGCAGATAGGGGTGGAAGGTGTCACCCGGGCATTCGGTCGGTGCGGCGCCGATGCTCGCCCAGTCCCGGTGGCCCGGGATGACGTCCACCGCGCCGGAGGCTCCGCTGACCGGGTTGACGTAGGTGGTCCGGGCCGTGGGATTCACCCGCCCCAGCACGCTGAGCGCCACCAGCACCATGACCAGCGACTGCTGCGCCAGCGGGCTGGGCTGGCGGGACGTGAAGCGGCCGAGGAGGCAGACAGCGATGTTGCCGGCGTTGTAGCCGCCGACATGGCCCCCGTTGACCGCCAGCTGGCCGGTGCCGGGGGCGGACCCGAAGACCGGCACCGGGTCCGGGCCGGAGTGACGCCCCTCGTAGACCCGCCCGGCCTCGTCGATCAGCAGGTGGTAGCCGATGTCTCCCCATGCCTGCAGAACACACTGGTCGTAGTAGATGGCCCGGATCGTGGCGGCCGGGTCGGGATCGTCGTTGTGCTCGTCCACCCCGGTGTGGTGCACCGTGATGGTCTGCACCGGGAAGAACTCGCCGGGCCAGACCTCCGTGCCGCCCTCGCCGAAGCGCAGCGACTCGTCCGCGCCCCACCCGGACCGGGACAGGAAGTTGGGCAGGCTCTGGCCGTCCGGCATGGGCAGGTGCCCCGCCTGGGCGGCGACCGTCCGCCGCGGACCATCCACCATGTTCAGCTCGGTGACCGAGGCAGCCGACCCGTCCGCGACCTGCACCTCGTAGCCGGTGGCACCGGTAGCCAGCACGACACCGGAGGCGGGTCCGGCGGGCATCCCGTCGCGGCCCCCCGCGCAGCCGCGCAGTTCCTGCCACGATCCCCAACCGGCGGCGGTACGCAGCCGGACCGCCGCCGCGCCGGCGGCAGCCACCGACAGGTGGGTCAACGGAATGACCGGCGAGGTCACCACGGTCCGGCTGGCCAGCCGACCACGGCGCGCGGCGAGCGGCTTGGGCACCTCGGCGGTGGCTGCCGGTGCGGCAGGTGCCGTGGGTGCCGTGGGTGCCGTGGGTGCGGCCGCTGCCGGCGCGCCGGCCAGGGCGGCGGCCGACATTCCCAGGGTCACACCTGCGGTACCACGCAGGACGCCACGTCGAGAAACCACGTTCTCCTCCAGACTCACGCTGTTACGACCCACTGCTTCTACCACGGATCGATGAACGGATCGGGTGACGCGAAGGGTTTGCCCGTGGCCGCGTCGTCGCCGTGCCGTTGCGGGGGCGGTTCCCCGGTCACGATCCGCAGCGCGGTCACCATCGGCACTCGTAGCGGAAGTCGGTCCCCTCACCGACCTCGACATAGTTCATGGCGGAGAGCAGGCGGGCCCGGGGGTCCCGCCGCACGAACGCGTGAAGCGGCCTCCCGTAATCACCCAACGCACGGCCGACAGCCGTGAACTCCGCGTGAGGATCCAGCAGCAGTATCTCCGCGCTGCGCCACAGCAGTGCCAGCGCGATGACCACGTCACGAGGATCAGCGTTCGCCGCCATCAGGGCCGCAGCCCTCAGCCCGGCCCGAACATGCCGTGGATCGTCCGTCCGGACGGCCAACGCAGCGGCACGCTCGGCGTAGGAGCCAAGGACCGTCTCCGTCGTGGCCACCGCCCGGGCGACACGGGCGACATCGTCCTCGTTCCGCAACGTTTCGACCAGCTCGCCGATGCTACGGTCTCGTGCCGACGGCAACGGTCTGCGGGCGTACCCTTCGCGGGGCCAACAGCGCAGTACCTCGACGGCCTCCTTCTCCCCGCTCACCGCTCCCCGCTTCCCCGCCCCGGCCGGCAACGCGGCCACTATCAAGATCTTCGGTAACTTGTGGTTCGCTGCGAACCACAAGTTACCGAAGATCTTGACCGAGCCCTGCGCTAGGCGCAGGGTCCGGGGTGGTTGACGAACCGGTGGCAGCGCCGGCTGCCGGGGCCGGCGCGGGGTTCGCCGATCGGGGCGTCACACCAGATCGTGGTACGCGGCGACGCCTCGTCCCCCCGCCTGATCGTCGCGTGGTCGAAGTCGAGTACGGGTACGTGCGCCAGCGAGCCGCGCAGGGCGGCCAGCAGGGCCACGGTGTCGTCCCGACCGGCGAGGGTGGTGGGCAGGTGGATCACCCAGCGTCCGGTGCTCACCAGTGGCCGCCGTTGCGGTGTTGCCGGTCCTGCTCGGCGCTGTCGACAGGGCGATGGCCGGCGACGGGTCGCCGATGCGGTGGGGGTTGCGGACCGGGATCGGGTGGGTCGGCGAACCTGCAACCGACGTGCCGGGCCTGCCACTGGCGTAGCCCCTGGCGGGTGCGCTCGACCTGCGCCTGGGCGGTGGTGGCCTCGCGTTCGAGGCGTTCGACCTCGGCGGCGACCAGGCGGAGGAATTCGTAGACCTCGTCGGGATCGAGGCCGCGAAAGCGGCGGCGCATCACGGCGGAGGCGACGCGGATGACGGATGGGCGCAGGCGTTCACCGGAGCGGTAGATCATCGCCGTACCGCCGTCGCCTCGTGCTGGGCGACCAGGGCGGCCATCTCGGTGGCGGTGAGGCCGCGTTGGGCGAGGACGCGTCGGCCCCAGCGGTGCAGCCGGCACGGGTGTGGCGCGTGGTCGTTGCGGCAGAGCAGTCCGGCGGGCCACTGCTCGGCGGCATGGACCGTGATCGCCCGTACCGCGAAGCCGACATCCTCGGCCGTCACGTACGGCGGCATCGGCAGCTCGTCCTCGGAGAGGTCGGAGAGTTCACCGGCCTGGCTCATGTTCCTCCCTCGGTTGACCGGTTCGCGGGGTTGGCGCCGAGGCGGGCGGGGACGACCGGTACGACCGCGCGCGCCGTACCGACCGGAGCCCAGCACCCGCCCCGGGCCACGACTCCACCCTGGTCAACGACCAGAACTCGGGGCACGACTACACGCTGTACCTAGGCGGAACCTATCCGGCATCAAACGTCGGTACGCTGTCCAGGACCGACCTCGACCCGATTGGAGTCGACGGATGACAACCGTGCAGCGGTGGACCGGGCGCGAGACCAGGGCGCTGCGACACGCACTCCGGATGAGCATCCGCGACTTCGCGCAGCACCTCGGAGTCAGCGAGCGGACGATCTCGAAGTGGGAGGCCGGGCAAGCTGAGACATGTCCGCGTCCAGAGATGCAAGCCGCCCTCGACACAGCACTCACCCTGGCGCCGGATGAAGCAACCGCACGTTTCCACGCGTCAGGCCAGCAGCCCCGAGTGCCGACGGGTGGAGGCTGCGGAAGTTTCCATGTCCGGTCGCACAAGTTCATCCCTGCGTACATCGGTGCCGCAGCAGCGGCGGAACTCGCGCAAGGCCGGGCCTTCATCCGCAGGTCCCACCCATGGCTGACAGTGTCGACCCTGCGTCTGCCTCACCAGTCCGGAGAGTGCACTGCCCACCTCTTCGCCTGCGGCGTGATCGTCCTTCATCTACGTCAGGGCCGCGATTTCCCGGACCTCACATCGCTGGCGAGCTGGCGGTACAACAGCTACGCCGAGGACCTGCCCTGGGCAGAGCAGCGTGTTCGCACGTTGTTCGACGGCATCTCAATCGACACACCGGCCAGCCCGGAGTACGTCCTGTCGTTGTATGTCCTGCCAGAGACGTCCTGGGCCGGCGACGAGTTGGATACCGCGCTGCGCCTGATGTGCGTGCCCTCTGTCCTGGTCAACCGCCAGGACGGGTGCTCAACTGAACCGGTGAGCGGCGAGGTCGAGCGCCGGTTACTGTCCACCGGTTTCGAACCGGCTGCCATCGTCCCGTTCGGGATGGACGGAGTGTCAAACGGGTACGCCGGCTGGTCCGGCCTTGCCTACCACGCGCTCGCCCCCGAGCGGGCGCTCGGGACAGACGAGCTGATCGCCTGTGAATTGGATGTTCAGATGCTGTGGACGTACTGTCGCTACATCCAACGGCAGGTCGAGGATGGCCACGATCCCAGCATGCCGGCGGAGTTCGGCTGGCGGTTCCTCCGAGCGGCGCATTCTCGGCTGACGACGGCGCGCGCTCAGGAAAGCTCGCAGCACTGCGTCATGCGGCAGGCGATCCTAACGACGAGCGGACTGCCGGAGCGCCTTATCCAGGCACAGGTGGCGCTTCGCGAGACCGACGCGTTGCTTGGCACACTTGGACCATGAACGTCGAGCGCGCCGCGCTGGTGGTCATCGACATGCAGAACGGCTTCGTCAACGAGCGCAGCCAGCACGTGGTGCCCAAGGTGGTTGACTTGGTGCAACGCTGGCAAGCCGCTGGCCGGCCGGTCGTCTTCACGCGCTACCACAACTACCCCGGCAGCCTCTACGAGCGCCTGATCCACTGGTCAAAGGTGCAGGCGCCGCCAGAGACGGACATCGTGCCCGAGCTGCTCCCGTACGCGGCGGTGGCACGAGGCGTGATCGACAAGAAGATCTACTCGTGCTTCACGCCGGAGTTTGCGTCGCTCGTGGAACGGGAGGGGTGGACCGATCTAATCTTCTGCGGCATCGCTACGGAAAGCTGCGTCTTGAAGTCGGCGGTGGACGCCTTCGAGCACAGTCTCACGCCCTGGGTGGTGACCGACGCCGCCGCGAGCCATGGCGGTTCGGTCGCCCACGACGCCGGCCTCCTGGTAGCACGTCGCTTCATCGGGTCCGGACAACTCATCGTCAGCAGTGTGATCAAATAGCCATAATGGAGTCACCGAGTACCTACGCCACACCGGAAGTCCTTCGGGATTGACAATTCAGGGCCTGGCCCAAGGTTGGTGTTCAAGAGGTTTGTGGGGCCGATCTTGAGGCAGACCAGGTCGAAGGCTTTTCGGTGGTGCCGGCGATCCAGATTCGGCCACCCCCGGGCTCCGGCCGCTCGCCGAACGAGCAGACTTGCTGACATGAGCGAACGACAGGTCCTGTATCTCGTGGTCTGCGCTGCTCCCCCGGTACTCAAGATTGACGAACTCATCGCACTACTGATGGAGGACGGTTGGGCGGTTTGGGTGATCGCAACGCCGACAGCCGCGAGTTGGATCGATCGGGAGGCCCTGGTACGGCAGACGGGCAACCCCGTCCGCTCCGAGCGCCGAAAGCCTGACGAGCCGGATCTCCTGCCAAAGGCAGACGCCGTGCTGGTCGCCCCGGCCACCT
This sequence comes from Plantactinospora sp. WMMC1484, assembly GCF_049315195.1. Taxonomy (NCBI): domain Bacteria; kingdom Bacillati; phylum Actinomycetota; class Actinomycetes; order Micromonosporales; family Micromonosporaceae; genus Plantactinospora; species Plantactinospora sp. WMMC1484. Next base: position 568,420 of record NZ_CP186055.1, read on the forward strand.
TCAACACCATAAACAAGTGGGCGCTCGGCATCAACGACACCCTCGCCCTCGGCATCCTCAATGAGGTACTCGGCCTCGGCCTGCCCATCCTCGTCTCCCCGTATGCCAAGAGGGCCCTGACCACGCACCCGGCACACGACCACCATCTCCGGATACTCGCCAGTGCCGGTGTGACGTTCACGCAAGCCGAGGCGCTCCGACCACCGAACCAGAACGATGACTTCCAATGGCGCCGGCTAGCCGGTGCGACGGCACGGATCTCGATCAGGCATAAAGAGCCCGGTGGTCTGTGACATGCCCCAGCAGGGCCTGGTTGGCTTCCCAGCCGTCCGGGAACCTGACCGGTACGTTGAGGTGCACCGGCTCGGTCGACGGATGGGCGTCCAGCAGCTCGGCGATCCCCGCCCTCGCCACCACCACGCACGCGTGCCGGTGTCGGGACACCAGCACGCACAGCCGCCCCGCCTCCAGGTGGAACGCGGTCGCGTCCCGCCGACCCGACAGCGGGTGCAGCACGATCACCACGTCGTACTCGCGCCCCTGCAACCGGTTGGCCGTGTCGACCGTGATGCCCGCCCCTGCAACCCCGAGCTGCGAACGGATCGCCGCCACCTGGTCCCGGTGCGCCGCCCCGACCGCGATCCGGTCGGCCGTCACCGGCGCGCCCCCGGGAGAACGCTCCGACACCGCCACCGCACCCCGCTCAAGCACCCGCAACGCCAACCGCGCGCAGGCCGCCGCCGCTTCCCCGTCCGTCCGCAGCGTGTGCCGCGCCGGCAGCTCGTACAGTGCCCAGCCGGTGGCCGCCGCCATCTCCAGCGCCTCGTCCACCGCCCCACCACCGAACCCCGCCGCCGCGAACGACAGCGACCGCTGCGCGGCCGTCGTACCCGCCGAGAAGCCCGTGAACGGATAGAACGCCTCGGCCACCACCGGCGCCGCCGAGGCCGGCAGCCGCCACGACACCGGCAACCGGTGCACCGGCAGCTCCGGGTTGTGACGCAGCAGCGCCGCCACCGCCGACTGCATCGGATCCCAGGTCAGGCCGGTCCACCGCTCGGTCTCCACGGTCGAGAACGGATCCAACTGGCCCGGATCACCCACGAAGAGCGCCCGGTCGAACCGCCCCGCCACCCGGAGCAGCGCGTCGGAGCGCATCTGGTACGCCTCGTCCACGATCGCCCACGGCCAGCGCCCCTCCGACACCAGGGCCCATTTGGCGGCCGTACCAATGATCACGGACGACCCGCCCAGGTCCGCGACCTTCGCCGCGACCCGGACCGTCGAATAGTTCCTGATCCGGTCCGTCGCCGTGTAGTCGCTGGCCGAGAGCCGTCCGATCGGCAGCTCCGGCCTGGCCCGCGCCAACCGGTCGATCAGGTCGTCGACCTGCTCGTTGGTCTGCGCGACCACGATCAGCGGCTCGCCCGCCTCGGCCAGCTCCCCCGCCGCCCGCACCACCAGTGTCGACTTCCCTGCCCCGGGCGGCGAGTCGACCACCACCCCACGGTGGTCCCCGTCGCGCAGGTCGGCCAGCACCTCGCCGACCACTCGCCGCGCCGCCTCGCCCGGAGACTCCAGCCCGGTCCCACCGCCGCCGGGCACCAGCGGATCACTCCTGGTCATCGCGCTCACCGTCGATACTCAGCCGGCGTGCTTCGGCCTCCAGCGCCGACAACTCCTCGGCCGCCTCCCGGTCCGCCTCCTCCCGCTCACGGGCTCGGCGCTGGTCGTCGAAGTCGTCGAAACGCTCGTGAGCGATCTTCTGCATGTCGTTCTGCGAGACCCGGCCCGCGTGACTCAACACCTGCCGTTCGTTGAAGTCCAGGAACCGGTCGGTCTGGACGATCCACTCGGCCATCCGGATCTGCTGACGGCGTCGCGTCCGATCCTCCGCGAAGTCGAGGAACATCGTGGTCAGCCGGTTCAGTTCGTCGATTTCACCAGCCGTCAGATAGTTCTTCGAGACCGTCACGTCGGTCTTGCGTACTTTCGAGCCGGCCCAACTGGTCAGGCCCATGTTCGGTGCGTGCGGATCGGCCCGCTGCACGATCAGCTCGGCGGCGGTACGGCCGGTGACCGCGTAGACCAGCTTGTTCTGGATGGTGGCGAAGAAGGTGCGAGCCAGCTCGCTCGTCCCGTCGTAGTCCACGCTGGTCTGGGCGAACAGGTCCCGTACCTTCTGGTAGAAGCGCTTTTCGGAGGCCCGGATGTCCCGGATCCGGGCGAGCAGTTCGTCGAAGTAGTCGTGGCCGCCAGGCTGCTTGAGCCGTTCGTCGTTCAACGCGAAGCCCTTGACCAGGTACTCCCGTAGGATCGTCGCCGCCCACTGCCGGAACTGCACACCGCGTGGTGACCGGACGCGGTAGCCGACGGCCAAGATCATATCAAGGTTGTACGACTGCACGGTCCTGCGAACCTGCCGGGAGCCCTCCTGCCGAACTTGTAAGAGATCCTTACAAGTTCGTTCTTCCCGATGTTCTCCGTCCGCGTAGATGTTCCGGACGTGCTGCGTCACGTTCTGCGGAGTGGTGTCGAACAGCTCGGCGATCTGCGCCTGGGTGAGCCAGACCGTTCCGTCGACGGCGCGTAGCTGAATCTCCGTACGACCGTCGTCGGTCCGGTAGACGATCATCTCGCCGGTCGCATCCGTCACGCCCACTCCTCCCCGGCATCCGCCACGCTCGGCTCGGCCGGCTCCTCGTACGCCTTCGGCGGCCCGCCGTGCGTCCACGGCGTCTCGTCGCGGCTCGGAAACTCGCCCGGCGGCACGAACGAGTCCGACAGCGTCGTGTAGCAGAGCCGGTCCCCGACCTCCGGCACGCTCCCCGGCGCCGGGCTCAGCGACCGCCCCAACCCACCCGACAGCTCCAGCACCACGTCCGTCCGCCCCGTCGCCGGATCCGGCGTCACGAAGACGACCCGGGCCCGCTGCCCCGGCCGGCCCGGCGAGTGCAGCACCGCCCCCACCGGCACCAGCACCACGTCCTCCGTCGTCACCTGGATCCGGGGCCGCAGCACCCGCCGCTTCCCGCTGTCGTCGATCCGGTGCGGGTCGGCAAGCGTCACCTCACCCACGAACGCCTCCCCGGTCAGCCGGTGATCGGCCATCACCAGCGGATCGTCGTAGGCACGCTGTACGGCATACGACTGCAGCGCCCGTTCCAGCCGGTGCAGCCGGTGCGCCGCGTTCACCGCACCGTCCCGGCGCGGCTGCGGGTGGCCGCCACCGTCCACATAGAGCGCGAACGTGCTGAACACGTCCCGGTCCTCGGCCCAGCGCCCGGCCACCCGCGACCCGACCGGCAGTTCCCGGAGCAGCGCCACGCCCCGCCACATCAACTCCCAGGTCGGCGTGAGCTGCGACCGCACGGCTTCTTCGAGTACGCCCGCGGCCCGCCCCCGCCGCACCTCGTCACCACTCGCCGCCGCCTCCTCATAGGCGGCCATCGCCGGCGTCAGGATCTCGTTGTCGAAGGTCGGATCCGTCACCGGCCCGGCCGGCGGCCAGCGCAGCGGATCCTCGGCGACCGTCGCCGCGTCGGCGCCGGTCAGCCCCTCCTGCGGGTCGATCCAGGCCATCAGCGCCGCCAGATGGGCGTCCTCCAACGCCGACTGCCCGGTCGCCCAGTGCAGCCCGAGCGCGTCGGTCATCGCCAGCAGCATCCCCGAGCCGGGATGCTCGGCCCGGTCCGCCAGGAAGGTCAGCCACCGCCCGAGCAGCGGCACGTTCGGCCGCACCGGATAGTCCCCGTCGGTACGCCGGAACCGCGTCGACCGCCCGAACATCCGGACGAAGCCGATCCCCGCCGGGTTCGGCACCAGCACCTGCGGCGCGTCCGCGTACCGGTAGCGGACCTCCCGGCCCCGGTTGACGGTGACCGGCTCCGCGACCCCCCGGAAACTCTCCAGATAGGGCAGCACCACCTCGGCCAGCGCGGCGGCGAAGCCGAACCGTTGGTCCCGGTTGCGGGGCTGCCGCACCACCAGCAGCCTCGGCTCACCCGCGGCGTCACCGACCAGCGCGGCCAGCGGCGCGTTGGCCTCGCCGGCCATGCCCAGCGGGATGAGGACCAGCGGCCGGTCGGCGACGTGCAGGTGGCGCACGGTCGTGATCCGCTGGGCCCGCCCGGCCGCCACCGCCTCGGCCCGGGCCAGCGCGGTCAGGGTACTCACGCCACTCCGGCCGCCGTCGTCGTCGGCAGCAGCTCGGCGCGGAGCCGGGCGGCGTTCCGGAGCAGCGCCGCCGCCTCCGCCTGCTCCTCGGCCGGGGTCAGCTCGCCCCGTGCCAGCGCGAGCGCGGTCTCGACCCGGTCGATCCCGCCCAGCTCCTCCCGGGCCGAGGTGCCGAGCGCGGCGGTGCAGCCGTGCGCCTCCGCCCGGCAGAAGTAGGCCAGCTCGCAGACCGAGAGGCAGTCGGGGGCATAGCGGGCGTCGATCGCCTGCAACGCGTCGACAAGCGACTCCGGGGACCGGGTCGGCACCCCGTCGGCGTCCGGCGCCAGGTCGAAGGTCAGCTCCGGCGGCAGGGCGGCGAGCATCGCCTCCACCCTCCTCATCCGCCGCAGCTGCCGCCGCAACACGGCCAACTGCCGGCGTACGTCGACCAGCACGGCGGTCGGCCGGTTGGAGAAGTCGCGCGGGCAGACCAGCACCACGTCATGGGCGACGAGCTCCGGATCGTGCCCCGCCTCGGCCAGCATCTGGCGCATCGCCAGCACGTAGACGGCGGCCTGGATCGCCGCCGCCGAGACCTTGCCCGGGTCGGCCTGCCCGTCCACCACCGCGAACGACTTGATCTCTACGACGTGGAACCGCCCCCCGTGCCGGAACGCGATCACATCCGGTTCGAGATAGACCCGCTGCCCGGCCACCTCCAGCGCCAGCAGCGGATGGTCGAAGAGCGTGCCGGCGTCGTCGCCCCCGGCGGCGGCCCGCAGCAGCTGGGCACGGGAACGGGCGTACCGGATCTCGGGGGTTTCCTTCTCCCGCCCGGTCACCGTCGCCAGGTCGTCGTACGCCACCTCGGGGATCGGCAGCCCGAGCCGTTCCCGCAGCAGGCGCACCAGCTCGGCGGCGCCGCTCGCCAACACCAGCGCCTCGAACGCGTTGCCCCGGGCGAGGGCGAACTGGGACTGCCCGAACCGGGCCGGAAAGTCGACGTACGCCGCCAGCCGCTGCTTGTCCACCCCGGCGGTGTCCAGCACCGCCCGCCGCGCGCAGCCGGGGTTGCGGGTCAGCGCGGCGATGGTGCGGGCGTTGTGCCGCTTCGGCCCGACCCCGCCCCGGATCGCCGCCAGCCGCTCGGCAACCCCAACATCCCTGTCCGTGCCCGTGCTCGTGGTCGTCATGCCGTCTTCCCTCCGACCGTCTGGAGCGTGTTGCCGAAGAGCTGTCGCACCTCGTCGAGGTGCCGGCGGGCCCGGTCGGCCGCCGCCGTGCGGTGTGCCCGGTCGGCGTCGGCGTGCACCGCGCACTCGGCCTCGGCCGCCCGGATCACCAGCTGGAGATCCACTGTGTCATGTCGATCAAACATCGTTCCGGGCGAACCGATCGCACCCGGGATATTGGTGGCGAACCGCCACAGCAGCCGGTTGACCGCGTCACTGCCCTCCGGCACCGTGCCGGCCCGCTGCGCCACCCGGACCGCCGCCGTCAGGAAGTCGACCCGGGCGCTGAGCGGGCCGACGATCCGCCGCTCCAGCGGCCAGGTCGAGACCGCGATCAGGCCACGCGCCGGCGCCAGGTGCGCGGCGGTCAGCGCGGCGCAGAGATGGTACGGCCGGGAGTGCGGCGCGGCCTCGAACGAGCGCTTCTCGTCCCGCCGCAGGTGGGTGAGCCGGTTCGCGGCCAGGCCGGTCGCGGTCGCGCCGAAGGCTGTCACGCCGAAGAACGCCGCGTGCACCTCGGCGATCAACCTCGGTGCGGCCGGCACGGAGAGCAGGGTCAGCGCGTGGTGCACCTGCTCGCGCACCGGCACCAACGACCCCCGCACCGGCAGCGACGACCCACGGGCCGGCGCACGCGACCCACGGGCCGGCACCGGCGGCGGCGCCTCGCCGCCCACCTCGGCCGCGAGATCCGTGATGGCCTGCTCCCAGGCGCGCTCGGCGGCGCGCAGCTCGGCCCGCAGGCCCCGGGTCCGGCTGGTGTCCCCGGCCGCCACCGCCCGCCGGATCTCGGCCCGCAGGGCGTCGATCCGGCGTTCGAGGAGATCCACCGGCTCCGGCACGAGTCGCAGAGTATGAGTTCCACTCTTTTCCAGCAAACACCCGCAACCCGACACGCGGGAACCGGGCGGCGCCGCGTTGCCGCCCCCAGCTACAGTGCCCAACCGTGCGCAGATCGGCGACGACCCTGGTCCTGGTGACACTGCTCGCCGCCGGGCTGGCCGGCTGCCGGCCGGACCCGGCCGAGCGGGTGAACCGGCCGAACGGCCCTATCAGCGTCTTCCTCAGCCACGACGCGACGCCGGAGCAGAAGCAGGCGGTGGAGGAGCGGCTGCGCGGCGTGCCGGACGCGGCGGAGGTCACCTTCCAGGACCGGGAGCAGGCGTACGCGCGCGTCAAGGATCTGGCCAGGGACGACCCGGAACTGCTCGACAGCGTACGCCCGGAGAACCTGCCCGAGTCCTTCCTGCTGACCCTGCGCGACCGGGCGGCCTTCGACCGTACCGTCGACGGTCCACTCCTCGACGAGCTGCGCGCGATGCCCGGCGTCGAGGACGTGTCCTATCCGGAGGACGGCCCGCCGCCCACCCCACCCCGGGCGGCTCCGACCACCGACGACTGCGCATGGGGAAGCCTGAAGCCGGTGCCGGCCCACGGCGACTGGCGCGAGATCTGGGTGTATCTGTCCAGGACGATCACCGAGTCGGAGCGGCAGGCGATCGAAGCGCGGCTGAGGGCGCTGCCGGACGTGGTCACGGTGAAGCTGGATCCCCGGGACGAGCCCGGAGCCACCCCGGAGAGCGACGGCAGCGGATCGCCCGCACCGGTGCTGCCGGCGAAGCAGAGCGATTCCTACCTGGTGGAGCTGGCCGACCAGGCCGCCGCGAACCGGGTCGCCGACTCCGACCTCGACGCCGAACTCTGCCGGTTGTCCGGCGTCACCCGGGTGGTACTGCCGCCGAAGATGCCCGGGTGACCCGCACCCGCACCCGCCTAACCCGCCACCCCGACACGTCCGGTCGCGGACGGTGTCAGCGGGCGTCGACCGGGGTGGGTGCGGCCAGGTGCTGGCGGGCGAACTCCAGCGCCTCGCGCAGGTCGCTCTCCCGGTCGGCGCGGCTGCGGGCCCGCCGGGTGGAGACCTCCACCGCGACCGAGCCGGTGAAGCCCCGGCCGGCGAGCGAGGCGAGCAGCTCGGCGCAGGGCTGGGTGCCGCGGCCGGGCACCAGGTGCTCGTCCCGGCCCTCGCCGGTGCCGTCCCCGAGGTGTACGTGCGCCAACCCGGCCCCCATCTTGTCAGCCATCTCGATCGCGTCGCTGTGTGACGCGGCGCAGTGCGACAGGTCCAGGGTGTAGGCGGGGTAGCCGGTCTCGGTCGGGTTCCAACCCGGCATGTAGGGGACGAACTCCCGGCCGGCCATCCGGACCGGATACATGTTCTCCACCGCGAACCGGACCCCCGGGTGGTCGTCGCCGATCCGCCCCAACCCGTCGACGAACGAGCGCGCATAGTCCCGCTGCCAGGTGAAGGGCGGGTGCACCACCACGGTCGGCGCCGCCAGTTCCTCGGCCAGCACCGCCGAGCGGCGCAGCCGCTCCCACGGGTCGGAGCTCCAGACCCGCTGGGTGACGAGCAGGCACGGCGAGTGCACCGAGAGCACCGGTACGCCGTAGTGCCGGGCCAGGCCGCGCAGCGCTCCGGCGTCCTGGCTCACCGCGTCCGTCCAGACCATCACCTCGACACCGTCGTAGCCGAGCGCCGCCGCCATCTGGAAGGCGGCCGCGGTCGGCTCGGGGAAGACCGAGGAACTTGACAGCAACACGCGGGTGGTCACGACCTCAGCGTAGCCCCACCTGCCGGGCCGCACCCGGTGGCGGAGCGGGCACCAGCCTCCGCCGCCGGACGTAACCGCAGGTCAGACTGGCTGTCGTGGCCCGAGCGCCGGCTCCAGGAGATCGAGCCGGCGCAGGATGACCCCCTCCCGGAGCGCCCACGGGCAGATGTCCAGTTCGCGTACGCCGAGCCGGCGCATCGCCGCCTCCGCCACGATCGCGCCGGCCAGCAGTTGGTGGGCCCGGCGGGCGCTGACCCCTTCGAGTTCGGCGAGTTCGCTCGGCGGGATGTGCCGGATGAAGCCGATCACCTGCCGCAGCCCGGTCTGGGACAGGCGGCGCGGGGCCCAGAGCCCGGCCGACGAGGGCGCCGCGCCGGCCAGTCGGGCCAGGGTCCGGAAGGTCTTGCTGGTGGCGGCGGCCCGGTCCCAGCCGATCTCGGCGGTGTCGTCGACGACCGTGTCCAGCATCTCCTCCACGTACGCCTCCAGCTTCGCCACCGCCGCCGCCGACGGGGTGCGCGCGCTGTCCGGACCCAGCTCCAGCCAGTCCCGGGTCAGCCGGCCAGCGCCGAGCGGTAGCGACTGGGCGAACTCGGGTTCCTCGTCGATCCCGGCCGCCAGCTCCAGCGAGCCGCCGCCGATATCGAGCACCAGCAGCCGACCGGCCGACCAGCCGAACCACCGGCGTACGGCGAGGAAGGTCATCCGGGCCTCGTCGGCGCCGGGGAGCACCTGGAGGAGTACCCCGGTCTCGGCCCGAACCCGGGCCAGCACCTCCGGCGCGTTTGTGGCGTCCCGGACGGCGGAGGTCGCGAAGGCCAGCAGGTCGTCGGCGGTCAGCCGGGCCGCCGCCATCTTCGCCTCGTTCACCGCCGCGACCAGCGCGTCCGCGGCGGCCACCGTCAGCTCACCATCCCGGCCGATCTGCTCGGCGAGCCGGATCACCGCCTTCTCGGAGTGCGCCGGCCAGGGGTGTGCGCCGTGGTGGGCGTCCACGACCAGAAGGTGCACGGTGTTGGAACCGACATCAAGCACGCCGAGTCGCATGGGAAAGACACTAGACGCAGGTCCGGGGCGGATAGCGGGCGTAGGCTGACCGGGTGGCAGCAGCGCGCAACCAGCTCCGGATCCTGGTGGACGATCCCGCCGACCCCCGCAGCCGGGAGGTCCCGCTCGACTTCCCCCGGGAGTGGATCGAGTTCGCCGACCCGGCCGACCCGGAACACGTGATCCGGGCCGACCTGACCTGGCTCCTCTCCCGCTGGACCTGCGTCTTCGGGCAGACCTGCCACGGCATCATCGCCGGTCGCTCCGCCGACGGCTGCTGCTCGCACGGCGCGTTCTTCACCGACAGCGACGACGAGAAGCGGGTCAGGGCGGCGGTCAAGCGGCTCACGCCGCAGACGTGGCAGCACTACCGGCGGGGCTTCAAGAACTACACCGAGCTCGACTCGGTCGACGGCGAGACCCCGGCCCGGCGTACGGCGACCCGGGGCGAGGAGGCGCCGTGTGTCTTCCTCAACGACGCCGACTTCCCGGGTGGGGGCGGCTGCGCCCTGCACGCCCAGGCGCTGCGCGACGGCGTACACCCGCTGGAATACAAGCCGGACGTCTGCTGGCAACTGCCGGTGCGCCGGGACCAGGACTGGGTGAAGCGGCCGGACGGGACGAAGGTGCTGGTCAGCACGTTGGGCGAGTTCGACCGGCGCGGCTGGGGCGCGGGCGGGCACGACCTCGACTGGTGGTGCACCTCGTCACCGGAGGCGCACGTCGGCACCGAGCCGATGTATCTCTCCTACGAGCCCGAGTTGACCGCGCTGATCGGCAAGCCGGCGTACGCGAGACTGGCCGAACTCTGCGGCGAGCGGGAGCGACGCGGCCTGGTGGCGCTGCACCCGGCGACCGCCGGGGCCGACCCGGTGCTGGACCACCCGGCGGAGGGGGGCCGGGAGCCGGCCAGCCCGAAGGCCGCCAACGCCGGCCGCCGCCCGGCGCCGCAGCGCCGCCCGCGTGCCGGCCGCTGACCAAGCTCCGGTCGGTCCTACGGCTCGAACTTGTAGCCCAGGCCCCGGACGGTGACGATGAAGCGCGGCGCGGAGGGCTCCGGCTCGACCTTCGAGCGCAACCGCTTCACGTGCACGTCGAGGGTCTTGGTGTCGCCGACGTAGTCCGCGCCCCAGACCCGGTCGATCAGCTGCCCCCGGGTGAGCACCCGGCCGGCGTTGCGGAGCAGCAGCTCCAGCAGCTCGAACTCCTTGAGCGGAAGCTGCACCGGAGCGCCGTCGACGGTGACCACGTGCCGCTCGATGTCCATCCGGACCGGCCCGGCGGTCAGCGTCGGGGTGCCCGGCTCGACGGTCTCGTTGCCGCGCCGCCGCAGTACCGCGCGGACCCGGGCGACCAGCTCGCGCGGCGAGTACGGCTTGGTCACGTAGTCGTCGGCGCCGATCTCCAGCCCGACCACCTTGTCGATCTCGCTGTCCCGGGCGGTGACCATGATGATCGGCACCTGGGAGCGCTGGCGGAGCTGCCGGCAGACCTCGGTACCGGACATCTCCGGCAGCATCAGGTCGAGCAGCACGATGTCGGCGCCGGTACGGTCGAACTCGGTCAACGCGGCCGTGCCGGTCTCCGCGGTCGAGACCTCGAATCCTTCCTTACGCAGCAGATAGGAGAGGGCGTCGGAGAACGACTCCTCATCCTCGACCACGAGTACGCGGGCCACGGACTTTCCTTTCTCTGTCGGTCCGACTCGAACTATCCGAGCGAACCGGTCTCGATCTCAACTTGCGGTGCTGACGGCAGGAAGGCGTCCGGCGGGTGTGCGGGTAGCCGGAGGGTGAACGTCGAGCCACCTCCCAGGGTGCTGGATACCTCGACCCGTCCGCCATGGTTGGTGGCGATGTGCTTCACGATCGCCAGGCCCAGGCCGGTCCCGCCGGTCTGCCTCGACCGGGCCTGGTCCGCCCGGTAGAAGCGCTCGAAGATCCGGCCCACGTCGTCCGGGGCGATCCCGATCCCCTGGTCGGTGACGGCGACCTCGATGTGCTCCTCGGTGCGCCGCAGCCTCACCGTCACCCTGGTCCGCTCGCCCGAGTACGCGATCGCGTTCTCCACCAGGTTGCTGACCGCGGTGGCGATCTGGCTGTCGCTGCCGTAGACGGTCAGGCCACGGTCGCCCTCGACCGTGACGGTGATCTCCCGGGCGGTGGCGGCGGTGCGGGTCCGGTCGATCACCTCGGCGGTGACCCAGTCCAGCGCGACCGGCTCCGGCGCGGGCAGCGGTTCGGCGCCCTGCAACCGGGTGAGTTCGAGCAGTTCGTTGACGAGCTTGCCGAGCCGGGTGGACTCGTGCTGGATCCGCTCGGCGAACCGGCGGGCCGCCGCCATGTCCTCCGACGGGTCCAGCGCGCCGTTTCCGGTGGTCTGGTCGGTGGCGTCCAGTAGCGCCTCGGCGAGCAGTTGCAGCGCCCCGATCGGGGTCTTCAGCTCGTGGCTGACGTTGGCGACGAAGTCCCGGCGCACCCGGGCGACCCGGTGCGACTCGGTGACGTCGGCCGCCTCGACCGCGACGTAGCCGGCGCCGAGCCCCATCGCCCGCAGGTGCACGCCGAGCGGGTCGGACATCCCGCCCTCGCGCCCCCGGGGCAGATCCAGCTCGACCTCGCGGCGCACCCCGGTGCGCCGGACCTGGCCGGCCAGGGTACGGATCAGCGGATGCGCGGCCACGGTCCCGGGGGTGGCGCCGACCCGGAGCAGTCCCATCGCCCGGGCGGCCGGGTTCACCAGGACCGGCACGTCGTGGCCGTCGAGGACGACCACCCCGACCCGGAGGGAGTCAAGCGTCTTGCGGCCGAGTCCGGGCAGCCCGCCGGCCTGCTCGTCGGTTGCTATCGCCGGCCTCCTGTTGCCGCGGGTCCCGCTACGTCCGGATCCCGGTGTCCCGCCTCGTCCGGGTGCGGTGGTACCGGCCGAGAGCCATCCGGCAACCCGATGGCGGAGCGGACCGAGGGCCAGGCCGAGGCCGAGCCCGACGAGCACGGCCGCAACCACCCCCCATTCCACGCGGCGATCGTATGGTCATCGTTAACCTGTCGACCAGGCAAAATCGGGCGAATCACGCTCGCATCCGAGAATGTTCACCCTCCGTCCCAGTTCCGTTCACCGATGTTCACCCCGCCGCAGCCGGATCCCCCTACCGTGGTCCGGACCGATACGTGTAGCACCGTGCGTGGGCGAAGCCACCACGGACGGCGAAAACTCCCACTCCCAGCAGGACGTGATCATGCGCGAGGAATTCCGGATCGACCTGAACATCGTGAGCCAGTTGCTGGTGGACATGGCCGAGGCGATCCGGGTCGCCATGCGCCAGGCCACCCGGGCGCTGCTCACCGCCGACCGGGCGGCCGCCGAGGTTGTGATCGAACGGGACGCGGAGATCGACTCCCTCTACCGGCAGGTCGAGGAACGGGTCAGCGACCTGCTGGCCCGGCAGGCCCCGGTCGCCTCCGACCTGCGCGCCCTGATCACCGCACTGCACGTCGCCGCCGACCTGGAGCGGATGGGCGACCTCGCCGACCACGTGGCCAAGACGGCGGTACGCCGGCACCCGTCGCCCGCCGTACCGGCCGAGCTGCGCGGGACCTTCACCGCGATGGCCGAGGTGGCGGACCGGATCGCCGACAAGATCGCGAGCGTCCTCTCCAAGCCCGACGCCACCGCCGCAGCCGAGCTGGACAAGGTCGATGACGCCATGGACGAGCTGCACCGGCAGCTCTTCGCGGTGCTGCTCGCCGACGACTGGCCGTACGGGGTCGAGACCGCGATCGACGCGACCCTGCTCGGCCGCTTCTACGAGCGCTACGCCGACCACGCCGTCAACGCCGGCCGGCACGTCGTCTACCTCGTCACCGGCGAACCCCACGACGCCTAGGGCGTAAGGAAGGGCCCCCGCTTATCGTTTTCTGTTGTAGCGGGGGCCCTTCCTAACACCTCGGGCAGCGCTCAGCGGCCCTGGTTGGCGACGGCGGCGGCCGCCTCCTTCGCCGCCTCCGGGTCCAGGTATGCCCCGCCGGCCACCAGCGGTCGCATGCTGCGGTCGAGGTCGTAGCGGAGCGGGATCCCGGTCGGGATGTTCAGCTTGGCGATCGCCTCGTCCGAGATGTCGTCCAGGTGCTTGACCAGTGCCCGCAGCGAGTTGCCGTGCGCGGCGACCAGCACCGTCCGGCCGGCCATGATGTCCGGGACGATCGAGTCGAACCAGTACGGCAGCATCCGGTTGACGACGTCCTTCAGGCACTCCGTCCTCGGCATCAGCTCCGGCGGCAGCAGGGCGTAGCGCGGGTCGCCCGCCTGGGACCACTCGTCGCCGTCCGCGATCGGCGACGGCGGGGTGTCGTACGACCGGCGCCAGAGCATGAACTGCTCCTCGCCGAATTCGGCCAGGGTCTGCTTCTTGTCCTTACCCTGTAGGGCGCCGTAGTGCCGCTCGTTGAGCCGCCACGACCGGCGTACCGCGATCCAGTGCCGGTCGGCGGCGTGCAGGGCCAGCTCTCCGGTGCGGATCGCCCGGCGCAGCACGCTGGTGTGCATCACGTCCGGCAGCAGGTTGTGCTCACGCAGCAGCTCGCCACCGCGCCGCGCCTCACCCTCACCCTTGGCCGTGAGGTCCACGTCGACCCAGCCGGTGAAGAGGTTCTTGGCGTTCCAGTCGCTTTCGCCATGCCGGAGCAGCACCAACGTGCCCACCGTGGCTCCCTCGCCCGCCACCGGGGCTCCCTCCGGCGCAGTACTCGTGCTCGCAGTCATGGCACTCATCCTGCCGGACCGGAGGGGCAGGCACCGGGCGACCCTGGGTGACGACCGACACGTGGAAAACCGGATGACCCGGCCGGACCGCCACCACTAGCGTCGTAAGGGCTTAAGCGACAGGTGGTCATTACAGTACGGGGGCGTGGATGCGGACGGTCCGGAGCTGGTTCCAGGACACCACCGGCGGCTTACCCAGCACCTTCTGGTATCTCTGGGCCGGCACCCTGATCAACCGTCTCGGTTCGTTCGTCCTCGTCTTCCTCGCCATCTACCTCACCGTCGAGCGGGGCTTCTCCGAGTTCCAGACCGGCCTGGTGCTGGGTGCCTGGGGTGCCGGCGGCGCGGCCGGCACCCTCACCGGCGGGATCCTGGCCGACCGGTGGGGCCGGCGCCCCACCCTGCTCACCGCGCACCTGGGCGCGGCGGCCATGATGCTGGCGCTCGCGTTCGCCCGGGACCTCTGGCTGGTCGGGCTCGGCGCGCTGCTGCTCGGCATGTTCGCCGAGGCGGCCCGGCCGGCCTTCGGCGCGATGATGGTGGACGTCGTGCCGGAGCGGGACCGGCTGCGCGCCTTCACCCTCAACTACTGGGCGATCAACCTCGGCTTCGCCTCGGCCGCCATCCTCGCCGGGCTGGCCGCCGAGGCGAGCTACCTGCTGCTCTTCGTCGTCGACGCCGCGACCACGCTCGCCACCGCCGCGATCATCTTCGCCAGGGTGGGCGAGACCCGCCGGGTCCGCGCCGACCAACGGACCTCCGGGCCGCTCGGCGCCGCCCCGCACCGGGGTGGGCTGGGCAGCGCCCTGACCGACCGGGTCTTCGTCGGCTTCGTGGCGCTGAACGTGCTGCTCGCGCTGGTCTTCATGCAGCACATCTCGATGCTGCCGATCGCGATGGGCGAGGACGGACTCTCGCCGTCGACGTACGGGTCGGTGATCGCGGTCAACGGGGTGCTGATCGTGGCCGGACAGCTCTTCGTGCCGCGACTGATCCGGGGACGGAGCCGATCCCGGGTGCTGGCCCTGGCCGCGCTGGTCGTGGGGGTCGGGTTCGGGCTGACCGCGTTCGCGGAGGCGGCCTGGTTCTACGCGCTCACCGTGGTGATCTGGACCCTCGGCGAGATGCTCAACTCGCCCTCCAACTCGACCCTGATCGCGGAGCTGTCGCCGGCCGCGCTGCGCGGTCGCTACCAGGGGCTCTTCTCGCTCTCCTGGTCGGTGGCGACCTTCGCCGCCCCGGTCACCGGCGGCTTCGTCCGGGAGCAGGCCGGCGATGCGGCGCTCTGGCTCGGCTGTGCGGCGCTCGCCGGGATCGTGGCCGTCGCCCACCTGCTCTCCGGACCGGTGCGCGAACGGCGGGCCCGGCAGTTGCGTACCGCCGAGGTCGACGCCGGAGAGGCTGCACCTCCCGGGCCACGACCTAGGTTGGCAGCTATTACGTAATTACGTATACTCGACGTCATCATGACGTTGGAGGAGCGGGTCGCGGAGCTGGAACGCCGGATGGCGGCGCTGGAGGAGCGGGTCCAGCCGGCGGCCGACGCACCGGGGCCGCCGCCACCGCCCGCGGAGGGCGCCTTCTGGGCGCTGGACGGACTGAAGGCGCGACTCACCGAATACGGCGCCGAGCAGGGCGCGGTGCTCTACACCGGCTCGGTCCGGCTGCCCACCCACGAACGCTACGACTGGCAGTACGGCCTGCCGACCGAGACCGTCCTCGAGACCGAGGAGGGCGAGTGGACCGAGGTGGCGGAGTCCTTCGCCGCGCTCGGCCACCCCGTCCGGCTGAGACTGCTCCGGGAGATTCTCGCCGGCCGCCGGACCGCCGCCGAGCTCACCGAACTCGACGGCCTGGGCACGACCGGCCAGCTCTATCACCACCTGCGACAACTGGTCGCGGCCGGCTGGCTGCACAGCCCCGGACGGGCCCGCTACGAGGTGCCGGCGGGGCGGGTCGTTCCGCTGCTGGTGGCAATCACCATCGCCCGGACCTGACCGACCCGCCCGGTACGTCGCCGATCTGGTAGCCGGACGTGACCGGGCCTGATCCGGAGGAGACACGCGATGCTCAAGACGCTGATGATCCTGCACCGCTGCTGCTGGCTGGCTTTTCTGGTGATCCTGGTGGCCGGTTTCTTCCTCGACTTCACCTCACTCTGGGGATGGCTGGCGATCGCGCTCGCCATCGTCCTGCGGGTGACGCTGGGCCGGATCCTCGCCCCGGCCAGGGGCGCCGACCCCGAGCCACCGGTCGAGGTGGAGCCACCGGTCACCGGACGCTGGTCGGCACTGAACAGCCCGACGAGCAGGGTGCCCAGCCACGGCGTACGCGCCTACGGGCAGGCGTATGCGATCGACCTGGTCGCCGAGCCGGAGGACCGGCCGCGTCCACGCTTCGGCTGGTGGCCGGTGGTCCGGCGCAACCGCGCCTTTCCGGGCTTCGGGGCGCCGTTGCTGGCCGCCGCCGACGGCACGGTGCTGCGGGCTGTGGACCGCAACCGCGACCACCTCAGCCGCAACTCGTGGCCGGCCCTGGTATACCTGATCTTCGAGGGACTCTTCCGGGAGATCGTCGGCCCGGGCCAACTCCTCGGCAACCACTTGATCCTCGACCTTGGCGGTGGCCGCTACGCCGCATACGCGCACCTGCGGCGCGGTTCCCTGCTGGTCCGGCCCGGCGACCGGGTCCGAATCGGTCAGCAGGTCGCCGAGTGCGGAAATTCCGGCAACTCCTCCGAACCGCACGTCCACTTCCAGTTGATGGACAATCCGGATCTGGATGTAGCCCGCGGGATACCGTTCACCTGGCGGGAAATCGGTGTGCCGGCCAACGGCGAGGTCGTCACGGTCGGGCCGGCGGCGGCGCCGAGCGGGACCGGCGACGCGACCCGCTGAAGACGGCTGCGGTCCCGGCTCACCCGAGCCGGGACCGTGGACCGCGTCACGTGGACCGGCGGCGGCGGGCGACGCTCACCCCCGTAAACGTCGCCCGCACACGCCGCCGGTTACAGGTGGCGGCGCCGTCCCCCAACGGCTTCAACTGCCACCCGTCCCCCAGCGCCATCACCCGATGCACAGATCTGCGCGATCTGGCGTTCCCCCGAACTCAACCGAGCGTGGCGCGTGCAATAACGTTAGTTGTCGCCGGATGACCGGCACAAGCCGGTATCTCTGTCTCGCCCATCACATCCAAGAGCGATCGAATTCCGGCGCCTCGTTGGTGCAACACCGCGGTACCGCAGATGAATTCCCGACCTGCGCAACCGGAACTCAGCCGTCCTCGCGCATCGGCGATTCGGTCCGGAAGAAGTTGCTCTGCCGGCCATCGGAAAGCTGCTCCTGGTAAATGAAATTCAGTTGTCGTAGGTCGAAGGTGTGGAACCAGTCGTCCCAGCTGACCGGCTTCAGTCGTCCGCCTTCCCGCCAACCGGGGAAGTCAAACGTCAGTACGCCGAGCCGATCCTCGCGTTCGGTGCCCTCGATCGTTGCCGGTTGGGCGTTCCGGGCCTCCGCCCAGCGCCGGATCACGTCGTGTTCCCGGGTCACCAGGCTCCGCCCCGGACGCTCCGGCGCGTCCTGGGTCGAGGAGATCGGCTGCGCGTACTTCAGCGACCTGGACTGCCCGCCGTTGGCCGGGGCGGGCGTGGGCTTCGCCGTCGTCCGGCCGGCCGCCGTGCTCGACCGGGTACCGGTGCTCGTCCGGGCGGCCGTGGTCTTCTTCCGGGCCGCGGCCTTCTGAGCGGTGTTCTTCTGGGCGGTGGTGGTCTTGCGGGCGCCCGTACCGCGGGTCGGCGCCCGCTGCGCGGTGCTGGTACGCGCCTGGGCACCACTGGCGACAGTCCGCTTGGCCGGGGTCTTCTTGGCAGGCGCCTTCTTCGCGGTCGCCTTCCTGGCGGTCGCCTTCCTGGCGGTCGCCTTCCTGGCGGCGGCGGTGGCCTTGCCGGCCGGTGCCCGCTTCGCGGTGGCCTTGCCGGCCGGTGCCCGCTTCGCCGTCGTCCTGCTGGCCGGCGCCTTCTTCGCTCCGGACGACCGGGGCGTGGTCGTCTTCCGGGCGGCGGTCGCCTTCCGGCCGGTTGTCCGGGCGGTGGCCGTCTTCCGGGCCGGCGCTTTCGTCGCCGCGACCGTACGCGACGGAGCCTTGCTCGCCCCCGTACGCTTGGCCGGCGCCTTCTTCGCGGTCGCACGCTTGGTCGGTGCCGCCGTGGCTTTCCGGCCGCTCGTGCCACCCCGGCTCTCCGCGCGCAGCGTCCGGACCAGGCTCTTCACGAGTTCCGGCTTGCGAAGCGCCGATACGCCCGAGATGCCGCGTTTCCTGAGTTGTCCCCGGATGTCTTCGGCCTTCATCGAGCCGATCTTGCTCTCGTTGACGTCGGTCGTGCTGCTGGATCGGCGCTTCGTCGCGGTCGCGGTCGCGGTTGCGCCGCGACCGGGACTGTTCCGCTGGGCCATGAGATCCTCACGCTCCCCTCTGACAGTCTGTCCTCGGCAGGCGGCGCGGCCATCGCCACATCCCGGGCGCGGCCATCGCCACATCCCGGTGCCGCCGCCGGGGCATACCCGTCAGGGGCGGTCCAAACCCGAGTTATCCACCGCCGAACGCTCGAAGAGGTGCGCGAACGCCTGGAGGTTCGCCAACGACTCTCCCCGCTTGACCCGCCACTCCCACTCCCGGCGAATCGCCGAACCGAACCCGATCTCCAGCATGGTGTCGAACGACTCGTCCGCGTAGGTCAGCACGGAGCCGAAGAGCCGGTCCAGCTCATCCTCGGTCACCCCGGCCAACCCGACCCGGCCGGTCAGGTAGACGTCGCCGACCGCGTCGACGGAGAACGCGACTCCGTACATCCGGGCGTTGCGCTGCAACAGCCAGGTGAAGAGTTCCGCACGCCGCTCGTCCGGCTGGCGCATCACGAACGCCTCGACCCGCAGCGCGTGCTCCCCGACGATCAGGTTGCAGATCGTCCTGAGCTTGTGTGTGCCCGGCAGGGTCACGGCGTACGAATACTCGCCGGTGGGCTCGCAGGCCAACTCCCGGTCGGCACAGACCCGCTCGATCAGCCGACCGATCTCCGCCCGAGACCGCATCTGTCCGCCCTTTCCGTCGAAGCGCCTGCCCCGTCGCCGCCTGCCCCGTCCCGCCGCCTGCCCCGTCTCGCCGGAGCGCGTGCCCGTCCCGCCGGGGCTCAGCAGGCTGCCAACGGAAGGGTCGCCGTCCCGTCCGCCAGCTCGGCGGCGAGCCGGTTCCGGTGTCCCGCCATCGCCTCACGGTAGACCGTGAGCAGCCCGGCAGCGGTGCAGGCCCAGGAGAAGGCACGCGCGTGCTCGATCGCGCCCCGGGCCAGGTCGGCCCGGCGCCGGGGTGCGGCCAGCAGACCACCGAGCACCCGCGCCCAGTCGGGCGGATGGTGACCGTCGACGAGCACCCCGCTGAGCCCGTCCCGGACGGCGGTGACCAGTCCACCGACCGCGGCGGCGACCACCGGCGTACCGCAGGCCTGCGCCTCCAGGGCGACCAGGCCGAACGACTCGTTGTGCGACGGCACCGCGACCAGGTCGGCTGCCCGGTAGAGCGCGGGCAGGTCGTCACCGGTCTGCGGTGGCAGGAACCGCACCGCGTCGGCGACGCCGAGCCGGCCGGCGAGTTCGATGAGCGATGTCGGCTTCTCCAGACCGCTCCCGCTCGGACCGCCCGCGATCACCACGGTCAGCGACCGTGCGATCTCCGGCTGCCGGGTGCGCAGCTCGGCGAGGGCGTGCAGCAGGACGTCCGGCGCCTTCAACGGCTGGATCCGACCGACGAACGCCACGATCGCACCCCGCTCGGGCAGTCCCAACCGGCGCCGGGCGGCGACCCGGGCTGCCTCTTCCCGGCCGGGCTGGGCCGGCGCGAAGCGGTCCAGGTCGACGCCGGGGGGCACCACCTCCACCCGCTCCGGATCCGCGCTGTACCGGGATATCAGGTCCCGGGCCTCGACCGTGGTGTTGGCGACCAACCGGTCGGCCTCCGTCACCACCTGCTCCTCGCCGATCACCCGCGCCTTCGGCTCGGGCCGGTCTCCCTCGGCGAGCCGGGCGTTCTTCACCTTGGCCAGGGTGTGCGCGGTGTGTACCAGCGGCACCCCCCAGCGCTCCTTGGCCAACCAGCCCACCTGACCGGAGAGCCAGTAGTGCGAGTGGATCAGGTCGTAGTGGCCGGGTGGCCGGGCGGCCTCGGCCCGCAGCACCCCGGCCGTGAAGGCGCAGAGCTGGCCGGGCAGGTCCTCCTTGGCCAGCCCTTCGAACGGCCCGGAGGTGACGTGCCGGACCTGCACACCCGGGGCCATCTCGACCACCGGCGGCAGGTCGCTGGCGGTGGCCCGGGTGAAGATCTCGACCTCGACACCGGCCTCCGCCAGCCGCCGGGCGACCTCGACGACGTAGACGTTCATCCCACCGGCGTCACCGGTGCCAGGTTGGTGCAGCGGCGAGGTGTGTACGGAGAGGGTGGCGATCCGGCGCGGTGTGGGCCACGGCTGGGTAGCTCGCTGCCGGGCGACTCCGGTGTGCAGTTCCGCCACGTCCGCTCCTTCTGTCAACGTGTCACGCCGTCCCGCACCACCGGGGTACCTCACAGAGCAACCACCGTGCTGCGTGTCATCTTCCCGATCGCGCGACCGTCAATCGTCTGGCCCGGCCAGGAGGTGACCGACCTCATTCGGGCCCCGACCGCGACCCCGGGCCGCCTTGGGCCAGAATGTCCCGATGACCCCTGTCGCCATCGTCACGGGTGCGTCCAGCGGGATCGGCGCCGCCACCGCCCGCCGGCTGGCCGCCGAGGGTTTCGCCGTGCTCGCCGCCGCCCGGCGCGTCGACCGGCTCGACGCCCTGGTCGCCGAGATCCGGGCCGCCGGAGGTACCGCCACCGCCTGCGCCTGTGACGTCACTTCCGACGAATCGGTCGCGGCGCTGGCGGACGCGGCCGGAAAGCTGGGCGGGCCGGTCACCCTGCTGGTGAACAATGCCGGTGGCGCGCGCGGACTGGATCCGGTCGAGTCGGGCTCGGTCGCCGACTGGCAGTGGATGTACGACGTGAACGTGCTCGGCACACTTCGGGTCACCCAGGCCCTGCTGCCGGCGCTGGAGTCCTCCGGCGCCGGCACGGTGGTGGTGCTCAGCTCCACCGCCGGCCTGATCGTCTACGAGGGCGGTGGCGGCTACGCGGCGGCCAAGCACGCCCAGACCGCACTCGCCGAGACGCTGCGGCTGGAGCTCTGCGGCCGGCCGGTCCGGGTGGTGGAGATCGACCCCGGCATGGTCCGGACCGAGGAGTTCGGCCTGGTCCGGTTCGGCGGCGACGAGCAGCGGGCGGCGTCGGTCTACGCCGGAGTCGCCGAGCCGCTGGTGGCCGACGACGTGGCCGACTGCGTGGCCTGGTGCGCCACCCGGCCGCAGCACGTCAACGTGGACCGGTTGGTGGTCCGCCCGCTGGCCCAGGCTGCCCAGCACAAGGTGCACCGGGTCGGGACCGGCACCGGGGAGTGAGCCGGATGGCACCGACCGCCGGGCCGGGCGCAACGCCGACCGCCGGGCCGGGCCGGCGGGGCAGCCCGGCACCGGTTGGCGAGCCGGCCCGGCGGGACGACCGACCGCCGACCGGCCGGCCCGTCGGGGAGGTCACCCGGGGCACCACCAACCCCAACCGGCTGCGCCGGGTCGACAACTGGATCGCGGCGACCTGCGGCGACCTGCTCCGGGACGCCCGGGATCCGCTGGTGGTCGACCTCGGCTACGGCGCCAGCCCGGTCACCGTGGTCGAGCTGCGGGCCCGGCTGACCGCCGCCGTCCGGCCCGACGTCCGGGTCGTCGGGCTGGAGATCGATCCGGTACGCGTCGCCGCCGCCGCGCCCGCCGCCGACCCGCCCGGGCTGACCTTCGCCCGGGGCGGGTTCGAACTGGCCGGGCTGCGTCCGGTGCTGGTCCGGGCCTTCAACGTGCTCCGGCAGTACGCCGAACCGGAGGTCGGGCCGGCGTGGCGGGCGATGACCGGAGCGCTGCAACCTGGCGGGTTGCTGGTCGAGGGGACCTGCGACGAGCTGGGCCGGCTGGCCTGCTGGCTGCTCGTCGATCCGGCCGGCCCGCGGTCGCTGACCCTGGCCGCCCGGCTCTCCACACTCGACGGCCCGGCGACGCTGGCCGAGCGGTTGCCCAAGGCGCTGATCCACCACAACGTGCCGGGCACCGGCATCCACGCCCTGATCCGGGAGCTCGACGACGCCTGGCGGAACGCGGCCCCGTACGCCACGTTCGGCCCCCGGCAGCGCTGGCGGCGTACGGTCGAGGCGGTCCGCGCGGCCGGCTGGCCCGTACTGGACCGGCCGGCCCGGTGGCGGCTCGGCGAGGTCACGGTGGCCTGGACGGCGGTGGCCCCGCCCGGCGGACAGCTCACAACGCGCAGTTGACCAGGACCGGCTCCGGGTGCAGCATGGCCCCGAACCGGTCGTGCACCCCGTCGCGGATCTCCCGGGCCAACGCGAGCAGCGCATCCGTCGAGCCGCCGTCGCGGTTGGTCAGCGCCAGGGTGTGCTTCGAGGAGATGGCGACCCCGCCGGCCGCCTGGTAGCCCTTGGGAAACCCGGCCTTGTCGATCAGCCAGGCGGCGCTGACCTTCACCGTGCCACCCGCACCCGGCCAGGACGGCGGCTCACCCAACCCGGCGGCCCGATCCCGCAACGCCTGGTACGCCCCGGCGTCCAGCACCGGATTGGTGAAGAACGACCCGACCGAGCGGGTGTCCGGGTCGGCCGGGTCCAGCACCATGCCCTTGCCGGCCCGCAGCGCGCGTACGGCCGCCCGGGCGTCGCCCAGCGGCACCTGGTCACCGACCTCGACCCCGAGCGCACGAGCCAGCTCCGCGTAGCGCACCGGCGTGCAGAGTGTCGAGCGGAGCAGCCGGAAGTCGACGGTGAGCACCGTCCACCGGTCGTGGTGCTTGAATACGCTGGACCGGTAGCCGAACTTGCACTCCGCCGCGCCCATCCGGGTCACCTCGCCGGTCAACCGGTCGTAGACCTCGACCCCGGTGACCGTCTCGGCGACCTCCTGCCCGTACGCCCCGACGTTCTGGATCGGGGTGGCGCCGGCCGACCCGGGGATCCCGGAGAGGCACTCCACCCCCGCCCAGCCGGCCTCGACGGTGGCGGCGACCAGGTCGTCCCAGGGCTCGCCGGCCGCGACCCGGAGGGTCACCGCCGTCTCCTCCTCGGCCACGACCTCGAAGCCGCGGGACCGGACCAGCAGCACCGTACCCGGAAAGCCCTCGTCCGCGACGACCACGTTGCTGCCGCCCGCCAGCACAAGGACCGGCTCGTCCCGCAGCTCCGCGTCGCGCAGCCGCTGTGGGATCTCCGCCGTTCCGGTCACGGTCAGCAGTTGCCGGGGGGCCCCGCCGAGCCGCAGAGTCGTATAACCGGCCAGCCGATCGGGATCGGCGGAGTCGGTGGCACTTATCGGGCGGGCATTAACGTCCGGCACACCGTTCACCCTAGGCTGAGGGGTGGCCCGGCCGGTGGCGGGTCCGGTCGCACGGGAGGATGCTCATGACCAGATTGCACGGCACGAAGGACTTCTGGATGGGGGCACTGCGCACCGAGGGACCGGCATTCGCCGCCACCGTCGCCGAGGCGCAGCTCGACATCCCGGTGCCGTCCTGCCCCGGGTGGACCCTGACCTATCTGGTGCACCACCTCGGCTCGGTCTACGCCCGGGTCCGGGGCATCGTCGGCCGGGGCGACACCGAGCCGCCACCCGGGCCGCTCACGGTGCCGGACGGCCTGCCCACCGGTACGGCGGCGGTGGAGTGGTGGCGTGACGAGTTCGACCAGCTGATGACCGTGCTGGAGCGGGTCGACCCGGAGACACCGGCGTGGAACTGGGCACCCCAGCCGAAGAGGGCCGGGTTCTGGCACCGCCGGATGGCGCAGGAGACCGCGGTGCACCGCTGGGACGCGCAGATGGCGGTCGCCGCCGGGGAGCCGATCGAGGCCAAGCTCGCGGCAGACGGCGTCGGCGAGGTGCTGGACACCCTGCTGCCGGCCGGCCGGCGCGCCTCCGACCAGCCGTTCCACGGTGTCGTCCACCTGATCGCCGCGGACGCCGGCCAGGAGTGGTACCTGCGGCTGCGCGGTGAGGGTGTCGCTCTGCTGGACACCGGCACGATCCTGGACAGCGACGACCACCACGCCAGGGCGCAGGTCTCGGGCACGGCCAGCGACCTGCTGCTGGCCCTCTGGGGGCGGCTCGGCTTCGACGCCCTGGACGTGGCCGGTGACGTCTCGCTGCTGGAAGGACTGCGCGCCGGCCGATAGGCCGACCCCACCGGCGAAGCGACCGACCTGTCGACCACCCGGCCGACGGGTTGTTGACCTTCAGGCAGGCGTGGAACCATTTTCCCGGCGGCTGAGCTGAGGAGCGGAGATGGCGGTGATCCGCGCGCGGCCCACGCTGGAGGCGGTGGCGAGACGGGCCGGAGTGTCCCGGGCCACCGTGTCCCGCGTGGTAAACGGCTCGACCACGGTCGCAGAGCCGATTCAACAGGCGGTCCGGCGGGCCGTGCAGGAGTTGGGCTACGTGCCCAACCTCGCCGCGCGCAGCCTGGTCACCCAGCAGACCGACTCGGTCGCGCTGGTCCTGCCGGAGGCGTCCACCCGGGTCTTCTCCGACGACCAGGTCTTTCCCCGGATCATCCTCGGGGTCAGCCGCGAGCTGGAGGCGGCCGGCAAGCAACTCGTGCTGACCCTGGCCGAGTCGGCGGCGAGCCACGAGCGGGTCGAGCGGTACGCGATGGGCGGGCACGTCGACGGCGTACTCTTCGCCTCGCTGCACGGCGCGGACCCGCTGCCCGGCATCCTCGCCGAGGCGGGACTGCCGGTGGTCTGCAGCGGCCGCCCGCTGGGCCTGTCACGCGTACCCGTGCCGTACGTCGACGTCGACCACATCGCCGGGGTACGCGGCGCGATCCGGCACCTGCTGGAGTCCGGGCGGCGGCGGATCGCCACCATCGCCGGCCCGCAGGACATGGTGGCCGGAATCGACCGGCTGGCCGGCTACCGCGCGGAGGTGCGCGACGCCGGGCACCCGCCCGTCGAGGCGGTGGGCGACTTCACCCGCGAGTCGGGGGCGGTCGCGATGCGGCAGCTCCTGACCCAGGATCCGGGGCTGGACGCGGTCTTCGTCGCCTCCGACCTGATGGCACACGGCGCACTCCGCACGCTGCGCGAGGCGGGCCGCCGGGTCCCGGAGGACGTGGCGGTGATCGGCTTCGACGACATCGAACTGGCCGGCTACACCGATCCGCCGCTGAGCACGGTGCGGCAGCCGATCCAGGATCTCGGCCGGACGATGACCCGCCAACTGCTCCGGCTGACCGCCGGCGAGCTGATCGAGCCGACGGTCCTGCTCCCGACCGAACTCGTGCTCCGCGGCTCCGCCTGACCCCCGCCCGGCCGGCCAGCCGGCTCCTCGCCCGGATCGGCTGCCGCCGGCGTCCAGGTCAGGCCGGCGCGGCGGGTCGGTCGATCGAGAGCCCCAGCGTCCGGCGGGCCAGCAGGGTGGCCCCGGCGACCGCGGCCGGGGTGAGCAGCACGGCGCCGAGCGGGATCAGGAAGCAGAGGAAGACCGCGACCCCGAAGCCCAGGGTCAACGGGCGGTGCGCCCGCAGTGCCCGCTGCCGCTCCGCCAGCCGGAGCCCGCGCCGCTGGAACGGCACCCCGACCAGGCCCATCGCGAGGAACCAGCCGGCGACCAGCGCGGCGATCACCGGCACGACGAACTGGCCGACGATCGGCAGGAACCCGGCGACGAAGAGCGGCACCCCGAAGAGTACCGAGCGGACGAGCAGCCGCGCCGCGTCGGTGATGCTGCGCCGCAGCGAGCGCCACCAGGAGAGTTCGACCTCGTCCGGCACACCGCCGAGCCGTTCCTCCACCCGCTCGGAGATCTTCTCGTAGAACGGGTCGCCGATCACCAGCGTGATCGCGGTGAAGGTGAGCACGCCGAGCAGCCCGCCCACGCCCAGCAGCGCGAACCCGGCGATCAGCCGTACGAGCGTACGGGCCGACTCCGACCAGCCATCGGCGAACGGGGTGACCAGCTCGGCGAGGTCGTCGGAGAAGTAGATCAGCGTGGCGAGGCCGGCGAGGTAGAGCGCTCCGGAGATCACCGCGGGCACGATGCCGAGCAGCACCAGCCTGGGGCTGCGGCCGTAGACCGCGAGCCCCCGGAACAGCAGCCCGACGCCGGAGCCGAATGCGGAAAGGAAGGAACCGGGACGCCCGGAGCCGGAACGGTCGGCGCCGGGGCCGCCGGGTTCGGCATCGCCGGGTTCGGCATCGCCGGGTTCGGCATCGCCGGGGGTGGGGGTCTGCACGACCGGCAGCCTATCGGCCACGGCAGGCAGGATGGAGGTGTGCGCGCCGCTCGGTTGATCTCCCTCGTCCTGCTGTTGCAGAACCGCGAGTCGATGACCGGCGCCGAGCTGGCCCGGGAACTCGAGGTCTCGGAACGGACGATCTACCGGGACGTGCTGGCGCTCGGCGCCGCCGGCATTCCGGTCTACGCCGACCGGGGACGGGCCGGCGGCTACCGGCTGCTCGGCGGCTACCGGACCCGGCTGACCGGACTGAGCCGTGACGAGGCCGATGCCCTCTTCCTCTCCGGGCTGCCGGGACCGGCCGGCGAGATGGGTCTAGCCGAGGTGGTGGCGACCGCCCGGCTGAAGGTGCTCGCCGCGCTGCCGAGCGGGTTGCGGGACGCGTCGACCCGGGTGGAACGGCGATTCCACCTCGACGTGCCGGGGTGGTTCCGGGAGAAGGATCCGCCGAGCTGGCTCGCCGAGCTGGCCGAGGCGGTGTGGCAGGACCGTACGGTCGAGTTCCGCTACCGCCGCCGGGAGCAGGAGCTGGCCCGGACCGTCGAGCCGTACGGGCTGGTGTGCAAGGGCGGCGGGTGGTATCTGGTGGCCCGGGTCGGTGCCGGGTACCGCACCTACCGGGTGGACCGGATCACCGAGGTGACGGTGCGGCCGGAGACGTTCACCAGGGACGACTCCTTCGAGCTGGCCGGCTACTGGAGCAGCCAGGCGGAGAAGTTCGTCCGGGAGATGCTGCGCGACGAGATCACCGTACGACTCAGCCCTGCCGGCCGGTACGCCCTGCGGTACGTCGCGGAGCCACCCGCCGTACGGGAGGCGGAGGCGAACGCCGGGGAGCCCGACGAGCGCGGCTGGGTGGTCACCCGGCTGCCCGTCGAGTCCCCCGACGTCGCGTACGGCCAACTACTCAGCCTCGGCCCGGAGGTCGAGGTGCTGGAGCCGCCGGAGCTGCGGGCCCGGCTCGTCACCGCTGCCCACCGCCTGGCCGAGCTCTACGCCTGACGTGTTAGGAAGGGCCCCCGCTACAACAGAAAGCGATAACAAGGGCCCCTTCCTTGCACCTCAGCGGTAGCCGGTGGCGTCGGCAGGGCTGCCGGTGGCCTCCACCTCGACCATGTAGCGCCAGGCGTCCGGCTGGCTGCCGTCGAGGTCGGTGAAGCCGTAGACCCTGGCGAGCTGGCCGCTGGAGAGCGACTGCCCGGACCAGCGGGCCCGGTCCGGGTCGGCGGCGAGCGCGGCGACCGCCCGGCCGACGAACGCCGGGCTCTCCGAGATGACGAAGTGCGGCTGCTTCTCGACGGCGTCCCGCCAGTTCTCCTCGGTGACGCCGAACTCGTCGAGCATGAGCTCGGAGCGCAGCCAGCCCGGGGTGAGCGCGACCGCCGTGCCGCCGTACTCCTTCAGTTCGTGCGCCCAGAGGTAGCCGAGCCGGTTCACCGAGGTCTTGGCGAGGTCGTAGAAGGCGGAGAGCCGGTAGTTCTGGTCGTTGTACTCCCTGGTGCCGTCGCCGACCTCCACCACCAGGCCGCCCGGGTTGCGGATCAGCAGCGGCAGGGCGTGGTGGCTGGTGATGATGTGCGTGTCGACGGCGAGCCGGAGGGTGCGGAAGCCGTCGTCCAGGGACTGTTCCCAGATCGGCTTGTGCCACCCGATGTAGCGGTCGGCGCCCCAGACGTCGTTGACGAGGACGTCCAGCCGGCCCTGCTCCCGGTCGATCCGTTCGACAAGCGCACGCACCTCGTCGGGTACGAGGTGGTCGACCCGTACCGCGATGCCCACGCCGCCGGCGGCGGTGACCAGCTCGGCGGTCTCCTCGATCGTCTCCGGCCGGTCCACCTCCGAGCGCTTCTCCCGGGTGCTGCGCCCGGTGGCGTAGACGGTCGCGCCGGCCGCGCCGAGCTGCACCGCTATCTGCCGGCCGGCGCCCCGGGTCGCCCCGGCGACGAGGGCGATCTTTCCAGTGAGTCCTGCTGTGGTGCCTGCGGTCATGGTAGTGACTCTGGCAGTGAAACCTGACAGCCGGCGTCCGGATTTTCTCTCCGTCTCGGCGGTGCTACCGGTCAGGGGAGGAGCCGGAGGCGCACCCGCCGGTTGGCCCGCCCCTTGCTCTCCACCTTGACCACCTGGACCTTGCCGATCTGGGCCGTCGAGGCGACATGGGTGCCGCCATCGGCCTGCACGTCCAGCCCGACGATGTCGACGATCCGGATCTCCTGCTCGTCGGCGGGGATCAGGTTGGACTGGGTACGGATGATGTCCGGCAGCGCCAGCGCCTCCGCCCGGGGCAGCACCCGGACCGCGACCGCCCGGTCGGCGGCGACCTCGCTGTTGACCAGTTCCTCCAGTCGGGCCTTGAAGTCGCCCGGCACCTCGGGCAGGTTGAAGTCCATCCGGGCCTCGCCCGGCTCCATGTTGCCGCCGGTGACCAGGGCCCCGAAGTCCCGGAAGACCACGCCGCAGAGCACGTGCAGCCCGGAGTGGGTGCGCATCAGCAGGCTGCGCCGCTCGTCCTCGACCGCCCCGGTCACCGCCGTGCCGGCCGGCGGCAGCGGATCACCCTCGGCGGGAATCAGGTGGAGGTCGTCGCCCTTGCGGGTGCCGACGATCCGGGTCTGTACGCCCTGCCAGAGCAGCACCCCGTGATCCGGCGGCTGACCGCCGCCGCCCGGGTAGAAGGCCGACCTGTCCAGTACGATCCCCTGCTCGGGGTCGGCGGCGAGCACCGTGCACTCCCACTCGCGCAGGGTCGGGTCGGCGAGGTCGAGGCGGCTGGTCCGGCCGTGCTGATGAACGCCCATGGATCGTCACGGTACTCCGGTCGCCGCCGGTGGGCGCCCGCGCTGCCGGTGGGTTCCCGGTCGCCCGCTGTCGGGAAAACTGCCTCAGTTGAGGAAGCTGCTGATCCGTTCGCGCAGGTCGGCGCGGTGCGTCCAGAGCAGGCCGGGCCGGTCGTAGACGTGCAGGCTCGCCCCCGGCAGCGCCCCGGCGAGCTGCTCGGCGACCGCGACCGGGTGCAGGTCGTCACCGGCACAACCAATCACCAGGGTACGGGCGGTGACGGCCGTCAGGGCCGACGGCTGCCGGATGGCGACCTGGCCGGCCAGATCGGCCAGCCCGCCCGCCAGACCGTCCCGGGTCAACTGGTCGACCCGCTGCCGCAGGTAGGCCCAACCGGCCGGGGTGTTGCGGATCGCCGGTGGCACCTCGAAGGCGACCGCCTCGGCCACCTCGGCGGCGTCGCCGCCGCGTACCGCGGCGAGGAGTTCGCCGATCCGGCGCCGGGCCACCTCCGGCCGGGGCCTGTCGAGCACGGCCGGCAGCACGAAGACGGCCCGCGCGAAGCGCTCGGGGCTCTCCCAGAGGAGCCGGCAGAGCGCGCCCGCGCCAAGGCTGATCCCGAGGGCCCGGGTGGCGCCGCCCAGGTCGGCGACGGCGCGCAGGTCACGGGCCAGGTCAGCGTAGCTCCACTCGCCCTCCGGCGCGTCGGAGCGGCCGTGACCGCGGAACTGGAAAAAAATCTTGCGTCCGTTGACCGCGCTGCCCAGTGGCCGGGTGGTGGAGATGCCGGTGCCGAGCCCGTGCGCGAAGACCGTGACCGGGTCACCGTCGCCAGTCACCAACTGCTCCAGCCGTACGCCGTGCGGGGTGGCGACCAGCTCGGTCTCCGGATCCGGCAGCGCCGGCCGACCGCTGCGCGGCGCGGTCGGACCGGGGCCGTACGTCCGTGGTCCGCCGTCGGGCGGCGGTGGCCAGCGGAAGTCTCTCACCAGAAGCCCTTGCCGTCGGTCAGGTCACGCAGTCCGACCCGGACGTCGAGTAGATAGATGAGTGCCGCCGCGATGCCGATCAGCGCGAAGAGGTTGATTGGCTGGTAGAGCAGCAGGGTGAGCACCAGACAGACAGCCAGGATGGCGATCCAGGCTCCCTTCGGGAGCGTGCCGATCGCGGGAAACGCATCCGAGCGCTGGGTGATGCAGTGCACGAGCGCGACGCCCTGGACCACGAGGGCGAAGACGATCAGCACCAGGTTGATGACGGTGACGACGTCGTCGAAGAAGAGTGGCGCGGCTTGGGCCATGGCGGAAAGCTTATGTCGGCGACCCCGGGTGCGTGCCACTTGCCGCACCCACCCGGGTCGCCGGCCCGCTACTTCTCGGTAGCGGGGCGGGTGCGCCGGGTCGCCGGGCGGGTCGACTTCGCCGCCGGGCGGCGCGTCGCGGCCGGTGGCTTCGTCGGCGTCACCTCCGACGCTGCCGGCGCCGCCTCGGTCGCGGCGGCTGCGGCGGCCGGCTCCTTGAGCTGCTCGACCACCTCGGCCGGGGTGGTGCTCAGTGCCGGCTGCCCGGGGCCGGGCACCGCCCGGGTTTCGCTGGCGGTCATGTCCGCGTTGACGGTGTCGGCCGCCTGCACCACGCCGGTGCCGACGACCCGCTCACCCCGGGCGACGAGGTCGCCGTAGACGGCGAGCGCCCGCTCCTGGGCGGCCTGCGCGCCGGCCACCACCACGGCCGCGTTGCGGATGGTCGCCTCCCGCAGCCGGTCGAGGTCGAATTCGCGGTTCGCGGCGCGGTGCCGCAGGTTCACCGCGCCGGAGTTGGCGTTGCGCAGGGTCAGCGCGGCCTTCTGCCGCAGCTCGGTGGTGGTCGCCACGGCCCTGTCGCGCAACTCGGTGCGGTTGGACTCGTCGCCGAGCCCGCTCACCACGGCGGGCAGCCGGCGCAACTGCTGGTACGCGATGTCGCCGGCACCGGCCACCGCGTAGAGCGGGCCGGGGATCCGGGTGGTACGGGCCTGGGTCATAGCTGCTCCTCCTCGTCAGGGGCCGAGGCGACCGACGGAGCCGGCGGCGCGGCCTTCTTGACCGCTTTCCTGGCGGTCCTCTTCGTGGTCGTCCTCGTGGTGGTCGTCCTCGTGGTCTCCCCGGCCGGCGGCGCGGACTCGGCCCCCGGTCGGGTCCCGGCCGGCGGCGCGGCGGCGCCCGCCTCGGTCACCGCCACCGATTCGAGTACGGCCCCCGTCGGATCCTCACCGCCACCGCCACCGCCACCGCCAGCGCCACCGGTGCCGGTGCCGGTGCCGGTGGGCCCGGCGAGCCCGGTCGGCGGCCCGGTCGGCACGTCCGCATCCACGTCCGGGTGCCGGACGTCCGCACCCACGTGCCGGAGGTTCTCCCGGCGGAACGTCTCGTAGATCTGGCTCAACGACTGCTTCTGCGGCATCGTCAGGTCGGGGTCGGCCGCGATGGCGGCCAGCACGCCCTGCCCCTCGCGGTCGTCGAGCAGCCCCGCCCGCAGATAGAGCACCGGCGTGGAGACCCGCAGGGCACTCGCCAACTGCTGGAGCACCTCCGCACTCGGCTTGCGCAGCCCGCGCTCGATCTGGCTCAGGTAGGGATTGCTCACCCCCGCCTGCTCGGCGAGTTGCCGCAACGAGATCTGCGCGTTGCGGCGCAGGTCACGGATAAACCCACCGATGTCCCGGGGAAGGTCCTTCGGGTTGGCCATGTCTTCGACGGTAACGACCCCTGCTTGCTCCTGCAAGCGAAACGCTTGCCAGAGTTAGCGATAGTTGTGCACGTCTCAGTTCCGACATCCCCGCTCGGCGAGCTGCCCAACGCTCGGCTCGGACAGCCGGCAAGGGCCAGCCCGGCCGGGCTCACCAGCGGGCGCGCACCGAGCCGACGACCTCGCCACCGCCGTGCAGCGGCAGCTCGGCAAGCTCGTCCAGGATCGGAGCGTCCAGCGGGTTGCCGGCGGGCTCCGAGAGCCGGCGTAACGCCGAGACCAGTACCGGCATCCGGCCACGGGACGCGCCGTCGTCGATCTTGACGGCCACCGCCCCGTACCCCGGCACCGCCACCGCGACCACTCCCTCCGCGCCGCTCTTGGCGAGCAGCCCGGGGATCCCGGTCATCAGCCGGGTGTCGTACGCCTCCGCACCGGTGCCGGCGACCAGCTCGGGATGCGCCCGCATCGCCTCGGCGACGGTCCGCGCCGCCGGGCCCGCCGCTGGCGAGACCAGCCGCAGGTACGCCCGGGCCAGCCCGGTCAGCGAGACGGCGAGCACCGGCGCACCGCAGCCGTCGACCCCGACCGCCGAGACCGGCTCGCCGGCGAACTCCTCGACCGTGGCCGCGATCCGCCGCTGGAGCGGGTGCTCGGGGTGCCAGTACCCGTCCACGGGCCAGCCGGCGGCCTGACAGGCGAGCAGCATCCCGACATGCTTGCCGGAGCAGTTCATCCGGAGCCGCGACGGCCCGCCACCGGCCCGGAACAGCGCCTCCCTGGCCTGCTCCGACAGCGGCAGGTCCGGCGGGCAGCGCAGCGTCGACTCCGCCAGCCCGGTACGCCGCAGCAGCGCGCCGACCCGGTCGACGTGCAGGTCCTCGCCGTGGTGGCTGGCACAGACCACGGCCAGGTCGGCACCGCTGCACCGCAGCCCGGCGCCGAGCATCCCGATCGCCTGGAGCGGCTTGTTGGACGATCGCGGAAAGACCGGACCGGTGACGTCGCCCGCCTCGGCCAGCACCGATCCGGCCGCGTCCAGCACCACCGCCGAACCGCGGTGCACGGACTCTACGAAGCCCGACCGGACCGCCTCCACCAGCGGCACACCACCGTCGTAGATCTCGCCCATGGCCGCGGACGGTACCGACCGGGGCGGCCGGCCGGGCCGGCACCCCTCAGCGCTGTGCGACGAGTCCCAACAGCTCCCGCGCCTGCGCCGGGCGCAGCGGCGGACGCTGGGCGAGCTGGGCCAGCCCGACCGCCCGGGCGACCAGTTGCATGTTGGACTCCACCGGGCGCCCCTTGGCGTAGGTGATCGTGTCCTCCATGCCGACCCGCAGGTGCCCACCGGCCGAGACCGAGGCGAGCATCACCGGGATCGTGCTCCGGCCGATGCCGGTCGCCGAGAAGGTCGTCCCGTCGGGCAGATCGCGCAACGCCTGGGCACAGGCGACCAGCGCCCCGGTGCTGCCCGGCATGCCGCCGGGCACCCCCATCACGAAGTCGACGTGCACGTGCCCGCCGGCCGGCAGGCCGTACCGGTCGAGCAGCCGGCGCAGCGTGGTCAGGTGGCCGAGGTCGAAGATCTCGTACTCGGGCACGATGCCCCGGTCCTGCATCCGGGTGTGCAGCTCGACGACGAACTCCCAGCGGTTGAGGAAGACGTCGTCACCGAAGTTGACCGTGCCCATGGTGCATGAAGCCATCTCGGGACCGGCGTCGAGCACCGCCAGCCGGTCCGCCTCCGGATCGGTGACGGCGCCGCCGGTGGAGAGCTGCACGACCAACTCGGTGCCGTCCCGCAGCGCGGCGACGGTCTCCCGCAGCCGGCCCGGGTCGAGGGTCGGCCGGGCCTCGTCGTCGCGGACGTGCACGTGGATCACTGCCGCGCCGAGCGCCTCGCACTCCCTGGCGGTGACCAGCAGCTCGTCGAGGGTGACCGGCAGCGCCGGGACCTCGGCCTTCGCCGACTCGGCCCCGGTCGGCGCGAGCGTGATCAAGGTGCCCGTCATGCCGGGATCCTAACCGAGGCCTCCGGACACCCCCGCCGCCGGCGAAACCCGTGCCACCGGCCGTCCCCTACTGCCACCGACCGTCCGGCCGTCCGCTACTGCCACCGACCGTCCGGCCGCCCACTACTGCCACCGGCCGTCCGGTCGCCCACTACTCGGGGTCGATCGCCGCCGTCGAGTCCTCGACCCGCAGCGCCGCGTCCGCCGGCACCGACCGCTTCAGCACGGCGAGCGCGACCGGCCCCAACTCGTAGTGCCGGACCGCCGTGCCGACGAACCCGACCGTACGGCCGTCGGCGGTCACCGGGGCGCCGACCGCCGGAAGCTGGTCGGTGCTCACCCCGTCGAGGTGCAGCAGCGCGAGCTGGCGCGGCGGGCGCCCCAGGTTGTGCACCCGGGCCACCGTCTCCTGCCCCCGATAGCAGCCCTTGTCCAGGTGCACCGCCGGTGCGACCAGCCCCACCTCGGCCGGGATCGTCCGGTGGTCGGTCTCGAAGCCGACCCGGGGCAGCCGTTGCGCCACCCGCACCGCCTCGTAGGCCCACAGCCCG
Source organism: Plantactinospora sp. WMMC1484 (assembly GCF_049315195.1). Lineage (NCBI taxonomy): Bacteria > Bacillati > Actinomycetota > Actinomycetes > Micromonosporales > Micromonosporaceae > Plantactinospora > Plantactinospora sp. WMMC1484. The sequence continues at coordinate 602,711 of NZ_CP186055.1, forward strand.
GCGACCGGCGTGCCGGCGTTGGTCACCGTGCCGGCCACCTCCGGCAGGCTTCCCCGGGGCACCAGCAGGTCGACCCCGAGTCGGACCCGACGCGCCCAGCCTCCGCCCGGCAGCGCGCGTACGTCGTACACCGCGGTGGGTCGGGGTGGCAGGGAGCCGGCGGCGAACTTCGGGCCCGGCACCCCGAGCACGTCCGGTTCGGCCAGGTCGGTGACCCCCAGCACAGCGGCCGCCTCGGTGGCGTGCGGGCCGACCAGGGAGAGCAGCGCCCAGTCGGCGGTCGCGTCGCGCGGATCGACCCGGGTGAAGAAGCGCATCTTGTCGAGATAGGTCAGCAGGCCGGCGGTGTCGGCCGGCTCGGTGTCCAGCCACGTGGTCTCGCCGTCCTCGGCGACCATGGCGTGCTGCTCGACGTGCCCGTGCGGGGAGAGCACCAGCAGCTCGCTGCCCTGCCCGGCGGCGAGCGAGGCGAGGTGCTGGGTCGTCAGGGTGTGCAGCCAGCTCGCCCGCTCGACCCCCGGTACGGCGATCACCCCCCGGTGCGAGCGGTCCACCAGGCCGACGCCGGTGGCGAGCAGCCGCTGCTCCCGGATCGGGTCGCCGTAGTGCGCGGCCACCGGGCGTACGCCGGCCGCAACATGCTCCGGCGCCGGCCGGTCCCGGGTCTCCTCGTCGATCGCCTCGACAGCCACCGCGCCCGCGATGTCGATCATGCCCGCCGCTCCTTGGTCATCCCGCGACTACTCCACTCATGCCCGCCGCTCCTTGGTCATCCCGCGACTGCTCCTCTCATTCCCGCTGCTCCTCGCAGTCGCTCCGGCCGCAGACGCCGAAGAGCGCCACGTGCCCGATGTCGACCTGGAAGCCCCGTTCCGCCGCCAGCTTGTCGCAGAGCGGCTGGAACACCTCCGGATCGACCTCGTCCACCGCCCCGCAGATCCGGCAGACCAGGTGCACGTGGGCGTCCTCACCCGCGGCGTGGTAGGTCGGTGACCCGTGGGACAGGTGCGTATGGGTAACCAATCCGAGGCGTTCGAGTAGTTCCAGTGTCCGGTAGATCGTGGTGATGTTCACTCCGGCGGCGACCTCCCGGACCGCCGAGTGCACCTGCTCGGGCGTGGCGTGCCCGAGTTCGAGCACGGCCTCGAGGATCAACTGTCGCTGCGCCGTCAACCGCAGTCCGCGGGAACGCAGCATCTCCGCAAGTGACGATTCCGACACCGACAAAGCATAGTTCGCCCTCGGCCGTACCTGGGCCACGGCTCAACACCTCCTCCCCGACTACCCTCGGCAGGATGTCGCACCCGGAGATGGTGGTCGTGGTGCTGGGCCGGGGTGTGGTGCCGGCCGGCGAGCCGGTGGTCCGCGCGGACGACCGGGGCGTACTCCGGGGTGACGGCCTCTTCGAGACGATGCACGTCCGCGCCGGCCGCCCCTGGCTGGTCGACGAGCACCTGGCCCGCCTGGCCCGCGCGGCGAACGCGCTGGAGCTGCCGCTACCCGGCACCGCCGCGCTACGCGACCTGCTCGACACCGCCTGCGCCGGCTGGCCGGCCGGGACCGAGGGCGCGCTCCGGCTGGTCTGCACCCGGGGACCGGAGGGCGGCGGGCCGACCGTCTACGCCACCCTCTCCGGCGTGCCGGGCGCGTCCCGCCGAGCCCGCCGGGACGGCATCGCGGTGGCGACCCTGCCGCTCGGGATCGCCGCCGACGCCCGTACCGGCCGGCCGTGGCTACTCGGCGGGCTCAAGACCACGTCGTACGGGCTGAGCGAGGCCGCCCGACGCTGGGCCGCCGCGAACGGCGTCGACGACGCCCTCTGGACCTCGATCGAGGGGTACGCCCTGGAAGGGCCGACCGCCAACCTGGTCTGGCTGACCGGCGGGACGCTGCACACCGTGCCGGCGGACCGGACAGGGATCCTGCCCGGCGTGACCGTCGACTGGCTGCTCCGGCACGCCGGCGACCTGGGCTGGGTGGCGGCCGAGCGCCTGGTCACCCCCGCCGAGCTGCGGGCGGCCGACGGGGTCTGGTTCACCTCGTCCGTACGCGGGATCGCCGAGGTCCGTGCGCTGGACGGCGTACCGCTGCCTGCCTCACCGCACACCACCGCACTGCGCGAGCTGCTCGGCTTCACCTGGGAGGGGGTGTGAGGAGGGGGCCCTTCTACAACAGAAAGCGATAAGAAGGGGCCCTTCCTTGCACGTCAGCCGCCGACGCGGATGAGGCGGGCGGAGAGGTGCGGCGAGAGCGGGTGACCCACCGCCGCCATGTCCTGGGCGTAGAGCAACGCACCCTCGACGATGCCGAAGAGCCGGTGCCCGGCGGTGACCTCCTTCGCCGTCGAGGTGCGCAGCACCGCGTCGGTGACCAGCTCCACCCGGGTGCCGGTGACCTTGCCGAGGTAGAGCTCCGTCACGCCGGTCGGGGTGGTCAGCGTGACCTCCAGTTCGTCGGTGCCCCTGCCCTCGGGATCGAGCACCGCCCGCCACCAGCCGACCTCACGCCCGGCCGGCCGGACCGGCCGGCTCTGCTCGTCGAGGATCCAGGCCCGCGACTCGTAGCGGAGGAACGGCCGACCGTCATGGGTGATCCGGATCTCCTGGGCGTAGTCGAAGTCCTCGATGGTGGGGAAGCCGCCCCGCCCCCGCCCCCGCCACAGCCCGACGTACGGCAGCAGCCCGAGCAGCGCCGGATGCAGGTCCGGCCCCCTGCGCAGGTCGTACGTCTCCTCGTACGGATACGGGTCGACCGGTGGCGCGTTCAGCCAGGGCGGCGGCTCGATCGAGTTGTCGCTCACAGCGTCCCTTCCGTTCGTGACCGCGGGGCTCGCAAACCCGGCCCACTTCTCGCGCTCACCAACGTCCTCTCGAAATTCTCACGGCCAGATAGACCAGGTAACCGGCGAGCGCGCCTAACCCCGCGACCAGCAGGCTGACGAACCCGATCTCGGTAACCATGACGGGTAGATCCTATGCTGGCGGCATGGCTCGTACCCTGGTCGTCAAGGCCACCGCCGGCTCGGATTCTCCGGAGCGCTGCGCACAGGCCTTCACCGTGGCCGCCACGGCGGTCGCCTCCGGCGTCGACGTGTCGCTCTGGCTGACCGGCGAGTCGAGCTGGTTCGCGCTGCCGGGCCGGGCCGAGGAGTTCGAGCTGCCGCACTCCGCGCCGCTGGCCGAGCTACTACACGTGATCCTGAGCAGTGGTCGGGTCACCGTCTGCAGCCAGTGCGCCGCCCGGCGCGAGATCGGCGAGCCGGACGTGCTGTCGGGGGTACGCATCGCCGGGGCGGCGGTCTTCGTCGAGGAGGCGATGGCCGACGGCGCCCAGGCGCTGGTCTACTGACCGGGCGTGACTGGTCGGCGTGGGCCGCCGGCCCGGCCCAGGTTCCGGCCGGGCAGCCGGCCCGGCCCAGGTTCCGGCCGGGCAGCCGGCCCGGCCCAGGTTCCGGCCGGGCAGCCGGCCCGGCCCAGGTTCCGGCCGGGCAGCCGGCCCCCGTCCCGGACAGCCCTGGTCGGGGCATGGTCCGGTCATCCCGGGCAGCTCGTGGTGGTGGCGACCCTGACCCGGCCGTCGCCGCTCTCGACCACCACACTGACCGGGCCGCTGCGGTAGGCGTACAGCTCGGTGGTGTCGGCGATCACGACGGCCCCGGCGGGCCGGGGCAGCAGGGCGCCCGGCGGGCCGGCCGGGCTCCCCCGCCCGATGGCGTACGCCGTCCAGGCCCTGCCCCGTCCCGGACAGCCCGCGGCGACCAGCTCGACCGGGGTCGGTTCGGTCGCACCGAGCGCGCCGAGCACCCGGAGCGGGTCCGGCTCGACCGGCGGCATCGACGGGACGGCGCGGCGGTCCGACCCGCCGGAGACCGGCCGGCAGCCGGTGCTGACGGTCAGCGTCAGCACGCCCGGGCCGGCCTGACCACCCTCGATCGCGACGAACTCTCCCGCGTCGGCCCGCAGGACCTGCGCGCTGCCGTCGGCACTGTGCCGGACCCCGGCCCGGTACGCGGCCGGCAGCCGCTGGGCGATCCGGTCCAACAACGCGGGCAGGTCCGCCTCCGGGGCGCGGACCAGGAGCGTCGCGTCCAGCATCGCGCCCTCGCGCAGCACGGTGAGTTCGCACTCGTCGGGTACCCGCGGCACGAGTTCGACGGCGACGTCCGGCCCGGCCGCGGCGACGAGTTCTCCGAGTGCCCGGTCCACCACCGGTCCGGCCTGCTCGATGCTGCGCTGCTCCCGTACGGTCGGGTCGTCGCGGCGCACGGAGACGAGAGTGAGCACCAGCAGCAGCGCCGCCCAGCCGGCGAGCGCGCCGAGCAGCCAGCGCCGCCGGGGGTTGGCCGGCGGAGGCGCCGGCTGGCCGGGCGGGGGCGGCACCGGGACGTCTGTGCTCACGCCCGCCATGGTGGCACGGCGACCTCGAAGCGTCGGCATCGAGCCGGCGCGGGTGGCATCCGGGTCGACTGTCGGAGACCGGCCGGGGTGCCAGTCGGGCCGACCGCCGGAGACCGGCCCGGACGGTGGTCAGCGGCCGGGGGCGAGGCGGTAGCCGACGCCGCGTACGGTCTGCACCTGCGGCCCGCCCTCGACGGCGCGCAGCTTGCGGCGCAGCCGTTTCACGGCCGAGTGCAGGATGGCGGTGTCACCGAGGTAGGCGCCGCCCCAGACCGAGCCGAAGAGCCGCTCGTAGGTCCAGACCCCGAGCGGGGCGCTGGCCAGCCGGGCCAGCAGCTCCCGTTCGAGCCGGGTCAGTGCCAGCGGCTCGCCGCGCCAGGTGACCAGGTGGCCGCCGGGGTCGACGGAGAGTTCGCCGAGGCTGACCGGACCGGGGTCGGGGTTCGTCCCGTCGCCGGCCGTCGGAAACAGCATTGCCCGCAGCTCGGAGAGGTCCGAACAGATCACGACGGTGCCGAAGTCGTCCAGCCGTCGCACCACGCGTTCCCGGACCGCGACGTCGGTAGAGACGCACACGACCAGCGGGACTTCTCCGTTTGCCACCTCGCTCCACTCCTCCCCCGTTGGCTGCGCGGGCCCTAGCCAAACGGGTTTGACCGGGCGCGTCAACAGCGACGCTAACCGATGTAGGGCAGTAGGCTCACTCCTGACCGAGATACGCCCAGTTACTGCCTAGATACTGGCCGACATCGAGCATTGATCACTACCCCACGGAGCAAGAGCATTACTCCTAGCCCATGTGGGGGGTGCTGTCCGTGAGCGATTGTCGGGCACACGCGTGGTGCTAGCCCGGACATCCGGAGCTGGGCGACCGGCACCGAGACCACTCGGGACGCCGAACAATGGGGGAGGAAGCATGCCGCACCGATCCAGATCGAGCCGGGCCGACCAGCCACGACGCTGGCGGCTGGCGGCCGTGGCCGCCGCCGCGCTGCTCGCCGTCACCGCACAGCCCGCGGTCGCCACCGCAGCCGCACCCGACGCGGAGGTAAGCCGGGAGCTCCTCTCCGAACTCGCCGCCGAGGGCACCACCACCTTCACCGTCTACATGCGAGACCGCGCCGAGCTCAGCGGGGCGGCGAAGCTACCCGACTCCGACGACCGGGCCACCGCGGTCTACCGGGCGCTGACCACGACGGCCGAGCGCAGCCAGCGCGGCCTCCGTACCGAACTGGACAAACGCGGTACGAGCTACCGGTCGTACTGGATCGCCAACGTGCTGCGGGTCGAGGGCGACCGGACCCTGCTCGACGCGATCGCCGCCCGGGACGACGTGCGACGCATCGAGCCCGGTCGTAACTACGAACTGATCGAACCTGAGCCGTTTCGGGCCACGACCGGCGCCGGCACCGACGCGGTCGAGTGGAACATCGGCAACGTCGAGGCGCCCCGGGTCTGGTCCGAATTCGACGTCCGGGGCGAGGGCCTGGTCGTCGCCAACATCGACAGCGGCGTCCAGTTCGACCACCCGGCCCTGCGCGGCTCCTACCGGGGCAACACCGGCAGCGGCTTCGAGCACAACTACAACTGGTTCGACCCGGCCGGGGTCTGCGCCAACCCTGCGCCGTGCGACAACAACGGCCACGGCACGCACACCATGGGCACGATGGTCGGCGACGACGGTGCCGGCAACCAGATCGGCGTGGCACCCGGTGCCCGGTGGATCGCCGCCAAGGGCTGCGAGACCAACAACTGTTCCGACGCCTCGCTGCTCGCCGCCGGCCAGTGGGTGCTCGCCCCGACCGATCTCAACGGGCAGAACCCCCGGCCCGACCTGCGCCCCGACATCGTCAACAACTCGTGGGGCGGCGGCCGCAGCGACGAGTGGTACACGCAGACCGTGACCGCCTGGCGCGCCGCCGGCATCTTCCCCAGCTTCTCCGCCGGCAACGACGGACCGGGCTGCAACACCACCGAGAACCCCGGCGACTACCCGCTGGCGTACGCGGCCGGGTCGTACGACAGCAACAACGTCATCTCCAGCTTCTCCGGCCGGGGGACGTCCAGCATCGACGGTGGGGTGAAGCCGAACATCGCGGCGCCGGGCAGCAACGTCCGGTCCAGCCTGCCCGGCAACGGCTACGGGCTCGGCAGCGGCACCTCGATGGCGGCGCCGCACGTCTCGGCCACCGTCGCACTGATCTGGTCGGCCGCCCCCGCGCTGAAGGGCAACATCGAGGCCACCGAGAGCCTGCTCGACGACACCGCCACCGACGTCGACGCGCTCACCTGCGGCGGCACCCTCGACGACAACAACACCTTCGGGGAGGGGCGGCTCAACGCGTACCAGGCGGTCAGCGCCGCGCCGCGCGGCGACGCCGGCCGGGTCACCGGCACCGTCACCAACGCGGCGACCTCGGAGCCGGTCGCCGGTGTCGAGGTACGCACCGGCACCTTCACCGCCGTCACCGACGCCGACGGGACGTACGCGCTGGTGCTGCCTCCCGGCACGCACGAGCTGACCGCCAGCGCCTACGGCTACACCCCGGAGACCGCCGCCGTGACCGTCGCCCGGGGCGATGTGCTGACCCAGGACTTCGCCCTGAGTCCGGCCCGGATGGTCACCGTCGCCGGCAAGGTCACCGACGGTTCCGGGCACGGCTGGCCGCTCTACGCGAAGATCGAGGTCTCCGGACGCCCCGGCGGCCCCGTCTACACCAACCCGGTGACCGGCGCCTACTCGTTCACCGTCCCCGGTAGCGCCACCTACGGGCTGACCACCACGGTCGTCTATCCCGGCTACCGGCCGGTCAGCACCGAGGTGGCGGTCGGCACCGGCTCGAAGACGCAGAACATCACCGCCACCGTGCTGCCGAGCTGCACCGCCGCCGGCTACCGGGCCGGGATCGGCGAGCCGCTCCTCTCGGAGAGCTTCGACGCCAGCTCGGCGCCGGAGGGCTGGTCGGTGGTGAACCGCACCGACAAGGGCGGCTGGGCCTTCGACGACCCGGCCGGCCGGGGCAACCTCACCGGCGGCACCGGCAACTTCGCCATCATCGACAGTGACGCGCTGGGCAGCGGAAACACCCAGGACACCGACCTGATCACGCCGCCGCTGGACTTCTCGGCGGTCGACGCGCCGCTGCTGCGCTTCAACAGCGACTGGCGGGCGGTGGGGGTCAGCGACACCGCCGACGTCGACGTCTCGACCGACGGTGGCACCACCTGGACCAACGTCTGGCACCAGACCGTCAGCCGGCGCGGTCCCCGGATCGAGGAGATCCCGCTCGACCCGGCCGCCGGTGCGGCGGAGGCCCTGGTGCGGTTCCGCTTCAAGGGCACCTTCGCCTGGTGGTGGGAGGTGGACGACGTCACAGTGGTCAACCGGCTCTGCACGCCGGAGCCGGGCGGACTGGTCGCCGGCTTCACCACCGACGCCAACACCGGCGAACCGCGCAACGGCGTCACCGTGACCAGTGACAACGAGCCGCTGGACAGGGGTGTCTCGGCGGCGACGCCGGACGACCCGAACATCCCGGACGGCTTCTACTGGCTCTTCTCCAGCCTGACCGGCGCGCGGCCGTTCACCGCAAGCCTGTCGCCGTACCGGCCGTTCACCAAGCAGGTGACGGTGGTCGCGGACGGGACCCGGCGTGCCGACTTCGCGCTCCGGGCCGCCCGGCTGGCGGTCAGCCCGACCAACCTGGAGCTGCACCAGCCGTACGGCAGCACCCGGAACGTCACCGTGACGGTGACGAACACCGGCAACGCGCCCGCCACGGTGCAGGCGCTGGAGCGGGCCTCCCGGTTCAGCGAACTCTCCGCCAGGGGCGCGGAGCTGGTGGAACAGAAGATCAAGGGGCTCAGCAAAGGCCGTACCGGCGTCAGGTACGGCGGCGGGGCCGGCACCGTCGGCGCGGCGCCGCTGGTGGACGACGCGTGGGCCCGGGTGGCCAACCTGCCGGCCGCGGTCTACGACAACTCGGCGGTGACGCTGGACGGCAAGGTCTACTCGATCGGTGGCGGTGCCGGCACCGGCACCGAGCGGAAGACCTGGGTGTACGACCCGGCGACCAACGTCTGGACCGCCCTGCCGGACATGCCGTCCGGGCGGTCGAAGCCGGCGGTCGCCGCCCTGAACGGCCGGATCTACGCGGTCGGCGGCTGGGGCGCCGGTGACGCGCCGGTCGACACCGTCGACGTCTTCGACCCGGCCTCCGGCACCTGGAGCACCCTGCCCGGGGTGACGAATCCGGAGCCACGGGCGGCGGCCGCCTTCGCGACCGTCGACGGCAAGCTCTACGTCGTCGGCGGCTGCGGTGACAACGAGTGCGCCGTCGACACGGCGGACGTGACAGTCTTCGACCCGCTCACCCGGACGTTCGGAGTTGTGAACTCCTATCCGCAGGGCTCCTCCTGGATGTCCTGCGGCGGCATCGGCGGCCGGATCTACTGTGCCGGTGGCGTCGGCACGACCGAGTTCAAGAACGGCTACGTCTACGACCCGGGCACCGACCTCTGGAGCCCGCTGCCGGAGATGCCGCTCGACCTCTGGGGCTCGCAGTACGCGGCCGCCGGCGGCATGCTGGTGCTGGCCGGCGGGGTCACCGCCGCCACGACCGTACTGACCAACCGGACCATCGCGTACGACCCGGCGACCGGGGCATGGCTGAACCTGCCGAACGCGCAGTTCGCCCGCTATCGGGGCGCTGGCGTCTGCGGCGCGTACAAGGTCGGTGGTTCGCCGAGTTCGTTCGTGGGTTCGGCCGACAGCGAGCGGCTGGGCGGGCTCGAGTCCTGCCTGGAGGCGGGCGACGCCTCCTGGCTGAGCAGCACGCCGGCCAGCTTCACCCTGGCACCCGGTGCGTCCCGGAGCGTCACGGTCACCCTGACCGCCACGGCGGCAGCCGGGGTCGCGCAGCCCGGCACCTACACCGCCGACCTCGGCCTGGTGACGGAGAGCCCGTATCCGTTGCCGGTGGTCGGGGTGGAGATGAACGTCTCCCCGCCGGGTAGCTGGGGCAAGGTGCAGGGGACGGTCATCGGCCGGACCTGCGGCGGTGCCGAGCTGCGACTGCCGGCGACGGTCCGGGTCAACCGGCTCGGCGACCCGGCAACCGGATACACCCTCTCGGCGAACGAGAAGGGACTGTATTCCTGGTGGCTGCCGAAGGGCCGGTACGACGTGATCGTCGCGAAGGACGGCTGGGTGCCGCAGGTGAAGCAGCAGCGGATACAGCCCAGCCTGGTGAGTACGCTCGACTACGTGCTGGACCCGGTGGCCCCGTGTCCGGCCCGGCTCGGCGGGATCTGATCGACCGGTCTGCCGGGTGACGACCGGCGGGAAGTGAAGACCAACCGCGCCCGCCGCCCCGCGAGGGGCGGCGGGCGCTCACCGTGCGGCTCGGCCGGACCGCCGACCGGATGAGCGCATCCGATCCTCCTGGCGGGGTGCGCCCGACGGGACGACTCGGCCGGTCGGCCGGAGGTCGTCGCGAACGGGCGATCGTGCCGGGTCGTCGGGAGGCGGTTGCTCCGGCCTGAGACCGGGCGGCGCGGAGAGCTGTTCGGCGATCTCGTGCGCCCAGACCTCGGCGCCGATCCGGACAGCCACCCTCAGCGCCCGCGACCAGGCCCGCGCCGCAGCCTCGGCATCGCCGAGCCGGTCACAGGCGCGGGCCAGGTCCATCAGCGCGGTGACGTGCCAGCTCGGATGGACCTCCAGGGTGTCGACCACCGCCTCGATCTCGCTGCGCGCGGGACCGGGCTCGCCGGCCGCCAACCGCCACCGGCCGTGCACCGACCGGGCGTAGGCGGCGTAGAGCGGCACGTCGAGCCGGCGGGCACGGTCCAGCGCGGTGTCGAGAAACCCGGCGGCCTCGACGAGCCGCAGGTGATCGGTGAGCATCGCGGCCAACTCGCTGAGCACGACCACCTCGCCGACGTGGTCCCGGTGCGACCGGACCAGGTCGAGACTTTCCAGATATGCCGTCCGGGCCGGCTCGATGTCGCCCCGGCTCCCGTGCCAGGCGGCCAGGCCGCGCAACCCCAGGGCCAACGGCCGGGTGGCCGCGACGGCACGGAGCAGCGCGACACTGCGGATCAGCGTGTCACCGGCGGCGGGATCACCCTGCTGGAGTTGCAGCATCCCGAGCCGGGCGAGCTTGGTGCCGGTCGACGCGGCGTCGCCGGCCTCGGTGTAGAGGTCGATCGCCCGGATCAGCGCCGTCCGCGACTCGGCGAAGTTGCCCAGCGCCTCCTGGATCTGGTGCTCCACGCCGGAAATCTCGGCGCGCAGCCACGGCTCCGCCACCCCGTCGCCGGCTCCCCGAATGTGGTCGAGCGCCGGTTCCAGATCACCGCGCATCAGCACGGCGAAGGCGACGCAGAGCCGCATCCGGGCGATTCCCTCGGGATCGCCCCGGCGCCGGGCGGCGGCCAGCCCGATCCGGGTGACCCGGCTGAGGTCGTCCAGGCGTACGTCGAGTTGCAGGAAGTAGTCGCAGTTCCAGGTCAGCGCCCAGGCGTAGTCCGCGAGTGCGTGCTCGGCCGCGGCCCGCTCGATCATCGTCAGCAGCGCCGTCGCCTCGGCGGTGAACCACGCGTGCGGGTCGCGCCGGTGCGCGTCGGTCGGCGCCGGCAACCGGGGCAGGTCGGGGGCGAGTGGCGGCTGTTCCTCCTGGCTGAGGCGTACCCGGGCCTCCTCGGTCAGGCTCAGCCAGCTGGCGAGGACCCTGCGTAGCAGTCCCTCACGCCCGTCCGCCGGCTCCTCCGCGTCGGCGCGTTCCCGGGCGAAGGCCCGGACCAGGTCGTGCACGTGGTAGCGGAGCTGGCCCGCGCCGTCCGGCCCGGTCACCTCCAGCAGGCTCGCCTCGACCAGGCCGCCGACCACCTCGTCGGCGGCGGTGGCCGGCTCCTCGGGCAACAGCACCGGCACCAGCCAGCCGGGGGCGTCGTCGAGGTCCAGCACCGCGAGCCGGCGCAGCACCCGCCGGGCGGCAACGTCGAGCCCGACGTACGCCGACTGGAAGGCGGCCCGGACGCTGCGGTCGGCCCGGGTGAGGTGGTCGAGCCGGTGGGTGGCCTCGGCGAGCTGCTCGGCGGCCTGGCCGAGCGTGTCCAGACTGCGCACCGCGAGCCGCGCCGCGAAGATCCGCACGGCGAGCGGCAGCAGGCCGCAGTGCCGGACGATCCGCGCCGCCGAGTCCGGCTCGGCACTGACCCGGTCGGCGCCGACGATGCCGGCGAGCAGCCGTACCGCCTCGGGCTCGGGCATCGGCCGCAGCCGGAGCTGGTGCGCACCGTCGAGGTCGACCAGCGCGCGCCTGCCGGTGACCAGGACGACCGCCTCGATCCCGGGCAGCAGGGGGCGGACCTGTGCGGCGCTTCCGGCGTTGTCGAGCACCAGCAGGCAGGGCTGGCCGGCGACCGCCGCGCGGAACCGCGCGGCGCGCTCGTCCAGGTCGGCCGGCAGGTCGTCACCGGGTACGCCGAGTGCCCGGAGAAACCGCCCGAGCACCTCCACCGGGGTGAGCGGGTGCTCGTGCCCGGCGAGGTCGACGTAGAGCTGTGCGCCGGGATACCGGGGGCCGAGCCGGTGTGCGATCCGTACGGCGAGCGAGGTCTTGCCCACTCCCGGCAAACCACTGATCATCACGACGGTGACCTTCGGCTCCGCCGGCAGCCAGTTGAGGACCGCCGTCACCTCCGGCTCCCGGCCGACGAAGTCGGACACCTCGGCGGGGAGCATCCGGGCCGGCGGAGCCGCGGCATCCACCGGATCGTCACCGGCCGTATCCACCTGCGGCGGCTGCGACTCGGACTCGGCCGCCGTGCGCGACTGCGGACCGGCCGCCGTGCGCGACTCCGACTCGGCCGGCGTGCGCGGCTGCGGACCGGCCGGCGTGCGCGGCCGTGCTCCGGAGGCTGTCGGGCCGCCCGGCGGTCGGGCAGCCCCGGACCGCAGACTCGGATCGTTGCGCAGGATCAGGTCGCGCAGCTCGACGAGTTCGGCCGACGGATCGACGCCGAGTTCGTCGGCGAGCCGGGTGCGTAGCTGGTCGAAGCGCTCCAGCGCCTCCCGCTGCCGGTTGGCGAGATAGAGCGCCCGGATCAGCCGGCCCACCAGCGGTTCGCGCCAGGGGTACGCGTCCACGAGCTCGTGCAGCTTGCCGATGACCAGGTCGTACCGGCCGAGGTCGAGTTCGAGGTCGATGCAGTAACCGACCACAGCCATCCGGCGTTCTTCGAGGCGCTGGGCCGCGGCGGCCAGCACCGGGGTGCGGAGCCCGTCCAGCGCCGGCCCGCGCCACAGCGTGAGCGCGGCGGCGAACCACTCGACCGCCTCGGCCAACTCGCCGCGCCGCGCGTGGTCCTCCGCCTCCGCGACCCGGCGTTCGAAGACGTCGAGGTCGAGCTGGCCCGACGCCAGCCGCAGCAGGTAGCCGGAGCCACGGGTCTCGATCGTGTCCTCCGGTACGCCGACGCCGCGCAACAGCCGCCGCATCTCCGCCACCCGGTTGCGTACCTGCACATTGGCACTTGCCGGCGGGCTCTCGCCCCAGGTGGCGTCGACGAGCCGGGAGACCGGCACGAGGCGGTCGGGTTCCAGCAGCATGGCGGCCAGGATGGCCTGGCTGCGCGGGCCGGCGAGTCGTACCGGGCGGTCGTCCACCCGGACCTCGACGGGCCCGAGCAGCCGAAACGTCACAGCTCGCACGCCGCTCCCCCGCATGGTGTGCTACCGATCGACGCAACCGTGGTCGACCCGAACCATACTGCCCGGTTTGGACAGACGGTACGCAAATAGCGGGCTGTCCGAGGAGCCGTCAACCGGTCAGCGGAGGGCGGACCGCGTCGCGAGCGGCCGGAGCGGAGGTGGTCCGGCGCGGCGGCCTGCGGAAGACGTACCGCGAGACGGTGGCAATCCGCATGCGGCACGGCATCCGGCGGCCCACGGCACAGCATCCGGCGGCCGGAGTAAGGTTCCGGCCGCCGGATGCTGTCGTGTCGGTAGATCTCCGCTCTGACCGGTGCACTCCGGCAGCCGCCGCTGGCCCGCGCTCGCGGCGGCCGGAGTACCCCCGTGAAACCGACCGGTCAGCCGGGTACGTCGCGCTGCGACGGTGTCTCTACCCACACCCCCTCAGGGCACTCGCCCCCGGTGGCCGGGGTGCCTGATCCGTGCCCCGGCCGGGCGCTTGATCGAGACCCTGCCGGCAGCCGTCACGTACGCGTCATATGTCGATCATTGAATGATCACGGCGCCGGGCGGCCGCGTCGCCCCGGGGCCGGCCTGGCTGGGCTACGCCCGGAGCTGGCTGAGCGCGGCCCTGGCAACCGACGCCGCGGAACGCTGCTTGGACTGCTCGATGAGGGTCGGCCAGTTCGCATAGTTGACCGGGGCGCCCCAGTGCCAGAGCCCCAACTCGTAGACGCCGGAGGCGCCGACGCTCGTCTCCTCCCACGGGTTGCCCGGCTCCCGGCTGGGTGCGCAGGAGTACCAGGCGTACACCCAGGAGGGGTCGGGATTGGACTGCCAGTACTCCTCGGGCACGTTGGGGACGGCGGTGCAGTACGGCGTGAACCGCTGCTCGATCCGCTCGAAGGCCGCGATCAGCAGGTTCTTCAGCTCGGTGGTGCTGAATCTGGCCTGGGCGCGGGCGACCAGCGCGATCGGGCCGACCGTGCCCAGCGCGATGCCGAGCTGGTTCTTGGCGCTGACGGTGGAGACCGCGCTCCAGAGGCTGTTGATCAGGGTGACACAGGAGGTGACGTCCTGCGCCCACCGCTGTTTCAGGCTGAGCGAGAACTCCTCGATGTCAGCGAACTCGAGCAGGTGGTGCTCGGCGCAGGCCCGCGCCTCGGCGGTGGCGAGCCCGTCCAGGTGGGCGATGATCGTGTTCCGGGTGTTGCCGATCTCGACGATGATCCGGCTGGTCGCCTCCTCGATCGTCATCCCGCCGTCCTCGGAACTGTTGAAGTACGAGTACGCCTGCAACGCGAACTGGGCGACGGCGATGATCGTGGCCGGATCCGTCGCCTGGGCCGGCCGGGCGGCACCCGGCACCACGACCGCGGTCGCCAGCACCGCGGCGGTGACGGTCTTCAGCAACCTTCGTCTCATTGCGCCTCCAGGAGAGCCGGGCCGGCCACGGGCACCAGCCACCCGGGTAGGTACGCCGACCACCGGGAGAGGCGGACCTGCGTGAGGTGGGACGACGGGCGCCGACCGGCACTGATGGACGCCGATCGGCGTCAGGCGCACGGTATTGAGCAGGTCTGGAAAGCTACTGGACGCCGACTGGATCGCCCCGGTGATCCAGTCGGCGTCCAGTGGAGGTCCAGTCGACTCCGGCAGCCTGCCAGCACCAGGGTGAGAGGAGACTCCGGATGAAAGCCAGACTGCTGCGCGGGTTCGCCGCGGCGGCGCTGACGCTCACGCTCGTGCTCTCGGGCGCCGCCCAGCCGGCGCACGCCACCGATCCCGACGGGCCCAACGACTCGCTGATCGACATGGTCGACTTCGCCCTCAGCCTGTTGTCCCGGGTGGGTGACGGCGGCGTCTCCCCGGCCGAACTGGCCGCGATGACGCAGGACGTGATCAACGCGCTCAACGAGGCGGAGTCGGCGGTGATCGCGCACCTCGACGCCATCGCCGTGGCCGACATCCGTGACGACGCCACCGCCGCCGTCATCGAGTTCGACGACATCAACAACTTCGCCGAGGAAACGCTGGAGGACTGGGCCCAGGAGGTCACCCACGACGCCATCCGGGCCAGCACCTACCTGGACGCGCTCTCCGGCAAGGGGGCGATCGACGACGTCGGGTACGCCGTCGTCACGCTCTACCCGATCGCCCTGGTCGCCCGCGCGCGGGCCGGCTTCGGCACCGCCAACCTGCGCACCAACTACCGCGCCGCGCTGCAGAAGCTCATCGACAAGCTCGCACCGAGCTGCCACTACCATCACCCCGAGCCGAACGCGGTGCCGCTGATCCGGGCCTACACCTGCACCGTCTACGGCAACCACACCGCGACCCAGTTGGAGCAGTACTGGCTCGGCGAATGGCAGCTGGGTCCGATCGACCCCGCCGCCGTCGAGGCCGCGTCGTACGCGAACACGAGCCGGCGGGTGGCGATCGAGGCCCTGCGAAACCTGCCGTGACAGCACCTCACCGGTTCCTGGACGCCATCTCTTCGACGGCCCGCGCAAGCGCGGGCCGGAGCTGGGTGACCTCGTCGTACCAGCCCTGCCCGGTCGGGATGGAAAGGCGGTCCCGCAGCCTGAGGTAGGCGCCTGCGGCCGTCCGCTGACGGTACGCCCGCAGCAGCTCGGCCTGGCGCTGGAGAACCCGGGCGATCTCCACCGACATGTCGACCTGCCAGCCGTAGCCCCTTTCGCCGAGGCTCGCGTACCCCTCGGCGGCGCTCTGCAACGCGAGCAGCGCCTCGACCGCATCGGCGACGGCCGCCGACATGGTGCCGCCAGCCGGGCCGGCGCCGCCACCCGGGCCGGTGGCGGCGGCCGGGCCGGTGGCGGCGGCCGGGCCGGTGGCGGCGGCCGGTGCGAGTCGTGCGGCCAGCAGGAGCGCGTTCAGGCAGTAGCGTTCCATCGTCGGGGTGCTGAGCCACACCAGGCTCCGGTCGAGCCGCCACTGCCACAGCCATCCGCCGGGCTGGGCATGCGGCCTGCTCAGCTCGACGGACTCGCGCCGCGCTGCCACGACCAGGTCCGGTGACGTCCCGGTGGCCTCCATGATGTCGGCATACCGGGCCAGGGCGCGGGCGAACCTGAGCTGGTTCATGCCCCCGTCGTCCGCCTCACTGTCGCCCGCGCCGTGCCGCCGGTAGTCCGCAATGGACAGCTCTGCCTGTCGGGTGGCTGCCGCCACGTCACCGGCCATGGCGAGCAGCTCGCCCAGCATCAGGCGGACCTCCGCCGGCCGCAGCAGATACTCCGCCTCCGGTGCTCTGGCCAGTTCTTCGAAGAGGGCCAGCGCCCGGGAGGCGTCCGCGATTCCGCCCCGGAGCAGATCGGCCGCCTGCTCCGTGCCCTCCATCCGCCTGGCCTGCATCCACGTCGACTGGATCTCGGCGCGGTTGCGGAGGTCGTCGGCGAAGACCTCGATGACCTCGCGGTTGCCCCGGCCGCGCCGGTACAGCTTTTCCCGCACGCCGATTCCCCGGTTCGCCACCTCCAGCGCGAGGCTGTACTGATGGTCGAGCAGGAGCCGGGCGGCCTGCTCGCCGTAGTGGTTGCTCTCCCGGGCCAGCTCCAGCCGCCGCTTCCGGGAGAACGGCAGGTGGGGCATCGGCATCCTCCGTCCAGGCGCGGGCGGCCCACCCCACAGCAAGGCGTGGCCCCGACTGCCTATGCTGACTCATGTTCGGGTGTCGCTCCGAGTCCGTGGCGGCCAGGGCACCGAATCCGGCTGTGTCGGCAGGCACCGACCTACCCACCCTGGAAGGTTGCACGATGACCGAGTCCGCCGCATCGCCCGACGCCGAGCGAGCGCCGACAATCGACACCACGGTGCCGCACCAGGCCAGAGTGTGGAACTACCTGTTGGGCGGCAAGGACAACTACCTGGTGGACGAACAGGCGGGCAAGGCGATCCTGGCCGCCGCTCCGGGGCTGGTCGCGATGGCCCGCGCGTCGCGGGTCTTCCTGACCCGCGCGGTGCGCTACGAGGTCGAGCAGGCAGGCATCCGCCAGTTCCTCGACATCGGCACGGGCCTGCCGACCGCCAACAACACGCACGAGATCGCCCAGTCATCCGCCCCGGAGTCCCGCATCGTGTATGTGGACTTCGACCCGTTGGTGCTGGTGCACGCCCGCGCCCTGCTGGCCAGCGACCCGCAGGGCGCGACCGACTACATCGACGCCGACCTGCGCGACACCGACACGATCCTGCGCGAGGCTCACCGGACGCTGGACTTCACGCGGCCGATCGGGATCATCCTGCTCGGCGTCCTGGGCGCGATCGAGTCCTACGACGAGGCCCGAGCGATCGTACGCACACTGCTGGACGCGGTGCCCGCCGGCAGCTACCTGCTGGTCGGCGACGGCACGAACACCAGCGAGGCGATGGTGCAGGCGACCCGCGTCCGCAACCAGTCGGTCAAGCCCCCGTACATCGTGCGCAGTCCCGACCAGCTCGCGGGGTTCCTCGACGGGCTGGAGATCGTCGAGCCGGGGGTGGTGTCCTTCCCGCACTGGCGCCCCGAGGCCGGCGCTGGTTCATCCGAACTCCCGGCCCACGTCGACGGCTACGGTGGCATCGCCTACAAGCGCTGACGTACGACGGACAGGGCGCGCCCCAGGACGACATGCCGGCCGCCCCGCCCGGTCCCCCCGCGCTACGACCCCCGGCTGACCTCGTCGATGGTGATGTCGTGCGCGCGCCGGATTGCCATGATCCGCTCTCGCAGCTCCGGCCTGGCGGCCAGCGGGCGCAGTGCGGTGGCCATCAGGCCCTGCACCGCGTCCCGGCCGGCCTCCCGGGCGGCGTTCAACTGCTCCGGCGCGACCGCGTCGACCAGTCCGCGCACGATCTGGCTCATCGGCTGGCCGGCCAGTTCGTCGAGTTCCTGCCGCTCCTCCCCGGTGAGCTGCTGCCCGAGCCGGGAGAGCCGGGAGGCGAGGGTGGCCACCTCGTCGGGGGTGGCGCTGAGCCGGCCCGCCTTGCCGAGGAGTTGGGCCAGGGAGACCTGCCGCTCGGAGTGCCGTTCCAGCGGTACGGCCTCGTCCAGCCTCAGCTCGGTGACCCCGACCGCGTCGACGATCACGAACCGCTCCTTCACCTCGGCGTCCTCGGTGACCGCCTGGAACTCGGCAGGCTCGATGGTGCGGGCGCCCCGCCCCTTCATCTGCTCGAAGTAGGTGGCGCTGGGTACCGGGCGGAGGAAGAAGACGCATTCCAGTGGGCGTACGTCGGTGCCTGTGGCGATCATGTCGACGGTGACCGCGATCCGCAGCTCGGGACTGTTCCGGAAGACCTGGATCAGGTCGTCGGGATTGTTTCCCTCGCGCCGCGAGGCGTACGTGATCTTCTGCGCGAAGTCGTTGCCCCGGGCGAAGACGTCCCGCACCATCGTGACGATCTCCTCCGCGTGGTTGTCGTCCCGCGCGAGAATCAGCGTCTTCGGCACCTTCGACCGCCCGGGGAAGATCTCGGTGAAGAGCCGATCCCGGAAGGTCTCCAGCACCAGTCGGAGCTGACCCCGGGAGATGACCGACCGGCCGACCTCGCTGCTCTCGTACGCGAAATCCTCCTCCAGTTCCTGGTAACGCTCGGCCCGGGTCCGCCGGTCCTTGAGCGGCACCACCGTGCCGGCCTCGATCCGCTCGCCGGCCTCGGTGATCTGGGTCCTGATCCGGTACACGTCGAAGTTGACGTTCACCCCGTCGGCGACGGCCTGCTCGTAGGTGTATTCCGAGACCAGGTTCTGCTGGAAGAAGCCCATGGTCTGCTTCGCCGGGGTCGCGGTCAGCCCGACGGTGAAGGCGTCGAAGTATTCCAGCACCGCCCGCCACCTGCCGTAGATCGAGCGGTGACACTCGTCCACCACGATCAGGTCGAAGGTCTCCGGCGGGATCTGCGGGTTGTAGCCCACCTCCGCCGGCTCGTCCCGGTCATAGCTGTCGTAGGCCGGGTCATCGAGGTCGACGTCGGGCAGCTCCCGCCCGCAGAGCGCGCCGAAGAGCCGCTGGATGGTGGAGATGACGACCGTGGCGGAGCCGAGCATCCCGGCCCCGGAGAGCCGGTCGACGTTGTAGAGCTCGGTGAACGTGCGGCGGTCGTCCGGGGTCCGGTAGGCGGCGTACTCCCGTAACGTCTGCTTGCCGAGGTTGTTCCGGTCGACGAGGAAGAGGATCCGGTTGGCCCGGGCGTGCCTGCAGAGCCGGTAGCTGACGGTCACGGCGGTGAAGGTCTTACCGGCGCCGGTCGCCATCTGGATCAGCGACCTGGCCCGGTCCTCCGACAGGGAGCGCTCCACGCCCCGGATCGCGTCGACCTGCGCGGGCCGCAGCCCCTCCCCGTCGAGGGCCGGCATCCGGCGCAGCCGGGCCCGCAGCGTCGGCGTCGTCGGATCGTCGTCCGCCTCCCGCATCCACCGGGCGAGGGTTTCGGGCCGGTGGAAGGCGAAAACCTCCCTGGTACGCGGAAACGGGTCGAGCCCGTTCACGAACGCCGTCTCGGTGCCGGTGGCGAGGTAGCCGAAGGGCAGCGGCTCGTCCCGCCGCCACGCCCGCATCCGTTGCTCGGCGGTGAGGCCGCCCAGATAGCGGTCGAGCTGCGCCTCGGCGCCCCGTGGCGCCGTACCCTCCCGTTTCGCCTCGATGGCGCCGACGAGCCGCTGGTCGACGTAGAGCAGGTAGTCGGCCCGACCGGTGGCGAGGGTGACCTTGCGGACGGCGACGCCCTGGCAGGCGTTGAGGTTGAGCTGGTTCTCGTGCTGTACGACCCAGCCGGCCGCCGCGAGTTGGCGGTCGATCTCGGCCCGGGTCTGCAACTCGTTGAGCGGTTCCCGGGACGCGCGGCGGGCGCGGAAGATGAACTCCTCCCGCCTGGCTGCCGAGACCCTGGCCGGCCTGCGGCTGTCGAACTCGCGCTGCGCCTCCTCGGCCTGCGCCTCCAGCGTCGCCACCAGGTCGACCGTGCTCTCCCGGCCCGCGTCGGCCTCCCGTACCGCCCGCTCGGCCTCGGCGACGGCGGCTGCCTGCGCGTCCGCCAGCGACCGGCGGCCGGTGAGCAGCAGTTTTGTCTGGGCCAGTTCCTGCCGGTAGCGGCGCAGTTCGGCGTGCAGCCCGTCGACGACCGACTGCGGCACGTGCTGCGGCGGCGGGCTCGGCGGCACGAACCCGATCGGCGTACGGTCACCGGTCAGCGCCCGGTGGAACCACACTCCGAGCTCGAAGCAGGTCCGCAGCGAATCCAGCGCGAACCGCACCTCGCCGAGGTGGTCGTGCACGGCTTGGTTGCCGACGTTGCGCAGCCGGTTGAAGGCCTCGAAGATGTGCGGCACCAGGGCGCCGCTGGCGCTGAGCGTCTGCACGTGCTGATGGAACCTGCCGCCCACCGTCTGCACCCCGGTGCGCTGCACCAGGTCTCGGGCGAGGACCTCGCCGAAGGCCCGGGTCTTGAAGATCGACGACTGGGCGTCCACATAGACCAGTGTCTCGGCACCGGCGCCGTACCAGAGCAGCAGTGGATGCGATTTCAGGAAACCGAAGTTGGCGGACTGTTCCGCCAACTTGCTGATGTATCGAGGATCCATGCGTAACCACTCACTCCGCGTAGCCGCCGGGGAACAGGTCAGGATAGCGATATCCCGGAGCCTTCGAAGACCCTCGAACGACCCACAGAGTTAAGGCACGAAGTGCCGATCAATCGTTACCATGCTGATGAATGTTGCCTGTTCAGGCGCTCCCCTCGAGGGCAGCCGCGGCGCGGCAGCCGGCTTATCCGCGACGGGGCCACGCCTGTCGACAAACCGACAGGCGGCAGGCGGGCCTCCGCCCCGGCCGACTGCCGCCGACGCCGTCCGGTCCGCCGGTCACTCCCGGGCGGCCGCCTCGGCGAGCAACCGGGCGAGCTCGACCGGCCTGCTGAGCATGGGCCAGTGGCCCGAATCGATGTCGACATAGTCGAGATGTTTGGCCCCGGCAAGTTCGGGGACGTCACCACCCTCGATCCACTTCCGCGCCTGGGCGGGGGTGAACTCGGGGCAGACCAGCACGACCGGCACGTCGAAGCGCCGGTCGTCGGTCAGCCGTACCACGCCCCTGGCCACCCCCTCCGGCACGGGAATCGCGGCGGACGCGAAACGCCGCTTGGCCTCCTCGTCGAGGTCGGCGGAGTCCGGCCCCTCGAACGGGCCCCAGCCGGGGAACGGCATGACGCCATCGGAGATTTCGAAGAAGCTGGCGTAGGTGCCACCGTCGACGGTCGGGACGCCGCCGATGAGGGCGACCCGGGCGACCCGTTCCGGCCGTCTGTCGGCGGCCAGCCAGGCCAGGGTGCAGGCGGCGGAGTGACCCACCACCATGGCCTTTCCGGGCGCCGCGTCCACGGCGGCGAGCACCGCCGCAACCTGGTCGTCGAGGGTGGCGGAGCTGGCACCGTCTCCCTGCCCCGGCAGGGTCAGCGGTACGGGACGATGGCCGAGCTCCTCGATCGCGGGGACGACCTCTTTCCAGGCCGATCCGTCCAGCCAGAGACCGGCAACGAGCACGATATCCATGGTCAGTTCTCTTTCTCCAGTACGGTCAGATCCCGTTCGGCGTAGCGCCGGTGTTCCCATTCCTCGTTGAGGACGATGCGGAGACATTCGTTGACCGGGAAACCCTCCAGGTGCGGCCACCCGGGCTCGGTGCGGGTCACCGTGGCGCCGACCTCCTCCTCGGTGAGCGACTCCAGCACCTGTCGGACCATCGCCTGGCGGTCGCGGCGGACCGCGAGCACCTCGTCGAGCGAGGGGCGTGTCTCGCGGTCCCACGGAACGCCGTCCCAGCCGGGCGCCTCGTCCCAGGGCAGGTCGAGCGGATGCCACGGCGAGGGATCGCCGAGGACCGCCCGGCCCACCCAGGCTGCTCCGGCGAAGTTGAGATGACGCAGTGTCTGCACGAAGGACCACTCGCCGTCGATGCCGCGGTGCAGCGCCGCCTCCGGCAACGTCCGCGCCCGCGCGACGGTTTCCGCCCAGAGCCGTTCCAGGATCGTCCACGCCTCCCGAAACCCCTCGGGGTCGTCAGGGCGCATCTTCACCCGGTCGGGCATCCGCCGGTCCAGCTCGGCCTCGACGAGTGGAGCGATGTCGACGCCGTTCACGACGACGTTCCGCAGCTCACCACTGATCTCGACGTCGACCAGCTCGACGCCGCGCATCCGGCTCCGCTGGAACTGGACCCCACGGAGCCGTGCCCCGGTGAAGTCGACCATGTGCAGGTCGGCGTCGGCGAGCGAGACCCGACTGAAGATGGCGCCCCGGAGGTCCACGCGCGCAAAGCGTGCCCCGGCGAGATCCTGCTCGTGGAAGTCGGTCATGACAGACCACGCTAGGCGCAGATCCGGACGTTCTGCTTCCGGTATTTCACGTGACCGCCCACGATTCCCGGTCGCCGATACTCCGACGTCACCTGGCGAGCCTGCCGGCCGGGCCCGAGGGACAGCACGATGAACACTTCCAGCAGTCTTCTGACCACGTAAGGTGGCCGTACTACTCTGCTCGGGTGCCGCCCGACATCAGCCCCACCGCGCGGGCCCTGCGAGCCGTCGAGATTCTCCAGGCCCGACCCGGCACGACCGCCGACGAACTCGGCGAGCGGCTCGGCGTCACGGAACGGGCCGCGCGCCGGTACGTCGGGATCCTCCGCGAGGCCGGCATCCCGGTCGAGTCGGTCCGCGGTCCGCACGGCGGATACCGGATCCGGCGCGGCACGCGGCTGCCCCCGATCGTCTTCACCGAGGCGGAGGCGCTCGGTCTGGTCATGGCGGTACTCGACGGCCGGCCGTCGGCCACCGACGTCGACGACCTGGTGGGTTCCGCCCTGACCAAGGTCATCCAGGCCCTGCCGGAGACCGTCGGCCGGCAGGCGGCCACGCTGCGGGAGTACGCCTCGGCCGCACCCGACCGGTACTCGTACCGTCCCGACCCCGCCCCGACCAGCGCACTCGTCGCCGCCGTCGCGCTGCGCCGCAGCGTACTGGTCAGCTACCGGAGGGAATCCGGCGACGAGTGGCAGGCCGAGGTGGATCCGTGGGCGGTCGTCGTCCGGCACGGGCGCTGGTATCTGCTCTGCCGCTCGCACCGGGCGGACGCGATCCGCACCTACCGGCTCGACCGGATCCAGGCGGTGCAGCAGACCGGGCACGAGTTCGAGCCCCCCGACGACCTCGACCCGGTGGCGGCGCTGGAGGAGAACCTGGGCACCGGATGGGAGTTCGACACCCGGGTCGTCTTCGACGCGCCACTGGCCGAGGTGGCGCCGTGGATCCGGCCCGCCATGGGCCGGCTCTCGCCGTCCGGAGACGGGTGTCTGCTCGTCGGCAGCACGAGCAACCCGGCGATGTACGCGCAGGAGTGGCTGGCGAGCATACCGTTCGCCTTCCGGGTGCAGGGCGGGCCGGAACTCCGGACCGCGGTCACGGCGGTCGCCGCACGCTTCGCCGCCGCCGTGGCCGGCGGCTCCTGAGCATCGCGCGATCCCTCGCGGCTGTCGGCGTGCGGCCTGGACCACCGCAGAGTGCCGCGCCGGTCGAACAGCACCGCCTCGAACCGCGTCACGCGGACACACAGCACCGCCTCGAACCGCGTCACGCGGACCCCCTGCCACGCCCGACGCGCCTACCGCTCACGCCTTTAGCACTCCCGCCCCCGCGCCGCTGTCGATTCCGTCGACTCCTGCCTCGACACGGGTTCGCACGGACAGCGGATCCATCCGGCGAAGGTTGAGGCTGGCGTGGTGCCTGGCAGGTTTGGCATCGTCGACCAGGCAGACAAGATGCTCGAAGAACGAGAGATAGGTTGGCGATCTCAGCTGTCTCTCCGCGAGGATGTAGGGTTCCAACGCCAACCATGCACGACGCGCGCGGGTCGGCACCAGGCCGACGATCATCTTGGTCTCGATCCCGCCAAATACCGACAGTGCGCCGAGGCTGCTGAAGAACAGGCCGACGCGGGTGGCGTGCCGGCGGTGTTCAGGCTGCAGGCCGTTCACGCCATCATCGGGCGGATAACTCGACAGCTCGTATAGCACGAATTCTTCACTGTCCAGGAAGGCGTCACTGCGGCACTCTCGGGTCAGTAGCTCGATTGCCACGATGGTGCTGTTGGCCCTCCGCATCGAGCGCAGCTGGCGCAGACCGAAGAAGGCAGACAGGGCGACGGCGGCCAGGGATATGACTATGGCGGCGATATTCACGGCAAGGTTGATGTTCAATACAGACCTCCGGATCCGGTTGCCCTATCGGAGTTCATGATAACAATGGTGTTCAATGGCGACAGAATAGAATGCGCCATGCCGAGTCCGCCGACCTCGGCCCGGAGGTCGATTCCGAATCGATCAACTGTTCGCCTAAGATCTGACTCACAGGTACCCCGGACAGCAGGGAGCCCGTCGCGATGCACTCGACCACGTTCCTGCTGGAGTGTCTGCGCCGGGCTGGGATGCGCGATGTCGTCGCAGTGCTGCCGGCGACGGGTGGACTCGCGGCGCTCGCGGGCACAGCCACCCGCCGGGACGCACCGCCGGTGTTCGTCAAGGCACTCGCCGACGCGCCGGCCGACGACGTCTTCGTCGCGGAGGCCGAAGGGCTGGCCGCCCTGCGCGACCTCGGCGGCATGGCGACACCCGAGGTGGTCCTCGTTGACCGGGACTTCCTGGTGTTGTCGATCCTGCGGCCGAGGCCACACAGCCAGACCTTCTGGGAGCAGTTCGCGCACGCACTCGCCCACCTGCACATGAGCACCACCCATCCCCGCTTCGGGTGGCACCGCGACAACTGGCTGGGCCGCCGCCGGCAGACCAACACCTGGGACGACGACGGCTTTGCGTTCTTCGCACAGCACCGACTGCTCCGATGGCTCGACCAACCCCGCGTCGAGGCGGCGCTCGACCCCGCGGACCGGGCGGCACTGGAACGGCTCTGTCACCGGCTGCCCGATCTGCTGCCGGACCGGCCGGCATGCCTGACGCACGGCGACCTGTGGGCACAGAACATCCTGGCCACCCCGGACGGGCGGCCTGCGCTGATCGACCCGGCCGTGTCCTACATGTGGGCCGAGGTCGACCTCGCCCACGTCTGGTCCACCTCGCCCCCGCCCGAGGCGCAACGGTTCTTCGAGGTCTATGCGGAGCTGACCTCCCTGGATGACGACTGGCGGTCCCGCATGCCGATCGTCCAGCTACGACAACACCTCGCCGTGCTGGCCCAGTTCGACGACGACTGGGGCGCGGGCGACCAGATCCGTGCCACCCTCACCCCGTTCCGGACGCGTTCCGGTCCCGGGCCTGGACCCGGCGGTACGCCGACACGGGTCACGGGATGGTGATGGCGGCTTCGGCCTCTGCGGCGTAGAGCAGGGCAGGGTCGAAGTTCATCCCCGTGAAGTGGCCGGCGACCTCGAGACTGATCACGCCGTGCAGTCGGGTCCAGAAGGTGAGCGCGCGACGTAGGGCGGTTGCCGGGGCGGGGTGGTCGCCCGCCCATTGCCGGTGGGTGGTCAGGTGCCGATCGAGAGCTGCGGCGGACCCGCGGGCGGGACCGGTCACGACTCCGACTCCGGTTTCGACTCCGGCTCCGACTCCGGTTTCCGTTTCGGTTTCGGTGAAGGCGTCGAGCAGCACGGTCATCAGGCTGGCCGCGATCGTGGTCGCTTCGGGCGGGGCTGCGTAGCCGGGCACCGGGGTCCCGTAGATGAGCAGGTAGCGATGCGGGTCGGCAAGTGCCCAGCCACGCATGGCGGCCGCCACCGCGCCGAGCCGGCTCGTGGCCGTCTTCGCCGTTCTCGCCGCGTCCCGGCAGGTCTCCGACAGCTCGCGGTAGGCGTCCAGGACGAGTTCCGTGATCAAGTCGTCGCGGTTGCGGAAGTAGCGGTAGAGAGCGGGACCACTGATCCCCATCTGCTTGGCGATGGCGTTGAGGGAGAGCGCCGAGGCCCCTGTGGTGGCGATCTGGTTCCAGGCGTGCGCCTTGATCTCGTCGCGGACCTGTTCCCGATAACGCTCGCGCGGGCTTCTGACGGCCTCGCCCATGCCCGTTCCTCCTCGCTTGACACCACGTCCGCGACCCCATCATACTGAAGTTAGAGCTTCTAACTACAGCTACATCAACTCACAAGCGGAGTGGGACATGGACATGCAGACCGAACGGACCGAGGTCGTGCTTCCGGGCGTGGTGGAGCCCGAGGGCCTGTTCCTACGCACCTCACCGCTCCCGGAGCCCGGCACGGGGCAGGTGGTGGTCCGGATGGAGGCCACCGGCGTCTCCTTCGCCGAGCAGCAGATGCGCCGGGGGCGCTACTACGACCAGCCGCCTTTCCCGTTCGTGCCGGGTTACGACCTGGTCGGGGTCGTGCAGTCCGCCGGAGCCGACACCGCTCCCGGGCTCCCCGGACAACGTGTCGCGGCGCTGACCAAGGTGGGCGGCTGGGCCAGCCACGTGATCGTCGACGCCGACGACCTGGTACCGGTGCCCGCCGGCCTCGACGCGGCGGAAGCGGAAACGGTGGTGGTCAACGGCATCACCGCCTGGCAGATGCTGCACCGCAGGGCCCGGGTCCGGAGCGGACAGACCATCCTGGTGCACGGCGCCAACGGTGGGGTCGGCTCCACACTGGTCCAGCTCGCCCGCCTGGCCGGGATCCGGGTCATCGGCACCGCGTCCCCGCGCCACCACGACCGGCTGCGGGACCTCGGCGCCATCCCGATCGACTACCACACCGATGTGTCCGCCGCCGCCCGCGCGATCGCTCCCGGCGGCGTCGATGCGGTCTTCGACCACCTCGGGGCCCGGAGCGTCCGAAACTCGTGGCGACTACTCGCCCCCGGCGGCACCCTCGTCGCGTACGGAAGCGCTGCCACGCGCGACGACACCGGCAGCAAACAACGTCCGGTGCTCGAGATCCTCGCCCGGGTCTGGGCCTGGAACGCGCTGCCGAACGGTCGGCACGCCTACTTCTACAACGTCTGGTCCGGGCGGGCGCTGGCCAGGCAGCGATTCCGCGTCCGGCTCCGGCACGACCTCACCCAGGTCCTCCAAGCCGTGGCCGAGGGGCAGATCACCGCGCAGGTTGCCGCCCGGTTTCCCCTCGCCCGTGCCGCCGACGCCCTGCGGCTGGCCGAGTCCCGGACCGTCATCGGCAAGGTCGTCCTCACCCCCTGACCAACGCGGGGCGCACGGGCGGGGCAGCTCGACAGCGTCCGAAACAGGACCTCTTCCGCAGTCAGCTCTCCGGACTGACCACGAAGACAGCCCCTGCTCTGCCGGGGTGACCCGGTTCCGGGGCACACGGAAGGGCCCGCCGATCGACACGAGATCGGCGGGCCCTTCGACGTGGTACGGAAATCAGGCGACCGTGACCGTCACCTCGTTGACGCCACGGGCGGCGGTCACCTCGGTGTCGCCGTTGCCGTGCCGGGACAGCGCCCGCAGCGTCCAGGTGCCGGGCGCGGCGAAGAACCGGAACTGCCCGGCCGGCGAGGTGACCACCTCGGCGGTGAACTCGCCGGTCGAGTCGAGCAGCCGGACGTACGCCCCGGGCACGACCTCGCCGCTCTCGGCGCTGACGATCCCGGTGATCACGGTTTCCTTCTCCAGGTCCAGGCTTGCCGGCAGCGGTGCCGCCTGGTCGGGTGCCGCGCAGCCGGCGGCTATCGGAGCGGTCATGGTCGTCACGCCTCCCCCGGTTCGTCACCGAGCGCCACCGGCACGCCGACGAGCGAGCCGTACTCGGTCCAGGACCCGTCGTAGTTCTTCACGTTCTGGTGCCCGAGCAGCTCCTTGAGCACGAACCAGGTGTGCGAGGAGCGCTCGCCGATCCGGCAGTAGGCGATGGTGTCCTTGCTGCCGTCCAGCCCCGCCTCGCCGTAGATCCTGCGGAGCTCGTCGTCGGACTTGAAGGTGCCGTCCTCGTTGGCCGCCTTCGACCACGGCACGCTGATCGCGGTCGGGATGTGCCCGGCGCGCTGCGCCTGCTCCTGCGGCAGGTGCGCCGGGGCGAGCAGGCGGCCGGCGTACTCGTCGGGAGAGCGGACGTCGACCAGGTTCTTGGCGCCGATCGCGGCGACCGCCTCGTCGCGGAAGGCCCGGATCGACAGGTCCGGCTCCCGGGCCACGTACTGCGTGGCGGGCCGGGAGACCTGGTCGGTGACGAGCGGCCGGGCGTCCAGCTCCCACTTCTTGCGACCGCCGTCGAGCAGCTTCACGTCGCGGTGGCCGTAGAGCTTGAAGTACCAGTAGGCGTACGCGGCGAACCAGTTGTTGTTGCCGCCGTATAGCACCACGACGTCGTCATTGGAGATGCCCCGCTCGGAGAGGAGCGCCTCGAACTGCGCCTTGTTGACGAAGTCCCGGCGCACCGGGTCCTGGAGGTCGTTCTTCCAGTCGAGCTTGATTGCACCGGCGATGTGCCCACCGTCGTAGGCGGTGGTGTCCTCGTCGACCTCGACGAAGACCACGCCGGGGGCGTCGAGGTTCTTCTCGGCCCAGTCGGCCGAGACGAGTGCGGTGTCGCGACTCATCAGATCACTCCTTGGTGAGGATGGTGTGTGAGCCTGCGCGTGGTGATCGACTGCCGTTGTTGTCGCATGTCACGCGCGGAACCCATGGAAGGACGGATCACGGGACGTGCGACGGCGCCGCTGCCGGGCGTGAGGGAAGGACTCAGAGGGTACGCAGAACAGCCCCGCCGTCAGATGACGGGGCGACACAGGCAGGTGGCCACGCGGCACAGGTCGACCGCGCGCCGTTTGGTGAGGAGCGTCCCCATGGATCCGAAGCCTACCAGTGGGAGCGGGCCGGAACCCAGGACCAACCACGATCCGGGATCGTTCCACCCCGACGAGTCGCCACCGCCACTCCGCGGCTCGGCCCGGCCGAGCTGCCCTGCCGCCACCATCCTCACGCTCAACTGAGCTGGCTGAGCGCCACGTTCTCGGCGCTGGCCGTCACGGCGAGACCGTCGGGCGCCGGCCGCACCTCGTGCAGTTGCAGCGCGAAGGGCAGCGGCGGCAGCGGCACCCGGACGGCGAGCTGCCGGGCGAAGTTGGTGACGAAGGTCTGGATCACCGGGTTGTCCGGCAGGTCGGAGGAGCGCAGGTTCTCAAAGTTGATCACGACGTCGTCGCCCTCGACGCTCAGCTTCGCGGTGCCCTGGACGGTCAACTCCTGGTTCAGGATCGGCACCTGCACCGGGGCGGTGATGCCCAGGTTGCCGTCCTGCTCCCGCAGTTGCACCCCGGGCCGGTCGATCAGCTCGACCACGCTGTCGTACGCGATGGTCCCGGTACCCCGCACCGTCGCGGCGGTGACCTCGCCCTGCCCGGTGCGGAGCGTGTCCATCGAGGCGGTCACGTCCTGCGCGTCGACGGTCAGCTCCGGCACCCGCACCGCCGCGCCGGTGCCCTGCACCGGGCCCTGTACGTCGCGGAGCAGCACCTTGATCGAGTCGTACCTGCCGTTGAGCACCTGGGTCAGGAACGGGAAGCTGCCGACCGTCACCTCGGGGGCGGTGGACTGCACGTTCTGCTGCGCGAGCTCCTGCTCGACCTGGTCGGCGACCATCCGCTCGGCGACCCCCGCGGCGACCCGGTCGGCCACCACCAGGAGCCCGGCCAGCACGAGCAGGACGACGATCAGGATGACCACTGCCCGACGCCCCCTGCGCCGGCGCGGCCGCTCGCCGTATGTCCCGCCCTCTGCCGGATAGCTATCCGCCACGCCGCCTCCCCGATCGCAGGTGCCGTCGCAGCACGGCACCGTCCGTACATCATCATCGCCGGGACCACTATCTACCCGACACAGCACATCTCCAACCGTCGGGGACGCCCGCGGCCTACGCGTCAGAGCCGGCGGCCAGCGGTTAGGAGGGGGCCCTTCTACAACAGAAAGCGATAAGCGGGGGCCCTTCCTTACAGGAAGAAGACGGACATGGCGTAGGCGGCGGGGGCGGCCAGGGCAAAGCCGCCGAGCGGGCCCTGCATGTGCCGCGCGACCCACATCGTCGGCGGTTCGCCGGCCATCTGGCGGCCCGCCTCGGCGTACCCCACACCGAGGTCGGCCAAGGCGGCGGCGGCCGCCGCGACCAGCCCGACCAGTGCGCCGCTGGTCGGGGTGAAGGCAACCAGATAGCTGCCGAGAAGACCGGCGGCGAGGGTGCCGAGCATCGCTCCGATCACCACGCCGGCGGCGCCGCGCGGCACCTGCGGGGCAAGTCGCGGCCAGGGCAGCAGCGCGTCGGTCAGCCGGGCCACGGCCAGGGCCACCGCCGCCGCGGTCAGGCAGACGAAGATCGCCTGGGTGCCCTTCGGGATCCGGCTGAGCACGATCAGCGTGCCGAAGGAGACCACACCGACCACGATGAAGAGGGTGGCGCCGAGTGACTCGGTCACCCGGGCCCGGTCGGCCGGACGGACCAGCTGCCCGAGTACGCCGACGAGGAACCCGCCCGCGGCGACGTACCCGAGGGGGGCCAACGCGGCTATCTGGGGCAGCACGGCGGCCGCGTCGGAGGCGGCCGCCACCGCCACCGCGACCCCGGCGACCAGCGGCAGTGCCGGCGGCCGCATCGCCATGGTCCAGGCGAGGACGAAGAGGAGCTGCACGCCGAAGACCACCACGGCGAACGGCAGCCGGGCGCCCGGCCCGGCGGTCTGGGCGCCGAAGATCAGTCCGACGCCGAGCAGCCCGGCGAACCCGGCGATGGCCACCGAGAGCAGCCGGCGGACCGGGACGGGCGGGGCGTCGTCGTCGCCGTCGGTGGCCGCCGGGTCGGGGTCCGTTCCCGCCGGCCGGGTGGCGCCGCCGCTACGTGGGCCGCCCGGGTTGCGCGGGCCGGCGTCGCCGGGGCGTGGACCGTCGAAGGGGTTGCGCGGTTCCGGCCAGGAGTCGCGCCCTGTCTCCGGTGGAGTCGAGGGGTACACGCCCCGATCGTGCCAGACCCACCGGCCGACGCGCCGGGCCCGGCCCCGCCCAACCCGGAAACACGATCCGGAAACCTGCCTGTAATGACCGATCACACAAGCGATGAACCGAACGTGTGAGAGCGCCGGCCGTAAGTTCCGATAAGGTTAAGCCTTACCTGCCCGTCAGTGACGCCGGGACGACCCCATTCCCAGCGGTCCCGGAGTCCCCGCCCGAGTGCCGCTGGCCACCGCGCGGCGCATACTCCCGGTGCCGCGGGGACGGAGGTGATGTGTGGAGATCCTGCTGCTGGTGACCGCGCGCGCAGGCGAACCGTCCGTTGTGCTGCCGGCCCTCGACCTGCTTCCCCACTCGGTGCGTACCGCTCCGCGCGATGTCCGTACGCTCGTCTCCGGGCCGAGCCCGGACGCCGTGCTGGTCGACGCCCGCTCGGAACTGAGCGAGGCCCGCGCGACCTGCCGGATGCTGCACGCCACCGGGCTCGGTGTGCCGCTGGTGGCGGTGGTGACCGAGGCCGGCCTGATCGCGTTGAACGCCGACTGGGGCGTCGACGACGTCATCCTGGCCAGCGCCGGACCTGCCGAGGTGGAGGCCCGGCTGCGGTTGGCGGTGGGCCGGCTGAGCAACGCGACCGCAGCCGCCGGCGGGATGATCCGGGCCGGCGAGCTGACCATCGACCCGGACACCTACGCCGCCAAGCTCAAGGGCCGGCCGCTCGACCTGACCTACAAGGAGTTCGAGCTGCTCAAGTTTCTCGCCCAGCACCCGGGTCGGGTCTTCACCCGGGATCAACTACTGCGCGAGGTCTGGGGCTACGACTACTTCGGCGGCACCCGCACCGTGGACGTGCACGTCCGACGCCTGCGCGCCAAACTGGGCTCCGAGTACGAGTCGATGATCGGCACCGTCCGCCAGGTGGGCTACAAGTTCGTCACCCCGCCGTCCCGGCCGCTGCCGGAGTCCGAGGGAGTTCCGCTGCCCGTCTGAGCAGCTGCTGCTGCCCTGTCTGAGCAGCTCTGCTGCCCGTCCGGATCACGACCAGAAGGCCACCCAACGCGCCGGGTGGCCTTCTGGCGTGCGTCGGGCATCGCAGCAGATCGGCAATTATCGGAAAAGTGAGATAATTCGGTCATTCCGTACGTAGCCTTTTACCGGAAGTATCCGGTAGGAGGCAGGGTTTGGTACCAGCGGTCACCACGATGGTCCGCAGCGTGGCACGGGCGGTTTCACACCGGGCGGCGCGCTGATGCCGGCCGTCTCCAGGACCCGCATGCTCACCGCCGCGACGGTGCTCGCCGTCGCCGTCCTGGGCGGTGCGTACGCGCTCGGCCACGTCCTGGGCCGGCCCGGCGGGCCACTGGCCGCGCCCACACCCCGCGCCCAGCAGCAGCCGGAGCCGCACGCCGGAGCGGAGCCGGACGTACGGCCCGGCAACCGCCCCGGCGGGCACCCGGAGGGGCGGGGTGACCCCGGCCTGACGGCTCCACCGCCCGGGAGTGGCACCGCGCCCGGCGCATCGGCCACGACGTCGCCGGGCGCGCAGCCCTCGCCCGGCGGCAGCCCGCAGCCCGGTGCCACCGGGCCGGACCCCGACCACGGGTACGGGCCACCGCAACTCCCCGCCGAACAGGGCGGCCCGTACGGCGCCCGGGTCAGCACCGGCGACAGGTACGTGGCGCTGACCTTCGACGACGGCCCCGATCCCCGGTACACGCCGCAGACCCTGGCCGCGCTCCGCGACCATCACGTCAAGGCGACGTTCTGCCTGGTCGGCCAGAACGCCAAGGCGTATCCGGAGTTGGTACGGGCGATCGCGGCGGACGGGCACACCCTCTGCAACCACTCCTGGCAACACGATCTCAAGCTCGGCAGCCGGTCCGGCGCCACCATCCGGGCCGACCTGGAGCGCACCAACGCGGCGATCCGGGCGGCCGTCCCCGATGCCCGGATCGGCTACTTCCGGCAGCCCGGCGGCGCCTGGACCTCGTCCGTCGTCGCGGTGGCCCGGCAGTTGGGGATGACGTCGCTGCACTGGGCGGTGGACCCGCAGGACTGGACCCGCCCCGGCGCCGGCACCATCGCGGCGCGGGTGACCGCCGGGGTCACGCCGGGGGCCATCGTGCTGCTGCACGACGCGGGCGGCAACCGGCAGGGCACGGTCAACGCGCTCTACCGGCTGCTGCCGAACCTCGGCCGGTGGTACGCGCTCGCGGCGCTGCCGACCGCCTCTCGACCGGCCTGAGCGCCGGATCAGGGCGCGGATACGGTGTAGGTGTGTACGGCAGCAACGCGGTTTCCGAAGCACGCCGGCTCGCCCCGGCCGAGGTCGACGAGGTGCTGGCGCTCGCCCGGGCCGCCGGCACCGCCGACGGGGCGGATCCGCTCGCCGAGCACGTGCTGCTCCGACTCCGCCAGCCGGACGCCCCGGCCACACACCTGACCGTACGCACCGCCGACGGCGTACTCGCCGGCTACGCCTACCTGGAACCGGACGAGCCGGATGGACCGGATGGACCGGGCGAGTCACGCGAGCCCGGCGGGTACGGCGAGCCGGCGGCCGGGACGACGGCCGAGCTGGTGGTGCATCCGGAGCACCGGCGCCGCGGAGTGGGGCGCGCGCTGGCGGAGAAGGTCGCGGCGACGCCGGGCCCGCTGCGCCTCTGGGCACACGGCGACCACCCGTCCGCCGCCGCACTCGCGGTCGACCTGGGCTTCCGGCGGGCCCGGATGCTCTGGCAGCTGCGCCGCCCGCTCGGCCCGGCGCTCCCGGAGGCGCCCCTGCCCGCGGGCGTACGGCTGCGCGCCTTCCGCCCCGGCGTCGACGACGAGGCGTGGCTTTCGGTGAACGGGCGGGCCTTCGCCAGCCATCCGGAACAGGGCCGGTGGAGCCTCGCCGACCTGCGGCTCCGGCTGGCCGAGCCGTGGTTCGACCCGGCCGGTTTCCTGCTCGCCGTCGAGGAGTCCGGCGATCGCCTGCTCGGCTTCCACTGGACGAAGCTGCACGGCGGGGGAGAACCACACGGCAAGGCAGAGCTGCACGGCGAGCCGGGCCCGCACCGCATCGGCGAGGTCTACGTGCTCGGCGTGGATCCATCGGTGCACCGGGGCGGGCTCGGCCGGGCGCTTACCGTCGCCGGACTGGCCTACCTGCGGGACCGGGGCGTCGCCCGGGTCATGCTCTACGTCGACGAGTCGAACACCTCGGCGGTGGCGCTCTACGAGCGCCTCGGCTTCGCCCACTGGGCGGCACACGTCCACTACCGCCGGGACTGACCCCCGGTACCGCCGGGACCGACCGCCGCCGCAGCGCGGTCGCCCGGCGGGCGAGGGCAGGGCGGCTCAGCCGAAGCGACCGGTGATGTAGTCCTCGGTGGCCTTCACCGACGGGTTACTGAAGATCTTCTGCGTCGCGTCCATCTCGATCAGCCGGCCGGGCTTGCCGGTGCCCTCGATGTTGAAGAACCCGGTCCGCTCGCTCACCCGGGCCGCCTGCTGCATGTTGTGGGTCACGATCACGATCGTGAACTGCTCCTTGAGCTTGTAGATCAGGTCCTCGATCGCCAGGGTCGAGATCGGGTCGAGCGCCGAGCAGGGCTCGTCCATCAGCAGCACGTCCGGCTGGACCGCGATGGCCCGGGCGATGCAGAGCCGCTGCTGCTGGCCGCCGGAGAGGCTGGACCCCGGCCGGTTGAGCCGGTCCTTGACCTCCTCCCAGAGGTTCGCGCCGCGCAGCGTGCTCTCGACCAGCTCGTCCAGGGCGGGCTTGCGCATCCGCCTGCTGTTGAGCTTCACCCCGGCCACCACGTTGTCGTAGATCGACATGGTGGGGAACGGGTTCGGCCGCTGGAAGACCATGCCGACGTGCCGGCGTACGGCGACCGGGTCGACACCGTCGCCGTAGAGGTCGTGGCCGTCCATCACGACCTTGCCGGCGACCCGCCCACCCGGCAGCACCTCGTGCATCCGGTTCAGCGAGCGCAGAAAGGTCGACTTGCCGCACCCGGACGGTCCGATCAGAGCCGTCACCGAGCGCGGCTCGATCGCCATGTTCACGCCCTCCACGGCCTTGAACGAGCCGTAGAAGATGTCGAGGTCCGAGACGTCGATCCGCTTGCCCACGAGAGGTCCTTTCCGCGCGTCAGCGGTTGTTCGAGATGCTGAAGAACCGGGAGATGAGCCGGGCCACCAGGTTCAGGCCCATCACGATGATGAAGAGCGTCAGGGCGGCGGCCCAGGCGCGGTCGACGCCGAACTCCGGCCGCGCCCCTGGAATGCTGTACGAGTAGTAGGTGAAGACCGGCAGCGACGCCATCCGGCCGTCGAAGAGGTCGGTGTTCACGCTGGTCGTCGCGCCGGCGATGATCAGCAGCGGTGCCGTCTCGCCGATCACCCGGGCGATGGCGATCATGACGCCGGTGGCGATCCCGGCCGCGGCCGTCCGGAGCACGACCCGGATGACGGTGCGCCACTTCGGCACGCCCAGCGCGTACGACGCCTCGCGCAGCTCGTTCGGGACGAGCTTGAGCATCTCCTCGACCGACCGGACCACGATCGGCACCATCAGCACCGAGAGCGCCACGGCACCGCCGATGCCGAACCGGACGCTCGGGCCGAGGAAGATCGCGAAGAAGGCGAAGGCGAAGAGGCCGGCGACGATGGAGGGGATGCCGGTCATCACGTCGACCAGCAGTGTGATCGCCCGGGCGAGCCGGCCACGGCCGTACTCGACGAGGTAGACCGCGCACATGACGCCGACGGGTACGGAGATCGCAGCCGCCGCACCGGTCATCAGCAGGGTGCCGACGACGGCGTGCAGCGCACCGCCGCCCGGGCCGAGCACCCCCCGCATGTCGCTGCTGAGGAACTCCCCGTCGAGCCGGCCGATCCCCTTGGTCAGCACGGTGACGAGGAGGGAGATCAGCGGCAGGATCGCCAGGCTGAAGGCGACCGAGACCACCACCGTCACGAAGCGGTCCTTGGCCCGCCGTGCCCCCTCGACCCGGGCGGAGACCGCCGGCAGCACGATCGCGGCCAGCAGCACCGCGAGCACCACGGCCAGCGGCAGCGCCGCGCCGAGCAGGGTGGCGCCGACGACGCCGACGACGATGCAGGCCGCGGCGATGGTCCACGGCGCCCAGCCGGGCAGGACGGGCCGGCTCAGGGCGGCGCCGAGAGCGGCGGGCGGTGCGCTCGGCTTGGTGGTCGTCGCCGTCATGCGTTCGCTCCCGAGAAGTCACGCCGCCGGGCGACGATCGCCCGGGCCGCGTAGTTGACGACGAAGGTCAGGACGAAGAGGACCAGGCCCGAGGCGATCAGCGCGTTGACCGCGAGGCCGCTCGACTCCGGGAAGTCCAGCGCGATGTTCGCCGCGATGGTGTTGGTATTGGTGCTGCTGATCAGGTTCACGGTGATGACGTTGGAGGCGGAGAGCAGCATGGCGACCGCCAGCGTCTCGCCGAGGGCCCGGCCGAGCCCGAGCATGCTGGCGCTGACGATGCCGGAGCGGCCGAACGGCAGCACGGTCATCCGGATCATCTCCCAGCGGGTCGCGCCGAGCGCGAGCGACGCCTCCTCCTGCAGGGTCGGCGTCTGGAGGAAGACCTCCCGGTTGACGGCCGTCATGATCGGCAGAATCATCACCGCCAGCACCAGGCCGGCGGTGAGCATCGTCCGGCCGGTCGTGGAGGTCGGGCCGGCGAAGATCGGGATGAAGCCGAGGGTGTTCTCCAGCCAGCGGTAGACCGGCACCACCTGCGGGGCGAGGAAGAAGATGCCCCAGAGGCCGTAGACGACGCTCGGCACGGCGGCCAGCAGGTCGACGAGGTAGCCGAGCACCGCGGCCACCTTCCGGGGGGCGTAGTGCGAGATGAACAGCGCGATGCCGATGGAGAGCGGAACCGCCACGACCAGGGCGATCACGGCGGCGAGGACCGTACCGAAGAGCAGCGGACCGACGAAGGCGAGGAAACCCTCACCGCCCGGCACGTCCACCGGGTCGGCGACGAGGGCCGGATAACCCTCGTAGATCAGGAAGGCGGCGACCGCGGCGAGCGTGAGGAGGATGAGGACCCCGGAGGCGACCGCCGAGCCGGAGAAGATCCGGTCGCCGATCCGCCGGCTCGCGGTCGTCCATCCCGCCTGCGGTCCCTCTCCGCCGGTCGGTGCCCCGCTCTGCGCGGTGGCGGGGGTGGTCACGTGTACGCCTCCTCAGGCTCGTACCCGGTTTCAGGCTGGTATTCGGTTGTCGAACCTGTGCCGCGGCGGTGGGCCCGGCCGGCGATCACACCGGTCATCCGGGCCCACCGCGTCACACCACTTGACGCATCGGTACGGCGGTCAGCCAGCGACCTTGATGGAGTCGATCGCCTGCTTGGCCTGCGTACGCAGGGTGTCCGAGATCGGCGCGGAACCCGCGTTCTTGGCGGCGGCCTCCTGGCCCTCCGGGCTGATCACGTAGGAGAGGAACGCCTTCACCAGGTCGACCTTCTCCTGGCTGTCGTACTGGGTGCAGGCGAGCTGGTAGGAGACCAGCACGATCGGGTAGACGCCCGACTGCTTGGTGTCGCGCGGCAGGTCGATCGCGTAGCTGTGGGTGGGCCGGCCGGAGACCTTCTCCGCGGCGTCCACGACCGCAGCGGCAGCCTCTGCCGAGTACTCGACGAAGCCCTCACCGACCTGCACGGCGACGGTGCCGAGGCCACTGGCCTGGGAGGCGTCGAGGTAGCCGATGGTTCCCTCGCCACCGCGCAGCGCGGCGGCGACGCCCTGGGTCTGCGCCGCGGCCTCACCGGTCTGGGTCGGCCACTCACCGTCGACCTCGTGCGTCCAGTCCTGCGGAGCGGCCTTGGCGAGGTAGTCGACGAAGTTCTCGGTCGTCCCCGACTCGTCGGAGCGGTGCACCGGCGTGATGTTCCGGTCGGGGAGCTGGACGCCCTCGTTGAGCTGGGCGATCGCCGGGTCGTTCCACTTGGTGATCTTGGTGTCGAAGATCTTCGCGATCACCGACGGGGAGAGGTTGAGCTTCTGCACGCCGGGCAGGTTGAAGGCGACGGCGATCGGGCTGATGTAGCCCGGGAACTCGACGAAGCCGTCCGGCCCGCAGGTCGCGTTCGCCGCGGTGATCTCTTCCGGCTTCAGGTAGGCGTCGGAGCCGGCGAACTGCACGCCGCCGCTGGTGAACTGCTTGCGGCCGGCACCGGAGCCGGCCGGGTCGTAGGTCACGGTCGCGTCCGGCGCCTGCTCCGAGAACCCGGCGATCCAGGCCTCCATGGCGGCACCCTGCGAGGAGGCGCCGGCACCGGCGAGGTTGCCGCTGACCGAGGCCGCGTCGCCGTTGCCGCTGTCGGAGTCGTTGTCGCCACCGCCACAGGCGGCCGCGCCCAGGGTAAGCATGACGGCGACCGGCAGTGCGGCCAGCCGAAGGGTCTTACGCTTCACGGTAATGGTTGCCTCTCTGAGGTCTGGGTCGAGCCGCCGGCCTAGCGGCCTGGTACTGGTCCCGTGTCGAACGCCGTGGACAGTACGAGCCGTTCATAAACGGCTGGACCGGCCATGGTGAACGGAAGCTGAACAAAAGCTGTCGCCGTGGAGTTGCGCCCGCCCAGCCATTCGCCGTCTGGATCATTTCCGGCCGACGCGTGCCCTTATTACCGTTTGTCGCTCGCCCGGCGCGTTATTCGCCGTCCCGGACCAACCGCCACCGGCGGGCCTGTTCCGCCGAGACGCCGTAGTAGACGACGGTGGCCCGCCCCGGAGCCGACTGGCACGTCCGGTGCACCGGTAGGCCCCATTGCTGATAATCGTGGTACGCCTTCACGATGCGGGTGAGTCCACCCAGCGCGCCGATCAGTTTGCCGACCGGGCTGCCGAGTTCGGCGGCGATCTCGCTCACCGGAAGCCGCTCCCCCGGGCGGTCGGAGAGCAGGTCGAGGACGGCGACGACGGTCTCGTGGGTGCGGGAACGCCCCTGGGCGAACCGGCGCAGCTCGTCGACCGGCCACTCACCGCCGTGCGGGGCCACCACCGGCTTGTCCCGCCGGGTCGGCGGCGCCAGCGGCCGGGCCCGCCGGTCGAGATCTTTGATCAGCCGGGCGATGTGTTCGACGTACTCGGCCGGCACGGCAATGTGTACGAGATCCGATTCCCGCGGCGTGTCGTTCGCGATTGATGTTCGTTGTGGGTTCATCTACCCCGTCCGATAGCTGTACGACCGCCGCCGAAGGCGATTGACTTCCGTCTACCCGTGCCGCCTGCGCCAAAATATCACCACTCGGTAACGTTTGATCACCGAGTGGCAACCCGATACACGAACTCGACGCCGAGAATTCATCTTCCGTACGTCCGGCGGAAGATTCAGTCCAGTGTGAACCGGGACGTGCCGTCCGGGGCGGTGCCGAGCCTCGGGGTCAGCGGTCGGGCCGGGTCCCGCTGGGCGGCGGCGACCGGCACCGCGGCCAGGTCGGGGCAGCCGGCCAGCTCGGTCAGGGTGATCAGCGTGGGCGGCAGCATGGCGATCGTCCCGGCCCCGACCTGGGCCAGCGCATCGGCCGGGCGGATCCACATCGTGTGGTCCGCCTCCCCCGAGACGTCCCGGGGACGTTGCCCGGCCGGCAGCAGCGCCACGAAGAAGTACGTGTCGAAGCGGCGCGGCTCGAACTCCGGCGTCACCCACCGGCTCCACGGCAGCAGCAGGTCGGAGCGGAGCGTGAGCCCACGGTCCCGGAGTAGGTCGGCGAAGCCGGTGCGCCGCTCCACCAGCGCCCGCCGGTCCCGCTCCCACTCCTCGCCGCTGACGTCGCCGACCACCGTCTCCGGGCTCGGCCCGGCGAGCAGCACGCCCACCTCCTCGAAGACCTCCCGGGCCGCCGCGC
Source organism: Plantactinospora sp. WMMC1484 (assembly GCF_049315195.1). NCBI lineage: Bacteria > Bacillati > Actinomycetota > Actinomycetes > Micromonosporales > Micromonosporaceae > Plantactinospora > Plantactinospora sp. WMMC1484. The sequence goes on from NZ_CP186055.1 coordinate 642,628, forward strand.
AGACCAGCGCCTGGGCCGGCCCGGCGGCCTGCCCGAGCCGGTCGCCCCAGTCCGCCGGGGCGGGACCCGACCAGTCCAGCCGGATCTCCGAGTCGCCCGGGTCGACGCTGCCGCCCGGGAAGGCGTACATGCCGCCGAAGGTCATCGAGGCGGCGCGGCGGAAGACGTACACCTCGAAGCCCTCCCGGCCGGACGGGTCCGGCCGGAGCAGCAGCACGGTGGCGGCCGGCCGGGACGGTGCCGGCATCCTGCCCTCGGCGTAGAACCGGCGGGCGTGCGCGACGATCGACTCCGGGGCGACGAAGCTGGTCATGCCGCGAGCGTAGTTCCCGAAGGAGGGGCGGCCGGGAGTCCCGGCCGGGAAGCCGCGCGATCTTGCCCGCCGGGGTGCGCCGTCCGGCCGGGCCCGGCTGGGCTACCGTGCCGGGATGACACGTTGGGGCATCCTGGCCACCGGCTACATCGCCGCCACCTTCGTCGAGGACCTCCGGCTCCTCCCCGACGCCGAGGTGGTCGCGGTCGGCTCCCGTACGCCGGAGACCGCCCGGGCCTTCGCCGACCGGCACGGGATCGGCCGGGCGCACGGGTCGTGGCAGGAACTCGCCGCCGACGACGAGATCGACGTCGTCTACGTCGCCACCCCGCACGCGGCGCACTTCGAGGCCGCCTCGGCCTGCCTCGCCGCCGGCCGGGCGGTGCTGGTGGAGAAGCCGATCACTCTGGAGCGGTCCACCGCCCAGCGACTCGTCGACACCGCCGTCGCCGGCAACCGCTTCCTGATGGAGGCGATGTGGATGCGCTGCAACCCCGTCGTACTCCGGATCCTGGAGCTGATCGCCGACGGCGCGATCGGCGAGGTGACCGGCGTGCAGGCGGACTTCGGGGTCGGCGGACCGTTCCCGCCGGAGCACCGGATGCGGGCCCGGGCGCTCGGCGGCGGCGCCCTGCTGGACCTCGGGGTCTATCCGATCAGCCTGGCGCACCTGCTGCTCGGCCTGCCGGACCACGTCCGCTCCTGGGCGAAGATCAGCCCGGAGGGCGTCGACGAGAACACCGGCATCATCCTCGGCTACGACTCGGGCGCGGTCGCCACGCTGAGCTGCGGCATGATCGGCGCCAGCCGGGTGGCGGCGGTGATCACCGGCCGCACCGGCCGGATCGAGCTGGCGCCGCCGTTCTACCGGCCGGGCCAGGTCACCCTGCTCCGGGACGGCGCCGACCCGGAGCTGCTCCCGGTCGACCTCACCGGCTCCGGCTACCAGCACGAGGCGGCCGAGGTGCAGCGCTGTCTGGCCGCCGGGCTGCTGGAGAGCCCGCTGGTGCCGCACGCCGCCACCCTCGAGGTGATGGGCCTGCTCGACGAGATCCGCGCCCAGCTCGGCGTCACGTATCCGTGAAAGGAAGGGCCCCCGCTTATCGCTTTCTGTTGTAGAAGGGCCCCCTCCTTACACCTCAGAAGAGCGGGTTGACGAGCACGTACATCAGGGCGCCGATCGAGCCGGCCGCCGGGAAGGTGAGGACCCAGGCGCCGATGATGTTGCCCGCCACGCCCCACCGGACGGCGGAGAGCCGCTTGGTCGCCCCGACGCCCATGATCGCCGAGGTGATGGTGTGCGTGGTGGAGATCGGGGCGCCCAGCACCAGGGCGTTGAAGTAGAGCACGCCGCTGGCGACGGTCTCCGCGGCGAAGCCCTCCGGGGGGCGGAGATCGATGATCTTCCGACCGAGGGTACGGATGATCCGCCACCCGCCCGCGTACGTGCCGAGGGCCAGCACGGTCGCCGAGGTCCAGAACGCCCACTCGGGGATGTGCTCGCCGCTGCTCTGGTAGCCGCCGACATAGAGGGCGAGCACCACGATGCCGATCGTCTTGGCCGCGTCCTGCATGCCGTGCCCGATCGACATCGCCGCCGCCGAGACGGTCTGGGCCCACCGGAAGCCCCGGTTGAGCTTGCTGGGCTGTCTGTTCCGGAAGATCCACTGCACGGCGACCATGACCAGGTAGCCGAGGACGAAGCCGACCATCGGGGAAAAGATCATCGGCAGGACGACGCTCTCCCCGATGCCCTTCCAGAGCACCGTGCCGGCGGCGGCGAGCGTCGAGCCGACCAGCCCGCCGATCAGCGCGTGCGAGGAGGACGAGGGGAGGCCGAAATACCAGGTGATCAGGTTCCAGGTGATCGCACCGATCACGCCGGCGAAGACGATGCCGAGGCTGGAGACGCCGGTCGGCAGCTCCACCAGCCCGGAGCCGACCGTCTTGGCCACGTCCGCGCCGAAGTGCGCGCCGACGAAGTTGCCGACGGCGGCCATGGCCAGGGCGACCCTGGGGGTCAGGGCCCGGGTGGAGATGCTGGTGGCGATGGCGTTCGCGGCGTCGTGGAAGCCGTTGGTGTAGTCGAAGACGAGCGCGACGGCGATCACCGCCAGGACGGCGATGAGTTCAGGGGTCACCGGAGTCAGCTCTCCTTGACCGCGATCGTCTCGATGGTGTTGGCCACGTGCTCGAACGCGTCACAGGCCGCCTCCAGCTCGTCGGCGACCTCCTTCATCTTCAGCACGGTCAGCGCGTCGTACTCACCGGAGAAGAGCCGGACCAGCAGCATCCGGTACGCCTGGTCACCGTCGTTCTCCAACCGGTTGCACTCGATCCAGTAGTCCTCGAGGTCCTTCATCGCCCGCAGCCGGGGCATCGCCTCGGCGGTGAGCTTCGCCTGCTGGTCGAGGACGTTCACCAGCTCGTGCATCTCCCGGGGCAGCGACGGCAGCTTGGTCAGCCCGTAGAGGTAGAGCAGGTTGCCAACCGCCTCCAGGTGGTCCATCACGTCGTCGAGCAGGGAGCCGAGCCGGTAGATGTCCTCCCGGTCGAACGGGGTGACGAATGTCGAGTTGATTTTCTTGTACAGCTCGTGGGTGATCTGGTCGCTGTCGTGTTCGACCTCGGTGAGCCGCTCGCTGACCGACTGGACGTCGACGCCGGGCAGGGCCAGCTCGTTGAGGAGCTCGGTGCCCCGTACGAGGTTCTGCGCAGCTCTCGTGAACAACTCGTAGAAGGCGCCCTCGGAGGGGCGGAGGGAAAACTTCACGGCTCAGGAACCTCGTTGCGTCGGCGGACGGGTGGCGGGCGCAAGAGGCTGCCCCCCGGGAATGCTAGGAAACCTCGGATCAGCGCTCTCGCCGGCCCACCCCTGGTCAGGGTTGATTCAGCTTCCATTCATCTAATGTTCACTTAGCAACCCGACACGGCGGGACGGAGAGCCCGGAACCGGTCGAGAGGGAGGACGGGGCGGGTCACACCGCCGGGCTAACCTCGCGGGAAAGAACCTTGGAGTCGAGAGAGCTCGGGACAAGGTTACGGCGGCGGGAGGCGGCGATGCGGGACCTGGCAACCGAGTTCGAGGCCGAGCGGGACCACCTCACCGCGGTCGCCTACCGGATGCTGGGCAGCCGGGCGGAGGCGGAGGACGCCGTGCAGGAGACCTGGCTCCGCTACGCCGCCGCGCTCGGCACCTCGCAGGCCCGTGCCGAGATACGCGACCTGCGGGCCTGGCTGACCACCGCCACCGCCCGGATCTGTCTCGACCTGCTCCGCTCGGCCCGGATACGGCGGGAGTCGTACCACGGCCAGTGGCTGCCGGAGCCGACCGTCGGCCGGCTGCCCGGTCCGGCGGGTGCCGGGTCGCCCGGTCCGGGCGGCTCCGGGCCGGGCAGCGGCGCGGAGGGGTTCGCCCCGGACCCGGCCGAGCGGGCCGCGCAGACCGAACAGGTCGGCATCGCCCTGCTGACCCTGATGGAGCGGCTCATCCCGGAACAGCGGGTCGCGTTCGTGCTGCACGACGTCTTCGCCGTGCCGTTTCCGGAGATCGCCGTGGTGCTCGGGACCAGTCCGGGCGCCGCCCGGCAGCTCGCCTCGCGGGCCCGGCGCGCGGTCACCGAGGACGGCCCCCGCCACTCCGCCGACCCGGCCGAACACCGCCGCCTGGTCGCCGCGTTCCTCCGGGCGGTCGAGTCCGGCGACCCCGAGCGGCTGCTCGAGGTGCTCGCCCCGGACGTGGTCTTCGTCGGTGACGGCGGTGGCCTCTTCCCCACCGCACGGCAGCCGGTCGCGGGTGCCGCCAAGGTGGCCCGGTTCGCCCTCGGGCTGATGCGCCGGGCCTCCCGGGAGACCCGCGACCTGCGAATGCGGCTGGTACTGGTCAACGGGACGCTCGGCATCCAGGTCGAGGCGGAGTACCGGCCGGGCCTGCCGCTGCACGGCGTCATGTGGTTCACCGTCGCCGACGGCCGGATCACCGGCGCCTACCACCAGGTCAACCCGGAGAAGCTGGCCCGGGTGCCCCGGATCACCGAGGACGCAGGGGCCCGCCCGGTGCCGCCGGTGCGTGGCTAGCAGGGTCCGGGAGCGGTGCCGGGTCAGACCACCAGGGCCAACCACTTCCGGTACGCCGACGCGAACGGCTCGGTGCCGTCACCGAGGGCGACGAAGAGCCATTCCGCCGCCGCCCTGGCCTGCGCCACCGTCTCGTCGGGATAGCCGAACCGGATCCGGTGCTCGGCGAACTCGTCCTCGTCGCGCAACTCCACCAGGCCGGTGCCGCGCCGGCGCACCACGTCCAGGTCCAGGTCGATCAGGTGGACCGTGTCGCCCTCCCAGCGGGCCGGGCTGGCGATGTCGCAGTAGACCTCGCTGGTCCGGGGTGGCGGGTTGAACATCGTGCTCCACCAGGCGTCGTGCGGCACCAGCAGCACGAACGGGATCTGCTCCACCGACGGCCGGCCATGGTAGACCGACTCCGTGCCGGCGGTCACGCCGAGCCAGACCCCGAGATCATCCTCAGCCAGTCTGCGGGCGGGGTAGTCCCGGTGCGCGGTGCCGTCGTACTTGCGGTAGACGACCCGGACCACATCGCTCGACATGCCTCCGCACCCTAGCCGATATCGCCCAAGTCGCGTGGTGCGCGAAGCGTCCGGAAGGCGTCTGGATCAACAACATCGCCCGTGGGCCGGCGGTTCCCACCAGCGCCCCGTGCTCCGCGACGCCGGTCCGGTACGAGGCGGGGGTGGCCCGCGGCGAACCCGCCCGGGGGAGGCGGGTGCGCGACGGTGTCGGGATCGGCCGGTACGGTCGCACAGTGACCGTGCCCGCCACCGACGCCAGTTCCCCCGCCCCGACCGGCTCCACGGCGGCAGACTCCGGCCGGTCCCCGGCGTCCCCGGGCCGCCGACGGCGCCGGGGCGACCGTCCGACCGGTTCAGACCTGCTGGCCGCCGCGGTCGGCGCCGTGCCCGGCGGCAGTGCCCGGCCGGGCCAGCAGCAGATGGCCACCGCGATCGAGGAGAGCATCCTCTCCGGCGACCACCTGCTGGTGCAGGCCGGCACCGGCACCGGCAAGTCGTTGGCATACCTCGCCCCGGCGCTGACCGTCGACGGCCCGGTCGTGGTCTCCACTGCCACCCTCGCGCTCCAGTCCCAGCTCGTCGAGCACGACCTGCCCCGGTTGGCCGACGCGGTCGCCCCGGTCCTCGGCCGGCGGCCGACCTTCGCGGTGCTGAAGGGCCGGCACCACTACCTCTGCCTGGCCCGGCTGGAGAACTCCACAGAGGACGAGCCGGAGGACGCCCTCTTCGACGCACCGGGCCGGGGCGGCGGTGGCGCGACGAAGTGGCTCGGTGAGGCGGGGCGGCTGGGCAAGCAGGTCGAGCGGCTCCGCGACTGGGCGATGGAGACCGAGACCGGCGACCGCGACGAACTCGACCCGGGCGTCGACGACCAGACGTGGCGGCTGGTCTCGATGCCGGCCCGGGAGTGTGTCGGGGCGGGCCGGTGCCCGTACGGCACCGAGTGCTTCGCCGAGGCGTCCCGGCTGCGCGCCCGGGAGGCCGACGTGGTGGTGACCAACCACAGTCTGCTCGCCGTCGACATGCTCGCCGGCCGGCACATCGTGCCGCCGCACAAGCTGCTGGTGATCGACGAGGCGCACGAGCTGGCCGACCGGGTCTCCTCGGCGGCCCAGGCCGAGCTGATTCCGGAGCTGATCGACCGCGCCGCCCGGCGCAGCCGGACGCTGCTCGCACCGGAGCTGGCCGAGGCGCTGGTTGCGGCCGGCGACGCGCTGGCGGTCGGACTGGCCGAGGCGCCGGCCGGCCGGATCACCGGTGAGCTGCCGGCACCGCTGCGCGAGGCGTGCACGCTGCTCGACGGGGCGACCCGGGCGGCCCTGGAGAAGATCGGCGACGTCAAGGCCGACGACCCCGACCCGGTGCGCAAGCAGCAGGCCAAGGCCGTACTCGACGACCTCTCCACGACCGCCCAGCGCCTGCTGGAGGAGGCCGACCACGACGTGGCCTGGGTGGAGAAGCCGGATGGCGCCGCCGCGGGGCGCCGCGCCCTGGTCGTCGCGCCGCTCTCCGTGGCCGGCACCCTCGCCACCCACCTGTACGACGACCGCACGGTCGTCGCCACCTCGGCCACGCTCGCCCTCGGCGGCCGGTTCGACACCGTGGCCCGGTCGCTCGGGCTGGCCGCCCCGGCCGATCCGGCGGCCGACCCGACCCGGCCACATCCCCGGGCGGCCGCACTCCGCACCGTCCGGCCCGCACCCGCACCCGCACCCGCACCCGCACCGGCACCGGCACCGGCACCGGCCGGCAAAACGACGGCGGGGCCGGACCGGCGCCCGTCACCCGGCCCGGCCGCGTCGCCGCCCGCCGGCTCCGCCCCGGCGAGGCCGGAGCCGGCTCCGTCGGGCACCGGCGCGGCCGCGGCGGGCCGGGGCGGCGCGGAGCCGATCGCCGGCTGGCGCTCGCTCGACGTCGGATCCCCGTTCGACTACCCCCGGCAGGGCATCCTCTACGTCGCCGCGCACCTTCCCCGGCCCAGCGCCTCGGGACTGCCGGCGGCGGCCGGTGAGGAACTGCTCGGGCTGGTGGGCGCGCTCGGCGGCCGTACCCTCGGGTTGTTCTCGTCCCGCCGGGCGGCGTTGCAGGCCGCCGAGCTGCTCCGGGCGCGTACCGACCTGCCGATCCTGTTGCAGGGTGAGGAGGCGCTGCCGCTGCTGGTACGCCGGTTCCGCGAGGAGCGGGCGAGCTGCCTGTTCGGGGTGATGTCGCTCTGGCAGGGCGTGGACGTGCCGGGCGACTCCTGCCAACTTGTCGTGATCGACCGACTGCCGTTCCCACGCCCGGACGAGCCGCTGGCGGCGGCCCGGTCGGCGGCCGTGGATGCCTCGGGCGGCTCGGGCTTTGCCTCGGTCAGCGTGCCGATCGCCGCCGTACGCCTGGCGCAGGGGGTCGGCCGGCTGATCCGCTCGACCGGCGACAAGGGTGTGGTGGCGGTGCTCGACTCCCGGCTGGAGACCGCCCGGGGATACGGGGCCTTCCTGCGCAGGTCACTGCCGCCGTTCTGGTACACCATCCGGCCGGAGGTCGCCCGGGGCGCCCTGGAGCGGCTCGGCCGGACCTGAGCCGGCCCGTTTCCGGCCGCACCGGACACCGACCGGACACGAACCGGACGCGCGAGCCGGACGCGAGCCGGACGCGAACCGGACGCGAACCGGACGCGAAACTGCCCGGGGCGGTTACGGGGACTTGGCGGCGATCACCACGGCGTCCGGTGGCACCTCCGGCGCCCGGCGGTGCGCCAGCCGGCGGACCGCCGTGTTGAGCACGGCGATCAGCGGCACCGAGACCAGGGCGCCGACGATGCCGGCCAGCACCACCCCGGCGGTGATGCCAACGATCACCGCGAGCGGGTGGATCGCCACCGCCCGCCCCATGATCAGCGGTTGCAGGATGTTCCCCTCCACCTGCTGTACCCCGATCACCACGCCGAGGATGATCAAGGCGGTCACCCAGCCGCTGTCGACCAGGGCGACCAGCACCGCCACCGCACCGGAGAGGGTGGCGCCGACGATCGGAATGAACGCGCCGAGGAAGACCAGGGCGGCGAGCGGAAACGCGAACGGTATGTCGAAGATGACCAGGAAGATCCCGATCCCGACCGCGTCGATGAAGGCGACCAGGACGGTCGCCCGGACGTACGCGACAAGCGTCGACCAGGAGGCCCTACCGGCGTCGTCGACCCGCCACCGGGCGGCCACCGGCAGCAACCGGACGAGGAAACGCCAGATCTTCTCGCCGTCCCTCAGGAAGAAGAAGGTGGCGAAGAGCACCAGCAGGGTGCCGGTGAGCAGCTCGGCGACGGTCGCGGCGGTCGAGACCGCTCCGCTGGTCAACGACTGGGTGTTCTCGTCGATCCACCGCTCGCCCTGCTCGATGTAGGAGTTGAGCTGGTTGTCCGACAGGTGCAGCGGCCCGGTCTTCAGCCATTCCTGGATCTGCCGGATCCCCCGGGTGGCGTCACGGCTCAGGTGCGGTACGCCCTGGATGAACTCGTTGACCACCAGGGTGAGCGTGCCGACCACGGCGGCCACCCCGGCGACCAGCACCACGGCGGTGGCCAGCGAGCGGGGCAACCGGGCCCGGAGCAGCACCCCGACCAGCGAGGCCAGCAGCGCGGAGAGCAGCAGCGAGATCGCCAGCGGGATGATGACGATCCGGATCGTGCCGATCACCCGGACCAGTGCCCAGGCAACGAGGCCGATCACGATCAGTCGCCAGGACCAGGCGGCGGCGATCCGCAGTGCGTGCGGCACGTCCGCGTCGTCCCGGCTCGACGTCGACGGGTGGAGGTCCTTCGGTTCCTCGGCGCCCGGCGGTGGCACGGCAAGCGGCCCCGGCTCGGGTGTCGCCGCCGGGTGGCTGTCCGACGCGGCGGCGTGCCCGGCGGAGGGGTCCGACGACCGTCCGGACGCGTACGCGCGACGGATCCTTGCTCGTAGCTCATCGAAACGGCGCAAGCGCGCACCTCCCACGGCGGCCGCCGGGGCATCCGCGCCGACCCGGCGGCGGAATCGGCCTCCCTACGGTAGCGGCACCGGTACAGGTCGGCTCGGTGCGGCCAGCGGGCCGACGCCACCAAACCCGCCGGTGGTGGCGCACGGTACCGTCACCGTCGTGATCGCCGAGGAGAACAACGACAACGGCCTGCCGATCCGACTCCTGCACGACCGGGTGTTGGTGCGGACGGACGGCAGCGAGGGCGAGCGGCGCTCGACCGCCGGCATCGTCATCCCGGCAACCGCTTCGATGGGACGGCGGCTCGCCTGGGCGACCGCGGTGGGCGTCGGTCCGAACGTCCGCTCCATCGTCTCCGGTGACCGGGTGCTCTTCGATCCCGACGACCGCTCCGAGGTGGAACTGCACGGCCGGGAGTATGTGCTGCTCCGCGAGCGGGATGTGCACGCCGTGGCCGCCAGGCGGGTGGAGACCGACTCCACCGGGCTCTACCTCTAGATTCAGGGCCCTTCAGGGCCGGCCCGGCCCACCGTGCGGGCCTGGCGGCATCCAACCAGGTCCGGACGGAGGCGGGGCGCCGTAACCGGACGGAGGCGGGGCGCCGTAACCGGACGGCGGGGGCGGATAGCCGGTGCCGGCCGAGGCCGGCGGTCGCGGCGGTGTCACCAGGACCACCGGGATCGGCACCACCGGCTCGGCCGGGGCCGCCAGGCTCCGCCGTGAACCGTCCGGGAAGGCCAGGTGGTAGCGGTTGCCGTCCCAGATCCCGACCGGCGCCTGCGGATCACGGCCCACGAAGACCCGCCGGGTGGCCTGGATCGCGTCGAGCAGCCGGCGTTCCTCGCCCAGCCCCTGGGCCAGCCGCCCCGGCCGGGTCTCCAGCCCGCGCACCAGCCCGTCCCGGAGTAGCGCCAGTTTGGTCGCGGAGACCTGCAATCTCCGCATCGCCTGCACGCCCTCGTCCCCGGCCACCCGGCGGGCCCAGCGGCGGGCGGCGTGCCGCCGGCCGAGCGTGCCGAGCGCGGCCAGCTCGGGCGGGGTGAGCCAGCCCGCCCGCACGTACTCGGGCAGCCGTCGCTGGGTGAGCCGCCCCTCCCAGCTCCGCACCCACACGGCGAGGCCGACCACGCCCAGGAAGATCGGCACCATCAGGCCGACGTAGCTGTAGAGCAGGATCAGTGGCTCCCCGGCGACCTGGGTCAGGGTCGCGGCGAGATTCCACGTGCCGTGCAGGATCATCGCCAGCAGCAGACCGGCCAGCGGGGCGAGGATCCGGATCGCGCGGCTGGCCGAGCGGGCGGCGATGCCGAGACCGATGCCGGTCATCGCGGTGAAGAGCGGGTGGGCGAAGCCGCTGATCAGTACGCGCAGGATGAAGATGCCGAAGACGTTCTGCGCGCCGGTCGCCGGCCCGTACTGGTCGACGCCCTCGGCATAGCCGTGCAGGCCGAAGTAGAGGATGTTCTCCACCATGGCGAACCCGACCGCCGACAGGCCACAGTAGACGATTCCGTCGGTGATCCCGGCCCACTTCCGGCGCTGGTAGATCAGCAGCAGCAACGGGCCCAGCGCCTTGGTCAACTCCTCGATGAAGGGCGCCACCAGCACCCCGACCAGCGGGAGGGGCAGCTCCAGGGTGTCGGCAGCGAAGGTGTTCGTCCGCAGCGACGCGTACGTCGACACCGCCGCGCCCCAGCCGAGGCAGAAGAGGAGATACCTGACCGGCTCCGGGTCGTACCGGTCGAGCCAGAGGAAGCAGGCGACCAGCACCGGCACCGGCAGCAGGGCCGCGGCCAGTCCGACCAGCGGCGGTGTGATCCCCGCCGGCTGCACCAGCTCGATCGCCATCAGCACCGTGCAGGCGACGATGAGCGTGATCGCCCCGACCACCACCAGCAGGCGGGCCCGACTCCGCTTCTCGGGCGTCGCCGCACCCTCCGGCGCCGCGCCCGTCACCGGCGACGGTGGTGACTGGGGTGGCGGGGTGGGCGGCCACGGCGGAATCGGCGACGGCGGCTGCGCCGCCGCCGCACCGGGTGGGGTGTCGGCCATGTGGTCAGCGTAGTTCCTCCGGAGAGGCCGGCCGGACCAGATCCGCCCGCGCTGGACGGCCTGGCCGCACGGCATCCGCTCCGGCTATGCTTCCGGCCAGGTCACGAGTGCCAGCGTCCAAGCCCCGGCTTGCTGGCCGGCAACCCTCGTCGAGGTTCGCGGTGGGGTGCCCCGGGTGATGACCGGGCTCGGTGCGGAAGCGCGTCGGGCAAGCGCGGACCCCGCTCCCGCCCGCACCGGGGTCCCTGAGACCGGAGGTACCCCGATGGGCAGCACCCTCGTGTCCACGTCCGCCCGCCCCACCCGCCCCACCGGCCCGGCCGGGCCGCTCGACGCGCCGCCGCCGTCCGGGACGAGCCCCTCCGGGCCGCTCGACGTGCTCGGCGTACCCGGGCAGGTCAACCTCGACTACGCCGCCACCGCACCCTGCGCGCGGGCCGCCGCCGACGCGGTGGCCGAGCTGCTCCCCTGGTACGGCAGCGTGCACCGGGGAGCCGGCGCGCTCTCCCGGCGCAGCACCCACGCCTACGAGCAGGCCCGGCAGCGCGTCGGTGACTTCCTGGGGGTGCGCCCCGACGACCACGTCGTCTTCACCCGGAACACCACCGACGCGCTGAATCTGCTGGCCCGGGCCCTGCCGCCCGGTTGCCGGGTGGTGACCTTCGCCGCCGAGCACCACGCCAACCTGCTGCCCTGGCCCGCCGGAGCGGTCCGGTTGCCGGTGCCCGGCTCGGCCGGCGACGCCATCCGGGCGGTCGACGCGGCCCTGCGTGAGCTGCGCCGGGGAGACGGTGGCGGCGCACCGATCCTGGTCGCGGTGACCGGGGCCGGCAACGTCACCGGCGAGTGCTGGCCGGTCGCCGAGCTGGCCCAGGTCGCCCACCGGCACGGCGCCCGGATCGCGCTGGACGCCGCGCAGCTCGCCCCGCACGCGGAGCTGGACATCGCCGCCCTGACCGTCGACTACGTCGCCGTCTCCGGACACAAGCTCTACGCCCCGTTCGGGATCGGCGTACTGGCCGGGCGGGCCGACTGGCTGGACGCCGCGCCGCCGTACCTGGCCGGTGGCGGGGCCACCCTCGGGGTCGGGGCCGCCACCCATGACGTCCGCTGGGCGACCGGACCGGGGCGGCACGAGGCCGGCACCCCCAATCTGCTCGGCGCGGTCGCACTGGCCGCCGTCTGCACCGCGCTGGCCGGTGCCGACCGGGCCGCGCTGCACGCCGCCGAGCAGGCCCTGCTCAGCCGCCTGCGCACCGGGCTGGCCGCGCTGCCGGACGTGGTCGAACTCCGTACCTTCGACGCGGACGCTCCCCGGGTCGGGATCGTGTCGTTCGTGGTCGCCGGCCGGGACTCGGCGACGGTCGCCGCCGACCTCGCCCGAGGCTGGCAGGTCGGCCTGCGCGACGGCCTGTTCTGTGCGCACCCGCTGGCCCGGCGGCTGCTCACCGAGGCGGCCGCCCGGAGCGGGCGGCGGGACCTGCCACCGACCGCGCTGCGGGCCAGCATCGGGCTGGGCAGCACGGCGGCGCACGTCGACCGCCTGCTGACCGCCCTCGCGGCCCTCGGCGGGCCGCCCCGGTAGGTCCACCCACTGGCCCCGGTGCTACCGGGCGGCGGGGCCGGCCTCGGAGGACGGGGTGTCGGAGGGCCGGTCCGACGCCGGCGTGCCGGGCTGCGCGGCGGCCGTCTCGGCGGCCTCGCCGGCATGTCCGCCCGCCGCCCGGCGCACGAGCTGGTTGGCCTCGAGCCGTTCGATCCCGGTGGCCCGGAGCAGGTCACTTCCGGTGGTACGCACCTGCGCGATCACCACGCTGCCGGAGAACCCGACCCCCTCCGCGTACGCCCGGCCGGCCTGGCCGATCGCCTGCAACGCCTGCTCCCGGGTGGCCTCCGGGCGTACCCCGTGGCCGAGGTCCTTGCGGAGCAGCCGCACCGACTCGGCCAGCAGGGCCACCGCCTGGGACATCTCCTCCGGGATCGGCTCCCCGTCCTCGATGGCGGTGACCGCCCGCCGGATCAGGGTGCCACTGTTGTGCACGGCATGTTCGATGTACTCGGAACTCTCCACGTACTGGGTCAGCGCCCCCCGGCGGTGCCAGCGCACCGGCGACAGCACGGAGGTCTCCCGGCCGCCCTCCAGCGCCTCCTCGAAACCCTGCATGTGGCTCTCCACCTCGCGCAGCCGGTCGAGGGCGGCCTGGGCCCGACCGGGGTCCCGGGTCCTGATCGCCTCCGCGGTCTCGCTGAGCTCCTCGGCGAGCCGGCCGAGCGCGGGCCGGGCCGCCCGGTCGACCACCCGCAGGGGGTTCAACGGCAACAGCAGGGTGATCACCAGCAGTCCGGCGGCTCCGCCGATCAGCGCGTCGATCACCCGGGGTAACTCGACGCCCGCCTCCGCCCGGGTCGTCACGGTCACGATCAGCACGGCGGTCGCCGCCGCCTGGGTCACGACGGCCGGACCGCCGCCGAGGAAGATCGTGGTCACGATCGCCAGGAAGACGATCAGGCCGAGCTGCCAGGGCCCGGTGCCGGCGGCGAAGACCAGCGCGTCGCCGAGGCCGATGCCGACCGCGACCCCGATGATCAGCTCGACGGTCCGGCGGAGCCGCTGGCCGACCGAGGAGGCGAGGGTGCCGATGGCGGAGATCGGCGCGAAGACCGGCGACGGGTTGCCGAGGAACTCGTGCGAGCCGACCCAGGCCAGCGCCGCCGCCACCCCGGCCTGGAGCGCCAGCACCAGATTGAACCGTACGGCGTGCCAGCGGTCCTTCACGGTCGCCCGGGACCGCTGCCGGAACTCCCTCGCCAGGCCGGCGACCCGCTCCCTGTCAAGCTCCTTGGGGCTTCTGGCCACGGTGTCCCGGACGGAGCGCATGGCGGGGACTACCCGCTGACGACCCCGCCGAACCCGCGCAGGTCGTCGGCGTCCCGCCGATCCCCGGCCGTCCCGTGCCGTCCCCGGTGGCCCGGAAACTGCCGCCGTCGCCGCACTCGTCGGGCGGCGGGTTCCGCACTAGCCTGCCAGGCATGCCGGATCTTCTCGACGACCTGCGGGGCGCGCTCGGCGAGTCCGCGGTGCTGACCGACCCCGACCTGCTCCGTGCCCACCAGCGCGACGAGGCCGACCTCTGCCCGGCCGGCGTGCCCGCCGTGCTGGTCCGGCCCCGGAGCACGGCCGAGGTGGTCGCCGTGATCCGGGCGGCCGTCGCGCACGGCGTGCCGGTGGTGCCGCAGGGTGCCAGGACCGGGCTGGCCGGTGCCGCCAACGCGGTCGACGGGGCGATACTGCTCTCGACCGTGGGGATGGACGAGATCCGCGAGATCGACCCGGTGAACCGGATCGCGGTGGTCCAGCCGGGCGTGGTCAACGCCGCTTTGGCCGCCGCCGTCGCCAAGCACGGCCTACGCTATCCGCCCGACCCCGGCTCCTGGGAGTCGTCCACCATCGGCGGCAACGTGGCGACGAACGCGGGCGGTATGTGCTGCGTCAAGTACGGCGTGACCACGGAGTACGTCCTCGGCCTGGAAGTGGTGCTGGCCGACGGAGAGATACTGCGCACCGGACGCCGTACCGCCAAGGGAGTCGCCGGATACGACCTGACCCGGCTCTTCGTCGGTTCGGAGGGAACTCTCGGGGTGATCACCGAGATCACCGTCTCGCTGCGACCGGCCGCCGAGGAGTCGCTGACCCTGGTCGCGGTCTTCCCCTCCACCGCCAGCGCGGGCCGGGCGGTCGCCGAGATCTCCGCCCGGGGCCTCACCCCGAGCCTGCTGGAGCTGCTGGACCGGACGCATCTCGGCGCGATCGAGGCGTACCGGCCGATGGGGTTGCGCACCGACGCCGAGGCGCTGCTGCTGGCCGCGGCCGACACCGGCGACCGGGCCGCCGCCGACCTCGCGCGACTCGCCGAGGTCTGCACGGCCAGCGGCGCCGACGAGGTCTTCGCGGCCACCGACACGGAGGAGGCCGCCGCGCTGCTCCAGGCCCGCCGGTCGGCGCATCCGGCGATGGAACGGTTCGCCGCCGAGAGCTTCCCCGCCGGCAACGGCGGCCTGGTCATCGACGACGTCGCCGTACCCCGGGACGCGCTCGCGGCCCTGCTGGACGGGGTGGCCCGGATCTCCGCCGAACACGACGTGCCGATCGGCGTGGTCGGGCACGCCGGTGACGGCAACATGCATCCGAACATCGTCGTCGACCGGTCCGACCCGGCAAGCCTGGAACGCGGCCGGCGCGCCTTCGACGCCATCATGGAGCTCGGTCTCTCGCTCGGCGGTACCTGCACCGGCGAGCACGGCGTCGGCCTGCTGAAACGGGACTGGCTGGCCCGGGAGGTCGGGCCGGTGGGTCTGCGGGTGCAGCGGGCGATCAAGGACGCGCTCGACCCGACCGGGCTGCTCAACCCCGGCAAGGTGCTCTGATCGGCGGGCCGGCCCGACACTCCACCCCGGCCCGACGCCCCACAGCCCGGCCCGACGCCCCACACCCCGGCCCGGGTCAGCCCGGCCCGGGTCAGCCCGGCCCAGGTCAGCCCGGCAGTTCCACCTCGTCCAGGCCGGCGTCCCGGCCACGGTCGGCAGCGAGGCCCCGCACGTCCGGCGCACCCATCCGGGCCGCGTCCGCCGTGGCGTCGTCCGGCATCCGCTGCGACTGCCGTTCCGCCTGCACCCGGGCGAGATAGTGCTCGACCTCGCGGGCCCGGACCGAGGCGTCCCAGCCGAGCACCCGACCCATGATCTCGGCCGCCTGCTCGACCGACTCCGCCCCCCGGTGCGGTGTCTCGAACGAGATCCGGGTACGCCGGGTCAGCACGTCGTCGAGGTGCAGCGCCCCCTCGGCCCGGGCCGCGTACGCCACCTCGGCGGCGAGGTATTCCGGTGCCCCGGCCAGCGGGGTGCCGAGCAGCGGTTCGGCATCGATCATGTCCAGCAGGTGGGTGGTGAGGTTTCCGTACCGCTCCAGCAGGTGTTCCACCACCCCGCCCGGTACGCCGTGCCGGCGGGCCAGGTCGGCACGGTCCCGCCACAGCGCCGCATACCCGTCGGCGCCGAGTAGCGGCAGGTCGGCGGTGCGCGACGGGCGTACCCCGCCGAGCCGCCGGGCGGCCCGGTCGACCACGTCGGCGGCCATCACCCGGTAGGTGGTGTATTTCCCGCCTGCCACCAGCAGCAGCCCGAGCATCGGCTCGTAGACCGCGTGCTCCCGGGAGAGTTTTGAGGTGGAGTCCGCCTCGCCGGTCAGCAGCGGGCGCAGTCCGGCGTAGACGCCCTCGATGTCGGCGGTGGTCAGCGGCCGGTCCAGTACGGTGTTGACCTGGTCGAGCAGGTAGTCGATGTCCCGGGCCGAGGCCGCCGGGTGTGCCCGGTCGAGCCGCCAGTCGGTGTCGGTGGTGCCGATGATCCAGTGCCCACCCCACGGGATGACGAAGAGCACCGAGGTGGGCGTACGCAGGATCAGCCCCGCCTCCCCGGTGATCGCCGAGCGGGGCACCACCAGGTGCACGCCCTTGGATGCGCGTACCCGCAATCCTCGCCGGACCCCGACGTCGCCGAGCATCTCGGAGAGGTCGTCGCTCCACACGCCGGTGGCGGCGATCACGGTTCGGGCGCGTACCTCGAACTCGGCGTCCGGTGAGCCGGGCGGCGCCTCCATGTCCCGGACCCGCACCCCGGTGACCTCGCGGGCCTGCCGGGTCAGGCCGACGACGCGTGCACTGGTCACCATCGCCGCGCCCACGCTGGCCGCGGTGCGGGCCAGCGTCACCACCAGCCGGGCGTCGTCAACCTGGCCGTCGTGGTAGCGGATGGCCCCGGCGATCGCGTCGGCGCGCAGGCTCGGGAAGGTGCGGCGGGCACCCTCCCGGGTGAGGTGCCGGTGCAGCGGCATCCCCCGCTCGCCGCCGAAGAGCCCGGCGAAGGCGTCGTAGGCCGCGACACCGGTGCCGTAGTAGGAGCGCCGCCAGACCCTGCCGGGCAGGCCCCGCGGACCGCGTCCGGCGGGCAGCGGCACCAGGATCGGCACCGGGCGGACCAGGTGCGGGGCGAGCCGGGTGGCGAGCAGGCCCCGCTCGACCAGCGCCTCGTGGACCAGCCCGAACTCCAACTGCTCCAGGTAGCGCAGCCCTCCGTGGATCAGCTTGCTGGACCGGCTGGAGGTGCCGGAGGCGAAGTCGCGGGCCTCGACCAGGGCCACCTTGAGCCCCCG
The DNA here is from genome assembly GCF_049315195.1 of Plantactinospora sp. WMMC1484. NCBI lineage: Bacteria > Bacillati > Actinomycetota > Actinomycetes > Micromonosporales > Micromonosporaceae > Plantactinospora > Plantactinospora sp. WMMC1484. The sequence goes on from NZ_CP186055.1 coordinate 659,744, forward strand.
GGAGGCGGCGTCGAGCGCGGCCCCCGCGCCGGTCACTCCACCCCCGATGACGAGTACGTCGAACCGCTCGCTCCGGAGCCGTCGCAGGTCGGTGGCGCGGCGGGACGGGGAGAGCCGGCTGGCCGTGTTGCGGGAAAGGCTGGGGTCACGCACCCGTCCACGGTAGCCGCAGCGGCGATCCGGACAAGCTCGGCCGGGCGAGCCGTCGCCGACACGGTCGTCGTCCGGGCCGACACCGTACTGTTCGATGATGCCGGACCATCCGCCCCCGCCGCCGGACCATCCGCCCCCGCCGCCCGACGAGCCGCCCCCGCCCCTCGCCCACCAGCCCTGGTCGGGCTCCCCCGCCCGTCCGCGGCCGGCCCGCACCCACCATCCGTTGCCGGCGGGCGCGAGCCTGCCGGCGCACACTCCCGAGGGTGGTGGTGTGTGGCCGGTGGTCGCCGCCGTGCTGATCGGCTGCTGGGCGGTCGGGGCGACCGTCGGCGGCCAGAGCATCGCCTGGCTCGTCGAGCAGGTCCTGCTCGTCGCCGGCCTGGATCGGCAGGCCTGGCTCTGGCCGACGATCGCCCTCGGAAACGCGCTGCTCGTCGGCGTGCCGGCCGCGCTGCTCGCCGCGCTCCCCCGCTCCGCGGCGGTACGCACCGCCGGCCGCGCCTGGTTGCTCGGCGCGCTCGCGCTCGGCGGCCTGGGGCTGCTCCGGGCAGTGCCGCCCTCCCAGCCGGAGGTCTACCTCGTCGGGTTGGCCGGTACGGCCGGGGCGGCCGCCCTGCTGATCGGGCGCCGCCGCGATCGGCGGGAGCAGCTCCGCGCCGAGCCGGCCGCGATCGGCCTGGCCGTGGCCGGCGGGCTCGTCCTGCTGCTGCCCTGGGTCTGGCTGGGTGCCCTGGGCGGGGTGCTGGAGACGGTGTGCGGGCTGCTCGCCTCGGCCGCCGTGGGCTGGCTGGCCGCCGCCATCCTCGATGGACGGTTCTGGGCCGGTTACGAGCGTTGGGCCGGCCGCCGCAACGCGGGAGCCGGCGTGCGGCCGCCGGTCGGCGGGGCGCGGCTCGTGCTGGTCGGCGGCCTGGTGGCCGGGGTGACGCTGGCACTGGTCGCCGGTGGGCTCGGCCAGTCCGGTGCACAGCTCTGCGCGCTGCTCGTGCTTCCGCCCGCCGGGTTCGCGATCGCCGCCCTGCGGGTTCCCTCCCGGCCCCGGCCGCCGGCCGAAGCCGGCCCGGCGGAGGCCGCGCTCCCGCCCGTCGGGTCCGCGCCCGTCGGCTGGCTGGTCGGCATCGCCGCCGCCGGGCCGCTGACCCTGGTCGACCCGGAAGAGATCACACTGCTGCTCTCCGGTGCCCGGGACATCCCGTTCTGGGCCGCCGTCGCCGCCGGCGGCTCGCTCGCCGTCGCGCTGCTGCTCGCGCTCGGGTACGGCATCGGCCTCGGTCGCGCCGGCACAGCGGCACCGCGACGCCCGGTCGCCGCCGGCGTGGCCGGCGTGCTGCTGCTCGTCACCGGCGTGGTCCACGTCGGGCTCGGCTCGCCCGGCTGGCACGGCGAACGGCTCTTCGTCGTGCTGAGGGAACAAGCGGATCTCGCCGGGGTGGCCACCGGGCAGACGGGTCCGGCGGGTCGGGCCGCCCGGGGCGGCGAGGTCTATCGCCGGCTGGTCTCCACCGCCGAACGCTCCCAGGCGGACCTGCGCCGCGAACTGGACCGGCTGCACCTCGACTACACGCCGTACTACCTGGTCAACGCCGTGGAGGTGGACGGCGGATCGGCGGTGCGGGCCTGGCTCTCCCGCCGGACGGACGTCGACCAGGTCCTGGTCAGCCAGCGGTTACGGCCACTGCCGGCGAGCGGATCACCGAGGCGTGGCGACGAGCCGGCACCGGCCACACCGACCTGGAACCTCGGCGTCATCGGTGCGGACCGGGTCTGGTCGCAGCTCGGCGTCGACGGCTCGGGCATTCTGGTCGGCAGTTCGGACTCGGGCGTGGACGGCCGCCACCCGGCCCTATCCGCCGGGTGGCGGGGTGGCGACGATTCCTGGTACGACCCCTGGAACGGCTCCCGTCTCCCCACGGACCTGGGCGGGCACGGCACGCACACCCTCGCCACCGCCGTCGGTGAGCAGCGGGTCGGCGTGGCGCCGGGCGCCGAGTGGGTCGGCTGCGTGAACCTCGACCGGAACCTGGGCAACCCGGCACGCTACCTGGACTGCCTCCAGTTCATGCTGGCTCCGTTCCCGCCCGGCGCCGACCCGTTCACCGCCGGGCGTCCGGAGCGGGCGCCACAGGTGTTGACCAACTCGTGGGGCTGCCCGGCGATCGAGGGCTGCGCCCTGGAGACGCTCCGGCCGGCGGCCGAGGCGTTCGCGGCGGCCGGGGCCTTCTTCGTCGCCGCCGCCGGCAACACCGGCCCGTTCTGCGGCTCGGTCGACGACCCGCCCGCACCGTATCCGGACGTCTTCACGGTCGGCGCCGTGGACCGGCAGCGGCAGGTCGGCCTCTTCTCCAGCCGCGGCCCGACACCCGGCGGTCTGGTCAAACCCGACCTGGTCGCACCCGGCGTCGAGATCCTGTCGGCACTGCCCGGCGGTGGCTACGGCACGCTGACCGGCACCTCCATGGCGGCGCCGCATCTGGCCGGGGTGGTCTCGCTGATGTGGTCGGCGAATCCGGCACTGGTCGGCGACCTGCCGGCCACCCGGCGCATCCTGCGCGACACCGCCACACCCGCCGAGCCGACGTACCGGTCACGGCAGAGCGCCGACACCTGCGGCGCGGAGCGCAACATCACCGGGGCCGGCCTGGTCGACGCGTACGCCGCGGTCCAAGCCGCCCAGCGGCTCGCCGGGGCCGCCCGGTGATCCGGGACGGCCTGATGACCGCGGGCCGCCCGGTGACCGGGGTACGTCGGGGCGGCGGGCTCGGTTATGGTCGGCGACCATGAACGCCGAGTCCGTCTCCGCCGGGTCTTCCGCTGCCGGGTTCACCCTCACCGACCTGACCGGTGACCGGATCCCCGCCGTCGTGCGGCTCTGCCGGACGGCGCTGGACCTGCCGGACGACTCGGCCGAGGCGGCGCAGATCGTGGCCCGGCTCCGGGACGACTCTCCGCTGCCCGGTGCCGCCGGGCCACGCCGTACCGTCGGAGTCGCCGCGGAGCGGGACGGCGCGCTCGCCGGGGTCGCGCTCGGCTCGATGGCGGACCTCGATCCCGACCCGGCCGTCGGCCACGTCGACCTGGTCGCGGTTCACCCCGACCTGCGGCGTCGGGGCATCGGCCGGGCGCTGGTGTCGCGGCTGGAGCAGGCGCTCGGCCGGCTCGGCGCGGCACAGGTACGGATCGCCGGCAACCCACCGCACTATGCCTGGCCGGGGATCGACGTCCGGTACACCCCGGCCGTCTGCACCGCCCTTGCACTCGGCTACGCCCCGGACGGGACCGCCTGGAACATGACGGCCGACCTTTCCACCGGATCCTCGCCGGCGCTGCGCTCCACCGAAGCCGCCGAGCAGCGGCTGGCGGACCAGGGCGTCACGGTACGCCGGGCGGAGCCGGCCGACGTGGCGATGCTCACCCGGTTCGCCCGGTCGACCTTCGGCGGCAGTTGGGACGCCGAGCTGCTGCACTCGATCGGCAGGGAGGGTGCCGGCTGCCACCTCGCGGTGCGTACGGCCACTGCCGACGGCACACCGGAGTTGCTCGGCTTCGCCGCGTACGGCTCGTCCCGGCCGAGCTGGTTCGGGCCGATGGGCACCGCCCCGGCCGCGCAGGGCATGGGAATCGGAGGTGTGCTGCTCCGTCGGTGCCTGCGCGACCAGCGGGCGGCCGGACACCTGCGGGCCGAGATCGGCTGGGTCGGCCCGGTGCCGTTCTACGCGGCCAGCGCGGGTGCGCGGATCGAGCGGGTGTTCTTCCTCTACCGCAAGCGGCTCTAGGCCGCCCTCAGGGCTAGGCGCCTCCGGGTTGCTTCCAGGAGAGCCTCGCCACTACCCGCCCGCCGTCGACGAACAGCGAACGTCCGGCCCCTGGGCGGGCACTCGGGCGCTCGGGCGCTCGGCCCCTGGGCGGGCACTCGGGCACTCGGGCGCTCGGCCCCTGGGCGGGCACTCGGGCGCTCGGCCCCTGGGCGGACGCTGTCGGGTCACCGCGGTCGGCGTGACCGAGGTCTGCCGAGGCTGGCCGTCCCGCAGATAGGTCAGTGGTACCTGATCGCCCGGCTCGACGCCACGCAGCGCCCCGAGGAAGGAAGGGGGCGGACCGCTGACGCGGTCCGCCCCCTTCGACGTGGAGCGTGGACTCAGAAGTCCATGTCCCCGCCGCCCGGCGCAGCCGGGGCAGCCGGGGTCTTCTCCGGCTTGTCCGCCACCACAGCCTCGGTGGTCAGGAACAGGGCCGCGATCGACGACGCGTTCTGCAGCGCCGACCGGGTCACCTTGGCCGGGTCGATGATGCCGGCCTGGAGCAGGTCGACGTACTCACCGTTGGCCGCGTTGAGGCCGTGCCCGGCGTCCAGGTTGCGGACCTTCTCGACCACGACGCCGCCCTCGAGACCGGCGTTGACGGCGATCTGCCGCAGCGGGGCGTCCAGCGCGATCTTGACGATCTGCGCACCGGTCGCCTCGTCGCCGGCCAGGTCCAGCTTGTCGAAGGCGGTCTTGCCGGCCTGCACCAGCGCGACGCCACCACCCGGGACGATGCCCTCCTCGACGGCGGCCTTCGCGTTGCGCACCGCGTCCTCGATGCGGTGCTTGCGCTCCTTCAGCTCGACCTCGGTGGCCGCGCCGACCTTGATCACCGCAACACCGCCGGCCAGCTTGGCCAGGCGCTCCTGCAGCTTCTCGCGGTCGTAGTCGGAGTCGCTCTTCTCGATCTCGGCGCGGATCTGGTTCACCCGGCCGTTGATCTGGTCGGCGTCGCCGGCACCGTCGACGATGGTGGTCTCGTCCTTGGTCACCACGACCTTGCGGGCCCGGCCCAGCATGTCGAGGCCGACGGCGTCCAGCTTGAGGCCGACCTCCTCGCTGATCGGCTGGCCGCCGGTCAGGATGGCGATGTCGCCCAGCATGGCCTTGCGGCGGTCACCGAAGCCGGGAGCCTTGACGGCGACCGACTTGAAGGTGCCCCGGACCTTGTTGACCACCAGGGTCGCCAGGGCCTCGCCCTCGACGTCCTCGGCGATGATGGCCAGCGGCTTACCCGACTGCATGACCTTCTCGAGGATCGGCAGCAGGTCCTTGACCGTCGAGATCTTGCTGTTGACGATCAGGATGTACGGGTCGTCGAGCACGGCCTCCATCCGGTCGGGGTCGGTCATGAAGTACCCCGAGATGTAGCCCTTGTCGAAGCGCATGCCCTCGGTCAGCTCCAGCTCGAGCCCGAAGGTGTTGCTCTCCTCGACGGTGATGACGCCTTCCTTGCCGACCTTGTCCATCGCCTCGGCGATAATCTCGCCGACGCTGGTGTCCCCAGCCGAGATGGAGGCGGTGGAGGCGATCTGCTCCTTGGTCTCGACGTCCTTGGCGAGCTTGCTCAGCTCCTCCGAGACGTTCGCGACCGCGGCCTCGATGCCCCGCTTCAGGGCCATCGGGTTCGCGCCGGCCGCGACGTTGCGCAGGCCCTCGCGGACCAGCGCCTGGGCGAGGACGGTCGCCGTCGTCGTGCCGTCACCGGCAACGTCGTCGGTCTTCTTGGCGACCTCCTTGACCAGCTCCGCGCCGATCTTCTCGTACGGGTCCTCGAGTTCGATCTCCTTGGCGATGCTCACACCATCGTTGGTGATGGTCGGAGCGCCCCACTTCTTCTCGAGTACGACGTTGCGGCCCTTCGGGCCGAGCGTCACCTTCACGGCGTCGGCGAGGGTGTTCATGCCCCGCTCAAGGCCGCGGCGCGCCTCCTCGTCGAACGCGATCATCTTGGCCATACGGCGTTGTCCTCCTGGACACTCGCGGCCACCGGGAACCTTGCCGGCCCCGGATGTGCCGCCTGGTTACGCACCTTCGGACGTCACTACGGCACTGGCGGACGGGGTCGCCGGCACCGAGGTGCCGGCTCGACTCCGTCGCGCTGTGCGACAGTGACGTCCGTCGGCCGGGCCGGACAGCCCGCGACGACCGGCCATGTGCCGCGCACCTGCTTGCACAGGTCCACGACCGTGGCCCTACCGCCCCGACCTTTGGCACTCACGATGTGCGAGTGCCAAACACTTGTTTAGCACTCTCCCCTGCCGAGTGCAAGCGGCTGGGCCAGTCGAGCCGGGAGTTCGGGCATCTCGCGGTGCCCGGGCCGCACTCCACGGCCCCTCCGGCCCTCCACGGGCACCCGGCAGGCACGCGGGCAGGCCGGCACCCCGGGCAGGCCGGCAGGCACCCCGGGCACGCCGGCAGACGGGGGACCCGAGCGTCAGCAGCGGGGCGGAGTGAGAGGCAGGCGAGCGCCACGCCGTGACATGGCAGCGCCGCACGCGACCATTCGCACGCATACCTATCCGTGCACGCCGCACGGTAGTCGGGCACAGCCCGGACAAAGGGCATCCCAAGCGGGACAAAGGGCATCCCAAGCGGTCGGAAAGCTCGGGATCTGGAAATCAGGGATCGAATTCCTCTGCCCCGGAAAGAACCGGCCGCACGTGCCCTCCCGGACGCGCGGCCACACCGGATCCGACGGGCGTCGTACCGGCGGCCTCCGTCCGGGGTGGGGCCTAACGTCCGGGTGATTGAAGAAGGAGAGGTCCGTGAGAGCTACGGGCGGTGGCCCGGCAGCTCAGGCGATGACCCGGACCTTTTCCGCCTGTGGGCCCTTCTGGCCCTGGGCGATCTCGAACTCGACGCGCTGACCGTCGTCAAGCGCCTTGTAACCGTCCATCTCGATCGCGGAGAAGTGGACGAAGACGTCCTGCCCGCCATCGACGGCAATGAAGCCGTAGCCCTTTTCGCTGTTGAACCACTTCACGGTGCCCTGCGCCACGGTGCACTTCCTTACTTCGGTCGCGTCGGAGCTGCCCGAGCTCCGGCGACGACATAGCCTGCCGGGGCCGCCGACTCGCTTTCCCCTAATGGATCATGCGGTGATCGGATCTCACGAATCGAGCGGCCGAACCCGCACCGTACACCAAGGTCGGGTCACAGCGCACTAGTCCAAAACGGGCACGAGGCGGGCAACCGGGCGGTCGCTTTCCACCTCTCACCTATTGGCGGCCGTCGTTGCCCAGGTCACCGGGGTATGCGCAGAAACCTGCAAGGCCCCGTTACCCGCCGAAACTGGTCGCCGTACGGCGTGCGACCATGACCGACGTGCCGGCTCCCACCCCGCAGACCACCGCCGATCCGGACTCCGGGCCCGCCGCCGGCCGCTCCGGAACGGCTCCTCCCCACCGGGCCGGCGGTGCGATCGATTCCGGACCCCGGGGCAGCCTCGACCTGCCGCCGGTCCGCCGGGTACGCCCCGCCGACGCCGCCCGGGTCCGGGCGATACGGCTGGAAATGCTCGCGGACTCGCCGCTGGCCTTCCTGGAGACGGTCGCCGACGCGGCGGCCCGGCCGCACGCCGAGTTCGCGGCCCGGATCGCCGGTATGTCGACCGGCCCCAGGATGGCCGCATTCGTTGCCGAGGTGGACGGCCGGATCGTCGGACACGCCGGCGGGCAGGTGGTGCCCGGCGACCCCGGAGCCACCGTGGTCTTCGCCGTCTACCTCACCCCGGCCTGGCGGGGCAGCGGGCTGCTGGCCACCCTGGTCGACGCGGTGGGCGCCTGGTCGGCGGCGGCCGGCCGGCCGGAGCTGCTGCTGGAGGTCGTGGTCGGCAACAACCGGGCGGTACGCGCCTACGAGCGGCTCGGATTCGTCGACACCGGGGTCCGGGTGGCGCACCCCGTCCTGCCCACGCTCCGTGAACTACAGATGCGCCGCACCGCCCGGTCGGGCGCCGCACCCGCCCGACCCGGTTAGGAAGGGGCCCTTCTTCTACAGAAAGCGATAAGCGGGGGCCCTTCCTTACAGGTGTCGGCGGGCCTGGACCACGCGGAAGCGGTTGGCGACGTAGGCGCCGTCGGTCAGTGCCGCGTTCGCCGCCGGGTTGGCGCCGCTGCCGTGGAAGTCGGAGAACGCCGCCGACTGGTTGACGAAGACGCCGCCGGTGAGGTTGCAGGAGAGATGCACCCCGGTCTCGATCGCCACCGTCTCGGTGGCGTCCAGCACGGCGGGGTCGGTGGAGTAGACCGAGGCGGTCAGTGCGCCCCGCTCGGCGACGGTCTGGCGCAGGACCGCCAGGCTGTGTGGGGTGGAGTCGGTGGCGACCACGAACGAGATCGGCCCGAACCACTCCCGCCCGTACGTGCCGATCTCGTCGGCGCCGAGCTTGGCGATCAGCGGCGTACGCACCACCGCGCCCGGGTAGCTCGGGTGCTCCACCGGCCGGGACGGCAGCACGGGTTCGCCGACCCCGGCGACCTCGTCGAGCCGGGCCAGTACGCCGTCGTTGACGACCGCGCCGGTCAGTTCGACCGCGCGGGCCGGATCGCCGGTGAGCTTGCCGACCGCTCCGGCGATGCCGGCGGCGACCTCGTCGACGCTCTTGTGCCCCTGGTCGGTGTCGATCCCGGCGGCGGGCACGAGGATGTTCTGCGGGGTGGTGCACATCTGTCCGCTGTAGAGCGTCAGCGAGAAGCCGATGTTGCGGCACATCCCGGCGAAGTCGTCGGTCGAGTCGACCACGATGCTGTTGACGCCGGCCTTTTCCGTGTAGACGGCGGCCTGGCGGGCGTTCGCCTCCAGCCAGTCGCCATACTCGGTGGAGCCGGTGAAGTCGACGATCCGCACCTCGGGGCGGAGCGCCAGCGTGGAGGCGAGCCCCTCGCCGGGCGCCTCGGCCGCGAGCAGGATCAGGTTGGGGTCGAAGCCGGCCTCGGCCAGCACCTCGCGGGCGTACCGGACGGTGACGGCGAGCGGCAGCACGGCCCGGGGGTGCGGCTTGACCACGACGGGGTTGCCGGTGACAAGCGAGGCGAAGAGGCCGGGGTAGCTGTTCCAGGTCGGGAAGGTGTTGCAGCCGACCGCCAGCGCCACACCGCGCGGCACCACGTGGAAGGTCTTGGTCATCCGCAGCGGGTCGCCCCGGCCGGCCGTCTTCTCCCAGGCCGCCGTCGCCGGGTGCCGGGTCATCTCCTGGTACGCGTAGGCGAGCGCCTCCAGCGCCCGGTCCAGGGCGTGCGCCCCGCCGGCCTGGAACGCCATCACGAAGGCCTGCCCGGTGGTGGCGTGCACCGCGTGTGCCAGCTCGAAGATGTTGGCGTGCAGCCGGGCGAGGATCTCCAGGCAGACCCCGACCCGGGTCTGCGGGCCGGCGTCCCGCCAGGCCGGCAGCGCGGTCGTGGCGGCGGCCAGCAGCACCTCCGGGTCGGCGTGCGGGTAGCTCACCCCGAGGTCGATCCCGAACGGGCTCGCCTCGGTGCCCACCCAGTCGCCGGTGCCGGGCTGGTCGAGCGGGAACTTCCCGCCCAGGTACGCCCGGTAGGCCGCCTCGCCCTCGGCGGCGGCGGTCTCGCCGTAGACCCGAGGGCTGGGTGACTCGGGGTACGCGGACCAGTAGGACCGTTCGGTGATCGCGGTCAGCGCCCGTTCCAGGGTGTCGGTGTGCCGGGCGAAGAGGGGGTGCGGGGTCTCCGTCATCCCGCCATCATGCCGCACCGGGCCGGCCCGCCCCAGCCTCCCGCCTGCTCCGGGACGGCGCTGGCCAGCCGGTGGGCGGCGCCGGTCAGAGAGTGGCCTGCCAGGTGTTGAGTCCGGCGACGGCACGGAAACCGAGTGCCTCGTTGATCGAGATCATGTAGTCGTTGCTCGCCGCGTTGAAGGTGTCGATGACCCGCAGGGCCGGCTCGTGCTCCCGGATGTGCCGCAGGTTGTCAATCTTGATCACGGTGCCGAGCCGGTGCCCCCGGTGCCCCGGCTCGACCAGGGTGATCTGCTGGAAGGCGTGCCAGTCGCAGCCCTCGTTCATGCCGATCCCGGTCCAGGCCACCAGGCGGCCGGTCGCGTCGTGCCGGGCGGCGCTGTTGTACCACTCCTGGCCCCGCGCGCGGTGCGCGGCCTCCATCTCGCGCAGCCGGGGCACGTCCGGCCTGGCCGGCTCCCAGGTGAGGTCGCCGATGGGTGCGTCCTCGATGAGCCGGCTGTCCAGGTAGGCCACGTCGGCGGCGTACTCCTCCGGGGTGTCGCCGCGCCAGCGCACGATCGAGTAGCCCTCGGCCCGGGCCATGCCCTCGGCGAAGAGGCGGTCGAGTGCCGGTTCGTCGAGTGCGGTCAGGTCGAGCCGGCGGCGTACGTCGGCCAGGGCCGGCCGGGCGCCCATCGCGGCGGCGAAGGCGTCGCCGGGCATCGTCGCGGCGGCGTCCGGGTTCATGTTGACGACCTCGCCGATGACCCGCTTGCGACCCAGGTCGCGGAGCATCCGCACGGCGTACTCGTAGAGCGCCCGCCCGACGCCCCGGCGCGCGTATCCGGGGTGGACCGCGAGCGCGAGGCTGGCGTTCTCCCGGTTCTCCAACTGCGGCAGCATGACGTTCAGATAGCCCACCGGCACGCCGTCGAGGTAGCCGAGCGCGGGCCGTTGCTCGTCACCGGGCCACCCTTGGCGGAGCCCGACGACGAAGCGCCGCCGGGAGGCCGGTGGCATGTCCGGCTGGACGTGTGCCCGCACGGCGGCCTCGATCTCGTACGCCCGCTCGACGGCGGCGGCGTCGGCGACGTCCAGCGGAGTGACCACGATGTCCATGGAGTGGAGCGTGCCGGTTGCACGACGCGGGCGCGACCGAATATCGACGAGCCCGTCACCGACGTTGCTGGATCGGCGTTGAGCCCGAGAGCGTGCGGCGACACCGGCCGGCCCGGGAAGATTTGGTCGGGAGGGGCGCCCGCACAACGCCTCCGGCGTTGGGTCGTAAGAGCTTAGAAAGTCTACGGCGGTGCGCCCTCCCGCACGGAGCATCTTGCGTCCTGCAGATGCGGGCGTCAAGCCCTCGACCGCGTGTTTTCGTCACGGGCGGCAAAACAGCAGCTACGCACTGCATCCACACCGCCGGAAATGACACTCGTCGGAGGAGCCCCTAAAGTTTCACCTGCAAGTTGCACGTGCATTTGCCCGTTCGGGGCCGGCAGGATGCCGCGAAAAAATCTTGGACTTTTTCGGTCGGGCGGGCCGACTTGACCCCGGCGGGCCGGCGTCAGCCGAGTAGGCCGGCGTCAGCCGAGTAGGCCGGCGTCGCGGGCCGCGCGCAGCGACGGCTTGAGCCGGTACGTCGGACCGACCTGTGCCGCGACCGCGTCCAGGGTCTTGAGCCCCTCGCCGGTGTTGTAGACGACGGTCTCGGCGTCCGGGTCCAGCCGGCCACTCGCCACCAGCTTGCCCAGCACCGCGACCGTCACCCCGCCGGCCGTCTCGGCGAAGACGCCGGTGGTCCGGGCGAGCTGCCGGATCCCCTGCCGGATCTCGTCGTCGTCGGCGTGGTCCATCCAGCCACCGGTCCGGCGCACCGCCTCCAGGGCGTAGAGGCCGGCAGCGGGGTCGCCGATGTTGAGCGACTTGGCGATCCCGGTCGGCCGGACCGGGGTGATCACGTCGGTTTCGGCGTGCAGCGCGGCGGCGATCGGGTTGCAGCCCGCCGACTGGGCGCCGAAGACCTTCCAGCCGTTGGCCGGCGCCTCGACCAGCCCGATCTCGACCAGCTCGCTGAAGGCCTTGTCAATCTTGGTGAGCAGCTCGCCACTGGCCATCGGGATGACCACCTGCTCGGGGATCCGCCATCCCAACTGCTCGGCGACCTCGTAGCCCAGCGTCTTGGAGCCCTCGGCGTAGTAGGGCCGGACGTTCACGTTGACGAAGGCGGTGTCGGCGAACTCGTCGGTCTCCACCAGCTCACCGCAGAGCCGGTTGACGTCGTCGTAGGAGCCGTCGACGGCGACCAGGTCCCCGCCGTAGACGGCGGTGGTGACCACCTTGCCCTGCTCCAGGTCGCCGGGGATGAAGACGACCGACGGCACCCCGGCCCGGGCAGCGTGCGCGGCGACCGAGTTCGCCAGGTTGCCGGTGGAGGCGCAGGCGAACCGGGTGAAGCCGAGGCCGCGGGCGGCGGTCAGCGCCACCGACACCACCCGGTCCTTGAACGAGTGGGTGGGGTTGGCGCTGTCGTCCTTGACCCAGAGTGGTGCCCGGATGCCCAGCTCGGCGGCGAGGCCGGCGGCCGGCACCAGCGGGGTCAGCCCGGGGTCGAGGGTGACCCGGGCGGTCGGGTCCTGGCCGGTGGGGAGCAGAGCCGCGTACCGCCAGAGGTTGCCCGGGCCGGCCTCGATGTCGGCCCGGGTGACCCGGGCCAGCGCGGCCGAATCGTAGCCGACCTCCAGCGGGCCGAAACACTCGTAGCAGGCGTGCTGGGCGATCAGCGGGTATTCGGTGCCGCAGCCGCGACAGACCAGCGCGCGCGCGGGATTGGGCGCTACCGGAGTGGTCTGGCGGGAGGTCGCGTCGATGATCGACGTCATGGCGATGTGCCGTCCTCTCATCTTTCCCTGGCGCCGCACCGCGCGGCGGGGACGGAATTGGCACCTGCTCCGCCGTGGAGTGGTTGCCGGGGCGTCATCGGGCCGTATCCCTCAGCCCCTCTGGATGAGGTATGAAGTTGTGCCGCCAGTCTACGGGGCGGGCAGGCCGCTGTCCCGACCCCGTCCCGGCGTGTGAGCTACATCCCCGAGCCGCCTGCCCGAGCCACCCGCCCGTGGGTGAGCTAGGACGCCGGCCGCAGCGTCCGGGACCGTGCCGCCAGGCCCGGTGCGGAACCGTCCACCGCCGGCCCGCCCGGAGACCTCGGCAGCGACGGTACGCCCAGCGTGACGAGGATGGCCCGGATCGCGCCCTCCGGCCCGGTCCTTCGCAACGGCGGCCCGGTCCGCAGATGGTGGTCGACCTCGTCGGGGGCGATGACCGGCTCGCCGTCGGTGGGTACCCCCGCCGACCACGCCTCGTCGTCGGCACCGGCCGGGCCGGTGGTGCCGGCTCCGGGGTACCCCTCCGGAAGCCCGAACCGGCAACCGAGCACGATGTCGAGCCGGCGCACCTCCTGGCCGGGTGTGCTCCGGCCGGCGAGGCCGGTACGCAGGTCGTCCACCGGCCGTACCGCCGCCGGGGAGATGCCGACCGTCACCCCGCCCAGCGCGTCGAGCGCGTCGAGCGCCCGGCGTACCCGGTCCGGGAGGGCGGAGCCGCCCGCGAGATGGCGGATCCGGACCAGGGTCCCCGAGCGGTGGGTGTCGGGCACCGGGAGCTGGTGGTCGCTCTCCGGCAGGGCGCGGGCCGCCGCGCCGACCAGCCAGAGCGTGACACCCTCCGGAAGGGCGGCGGCCGGCCCGCCGGGCATCGTGGCCGCGGGGGCGACCGGTGAACGCGGGGCGACCTGCGGCACCCGGCCGAGCACCGCCGCCCTGGGCACGGGCGGGTCGTAGAGCGGCAGGTTGTCGCCGGCCGTCAGCAGGTGGCCGGGGCGCCGGGCGACCACCCGGTGCACCACGATCCGATCGCCGGCCTGGTACGCGACCACGTCGCCGGGGTCGATCTCGGCGAAGTCGACCGGCTCGACCACGACGGTGCCGGCGGAGAGCGCCGGGGACATCGCGGAGCCGGTGACCTGCACCCGGGCCAGACGCCCGGCGGCCAGCGCCGCCCGTACCAGATGGGCAGCGCCGCTTCCGGTCACCGGTCGCCGTCCCCGCGGCCCGTCGGGGCCGGCTCGGCGGGCTGGGTTCCGGGCTGGCTCCGTCTGGTCATCGCCGATGGTCCCTCTTCTCCGACGTACCGGGCGACACAGGCCGTTCCCCGTTCACGGGCTCGAACCCCCGGAGGATGATCACTCACCGTCATGGGAAGTTACCAGAGAGCGAAACTGCGGTCTTGACAGTGCGACAACCTGGGTATAATGTCCGTTATTCTGCCCACCGGCCGGGCCCCGGTACCGGTTCCGCAGATCGCTCTGTTGCGCAGATCGCTCTCCCGGCGGAAGGCGAGGTCGCCCATCGTGTCCGTGATCTCGGTCTCCGTCGTCGACGACGACCGGATGCTGCTGGACGGCATGGCGGCCTGGCTCGGCTCCGCACCCGACCTGCGGCTGGTGAGCACCGCCGCCACCGTCGACCACCTGCTGGATACCGAACCGGAGCGCGCCGACGTCGTCGTTCTCGACCTGCTCCTGGCCGACGGGTCCGCCCCGGCCGAGAACGTCCGCCGATTGGTCGCCGCCGACCGGACCGTGCTCGTGGTGAGCGTCGTGCCGCACGTCGTGCACGGGGTGGACGTGATGCGGGCCGGCGCGTCGGGCTACCTCACCAAGGACCACGACCTGCCGACGCTGGCCGACGCGATCCGGACGGTCGCCCGGGGCGAGGTGGCACACTCCCCCGAGCTCGCCTTCGCCTGGTCCTGCGACGAGCGGCCGGACCGGCCGAAGCTCTCGCCCCGGGAGCGGGCCGTGCTGGTCGCCTACGCCTCCGGCATGACGTTGACGGCGACGGCCCGCAAGGTCGGCATCCAGCCGGGCACCGCCAAGCAGTACCTGGACCGGGTCAAGGCGAAGTACTCCGACGCGGGCCGGCCCACGTACACCAAACTCGACCTCGCCGACCGGGTACGGGAGGACGGGCTGCACCGCTACCGCTCCGCCACCTCCGAGGACGGCGACGCAGGCCAGAACAGCTCGACGCTGGTGCCGTGACCCGGTTCGGAGAAGAGGTGCAGGTCGCCACCGACCTCGGCCATCCGCTCCGCGATGGAGCGGCGTAGGCCGAAGCCGCCGGTGCCAGCGGTGTCGGCGTCGGCGTCGGCGTCGAAGCCGACTCCCCGGTCCACGACGCGGACGGCGAGCACCCCGTCGTGCCACTCGACGGTGAGCCACGCCTCGCCGGTGCCGGCGTGCCGGGCGACGTTGTTCAACGCCTCCCGGGTGGCGTCGCAGATCGCCCGTACGACGTGCCGGGGCGGCTGGGTCGGCACGGTTCCCGAGCGCAGGTGCACCCGCAGGCCCAGCGCGGTCGCGTCGGCCGCCACCTCGGCGATGCTGGTGCCGAGCGTGTTGACCACCTCCGCCCGGTCCTCGGTGACCAGGCCCCGGATGTAGTCCGCCTCCCGGCCGCAGCGCCGCCGCACCTCCTCGGCCCGGTGGTCCAGCCCGCCCCGGGCGATCGCGGTCAGCGTGGCCAGTGCGGTGTCGTGCAGCCGGCGGTAGTGGTCCAGCCGCTCGGCGAACCGCGCCTCGCCGGCCGCCGTCGCCGTCTCGGCGGCGAGCCGGCGCTGCGTCGCCTCGTCGACCGCGCTCGCCTGTGCGCAGAGGAACCGGCGGGCGAAGTGCAGCACCAGCGCGAACCAGATGCTCGAGTTGATGTGGTTGACGAAGCCGGACTCCAGGGGCGGCAACCCGCCGATCTGGACGGAGGCGGCGACCACGGCGGTCAGCACCAGCACCCCGAGCACCGCGAGCAGCCTCGGCAGGGTGAGCACCGCGCCGACCAGCGCCGCCGAGCCGAGGGCGAACTTGCCGGCCCAGTTCGCCGCCGACAGTTCGTAGCCGGACCGGATGTTCATGTTCACCACCACCAGCAACGCGCAGACGATCCCCACGTCCACCGCCACGTGCGGGTAGCTGAACCAGCCGCGCCGCCACACCGCCACGCCGAGCGCGACGTTCCAGAGCACCGCGGTGAGCATCAGCGCCGTGTTCAGCGCCGGGCTGTGGTAGCGGTCGGCGGCGCCGTCCATCCCGACCAGCGCCGGCACGATGTAGCTGGCCCGCTGCCCGAAGAGCACCACCGCGACCAGGCGCAGCGCGCGTTCCCGGCCGGGCATGGTGACCATCAGCCGGGCGTCCACCCAGCCCAGCCGCGCCTCGGCGAGAAACCGACTGATCCGCCGGGGCGGTCGCCCGACCCGGGTGGCATGGTCCAGCACCGGCCCACCCCCTGTCAGAGAGTCACCAGGCCGCCACCTGCGGCTCGACCGCCGCCGACTATAGGCCAGCGCGTCCGCTCTGTGCCATGTCCGTCAGGTACCCGCCTCCGATGATGGCGTGTCGGCTACGACGATGCGGAACCAAGGAGAAGGAAATTATCGGGCATCACGGCACAAAAACGCCTATAAACGCCAAGGAGTGTTTAACGTTGATCGTGGGAAAACCGTCGCAGGCAACCGCTACCCTGGTCACACCCGAGAGCGGACGCCGGGAACGCCCGCAGGAGGTGAAACTCATGGCCAGCGTCTACGATGTCGCCGCCTACATTCTCGCCCAACAAGGCGAGATGTCGTCGATGAAGCTCCAGAAGCTTGTCTACTACTCGCAGGCATGGCACCTCGTCTGGGACGACGAACCTCTGTTTCCCGAGAGAATCCAGGCATGGGCCAACGGGCCGGTCGTCTACGACCTGTACGCCTTGCACCGCGGCCGGTTCTCCGTCTCGGAGTTGCCGCTCGGTAACCCTGACAACCTCACTCGCTCCGAGCGCGAGACGATTGATGCCGTGCTGCGCACGTACGGACATCTTGATGGCCGGAAGCTCAGCCACCTGACACATGGGGAAGACCCTTGGGCGCACGCACGGCGCGGCCTCCCGGCAACAGCCCGGTCGAGCGCCGAGATCACGCCCGAGGCGATGCAGATGTACTACTCGACGATCGATACCGCAGAGGAAGCGATCCCGGTGGACGAGATCAGCTGGGACGAGTGGGCGGGCGACGGTAGCGCCGAACGGTAGGCACCTGTGTCACCGAAGAAAAACCCGAAGGTCAACAAGGCTGCCCTGGCAAAGGCCACAGGCGAACGTCAGCCGAAAACGATAGTTCGGCCTCAGGGCAATGACCGAAAGTTGATTTTCTCATTTCAGTACGTAGACCGGGGCTACGACGGACTGTGGTCGTGGCCCCGGTCCGACAGCGGCGACGCATACGAAATCCTGACCTTCCTCTGTGAGGCCAGCCAGTGCACCTGGGGCGAGCTCATGGCCCAGATGACAGGGCAGAGCCACAACCGGAAGAAGAAGCACCACGCGTACCCGATCAAGAACGTGTGCGCTGCTGCGCAAGCCAGGATCGTTGAGCTTCGCCTCGATGAGGTCTTCGAGGAGTTGTTCAGGTTCCGGATCTCCGGCGAACGACGGCTGTGGGGATTCCGGGCCGAGGATGTATTCCACGTCCTGTGGTGGGATGCGCACCATCAGGTGTATCCGACCGACCGAAACTGATGATCACGACAGGTTGCACCGCCCTCCGCAACGGCCCGTCTCCCTGCCCTCCTACTGCCCTCCTACGACACGACGTCCTTGCGGGTGAAGCGCCAGAAGGCGATCGCCCAGAATGCGGTGGCGTAGCAGATCGCCGATATCGCGCCCCTGACCATGTCGTCGGTCTGCACCGGCGTGGAGAGCAGGCCGAGCCAGGCGCTGCTGTAGTGGGTCGGCAGGAAGTCCCGGAGCACCCCGAGCGCGGTGATCTGGTCGAGGATGCTGGAGAGGATCCAGAGCAGCACGGCGCCGCCGACCGCGCCGAGCGCCGCGTCGGTGCTCACCGAGAGCAGGAACGCCAGGCCGGCCACGACCAGCAGCACCACCGCCAGATAGCCGAGGATGCCGAGCAGCCGCAGCAGCCCCTCGCCGGCCGGGATCTGCGCGGCGACGGTGCTGGAGAGGGGGGACCAGCCATACCGGAGGGTGCCGGCGAGCAGGGCGGTGCCGGCCAGCAGCAGCAGGGCCAGCAGCGAGTAGCCGAGCGCGACGACCAGCTTCACCGCCAGCAGCCGGGCCCTGGGCACCGGCACGGCCAGCAGGTAGCGCAGGCTGCCCCAGCTCGCCTCGCTGGCCACCGTGTCGCCGCAGAAGAGCGCCACCACCACGACCAGCAGGAACGACGACGAGACCAGCAGCGCGAAGAGGGTGAAGTTGAGCCCGCCGGTGGTGGCCAGCTCGATCAGGCTGCCGAACTCGCCGCCGCCGTTGTCGTCGTCCCCGGACCCCTCGAACTCGAAGGCGACCAGGATGATCAGCGGCAGCAGCACCATGAAGCCGAGTGAGAACTGCGTACGCCGCCGGGACGCCTGCCGGCGCCACTCGGCCGCGATCGAGAGGGTGCCCCGGGGCCGGTAGCCGGCGGCTCCGCCGGCCGCGTCCACCGCCCCGGTCTGCACGCTGGTCTCGGTGCCGATGGTCATCTCAGCGGTCCCCGCTTCCCCGAGAGTTCTCGCCGACCAGGGCGAGGAAGGCGTCCTCCAGGCGGCGCCTCGGCACCACCCGGTCCACTCCGACACCGGCCCGGACCAGCTCGGCCACCACCTCGCTGCGGGCGGTGCCGTTGGTGTCGACCACCAGCGCGCCGTTGCTCTCCGGCAGCACCCGCACCCCCGCCAGCCGGTCCAGCACGGCACGGGCGGCCTCGACGTCGGAGACGTCGAACTGGGTACTCGGCGACTCGCCGACGATCTCCTCGACCCGCCCGGCCGCCACGATCTCCCCCTTGTGTACGACGACCGCGTGCGTGCAGGTCTGTTCCACCTCGGCCAGCAGGTGGCTGGAGACCAGCACCGCCCGGCCGTCGGTGGCGTACCGGCGCAGCACCCGGCGCATCTCGGCGATCTGCGGCGGGTCGAGCCCGTCGGTCGGCTCGTCCAGCACCAGCAGCTCCGGCAGGCCGAGCATGGCCTGCGCGATCGCGAGCCGCTGCCGCATGCCGTGGCTGTACTTGCGGGTCTTCCGGTGGATCGAGTCACCGAGCCCGGCGATCTCCAGCGCCTCCTCGAAGTGCGCGTCCGCCTCCGGTCGGCCGGTCGCCCGCCAGTACGCCCGCAGGTTCTCAAGGCCGCTCAGGTGTGGCAGGAAGCCCGGCCCCTCCACGAGCGCACCGATCCGGGAGAGCACCGGGGAGCCCGGCACCAGCCGGTGACCGAAGACGTGGATCTCGCCGGTGGTCGGCTGGGTCAGCCCCATCAGCACCCGCAGCGTGGTGGTCTTGCCGGCGCCGTTCGGTCCGAGCAGGCCGACGACCTGGCCCCGGTGCACCTCGAAGTCGATCCGGGAGACCGCGACGAAGCCGTCGGCGTACTCCTTGCGCAGGTCGCGGACGACGAGCGGGGTGTCGGCGTACTCGGGATGCACCGACGTGTCGTGGCGGCGGTGCCGGCGCCGGAGCACGGCCACCACCACGACGAGCCCCAGCACGATTGCGGCGAGCAGCCCGGCCAGCGCCCAGCGCCAGAGCGCCGCCGGGGTGGCGATCGGCTCGCCGACCACGGTCGGCAGCGACACCTCGGCGCCGGTCAGGGCGGCGCCGGGGGGCATCCCGGGTACGGTCCCGGACGCCGTCCCGCCGAGCGCCACGGTGTAGGTGACCGGCTCGACCGGCGTGGCGTAGCCCTGGTCGGAGGTGGCGACCACGATCCGCAGCCGGTGCCCGGCCTCGATCCGGCGCACGATCGCCGGCAGGGTGACCCGGACCGGGGTCGCGGCGGAGACGTCGGCGGGAAGGCCGGTCAGCCGTACCGGGGCGACCAGGCCGTTGGGGAGCGCGGCCGGGCCGTTCGGGTCGACGTCGTAGAGCTTGACGAAGAGCACCGCCTCGCCGGTCGGCGAGGCGGCCCGGATGGTGACCGCTGGCGACCCGACCACGTCGACTGCCCGGTCCAGGGGTGCCGACTCGAACCGGGCGTGCTGTCCGGGCAGGTCACCGGCGACGCCGTCGAGCAGCGACGAGAAACCGCCGCCGAGCGGCAGCGTCGAGATCGCCGCCGGGTTGCCGGCCGGCGGGTTTGCGATCCGCTGCGCCGGGCCGGCGACCGGGATCGACTCGCCCGCACCGGCCGTGCCGCCGACGCCGGGATAGTCCGTGACGGAGTAGCCGGTGGCGACCAGGCCACGGTCGAGCGCGTCGAAGCCGGCAATCCGCGACCAGGTGAAGCTGGTCGAGGGCGCCTCGCCTGCGCCCTTGACGTAGTGACCCAGCCACTGCGCCATCAGGAAGCGCAGCCGGTCCCGGTCGGTCTGCGGGCCCTCGCCGCCGTCGTGCCCGCCGGTGAACCAGGCGACCCGGACCGGGGTGCCGCCGGCCGCGATGCCCCGGGCGTTGGCGTCCGCCTCGGCGAGCGGGAAGAGGCTGTCCGCCGCGCCCTGGATCAGCAGCGTGGGCGCCGTGATCCGGTCGAGCACCCCGGCCGGGCTGGAACGGCGGAGCAGTTCCACCGCCGCCGGGTCGCCCCGGCCGGCGGTGGCGATCCGCTGGTACGCGGCGCAGACGTCGGCGGCGAAGCGCCCGCAGGCGGGATCGGCCGGGGTACTGCCGGGCACCGCACCCGGCACCGTGCCGAGCACCGGGTCCCGACCGGCGTCCGGCCCGGAGCCGGGCACGGAGCCCGCTCCGGAGTCCTGTGCGGAGTCCGGCTCCCCGCCCTCTTCCGCCTCCGGCGCGCCGCCCTCGCCCGCTCCGGGTGCGGCTCCGGGTGCGGCCAGCCCGCCGAGGCCGGCGCCGGCCGCGCCGCCGCTGCCGAAGAAGAGCCCGGCCCAGCCCTTCTTGAACACGCCGTCGACCGGCTCCCGGCCGGTGGACTCGGGCAGGAAGGAGCGGGCCAGGTCGTGCCAGGTGATCATCGGCACGATCGCGTCCACCCGCTGGTCCTGGGCGGCGAGCAGCAGCGCCAGGGCGCCGCCGTACGAGCCGCCGACCACGCCCACCCGGGGATCGCCGTCCGCGTCCCGGCGGATCTCCGGCCGCTGCGCGAGCCAGTCGAGCAGCCGGGCGGCGTCCCGCACCTCGTAGTCGGGATTGTCCAGGTGGATCTGCCCGCCACTACGCCCGAATCCCCGCGCGGTGTACGTCAGCACCGCGTAGCCCAGCTCGGCCAGATCCTCCGCGTCGGCGCGCACCGAGCGCTTCGTACCGCCGAAGCCGTGTGCCAGCAGCACCGCCGGCACCTGCCGGGCGGCGCTCGCTCCGTCCGGCAGGTAGAACGTGCTGTCCAGATCGACCGGCTGGTCCCCGGCCGGTCCGGAACGGACGGTGATCATCGAATCCGTTGTGGAGTACGGCGGGCGCTCCGGCCACACCGCCCAGCCGACCAGCGCGGCGAGCAGCACCAGCACGGTCGATCCAGCCACCGTCCGGCGTCGGGTCGGCCGGGCACGGCGCAGCCGCGCCAGCAGTCGGGAAGGCATGGCTCTCACCGTACGGCGCCGAGGCTGAGCGTTGGCTGAGATCCGCCGTACGTCCGTCCGGCTGGCCCGTTCGGTGATCGGGCACCGTCGTCCGCGTGGGGCGCTCCGGTATCCGGCGTGCCGAGTTCGGATGCCGTGAATTCCGATCTATCGGTACACAAAGCCACCAATCAATACATGCACGTAGGCAAGTACGTACCAGGAGTCACAATTTTGGTCACCCGGTGTTACCTGTACCCAAGTGACGCATAACTGACTGCTCGGCCCGGATCGTGTGGGTCCGACGTCTATTAGTTTTCCGGTCCGGTGGACGGGACCGGCGGGCCTTCCCACGCGCCACCACGCAGATCGACCCCTCGCGCCGATGGAGATGGACGATGACAGTTCCTGCGCAACGGTCCCGGCGCGTGCCGGACCGGACCGGCACGGCGCTGCGAGTGCTGCTCGCGGTCGCCCTCCTCGTACCGGTCGGCGCGCTGTTCAGCTCGACCTGGCGCAGCAACGACGAGCAGCGGTCGGGCACCGAGCGCGAACGGCACGGCGTCGAGTACCTGCGCTCGCTCGGGCAGCTCACCCTCGCCCTGGTTGACGCCCAGTCCGGTGCCGTGGCCGGCCGGTCGGTGGCGTCCAGCGCGCTGCGCAGCGCCGTCGAGCAGACCAGCGCCGTCGACGTCCGGTACGGCGCCGACCTGCGTACCAGCGAACGCTGGGCGGGGCTGCACGCGAAGATCGAGGCACTGCCCGACCGGCCACCCGCCAACCCGCAGGACGCGTGGACGGCCTACACCGAGACGGTCGACCTGCTGCTGGCGCTCTACGCCAAGGTGCGGGAGAGTTCCGGGTTGATCCGGGACCCGGACTCGGACGCCTACCACCTCCAGGACGCCGTCGCCGAGGAGCTGCCGGAGGCCCTGGTCGCGGCCGGCCGGCTCGCCGACCGTACGGTGCTCGCCGCCGAGCGGCCCGGCGGCGACCGGGTGCGTACCGCCAGCGAGCTGGCGCTGGCCCGGGCCGCCGTGCTGAGCCCGGCGGCGGACCTCGTCGACGACCTGCGTGCGGCGGTGGAGAACACTGCCAGCCGGAGCCTCGGCGGCAACGTGCTCAGCCGGCTCGACGGTTACCAGCGCGCGGTGGAGGACCTCGCCACGCTCACCCGCGAATCGGCGACGGCGAACCCGATCCAGGTCGGCGCCGCCCGGTCGTCCGCGCAACTCGCCGGCTCCGGCCTGGCCGTGATCATCCTTACCGAACTCGACCTCCTGCTCCGCGAGCGGATCGACGACCTGACCGGCGAACGGCAGATCGCGGTCGGCGCACTGGTGCTGGCCCTGCTGCTGGTCTGCGCCCTCGCCGCCATACCGCTGCTCGCCGCCCGCGCCGCCGCCCGGAGCACGGCCCGGATCCGGGCCGGCGAGGCCATCCCGCTCGGGTTCGGCCATATCGTCGGCACCGAGCCCGGAGCACCGCCGACCGGACCACCGCCCTCGGGATCGACGGCCGGCGAGGTGACGCCCATGCCGGAGGGGCGGCCCTTCCGGCCGGAGCCCGCAGGTGAGCCGGGCCGGCGCTCCGCACTGGCGGACTGGCAGAACCCGGTGCCCGCCGGGTCGGCCACCCGTCCCACCACTGCCGAGAGCCAGCCGTCGCCGTGGGGACGCCGCGATGCTCGGTAGGCTCCGGATCCGTGGCCGGCTGGCCCTGCTCGTCATCCTTCCCCTGCTCAGCACGATCGGCCTCGCTGCCCCGATCCTGGCCGACCGGATCGAGTCGGCCCGGGAGGCGACCGAGACCGCCGAGTCGGTACGCCGGGCCGGCCGGGTCGGGACCCTGGTGCAGGACCTCCAGCGGGAACGGCTGCTCTGCATCGGCTACCTGCTCGGCGTGGCGGACCGCTCCGAGCTGGTACAGCAGATCGCGCAGGTCGGCGACCGGATCGCCGACCTGCGGGCCGACCTCGCCGGGCAACTGCCCGAGGAGGTCGACGAGGCGATCGACGGCGTGCAGCGGATCGCCGAGCTGCGCACCGGCGTCCTGGCCGGCCGGGCCAACCCGCAGCAGGTGCTCACCACGTACGGGCAGGTGCACGTCGGGCTGATCGAGTCGCTGCGGCTGACCCGTTCCGCGGACGCGACGACGCCCGAGGGGCGCCAGATGATCGCGCTGGACGCGGTGCTCCGCACGGACGAGGGGATCAGCGCCGCCGGTGGCCTGATCGTGTTGGTCGCAGGGACGAAGAACCCGGCCGCCGGCGCCGCCTACGTCGCCACCATGGCCGGCCTCCAGGTCCACCTGGACCGGTTCCGCAGCTTCGCCACCCCGGCGCAGAACACGCTCTACGGGCTCATCGAGCGGGCGACGGCGGCCCGCACCAGCCCGGAGTTCCTCAGGGCCGGCGCCGCCGACCCGACCGACGCGCTCGCCGGACTCAGTCTGGAGGCGCTCTTCCCGGCCGCCTCCTCGCTGATCACGCTCGGCCAGTTCATCGAGAAGAAGATCATCACCGACGTGATCGCCGAGGTGACCGACCAGCGCCAGCGGGCCATCGCCGGGGCGTACGGCGTCGGTGCGCTGGTACTGCTGATCATCGCCCTGATGATGCTGCTCAGCCTCGCCGTCGCTCGTACGGTGGCCCGGCCGCTGACCCGGCTCACCGTCTCCGCCGACCGGATGGCCCGGGCCGCCGAGGAGGAACTGACCCGGATCGTCGACGACGAGTCCGAGTCCTACCAGCCGATCCGGCTCGACCCGGTGGACGTGGACGGCCGCGACGAGATCGGCGACCTGGCCCGGGCCTTCGAGCGGGTGCAGGGCACCGCCGCCGGGCTGGTGGAGCGGCAGGCCGCCAGCCGGCGCAACGTGGCCCAGATGTTCGGGCACGTGGGGCGGCGTACCCAGAACCTGGTCGGCCGGCAGATCGCCCTGATCGACCGCCTGGAACACCAGGAGACCGACCCGGGGCGCCTGCAGCACCTGTACCGGCTCGACCACGTCTCCAGCCGGCTGCGCCGCAACGCCAGCAGCCTGGTGGTGCTCTCCGGCGGCGCCGGCGGGGACGGCCACGTGGCGCCGCTGCCGCTGGGCGACGTCGTCCGGCTGGCGCTCGGCGAGATCGAGGATTTCACCCGGGTCGACGTGCAGGTCCGGCTCGACGTCGCCGTGGCGCCGGGAGTCATCGGTGACCTCGTGCTCACCCTCGCCGAACTGATGGAGAACGCCACCCAGTTCTCGCCGCCGCACACCCGGGTCACCGTGCTCGCCGAGGTCATCCCGGGCGGGGTACGCCTCAACCTGGTCGACCATGGCATCGGCATGTCGCCGGAGCGGCTGGCGGAGGAGAACGCCCGGCTGACCCGCCGGGAACGACTCGACCTCGTCCCGACGGAGGTTCTCGGGCTCTTCGTGGTGGGCCGACTCGCCCGCCGGCACGGCTGGCGGATCACCCTCTCGGCGACCACCCCCGGCGGCGGGGTCACCGTGGGGGTGGAGATCGACGACCGGTTGCTGGTCACCCGCGACCCGGGTCCCGAGCTGCCCTCACCCCGGGCCAGCGCGTCGGCCCCGCTGCCGGTCCGGCCGGTCGGCTTCGCCGGCAGCGGTCCCGTTGCCGGCAGCGGCGGTGGAGCCGACAGTGGCAGTGTCGCCGGTGCTGGCAGTGGTGCCGGTGCTGGCAGTGGTGCCGGCGGCGGCACCATGTACGGCCGCCCGGCGCCCTACTCGTCGGAACCGGCACGCACGCCCGTACGGCCGGCGCCGGGGATGGCGGAACCGGCCCCGGCGACCGCGCAACCCGCACTCCCGCAACCCGCGGCCGGACAGCCCGCACCCGCAGCCGGACAGCCCGCTCCCGCGGTAGCCCAGCCCGCACCGACGGTGGTCGAGCCGGCGCCGGTGTTCCGGCTTCCCGAACTGGCGCCGGCGGCGGTACCGGCCGGACCGGTCTTCGACGAGGAGCTGATCCGCCGGGCCACCCGGTCGCTGACCACCGGTAACCCGTGGAACGCCTTCGAGACCCGCCCCGCAACGGCCGGATCGGACACCGACGACGGCGAGAGCGAGGCGGTACGGCTCGGCGGGCCGAGCGGTGGAGGCGGAAGCGCACCGGCGGGCGCACCGGCAGTACCTCCCGCCGCCGACAGCGGCCCGGGACCCGCACCGTCCGGCCCCGGCACCGGGCTGCGCCAGCGGGTCCCGGGCGCCCAACTCCCGGACACCACCGGCCGGGCCCGCCCCGAACCGACCCCGGCCGACCCGTCCGTGGTCCGGGCGCTGATCGAGGAGTTCGAAGCCGGAGTACGCCGGGCGCAGCGCGAGCAGCAGACCCGCCCGGCCGGCACCGAAGCCCGGTCGGCCGGCACCGAAGCCCGGTCAGCCGGGCCGGAACCGCGGCCGGAGCAGGGCGGCACCGGGCCCGGACTCCCCCGGCGGCCCACACCTCCGCAGCAGCCGCCCGGTCCGGAACGGCCCGAGTCGTGGCCGGCAGCCGGCGGCACGCCGGGCGAGCGGAACGTTCCGGGCCCGCAGGGCGGTAATCTCGCACCGGCGGAACCGGCATCCCGACCGAACGGCGCCGGGATGGCGACCGGCACGCCCACCACCGCACCGGACGCTCCGCCGCCGCGGCTCAACCGCCGGATCCCCGGAGCCAACCTGAGCGTCCCGCCGCCGACCACCCCGCTCGGCCAGGCGCCGACCATCACCACCGCCCCGCCGGACGACCCCGACAAGGTGCGCGAGCTGATGACGCAGTTCGAGTCCGGCGTCGCGCGCGCGTTGAGCGAAGTCCGCACAGATCATCGCCACGAAGAGGGAACCCCACGATGAGCACTCCCTTCATCCGTACCGAACAGGACCAGCAGGCAGCGGGCACTGGTGAGCTGAGCCAGGAGGCACGCACCTTCAACTGGTTGCTGGACTCGTTCACGTCCGGCACCGCCGGCGTACAGGAGGCGATCGCGGTCTCCTCCGACGGGCTGTTGATGGCCATGTCGTCGATCAAGGACCGGTCCAACGCGGAGCGGCTGGCCGCGGTCGTCTCCGGGATGACCAGCCTGGCGAGCGGGGCCGCCAACTGGTACACGCTGGGTGCGCTCAACCGGGTGGTGGTGGACATGACCGACGGCTACCTGCTGGTCAGCGCGATCAGCAGCGGCTCGGTCCTCGGGGTGGTCGCCGACCGGTCGGCCAACCTGGGCACCGTCGCATACGAGATGACGCTGTTCGCCGGTCGGGCCGGAGGCGCACTCACCCCTCGGCTGATCGTCGAACTGAAGAACTCCGTCCAGTCGTGATCGCGGGTGCTGCGGTGGATGGCCTGCTGCGCCGTGCGCCGTGGAACGACATCGGGCGGGGTGAACCGCTGTGACCGAACGGAGCGAGGGCATCAGTCAGCCCGGCCGGCGTGCCGGCGGCACCGAGCGGAGCGATGCGCCGGAACCGGAGGTGGAACCGGAGCCGGAGGTGCTGCCGACGGTACGGATCCGGCCCTACCTCCAGGCCGCGCTGGCGGAGGAGACGCCCGAGCCGGAGGTCGACACCGGGGAGCTGCCGACGGTCGAGCCGGTACCGACCGGGTTGCGCCCGTTTGTCCTGACCTCCGGGCGGGTCTGCGGGGCCGACCCGGCGATCGGGCTGGAGACGCAGGTGACCGCGAAGATCGACGGCGAGTCGTGGACCGTCCCGCCGGTCAACCGGCTCTCCTCCGAACTTCAGGAAATCGTCGCGCTCTGCGCCGAGCCGATGTCCGTGGCGGAGATCTCCGCCCGGCTGCGGATGCACCTCGGCGTCACCAAGATCCTGGTCGGTGACCTGCGGGCCGCCGGCCACCTCGACGTACACGTGTATCCCGTCGAGGATGCCCACGACCCGGACCTCATTATGCGAGTGATCGATGGACTTCGTGCGATCTCCTGAGTGGCCCGCCTCGCCATCGGCCGGCCCACTGGCCAACAGCGCACCCGGCCGGTACGGCAGCCCGGCCGGACACGGTGTCGCGGGCGGCCGTGGGCTGCCCGCCGGGTACGCCCCGCCCGCCCGCCACACGCCGCCCCGGCACGCCGCCCGGGAGACCGGCGGCGACCCGGCGGCGGCGACCCGGCCCGAACAGCGGCGCGGCACCGCACCGCCGATCCCGGTGAAGATCCTGATCGCCGGGGGCTTCGGTGTCGGCAAGACGACCACCGTCGGCGCCATCTCGGAGATCGCGCCGCTGACCACCGAGGCGGAGATGACCACCGCCGGGATCGGCGTCGACGATCCCGGCATCCGTTCGGAGAAGACCACCACCACGGTGGCTATGGACTTCGGCTGCGTCACCATCGACCGCAGCCTGAAGCTCTATCTCTTCGGCACGCCGGGGCAGTCGCGGTTCGGCTTCATGTGGGACGACCTCGCCCGGGGTGCGCTCGGTGCGCTGGTGGTGGTCGACTCGTCCCGGCTCGACGACTGCTATCCCGCGATCGACTACTTCGAGCGGGCCCGGCTACCCTTCGTCGTCGCGGTCAACGCGTTCGACGGCAAGATCGCCCACGATCTCACGGCGATCCGCTGGGCGCTGGCGATCGGGGAACATGTCCCGTTGGTCCAGTTCGACGCCCGAGACCGACTTTCGGTGCGGGATGCCCTACTGATCGTGCTGGATCGGGCGCTGGATCGAGCGATCCGGGAGCGGGAGACTTAGCCCCGACGGTTGGTCGCGATGGTCGGCGGCGGGCCGGGGAAGGTGACACGATGAGGGGCGAACTGGACGACGCGCTGGCCCGGATGGAGCGCCGCGAGGCGCTGCAACGACGGCGGGCCCAGGAAGCGGCGGCCCGGGCCGGATCACCGGTCGACGAGGTGACCGAGGCGGTCCAGCGGGTCGTAGCGCAGTATCCGAACGTGGCGGTCACGATGTGGGTCGCCGACGGACCGAACATTTCGGCGATGCACGTGGCGTGGAACGACGGCGTGGTCACCGTACGACCCGCCGCCGAGCCGGCGTTGCCCACCGCCGGCCAGCCGCCCCACTCCTGGCCGATGTCGGTCAAGACGGTGCCGAGCTGGGCAGACCCGGAAGATCCGCCCAACCCCGACGCCGCCGCCCGGCTCGCCGACCTGATCCGTCGGGACCCGTCACTGCTCGGCCCCGACGACTAGGTAGTTCGGCCCCGACGACCAGGCGGCTCGGCCCCGAACGACCAGGCGGCGACCGGTGAGCCGGGCCGGTCCCGTCGGGCTGTGGCCCGGAGCGGTGATCCCGGAGCGGTGATCCCCGGTCGCGTCCTCGCGCGTCGGCGGCTGGTTCCGGCCGGTACTCTCGGCCCGGTGACGGGTCGGGATCTCACGCTCACCGCCAGCCTGCGTCCGGCCGCGCTCGACGCCCGTCGGGGCATCGTCCGGCTGCACCCGGAGGTGCTGACCGCGCTGGGGCTGCATCCCGGCGACCCGGTACGGCTCACCGGGCGCCGCAGCACCGCCGGGATCGTGGCCCGGGCGGAGTCGTCGGCGAGCCGCGCCCTGCTCTACGCCGACGACCTGCTCCTCGGCAACCTCGGCGTACGCGACGGTAGCCAGGTCACCGTCGCTCCGACCCCGGTGCTGGCCGCCCGCCGGGTGGAGCTCTCCGGGCCGCCGGAGATCGTCGCCGTCGTCTCACCGGAGATGCTCCGCCTTGCCCTGCTCGGCAAGATGGTGACCGCCGGCGACGATGTCTCCCTGCTGCCGCAGGACGTACTTCCCGCCGCGGCGGTGCGGACCCTGGTCGAGGCGGCCCGGCGCAGCCTGGCGAACACGGTCGGCTATGCCTGGACCAGCACCCTGTTGACGGTCACCGCGGCGGAGTCCGCGCCCGGACCCGCCGACCGGGTCGGGCCCGACGCCCCGCGGGATCGGGCGGATTCCGTGCTGGTGACCATGGACAGCGTGGTGGCCTGGCGGGACGGCCACTCGACGCACGGGTCGACGCCGGCCGATGCGCGGGCGGTCGCCGGAGCCCCGAGCACAGGCACGGACGGGAGCGGCGCCGGGGGTGCGGGCATCGCGGCCGGGCCGTCGGATCCGGCTCCCGGGCTGGACGAGCTGCCCGGACTGCGGGCCCAGGCCGAGGAGCTGACCGAGCTGCTCGACCTCGGTTTCCACCACCGGGAGGTGCTGGGCCGGCTCGGCACCACCGTCTCGCTCGGCGTACTGCTGACCGGGCCCGCCGGGTCGGGGAAGTCTGCGCTGGTCCGGGCAATCTCCCGCGCCGTGGGGGCCCGGTTCACCGCGATCTGGGCACCCGAGATCGCCGCGCTCACCAACGACGCCGCCGCCCGCCGGCTCCGCGAGGCCACCGCGTCGGTCCGGGACGCGGCCCCCGCGGTGCTGCTGGTCTCCGACGTCGAGGCGCTGGCGCCGCGTGACACCCCCGGTCCGGTGGGTACGGTCTTCCGGCAGCTCCTGGCCGAGACGGTACGCGCGGGAGCCGCCGTGGTCTGCACCACGAGCCGGCCGGAGTCGGTCGACCCGGCGCTGCGCTCCCCCGACCTGCTCTCCCTGGAGATCGCGATTCCGCTGCCGGACACCGCGCTGCGCCGGGAGCAGTTGACCGTGCTGACCCGGGGCATGCCGCTCGCCGACGACGTCCGGCTGGACGAGGTGGCCGCCCGTACGCCCGGATTCGTCGCCGCCGACCTGGCCGCGCTGGCCCGCGAGGCCGGGGTGCGCGCCGCGCTGCGCCAGAAGGCGGCGACCGGCCCGACGGTGGCGATGGCCGACTTCGCGGCGGCGCTGGAGGTCGTGCGACCGACGTCGATGGCCGAGTCCTCGATGCTGGAGCTGGCCGAGGTGACCCTGGACGACGTGGGCGACATGGCCGAGGTCAAGGAGGTGCTGACCGAGTCGGTGCTCTGGCCGCTGAACTACCCGGACACCTTTGCCCGGCTCGGTGTGCAGCCGCCGCGCGGCGTGCTGCTCTACGGCCCGCCGGGCTGCGGCAAGACCTTCCTGGTCAGCGCGCTCGCCGGCACCGGGCGGGCGAACGTGCTGTCGGTGAAGGGCGCGGAGCTGCTCTCGAAGTGGGTCGGCGAGAGCGAGCGGGCCGTCCGGGAGCTCTTCCGCCGGGCCCGGGAGGCGGCGCCGACCCTGGTCTTCCTCGACGAGGTGGACGCGCTGGCTTCGCTGCGTGGCCAGGCCACCGACGGCGGCACCACCGACCGGGTGGTCGCCGCGCTCCTGACCGAGCTGGACGGGGTGGAGCCGCTGCGCAACGTCGTGGTGGTCGGCGCCACGAACCGGCCGGACCTGGTGGATCCGGCACTGCTCCGGCCGGGCCGGCTGGAGCGGCTGGTCTACGTGCCGCCGCCGGACACCGCGGCCCGGGCCGCGATCCTGAAGGCGGCGGCCCGGAACGTGCCGCTCGCCCCCGAGGTGGAGTTGGCGGCGCTGGCCGGGGAGTTGACGGGATTCTCCGCCGCCGACTGCGCGGCACTGGTCCGGGAGGCGGCCCTCGCCGCGATGCGGGAGTCGCTGGAGGCGAGCACCGTGCACGCCGGGCACGTGGCGGCGGCCCGGGAGCGGGTCCGGCCGTCCCTGGATCCGGCCCAGGTCGCCTGGCTGGCCGCGTACGCCGCGCAGCGGTGAGGAGGGGGCGACGGCGGCTCAGCCCTGCCGCATGGTGGCCGGGGTTCCGGCGGTCTCGTGGATCACGTCCTGGCTCCCGGCGCGCGGCTGGTGGTCACCAGGCGCCGGCCGGCGCCTCGTTGACACCGAGCCGGATCTCCGCCCGGATCGCCGCCCCGTCTTCGCAGAACACCGCGCCGCACCGGCGCAGCAGGTTCAGCGCCGGCAGGTTGTCCGACCGGGTCTCGGCCACCACCCGACAGGCGCCGGCCTCGATCGCCTCGGCGAGCAGCAACCGCAGCGCGATCAGCCCGATGCCCTGCCCCCGGGTGGACTTGCCGAGCCACATCCCGGTCTCCAGGGTGCCCGGCTCGGCGCGCCGCCCCAGTCGGATCATGCCGACCACGTCGCCGTCCTGGATGATCGCGTACATCAGGTTGCCGGTCGGCCCCGTCAGGCCGCCGAAGTTGGCCCGGTAGAACTCCCGGAACGCGTCGCGGCGCGCCTGCGACCAGCCGGCCGGCGCCTCGACCGGCGGCATCACCTCGTCCGGCTCCGTCTCGGCGACCGCCACCGACAGCAGCGGTTCGAGATTGTGCTCGCCTATCGGCGCCAGCCGTACCTCACGGGTCACGATCTCGATGCTTCTCGCCGGGTCGCCGCCGCGTCCACCGGTTTGCCAGACCCGCGCCGTTCGGGCCATCCCCAGCCGACCGGGCGTCCCCCCTGCCGACTGGCTGGTCGTGCCTGTGCCGACGCCGGCCGGCGGACCCGGCCCGGCCCCACGGTCGGCGCTGGCCAGGACATGCGCCGGTCCCGGTCGGCCGCGCCGCCGGTCCCGGTCGGCCGCGCCGCCGGTCCCGGTCGGCCGCACCGCCGGTCCCGGTCGGCCGCACCGCCGGTCCTGGACAGACGCGGTGGCGCGGGAAACGCCACCCGGCCTTCCCCCGGTCCCGCGCCGTCGACGGCGTCCCCGTGGGGTCACTCCTCGAACTCGCAGAGCACGGCCGTCGCGTCGTCGTGACGCTTGAAGCCGGCACGGCGCCGGCCGTCCCCCGCCTCGGCCAGCCGGACCCGGCGGACCAGCTCGCCCGGCCCGGCCTCGCAGAGCAGGTCGAGCAGGCCGCGCCAGTCGAAGAGCCCGAACTGCTCGACCGCGACCGAAGCACCGTCGGTCAGCAGCGCGGCCCGGCGGACCCGGCCCGGCCCGTGCAGCGGCAGGCTCCCGGTGACCGCGTGGAAGGCGGCGTCGGGATCGGCGGCGGCCACCCAGTAACCGTGGGTCCGGTTCATCTGCTCCCGCTGCAACGTCACCGAGCGGCGGAACCGGGTCGCCGCGTCCACCTGCCCGGGATCGGCCACCGCCAGCGCCTTCTGCCGCAGGTCGGCCATTGCCGTCCCCAGCCGCTCGTCCGAGACCACCCGGATCCGTTCGCCGAGGTCGAGCACGAGCGGGCTGTCGCAGAGCACCAGATAGTCGACATGGTCGCCGACCTGCCGCAGCAGGCAGACCGTCGCCGACGGGGTGCCCGGATGGTCCAGGTCGCAGGCGCCGCCGTGGTCGGCCCGGACCGCGAGGATCGCGGCGGCGAGGTTGCCGGCCAGCGCGGCGGCGGGCCGGTCCGCGGCGGCCAGCCCGAGCCGCGCCGCGAGCCGCCGGACATACCAGGCCGGTCCGTGTACGCAGCCGGTGTCGAAGCCGTCCGGCACCGTCGCCCCGTCGAGGACGCCGACCAGGTCCCCGTACCGGAAGACGTGGTCCTCGTTCTCCGGTCGGCCCGGCGCCGGCACGGAGACCGAGCGGACCCGCATCGCCTTCGGCTGCTCCTGGCCCAGCGGTCTCATCGGCGGCTCCCGGCGGTCGGACAGGTGGGTTCCCGTCCTGTTCTACCGCGAATCGCCACCCTCCCCGGCCCGAATCGGCCGGTCGTCGAGCTTGCGCGCCCAGTCGTCGAGGTGGGCGAGGAATGCGGGCAACCGCTCCAGCCGCGCACACGCGGTCCGGTCCAGTTCGGCGACGTCCCACGGGCCGCTCTCCTGCCAGCCGACCGAGACGTTCAGCCGCTCGGCCAGCCGGCTGAGCATCATTCCGGCCCGGCGCAGCAGGAGGGCGTCGGCTGCCGGCAGGCGACCGCCGTGCCGCGCGTACGCCGCCAGGATCCTCCGGCCGACCACCGGGTCGGGCACCTGCCGGCCCAGGGCGGCGAAGGCGTACGCGGTGTGCCCGGCCTCCAGCCCGGCACAGTCCGGGCCGGCGGTGTCCCAGTCGACCAGCACCGGGGCACCGTCGTCGGTGACGAGCACGTTCCACGGTTCGACGTCCCGGTGGGTCAGGACGTAACCGCCGGCCGCCTCGAACCCCTGCCTGATCCGTTCGCTCTCGGCGAGCAGCAGCGGCAGGCGGTGGGCCAGCAGCGGCGCCCACGGCCGGCCCCGCCGGGCGCCCTCGTCCCGCCACCGCTGCCACCGCGCCCGGTCGTGCAGGCCGTACACCTCCGGTTCGGCGGCCGGCAGCGGGTGCACCCGGTGCAGGGTCGCCAGGGTCGTGCCGAGCCACTCCGCGAGGTCGTCCTCGGCGGTCGGCGCCCGTCCCGGCACCCACTCGTACGCCCGCAGCATGCCGAAGCCGGACACCTCGGTGACGTACCCGAAGGCGGGGCGCACCGGTGGGACCGGGCGCGGCAGGTCGATCCCGGCGGCGCGGGCCCGGCCCTCGAACTCCATCGCGCGGGCGAACTGCTCGCGCCAGCCGGCGCAGTCCACCTGTTTGACCAGCACCCGCCCGTCGGCGGTCTGCAGGCTCCAGGTCCGGTGGCTGGTGTGTGCCCATTCGGTGAACGGCCCGGTCGGTCGGGCCAGCCCGAAGGCGTCCGCCACCATCCGTGCCGAGTCCGTTACCGCCGTCACCGGCGTCACGGTACCGGCCGCGCACACCGTCGATGTGCCCCGGGCCGGCGCGAGCGGGGCGGGGCTTTGCTGGACCGCATCCCGGCAACCAGCCGACCAGCAACGATTACCGAAGGTAGTTTCATGTTACGAGCGGTTACGCGAGGAGGGGACAGCAGATGTTGGAGCACCTGCACCGGATGGGCCTGCGGGCCGAGCACATGTACATGGCCGGCGCGGCCAGCATCGGGTTGTCGTTCCTGAGCTGGATGCTGTCGAAGCAGATGGAGCACGCCGGAATCGACCGGGCCGACCGCTGGGGGATCTTCATCGGCGAGTGGGCACCGACCTTCATCGCGCTCGGCAACGGGCTGCGCACCTACGAGAAGTAGCCACCACGAGCGCCCGGGAGCCGGGTGCTCAGCGGCGACGGTTGCGGCTCCGGGTCGCGCGGAGCCGGCGGAGCCGGGCGACCAGCATCGGCTCGGCCTCCAGCGCGGCCGGATTGTCGAGCAGTCCGTTGAGGATCTGATAGTACCGGGTCGCGGAGAGGTCGAAGGCGTCCCTGATCGCCTGTTCCTTGGCGCCGGCATGTTTCCACCAGCGCCGTTCGAAGGCGAGGATCTCCCGCTCCCGCTCGGTGAGTGCCGGGTCGGCCGGCGGTGCCTGCGCGGGAATCTCCGCCAGCTCGTCGGACTCCGCGCCGGGGGCGGCACGCGGCTGCGGGACATGGCCGGCCGTCTCGCGAGCCCGGCCCCGCACTCCCCGGTCGGCCTCTTCGAGGTCGACCTCGCCGGGGGCGGCCTCGCCGAGCCCGGTCTCGTCGGGGTCAGTCTCGTCGGGGTCGGTCTCGTCGTCGGCGGGTGCAGAGGGGTTCCGCATGGCACTCCTCTGATGTCGACACGACACGACCTGCGAACAGTTCACCAGCGTAGCGACGCCGGCCCAAGACCGCACCGGCCGCCACGGGCGACAACCGTCACCTGCGCCACGCCCGCGACCGCCGTTGTGGACACATCCACCAGGGACGCGACGGCCGTCGGGGTGACCGCCGACGGCCATGGGGACGCGACGGCCGTGGGGGACGCGACGGTCGCCGGGGACGGCGCCCCCGGCCGCCGCCCCCGCCCCCCCGTGACCGTCGCCGTGACCGGCCGCCGCGCATCGCCGCGACCGTCACCGCGCCCGTGGTCCCGCCGCGGGTCAGGTGATGTCCCGCCGCCTCATGGACCAGATCGCCGTACCGAGCACCGCCACCAGCGCGACGGCGAGCAGGACCGACGAGTTCTGCCAGGTGATGTCCCGGGTCGCCGGCTCGCACCCACCGGTGAACGTCGTCTGGCAGGCCTCCCAGTTGCGCAGCGTGATTTTCTTGTCCATCCAGGCCAGCAGGTATGTCGGCAGCAGATATGCCTCGATGAACTTGACCTGCGCCATCGACAGCACGATGCCCAGACCGAACTGTCCGACCACCATCACCCCGAGCACGCCGCCGAGTGCCAGCGCGGTGTGCCGGCCGAGCGAAGCCAGGCCGAAACCGAGCGCCCCGGCCACCAGGATCAGGGTGAGCCCGCGCAGACCTGTCAACCCGAGCGACTGCCAGACCCCGGAGGTCATCCCGTCGGTGCTGCCCCGGAGGCTGCCGGTCGCCCAGAACGCGGCCGTCCACAGGGCTCCGGCCGCCACCGTCAGGCCGAAGAGCGCGGAGAGCAGGGCTGCCAGCTTGGTGAGGAGTACCCGGACCCGCTGCGGGCGCCAGAGCAGCAGGTTCATCATGCCGCCCGTACTCCACTCGGCACCGACGAACGACGCACCACCGACGAACGCGACCAGCGCGAGCACGGCGGTGAGCGTGGTGATGGTGGGTGCGAACTCCTGGCGGAACTCGAAGGTGGGCGGCATGTGCCACTCGGCCCGGAAGGCGTTCCGGGGCGGAGCCTCGATCACCGAACAGTCGTCCGGGAAACCGTCCGCCACGGCCCCGCCGGTCGCCTTCGCCCGCTCGCACTCCGCCCGGTGCTGCTGCACCATGGCGACGTTCTGCTGATATTCCCGCTCGGCGGCGCGTTCCGCCTCGGCGATCTGGGCCGGCCCCACCCTCTGGTTGGTGAGGAACATGCCGACCGCGACGGCGACCAGCACGAGCAGCCCGGCCAGGGTCAGATAGCGGACGAACCGCCGCTTGCCGAGCCGGCGCAGTTCGGTGGTGTAGAGGTTCACACTCCCCACCCCCCGTTGGTTCCCGTCGTTCCTGTCGTTCCCGTCGAGCCGGCCGTGCCGCCGCCGTCAACCACCACGGACTCGTCCACCTGGCGGTGCTGGCCGGGCACCGGGGCGGTGGCGGTCAGCTCCAGGAAGACGCTCTCCAGGTCGACGGTGATCGGGGCCAGCTCGCTGACGAAGAGGTTGGCGGCGGCGAGCGTACGGGTGACGCTGGCCGGCTTGTCCACCTCGTACACCAGCAGGTGGTCGTCCTGCGGGGTGACCCGTACGCCGGACCGGGCGAGCAGGTCGGCGGCGACCGGCAGGTCGGTGACCGCCTCCAGCCGGACCCGCAGCCCGCCGCCGGAGTGCTCGGCCAGCACCTCGGCGACCGGGCCGGCGGCGACCCGGCGGCCCAGCGAGATGATGGTCACCGAATCGCAGATCAGCTGCACCTCGCCGAGGATGTGGCTGGAGACCACCACCGTCATCCCGGAGGCGGCGAGGTCGCGCATCAGGGTCCGCATCTCCCGGATGCCGCCCGGGTCGAGCCCGTTGGCCGGCTCGTCGAGGATCAGCAGCTTCGGGTTCTTCAGCAGGGCGGAGGCGACCGCGAGCCGCTGCTTCATGCCGAGCGAGTAGGTCTTGACCCGGTCCTTGGCCCGCTCGCGCAGGCCGACCAGCTCCAGCACCTCCAGCACCCGGGTCTGCGGCACGCCGCCGGCACCGGCCAGCAGCGAGAGGGTGTCCCGGGCGGAGAAGTGTGGGAAGAACTGCGGGCTCTCCACGATCGCACCGACCTGGCCGGCGACCACCGGCAGCGCCGCCGGCACCTCCCGGCCGAGGATCGCCATCCGGCCGCCGTTGGGCCGGATCAGGCCGAGCAGGGTACGCAGGGTGGTGGTCTTGCCCGAACCGTTGGGGCCGAGGAACCCGTGCACCTGTCCGGCCTCGACCCGCATGTCGAACCCGTCCAGGGCTTGTCGGACGCCCCGGCGTCTACTCCGGTAGGTCTTGCGCAGACCTTCGATCTCGAGTACCGCAGCCATCGCGACCCCTCTGGTCATGTCCGGTTGTCGCGGGCCACCGTACCATCGCTTTGCAGGCTACCGCGCTATACACGCTAGTAGCGCAGAGAAACACGCTAGTAGTGCAGAGAAGGTCGCTCTCGACGACGCATCGCCTTGCCAGTGGATGGCGAGCGACAGCACGCCGGCACCGGGCTCCCGGTGCCGGCATGCGCCTCCGGCCGCCCGACCGGGGTGCGGACCGGACCGTGGGCCATGCCGGTCAGCCGGCCCGGCGGGGTGCGACTCCCACCACCCAGAGTTCCCGGCCGAGCCACGCCGCTCCGACCGCGACGAGGACGCCGTGCGCGATCCGGATCGGCGCCGGGGTGTAGAACTGCGGCAGGAAGAGGACGAACCCCGCGGCGAAGAGGAGCCCGCTGGGGCGGTACAGCGTCCCGGACCGCCACACCGCCGCCGCGGTGCACACTCCGGCGACGGCCAGCGCGAGCAGCCCGAGCACGAATGTCGTGGCGGCGACCGGGCTGAAGCGCACCGCCTCCACCAGACCGAGCAGGTCGAACCGTTCCCCCTCGGCGGCCTGGCGGGCGATGGCGTACAGGCCGAAGTCCTCGGCGCCGTAGTACGGCAGCACCAGCCCCGCACCGAGCCAGCCTGCGAGGGTCGCGGCGATCCCGAGCCGATCACCCGGGGTGCCCCGGACCGCACTCCAAACCGCGAGCAGGGCCGGGGGCAACAGAATGAAGCCGACCATGGCGAAGAGGTGCGAGGCGATCCAGCCACCGGAGCCCATCGCGGCGAGCGCGCCCTCGACGGTGGTCTCGTCGTGCCACGGTCGCAGGGCCGGATAGAGCACGAACAACCCGCCGGCGGCGACGAAGGCGAACGCGCCGAGTCGGGTGTGGGTCAGGGTTGCCATGTCTTCTCCCATGCCGTGGCGTGGGCGCGCTGACGCAGGCGCCCAGCCGTGCCGATGGTGCGTAGCTGTAAGGCTAATGACAGTAGCTTTGGGCGTCAACCGGCCCGCCCGGCCACGGGTGGGGCCGCCGCGATCTCGGCGAGTGGAGCAGTGGCGACCGGTCGGAGTTTCAGGCGGAGATGACGTGGACGCCGGCGTCGCGGAAGGCAGCGACCGTCTCCGGGTCGGCGCCGGAGTCGGTGACCAGGGTCTCGACCCGTTCGATCGGGCAGATCCGGGCGAAGGCGTGCCCACCGAGCTTGGAGGAGTCGGCGATGATCACGACCCGCTTGGCACGGGCCACCATCAGGTTGTTCATCGACGCCTCGCCCTCGTGGTGCGCCGCCGCGCCGAGCTGTACGTCGATGGCGTCCACCCCGAGCAGCGCCACGTCGAGGGTCACCTCGCGGAGCAGTGCCCCGCCGAGCGGCCCGACCAGTTCGAAGGACTGCGGCCGGACCACGCCGCCGGCCACCACGATCTTCATCCGGGACCGGACCAGCAGCTCGTTGGCGATGTTCAGCGCGTTGGTCACCACGGTCAACTGGGCACCGTCGGCGCTGCTGTTCAGGTCGGGCCGGACGGCCAGTGCCCGGGCGACCTCGGTCGTCGTGGTGCCACCGTTGAGCCCGACTACCGTCCCCGGTGCGACCAGGGCCGCGGCGGCGGCGCCGATCCGCTGCTTCTCGGCCGAGTGCTTGGCCGTCTTGTAGCGCAGCGGCAGGTCGTAGGAGACACCGTTGGCGACCGCACCGCCCCGGGTACGTGTGATCATCTGCTGCTGGGCCAGTTGGTCGAAGTCGCGGCGGATGGTGGCCTGCGATACGTCCAAGCGGCCCGCCGCGTCCTCCACGCTGACCCGACCGGTCTCGGTCAGCAGTTCGAGCAGCGCGTTCCATCTGGCATAGCGGTCCACCCCGGGCCTCCAGCTATGTGCGTGCGGAGATTTCGTGCACAATAGTGCGCGAAACGCGCGCCCGCAAAACTCGCTTCTGCGCGAAGCTGTGGAACTCCGGCCCGGCGTCCCCCAGGTCCGTGCCCCGGCGCAAATCGTGCCCCGGTTGCCACGACCACAATGTTTCGCGCAGAATAACGCGCGAAAGATCGTTAAACCGAGCCGTATTGTGCAGGCCGGTCCGCCGCGACACGGCGCCGCCCTGCGGGTGCGGGTTATCGCCCGCGAGGAGCTGCGATGGGCCACGTCGACGCCGAGATCAGCAGTCAACCCGAGTGCTGGCGACGGGCCGCCGCGCTGGCCGCCGACTCCACCGCCGCCCTGCCCCGACCCGGTGAACGGGTCGCGGTCGTCGGCTGCGGGACCTCCTGGTTCATGGCGACGGCCTACGCCGGGCTGCGCGAACGCGCCGGACACGGCGAGACGGACGCGTTCCAGGCCTCCGAGTTCCCGCTCGACCGCCCGTACGACCGGGTCGTCGCGATCACCCGCTCCGGCACCACCACCGAGGTCCTGGACGTGCTCACCGCGGTGCGTGGCCGCCGGCCGAGCAGCGTCATCGTCGGCGACCCCGGCTCGCCCGCCGCAGAGCTGGCCGACCAGTCCGTGGCGATGCCCTTCGCCGACGAGCGTTCCGTGGTGCAGACGCGCTTCGCCACCAGCACCCTGGCCCTGCTCCGGGCCCACCTCGGCACCGATGTCCCCGCCCTGGCCGCCGACGCCGAGGTGGCGATACGCGCCCCGCTCCCGTTCGACCCCGCCCGGGTCGAGCAGATCACCTTCCTGGGCAGGGGCTGGACGGTCGGGATCGCGCACGAGGCCGCGCTCAAGTGCCGCGAGGCGGCCACCGCCTGGGCCGAGGCGTACCCGGCGATGGACTACCGGCACGGGCCGATCTCGATCGCCGCGCCCGGCCGGGTGGTCTGGGCGTTCGGGGAGATCCCGGACGGGCTCGCCGAAGACATCGCGGCGACCGGTGCGGCGTTCGTGCACAGCCGGACCCACGGGGTGCACGCGGTGATCGGCGGCTGGGCTGCCGGCCGTACCCCGCTGGACCCGATGGCGGACCTGATCCTGGCGCAGCGCTTCGCCGTCGCCCTGGCCAAGGGACGCGGTCTCGACCCGGACGCACCCCGGCATCTCAGCCGCTCCGTGGTGCTGGCGTGACCACCGACGCCACCCCGAGCGCCCCTGCCGGTGCCACCGGCACCGCGGCCGATCCACCGAGCGCCACCGGCGCCGCGCTCGACCCACCGAGCGCCACCGCCGCCGCGCTCGACCCACCGAGCGCCACCGCCGCCGCGCTCGACCCACCGAGCGCCACCGCCGCCGCGCTCGACCCATCACGCGCCACCGCCGCCGCGCGGAGCGCCGTGGGCGGGGTGCGGGGCGGGGAGGTGGTGGTCGCGCTCGACGTCGGCGGGACCGGCATGAAGTGTGCGCTGGTCCGGCCGGACGGCGGCGTCGTGCACGCCGAACGGCACCACACCCGGGCCGAGCGCGGCCCGGCCGCCGTGGTGGAGAGCATCCTCGACGTCGCCGACGGGCTCGCCGGCAAGGCGCGGGCGGACGGCTTCACCCCGGTCGCGGTCGGAGTGGCCGTGCCCGGAGTGGTCGACGAGACCAGCGGAAGGGCGGTCTGGTCGGCCAACCTCGGCTTCCGGGACGTACCCCTGCGGGAGCTGGTCGGTGCGCGGCTCGGCCTGCCGGCGGTGCTCGGCCACGACGTGCGGGTGGGCGGGCTCGCGGAGGCCCGGCTCGGCGGCGGCCGGGGCACCCGGCACGTGCTCTTCCTCGCCATCGGCACCGGAATCGCCGCCGCGCACGTGGTCGACGGGTCGGCCTTCGCGGGCGCGCACGGCGCCGCCGGCGAGCTGGGCCACGTCGTCATACGCCCCGACGGGCCGCCCTGCGGCTGCGGCCGGCTCGGCTGTCTGGAGGCGGTGGCCTCGGCCGCCGCCGTCGGCCGGCGATACGCGGCGCTGGCCGGAACAGCGGCGACCGCCGCCGAGGTGGTCGCCCGGGCGGCCGGCGGTGAGGAGACCGCCGCACGGGTGTGGCGGGAGACGATCGACGCCCTGGCCGACGGCCTGACCATCGCCCAGGCCCTCTACGACACCGAGGTCGTGGTGCTCGGCGGCGGGCTGGCCGAGGCCGGCGCCGACCTGCTCGACCCGCTCGGCGTCGCGCTGCGGCAGCGGCTCACCTTCCAGACCGAGCCCCGGTTGCGGCGGGCCGCCCTCGGCGACGAGGCCGGTTGTCTCGGCGCCGCCCTGCTCGCCGTCGACACCCTGGACAGGCTCGACACCCTCGACGTCCTGGAAACTCCGTAACCCGAGCGCCGTGGCGGCGCCGGCCCGACCGGTCCGACACGTCATGGCGCCGACGAGTGCACCGAGGAGACGACATGACCGTCCGCGTCAGCGGCAAGGTGGTAACCCCGACCGGCGTGATCCGCCAGGGGTGTGTGGAGTTGGAGGATGACCGGATCACGGCGGTCGCCGAGTATCCGTCCATAAGGGACGGACACTGGGTCGTGCCCGGCTTCGTCGACATGCACAGTCACGGCGGCGGCGGGCACACCTTCACCACCGGCGACGCCGACGCGGCCCGCGGCGCCGCCGCCTTCCACCTCGCGCACGGCACCACCAGCATGCTGGCCAGCCTGGTCAGCTCGCCGTACGAGCTGATGCGGGACGCCACCGAGGCGTACGTCCCGCTGGTGAAGGAGGGCGTGCTGGCCGGCGTCCACTACGAGGGGCCGTACCTGTCGGCGGTGCGCTGCGGCGCGCAGAACCCGGCGTTCCTCCGCGATCCGTCCCTGGACGAGCTGACCGAGCTGCTCTCCCTCGGCGACGGTACGGTCCGGATGGTCAGCATCGCCCCCGAGCTGCCCGGCGCGCTGGCCGCGATCGAGCTGCTCGTCTCCCGGCGGGTCGTCGCGGCGATCGGGCACACCGACGCCACGTACGAGCAGACCGGCGCCGGTGTGATCGCCGGGGCGACCGTGGCGACCCACCTCTTCAACGGCATGCCCAGCGCACATCACCGTGAGCCGGGGCCGGTCTTCGCGCTGCTCGGCTCCCCCAACGTGGTCTGCGAGTT
The DNA here is from genome assembly GCF_049315195.1 of Plantactinospora sp. WMMC1484. Taxonomy (NCBI): domain Bacteria; kingdom Bacillati; phylum Actinomycetota; class Actinomycetes; order Micromonosporales; family Micromonosporaceae; genus Plantactinospora; species Plantactinospora sp. WMMC1484. The sequence goes on from NZ_CP186055.1 coordinate 701,660, forward strand.
GGTCGCCGACGGCGTACACCTGCACCAGGGCACCCTGGCCTTCGCCGCCGGGGTGGCCGGCCCGGACCGGGCCGCGCTGATCACCGACGCGATCGCCGCCGCCGGGATGCCGGACGGCGAGTACGAGTTGGGCGGTCAGCCCGTGGTGGTGGCCGACGGCACGGCCCGGCTCGCCACCGGCGACTCGTCCCCGGATTCCTCCCCCGGCGCGATCGCCGGCAGTGTGCTGACCATGGATGCGGCGCTGCGGGCGGCGGTCGCGGCCGGGATCCCGATGGTGGACGCCTGCCGGATGGCCGCGACGACCCCGGCCCGGGCGATCGGGCTCGGCGAGCGGATCGGCGCCCTGATGCCCGGCTGGCGGGCCGACCTGGTGGTGCTGGACGACGACCTCAACGTCGTACGGGTGATGCGTGCCGGCGAGTGGATCGAGTAGGCGCCACCCCGGATCCGCTCCGCCTCGGTGCGGGCCGCGCTCTCGGCCCGCCGCAGGTCTTCCAGTTCGTCGGCGAGGCGGCACAGGTAGGCGTACACCCGCTCCGGGCCCCGCATACTCTCCGGCGAGCCTGTCGCAACGGCGCCGGCCCGATAGGATCGGCACTCACCACTCTCAGCCGAAGGCGTAGACGAAGACATGGGCACCCCGGAACCGCCACAGTCCCAGCAACCCAGCTCGCCGCCGGAATCGCTGCCCCCGCATCCCGGACACGCGCCGCCGCCCGTACCCCCACAACCCGGTCCGCCGCACACCGGATACCCGGCGCCACCGGCACTCGCACAGCCGCTCCACGACCACCCCCAACCCGGGTACCGCCAACCCCCTCCTCAGCCACCCGTCCCGACCCCCGGCTACGGCCAGCCCGGTTATCCCTACCAGCCCGGTTATCCCTACCAGGGCGGCCAGCCCGGGTACCCGTACCAGGGTGGACAGCCGGTGCCGCCTCCGAGGTCGGGGCCCCGGGTCGGGCTGATCGTCGGGATCGTCGCCGGTGCCGTGGCGCTGCTGCTGCTCCTCGTCTGCGGCGCGGGCGCGTTCATCTGGTACCTGCAGCGGGACGCCGACGGCGGTGGAGGTGACCTCGCCGGGGTGGTCAACTACCGGGAGACGAACCCCGACGCGCTCTCCCAGGAGCACCGGCCCGACGGCTCCACCATCAGCTATCCGATGATTCCGCCGGCCGGTGGTCCGCACTACCCGGAGTGGCAGAACTGCAACGGCGACGTCTACGACGCACCGGTCGTGGACGGCAACGCGGTGCACAGCCTCGAACACGGCGCGGTGTGGATCACCTATCGGCCCGGGCTGCCGGCGTCACAGGTGGAGGCGCTCGCCGAGCGGGTACGCGGGCAGTCGTACGTCTTCATGAGCCCGTACCCGCGACAGCCGTCGCCTATCTCGCTCCAGGCCTGGGGCTACCAGCTCGCTGTCGACGACGCCGACGACGACGCGATCGACGAGTTCATCCGGCAGTACCGGGAGACCGCCTCGATCGAGCCCGGCGCCACCTGCGGCGGCGGCACCACCCGCACCCGCTGACCCCGCCCCCACGACGGCTCCCGATGGTCGGGTAGCGTCCGGCCTGCCAGGGCATGCCAGGCGCTACCCGATCATGGCCGTATCCGGCGACGGTGGACGGCGTGCCGGATGGCGTGGCCGAGGGCGCCGGCGGCGAGCACCGCGAAGCCGGCCAGCACGCTGCCGAGCGGGAGGGTGACCGCGAGCAGCAGGCAGCCGGCGAGCCCGGTCCAGGCCATTGCCCGGACCGGCAGCCGGCGCTCCGGATCGGGGCCGAGAGTCAGCGCGGCGGCGTTGGTGATCGCGTAGTAGACCAGCACCGTGCAGCTGGAGAAGCCGATCGCTGACCGGATGTCGCCGAGCGCCACCACCACGATCACGATCACGGCGACCGCCAGCTCGGCCCGGTGCGGCACCCGGAATCGCGGATGCACGGCGGCCAGCCCGCCAGGCAGGTCGCGACGCCGGGCCATCGCCAGGGTGCTCCGGCCGACCCCGGCGACCAGGGCCAGGAGTACGCCGAGCACCGCCACCGTCGCCCCGGCCCGGACCAGCCAGGCCAGCCCGGAGAACCCACCGGCCTCCACCACCTCGGCGAGCGGGGCGGTCGAGCCGGCCAGCCGGGCCGGGCCGAGCACCGAGAGTGCCACCACGGCCAGGCCCAGGTAGGTCAGCAGCACCAGGCCGAGCGCGACCGGCACCGCCCGGGGAATGGTGCGGGCGGGGTCCCGCACCTCCTCGCCGAGGGTGGCGATCCGGGCGTACCCGGCGAAGGCGAAGAAGAGCAGGCCGGCGGCGGTGAGTAGACCGACCCCGGCCGGCCCGTCGAGAGCGGCGGCGGGCTGGGCCGAGGTGGCTACAGGGTCGCCGAGACGGGCCGCGCGGAACTCGCCGCCGAAGAGCCCGACCAGCACCACCAGCAGCAGCACGGTCAGCGTCACCGCGACCAGCCACTGGGTGACCTGGGCCGTCTTCTGCACCCCGCGCAGGTTCACCGCCGTCACCGCCAGCACGGCGGCGACGGCGACGGGCCGGGCGTACCCGGGCCACAGGTAGGCCCCGATGGTCAGCGCCATTGCGGCGCAGCTCGCGGTCTTGCCGACCACGAAGCCCCAGCCGGCGACGAAGCCGGCGAACGGGCCGAGCCGTTCCCGGCCGTAGACGTAGGTGCCGCCGGACTCCGGATAGCGGGCGGCGAGCCGGGCCGAACTGGTGGCGTTGCAGTAGGCGACCAGGCCGGCGACGGCGAGCGCGCCGAGCAGGGCCGGCCCGCCACCGGCGGCGGCGGTCGCCGGAGCGAAGACCACGAAGACGCCGGCCCCGAGCATCGACCCGAGGCCGATCACCACCGCATCGGGTACGCCGAGCCGGCGCTCCAGGGTCGTCACCTTGCCGAACCTAGTGGCCGTCGGTGAACACGTCACCTCGGTTGAAGACTCACCTACAGGTCGTCGGTGAAGACTCCGCGCCGGTGCACCCCGCCGGGCAGGTCGGGCAGCGGCAGGTCGTCCCACGGCACCCGGCCGAGCAGCCGGCCGAGGAGGAGTCCGAGGAGCAGCCCGGCGACCGAGTCGGTGATCCAGTGCCACCCGAGGTAGGTGGTGGTGCAGAAGACGATGGCCGGGGGTGCCACCCGGATCGCGACGTAGAGGCTCCGGGGGGCGGCCGGGCGGTCGAGGGTACGCAGCAGCGCGGCGACCAGCAGCGCGACCGCCCCATACCAGATGATGGTGTTCGCCACGTGCCCGGAGGGGTACGACAGGTCCCACTCGTCGGGTGGCAGCGTGGCGAAGATCTGCACCGACTCCTCCGGCGGCAGCTTCGAGCTGGGCGCGGCACGATCGGTCCAGAGCTTCGCCGGTCCGACCGTGAACGAGGTGAGCACGAACGCGCCGACGCCGACGAGCAGCGGCCGGATCGAACGGGTACGCACGGCGACCGCCACGCCCAGCCCGAACGTCAGCGGCATCAGCACCCAGCCGCCCTGGCCCAGGAAGTTGAGCACCACCGCCACCTGGCGTGCCGGCTCCGGGCGGTGTGCGTTCACCCATTCCCGGACCGTCAGGTCGACGTCGAGGAGCTGGCCGGCGGCGAGCGCGGCGGTCAGTGCGACCAGAGCGGCGAGCAGTACGCCGTCGAACCACCAGCCGGCCGGGCGGACGGGGCGCAGGCGCAGCGGTCGCCGTACCGTCGTGGTCTCCCGCATTCCGACCACGCTACCGGGCGGACGGGCCCGAGCTGGCGCGGGACGGGGCCGACGCCTACGCGGGACGGGGCCGACGCCTGCGCGGAAGCGGGCCGAAGCTGGCGCGGGAGGACGAGCCGGACCGGACCGGCGCCGCGCGAGGTGCCCGGGGCCTGACGGCCGGCGATGTGTGCCCGCCCACGTGGAGCGGCACAGGGCGGCCCGGACCGGCATGCTTGTTTCCGTGCGGATCACCTCGGCCCTCGTCGACCCGGCGCTGCTCGACCTTCCCTGGTCGACACCGCTGGAGCAGTGGCCCGCCGACCAGTTGGTGGCGCTACCCCAGGGCATCTCACGGCATATCGTGCGGTTCGTCCGCCTCGCCGGTACCGTCTACGCGGTCAAGGAGACCGGCGAACGGGTCGCCGAGCGGGAATACGACCTGCTCCGCGCCCTGGAGCGGATCGACTTCCCGTCCGTGGAGGCGGTCGCGATCGTCGCCGACCGGCAGGACGAGGAGGGTGCGCCGCTCGACCCGGTCCTGATCACCCGACACCTCCAGTTCTCCCTCCCCTACCGGGCGCTCTTCTCACACACGCTGCGTCCCGAGACGCTGAACCGGCTGCTCGACGCGCTCGCCGCGCTGATCGTCCGGATGCACCTGACCGGCTTCTTCTGGGGCGACTGCTCGCTCTCCAACACCCTGTTCCGGCGGGATGCCGGTGCGTTCGCCGCCTATCTCGTCGACGCCGAGACCGGTGCGCTGCATCCGCGGCTCTCCAACGGGCAGCGGGAGGAGGACCTGGAGATCGCCCGGGTCAACATCTTCGGCGAGGCGCTGGACCTGGAGGCCGCCGGGCTGCTGCACCCGTCGATCGACCCGGAGGTGGTCTGTGAGGAGGTGGTCCTGCGCTACCAGCGACTCTGGCACGAGATCACCTACGAGCAGCGGATCGAGCGGGAGGCCCGGCACGACATCGAGCGCCGGATCCGCCGCCTCAACGAGCTCGGCTTCGACGTCGCCGAGGTGGCGATGTCGGTGGTGGACGGCGGGCGCTACCTGGTCCGGCCCAAGGTGGTCGACGCCGGCTACCACAGCCGCCGGCTGCTCCGGCTGACCGGGCTGGACACCGAGGAGAACCAGGCCCGGCGACTCCTCAACGACCTGGACACCTACCGGGCGGAGAGCGACCTCACCGACGAACAGCAGGCCGCGCACCGCTGGCTGACCGAGGTCTTCGAGCCGGTGGTCCGGGCGGTGCCGGTGCACCTGCGCGGCAAACTCGAACCGGCCGAGCTCTTTGTGCAGGTCATCGAGCACCGCTGGCGGCTGTCCGAGCGGGCCGGCCGGGACGTCGGGCTGGCTCCGGCCGTGCAGTCGTTCCTCGCCGACGAGCTGGTCCACCGCCCGGACGAGCAGGCGATCCTCGGCGTCGAGGTCGGCTGATCCACCCATCGGGGATCACCCGGCCGGCCACGGTTGCGCCCGCTCCACCGGGGAAGCCGGTCTACTGGGACAGCCGGTCTACTGGGGAGGATCGCCGCGGCGCGGTGCGCGGCCGGGTTGGCTCCGCCCGCCGGGCCGGTCCCGTCGACCCGACCGGTCGGACTGCCGGGGCACGGCGCGTCGGGCGGGTCGACCGGCCGTGGCACCGGGTCGGTCCGCCGGCCCGGCGGACGGCACCGGAGACGCGGACGGGGGCGACGTACTCGCCTCCCGGAGCAGCCGGTTCAGGCCGGCCCGCCGCACCACCACGGTCAGCACGTCGCCGGGGCGGAGCCGGTGCTCCGGCGGTGGCGACCACTCGGTACGCCGCTGGCCGGCACCGGTCAGCGCGACCACCCGCACCCACTCGGCCTGGCTGACCACCCGGAGTTCCTGGCCGGCCAGCGCCGAGCCGGGCGCGACCGGCACCTCGGCGACCAGCAGCGCGTGCCGGGCAACCGGGATTGTCGCGATCACCGCCCGGTTGAGCAGCGCCGCCGCGAAGGAGGGCGCGGCAAGGTACGAGACGCTCCGGGAGACCCCGATCCGGAAGGTCTTCTGGATCCGCTGCGCGAAGTCACCGTCGAAGAGCCGCAGCACGACCCGCAGGTCGGCGCGGAGCGCCCTGGCGTTCAGCGCCGCCTGGAGGTTGCTGACGTCGTCGGTGGAGACCACCACCAGGGCCTGGCTGGTGCCGACCGAGGCGGTGTCCAGGATCTCCTCCCGGGCGGCGTCCCCGACGATCAGCGGGATGTTCAGCCGGCGGGCCACCGCCGCGCCCCGGGCCTCCGGGTCCTTGTCGATGGCGACCACCTCGACGCCGAGGTCGTTGAGCTGCCACATAACCCGGGTACCGACGTTGCCGAGGCCGACCACCACGACGTGCCCGCTGCGGTCGCGTGGCAGCAGGCCGGCGTCGAGCGCCAACCGGGCCTGGACGATGCCGTCCACCACCGCGGCGGTGATCAGCGGGATCAGCGCCAGCCCGGCGAGGTTCAGCACCACCTGGAGGATCTGCGCCGCCGCCCCCTTGCTGGTGTCCGGGTCGGCGCCGACGATCGTGGTCACCATCGTCAGGTAGATCGCGTTTCCGATGTTGGTGTCCTCGGCGAAGGAGAGCAGGAAGCCGAGCACCGCCACCACGACCAGCACGGAGATGGTGGCCATCCCGATCTTGCGGGTGGCGAACGAGCGCACCGCCCGAAGCAGGACCGCGTTGCGGCGGCGCCGCCCCCGGCGGGCGCGCAGCAGCCGCCGCCGGGTGGCGGCGTGCTCGGTGTCGACCTGGCCAATCGCCTCGGCGAGCACCAGGTCGGCGTCGGCCGGATCGGCGGGCAGCACCAGCGGGTGGTGCGGATCCCGGGTGTCGGCGAGCCCGCAGACCACCTGCTCCGGCCGGACCTCGGACCGGGGTGTGACGAAGAGGGTCCGGCCGCCGTGCCGGAAGTACGTCGGCGCGACCTCGCCGAGCGCCGCCGCGACGAAGGCGGGTGCGGCCATCGAGGCGTCGGAGAGGACAGCACTGTTCGGGAAGAGCTGACGGATCCCGTTGCCGAGGCTCATGTTGAACATCCGCAGCACCACCCGGATGTCCGGCTCGACCTCCTGGGCGCAGAGCGCCGCGTGGATGTTGCCGACGTCGTCCTGGTGCAGCATGGCCAGACCGCTCGCCCCGGCCAGCCCGGCGGCCCGGAAGGTCTCCTCGTCCAGCCGGTCCGACTCGATCGTCCGGATGCCCCGGACGGTGCGGATGTCCGGCCCGTCCGGCCGGCGCCGGTGCGGCACGATCACCGTGACCCGTACGCCGCTGCCCTGCGGATCGTTGCCGAGCAGCTCGGTGACGAGTTGTACGGCGAGCGCGTCCTGCCCGCAGACCACGTAGTGCGCGCGATGGTCGCCGTTGGTCCGCAGGCCGTCCCGGAGCCGGGTCTCGAACGCGCGCCGGGCTCGGATACGCCAGAGATCCGCCATGCCCGGATGGTAGTCACTCCGATCATTACGCGGGTACCGTCCCATCCACGGATCGGGGCAGTAAAATCACGCTCCGTGTTCACGTGTGGAAACCTCGGTCCCGGGTAGTGCCGGCGGATGCAGACCTTCCTGCCCTATCCGGACTTCGGGTCGACCGCCCGGAGCCTCGACCCGCTACGGCTGGGCAAACAGCGGGTGGAGGCGCTCCAGGTGCTACGCGGCCTGATCCGCCCCGGCTACGGCTGGCGCCACCACCCGGCGGTGAAGATGTGGGCGGGTTACGAGGAGGCGCTGGTCCGCTACGGGCTGGATATCTGCGACGAGTGGCGTTCGACCGGCCGGGCCGACACCTGCGCCGGCACCCTGGTCGCCGACCTCGGGACCGGCTGCGGCCTGACCGAGGTGCGCCGGCAGGAGGAGCTGACCGCCGCCGGTGAGCTGCCGCCCTGGCTCGGTCGGGAGGATCTGCACCTCAGCCACCGCTCCGCGCTGCTGCGCAAGGATCCGGCGCACTACGGGCCGATCTTCGGCGACGTGCCGGAGGTGCCGTACGTCTGGCCGTCCTCCGACCGGCCGCCGCGCTGCCGCCCGCCCTCTCCGCCGGCCGGACAGTCCTGATGGGGCGGTCGGGACGGTCTCGGGGGCGGGCGCGCGACGGCACCGACGCGATCGTGGTGGGTGGCGGCGTCGCCGGCATGTCGGCCGCGGTCGTGCTCGCCGAGCGCGGCGTGCAGGTCACGGTGCTGGAGGCGCGCTCCCGGCTCGGCGGCCGGCTCGACACCCGGCCCGAGACGCTGTCCGACGGCACGGTGCAGCCGGTCGACCACGGCTTCCACGCCTTCTTCCGGCAGTACTACACGTTCCGGTCGATCCTGCGCCGGGTCGATCCGACGCTCGCCCTGCTCCGGCCGGTGCCCGGCTACCCGGTGCTGCACCGGGACTGGCCGGCGGAGGAGTTCGGCCGGCTGCCGGCGAGACCGCCGTGGAACCTGCTGGCGCTGCTGGCCCGCAGCCCCAGCCTGCGGTTGCGGGACCTGCGCCGGATGGACCGGCGGGCAGCGCTGCCACTGCTGGCATACCACCCGCGCCGCACGTACGCCGAACTCGACGCCACCAGCGCGGCGGACCTGCTCGACTCGCTGCAGCTGCCGGACCGGGCCCGGGCAATGCTCTTCGAGGTCTTCTCGCACTCGTTCTTCAACCACGAGGCCGAGATGTCCGCAGCCGAGATGATCGCCAACTTCCACTTCTATTTTCTCGGCAACCCGGAGGGGCTGGGCTTCGACGCCCCGGGCCGGGACTACGAGTCGGCGATCTGGCAGCCGCTCGCCGGGCACCTGCGGCGGCACGGCGGCCGGATCCGCCTCGACGCGCCGGTGACGGCGGTACGGCCCGGAAGCGGCGGCGGCTGGCGCCTGGAGACCGGCGGCGGCGAGCAGCACCGGACCGGTGACGTCGTGCTGGCCGTGGACCCGCCGGCGCTCTCCGCGCTGCTGGCCGGCTCGCCGGAGCTGGCCGCCGCCGCACCGGTACTCGCCAGGCAGGTCGCCCGGTCCGGCACCGGCCCGCCGTACGCGGTCGCCCGGTACTGGCTGGCTGGGGAGGTGGCTCGGGACCGGCCGGTGTTCAGCGGCGTCTCCCGGCAGCCCACCCTGGACTCGGTGACGCTCTACCACCGGCTGGAGGCGGCGGCGCGCCGCTGGGCGGCCGGGTCGGGCGGATCGGTGCTGGAGCTGCACGCGTACGCCTGCCCGGAGGGCGTGCCCGCGCCGGAGCTGGCCCGGCGGATGCGGGCCGAGCTGGCCGGACTCTGGCCGGAGGTGGCGGACATGCCGGTACGCGACCTGCGCTGCCGGGTCGAGCGGCAGGCGCCGGCGTTCCGGCCGGGGTCCGCCACCGACCGGCCCGGGGTGCTCACCGACGCCGGCCGGCTCTACCTGGCCGGGGACGGGATCCGGACCGACCTGCCGAGCGCGTTGCTGGAGCGGGCCGCGCTGACCGGGACACTCGCCGCGAACCACATCCTGCGGCGCGCGGGCGCCGCCACCGAACCGATCCGGACCATCCGCCGCTCCGGCCTGCTGAGCCGGACGTGAACCGCCGCCCCGTCCAGGTGCCGGACCGGAGAGCCGGTAGGTTGTTGCGTTGATCTGCCGGGAGGTCTGCCGGCGAGCTGACCGCCATGCCGGACGACGGGACGGTTCCAGATGTCACTGCTGCTGATCTTCGCCGTTGTGTTGCTGCTGGCCGTACTCCTCTCCGCGCTGGCCCACCGCACGGTCCTCTCCACGGCGGTGCTCTTCCTCGTCGCCGGCTTCCTCGTCGGTGACGGTGTGCTCGGCCTCGTGCACGTCACCTCGGGTTCGCCGGAGGTGGCGGCCCTGGCCGAGCTGGCACTCTTCGCCGTGCTCTTCACCGACGGCATGCGGGTCGGCTGGTCCGACCTGCGCTCGGCGTGGCGGCTGCCCGGTCGTGCCCTGGGCTGGGGCCTGCCGCTCACCCTGCTGGTCACCGCCCTGCTCGCGCACTACGTCGCCGGGCTCGGCTGGCCGGAGTCCCTGCTGGTCGGCGCGATTCTCGCCCCTACCGACCCGGTCTTCGCCGCCGCACTGGTCGGAAACGAGCGGGTCCCCGCCCGGCTGCGGCACCTGCTCAACGTCGAGTCCGGCGTCAACGACGGTCTCGCCCTGCCGTTCGTGGTGGTGCTGCTCGCCGTCGCCGCGCACGAGGACGACCTGCACCTGCCGATGCTCGGCACGGAACTGCTGCTCGGCATCGTCATCGGCATCGCGGTGCCGTGGATCGCGATCCGGCTGGAACAGACCCGCTGGTTCGCCGTCTCCCCGCAGTACCTGCCGCTCAACGCCGTCGCCATCGGTCTGCTCGTGCTCGCCCTGGGCAAGGCCACCCACGCCAACCTCTTCCTCGCCGCGTTCGCCGCCGGCATCACGGTGGCAACCGTCGGGCGCCAGCAGCGCGAGGCGTTCGAGCACTTCGGCGAGTTGGTGGCGGAGATCCTCAAACTCGCCGCGCTGCTGGTCTTCGGGGCATTGCTCTCCCCCGCATTCTTCGGCGGCATCCCCTGGACCGGCTGGCTCTTCGCGGTCCTGGCCCTGGTCGTCGCCCGCCCGGTCGCGCTCTGGATCTCGTTCCTCGGCGCAAGACTCGACCTGCGCGAGCAGCTCGCCGCGATGTGGTTCGGACCGAAGGGTTTCGCCTCGGTCGTCTACGGCCTCCTCCTGCTGGCCTCCAGCATCCCCGTGGCCGAACAGGCCTTCGCGTTGGTCGCCCTCACCATCGTGTTGAGCATCGTCCTGCACTCCTCGACCGACGTGATCGTCGCGCGCGGTTTCAACCCGCAGCTGCTGCCGGCCTGGCAGCTCCGCCTGGAAACGCGTGGCCGCCGGCTCTTCCACCGCGGCCGACCCCACCCGTCGGAGGACGAGCCGGGGTCCGCTCCGGACGAACCCCCTGGACCGGTGGACGAGCTTTCTGGACCGGTGGACGAACCCCCTGGACCGGTGCACAAGCTTTCTGGAGCGGTGGACGAACCCCCTGGGCCGGCGGGTCCGTCCGCTCGACCGGCGGACGGACCCGCTCGACCGGCCGACTGATCCCTCCGGGGCCCCTTCGAGTGGCTGTCCTCAGTTCTCGCCACCGGTGGCCGCCCAGCCGGCGGCGGCGAGGCAGAGCAGCAGCACGATCCCGCCGCGGCTGGTGGCGATCCGGGTCACGGCCCAGGCCGTCCTGCGCATCCCCGGCAGGCTCGCCTTGACCTTCCGATAGTCCGCCCAGGCGCGCCGGGCCACCGCGAACGCGATGCCGGCGAAGACGCCCAGCACCACTCCCGCGAGCAGCAGGGCGGCAGCAGGGTGGTCCACCCGTCCAGTGTCACCGGCGACGGCCGACGATCGCCATTACCCGAAGTGGTGACGACGTCAGGACGGTGCGGGCAACCGGTCGACGATGTGCCGGGCGATCTCGAACGAGCTGGTCGCCGCCGGGGAGGGCGCGTTGAGCACGTGCACCTGCCGGTCCGCCTCGACGATCAGGAAGTCGTCCACCAGGGCACCGTCCGGGCGGACGGCCTGGGCGCGTACGCCGGCACCGGTGCGGACGATGTCGGCCTCGGTCAGCTCCGGCACCAGCCGGGCCAGGCTGGCCGCGAACCGTCTCCGGGACAGCGACCGGGTCACCTCGGTCAGCCCGTACCGGACGTGCCGGCGGGCCAGCGCCCACAGGCCGGAATAGCCGACCTGCTCCCACACGTCGCGCGGGTCGAACCGGCGCCACGAGTAGCCCTCGCGGGCGGTGGCCAGCACCGCGTTCGGCCCGGCGTGCACGGTGCCGTCGATCATGCGGGTCAGGTGCACGCCGAGGAACGGGAACCTCGGGTCGGGCACGGGGTAGATCAGCCCGCGCACGAGTTTCCGGCGCTCGGGGAGCAGCTCGTAGTACTCGCCCCGGAACGGCACGATCCGGGCCGGCGGGTCGAGGCCGGCCAGCCGGGCGATCCGGTCCGCGTACAGCCCGGCGCAGTTGACCAGTACGTCGCCGGTCGCCTCGCCCCCGTCCGTGCTCACCACCACGCCACCGGGCCGGGCGTGGATGCCGGTGACCCGCGCGTTCAGCCGCAGGTCGGCACCGTCGGTGGCGAGGAGTTCGGCGAGGCGCCGGCAGACGGCGCCGAAGTCGACGATCCCGGTCGAGGAGACCCGGAGCGCCGCCACGGCGGCGACGTGCGGCTCGTACTCGGCGGCTTCGATCGCATCGAGCAGACTGACGGCGAGCCCGTTGGCGACCGCCCGCTCGTACAGCGCGTGCAGCCGGGGCAACTCGGCCGCCTCGGCCGCGACGATCAGCTTCCCGCAGACCCGGTAGGGCAGCTCCTGCTCGGCGCAGAACCGCACCATCGAGGCACTGCCGGCCCTGCAGAGCGTCGCCTTGAGACTGCCGGGCGGGTAGTAGACCCCGGCGTGGATCACTCCGGAGTTGTGGCCGGTCTGGTGTGCCGCCCAACCGGTCTCCTTCTCCAGCACGATGACCGTGTCCTGCGGGCGGTCGGCCCGGAGCCGGTGCGCCACCGCGAGCCCGAGGATGCCGCCGCCCACGATCACGTACCTGGCCATCCGCACCTCCCGACGTGACGTCGAAGCCGATGGTATGCGCCACCCCACGCACCGGTACGCCTCGACGTCAACGGCGGTCGGCCGCGTGTCCCGGCGGGACACTGTCCGGTTGCCGACTGGTTTCTCCCCAAGATGACGCATCACGGCAAATATCAATACTGGGCATTATTGTCCACTTGAGAATGTTATTCGCGACAGCGAGGTCCGGCGAAATGGTCACCCAGTACAGACGGCGCTCCGCCGCCGCCTACAAGAGAGCAGTCCGCCCCCGGAGCGCGGCGGAGTCGGTGGCGGAATCGGGTATCCCGGCGAGCTGACGTGTGGACGAACTGGCAGGTTTCCTCCCGCCCGGCGGCTTCAGCGCCGTCGGGGTCGGCGGTCTGCTCGTCATGATCGTCGCGTATCTGCTCAACGCCAACCGGGCCGATCGCAGGGAGTACCAGGAGGCGATCGACCGCGCCGAGAAGCGCGCGGACGACGCCGCACGCCGGACCGACGCGGCCGAGCAGCGGGCCGAAGGGCTGCAACAGGCCGTCGACGAGGCACGCCGGGCACGCCGGGCCGCCGAGGACTCCCTCGCCCTGCTCGAACGCGAGCTGTACCGCTACCGCTCGGACGGTCCGCCATGACCCGCACGGGCCGCCCTGCGCTGGAAGGACGGTAGGACGCGTGACCGAGGAGACGGAGACCTTCCGCCGCCGGATGGACCGGCGCCACCGGCGCCGGCTCGTCATCGTCACGGCGGCGACCGCGCTGATCGCGGCAACCGGCGGCTGGGCCTGGGCGCGCCTCGACCGGCAGGCCGCCGTCGAGCAGCGCCGGGCCGCGACCGCCGTCTCCGGTGCCGAGCAGCTCTGCCAGCAGGTACGCCAGCTCGGCGGTGAATGCGTCGTCGATCCCGCCAACCTGCGCCCCGCGCAGGGCCCGGCGGGACCTGCGGGACCGCCGGGGCCGCCCGGACTGCCCGGCCGGGACGGCCGGGACGGTGATCCCGGCCCACCGGGCGCGCCCGGCCCTCCCGGAGCGCCCGGGCCGGCGGGCGCGCCGGGACCGCCCGGCCCGGACGGCGACCCGGGTGCGGCCGGGCCGGATGGCCCGACCGGGGCGGAAGGTCCGCCCGGTCCCGAGGGGCCCGCCGGCCCGACCGGCGAGCCGGGACCGCCTGGTGCTTCCGGCCCACCCGGTCCGAGCTGCCCCGCCGGTACGAGCCTGCTCACCGTCACCGTGGTCACGCCCGAGGGGCCGCAGCAGATCGCCGCCTGTGTCCTCGGCCCGACGCCACAGACCCGCACCCGGTAACAGTTGCCCGTAGCCGGTAACAGGGCCGGCGTGCGATGCAGCGCCATGCCCACTGCCGGCGTGCGATGCAGCCCTACGGCACGAGCGGCACCGGGCTGGGCGTGGTGTCACGGAGCCGGGTGGCGTCCTGACTCGGTGGCACGCCGAACTGGCGGCGGTATTCGCGGCTGAACTGTGACGGGCTGTCGTATCCCACCCGGCGGCCGACACCGGTGACGTCGTCGGGGTTGGTCGCCAGCAACAGCCGGGCCTGCTGGAGCCGGATCTGCTTCTGGAACTGGATCGGGCTCATCGCGGTCACCGACTGGAAGTTGCGGTAGAAGGCGGAGGCGCTCATGCCGGACATCTGCGCCACGTCCTCGACCCGGAAGGACTCCCGGTAGTTGTCACGGATCCACCGGACCGCGCGGGAAACGTGCGCCACACTGCTGCTGGCCAGGCCGAGCTGGCGGACGGCGGCACCCTGCTCGCCGGTGATGAGCCGCCACAGGATCTCCCGCTTGATCAGCGGCGCGAGCACCGGGATGTCGCGCGGCCGCTCGAGCAGGCGCAGCATCCGTACCGCGGCGTCGACCAGCTCGACCGGGGCGTCGCTGACCGCCATCGCGGATGGGGCACCGGCGGCGTCCCGGGGAAGACTGCCGGGCGGCGCCTCGAGCAGCAGTTCGGCGATTGCGGACGGCTCCAGCACGAGGCCGAATCCGAGCGCCGGCCGCTCCGGACTGGCCTCGGTGTAGTGGCCGGTGACCGGCAGGTCGACCGAGGCGATCAGGTACTGGCCGGCACGGTACTCGTAGACCCGGTCGCCGAGCGCGAGCGTCTTCGCACCCTGTGCGATGAGGGCCAGCACCGTGCCGGACATCGAGGTCGAGGACTCCTGTGCCCGCTCGGCCCGGCCGACCAGCACACCGTCGATGGCGGTGGCCCAGTCGGGCCGGGCGTGGCGAGCCAGCAGCACCCGCAGGTCGTCAAGTGACACGAGCCGATTGAAGCATTCGAGGGAAGTTCCGGCAACGAGAGGATCAGGCAAGAGGCGAAGAGCATCCTTCTACTGACATACCTGCTCGGAGTGGTCAGATGGATGTAGCCAGATCCCACGGAGCAACAAGCGGCTCCACTAATGAACAGGTGATGGATCATGCGGATCGCGATCGTCGTCGGCGCCAGCTCCGGCATCGGGCAGAGCACGGCGGTGCAGCTCGCCAAGCGGGGCACGGGCGTCATCCTGACCTACCGCGGCAACCCGGCCGGCGCCGAGGAGACCGTCGCCGCCGTCGAGAAGGAGGGCGGCACCGCCGTCGCACTCCCGCTCGACGTCGGCCGCACGGAAACCTTCCCGGCCCTCCGGGAGCAGGTCGTCGCCGCGCTCCGGGACACCTGGCAACGGGACACGTTCGACTATCTGGTCAACAACGCCGGGTTCGGCGGGATGGCGATGTTCGAGGAGACCAGCGAGGAGCTCTTCGACAGGTTCATGCGGGTCCTGCTGAAGGGGCCGTACTTCCTGACCCAGACCCTGCTGCCGCTGATCGCCGACGGCGGCGCCGTCGTCAACGTCAGCAGCAACTCGGCGCTGCCCACCGGTGAGGTGGCCACCGGATACTCCGCGTACGCCACCATGAAGGGCGGGCTGAACGTGCTGACCCGTTACCTGGCCAAGGAGCTCGCCATCCGTGGCATCCGGGTCAACGCCGTCTCGCCCGGCCCGACCCGCACCCGGCTCTCCGACGCCTCCGGGGTGGTCGGCTTCGAGGCGTACCCCGAGGTGATCCCGGCGCTCGCCGCCAGGACCGCCCTCGGCCGCATCGGCGAACCCGACGACGTCGGCATGGTGATCGCCACGCTCCTCGGCGAGGAGAGCCGCTGGATCACCGCGCAGAACATCGAGGTCTCCGGCGGGCACGACCTCTGATCCTCGTCCGACGTCGTCCCCGGCCCGGCAGTGACCGCCGCCGTCCGCGTCGGCGGCGGTCCCATGCGGTCGGGGCGGCGCCGTCGGGTATGTCCGACGGAGTAGGCGCTTGGTGGAGACGGTAGGCGCTTGGTGGAATGGAGTCTGGTGGAGTTGGAGCCCCCGGCCGGGCTCGAACCGGCGACATCGACCTTGAGGCGGGCGCGTCGGGCGGCGGCGTCGTCCTTCCAGGCTTCGATGACAGCGCGGGTGCGCGTGCACCGGGCCGCCGGGGTCGAGCCGGAGGGCTCCCTTGCTCGAACTCGAGGCCGAGTTCATCGACTATCCGACTGACCGTGCGACCACTTCGACCGATCCGACGGGCGATCTCGTTCCCGGAGAGGCCCTGGGCGTAACGTGCCCGGACCTGGCCGCAGGCGGCTTGGCCGACGGGCGGCGTTCGGGGCGGTTGCTCATAGGTTACCTCGTGAGGCGGCTCACCTCGGCCGGGTAGTGATGGGCGTCGAGACGTTTGGAGATACCGACTGGTTGCGGAGAGTGGCCACGATGACCGAATGCACCACA
Organism: Plantactinospora sp. WMMC1484; assembly: GCF_049315195.1. Taxonomy (NCBI): domain Bacteria; kingdom Bacillati; phylum Actinomycetota; class Actinomycetes; order Micromonosporales; family Micromonosporaceae; genus Plantactinospora; species Plantactinospora sp. WMMC1484. The sequence continues at coordinate 717,722 of NZ_CP186055.1, forward strand.
GCCGCCACACGATCCGTACGGCCCGCACCAGCCGTCACAGCCCTACTCGGCGCCGCCCTCCTCGCCGTCCCCCACCGGTCGTCTACGTTCCAGCAGCAGACCCCCAAGGGGTTCATGGGGCGTGTAAACGATCGTGGCAGCGAGGAGGGTGCCACCGTGCATCTCTCCCTGACCCAGGGTGCGTTCGCCACGGACCAGGTGACAGCACCGGTCTCGGTGGTTGCTGCGGTCGATAGGGAACAGACCGGCGAACAGCTCGTGGCGGGGTGGACAAAACGGCGTCCACAGTTCGGGGCCGCGGTTGAGTCGCTCAAGGCCTCTGCCGAATAGGGTGGGTGCGTGTGCGAGGCCGTCCACCGCCAATCGGCCGCGCGTCCACCACCACCGATCGCCCGTACGCCGTCCCCGGCTGTCCCGGCCCTTGGAGACGACGACAGCCCCGGGACCATGACGGCTCGACCGGGCTGCGGGCAGACTCCACCACTAGCGGGGCAAGTAAGCCGTCCGGCCGACGTGGTGGACGTAAGGCCGTCGCGGTCGCGCCAGCGGCGGGCCATGGCGGGGGCGACGTCGGGGTCGAGGTGGCGGCGAGCTCGGCGACGGCGCCGTAGTCCTCCCCTTGATGCGGATCACGAACCGTCCCCTAGTTCCAGCCCGGCGGCATGGGCACTGCGACCCAGTCCGGCTGCCCCTGCCAACGCACCCAGACCTCCCGCAGGGCATCCTCGTTCATAGCCCTGACGTTACGAAGCGGTATCGAAGCGCCCGGCCGGATTGGCACAGACTCCCGCTCGGCTCGCACAACACTCGGCGCCCGTTCTGCGTCGATCTCAACCTCGTTGGCTACTTCTGTTCCTATATTGACCATGGCCCAGCCGTCATTACGGCCAGGCCGAATCTCCCAGCCGACGGCGGGCGGAGGCGGAGGGAGAGATGCCTCAGCGACAGCGGCCTGGCGTTCGGCAGCGAGAATCGCGCGACGGGTGAGGCGTGCCTGGTAAAAGGCGACGGTTACGGCGAGCAACGCGACAGAGACACCAGCCCAAGCGGCCACGACGGCGGCATCCATACCGGCACGTTACTGAGGGATTCGCCAACGGCACAGGTCTGGGTAGCGGGGCCGTGTCATCGTCGGCGGGGTGGAGAAGGCCCCGAAGAAGTCGACCGGGCGCGACGTGCTGGAGCATGTCGTCGCAGCCGCCGCCGGACTGGCGCCCGTCATCGGAGGCCCGGCGGCGTCGGCGTTGACGGTTGCTATGAGCTGGACGTACCAGCAGCGCCTAGCTCAGTGGTTCGATGATGTCGCGGAAATGTTGACCGACCTGGAGAGCCGGCCGGGAGGCCGCTCATTCGAGGACCTGGCCTCGGACGAGGGGTTTGCAGATGCCTTTTTCACAGCAACCCGGGCGGCCCAGGCGACGCATCGTGCCGAGAAGCTGGCGGCGCTCAGGAACGGCGTGCTGAACAGCCTGTCCCCGGACGCACCGGAGCTTGACGAGCAGTTGCGGTTCTTCCGGCTCGTGGATCAGTTCACGCCTGCACATCTTCGGCTGTTGCACCTGCTCGACGACCCGACGACTGTTGCCGAGTCGGGCGAGCCCGAACGGGTACTGATGGGGCCGGCTGGGACCCTGGGCGATCTGGTCGAGCGCATACCGGCTCAACGACGTTAGCGGGGGTCGAGGTGGCCTCGGGTTCGTCGGGTGGTGGCGCAGCGAGTGCGTAGTCGCTGGTTGACGGGATTGCGGAAGCCGTAGGCGTCGCGGGCGGCGGTCTTGATCACTCGGTTGGTGCCTTCGGAGCCGGCATTGGTGATTCCGGTGCGGATGAACGCGAGGATCTGTGGCCACCAAGTCTCGATCGTGGTGGCGAGGCGGTGAAGTTCGGGCAGGTCGGTGTTGGCGCAGCGGCGGTAGAAGCGGTCCAACAGCACGGCGACGCGTTCTCGGTCCGGGTCGGTACGGGCCAGCGCGAGCAGATCGAGCAGGTCCTCCTTGGCGTTCCACGCCGCCAGGATCGGCACGCCGATCCTGGCGGGCAGCGCGGCCAGTTCGTCTTGCAGGTCATCGACGTGCTCGGCGCGCATCCGGGCGGCGTTGCGGGTCAGCCGGTTACGTAGTTCCCACTCGCGGTTGCCTTTGCGTCCGCGTCGGCCCCGTTGCTGCACGGTGACCCGGCGGCGGACCTCGGTGACGGTGGCGTTGGCCAACTGCACGAGGTGGAAGTGATCAACGACGAGCTGGACGTGCGGCAGCACCCGCCGCACGGCGGACTTGAAGACCGTGCACATGTCGATCGCGACGTAGCGCACCCGGTCACGCCAGGCCGGAGGGCGGGCCAGGAGCCAGTCGGCCACGACCTGGGCGGTACGGCCCTCGATTTGACCGAGCAGCCCCTGCCCGTCCGACAGATCACAGAATCCGACGTGCCAGCGGTCGACGGTGCTCTCCCACGTGCCGGCGGCCTCATCGAACACGAACTTCGGTCGGCCCCGGCGAACCTCATCGATGCCCAATACCTCGACAGGTTGCGGCTGTTCGGGCAGCACCGCTGCCGCATGCGCGGCGAACGCGGCGCCGACCACCGGCCAGGACACGTCGTGATCCCGCGCTGACTGCACCACCGTGCGTCCACCATCGGCGACCGCCGCACCAGCCGCCGCCCGCAACCGTACGGTCAACCGCTTACGCGCCGGCACAACCTCCACCGCCTCGGTGAACGAGCCTCGCACGCAGGCTGGCTCATCACAACGCCAGCGCCGCTTGCGCCACCGCAGCGCCGGCCGCCGCCCACCGATCGGCAGGTCACGTGGCCGGGTCACCCGCCGGCCCTTCGACCTGCGCGCCGGTGTTCCGCACTCCGGACACCGCCGTGCCCGCTCATCCGCGGTGACCAGGTCCACCACAAGACCCTCCGGCCCGTCCGTGACCCCGACGACGGCCAGCCCGGCAAGGCCCAGCAGCCGGGTCGTATCCTCAACCATGCCCGTGGCTTTTCTGTTGTGATCAACCTTGCTTCGACAACAAGATGATCAACCAGAGGCCACGGGCGTCCTCACACCAGGGTCCACCCTGGACAGGCCCCGGACATCAGCCGGCCCCCATCAACTTCGTTGAGCCCGCATACCGGAGTTCACAGACCGCGTCGAGTGGTATTCGCTGCTTGCGCTCGACCTGAAGACTGCCCTGCTCATACAGGATTATGATTTCAGCGCGAGGCTGACTGCAAAGGGCTTGTGGCGCTCGCTTACGACAGGACTCGGAGTACGGTTTCTGGACTTCATTCAAGATCCACCTGTGCAGGACGCGCCATAAGGCGCATCATCGCTACAACCGCACGGTTACTCAACCGATCCGGGACGGTGCTCGGCCTCGTACGTCGCGATGGCCAGCCCAACCTCCTCCAGCACTTCGGCTGGTGTGTCGCCACCACGCTCGGCGGCGAGGTCGGCGAGCAAGGAGCCGAGAACGATCAGGCCACTGATGGTCGTGCCGGCCGTACGTCCGTTTATGAGGGGCGCGATGCGGTCGCTGAGTGCCTCGCCATCGTTGCCGGCCTCGATGGCGAGGGTGACGAGGGCGACGGCATGTTGGATCGCGTCGGCGTTGGAAGCTGCCATCGCCTGATGCTACGACCAGCGGGCCACGCGACCTGCCCGGCCGACTGATCGCGCTGCGCTCATCGCCCGGCACGAATCAACGTACGGGGACTGCCACCCACTCGGGCTGACCATCCCATCGCAACCACAGTTCGTTGGGAACCCCACCTGAGGCGTTACCGGCCATCAGCAGGGATACAGATCCACCTGACTGGACTTTTCCATCTGGAATCTCCGCGCGGAAAATGTACGACTTATGCTTCTTATCGATCTCAACACCGGTGGCGGTCTCCGTTCCTCCGTTTCGGAGCACATACGAGTCTCTGCCAGTGCCTTTCGCTATGGACCATGCGATGCGTGGTGGGGGTGGCGGGAGGGCTTGCTCAGCGGCATCGGCTTGACGTTCAGCGGCATCGGCAGCGCGGGTGGCCGCCGTAGCAGCCTTTCGCGAGTAGTAGAGCGCCCAGATTGAGACGAACAGGGCCGCAAGAGCGACGACGGACGCGCCGACAGTCGCCCAGGTGTCGAGAGTGACCAGCATGATGTCGACCGTATCCATCGGCTGCTACCGAACTCACGCTACGCGGCCTGCCCAACCCTGCCCCTGCCCCGGTGCCTGACACCGATGACACCGCCGGTGACACCGAGGATGATCCGCCGTGGTGGGAGCCGATTGTGACCGGCCCGGACGGCCGCCGATCTCGCCGGGTACGCCAGATCGCCCACATCCTCCGCACCGGGTTTTGGCTGCCGCCGGCAGGTACGACATCGACCTAACCCTCGACGACCCGGAGCAGGCCGAGCCGTCGTTGGAGGAGTTCGTCGACCGGCTCGACCTGGGCGGGGTGCCGTACGCGGAGATCGTCCGCCGCGCCATGGCGGAGTACAAACTCAGCGAGGCGACGGCGAAGCGGCGGATCCGGGACTGCCGGGAGCGGCGCGCGACGTAGTGTCGGTCCGGGCCTGGACGGCTGTGGCCTCGGTCGCCTACGGAACCGGGGCCACAGTCGCGCGGCCGGGTTTACCAGCGGTTGCCGCCGCAGGCACCGCGCTGTTCACTCATCGGCCATCCGTCCCCGCAAAGTCTGCGCGACCTCCCGCAGTTCGGCCGGCGTCACCTCGCCCGGGTGGGTGGCGCGAGCCAGTATCTCTGCCGCCTGCCCCGGCACCGGGTCACCAATCTGAGCGAAGTAGCCGATTGCCCACGTGAGGTACCGGCACCGGCTGTCGTCGTCGCACTGCCAGCAGCGAGCGCCGTTGCGGTGCATGTGCAGGAACCGGCGGGCGGTCAGATCCTCAAGCGTTGTCGACCAGCCGTCGAACATGGACGTCACAGGCTGTCCTCCTGCTCAGGTTCCGAGAGCGGACCGTAGCGCCGATCGAGGGCGTCGATCAGTCGCTGCGCCAGTGACCCCGGTGGCAGGGTTCGCTTCAGCACGTGCGCACGCCGCAACATCCGGCGGATTCGGGCCGGGTCGTTGGTCACTGCTGGTCCATCGCGTCGATGATGGCGCCGACCCGGCACATCAGGGTGATGCACGGGCCGTGGTCAGGCTGACCGCCGCAGCGCGGGGTGTGTCCCCAGATCCGCAGATAGCCGACATCGTCCCGGTACATGATCGGCGGGTGGGTGGTCGACACGACCACGACCGGGCGGCGATCGACATCAGGGGCGACGATCTCCAGCCAGTCCGTGGGTTCGAGGCGGAGCTCCAGTCCGGTGGGGATCCGCCGCACCGCCGCGGCTTCGAGTGCCCGTTGCTTGGCGCGGGCCGCTTCGGCGTCGTCGGCGGTGCGTGCCCGTTCACGGATCCGTTCGGCACGCTGCTCTTCGAGAGCGAGCTTCCACCTGCCAAGCGTGTTCATCATGGGGCCCTCCCTTCTGGGGGTGGGCGGCACCCGAAGGGGAATGGGTGCCGCCCGTGGACGCGAGCCGTTCCGGGGGGAAGGTCCGACCGCGTCCGACTATGGGCGGGAGGACTCCTCCCGCAGGTACCGCGTCACCGCCTCTGCCGCGACTTCGGCCTGTTCGAGCAGGGTTCGCAACGGCGAGTTGGCGATCTGAGCCCGCATAGCTCGGGCGTTGTCGGCCTGGTCGAGTCCAGCGACGTGGACACGTGCGACCTCCAGTGCGCGGTTGACGCGTTCCATCTCGCGCGCCATCTCACCCGCTCGGTTCATCACGCCTCCGTGATCATCGACCTGACACCGAGTAACGTTGGATTGGTACCAACCATTTCAGTGACCAGGCACACAGTCAAGCCCAACGGATAGATTGGTTGGTACCTCAACGCGGAGAGGGGTGGAGGGCGTGCCGCCGCTGTACCGAAAGATCGCCGCTGGCCTGCGGGAAGAAATCCTGTCCGGACGGCTCCGGGCCGGCGATCGGCTGCCGACCGAGACGCAGTTACAAGACCAGCACGGCGTCAGCCGGAACACGATCCGGCTCGCCACCGCGCTGCTCGTCAACGAAGGGCTCGTCGAGCACGTGCCCGGTCGGGCCGGCGGCATGGTCGTCCGCCAGCGAGTCACGCTCACCTTCCACGCCAGCCGCGCCGAGATGCCCGGACCGTACTCCGAATCCGACGCCTGGTTCTCCGAGGTACGGGAACAGGGCTACGAGCCGTCGCAGACGTTCGAGCTGCGGATCGAGGCCCTGCCGGCCGAACTCGCCCAGCGACTCGGAGTCGAGGCGGACTCACCGGCCGCGGTCCGCCGCTGCATCCGGTCGGTCAACGGCAACGCCTCCTCGGTACAGGACACCTACTACCCGATGGACCTGTGCCAGGAGGTACCCGAACTGCTGTCGCCGCACGACATTCCGCAGGGCACCACTCGTCACCTCGCCGAGCACGGTCACGTACAGGTCGCCTACGAGGATGAGGTGGTGGCCGCGATGCCCGGTCCGACCGAAGCGGCGATTCTCGAGTTACCCGCCGGCACGCCGGTGCTGACCTACATCCGGACCGGGTTCACCCCGGAGCGGGCGGTGCGGGTGTCCGTGACGACGTTCGCTGCCGACCGGAACCGGATCATGTATACGCTCGGCAACGCCGACGTGATCGCCAAGTTCAGGGCCAGCGAAGAGCCGTGATCATCACCCCGGCGACGCTCGCGGACGTCGACACGATCATGGCCTGGCGGCGGGAACGCGTGGCCTGGCTTCACGACCGCGGCGAGGACCAGTGGTCGATCCCGCTACCCCGGCCGGCGGTCGCCGCCACGGTGCAGGCGGGGCAGACGTGGATGGTATGGGAGGACGCGGATCCGCTGGCGACGATCACCCTGACCGCCTACGTGGACGTCGACAGCCTGTGGAAGCCGGACCGCGACCCGGAAGCGCTGTGGCATCCCGAGGACGACCCGGCCGATGCCCTCTACGCCGCCAAGATGATGATCCCGCTGCGGCACTCCGGCGCCGGGCTCGGTGGGGAAATGCTCGACTGGGCCGGCGGCCGGGCCTACGACGCGGGTCTGACCTGGCTGCGGCTGGACGCCTGGACGACGAACCCGCGCCTGCACGCCTACTACCTTGGCCAGAGATTCCGGCACGTACGCACCGTCGACTCCCGGGTCTCCGGGACGTGCTTCGAGCGGCCTGCTCAACCGTACGTCGGCCGACTCAAGACCGAGATCAGGTGACCGCCATGGGCCCGTTTGCCCCTAATATCTCGGCGGCGGTCACACGGATTTGATCATGTCACCGAGCCGGTCACAGAGGACGTACCTCGCCGCCGCCATCGACCCTCGCCAACGCGGTCGACTTGGTCCCAGTCGCGTATGCGGGGTGGGTGGTGAGGAGCCAGCCGGCGAAGAAGCGGCCGACTCGAGGTAGAACTCCCTGCTGCGCTTGCTGAGGCCGTCGGAGGCCATCGCGAGGTCCCAGGAGGCCAGCCAGGTCTGGTAGGGACCGGAGTCGGGACGCGGGATCCGTGGGTGGCGGCTCATGCCGATCACCTTGCCCCGGGCCGGGCTCGGCCCGGCATCCTTGGATGGGCGGTAAGCGAATGGTCTTCAACCATCGGTCGGTCTGCCTCTCGTGCAGGCTTACCGACATCTGCGCTGGCGGGAAGGTGTCGGAGCCCCCGGCCGGGCTCGAACCGGCGACATCTCGCTTACAAGGCGAGTGCTCTGGCCAACTGAGCTACAGGGGCAGGATGTCCGTGGTCAGCATAGCCACAGATGCCCTTCTCGCACGTCCGGCACTGATTCCGACAACCGACAGCGAGTGGCACTCCGCCGGTTGCGGCCGGACCGTGCCCAGATGCCCGAAATGTTCGTCGGGTATCTCCCAGGAATGCCGTCCCACCTTGGCATGTGAGAAAAACCCGTTTACCGTGGCGTGACGCGGATGACACCGACGCGGCCCAGGCTGCTCCGATGCCTTCCACGCCACCGGAGCGGGAACGCCCCGGTGTTCTTTCACTCGGATCGTCCGGCACGTTCCTGCCGGTGAAAGGAAGCGCCGCACCATGGCTACGGTCACGTACGCGAAGGCCACCCGGATCTACCCGGGCACCGAGCGCCCAGCGGTCGACCACCTCGATCTGGAGATCGGCGACGGGGAGTTCCTCGTCCTCGTCGGCCCCTCCGGTTGCGGGAAGTCGACCAGCCTCCGGATGCTCGCCGGGTTGGAGGACGTCGACGACGGCTCGATCTACATCGACACCCGGGACGTCACCCACCTGCCGCCGAAGGCCCGCGACATCGCGATGGTCTTCCAGAACTACGCGCTCTACCCGCACATGACGGTCTACGAGAACATGGCGTTCGCGCTCAAGCTCCGCAAGACCTCGAAGTCGGAGATCGACCGGCGGGTCAAGGAGGCGGCCGCGCTGCTCCAACTGGAGGAGTACCTCAGCCGCAAGCCCAAGGCGCTCTCCGGTGGTCAGCGCCAGCGTGTCGCGATGGGCCGGGCGATCGTCCGCGAGCCCCAGGTCTTCCTGATGGACGAGCCGCTCTCCAACCTGGACGCCAAACTCCGGGTGCAGACCCGTACCCAGATCGCGACCCTGCAGGCCAAGCTCGGCGTCACCACCGTCTACGTGACCCACGACCAGGTCGAGGCCATGACCATGGGGCACCGGGTGGCGGTCATGCTGGACGGCGTGCTCCAGCAGGTGGACACCCCGCGCGAGCTGTACGACACCCCGTCCAACGTCTTCGTCGCCGGTTTCATGGGCTCGCCGGCCATGAACATCAAGACCGTGCCGCTGACCGAGGGCGGAGCCTCCTTCGCCGAGATGACCGTGCCGCTGACCCGGGAGCAGGTGGCCGCGGCCCAGGCCGAGGGTGGCGACGGCAAGGTGACCGTCGGCTTCCGTCCGGAGGACTGCGACCTGGTCGCGCAGAGCGAGGGCGGCTTCGCCATGGTCGTCGAGCTCGTCGAGGACCTGGGCTCGGACGCGAACGTCTACGGTCACGCCACCATCGAGGGCACCTCGGAGCGGTTCGTGGTCCGGACCGACCGGCGGAACATGCCGGCCATGGGCGACACGGTCTACGTCAAGCCGCGCGGTGGCCGGCACCACGCCTTCCACGCCGTGACCGGCAACCGGATCTGATCCGGTCCGCGTCCTGACGACCCGCACCGGGGCGGTCGCTTCCACTGGAAGCGACCGCCCCGGTCGTCGTTTGCCCGGATCCGGCGGCTACAGGCCGATCCGGCCGGTACCGGCACCGCCGGTCACGATCGACTTCACGCTGTTGGCGCTGTCGAGCTGGTAGGAGTACGGGATCCCCGCGACGCTCCCGCCACCGCTCTGCGGGCTGCCGGAGCCGACGAAGACGTTGTTGCGCTGCACGATCGCGCCCGGGTCGGAGGAGGCGTACCCGACCAGGGTCGGGTCCTCGACGTTCTCGAAGTAGTTCCCCTCGACCAGCACCCCGGCGTTCATCGTCGACGCGACGCCGTACTCGTTGTCGTAGTAGTAGTTGTTGAACACATGCACCGGGTTGCCGAACCGGACCCGGGGGTGCCGGGTGCCGGAACCGTCGAACCAGTTGTGGTGGTAGGACACCCGCAGGTGTCCGACGTCCTGGCTGGCGTTGTCGTCGCTGTGGCCGAGCAGCATCGACTTGTCGTGGCCGTAGATCCGGTTCCAGGAGACGGTGACGAAGTCGGAGCCGCGCTTGATGTCGACGGCGCCGTCGTACCCGTCGGTGAAGCTGTTGTGGTCCACCCAGATGTTCGTGGCCGACTGCTCGACGTTGATGGCGTCGTCGTCCCAGCCCCGGAAGTTCAGGTTGCGGATGATGACGTTCCGGTCCCCGTTGATCGTGAAGCCGCAGCCGGAGATGGTGGCGTTGGCGCCGACCCCGACGATGGTCTTGTTGGAGCGGACCCGGAGCATGCCGGAGCAGGAGATGGTGCCGGAGACCCGGATCACCGCCGCGTTGCTGGAGCCGACCGCGCTGGTCAGCGCGGAGGCGCTGGTGACGGTCGTGGCGCCGGCGTTGCCGCCGCCGCTGGTGCCGCCGTTCTGGGTGGCCCAGCCGACCAGTCCGGTCTGCGGCGGCAGCGTCGGGCCGGTCGTCGGCGGCGGGGTCGTCGGCTGCCCCGTCGGCAGGTTGGTCGGCGGGTTGGTCGGTTGGCCGGTCGGCGGGGTCGAGCCGACCGTGTCCACGCTGACGTCGTCGAAGACCGCGCTCGCGTAGACGGTGACCAGGGCGATCCGGCCGGCGGCCTGCGCCGAGTTGCTGCCCGAGCCGACCTGGGTGCCGTTGACGAAGCCCTGGATCGAACTGCCGTCGACCACCAGCCGCAGGGTGTACCAGGTGCCGGTGGAGACCGAGAGCGACGCCGAGCCGATCACCGTGATCGCGCTGCCGTTGACCGCCTGGAGCTCGGCCCGGTTCGCGTTGGTCAGGGCCAGCCGGTACATCCGGGTCGCGCTGCCCACCCGGGCCGCGATGGCGACGAGCCGGTTGGAGCCGTTGAACGACAGGGGCTTGACCCGGGCCTGGACCTGGTAGTTCGTCCAGCCGGTGTCCCCGGCGAAGCCCCGGGCGAGTTCGCTACCGGCGTTGCCCTGCCGGTAGGCGCGCGACCCGTCGGTGACCACCGACCAGTCACCGCCGGACTTCGACCAGCCGTCGGCGTTGCCATCCTCGAAGTTGTCGGAGTAGAGGGTCGCCGCCTGGGCGGGGTTGCTGCTGGCGGCCCCGACGATCAGTGCAAGGGCCAGCAGCCCCGCGCCGGTCGCGGCCAGGAGACCGCGGCGGTGTCTCCGCCGGGTGTCGGTGTCGGTGGTGTTCACGGAACCTCCTCGGCTGTGCTTTCACCCTGCTCGGGCAGGACGGTGCAATCAGGACGATATGGCGTAACTAAGGCGACACGGTGGAATTGGTGCGGCCGGCTGTCAGAAGGGCAGCTTTCCGGTGCCGCTGCCCGCCATCACCGCCGTCCGGACACCGGACGGATCGGCGACCGTGTACGGGTAGTACGTGCTCGGCTCGGTCACCGTGCCACCGGAGTCGCCCGGCTCGCTCGTACCGGCCAGCACGTTGTTCCGGGCGACGAGCCGGCCCCGCGCTCCGGAATAGCTGATCGACCAGGGCACCTCGACGTCCTCGAAGTAGTTGCCCTCGACGACGCAGCCGGAGTTGAGCTGGCACGCGACGCCCACGTCGGTGTTGTAGACGAAGTAGTTGTTGAAGACGTGCACCGGGTCGCCGAACCGGACCCTGGGGTTACGCTGCGGCGTACGGTCGAACCAGTTGTGGTGGTAGGTCACCTTCAGCCGACCGGTGTCCTGCGCCGCGTTGCCGTCGTCGTGCCCGAGCAGCATGTTCTTGGTGTGGTGGTGGGTGTGGTTCCACGACACCGTCACGTAGCTCGCACCCCGCTTGACGTCGATCAGGCCGTCGTAGCCGTCCGACAGGTCGTTGTGGTCGATCCAGACGTGGTGCGAGAACATCTGCACGTTTATCGCGTCGTCGACGGTGTCCCGGAAGTTCAGGTTCCGGATGATCACGTTGTGGACGGCACCGGGCGGTGGGCTGGTCGCGTCGCTGACCGGCAGGCCGATGTTGAGACCACCACCGGTGATCCCCGAGTTCGCGCCCACCCCGACGATGGTCTTGTCGGACATCACGTCGTGCATCGGGCCGGGCAGCGCGAGCATGCCCTGCACCCGGATGTTCAGCGGGCCGGGCTGGCTGATCGCGGTGAGGAAGTCGGTCGCGGTGCCCACCGTCACGGTCGGTCCGCCGGCCCCACCGGTGGTACCGCGCTGACCGAGCGCGTCGACCGAGGCGAAGCCGATCGGCGGGGCGCCCGGGTCGAGCGGCGGACCGGTCGGTGGCAGTGTCGGCCCGCCGGTCGGGCCACCGGTCGGCGGGGCGCCGGTCACCGTCGCCACCTCGACGTCGTCGAAGGATGCGCTGGCGTACGAGGCGGCCAGGCCGATCCGCCCGGACGGGAGTGCGGAGTCGCTCGCCTGCACCACGAGGCCGCCGTTGACGTACCCGCGCAGGGCGCTCCCGTTGGCCTCCAGCCGCAGCGTCGCCCAGGTGTCCACCGGCACCGCAGCGGAGCCGTTGGCGAGCGCGACCGGCGCCGAGCCGTCCCGCTTGACCAACTGCACGCCGCCGGTGCTGGTCACCACGAGCGCGTAGTAGCGGCTGCTGCTCTGCGCCCTGGCGATCACGCCGACGTGCCGGTTCGCCCCGTTGAAGCCGGTCGGCCTGACCCGCGCCTGCACGGCGTAGTCCCGCCACGAGGTGGTGCCGGTCAGCGTACGGGCGTCGCTGCTCTGCCCGGACTGCCGGTAGACCCGGCTCCCGTCGGTCGTCACCGACCAGCTTCCGCCGGAGGAGGACCAGCCGGACGAGTTGCCGTCCTCGAAGTCGTCGGTCAGCAGGGTGTCGGCGAAGGCCGCCGGCATCGCGACGGTCATCGCACCGGCGGTGAGTAGTCCGGCCACCGTCGCGACGGCGATCAGCCGCCCACCCGGTCGCCTCCGGAACTGGTTGGCGCGCACGGTGAACCTCCGTGTGGTGGTCGAGGGGTGTGTGAGAGGTGGGCGTCGGCGAGGTCCCGCGCCGCGCCCGGCAGCCCTTCCGGGCGGCCGGACCGCGGCTAGAGCGGCAGGCGGCCGGCGCCGGCCAGGGTCTGCACCACCAGTGGGACGAGCGGGGCGGGCAGGACCGGCCCGGCGCGTAGTGTCGGCGTCCAGTCGGCGTCGCCGCCCAGGTCGGGGTCGTGCTCGGCGTTGTACGCGGCCAGCAGGCTCACCGGCCGGGCCGGCGAACGGCCCTGGCGCACCCAGTTGCCCCGCTCGGTGAGCGCCGTACCGCCCCAGTCGTAGAGCAGGTCCGCGGCGGTGACGCCGGTGCCGAGGGTGAAGTGGTTGTTCTCGGCGTGGATCGCCGACTGGACGCCGACGCCGAGCGCGTAGCCGAAGCCGTCACCGCCGAGCCGGTAGGCGTTGTTGTAGATGTCGACCTGGCCGAACCGCACCCTCGGCAGTCGCTGCATGGTGCCATCGAAGAGGTTGTGGTGCAGGGTCACGTTCAGCCGGCCGACGTCCGGGCCGACGGTGTTGGACGACCCGATCAGCATCACCTTGTCCCGGGCCACGAACCGGTTGTACGAGACGGTCACCCGGCTGGCGGTGTGCGTGATGTCGAGCGACCCGTCGTGCACCATGTACGGCCGTCCGAAGTAGACAGGCAGTCCGCTGTCCGGGTTGTCGCCGTCGGTGAAGGTGTTGTGGTCGACCCAGACGTTCTCGCTGCGCCGCACCGACATCAGGTCGAACTGGGAGTTCCAGTTGCCGGCTTCCCCGTCCGTCGGCGACCACGCCGGGAAGCAGTCCCGCGCGTCGACGAAGCTCAGGTTGCGCACGATGACGTTGTTCGCGGTGTCGACCATCAGGGTCAGCCCGTGCAGGGTCGCCCCGCGCAGCCCGACGATCGTGGTGTTCGGTCCGACGTTGATCTGGGTCTGCCGGGTCTGGTTCGCCACCGACCGCACCCGGGCCTCCTCCAGCGGCCCGGACGGCGCCACCCGCCCCCAGGTCGCCGGGTCGTACGCGGCCAGGTAGGCGTCCAGCGAGTAGCCGGGGTCGGCGAGATCGGTGCAGTCGAGCAGCCGCCCGTCGGCGTCCTCGAAGCCGTCGACCTCGCCCTCGATATAAATGATCTTCGGCGTGGCGTTGTCCCGGTTGGTGGCGTTGTCACCGCCGAGCGCCCGGACCAGCCCGGCCCGGCTCCGCACCACGTGCACCTGGTCCGGGGTGGCCGCCGCGCCGCCGGTGGTGCCGGGCCCGGCGGCGGCCCAGCCGTCACCGGCCGGCAGGGTCTGCCGGCCCAGCAGACGGGCCGGCCAGGACAGCCGCTCGCCGCCCCGGTCGCCGCCCCCACTGCCGGTCCCGCCGGTCGTCGCGCTGGTCGTCGCACCGGCGGTCGCGCTGGCCGTTCCCGAGGCCGTCAGGACGCCGCCGGAGATCATCACGAGAAGACTGCCGACCACGGCGGCGGTCAACCTGCTCGATCGCATCGCACTCTCCGCGTCTGTCTACCGTTCATGGGATCTCGTTAACGATCACGAAATCTTTCTGTCATTTTGAACGGTAGGTAAGCGCGCTCATAAGTGTCAATGCATTCTGTTTGCAGATAAGTTGCACTAACTAGGCACAACGGGGAACGGCTCGGCCGCCGTATGCCGAGAAGAGGGGTATTCGGTCCGATTTCTAGCTGGCAGTTGTCCTCGGCATTTGCAGTCCGTACTCCAATTTCACGCAACAGTCCCGGCCGTCATACATCGCCTGGCGCCCCCTCCACCGCCGCCCGGTGTGGCTTGACCGCCCACGGCACACCCAGCTCCGACAGGAGCGCACCCTCGGCGGCCGCCCGGCGCAGCACCGCGTTGACCCCTCGGATCGTCAACACCCGGTCCGGTCCGGCGCCGGTGGCCAGCATCCGATCCCCGGCGACCAGCTCCGGCTCGGGAGCGGCCTGGATCGCCTGCGCCAGGGCGGTGAACGCCGCCGTCCGGTGAAGCGGCGCGATCAGCGGCACCGCGATCGGGTCGGCCCGGTGCGCCAGCAGGTTCTCCAGCAGGTTGACCCGGCCCGGCACCGCTCGCGGCCCCGGGTCACCGGGGAGCGTCAACCGGTCGGTGGTGTATTCCAGCACCGCCCGGCCGGCCGTGCCGTGCACGATCACCTCACCGGCGATGAAGTCCTCGCCGGCCAGCGTCACCGCGGCCACCACCGGCAGCCCGCAGCCGAGGGTCACCCGCAGCGCGGCGGTGTCGTCCACCTCGATGGGCCGGACCCGGTAGCGCTCCAGCTCGACCTGCGCCGGCCAGCCCGGCGGCACACCGTCGACCCCGACCGGAGACGCGCCGTCGACCCCGACCGGAGACGCGCCGTCGACCAGGGGCACGCCGTCGACACCACCGGGCGGGATGACGGCGACGGCGGCCACCGCCGCCTCGGCCACCGCCAGGCACTGCATGACCGCATGCGCCAGCGGATTCACCAGTACGCCGTCCAGCACCGGCCGCCCCTGCACGCTGCGTCGACCCGCCCAGGGCGCCCGGGCGTAGTAGCCGTCGGCGCGCTGCCAGGAGGCGACCGTGGAGATCCCGGTGACCCGCCCCAGCCGGCCGCCGGTGACCGCCGAGACCAGCTCGCGCAGTGCCGCCGAGCCGAGCGCCTGGAAACCGATCTGCGCCACCCGCCCCGCCCCGGCCAGCGCGGCGGCCAGGGTGCGGTGGTCGGCCAGTGACAGCACCGGCGGCTTCTCCAGCAGCAGGTCCGCCCCGGCCGCCAGCGCGTCCAACGCGATCGGCAGGTGGGTGTGCGGCGGGGTGCAGATCACCACCACGTCCGGGCGGACCGCCCCGAGCATCTCCCGATGGTCGGTGAAGACCCCGGCGCCGGCCGGGACCGGCGCGTCCGGTGCATCCTCCACCGGCCGTACGTCGACCAGGGCGACCAGCTCCAGCCGCCCGGCGTCGTGCAGCGGGGCGATGGTGCGGCGGTGCCAGAGCCCGTGCCCGCTCGCCCCGACCAGCGCCACCCTCGGCGGCGCGCCACCCGACACCGTCGACCGGGTGCCATCCGACACCGTCGACCGGGTGCCACCCGACACCGTCGACCCGGCGCCACCCGACACCGTCGACCCCGTCTCCGCGCGCTCCCCGGTCACGCCACGCCCTCCAGGAGCTTCTGCACGCCGTGCCGGTCCAGCGCGGTGAGCCACTCGACGACGAGTTCGCGTACCTCGTCGTCGGCGGTCAGCTCCGCCGGGAAGACCTCGGTCAGCCCGAAGAGCGCCTCCACCACCCCGGCCGGGGAGTCCGTCCCGGCCGCCAGCGCGGCCCGGATCCGGTCGGCGAGCGGGTCGTCGAGCGGCAGCGGCGTACCGTCGTCGGCCCGGCCCTGGACGAAGCGCATCCAGGCCGCCACCACCAGGGCCGCCCAGCGCGGCCGGGCCCCGGCCGTGCGCAGGTCCGCGATGGTGTGCAACACCCGCTGCGGCAGCTTCTGCGAGCCGTCCATGGCGATCTGGATGGTCCGGTGCCGGATCACCGGGTTGCCGAACCGCTCCAGCACCTCCTCGCCGTAGTCGACCACCGAGACCCCGTCCGGCGGGGTGAAGCTGCTCGCCACGTCCTCGGCGATCAGCCGCCGCAACACGGTGGCCAGGTGCGGGATCTCCAGCGCCTCGGCGATGGTCTCCCGGCCGGCGAGCGCACCGAGATAGGCGGTGGCCGAGTGCACCCCGTTGAGCGCGCGCAGCTTCAGCCGCTCCCACGGGCCGGCGTCGTCGGTGAGCACCGCCCCGGCCCGCTCCCAGGCCGGTCGCCCGCCCGGGAAGCGGTCCTCGATCACCCACTGCCGGTACGGCTCGGCGGCCACCGCCGCCAGGTCGTCGGCGCCGAGCGCCGCCGCCGCGTCGGCCAGCGTCTGCGGGGTGCTCGCCGGGACGATCCGGTCCACCATGGTGCCGGGAAAGCTGACGTTCTCCCCCAGCCACCCGGCGAGCGGGTCGTCCCGGCCGGCCGCCGGGCCACCGCCACAGCGTCGGAGCGCCTGCTCGACCAGGCTCTGCAGCCGCTCCCCGTTGGAGGGCAGGTTGTCGCAGCTCACCAGGGCCAGCGGGCCGGCCTCGGCGGCGGCGCGGGCCAGCAGCCCCCGGACCAGCAGGCCGGGCACCGTCCGGGGCGCCCGGTCGGTGGTCAGGTCGGCCAGCACCGCATCGTCCGGCCGCAGCCGGCCGGTCGCCGGGTCGAGTTGGTACGCCTTCTCCGTCACCGTCAGCGTCACCACCCGGATCGCCGGGTCGGCGAGGAGCGCCACGATCGCCGCCGGGTCGCTCGCCGCGTGCCGGACTCCGGCGAGCGCCCCGACCACCCGGGTCTGGTTTCCCTCGCCGGAGGTGGTGGTGACGCTGAACAGGCAGTCCTGGGCGGCGAGCTTCGTCACCATGTCGGTGCTGCGCGGGGCGACCCCGACGATCCCCCAGTCACCGCCGGCCGCCGCGACCGCCTCCTCGGTGTAGACCGCCTGGTGGGCCCGGTGGAACGCGCCGAGCCCCAGGTGCACGATCCCGGCCGGTACGGTGCCGGGCCGGACCAGCGGGCGGCTGGCGGGCGGCAGCCGGCGCAGCGCGCCGAGACTCAGCCGCGACGCACCGGGACCCGGACGCGACGCACCGGCGGTCACGCCCACACCGGGCCGTCCGGGAAGGCGTACTCGGCGATCGATGCGGGCTTCATCGTCGCGCTGTAGCCGGGCAGCTCCGGCAGCAGGTAGCGGCCGTTGCGGGTGCGTACCGGGTCGACGAAGTGCTCGTGAAGGTGGTCGACGTACTCGACCATCCGGCCGTCCAGCGAGGTGCCGACCCGCAGGTAGTCGAAGATCGCCAGGTGCTGGACCAGCTCGCAGAGGCCGACACCGCCGGCGTGCGGGCAGATCGGCACCCCGAACTTCGCCGCCATCAGCATCACCGAGAGCACCTCGTTGATCCCACCGATCCGGCAGGCGTCGATCTGGCAGACCCGGATCGCCTCGGCCTGCATCAACTGCTTGAAGATGACCCGGTTCGCCGCCACCTCGCCGGTGGCGACCCGGCACCGCCCGCCGGAGAGCCCGGTCACCGCCTCCGCGATCCGGGCGTGCCCGAGTACGTCGTCGGCGTGCGTCGGCTCCTCGATCCAGTACGGGTCGAACTCGACCAGCCGGGTCATGTTCCCGATCGCCTCGTCGACGTCCCAGACCTGGTTGGCATCCATCATCAGCAGCGCGTCCGGGCCGATCTCCTCCCGGATGATCCGCGCCCGGCGTACGTCGTCGTCGATCGGGCCGCCGACCTTCATCTTCATCGCCCGCCACCCCTGGGCGTACGCCTCGCGGGTCAGCGCCCGCACCTTCTCGTCCGGATAGCCGAGCCACCCGACCGAGGTCGTGTACGACGGAAACCCGTCCCGCTCCAGCTCGGCGAGGCGGTCGGCCAGCCCGACCGTCCCCTTCTCCAGGATCGCGGCGGCCTCGGCCGGGTTGATCGCGTCGATGACGTGGTGGAAGTCGACGTTGCGGACCAGTTCCTCGGTCGGCATCTCGGCGAGCAGCCGCCACATCGGCTTGCCGGCCAGCTTGGCCCGCAGGTCCCAGACCGCGTTCACCAGTGCGCCGGCCGCCATGTGGATGACGCCCTTCTCCGGCCCGAGCCAACGCAGCTGCACGTCGGCGGTGAGCGACCGCCAGAACGTCACCGGCTCGGCCGCGATCTCGGCAGTCGTCCGCCCCACCAGGTGCGGGGCCAGGGCGTGCACGGCCGCACAGGTGATCTCGTTGCCCCGGCCGTTGGTGAAGGTGAACCCCGCCCCGACGGTCCCGTCCGGCGCGTCGGTGCGCAGCTCGACGTAGGTGGCCGAGTAGTCGCCCCGGTTGATCGCGTCCGACCCGTCCCCGGCTGCCGCCGTCGGAAACCGCACGTCGTGCACGTCGACGCCGGTGATGGTCACGTTCACTGAACTTGCCTTTCGTTCGCGACTGCGGGACTCACTCGCTCCGCTCGCCCATTCCTCGCGCTCACCGGTCGGCACTCCCGAGCTTGAAGACCTTCTTGGGCAGGTGGTAGGCGAGGTCGACGATGGTCTCGGCGGCCTCGTCGAGCGGCAGCCGCTCCTCGGCGACGAGCCGGGCCAGGAAGCCGGCGTCGATCCGCCGGGCCACGTCGTGGCGTACCGGGATGGAGCAGAACGCCCGGGTGTCGTCGACGAACCCGGCGGTGTTGTAGAAGCCGGCGGTCTCGGTCACCGCCTCGCGGAACCGGCGCAGCACCTCCGGCGAGTCCAGGAACCACCAGGGCGCGCCGAGGTAGAGCGCCGGATAGCCGCCGGCCAGCGGGGCCAGTTCCCGGGTGAAGGTGTACTCGTCCAGGGTGTAGACGACGAGTCGCAGCCGGGAGTCGTTGCCGTACGCGTCGAGCAGCGGGGTGAGCGCGTGCACGTACTCGGTGGCCTGCGGGATGTCGCCACCGACGTCCCGGCCGTGCCTGACGTAGAGCTGGCGGTTGTGGTTGCGCACCGAGCCGGGATGCAGCTGCATCACCAACCCGTCCTCAATGGACATTTTCGCGAACTCGACCAGCATGTGCGCCCGGAACGCCTCGGCGTCCTCGGCGGTCGCCTCGCCGCGCAGGCCGCGCTCGTAGAGGGTCGCCGCCTCGGCCTCGCTCAGCCGCAGGGTCAGCGCGGTCGGATGTCCGTGGTCGGTCGAGGTCGCCCCGGCAGCGATGAACGCCTCGCGCCGCCGCCGCAGCGCGGCGAGGTATCCGGGGTACCGCCCGGTGTCCTCCCCGGCCACCTCGCCGAGGCGTACGACGTTGTCGGCCCAGCCGTCGAACTCCATGTCCACCACGTTGTCCGGACGGAACGTGGTGACCACCCGTCCGCCCGGCCCGCCCCAGCCGTCGGCGGCGAGCTTGGCGTGCCGGCCGAGGTCGTCCAGCGGTGACTCGGTGGTGGCCAGCACCTCGATGTTGAAGCGTTCGAAGAGCGCCCGGGGCCGGAACTCGGGCTGCCCGAGCTGCACCGCGATCGCGTCGTAGATCTCGTCCGCGGTCTCCGGGGAGAGCCGGGTGGTCACCCCGAAGACGTTCCGGAAGGTCTCCTCCAGCCAGAGCCGGCTCGGCGTACCCCGGAACAGGTGCCAGTGCGCCGCGAACCGTCGCCAGATGGTCCGCCCGTCGGTTTCCACCGCCCCGCCGTCCACCGCCGGCACCCCCAGCTCGGCCGGCCTCACCCCCTGGCTGAGCAGCATCCGGGTCAGGTAGTGGTCCGGCACGACGAGCAGCCGCGCCGGGTCCGGGAACGCGACGTCGTCGGCGAGGATCCCCGGATCCACGTGCCCGTGCGGCGAGATCAACGGCTTGTCCCGGACGAGCGCGTACAGCTCGCGGGCGATCGCCCGCTGCCCGGGCTCGGACGGGAAGAGCAGATCGGGCCGGTCAGACGGTGCGGACACGAGCCAACTCCTTGCGGGTCGGAGGTGTAAGGAAGGGCCCCCCGTTATCGTTTTCTGTTGTACAGGGGGCCCTTCCTTGCACCTAGAGGGTGAGCAGGTCGGCGACGCTGACGGGGTGGCCGGTCTCGAAGGAACGGTTCGCGGCCAGGCCGGTGAGCAGGGCGAGGGCGCCGTCCCGGGCGGTGGCGGCCCGGTTCATCGGGTCGCTGTGACCGCCGAGGAGCACCGCCGTCATCCGGGCGTCGGCACCGCCGTGGCCGGTGCGGGTGTAACCGGCGACCGGCACCTCGCGGGGCTGCTCCCAGAACGGGCGCAGGGTGAGCCGCGCCGAGCCCTCCTCCACGGCGGCCTGTACGCCGTGCAGCGCGGCACCCTTCAGCTCGCCGGCTGCCTGCGGGCTGACGAAGTCGCTCTCCACCACCTCGAGTTCGAGCCGGCCCCGGCTGCCGTTGAACATCACCCGGTAGCCCTCCCAGGGCGCGTAGGCGGTGAGGTGGTAGGTCATGGTGGCACCGCTGTCGTAGCGGGCCAGCACCGCCATGTCGTCCTCGATGGTCACCCCGGGAGCGAAGACGTTCTGGTCGCGGTGGTAGCCGTCCTCGGCCTCCGCCTCCAGGTAGAGTGCGCGCAGCCGGGGGTGGTCGGCCAGGTGCAGCGCGAACGGGTCGTCGGCGGCGGCCGGCGCCCCGTGCGCCCGGTCGTACGGGCGGGCGTAGCCGTGCCGCCGGCCGGCCTCGTCACCGTAGAAGAAGAGCCGCCCGGCGGCGTAGACCTGGACCGGCTTGGCGGCCAGCCACCAGTTGACCAGGTCGAAGTGGTGGCTCGCCTTGTGCACCATCAGGCCGCCGGAGTTGGCCTTGTCGCGGTGCCAGCGCCGGAAGTAGTCCGCGCCGTGGCGCACGTCGAGCAGCCACTCGAAGTGCACGGAGCCGATCTCGCCGATGGCGCCCTCGGCGAGCACCTCCCGGACCTTTTCGTGCAACGGGTTGTAGCGGTAGTTGAAGGCGACCGAAACGTTTCGGCCGGTCTCCGCGACGGCCCGCAGGATCCGCTCGCACTTCGGCACGTCGGTGGTCATCGGCTTCTCGGTGATCACGTCGCAGCCGGCCCGGAGCGCGGCGACGACGTACTCGTCGTGGGTGGCGTCGACGCTGGTCACCAGGACCACGTCGACCCGCTCCTTCTCCAGCATCGAGGCGAACTCGCTGGCCAGGTAGGTCGGAACCGGCTCGAAGTCGAGTTCGGCGAGCCACCTGTTGTGCGCGTCCATCCGCGCCTGGTTGACGTCGGCGAAGGCGACGAGTTCGGCCGTGTTCGGGTGGTCCAGCACCAGGGCCCGGACGAACATCTCCGCCCGCGCACCCGTGCCGACCAGGGCGAAGCGCTGCCTTCCCGGGGTTACCGACATCCGAGCTCGCCTCCCGTTGGCTGCAAAGGTTTGCAGGAGAAGTAACCACGCGCGTGGGGCGCGCGTCAACGGCTCGGAACAAAGCTGCGGCCTTTACCCTTTTTTGCACCTATGGGAGTGCTCCCACGGCTGCTGAACGCAACAAAGCCGTAACCGATCCCCGTTGACACCTGAGCAACCGTTTGCATTAATTGGCCAACCAAACCAAGTGACGCCAGACACACCGACGACAGACACACCGGCAGCCACGGGAAGGACTTGCGTGCCAGCCACCATTCGCGACGTCGCGCGAGCCTCCGGGGTACACATCTCCACCGTGTCGCGGACCTTCTCGGCACCGCACCTGGTCAACCCGGAGACGCGCAACCGCGTGCTGGCCTGCGCCGAACACCTCGGCTACCGGCCCAACCGGGCCGCCCGGGCACTGATCACCGGGCGCACCCACAACATCGGGTTGATCATCGCCGACATCGCCAACCCGTTCTTTCCACCGCTGATCAAGGCGGCGGAGAGCCAGGCCCGGCAGCGTGATTACCACATCTTCATCGCCGACACCAGTGAGGACCCGGCGGTCGAGGAGGACCTGGTGCACGCCCTGGCCAAGCAGGTCGACGGCGTGCTGCTCTGCAGTCCGCGGATGAGCAACAGCCTGATCGAGCAGCTCAGCCGCGAGGTGCCCCTGGTCGTGATCAATCGCCAGGTCACCGGCCTGCCGGCGGTGGTGATGGACGTCGGCCAGGGCGCCCGGCTCGCCGTCGAACACCTGGCCGGGCTCGGGCACCGCGAGCTCGCCCTGCTCGGCGGCCCCCGCGGCTCGTGGACCAACCGGGAGATCCGCCGGGCGGCCACCGCCGCCGCCCGGTCCGCGGACGCCACGCTGACCGTGCTCGGCCCCAACCCGCCCACCGAGGGCGGCGGCGTCGCAATGGCCGAGCAGGTACGCCGTACCGGCGCCACGGCAGTGCTCGCCTACAACGACCTGATGGCGATCGGCCTGATGGAAGGGCTCGACTCACTCGGGCTACGGGTGCCGCAGGACATCAGCGTCGTCGGCATCGACGACATCGCGCTGAGCCGGCTCACCCGGCCCAAACTGACGACGGTGGCCACGCCGACCGCGGCCGCCGGACGGACGGCCGTCGACATGCTCCTGCAACACGACGGTTCCTTCTCCGCACGCGCCGGGCGCGGCGGCGGACGGACCGGCACCACCGACGACCGTCGCACCACCGCACAGGTAACGCTGCAGACCGAGTTGGTCATCCGCGACTCGACGGGGGTCGGTCCGGCCGGCCGGTCCGGGGCGGCGGCACAGGCCGATCGCCCCGGCGCGGCAGCTCCTGCGGACCCGGGTCCGGACCGCCATCCGGACCCGGGCGACGCGACCGCGGCCACCCCCGAAGTTGTCGCCTCCTAACGCCAAGGAGTGAGCGCAATGCACCCCGCCACATCCCCGACGGCAAACGCGCCTGCCGCGCGTGGCCACCGTACGCTGCACCGTCGAGGCCTGCTCCGCATCGCCGCCGCGATGGTCACCCTGCCCCTCGTCCTCGGCACCGCCACCGCCTGTGGCGACGACGAGGAGGAGCCGGGCGGTCCGGTCAGCATCGAGTTCTTCTGGTGGGGCGGTGAGGCCCGGGCCGAGATGACCCAGCAGGCCCTCGACCTCTACAAGCAGAAGAACCCGAACGTCACCATCAACGCCGTCTGGCAGGCCTTCGACGGCTACTACGACAAGCTCGCCACCATCTCGGCCGGTGGCAACGCGCCGGACATCTTCCAGATCGACGACAACGGCCTGGCCGAGTACGCGGGCCGCAACGTCACCCTCGACCTGACCCCGTACGTCGAGGACGGCAAGATCGACCTCTCCAAGCACGCCGAGAGCCTGACCAGGTACGGGCAGATCGACGGCAAGCAGGTCGCGGTCGCCACCGGGGAGAACACCCCGGCCATGATCTACGACAAGACGAAGCTCGCGGAGCTCGGCGTCGGCGAGCCGCAGGAGGGCTGGAGCTACCAGCAGCTCTTCGACTGGGCCGCACAGGTGAGCGCCAAGGGCGGCGGAAAGTACTGGGGCACCATGGACACCAGCTCCGACTACAAGGCGCTGTGGCTGTGGCTGCGGGCCCAGGGCAAGGAGTTCTACGACGGCAACAAGTTGGCCTTCACCGAGGCCGACCTCGCCGCCTGGTTCCGGCTCTGGCAGGAGGCCCGGGCCAAGAACGCCACCCCGCCGGCCGACGTCGTACACGAGGCGGTCACCGGCAGCGTCGCCACCCAACTCGTGGTGACCGGCAAGGCCGCCACCTCGTTCATGTGGTCCAACCAGCTCGGTGAGCTGCAGAAGGCCACCAAGAACGAGCTGGGCATGGTGGCGTACCCCGGCGACCCGAAGGGTCAGTGGGCGCGGGCCTCGCTCTACTGGGCGGGCTCGCGCAGCACCGACCACCCCGAGGTGGTGGCCGACGTCATCAACTTCCTGGTCAACGACCCGGAGGTCGCCAAGATCTTCGGGGTCGACCGCGGCCTGCCCGCCAACATGGAGACCCGGAAGGCGATCGAGGCGACCCTCACCGACCCGGCGCTGAAGACGACCGTGGCCTTCGAGAACGCCCTGGCCCCCAAGTTCGGTCCGGCGCCCACGCCGCCGCCGAAGGGGCACAGTGGCCTGCGCAACAAGCTGCGTGACATCGCGGAGAGCGTGACCTACGGCCGCGCCACCCCCGAGGACGCGGCGAAGCAGTTCTTCGCCGAGGCCCAGGCGGCCCTCGCCGGCTGACCGTCCGGCCGGGGGCGGGGACGGCACGGCCGGTCCCCGCCCCCGGCCGGAGCGTCCGAGAGGAGAACACCCCCGTGGCTGTATCCACGGCGGCCGAGCCGCGTCCCGGTGACGCGGCGCCGGCCGCCACCCCGCGCCGGCCGACCCGGGCCGGCCGGCGGCACCGCGCCGAGGGCGTGGCCGGTTACGTCTTCCTGTCCCCGTGGCTGATCGGCCTGATGGCGATCACCGCCTTCCCGATGCTCTTCTCGCTCTACCTGAGCTTCACCAACTACGACGTGCTCTCCAGTTGGGACGCGATCGAGTGGATCGGGCTGGAGAACTACCGTCGGATGTTCGGCGAGGACCCGGCGTACTGGCACGCGGTCACCGTCACCCTGACGTACGCGTTGATCGCCGTGCCGCTCAAGCTCGCCGCCGCACTCGGCGTCGCGCTGCTGCTCAACCGCGAGCGGCGCGGGGTCGGCCTGTTCCGCAGCCTCTTCTACCTGCCCTCGCTGCTCGGCGGCAGCGTGGCGCTGGCCCTGGTCTGGCGGGCCATGTTCGGCGGCGACGGCGCCTTCAACAGCTTCCTCGGGCTCTTCGGGATTCAGGGCGAGGCCTGGGTCAACGACCCGCAGTGGGCACTGGAGACGCTGATGGTGCTGGCCGTCTGGCAGTTCGGCGCCCCGATGGTGATCTTCCTGGCCGGGTTGAAGCAGGTACCGACCGAGCTCTACGAGGCCGCCTCGGTCGACGGCGCCGGCCGGTTCCGCCAGTTCTGGAACGTCACGCTGCCGATGCTCTCCCCGGTCATCTTCTTCAACCTGGTGTTGGAGACGATCAACGGCTTCCAGGGCTTCACCTCGGCGTACGTGATCAGCAACGGCACCGGCGGCCCGGTCTACTCCACACTGCTGTACACCCTGCACATCTACGACCAGGGCTTCGGCGAGTTCCGGATGGGCTACGCGTCAGCGCTGAGCTGGGTCTTCCTGCTCGCCATCGCCGTGATCACCGTGATCTTCTTCAGCACCGGCCGGTTCTGGGTGCACTACTCCGACGGAGACGACTGATGGCAGTCCAGGCAGTGCGGGCCACCCCCGCCCCCGCGACCCGCCGCCGCTCCCGGGGCGTCGTCCGGGTCCTCGTGCTGGTCGGCGTGCTCGGCTTCGTGCTCTATCCGCTGCTCTGGATGGTCGGCTCGTCACTGAAGTCACCGACCGAGGTGGTAAGCAACCTCTCGGTCATCCCGCAGGACGTGACCTGGGCCAACTACCCGGACGGCTGGGGCTACATCAGAAATCTCAGCTTCGGCCGGTTCTTCCTGAACAGCACGGTGATCGCCCTGGCCACCGTGGTCGCCAACGCGGTCTCCTGCCTGGTCGCCGCGTACGCTTTCGCCCGGCTGCGGTTCCGGCTGCGCAAGGGGTGGTTCGCCATCATGATCGGCACGCTGCTGCTCCCCAGCCACGTACTGATCGTGCCGCAGTACGTGATGTTCAACTACTTCGGCTGGATCGACACCCCGCTGCCGCTGATCGTGCCGAAGCTGCTCGCCACCGAGGCGTTCTTCGTCTTCCTGATGGTGCAGTTCATGCGCGGCATCCCCCGTGAGCTGGACGACGCCGCCAAGATCGACGGCTGCTCGCCGTACGGGGTGTTCCGGCACGTGATCCTGCCGCTGAGCCGGCCGGCCCTGGTCACCACGGCGATCTTCTCGTTCATCTGGACCTGGAACGACTTCTTCACCCAGCTCGTCTACCTGCCTAGCCCGACCAGCTACACGGTGCCGATCGGGCTGCGGCTCTTCATCGACTCCAGCGGGCAGACCTCGCTCGGGCCGATGTTCGCGATGTCGGTCCTCTCGCTGCTGCCGGTCTTCGTCTTCTTCCTGGCCTTCCAGCGCATGCTGGTGCAGGGGATCAACACCAGCGGCCTGAAGGGCTGAGGCCGACACCGTGCAGACTCGGGGAATGACTGCGAACTGGCCGGAGCAGCCCGCCCCGGAGGCCCGGCCCGACTGGCGGGACACCCTGCGCAACGGGGCCGACCTGGCGCTGCTCGGCATCGTCACCACGCTGGCGGCGGTGCCGCTGGTCACCGCCGGGGCCGCCGTCGGCACCGCCAGCGCCGCGCTGCACCACTGGATCGAGACCGGTTCCTGGCCCGGCGCGCGGGCGGCGCTGCGCGGATTCGGGCGTACGCTGCTGCCCGGCGCCGGGGCCACGGCGGTGGCCGGGGTGGTGGCCGGCGTACTCGCGCTGAACCTGCTGGCGTTGGGCCGGGGCGCCGTGCCGGGCGGTCCGGTGCTGGTCGCGGTCACCGTCGCGCTGGCCGTGGCCGCCGGCGGCTTCGCCGGGCTGACCGTGGTGCGACTCGGCCGGCAGGGCGGGCAGGGCTGGCGTCGGGCCGTACGCGGTGCGGCCCGGGTCGCGGCGGCCCGGCCGGTGGCCCTGCTCGCCAGCGCCGGTACGGTCACGCTCGCCGCCGTGCTCTGCGCGCTGGTGCTGCCGGTGCTCACCCCGCTGCTCGTCGGCTACACCCTCTTCGGGCTGCACACGGCTACCCGCCGCGTCGCCGGATCCACCCTGTCGGGCACGCCGGAGTAGGACCGCTCCCTCACCGACCCGGTCGGGTCAGTCGGTCGCGGGCTGCTGCCGCGCGACCGGGGCGAAGCGTACCGGGATGGAGCGCGGCGTCCGGCCCCACGGCGAGGGGACCGATTCCAGCTTCTCCGGCGGGACCGCCAGCCGGACGCCGGGCAGCAGGTGCAGGACGGTCTCGACGGCGGTGCGGATGATCAGCCGGGCCGGGACCTGCGCCGGGCAGGCGTGCGGGCCGGCGCCCCAGGAGAGGTGCGCCCGGTTGCCCACCTCCCGCCAGGGCTCGCCAGTGGTGTGGATCCGGGGGTCGGCGTTCGCGGCGGTCAGCCCGAGGATCAGCGCGTCACCACGCCGGACCGGCTGCCCGGCCAGCTCGGTGTCCCGCAGCGCGTACCGGGCCGGCGCGTTGGTCATCGGCGGATCCCGCCACAGCACCTCGTCGATCGCGTCGTCCACCCCGAGCCGCCCGCCCCGGAGCCGTCCGGCGAACCGCTCGTCGGTGAGCATCAGCCGCAGCGTCTGGGCGATGCAGCTCATGGTGTTCTCGTTCGCGGCGACCAGCACCAGCACCATGGTGTCGTAGATCTCGGCGTCGTCGCGCAGGTTCGGGTGCTCGGCGAAGTAGGTGGTGAGGTCGTCCGAGGGCACGGCCCGGCGGGCCGCGAGGACATCGGCGAGAATCTTCATCACGCGTTCCCGGGCGGCGAGCGCGTCGGCGCCCCAGGCGAACATCGCCGCCAGGCCGGCCTGGAGTTCATGGCTCTCGACCGCGTTCAGGCCGAACCGGTCGGCGACGGCCAGCACCGGCACGATCGCGGCATAGTCGGCGACCAGGTCCGCCTCACCCCGGCCGGCGAAGGAGCCGATCACGTCGGTGCAGAGCGCCGTGACGGCCCGGCGCATCGCCCGCTGGTCGATCTCGGCCATCCCGCCGGCGATCGGCGCCCGCAGCCGGCGGTGCCGCTCGCCGTTGACGAAGAACGCATTGTCGTAGGGCGACATCATCGGGCGCAGCAGCGAGTCCGCCGGCAGGCTGCCGTCGTGCTGCGCCGACCAGTCGCTCGGGTCGCAGGAGTAGAGCTGCTCCTGCCGGGTGACCGTGAGGATCTCCGGATAGCCCATCACCAGCCAGGCGTGCACGCCTGGTTCCAGCTCGACGGGGGCGACCGGGCCGTGCTCGGCGCGGAGCCGCCCGAAGACGTGTTGCGGGTCGGGGCAGGCCGTCGTGGCTGCCAGCGGCGTCAGCCCGGTCAACTCGGCCAGTGGCCTGCGTGCGGCGGTGGGGGTGGTCACGACACCATTTCCTTGGCAACGGCGGCAGGGACGGATTCCTCGGTGGAGGCGACGTCGAGGGCGTGCTGGACGAGAGTCGTCAGCGCGGTCAGGGCCGAGGCGCGGTCCCGGGCGTCGCAGTCCACGATCGGCGTCTCCGGCAGTAGGTCCAGCGCGGTACGCAGCTCGTCGGCGGAGTGCGGCACCGTGTCCGGGAAGTGGTTGACCGCCACCACGAACGGTAACTGGCTGCCGAGTTCCAACTGGTCGAAGACCTCGAAGCTGGCCTCCAGCCGGCCCGGCCTGGTGTCGACAAGCACCAGTACGCCGACGGCACCCTCGGCAAGCCCTTCCCACAGGTCCCAGAAGCGCCGCTGCCCGGGGGTACCGAACAGGTACAGTGCCAGGCTGCCGCCGAGCGTGATCCGGCCGAAGTCCATCGCGACCGTCGTGGTGCGCTTCGCGTCCACGCCGCGCAGGTCGTCGACACCCTCACTGACCTGGGTCACCACCTCCTCGGTCCGAAGTGGAGTGATCTCGCTGACCGAGCCGATCAGCGTGGTCTTGCCGACCCCGAAGCTGCCGACCACGAGGATCTTCACCGATGTGGTGACGGTCCCGGGGAGGTAGCCGTCAGAGTGCGCGGAGACCATTGAGCACCTCTTGCAGTAGTTCCGTGGACGGCTGCGCGGAACGGGGACTGCCGGCCCGCGCGGTCAGGTGGCCGGAGTCGACCAGGTCACTGGCGAGGACGCGTACGACGCTGACCGGCAACTCCAGCCGGGCGGCGACCTCGACCAGTGACAGCAGCCCCCGGCACATCGCCAGCAGGGCACGCTCCTGACGCCCGGCCGAGATCGGCAGCGGCGGCGCCGGATCGGTCGCGATCAGCAGCGTGTCGACGCCGATGGTGTTGCGCGACGGGCGGGCCCGCCCCTTCGTCAGCACGTACGGGCGCAGCGCCGAGTCGCGGTAGTGGCCGCCCCGCTCGTCGGAGGAACTCATCGCCGATCCCCGGCCCGCGCCGTCATGACACGGCCCCGCCGTGCCCGGTCATGCCGTGCTGCCCTGACGCGCCGACGTGGCGAGGGTGCGCTCGCCGATCCGGTTGACCTGGGTCTGCATCTGGTGGGCGATCAGGGCCGGGTCGACGGCGGGCTCGGTCACCACCGCCAGGTGCGAGCCGTCACCGGCCCGCCGGACGAAGAGGTAACCGCCGTCGAACTCGATCATCAGGTGGCGGAGCGAACGACCGCCGGAGCCGAACTCGCGGCCGATGCTGCGGCCCAGCGACTGCAGTCCGGAGCAGGCGGCGGCGAGCCGGTCGGCGACATCCTGGTCGGTGTGCTCGGAGCGGACCATCGCCAGGCCGTCGGCGGAGAGGACCACGGCGTGCCGGACGTACGGCACCGAGACCACCTCGGCCAGCATCCAGTTCTGGTCTTGCGTCATGCTCATCGTTCCCATCCTCCGGGGTTGTCGCGGTCAGCGCGCGTCCGCCGGGCCTGGGTCGCCGCCGCTGCGGCCACCTGCGATGAAGGCGCCCATCCACGAGCCAGCCTGCTCCGGACTCGGATCGGACGGCTCCGCCGCCGCTGCCACGACCTCGTCCGGCCCGGCGGACTCGTCTCCGGCGACGGAGCCGGTCCCGTCCGGGCCGGCGGAGTCGGCCTGTCCACGGCGGGAACGCCGCCGGGGCAGCGTCGAGCCGGGGGCGGCGGCTTCGGTCTCGACGGACCCTGGTTCGACGGACCCTGGTTCGGCGGACCCTGGTTCGACGGACCCGGGCCCCGGTTCGTCCGGCGTCATGGCCGACTCCACCGGTGCCCGAGCCGGCCGGCGGGTGGCGACCGCCTCCGGCGGCTCCACGGTCTCGACGACCTTCGACGGGA
The DNA here is from genome assembly GCF_049315195.1 of Plantactinospora sp. WMMC1484. Taxonomy (NCBI): domain Bacteria; kingdom Bacillati; phylum Actinomycetota; class Actinomycetes; order Micromonosporales; family Micromonosporaceae; genus Plantactinospora; species Plantactinospora sp. WMMC1484. The sequence continues at coordinate 747,746 of NZ_CP186055.1, forward strand.
TCAGCACCACGGCGCGCACCCCGCCGTACGGTGACTCGCTCAGGTCGGCGCGGAACCCGTGCCGGCGGACGTAGTGCCCGACGACGGCGAGCCCGGTCTGCGGGATCTCGCCCAGTTCCGCCAGCCCGACGGGACGGCGCCCGGAGACCGTCTCCCGGGCCTGCTCCAGCCGATGGTCGTCCATGCCGATGCCGCCGTCGTCGATCTCGATGACCGCACCGCGCTGCACCCGCCGGACGGTCACCGGCACGGTGGTGGCCGGCGGCGAGGACTGGGTGGCGTTCGCGAGCAGCTCCGCGACGAGGTGGATGACCGGCTCCACCACCTCGGCGGCGACCGCCACGTCCTGGTCACCGGAGACCTCGATCCGCCGGTACGCGAGGATCCGGGCCGAGGCGGCGCGTACCACGTCCACCATGGCCAGTGGCTCCTGCCACTGCTGCCCCGGCCACTCTCCACAGAGCACGGCGAGGCTCTGGGCGTGCCGGGCCTGCTGTGCGGCGGCATGGTCGACACGCATGCTCGACTCGACCACGTCCGGGTCGTGCTGGTGCCGGTCGGCCATCAGCGACACCTGCTCCTGGATGGAGTGTGCCGCCGTCTGCACCCGCCGCGAGAGCGCGACCACCGCGAGCCGCAGCGACTCCTCGCGCTCGTCCGAACGCTTCAGGGCGCTCGCCGCCTCTGCCAGGATCCCGTCCACGAGGCCGGCCGTCCGCTCGCTGAGCTCGGGATCGCGTGCTACGGCGGGCATCGGCGCACCGTGCAGCACCGCCGGAAGCCGATTCTGGAGCAGGTGGTCGAGGGCGTTGTCCACCGCCGCCGACCGCGCCTCGGCCCGCTTCCGCCAGTGCGTCTCCCGCTCCGCAAGCTGCTGCTGGTAGCTGCGGACCTGCCGCTCGAACTCCCGTTCGCGCTGGCCGAAGGCGTCCCAGGCGTCCCGCTGCCGGCGCCGCAGCGTCACCAGCAGCACAAGGGAGAGCCCGGCGGCGGCCGCCGCCAGCACGGTCAGCGCCGTACCGGCCGAGCCGGAGCCGATCAGCGCGCCGAGCACGGCGGCGGCACCGGCCACGGTGGTGAGTAGGAGAATCGCGGACCACGTCGAACGGCCCCCGGGCGAGGGACGACCTGACGAGAGCAGAGGTGTCATGTTCACCTTCGGCGGAAGATCCGGGCAGGACGGAGCCCCAAACCGCAGTTCAGGCGCGCAGTGGATCAGGATCGTACCCGATCAGGCCGGGATCACCGTCCCCCTGACCGGACAGTTTCCCGCGCCCGTAGCGGGCTCGCCCGCCACGGCGAGGCCGGTCCGGCGCCCCGTTCAGGCCCCTGCGGCGGTGAACCGGGCGACGACGAACTCGGCGCGGGCACCGCAGACGATCACCGAGGTGTTCCACGAGCAGGAGGCCGTGTTGACCTGCTTGAGCTGGCCCAGCTCGGTCAGCGCCCCGGAGCCGGCGACCACCCCGGCGACGCTGGCGTCCTGGCTGTACGTACCCGGATCCTCGGCGAAGACCAGCAGGTTGCCGCCGTCGACCCGGACGGCCACCCCGTCCCGGTCGAGCAGTTCGTCCCCGCCTGCGGAGAAGAGCTTCGACACCGGGTTGCCGGGGTTGGCCCGGACCAGGGCGTGCTCGCCCACCGGTTGCAGGTCCCGCGCCTGCGGCACCGCCCGGCGCCAGGCCGCCTCCTGGCTGCCGGTCCCGTCGGTCCGGACCGCCAGCAGTTCGGTGCTGGCGGCGTCCGAGCCGGCGTTCTCCAGCAGGCAGACCTGCCGCTCGCCGCAGGGCTCCAGGTCGAGCGGGCGGCGGCTCTTGTCGGGGGCGGTGTAGATGCTGGTCGGCGGGCCCAGGGTGGCCAGGTCGTAGCGGGCCAGCCCGTAGCCGTCGTTCGACGGGGCGACGAAGAGCTGCCCCTCGTAGGCCAGCACCGTGTCGTCGGTGTCGGCGGCACCCGGCCGGGACGCCAGCACCCGACCGCTGCGCACGTCGACGACCCGGATCGAGTCGTCCGCGCCGACCTGGACGAGCCGTGGCTCGTCCCCGCGGTTCGGCAGCGCCGGATCGCCGTCCAGCTCGGCCGCCCCACCCACCTCCGGCGCGGTCCGCACCGGATGGACGGCGGAGTCGCTGTCGTAGTCACCCTTCGGGCTCGGCAGCGTCCAGTCGTCGCCGCTGCGCGCGTCGATCCCGACCAGGGCGTCGGCGGTCGCGTCGAGCAGCACGACGTGGTCGTCGAAGAAGTAGAGCTCGTCGTCGCCGCGGACCGACCGGCTCCAGAGCTGCTCGCCGCTGGCCGGGTCGAAGGCGATCACGTCCCGGGGCGCGCTGGTGGTGATCGCATCCGCCCGCACCAGCAGCACCTCCGGCAGCGCCTTGATCCAGGCCCACCGCTCGGCGGCGACCTCGGTGGTGAACCACCGCTCGACCTTCGCCGATCCGGCCGTCAGCACCGCGATCTCCAGCCGCTGGTCGGCCCGCTGATAGGCGACGTAGGCCCGCTTCCCCGCGGTGGCGGTGAAGAGTGCGGAGGGGTTCTCCTCCCGGATGGCGATCCGGTCGACCTCGGTGAACGGCGCGAAGTCGATGCCGGGATACGGCTCCCGGTTGAGGTAGAGCAGCGCCGTGACGACCACTCCGACCAGCGCGAGCAGGGCGCCCGCGCCGATCCAGACCGCCGGCCGGCGTACCGGACCGGGCAGCCGGGCCGGCACGGTCGGACCACCCGGTGGGGTCGGCCCGGCAGGCGGGGCGGCGACCACCGCGACGGGGGCGGCGGCGTGACCCCGGTTCTGCGCGGGGACGGGCGCGCCGCCGACGGCGGCCGGGCTGGTCGGCATCCCGGCGCCGCCCTGCATCGCCGGCACCGCCACCGGGAGTTCGGCGAGCGCGCCCTCGGCGACCGGCAGTTCCGGCTGTTCGAGTACGGTCGGCGCGATCCCGAGCTCGGCGTGCAGCAGCCGGGCCACCAGCGGCACCCGGGACGAGCCGCCGACCAGGAAGAGCCCGGCGAGCTGGTGGACGCTCAGCCCGCAGCGGGCGATCACCGAGGCGGCCTCGAGGACACCCCGGCGCAGCAGCGGGGTGATGACGCTCTCCAGCTCGTCCCGGGTGAGGTGCAGCGCCTGTTCGACGCCGGGCACCGGCACCGGCGCGGTCGCCGCCCGGGAGAGCATCTCCTTGGCCCCGCGTACGTCGTCCCAGAACTGCCGTCGGCCGCGCCACTGGCTGGCCGTGACCGGCCGAACGAGCCGCTCCCAGACCGACGCGTCCGCAGCCCCGATCGTCCGGCCCAGGTGCTCGACCAGCGCCTCGTCGAGGTCGAGCCCGCCGAGGTCGCCGAGCCCGCCCGCGCCGACCACCGCGAACCGGGTCCGGCCGCCGGCCCCGGTGCCCTCGTTGCGGACCACGGCGATGTCCAGGGTGCCGCCGCCGAAGTCGAAGACCGCCAGCGCCGACCGGACCGGCACCGGCCGGCACAACACGTCGGCGAAGTAGCGGGCGGCGGCGACCGGCTCGGGCACCAGCAGCGTGCCACCCGCCGCCACCGGGGGCCAGCCGGCTCGGGCGACGGCGGCGGCCAGGGTCTCCCGGCGGCGGGCTCCCCAGGTCGCCGGATAGGTCAGCACGGCCGGCGGCAGGAACCCGACCGCCTCGACCGCCGCGCCGGCCACCGTGCCGAGCACGGCGGCCAGCAGCTCCACCGTGAGAACCTCCCGGTCCCCGAGGAGCACCGCCGGCTCGTCGATCCGCCGCTTGGGGTTCGGCTCGTAGCGGCCCGGGTCGGCCCGGGCCAGCCGCTGCGCGTCCCGCCCGACGTGCGGCTGGCCGGCCGCGTCGAGGAAGACGCCGGACGGCAGGATCGGTTGCCCGTCGTGCAGCAGCGGCCGGGTCCGCCCGTCGGGCCAGCGCAGCACCGCCACCGTGTGCGAGGTCCCAAGATCGACGCCGAGTCCGTGGCCCCCGTCCTGTCCTGCCATGGATTGGCTCAGGCGGCGGACAGGCGGCGGCGGGCGACCTCGGCGAGCGCCACCGCAGCCGCGACGCTGGCGTTGAGCGACTCCACCTCGGAGACCATCGGGATGCTCACCCGCAGGTCACAGGTGGCGCCGACGAGCCGGGACAGCCCGCGCCCCTCGGAGCCGACCACCACGACGAGCGGGCCGACCGCCGCCTCCAGGCCGTAGAGGTCGGTCTCGCCGTCGGCGTCCAGCCCGACCACGAGGAACCCCTCCTGCTGGGCGAGCTTGAGCGCCCGGGTCAGGTTGGTCACCTGGCTGACCGGCACCCGGGCCGCCGCGCCGGCACTGGTCCGCCAGGCGGTCGCGGTGATCCCGGCGGCCCGCCGCTCGGGTACGAAGACCCCCTGCGCGCCGAAGGCCGCCGCCGACCGGATCACCGCGCCGAGGTTGCGCGGGTCGGTGACGCCGTCGAGCGCGACGAGCAGCGGGGTGGGGTGCTCCAGCGCCGCCGCCAGCAGGTCCTCGAACGGCTCGTAGGCGAAGGGCGGCACCTGCACGCCGATGCCCTGGTGCAGCACCCCGCCGGTCATCCGGTCCAGCTCGGCCCGGCTGACCTCCAGGATCGCGATGCCCCGGTCGGCGGCGGTGCGTACCGCCTCGTTCACCCGGTCGTCGATGTCGATGCCCTGCGCGACGTAGAGCGCGGTCGCCGGGACCTGGGCACGCAGCGCCTCCAGCACCGGGTTGCGCCCGACCAGCAGCTCGGCCGCGTCCCGGGCGGGTGCGGAGCGGCGTCCCGGTGCGACCCGGGGACCGCCCGGACGCGGGGCGGGCTTGCCGCCGGTACGCCCGGCACCGGCCGCGCCCCGCCCGCCGGCCCCACCGGCGCCCCGCCCGGTGGTCGACCTGCGGCCGCCCTTCTTCGTGCCGGCGCCACCGGCACCCCAGGTGGTGTCCTTGCTCCCCGGTACGCCCACCTTCGGCGCCCGGCCCTCCTCGGCGGCGGCCCGGCGCTCCTTCTGCTGCTTCCACGCCGTGCGCTGGGGCACCTGCTCGGTGCCGGAGTATGCCTTGTGCCAGGGACGCTCGTCGGCCGGAAGCGTCTTTCCCCGGCCGGCAAGGGCACCCCGGTTCTTGCCTCCGGAGCCCGTGGTGGCGCCCTTCTTGGCGGTGACCCGACGCCCCTTCCGGGGCGAGTTTCCGGGCATCAGTCCTGTTCTCCGATCGTCCAACGCGGCCCGTGCGGGGTGTCCTCGACCACCACGCCCGCGTGCTTGAGCTGGTCACGCACCGAGTCGGCGGCGGCCCAGTCCCGGCGGCTGCGGGCCTGTGCCCGCTGCTCGAGGGCCAGCGCCACCAGCGAGTCGACCACGGACCGCAGCTCACCATCCTGCCCGTCCCCACCCCAGGCCGGGTCGAGGGGGTCGAGTCCCAGGACGTCGAGCATCCCGCGTACCACCGCGAGCGCGGCCGCGGTCCCGGCGTCGTCGCCGCCGGCCAGCGCGATCTGGCCGTCCCGGACCACGTCGTGCAGCACGGCGACGGCGGCGGAGGTGTTGAGGTCGTCGTCCATCGCCGTGCCGAACCCGGCGGGCAGCTCGCCGAGGCCGCCGGCGCCGACCCGGTCCGCGGCCCGACGCACGAAGCCCTCGACCCGTCGGTACGCCACCGCGGACTCGCGCAGCGACTCGTCCGAGTAGTCGATCCGCGACCGGTAGTGCGGCGCCACCAGGTAGTAGCGCAGCTCGACCGGACGGATCCCGATCGAGGCGACGTGGTCGAGGTCGACGACGTTCCCCAGCGACTTGCTCATCTTGGCCTCGCCGAGGTTGAGCAGGCCGTGGTGTACCCAGTAGCGGGCGAAGGGCAGGCCGGCTGCCCGGGACTGGGCCTGCTCGTTCTCGTGGTGCGGGAAGGTCAGGTCGAGGCCGCCGCCGTGGATGTCGAACTCGGCACCGAGGTAGCGCCAGCACATCGCCGAGCACTCGATGTGCCAGCCGGGCCGGCCCGGCCCCCACGGCGACGGCCAGGCGGCGTCCGCCGGCTCCTCCGGCTTGAGGCCCTTCCAGAGCGCGAAGTCGGCCGGGTCACGCTTACCCCGCTCCGCCGCCTCGTCGGCGATCTGCGTCTGCGTCGCGTCCGGCCGCTGGCCGGAGAGCGAGCCGTAGTCCGGGTATGACCGGACATCGAAGTAGACATCGCCGGAGCCGTCGTCGGCGACGTACGCGTGCCCCTCGGCGAGCAGCTTCTCGATCAGCTCGTGCATCTGCGGGACGTGCCCGGTCGCCCTCGGCTCGTACGTCGGCGGCAGCACGTTGAGGCTGCGGTACGCGGCGCCGAGGATCACCTCGTTGTCGTACGCGATCGACCAGAACGGGCGCTCCTGCTCGACCGCCTTGACGAGGATCTTGTCGTCGATGTCGGTGACGTTGCGGATGAAGGTCACCTCGAAGCCGCTGCGCAGCAGCCAGCGACGCAGCACGTCGTAGTTGACCCCGCCCCGGAGGTGGCCGATGTGCGGCGCGGACTGGACGGTGAGACCACACAGGTAGATCCCCACCATGCCGACGTGCTTGGGGACGAAGTCCCGCACCGATCGGGTGGTGGTGTCGTACAGGCGTAGCGTCACCGTACAAGGGTACCGACCGATGCCAGGCAGGGCTCGCCCCGCGGCCCCTGCGCGACCCCCGCCGACCGCGCCACCCGCTGGGACCGCAGCCCGTTGCGGCCGTACGCTGCCTGGTGTGGGAGCGACGGCCGGTGGCGGCGCGGCCGGCCCGGTGGACGGGACCGCCGGCCGGACCGGCGAGACCGCGCAGACAGCCGCCGCCCGAGCCGGCGAGACCGCGCAGACGCTGGACCGGGGCCTGCGCCTGCTGCACCTGGTCGCCGACGCGACCGGTGGGCTCACCGTGACCGAGGCTGCGGCCCGGCTGGGTGTCGGCCGGGCCGTGGTCTACCGACTGCTCGGCACGCTCACCGAGCACGGGATGCTCCGCCGCGACGCGGGCGGCCGGCTGCGGCTCGGCGCGGGCCTGCTGCACCTCGCCCGCCGGGCACAGCCACTGCTCGCCGAGGGATCGCTGCCGGCGCTGCGCCGGCTCGCCGAGCAGACCGGGGCGACCGCGCACCTGACCGTGGTCGAGGGCACCGAGGGGGTGGCGCTGGCGGTGGTGGAGCCGAGCTGGACGGCGTTCCACGTCGCGTACCGGACCGGGACCCGGCATCCGTTGGAGCGCGGCGCTGCCGGCCGGGCGATCCTGGCCGGCCGCGAGGGCCGGACCGACCCGGTCGCGAGCAGCGGCGAACTCCAGTCCGGCGCGTACGGGGTGGCGGCGCCGGTGCTCGGGGTGCCGGGGCTGGAGGCCAGCGTCGGGGTGGTCGCCCTCGCCCCGCTGGACGTCGCGCAGGCCGGCGTCCGGGTGCGGGCCGCCGCCACCGAGATCGCCGCCGCGCTCGGCTAGCCCGTTCCCGCGCTCGGCCGGCGCCGGCACGGTCCGACCCCGCCAATCCTCACGGGTGGGTCATCCGGAGGACGTCGAGCGCCTCGTCGAGCTGCTCGGCGGTGAGCCGACCCGCCTCGACGTGGCCCCGGGCGAGCACCACCTCCCGGATCGACAGCTCCTTGGCCAGCGCCTCCTTGGCGATCGACGCCGCCTCGTCGTAGCCGAGGTAGCGGTTGAGCGGGGTGACCACCGAGGGGGAGCCCTCGGCGTACGCCAGTGCCACGTCGACGTTGGCGACCAGGCCGGTCACGCAGCGGTCGGCGAAGAGCCGGCTGACCCCGGAGAGGAGCCGGACCGACTCCAGCACGTTGCGGGCCAGCACCGGCAGCATGACGTTCAGCTCGAAGTCGCCCTGCGAGCCGGCGAAGGCGACAGTGGCGTCGTTGCCGATCACCTGGGCGCAGACCTGCCGGACCGCCTCACAGACCACCGGGTTGACCTTGCCGGGCATGATCGACGACCCGGGTTGCAGGTCGGGGATCTGCAACTCGCGCAGGCCGGCCCGGGGGCCGGAGCCCATCCAACGGATGTCGTTGGCGATCTTGTAGAGGCCGACCGCGACCGTCCGGAGCTGGCCGCTGGCCTCGACCAGCGCGTCCCGGGCACCCTGCGCCTCGAAGTGGTTGCGCGCCTCCGCCAGTGGCAACCCGGTCATCTCACGCAGCTTCTCGATGACCCTGGGGGCGAAGCCGGCCGGGGTGTTGATCCCGGTGCCGACGGCGGTGCCGCCGAGCGGCAGTTCGGCGAGCCGGGGCAGGCAGCTCTCCAGCCGCTCGATGCCGTACTGGAGCTGGGTGGCGTAGCCGGAGAACTCCTGGCCCAGTGTCACCGGGGTGGCGTCCATCAGGTGGGTCCGGCCCGCCTTCACCACCTCGGCGAACTCGTCCACCTTGGACTCCAGCGCGAACTCGAGGTGCCGCAGCGCCGGCAGCAGGTCGTGCACGACCGCGTGTGTCGCGGCCAGGTGGATCGAGGACGGGAAGACGTCGTTGCTGGACTGGGCGGCGTTGACGTCGTCGTTGGGGTGCACCTCGCGGCCCAGCTCCCGGGCGGCCAGGGTGGCGATCACCTCGTTGGCGTTCATGTTGGACGAGGTGCCGGAGCCGGTCTGGAAGACGTCGACCGGGAACTGGTCGTCGTAGCCGCCGTCGGCGACGTGCGCGGCGGCGGTGGCGATCGCCCGGGCGACCTCCTCGTCGATCACCCCCAGTTCGGCGTTGACCATCGCCGCGGCGCCCTTGATCTGGGCCAGCGCCCGGATGTGCGCCGGTTCGAGCCCGCGCCCCGAGATCGGGAAGTTCTGCACCGCGCGCTGCGTCTGGGCCCGCCACAGCGCGTCGACAGGCACCTCCACCTCGCCCATCGTGTCGCGTTCGATCCGGTAGCCGGCCGCCTCTGGAGTGGTCACGCGTTCCATCCTGCCCCGCACCGGGCCGGCCCGCAGATGATCGCCGTCACCGGTTGCCCGGTCGGGCCCGTCACTCGACCTCCCGCAGGCGCCTCCGCACCTCGTGCTGGTCCGGGGAGTCGATCTGGATCAGCAGCCCCAGCGCCCTGGTCCAGTACGACCGGGCGGCCACCGGGTCGGTCGAGCGCAGGCAGTCGGCCAGCCCGTCGAGCGCCCGCGCCTGCTCGTACGGGAGCTGGATCTTCGTGGCGGCGAGCAGCGCCTGCCGGTGCAGCTCCATCGCGGCGGAGGTGTCCCCCAGGACCAGCATCGCCCGGCCCAGCAGGTTGCGGGCGGTGCACTCGCCGGCCCGGTCGCCGGCGTCCCGCATGGCGGTCAGCGCCTCCTGGTGCCGGGTCACCGCCACCTCCGGCCGGCCGCACATCCGCTCGACGTCACCGATCTCGTTGAGCAGGTCGGCAATGTGGAAGGGGCTGCCACGGGCCCGTTGCACCCGCAGTGCCGCGTACATCTGGCGCAGTGCCCGGTCGTGCTGCCCCTGGCGGGCGTAGATCGCGCCGATCGAGCCGAGCGTGTCCGCCACCAGGGCGATCTTGCCGATCTGGCGGGCGACGAAGAGCCGGTTCCGCAGCACCCGCAGCGCGTCCGCGTAGCGGCCGACCGCCAGATAGATGCTGCCCAGGTTGGTCAGGGCGTTCGGCAGGGCGTGCCAGCCCGGGGTACGCCGGGCCAGCGCCAGCCCGAGTTCGAGGTAGTGCACCGCCTCCCGGGTCCGGCCCAGCATCATCAGCGGCAGGCCGAGGTTGACCGTCGCCACCGACTGCCCCGCGACGTCGCCGAGCCGTTCCCAGATGGCGATCACGACCCGCAGCGACTCCACCGAGCGCTGGTACTCGCCGAGGCGGAAGTACGCCGAGGTCAAATAGTTGTGCATGATGGCGACCCCGGTGTCGTCGCCGAGCGCCTCCGCCGCGCGCAGACCGTCGGTGTGCGACTGGATCAGCTCGTCGAGGTGGCCGCCGAGATAGAGCTGCCGCCAGTTGGCCCGGGCGAGCTGCCAGGCGTACCGGTGCAGACCCTCCTCGACGGCGAGGTGGACCAGTGCGACGAGGTTGCGGCGCTCCGCCTCCAGCCAGTCACGCCCGTTGCCGGCGGCGGCGGCGACCAGGTCGGGCCGGGCGGGCTGCCCCGCCACCGCCATCCGCAGGTTTCCGGTCGGCTCCAGCACCTGGCTCACCGAGGCGGCGGTGTGCAGGTAGAAGTCGAGCAGCGCCTCGAGGGCGTGCTTTCGCTCCGGCTCGCTGCCGACCACCGTGGCCAGCTCGGCGGCGTACTCCCGGACCAGGTCGTGCAGGCGGAACCGGCCGGCCTCCACCTCGTCGACCAGATGCGCGTCGACCATCTCGTCCAGGTGCTCGCGGGCGACCGCCAGCGGCAGCCCGGTCAGCGCGGTCACGGCGTACTGGTCGTATTCCACGCCGGGAAACAGGCCCAGCAGCCGGAAGCTCCGCTGCACCGGCTCGGGGAGTTGGGCGTACGACAGCGCGAAGGCGTCCGCCAGGGTCCGGTGCTCGACGGCGAACTCGGCGAGCACCCGGCGGTCCGCGTCGCCGAGCCGCTGTGCCAGGTCCGCCACCCGCCAGCGCGAGCGGTGCGCCAGCCGGGCGCCGGCGAGCCGGATCGCCAGCGGCAGGTAGCCGCAGCGCCGCACCACGTCCGCCGCCGCCTCGGGCTCGGCCCGGACCCGCTCCGGGCCGACGATCCGGGCCAGCAGCTCCACCGCCTCGGCCGGCTCCAGCACGGTCAGCGACTGCGCCCGTACGCCGTCCAGGCCCATCAGCCGGCGCCGGCTCGTGATCAGGGTCAGGCAGCCGGGGGCCGCCGGCAGCAGCGGACCGACCTGGGCGGTACTGGCCGCGTTGTCCAACACCAGCAGCGCCCGCCGGCCGGCCAGCTCGGTGCGCCACAGCGCCAGCCGGTCGGCGAGGTCGGCCGGTATCCGCTCACCGGGCACGCCGAGTTGTCGCAGCAGCGTGGCGACCGTCACGCTCGTCGGCAGCGGGCTGTGCACGCTGTGCCCGTGCAGGTCCACGAAGAGGTGCGCGTCCGGGTAGGCGTTCCCGAGCGACGTGGCCAGGTGTACGGCGAGCGCCGTCTTGCCGCTGCCCGCCATGCCGTCGATGACGTACACGGGGGAGAAGTTCGGGCCGGCGTCCTCGATCTCCTTGCACAGCCGGGCGACGGTCTCGTGCCGGCCGGTGAAGTCCTCGATGGCCCGGGGCAGGCAGCGTACCGGTGACCGGGCCGGCTGCTCGCCGTCGGCCGGTCCGACCTCGCCGGCGAGGACCCGCCGGTGGATCTCCCGCAGGGCCGGGCCAGGCTCGATGCCGAGTTCTCCGGCGAGGATCTCCCGGCCGGCCCGGAACACCGCGAGCGCTTCGGCCCGGCGACCGCTGTCGGCGAGCGCCAGCATCAGCTGACCCCGGAGCCGCTCCCGCAACGGATGGCGCTCCACCAGCTCGGTCAGCTCGGCGACCAGGTCGCCGGTGCGGCCGAGTCGCAGTTCGACCTCGAAGCCGTCCTCCATCGCCAGCATCCGCTGCTCGTCCAGCGAGGCCGCACCCCGGCGGACCGCCGTACCGGCGATGCCGGCGAGCGCGGGGCCGCGCCACAGCGCCAGGGCCGCCTGGTAGCCCTCGCGTGCCTCCGTCCAGTTCTGCTCGGCGGCGGCGGCGCGGGCCCCGGCGACCCGCCGTTCGAAGAGTTGGGCGTCGAGGTCGTCCGGGCCGAGCACGATGCGGTAGCCGGCCGGGCCGGTGACGATGGTCTCGCCGGGCACTCCGGCGGCGGAGAGCAGCCGGCGCAGCCGGGAGACACACGTCTGCAACTGCCCCCGCGCCGTGACCGGCGGGTCGTCGTCCCAGACCGCGTCGACCAGCTCGTCGACCGGCACCACTCTCGGGGCATGCAGGAGTAGCACCGCCAGGACCACTCTGTCCCGGCCAGCGGTCACCGTCGACTCACCGCCGCTCACCTGGAGCGGCCCAAGGATCCCGAACCGCATGCCCGCTCCTGACCGAGGTCGCATCCGGCAGCAGAGTAACCCGTCAATCACGCGCAGCAGAATCGACTTGATAGCGGGCTGGCAGCGGATCGAGAGCGAGAGCGCACAAACTGTCCGGTGGGACGCACGACACAGGTGAGACACATCGACGGGGGCGGTGCGTCCGCCGGCCCGTGGGGGCGACGGACGCACCGTGTCGGAGCAGCGGTTTCGCCGCCATCCACACCTGAGGGAGACGCCAGACATGGACGCCTCTGCGAGATCGGAAAAGTCCCGGCCGGTGCCGGCCGCCGGGGACGTGTTGCAGTTCGCCGAGTCCGACTACTGCTATGGAAGCGGTCCGCTCGTCCTCCGGGTCACCGGGGTCAGCGCGGACCTTGGCAGCCACCCACGTCTGGAGTGGCTGTCGCTACGCGGGGTTGAGCTGCTCGGAGACGGCAGCATCGGCCCCGAGCGGCAGGTGCTGGTCCGCACCAGCGCCCTACAACGCGCCGCCTGACGCGGAGCTGAACAGCGTCGTCCGTCGGTCAACGCCGCCCGACGGGCCGACGCCGTACGTCCTTTTGCGCCCGGCCCGCCCTTCTTTCGGCCGGCCGGGTGGCTTCGCGTGCCCGCTCACCGATCGACGGCAACGAGCATGCTCGACCACCTCGGCGTCGGGGCCTGCCGGTGTTCTCGACGCTCAGGGGTCAGCGGTTCCAGTGTCGCCGGGCTCCACACCCCCGGCTCGCAAGATCCGCCGGACCTGTTCGCGGCCGTACCCGGTCACCCGCGCGATTTCGCCGACCCGCCGGCCGTTCCGGTAGGCCGCCACGATCGCGGCGGCCAGCCGTTCGCGCACCCTCGGCACGTCGGCACGGGCCGAGGTGACTTCCGCGAGCCCGTCCTGTACTCGCTGGAGCGCGGCCCTGTACGCCTCCGACGCTGCCTCAAGGTCGCCCGCCACGTGGCCACTCAACCACGCCGCTCACGTCCCACCTGATGGTATGTCTTGAAGTTGTCGGTGAGCGACTCCGGGCAGGGACCGACTGCCATCTACGATCTCCGGATCTTCTACTGTCGAGGGTGAGTGGTGCGTTCTCGGTAACCCGCCTCGTCCTCGGCGGGACCGAGACCAGAGCGCAGTTCGAGGCCGAACCAACCGCGTTCCGTTGGCGGTTCCATCACGGCGGCGACGTGGTCAAGTTTTCGGTCCGCAACTTGAAATCACAACGGTGAAATTCAAGTGCACTACAAGACGCCCCCCGAAGCTCAGCGCCGTCCCACGGTCAGTACCGGCTTGGTCACCTCGGCGAAGAAGTCGTTGCCCTTGTCGTCGACGACGATGAAGGCGGGAAAGTCCACCACCTCGATCTTCCAGACCGCCTCCATGCCGAGCTCCGGATATTCCAGGACCTCGACGTGCGTGATGCAGTCCTGCGCCAGCCGCGCCGCCGGGCCGCCGATGGAGCCGAGGTAGAACCCGCCGTGCTGGTGGCAGGAGCGGGTCACCTGGCCGGAGCGGTTGCCCTTGGCCAGCATCACGTGCGAGCCGCCGGCCGCCTGGAACTTGTCCACGTACGCGTCCATCCGGCCGGCGGTGGTCGGCCCGAACGAGCCGGAGGCGTAGCCCTCGGGGGTCTTCGCCGGGCCGGCGTAGTAGACGGCGTGGTCGCGCAGGTACTGCGGCATCGGCTCGCCCGCGTCCAGCCGTTCGGCGATCCTGGCGTGCGCGATGTCCCGGGCGACCACCAGCGGGCCGGTCAGGGAGAGCCTGGTCTTCACCGGATATTTCGACAGCTCCGCCCGGATCTCGTCCATCGGCCGGTTGAGGTCGACCCGGACCGCCTCGGCGCCCTGCTCCAGTTGGGCGTCGGTGACGTCCGGCAGGAACCGCGCCGGGTCGGTCTCCAGCCGCTCCAGCCACACCCCGGACGGCGTGATCTTGCCCATCGCCTGGCGGTCGGCGGAGCAGGAGACCGCGATCGCGACCGGGCAGGAGGCGCCGTGCCGGGGCAGCCGGACCACCCGGACGTCGTGGCAGAAGTAGCGCCCGCCGAACTGCGCGCCGATGCCGAACTGCCGGGTCAGCTCCAGCACCTCGGCCTCCAGCTCCAGGTCGCGGAAGCCGTGCGCCCGCATCGAGCCCGAGGTCGGCAGGTTGTCCAGGTATTTCGCGGAGGCGAGCTTGGCGGTCTTTAGGGCGTACTCGGCGGAGGTGCCGCCGATGACCACGGCGAGGTGGTACGGCGGACAGGCGGCGGTGCCGATCAGCCGCAGCTTCTCCTCCAGGAACTGCATCATCCGGGTGGGATTGAGCAGCGCCTTCGTCTCCTGGTAGAGATAGGACTTGTTGGCCGACCCGCCCCCCTTGGCCATGAAGAGAAACTTGTACGCGTCCGGGTGCCCGTCCGGGTCCTCGGCGTAGATCTCCACCTGGGCCGGCAGGTTGCTCCCGGTGTTCCGCTCCTCCCACATGGTGAGCGGGGCGAGCTGCGAGTAGCGCAGGTTCAGTCGGGTGTACGCCTGGTAGACACCCCGGGATATCGCCTCGTCGTCGGAGCCGTCGGTCAGCACGTGCCGGCCCCGCTTGCCCATGACGATCGCGGTGCCGGTGTCCTGGCACATCGGCAGCACACCGCCGGCCGCGATGTTGGCGTTGCGCAGCAGGTCCAGCGCGACGAACCGGTCGTTCGGCGACGCCGCCGGGTCGTCGATGATGGCGCGCAGCTGGGCGAGGTGCGCCGGCCGCAGGAAGTGGGCGATGTCGTGCATCGCCTCGGCGGTCAGCGCGGTCAGCGCGGCGGGCTCGACGGTCAGGAAGCGCCGGCCACCCGGCCCGTGGACCATGTCCACGCCCTCGTCGGTGACCAGTCGGTATTCGGCCTGGTCGGCGCCGAGGGGCAACAGGGGGGAGTACGAGAACGGCGCGCCACTGCTCATAGCCGGCAAGCCTAGGGCAGCGGGCCGGGCCCGGCGCACCCGCCGGGTCGCCCCTGCGATGCCGCTCTCATCGGAGCCGGGATGCCGCTCTCACCCCCGCCCCGGGCGGGTCGGCCGGGTCAGCCGTCCTTGTCGCTGGCGGATGGACACTCGGGCTGTTTGGGGCCGCCGCACTCGGTGCCCGGATCGGGTTCCTGGCCGCCCGGACCGGCCGTCGGGGCCGGGCCGCCGGTCGAGACCCCGGCGAACCGGAGATAGCCGATGTCGCGCCCCTCGCCGATCACCATCCCGGCCGGACCCACCGCCAGCACCTCCGCCGACGAGCGGACGTTGGCCAGTTCCCGGCCGCTGCGCGGGTCGAGCGCGACGATCCGGTCCGGACGGCGGTCGACCAGCACGGCGGCGTACCGGGTGAGCGCGGCACTGCCGTCGGAGTTGAGCGGCCGGGTCCACCGTGCCCGGTCGATGGCGAGTTCGCTGCCGATGACCGACCGCCCGTCGGCGGAGCGGGACAGCGCGTACCGGTCGTCGACGGCGAGCAGCTTCTCGCCCTTCGGCCCGGACCAGAGCACCCGGCCGTCGTACGCGTCGACGACCGTCTCCCGGGCGTCCGGCGCGACCCCGACGAAGACGTTCTCGCCGCCCTGCGGGTCCTCGCGCTGGGCGCACCCGGCGCCGTCGGCGGTACGCAGGTTGAGCCCGTCCCGGCGCCACACCTCCTGCCCGGTCGTCGGGTCCCGGGCTGTCACCGTGAAGTAGCAGGTGCCGTCGGCGGCCCGGGCCTCGATCCGCAGCATCCGCCCGCCGACCACCACGATCCGGTCCTCGGGGCCCGGCTCCACGTCCTGCATCACCCGGCCGGTCGCGGTGTCCACGATGTGCACCCGGCCGTCGACGGAGAGCCCGAGCAGCGGCGGCATCTCGACCGGGCCACTCGCTCCGTCGTCCACCTGCCGGGCGGTCAGCCGCCGGGTGCCGAGCGTGTCGGGGTTGCCGGCGAGCGGGCCGGTCTCCACGCCGGGCAGGAACGTCGTCCAGATCGGAGTGCTGCCCCGGGGGTCCCAGGCGGTGAGCGTGCAGTCCCGGGGCTCCCGGCAGCGCGCGTCGAGCAGGGCGTTGCGGTAGGTCCAGACGCCGACCGCCGAGTTGTCGCTGCGGCGTACCGCGCCGGTCTCGGGGTCGAGCAGTTCGTAGCCCTTGCTCAACAGCTTGCCGGCGGCGACGACGGCGTCCCGGTCACCTCCCGCGACGGCGGCCCAGTCGGCCTTGCGCTCCCACAGTCGCAGGCCGGTGGCGAGGCTGCGGGCCTCGACCCGGGTCCGGTAGCGGATCACGACGGCGTTGCCGGCGATGGTCACGCTCTGTGGCGTACCGCCGATCCGCTGCTGCCAGACGACGTCCGGGTCGGAGATCGGCTCGTCGCGGTTGACCCAGTCCCAGACACCGGGGAAGGGGTTCCAGACGTTGGTCGCGGCGAGCACGATCACCGCGATCAGCGCGATGGCCAGGGCGGACATCAGGCTGCCCCGGGCGCTCCCCTTCGCCATCCGGCTACCGTAAACGAGATCGTCCCGCAAGGCCGCTAAGGCGATTTGTCCGTGTCGCGGATGCCGACGGTGGTTAGGCGGGGGCCCTTCTTCTACAGAAAGCGATAAGCGGGGGCCCTTCCTTCTATCCCACGGCGGAGCGGAGGAGTGGGAGTACCCGGTAGGGGATCTTCTCCGCCAGCGCGATGATGCTGGAGGCGCGGGCGACGCCCTCGTGCGAGACGATCCGGTCGAGCACCCGTTGCAGGTCGGCGTTGGAGCGGGCCACGATCCGGCAGAGCACGTCGCCGGAGCCGGTGATGGTGTGTGCCTCCAGCACCTCTGGGATGCCGCCCAGGTGCGCGGTGACCGGGTCGTGACCGTGCCGCTGGTTGATCTCCAGCGTCACGAAGGAGGTCACCTGGAACCCGATCGCCGCCGGGTCGAGCTGCGGCCCCAGCCCCGAGATCACCCCCCGGGCGAGCAGCTTGTCCAGCCGGGCCTGCACGGTGCCCCTGGCCACCTGGAGCCGGCGGGAGCACTCCAGCACTCCGATCCGGGGTTCGGCGTCGAGCAGGTCGACGAGCCGGACGTCAAGCCGATCGAGCTGCACATCTTGCACAGTGCTCATGGTTTTTCACCATACCAAATGCACAACCTGACCAGCGTTTCGCGGATGGGTTGCCCAGGTTCGCACCGCAACGGATGCTGCGGGGAAGACGGCCGCGCCGCCGGCCGGCCGCGGCACCCAGGGAGGTAGGACGATGACCAGCGCACTCCACCAGCCGTCCACCGCCGGCTCGGAGCTGGACTCCGACATCGACGTCGACCGGCTCGTCGGGGCCGTGTCGCACGACGACGGCACCGACCCCTTCCCGGTGCAGGGCATCGACCACATCCGGTTCATGGTCGGCAACGCGAAGCAGGCCGCGCACTACTACTCGACCGCCTTCGGGATGACCCGGGTCGCGTACCGGGGGCCGGAGCAGGGTCACCGGGACCATGCCGAGTATGTGCTGACCAGCGGCTCGGCCCGGTTCGTCTTCACCGGAGCCGTCCGGCCCGGCGCGACGGACGCCGACCACGTGGCCCGGCACGGCGACGGCGTACTCGACATCGCACTGACCGTGCCCGACGTCGATGCGGCGTACGCGCACGCGATGGCGCAGGGCGCGACCGGCCTGGCGGAGCCGTACGACGTCACCGACGAGCACGGGACGATCCGGATCGCCACCATCGCCGCCTACGGCGAGACCCGGCACTCACTGGTCGACCGGTCCCGGTACCGCGGGCCCTTCCTGCCCGGCTTCGTGGCCCAGGGCCCGATCGTGGACCGGCAGCCGATGATCGACTCCGGGGTGCAGCCGAAGCGCTTCTTCCAGGCCGTCGACCACGTCGTCGGCAACGTCGAACTCGGCCGGATGGACGAGTGGGTGGAGTTCTACCGCCGGGTGATGGGCTTCACCAACATGGCCGAGTTCGTCGGCGACGACATCGCCACCGACTACTCGGCACTGATGTCGAAGGTGGTGGCGAACGGGACCCGCAAGGTCAAGTTCCCGCTCAACGAGCCGGCGGTGGCCCGCCGCAAGTCGCAGATCGACGAGTACCTGGAGTTCTACGGCGGCCCGGGTGCCCAGCACATCGCGCTGGCCACCAACGACATCCTGACCACCGTCGACGCGATGCGGGCGGCCGGCGTCGAGTTCCTGGACACCCCGGACTCCTACTACGACGACCCGGAGTTGCGCGCCCGGATCGGCAAGGTGCGCGCCCCGATCGAGGAACTGAAGGCCCGGAAGATCCTGGTCGACCGGGACGAGGACGGCTACCTGCTGCAGATCTTCACCAAGCCGGTGCAGGACCGCCCCACGGTCTTCTTCGAGCTGATCGAGCGGCACGGATCGCTCGGCTTCGGCAAGGGAAACTTCAAGGCGCTCTTCGAGGCCATCGAGCGGGAACAAGAGGCACGCGGAAACCTGTGACACTGTCCTGGGTGACTCAGGGCAGTGGTGGTTAAGGTCTCAGCGTGAATGTCAGGACGCAACCGAGGTCGTTCCGGTGACGGTGGAACCGGGCTGGTACGCCGACCCCGCCGAGCCAACCACCCAGCGGTACTGGGACGGAGAGGGCTGGGTCGGCGCGTCGCTGCCCGCCGGTGCCACCCCGCCGCCCGGGCCGCCGCCGGCCGACGAGCCCGAGCCGGTCCCCGCGCCAACGAGTGGCGCCGGGGCGGCACCAGGCTCCCCCGCCACCCCGGCGTCGTCGGCCGGCGCACCGGCGCCGCCGGGCGCCCCCGGCGGGCCTGCGGCGCCCTGGGGCGGCCCGCCGGTCAGCAGCCCTCCACCGGGCGGAACGCCGACGGGCGGGCCGCCGCCAGGCTGGCCGGGGCCGTACTGGGCGGCGCCACCGCCCCGGCCGCATGGGCTGGAGTTGGCCCCGCTCGGCGCCCGAGTGCTCGCCCGGCTGATCGACATCGGCCTGGTGCTGCTGCTCAACGTGCTGGTCAACGGCTGGTTCGTCTGGCGGTTCGTGCAGGAGGTCGAGCCGGTGACCCGGGAGATTTTCCGGCGTGCCATGGCCGGCGAGTCGACGACCGAGGGCCTGCCCCAGGCGAGTCCGCAGGCCGACGGGTTACAGGTGGTCATCCTGCTGATCGCCGCCGCGCTCTGGTTCGCCTACGAGGTCCCGTCGGTGGCAAACTCCGGGCAGACCTTTGGCAAGCGGGTGATGGGGATCAAGGTCGTCGCGCTGGCCGAGACCGAGCAACTGGGCTTCGGCCGGTCGTTCCGGCGGTGGAACATGCTCGGCCTGCCGGTCTTCCTCTGGAGCTGCTGCGGCATCGGCTTCCTGATCCAGCTCGTCGACTGCGCACTCGCGTTCTTCGACCGACCACTACGGCAGTCCCTGCACGACAAGCGGGGGCAGACGGCGGTGGTCCGGCTCCCTTCCCGGGCCGGCTCGCCGCCCGAACCCACCCCGAACGATCGCTCTGGAGGCCCCGCGTCATGACCGGCCCGACCAGTTCCGCCCCCGACCGGCGCTCCGGGGCTCCCCGGCTGACCCGGGCCGACCTCGACGCACTGCCGAACTACGTGCCGGGGCGCAGCCCGGCGGACCTGGCCCGGGAGCTGGGGCTGCCGGAGGCGATCAAGCTGGCCAGCAACGAGGTGCCGTACGGCCCGCTGCCCGGGGTTGCCGAGGCGGTCGCCGAGGCGGTCGCCGGTGCGCACCGCTATCCGGACATGGGCGTGCTGGCGCTGCGGGCCGCGCTGGCCGAGCGCTACGGCGTGGAGGCGGAACGGATCGCCACCGGCTGCGGGTCGGTGGCGCTGGCCGAGCACCTCGTCCGGGCCAGCTGCCTGCCCGGCGACGAGGTGGTGTATTCGTGGCGCTCCTTCGAGGCGTACCCGATAATCGCGGCGACCAGCGGCGCGACCAGCGTGCGGGTGCCCAACGACGCCGGCCACGGGCACGACCTGGCCGCGATGGCGGCGGCGGTGACCGACCGGACCCGGCTGATCTTCGTCTGCAATCCGAACAACCCCACCGGTACGAGCCTGCGCCGCGTCGAGCTGGACCGGTTCCTCGCCACGGTCCCGGACGACGTGCTGGTGGTGCTCGACGAGGCGTACCGGGAGTTCGTCACCGACCCCGAGGTGCCGGACGGCCTGGTGAGCTACGGCGACCGGCCGAACGTCGTGGTGCTGCGCACCCTCTCCAAGGCATGGGGGCTGGCCGGGCTGCGGATCGGCTTCCTGGTCGGCCACCCCGAGGTGGCGGCGGCGGTACGCAAGGTGGTGACCCCGTTCTCGGCCAGCGTGGCGGCGCAGGCCGGTGCCCTGGCCGCGCTCGCACAGGCCGCCGAGATGCGGCGGCGCTGCGCGCTGGTGGTGGCCGAGCGGGACCGGATGATCGAGGCGCTACGCAAGCGCCTGCCGGCCGGCCCTGCCGGCGGGGGCGGCCCTGGCGGCCCTGGCGGCGCGGGCGTGCCGGAGAGCCAGGCCAACTTCGTCTGGCTGCCGCTGGGCGCCGCGTCCGTGCCGTTTGCGCAGGCGTGCGAGGCGCGCGGCATCATCGTCCGACCGTTCGCGGGTGAGGGCGTACGCGTCACCGTCGGCACCCCGGCGGAGAACGACGCCTTCCTGGCCGCCGCGGATTCCGCGCTCTAGACGCGGGACCTCTCGCCCGGGCGGCTCGCGTCGCCCGGGCGGGGTTACGCGCCTTCGCGACAACCACTCACGGGGCCCCTGCGCCGTTTAGCCGATTTGTGGGTTTTGCGCTATATCTCCGCCTCTTCTGGGTATTTTCGCGCTGTCGGGCGATCCACCGCCCCGCAGACTCTGCCGAAAAATCGACACGAATTGGATGAGAAACGTGCGCATCACCAGAACTCTGCTGGTCGGCTCCGCCGCCCTGCTGGCGGCGGGACTGATCGCCGCCCCCGCCGCGGCGGCACCGACCGGGGACACCGAAGTCACCTTCGAAATTCTCGCCGGCACCCTGGACATCACCGTGCCCGCCACCGCCGACCTCGGCACCGGCGCGCCCGGCAGTGAAATCGAGGGGCAACTCGGGTCCGTCACCGTCACCGACGGTCGGGCCTCCGACGACGCCTCCTGGACCGCCACGGTGACCTCCACCGACTTCACCACGGGCACAGGCACCGCGAGCGAGACCATCCTGGCCTCCGAGATCGACTACTGGTCGGGCCCGGCCACCGCCACGACCGGCAACGGCACCTTCACCCCCGGGCAGGCCAACGCGGGAGCGGCGGCTCCGCTCGACACCACCACACCGCTCACCGCGTTCACCCACGCCGGCGGCACCGGCAACAACAGTGCGTCCTGGAACCCGACCCTGGTGGTGAACGTCCCCCTCGACAACGTGGCGGGCGTTTACACCGGGACGGTGACGCATTCGGTGGCGTAGCGGCGGGAGAGCCGCCGCACGACTGCTCCTCGCCGTCTCCTGCCTCGCCGGCACCGGGCTTTCCGCCCGGGCCGGCGAGGCGGCTCCGGCACCCGATCCGGCAACGATCGGAATCCAACTGCTGGAGGCCCCGGTCGAGCGCCGTGCCGATCCTCGGGCCCAGCGGCACATCGTCGACCACCTGCCGCCGGGCACACTCATCCGGCGCAACCTGCGGGTGGCGAACAACTCCGACCGGAAGCAGCGGATCGACCTCTACCCGGCGGCGGCCACCATCGAGGAGGGCCGGTTCCGGTTCGGGGAGGGGCGGACCCAGAACGAGCTGACCTCGTGGATCTCGCTGGACAGGACCCGGGTGGACCTCGCGCCCGGCGCCGAGACGCGGGTCGAGGCCACCCTCGACGTGCCGCCGCCCGCGCCGGCCGGCGAGCGCTATGCGGTGATCTGGGCCTCGACGACCTCCCCGAACCAGACCTCGGCCAACGTCACCCAGATCCATCGGGTCGGCGTACGGGTCTATCTCGACGTCGGTCTCGGCGGCGAGCCTCCGTCGGACTTCCGGATCGGGGAACTCGTGCCCACCCGCGACGTGCGCGGCGTGCCGTCGGTCGCCATCCGGGTCGACAACACCGGACAGCGGGCGCTGGACCTCGCCGGGTCGGTGTCGCTGTCGGAAGGTCCCGCCGACACACGCGCCGGGCCGTTCGACGTCGTCCAGGGTACGACCCTCGCACCGGGCGAGGCCGGGGCGGTCACCGTCCGGTTCCCCCGCGAACTGCCGAACGGACCGTGGAAGATCGACGTCGCCCTGGAGAGCGGCACGGTGCGGCGGACCGCCGCCGGGAAGGTCACCTTCCCGGATCCGGGGAAGGTGGGCGAGCCGAGCCCGCTGCTCGCGCCGTTGCGCACCCCGTGGGGGATCCTCGGCAGCTCGCTCGTCGTCGGTCTGCTCGTGGCCGCCGCGCTCTTCGTGGTCGCCCGCCGCCTGCACCACCGGCGACGACGTGTCGCCAGGGTGGGCCCGGGCTCGGGCGACCCGTAGCCGGGACTCAGGTACCGGCCAGGATCACCGGCTGGGCCGCCAGGTAGTAGCGGTCGTCCCCGGCCGCCGGGTCCACCGGCTCGGCCAGCCGCTCGACGGTGACAAAGCCGCCGGCCGCGTACGCGAATCCGGCTGACCAGGTCGTCGAGTCCCGGCCGTACGTGAACGGGAAGCGGGACCGTTCCGCCCCGGTTGCCGCGTCGAGGGTGACCAGGTCCCCGCCCCCGGTACGCAGGTGCACCCGCCCCGGTTGGGTGGCGATCAGTCGAGCCGGACCGGCCGCGCGCTCCGGCTCCGTCTCCAGCGTCGGCGTCGGCGTCGGCGTCGGCGTCGGCGTCGGCGTCGGGATACCGGACCAGCGCCACCGCTCGGCGCCGGTCCGCGCCGAACGGGCCACCAGCCCGGCCCCGTCCGGCGCCACCGCGATCCCGTCGACCAGTACCGCCTCCGGTGCGTCCAGGGCCGGGGCAGGCACCGGGCGGACCCCGTCGACCAGCCAGCCCCGGGTCACCCCGCCGCCGACCGTCCGCAGGGCCCGACACCCGGAGCGGCCGGCCACGCAGCCGACCGGGGCGATCTCGATGGGCGGGTCCGCGTCACCGGGCCGGTTCACCTCGTCGGGCCGCCATCGGTTGGCGAGTGCGCCCGTGCCCACGTCGTAGAAGTCGACCTGCCGTGCTCCGGCGCAGACGTCGACGACCGCGAAGAGGCCGGCGGTGGTCGTCACCCCCTCGCCCGCTCCGGCGGCCGCCTCGCCGTCGGGACCGCTGCCCGGCTCGCCCTGGTGGCAGGTCGGATCGGCGGAGAGTCGCCAGAGCTGCCGGCCGGTGCCCAGGTCGATCCCGCGCCGGTCGGCGGTCTCGCCGACCACCAGGACTCCCCGCCCGGCCGAGCTGCGGGCGGTGTGGAGGCCGGTCGGTGCGTACACGGTGGCGGCTCCGGTGCGCCGGCCGAGGTAGCCGTGCCCGGGGCGGGGCCCCGAAGCGCGCCAGCGGACCGTGCCGGTCCGGGCGTCCAGCGCCACCAGCTCGCCGTCCGACCAGCGGGTCACCACGGTGGTGCCGTCAGCCACCACCCCGGCGACCTGCGCCGGCCAGCGCCGGTAGGACCAGTACGGCGTACGCCGGGTGGGGGCGTCGACCGGCTGGTCGGCCCAGACCTTCCGGGTGGTGGCGTAGACCCGGAGCCGGTCGTCGACGATGAGCGGTGCCGCGTTCAGCGTGCCGACCACGCCGGGTCGGACGCTCACCGGGACCGGATGGTCGCCCCTGGCCGGCGTGATCACTTCGGCGGGTGCCAGCACCCGATGGACGACCACGGCGGACCCGGCCACGAGCAGCACCGCCACCGCGAGGGCGATCGCCGTCCGCAGCCACGTCCGCGCGCCGTTCGGCGTTGCCATGCCCGGACACCTCCGCCCGGAACCCTATCGACCAGCGCCCGGCCATCGCCCGGCAGGTGCGCGATCCGGCGCCGCGCCGAGCCCAGATTCACCAGGTCAGCGGAGGTCTACGGCAGCTGGTCGGCGAACGCGCGCCACCCGGCACGGGGCGGCGCCGCCACCCGTCAGGGAAGTCCGTGCGGCCCGCGAACCGCGCGGGCGGGGAGGTGCGTCAGGCGGCCGTGGCCGGGTCGATCCGGCCGGGCTCGGTGGCGGTCGCGAGGTCGGCCAGGTCCCGGCGGAGGGCGCCCTCTCCGGCCCGCGCGGCGAGCCCGCCGAAGACCACCGCCAGCAGCCGGCCGTACCGGGCGGTGGGCACGCCCTCGTGGCTCACCGTCAGCACGGTGCGACCGCGGCCCGGCCGTCGCGGCTCGCTCCGCCGCCGCCCGGACCGTCTCGCCTCGACCGGGATGAAGGTGTACGTCGTCAGGTAGTCCACCCCGTCGCCGGAGGAGCTGATCACGAGTCGTCGGGGCGGCGCCGCCTCCCGAACGGCGAACTCCTCGACCATCCCGGTGCCGTCCGGCCCGGTCCGGCGCTCCCGCCAGACCGTGCCGATCCCGAATCCGGCGCCTGGCCCCGGCGCGGCCATGGCGCCCGCCCCGGCGCCCGCCCCCAGCGCGGATGGCGGATCGGTCCCGCCCGGGGCCGTCGCCAGCACCTCGACGGCGTGAACGTGGCAGAGCCAGCGGGGGCGCGCGGGCAGGTCGGTGAAGACCCGCCACAGCTCGTCGGCGGGCGCCTCGATCAGCCTGCTGAACGTCACCGTCGACATGGGAACCTCCCCGGATACCACGGTACGGCGTGGGAGAGGCCGCCCATAGCCCGGGCCGGCGCAGAGTGATCAGAACGTGACAGGACGATGTTCGGAAGCCGCCCCTGAATCACCGGCGTCGGCCTGGTCGGCTCGGGGATCTGCTCCGGACGGACCAGACCGGCCGTCGCGCCACGACCGGCCGTCCGCACCACGACCGGCCGTCCGCACCACGACCGGCCGTCCGCACCACGACCGGCCGTCCGCACCACGACCGGCCGTCCTACGCCAGTCGTCAGCTTCCGAACGCGCCCGTCCTGGTCGCGGTCACGAACGCCGCCCAGCTGGCCGGCTCGAACGAGAGGACCGGGGCCGGGTCCTTCGAGTCACGCACGCCGACGACCCCGGGCAGGTTGTCGGCCACCTCGATGCAGAGTCCCTGGTCGTTGGAACGGCTGCTCTTGCGCCAGCGAGCGGCTCCCGCGTTGAACATTTTCGTACCCTTTCAAGGTGAATCACACTTGATAACGGGTTTGTACCCGCCTGGGTAAGTCAACGCGCGATAAAGGGTCCCGTAACGCTACGGAAGAATCCTGTTACCCGCCGCCACCGAACGATCGCACACCTCGTGCGACCGTCCCGGCGACCGCTCCGAGGCCGACCGTGGTGCCGTCCGGCCCCGGAGCGGTGGCGCCGATGACGACGGTGTCACCGTCCTCCAGGAAGGTCCGGGTCGAACCGTCGGCCAGTTTCACCGGATCCGCCCCGCCCCAGGTCAGTTCGAGGAAGGAGCCGACCTGGTCGCGCCGGGGGCCGGAGACGGTGCCGGAGGCGTAGAGATCACCGGTACGCAGCGCCGCCCCGTTGACGGTCAGGTGCGCGAGCTGCTGTGCCGGGGTCCAGTACATCCCGGCGAACGGCGGCTCGCTGACCCGCGTGCCGTTCCAATCCACCGTCAGCCGCAGGTCCAGCCCCAGGTGCGGTACGTCCCGCAGGTAGCCGAGCACCGCCGGCTCCTGCTCCGGGGCCGGCACCCAGGCGTCGGCCAACGCCTCCAGCGGCACCACCCAGGGCGAGACCGAGGTGCAGAACGACTTGCCGAGGAAGGGCCCGAGCGGCTGGTACTCCCATGCCTGGATGTCCCGGGCCGACCAGTCGTTGACCAGTACCACCCCGAAGACGTGTGTGGCGAAGTCGTCCACCCCGACCCGCTCGCCGAGCGGCGACGGTACGCCGACCACGAAGCCGACCTCGGCCTCGATGTCCAGCCGGGTCGAGGGTCCGTAGACCGGCCCGTCCGGGGTGCTGCGCTGGCCCGCCGGGCGGACGACCGGCGTGCCGGAGACCACCACGGTGCCGGCCCGGCCGTGGTAGCCGACCGGCAGGTGCCGCCAGTTCGGCAGCAGCGCCGCCCCGCCCGGCCGGAAGATCTGCCCCACGTTGGCCGCGTGGTGCTCCGAGGAGTAGAAGTCGACGTAGTCGGCGACCGCGAAGGGGAGTTCCAGCTCGACCCGGTCGAGCGGGACCAGCAGCGGCGCCACCGCGGCCCGGTGCTCCTCCTCGGTCAGCAGCTCCACGATCCGGGTCCGGACCGTCGTCCACTGTGCCCGGCCAAGCGCCAGGAACGCGTTCAGGTTCGGCTGCCGCAGCGCGCCGCCGGCCAGGATCAGCCCGGCCGCCTCCGCGCCGTCGAGGTCGAGCACGGAGTTTCCGATCCGTACGCCGATCCGGGGCGGCCGCCCCGCCGCCCGGAAGACCCCGTACGGCAGGTTGTGTACCCCGTACGGCGATCCGATCGCCTCGGCCACCCAGGTCACGTCAGCTCCTCGACTGTCACGTCAGCTCCTCGACTGTCACGGCTCGAAGCCTCCGTTCACCAGGCCCAGCCGGACCAGGTCGATCAGCGGTTCCATCACGCTGCACGACCCGAACCCGATCCAGAGCGGGCGCCGCTCGTCCCGCCGCGACCGGGCCGCCTCGACCAGCGGCACCGGATCGGTCGAGGCCAGCACCTCGGCCACCCCGGTCACCTCCGCACCGGAGCACGCCACGGCGGCGGCGGCCAGGACGTTGACGAAGCCGTGGTGGGTGAAGCCGGTCTCCGGGTCGATGTGCCGGATCGCGTGGTGCAGCCCGGCGGTGAGCTTGAACGGAAGTTCCCGGTCGCGGCACGCGCCGATCACCGCGGCGAGCTCGACCGGGGTCGGGAAGAGTTCGGCGGCGAGCCCGCCGGTGCGGAACTTGGCCGCGATCCGCCTCCCGGCGGCCCGCTCTTCGGCCAGCCGGTCGAGGGCGCCGAGCAGCCCCCAGGTGAGCGGGATCTCGGCGTAGACGTCCGCGTCGTCCAGCCGGGCGGGAAGCCCGGCGAGCGCGGCCAGGCCGGGCAGCGGGTCCTCGCCGCGCTTGGCGACCGCCATCTCGACCTGCCGGATCCGGATCCGGGGATCGGTCCGGCCGCACAGCGGATAGAGCTCCGGCACCGGCACGTCGCCGATCACCCCGACCTCGATCCGCTCGCCGTCGTCGAGCAGCGCCGACAGCTCGGACAGGGCCGAGGCGGGCAGCAGCAGCGGGCCGACCAGCGGGGCGTACCAGGCCCTGCGGTGCCGGCGGTGCGCGGCGACCGCGTCGGGCAGCGTGGCACTGCCGGGCGGGAAGACGGCGGCGTCGTCCACCAGCCCGGCGAAGAGCCGGGGCACCTGCGTTGACACGAACAGAGAACTTACGGGACGCTACGACTAGCGGACAACACCGTCCGATTATCGGACGTTCTTGCCCGTTCACTGGGACAAAAGGGAGGCGATCATGCCGTACTACCGCAGCATCGGCGAGGTGCCCCGGAAGCGCCACACCCAGTTCCGGCAACCCGACGGCAGCCTCTACGCCGAGGAGCTGATGGGCCAGGAGGGCTTCTCGTCCGACTCGTCCCTCCTCTACCACCGCCATCTGCCGACCGCGATCGTCGCCGCCGAGGAGTTCACCCCGCCGGGCGCGCCGACCCGGGTGCCGAACCTGCCGCTCAAGCCCCGCCACCTGCGTACCCACAAGCTCGACGGCGGCGCCGGCACCGACGCGGTCCTCGGCCGGGTGCACCTGCTGGCCAACGAGGACGTCCGGATCTCGTACGTCGTCGCCGACCAGCCCTCCCCGCTCTACCGCAACGCCGTCGGCGACGAGTGCCTCTACGTCGAGTCCGGCGCCGCCCGGATCGAGTCCACCTTCGGCGTGCTCGGGGTGACCGCCGGCGACTACGTGATCATCCCGACCTCGGTGCTCTACCGGGTCGTGCCGGTCGCACCGGTGCCGGTGCGGATGCTCACCATCGAGGCGACCGGGCACATCGGCCCGCCCAAGCGCTACCTCTCGGTACGCGGCCAGTTCCTCGAACACGCCCCCTACTGCGAGCGGGACGTACGCGGCCCGGATGCGCCGCTGCTGGTCGACGGGACCGACGTCGAGGTCTACGTCCAGCACCGCCGGGGCTGGACCCGGCACGTCTACGCCAACCACCCCTTCGACGTGGTCGGCTGGGACGGGCACCTCTACCCGTGGGCGTTCTCCATCCACGACTTCGAGCCGATCACCGGCCGGCTCCACCAGCCGCCGCCGGTGCACCAGACCTTCCAGGGCCCCAACTTCGTGATCTGCTCCTTCGTGCCCCGCAAGGTCGACTACCACCCGCTGGCCATCCCGGTGCCCTACAACCACCACAACGTCGACTCCGACGAGATGCTCTTCTACACCGGCGGCAACTACGAGGCCCGGCGGGGCTCCGGGATCGAGCAGGGCTCGATCTCGCTGCATCCGGCCGGCTTCACGCACGGCCCGCAGCCGGGCGCCCCGGACCGGGCCATCGGGGCGGAGAGCTTCGACGAGCTGGCGGTCATGGTCGACACCTTCCGCCCGCTCGACCTCTGCCCACCCGCGCTCTCCTGCGAGGACACCGGCTACGCCTGGACCTGGTCCGGCCGCCCACCCTCCGCCTGACCGGTCCGGGAAGCATTTCCGTGCCGGGTCAGTCGCGTCCGCTCGCGGGTGACCAGCCGAAGAGCACCGCCAGCTCGGTAGCGGCGGAGGTGAAGAGCGCCAGCACCAGCGGCCACGGGGACCCGACGAACGCGTAGAGCAGGATCAGGCACGGACCGGCGATCACGGCGTAGACGGCGAGGGCCAGCAGCCCGTCGGAGCGGATCAGGTCGGGCAGCCGCCCCCGGCCCATCGTCGGCACCCGGCGGGCGAAGCGCCACACCAGGATCCCACCGGTCACCGCCGCCAGTCCGGCCCAGACCCGCGACGCGAACGGGTTTCCCCCGGCCAGGCACGCCACCAGCACCGAGACCACGATGGTGTAGCCGGCGCCGTACATCAGCAGTCGGCGCAGCCCGTCGCCGACCGTACGCCCGCTGTCGCCGCTGGCCGGGGCGAGCGCGGCGGCGTCGGCGAGGTGTTCCAGCGCCTCGGCGTAGCGCCGCTGCTCCAGCCGGATCACCCCGATGTTGTGCTGCGCCGCGGCCAGCTCGGGGTCGAGCCGCAGCGCCTCCCGGTACGCCCGCTCGGCGAGGTCGAACATCTCCATCCTGGCCGCCACCAGGCCGAGCACCAGATGCGCCTGTGCCTCCTCCGGTGCCAGCTCGACACCGCGCCAGGCGGCGTTGAGCGCCTGCTGCCCGTTGCGCGACTCGCCGAGGATCGCGGCGGCGCTGCGCTGGGCGTACGCGTCGTCCGGGCCGAGCGCCAGGATCTGGCCGGCGACCGCCGCCGCCTCGGCGAACCGGCGCAGGTCGGCAAGGGCGTGCCCCCGGATCACCAGTGGGTGGACCAGTTCCGGAGCGGCGGCGACGGCGGCGTCGGCAGCGCCCAACGCCTCCTCGGACCTGCCCGCCGCGAGTTTGACCATCGCCAGCATCACCAGCGCGGGCACATGCTCCGGGTCGAGCGCGATCGCGAACCCGACCTCGGCGGCGGCCTCGTCGTAGCGGCCGAGTTCGGCGAGCAGTTCGGCGCGCTGGACATACCCTTCGGCGGAGGAGGACTGGTCGGAATCGGCGTCGCTGGACACGGGCCGAGCCTATCCGGCGCTGTCCCGCCGATCTCCACGGCCGACCCGGCCAACATCGACACTCCGGGTGGTTAACGACCGGCCTCCGGCCAGTTAATCGACGACCCGCCGAATGCCCACTCCCCAGGCGCGCGATTGCGCGGTACCGTAGACGGGACCAAGCCTGGCGCTCCCCCCGTGGTGTCAGGCTTGGTCCCTATCTCGCCCCGGAGGTCAACCTCCGACGGGCTCACCGGTGGATCAGGGCGACGGCGATGCCGGCCAGGCCCTCGGCCCGGCCGGTCAGGCCGAGGCCGTCGGTCGTGGTGCCGGAGACGGTGACCGGGGCGCCGACCGCAGCCGTCAGCGCCCGCTGGGCCTCGTCGCGGCGGGGACCGATCTTCGGGCGTACGCCGATCACCTGGATCGAGACGTTGCCGATCTCGAACCCGGCGGCCCGGACCCGGCGTGCGGTCTCGGCCAGCAGGGTGACCCCGGCGGCGCCGGCCCACTCCGGCTCGGCCACCCCGAAGTTGCTGCCGAGGTCGCCGAGTCCGGCGGCGGAGAGCAGCGCGTCGCAGGCGGCGTGCGCGGCGACGTCACCGTCGGAGTGTCCGGCGAGCCCGTCCACCCCAGGCCAGTGCAGGCCGGCGACCCAGCAGGGCCGGCCCGGCTCGAACCCGTGCACGTCGGTACCGACACCGACCAGCGGAACGATCACGTGCGAAAGCGTAGGCGATCAGTGGTGCCCGGCGAGCGGGACGGCACTGAGCAGGTGCTCGGCCAGTGCCAGGTCGAACGGGCGGGTGATCTTCATGGCGTACTCCGAGCCGGGGACGCAGGCGACGCGTACGCCCTGCTTCTCGACCAGGCCCGCGTCGTCGGTGAGCGGGTCGACGGCGGCGGCGTGCGCGGCGGCGAGCACCGCCCGCCGGAAGCCCTGCGGCGTCTGCACGGCCCGCAGCGCGGCCCGGTCGACCGTGCCGAGCACCACGCCGGCGGCCGAGACCTCCTTGATCGTGTCGACCACCGGCAGCACCGGGATCACGGCGTCCGCGCCGCCCCGCACCGCCCCGGCCACCGACTCGACCAGAGCGGTCGGGGTCAGTGCCCGGGCCGCGTCGTGCACGAGGACGATCTCGGGGCCGGCCGGCACCGCTGCCAGCGCGGCGGCGACCGACTCCTGCCGGGTGGCTCCGCCGGTCACCACCGTCAGCTCGGCGACCGGCCTGAGCAGCGCCCGGACCGCCTCCTCGTCGCCGGGCGGCGCCGCCACCACAACGGTGTGCACCGAGGGTGCGGCCGCGATCCGCCGAACGGCGTGCACGAGCAGCGGTTCGCCGCCGATCCGGCGGAGCGCCTTGGGACCGCCGGGCCCGAGCCGGACCCCGGCACCCGCCGCAGGAACGAGGACCGCGACGTCACCGCGCGGATTGAGCTGCGCGGTCACGTCGCGGTCCTCGGACTTTCTACGGGGTACGGCAGGCACGGCGGAAGTGCCTGACGTAGGGGGCTATGCCTCGGTGAGCACCTTGTCGAGAAGGGTCTCCGCTTCGTCCTTGGTGCTCTTTTCGGCGAGCGCGACCTCACCGACGAGGATGTCGCGGGCCTTGGCGAGCATCCGCTTCTCGCCCGCGGACAGCCCCCGCTCCCGCTCCCGGCGCCAGAGGTCACGAACGACCTCCGCCACCTTGAGTGGGTTGCCGGAGGCCAGCTTCTCCAGATTAGCCTTGTAACGCCGCGACCAGTTGGTCGGCTCCTCGGTGTGCGGGGCACGGAGGACATCGAAGACCTTGCCCAGGCCCTCTTCGCCGACCACTTCGCGCACGCCCACGATCTCGGCATTCTCCGCGGGCACCCGGACCGTCAGATCACCCTGAGCGACCCTGAGGACGAGGTACTGCTTGGGCTCGCCCTTGATGACCCGAGTCTCGATTGCCTCGATGAGTGCGGCCCCGTGGTGGGGGTAAACAACGGTCTCGCCGACACTGAAAACCATAGGTTCGAAACCCCTTTCGCTGTGTCTAGGGTAACACGCTCAGGCACCGATGTCCCACCGCAGTCCTGACCGTTAGCGCAGCTCAGAGGCCCTGTGAGAGGTCTTTCTTCGGCTTGACACGGCAGGAATCCATGGATTTAGGCACGCTCTGTGACACACGGATCACCGGCCGACAAGACGGATCGGAAAAATCGGATCTAGGGCGTTGCGGTTCTTCCAGCATATCTCTTCCGCGCCCGGCGCCGCCCCCACTGGCGGTACGACCTCCGGTGGGGGAGGCTGGGACGACAACCCGTTCACACCTCAGGTGCGAGCCAGGGGGTGCGCATGAGCACGTCGGCGGATGGCGACGGCAGGCCGGAGAACGGCCCGTTCGAGGGCCTGCCCGACCTGCCGGCCGAGTGGGGGCGGATAGTCATCCCCGACGATCCCGCCGAACTCGCCGCCGAAGCCGCCGAGGTCCGCCGCGAGCTACGGTTACACGCCCGTCACGACGTGTGGCGGAGGCTGCTCGGACTGCCCTCGGCCACCGCCGGCCGGTCCCCGCTCCGGCTCTGTCTCCTGATCATGTCGGTCGCACTGCTGGCGACCCTGACCAGCCTCTTCGCGATCACCTGGCCCGGCCAGCAACGCCCCCAGGCCACCGGCCGGACCAGCCCGAGCAACCCGGGCACCACCCCCGGAGGTGCCCTGCCGGCGCTCGACCTGGTGGGCGAGGACGGTCAACTCGTCCCGTTGCGCGGGCTGCTCCCCGCCGTGATCATGCTGGTCGACGGCTGCGCCTGCACCGGGGAACTCGACGCCGCCGTCCGGTCCGCTCCGCCCGGGGTCGCCGTACTGGCGGTCAGCAGCCGCCGGGCCGTGCCGAGCGCCCGGCCCGTCGCGCCACCGGCCCGGACGCCGCGCCACCTGACCGACCCGACCTCGGAGCTGCGGACCGCGCTGCACCTGAACGACGCCGGCGGGGCGGTCAGCGTCGTACTGGCCAGCCGCTCGGGCCGGATCGTGCGGACGGTGCCGGACCTCACCTCGGCGGCGGACTACCAGCCCGACCTGTCCGGCCTGCTGACCGCCGCCTGAACGCCGCCGCCTGAACGCCGCTGCCCGAACCCCGCCCCGGGTCAGGAGAGGTCGACCACCTGGAGGACCACCTTCACGTGCCGGTGGTTCAGCCGCCGGGCCCCGATGGTCAGCTCGTCCCCGGTCGCGACAAGCTGGACGCTACCGAACGGCCCGGGGCAGCTCACCGACCTCGACCAGCTCCCCGCCACCCCGCGCACCACCCGCACGTAGAGCTGGCCGTCGCTGACGCAGACGTACTGGAGCAGGTAGCGACCACCCGGATGGGTCTGCACCGACCAGGTGACGAACCTGCGCTGGTCCAGCGTTGCCGTCTGGCGCCAGAGCGTCTCCGGAAAGCGGGGCAGGGCCTGCGCCGCCGCACCCTCGCCCCGCTCGCCGGCCAGGTCCGCGCCGCCGCCCCCGGAGCCGACCACCGGCGCGTCGACCCCGGCCTGCCCCGGCCGGGGCGGCTTCGGCGCCGACCTGACCGACCACCAGCCGCCGATCCCGACCAGCAGCACCGCCGCCATCGTCAGAGCCAACCTACGCATCCGGTCGCCTCCCTGTCGTCGGCACCGCGCACCTGTCCCCAGGAGTCACCCCGGCCGGTCACGCCGGCCGGCCGCGCACCGCCGCCACTCCCGGCTGCCGGTCCAGCAGGGCCGCGTAGAGGGTCAATCCGGGGCCGAAGGCGAGCATTACCACGGTACGGGGTGGAACGTCCGCCCGCCGCAGGCGTTCCAGGATGAGCAAAGACGTCGGCGACGAACAGTTGCCGTGCTCGCCGAGGACCGCCCGGGAGGTGGCCAGCGCCTCCGGCGGCAGTCCCAACTCCTCCTCCACCACGTTGAGGATCCGGGGCCCGCCCGGATGCACCGCCCAGCCGTCCACCTCGGATATCCGCCGACCGTGCCGGGCCAACAGATCGGTGACCAGGTCGGTCACGTGCGCCGCCAGCACCTGCGGCACCTTCGGCGACAGTCCCATCCGGAACCCGGTGTCGGTCAGCTCCCAGGTCATGTGGTCGGCCGTCGAGGTGTCGGTGACGGCGGTGACCTCGCGGACCGCGTACCCGGGGCGGGTGGTCGGGGCGATCACGACGGCGACCGCCGCGTCGGAGAAGAGTGCGTGCGAAATGATCTGCTGGGTGTCCATCCGGGCCGTGGAGGGCTGGAGGTGCAGGCTGGTCAGTTCGGCGCAGAGCAGCAGCGCCGGACGGCCCCGGGCGGCGACGAAGTCGTTCGCGGCGGCGAGCCCGGGCAGCGCCGCGTAACAGCCCATGTGGCCGACGAACATCCGCTGGGTGTCGGGTGCCATTCCCATGTCCCGGGCCAGCAGGATGTCCAGGCCCGGTGTGGCGTACCCGGTGCAGGAGCAGACCACGAAGAGGCCGATCTGCCCCGCCGTGAGGCCGGCGTCGGTCAGTGCCCGGCCGACCGCCTCCTTGCCCAGCGGCAGCGCCTCGATCTGGTAGCGGCGCATCCGGCGCTCGGTCGGCCAGTCGGAGACGTCCTCCAACAGCGGGCTGACCGCCGCCTGCCGGTGCCGTACGCCGGAGTTGGCGAAGATCCGCTCGGCGAGCGCCCGGGTTGCTCCGGAGAAGTGCCGGGCGAAGAAGCCCGCCCACAGTTCCTCCTGGCTCGCCCTCGGTGGTAGCGCCACACCGACGCCGACGACCACGCCGGAGCCGTCCTGCCTGCTTCCGCTCACAACCCGTCCTCCGATCGCGACTGCGCACCCCGCGCGCCCATCGAGCCCAACCCCCGAGCGTGACCTCGGGACTCGCCGGCCGGGCGCACCGCTCGCGGTGCGGCCGGCGGCGGCGGTCGCGCCGGCCGTCCACACCGCACCGGGCGGGAGCGCCGGAGCTGACGGTCACCTCCTCGATACCCCGTCACCGCGCGCCTCACCACCGTGGAGTCGAGGCGTCCAGGTCCGGGTCGCCGCCGAGGGCGGCGATGCCGAGCCAGTCCGCGCAGACGTCCGAGGTCGCCGGGTGCAGCGAGCCGCAGCGGGCGTCCCGGTAGAGGCGTTCCAGCGGATGCCCCCGGCGGGTCGCCGAGGTGCCCGCCGCCTCCACCATCGAGGCCGCCACCTCCGCGGCGGTCGTCCCGGCGAGCAGCTTGGCCCGCCACACCCAGCGGTTCGTCTCGGCGTCGCCCGGGGCCCCGTCGACCCGGCGGGCCGCCTCGGTCACCGCCAGCCCGGCGGCGGCGGTGGCGGCGTCCGCCCGGCCGAGCCGGGCGCGCACCGCCGGCAGTCCGTCCAGCCCGCGTGCGGTCAGGTGCTCGACGGCGGCGTCGACCGCCGCCCGGGCCACCCCGACGTAGACGGCGGCGTAGCTGGCCACCAGCCAGTGCGGCATGAGCTGCGCGACCACCAGCGCCAGCCCCTCCACCCCGCCGAGCAGCCGGTCGGCCGGCACGACGACGTCCAGGTGCAGGTCGTGCGAGGCGGTGGCCCGCATCCCGAGCGAGTCCCAGGTCGGCTCGACGTGCAGCCCGTCCGGACCGGCCGGGACCAGGAACTGCGACACCACCGACTGGTCGGCGACGCTGCGGGCGGCGACGAGGTACGCGTCCGCGTGCCCCGCCCCCGAGCAGAAGGTCTTGGCACCCTTGATGTGGTAACCGCCCTCCACCGGCTCGTAGGTCGTGCTCAGCTTCGACAGCCGGGAGCCGACGCCGCGCTCGCTCATCGCCACGGCGTACCAGGCGCCGGCGGCCGCCTCGGCGAGCAGCCGGTCCCGGGCCGCCAGCGCCTCGGACGGTACGCCCAGCGCCTCGGCCAACTCCTCGGTCAGCGCGCCGAGTGCACCGGTGACCGAGGCGTGCATGTTGAAGACCAGCGCGGTGGCGCCGTTCCCCCTGGCCAGCTCGGTGGCGACCGCCGCGTACCCGGCGAAGGTGGCGCCGAGGCCGCCCAGCCTCGGCGGCACCATCAGCCCGAAGAGCCCGGCCGAACGCAGGTCGGCGAAGTCCTCGACCGGAAACGTGCCGTCCCGGTCGTGTCCGGCCGCCCGGGCCGCCAGTCTCGGCGCCACCCGACGTGCCGCTGCGAGCGCGTCCACCGTCATCCGTGTCCCCTCCCGCACCGGCCGGCGGCCGGTGCTGTCGCCCGCCGCTATCCGTTCTTGGTGCCCCACCCCTGGTAGAGCACCGCCGCCGACCAGGTCGGCACGATCCGTGGCGCGCTCCGGCCGGCCGGTGCCGACGTGGCCGTGCTGGCCGAGCCGCCTACGCCGCCCGTGCCGTCGGTGCCGATCGGGTCGGGGACGGCGGCGGCCGGGGCGCCAGGGCGGGCGGCGGCGCGGCGCAGCAGCCAGCGCGCCGTGCCCCAGACGGCCGGCCGGATGCCCCGGACCCGCAGCGCGATACCGTGCCGGGCACACTCCCGCACCAGCTCACCCGAGTCGACGAAGAGCCGGGGATCGTGGATCCCCCGGGGCACGCCCCGGAACATCTCGGCCACCCGCACCGCCAGCAGGCGGCTCAGCGCGGTGTCGTTGAGCGTGTCCAGCACCAGCGTGCCGCCGGGCCGGAGCAGCCGGGCCGCCTCGGCGACCACCCGCCGCCAGTCCGGCACGTGCTCCAGCACCTCGCCGGCGGCCACCAGGTCCGCGCAGCCGTCGGCCAGCGGCACCGCCCCGGCATCCCCGTTGACCGG
The DNA here is from genome assembly GCF_049315195.1 of Plantactinospora sp. WMMC1484. Lineage (NCBI taxonomy): Bacteria > Bacillati > Actinomycetota > Actinomycetes > Micromonosporales > Micromonosporaceae > Plantactinospora > Plantactinospora sp. WMMC1484. The sequence goes on from NZ_CP186055.1 coordinate 784,067, forward strand.
ACGCACACCGTGCGCGGCGGCCTGGGCGAGGGCGGAGCCGACCAGGTCGACCCCGACGTGCCGGTAGCCCCTGCCGGCCACCCGGGGGGCGAGCAGCCCGGCGCCGCAGCCGAGGTCGACCAGAACCGCCCCGGGGCGGGCGGCCGGCGGCACCAGCCCGGCGCGGGCCTCGGCCAGCCAGTGCAGCATGGCGAAGGCGCCGTCCGGCTGCCACCACTGGTCGGCGAGGTCGTCGTACTGCCGGGGGTCGTTGCGCGGCAGCGCGCGGGACCGGCCACCGGGCGCCGTGGCCCCGCCGCCCGTGTCCGACCTGGTCCGCGCCATCCGCATGCGATCGAGCCTGGCACGACCGCGCGGTAACAACCAGACTTCCCATATGTCGCATGTGGTGTTAGGGCTGGTCCGGGCGAGCCATCCCGAGCCGGCGGTGGCGGTGACCGCCGTCTCCGCCCTGCTCGCCTGGGGCGTCGGGCATTCACCGGGCGGCATCGCGGCCGTGGCGCTCACCGTGCTCGCCAGCCAGCTCGCCGTCGGCTGGACCAACGACCGGATCGACGCCGACCGGGACGCTGCCGTCGGGCGCCGGGACAAACCGGTGGCCAGCGGCGTGATCAATCGCCGGCTGGTGACCGTGGCCGGGGTACTCGCCGCCGTGCTCACCCCACTGCCGGTGCTCCTCCTCGAGCCGGCCGCCGCCGGGGCGGCCACCCTCGCTCTGGTCTCCGCCCTGCTCTACAACTGGCCGCTGAAGTCCACCCCGCTCTCGGTGCTGCCGTACGCGGTCTCGTTCGGGACGTTGCCGGCCCTTGTCGTGCTCGGGCTGCCCGGCGCGCCCATCCCGCCGGCCTGGCTGGTGGCGGCGGGCGCGCTGCTCGGCGCCGGGGCGCACTTCGCGAACGTCCTGCCGGACCTGGCCGACGACGAGCGGACCGGGGTACGCGGGCTGCCGCACCGGCTCGGCCCGGCCGGTTCCCGCGTCGCCGCCGCCGGGCTGCTCCTGGCGGCGACCGCGACGCTGGTGGCGGGGCCGCCCGGGCCACCGTCCTGGGCCGGGCTGGCGGCGGTCGCGGTCGCCGCCGTGGTCCCGCCGCTCGGCTGGTACGCGAGCCGGGCCGCCGCCGCCCGGGGCGACCGCCCGGTGGCCGTCTTCCGGGCCGTCATGCTCGTGGCGCTGATCGATGTCGTGCTGCTGGTGACGAGCGGCCGGGTGGTCTGACCGGCCGGGTGGCCCAGGTCGGTCCCGTCGGGACGGGGCTGACCGGGATGCCGGGTCGGCGTACGGGAGCGGATCACCGCCCACTACCCTGGAGCCCGTTGAGCCGGGTACGGCCCTCGTGGCCGGGCGGCCGAGCCGGAGATCGCGACGGCACCGTTCGCGACGGCGACCGGGATCGCAATGAGGAGGACCAGGTGACGCGCTCGATCAGTGGGGCTCGGCGGGCTGCTGCGGTGCTGGCCGGTACGGCAGCCGGCGCCGCCCTGCTGCTGTCCGGGTGCGGCGCGGGCCAGATCGCCGAGACCGCCGAGCGGATCCCCACCAACCTCGGGGTCAACGCGGAGTCGCCCGACAACAACTACCTGGTCCGCAACGCGTTCATCGGGTACCCGGGCACGACCGGCTACCCGGCCGGCGCCAGCGCGCCGATGAGCGTCACCCTCTACAACGACACCGGCGAGCCGGTGACCGTCCGGGTCAGCAGCGCCGGGGCCGGCGGCGTGACCCTCACCGGCCCGTCGGCCGCGCCGAGTCCGGGTGGCGGCGCCCCGGCGAGCCCGTCGCCGGAGGCGACCGCCGGTAGCCCTTCACCGGACGCGACCGAGCAGAGCCCGTCCCCGGGCGGCAGCCCGTCGGCACCCCCCTCGGCGGAGGCCACCCCCGCCCCCGCCCCGGCCACGCCCGTCGAGATCCAGATCCCGGCCCGCGGGTTCGTGGTGCTCAACCAGGAGACCGCCGGCCGGTGGCTGGAGCTGACCGGGCTGACCGAGGCGCTTCCGCCGGGGCACAGCATCCAGGTGACCTTCGACTTCGGCGGCACCCAGGTCCCGGTCCAGGTACCGGTCACGGTGCCACTGGAGCCGGCGCCTCCCGGCACGCCGGTCGTCGGTGGCGAGGAAGAGGAACACGAGTAGGCCGTCGGTTGCCCCAGCGGCTTCCGTCGTACCGGTTGGTTAGCGTGCTCTGGTGACGACCAGCCGAGCCACCTCCCGCCCCGCCTCCGGTCGCGGCCGCGCGGCAGGCCGCGACCCGCGCCCCGCCTACGAGTGCGACGCCTGCGGGCACCAGCCACCCAAGTGGGTCGGCCGGTGTCCGGAGTGCGGCGAATGGGGTGCGGTCGTCGAGTCGACCCTCACCGGTCCCACCGTCTCAGGGCGGGTGGTGAGTTCCCGGGCGCCCGCCGAGCCGGCCCGGCCGATCGCCACGATCAGCGCGGCCCCGGCCCGGGCCCGGCCCACCGGCGTCCCCGAGCTGGACCGGGTGCTCGGCGGTGGCCTGGTCCCCGGCGCGGTGGTGCTGCTCGCCGGTGAGCCCGGGGTCGGCAAGTCGACGCTGCTGCTCGACGTCGCGCAGCAGTGGGCCGCCGGTGCCGGCAGCCCGTCGCTGGTGGTCAGCGGCGAGGAGTCGGTGAGCCAGGTCCGGCTGCGGGCGGAGCGGATGGGCACCCTGCACGATCAGCTCTACCTCGCCGCCGAGAACGACCTCGGCGCCGTCCTCGGCCATCTCGACGCGGTCGGGCCCGGGCTGCTGGTGCTGGACTCGGTGCAGACCATCACGACCCCCGGCACCGAGGGGGTGCCCGGCGGGGTCACCCAGGTCCGGGCGGTCACCGCCGCCCTGGTCTCGGTCGCCAAGGAGCGGGGCATCGCGACCGTGCTGGTCGGGCACGTGACCAAGGACGGCCAGGTCGCCGGGCCCCGGGTCCTGGAGCACCTGGTCGACGTGGTGCTGCACTTCGAGGGCGACAAGCACTCCTCGCTGCGGATGGTGCGGGGGGTGAAGAACCGGTTCGGCACGGCCGACGAGGTCGGCTGCTTCGAGATGCACGAGGGCGGGATCACCAGCCTGGCCGATCCCTCCGGGCTCTTCCTGACCCGCTCCGCCGACCCGGTGCCCGGCACCTGCGTCACCGTGGCGATGGAGGGGCGCCGGGCCCTGGTCACCGAGGTGCAGGCGCTGATCGGCGCCACGGTCGCCGGGTCGCCCCGGCGGACGGTCTCCGGGCTCGACAGCGCCCGGTTGGCGATGGTGCTCGCGGTGTTGCAGCGCCGGACGGAGCGGCTGACCCTGCACGACCGGGAGGTCTTCGCCGCCACCGTCGGCGGGATCCGGGTGGTCGAGCCGGCGGCCGACCTTGCCGTCGCTCTGGCGGTCGCCTCCGGCGGGCTCAATCTCGCCATCGCGCCGACCCTGGTGGCGATCGGTGAGGTGGGGCTGACCGGCGAGGTGCGCCGGGTCGCCGCCGTGCCCCGGCGGCTGGCCGAGGCCGCCCGGCTCGGTTTCCGGCACGCACTGGTGCCGGCCGGCTGCGGCCCGACGTCGAGCGGTGTGACCCCGGAGAACATGCGGGTGATGGAAGTCACCGACGTACGATCGGCGCTGCAGTGCGCGGCGCGGACATCGGCTGAGTAACCATACCATCACAGCGGGTCCGTATTCGCCCGGTCATGGCATGCTTGCGGCCGGCGTCACCCGTGGCCGGCGGGACGTCATGATCGACCAGATCCGCTATTCAGCTACAAACTGGACATCACCCGGCCGGTCCTCCGGACCGTACCGACGGCCCGCCCACGGGAGGAAACAGGCACAGTGGCACGTGACAGTAACCACGACGGCACCGAACGCAGGGCGGTCCGTAGAATGTCCGGGTGCCGATCGACCGCGACGCGAACCGGACTGCCAGCGCGGCGTCCTCTGTCCGCACCAGCGCCGGGCCCTCGGCGCGCCCTACCAGCATCGGTCTGACCGTGAACGGGACAGGGCCGACCGGAGATCCGTTGCGGGCCAACCTCGCACTGATGGCGCCGGGTACGGCGCTGCGGGACGGGCTCGAGCGCATCCTGCGCGGCCGCACCGGTGCGCTGATCGTGCTCGGCTACGACCGGGTCGTCGAGACGCTCTGCACCGGCGGGTTCCCGCTCGACGTCGAATTCTCCGCGACCCGGGTCCGCGAACTGTGCAAGATGGACGGCGCTGTCGTGCTCTCCAGTGACGGCACCCGGATCGTCCGGGCCGCCGTGCACCTGATGCCCGATCCGGCGATCCCCACCGAGGAGTCCGGCACCCGGCATCGCACCGCCGAGCGGGTCGCCCGGCAGACCGGGTTTCCGGTGATCTCGGTCAGTCAGTCGATGCGGATCATCAGCCTCTACGTCAACGGTCAGCGGCACGTGCTCGACGACTCGGCCGCGATCCTGTCCCGGGCCAACCAGGCGCTGGCGACGCTGGAGCGCTACAAGCTCCGCCTCGACGAGGTCTCCGGCACGCTCTCCGCGCTGGAGATCGAGGATCTGGTCACCGTCCGGGACGCGGTCGCCGTGGTGCAGCGGCTGGAGATGGTCCGCCGGATCGCCGACGAGATCGCCGGCTACGTGGTCGAGCTCGGCACCGACGGCCGGCTGCTCGCCCTCCAGCTCGACGAGCTGATGGCCGGGGTGGACGCCGACCGGACCCTGGTGATCCGCGACTACCTGCCGACCGGTCGCAAGGCCCGCACCCTGGACGAGGCCCTGGTCGAGCTGGACCTGCTCACCGCCACCGAGCTGATCGACCTGGTCGCGGTCGCCAAGGCGATCGGCTATCCGGGCGCCTCCGACGCACTCGACGCGGCGGTGAGCCCGCGCGGCTTCCGGCTGCTCGCGAAGGTGCCCCGGCTGCCCGGGCTGGTGGTCGACCGGCTCGTCGGGCACTTCGGCAGCCTGCAACGGCTGCTCGGCGCCACCGTGGAGGACCTGCAGGCCGTCGACGGGGTCGGTGACGCCCGGGCCCGGGGCGTACGCGAGGGCCTGTCCCGGCTCGCCGAGGCGTCCATCCTGGAGCGCTACGTCTGACGACCCCCGCCCGGGGCGGCGGCGATACACGCCGGTCCCGAGCCGACCGACCGGATCAGCCGGTGATGGTTATCCGGACCGGGTCGCTGTGCTTGTTGCCGAGCCGGCCGAAGAGCTGGTAGGTGCCGGCCGCCGGATAGGGGCCGGCAGCGAGCTGGTTGGCACACTTGGAACTCTCCCGGCCGTTCCACGAGACCGTGTATTCGTTTTCGTGGCTGGGCGGGAACGGCCTAGGGTCGTTGGAGCGCACCTCGCTGCACACGTCCGACGACCAGACCTTCCGGGCCCCGGACTTGATGTAGAGCTCCTGCAGGTCTGCGCCGACGTCTCGGTTGCAGGTACGGCCGGACACATTCTTGATTTTGAGTCGCAACTGGATCGGCTCCCCACGCCGCGCGGAGGTCTGCGACGGCACCGGCGTGACCGATATCTCCTCGTCGGTGCACTCGTTGTCGACCGGCGGCGGCGGTGCCGGCACCTGGCCGCCGCCCGCCGGCTCCAGCGAGGTCCCGTCACCCTCCGGTGGCGGCACGTCGGTCGGCTCACCGCCCAGATCCGGGTCACCGGCATCGGGTGGGCCGGACGCCGAAGGGTCGACCTGCGGGGTGAGCGTCGAGGACGGCCCGGTCGTCTGTCCCGGGTTGGCCTGCCCGTCCTTCCCGGAATCGCCCGACTCACCCATACCGATGCAGGAGTAGAGCAGCACGATCAGGAAGAGCAACAGAGCACCGAGCACGACGGCGCGACGCCGCCAATACACGGCGGGCGGAAGGGGGCCAACCGTCAGACGCATAATGTCTTCACCGTATCGGCACGGCTGGTGTCGGCTCTCACGACGCGCCGAGGTCCGCCACGCCGTATCGCCGCCGTTGGCCCGTCCGTCGGCGACCTGCGGCAGCGCCGGGTCGGTGCGCGGTGTCGGCGGGCGTCACAGATAGACCTGGCGCTGGTAGACCGCGTGCGCCCCGGCCACCCGATCGAGAAAGAGCCGGCCCGCACAGTGGTCGATCTCGTGTTGCAGCGCCCGCGCCTCGAAACCGTCGGTGACGAGCCGGACGGCCGCCCCGGTGCCGGGCAGGACCCCACGGACCACCACCCGGCTGGCCCGCTTCACGTCCCCGGTGAGGTCGGGAACCGACATGCAGCCCTCCCGGCCCGGCCGCCAGCGACTGGCCTCGACGACCTCGGCGTTGCAGAGCACGAAGGTGCCGTGCGACGTGACGGTCTTGGGGTGCCCGGTCACGTCCACGGCGAAGACCCTGGCGCCGACCCCGATCTGCGGCGCGGCCAGGCCGACGCAGCCCGGCGACACCCGCATGGTGGCCACCAGGTCGGCGGCGAGCCGGACCACCTCGTCGTCAAGCGGATCGACGGTGGCGCCGGCCCGACTCAACACCCCGGCCGGCGCGGTCACCACCGGCCGTACCCGGCCCGGATCGCCGAGCGCCGCCGGGCTCCAGTCGCCCAGACCGCACGTCTCGACCGAGCCCGAGCCTCCGACCCGTCCGGAGTCCTGGGCCGTCCCGGCACCCTCGACCGTCCGGGGTGTGTCACGCCCGGTCACAGCAGATCCGAGTCGGCTCGCCGGAGGGTGACCTCCACGTCGAGTCCGGCGGCCACCTCGGCCAGCCGGGCGGCGACGCCCTCGGCCGCCTCCGGCCGCAGTTCCACCTCGGCGACCAGCACGTAGAGCGGTCCGGTCAACCGGGTGGTCAGGTCGGTCACGTTGCCGCCGGCCTCGGCCAGCACCCGGGTCAGCGCGGCGACGATGCCGAGCCGGTCGGCCCCGTGCACGGCCATCAGATACGGCTCGCCGAACGGCTCGCTCGTCGCCTCCGCACCGACGTGGCGAACCGTCGCCACCAGCGGGCCGTCCGCGACGACCGGGGCGAGCGCGGCCTCCGCCTCGGCGCCGGACGGGCCGCCGCAGATCAGTGTCATCGCGAAGTGCCCCCGCAACCGGGTCATCGTGGAGTCGGTCAGGTTGGCCCCGACCTGGGCGAGCGCCTCCGCCACGTCGGCCACGATGCCGGGGCGGTCCGGACCGATCACTGTGATCGCGAGCTCGTTCATCCGGGCAGTCTGCCCCATCGACCGCCCGTCCCGGGGTACGACCCGACGTCCGGCCCACGCTCCGAGACGCCCTCCCGACGGCATGGCAGGATCGACGGCGCCATGTCGACAACGCAACTCGCCGCCGAGGCGATCCGGTGGTACGACGAGAACGCCCGCGACCTGCCGTGGCGGGAGCCCGGCATCGGTGCGTGGCCGATCCTGGTCAGCGAGGTCATGTTGCAGCAGACGCCGGTGGTGCGGGTGCTGCCGGCCTGGCGGTCCTGGCTGAACCGGTGGCCCACACCGGCGGGGCTGGCCGCTGACACCCCGGCCGAGGCGATCCGGATGTGGGGGCGGCTCGGCTATCCCCGCCGGGCGCTCCGGCTGCACGAGTGCGCGGTGGCGCTGGTGCGGCGGCACGGTGGCGAGGTGCCGACGGGGCTGGCGGAGTTGCTGGCGTTGCCCGGCGTCGGCGAGTACACCGCCCGGGCGGTGGCGGCGTTCGCCCACGGCCAGCGGCATCCGGTGGTGGACACCAACGTACGCCGGCTGGTGGCCCGGGTGGTGGCCGGCGAACCCGACGCCGGACCGTCGACCCGACCCGCCGACCTGGTCGCCACGGAGGCGCTGCTGCCGGCGGAACCTGCGCGGGCCGCCCGAGCCAGCGCCGCGTTCATGGAGCTGGGCGCGCTGGTCTGCACCGCCCGCGCTCCCCGGTGCGTCGACTGCCCGCTCGCCGCGCGCTGTGCCTGGCGGCTGTCGGGGCGGACCGCACCGCCCGGCCCAACCCGCCGACCCCAACGGTACGCCGGCACCGACCGGCAGGTCCGGGGCAGGCTGCTGGCGGTGCTGCGGGAGGCAACCGGCCCGGTGCCCCGGGAGCGGCTGGATCTGGTCTGGGCCGACGACCTGCAACGGTCCCGGGCGCTGGCCGGGCTGATCGAGGATGGCCTGGTCGAGATGGTCGACGACGCCTGCGTACTCGCCGGTGAGCAGCCGGCGGCCGCTCCCTGAGCCGGGGGGCAACCTCCCGGCATACGGAAGGGGTCCGGCGGCTGCGCCGCCGGACCCCTTCCGGGTGTTGTGCTGTTATTCGTCCGCGCCGGCGGCGGCGGTGTTGCCGAGGTCGGCCGGCACCGCGTCGGGCACCTCGACCGGCTTGTCCGCACCGCGGAAGACCAGCTTGGACTTGTCGACGTTGTCCGGGTCACCCTCGCAGTCCACGACCACGATCTGTCCCGGGGTCAACTCGTTGAACAGGATCCGCTCCGACAGGTTGTCCTCGATGTCGCGCTGGATCGTCCGGCGCAGCGGCCGAGCGCCCAGCACCGGGTCGAAGCCCTTCTTCGCCAGGTACTTCTTGGCGTTGTCGGTCAGCTCGAGGCCCATGTCCTTGTTGCGGAGCTGGGTCTCGATCCGCTGGATCATGATGTCCACGATCGAGAGGATCTCCACCTCGTTGAGCTGGTGGAACACGATCGTGTCATCGATCCGGTTGAGGAACTCCGGCCGGAAGTGCTGCTTCAGCTCGTCGTTGACCTTCTGCTTCATCCGCTCGTAGTTCGAGTCGGAGTCCTCGGAGGCCTGGAAGCCCATCGAGACCGCCTTGGCCACGTCCCTGGTGCCCAGGTTGGTGGTCAGGATGATGACCGTGTTCTTGAAGTCCACGATCCGGCCCTGGCCGTCGGTCAACCGCCCGTCCTCCAGGATCTGGAGCAGGGTGTTGAAGACATCCGGGTGTGCCTTCTCGATCTCGTCGAAGAGGACCACCGAGAACGGCCGGCGCCGCACCTTCTCGGTGAGCTGGCCACCCTCGTCGTAACCGACGTAGCCGGGAGGCGCCCCGACCAGCCGCGAGACCGTGTAACGGTCGTGGAACTCGGACATGTCGAGCTGGATCAGCGCGTCCTCGCTGCCGAAGAGGAACTCCGCAAGCGCCTTGGACAGCTCGGTCTTACCGACACCGGACGGACCGGCGAAGATGAACGAGCCGGACGGCCGCTTCGGGTCCTTCAGACCGGCCCGGGTACGCCGGATCGCCTTCGAGACCGCCTTGACCGCGTCCTCCTGGCCGACGACCCGCTTGTGCAGCTCGTCCTCCATGCGCAGCAGCCGGGAGGTCTCCTCCTCGGTGAGCTTGTAGACCGGGATGCCGGTCCAGTTCGCCAGCACCTCGGCGATCTGCTCGTCGTCGACCTCGGAGACCACGTCCAGGTCGCCGGCCTTCCACTCCTTCTCCCGCTGCGCCTTCTGACCGAGCAGCTGCTTCTCCTTGTCCCGCAGCTGGGCGGCCCGCTCGAAGTCCTGCGCGTCGATCGCGGACTCCTTGTCCTTGCGGACCTGGGCGATCCGCTCGTCGAAGTCCCGCAGGTCCGGCGGCGCGGTCATCCGGCGGATCCGCATCCGGGCACCGGCCTCGTCGATCAGGTCGATCGCCTTGTCCGGCAGGAACCGGTCGGAGATGTACCGGTCAGCCAGCGTCGCCGCCGCGACCAGCGCGGCGTCGGTGATGCTCACCCGGTGGTGCGCCTCGTACCGGTCCCGCAGACCCTTGAGGATCTCGATGGTGTGCGCCAGCGACGGCTCACCCACCTGGATCGGCTGGAACCGCCGCTCCAGGGCGGCGTCCTTCTCCAGGTGCTTGCGGTATTCGTCGAGGGTGGTCGCGCCGATGGTCTGCAGCTCGCCACGGGCCAGCATCGGCTTGAGGATGCTCGCCGCGTCGATCGCACCCTCGGCGGCACCCGCACCCACCAGGGTGTGGATCTCGTCGATGAACAGGATGATGTCGCCCCGGGTGCGGATCTCCTTGAGCACCTTCTTCAGGCGCTCCTCGAAGTCACCGCGGTAGCGCGAGCCGGCGACCAGGGCACCGAGGTCGAGCGTGTAGAGCTGCTTGTCCTTCAGCGTCTCGGGCACCTCGCCCTTGATGATCCGCTGGGACAGCCCCTCGACGACCGCGGTCTTGCCGACCCCGGGCTCCCCGATCAGGACCGGGTTGTTCTTCGTACGGCGGGAGAGCACCTGCATCACCCGCTCGATCTCCTTCTCGCGCCCGATAACCGGGTCGAGCTTGCCCTCGCGGGCAGCCTGGGTCAGGTTGCGGCCGAACTGGTCCAGCACGAGGCTGGTCGACGGCGCCGCCTCGCCCGGTGCCGTACCCGCGGCGGCCGGCTCCTTGCCCTGGTAGCCGGAGAGGAGCTGGATGACCTGCTGACGGACCCGGTTGAGGTCAGCGCCGAGCTTCACCAGCACCTGGGCGGCGACGCCCTCACCCTCGCGGATCAGACCGAGCAGGATGTGCTCCGTACCGATGTAGTTGTGGCCGAGCTGCAACGCTTCGCGCAGCGACAGCTCCAGCACCTTTTTGGCCCGCGGCGTGAACGGGATGTGCCCGCTCGGCGCCTGCTGGCCCTGGCCGATGATCTCTTCGACCTGCTGACGGACGCCCTCCAGGGAGATGCCGAGGCTCTCCAGGGCCTTTGCCGCCACGCCCTCACCCTCGTGGATGAGGCCGAGCAGGATGTGCTCCGTACCGATGTAGTTGTGGTTGAGCATCCGGGCCTCTTCTTGGGCCAGGACGACAACCCGCCGCGCTCGGTCGGTGAACCGCTCGAACATGCCCTCGTGCTCCTCACGTGCCGTGCGCACTCGATCTTGATGGTCCAAGCATCGTGGCGGGGCCACCACTCGGGCGCCCTGGGTGGACGTCCGTGCTCCCTTACTCTATCGCCGCGAGCCGACTCTCCTGAGGTCGTGTGTTCCTCAGAAGAAGCACCGTCGCGACGTTTTTCCCAACCGCCCGCGCTCAGCGCCGCTTCCCGGCCCGCCGGCTGTACGCGCAGAGCGAAATCCCCGACTCTCGCGCCGACGGGCGACCTCCGTCGTCCACAGGCTGTGGACAACTTCGTCCACTGGATGTGGATAACGCCTCGGCCGCCAGGATGTTCCCGGGTCGGCGTGATCCTTCCGGGCGGCTCCACCCCGGCCAGGGAGGCTCCCACCGGAGCCGGGGGCAGAGCGTTTCGACGAAACCGACATTACGCCCAATAGTCGCATAACAGCTAGAAGCACGAGCAAAAGCGCGCGGGGTGGCTGGACACACCGGCCCCGCCACCCCGCACAGCGATCAGATGAGAACGACGCCTAGCGGCCCGCCTTGGCGTGGTACTCGTCCACGATCTCCTGGGGGATGCGCCCCCGGTCGGAGATCTCCTTGCCTTCCTTCTTGGCCCAGGCCCGGATCGCCTTGTTCTGCTCACGGTCGGCAGTGGCGCCACCCCGTCCCCGTGCGGCCCGACCACCGACGACCACGCCGCCGCGACCGACCTTCGAGCCGGCCGCCACGTACGGGGCGAATAGGTCCCGCAATTTGCCGGCGTTCTTGTTCGAGAGGTCGATCTCGTACTGCACGCCGTCGAGCGAGAACTTGACGGTCTCGTCCGCGTCTCCGCCGTCCAGGTCATCGACCAGCTTGTGAATGATCTGCTTGGCCACGTGTCGCTATCCTTTCGAGCAGGTTCGCCGCAAACAAGAGCACAATAGCCCGCGAGATGCTTGCTCCGTCAATAGGATGGCGAAACTACGCGAGGCCGGCGGCGCCAACTACTCCGGGCGGACCATCGGGAAGAGGATGGTTTCCCGAATTCCGAGGCCGGTGAGGGCCATCAGCAGCCGGTCGATTCCCATTCCCGTGCCGCCGAGCGGCGGCATTCCGTACTCCATGGCCCGCAGGAAGTCCTCGTCGAGCCGCATCGCCTCGTCGTCGCCCTTGGCCGAACGCTGGGCCTGGGCGACCAGCCGCTCCCGCTGGACCACCGGGTCGACCAGCTCGGTGTAGCCGGTACCGAGCTCGAAACCGAGCACGTAGAGGTCCCATTTCGCGGTGAGGCCCGGCTCGTCGGGGTGCGCCCGGACCAGAGGGCTGGTCTCTTCCGGGTAGTCCCGGACGAAGGTGGGTTGCCGCAACGACGGGACCACCAGTTCCTCGAAAAGCTCCTCGGCGAGCTTGCCCGGACCCCACTTCGGATCCACCGCCAGGCCGACCTTTTCGGCGTAGCCCAGCAGGTCGGCCATGCCGGTCCGGACCGTCACCTCCTCGCCGAGCGCCTCGGAAAGGGCCCCGTAGAGGGTCACCGAACGCCACTGACCGCCGAGGTCGAACTCGGTGCCGTCGGCATGCCGCACCACGTGCGATCCGGCGACCGCGAGCGCCGCGCCCTGCACCAGCTCACGGACGAGGGTCGCCATAGTGTCATAGTCACCGTACGCTTCGTATGCCTCAAGCATGGCGAACTCGGGCGAGTGCGAAGAGTCGACCCCTTCATTACGGAAGTTGCGGTTGATCTCGAACACCCGGTCGATGCCGCCGACCACCGCCCGCTTGAGAAAAAGCTCGGGGGCGATTCGCAGATACAGATCCGTGTCTAGCGCATTGCTGTGCGTCACGAATGGCCTGGCCGTGGCACCGCCCGGCAGCGGTTGCAGCATGGGGGTTTCAACTTCGATGAAACTCCGGGCGTGCAGTGAATCACGCAGACTACGCAGCGTCGCCGCCCGGGTCCGTACCATCTCGCGGGCCCGGGGGCGCACGATCAGGTCGACATAACGCTGCCGGACCCGGGCCTCCTCGCTAAGCGGCTTGTGCGCCACGGGCAGCGGACGGAGCGCCTTCGCGGTCAGCTCCCAGGAATCGGCGAGCACGGAAAGCTCTCCCCGCCGGCTGGTAATCACCTCACCGGTAACCCCGACGTGGTCACCGAGGTCGACCAGGCGCTTCCAGGCGTCGAGTCGATCCGCGCCGACCCGGTCGAGCGAGAGCATCGCCTGCAACTCGGTGCCGTCGCCGTCCCGAAGGGTGGCGAAACAGAGCTTGCCGGTGTTGCGTATGAAGATCACCCGGCCGGTGACCGACGCGGAATCCCCACTCGCGGTGTCCGTCGGCAGCTCCGCGTAGCGAGCCCGGATCTCGGCCAGCGTGGCGGTACGCGGATAGCCCGTCCGGTACGGCTCGACGCCCTCGGCGAGCATGCGCTCCCGCTTCTCCCGCCGGACCCGCATCTGCTCGGGAAGGTCGTCCACGGGGTCGGTGGGGTTCGGGATCTGCTGGCTCACGGCATGCTTCCTCGGAGATCGGATCGGCGGAGTTCGGCACCGAGCGTACTCAAGCGCCGGGACGGCGGGGCACTGGATAACCTCCGAGCATGGCTGATCAGGTCCACGCACTCTCCTTCGGCGCGGCGGCCGACCGGTACGACCGGTACCGGCCGAGCTATCCGGACCCGGCGGTGCGCTGGGCGGTCGGCCGGCCGGCCCCGGCCCGGGTGCTCGACCTGGGTGCCGGCACCGGCATCCTCAGCCGGGTGCTGCTCGGCCTGGGTTACCAGGTGACACCGGTCGAGCAGGATCCGGGGATGCGGGCCAGGCTCGACGCCGTCACTCCGGGCACGGTGGCGCTGGCCGGTTCCGCCGAGCGGGTGCCGCTGCCGGACGGGGCGGTGGAGGCGGTCGTCGCCGGACAGGCGTACCACTGGTTCGACCACCCCGTCGCGCACGCCGAGGGTGCCCGGCTGCTCCGGCCCGGCGGGACGTACGCGGCGATCTTCAACCAGCGGGACGAGACGGTGCCCTGGGTGGCCGCGCTGACCGCGATCACCGTCGACCTGCTCGGCGGGCGGGGTGCCCGGGACGACGGCCCGGGAGTCGACGGGTACGGCCCGGACTTCGCGCCGGTCGAGCGGGGCGAGTTCCGGCACGCTCTGCGGCTCACCCCGGAGGATCTGGTCGGGATGATCAGCACCCGCTCGTACTACCTGACGGCGGGCCCGCAGCGGCAGCGGCGGGTGGACGAGGCGATCCGGGAGCTGACCGCCGGTCATCCGGAGCTGGCCGGCCGGGAGAGCTTCGAACTGCCGTACCGGACCGTCGTCCTCCGGGCCCAGCGACGGTGAACCGCCCGGCGGCGCCGGATCGCCCGCCGGGATCGGCGCGCCGTCTCTCCGGCTGATCACCTGTTCCGGACGTAGACCATTCGCAGCCCGATCAAGGTGATCATCGGCTCGTGGTGGGTGATCGTCCGACACTCACCGATCACCAGCGGCGCCAGCCCGCCGGTGGCGATCACCGCCCGCACCTCGCCCAACTCCCCCGCCATCCGCTCGACGATCCGGTCCACCTGGCCGGCGAAACCGAAGTACATCCCGGCCTGGAGGCACTCCACGGTGTTCTTGCCGATCACCGATCGGGGAACCGCCGGCTCCACCTTGCGCAGCTGCGCCGCCCGGGCGGCCAGGGCGTCGAAGGAAATCTCGATGCCGGGCGCGAACGCCCCGCCGAGGAACTCCCCCCGGCCGCTGATCACGTCGAAGTTGGTGGTGGTGCCGAAGTCGACCACGATCGACGGCCCGCCGTAGAGGGTGTACGCGGCCAGCGTGTTCACCACCCGGTCGGCGCCGACCTCCTTGGGGTTGTCGATCGCCAACTGCACGCCGGTCTTCACCCCCGGCTCCACGATCAGGTTCGGGATGTCGCCGTAGTAGCGGGCCAGCATCGTACGCAGCGAACGCAGCGCCGCCGGCACGGTGGAGCAGGCGGCCACCCCGGTGATCTCCACCGCGTCACCGGCCAGCAACCCGCGCAGCTTGAGGCCGAGTTCGTCGGCGGTGGAGCGGGCGTCGGTCTTGATCCGCCAGGAGTGCACCAGCTTCTCGCCCTCGAAGGTCGCCAGCACGGTGTTGGTGTTACCGATGTCGATACACAGCAGCATTCGTCAGTCCCGGCGCCCGAGGTCGTGGGGGTGGTGCGTGTGGTGCCTACCGCCGCGCGTCCGACGAGCGGAGGTCGAGTGCGATGTCCAAGATAGGCGAGGAGTGCGTCAGCGCCCCAACCGACAGGTAGTCGACGCCGGTCGCCGCGTACCCGGCAGCGGTCTCGAGGGTCAGCCCACCGGTCGCCTCCAGCTCGGCCCGGTCACCCACCGCCGCCACCACCTCGGTCAGCAGCTCCGGGGACATGTTGTCGCAGAGCAGGAAGTCGGCACCGGCCTCCACCGCCTCCAGCGCCTCGGCCACCGTGGTCACCTCGACCTGGATCGGCACCTTCGGGAACGCCTCCCGGACCCGCCGGTACGCCGGACCGATGCCGCCGGCCGCCAGCTTGTGGTTGTCCTTGATCATCGCGACGTCGTAGAGCCCGAGGCGCTTGTTGGCACCGCCGCCGACCCGGACGGCATACTTTTCCAGCGGGCGCAGCCCGGGGGTGGTCTTGCGGGTGTCCAGCACGGTCGCCTTGCTGCCGGCCAGTTCCGCCACCCAGGCCCGGGTGTGCGTGGCGACCCCGGACATCCGGCAGAGCAGGTTCAGCGCCGTCCGCTCGGCGGTGAGCAGCCCCCGGGTCGGCCCGGTCACCGTGGCCAGCACGTCCCCCTTCCTGACCTCGGCACCCTCCTCGGCCACCGGCAGCACCCGGACGGCCGCACCGGCCACCGGCCCGGAGCCGGCCACACCGGCCGCCGGCGCGGAACCGGCCACCGGCGCGGAACCGGCCACCAGCTCGGAAGCGGCCACCAGCTCGGAGCCGACCAACCCGGCCGCCAGCTCGAAGACGGCCGCCGCCACTGACAGCCCGGCAACCACGCCGTCGGCCCGGGCCACCAGCTCGGCGGTGTCGACCTGCTCGGCCGGCACCGTCGCCACGCTGGTTACGTCCTGCCCCTGCGGCCCCAGGTCCTCGTCCAACGCCCCCCGGACGATGCGTTCCACCACCACCGGATCGAGGCCGGCGGCCCGCAGCGCCTGCGTGGTACGAAGTGTCAGCACAGTGCCTCCCAGTCCTGTTCGAGAGTGCCCGCCGGACCGATCGACCCGACCAGGTGCCCGAGCCAATCGTCGCGCGATTCCGAGTAATCCTCGCGCCAATGGCAGCCCCGGGTCTCCTGCCGGGCGTACGCCGCACCGACCAGGGCCGCCGCCACCGTGATCAGGTTGGTCGCCTCCCAGCTCGCGGTACGCGGCGCACCCCGGGTCGCGCCCAGCGCCACCAGATCGGCTGCGGTCGCCCGCAGCGAGTCGGCGGAACGCAGCACCCCGGCTCCCCGGGTCATCGCCCGGGCCAGGCTCGATCGCACCGCCGGGTCCACCGTTGCGCCGCCGCCCCGCCAGGCTCCGATCGGTGCTGGCTCGACCTGGGCCGGCAGGTCCCGGGCGATGTCCTGGGCGATCCGGCGGGCGAAGACCAGTCCCTCCAGCAGCGAGTTGCTGGCCAGCCGGTTGGCGCCGTGCACGCCGGTGCAGGCGACCTCGCCGCAGGCGTACAGGCCGGGGATCGAGGTGCGGCCGTGCAGGTCGGTGCGGACGCCGCCGGAGGCGTAGTGCGCGGCCGGGGCCACCGGGATCGGCTCCGCCGCCGGGTCGATGCCGGCCGCCAGGCAGGAGGCGACGATGGTGGGGAAACGCCGGGCAAGATAATCCCGGCCGAGGTGCCGGGCGTCCAGATAGACGTGGTCGGCGCCGGTGGCGAGCAGCACCCGGTGGATGCCCTTGGCCACCACGTCCCGGGGGGCCAGCTCGGCGAGCTCGTGCTGGCCGACCATGAAGCGCTTCCCGTCCCCGTCGACCAGGTACGCTCCCTCGCCGCGCAACGCCTCGGTGACCAACGGCCGCTGCACCGCCAGATCCGGCCCGGCACCGCCGGCCGCCGGGGCGGCACCACCGACCGCCAGCCCGGCACCACCGACCGCCAGCCCGGCACCACCGACCGCCGGGGCGGCGGGCGTCAGCAGGGCGGTCGGGTGGAACTGGACGAACTCCAGGTCGGTCACGGCGGCACCGGCCCGCATCGCCAGCGCGACCCCGTCCCCGGTCGAGACGGCCGGATTGGTGGTGGCGGCGAAGACCTGTCCCATGCCGCCGGTGGCCAGCACCACCGCCCGCGCCAGGATCGCGCCGACGCCGTCCTCGCTGCCCTCGCCGAGTACGTGCAGGGTGACCCCGCAGGCCCGCCCGGGGGCGGCAGAGCCGCCGTCCGGAGCCCGGAGCAGGTCGAGGACGAGCGCGTGCTCGACCAGGCGGATCCACGGGTCGCGGCGGACCGCGGCGTGCAGTGCCCGCTGCACCTCGGCCCCGGTCGCGTCGCCACCGGCGTGCACGATCCGGTCTGCGCGGTGCCCGCCCTCCCGGCCCAGCATGAGCGAGCCGTCCGGGTGGCGATCGAACTCGGCACCCACGCGGATCAGTTCACGCAGCCGGGTCGGCCCCTCCTCCACCAGTACCCGAACGGCCGCCGGGTCGCAGAGCCCGACCCCGGCCAGCTCGGTGTCTGTCGCGTGCGCCGCAGGGGTGTCCAGCGGATCGAGTACGGCCGCGATCCCGCCCTGCGCCCACCGGGTGGAGCCGTCGTCAATGTTGACCTTGGTCACCACGGTCACGTGCAGCCCCGCCTCGCGCAGGTGCAGTGCGGCGGTGAGTCCGGCGATGCCCGACCCGACGACGATCACGTCCGTCGTCTCCACCCAACCGGGTTCCGGGGCGGCCAGCATCCGGGGTACCACCGGCAGGTCGACGGTCGGAAACTGCATCGTTCCAGTCAACCGCGGATCCCCGGCTCCGGCGTGCCCGGGGCCGCCAGAAGTGGCCTACGACGCTCTCCTGCCGTGTGAGGAGGGGGCCCTTCTTATACAAAAAGCGATAAGCGGGGGCCCTTCCTTTCACCCTGTCCGGATCGGGAGGCCGGCGGGGCCGGCGCCCTTGAGCGAACGGGTGAAGGTGCGGTCGGAGATCCACAGGTAGCAGCGGACTCCCCGGTTGCCCGAGGTCCAGTCGTCCGGCCCGCCGGGCAGCACCACGACGCCGGTGCGGAACCGGACGGTGCTCTGCGACACCCCGACGTAGCGGGCGGCGACGGTGTAACAGCCGTCGTAGAAGGTCTGCCAGTCCCGGTCCGCGGTCGGATATTTGAGCGTCGCGGGTGCCCGCCACACCCCGGCGAACTCGGCGTTGTGCCGGGCCGAGCACTCCACCGAGGTCATCTGGTCGACGGTGCGGTTCCGGGTCAGCGTCGTGCGGTAACAGCCGAGGTGCAACGGACCGGCCTCGCGCAGTGCGCCCTTGAGGGTCGCGGTCCGGCCGACCGCGTCACCGTCCTCCTCGACGTTGGCGAGCTCGGTCAGGTCGCAGCGGAACCAGCGGGCCCCGGCGGTCCAGCCGATCGGCGCGGGCAGCGCCACCCCGAGCCAGAGCCGGCCGGTCCGCCAGTCCGCGCCGAGGAAACCGCGCGCCCGGTCGTCGCACTCCGCGTACGCGGTGCCGAACTGGGCCGAGCCCGGCTTCGGCGGCGCCTCCAGCTCGCCTGCCGCCCCGGCGAAGGTGCCGACGTGGACGGTCTCCAGTCGATGGTTGGTGGCGCAGTCGACCGGCAGGTACGACGAGAGGTAGACGGTCTCGGAGAAGTCCGCCGAGTGGCAGGTTTCGGCCGCCGGGGTGAAGACCGCCGGCTCACCGAGCGGGGCCCAGTCGTTGGTGAGGTCGCCGTCGGTGCCACCCGGCGGCGCGCAGCCGGTGGCACCGAGCACGACTGCCCCGGTCACCGCCAGGGCGCTCATCCAACGGCGCATCACGTCCTCCCCAGGGCGACCAACGGTCCGGATGGCTGCACTTTACGTTAACGGGCGCGGGCATCCGGACGGAGAGATCGTCCCCTGGGCGGGTCGGCGCGGGGCCGGATCAGCCGGTGGCCAGGAGGTCTCCCCGGACCGGGTCACCGACCATCCCGGGCGCCGCCGCGGCCGGGTCGGCGCCCAGCTCGACGATCCGGTTCTCCGCGTCGACGTGCACGATCCGTGGCCGGTACGCCCGCGCCTCGCCGTCGTCGAGCTGGACGTACGAGATCAGGATGACCAGGTCGCCCGGATGTACCAGATGCGCGGCGGCCCCGTTGATGCCGATCACACCGCTGCCCCGCTCACCCGGGATCACGTACGTCTCCAGCCGCGCCCCGTTGGTGATGTCCACGACCGCGACCTGCTCGCCCGGAAGCAGGTCGGCGGCGTCCAGCAGGTCGGCGTCGACGGTCACCGAGCCGACGTAGTGCAGGTCGGCCTGGGTCACCGTGGCCCGGTGGATCTTCGACTTGAGCATGGTGCGGAACATCTGCGTCCTCCGTGGTGCAGGGTCTGGGGCGGTCAGGGGTCAGCCGCCCGGCGGGGTGGCGACCGGAACGGAGACCGGCGCCAGCTCGACCGGCACGTTGTCGATGAGTCGGGTGCCACCGACCCAGGCCGCCACCAGCATCCGGGCCGGTCCGGTGACCGGCGCCGGGCCCAGCTCCGGATCGGTCAGCACCAGGTAGTCCAGCTTGGCGCCGGTCGTACCCTCGCCGAAGGCCCGGTGGGCGGCGGCGAGCGCGCCGTCGGCACCCCGGCCGGCCCCGGCGGCGGCCGCGCCTGCCCGCAGCGCCGCCGAGAGCCGCAGCGCGGAGGCCCGCTCCTCGGTCGAGAGATAGCGGTTGCGGCTGGAGAGCGCCAGCCCGTCCGGCTCGCGCACCGTGGGCACGCCGGCGATCTCGACGTCCAGCTCCAGGTCACGGACCATCCGGCGGACCAGGGTGAGCTGCTGGTAGTCCTTCTCCCCGAAGATCGCGACGTCCGGCCGGACCAGGTTGAGCAGCTTCAACACCACCGTCAGCACGCCGGTGAAGAATCCCGGCCGGCTGGCACCCTCCAGTTCCTCGCCGAGGTCGCCACCGGTCACCCGGACGATCGGCTCGCCGCCCGGATACAGCTCCTCACGGGACGGCGCGAAGACCGCGTCCACTCCGGCCGCGCGGCAGATCGCCAGGTCCGCCTCCAGGGTGCGGGGGTAGCGGTCGAAGTCCTCGTTCGGACCGAACTGGAGCGGATTCACGAAGATCGTCGCGAGTACGACGTCAGCCCGCTCCCGGGCCGCGCGCAGCAACGTCTCGTGCCCCGGGTGCAGGGCGCCCATGGTCATCACCACCGCCAGCCGCCCGGGCAGCGGGCCCAGGGTGGCCGCCAGTTCCGCCCGGGTACGCAACACCGTGGTCATCTCCGCCCCCTCCTCCGGCCGGTCATGCGGCGACCCGCCGGGCGGGTCGTCCCGTTTCCCCGGCCGGTCATGCCCTGGCGACCTTCTGGCGGGCGGGTCGTCCCGTTTCCCCGGCCGGTCATGCCGTGGCGACCTTCCGGTCGCGGTCGGCCAGCACGCCGAGCAGCGACTCGGCGTCGGCCGGCCGGAGTCGTCCGGCCGCGATCGCCCGGTCGGCGGCGCGGCGGGCCAGTGCCAGATAGCCGGGCACCGAGTCCGGGGCGTTCTGCGCCAGCCGCTCCAGGTGCCGGGCGATCGTACCGGCGTCGCCCCGGGAGACCGGCCCGGTCAGCGCCGCGTCACCGAGCCGCAGCGCGTTGTCCAGGGCGGCCCGCAGCAGGGGCCCGAGCAGTTTCTCCGGCCGGTCCACCCCGGCGTCGCGGAGCAGGTCCGCCGCCTCGTTGACCAGCGTGACGAGATGGTTCGCGCCGTGCGCGAGAGCCGCATGGTAGAGCGGACGGTCCCGTTCCGCCACCCACTCGGGTACCCCGCCGAGGTCGGCGACGAGCCGGACGGCGAACGGCCGCAGCGGCTCCGGCGCGGTCACCCCGTAGGAGATGCCGGGGAGCCGGTGCAGGTCCTCGGCGGTACCGGTGAACGTCATCGCCGGGTGCAGCGCCAGCGGGCGGGCGCCGGCCCGTACGGCCGGGGCGAGGACGTCCAGCCCGTGCGCGCCCGAGGTGTGCGCCACCACCTGCCCCGGCCGGAGCGCACCGGTCCGCGCCAGCCCGGCGACGACACCGGCCAGCGAGTCGTCCGGTACGGCGATCAGCAACAGATCGGCGCCGGCCCGGGCCACCTCGTCGGCGGGGCGTACGGCGGTACCCGGCAGAAGCCGGTCGATCCGGTCCCGGGCGGCGGTCGAGACCCCGGCGGCGGCGACCACCCGGTGTCCGGCGCGGCTCAGTGCGGCACCGAGCACGGCGCCCACCCGGCCGGCACCGATCACGCCAATGGTGAGCCGGCGGGGGATCTTGGAATGCGACTGGCCCTGAACGGCGGTTTCACGACCCCGGACGGCGGCCGGAGGCCCAGCCGGCCTGCCGGAGGCCCCAGTGGCCGACCCGCCCGAAGCGGCGGTACGCGGGCGCGCGGAAGCGCTCATGGCGATGATCCAGTCCTCGATAAGTGGTACCGGTCGATCGCAAGTATGCGCCGTCCGGCCAGTTCAGGACCAAGGGGTTGTGAAAACCTTCACCGCCCGCCCGGCACCCGTCGGCGGTGCTCGGAGACCGGCCCGGCTGCTGCTCGGAGACCGGCCCGGCTGCGGTTTGGAGACCGGCCCGGCGGTGGCTTCGGGCGCCGGGGAGCAGGGCGCATAACCTGGGCCGGTGCCGATCGGATGGCGAGCCGCGATGAGCAACGCACTCTACGGTGACCGCGGGTTCTTCGTCAGCGGCGCCGGGCCGGCCGCACACTTCCGAACCAGCGCTCACGCCGTTCCGGTGCTCGCAGCCGCCCTGCTGCGGCTGCTGGACCGGCTCGATACCGCGCTGGGCCGGCCCGACCCGCTGGACGTGGTGGACGTTGGCGCCGGCCGGGGTGAGCTGCTCGGCACCATGGCCCGGCTCGCGCCACCGGGACTCGCCGACCGGCTCCGGCTGACCGCGGTCGAGCTGGCGCCCCGCCCCGACACGGTGCCGGCCACCGTCGGCTGGCGCGCCGACCTGCCTGAGCGGATCGTCGGGTTACTGGTCGCCACGGAGTGGCTCGACAACATACCGCTGGACGTGGCGGAGCGCGGTCCCGGCGGCTGGCGGCGGATCCTCGTCGACCCGGTCAGCGGCGTCGAGTCGGTGGGCGCCCCGCTGGACCCGGCGGAGTCGGAGTGGCTGACCCGGTGGTGGCCCCCCGCCGGGAGGGGGAGTGAGCGGCCCGCCGGGCCCAGGACGACCGAACCGACGACGACCGAACCACCAGCGACCGAACCGCCGGAGTGGCTGGAGCCACCGGAGGAGCTGGGGACGGCGGAGGGGCTGGGGGCGGCGGAAGGGCTGGGGGCGGAGCGGCCGGTTGCCGGTCGGGGTGAGATCGGGCTTCCCCGGGACGCCGCCTGGACCGCCGCCGTACGCAGCGTGCACCGAGGGCTGGCGCTGGCCGTGGAGTACGGGCACCTGCGGGAGGAACGGCCCCACTCGGGGACGCTCACCGGCTTCCGCGCCGGCCGCCAGGTCGAGCCGGTGCCGGACGGCAGTTGCGACCTGACGGCCCACGTCGCGATGGACTCGGTGGCCGCCGCCGGTACGGCGGTCGCCGGGCTGCCGTACACCCTGGTCGACCAGCGCAGGGCGCTTCGTGCGCTCGGGGCGGACGGACGACGCCCCGGCCTGGCGCTGGCCACCACCGATCCGGGCGGCTACGTCCGAGCGCTGGCCAGGGCATCCACGGCCGCCGAACTGACCGATCCGGCCGGTCTCGGCGGCCACTGGTGGCTGCTCCAACCGATCGGCATCGACCTCGACCTCGGATCGCTTTCCGGCCCCGGTGACCGGACTTCCTGACCCAGGGCTCCTCCGCTCTGGTCCGCTTCGCCCCGTGCGCGTCCGGCGAAGCGTGGCACGATGTCGGGCATGACTGCCGACACCGGAGCGCTGCGGGAACTGACCGTCGGCACCGGGGCGGGCCTCGACACCGCCGACATGGTGCTGAACATCGGGCCACAGCATCCGTCGACCCATGGCGTACTCCGGCTCAAGCTCGTGCTCGACGGCGAGCAGGTGATCTCCTGCGAGCCGATCGTCGGCTACATGCACCGGGGTGCGGAAAAGCTCTTCGAGGTACGCGACTACCGGCAGATCATCGTGCTGGCCAACCGGCACGACTGGCTCTCGGCCTTCTCCAACGAACTCGGCGTGGTGCTGGCCGTCGAGCGGCTGATGGGAATGGAGGTGCCGGAGCGGGCGGTGTGGCTGCGCACCGCGCTGGCCGAGCTCAACCGGGTGCTCAACCACCTGATGTTCCTCGGCTCGTACCCGCTGGAGATCGGCGCCATCACGCCGATGTTCTACGCCTTCCGGGAACGCGAAACCCTCCAGGCCGTCATGGAGGAGGTCTCCGGCGGACGGATCCACTACATGTTCAACCGCGTCGGCGGGTTGAAGGAGGAGGTGCCGGCCGGCTGGACCCGGCGGGCGCGGGAAGCGATCGGGCAGGTGCGTCGCCACCTCCCCGACCTGGACAACCTGATCCGGCGCAACGACATCTTCCTGGCCCGTACGGTCGGCGTCGGCGTGCTCTCCGCCGCCGAGGCCGCCGCCTTCGGCGCCTCCGGCCCGGTCGCCCGCGCCTCCGGCCTCGACCTCGACCTGCGGCGCGACGAGCCGTACCTGGCGTACGGGTCGCTGGAGGTGCCCGTGGTAACCCGGACCGCCGGCGACTGTCACTCCCGGTTCGAGGTCCTGCTCGACCAGGTGTACGCCTCACTCGAGCTCGCGGAGCGCTGCCTGGAACAGGTCGACCGGATCACCGGTCCGGTGAACGTGCGCCTGCCCAAGGTGCTGAAGGCCCCCGAGGGGCACACCTACGCCTGGACCGAGAACCCGCTCGGCATCAACGGCTACTACCTGGTGTCCCGTGGCGACAAGACGCCGTGGCGGATGAAGCTGCGGACCGCCTCGTACGCCAACGTGCAGGCGCTGGCCACGCTCTTGCCCGGCTGCCTGGTGCCGGACCTCATCGCCATCCTGGGTTCGATGTTCTTCGTGGTCGGCGACATCGACAAGTAGTGGCCGGACAGGCGAAACCGCGCGATCGGCAGCACAGCAGTGCCGGAAACCCTCCTCGACCCGCCCAGCTCAGCGCCAGCCGCCGTTGTCGTAGCCGTACTCCGACCGTCGGGTGCCGCCGGCCCGCGGCGCCTCGTCCAGCGGCGGGTAGCCGTACTCCTCGTCGTCCCGGTACCGCCGCCCCCGCCGGGCCGGCTCGGGTTCCGGCTCTGGCTCCTGCCGGGGCGGCCTCCAGGCGGACGGCGGCTCCACCCCGCCGGCAGGCAGCGCCCCGGCGGCGCCGGTACGGCCCCAACCGCGGTCCTCACCAGGGTCGTCGCGACCGCCCCGCCAGGCGCCCTCCTCATCCGACCTGCCGGACGAGCCGGGACGACCCGCGGACACCCGGTCGTCGTCGCGGGGCTCCGACCATTCGCGACCGGCGCGCCGCTCCTCGTCCGGCCTCGGCCCTTCCCGGTGCACCGCCGACGCCCAGCGGTCCTCGACCCGCAACTCCGTGCCGGAGTCGTCGGCCCGCATCGATGCCCGCCGTTCGCCCGTCCGGACCTCCCGACCGCGGTCGTCGGTCCGTACGGAGGTCCAACTGTCGCCGGCCCGCAGCTCGGCCCAGTACGAGTCGTCTTCCGGGTCGCCGGTCCCCGGCTCCCGCTCCGGCTCTGCCAGGCGACCACGCCAGCCACCGCCGCCGGATCGCCGCCCCTCCCGCTCGCCGTCGGCAGGATCGCCGGCTCGCCTGCCCGGCGCCGGTCGCCACTCCTGGCCGGCGCGCTCGCCGTCCCTGCCGTCCCGTTCGGGCTCGCCGCCGTAGCCGGCGCCCCCGTAGGTACCGCCGGAGTAGCTCTCGCCGCCGTTGCTGCCGCCGTAGGTACCGCCGCCATAGGTACCGCCGCCGTCACCGGTGCCGTCACCGCCGCGTCCCTCGCCGCCGTAGGTGCCACCCCGGTCACCGGCGCCGTAGCGACCGCGCTCCTCGCCACCCCCGTAGCCGCCACGTTCTCCGCCGTCGCGGTAGCCGCCGCGTTCTCCGCCAGCCCCGTAGCCGCCACGTTCGCCATCGCGGTAGCCGCCGCCTTCTCCGCCGTCGCGGTAGCCGCCGCCTTCTCCGCCGTCGCGGTAGCCACCGCCCTGGGCAGCGCCGTAGACACCGCCGCCGCCGTAGACGCCTCCGCCGTACGTACCGCCGCCGTAGCCACCGCCACCGCCGTAGCCACCGGCCTCGTGGTCGTCGGCCTCATGACCGCCGACGACGGTGTGCCGGGTGGTCACCTGCACGGTCTCGGTGTGCCGGACCACGCCACGGCCCAGCCGCGGCCCGGACACGCCTCCGGGACTGCCCGGCATCCCGGCCGGTCCCCCTCGATGCGACCGCCCACCCTGCGCCCGCGGCTGGCCGTACTGCCCGGAGTCGCCGCCGTACTGCCCGGAGTCGCCGCCGTACCGGTAAGACTCACCGCTGTACTGCCCGGACGCGCGGCCGTACTGGACCGGCTCGCCGGCTGGGGCGTCGTCCCGGCCGTAGCTGCCGGAATACGCACCGGCCCGGTCACCACCGGAATGCGCGCCGGCCCGGTCGCCGCGGGAATAGTCGTCTCGTTGATACCCGCGGCCTGGGCCAGCCCGGACCTCTCCGGTGTCGCCCGGATCCGCAGCATGCGACGGTCTCGACCCGCCGACGGCCCGGCGAGGGCCGTCAGGGCGCGAGCCGGACGTGTCGCGCCCCGGTGCGGCAGGCGCCCAGCCCGCCGAGGCCGGCTCGTCCGGCGACCGACCGGCCGGGGGATCGGCCGGGGCCCAGGCGCTCCGGCCCGGTTCGCCCGCTGCGCCAGGGGCCGGCACGCTGGCGGCACCCACCTGGCCGGCCACCGGCGCCGCGCCGCCGGCCGGGACGCCCCCGACCGCCGCGCTGCCGGAGACGGCCGGCGCGGAAACGGCACCAAGGCGTACGGCATCGAGTTGGCCCCGCAACGCCTCGACGTCGCCCTGCACGATCTGCAGCTTCTCGCCGAACGCCTTGTGCGTGGCGCGGGCGGCCGTGGCGATGTCGTTGCGTAACTCTCCGCGCAGGTCGTCGAGTTCCTCGACCAGGGTCTCCTCGATTTCCAGCCGGATGCCCTCCGAGTCGCCGCGCAATGTGATCGACAGTCCGATGAGTACGACCGCCAGCACGGCGAGCACGGCCGCGATCCGCAGCGGTCCGTTGCCCTGCCCGATCAGCAGGAGGAGGGCGGCCAGCGGAGCCAGCCCCACCCCGACCCAGAAGAGCACGGTCAGCAGCGGCCTGCGGCGGGATTCCTCGGGGGCCTCGCGGGCTGGCATGGCACCCGAGCCTACCCACAGTCGCCGGGGACGGAAATGCCGGCGGCCGGGCCGGCCGACGCCATTTCCGGCGACGCCGACCGGCCCTGCACACGCGCCGTGCCGAGCGACGGGTCGTCAGACCTCCTGCTCCGGCATCACACCTTCCGCCCCGGCAGCAGCCGTCCTGGCCTCAGCTCGTGGCGAGTGCGCCGTCCGAGGAGAAGACCAGGCCGACGCTGATCGCGCCGGTGGTCAGCGCCGACTTGGTCTGCGGTCCACCGGCGTCGAGCGAGTCGAAGCGGCCCGCTTTGAAGTTGTAGACCTCGACCAGCCCTGCCTGGCACTTGGGGCGCTGCGGGCACTCCGGCGGCCCACCCAGGACGGTCGCCGAACCGGAGCACTTCGCCGCCAGATCGCTGAGCGTGCGGACGTCGTACTTGTCGGCGAACTCCTTGGTGACCGCGAAGGCGTTCTGGTCCTGGGCGGCCGACGGCTTGCCGAAGGTGATGCCCACCTGCTCACCGACCGCCCTGAGCCCGGCCACCGTCTGGTTGAGGTCGGGCGAGGAGATCGGCGGCGGGGTGGCGCCGCCCTTGGCGTTCACCTTGTTGTTGAGGAATTCGGCCATCGTGGCGGCGTACTCCGGGACGACCTGGATCTCGCCCTTCTCCAGCGCCGGCTCGTAGAGCTCGCGGTTGCCGATCTGCTGGACCCTGACCTGGTAACCGGCGGCGGTGAGGGCGATCCGGTACAGCTCGCCGAGGGTCTGGTTCTCGCTGAAGTTGGCCGCGCCGACGGTGATCGAGCCGGTGCCGCCGGTCGGGATCCCCTCGGTGAGGTTGTTGGCGGCGGCAAACTCCTCGGCCGCCACCTTCGGGGTCTTCCGGTCGACGTCGACCGCCTTGTTCAGGTTGATCAGCTTCGCGGTGTCGAGGCTGTCCGAGACCTTGTCCAGCGCGGCGACCAGCTGCGGCTGGGCCGCCTTGCTGTTGATCGCCGGGATGATGTTGTCGGTGTTCTGGAGCTTCTTGTCGTCTTCCAGCACCACCAGGCTCGACCCGGCCACCGGCGCACAGCCGGCGCCCTGCGCCCCGGTGGCCGGGGCCTGGGTGCCGGACGACCCGGCGCCGCCGCAGCCGGCGAGAAAGCCGGCCGCGATGACGGCGCCGGTAGCGCCGAATGCCAGACGTGTACGAATGCGCATGAGAACGCCCGCCTCCTGTGTCCCGGCGCGGCCCCGGCGGGCCGGCCGCGTGTCCGACGAGCGACATGTCAGAACGGCCGCCCGCGACTACCCACAAAACATCTTCTCGTTGGGTACGACAATCCGCCGAGAACTTCGTCACCGGATCGTCACGCAAACGGGCATGACCCACGCAGAGCCGACTACCAGACAGATACGTTCAACCACCCACAGTGGTCGTGTGAGCGCCAGACGGGACGCCGGCCTCAGGAACCGGTGATCGCGGCCGCAGCCCGCTGGTCGGCCCGCCGGCCCAGCCGTCTGCGGTTCCGGCGCAGCGGCCTGGGCGTGACCACCC
Organism: Plantactinospora sp. WMMC1484; assembly: GCF_049315195.1. NCBI lineage: Bacteria > Bacillati > Actinomycetota > Actinomycetes > Micromonosporales > Micromonosporaceae > Plantactinospora > Plantactinospora sp. WMMC1484. The sequence continues at coordinate 811,829 of NZ_CP186055.1, forward strand.
GCTCCACCAGCGCGAAGACCAGTTCGACCAGGAGTGCGAGGACGGCGACGAGCAGCCCTCCGGCCAGGATCTGGCCGCCGCCGACCGAGATGCCCAGCCCGAACCCGGCGCTGATGATCTGGCCGAGCCCGCCGCCGTTGACGAACGACGCGAGTGCGGCCGTCGCCACCACCTGCACGGCGGCGGTCCGGAACCCGGCGGCCAGATACGGCACCGCGAGCGGCAGTTCCACCCGGCGGAGCAGCTGCCCGCCGGAGAGACCCATCCCCCGCGCCGCGTCCCGCACCTGCGGATCGACCTGCCGGATCCCGGTGTACGCGTTCGCCAGCAGCGGTGGCACCGCGAAGACCGCCAACGCGATGATCACCGGTGGCTTGCCGAAGCCGAGCGCGGTCAGCGGCAGGATGGTCAGCAGGGCGATGGTGGGGATGGCGAGTGTCACGTTGGAGACGAGCACCACCAGCCCGCCGCCCCGGCCGCTGTGCCCGAGCCAGAGCCCGAGCGGCCAGGCGACCAGGCAGCCGAGCGCGACCGCCGCGCCGGAGATGCCGAGGTGCTCGACCAGGCGGTCGAGGACCCCGCCGGGGTTGGTCCAGTTCAGCGGATCGTTGAGCCAGACGACGGCCTGCTCGATCGGGTTCATCTCAGCTACCCCCGGTCCGCGTCCATGGCGTGAGCAGCCGGCCCAGCCCGGCGAGGATCAGGTCCAGGACCAGCGCCAGCAGTACGCAGAGCAGTGTCCCGGTCATGATCTCGGCCTTGAAGAAGTTGTTGCGGAAACCGCCGAGGATGAGCTGCCCGAGGCCGCCGTGCCCGACCAGGACACCGACCGTGACCAGCGCCACCGTGGAGACGGTGGCCAGGCGCAGGCCCGTGACGATGCCGGGCAGGGCCAGCGGCAGGTCTATCCGGAGCAGCCGGGCGAAGCGGCCGTACCCCATGCCCTGGGCCGCGTCCCGTACCTCCGCCGGCACCTGGTTGAGCCCGGCGAGGACGTTGCGGACGATCAGCAGCAGGGCGTAGATGACCAGGCCGAGCAGCACCGTCGACGTCCCCGTACCGAGATAGGGTGCGACGAAGGCGAAGAGCGCCAGCGACGGGATCGTGTAGAGCACCCCGGAGAGTGCGAGAATCGGCCCGGTGAGCGGCCGGAACCAGTACGCCAGGACGCCGAGCGGGATCGCGACCAGGGCGGCGATCAGCACGGCCTGGGCGGTGAGGGAGGCGTGTTCCCGCAGTGCGGCGATAATCGTCTCCGAATTGCCCTGCACATAGTCCCAGGAGAACCACGGATTGGCCGGCTCGGCCCGGTCGATGATCCGGAAGGACATACGTGGACGTTACCCCGGAGGCCGGCTCCGGCGGGTCCGCCGGCACCCATGGTGCCGCCGCGATCACGCTCGACCAGGTACGCAAGCAGTATCCCGACGGCACCGTGGCGGTCGGTGACCTGAGCCTGGAGGTCAAGGCCGGCGAACTGGTCGTGCTGATCGGCCCGTCCGGCTGCGGCAAGTCCACCGTGCTTCGCATGATCAACCGATTGATCGAGCCCACCTCCGGGCGGATCCTCCTCGGTGACGAGGACGTGACCCGGGCCGATCCGGTGCAGCTCCGGCGACGGATCGGCTACGTGATCCAGAACGTCGGGCTCTTCCCGCACCAGACGATCAGCGCGAACGTCGGCACCGTACCCCGGCTGCTCGGTTGGTCCCGGGCCCGGACCTCGGCACGCGGCGCGGAACTGCTCGACCTGGTTGGCCTTGATCCGGCGACCTTCGGCCCGCGCTATCCGCACGAGCTCTCCGGCGGCCAGCGGCAGCGGGTCGGGGTGGCCCGGGCGCTGGCCGCCGATCCGGTGCTGCTGCTGATGGACGAGCCGTTCTCGGCGGTCGACCCGATCGCGCGCGGCCGACTTCAAGAGGAGTTCCTGCGGCTACAGGCCGAGGTGCGCAAGACGATCGTGCTGGTCACCCACGACCTGGACGAGGCGGTGCGGCTGGGCGACCGGATCGTGGTGCTCTCCCAGGGCGGCCGGCTGGAGCAGTACGCCGGCCCGGCGACCCTGCTCGGGGAGCCGGCCTCGCCGTTCGTCCGTGAGTTCGTCGGTGCTGACCGGGCGATCCGCCGGCTCGCGGTCACCCCGGTCACCCGGGACCTGGTACGTCCGCTGCCGGCGGACGCCGGGGCGACCGCCGGGCTGCCGACCGTGCCGCTCGGGTCCTCCCTCTACGACGCGCTGGCGCTGCTGCTCCGGACCAACTCCGATGAGGCCCTGGTGACCGATGGTGCCTTCGTGACGGACGGGGCGACGGTGACGGACGGGGCGACGGCGACCGACGGGGCGACGGCGACCGACGGGGCGACGGCGACCGACGAGGTTGTGGTGACCGGCGGGGGCGGTGGGCCCCCCGGGGTCGGGACGATCAGCCGGCACCAGATCCTCAGCATCGACTATCCGGCCGACCCGGTCGGCGGGTGACGGACCTGCGGCGCGAGCGCCGCATCCGCGAGCGCCGCGTCCGAAGCGACCGATCCCGGGAGGGGGCGATGGTCGCTCCGGGCGCGGCGAGCGGCGCCGGGGCCGTCGGGGAGGGCGACGCGGGCGGGCCGCGGCGCCTCGGGCGGGTCCGGCGTGGGATGCCTCAGCGCCGGCCGCGCCAGCCGCCGAGACTGGCGAGGCCGACGATCCAGCCGACGAAGAAGCCGTAGCCGGCGCCGCTGCCGGCGGCCTGGAAGGCGCCGAGCAGGGTGGGGTTGCTGCCGATCAGCGTGGCGAGGAGCGCTGCGAAGGCACCGGCGAAGATGTACGCCGACCAGCCGGCGAGGAGCTGGCTGAGCGTGCCCCTGGCGCGGGCCAGTTGTGAGCCGGGGAGCATGAAGAGGAAGACCCAGGTGAGCACCACCACGAGGATCGCCTTGAGGTCGGCGGCGATGATGTTCTGGATCGTGTCGTCCGAGTCGAAACGCCAGGCCGGCCAGGCGAGCAGCCGGAGGAACCAGCCACCCGCGGTGTCCGGGTCGGTTTCGTCCCGGGCCCAGTCGGCATACCAGGGGCTGCCGAAGACCAGGACCAGTACGAGTGCGGCGAGCGTGCCCGCACCCGTGGCCGTCTTGTACCTGTTGGTGAGAGCCATGCATCCGTTAGTTCCCAACGGAATCCGGCCGTGAAACCCGGTGTCTGATTTCCGGCGACCCGCCGTGGTTGCTCCACTGGAGACCTCCGCGTACCAATGGCGCCATTTACCGGACTCATTGCGTCACCGGCGTTTCGGCGGGCCGGCACCGCTCCGGCGACACGCCCGGCGGCAGTGGAGCGACCGATGGCGCGCGGATATTTATAAGCTTTTGAGTAACCTGTCCTGATTTGTCTCGTTCATCGGAGAGGGCGGGACCATGCGGCTCCGTCTGTCCGGACTTGCCTGTAGACAACGGGGGAAACGTGACTTCCACTCGGAGACGATTGTCCATGCTGTCGGTGGCGTTGCTCGCCGCCGGCACTGTCCTGAACCTGCCGACACCGGCGCTGGCGCAGCCCGGCTCCGCCAACGCCCGGGGCCTGGTGGTCGACCTCGACGCCGAGGTCGCCGGCGTGGCGGTGATCAGCGCGGACGCCACCGTCGGCAGCGCGACCGCCCCGCCCGGCGGCGGTACGGACACCTCGACCCTGATCCCCATCGCGCTGCCCGGCGCCCTCGGGGTGACCGCGAGCGGCACCGTCGAGGAGGTCACCGCCACCCGGGGTGCGACCGAGTCCTCCGCGTTCGCCAGCGTCAACGGCCTGAACCTGACGGTGCTGGGAATCGACGTCCTCGACGCCACCGAGGTGACCGCGACGGCCACCTGCCCGCTGGTCGGGGCGCAGAGCGCCGACACCACGGTCGCCGGCCTGGAACTGTTCGGTACGACCGTCACGCTGCTGCCGAACGGCCCCGCCGTCACCGGCAGCGCCGCCGTCACCGTGCCGGGACTACTCGGAGCCGCGCTCAACGCCTCGCTGACCCGCACCGAGACGACCACCGCCGACGGGGCGGCGGCCACCGCGATACTGGCCGCGCTCACCCTGACCGGCACCGTCCTCGGTCAGCCGGTGACGATCCCGGTCGGCACCGTGATCGTGTCGCAGGCGACCTGCGAACGGCCGCCCGCACCGGCGCCGCCGACCGCCTCGGCGATCGACCCGGACTCGGGACCGCAGTCCGGCGGCCAGACCGTCACCATCACCGGCACCGGCTTCGCGCCCGGCGAGACCACGGTCACCTTCGACGGCGTACCAGCCACCGGTGTCGCCGTGGCGCCCGGCGGCACCTCGCTGACCGCCGTCACCCCGGCCAACCCGATCGGACCGGCCGCGGTCGTGGTCACCACGCCCGCCGGCTCCGCCGCACCGCTGGACTACACCTACCTCGCCGACGGCAGCGACGCCGTCATCACCGACCTGACCCCCACCTCCGGCCCCACCTCCGGCGGCACCACCGTCACCATCACCGGCACCGGCTTCACCGGCGCGGCCGGGGTGGACTTCAACGGACTGCCCGGCACCGACTTCACGGTCAACCCGGCCGGTACGACGATCACCGTCGTCACCCCGCCGAACCCGGCCGGTCCAGCCCTGGTCGAACTGGTCTTCCCGGCCGGCCGGGTCACCGCGCCGACCTTCACCTATATCGCGCCGACCATCACGTCGATCGTGCCGGACACCGGGCCGAACACCGGCGGCACCAGCGTGACGATCACCGGCACCGGCTTCACCGGCGCCACCGGGGTCACCTTCGGTGACAATCCCGGCACCGACCTCGTGGTCGACCCGAGTGGCACCTCGCTCACCGTCACCACCCCGCCCGGCGTACCCGGACCGGTCGACGTCACCGTGCTGATCCCCGGCGCCGACGCCGTCGCGCCGGACGGCTTCACCTACCAGGCGGTCGCGCCGACGGCCTCGGCGATCACCCCGGACTCCGGACCGCAGTCCGGCGGCCAGGTCGTCTCCATCACCGGCAGCGGATTCGTGCCCGGTGACACCACGGTCACCTTCGACGGCGTACCCGCGACAGGTGTCACGGTGGCGCCCGACGGCACCTCGCTGACCGCCGTGACCCCGGCCAACCCGGTCGGACCGGCCGCGGTGGTGGTCACCACGTCCGGCGGCTCCGCCGCACCGCTCGACTACACCTACCTGGCCGACGGCAGCGATGCCGTCGTCACCGGGCTCGATCCGACCTCCGGTCCGACCATCGGCGGCACCACCGTCACCATCACCGGCACCGGCTTCACCGGCGCCACCGGGGTGACCTTCGACGGCGTCCCGGGCACCGGCTTCACGGTCGACCCAGGTGGTACGACGATCACGGTCGTCACCCCGCCGAACGCCGCCGGAGCGGCGGACGTGGCGCTGGTCTTCCCGGCCGGCACGGCCGACGCGGGTGACTTCACCTACATCGGTCCGACGATCGCCGCGGTCTCGCCGCCGGCCGGACCGAGCACCGGCGGTACCCGGGTCACGATCACCGGCACCGGCTTCACCGGCGCCACCGGAGTCGAGTTCGGCGGTAACCCCGGCACCGACCTGGTGGTCGACCCGAGCGGCACCTCGCTCACCGTCACCACCCCGCCCGGCACACCCGGACCGGTGGACGTCACCGTGCTGCTCCCCGGGGCCGACGCGGTGCTGGCGGACGGCTTCACCTACCAGGGGATCGCCCCGGTGATCGACACGGTCGACCCGGGTCAGGGGCCGACCTCGGGCGGGACCGACGTGACCATCGGCGGGTCCGGTTTCGTACCGGGCCAGACCACGGTGACGATCTGCGGCCGGACCATCCCGGCCAGCCAGGTCGCGGTCGCCGCGGACGGTCTCTCGTTGACCTTCCGCACTCCGCCCTGCCCGTCCGGTGACACCACGATCACCGTCGCCACGCCGGGCGGTGTCTCCAACACGGTCGCGTTCCGATACGTCGGCCGGAGCCTTCCGGTCACCGGCAGTTCCCTCGACGGGCTGCTCCAGGTCAGCGCCGGTGCGCTGGTCACCGGGGCGCTGTTGATGCTGCTCGCCCGTCGCCGACGCGGCGGTCACGCCCTCGGCTGAGCACCGGAGAGACCACGGGCCCGGGGAGCACAACTCCCCGGGCCCGTGGTCTTCGCCGGGACGCCGGAGGGCTCGATCCTCCTGGAGGGCTCGATGCTTCTGGAGGGCTCGATGCTTCTGGAGGGCTCGATGCTTCTGGAGGGCTCGATGCTTCTGGAGGACTCGATGCTTCTGGAGGGCTCAGTGCTTCTGGAGGTAGTCGATGAAGGCGGCCCGGAGCAGCGGCGCGGTCTCGTCGTACCCGTGGCCGGTGAACTCCCGCCAGAGCGCCACCGCCTCGTCCACGGTCGGCCCGGCTGCGTTCGGCGCGCCGTCGAGCGCCGCCGCCTCGTCCGCGTTCGGCAGATGCCGGATCACCGACCAGAAGAAGCCGATGTCCCGCCGTTCCCGGGCCAGCGCGAAGGCCCGCTCACGCAGTTCCTCCGTGGAGAGCGCGTCCAACTCGGCGAAGGTGGGACTGCTCTGCGCCTCGGCATCCGATTCCGTCATAGGCCGAGCCTAACCGCCCGAACCACCGCAACCGGCACCGGCCGCAGCCGGCTCAGCGGTCGGCGCCGTCCCACCGGTCGCCGCCCCACCGGTCGGTGGGCTGCCCCGGCAACGACGACGTCCAGGGCTCGGGCGGCTGCGCCGGCGCGCTGTCCCAACTCGCCGTCGTCGCCGGCTCCGCCTCCCAGTCCCGGTCCCGGTCCCGCTCCGTGTAGGACCGGGGGCGGCCGTTCGCCTCGACGAGCCGGGTCACCAACAGGCCGGCGGCCACCAGGACGGCGGCGAGTGCGGCGGGTGCGATGTCGAGGTTCCGCTCGTCGGCGTACTGGATGAAGAGGGTCAGCGCGGTGGCCGCGAGCAGCCCGCCGGCGATCCCGCCCCGCCGCCCGAAGGCACTGGTGCCGGCGAGCAGCGCGGCGCCGAGGGCCAGACCCGTCCACTCGATGCCGGTGGTCGGCGCCACCCGACCCGGTCCACCGGACGCGAGCAGCATCCCGGCCCCGACCGCGAAGAGCATCGACAGGGCCAGGGCAAGCGTGACGACGACTCCGGCCGCTCCGCCCCGGCGCAGCGCCGGATCGGCCACCGGCCGGAACCGTCCGACGGCCCGGCGCACCGTTTTCACGGTACCGAGGAGGCCGGTCAGCACCGCGACGGCGGCGAAGCCACCGAAGAGGTAGGTCGCGTGCTGGGTCGGGTCGTACTCGCCCTGCACGTCGACCGGCCCGGTCCGCTGCTCGATGAAGACGACGACCGCTAGCCCGACCGCGAGGCTGGCCGCCCAACTCGGCACGTGGAAGCCCACCACCAGTACCGCGATCACCAGGCCGGCGACGAGGCCGGCCACCAGCGCCGGCAGCATCGCCGGCACGACGCCACGATCGGAGTTCTCCGCGAAGTGCAGCGCCGCCGCCACCGCGACCGGGCCCAGCGCGAGGTTGGGCACGGCGGCCCGCAGGGTCAGCCCGGCCCCCAGGGTGAGCAGCCCGATCGCGGTACCGAGGACGAGCAGCTCCTCCCGTTGCGCTCCGCGCAGCAGATCCGGGTAGTCCCGGTTTGTCAGGAAGAGCAGCGCCCCCACCAGGACCAGCAGGACGACTTCCCAGAGCAGGTGCACGGCGATCCGGTCCCGGCCCGGCTCGCCGTGTGCCGGGTCGTCGAAGACGTTCTCCAGGGTCGCCGGCGAGACGTTCCGGCGCCGGGTCGGCCCGACCGGGTCCGGCTCGTCGGCAATGGTCGGCTCGCTCCCCATGAACCGGCCGGTCACGTGGCTGGACGTCGTACGGGTGTCGGCGCCGTCCCCGTATCCCTGGTCACCGCCGTACCGAGGATCCGCACCACTGGCGGCCGGGTCCGTTCCCGGATCCCGTCGCCGATAGATCGAATCGTCGTACGCCATCTCGCGCGCCTCCTGTTTCGTCCCGCCGGACGGCACCGGCCCGGGGCGGCTTCCGGGACCGGAGCGGTCGGACGTGGGCCCGATCCGGCGGAGCGGGGCGGATCCGGCCCGGTCGGAGGCACCGTACCCGCGTGCACGCCCAGCCGTCACCCCCAGTGCGCGTCGATTCGGCGCGCGGCTGTTCAGCGCTGGTCGGGCCGATCCAGATCGTCACCCTCCGGAGTTCCGTCATCACGATCGGGCACCCGACAGGAGCGCTCCAGCCAGAGCGCCGCGCCGATCAGGGCGAGCGACGCGGCGAGACCCGCGCTGGCCGCCGGTACGTCGTTCGCGGCGGCCCGGGTCCGCTCGATCAGCAGCCAGGCGACCAGACCGGCGTAGAAGCCGGCGAAGATCGCCCCGGCCAGCGCCGACGCCTTGGCCAGCACGACGAACCGGGCCACCGCCAGCGGATCGACAGGATCCCGCCCCGGCCTGCGCTCGATCCGGGCCCGGGTGTTCGCCGCGGCGTACCCCTCCAGCGCGGCGAGCCCGAGCAGGGTGACGGTCGGTAGCCAGGGCAGCGGGGGGATGTGGCTGTAGAAGCTGCTCACCAGCAACCAGGCCAGGGCCGCCGAGGCCAGGCCGGCCACCACCAGGGTGGCGGGTTTGGTCGGACCCATCCGCCCCCGCTCCGGGGCCGGGCCACGGGTCGGAGGTCTCCGCTCGGTCACGACTCTTCCTCACTCCGCTCGTCGGTCGCCACTGCACGACTCCGCTCGTCGGTCGTCGCTGCACGCCCGCCGCCACCGGAACCCGCCGGACCGGACCGGGCAGGGCCGCCCCCGCCCGACCAGCGCCGGGTACCGCCAGCCACCGGACCGGTGCCGCCCACCGCGGTCACCGTCAATTCGACTCTATCCGTAGATCCGGACGAGGGCGCAGGTCCAGCACGTCGCTGGCGAGCGGTTCGGCGGTCAGCAGGTCGGTCAGCCAGCCGTGGCCGGGCAGCCGCCCGTACGGCTGGATGTCGATCCACGGCCGGAGCACGAACGCCCGCAGGTGGGCCCGGGGGTGCGGCAGGGTCAGTTCCGGATCGTCGCTGACCAGCGGCTCGCCCTCGGCCGTCCAGACCGCGACGACATCGACGTCGAGGCTGCGCGGCCCGAAGCGGCGCTCCGGATCGCGGACCCGGCCGGCCGCCGTCTCGGCGGCGCGGGCCCGGTCCAGCCAGTCCCGGGGGCCCGCCGCACCGTCCCCGACCAGCAGCACGGCGTTGAGGTACGCCGGCTGGTCCGGGTCGCCCCACGGCGGCGTCTCGTAGACCCCGGACGCCACCAGGAGCACGTCCCGCAGCCCGGCCACCGCCATACGCAGGTGTGCCAACCGGTCGCCGAGGTTGCTGCCCAGCGAGAGCACCGCCCGGGTCACCCGGTCACCTCCCGCCCCGGCCGGCCACCCCGCGCCCCGCCGGAGGACCGCGTCACCGTCACCGCCACGTCGGCGAAGTCGTGCGGGATCGGCGCCCGCGGCTTGTGCACGGTGACCGTGGTCACCAGCACCCGCGGATCGGCGAGGCAGGCAGCGGCGAGCCGCTCGGCCAACGTCTCGATCAGGTTGACCGGCTCACCGGTCACGATCGCGACCAGCCGGTCGGCGAGTTCGCCGTAGTGGACGGTGTCGGCCACGTCGTCGGAGCGGCCCGCCGGGCGCAGGTCGAGCTCCAGCACCACGTCCACGACGAAGTCCTGTCCCCGGGCCCGCTCGTCGGGGTAGACGCCGTGCCGGCCGCGCGCCCGCAGCCCGGTCAGCACGATGCGATCGGTGCCCGGCCCGGTCATCCGGTTGCCCGCTCCGTCGCCGGTCGGGGTCGCTCCGTCGCCGGTCGCTCCGTCGCCGGCCACTCCGTCGCCGGCCACTCCGTCGCCAGCCGGGGCCGGCCGCTGGCGGCCCAGACCGCGAGCGCGTCCACGGTCTCCCGTACGTCGTGCACCCGTACCCCCCAGGCGCCGGCCGCGACCGCGAGCACGCTGGTGGCGATCGTGGCGGCGGTACGCCCGCCGGTCGGCCGGGGCGTCCCGTCCGGGGCGGCAAGCAGCGCGCCCAGGTACGACTTGCGGCTGGCGGCGAAGAGCACGGGGTAGCCGAGCGCCAGCACCTCGGGCAACCTGGCGGTGAGCTGCCAGTTGTCGGCGGCCCGCTTGGCGAAGCCGAGACCCGGATCGAGGACGATCCGGTCTGCCGCGACGCCGGCGGCGAGGGCGTCGGCGACCCGCTGGCTCAACTCGGTCCGGACGTCGGTGACCACATCGGTGTAGCGGGCCAGGTCCTGCATCCGCTTGGCGTGGCCGCGCCAGTGCATCAGGATCCACGGGCAGCCCGCCTCGGCGACGACCTTGGCCATGCCCGGGTCGGCGAGGCCGCCGGAGACGTCGTTGACCACGGTGGCGCCGGCCGCGAGCGCGGCGGCCGCGACGCCGGCCCGGTAGGTGTCGACGCTCATCGGCACGCCCCGGGCGGCGAGTTCCCGGATGACCGGCAGCACCCGCCCGGCCTCGGTCGCCTCGTCGACCCGGTCGGCACCGGGCCGGGTGGACTCGCCGCCCACGTCGATGAGGTGGGCGCCGTAGGCGTGCATCTGCACCCCGTGCCGGACGGCGGCGTCAAGGTCGGCGTAGCGACCGCCGTCGGAGAAGGAGTCGGGCGTGACGTTGAGGACGCCCATCACCACCGGTTCCGGCGCGCGGAGCAGATCCACCACCGGTTCCGGCGCGCGGAGCAGATCGCCGCGGGGCGGGGCCGCACCGCCGGTCGCGCCGGGGCCCTGGACTGGCTCTCTCACGGCTCGACGTTACCCAGCCCGCCATCGCCCCCTCCGGGCCACCTGCCCACCTGCCACCCGGAGACCGCCGGGCCGGGCACGTGAAAACCGGCCGGTCGGGACGGATCGGTGCAGTCGGCCGCGCTTGTTCGAAACAGGCACGGGCCGTACGCTCGCATCAGCCAGATGCCAGAACTTAAGAGATGGGCCAAACCAGGACACAGTTGCCCAGAAACCATCACCCTTCGCGGTGATTGCGAGACGCAGGGTCGATCAAACCCCACGAGCGACCCGGTTGACCGGGCTTGACAGCAGTGCGGAGGCGGGGCGTCACCGCACCGGGGGAGGATTCCGATGTTCGCCATGGAGCTGGTGGAGACGGCATGGCCGGCTGCCACGCACGCGCTCCACTCCTTCGCCCTCGTCACGGCGGCCGAGCCGTCGCCCGAGGGCAGAATCGACACCGACGGGATCGTCGGCTTCTTCGCCACCAACATCGCGCCGATCCTGCTCGCCGTGCTCGGTGTGATCTTCATCGGGCGGGCCAGCAAGGGCGAGGTCTCCAAGGTGCTGACCAGTTCGGCGATCGCACTGCTCGGCCTGGCCTTCATCGCCGGGGCGGCGACGCTGTTCTTCGTCGGCGAGAACCTGATCAACCTGATCTTCGAATAGACCGCGGAGCACGAGATGCGGCTGCGCACCGACGACGACATCTATCGGGCCCGCCTGGTCTATCTGGGGCCGCCCGGCTACACGTTGCCCATCCACCTGCCTTACACGCAGTACGGGCTCTTCATGGTGCTGGTGCCGCTCTTCATGTTCATTCATTGGCTCTTCACGTTCACGGTCGAGCTGATCCCCGCCTGGGAGATCGCGCTCGCGATCGTGACCACCTCGTTCGTCTTCCGGTACGTCGACCCCGATCGGCCCGCCCGGATGGTCATCCGGACGGCACTGACCGACTGGCGGCGCACCCGCGAACCGGCAACAGAGCAGCGCGACCCGCGGCTGGTCGCGACCCGCATCCGGATCCGGGAGCAGTTGACATGACCGACCGCAGCGAGGTGACGGCGTGATCGAGCAGACCAGACCTAACCGCCACCGCACAGCGGAACCCCGCCACACAGCGGGGTTCCGCCGCCGCACAGCGGAACCGGTCGGGCCGGGCGGGACGGCGGCATGACCCGCCCCTCTCCGCCGGGCTCCACCCCGGCCGGCCGGCCGGGCGAGAACGCCGGTAACGGTACGCAGTCTTCCAGCTACCACCCGTCCGAGCTCGCCGACGAGGCCGAGTACGACGCCGCGCTGCTCAGCAACACCGGGCACGGTGGAGTCGCCGTCTTCCAGGCACCGCAGCCACCGGCCCGCAACCGTCCGCCCCGACCGGGCGCTCCGACGCCAGCCCAGCCGCACGCCGCAGCCCCGGCCCGGCCATCGGCCCCGGCCGAGCACCCGGACATCGACTCCCCTTTCCTCGACCTCTTCGGCACCGGCCCGGTACAGCCTCCGGCGCCGGTCGCGCCCTCGCCCCGACCGGCCCCCCGCACCCCGCCCGCGCCGCAGTCCCGCCCGCAGGGTCGGTGGGGCGAGGATCGGGACGCCGCCGTCGGCCTCCCGGCCTGGGAGCCGGCGCAGTCCCCGGCGGGCGGCACCGCCGGCCGGGAGCCCGCGGCGTCACCCGGTCAGCCCGCCGCCAGGGGCGCCGACACCAGGGGCGCCGACACCAGAGCCGCGCCACGGTCCCCGGCCCGGCCCGGCCCGGCTGCGGCGCCCGGTACCGGCTGGCCGCCCGACGTGGCGGTGTCCCACCCCGCGCCGGGCGGTGCGCCGGCAGCCCAGAACGGCGGCCCCGCCGAGGCGTACCCCGGGCGACCGGGTCCGGCGCCGCAGCAGCGCGGCGGCGCGCACTCCGACACGCTGCCGATCGTCCGCGAGCCGGCCGAGCAACCGGCCCGCCGGTCGTCCGCCCGACCCGCCAGGGAGGCACCGCCGGGCCCGCCCAAGCAGCGGCGGAGCACCCCGAAGCCGACCAGGCCGCAGCCGGTGACCACACCCCAGCGGGTACGCGCGCCCAAGCTCCGCTTCGGCGACCGGGATCCCGCCGTCGAGCTGGCCATCACCGAGATCGCCGGTCACCTGACCTTCACCCCCAACACCGTGACCGCCTGGTACTGGCTGCCGGAGGTGCGCTGGGCGTTCCGGCCGGACGCCGAGCGGGAGGCGCTGCTGGCTGCCATCTCCGAGCAGTACGCCGGTCTCGCCGGCTTCCGGCTGCACCTGCGCCGGACCACCCGGCCGTTCCCGGCCGACGAGTGGGCCCGGACGATCGACAGCCACACCCCGCAGCCGCTGCCCGGGGTGGCCGGCGCGCCGAGCTGGTCGGACCACCTGGTCGCCGCCCAGCGGCACCTGCTCTCGGTCAACCACGCCGAGGGGCAGACCTACCTCGGCGTCACCTTCGCCCGGCGCTCCCTCGGCAACTCGCTGGCCGAGCGGTTTCTCCGGGCCTTCGGCCGGGGCACCGCCGACGGCGAGCGGCGCAAGCTGGGCCGCACCGTCGAGCAGTTCGACGAGGTGCTCGGCGCGTTCGGCATGCGCGGTCGGCAGGTCAGCGCCGAGGAGCTGGAGTGGCTGATGTACCGCTCCGTCGCGCTCTGCATGGCCCCGCCCGGCACGCTCTCGCCGGTCACCAACGGCCACTGGGAACGCGGCGACCTGCTCGCCCTCACCGAGCAGGTGGAGCGCTACCGCACCCCGTACGGCTCCACGGTCAAGCTGGTCAACCGGATGACCGGCGAGGAGCGGCACGTCGCGGTGCTGGCGGTGGGCCGGATGGAGCCGCTGGAGATCCCGGAGCGGCACGAGCCATGGCTGCACTTCCACGAGCGGCTGCCCTGGCCGATGGAGATCTCCACCCGGGTCGACATCCTCGGCCCCAACGACTCGTTCCGCAATCTGGAGCACCGGCTGCGGATGATCCGCTCGCAGCAGCTCGACTACGCCGAGCACGGCATCGACGCACCGCCCGAGCTGGAGCGGCTGGCCAAGCGCGCCCTGGTGATCGGCGACGAGATGACCACCGGCCTGCCGGTGGAGTCGGCCCGGGCGCACGGCTGGCACCGGATCGCGGTCGGCGGGCGTACCCGGGAGGAGTGCCTGGAGCGCGCCCGGCGGCTGATCCAGCTCTACAGCCGGGAGCTGCGGGTCTCGCTCCAGCATCCGAAGAACCAGGACTGGCTGGCCCGGGAGTTCATCCCCGGCGAGCCGATCGCCAACACCGGCTACCTGCGCCGGATGCCGGTCAACCTGCTCGCCGCCGCGCTGCCGCAGGCCGCCTCCACGGTCGGCGACCGGCGCGGCGACCTGATCGGGCGGACCGCCGGCACCTGCCGCCGACCGGTCTTCCTCGACCTGCACTTCCCGATGGAGGTACGCGAGCGCTCCGGGCTCGCCGTCTTCGTCGCCGAGCCCGGCGGTGGCAAGTCGACGCTGCTCGGTGCGCTCGGCTACCTGGCGGCCCGGCGCGGGGTGCAGGTGACCCTGCTGGACCCGTCCGGCCCGCTGGCCCGGCTCTGCGCCATGCCGGAGCTGCGACCGCACTCGCGGGTGCTGAACCTGACCGGTTCCGAGCACGGCACGCTGGCGCCGTACGCGCTGATCCCGACCCCGCTGCGCACCGAGTTTCCGGCCGGCGCCGCCGGTGACCGGGAGTTCCAGATCGCGGTCTCCAACGCCCGCGCCGAGCGGCGGATGCTGGTGCAGGACATCTGCATGATGCTGGTGCCGCCGCAGGTGGCCCGGGAGGCCTCCACCGCGACGCTGTTCCGACACGCGGTCCGGCAGGTGCCGGCCGAGGAGACCTCCACCCTGGACGACGTGGTCGCCTGCCTGGCCGGGCTGGAGGACGAGGGCCGGGAGCTGGCCAACCTGCTGCTGGACACCGCCGAGATGCCGTTGGCGCTGCTCTTTTTCGGCCGCCCGCCGGAGGGGCTGCTCGGCGCCGACGCCACGCTGACCGTGATCACCATGGCCGGGCTCCGCCTCCCCGACCTGAAGATCGAGCGGGAGTACTGGTCCGCCGAGGAGGCGTTGGCGCTGCCGATGCTGCACACCGCGCACCGGCTGGCGGTACGCCGCTGCTACGGCGGGTCGATGTCGTCGCGGAAGCTGGTCGGCCTGGACGAGGCGCACTTCATGGAGGGCTGGCGCTCCGGCCGGTCCTTCCTGGTCCGGCTGGCCCGGGACTCCCGCAAGTGGAACCTGGCGGCGCTGGTCTCGTCGCAGAACCCGAAGGACATCCTCGGCCTCGACGTGCAGAACCTGGTCTCCACCGTCTTCGTCGGGCGGATCGCCGAGGACGTCGACATCGCATCCGAGGCGCTGCGACTGCTCCGGGTGCCGGTCGACGACGGATACGAGGCGACCCTCGCCGCACTTTCCAGCGTGGACGCCGCCTCGGCCGACCGGCTCGGCTTCCGGGAGTTCGTGATGCGTGACGTCGACGGCCGGGTGCAGAAGGTACGCGTCGACGTCTCCTACGTCCCCGGCCTGCTCGACCACCTGGACACCACCCCGGTCGCGGCGAAGGCCGTCGCGGCCAACCTGCCCTCCCCCGTCGCGGATCTGGAGGCGTGACCATGGCGAGGATCGGAGCCCGGGTCGCCGCCCTGCTGCTCGCGATCGGGGTGCTCGCGACCGCCACCCTGATCTGGCCGGTGCTCGGCGCCACGGCACCCGCCTCCGCCGCGCCGGTCCCGACCCGGGCCAAGGCCGCGCTCTGCACCACCGCCGAGTGGGAGGCCGACTTCCGGGCCTGCGTCGACCGGCTCGCCGACGTCGGCCAGAACGTCCGCGACTGCGTGAAGGCGCCCACCCCGGGCGCCCCGGACCAGGGCTTCGGCGGCTGGTTCGGCAGCCGCCCGGAGGCGAGCACCAAGCCGGGCGTGAAGGGGATGTACACCGAGTACGGCAACGCCGGCTACAGCTACGAGACGTACGACGACACCGGCGGCTGCGCCTCGGACGTGATCGACCCGGGCAGCAAGGTCTTCAACAAGATCGCCGACGGCGAGATCCGGATCGCCGCCGGCATCATCGGCGCCTCGAACGCGCTGCGCGAGCGGGCCTGGGACCCGGGCAGCATGTGGGACTGGGCCGATCCGCTCGTCGAGCAGGCCACCAAGGCCGTCTACGAGCGGGTCTTCAGCGTCTTCGGGATCATCACCCTCTGCGTCGTCGGCGTCTACCTGCTCTGGCGCTCCCGGCAGTCCGACATGAGCAACGCGATGACCACGGCCGGCTGGGCCGTGTTCGTGATGGTGGCGGTGACCGCCGTCGCCGCCTGGCCGGTGCACTCCGCCAACGTCGCGGACGGCACCCTGGTCACCACGCTGAACGTGGTGCACGAGGCGGTCGGCCCCCGGGACAAGAGCATCCCGGCCGACCGCTGCGGCGCGCTCAACCCGGCGAGCTGCAGGGACAACCGGCCGCCGGCGCTGCGGGCCAGCGACACCGCGACCGAGACGATGCTCTACCGCAACTGGCTGCGCGGTGCCCTGGGCTCCTCCGACAGTGAGACGGCCCGCAAGTACGGGCGGGCGCTCTACGACGCCAAGGCGTTCACCTGGGAGGAGACCGCGAAGATCGCCGCCAACCCGGAGACCCGGAAGGCGACCGTCGAGGCCAAGCAGGAGCAGTGGATGAAGGTCGCCGAGCAGATCCGGCAGGAGGACCCGGAGGCGTACGAGTACCTGCGCGGCGCCCGGGACTCGGACCGGATCGGCGCCGGGCTGATCGCCATCCTTGCCGCGATCCTCTTCGCGATGTTCGACCTGACCGCCTCGGTGTTGGTGCTCCTCGGCTTCCTGCTCTTCCGCTGGGCCGTGATCGCCGCCCCGGTGCTCGGCACGGTCGGGCTGCTCCGCCCGGCCAGCGCCGGGCTGCGCCGGCTGGGCAACGCCGTGGTGGCGGCCGTCTTCAACATCGCCATCTTCGGCACCGGCGCGGCGATCTATCTCTTCGCCGTCGACCTGGTGATGGGCACGTCGACGATTCCGGGCTGGCTCCAGGTGGTGCTGGTCTGGCTCTGCGGGGTGGTGGGCTGGCTGCTGCTGCGGCCGTACCGCCGGATCACCCAACTCGGCGGTGGCAGGGACAGCAGCCAGGTGATCGCCTCACCAGGGTCGTGGCACCGCCGGTTCTTCCGGGACGTGCGGGCCGCCTCCCAGCTCGACGACGACGACCGCCGCACCGACATCCGGATCAAGAACCGGAGCGTGGTGATCCAGCAGACCAACGTACGCCCGGAGACCCGGCACGAGGAGGCGGTCTCCAGCGGTGCCGGCAGCCGCCCGGAAACGGCCGACCGGGGCGCCGACCGGCCCGAGACCGCCCCGGCGGGTGCTCCGGAACGGTCAACCGGTTCACCGCCGTCCCGGAGCCGGCCGTCCCGACGGAGGCCGGCCGAGTGGACCGAGCCCGACGTGCCGGTGGAGAACCCGTCCTACGTCATCTACCGGCCCGACTCGGCGCCCGCGCCGGACCCGGCGCCGGCGCCCCGGGCGCCCCGGATCCGCTCCGAGGCGAGGTAGCCGATGCGGCGGGCGCTGGAGTACCTCGTCACCCGGATCCTCCGGTCCCGGCTCGGGTTGGCACTCGGACTCGCCGTGGTGATCATCGGCATCGTCGGCGCGGCCCGGCTGATTGCCGGACCGGGCGACGACCGCCCCGGCCTGGTCGGCGGGACGCCCGGCCCGATCAGCATCACCGATCCGGCGGCCGGCGACGACGGCCTGATCGCGACCGAGGAGCCCTCGCCCCGGACCAGCCCCGGCGCCCCGGAGCCGGCGGAGGTGGCCCGGTCGTTCGCCACCGCCTGGCTCGACCACGACGTGACCGCGCAGGAGTGGCAGGAGGGTCTCCGGCCGCTCGCCACCGACGATCTGGTCGAGCAGCTGACCGGCGTCGACCCGGTCACCGTGCCGGCCGACCGGATCACCGGCGAGCTGGTGGTCGTGCCCCACAACGACAGCCTGGTCGAGGTGGTCGTACCGGTCGACTCCGGCGAGCTGCGGCTCGGCCTGGTGGCGGCGGAGGGCCGCTGGCGGGTCGACACGGTGGACTGGCAACGGCGTTGAGCGGGTGCGGGGAGGTGGGGCGACGATGACCGAGCAGGGTCCGGCCCGGCGGCCGGTACGCCGGGTCGCGCTGGCGATGGCGCTGACCGGCGTACTCGCGCTGCTCTGCTGCGGCGGCGGGACCGGGGCGTTCCTGGTGACCATGTTCGCCTCCGAGCAGGAGAACCTGGCGGCGACCACCTTCGGCTGCGGCAGCGGCGACCCGGTGCAGACCGAGGGCGACCTGCCGCTGGTCGGCCCCTACAAGGCGTCGCAGATGCGCAACGCGGCGATCATCATCAAGGTCGGCCGGGAGATGGGGCTGCCACCCCGGGCCTGGGTGATCGCGGTGGCCACCGCCATGCAGGAGTCCGCCCTGAACAACCTCGGGCACCTCGGCGACCGCAACGACCACGACTCGCTCGGGCTCTTCCAACAGCGGCCCAGCACCGGATGGGGCACCCCGGAGCAGATCCTGAACCCGGAGTACGCCGCCCGGAAGTTCTACGAGAAGCTGAAGACGATCGGGAACTGGCAGCGCCGCTCCCTGACCCGGGCCGCCCAGGCGGTGCAGATCAGCGCCTTTCCGGACGCGTACGCCAAGCACGAGCCGCTGGCGACCGACATCGTGAACGCGTTGACCGGTGGGGCCGCCCGAGCCGCCGGCACCGATCTCGAGCTCGACTGCGCCGAGGGTGCGGAGATCGCCGCCTCGGGCTGGACCGCGCCGATCCCCGGCGCGGTCACCTCCGGTTTCCAGACCACCCAGCGGCCGTCACACAACGGCGTCGACATCCCGGCGGCGAAGTACCGCACCGAGATCCGGGCGGCGGCGGGCGGCCGGGTGATCGTCTCCCGCTGCGATCCCGACCGGCGCGGCCGGTTGAGCTGTGACGTGGACGGCTTTCCGGGCAAGGGCGGCTGCGGCTGGTTCGTCGACATCCTGCACGCCGGCAACGTGATCACCCGCTACTGCCACATGGTGACCCGACCGACGGTGTCGAAGAACGACACGGTGGAGGCCGGGCAGGTTATCGGACGGGTCGGGTCGAGCGGCAACTCCTCCGGGCCGCACCTGCACTTCGAGGTGCACCTGCGCGGCGACCGGACCAGTGCCGGCGCCACCGACCCGGTGCCGTTCATGCGGCTGCGGGGCGCACCGCTGACGGACCGCGGATAGCGGTAGTTTCTCAACGATATGCGCGTGATCCATTCGCTCCTGGACGCTGACGACCTCGCCCGGCTCGTAGAGTGGGAGTACGCCGTCGCCGCGCCGGTCAGGGTGAGCCTGCTGAACCGCGGCTTCAACGACACCTACCTCGTCACCGATGTCGAGGGCGATCGCCGCGTGCTGCGGGTCTACAACCGCGGCAAGTACTGGATCCGGTCGGAGTCCGATTTCCGGTTCGAACTCGACCTGCTCGAGCACCTGGCCGCGGCCGGGCTGGACGTCATCCGCCCGTACCAGCGGACCGTCGGCGACCGGCTCGGCCGGCTGACGGCGCCCGAGGGGGAACGCTGCTTCGCCCTGTTCACCCACGCACCCGGGGCGCCCCTGTACGAAGGCACGCTGACCGCCGAGCAATGGCGCAAGTTCGGCTCCGGCATTGCCCGGATGCACCTTGAGATGGACGCCTTCCAAACCGGTCACGACCGCTACCACCTCGATGAACGCATCCTCGTCGAACGGCCGCTGGTCAGCCTGGCACGCTATGCCGAGTCGGGGCAGGCCGCGGCGGACCTCGCCGAACTCGGCAGGCTCGGCAGGCGACTCACCGACGAGTTCCACCGACTCCGAGCGATCCGCGGCGCGTACGGGATCATCCATGCCGACCTGCATCGGGGCAACACCAACGTCGATGGCGACGGGCGGTTCGTCACGTTCGACTTTGACCACTGCGGGTTCGGGTTACGCGCGTACGACCTCGTCACCCTGTATCGCGGGCCCGATGCGCCGGACGAGGATCGCGACCGCTGGGCAGCGGTCCTCGCCGGCTACCAGCAGGTCCGTCCGCTGAGCCCGGCCGAGGTGGCCGGCTTCCCCGTACTGGCTGCCTGCCGGGCGATGTGGGACATCGGTGACTGGCTGGCCGCCGCCGACCGCACCGGCGACGCCTGGGTGACCGAGGCGCTGATCACCAAGCTGTTGGGGGACGTTCGCAGGGCTGCGAAGTGACGCCCCACTTGCGTGACCGCCCCCCGCGTGCGGAAGAATGCTCCTCATGACCGAGGACCGGGTGCTTCCCTCAGGCTCCAAACTGGACACCACGGTTCCGCACTCGGCGCGGATCTGGAACTACTGGCTCGGCGGCAAGGATCACTTCGCGGTCGACCGGGCCGCCGGCGATGAGGTGATCGCACACATCCCGGACATCCCCATCGGGGCCAAGTCCGAGCGCGCATTCCTCAAGCGCGTGGTCAGGTTCCTCGTCGAGGATGCCGGCATCCGCCAGTTCCTCGACATCGGCACCGGGCTCCCCACGGCGGACAACACCCACGAGGTCGCGCAGTCTCTCGACCCGCGCTGCCGGGTGGTCTACATCGACAACGATCCGCTCGTCATGGCGCATGCGCGAGCGCTCCTGACCAGTACGCCGGAAGGCAGCTGCGACTACGTCGAGGCCGATCTGCGGCAGCCGGAGACGATACTCGAGGCCGCGCGGCAGACGCTCGACTTCTCGCAGCCGATCGGGCTCATGCTCCTCGGCGTCGTCAACCACCTCATGGACGACGCCGTGGCGTACGGCTCCGTCGCGCAGCTGGTGCAGGCGATGCCCACCGGCAGCCACCTGGTGCTCACCCACTCCACCGCGGAGATCCACGGCGAGCCGATGCTACGCGCGATGCGGGAAACCACCGAGCGCGGCGGCACGCCGATCCGCGCCAGGACGAAGATGGAGCTCGAACGCTTCTTCGACGGGTTGGATCTGCTGGAGCCCGGCGTCGTCACGTGCTCGCGCTGGCGCCCCGACCCGGAGTCCGACGAGCCGGAGGTCTACCTGTTCGGCGGCGTCGGTCGCATCGGCTGAGTGAGTCTCTCGACGCCGGTCGGCCCGAGGGCAACCTGTTCGCGAGTCACGGGTCGGCGGGCGCCACCGGGCCTCGTAGACGTACGTCAATCTGCGCCGGCCCATGCAGGGCCGAGGTCCAGGAACCCGCGGACCGCGGCGACGAAGGCGGCCGGCTGGTTGCGGTGTACGTGGTGACCGGCGGCGATCGTCACGAACCTGGCGTCCGGCATGCGCCCGGCCAACTCCGCGAGTATCTCCTGCGGGATCTGGCTCTGCGGGCCTCCGCCGACCACGAGCGTCGGGACGGCGATGCCGGCGCTGCGCTCCCACCACTGCGGATCGGGGTTGGTGAGCTGCTGGCGGATGGCGTTGACGACGGCGAAATCGTATGGCGGGGGCTCGTCCGGTGGCTCCAGCGGCGGCCGGTCCAGCGCACCCGGCTTGGGCGGCGGGGCGTCCTCCAGGACCAGCCGCGGCACCCGGTGCGGCGCGGCGTCGGCGACGAGCAACCCGACCACGGCGCCCAGCGAATGCCCTATCAGGACTGTTTCCGGCACCCCGAGCGCGTCGAGGAGACCGAGCACGTCGTCGCGGATCAGCTCGAAGGAGTATTGCCCGGGAAAGCCGCTGGCGCCGTGCCCGCGCAGGTCCGGGACATGCACCCGGTGCGACCGGGCAAGTTCCGGGAGCACGCCTCGCCAGTCGTGCCCACTCTCGCCGAGCGCGTGGAGCAACAGCATCGGAGGGGCGGCCGGGTCGCCGGCAACCCGGTAGGCCATTTTCAACCCGCCGACGTCGACGCTGCGCAGCTCACCAACATCGCGCTCCATCCGCCCACCCTAGCCGGGCCGGGCAGCGTCGCAGCGCCTGTTCGTTGCCGGCGAACACGTCGGCGACGGATCCGGCTCCGGTCCGGATCACCGCCCGGCGCGGCCCGGAGCCGGCGCGTCCGCGGGCAACGGGGCAGGGCACAGGCCGAAGAACTTGGAAAGTCGACGGGAGAGCCTGGAAAATGGCCAGGTCAGGGTTCAAGCTGCGGTCAACCGAGGATCTACAGATAGGTCGAGCGACCCGTGAGCCACGATCCACTTCCAGATCCGTTCGCCGGGCAGCCCGACTGGGCCCCGGCGCCGCCCCGTCCGATCGTGATCGCCGCCGCGGCCGACCGGACGGACCTGCGGGGGTGTCGGGTCCTCGTCGGCCTTCCCGGCCTCGGTTGGCGGGCCGACCTGCGGGCCGACGAGCGGGTGGTGCAGGGTAGCCGCACCTACGTGCCGGTGCTGGCCGAACACGAGTGGTACCGGGCGGAGGCCGAGCAGATCGAGGTCTTCGCCCCGCTGGTGCCGGCGGAGCGGGTCTGGGTCGAGACCCTCGGCGAGGTCTCCGGCCGGGACGCCGGCGCGTCGCCGATCCCCCGACCGACCCGGCCGGACGTGATCTCCCGGCTGGTCTCGCTGGACGCGCCGACGCATCGGGCCCCGGTGCCGGTGGTCGAGGCGGACGCGGTCGCCGGCCGGCGGGTGGTCCAGGTCGCCGACGCCGTCGAGCGGCGCGACCTGCGCGCGGTCACCGAGGTCCACACCAGCGCCGACGGGGACATCTGCGTACGGGTCACCGCCGAACTCGACTGGTACCGCTGGGCGTGGAGCGGCCGGCCGCCCACCACACTGGAGGTCCCGGTCCACCTACTCTGGATCGAGTGACCGGTCAGCCCGCCGGTCAGCTGCCGGTCAGCCGGCCGGTGCGGCCTCGCAGACCCGCCAGCCGTCGTCCTGCTCGGTCACGAACCGCCACGGCTGGTGGTCGGTCTGGGCCAGGTTGTCGACCCGGTACGAGATCACCAGCTCCACGAGCACCTCGGCGGTCGACTCCTGGCTGCGGACGTCCAGCGGCCCCCACTTGACGACGAAGGTGATCTGGAACTGCCGCTCCCGGGCCGCCAGGTCGGCCCGGAGCGTGTCCAATGGAGCCAGTCCGGCGCGGTCGGCGCACTCGAACTGTTCGGCGAGTACGTCGTTCTCGTCGACCAGGAAGGCCCGCAGGTAGTTGTCCACCACCACGCTCGGGCTGCTCCGGTCGGGCGCCGTGAACCGGTCGTAGGCGACGTAGCCGATGGCGGCACCGGCCAGGCAGAGCAGTGCCAGCGCACCGCCGACCACCGCCAGCACCAGGCCGAGACGCCGCCGGCGCGGCGCCGGTGGCGGCGCGACCGGCTCGCCGACCGCCTGCCCGGGTGGGGTCCGCTGGGACGGGACCCGGGACACCTGGGAATCGGCCGGGGGGTGCACTGATTCCACCCCCTGAGGCTAGCCGCTGGCGGTCCCGTACCCAATGGGCGGAAATTCCAGCTTGATAACCAATGGGAAGCAGAACGCCACTCTCCGCCACAGCGGGCGCGTGCCGTGGGAGGTCCGCGAGAATGCCGCCGCGCTGGGATACCGTCTCAGGGCAGGACGAGGGAGTTGGTGCGGTGGACACCTGGAGGGGACCGACCGGCCACGCCGCCACACTACGCTGGCGGGCCGCCGCCGGCACCGCGGCTGCGCTGCACCGCCGGGCCGCCGCCACCACCGCCGCCGCGAGCAGCGCCCTCGATGCGCTCCGTCCGGTCCCCGCCGACCAGCGGGAGCAACACGAACTCGCCGAACGGCTGCGCGCCGCCGCCAGCCTGCTCGCTCCCGGCTGGCTCGGCGCCCCACTGGACGCCCAGTCCGAGGACGCCCCGCTCGGCGGCCCGGCCGCGCCGGCCTTCGTCCGGATCGGCACCGCCCAACCGCTGGACGACGCCCGGTTCCCGGTGGTGGTGCCGCTGCTCGGCACCGGCCACCTCACCGTCGACGCGGACAGCCGGGACCCCCGGGTGGCCGGACTGCTCCGCTGCGTACTGCTCCGGCTGCTCGCCGCCGCCCCGGCCGGCTCGCTGCTGGTGCGGGCCGTCGACGCCGCCGAGGGGCAGCTCTTCGCGCCGTTCGCACCGCTCGCCGACGCCGGCCTGATGCCGCCACCGGTCGCCGACCGCACCGGCCTGCGCGCCGTGCTGGCCGAGGCCGAGCACTGGGTACGCCCGACCCGGCCGGCCGCCGCCCGCTACAACCGGCACGACCGCACCCTGCTGCTGGTGATCGGCTCGCTGCCGGAGCTGACCGAGGCGACCGACCTGGCCCGGATCGGCGCGCTGGCCCGGGAGGGGCCGGAGGCGGGGCTGCACCTGATCGTCGCCGGCTGGCCACCCCCGCCGCTGACCGCGCAGACCAGCGTCGCGCCGCTCTCCCGCACCACGATGATCGCGATGCGCAACCCGTACGCCCTGGTCGGCGATCCGCCCGGAGCGTCGTTCAGCACCCCCGGGCCGCATCTGCCGGGCACCGGGCTCAACGCGCCGGTCTTCCTCGACGAGTCTCCACCGGCCCCGCTCCTCGACCGGGTCTGCCGGGACCTGGCCGCACGGTTCCACGCCGACTACCGCCGTACCCTGCACGACCTGCTGCCGGACGCGCCGGACGGGTTCTGGACGGAGTCCGCCGGCGACGGACTGAGCACGCCGGTCGGGCACGACGGCGAACGGACCGTGACGCTCGGCCTCGACGACCGCACCCCGCACTGGCTGGTGGGCGGGCGGGACGGTGCCGGCAAGACCGCGTTCCTGGTCAACGTGCTCTATGGGCTCTGCAGCCGTTACCGCCCCGGTGAGCTGGCGCTCCATCTGGTGGATTTCGCCGACGGGACGGCGTTCACCGAATTCGTTCCGGAACCGACGGACGGGGGCGCCGGGCCGGGCCGGCCGTGGCTGCCGCACGTCCGGGTGGTCGGGATGCAGGCCGACCGGGAGTACGGTCTCGCCGTGCTCCGCGAACTCGACGCCGAGCTCGATCGCCGGGAGCTCGCTCGCCGGGAAGCGACAGACGCCTCCCCGCCATCCGCGGACCGTCAGCAGCCGGAGGCAGCGCCGTCGGTGCCCGCCCAGCGGCGCGGTGCCGACGGGTCGGCCGAGCAGCCGACGCCCCGGGTCGTCTGCGTGCTGGACGAGTTCGCAGTGCTGCTCGCCGAGGAGGACGCGGTCGGTGCCGAGGCGCTGGCCCGGCTGGAGTCGGTGGCCCGCCGGGGCCGGGCCGGGGGCGTACACCTGATTCTCACCGGCCGCCCGACGCCGGTGCTGGCCGCGTTGCGGGCCCGGCGGGACTCGCTGCTCGGGCAGTTTCCGGTCCGGATCGCCCTGCCCGGCGGCGCGGACGTGCTGGAGCCGGCGAACGACTCGGCTGCGGGGTTGCCGGTGGGTGCGGCGGTGGTGAACACCGCCGGGGGTCTCGGCGGGCCGCGCGGCGCGACCAGGGGACACGAACGGATAATCAGGTTCCCCGACCCGTATGCCGATCCGGGCGCGCTCAGCGGGCTACGGCACCGGCTCTGGGCGGACCGACCCGCCGGTACGAGCCGTCCGGCGGTCTTCACCGGATATCTGCCCCCGCCCCTCCCCACGGTCCCGCCCGGAGACGGGCCGGAGGCTGCCGCGACGGAAGATCCGGAGGCTGTTGCCGGAGGGCGGGTATCCGGCTGTGCGCCGGTCGGGGTGCTGGTCGACGTGTCGCCGCGCCCGGCGGAGCTGCGGCTCGACGAGGCACCCGGGCGGCACCTCGCGGTCCTCGGAACGGATCCGGCCGCTGCCGGGGTGCTGGCCGGCGCGGCCCGGGGACTCGCCGCGCGGCATCCGGCCTGGAGCGTCGAATTCGTGATCGCCACCGCCGGGCCGGACCCGGTCGCGACGGCGCTGGCCGCCGCGCTCGGCCGACGGCACCGGGTCGACCTGGTCGGCACCGCCGGGCTGGCCGACGCGCTGGCGCTGCCCGGCCCCGGCTACCTGGTCGCCTTCGGCCTGGACGACCTGCTTCCGGCCGCCCCTGCCCCGGACGGCTTGGCCCCGGGTGGACCACCCGCAGCCGGACTGGTCCCAGGCGGACCGACGGCGGGACGGCTCCGGGCCCTGCTGCGCGACGGGCCGGCCCGGGGCGTGCACCTGCTCGCCTGGTGGCGGGCGACACGCCCCTTCGCCGATCTGGTCCCCGTACCGCCGGAGCCCGGACCACCCGCCGACCCGGAGCCCGGCGTCGGGACGGACGTCGAGCCGGAGGCTGCGGCGCCGGCCACCATCGACGGGCTGGTCTTCCTCGACGTGCCCGGGCCGGAGGTGACCCGGTTGCTCGGCCGGGACGTGCTCTGGCGTCCCCGTCCCGGCCGGGCCCTGCTCTACGACCGCCGCACCGACCGGGCCAGCCTGGTCGTCCCGTACGGCGCACCGGACGGCGGGGAGGGCACCGCATGAGCGGCGACCCCTGGCAGGACTACCTGGCCGCCGCCCGTCGGTTGGACGCGGTTCGTCGGGCCGCGGCCAGCGCCGCCGCCGAGCAGGACCGGGGCGTGCACAGCGCCCTGGCGGAGCTGGCCGGCGTACGGGCCCGGCTGGTGCCGCAGCAGTCCCGGCTGCGGGCGTTGGGCGTCGCCGAGGCCGACCTGGTGCCCTCCGAGCCGGAGGTGGCGGCGGCGGGCCAGGCGATGGCCGGCGGTCCGCAGGCGGTGCTGGCGGCGTTGCGGGACGCCCGGGCAACCGCGGACGCGGCCGACGCCGCCACCCGGCTGCCCGGTGCGGGCCCACTGCCCTTGCCCCGGACGCTGCTCTACGGCGCGCTCGCACTCGCGGTGCTGGGCGTGCTGTCCCTGCTCTGCCTCGGCGGATTCTGGCTGGTCAGATAGGCAGATCGGCGCATCAGACGGGTGGACGGGGCCGCGAGCGTCGTCATCGGCCGGACGGTGGTGGGCGGGCGGTGGTGGGCGGGCGGTGGCGACCAGCGCGCGGAGAAACGACGATCCGGATCGGCCGGGAAGTCGCGGGGCGGGTTCAGGCGGTTCGGTTGGCGCCGAGGATCAGCATCATCGCCTCGGCCCGCGACTTGGCGTCCCGCTGCAGCAGGCCGCGCACCGCCGAGGTGATGGTCTTCGCCCCGGCCTTCTGGATGCCGCGCATCGCCATGCACATGTGCTCGCACTCCAGCACCACCAGGACGCCGCGCGGTTCGAGTTTGTCCATCAGCAGGTCGGCGATCTGCGAGGTCAGCCGCTCCTGCACCTGGGGGCGACGGGCATAGACCTCGACCAGCCGGGCCAGCTTGGAGAGGCCGGTGATCCGGCCGCTTTCCCCGGGGATGTAACCGATGTGCGCCGAGCCCCGGAACGGCAGCAGGTGGTGCTCGCAGAGGCTCATCACGTCGATGTCCCGGACCAGCACCAGCTCCTCGTGGTTGGCCTCGAAGGTGGTGCTGAGCACCTGGGCCGGATCGACCCGCAGCCCGGCGAAGAGTTCCGCGTACGCCCGGGCCACCCGGGCCGGGGTCTGCCGCAGGCCGTCCCGGTCGGGGTCCTCGCCGACGGCGGTCAGGATCTCCCGCACCGCCTTCTCGATCCGGGCCAGGTCGACGGCCTCCTCCACCGGCCGGCCGGTGAGGTTGCCGTTGACCAGCCGGGCGGCGAGATAGTCCAGCTCCTCGTCACCGTCGGGCTCGGTGGCGGACGCGGACAGGCCGCCGGCGTCACCGCCGGCGGCCTGTGGGAACGCTGCGCTCAGTGTGGGCCGTCCGAGTTTGGCGTCGTGTTGTTGGTGTTGTTGCCGATCGTCGCCTGGACGCCGTCCGCCTCGGCCTGCGCCTTGAGCTTCTCTTTCTCGCCCGGGGTGAGTACCGGCGGCTCGGTCGACGGCTGCCGCTTGCCGAAGCCGTTGTACGGCGCCATCGGCGGGCGCTTGACCACCCGGGCGCAGATCCGCGCCATGTCGGCGGTGGAGAGGGTCTCCTTCTCGATCAGCTCCAGCACGAGGTTGTCCAGGACGTCCCGGTATTCCACCAGGATCTCCCAGGCCTCGTCGTGGGCCAGCTCGATCAGTGACCGGATCTCGGCGTCGATCTCGGCGGCCACCGCGTCGGAGTAGTCCCGCTCGTGCCCCATGTTGCGGCCCAGGAACGGCTCGTCGCCACTGGTGCCGTATTTGATGGCGCCGAGCTTGCTGCTCATGCCGTACTGGGTGATCATCGCCCTGGCCAGCGCGCTGGCCTTCACGATGTCGTCCGCGGCACCGGTGGTCGGCTCGTGGAAGACGAGTTCCTCGGCGGCCCGGCCGCCCAGCGCGTACGCCAGGGTGTCGATCATCTCGGCCCGGGTCTGGGTGTACTTGTCCTCCGTCGGCAGCACCAGGGTGTGCCCGAGGGAGCGGCTGCGGGAGAGGATCGTGACCTTGTGCACCGGGGCGGAGTGCGGCAGCGCCCACGCCACCAGCGCGTGCCCGCCCTCGTGATAGGCGGTGATCTTCTTTTCCTTGTCGCTCATCACCCGGGTCCGACGCTGCGGGCCGGCGACCACCCGGTCGATCGACTCCTCCAGCGCCTCGTTGGAGATCGCCCGCTTGTCGCTGCGGGCGGTCAGCAGCGCCGACTCGTTGATCACGTTGGCCAGGTCGGCGCCGGTGAAGCCGGGGGTACGCCGGGCCACCGCGTCGAGGTCGACGTCGGGCGAGAAGGGCTTGCCCTTGGCGTGCACCCGCAGGATCGCCTTACGGCCCTCCATGTCGGGGGTGTCGACAGCGATCTGCCGGTCGAACCGGCCGGGGCGCAACAGCGCGGGGTCGAGGATGTCCGGCCGGTTGGTGGCGGCGATCAGGATCACGCCGCCCTTGGTGTCGAAGCCGTCCATCTCGACGAGGAGCTGGTTGAGCGTCTGCTCGCGCTCGTCGTGGCCGCCACCCATACCGGCGCCACGGTGCCGGCCGACCGCGTCGATCTCGTCGACGAAGACGATCGCCGGGGCGTTCGCCTTGGCCTGCTCGAAGAGGTCGCGGACCCGGCTCGCGCCGACACCGACGAACATCTCGACGAAGTCCGAGCCGGAGATCGAGTAGAACGGCACGCCGGCCTCGCCGGCCACCGCGCGGGCGAGCAGCGTCTTACCGGTACCGGGCGGACCGAAGAGCAACACGCCCTTGGGGATCTTGGCGCCGAGGGCCTGGTACTTCCCGGGGTTCTGCAGGAAGTCCTTGATCTCGTGCAGCTCCTCGACGGCCTCCTCGGAGCCGGCCACGTCCGCGAAGGTGGTCTTCGGGGTGTCCTTGGTGATCATCTTGGCCTTGGACTTGCCAAAGTTGAGCACCCGGGACCCGCCGCCCTGCATCTGCGACATGAAGAGCAGCAGCAGGATCACCAGGATGGCGATCGGCAGCAGATTGACCAGCAGCGAGACGAAGAGATTGTCGCCGGAGACCTCCGTGTCGGTCGCTCCGGTGATCCGGCCGGCCGCCTTGGCCGCGGTCACCTGGTTCCAGACCTCGTCGCTCACCTCGTACGGGAACTGAGCCTGGATCTTGTCGGTGTCCGTGTCACCGAACTTGGCCGACTCGGCCAGGTCGAGCTGGAGCGTCTGCTCCTTGTCCTGGAAGATCGCCTTCTCGATGCCACCCTGGTTGAGCCGGTCGAGCACCACGTTGGTGTCGACCTTGTGATAGCTCGGGCCACCACTGAAGAATGAGCTGAGCGCTATCGCCCCGATGATCACCAGGATGATCCAGACCACCGGGCGGCGGAAGAAACGCGTACGTTCCATGCTGTTGTCGAGCGCCGTAAACGCCCGGACCCTCCTGATCGACGTCCTAGATCGTCTGGTTGCCTACTGCCGCCGCCGGAGCGGCGGGCCGGTGCCGTCCCCTGCGGGCCGGCTCCGACGCCGGGCGCTTGGTACCGCGCCGCGGTCATTCGACGGTACACCGTTAACGCGAGGAGCGAGCCTGCGAGCCCTGGGGTAGCAGGTTGGCTTCCGCGCCACCACCGCATACCGTAACCGCGTTTCCTGAAAGTGCGCTGTACGTCGCCTCGATATTTCGGCGCCGACATCCAGGACGGTCAGGGGGTACCGGGCAACGATTCCGGTCGACGACCGGACGGCGGTCTCAGGACCGGGCGTAGACCTCCGGCTTCAACACGCCGACGTAGGGCACCTCGCGGTAGCGCTCACCGAAGTCGAGCCCGTAGCCGACCACGAACTCGCTCGGGATGTCGAAGCCGACGTACTTCACCGGCACCCGGACCTTGATCGCGTCCGGCTTGCGGAAGAGCGCGACCACCTCGACGCTGGCCGCCTCACGGGACTCCAAATAGCGCAGCAGCCAGGAGAGGGTGAGCCCGGAGTCGATGATGTCCTCCACCACCACGACGTGCCGGCCGGCGATCTCGCGGTCCAGGTCCTTGCGGATCCGGACGGTGCCGGAGGAGGTGGTGCCCTGCCCGTACGAGGAGAGGGCCATGAACTCCAGCTCGGCCGGGGGCCCGTGCCGGCCGAGTGCCCGGGCGAAGTCGGCCATGAACATGACCGCGCCCTTGAGTACGCAGACCAGGAGCAGCCGGTCCGTGACGGTGACGTAGTCCGCTGCCACCTGTTTGGCCAGTTCCGCGATTTTTTCCCGGATCTGCTCCTCCGAAATGATCACGTGGTCGATG
Organism: Plantactinospora sp. WMMC1484; assembly: GCF_049315195.1. NCBI lineage: Bacteria > Bacillati > Actinomycetota > Actinomycetes > Micromonosporales > Micromonosporaceae > Plantactinospora > Plantactinospora sp. WMMC1484. The sequence goes on from NZ_CP186055.1 coordinate 842,249, forward strand.
TCGGCGTCGTACCAGGAGCCCTGAGCCATGCGCCTAGCCTGCCGTACGCCCGTTCGTGTCCGTCGCCGGGGCGGCCCCTTCGGCACGGCACCACCCCGGCTGGCCAGGCGCGGACTCCCCGGCACGGCACCTCAGCCACGGGGAGACGACCGACGTCCACCATTGCTGGGCCGCCAGTCGGCCGAGTCACGGCTGTCGGCGGTGAGCCCCAGCACGGAGGCGAGGAGCAGGACGAGGAAGAAGAGCAAGAGGAAGAGTTCCATGGCGGCGTGACCTCCGCAGTCGATGCGGTCGGCCCGGGTTCACGGGCCCGACCGGTGGGTTCGCCGCCGGTGCGCACCGGCTGTTACGACCACCAGTCTGCGCCGGCCGGTACTCTCCGGACAGTGGCAGCTTTGCCATGCACCCTCGATTTTCTGCCACTTCTTGGTTATCGTCGATCCATGTTGCGGAACGTGGCCGTGATCGCCCTGGACCCGGTCGCCCCCTTCGAGCTGGGCGTACTCTGTGAAGTCTTCGGGACCGACCGGGTCGCCGACGGCTTCCCCGGCTACCGGTTTGACCTCTGCACCTTCGACGGCCGACCGGTCCGCACCAGTTCCGGCTTCCGGCTGACCCCGACCGCCGACCTGACCCCGGTCGAGGACGCCGACCTCGTCGCCGTGCCGGCGACACACACCATCGGCGCCCCGATCCCCGAGAGCGTCCGGGCGGCACTGCGCCGCGCCGCCGATCGCGGAGCGTATGTGCTCAGCGTCTGCTCGGGCGCGTTCGTGCTCGCCGCGGCCGGCCTGCTCGACGGGCGCGAGTGCACCACCCACTGGAAGTACGCCGACCAGCTCGCCGAGATGTACCCGCTCGCCAAGGTGCGGTGCAACGCGCTCTACGTGCAGGACGGCAACCTGCTCACCGGGGCCGGCACCGCGGCAGGGATCGACGCCTGCCTGCACCTGGTCCGCCAGGAGCACGGCTCGGCGCTCGCCACCAAGTTGGCCCGGCGAATGGTGGTGCCGCCGCACCGCGACGGCGGGCAGGCGCAGTACATCGAGGCGCCGATCGCACCCACCCCGGCCGCACCGACCCTGGAGCCGGTGCTGGGCTGGCTGATGGAGCACCTCGACCGCCCGCTCACCGTCGACGACCTGGCCGGGCGGGCCCACATGGCGCCCCGGACCTTCGCCCGGCGGTTCCGCGCCGAGACCGGCACCACGCCGCACGACTGGATCACCAGCCAGCGGGTGCTGCTGGCCCGGCGGCTGCTGGAGGAGACCGAGCTGAGCATCGAGGCGGTCGCCACCCGGGCCGGCTTCGGCGACGCCGCCACCCTGCGGCACCACTTCGGCCGGCGGGTCGGCGCCACCCCGCACGCCTACCGCTCCACCTTCCGGAGCCGCGACCCGGGCCGGGCACCGGTGGGCTGACCCGGCCCGGACCGCCGGGTCGGGTCGCCGGCCCGCCGGCGGACGGCACCCGGCGGACGGACCGGACCGGCCCGGTCCGGGCGGCGACCGGCGGCGTCAGAACACGATCTCGAGGTCGACCTCGTTGTTCTCCCACTCCGGGTCGCCGTACGCCTCGCCGACCGACACGCCGACACGCGGTTGCGCCCACGAGCTCACCGGCACCGGCGTCGTGAACCTGAACAGCACCTCCCGTGCCCTGCCGGGCGGGAGCGGGGCATGGTCGCAGTCCACGCTGAGGACGGCGTCACGGGTGTCCGTCACACAGCCGTCCGGAGCCACCAGGGTCAGCCCACCCGGCAGGGTCATCGCCAGCCTGAACGGCAACGCCGTCCTGCCGAGGTTGCGCACGGTCGCCGTCACCGAGCCGGTGCGTACCCCGTCCACCGGCGGCCCGAACACCAGGTCCGAGCTGGCGATCGAGTAGTCGGTGACCTTGGGATTGGCCGGGAACGCCGCCGCTCCGCCGACCTGGCGGAACCGGTCACCGTCCCAGCCGTAACTCCGCCACTGGAACTGCGTGTAGGGCGCCGGATACAGGCCGCGGAGAGCGGCCGGGAAGTCGCCGACCCTGACGTCGATCCGGCCGCCCCCGCCGGCCCGGATGCCGGCGATCGTCCGGATGCTCGTGGTCTGCGTCAGGACCTGCCCGATCGTGCGGATCCGGCCGTCGGCGCTCCGGTCGAAGGCCACCACCTGGAAGGTGCTGCCCTGGTCGCCGCAGGCGAACCGCACCACCGTGTCGGCCGTGCCCTCGCCGTCGGCCTGGAGGTGCAGAACGTCCTCGATCCAGATCGACATCGAGTCCCGGACGGGATGGGAGCCGTTCGAGAACGTCGTCGGACCCGAGGGACAACCGTCGGCGGTCGCGTGCGGCCCCCAGGGCGGAAGGTCGAGCGTCGCACCGTCCAACACGGCCCTGCCGATCCTGCCATCGGGGGCCGCCGACGGTGTGCCGGTGCGGCCGGTCGGTGCGGGCGAGGTCGGCACCGCCGTGGTGGGCGTGGGTGTGGACGACTCACCGACGTCCACCGGTGGGCCGTGCGGATCGCGGTTCACCATCACGTACCCGGTCATCGGCCCGGCCACGAACAGTGCCGCGAGGACGCCGGCCACGACCATCCGGTTGCGGCGCCGGCCGCGGAGCGTGGCGTACGCCGCAGCCGCTCCGGCCGGTCGCACCTGCGGCGTCGTCTCGGCGCGAAACTCGGTGAAGGCAGCGGTCAACAACTCGTCGTCGAAGTCAGCCATCCCGCTTCCCCTGTTCCGATAGTTGGGCCGCGAGTGCCTTCCGCCCCCGGTGCAGCCACGACCGGACGGTCGCCTCGGCGACACCGTCCTGGCGGGCTATCTCGCCGACCGGCAGATCGGCGAGATAGTGCAGGATCACCGCCCGCCGCTGCTGTCCGGGCAGCACCCTGAGCGCCGCCGCCAACGCCACCCGATCCGGGCTCGGCGCTGCCGCGTGCTCCGCACGCTGGCGTTGCAGGAACCGGGCCGCGGTCCTGGCCCGGCGCCACCGGCTCGTGGCGAGGTTCCAGGCGACCCGGCGGACCCAGGCGGCCGGATCGTCGTAGTGTGCGATCGTCGTCCAGCGGGCGAGTGCCCGGACGAACGCCTCCTGGACCAGGTCCTGGGCGGCACCGAGGTCACCGGTGTACGCGAAGAGCTGCACCGTCAACGGCTGGAAACATGTCGCGTAGAACTCCTCGAACTCGACGTGCCGTGGTGGTCCGGTGTCGGCGACCACCCGCGGGCCGGTCTCGCTGTGCAACGCGACCACACCTGCCTTCCTCCCCGGGTGACCGGTCTCCTCCAGCCACTTCCGGAGAACACGTGCCGGCAGGCATGGATGTTGCAGTCGGTCCCGGGTTTACCGGACCGTCAGTGGCCCAAGGCAGTGGCCGAGTCCCATGCCCCGAGTCAGTGGCCCAAGGCAGTGGCCGAGTCCCATGGCCCGAGTCAGTGGCCCGAGTCAGTGGCCGACCGCGCAGCCGTCCGCCCTGGGCTCCGAGCCGGCCACGTAACCACCGCCGGGCAGCCGCCAGATCGCCTGCCCGTACCCGAAGGCCGACGGATCGGCCTCGACGGTGATCTCGTGCCCCCGGGCGCGCAACCGCTCGATCCCGTCCCCGCCGGCGACCAGGCCCGGCTCGACCAGCACCGCCCGGCCGGCGTGCCAGTACCAGCGGGGCCGGTCCAGCGCCGCCTGCGGGTCGAGCGCGTCGTCCACGGTCGCGGAGACGACCTGCACGTGCCCCTGTGGCTGCATGTGCCCGCCCATCACCCCGAACGGCCCCACCGGCTCGCCGCCCCGGGTCAGGAACCCGGGGATGATCGTGTGGAACGGCCGCTTGCCCGGTGCCACCACGTTCGGGTGCGCCGGGTCGAGGCTGAATCCGGCACCCCGGTTCTGTAACCCGAAGCCGAGCCCGGGCGGCACCACGTACGAGCCGAAACCCAGGTAGTTGGACTGAATCAGGCTCACCATCATCCCGTCCGCGTCGGCGGCGCAGAGGTAGACGGTGCCACCCCGGGCCGGATCGCCGGGTGCCGGCGTACCGGCGGTGTCGGTGACGCGTGCACGGCGGACGGCGGCGTATTCCGGGGTGAGCAGTTCGGTGGTCGGCACCGCGACCCGGTCCGGGTCGGCGACGTACGCGTGCGCGTCGGCGAAGCCGAGCTTGACCGCCTCGATCTGCCAGTGCAGCCGCTCGGCCGGGTCGAGGGCGGCCAACTCCACCCCGTCCAGGATGTTCAGCGCGAGCAACGCCGCCACACCCTGCCCGTTCGGCGGGAGCTCCCACACCTCGTGTCCCCGGTAGCCGGCCCGGACCGGGTCCACCCAGGTCGATCGATGAGCGGCGAGGTCGTCGCCGCCGAGCACGCCACCGGTCCGGGCCGCGTGCTCCGCCAGCGTCCCGGCGAGCTGCCCGGTGTAGAAGTCCACCGCACCGGTCGCCGCGATCCGGCGCAGCGTGGCGGCGGCGTCCGGGTTGCGCCACCGCTCGCCGGCCCGGGGCGCCCGTCCGCCGTCGACGGTGAAGACCCGTCCCCACTCCGCGTACTCCTCGCCGACCAGCTCGGCGTGCACCTGCACCGACCGATCCCAGCTCGCGGCGACCCGCAGCGAGACCGGGAAGCCGTGCTCGGCGTAGCCGACCCCGTCGGCGAAGAGGTCGGCAAAGGGCAGCCTGCCGAAACGCTCGTGCAGGTCCCGCCAGCCGGCCGGCGCACCGGGCACGGTCACCGGGAGCCAGCCCCGGGCCGGCATCGCCGGCCCGACCGCCTGGGCGCCGCCGTGTGCCGCCGTCGGCTCGGCGCCCCGGCCGCCGGTCGCGGCGAGCACCACCTCCCGGGTCAGCCCGGCCGGTGACCGGCCGGAGCCGTTCAGCCCGTGCAGCCGGTGTCCGTCCCAGACGATGGCGAAGAGGTCACCGCCGATGTCGTTGGAGCCGGGCTGGACCACGGTGAGGGTGATCGCGGTGGCCAGGGCGGCGTCCACGGCGCTGCCGCCCCGACGCAGTACCGCCAGCCCGGCGGCGGCGGCGAGCGGCTGGCTGGTGGCGACGGCGCCGTTCGGCGCGTAGACCGGCTGTCGGGGATGCGGGGACATCCCCCATGTCTACTCCGCGATCAACATGCCGCCGCGCCGGGTCGCCCGGAGGTCGCCGGGCAGATGCACCGGCCCCTGTCCACGCCACGCGGTGACCAGCGCGTTCAGCGCCGCGATGTGCCGGTACGACAGCGCGGCCGGCGGCGCGCCCAGCTCCCGGCACCACAGGTGCAGGACCCGGGTACGCACCGCCGGCGGCATCCCGGCCAGCACCGGCACGGCCAGCCCGCCACCAACCAACCCGTCGCCACCGGCCAACCCGTCGCCACCGGCCAACCCGTCGCCACCGGCCAACCCGTCGCCACCGGCCAACCGGTCGCCACCGGCCGGGACGGCGTCCACCGCCGGACCGGCCGGCAAGATCCGGGCTTCGGCGTAACCGGCCCGGGCCAGGTCGTCGAGTGCCGCGCCGTCCTCCGCCGCCAGCCGGGCGGTGCGGGCCAGGTTGTCCAGCACCCCCGGCCCGAGCGCCCGGACCAGCACCGGCAGCACGTCGGCCCGGACCCGGGCTCGGGCGTACCGGTCGTCGGTGTTGTGCGGGTCCTCCCACGGGGTCAGGCCGAGCAGTGCGCACGCCTTGCGGGTCTGCTCGCGGGTGATCTCCAGCAGCGGGCGGGCCAGCGCCACCCCGGCGTACTCCCGGACCGCCGGCATCCCGGCGAGCCCGCGCGGTCCGGCACCCCGGGCCAGCGCGAGCAGCACCGTCTCGGCCTGGTCGTCCCGGGTGTGCCCGAGCAGCACCGTCGTGGCGTCGTGCCGGCGGGCGGCCTCGACCAGGGCCTGGTAGCGCGCCTCCCGGGCCGCCGCTTCCGGCCCGCCCGGCCGGCCGGCGACCTGGACGGCCGCCACCTCGATCGGCGCGAACCCCTGGCCGCCGGCCCACTCGGCGACCGCGGCGGCCCGGCGCTCCGACCCCTCCTGCAACCCGTGGTCGACGGTGACCAGCCCGACCGGCACGCCCAGCCGGGGCGCCACGAACGCGGCGCCGGCGGCCAGCGCCAGCGAGTCGGCGCCGCCCGAGCAGGCGACCAGCACCGGCCGGTTCCGGGGTACGCCGGCCAGCGCCCGCCGGACGGCGACCCGGACGGCGGCGACCGGCGGCGGCAGGGCGGCCACGACCGATCCCCTACCTCAGCCGGTGGCGGCGACCGGGCCGACCGGACCGTGCACCCGGGCCACCCAGGCGTCCGGGTCGGAGAGTTCCTCCAGCCGGGGCAGGGTCAGCGGAGAGCTGAAGATCTTGTTGAAGCCCTCCATGCCGACCCGGTCCACCACGCCGTGCACGAACTTGCGACCCTCGGCGTACTGGCGCATCTTGACGTCGACGCCGAGCAGCTTGCGGATCGCCCTCTCCAGCGGGTTGCCCGACTCGCGGCGGCGGTTGAACTTGGCCCGGATCGACTCGACGCTGGGGATGACCTCCGGCCCGACGCCGTCCATCACGAACTCCGCGTGCCCCTCCAGCAGGGTCATCAGCGCGGTCAGCCGGTCGAGCACGGCCCGCTGGCCGGGCGTCTGCACGATGTCCAGCACGCTGGCCCGGCTCTCCGGGTTGCGGATCGAGTCGGAGAGGGTGCCGACCCCCCGGCGCACCCGGTCGAGGAAGTTGTCCCCGCCCGCCTGGGAGGCGTCGACGAACGCCTGCACCTCGCCGAGGAAGTGCCCGCGCATCCACGGCACGGCGGTGAACTGCGTGCGGTGGGTCACCTCGTGCAGGCAGACCCAGAGCCGGAAGTCCCTCGGCTCGGCCTGCAGCTTCCGCTCCACGTCGACGATGTTCGGGGCGACCAGCAGCAGTTGCCCGGGGTCGGCGGAGAAGACCTCGTACTGGCCGAGGACCCGGCCGGAGAGGTAGGCGAGGACCGTGCCGGCCTGCACCCCGGTCAGCCGGGAGCCGATCGTGTCGGTGATGACCCCCGGTGGCCTGTCGCCGGAGAGGCGATTGATCAGCGGTGTGATCACCTCGCGCAGCCCGGCGATGTTGGTCGCCGCCCAGTCACGCCGGTCCACCACCCGCACCGGCGGGTGGGCGACCTGCGAGCGCAGCCCCGTGTACGCCAGCACGTGCCCGGCGGCCTCGTCGGTCAGCCGACGCAGTTCGGCCACCACCGCGGTCGCCTCGTCGTACGAGACGCGCGGTCCCGCCTTGCCCAACGCCCCAGCGGTGGCGGCGGCCAGATCCCAGTCCACGAACTGCGCCATGCTCCCACCGTACCCGCGCCCTCACACCGCTACGCGGGTGAAAGGAAGGGCCCCCGCTTATCGCTTTCTGTAGAAGAAGGGCCCCCTCCTAACACGTGCGCGGCAGTCGGAGCTCAGCGGCAGCCGCACCGGGCCAGGGTGGTGGCGATCCGGTCCAGCTCCGGTTGGGCCACGTCCTGCCCCACCGGCACCTTGTTGGCGAGCACGGCGAACGCCAGCAACCGGCCGTCGACGGTGGTCACCACGCCGGAGATCGCGTGTACTCCGCTCAGCGTGCCGGTCTTGGCGCGTACCACGCCGGCCCCGGGCCTGGTCGGCTTCTCCCCGGAGCGGTCGAACCGGTCACTGAGCGTCCCCGACCAGGCCGCCACCGGCAGTCCGGGGAAGAGATCCGCCAACTCCGGCCGGTCGCCCTTGGCCGCCATCGCGAGCAGGTCGGTCAGCAGGCTCGGGGTGACCCGGTTGGCACGGGACAGGCCGCTGCCGTCGGCGAGCGCGCTCTCCGCCGCCGGCAGGCCCAGCTCGCCGACCATCTCGTCCACCGCCTCGGCCGCGCCGACGAACGAGGCCGGCTTCTCCCGGGCCAGCGCGACCTGCCGGGCCAGCGCCTCGGCCACCACGTTGTCGCTCTCCCGCAGCATGAACTCGACCAGCCGGATGATCGGCGGCGACTGGACCCGGCCAAGCTCGGTGCCGGGACTCTGCGGACCGGGACTCGGCGTACCGGGAGCGGGGCTGGCCGTCGCGGACGGCGCGGTCCCGGCGGCGGCCGGCGCCGTGCCGGTCACCACCGCCGAGACCGGCAGCCCGAGCAGCTTGGCGAAGGCACGCCCGGCCGCCTCGTCCGGCTTGGCGTGGCGTGCCTGCCCCCGGCCCTGGTCCCGCGGGTCCTGCCGGGCGCCGTCGGTCATCAGGGCGGTGATCACCGCGCCGTACCCGCCGGTGGGGATGTCCGAGTCCCAGGCGGGTTCGAGGACCGGGCCGGAGTAGAGGCTGCCGTCGATGACCACCTTTGTCGGCGCGGTGCCGCCGAGCGCCTTCTTCACCTGGGCGGCGAGCCGGTCGAGTCGCCCCGCCCCCGGGTACCAGCCGGTGGCGTTCACCGCCAGCGTCGGGTCACCGGCACCGATGAGCACCACTTCGCCCGGGTTCGCGCCGGCCACCGCCCGGGTGCTGATCCGGTACGCCGGTCCGTGCGCCGCGAGTACGGCCGCCGCGGTGACCAGTTTCGTCGTCGACGCCGGGACGGTCGGGGTGTCCTGGCCGTTCTGGTAGAGCGCCTCCCCGGTGACCGCGTCGACCACGGAGATGTTCACCTCGTTGCCGAGCACGGAGGAGGTGAGCAGCGGGCCCAGCGCGGCCCGTACACCCTCCGGGGTCGGTGCCGGAGCGCTCGCCCCGGCGGCGGTCAGTACGGGTGGCGGCGGCGGTTCGGTCGGATCGACCTGTGGGCCGGAGGTGGCCGGGCCGCCCCCGCCGAGCCACTCGTCCACGGGTCCGGGGCGGAGCACGGCCACCCCGGCGATCGCCAGCGCGAGGACGAGGACGGTGGCGAGGGCGCCGACCAACCTGCCCCGACGGCGGCGCGCCGGCGCTGGTACGCCTCCGGGCGCCAGCGCACCGGCACCGCCGCCCGGCGACGCCGGTGCGGCAGGGGGCACCGAGGCCGCCCCGGCAGGGGGCACCGGGGCGCTGCCGGACGCCGGCGTCCTCGCCGGCACCCGCCCGCCGGGCGCACCCGTTGCGACCTCCCCGCCGGGCATACCCGGCGGCGCCTGACCGACCGGCGTACCCGGCGGCATCTGACCGGCCGGCATACCCGGCGGCATCTGACCGGCCGGCATACCCGGCGGCATCTGCCCGGCCGGGGTGCCGGCGGCCGATCGGCCGGGCCAGGCCGGCGGCGCGGGCCGGTCCGACCGGATCGGCGGGGCCGCTGAGGGTTGCGGCGGGCTCGCTCGACCGAGGTCGAGCCTTTCCGGCCACACCGGTAGGGGTAGGGTCTGCCCCGACCAGCCAGGTGCGCCGGTCGGCACCGGACCCGGCCGGGCGGGCGGAGCGGGCGGGAGGTTCGCGGCGCCCGGAGGCGGGACCGCCCCGTTTCCGGGGGACGACGGTACGACGGCCCGGCCCCGCGCCGACGCGGGTCCAGCCTGCGACGCGGGTCCAGCCTGCGACGCGGGTCCGCCCGACGGCGGGCCGCTGGCGCCCGGTACCACCACGCGGCCCTGCGCCGGGTGCTCCGGCGGGTTCTCCCCCGTCAGGCCCGAGTGTGAATCTTCACTCCCCACCGGCCCCTCCTCCCCGTCGAATTCTGCCTAGGCGACACTACTTTGGTCCGAACACCGCACGGGGATCGGCGCAGCCAGTGAATCGCCAGATCGCCCGCGCCGGTGCCGACCGTTGTGGTTCCGTTGGCCAGCGCCGGCAAACGAGGGAGCGTGCGAGATGGACTTCGACGTCACGGTCGAGATTCCCAAGGGTCACCGCAACAAGTACGAGGTTGACCACGCGACCGGACGGATCCGACTGGACCGCACACTCTTCACCTCGACCCAGTACCCGGCGGACTACGGTTTCATCGAAGGCACGCTGGGTGAGGACGGCGATCCGCTCGACGCTCTGGTCCTGGTCCCCGAACCCACGTTTCCAGGTTGCCTCATCCGGTGCCGGACGATCGGCATGTTCCGGATGACGGACGAGAAGGGCGGCGACGACAAGGTCCTCTGCGTGCCGTACGAGGACCCGCGCCAGGAGCACCTCCGGGACATCCACCACCTGGGCGAGTTCGACCGGCTGGAGATCCAGCACTTCTTCGAGGTCTACAAGGACCTCGAACCGGGCAAATCGGTCGAGGGCGCCACCTGGGTCGGCCGTACCGAGGCCGAGGCGGAGATCCGCACCTCCTTCCGCCGTCACCAGGACGCGGTGGCGCGGGGCGAGGACCCGCACTGATCCGCCTGGCCGGGGCCCCGGTTCAGCCGAGCAGGCCCCGGGCCTCGGCATAGAGGCCGAGCACCGCACAGGCCACCGGCACCACCGCGACCACCAGCAGAGTGTCGAGGATGTCGGCGGTCCGACCGAGGTACGGCCCCGGCTCCCGCTTCGAGTACGTCGCGCCGGCCCCGATCACCACCAGGGCGAGCACCAGGCCGCCGACGGTGACCAGCAGCAGGCCGGTCTCCTGCATCCGGAACAGCCAGGCGGTGCCGAGCACCACCGCGCAACCGATCCCGGCGACCATCAGCGGGACCCGCTGCCGGACCGTGACGAAGAGCCGGGAGCGCAGCAGCAGGGCGGCGGCGGAGACCGCCACCATCAGCCGGCCGGAGAACCCGCCCGCCACCACCAGCACCAGCGCCGCCGCCACGGCGAGGACGGCGTGCCCGACCAGCATCCCGGTGAGCATCTCCTCGGTCCGGGCGACGGCGGCGAAGACCCGGCCCCGATCCGGCCGCTCCCGGACGCCGCTGGCCACCGGGCTGGCCGCGGTGAAGCCCTCCGCCGCCTCGGCGCCGGTGGGCAGGGTGATCGGCGGCATCGGCAGCTTGCCGAAGCGGATCGCCAGCAGCGGCAGCATCCCGATCGCGCAGACGAGCACGGCCATCAGGATCGCGGCGGAGCCGGCCGCCGACAGCAGGAAACCGAGCAGCGCCGTCACCGCGCCGAGCAGGCCGACCGAGATGCCGGCGGCGAAGACCCGCAGCCCCGCGGCGACCCCCACCATCCCCAGCACCGCGACGAGCATCAGCGCGACCGATCCGGCCAGCGCCTCGGGCGCACCGAGCCAGCGAAAGGGTCCGAGCACGCCGACCGGGTCGCCGGAGGCCACCAGCAGGGCGCCACCGAAGAAGGCGAAGGGCAGCGCGTACCCGCCGAGGGCGGCGCCGGCCGTGGCGTCCCCGTACGCCCGGGAGCCCACCACCGCACCAAGCGAGAGGAGCACGGCGGCACCGATCGCGACGAGGCTGCCCAGTTCCCAGGCCGTGCCACCGGCGACCACCGCGAAAAGGCAGACCACGAGCACGCCGCCGGCGGCGTTCAGGGTGCCGATCCGGGTGTGCCGTCCCGACCACGCGCTGCCCCGGCGCCGGGCCCCGTCGGCGATCGCCTCGACGACGTCGTCGTACTCCAACTCCGGCCACTGTGCCCGTGCCGGCACCAGGTGCAGCACGTCGCCGTCGCGTACCCCCTGCGGCAGCAGCGCCTTGCCGCCGACGAGCGGCTCGCCGTCGGTGCGACGCAGCAGCCACCCGCCATGCTTCTCGCCGTCGTCCGCCAACCCTTCGCCGGCATGCCGGAGCACCTCGGGCAGGAGTTCGGCCAGCGGCAGGTGTTCGGGCAGCGCGACGTCCACCCGTCGTTGCGGCGCGCTGATCGTGACGCGGGCGAGCCCCGTACTCATCGACAGTCCTCCATCGAGGCGGCAGCCCATGGCTGCGCGGACGACCGCACTTTACCTAGGATGGGTCAGGCTCGTCCGACCGCGCACGAGGACATGTGCGACGCTGCCGCGTCGAGTGGCCCGCCGGCACCGGACAACCGCTCCATCGCCTGCGGCCTTAGGGGAGGCTCACATGGACACGGCTAGCCAGCGCCGCGGCGGTGCCGCCGGTCAGCGCACCGGCGGTGCCGGCAGGCCGGGCGGAGGCGAGCGGTGAGCACCGTCGTCATCAAGCGCCCGCCGCGCCGGCCGGCACCGGAGATCCCGACCGGCGAACTCGCCGTCGAGGCACCGCCGGAGATCCCGCAGGCGGCCGGCGGCAAGTGGCAGCAGATGATGATGGTGCTGCCGATGCTCGGCGGCTCCGTCGCGATGGCGATGATGTTCGGCCGGGGCGGCGGCGCCTACTCGTACGTCATCGGCGCGATGTTCGGCGTCTCCTCGCTGGCCATGGTGGCCTCCTCCTGGGGCAGCGCCTCCGGTTCGCCGAAGAAGTCGGAGATGATGCAGGCCCGCCGGGAATACCTGCGGCACCTGGCCACCCTGCGCCGCCGAGTCCGGGAGACCGCCGCCAGGCAGCGGGCCGGGCTCTTCTACCGGCATCCCGACCCGGCCCAACTCTGGTCCACTGTGGGCAGCTACCGGGTCTGGGAGCGGCGCCCGACCGACGGCGACTTCGGGGTCGTCCGGGTCGCGGTCGGTCCGCAGACCCTGGCCACCCCGCTGATCCCGCCGGTGACCCGGCCGCTGGAGGACCTGGAGCCGATGACCGCCGGTGCGCTGCGCCGGTTCCTCGACGCCTACTCGGTGGTGCCGGACCTGCCGGTGGCGCTCTCCATGCGCGGCTTCGCCCGGGTCTTCGTGCGCAACGCGCCCGGCCAGCGCGACCAGTCCCGCGAGCCGGCCGGCGGCGAGCCGCAGGCGCTGGCCCGCGCGGTCCTCACCCAGCTCTCCGTCTTCCACGCCCCGGAGGAGTTGCTGATCGCGATCTGCGCCGGCCCGGAACGCCGGGCCCGGTGGGAGTGGGCCAAGTGGCTGCCGCACGCCCACCACCCGACCGCCGTCGACGCGCTCGGCCCGGTGCGGCTGGTGGCCAGCTCCGCCGTGGAGCTGGAGAAGCTCATCGACGACGTGGTCGGCAACCGGTCCCGGTTCAGCCTCTCCGGCCCGGCGACCGACGGCCCGCACGTGGTGATCGTGCTCGACGGCGGCGACCTCAACGGCGCCGGCTACCTGGCCGGGGACAGTGGAATCGACGCGGTGACCATCATCGACCTGGACAGCCCGCCGCCCCGGCTGCTGGACCGGGCCATGCTGGTGCTGGAGACCGACGGCGGCCGGCTCAACACCTACTCGATGGAGGGCGAGGCCGAGGTCGGCCGGGCGGACCGACTCAGCGTCGAGGAGGCCGAGGCGGTGGCCCGCCGGCTCGCGCCGCTGCGGCTGGCCGCGGCCCAGAAGGGCTCCACGGACGCCCCGCTGGTCAAGGAGATGACCCTCGGCGAGCTGCTCGGCGTCGGCGACCCGGAGAATTTCACCACGGTGCAGGGCTGGGCGCCCCGACCCAACCGGGACAAGCTGCGGGTGCCGATCGGGGTGGGCGCCGACGGCGGCGTGGTCGACCTCGACCTCAAGGAGTCCGCACAGGACGGTATGGGTCCACATGGCCTGTTGATCGGCGCCACCGGTTCCGGCAAGTCCGAACTGCTGCGTACGCTGGTGCTCGGGTTGGCGGCGACGCACTCCTCCGAGTCGCTCAACTTCGTCCTCGTCGACTTCAAGGGTGGCGCGACCTTCGCCTCGCTGGACCGGCTGCCGCACACCGCCGCCGTGATCACCAACCTCGCCGACGAGCTGCCGCTTGTCGACCGGATGGTGGACGCGATCAACGGCGAGATGATCCGCCGGCAGGAGCTGCTCCGCAAGGCCGGCAACTACGCCAACCTGAAGGACTACGACAAGGCCCGCTCCGGCGGGGCGGCCCTGGCGCCGCTGCCGTCACTGCTGATCATCTGTGACGAGTTCTCCGAGCTGCTCAGCGCCAAGCCGGACTTCATCGACCTCTTCGTCCAGATCGGCCGGTTGGGCCGGTCACTCGGGGTGCACCTGCTGCTCGCCTCGCAGCGCCTGGAGGAGGGGCGGCTGCGCGGGCTGGACACGCACCTGTCGTACCGGATCGGCCTGCGGACCTTCTCGGCCCTGGAGTCCCGGGCGGTGCTCGGGGTGCCGGACGCGTACGAACTGCCCCGGGCGCCGGGGCACGGCTACCTGAAGTTCGGCACCGAGCCGCTGGTCCGGTTCAAGGCCGCGTACGTCTCCGGCCCCTACCAGAAGGCGACCGGGAGCGGGCCGGGCGCACAGGGCTACACCGGTCCCCGGCTGCTCTCCTACTCGACGCACCACGTGCCGGTCCCCAAGCCGACCGTGCCGGCCGCCCCGAAGCCGGAGCCGGAGGACCCGACCGCGCAGAGCCTGCTCGACGTGATGGTCTCCCGGCTGGTCGGCCAGGGCCCGCCGGCCCACCAGGTCTGGCTTCCGCCGCTGTCCCAGGCGCCGGCTCTGGACGAGATCCTCGGACCGGTGATCACCGATCCGAACCGGGGGCTCACCTTCGGCAACCCGGAGCTGCACGGCGCGCTCCAGGTGCCGGTGGCGATGATCGACAAGCCCTTCGAGCAGCGCCGCGACCTGCTCTGGCTCAGCCTGGAGGGCGGCGCCGGGCATGTGGCGGTGGCCGGTGGTCCGCAGTCCGGCAAGTCCAGCCTGCTGCGTACGCTGATCTGCGCGCTGGCCCTCACCCACACCCCGGCCGAGGTGCAGGTCTACTGCCTCGACTTCGGTGGCGGCTCGCTCGGCACGCTCCGCGACCTGCCGCACGTCGGCGGCGTCGCCGGGCGGAGCGAGGCGGCGGCGGTGCGGCGTACCGTCGGCGAGATCTCCACCCTGCTCAACGAGCGGGAGCAGCGCTTCGCCGAGTTGGGCGTGGAGTCGATGGCGGCGTACCGGAAACGGCGCGCCGCGTCCGGCGGCGTCGGCGTCGGCGCGGACCCGTTCGGTGACGTGTTCCTGGTCGTCGACGGCTGGCCCACGCTGCGCGGCGAGTACGACGACCTCGAACCCCTGGTCACCGACATCGCCACCCGGGGCCTCTCGTACGGCGTGCACGTGGTCGCCGCCGCCCCCCGCTGGATGGACTTCCGCCCGGCGATCCGCGACCTCTTCGGCTCCCGGCTGGAGCTGCGGCTCGGTGACCCGACCGACTCGATCGTCTCCCGCAAGGCGGCGGCGAACGTGCCGGAGAAGTCGCCGGGTCGTGGCATCACCGCCGAGAGCCTGCACTTCCTCACCGTCCTGCCGGAACTCTCCAGCCTGAGCGGCGGGCAGACGCAGGCGCTGGTCAAGGCGGTGGCGGGCAACTGGAGCGGCGCACCGGCCCCCCGGGTCCGGCTGCTGCCGCCGGTGCTGCCCTACGCCGATCTGGACGTCGCCGGTGCGCCCGGCCTGCGGCTGCCGATCGGTATCGCCGAGGCGGATCTCCAGCAGGTGTCGGTCGACTTCGCCTCGGAGCCGCACTTCCTGCTCTTCGGCGACGCCGAGTGCGGCAAGTCGTCCTTCCTCCGCGCGCTGGCCACCTCGATCACCACCCGCTACACCCCGGAACAGGCCCGGATCATCCTGGTCGACTTCCGGCGCAGCCTGCTGGGTGTGATCCAGTCCGACCACCTGATCGGGTACGGCACCGCCGCCCAGGCGACAAGCGAGCTGATCGAGTCGGTCGCCGGCTACATGCAGCGGCGGCTGCCGGGGCCGGACGTCACCCCACAGCAGTTGCGGGAGCGCTCCTGGTGGACCGGGCCCGAGCTCTTCGTCCTGGTCGACGACTACGACCTGGTGGCGACCGGCCCGAACAACCCGCTGCTGCCGCTTGTCGAATACCTGCCCCAGGCCCGGGACGTCGGCCTGCACGTGGTGCTGACCCGCCGCTCCGGCGGCGCCTCCCGGTCGCTCTACGAGCCGATCATCCAGCGCCTCCGAGAACTCTCCTCGCCCGGCCTGGTGATGTCCGGCAGCAAGGACGAGGGTGCGCTGATCGGCTCGGTGCGCCCCGGCCCGATGCCGCCCGGCCGTGGCCGGCTGGTGACCCGGAAGGAGGGCGTCCGACTGGTGCAGCTCGCCTACCTCCCGTCGACCTGACCCGAGCAGGGTTCGGAGAACGGCGTCAACCATGCCGGTCTCGGGGCGATGGACAGCCGATCTCGGATCGGTTGCAAAGTTTCGCCACCCGACGGGGGTGAAACGGGGTAACCTCCGTGCATCATGTGTCCCCAGGGGTGAAATGACCACACTGTGACCAGGCTGCCGCATCAACACAGACGTGCTGTCGCCCGGGTCGCCGGAGCGGCCTTACTCGCCACGGCCGGGATCGCCGGATCGCTGGCCGGTCCACCCACCGCGCCGGCGGCTGCCGCCGTGCCACCGCACGCCGCCGTGCCACCGCACGCCGCCGTGCCGGCGTCGCCGGCAGGCCTGCCCGTGCTGGCCGACCCGGTCCGGGACGAGCAGTGGCAACTGACGGAGCTCGACGCCAAGGCCGCCTGGAAGGTCGCCACCGGCAAGGACGTCACCGTGGCGGTGATCGACTCCGGCGTCGACGCCTCGCACCCCGACCTCGCCGGGCAGGTGCTGTCCGGCATCGACCTGGTGGACGAGACCGGCAACGGGCAGACCGACCCGGTCGGCCACGGCACCACCGTCGCCGCGCTGATCGCGGGACGCAACGACGACAGCCGGGGGGTGGCCGGGCTGGCTCCCAAGGCCAAGATCCTGCCGGTCCGGGTGCTCGACGAGGAGAACCGCTACGACGACGCCCTGATCGTGGCGAAGGGCGTCCGCTGGGCGGTCGACAACGGCGCGCAGGTCGTGAACCTCTCACTCGGCGGCACCGGCGACAGCCCGGCCCTTGCCGCCGCCCTCGACTACGCCTTCGCCCGCGACGTGGTCGTCGTCGCCTGCACCGGCAACCTCGGGTCCTCCTCCGGCAAGCGGGTCTGGTACCCGGCCCGCGAGCCCGGCGTGGTGGCGGTGGCCGGCCTGGAACGGGAGAGCGACGCCCTCTGGTCGGGCTCGATCACCGGGCCGGAGACCGTCCTCACCGCGCCGGCCACCAATATCACCGGCGCGCGGCCGGGCGGGATCTGGCGGGTGCAGGGCACCAGCTTCGCCGCTCCGCTGGTGGCTGCGGCGGCGGCGCTGGTCAGGTCACACTGGCCGAAGATGTCCGCCGGTGACGTGGTCAACCGGCTGATCAACACCGCCCGGGACGTCGGGCCGTCCGGCCGGGACGACCGGTTCGGCTTCGGTGTCGTCGACCCGGTCGCCGCACTGAACGGCGAGGTCTCCAGCGTTCGGTCCAATCCGCTGGACGACGGTGGGGCACCGCCCGGCGTGGCCGGATTCGGCTCCGCCCCCGGCCAGGAACCGACGACTCCGCCCGCCGCCGAGCAACCTGAGGGGGTCGGCACGGCGGCATCCGGCAGCTCGGCCGACTGGGACGCCGAGCCGGCGGGCAACCAGGTCGTGCACCCGCTCTCCGGGCTCTGGGGCGGCGGGGGCCTTCTTCTCATCCTCGCCGTCGCCGCGGCGGTGACGCTCCTCCGCCGCCGGCTCCGCCGCGACCGCCTCTGACACACGCGACCGCTCTGACACACGCGACCGCCTCTGACACACGCGACCGCCTCTGACACACGCGACCGCCTCTGACACACGCGACCGCCTCTGACACAGCAGAGCACCCGAACTCTGACACAGCAGAGCACCCGAACCCGGCCGCCGGGTCTGCCGGCCCGGCCTATCCCGCCGCATGCCCTGCTGGCGGCCCAGAGCCCTGCCCGCGTTGAGCCGGTAGCGTCGGCACGCTCCAATAGACGTCATGCCGACCCTTCGTGATCGTCTGGCCGCTGCCTATGCCGGCTGGCGCCTTGGCCGTCCGATCCCTTGGGTCGGGCCCCCCGCCTCCCACCGTCGCTCGCGGGCCGGGGGCGCTGACAGCCGTCGTCGCCTTCGTCCCCACCCCACGGCCACGGGTGGCCACCCCGGCACCTGGGCTGCGACGCGCGAGGTCGTGCACACCGTGTTTCAGGGTCTCACAGCGGTCGCCGCAGTGGCCGCGCTGCTGTTCACCGCCCGATCGCTCGATTACACCGCCGAGGCGACCGACGCCACCCGAGAGCAGGTACGCCTGCTCGAACGCGGTCAGGTCACTGAGCGGTTCAGTCGAGCCATCGACCAGCTCGGGCAGGCGGGAGATGACAAGCTCTCGATTCGGCTGGGTGGCATCTACGCCTTGGAGCGACTGATGCGTGACTCCCCGCCTGACGAACCCACCGTGATCGAAGTGCTGTGCGCGTTCGTACGCACCGCCTCGCCCCGGCCCGATCGGATGCCGCTCACGGTCCCCCCATCTCCGCCCGATGTCCGTGCGGCGGTGACCGTCCTGGCCCGGCGTCCCGCACCCGACGTCGAGAATGCGCGTCTGGACCTGAGCCGCACGTTGCTCGGGCTCGACGGCGTCCACATCCCGGGTGCGGACCTGACCGGCGCGGACCTGACCGGCGCGGACCTGCGCGGCGCGTACCTCACCGACGCGAACCTGACCGACGCGAACCTGGACGGCGCGGACCTGCGCGGCGCGTACCTCACCGGCGCGGACCTGACCGACGCGTACCTGGGCGGCGCGAATCTGGGCGGCGTGTACCTGCGCGGCGCGGACCTGACCGACGCGAACCTGACCGGCGCGGAGCTGCACGGCTCGAACCTGCACAGCGCGAACCTGACCGGCGCGGTCCTGAGCGACGCGAACCTGCGCAGCGCGGACCTGCGCCACGCGGACCTGACCGACGCGGACCTGACCGGCATGGAGACAGACAACTACACACGTCTGCCAGAGGGAATCACGGTGCCGTCCCCCGAGCCGGCCCGGTAGGTGGCACTGCGTGGTCGATCGTCGGTCCTGCTCAGGTGCACGCGCCGGTGCTGGTGACCCTGGTCCGCTCCAGGCCGGTTTCGGCGGTGGACCGGGCCTCGTCGGCGGTCACCGCGAAACCGGTGTTCGGATCGTCCGCCGCCGCCGCGAAGATCACGCCGAGCACCTGCCCGTCGCGGGCCACCAGCGGGCCGCCCGAGTTTCCGCTCCGGACCAGGCCCCGGATCGTGTAGATCTCCCGGTTCACCCGGCCCGACTCGTAGATGTCCGGGCCGGCGATCTCCCCGACGTCCCGGATCCGGGCCGGCTGGGCGTTGTAGGGGCCGTCCAGCGGGAACCCGAGCACAATGGCGTCGTCCTCGATATCCGCCTCGGCGGCGGCGAACGGCATCGCCGGCGCCTCCAGGCCCGGCACGTAGAGCACCGCCAGGTCGCGCTCCGGGTCGTAGACGACGACCCGGGCGTTGCGTCGGTCGCCGTCCAGCTCCACCCAGACGGTTCGGGTGCCGGCGACCACGTGCGCGTTGGTCATCACCCGGTCCTCGGCGTAGACGAAACCGGAGCCCTCGATCCGGCGTGAGCAACTGGGCGCCCTGCCGAGCACCTTGACGACCGAGCGTCGGCCGTTCACCACGACCTGCGAACCGGCCAGCGCCGGATCGGGCGAGGCCACCTCCCGGGATCGGGTCGGGGTCAGTCCGCCGAAGACGTCCGGGAAGCCGCGAGTGTCGACCGTGTCCCGCAACGCCTTGGACAGCGCCTGTGCCTCGGGCGGCAGCACCCGGTCCACCACGGTCAGCAGCGCGCTGTTGCGGACCGCGCTGGCCAGCCAGGGCAGCGAGGAGGAGGCCAGCGGGACAGCCACCAGCCAGGCCACCAGGAGTACGGCGAGCAGCGAGACGACCGCCCCGCCGATATCGTCCGCCGTACGGCCGGCCCGGCTGGTGATGGCGTGCCGCAGGTGTGAACCGAGCCAGCCGGCGAGGGCCTGGCCGAGCAACGCCAGACCGAAGATCGAGACGAGTGCGACCACGACCCGGGTGGAGCTGCTGGAGAACTGCTCCGCGAGGAGCGGGCCGAGCTGCAACCCGATCAGGGCGCCGCCGAAGAAGCCGGTGAAGGAGAGCAGGCCGATGACGAACCCCTGCCGATA
This sequence comes from Plantactinospora sp. WMMC1484, assembly GCF_049315195.1. Classification (NCBI taxonomy): domain Bacteria; kingdom Bacillati; phylum Actinomycetota; class Actinomycetes; order Micromonosporales; family Micromonosporaceae; genus Plantactinospora; species Plantactinospora sp. WMMC1484. Next base: position 862,106 of record NZ_CP186055.1, read on the forward strand.
ACCGCTGATCGCGAAGAGCAGCATGAGCAGGACCAGTACGACATCCACCACCGACACCCGTTAAGGGTACGGGGGAGACCTGGGAGCGCAGACCGCACGCCCGCAGGATTCCGGTCAGGATGGCGACGGCGGGCTCGCCAGCTCGTCCACCTCGGCCGGCCGCCCGGTGCCGGACGCCGGAGTCGGTGGCAACGGAGTCGGGGGCAACGGAGTCGGGGGCAACGGAGTCGGGGGCGGGCTCGTCGGCGGCAGGTCCAGCACCCGCTCCTGCGACCAGGGCCGCGACCAGCCAGCCATCTCCAGCAACGCGGCGAGCACCCCGGCGGTGAAGCCCCAGACCAGCATGCCGCGGGTTTGGAAGGCCGGGCCGATCCAGCCGCTGGGATGGCGTACCCGGACCCGGTTCGCCGGGTCGACCAGCTCGGCGACCGGCAGCCGGGCCACGTGCGCCACCTCGGCCGGCTCGCGGGGGTGCACCGGGTGCGGGCGGTGCCACCAGGCGAGCACCGGGGTGACGACGAAGTCGCTCACCGGGATCCAGAGCCGGGGGAGCTGGGCCAGCACGGTGACGCTGCCGGGGTCGAGGCCCACCTCCTCGTACGCCTCGCGCAGGGCGGTCGCCGCCGCGTCCGCGTCGCCCGGATCGCAGGCCCCGCCCGGGAAGGCGGGCTGGCCGGCGTGGGTACGCAGGGTCGCGGCCCGTTGCAGGATCAGGACGTCGAGCCCGTGCTCGGGCTGCTCGCCGAGGAGCACGAGTACCGCACTGGCCCGCCCACCGTCGGCCGGGGTGGGCACCCGGGTGAAGTCCTCGGTGCGGGCCGACCGGACCCGGGTGAGCAGCGGCTCGCACCACGCCGGAAGGCCGCGCCCGGATTCGTGCCGGGTCTCGTGCTCGGTCACGACGGCACCGCCACCCCCAGGTGCCGCCGGACCAGCGCGGTCAGCTCGGCGTCGTCGAGGGCGCCGGTTTCGTCCCGGTGCCGGATCCGCCCGTCGGCATCCACGAAGAGGGTGATCGGCAGCACGGCGCGGCCGCCCAACTCCCGCAGCAGCTTCTGGTCGCGATCGTAGAGACTCGGAAATTCCAGCCCGAAGTCCACTCCGATCGACTCGGCCGCGGGCCAGCTGTCCCGGGTGTTCACGCCGATCACCCGGAGCCGGTCGCCGGCCCGGGTGGAGAGCCGCTGGAAGGCGGGAAGCTCCCGGCGGCACGGTGCGCACCACGAGGCCCAGAGGTTGATCACCGCAGGCCCACGCAGCTCGCCGACGGCGACCTCGGGCTCCCCGGAGAAGCAGGGCAGGCTCACCGCCGGCAGCGCCGATCCCGACCCCGCCGACGTCTCCGGCACGGTCCCCGCCCCCGCCGACCGCCCCGGCACCGCTGACCTGCCCGACCCCGCTGGCGTTCCCGGCTCGCCCGGCGAGGTAGTGAGCGGGGCGGCCAGGGCGCCACAGTCGGCGAACGCCGTCGTCGTGGCCCTCCCGCCGGCCGGCGCCGCCCCGGTCGCCGGCGCCGCGTCCCGCTCCGACCCGGTGCAGGCGCTGGTGCCGGCGAGCAACGCCATCGCCAGCAACGCCCCGGGCAGCAGTGACAGCGCCCCGCGCCATGGCGGCACCCCACGCGGTGACAGCGCCCCGCGCCATGGCGGCACCCCACGCGGTGACAGCGCCCCGCGCAGCGGCAGCCGTGTCACGGAACGTCGCCGACGGCGGCGGTCGCCGGCACCAGATCGGGATCGACCCCGGCCTGCACTGCCAGCTCCCGGGCCCGCGGGCCCTTGAGGAGTTTCGCGGCGGTGGCCGGGTCGGTCGGGCCGGTCCCGTAGGCCGGGCAGAGCTTGGCCAGGGTGCAGGCGCCGCAGGCGGGCTTGCGGGCGTGGCAGACCCGGCGACCGTGGAAGATCACCCGATGCGAGAGCATCGTCCAGTCGCGCCGCTCGAAGAGTGCCCCGACGGCATGCTCGATCTTGACCGGGTCGGTCTCGGTGGTCAGCTCCCAGCGGTGTACCAGCCGGTCGAAGTGGGTGTCGACGGTTATCCCAGGCAGCCCGAAGGCGTTGCCGAGGATGACGTTCGCGGTCTTCCGGCCGATCCCGGGCAGGCTCACCAGGTCGGCCATCCGGCTCGGCACCTCGCCGCCGTACCGCTCGACGAGCTGCTGGCCCAGGTTGATCAGGGAGTTGGTCTTGTTCCGGAAGAAGCCGGTGGGCCGGATCATCTCCTCCAGCTCGGCCCGGTCCGCCCCGGCGTAGTCGGCAGCGGTCGGGTAACGGGCGAAGAGCTTCGGGGTCACCTCGTTCACCCGCTGGTCGGTGCACTGGGCCGAGAGGATCGTCGCCACGGCCAGCTGCAGCGGGCCTTGGTGGTTGAGCTCGCAGTGTGCGTCGGGGTGTGTCTCGGTCAGCACCCGGCCGATCCGCCGGGCCCGCCGCTTGCGGCCAAGATCGGATTCCACGGTACGCCGGGTCGGCCGCGCCGCCCGGACCGCCCGGGTCGCCTCACCGGGCACACCTCCGACGTCGGCGGCACCGGCCGAGTCGTCTCTCACACTCACGCCGGCCAGCCTACGTCGCCGTGCCGACACCACCGTCCGGGAGCCCGGGCGGCGCCGAACCCCGGGACCGGCGGATCTCCTGGTAAGCCACGACCGCCGGTGGGACGCGAACCTCCGGTCAGCTCGCGGCGGCCGGTGGCGAGATCTTGCCGTCTGCCGCCACCCGGGCCCCGGTCTTCGGGAAGTCGGTCTTGCAGAGGTCCCGGACGAGTCCGGCAGCCCGCCGCTGCGGGTCCATCGTCGGCTTGCCCGCCCCGTTCATGTAGGTCGAGACGAGCTGCCCGCCCGCCCACTCGCCCTCGGCGGTCAGCGACACCTTGAGCACGGCACCCCAGCCGAGCCGGCCGTTGTTGCTGAGCGTCCCGCCGCCACCGGCGAAGTTGCCGAGGCTGTACGCGATCAGCCGCCCCTTGTAGAACTCCAGCGCCCGCATCACGTGCGGCCCGTGCCCGACGACCAGGTCGGCACCGGCGTCGATCATCGAGTGCGAGAACTTGATGGGGTCGCCCCGGTTCTCGCCGAGGAACATCTCGGTGCCCGGCCGGACCCGGGTCTTGTCGGAGCCCTCACCGCCCATGTGCACCTGCACGACGACCAGGTCGGCCATGGTGGCCGCCTTCTGGATCACCTTTCTGGCGGAGCCGATGTCGACCAGGCTGTTGGACCAGACATACGACGAGAAGCCCGCCACCGCGACCTTGACGCCCTCGACGTCGACCACCGTGATCTGGTTCGGCGCGCCGGTGTGCTCCAGGTCGTGCTTCTCCAGGGCCTCCTGGGTGTTCTCGTAGCCGGCCTTGCCGAAGTCGTACCCGTGGTTGTTTGCCTGGTTGAGCAGCTCGAAACCGGCATCGGCGAGGTGCGCGGCGTACGACGGCGGCGCCCGGAACTGATGGCAGCGGGTGGAGTTGGCGCCGCACTTGGAGGTGCCGGTGTCGTCGGTCAGCGGCTCCTCGAGGTTGCCCATCACCAGGTCGGCGGCGAGCGCCTTCTTGACCGAGTCGAAGAAGCCCTTGCCGCCGCCGGACGGCAACCGCCCCGGCGCGTTGCCCATCACGATGTCGCCGGTCGCGGACATGGAGATGACCTTCGGCTCCGGCTCACCCGTGGGCGACGGAGCGGGGTCGCTGCCCCAGCTGGCGCTCGGTGCCGCCTCCGGAGCCGCGGAGTCGTCGCCCAGCATGTCGAAGGCGGCCACCCCGACCGCGCCCACACCGAGGAGCACGGCGAGCACGGCGGTCACCACGAGCGCGGTGCGGCCGGCTCCGCCGGACTTCCGGCGCGGCTTCGGCGGGGTCGGGTCGGTGGGGTACATCGCTCGGGAACAGTACCGGTATCCGGCAGGCGGGGCGACCACCGACCGGCCGATGTTCCCTCACTTCAACGTCACGCCCCGGTGTTCGTCGCGCCCCCGGTGTTCTTCGTGTCGCGCCGCGCGAACGCCGCCGTCCTGCCGTTGTCCTCGGTGGCGGTGCCCCGGTCCGGAAAGTCACCGAGAGTTTCCGGGTTTCCAGGGGACGCCTACCGGTGCGACCAGGGGACGGTGGGCCGGGCGCCGCCGTCGCGTACCGCCCGGTGGGCGGCGCGGGCCAGCGGGGCGCCCCAGCGTGACCGTGGGCCACCGTACGGGGCCGGGTGGCCGTCGGGTGGGCAGAGCAGGGTCACCGAGTCGGTGGCGGTACCGGTGGCCGGCAACCCCAGCTCGCGCAGCGCCTGCGCCTTTGCCTCGGTGACCGTGGCGACGGCGTTTACCAGGGCGGCGTCGCTCAGCCGCTCCGGCAGCAGCGCGACGATGTTGACCGTCCCGACGGGCCAGGGGTCGACGTGCCCGGCTCCGGGGGCGGGATCCGCCGCCGCCCAGATCGGGGCACCGAGCCCGATCGTGGCCCAGACCCGGACACCGGCCTCGCCGGCGGTCACCACCTCGGCGACGTCGACGCCGGTGAGCAGCCCGACCCCGGATCCGCGCAGGTCGAGCAGGTCGGCCAGCTCGCCGAGGTGGACGTCCGGGTCGTCCCGTCCGTACGACATCGGTACGGTCGCGTTGACCACCCAGTGCCGTACGCCGATCCCGCCGCCGAGCGGGCCGGAGCTGACCGCCAGCGCCGGCCGGTCGAGCCGCCAGACCAGCAGCGGGACATCCCGTCCGTCCTCGACGCGGTAGGTGAGCAGCGGATCCGTGGGCATCGGACGACCCTACGGTGCGGGCCCGCCCCACCCGCCCGTCCGGCCGGGAGCCGACGATCTCGCCCCGGCGGACGCCGGTGGACTCGCCCGGCCGGACACAGCCTGGGCCAAACCGGGCGCACCCCCGCCCCATCTGGGATTACGCTGCCCCATACCAGATCAAGATTCCAGGGGTGCTCCTCCGATTACTCTTCACATGCGCCTAGACTTGGCGACGCGCGCCGGAACACCGGCCGGAACTCGGCCGCGGACGGCTCGCGCGGGCGGAGGTGCGCGATGGACGAGGTGTTGGCTCGGAGCGGGATCTTCCAGGGCGTGGACCCCGAGGCTGCCGAGGCACTCGCGAAGGACATGGAGACGATCGAGGTTCGCAAGGGTGAAATCGTCTTCAACGAGGGCGAACCGGGCGACAGCCTCTATATCGTCCTGAGCGGCAAGATCAAGGTCGGCCGGCGGGCCGCCGACGGCCGACAGAACCTGATCGCCGTGATGGGCCCCTCCGACATGGTCGGCGAGCTCTCCCTCTTCGACCCCGGCCCGCGCACGGCCACGGCCACCGCCGTGATCGACACCCGCCTCGCCCGGCTGCGCAAGCAGGCGCTCCGCCCCTGGCTGAACAACCGCCCGGAGATCGCCGAGCAGTTGCTCCGGGTGCTCGCCCGCAGGCTGCGCCGGACGAACGACAACCTGGCCGACCTGATCTTCACCGACGTGCCCGGCCGGGTGGCGAAGAACCTGCTCCAGATGGCGGGCCGGTTCGGCACCCGGGACGGCGGCGTACTCCGGGTCACCCACGACCTGACCCAGGAGGAGATTGCCCAGCTCGTCGGCGCCTCCCGGGAGACCGTCAACAAGGCACTCGCCGACTTCGCCTCGCGCGGCTGGCTCCGCCTCGACGGCAAGAGCATCATCATTCTCGACCCGGAGCGCCTGGCCCGCCGCGCCCGCGTCTGACCGCCCACCTCCACCCCGCCCCACCCCCGGAACCTCTCCAACCCGCAAGATCTCAGATCCTGGAACCGGAACGTCGCCATAGCGGCACTCACGTTCCTAGATCTGCGATCTTGCCTGGATCTGGGGCTGCAACAAGCAGGCTTGACTGTTTGTTTTGTGGGGAGCAGGGTGGTGTGCGTGTCCACTGGGACGAGCCGTACGCCGCAGCGGGAGCGCAGCCGGGCCACCCGGGCCCGGGTGCTGGAGGCGACCGTGGAGTGCCTGGTCGAGCGGGGTTGGTCGGGCACCACGACCACGGTGGTCGCCGCGCGCGCCGGGGTGTCCCGGGGTGCCCAGCTGCACCACTACCCCACCAAGACCGCGCTGGTGGTGGCTGCGGTAGAGCACCTGGCCGAGCGGCGAGCGGCGGAGATCCGCGCCGAGGCGGCCGGCCTGCCAAGCGGTCCGGAACGGCTCGACCAGGTCATCGACATGCTGGCCAGCGCCTTCACCGGCCCGCTCTTCGTCGCCGCCCTGGAACTCTGGGTCGCCGGGCGGACCGATCCGGAGTTGCGGAAGGCGCTGGTGCCGCTGGAGGCCCTTGTCGGCCGCGAGATGCACCGGCTCACCGTCGACCTGCTCGGCGCCGACGAGCGGCGGCCGGGGGTACGCGAGGCGATCCAGGCAACCCTCGACCTGCTGCGCGGGCTCGGCGTGGCCAACCTGCTCTCCGACGACTCGACCCGCCGCGCCGCCCTGCTCGGCCTCTGGAAACGCCAGCTCGCCTCGATCGTCGCCACCCCTCGAAGAGTCCGCCACCCCTTGGCGGTCACCACCGCCGACCGCCGCTGATCCGCCCCCGACCGGCGACACCGACGACACGAACACGGACCGACGACACGAACAACGGACCGACGACACCGGCAAGGAGAGCTTCGCATGGTCGATCTCGACAACCTGCTGACCGACCTGGACGCCGAGTCGGCCGCCCTGGAGTCCATGGTCGTCGACCTGCCCGAGACGGACTGGGCCCGGCCCACCCCCGCACCGGGCTGGACCGTCGCGCACCAGATCGCGCACCTGGCCTGGACCGACCACGTCACCACGCTGGCCGCCACCGACCCCGACGGGTTCGTCGAGTGGCTCCGGCGGGCGACGGAGGATCCACACAACTTCGTCGACCAGGGTGCGAAGGAATTCCTGGCACCCGTACCGGAGCTGCTGAAACGCTGGCGGGCGAGCCGGGCGGCCCTGCCCCGGGCGCTGCGTGACCTGCCGCCCGGGGCGAAGATCCCGTGGTACGGCACGCGGATGTCGGCCACCTCCACGGCCACCGCCCGGATCATGGAGACCTGGGCGCACGGCGAGGACGTCGCGGACGCGCTCGGCATCACACGTACGCCGACCGCCCGGCTCCGGCACGTCGCCCATCTCGGCGCCCGGACGATCGGGCACGCCTTCGCCACGCACGGCCGCCCGGTCCCGGACACGCCCGTACGCGTCGAACTGACCGGTCCCGACGGCGGCCTCTGGCAGTTCGGACCGCCCGACGCGGCGGATCGGATCACCGGGTCGGCGCTGGACTTCTGCCTGCTCGTCACCCAGCGCCGTCACCACACCGACCTGGACCTGGTCTCGGTCGGGCCGGTCGCCACGGAATGGCTCGGCATCGCCCAGGCATTCGCGGGCCCGCCCGGCGCCGGCCGGCAACCCTCCGGCCGCGAGCCGGGCGAGGCGGTGCGGTGATCGGCGCCGACCCCGACGTGCTGCGGATCGGCAACGCCTCCGGGTTCTACGGCGACCGGTCCAGCGCCTGGCGGGAGATGCTCGACGGCGGCGACCTCGACGTGCTGACCGGCGACTACCTGGCCGAGCTGACGATGCTGATCCTCGGCCGCGACCGGCAGCGCGACCCGCGGCTCGGCTACGCCCGCACCTTCCTCCGCCAGCTCGAACCCTGCCTCGGCACCGCGCTGGAGCGCGGCGTCCGGATCGTGACCAACGCCGGCGGACTCAACCCGGCGGGGCTGGCGATCGCGCTGCGCGACATCACCGACCGGCTCGGGCTGCCCGCCCGGATCGGATACGTCGAAGGCGACGCCCTCGATCACCCCGGCGCCCTCACCGCCAACGCCTACCTCGGGGCGTTCGGTATCGCCGCCTGTCTGGAGGCCGGGGCGCAGATCGTGGTGACCGGCCGGGTCACCGACGCCTCGCTCACGGTCGGCCCGGGGATCGCCCACTTCGGCTGGACCCGCACCGACCTCGATTCGCTCGCCGGGGCGACCGTCGCCGGCCATCTGCTGGAGTGCGGCGCCCAGGTCACCGGCGGCAACTTCAGCTTCTTCACCGAACTGCCGGACGGCGGCCGCCACCCCGGCTTCCCCCTCGCCGAGCTACACCGGGACGGCTCGGTGGTACTCACCAAGCATCCGGGCACCGGCGGCGCGGTCACCCGGGAGACGGTCACCGCCCAACTGCTGTACGAGATCGCCGGCCCGGACTACCTCGGCCCGGACGTGGTGAGCCGGCTCGACACGGTCACCCTGGCCGACGCCGGGCCGGACCGGGTACGGGTCACCGGGGTCCGTGGCACGCCACCGCCACCCACCCTCAAGGTCGGGGTGACCCGGCTGGGCGGCTTCCGCAACTCCATGACATTTGTCCTCTGTGGACTTGCGATCGAGGCGAAGGCGGCACTGGTTCGGGCCCAGCTCACCGACGCGATCGGGGCCGAAGGGTTGGAGTTCGCCCTCGCCCGTACCGACCACGCCGACGCCGCTGACACCGAGACGGCAAGCGCGCTGCTGCACGTACACCTGACCGACGGTGACCCGAAGCGGGCCGGGCGGGCCTTCTCGGCCGCCGCCGTGGAACTGGTCCTGGCCTCCTATCCCGGCTGCACCCTGACCACCCCGCCCGGCGACGCCAGCCCCTTCGGTGTCTTTGCCGCCGAGGAGGTCGGCCAGGACGAGGTACGCCACGTCGCCGTGCTCCCCTCCGGTGAGCGGCGCGACATCGCGGCTCCGACGGTCACCGCCCGGCACGACGAGCAACCCGGCACCGACCAGCTCGAAAGCGAGCCGACCGGCAGTCAGCCGACCGGCAGCGAGCCGGGTGGGGCCGGACCGAGCCGGCGGGCAGCGCTCGGGGCGGTGGTCGGCGCCCGCTCCGGCGACAAGGGCGGCGACGCCAACCTCGGCGTCTGGGCCCGCTCGGCCGCCGGATACCGCTGGCTGCTCGGCTGGCTGACCGTCGAACGGCTGCGCATCCTGCTGCCCGAGACGGCCGGACTCGCCATGCGCCGCTACGAGCTGCCGAACCTGCGGGCGGTCAACTTCGTGATCCGCGGCCTGCTCGGCGCCGGAGCTGCCGGCTCGACCCGGTTCGACCCGCAGGCCAAGGCGCTCGGCGAACTCCTGCGGGCCCGCATCGTCGAGCTGCCGGCCGCACTGCTCGATTCACCTGCCGGCGCCGACGGTGAGAGGAACGAAGCGTGAGCGTGTTGCGGACGGCCGTCGACTCGGCGGCTGCGGCGTACCGGCAAAACCGGGCCGCGATGCTGGAGCGGCTGGCGGAGCTGGAAACCGCGCTGGACGCCGCCCGGGCCGGTGGCGGGGAGAAGTACGTGACCCGACACCACGACCGGGGCAAACTCCTGGCCCGGGAGAGGATCGAGCTGCTGCTCGACCGGGACGCACCGTTCCTGGAACTCTCCCCCGTCGCCGCCTGGGGCACCGACTTCCCGACCGGCGCCAGCGTGGTCACCGGGATCGGGGTGGTCGAGGGTGTCGAGTGCGTGGTCGTCGCCAACGACCCCACGGTACGCGGTGGCGCGATCAACCCGTACACGCTGCGGAAGACCCGGCGGGCCGGCGAGATCGCGTACGCGAACCGGCTGCCGCTGGTGAACCTGGTCGAGTCCGGCGGGGCCGACCTGCCCAGCCAGGCCGAGATCTTCATCCCCGGCGGAGAGGTGTTCCGGGACCTGACCCGGCTCTCCGCCGCCCGGATCCCCACCATCTCGGTGGTCTTCGGCACCGCCACGGCCGGTGGCGCCTACGTGCCGGGGATGTCCGACCACACCATCATGGTGCGCGACCGGGCGAAGGTCTTCCTGGCCGGGCCGCCGCTGGTCAAGATGGCTACCGGCGAGGACGCCGACGACGAGACGCTGGGCGGCGCCACCATGCACGCCAGCACCTCCGGGCTCGCCGACTTCGTCGCCGCCGACGAGCGGGACGGGCTGCGGCTGGCCCGGCAGTGCGTACGCCGGCTCAACTGGCGCAAGCACGGCCCGCCGCCCCGCCGCGCGCTGCCCGAGCCGCCGAAGTACGACCCGGAGGAGTTGCTCGGGATCGCCAGCGGTGACCTGCGGGTGCCGTTCGACCCGCGTGAGGTGCTGGCCCGGATCCTCGACGGCTCCGAGTTCGACGAGTTCAAACCGGCCTACGGGCGCAACCTGGCAACCGGTTGGGGAGAGCTGCACGGCTATCCGGTCGGCATCCTGGCGAACGTGCAGGGAGTCCTCTTCTCCGCCGAGGCGCAGAAGGCTGCCCAGTTCATCCAGCTCGCCAACGCCGCCGACACCCCGCTGCTGTTCCTGCAGAACACCACCGGCTACATGGTCGGCACCGAGTACGAGCAGGGCGGCATCATCAAGCACGGCGCGCTGATGATCAACGCGGTGTCGAACTCGACCGTGCCGCACCTGACCGTCAACCTCGGCGCGTCGTACGGGGCGGGCAACTACGGCATGTGCGGCCGGGCGTACGAGCCGCGCTTCCTCTTCACCTGGCCGAACGCCAGGTCGGCGGTGATGGGGCCGGCACAGCTCGCCGGGGTGCTCTCGATCGTGGCCCGGCAGGCCGCGCAGGCGCGGGGGCGACCGTACGACGAGGACTCCGACGCGGCGATGCGGGCCATGGTGGAGCGACAGGTCGAGGCGGAGTCGGCCGCGCTGTACCTTTCCGGCCGGCTCTACGACGACGGGATCATCGACCCCCGGGACACCCGTACGGTCCTCGGCCTCTGCCTCTCCGCGATCCACAGCGGACCGGTGGCCGGCGCCCACACCTTCGGCGTCTTCCGCCACTGAGCTGTAAGGAAGGGCCCCCGCTTATCGCATTCTGTTGTACAGGGGGCCCCTCCCATCACACCACCCGGTCCGAGCCCGACATCGACAGGAGGAGTGGCGGATGATCCGCAGACTGCTGGTGGCGAACCGGGGCGAGATCGCCCGACGGATCTTCGCCACCTGCCGGTCGCTCGGCATCGAGACGGTCGCCGTGTATTCCGACCCGGACGCCGACGCGCCGCACGTGGCCGAGGCCGACTACGCGGTACGGCTGCCCGGCGCCGCGCCGGTCGACACGTACCTGCGGGTGGATCTGCTGGTCGCGGCGGCCGAGCGGACCGGCGCCGACGCGGTACACCCCGGTTACGGTTTCCTCGCCGAGCACGCCGGCTTCGCCGCCGCGGTCGGGGACGCCGGTCTGACCTGGGTCGGCCCGCCGGCCAAGGCGATCGCGGCGATGGGCGACAAGACCGAGGCGAAGGCGCTGCTCGCCGACGCGGGCGTGCCGATGCTGCCGACGTACTCCGCCGCCGAGCAGGTGGCCGCGTTTCCGGTACTGGTCAAGGCGGCGGCCGGTGGGGGCGGGCGCGGGATGCGGATCGTCCGGGACCCCGGCGAGCTGGCCGGGGCGATCGACTCGGCCCGGCGGGAGGCCGCCGCCGCGTTCGGCGACGGCACGGTCTTCGTCGAGCCGTACGTCGAGCGGGCCCGCCACGTCGAGGTGCAGATCGTCGCCGACGCGCACGGCACGGTGCTCTCCTTGGGGGAGCGCGAGTGCTCGATCCAGCGCCGGCACCAGAAGATCGTCGAAGAGGCGCCCTCGGTGGCGGTCACGCCGCAGTTGCGTACCGCCCTGGCGGAGGCGGCGGTCGCCGCCGCCCGCGCCGTCGGCTATCTGGGGATGGGCACGGTGGAGTTCCTGCTCACCCCGGCCGGCGAGTTCCACTTCCTGGAGATGAACACCCGGCTCCAGGTCGAACACGCGGTCACCGAGTGCGTCACCGGCACCGACCTGGTCCGGCTGCAACTGCTGGTGGCCGAGGGCGGTGCGCTGCCGCCGGCCGCACCACCGGTCACCGGACACGCGATCGAGGTACGCCTCTGCGCCGAGGATCCCGCCGCCGACTGGCTACCGGCCGCCGGCACGTGGCACCGGTTCGCCGTGCCGGGGGTGACCGTCGAGTTCCGTCCCGATCCGCGGCGCGACGCCGGGCTGCGGATCGACACCGGCGTGTGGGACGGCTCCGTCGTCGGCATGCACTACGACTCGATGGTCGCCAAGCTGATCGCCTGGGCGCCGACCCGGGACGAGGCGGCCCGGGCGCTGGCCACCGCGCTGCGCCGGGCGGAGTTGCACGGCGTGACGACCAACCGGGACCTGCTGGTCCGGGTGCTGCGCTCGGCGGAGTTCCGGGCCGGCGAGATCGACACCGGCTTCCTCGGGCGGCATCCGGAGGTCTTCGCTCCGCTGATGCCTGCGGACCGGGTCGGGCTGGCCTGCCTGGCCGCCGCGCTGGCCGGGGCCGCCGCCCGCCGGGCCGGCGCGCCGGTGCTCGGCACCCTCCCCTCCGGCTGGCGCAACGTACCGAGCCGGCCGCAGGTGGTGAATTACGCCACGCCGGCCGGTCCGGTCGAGGTCGCCTACCGCCTGGACCGCTCCGGGGAGTTGCTCGACTGGCAGTTCCGGCCACTCGCTGCCGGGCCGACCATGCCGACCAGGCCGATCGAGCAGGGCGGACAGGGCGAGAAGGGCGGGCAGGGCGGGCCGGCCGAGAAGGCCGAGCAGGGCGGGCCGGGCGGGCCGGGCGGGCCGGCCGAGAAGGGCGGGCAGGGCGGGCAGTCGGGGGTGGTGGTGCTCGGCGCCGAACCGTCCCGCGCCGTCCTGGCCGTCGACGGCGTGCGGCTCGCCTTCGCCGTACACCGGGTGGGCGATATTTCCTATGTGGATGGTTCGGACGGTTCGGTCGTACTGACCGAGCTGCCCCGGTTTGCCGAGCCGACACCCGCGCTGGCCGAGGGCTCGCTGCTGGCGCCGATGCCGGGCGTGGTCGGGCGGCTGCTGGTGGCGGCCGGGCAGCGGGTCGACGCCGGTGATCCGCTGCTCGTGCTGGAGGCGATGAAGCTCGAACATCCGGTCACCGCCCCGTCCGCCGGAGTGGTGACCGAACTTCCGGTCGCCGCAGGCGCCCAGGTGGAGACCGGTGCGGTGCTCGCCGTGGTCACGCCCGAGCAGCAGTCCGGCGCCGCAGACCCCGAGGGTTAGTCACGCCCCGCCGCCCGCACGTGCGGCATCACCCAGGTCCCATCTCCGGAAGGCAGACCGAATGGACTTCGACCTCACTCCCGAGCAGCGACAGCTCCGCGAGGCCGTGCGGGCGCTCGGCCAGCGCTACGGCCACGGCTACTTCGTGGCCAGGGCAAAGGCCGGCGAGCACACCACCGAGCTGTGGGACGAGGCCGGCCGGCTCGGTTACCTCGGGGTCAACATCCCCACCGAGTACGGCGGCGGTGGCGGTGGGATCACCGAGCTGGCCATCGTCTGCGAGGAGTTGGCGGCGGCCGGCTGCCCGCTGCTGCTGCTGGTGGTCTCACCGGCGATCGCCGGCACGGTGATCGGCCGGCACGGCACCGAGGCGCAGCGGCGCGCCTTCCTGCCCGGGCTCGCCGACGGGACGCTGAAGATCGCCTTCGCGATCACCGAGCCGGAGGCGGGCTCGAACTTCCACCGGCTCGGCACCGTCGCCCGCCGTGACGGCAACGACTGGCTGCTCTCCGGTCGCAAGTGTTTCATCTCCGGAGTCGACGAGGCGGCGTACGTACTGGTCGTCGCCCGGATCGAGGACAGCGAGCAGGACAGCGAGCAGGGCGGTGAGCAGGGCAGCGAGCAAGGCGGTGAGCAGGGCAGCGAGCAGGGCGGGGCCGTTGACCCGCAGGGCGGACCGGGCGGTGGGCGGCTTCGGCCCGCGCTCTTCGTCGTGCCGACGGATGCACCGGGGCTGACCAGGTCGAAGCTGGAGATGGAGGTCGTCTCTCCGGAGAACCAGTGGCTGCTCTACTTCGACGACGTCCGGCTGCCCGCCGACGCCCTCGTCGGCGGTACGGCCGAGCCGGGCGACCGGGGTGGACTCGGGGCCGGGCTACCGGCACTCTTCGCCGGGCTCAACCCGGAGCGGATCACGGTCGCCGCGATGGGCGCCGGCACCGGCCGGTACGCCATCGAGCGCGCCTCGACCTACACGGCAGGGCGGCAGGTCTGGGGCCGACCGATCGGCGCCCACCAGGGAGTCGCGCATCCGCTGGCACACGCCGCAATCCAGGTGGAACTGGCCCGCCTCATGATCGCCAAGGCGGCCGCCCTCTACGACGCCGGCCGGGACGTGGAGGCCGGCGTCGCCGCCAACATGGCGAAGTACGCCTCGGGCGAGGCCGCCGCGCTCGCCGTCGACACCGCCATCCAGGTGCACGGCGGCAACGGGATGACCACCGACTACGGGGTGGCCACCCTGCTCGGCGCGGTACGGGCCGGCCGGATCGCACCGGTCAGCCGCGAGATGATCCTCAACTTCGTCGCGCAGCGGGTGCTCCAGCAGCCGAGGAGTTACTAGGAGCGGATCCACCGGACTGCCGGGGGCCGGTCTGCTCAGGAGGTGATGGCCGTGCGGCACTCCGCGTTGATGCGGTTCACCGGGCGGACCCGCCGGCCCATCCCCTCCAGCAGCGAGTCCTCGACGTGAAAGCCCTGGACCCGGAGCCGGTAGCGGGGCAGTTCCTCCTCGGTCGGGCAGAGCACCTGCGCCTCGACCTGCCCGGCCGGCACGTACCGGACGCCGCCGCGCTCCTGCAGAATCACCATGCTCACGTCGTCGACCGTGATCACGTGCCCACGGATCCGCTCGATGCCATCCGTCTCCGGCGCGGTGGCGGGTGCGGCGGACGGGCCGGTAGCCGGCTCCGGTTCGGCCGCCACGCCGGTGCCGTCGTCGCCCACCCGGATCGTGGTGACGGTCAGCGGCAGCACCGGTGTGGTGATCACCGGTAGCGCCGCCCAGCAGAGCATCGCCAGCACCGCCGCCTGGGCCGTCATGGCGAGCGGCCGCGCCACCGTCACCGGTACCGGCCCGGAGACGAGGAGCGCCAGCAGCGGCGGGGCCGCGATCACGAGTACGGCGAAGATCTCCCGCTGGTCCCACGCGTCGAGCAGGGTCGGCAGCATCAGCACGGCGTAGCCGGCCAGCAGCCCACCGAGGAGCAGCAGCCGGGGGATCCGCCGTTCGTCCAGCCGGGCCGGGCTGAGCTGGAACGCGGCCGCGAACGCGGGCAGCAGCAGCGGCAGGTAGAGGATCGGCCAGGTGCCGAGCGCGACGGCGAAGCTGGCGATCACGAGCCAGGGCGGGCTGATCGCCCGCCACCGGGCGAAGATCGGTGGACGTCGGCCGATCCGGTGCGTCGGAGCGTTCTCCGCGCTGACCAGCAGTACGGCGCCGACCGCGAAGATGGCGACCAGCCCGGCCGAGACCAACCGGGCGGCGGTGGTGACCAGCGCGGCGGCCAGGTTCACCGGATTGACGTTGGCGACCAGCAGCAGCGTGGTCTGCAGCTCGCCACCGGCCTCCACGCTCAGCCGGAGGACCGAGAAGATCGCCGGCACCCCGACGACCAGCGTCCAGAAGGACTGGCTGGCCCGGGATCTCCGCTCGGCCGGGTCTGTGCCGGAGGGCCAGCCGAGCGCCGCCGCTACCGGCTGGCCGTCCGAGGATTTGTCACCTGCCATGCCCGGTCCGGAACCCGTCGGCTCCCGTACGGGGAGACTCACACCGGTGCCTTCTCGTCGAAGTCCACCAGGTCCGGCACGTTCAGCGGCGGTGGCTGCTGCCGGTCGGCTCCGAGCCAGGGACCGAGATTCCGGTGGTACGCGGTCAGCCACGGGCTCGTCTTACCGCTGCGACCCTCCTGATAGCTCTTGTGCAGGAAGAAGGCGACCAGGTCGCGGAGGGCGGGATCGCTGATCGGTACCCCGATGCCGAGCTGTTCGCTGGTGCCGAAGGGCATGTCGATGATCTCGAACGCGGCCGGGTGGGCGGAGCGGAACCCGGCCAGGATCGTCTCGTCGGAGCTGACCGCGTCGTACTTGCCGTCGAGGATGCCCTGCACACAGTCGCTGACGCTCTTGACCACCAGCACCTTCACCTGGTGCCGCTCCAGCTCGGCCTCGGTGGTCGACCCGCCGCCGACGCAGACCCGGACGTCGGGACTCCGCAGATCCTCGATGGTCTGGACCCGGCTCTTCAGGGCGACCGGAATCATCACCTCCTGGGTGGTGACGAAGTACGGCCCGGCAAAGCTCACCAGCTTCTGGCGCTCCTCGGTGATCGAGAAGCTGGAGACGACCATGTCGACCTGCCCGCTCTGCAGGGCGGGAATGCGATCCTCGGTGGCGAGCTGGACGAAGTCGATCCGGTCGTCCCTGGCGTAGCCGAGCGACGACGCAATGTAGCGTGCGATGTCGATGTCGAACCCGACGTACTTGCCGTTGTCGTCCAGCACACCCATCAGCGGCTCGAAGACGGCGACCCCGATCCGCAGCTTGCTCTGGCCGTAGATGTGGGACTGCTTGAGCTTCTCCTGCACCGAGGGCGGTTCGGGCCCCCGCTGGCTGTCGCAGCCGGCGCCGGCGGCGAGCAGCAGGGTGAGCACGACCGCCATGGTCGTGCCGAGCAGTCGTACCCGGCCTCGAAGCGATGTCTCGATCATCGGCAGACCTCGGACTGGATGGGGGATAATGCTGCCGAGCGTAGTCGGAAGCGTCTACTTCGGTCGCGACCCGGCCCGGCCGGCGATCGGGTGTGGACCTCCCGGACCGGCCTCAGTCCGTGAGGGTCGGGCCGGTCAGCCGGTCGACGCCCTTTCCGGCCAGGCAGCGGAAGGTGCGACCGGGCCCGTCGTGGGCCGGTGGAAGGATCTCGAAGCGCCACGCGGAGGTGTCGATCAGCGTCGTGGTCCGGCGGAAGACCGTCGCGTTGCAGACCCGACGGACGGTGGCGTCGTTCTTCACCGCCTGGTGGTCGGCCGCGTTCACCCCCTCGGGCAGATCACCCTCTGCGTAGGACTCCCAGGTGTGCCGGCCCGTGCAGGCCACCGGATCGGCCTCTGCCTCGGTACGCCGGACCCGCACGGGGCCGAAGCACTCCAGTTCGGCGGGGCAGCGGACATCGGCGGGCAGTGGCAACTGGCAGCCCGGCAGCGCCCCTGTCGCCGTCGCCGTCGTGGGTCGGTCGACGGTCGGGCCGGCCACCGGCCCGCTCGGCGGCGTCACCGGCACTCCGCGGGTGGTGACGAACCAGAGGCCGCCGGCAACGGTGGCGATCAGGAGCAGGGCACCCAGACCACCAAAGATCCAGAAGCGGCGTTTGCGGCGCCCCGCGCGGGAAACGGTCGGCTCACCGTCGACGTACGGAGGGCCGGAGTCCGGCCGAGGTGGCGGAGGGGTGTAGGACCTCGACAGGTACACGCTCGGTGGACCACCGCCCGAGGTCGGACCACCGCCCGAGGTCGGACCACCGCCCGAGGTCGGACCACCGCCCGAGGTCGGCGCAGCGGAGACCGGGACGCCGGAGACCGGGACGGGCGAGACCGGTCCGCCAGAGACCGGTGCGCCTGGGGCCGGTCCACCGGACGTGGGAGTCCGGGGTGCGGGCGTACCGGTGTAGGCGGGCGGCGGTCCGGAGATCGCTGCGGCACCGGCCGGTGCCGCGGCGTCGCTGCCGGACGGATCGGCGAACGACGCTCCGGACCCCGACCAGGAGGCGCCGGCAACCGGAGTCCCCGAGGTCTGCCCACCCGAGACCGAGCCACCCGAGACCGAACCACCCGAGACCGAACCACCCGAGACCGAGCCACCCGAGACCGGGACGGCGGCGAACACCGTCGGTCCCGGCGGGTTCGACCCGCCGGGCGGATCCAGCGGTACGGCGGCGAGCAGGTCCCGCAACTGCTCGGCGGTGGGCCGGTCGGCGGGATCGTTGGCCATCCCGTAGCGGAGCAGATCGAGCAGCCGGGTCGGGACGCCCGGCAGCTCCGGGATCGGCTCCGTGAAGAGTTCGAGCAGGGTGAGCAGCCCCGGGTTCCGGTCGACCTGCCAGCGCGGCGGCTTGCCGTGCATCACGGCGTAGAGGGTGGCACAGAGCGCGTACACGTCGACGGCCGGCGAGGGCGGGCTGTGCCGGAACATCTCCGGTGGCGCGTACGCCGGGGTCAGCACCTCCAGGGTGATCGCGGTGTCCCGGGCCTCGGCGAGTACGGCCAGTCCGAAGTCGGCCAGTGCCGGCTCGTTGAACCGCGAGTAGAGGATGTTGGCCGGCTTGACGTCCCGGTGCAGGACCCCGAGCTGGTGCGCGTCGGCGAGCGCGTCGGCGATCTTCACCCCGACGTCCCGAGCCTCGGCTGCGCTCAACGGCGAGGTACGCATCCTTTCCGCGTACGACCCGTCGCAGAGTTCCATGATCAGATAGGGGTGTTGGTCCTCGGTGACCCCGGCGTCGAAGAGGTCGACCACATGCGGGTGGGACGACATCCGGCCGGCCGCACGGGCCTCGCGGAGAAACCGGCGCTGGTCCCGCTCGCTCTCCAGGGTGCGGTTCTCGACCTTCACCGCCACCTCGCGCCCCACGGACTGCTGGGTGGCCCGGTACACGGTGGCGTAGCCACCACGGGCGAACACCTGCAAATCCGTCAGGCCGGGCACGACGGGCAGCGGCAGTGCGCCTGGCGGGGTGTCGGTCACAGACTCGAAAATACCGGCAACGTGAGTCGTTTCAGTCCCCCGCACCGCTGGCCGTTACCGGCTGGTTGCGATTTCGACGCCGGTCATACCAAAGGGCGGCCGCAGTGGCAACCGCACCCAGGCCCTCCCAGACGGCCACTCCGAAGAAGCCTGCCGGCGCGGTCCCGGTCAGCACCAGGATGCTGAAGACGACGAAGGTGAGCAGCCGCAGCGGCACGGTGAACCCGAAGAACGGCCGCCAATCCATCCGCGCCGCCAGCAGGTAGTAGACGCCGACGTTCACGGAGGCGACCGACGAGGCGGCGACGAAGGTGCGGGTGTGGTCGCCGTCAGCCCGATCGGCCGGTTGGAGCACCTCGAAGCCGAGTAGGGCGAGCAGCCATTCCGGTCGGGCCAGGCCGACGATGCCGAGCAGGAGTGCGAGCACTCCGAAGACGGCGATCGTCCAGCCTGCGGCCGAGCGGGGAAGCATCCGCGACCTCCGTGCCGGCGCCGGTCCGCCATGGACGCCGACGAATCTAGGCTAACGGCTGCCCGGGGCGCGCGGCATCCCGAAAATCGATGGAATCGAACCCGTCGGCGGAGCCGGCTCCCTCCCGGCCGGCATGGTTGCCGACCTCGTCCCGGCCGGCGGGATTCTCGACCCCGCCCTGGCGGGCGGAATTCGCCGCCCCGCCCTGGCCGGAATAGCTCACGGGGGTCGGCGGCGCGGGGTCGGCGGCGATCCGCTGCCGGATGACCACCGGGCCGTCCGGGGTGGGACCCGCCGTCCCGCCGGCCAACCGGTCGCGCAGCGCCTCCGCCGCGGCCCGCTCGCTGGTCTGCTGCGTCGAGTACGCCAACCGGACCGCCTCCTCGGCGACCCGGGCCGCCTCCGCCGGCCGCCCCGTCCCGGCCAGCGCCTCGGCCAGCACCCGGGCGGCGATCACCCGGCTGCGGATGTCCTCCCCCGGAGCCTCGACCGCCTGCCGTGCCCAGTCCAACGCCTTCGCCGTCTGCCCGTCGGCGAGCAGCGCGGCGGCGTACCGGGCCAGGGCCTGACGCCGGGAGAAGAGCACCGAGGGGACCGCGCCGGCCGCCGCGATCGGTTCGAGCAGGCGCACCGCGGTCGACGCGTCGCCGTCGGCCAGCCGACTCGCGGCGAGCAGCATCCGGGGACCGAGCTGGGTCGGCGCGAGCGGATTGTGCGGCTCCACCACCGCCAGCACCGCCTCGGCATCCCGCTCCGCCGCGCAGACGTCGCCCCGGTCGAGCGCCACGAACCCGCGCAACGTGCCGGCCAGGCCGGTCAGCAGCGGATGCGACGTACGCCGGCCGTACGCGAGCGCGTCGGTCAGCAGGTCGGTGGCGTGCTCGGGCTCGCCCACCCCGCGCGCCACGGCACCCCGTACGACGAGGGCGAAGCCCCGGCCCCAGTCGTCCGCGGCGGCGGCGAAGTCCCGGTACGCCCGCCGCGCCTCGCGGTCCGCCTCGGCCAGCTCGCCCAGCTCCGCGGCGGCGAACGCCTCCACGGCGCGCAGCGTACCCACCGCCCATGCCTCACCGACCCGTTCACCGAAGGGCAGGAAGACCCGGGCCAGCCGGCGCGCCTCACGGAGCCGTCCGGCAAGCAACCTGGCGAAGGCCGTGGTCCCACGCAGCCAGGCCCGGCCCACCGGGTCCTCGATCTGGGCGAACAGCCGGGCCGCTCGGCCGAGCACGGCATCGGTGCCGGCGAAGTCTCCCCGGGTGGTGGTCACCCACGCCAGGTGCTGCAACGACCATGCCTGTCCCCGGCGGTCGTCGGCCTCCAGGTTGACCTGGTACGCCCCGGCGAACCGGCTGCTCGCCTGGCTCAGCCGGCCGCTGACGAAATCCGCCATCCCGAGCCGTCGCATCGCCGACGCCCGTGGCCCCGGCAGATTCGCCCGGGTGGCCACCTGCAACGCCTCCTGCCAGGAGTTCACCGCCCGCACCTGATCGCCCTGGGCCAGGTGTGCCTGGCCGACGACGAGCAGCGCACCCGCCCGCACCGCGAGATCGTCACCGGCGTTCGCCCCGATCTTTTCGGCGAAGGCGAGCGCGTCGGCGACCCGCCCCACCTGGAGCAGGGCGCGGGCGTGCACCAGGCGGTCGCCACCGGGCACCGACTCACCGGCGAGCCGGGCGGCCCGCTCGGCGTACTCGACGGCCAGTGCCGGCTCCCCGGCGGCGAGCGCCCGGCGGGCGGAGCGGCTCAGCGCCGCCATCCCGAGCGGCGCCACGTTCCGGGCCGTCGTGTCGGGGCGCAGGTTGACCGCATCGGCCAGCACACTGGCGCGTTCGGCATGGTCGGCGATGAAGGCGTCGCGCTCGGCGGCAGGCAGCCCGCTTCCCCCGGCGCCTGCCCGGACCGCCTCGCCGGACCCGGCGCCGCCGCTCGGCAGCGCTGCCCACTCGACGAGCGCCGCATGCCGGTCGGCGAGATCGGCCTTGCCGATACCGGCGTAGACGGCCTCCCGCATCAGCGGTGTGGCAAAGATGTAGCCGTTCCGGTTGCGGTGCAGCATCCGTCGCTGGAGCAGTTCCTCGACCGCCCGTTGCAGCTCGACGGCGAGGACGGCGGTGGGCCGCCCCTCGCGGCCGGCCCGCCGTTCGCGCAACGCCTCCAGTGCACCCGCCGGCACGGTGTCGCCGACCACGGCGGCGTCTCGCAGCGCAGCCCGGGCGTCGGCCGGCAGCGCGTCGATCCGGGCCGCGAGCACGGCGGCGAGGTCGCGGGAGAGCAGCCGGCTGCCCAGCGAGCCGGGAACCAGCCGCCAGGTGGCACCGGCCCCCGGCACGACGGCGGGCACACCGACGGGACCTGTCACGACCGTTGCGGAGCCGCCCGGTGCGGCGACGGTGCCAGCAGAAACCCCCGCAGCACCGGGAGGAACCCCCGCAGGGCCGGCAGGCACAGCGGCAGGGCCGGCAGAGGCACCAGCGGAGCCGGCAGAGGCGGAGGCGTGGTTCGCGATCCCGCTCGGGGCACCCGCCCCGGTGCCGCCGGCGCTCCCTCGGCCCCGCCCGGCGGCAGCCGCCCCGGCAGCGGCACCGGTCGCGGCCGTCCCGGCACCGGTCGCGGATGTCCAGGCGCCGGTCGCGCGGCGCAGCGGCGCCCTGTCCCGCACCGTGGTGAGCGCGCCACGCTCCATCAGGAGGGTGACCAGCTCGGCAAGATAGAACGGATTGCCCTGGGCGGTGGCGAGCAGCCGGTCGACGTCGGCCTGCGGCAGTCGACCTCCCCCGAGGTACGCGGTGAGCAGCCGGGCGGCGTCCGCACCCCGCAGCGGCGGCAGGGCGTGCACCTCGGCGTCCGCGACCCGGGTCAACGCACCGGCGGCGCGGACCAGTTCGGGACGGCCGAGCAGGAGTACCAGCACCGGCCCGGTCAGCCGGGACAGCGTAACCCCGAGCGCGTCCGTGGTCTCCGGAGTGGCGTCGTGCAGGTCGTCGACGATGACCGCCAGCGGCGTCTCGGCGGCGAGCGCGCTGAGCAGTTCGGCTACGGCGCCCGGGATCGCATCGGCGGCCGGGGTGGGTTCGCCGGCCGACCACTCGGCCGGTCCCGCCGGCACGGTGCCGAGCGCGGGCGGCAGCTCGGCGTAGCCCAGCAGGGCGAGGAGCAGGTCGACCGCGACCGGTGGCGGGTCCGGCCGGTGCCGGGAGAGTCGCTGCCCGAGGCGACGCAACCGCTCCTCCACCACCGAGCGGGTGACTGCGGTCGCCGGCCCGTCCGGCAGGCCGACCGCGGCCCGGACCAGGTCGGCGAGCGGAGCCAACCGGCGGCGTTCACCGAAGGCGGCGCACTTCACCGAGAGCACCCGGGCGCCGGTGTGCGTCGCATACCGGCCGGCGCCCACGTCGTAACCGGCGGCCAGCCGCTCCACCTCGGCGGCGAACCGGGACTTGCCGATCCCCGCCTCGGCGGTCATCAGGAGCACCCGGGGCTGCCCCTGGTCGACGACCTCGGCCAGCCGGCCGGCAACCCGCCCGATCTCGGTCTCCCGGCCGACGAAGGGCGCCTCGTCGCCGAGCCCGGAGCGGGTGCCGGGGGCGTCCAGCAGACCCAGCAGCTCGTACGCCTCGACCGGTTCGCGCTTGCCCTTCAGCCGCAGCGGCCGGAGCTGCCGCCAGGAGGCGACCCGCCGGGTGGCGGCCGCCGTCCGGGCGCCGGCGTAGACCGCGCCGATCGCGGCGGCGTCGGCCAGCCGGGCGGCGGTGTTCACGGTGTCGCCGATGACGGTGTACTCGATGGAAGCCTGGATGCCGGCGACCACGTCGCCGGTGTTCAGCCCGACCCGCAGACCGAGCGGCGCGCCCCCGCCCTGCTCGTCGTCGAGCACCCGGCGCACTGCGCGCTGCATCGACAGCGCCGCCCGGACCGCCCGCTCGGCGTCGTCCTCGTGCGCGACGGGTGCGCCGAAGACGGCCATGATCCCGTCGCCTGTCAGCTTGTCGACGTGGCCGCCGAAGGTCTTGACAGCGCCGGCAAGCGCGGCGAGGACCCGGTCGGTGACCGCGCTGACCCGCTCTGGGTCGAGGTCCTCTGACCAGGAGGTAAAGTCAGACAAATCACCGAAGAGCACCGTTACGACGCGGCGCTCCGCCTCTGGAAGGGTCGCGGCGGCCGGGAGCGCGGCTCCGCAGTTGTGGCAGAACCGCGCACCGGGTACGGCGACGGTTCCACACACCGGGCAGGTCACGGACTGTCCAACCCACCGGCCCCCGGGCCGGATTCCCGGTCCCCCCGATCGGGAGGTTTTCGGTCTCCCCCGTCCGGAGATCTCCGGTTCTCCCGACCGGGAGATCTCCGGTTCTCCCGACCGGGAGCTTCCTGGTTCTCCCGACCGAGGTGGGCGAGCTGCGCCCGGACGGACCATTCCGCAGCCGGCCAGAGCGACCGGTCGACATCCGCGTAGACCACCGCCACCACCTCGGCAGCGGTGCGTGCCCCGTGGGCCAACGCGGCACGCACCTGGTCGAGCCGGGCGTGGCGGTGGGCCAGGTAGAACCGGGCCGCGGCAGCGCAGTCGGCCAGCGCCGGGCCGTGCCCGGGCAGCGCCACGACGCCGTCGAACCGGCTCAGCGTCTCCAGACTGGCAAGATAGTCGCCGAGGTCGCCGTCGGGGTGGGCGACGACGGTGGTGCCCCGGCCGAGGATCGTGTCGCCGGTGCAGACGGCCCGGCCACCCTCGCCGTCGATGATGAAGCAGCGGGAGTCGGCGGTGTGCCCCGGCGTGACCAGGAGCCCGATCCGCAGGCCCGCCAACTCGACCGTCGACGGCCCGCTGCGGAACGTCAGCGCCTCGGCCCCGGTCACCTCCAGGAACCGGTCCAACCCCTCGGTGTGGTCGGGATGCCCGTGCGTGACCAGCACCCCGGCGACCTGTCCGAGCGCCGCCACGGCGGCCAAATGACCCTCGTCGAGCGGGCCCGGGTCGACCACGACCACCTCGCCCGTGCCCGGGGCTCCCAGCACCCAGGTGTTGGTGCCGTCCAGGGTCATCGGCCCCGGGTTGGGGGCACGAACCAGCGTCGCCCAGCGGGGTAGCTGGTCGGCCAACGCCGCCGCCGGCGCGGTCACGTGCCCGGTCATGGCTGCGATGGTACGACCCGCGGACGACAACGCCGTGACCTGCCGGTGTCGTCGCTCGACCGGCCCTGCCGGCTCAGGCCACCTCGACGATCACCTCGACCTCGACCGGTGCACCCAGCGGCAGCTCGGCGACCCCCACCGCACTGCGCGCGTGCCGGCCCGCCTCGCCGAAAACGGTGCCGAAGAGTTCCGAGGCGCCGTTCACCACGCCGGGCTGGCCGGTGAACCCCTCGGCGGAGGCCACGAAGCCGGTCAGCTTGACGATCTTGACGACGCTCTCCAGGCCCACCAGCGCGTCGATCGCGGCCAGGGCGTTGAGAGCGCACTGCGCGGCCAGGTCCTTCGCCTGCTCGGCCGAGACTCCCGCGCCGACCTTCCCGGTGGCCAGCAGCTTGCCGTCACGCAGCGGCAACTGGCCCGAGACGTAGACCTGCCGACCGGACTGGACCGCCGGTACGTAGGCGGCCAACGGCGGCACCACCTCGGGCAGCGCGAGGCCCAGCTCCGCGAGTTTGGCGTGCGGCCCAGCCGTCACGACTTGGCCCGCTTGAGGTACGCGACGAGCTGCTCCGGATTCGGGCCGGGGATCACCGTCACCAGCTCCCAGCCGTCCTCGCCCCAGTTGTCGAGAATCTGCTTGGTGGCGTGCACGAGCAGCGGCACCGTGGCGTACTCCCACTTCTGCATTGCTAGACGTCTCCTCGTCTCGGGCTTGTCGGCGACAGCCTACGGGCTGGGGTGGCACCGCCACGCGCACGCCTCCGGACCGGTGGCCCGAGAAGTCTCCCCGCCCGGCCGGAACCGCTCCGGCTGGCCGCGCCGGGATACCCTCGCCGGGACGGCTCGGCATGCCCTGCCGTGATGCCCTACCGGCGGCGGTACGGCGCCGCGCCCTACCGTCGCCGGTACGGCGCCACCGCCGCGCCCACGGACACGCCGGCCCACCGCCCCAGGGGGCGGTGGCCGGCACCTTGACCACCGCAGCGCGCCCCTGCGGGGATTGGGGAGACCATGAGGCAACCCTCCGACGATGCCGCGGAGGCCGCCCGACAGCCGGCCGAGCCCGCTCCGCCCGCCATCCCGGTCCAGCCGACCGCGCCGCCTGCACCAACCGAACCACCTGCACCAAGCGAGCTGCCGGCACCAACCGAACCGCCGGCAGCGTCACCGGAACCACCGACACCGGTCGAACCATCAACACCGGCCGAAGCGGCAACGCCCGCGCCGCCTCCGCCTGCCCACCACCCCCCGCCAGGCCAATCACCGGCACTGGGCTATGCGTGGGCACCCGGCCAGGTACCTGCGCCCCCCGGCCAGGTACCTGTGTCCGGCGCCGGCGTGCCGACCGGTGTCCCGGCCGGGCAGCCGCGCGGCAGATCGCGCGCCGTGCTCGTGGCGTCGATCGTGCTCGGGGTGACGCTGCTGCTCTGCCTCGTCGGGGGGATCTCGGGCTTTCTCGTACTCCGCAGTGCGGAGCGGGGCCAGGGTGCGACAGATCCGGCCAGCGCCGTACAGGACTTCCTGACCGCCGTCTACACCGAGCGGGACGCCGACCGCGCCACCCGGCTGGTCTGCTCCGCCGCCCGGGACGGCGAGCAGATCTCCGCGAAGGTCCGGGAGGTGGCGGAGGCTGCCGAACGGTACGGCACGGTGCGGTACAGGTGGGCCAACCCGACGCTCGACGAGCAGACGCCGGAACGGGTCCTCGTCTCGACCACGCTGACCATGACGACCGAGGACGAGCGGATGGTGGACCAACAGCTGACCTTCGTCGTGGTGGAGGAGACCGGGTGGTGGGTCTGCGACGTCATCTGAGCGGCCCGGCTGGTTAGGCTCGGAGGGTGCGAGCGGGCGAGGAGTCAGGCGACGGGGCGAATACCGGACGGGCGAGTGCCCGCTGGCCCACCCGGCTGCACGTGATCACCGGTAAGGGTGGGACCGGCAAGAGCACGGTCGCCGCCGCCCTGGCGCTGGCGCTGGCGGGTGGTGGTCGGCGTACCCTGCTGGTCGAGGTGGAGAGCCGGCAGGGGATCGCCCAGCTCTTCGGCACCGACCCCCTGCCGTACGAGGAACGGTCCATCGCCACGGCGCGCGGCGGCGGCGAGGTACGCGCCCTGGCCGTCGACTCCGAGGAGGCGCTCCTCGAATACCTCGATATGTTCTACAAGCTCGGCGCCGCCGGTCGGGCCCTGCGCAAGCTCGGTGCCATCGACTTTGCCACCACGATCGCACCGGGGCTACGCGACGTGCTGCTGACCGGAAAGGTCAAGGAGGCCACCACCCGTACCGTCGACCGGCGCCGGGTGTACGACGCGGTGGTGCTGGACGCCCCGCCGACCGGCCGGATCGGCCGGTTTCTGAACGTCACCGCCGAGACCGCGCGGCTGGCCAAGGTCGGCCCGATCAAGACCCAGAGCGAGGGGGTGGCGGCGCTGCTCCGCTCCCCGATGACCGCCGTACACGTGGTCACGCTGCTGGAGGAGATGCCGGTCCAGGAGACGATCGACGCGATCGCCGACCTCAACGCGCTGCGGATCCCGGTCGGCCGGCTCATCCTCAACGCCACCCGCCCACCGCTGCTGGCCGGCAGGGTCACCCAGGCCGAGCTTCGGCGCGGGCTGGCCGCCGCCGGGCTGCCGACGGACCGGACGACCGTGGCCGGGCTGCACACCGAGGCCCAGGACCAGCTCGTCCGCCGGGATCTCGAGGAGTCGCTCCGCGCCGACCTGCTCGAACTCGGGCTGCCTCTGGTCGAGTTGCCGCTGCTGACCGAAGGGGTGGACCGGGCCGGCCTGGATCTGATCGCCGACGCACTGCTGGCAGCCGACTGAGGCGTCAGGCGCTCGGAGAGGTTGGGAAGGGGCCCTTCTACAACAGAATGCGATAACAGGGGGCCCTTCCTTACGCCCCGGAGGGGCGGACGTGGGCGGCACCACGCCATGGTCGGGGCACTGTCCCGATACGCTCGGTTGGTGCGTCCCGATCATCCAGCGCCGCAGCTGGACATCGACCAGATCCTCGCCGACCCTGGCGTGCGGATCGTGGTCTGCTGCGGCTCGGGCGGGGTGGGCAAGACCACCACCGCCGCCGCGCTGGCGCTCCGGGCCGCGGAGCGGCACGGCCGGCGTACGGTGGTGCTGACCATCGACCCGGCCCGCCGGCTCGCCCAGTCGCTCGGGCTGACCGAGCTGGACAACACTCCACGGCAGGTCAAGGGAATCGACGTCGAAGCCAGCGGCGGTGAGCTGCACGCAATGATGCTGGACATGAAGCGCACCTTCGACGACGTGGTGCTGGCGCACACCGATCCGGCGAAGGCTGCGGAGATCTTCGCCAACCCGTTTTACCAGGCGATGAGCTCCACCTTCGCCGGCACGCAGGAATACATGGCGATGGAGAAGCTGGGCCAGCTGCACGCCCGGGGCGAGTGGGACCTGATCGTGGTCGACACTCCGCCGTCCCGCTCCGCGCTGGACTTCCTGGACGCGCCGGCCCGGCTCTCCCGGTTCCTGGACGGACGGATGCTGCGGCTGCTGCTGGCGCCGGCACGCAGTGGCGGACGGAGCATGTTCAGCCTGGTCACCGCCTCGTTTGGGATGTTCTCGCGGGTGGTGCAGAAGGTGCTCGGCGCGCAACTGCTCACTGACCTGTCCGGATTCGTGGCGGCGCTCGACTCGATGTTCGGGGGCTTCCGGCAGCGCGCCGAGCAGACGTACCGGGTGCTGCAGGCACGGGAGACGGCATTTGTACTGGTCGCGGTGCCGGAGCCGGACGCGGTCCGCGAGGCGGCGTACTTCGCGGGCCGGCTGAGCGAGGAGCGGATGCCGCTGGCCGGTCTGGTGCTGAACCGGGTGCACGAGCCCACGGTGGAGCGCCCCACCGCCGCCGAGAGCCTGGCGGCGGCCGAGCGGCTGGCGGAGTTGGGCGGGCACCAGGCGACCGTGGAGACGCTGCTGGCCCACGCCGCCCTGGTCCAGCAGGCGGCGCGGGAACGCCGGGTCGCCCGGGTCTTCACCGATGCCTTCCCGGCGGTGCCGACGGTGGCGGTGACGGCTCAGCCCGCCGACGTGCACGACGTCGACGGGCTGCGCACGATCGGTGCCGCGATCAGCCGGCGTTGACGAGGACCTTGTCCTTGTTCTTCAGAGCCGCCTCGAACGTCTTGCGCCAGCTCGCCACCTGCGGGTGCCGGCGCAGCAGGGCGCGGCGTTCCCGCTCGGTCATGCCGCCCCAGACGCCGAACTCGATGCGGTTGTCGAGCGCGTCGGCAAGGCACTCGTACCGCACCGGGCAGCTGCGGCAGATCCGCTTCGCCACGTTCTGTTCGGCGCCCTGTACGAACAGCGCGTCAGGATCACCGTTCTGACACGCCGCCAACGTGGGCCAATCTGTGATCATGCCCATCTGTGTCTGTCCCCCCTTGCAGTCCCGCTACCGACCAGAGCCGGTCAGCCGGCGATAACCCCCCGGGTCACCCGTGCCGCCCTCCCCCGGGCATCACGGACGACATGCGATTCTCTCGCTCGACCATCATGCTCTGTAGTCAACTGATTACGCAACGTTGTCAGCCAAATCCGTCAACCCGGACATTTTTGGGCCCTTCATCCGGCAATCCGGCCCTGACTACCCGGCGACGATCCGCGAAAACGCTGCGGAGACTTCCCGGAGGGAGGAGACTCTGCGGCGAAGGAGCTCGCAACCGCGCACCAGGGGTCGTGCGTTTAGCACAACGAGGCCGGCGCCCGCAGGAAATGGGGAAAGTACTGCGGCGCGCGACCTCTGTGTCGATTCACGTACCCTGACGAGGTGACCTGGATGCGGAAGCGTGACCACAATGTCTTCACCAACGCCGCGTCGCTGCTGATCTGTGGGCTGCTGGCCGGCGTGGTGGTAGCCGCGGCCGCGTTCCCCGCAGTGGCGATGTCCGGCCTCGCCGCCAAGGCCGGCGCGGAGACGTTCGACAAGCTGCCCACCGAGCTGACCGTCAAGAAGGCTCCCCAGATCAGCTACCTCTACGCCTCCGACGGCAAGACACCGCTCGCCACCATGTACGACGAGAACCGCCGCGACGTGCCGATCAAGGACGTCGCGCCGGTGATGGCCAAGGCGCTGGTCGCCGCCGAGGACAAGCGCTTCTACGAGCACAACGGCGTCGACGTCAACGGCGTCGCCCGGGCGTTCGTGGCCAACAACCAGGCGGGGGTCACCACCCAGGGTGCCTCGACGCTCACCATGCAGTACGTCCGGCTCACCATCGCGTACTCGGCCACCCACCCCGAGGACGTGGTGGCGGCCACTGAGGACACCAGCGCCCGGAAGCTGCGCGAAATGCGGTACGCGCTGCAACTCGACGGTGACATGACCAAGGACGAGATCCTGGAGGGCTACCTCAACATCGCCCCGTTCGGCAACGGCGCGTACGGCATCTTCGCCGCCAGCCAGGTCTACTTCGGCAAGCACCCGAAGAACCTGAAGCTCGAAGAGGCGGCGATGCTGGCCGGGATGGTCAAGGCACCCTCGGACAACGACCCGACCACCAAGGCCGGCTACCCGGCCGCGCTGGAGCGGCGCAACTGGGTCCTCGACCAGATGGTCGAGACCGGGGCGATCACCCCGGAGGAGGCCGCCAAGACCAAGGCGATCAAGCTGGTGGTCAAGGACAAGCGCACCCCCAACGGCTGCGTCGACGTCGGCAAGAACGACTGGGGCTTCTTCTGCGACTTCTTCTACCGGTGGTGGATGCAGCAGGAGACCTTCGGGCGCACCCAGTACGACCGGGAGCGGCGGCTCAAGAGCGGCGGCTACACCGTCGTGACCACGCTCGACGCCAAGACGCAGAAGGCGGCCAAGGACGCCGTCGAGCGCAACGTCAAGACGGGCAAGAAGGAAGCCATGATGGTGGCGGCGATCGAGCCGGGCACCGGGCGGGTCCGCGCGCTGGCGGTGAACCGCAACTACAAGCTCGACGACCCGGACAAGCCACAGAACAAGATCTCCACGAACCCGGCGAAAAAGAAGAAGAAGATCCGGGGTACGTACCCGAACACCACCAACCCGCTGCTGACCGGCGGCGGTGACATCACCGGCTACCAGGCGGGCTCGACCTTCAAGATCTTCACCGTGGTGGCGGCCCTGGAGAACGGCTACCCGCTGGAGACCACCATCAACGCCAAGCCGGTCGCCCAGACGAAGTACATCGTCGAGCGCGGCTCCCCGGCCGCCTGCAAGGGTACGAACAAGTACTGCCCACAGAACGCCAACCCGAGCATGGCCGGCGTGCACAACATGTGGAGCGCCTTCGGAGCGTCGGTCAACACCTACTTCGTACCGCTCCAGGAGCGGGTCGGGGCCGCCAAGGTCGTCGACGCGGCGAAGCGGATGGGCATCACCTTCCGGGCCAGCAACGACGCCAACTTCGCCGCCACCAAGCAGGCCGCGAACGGTTGGGGCGCCTTCACCCTCGGCGTCTCCCAGACGACCCCGCTGGAGCTGGCCAACGCCTACGCCACGCTCGCCGCCGACGGCAAGTTCTGCGAGCCGACCCCGGTGCAGCTCATCCGGGACCAGGAGGGCAACAAGCTCGACATCGCCAACCCGCGCTGCGAGCAGCGGATCAAGACCGAGGTGGCCCGGGCCGCCGTGGACGCCGCCCGCTGCCCGGTCGGCGACCGCTCCGCCACCTCCCGCTGCAAGGGCGCCACCGCCCGGACCGTGAAGGGCATCGTCGGCAAGCCGGTCGCCGGCAAGAGCGGCACCACCGACGGCGAGAAGACCGCGTCGCTGGTGGTGATGACCAAGCAACTCGCGGTCGCCGGCATCCTCGCCGACCCGGACTGGGCCGAGACCACGCAGAACATGGGGCACAACGAGCCGGGTGGCGTCAACCACGCTGTCTACCAGACGCTCCGGGACGCGATGAAGGGCAAGCCGGCGATCCAGTTCACTCCGCCGGGCGGAAAAATCGTCAACGGCGACCAGCGGAACATCCCGAACGTCAAGTGCCAGCCGATCCAGACCGCGATCTCCCGGATCAAGGGCGCCGGCTTCGACGCCGAGGTGGGCGGCCGGGTCGACTCCGACTGTCCGGCGGGCGCGGCCGCCGGCACCAGCCCGGACGGCCGCACCATCAAGGGTGGAGCGGTGACGATCGAGGTGAGCAACGGCAAGGGTGGCGGCGACAACGAATCGGGCGACGGCCCGGGCGGCCCCCGACCACCCCGCCGCTGAACCGGAACGCCGGCTGACCACCGCCGGCCAGAGCAGGTCACGCGAACGGGCGGGCATCCCCGGTGCAGGGGAGCCCGCCCGTTCCGCCGTTATCCGGCGCCGAGCTGCCGGCGTACCTCCGCGGCCACCCGACCGCCCTCGGCCCGGCCGGCCACCGCGGCCTGGGCCGCCTTCATCGCCGGGCCCATCTGGCCGCGCTCGGTGAAGCCGCCGGCGGTCAGCGCCCCGCCGACCAGCTCGGCCAGCTCCTCGTCGGAGAGCTGCTTCGGCAGGTAGCGCTCCAGCACGTCGCCCTCGGCCCGCTCCCGCTCAGCCTGCTCGGCCCGCCCGGCGTCACCGAAGGCGGTAGCCGCCTCCCGGCGCTTCTTCGCCTCCTTGGTGAGCACCGCCAGCACCTCGGAGTCGGAGAGCTCCCGCTTCTCCCTGCCGGCGACCTCGGCGGTGCCGATCGCGGCCAGCGCCATCCGCAGGGTCGAGGTGGTCAGCTCGTCACGGGCCTTCAGCGCCGTGCGCATGTCCGTGGTCAGGAGGTCCTTCAAGGTGCCCATGGAGGGTCAAACTACCCTGAGCGGCATGCAGAAGCGCACAGTATTCCGGCTGGCCGCCGGGACCCTCGTGGCCGGCGGCGCCACCCTGGCGTACGCCTCGCTGGTCGAGCGCAATCTCTTCACGCTGCGCCGGCACGACGTACCAGTGCTCGCCACCGACGCCGAACCGCTGCGCATCCTGCACCTGTCGGACCTGCACATGATGCCCGACCAGCGCCGCAAGCAGGCCTGGGTCGCCTCGTTGGCCGCCACCGACCCGGACCTGGTGGTGGTGACCGGGGACAACCTCGCCCACCCGGAGGCGGTGCCCGGCGCGCTGCGGGCGCTGCAACCCCTGCTCGACTTCCCCGGCGCCTTCGTGTTCGGCTCCAACGACTATCGGGGCCCGGTCTGGAAAAACCCGTTCAGCTACCTGCTGCCGGAGCGGGAGTACGTGCAGGGGGTCGACCTGCCCGCCGAGGACCTGCGCGAGGTGCTGGTCGGCGCGGGCTGGCACGACCTGAACAACGCCCGTACGTCGATCAAGGCCGGCGGGCGGCACGTCGAGCTGGTCGGCGTCGACGACCCGCACGTCGAGCGGGACGACTACGCCTCGGTCGCCGGACCGGTCCGGGCGCAGGCCGATCTCGCAATCGGGGTGACCCACTCGCCGGAGCCCCGGGTCCTGGACGAGATGGCCGCCGACGGCTTCGCCCTGCTGCTCGCCGGGCACACCCACGGCGGTCAGGTCCGGGTCCCGCTCGTCGGCGCGCTCACCACCAACTGCGGTCTGCCCCGGTCGATGGCCCGCGGCCTGCACCGCTGGCCGGACACGGACGCCTGGCTGCACGTCTCCGCAGGTCTCGGCACCCACCCGACCGCCCCGGTACGGTTCGCCTGCCGGCCGGAGGCGTCGCTGCTGACACTGATTCCGCGCTGACACTGAACCCGCGCTGACACTGAACCTGCGCAAACCGGCTCCTCCGGGCCGGCCGGTGCTGTGCGGCCCACACCGGGCGGGATACCGAATTTGCCCGCCCGGACGGGTGGGCTACTATTGCTCGGCACGCCTCGGGGTGTGGCGCAGCTTGGTAGCGCGCTTCGTTCGGGACGAAGAGGTCGTCGGTTCGAATCCGGCCACCCCGACCAGAGTAAGTGCAGTTCAGGGCCGGTATCACTGTTGGCGAGACCGGCCCTGACTCGTCTCCCGGGCCGCCTTGCGAGGAATCTGGGAGAAGATGGTGGAATTTGTCTCCCAGCGCCTTACCGGGCCTGCAACAGGCGATCCAGGACCGGCACGGGAGAGAGCCGGTGGCCAGTTCCCGGCGAGCCGCCTACGGCGGCCTCCCAAAGGCCCGTCAGGGTCCGAGTGCCGGACCTGTACGGCGGGCCGCAGCGGCGGATCAATGTCGGGCTCTCGGTCAAGGTCAAAATGCTGGACCACGATGGTGCCACGGGTGTTCGCGGGCGGGGGTCGATGTGTGCCGGCCGCGTTCGCGTTGGACAGATAGGGGCCGGGATTGCCGATCGACTTGGACGAAGTGCAGGCGTGGCGATGACCTTCAACACCCTCGCCACCAGTCCCGGGAACGCCGCCCGGCAGATCGACTGCCAGCAGTGCCGGCCGACGCCCTGGCCGCGGCGGTCCGGCTCCGTCCACATAGCCACCACCATCAGCCGGCCCGGCTCGTGGCACCAGCCGGCGCCGATCCCGACGACCTCCTTCCCGGCGTACGCGAGCACGGACGGTCCGTGCGCGCCGTCGAGTCGGGACCGCCAGGTCTGCTCGGGAAACGCCGCCTCGCGCTCGTGGGTCGAGCCGAACGCGTCGGGTCCTCACGGAGCGAGCGCAACCGGACCTCCTAGCACGACCTCCAGTCGTCGGGGGCCGACCGTCATGGTCCGAACGTCACCCACCCGCAGCCCTCCTCGCCCCCACCGCTGTGCAACGGCCCACCAGGTCATCGTCGTCACCGATCGGTCAAGGCGATTCCGTCCCGGCCGCCCGGTCTCCCCGTACGGCCGGCGGGAAGGATCCGCGCACACCAGGGTCGAGTCCGCCGTCACCGTCAGGTTCGACACCGACGCCTTCGCGGAACTGGACGGCGAGCAGGTGCTGGCCCCGGACAGCCACCGCAGGCAGGGGATCATGACCAGGGGCGCCTCCGCGCGCAACGCCGGACAGGCGTGCCGGAACTGACGGA
Source organism: Plantactinospora sp. WMMC1484 (assembly GCF_049315195.1). Lineage (NCBI taxonomy): Bacteria > Bacillati > Actinomycetota > Actinomycetes > Micromonosporales > Micromonosporaceae > Plantactinospora > Plantactinospora sp. WMMC1484. The sequence goes on from NZ_CP186055.1 coordinate 896,194, forward strand.
CGCGCGGGCGGCACTCTCAGGGCGCCGGCACCGGGTCGTTGTTGAGTTGGGCGGTGACGATCGCCACCAGCCGGTTGCGTGCCTCCAGGAGCTGCCGGGACAGCTCGTCGAGGGCGCGTGGGTCGACGAGCTGCCGTACGTAGGTCTTGTCGTCGAGCAGTTGCCAGCGCTGCACGGACTCGTCCGGCGCCTCGCTGATCCACATGGCGGAGACGACCGCGTGCCGCTTGGCGAGCAGCTTCGCCGCGATCTCCACCACCGGCAGGTACGCCTGCCGGTACTCCGGGGTGGCGAACTCGACCGAGCCGCGGGCGGCGCGTACCGGCTCACCGGGGCGCGCCAGCACCTCGAACGCGTTGCCACCCGCCTGGTCGGCACCGATCCAGGCCAGGATGAGTTCGAGGTCGCCGGCCGCGATCGTGAGCCGGCCGATCGCGGACACCACCTCGTCGGGCAACCTCGCCATGTCGGGTCTCCGTCCGCCGACTTCCCACCATCATGATCATAAAGACTGCGGCCGATCCTAACGGGTGCCGACACCGGCCGTCCCGACCCGACGAGGCGCGGATCACTCACACACAGCAGATTCTCAGCACCCTGAGTAATCTTGTTCGGGCCCCTCGCCCCCTCCTCCCCGGATCGGAAACGGTGTCCCACGACCACTCCCGCGTAGTTCGCGACGTGACCGCCCGGCTGCTTACGGCGTCCAGCGCCGTCGAGGCGGGCCAGGTGACGGTGGCCACGCTGGGCCGGCACACGCCGGGACGGATCGCCGTACTCCTCTGGGTACGTGATCGACTCCGCTGTGTCGCCGCCACCGGGTCCTGGCAGGTCTTCGCCTCCGTCCCGGCCGGCACCGGAACGGTCGGTCGGGCATACACCTCCGGCAAGACCGAAACGGTGCCGGAGGTGACGAACGAGCCCGACTACGTACCGTTACGGCCGGACACCCACGCCGAGATCTGCGCCCCGATCCTCGACGGGGCGGGGCAGCCGATCGGCGTCCTGGACGTGGAGTGGCCGACCGCCGAGATCGACCTGGATGCCTGGCGGCGTACCGTCGAGCGGGTCGCGGACCTGCTCGGCGCCAGGATCGGGCAGCTCGGTGGCCCTCCGGCCGAGTCACGGAGCGAGAAGCTGCTCCGGCACGCCTCCGCGTTGACCTCCGCCGCCACCGAGTCCGGGCTGATGACCGCGGCCGTGCGGGCGGCCCGGGAGGTCTCCGGGCTCAGCTCGGCGGTCTTCGTCCTCGACGGGCCCGCCCCGGGCACGGACAGCGGCTGGCAGGCGGCCGGGGCCAGGGTGGCAACGCCGGACCTGGTGCCCGACGCGCTCGAGTCGCGGGTGCACGCCGCGCTGGCCGGCGCCGGCCAGGCGGTCCTGGAGCGGCTCCGGGCGCACGCCCACCGCTACGGCGCCTCCTACACGCTCGGCGAGGGGCACCACCCGACAACGCCGGACCAGGACGTGCTGATCGCGGCCGGGGTACGCACCCTGATCTCGGTGCCGCTGGGACCGACCGAGTTCTGTGGCGTACTCCTGGTCGGCGACACCCGTACGCTGCGCCCCGACCCGACCACCGTCAACCTGATCGAGTTGCTTGCCGCCCAGTCGTGGATCTGCCTCGAACGGCTGCGCGGGCTGGCCCAGTTGCGGGAGCGGGCCAGTTCCGACCCGCTGACCGGGCTGCGCCACCAGGGGTCCTTCGGCGAGCGGATCGCCGAGTCGCACCCCGGCCGGACGGCCCTGCTCGCCATCGACGTCGACGGCTTCAAGACGGTCAACGACACCTACGGCCACCAGGCCGGTGACCGCGTACTGGTGGATCTCGCCCGGGCCCTGCAGGGTGCGCTGCGGCATGGCGACGAGCTGTACCGGACGGGTGGCGACGAGTTCGTGGCGGTGGTCGAGGTGCTCCGCCCCGAGGAGGCGGTCGGAATCGCCGAGCGCCTGGTGGAGGCGGCCCGCCGGACCGGCCGGACGGTCAGCATCGGGGTGGCGGTGCAGCAGGACGGCGAGCCCTCCGCCCTGACCCTGCACCGTGCCGACGAGGCGCTCTACGGCGTGAAGCGCGAGGGCCGCGACGGCGTACGCCTGGCCGCCGCCTGACCCACTCGCCCCGGCGAGCCGGTCAGCGGGCGGCGGTCAGCGGGCGGCGGTCAGCGGGCGGCGGTGAACTCGGCGGCCAGCAGCTCGGCGATCTGCGCGGTGTTGAGCGCGGCGCCCTTGCGCAGGTTGTCGCCCGTCACGAAGAGATCCAGCGCCCGGGGGTCGTCGACCGAGCGACGGATCCGGCCCACCCAGGACGGGTCGGTGCCGACCGCGTCGATCGGCATCGGGAACTCGCCCGCCGCCGGGTCGTCGACCAGGATCACCCCGGGCGCGTTGCGCAGCGCCTCCCGGGCACCCTCCGCGTCCACCTCGGTCCCGAAGACCGCGTGTACGGCCACCGAGTGCCCGGTGACCACCGGCACCCGTACGCAGGTGGCGGAGACCTTCAGGTCGGGCAGGCCGAGGATCTTGCGCGACTCGTTGCGCAGCTTCAACTCCTCGGACGACCAGCCGCCGTCGCGGAGTGACCCGGCCCAGGGCACCACATTGAGCGCCATCGGGGCCGGGAACGGGCCGAGATCGTCACCGACCGCCTGCCGCACGTTGCCCGGCCGCGAGCCGAGGACCCGGTCACCGGCGATCTTGGAGAGCTGGTCGTGCAGGGTGTCCACCCCGACCTGCCCGGTGCCGGAAACCGCCTGGTAGGAGGCGAGTACCAGCTCGCGCAACCCGTACTCGCGGTGCAGCGGCGCGACCGCGATGATCATCGTCAGGGTGGTGCAGTTGGCGTTCGCGATGATGCCCTTGGGGCGGTTGCGCACCTGCTCCGGGTTGATCTCCGGCACCACCAGCGGCACGTCCCGGTCGCCGCGGAAGGCGGCGGAGTTGTCGACCGCCACCGCACCCCGGGCGACCGCGACCGGCGCCCACTGCGCGGAGACCTCGTCCGGCACGTCGAACATCGCCACGTCCACGCCGTCGAACGCCTCGGCGCTCAACGCCTGCACGGTCAACTCCTCGCCCCGGCACATCCGCCGCTGCCCGGCCGAGCGGGGCGATGCGATCAGCCGGATCTCGCCCCAGACGTTCTTCCGGGAGGAGAGCAGGTCGCACATGACCGTGCCGACCGCACCGGTCGCCCCGACCACCGCCAGCGTGGGGAGCGTCGCCATCCCGGCTACCTCCCGGTCCCGGCGTAGACCACCGCTTCCTCGCTGCCGCCGAGGTCGAACGCCTCGTGCACGGCCCGGACCGCGGCGTCGAGGTCGGTGTCCCGGCAGACGACCGAGACCCGGATCTCGGAGGTAGAGATCATCTCGATGTTCACCCCGGCCTCGCCGAGCGCGGCGAAGAAGCTCGCCGCCACGCCCGGGTGCGAGCGCATGCCGGCGCCGATCAGCGACACCTTGCCGACGTGGTCGTCGTAGAGCAGGCCCTTGAACTTCACCTGCTCCTGCACCTTGCTCAGCGCCGCCATCGCGGTCGGTCCGTCGGTCTTGGGCAGGGTGAACGAGATGTCCGTCCGGCCGGTGCCCTCGGTGGAGACGTTCTGCACGATCATGTCGAGGTTGATCTCGGCCGCCGCCACGGTCTCGAAGATCCGGGCCGCCGCGCCGGGCTCGTCCGGCACGCCGACAGCTGTGATCTTCGCCTCGCTCCGGTCGTGGGCGACCCCGGTGATAAGTGCTTGCTCCACGGGTAGGTCCTCCGTCGATCCGGTCACCATGGTGCCGGTGTTGGTCGAGTATGACGAACGTACGCGGATTGGCAACCCCGCCCTTCGGGCGTACTCCACGCTCCGCAGGTGCAGGACCTTCGCGCCGCACGCGGCAAGTTCCAGCATCTCCTCGTAGGTGATGACCTTGATGTGCCGGGCGTTCGGCACGATCCGGGGGTCGGCCGTGAAGACGCCGTCGACGTCCGTGTAGATCTCGCAGACGTCCGCGCCGAGGGCTGCCGCCAGGGCCACGGCGGTGGTGTCCGAGCCACCCCGGCCCAGCGTGGTGATGTCCTTGGTGTCCTGGGAGACGCCCTGGAAGCCGGCGACGATCACCACCGCGCCCTCGTTCAGCGCCGAGCGCAGCCGGCCGGGAGTCACGTCGATGATCCGGGCTCTGCCGTGCACCGAGGTGGTCAGCACGCCCGCCTGCGATCCGGTGTAGGAGCGCGCCTCGTAGCCGAGGTTGTGGATCGCCATCGCCAGCAGCGCCATCGAGATGCGCTCGCCGGCGGTGAGCAGCATGTCGAGTTCGCGGCCGGGCGGCAGCGGGCTGACCTGGTTGGCGAGGTCGAGCAGTTCGTCGGTGGTGTCGCCCATCGCGCTGACCACGACCACCACGTCGTCGCCGGCCTTGCGTGCGGCGACGATCCGCTCCGCCACCCGCTTGATCCGCTCGGCGTCGGCGACCGACGATCCGCCGTACTTCTGCACTACCAGTGCCACGACGGTGCACTCCTTCCCTGGGCCGGGCGAGGCGCACCGGCCCTGAGCGTGCCGACGCCGCCGGGTCGAGGCCGGCGGCGCCGTGTGAGACCCCCTCAGGGTACCGGCCGGCGTCGTCGCCCCGACCAGGCGTTCCCACCATCCGACCGGTCGGCGACACGCGGGGGTAGCTGGACTGATCCCCCGTCGCCGCGGTATACCCCCAGAATGGCGAGGTGCATCCCGGCGTAGCCCCCCTGCCCGGCGCCGCCCCGGACCGGACCCTCGCGACCCGGCCCCGTGCCGGCCTCCGCACTCACCCCGGCAGTGACGGCCGCACACGCGCCCGTGCCGACGCCGGCGCCCGTACCCGCGCCGGCACCGGCAGCCGAACAGGTGCCGGCACCGGCGTCGGGAGCGGCACGTCCGGCACACCACCGCGCCGGGGCGCGCTCCGCGCGGCGCTCGGTGCGCTCCTGCTGGCCGGGCCGGTGCTGCTGGCCGGCTGCGGCACGGACGCCCCGGCGCCGGCGGCCACCACTCCGGCTCAGGCGAGCCGGCCGGCCGACGACCGGGACCGACTCGCGGCGCTCGCCGCCGCCGCGCAGGACCGGCACCTCACGGCCGTCTACACGCTCTCGGTGCAGGGCCGGCCGGACCGGTCGATCTCCGTCGTCCGGGCGACGGACCGCTCCTGGCGGGTGGACATCCCGGCCGGCGCGCTTGGCGGCACCGCCGACGTCTCGATGGCGCGCACCAGCGCCGGACTCTTCCAGTGCGCGCTCCCCTCGACCGGTCATCCGGATCCGACCGGTCATCCGGGTTCCGCCGGCTGCGTACGGGTGGCCGACCCGGGGCAGCCGCTGGCTCCGGGGATCGATCCCCGGATACAGCATCCGTTCACCGACTGGCCGGAGGTGCTCACCGACCGGCAGGCCCCACTCTCGGTCTCCGCCGCCACCCTCCCCGGTTTCCGGGGCTCATGTTTCGCGGTCGAGTCGACCTCGGCGTCCGTCGACCCGCCGCTCGACCCCGGCATCTACTGTTACGCCCCCGACGGCACCCTGACCGCAGCCCGGCTGCCCGACGGCACCCTGACCCTGGCCGGTACGCCGACCGCCGCGCCGACCACCGTCACGCTGCCCGGCCCGCTGGTCGACCGGGAACCGCTGTCGATCGCCGGACCGCCGCCCGGCAACCCGACCGGGGAGGCCCAGCAGGAGAGTGCCAACGGATGATCTTCTCTTACGTTCTGGGTGCGTCCAATCACTTCCGGTGACCCCAGATGGGAGACACAGTGCCCGATACGGCACACTCGGCACCATGGCCCAGCTCTCCCCGATTCTGGCGACGCGGTGGAGTCCGTACGCCTTCGACCCGATCGCCGATCTCACCGACGCGGACGTCGCGTCGCTGCTGGAAGCCGCCCGGTGGGCACCGTCGGCCGGCAACAGCCAACCGTGGCGCTTCCTGATGGGCCGGCGGCACGACGAGGCGTTCAAACGGATCCTGACCAACCTCTCCGCCGCCGACCAGCGGTGGGCCGGCCGGGCCTCGGCGCTGCTGCTCGGGGCGCACGCCATCGCCGGGCCGAAGGGCGGCCCGCTGCCGTACGCCGCCTACGACCTCGGTCAGGCGGTGGCTCATCTCACGGTCCAGGCCACGGCGCTGCGCCTCCACGTACGGCAGATCTCCGGCTTCGACGCCGCCGGGCTCCGTGCCGACCTGGAACTCTCCCCCGAGGTACGGCCGCACGTGGTGGTCGCGGTGGGCCGGCTCGGCGACCCGTTCGCGCTCCCCGAAGACCTGCGAGCCCGGGAGATCGGCCTGCGCCAGCGCCGCCCGCTGGCCGAGTTGATGCTGGGCTGACCGACGCGACGCCCGCAGGGACGAGCTGCCCGGTCCCGGCGCGCTTCGGTGGTCACCAGGACAGTTCCCAGATTGCGGACTGCGTTTACGGATCCCGGACCAAGCACATATGGTGACAGTTGTCATGTGGCAGGCCCTGCTTCTTCGCTGCCGCGACGAGGCCCCTCAGGCCGGCACCTCGTCGCGGAGTTGATGCACGCCGTCCTGCATCCCCGGTCGACCCTCCGTCCCGGCCGGACTTCTCGAAGATCCGACATCTCGATCTGACCCTCGGCGCTGCCCGCCGGTTCTCGGCGCTCAGGCCACATGACCACAGGAGCAACTCGTCATGGCACAACCCGCCGGCACGACCTTCAACGACACCGCCTTGAACGGCACCACCGTCGACAGCGGCACCACCGTCGACAGCGTTCCCCACATCGACGGCGTCCCCACCGGCGACGGTGATCCGATCGCACGGCAGCGGCCCAGCCGGATGCCGTTCCAGCGTTACGAGCCCTACCACCAACAGTTCGCAATCGACCTGCCCGACCGGCAGTGGCCGACCCGGCGCGTCGAGGCCGCGCCCCGGTGGTGCGCGGTCGACCTCCGCGACGGCAACCAGGCCCTGATCGACCCGATGTCGCCGGAGCGCAAGCGGCGGATGTTCCAGCTGCTGGTGCAGATGGGCTACAAGGAGATCGAGGTCGGCTTCCCGTCCGCCAGCCAGACCGACTTCGACTTCGTCCGGCAGTTGATCGAGCAGGACCTGATCCCCGAGGACGTCACCATTCAGGTGCTGACCCAGTGCCGGGAGCACCTGATCGACCGCACCTTCGAGTCGATCCGGGGTGCGAAGCGGGCGATCGTGCACTTCTACAACTCGACCTCCACGTTGCAGCGCCGGGTGGTCTTCGGCCTGGACAGGGCCGGGATCACCGACATCGCCACCTCCGGCGCCCGGCTCTGTCAGAAGTACCACGAGATCCACGCCCCGGACACCGAAATCTTCTACGAATACTCCCCGGAGTCCTACACCGGCACCGAGCTCGACTACGCCCTGGAGGTCTGCGCGGCGGTCATCGAGGTGATCGACCCGACCCCGGCCCGGCCGCTGATCATCAACCTGCCGGCGACCGTGGAGATGGCCACCCCGAACGTCTACGCCGACTCGATCGAGTGGATGCACCGCCACCTGCCACGTCGGGACAGCGTGGTCCTCTCCCTGCACCCGCACAACGACCGGGGCACCGGGGTCGCCGCCGCCGAGCTGGGGCTGCTGGCCGGGGCCGACCGGATCGAGGGCTGCCTCTTCGGCAACGGCGAGCGGACCGGCAACGTCGACCTGGTCACCCTGGGCCTGAACCTCTTCTCCCAGGGCATCGACCCGCAGATCGACTTCTCCAACATCGACGACGTCAAGCGGGCCGTCGAGTACTGCAACCAGCTACCCGTGCACGAACGGCACCCGTACGCCGGTGACCTGGTCTACACCGCGTTCTCCGGCTCGCACCAGGACGCGATCAACAAGGGCTTCGACGCGCTGCACGCCGACGCCAAGGCGGCCGGGGTGCCGGTCGACGAGTTCGCCTGGGCGGTGCCCTACCTGCCTATCGACCCGAAGGACCTGGGCCGCACCTACGAGGCGGTGATCCGGGTCAACTCGCAGTCCGGCAAGGGCGGCGTGGCGTACGTCATGAAGACCGAGCACCACCTGGACCTGCCGCGACGGCTCCAGATCGAGTTCTCCGGCGTGGTGCAGCGGGTCACCGACGACGGCGGCGGCGAGGTGGAGCCGGCCCGGATGTGGCAACTCTTCGCCGAGGAATACCTGGTCGACCGGCAGTCGGAGCCGGCGCTCCAGGTGGAGAGCTACACCATCGGCACCGTCGACGGCAAGGTCGAGATCGAGGCGGACGCCCGGTTCGGCGATGCCCGCCGGCCGCTCTCGGCGACGGGGAACGGCCCGATCGACGCGTACGTCAACGCGTTGCAGGCGCTCGACGTGCGGGTACGGGTGCTCGACTACCACGAGCACGCGATGTCCGCCGGCGGCGACGCCCAGGCCGCCGCGTACGTGGAGTGCGAGGTCGACGGTCGTACGGTCTGGGGCGTCGGCCTGGACGCCAACATCGTGACCGCGTCGGTCCGGGCGGTGACCAGCGCCGTCAACCGCGCCCTGCGCTGAGCTGAAGCGTTAGGAAGGGCCCCCGCTACAACAGAAAACGATAAGCGGGGGCCCTTCCTTACACCTCGTGCTGGTGCGTGGGTGGGGGCGGAAGGGTCGCGCAGGGCCGGGACTTCTTCGGTTTCCGGCCCGGCCGGTGCACCAGCACGGCGGCGAGTGCCGCACCGAGCACCATGAGCCCGGCGCACCAGAGCACCGCCTGCCGGTACGCCGGGGTGAGCTGCCCGGAGCGTTCGTAGCCGCCGCCGGAGAGCCCGACCACCAGCGGCAGCGCGGAGACGGCGAGCAGCCCACCGACCCGGGAGGCGGCGTTGTTGAAGCCGCTGGCCGCGCCGGCCAGCCGGTCCGGTGCGGCGGCCAGCACCGAGGCGGTCAGCGGGGCCACCACCAGGGTCATGCCGAGGCCGAAGAGGGTGATCCCGGGCAGGATGTGGATCCAGTACGAGTCGCCCCGGCTCACCCCGTGCAGCAGCAACAGCCCGGCGGCGGAGACGAGCGGGCCGATGGTGAGCTGCGGGCGCGGCCCGATCCGGGAGGCGAGTGCGCCGGAGCGGGCCGAGCCGACCAGCAGCAGGACCGTCATCGGGAGCGTGGCCAGGCCGGTCTGGAAGGCGGAGTAGCCGACGACGTTCTGCAGGTAGACGGCGAAGAAGAAGGTGAGGCCGGTCAGCGCGGCGTAGACCAGCACGGTGTAGACGTTGAGCACCCCGAAGAGCCGGGTGGCGAAGAGCGTCGGGGGTAGCATGGCCCGCTCGCCCCGGTGCCGCTCCAACAGCACGAACCCGACCGCGGCGACCACCCCGAGCACGCCGGCGCCCACCACCTGCACGGCGCCGGAGCCGAACTGCTTCGCCTCGATCAGCGCGTACGTGACGCCGGCCAGGCCGAGCGCGCCGAGCAGCGAGCCGGCCACGTCGAACCGGGCTGCCGCCGCCCCGTCGGACCGGCTCTCCGGGGTCCAGCGGAGGGCGGCCAGGATCACGATCACCGCGAGCGGCAGGTTGAGGAAGAAGATGGCCCGCCAGGAGAGCGCGTCGATCAACCAGCCGCCGAGGAAGGGGCCGAGCGCGGTCGAGACGCCGGCCAGGCCGGACCAGGCCCCGATCACCCGGCCCCGCTCGTCGGGATGGAAGCTGGCCTGGAGCAGCGCGAGCGAGCCGGGGGTCAGCAGTGCGCCGCCGAGGCCCTGGAGAAAGCGGGCGGCGATCAGCCATTCGATGCTCAGTGCGGCACCGCAGAGCACGGAGGCGGCGGTGAACGCCAGCACACCGACGAGGAAGACGCGCCGCCGGCCGAGCCGGTCGCCGAGGGCGCCGCCGAGCAGTACGAAGGCGGCCAGGGTGAGTAGGTAGCCGTTGAGGGTCCACTGTAGGCCGGCCGTGCTGGCGTGCAACTCGGCACCGAGGTGGGGCAGCGCCACGTTGACGACCGTGGCGTCCAGGAAGACCATGCCCGAGGCGACCACGGCGGCGAGCAGCGTGCCCCGGCCCGCCCTGCTGGCCATCCGCAGCGGTGCCGGCGACTCCCGCGACCCACCCGACGTCGGTGGTCCGCTCGACTTCTCCGCCCCGCGCGACTTCTCCGCCCCGCTCGACTTCGGCGATCCGCTCGACTTCTCCGACCGGTTCGACTTCGGCGACCTGCTCGATGAATCACTCACGGTGTCAATCTGCCCTGCCTGTGTCGTAAGATGCCGCGAAACGCCGGAACCGCGGCCGGTCGCCTCCCCACCGGTCCACACCACCCAGGCTGGAAGCGTGCCGTTCATCCGTACCAGATCACTAGCCCGGTCGGGAACAGCAGCCGTCCTCGCCGGTCTGCTCGCCGCCTGCACCGCCTGCGCCCCGGTCGAGAGTCCGGCGCCCGAGCGGTCGTCCGGGCCCGCCGACACCCGGGCCCAACTTGACCAGCTCACCGTGGCCAGCGCCGGTTCGATGCGGGGCTACAGCCGGGAGCGCTTCCCGCACTGGCGCAAGGCGGGCAAGAACTGCGACGTCCGGGACACCGTGCTGCAGCGGGACGGCACCGACATCAAGCTCTCCGGCTGCAACGTGGTCGGGGGGCGCTGGTCGAGCCGGTACGACAAGCGGACGCTCGCCGACCCCTCGGACGTGGACATCGACCACATGGTGCCGCTGGCCAACGCCTGGCGCTCGGGCGCCGACGAGTGGAATGACGACAAGCGCAGCGACTTCGCCAACGACCTGGACCGGCCGCAGCTGATGGCGGTTTCGGCGACGTCGAACCGGGCAAAGGGTGACCAGGATCCGTCGCAGTGGAAGCCGTCGAACCGGGACGACTGGTGCCGGTACGCGGAGGACTGGATCGCGGTCAAGCACTACTGGAAACTCTCCGTGACCTCAGCCGAGCAGGCCGCTCTCGGCGACATGTTGGGGAGCTGCTGATGGGCGAGACAGGAGCCGCGGCGCAGAGCACCGACATCATGGCCGGTCCCGGCGGGGTGATGACCGACGACGTCGGTGTGATCACCGGAGAGCTGACGCTCCGCACCGAACTGGACGGCGAGCACGCCGTCCTGCGGGTGCAGTACAAGGACGCCGCCGAGTGGTACACGGTGACCGGCGGCCGGGCGCCGCTGGCCGACCCGGCCGACGTGGCCGCGGTGCACACCATCGCGGTCGGCCTGCTCGACCGCCCCGAAGGCTAGCGGCCGACACCCTGCTGACCTGACTGCCGACCCGGTTACCGGGTCGGCTCTGCCGTGGACGATTGACAAAATCTGGTTTTACGTACAGGATTGTTTTTGCCATGAGAGATGTCATGTACCTGGAGCAGATCGAGCAGGCCGAGACCCTGCTCAAGCCGCAGCGCATCGAGGTGCTGCGGCAACTCGCCGAGCCGCACACCTGCACCGAGGTGGCCGCGCAACTCGGCCAGACCCCGCAGCGGGTCTATTACCACGTCAAGCGCCTGGTCGAGGCCGGCCTCGTCGACCAGGTCTCCGAACGCAGGGTCCGGGGCATCTCCGAGGGCATCTACCAGGCGAGTGCCCAGTCCTACTGGCTCTCCCCCCGGCTGGTCGGCCGGATCGGACTGCGCAGGGCGCAGGACGAGATGAGCCTCGGCTACCTGCTCAACCTGATGGAGGAGGTCCAGGCCGACGTCGCCGCCCTGGACCGCACCGCCCCCGAACTGCCCTCGATCGGGGTCTCCGGCGAGATCCGGGTCCCGGCCGAGCAACGCCAACAGTTCCTGACCGACCTGCAGACCGCGCTGCAGGACCTCTTCACCCGCTACGGCGGAGCCGAAGGCGACGCCTTCAAGCTCGCCGTGGCCTGCTACCCGCATGGAGGCACCACATGACCGCACCACTGACCCTCCGCGCCCGGGCCGCCGCGTCGGTCAAGGCCGTCTGGCAGGCCCTGACCGACGCCGCCGAGCTGCGCATCTGGCTCGCCGAGCACGCCGAGGTCGAGCTGCCGCACCGGTACGAGTTCTGGGGGCGGTACACCCCGGAGGGGGACGCGCCGCACCAGCGGCTGCTGCACGCCGACGACCACACCCTGCGGTTCACCTGGCTACTCGACGGCGAGGAGACCACCACCGAGATCACCCTCATCGAGGAGGGTGCCGAGTCGACCGTCATCGCGCTCTCCCAGACGCACTGGAGCTTCGAGGACGTGACCAGCGGGGCCAGCATCCGGGGCGTGCTCCAGACGTACTGGTCGCTGGCGATCGCCAACCTGGTCGACCACGTCGAGGGGCGGCCGCTCACCCCGAAGACCGACTTCACCTCGACCAAGATGGCCGAAGAGGTCGTCATCGACGCTCCGCCCGAGGCTGTCTACGAGTCGCTGACCGACTCGGCGAAGGCCTCCGAGTGGTTCGGCTACCCGATCGAGATCGAGCCCTTCGTCGGCGGCCGCTGGGCGATGGGCGGCTTCGACAACAACCCCGACCCGGCAAAGGTGCTCGACCTGACTCCCGGCCGGGCGATGACCGTCGACTGGGGTCCGATCGGCGTGGTGAGCTGGGAGCTGGAGGGGAGCGAGGGAAAGACCAAGCTCTCCTTCGTGCAGAGCGGGTTCGACCAGCCGCCGTACGCGGGCTGGACCGGCTGGCTCAGCGGCCTGGCCGAGCTGCGCCGCTATCACGAGCTGGCCGACTGGCGCCCGATCTGGCTGGCCGCCTGAGCGGTTAGGAGGGGCCCCCGCTACTACAGAAGACGATAAGCGGGGGCCCTTCCTTACACGAAGGAGCCGGGTTCGCTGGGGGCGGAGACGACGGTGGGAGCTTCGCCCTCGTCGTCCGGGTGGGTGAGGTGGGCACTCACCCGGTGCGGGCGGAGCTCGCCGCTGGCGATCGGCTCCGCCCAGTGGCAGGCAACGTGGGTGTCGCCGATCGGGCGCAGCACCGGCCGCTCGTCCGCACAGCGGGTCGGCTGCGCCCACGGGCAGCGGGTGTGGAACCGGCAGCCGGCCGGCGGGTTGGCAGGCGAGGGCAGGTCACCGGCGAGCAGGATCCGCTCCCGGCGGTCCTCCACCTCCGGGTCCGGCACCGGCACCGCCGACATCAGCGCCCGGGTGTACGGGTGCAGCGGCTCCCGGTAGAGCCGGTCGCTCGGTGCCTCCTCGACCAGCGCACCGAGATACATCACGCCGACCAGGTCGGAGATGTGCCGCACCACCGCCAGGTCGTGCGCGATCACCAGGTAGGTCAGGCCCAGCTCGTCCTGGAGCTCGTCGAGCAGGTTCACCACCTGGGCCTGGATTGACACGTCCAGGGCGGAGACGGGCTCGTCGGCCACGATCAGCTCCGGGCCCAGCACCAGCGCCCGGGCGATGCCGATGCGCTGGCGCTGCCCGCCGGAGAACTCGTGCGGATAGCGGGACAGCGCCCACTTCGGCAGGCCGACGGCGTCCAGCGTGTTGGTGATGATCTGACGACGGGCGGCGCGATCGGCACCGATCCCGTGCGCCTGTAGGCCCTCGACCAGGATCGACTCGACGTTCTGCCGGGGGTCCAAACTGGACATCGGGTCCTGGAAGATCATCTGCATCCGGCGGCGCATCGCGCGGAGCCGATTCGGCGGCAGCCCGGTCAGCTCCACACCGTCGAAGCGCACCTGCCCGCCGGTCGGCCTGGTCAACTGGAGGACCGCCCGGCCGAGCGTCGACTTGCCGCAGCCCGACTCGCCGACCAGGCCGTACGTCTTGCCGCGCGGGATGGTCAGATCGACGCCGTCCACCGCCTTGACGTGCCCCACCACCCGGTCGAAGACCACTCCCCTGGTGATCGGGAAGTGCACCCTCAGGTCCCGGACCTCGACCAGGTTCGCGGACTGCCCGGTCGTGCCGGACCTGTTGACGTCGGTCATGCCGACTCCTCCTTGCCCGGGACGGGCGGCGTCGCCCGCTCCTCCACCGGCACCGCCTCGTCACCGGGCGGCGTCGCCTGTGCCGGCATTCCCTCCGCCGGTGCCTGTGCCGGGCCTCCCTCCGTCGTGGCCTGTGCCGGCACGACGCCCTCCGCCGCCGGTTCCGGCGCGGTCGGCGAAGCGGGTGGCGCCGAGGTCGCGCCGGCTGGCGGAACCGGGTTGACGCACCGGTACGTCCGGTCGGTGTGGGTCAGCGCGAGCTGCGGCGGCTGACCGAGACACGCCTCGATCTGCCGCTCGCAACGGGGGGCGAAGGCGCAGCCGTCCGCCCAGGGCAGCACGTCCCGGACCGAACCGGGGATCGGGGATAGCCGCTCACCGCGACCGGCATCCAGCCGGGGGATCGAGCCGAGCAGCCCGACGGTGTACGGGTGCCTCGGCTCGGCGAAGAGCGGCTTGCGGCGGGCGGTCTCCACCACCCGTCCGGCGTACAGCACGTTGACGGTGTCGCACATCCCGGCGACGACGCCCAGGTCGTGCGTGATCATCACCAGGGCGGTGCCGGAGTCGTGCACCAGGTCCTTGAGCAACTCCAGGATCTGCGCCTGGATGGTCACGTCCAGCGCCGTGGTGGGCTCGTCGGCGATGAGCAGCCGGGGGCGGCAGGCCACCGCGATCGCGATCAGCGCCCGCTGCCGCATCCCGCCGGAGAGCTGGTGCGGATATTCCTTCAGCCGCCGATTCGGGTCTGGGATGCCGACCCGGTCCAGCAGCTCGGCGGCCTCCTTGCGGGCCGCGTCGCCGCCGAGCCCGCGGTGCCGGGCCAGCACCTCGGTTACCTGCCGGCCCACCGGGACGACGGGGTTCAGCGAGGAGAGCGGGTCCTGGAAGATCATGGCGATGTCCCGCCCCCGGATATCCCGCATCGTGCGCCGGTCGACCCGGAGCAGGTCGGTGCCGTCGAAGTCCGCCCGCCCCTCGACCGAGATGCCGGGCTGCCGGGGCAGCAGGCCCATCAGCGCCAGCGAGGTCACGCTCTTGCCGCAGCCGGACTCGCCGACCAGACCGACGACCTCGCCCGCGTCCACCGAGAACGAGACCCCGTCGACCGCCCGCACCGTGCGCTTCCCGCGCTGACGGAAGGTGACGGAGAGATCGTCCACATCAAGCAGTGCCATGACAGATCACTTCCGCAGCTTCGGGTCGAGTGCCTCGCGCATCGCCTCACCGAGCAGGGTGAAGCCCAGCGCGGTGATGATGATCGCCACGGCCGGATAGATCGCCAGCGCCGGCCGGATGCCCAGGTACGGCTGCGCGTCCGCGAGCATCACGCCCCACTCCGGCACCGCCGTGTCCGGGTTGCCCAGACCGAGGAAGGAGAGCGCGGCCGCCTCGATGATCGCGGTCGCCAGCGTCAGTGTCGCCTGCACGATGACCGGGGCGAGCGAGTTCGGCAGGACGTGGCTCAGGGCGATCTTCGAGCGGCGTACCCCGAGCGAGGTGGCGGCGAGTACGTAGTCGCTGTTCGCCTGGGCGATCATCGAACCGCGCAGCAGCCGGGCGAAGACCGGCACCGAGACCACACCGACCGCGATCATCACCGTGATCAGGCTCGCCCCGAGCAGCGCGGCGATGCTGACCGCGAGCAGCAGGCTGGGCAGCGCCAGCATCATGTCGACGACCCGCATCAGCGTGGTGTCGACCCAGCGCCCCCAGCGCCCGCCGAGCCCGGCGGCGGCCCCGGCGATGCCGCCGATCAGGGCGCCGACGGCCAGACCGATCAGCGTCGCCACCACGCCGACCAGCAGAGTCTGCCGGGCCCCGACGACGAGCCTGCTGAACTCGTCCCGTCCCTGGTGGTCGAAGCCGAGCCAGTGGTCGCCGGACGGGCCGGGGATGATGCCCTGGCCCGACTTGACCAGGCCCTCCCGGATCCCGATCGTGTCGGTCGGGCCGTACGGCACGAAGAACGGCCCGACGATCGCGACCAGCAGGAAGATGCCGAGCACGACGGCGCCGGCGATGGCGGCCGGGTTGCGGCGGAGCCGGCGGAACGCCTCCTGCCAGAGACTGACCCCGCGTTCCTCGTCGCGGGCCGCGGAGAGCTCGCCGAGCCGGTCGAGCTTCTCCGCCTTCTTGCGGGCCCGGTCGGTAAGAGTCATCGGAGCTCCCATCCCGTCGCGGCTGCGGGGCTCATCGGACCCTCACCCTCGGGTCGATCAGGCTGTAGGAGAGGTCGACCAGCAGGTTCACCAGTACGAAGACGACCGCGATGATCATGATGAAGCCCATCAGCACCGGATAGTCACGCTGGCTGATCGAGTCGGCGATGAAGGCCCCGATGCCGCTGAACGCGAAGACGGTCTCGGTCAGCACCGCGCCGGAGAGCAGGCCACCGGTGAGCAGGCCGATCGTGGTGGCGACCGGCAGCATCGCGTTGCGCAGCACGTGCCGCTGGCGTACGACCCGCTCGGTGAGACCCTTGGCCTCGGCGGTACGGACGAAGTCCTCGCCCAGCACCTCGAGCACGCTGGCCCGGGTGATCCGGACGATGATCGCCAGCGGGATGCTGGCGAGCGCCAGGCCGGGGAGCACGAGGTGCCAGAGGGCGTCGGCGGCGGCGTCCCACTCGCGGGTCAACAGCCCGTCGAGGACGAAGAAGTTGGTGACCCGGGTGGCGTCGATGGTCGGGTCCTGCCGGCCGCTGGCCGGGAAGAGGTGCAGGTTCTCCGCGAAGATCGCCTTGAGCACGTACGCCAGGAAGAAGACCGGGATGCAGACCCCGATCAGCGATCCGGTGACCGAGAGGTGGTCGAGGAGCCGGCCGCGGCGGCGGGCGGCGAGGTAGCCGAGCGGGATGCCGATCGCGATCGCGAGGAGCATCGCGGTGGTCGCCAGCTCGACGGTGCCCGGGAAGCGCTGCAGGAATTCGGTGGTGACCTCGCGCTTGGTGGAGATCGAGGTGCCGAGGTCGAGCCGGAACATCCGGGACATGAATCGCCCGTACTGCACCAGGACCGGCTCGTCGAGGCCGAGGTTGTCGCGGATCGCGGCACGCATCTCGGGGGTGCCACGCTCGCCCAGGATCGCGGTCTCCGGACCGCCGGGCAGCCGGTGCAACCAGATGAACAACAGGATGGAGAGCCCGAAGAGCGCGGGTATCAACTGCAACAGGCGTCTGACGATGAACCGGAACACGGCGGCCTCTGGCGGGATGCGGAGGGCGACGCGGGCGGGCGCCGGACTGACCTCCGGCCGGGGTCACCGGCCGGGATCAGGGCGCGCCCGCCCGCGTTCCCTTCTCTGTATGTCAGGACTTGAACTCGGCGGTGGCGAACCGCTCGTCGGTGAGCGGGCTCGGCTTGACGCCGGTCACGTCCTTGCCGAACACGATCCCCGGCGGCGAGTGCGACACCGGCACACCCGGCAGGAACTCCATGATCTTGGCGTTGAGCTCCTTGTAGAGCTCGTACCGTGCGGTGGCGTCGGCGGTGGTGTCGGCCTTCTCGAAGAGCGCGAAGAGCTCGGGGTTGTTGAATCCCCACTCGTCCTTCTGCCGGTCGAAGAAGGTGCCGATGAAGTTGTAGCCGTCGCCGTAGTCACCGGTCCAGCCGAGCAGGTGCAGGTCGTGCGCGGTGCCGGAGCCGGTGGCGTTCAGGTAGTCCGGCGTCCACTTCAGCGGAATGCCCTGGACCTTGATGCCCGCCGCCTGGAGGTCGGCCGAGAGGAGCTCGAAGATGTCCTTCGGGTTCGGCATGTATGGCCGGGTGACCTCGGTCGGGTAGTGGAACCGCAGGGTCAGGTCGCTCGCCCCGGCCTCGGCCAGGAGCTGCTTGGCCTTGTTCACGTCGTAGTTGTAGGTGGGAACCGACGGGTTCCAGCCCTCGACGGTGTCCGGCATGAACTGGGTGGCCACCTTGGCGCCCGGCGGGAGCTTCGAGTCGACCAGCGCCTGCCGGTTCAGGGCGTACGCGATGGCCTGCCGGACCTTCGGGTCGGCCAGCTTCGGGTTCCCCTTCTGGTTGATCGCCAGGTAGAGGACATTGAACGCCGGGCGGGTGAGCATGTTGAAGCCCTCACTCTTCAACGGCTCGACGTCGGCGGGGCCGACCAGGTCGTACCCCTGGATGTCGCCGGAGCGCAGCGCCTGCTTCCGGGCGTTCTCGTCGGAGATCGTCTTGAAGATGAGGGTCTTCAGCTTGGCCTTCTGCGGGCCGCTGTACTCCTCGTTGCGCTCCAGGGTCAGCGTCTTGTTCGCGATGTCCCAGGACTTGAACCTGAACGGTCCGGTGCCGGTCGGGTGCTCCATCGCGTACGACGGGTACTGGATGTTGTCCGCGCTACCGCCGATGGTGCTGGCCTGGTACTGCTCCAGTGCCTTCGGGCTGTGGATGGAGAACGACGGCAGCATCAGGGCGGCCGGGATCTTGCTGGAGACCCGGGTGAAGGCGAGGTCGACGGTGGTCGCGTCCTTCGCCGTGCAGGACTTGAAGAGGCTCTGCGGCAGGTCGTCCCGCTCGTTGGCGGCGAAGCCACCCATCACGTCCTGCCAGTACGGCGTGACGTCCGGGCTCTGCATGAGGCCCTTGGCGTTGTACCAGCGGTTGAAGTTGACGCAGACCGCCTCGGCGTTGAAGTCCGTACCGTCGTGGAACTTCACGCCCGAACGGAGCTTGAAGGTCCAGACGGTGCCGGTCGGGTCCGGGGTCCAGGTCTCGGCGAGGCCCGGCGTGATCTTGGTGCCGCCCTCCTCGGGGCGGACCAGGGTCTCGAAGACCTGCCGGGCGACCCGCAGCGACTCACCGTCGCTGGCGAGGCTCGGATCGAGCACCTTCGGGTCACCGGCGACGCCGAAGACCAGTGTGTCCTTCTGGCTCGTGCCCGAATCACCGCGGTCGCTTTCGGCACAGCCGGCTACCGCGAGGGCCGCGACCGCTACGGCCGCGATGGCGACCTTCGGTCCTGGTGCACGCATGGTGTGCTTCACCTCGTCCTGTGGGATACGACAAACGCGGTGACGGGGGGCCACCGATGGCGAGACACTAGCCGCCGCGCGGACCGAGCGGAAACGGCCCATGAAAGGGTTGGTACCGGATCGTGTCTTTACCGTCATGGCACTGGCGACGGAGCGTCGCGCATGGTCGACAATCAAGGCATTTGTCCGTGTCTGACTATGCGAATTTGTTACATCGCCCGCCGACTCGATCACCGCCGATGTCAGACCCGGGCGGCGGCGGCAGCGCTCCGGAACGGACCCCGGGTGGGCCGGGAACGACCCTCTCGGAAGGGGCGCGGTCAGACCGCCCGGCGACCCTCGAAGGCGCGACCGAGCGTGATCTCGTCGGCGTACTCCAGGTCGCCGCCGACCGGCAGGCCGCTGGCGAGCCGGGTCACCGAGATGCCCATCGGCTTGACCATCAGGGCCAGGTAGGTGGCGGTGGCCTCACCCTCGGTGTTCGGATCGGTGGCCAGGATCAGCTCGCGGACCGTGCCGGTGCCGAGCCGGGCCAGCAACTCCCGGATCCGCAGGTTGTCCGGGCCGACGCCCTCCAGCGGGTTGATCGCGCCACCGAGCACGTGGTAGCGGCCCCGGAACTCCCCGGTCCGCTCGATCGCCACCACGTCCTTGGGCTCCTCGACGACGCAGAGCACCTCTTCGGTCCGGCGCGGGTCACGGCAGACCCGGCACTGCTCGGACTCGGCGACGTTGTAGCAGACGGTGCAGAACCGCACCAACTCCTTGACCCGGCGCAGCGCGGTGGCCAACCGGGTCACGTCGGCCGGATCGGCCGAGAGCACGTGGAAGGCGATCCGCTGGGCACTCTTCGGACCGACTCCCGGCAGGCGCCCCAGCTCGTCGATCAGATCCTGGATGGCACCCTCGTACATCGCGGGGTGGCTCAGAAACCGGGCAGGCCGAGGCCGCCCATGCCGCCGGTGACCGGACCCATCTTCTCCTCGGTCAGCTTGCGCACCTCGTCGTGGGCGTTGTGCACGGCCGCCAGCACGAGATCCTCGAGGGTCTCCACGTCCTCCGGGTCGACCGCCTTCGGGTCGATCTTGATGGCCCTGACCTCGCCGGCGCCGGAAATGGTCACGGTCACCAGGCCGCCCCCGGCGGTACCGGTCAGCTCCGCCTCGGCCAGCTCCGCCTGCGCGGCGGCGAGCTGCTGCTGCATCTTCTGCGCCTGCTTCATCATCTGCTGCAGGTTGGGCTGTCCACCCGGGCGCACGGCGACTCCTCGGTTGCGGAAACTGGTCGCGTCCAGTCCTCGGTCGCGGAAACTGGTCGCGTCCAGCCTAGTCCGGCCGGTCGTGGGCGGCTCGACCACCCGCGACCGGCCGGCGGGTCGCTCAGTCCACCACCACGGTCTTCATGATCTTGTCGGCGATGGTCTGCCGCTTGGCGTCCCAGAGCGGGAAGAGGTAGCCGATGTAGCAGATGATCTGGTCGACGAAGTGCGCGATGTCCCGGACGAACGCCTTGCCGGCGCCGATCGGCTCGCCGCCGGCCTCGTTGACCAGCCGGATGCCCAGCGCCTTCTTGCCCCAGCTCTGGCCGGTACGCCCGGCGAGGAACCACCGGTTGTAGCCGCTGAGCGCGATCGCGAGGACCAGGAAGACGTAGTAGAGCGGACCGGGGCCGCTGACCTGGCCACTTTCCGCGTCCATACTCGCGCCGCCGGTGACGTAGGCGAGGATGACCAGCGGCAGCACGACCACGGCGTCGATGAGGTAGGCGCCCACCCGGGGGGCCCAACTGGCGTAACTCAAGGGGTGTACTCCTCACAGAACAAAGGGGTGTCGGAAAGCGGCTCGGTTCAGCTCACGCCGAGCCGGTGTAGCTGGAACAACCAACTCGCGCAGGCGAGCAGACCCGCGCCCCACCCCGTGCGCCGCCGTGCCCGGTCCGACCAACGGACCGGCGGTGGCAGCACGCCGGACATCCGCAGCACGAGCAGCGGAAGCACGGCGAGCGAGAGCACCGCCAGACCGACGATCACCGGGCTGGCCGCCACCGCGCCGGCCAGGTCGCCCCGGACCAGGGCGACCGCTGCCGTGGTCAGGCCACAGCCCGGACACGGCACCCCGGTCAGCGAGCGCAGTGGGCACGGCAGTCCCAGGCCGGTCGTCTCGGTCAGGTACGGCCAGGCCACCGCCGCGACGGCGACACCAAGACCGAACAGGCCGAGGCGCTCGGGCACGGAAAGCTCGCGCACACCACACTCACAGGGAAGTCACAGGAAACGAGGTTGGGCGACTGATGGTAGAAGATCACCGCGCGCCGCGACGTCCCGTTTTCCGGCGTACGTCGAAAGCCGACAGTTGATCTCCGATAGCCGTTCGACCAACGCGTGGCTAGGTCCCGACTACTTGAGGTCGATCTCGCCGATCCGCTCCGCGCCGAGGGTCTGCTGCAGCAGTTGCACCGCCTGTTGCTCGCTGGTCTGCCGGGCGGTCCGCTCGTCGATCACCTCGTCGAGAGGTTCGTCACCCGGATCGAAGCCCTCGTATCCGACGGCGGACGGGCGCGAGCCGTCGTATCCGACAGCGGACGGGCGCGGGCCGTCGTGGCCGACGACGGACGGGCGCGGGCCGTCGTGGCCGACGGCGGACGGGCGCGGGCCGTCGTGGCCGACGGCGGACGGGCGCGGGCCGTCGTGGCCGACGGCGGACGGGCGCGGGCCGTCGTAGTCGGGGTCGTAGGGCGGCTCGCCGGCCCAGTCCCGGTCCGCCGTCCGCTCCGGGGCGGGGACGGGTCGGGGCCGGACGCCGGCCGCCGCCGCGCGGGCCGCCGCGAGCCCGGCACTGCTCCCCGAACCGGTGCTGCCCCGGGAACCGGTGCCGCCTGCGGGACCCTCACCGCTGGCGGTCGACCAACGGGTGCCGCCGGACGCCGGTGCGGCGCGCCCGCCGCCCGTGACGCCGGACGCCGGGCCGGACCCGCCGGCCGGCACACCGGCACTGCCGGCGGAACCTCCGGCACCCGGGGCGGAACCCGGACCGGCGCCGCCGGGCGGAGTCGGCTCCGGCCAGTCGTCGTCGGCGGATGCGTCACTCGGTGCGGTGCCACCGGGTCGGGCCGGTTCCGGCCAGTCGTCGTCATCGGTGCTGGCTCGCGATCCGCCCGCACCGGCCGCTGAGCCCTCCCCACCGGCCGAGCCCGACCCACCGGCCGAGCCCGACCCACCGGCCGAGCCCGACCCACCGGCCGAGTGCTCCCGATCGGCGGTCGCCCGCCGGCCACCGCCGGCCGGGACCGCGCCGTTGCCGCGCGGCGGAGCACCGTTCGCCGCCGGCCCGCCGCCGCTCCCGTGGCGCGGCGGAACGGCCGGAGCCGGCCCGCGCTGCTCTCCGGCGACCTCGCAGCGGATCTGCCAGCGACCGCCCAACTCCTCGTAGAGGGCGTCGGTGAGCACCTCGGCCGCATTGGCGAGCATCTGGGCCAGGACCGGTGACTTGACGGTCAGCACCAGGGTGTCGCCGTCGAGGTCGCGGACGACGGCGTCGCGCATCAGAGCGGCGATCCGCTTGTTGCTGCGATTGACCATGCCGACGACATCGCCCCAGACCCGGCGGATGGCGGCGGCATCCAGCTCGCCGGTTGGCGCGGCACCGCCCGGCACCGGATCCGGGGTGGCCGGGTCGGGCATCACCGCCTCCGGGGGCATCGGACGCCGGGCCGGTGGCTCCGGGTCGGCCGGCACCTCCCCGACCGGTCCGCCCGACGTCTGGCCGGCCCCGGGTGCGGCAGTTTCGCGTACGCCCCGAGGTGGCGCGACCGGCGGTGCGCTCACGGCGGGCGGCGAACCCGGGTCGACGGCGGCGGCCGGGGTGCCGGCGGCGGCCGGTGGCCGGGCCGGGGCGACCGGTGGGGCCGGATCGCCGCCGGAGAGGGTCAGCCGGCGCTCCATGCGTTCGAGGCGCTGCAGGAGGCTGCCGGTGGAGTCCTCGGCGCCGGGCAGCAGCATCCGGGCACAGATCAGTTCGAGCAGCAACCGGGGAGCGGTGGTCCCGCGCATCTCGACCAGGCCGTTGTGCACGATGTCGGCGCAGCGGGAGAGGGTGGCCGGGCCGAGCCGTTCGGCCTGGGCGGCCATCCGCTCGATCTGGTCGGCCGGGCCGTCGATCAGACCCTTGGCGACCGCATCCGGCACCTGGCGCAGCACGATCAGGTCACGGAGGCGTTCGAGCAGGTCGGCGGCGAACCGGCGCGGATCGTGCCCGGCCTCGGCGACCCGGTCGATCGTGGCGTACGCGGCGGCGCCGTCACCGGCGGCGAGCGCGTCGCACATCTCGTCGATCAGGGCGACGTCGGTCACCCCGAGCAGGGCGACCGCTCGGGCGTAGCTGACCCCCTCCGGACCGGCACCGGCGATGAGTTGGTCGAGCACCGAGAGCGAGTCCCGGGCGCTGCCGCCGCCGGCCCGGACGACGAGCGGGAAGACCGCCGGCTCGATCTTGACGCCCTCGGCCGAGGCGAGCTGCTCCAGGTAGGGGCGGAGCACCCCCGGTGGGATCAGCCGGAACGGGTAGTGGTGGGTCCGCGACCTGATCGTGCCGAGGACCTTCTCCGGCTCGGTGGTGGCGAAGATGAACTTGACGTACTCCGGCGGCTCCTCGACCAGCTTGAGCAGGGCGTTGAAGCCCTGGGTCGAGACCATGTGCGCCTCGTCGATCACATAGATCTTGAACCGGCTGCTGGCCGGCGCGAAGAAGGCGCGTTCGCGCAGCTCGCGGGCGTCGTCCACGCCACCGTGGCTGGCCGCGTCGATCTCGATCACGTCGATCGAGCCAGCCCCGTCGGTCGCCAGGCTCGTGCAGGAGTCGCAGACCCCGCACGGCTCCGGGGTCGGCCCCTGCGCGCAGTTGAGCGAGCGGGCCAGGATCCGGGCGCTGGAGGTCTTGCCGCAGCCACGCGGGCCGGAGAAGAGGTAGGCGTGGTGCAGCCGGCCGGTCCGCAGCGCCTGAGAGAGCGGCTCGGTGACGTGTTCCTGGCCGATCACCTCGGCGAACGTGCGGGGCCGGTACTTGCGGTAGAGCGCCAGTGCCACCCGTCCCGCCTCCTCTCGACCGGGCCATTCTCCACCCGCCGCCACGCTGCCGGGTGCCAGGCTGTCACGCGCGCCCGACGATTTCCACGCCGATCATGCATCCCACACCGAATCATGCGGGGCGGTGTGCCGGGTGGCGAGGCCGGGGTGATCGTGGGAGAGTGCCGGCCCGTCGACCGGCACGCCGGACCGACCCGGCGGCCCCTGCCCTGGTCAGGAACGACAAGGCCCCCCGTGCACCCGCCAGAGCTCGCTTATCCTTGCTGCCTTCCGGCCCTGGGGAGGTTCACGAGGTAACGCCACACGGGGGGTGCCGCCAAGTGTACCCGGACGCTTGCGGGATCTTCGGGGGGACCGGCGGGGTGGGCGTACGGCCAGGAGCCTGTATCCTGTCGGACGGAGGATTCGCCTAGAGGCCTAGGGCGCACGCTTGGAAAGCGTGTTGGGTTCACACCCTCACGAGTTCGAATCTCGTATCCTCCGCTCACCCGAGCAGCACGTGCGGCGAGGCCGGTCCCATCCGGATGGGACCGGCCTCGCCGTATCTGGGCGCCTCGCCCCAATGCCTCGACCAAATTCTTCGAACCTGAACCGTGCGCCGCCCACGCACCGCGTCCGACCTTGCGCTCCGCCGGGTCCGAAGCGGAGTTGGAAGGCTCATCTACACGGTGATTCGGCAGGAGACTGATTCATTGACGGGCCTCTTTAGCTCGTGGCACGCGTTCCCGACGGGACGCGAGCAGACTGCTTGGCAGCGATCGTCAGGCTCCGCCGCAAAGCTCGCGACGGACTCCAGGACTCGATCCTGCTCAAGTCCTGGAGGGAAGATCCATGTGCGTTCGAAGCCGGGGCGGTGACGATGCACCATCCAATCGTTACGTAACGCGGACGTGGTGATCGAAACGATCTGATCAATAGCGCCAGCACCCCATCCTGATCGACGTTAATAAAATCCTCCGCCGACAACGGCACATAAAGCCGGAGAGAAATCCCCGGGTATACCCAAAAGACGCCCATAGACGTGTGTCGCACCATAGAGGTGTGTCGCACCATAGACCTTAAACCACCCCACCTGCCGGTCGGCACCCTGCTCCGGCTGGGCTCCGGCGAGTGGTCGCACTGTGCGACGCTCGGGACGTACCTGGAGATGACCTTGGCCGGGATCCACCGTAACGCCGTCCACGAGGACGAGACGGGCCTCTGGGTCTGGCAGGTCGGACACGAGCATCCGGCCTGCCAGTGGGACCACATCGATCCGCACCCACCGCGCCTACAGGTCATGGCGCGGGTCGACGCACCTCCTGTGGGCGGCAGACGGATGGCCGCCGACCTGTGACCTCGCGCTGGGCAGTGACGCAGAGGTGGCAGGCCGAGCATCCTGTTGCTCGCCAAGTGGCTGGTAGCTGTCCAGCTGCTGCGAGGAAATCTATGCGCGGCGTACTAGACATCCTCGACTGCGTCGGCTAACCTTCTTCAGGTCAAGGGTGAAGAAAAGACGCTGACGTGACCGCCCCACCCGAGGGCGAAGGGGCAGGGCCGAGAATCGTTCCGGCTCCGCTCGCTTGGCTGTAGAGATCCACCGCAGTTGAGCAGGATGCACGAGTAGTTGGTTAGGTGTTGCCCGGGCGTGATGCACGACCGGGCGCGACAGCGGGTGGGCCAATGTTGGGTTCAGGGCTCCACCCGAGGCAAGAGACGTCCGTCGCACGTGTGTGGGGCCATGAAGTCGCGTGGGGCTCCGACACCGGCGGACAGCACGGAGTAAGGCAGAGGAAGTCAGAGGAAAGGGAGGGACGGTACACCGTTGGATCGCCCGCCGCCGGCCGCACGCCTGGGCTGGGCGCGGACACCGCAGTTTCCATCGAACGAGAGGTGGTCTCCGGTCACGCTTACGCGATCCTCGCACCCGAACCCGTCTCGCACGGGTGGTGCGGATACGACAAGCCGGCACTTCTGCCGGTAGATGGTGTTTCTGATCCGTAAACCCTTGGGCCCCGGCGCTTTCCAGCGCCGGGGCCCTCGTGATGGAGGTTTCATTGGCCCCACCCGACGACATGCTCGACGACGAGGACTACCCGGCATACACGATGGGCCGCGCAGCGGAAATTGTGGGCTGCTCGCCGGATTTCCTGCGCCGGCTCGGTGATGCGAAGCTGATCGATCCGTACCGCTCCGGTGGCGGGCACCGCCGCTACTCCCGCTACCAACTCCGGTTGGCCGCGCGGGCGCGGGAGATGTGCGACCAAGGCACCGACATGGCGTCTGCCTGCCGCATCATCATCCTCGAGGACCAGCTCGCCGAGGCTCTGCGGCAGAACGAACGCTACCAGCAGGGCTGACCACAGCCGCCCGGGCGGTCCGCCCGGGGCGACACGAGCACCGTGCGGTCCCTCCCGTCAGGCAGGGACCGTCTGTCGTTCCTGGGACACTTCTTGACGCGGTACCTGATAGACGCGGTACCTGATATGGGTGGCGCCCGCGCCCTCAGCGACCGTGACCGGCCCTTCGACGCCCGACCCGGGGGCTCGGAAGGACCGAGGGCTCGGAAGGAAAGGAACTGTCGAGACCTGTGGGGTCCGGTCACCCGGCTCGCTTGTCACCTGCTGTCTTCTCGCCCGCACACGCTGATCAGTTCCTGCTGGCACCGGTCGCATCCGCCGATCCAGGCGGAGTGGCCATGGTTGGCGAGGCTGACGAGTGGGATCGGCAGTGGAACGGCTGGTGGGGCGACAATCCGCCGTACCACGCCCCGGTGTTCGTACTCACCCACCACCCGCGCGAGCCGCAGCCGATGGAGGGCGGCACCACGTTCCACTTCGTCACCGACGGAATCGAGTCGATGGTCAGGCGCAGATCGCGTACGCCTTGACGGCCCACGAGTTGCCGTAGCCGCCCTCCTCCTCGGCGCCCGTCACGGTGACCGTGGTGGACGAGGAGGCCCACATCGCGGTCATCCGTACCTCGCCCTGGCCGTTGTCGATCTCACCGCCGACGCCGTGCACCCGCTTGCCCTCCGGACACCGCGCGGTCGCGGTCTTCGGGGTGTTCGAGTCGAGTGTCCCGAAGCCGGTCACCCGGACCAGGCCGGCCGGCGGGGTCGCGCAGACCGCCTTGCCGACCATCGTCCAGTTGTCGAGGTAGTCGGAGCCACCGTCCTCCATGCCGGCTACCGTGATCCTGGTGAGGTCTGCGCTCGGCCGCAGGTCGTCGATGACCACTCGGCCCATTCCGCCGGACATGTCCGCACCGAGGCCGACCACCTTCTTGCCGGGCGGGCACTCGACGTTCATCGTCTTGCCGACGTTGGAGTTGTTGTCCGACAGCTGGGTCCGGGTCTCCAGGCCGGCCGGTTCCGGCGCGCAGAGCGCACTGGTGGTGATCGACCAGTCGCCGCCGAAACCGTTGCCGTCCTCCCGCCCGGTCACCGAGTATCCCCCGCCGCCGAACAGCGGCAGCATGGTGTCCATCGTCACCTGACTGTTGGCGACACCGTTATCGCTCACAATCCGCCCACCGCCGCCGAGCACCGTCGTGCCGGCCGGGCACACCGCGTTCGTCGTCTTCCAGTCGCTGTTGCTCGGGCCGCCCGTCACCTTCAACACCAGGCCGGGCACCGCGCTCGCCGGTGCGACCAGCGTCAACTGGGTCACCAGCAACGCGGCGGACGCCAGGCCCGCGGTGGTGGCGGCGATCCGTCGGGTACGCCCAGTACCAATCCGTCGTACGTACATCGGGCAACTCTCCTCGTTCCTCGTTCTTGTTCAGGCGCCCGGACCGTCATCCCCCGACAGTTTTCCGAAATCGCTTTCTTTCCGGGCCGACCCCGACCTGGGTTCTCCTGGCCGAGAACGACGTTACGAGAGCAGGGTCCACGCCCGACTCACCAATTCGTGCCGCCCCGGCGGGTAGCCATTCGAGGGACCGGCACCGGAAACCGGCGGATCAGTTCCAGCAGCGTTCCGGCGACGACCGCGAGCCCGACCGCGATGCCCGGCGCCGTCGTCCCGACCAGGCTCAGCTGGAAGAACTCCTGGAGGAACGGCACCACGAGCACGACGCCGAACGCCAGCCCCAGGGCCAGCACCAGCAGGATCCGCCACCAGGTGTACGGCCGGGCGATGATCGCCACCGCCCAGAGCCCGACCAGGAAGAGGGTCAGCGTCGCCGCCGAGGTCTCCGCCGCCAGGTCGCCGTCGTAGACGTTTCGGGCGACCAGGTACGACGTGATCGTGGCCCCCATCGCCACCACCCCGGCCGGCACGGCGAACCGCAGCACCCGGCCGACGAACCCGGGCCGGGCCTGCTCCGGGTTCGGCGCCAGTGCCAGGCAGAACGCCGGAATGCCGATGGTCAGCGACGAGATGATGGTCAGGTGCCGGGGCAGGAACGGGTACGGCACCTGGCTCAGCACCACGACGACGGCGAGCAGCACCGAGTAGACCGTCTTGGTCAGGAAGAGGTTCGCGACCCGCTCGATGTTGCCGATCACCCGCCGCCCCTCGGCGACCACCGCCGGCAGCGCGCCGAAGTCGTTGTCCAGCAGCACGATCTGCGCCACCGCCCGGCTGGCCGGGCTGCCCGAGCCCATCGCCACCCCGATGTCGGCGTCCTTGAGCGCGAGTACGTCGTTTACCCCGTCGCCGGTCATCGCCACCGTCTCCCCCGCGGCCTGGAGCGCGGCGACGAGATCCCGCTTCTGCTGCGGCCCGACCCGGCCGAAGACGGTGTGCCGGCGCACCACCTCGGCGAGCTCCGCCGGGTCGGTGGGTAGCGTCCGGGCGTCCACCGGACGTTCGGCACCGGGCAATCCGAGGGTACGGGCGACCGCGCCCACCGAGAGCGCGTTGTCCCCGGAGAACACCTTTACCGCCACGCCCTGTTCGGCGAAGTAGCGCAACGTCCGGGCCGCCTCCGGCCGCACCCGCTGCGCCAGCACCACCAGCGCGACGGGGTGCAAGGAAGGGCCCCCGCTTATCGCTTTCTGTTGTAGAAGGGCCCCTTCCAAACACGTCAGCAGGAGCACCCGGAGGCCGCGGGCACCGTACGCGTCCGCCTCGGCGAGCACGGGATGGCCGGCCGGCAGCAGCACGTCCGGAGCGCCGAGCCGCCATCGGGCGCTGTCCCCGGACGGGTCGGCGAGGGTGGCACCGCTCCACTTTCGAGCCGAGGAGAAGGGGATCCGCTCCTCGATCCGCCATCCCTCCGGCGCCGGGTACGCGTCGGCGACCGCGCGCAGGCTGGCGTTCGGCCGCTCGTCGGCCGCGCCGAGCAGACCGAGCAGCTCCGGCACCGGGGCGGCGGGGTCGAGGTGGCGTACCTCGCCCACCGCCATCGCGGCGTCGGTGAGCGTGCCCGTCTTGTCCAGGCAGACCACGCTGACCCGGGCGAGCCCCTCGATCGCCGGCAGCTCCTGCACCAGGCAGCGCCGCCGACCGAGCCGGATCACCCCGACCGCGAAGGCGACCGAGGTGAGCAGGACCAGTCCTTCCGGCACCATCGGAACCAGTCCGGCCACCATCCGCCGGACCGCCTCCGACAGGTCGTCGACGTTGACGAGATACTGGCTGACGATCAGGGCGAGTCCGGTCGGCACGATCAACCAGGTGACGAACCGCAGGATGGTGTTGAGCCCGCCGCGCAGTTCCGAGTTGACCAGGGTGAACCGGCTGGCCTCCTCGGCCAGCTGGGCCGCGTAGGCCGCCCTGCCGACCTTGCCGGCGCGCATCGCACCCGTACCGGCCGAGACGAAGCTGCCGGAGAGCAGTGGGTCGCCGACCTGCTTGACCACCGGGTCGGCCTCGCCGGTCAGCAGCGACTCGTCGACCTCTAGCTGTTCCGCCTCGGTGACCACCCCGTCGACAGCGATCTGGTCGCCGGGTCCCAGCTCGATCAGGTCGTCCAGCACCAGGTCGGCGGCGGCCACCTCGACGGCCAGACCGTCCCGGCGGACGACCGGGCGGGCCGCGCCGACGATCGCCAGTCGGTCCAGGGTGCGCTTGGCGCGCAGCTCCTGGACGACACCGATCAGGGTGTTGGCAATGATCACACCGCCGAAGAGGGCATCCTGGATCGGGCCGACCACCAGGATCATCCCGAACAGCACGCCCATGATGGCGTTGATCCGGGTGAAGAGGTTCGCCCGGACGATCTCCGCGACGGTCCGTCCGGACCGCACCGGTACGTCGTTGACCTGCCCCGCCGCGATTCGTTCGGCAACCTGGGCAGTACTCAGCCCGGCGTCGGTCGTCAGCATGGGCTCGAAACTACGAAGCCGGGCGGACCGCCCGATGCGCCCGATGGTCAACCGCCGACCCTGACCTTTCTCAGGGTCGGCGGTGCCGCCATTTCCGGGTCAGCGGCGGCGGCGTCCCGGATGCCGGGATCTGGCCGGCTGCGTACCGTCGGTGGGGTGCGACATTCGGTGCGGCGCAGGCGGATCCGGCGGTGACCGGTCCGGCGGTGACCGGCCCGGCCGCAACGAGAGAGCCAGCAACGAGAGAGCCAGCGACGACCGAGCCAGCGACGACCGAGCCAGCGGCGACCGAGCCGGACCGGCGCCTCCGGACCGGTGACGGATCGGTCTACGGGACGCTGATCCGAGGGCTGCTGCTCTGGGCACCGTTGGCTGCCATGGTGACTTCCGCCTGGACCGGGCACCGGGCGTACCCGGTCGGACTGTTGCTCGGCGGCCTGGCGGTCTGGGGCGGCGCGGTCGCGGTGCGGCGCCGCCTGCCGCTGGTCCCACTCTTCGCCGTGGTGCTGCTCTGCACCCTGGACGGCAACTACTGCCTCGGTCTGCCACTGGTCAGCTACCTGCTCGGTCGGCGCACCGTCCGCATCTGGCCGGCGGCGGTGAGTTTCTCCGCCCTGGCGGTGCTGGGCACCCCGCTGGTGCTGAGCGGGTCCGGCTTCGTGTCCTGGGTGACGATGGCCGGCGCGTTGGTCTACGCCGGCCTGTTTCCGTGGCTGATCGGCCGGTACCGGCGGCTCCAGCGCGCACTGGTCGCGGCCGGCTGGGAGCAGGCCGAGCAACTCGAACGGGAACAACGGATGCTGGCCCGCGAGGTACGGCTCCGCGAGCGGGCCCGGATCGCCGAGGACATGCACGACTCGCTCGGTCACGAGCTGAGCCTGCTCGCGCTCCGGGCCGGTGCACTGGAGCTGGCACCCGGCCTGGACGAGCGGACCCGGGCGGTCGCCGGTGGTCTCCGGGCCGGCGCGGCCACCGCCACCGGGCAGCTGCGGGAGATCATAGACGTACTGCGGGACGATCCGGTGACCGGTGAACTCGGCGTCGATCCGGTTTCCGGAGACCTGTGGCGCGGGCCGGGTCCGACGCACCGGCGCGGTTCCGAGAGCGTCGCCGAACTCGTGGACCGGGCCCGGGCGGCGGGGATGCCGGTCGAACTGCACCCGACGGGAGCCGGACCACACGCGACGGGAGCCGGACCACAGAAGGCGGGAGCCGGACCACAGAAGGCGGGATGCGCAGGGCAGCTTCCGCCGTTGGTGGAGCGGGTGGCCTACCGGGTGGTGCAGGAGTCGTTGACCAACGCCAACAAGCACGCGCCCGGAGCGCGGGTCATCGTCCGGCTCAGTCCTCAGCATGACGGGACGCTGCTGGTCAGCGTCTGGAATGCCCTGCCGGGTGGTGCGGACCGGACCGCGCCGGGCACCCCCGGCGGCGGGCGCGGCCTGGTCGGGCTCCATGAGGGGGTACGCCTGGCGGGTGGCACCCTGCAGACCGGCGAACGGGACGGCGGCTTCGAGGTCGTCGCCCGACTGCCCCGCCACTCCACTGACGGCAACCGACCCGGCATGGCATGGACACCGGTTCCGGTGCCCACCGCTCCCACTCCGGCACCTGCGTCCGTGTCTGCTGCCGATCGGCAGCGCCTGCTGCACCGGGAGGCCCGGCGTGGGCTGGTCGCCGCGACCTTGGTGCTGACCACGCTCGCGATGACGCTCGGCGGCGCCGCACTCGGCTACTACCTCTACGCGACCAGCAACTCGGTACTCACCCCGGGCCGGTACGCGGAGCTACGCGTCGGTCAGGACTGGGCGGACGTGCTTCCGTCGCTGCCCCGCCGGGAGATGCTGGATCCACCGGACCCGGACCCGCTGTCGGTGCCCTCCGGCGCCGAATGCCGGTACTACCGCTCGCACGGCGAGGTGCTGCAGCCCAGGCTGGACGTCTACCGGCTCTGCGCCGCCCAGGGCCGACTGGTGACAAAGGACGCGCTCCCCATCCGGTGACACGCCACTGACCCGGCACCACATCGGCCCGGATGCCGCCGTCGCCGTCGGCATGGCCGTCGCCGTCGGCATGGCCGTCGCCGTCGGCATGGCGTCGCCCGGCTACTCGTACACATGTGCTATCCACAGCTTGTGGATGCCCCTGAACACCGGTTCAACACCCCGGCTATTCGGACCAATAACGGATAAACTACGCTTGTCCGCCGGAGGGTCACAATGGAGGCACGTAGAGTCGTACGGATCATGGCGGTGCTCGTGGCGGGCGCGGTCGCGCTCTGTCATGCGTACCGGACGATCTCGGACGAGCCGGCGGCGAAACCCGCGTACGGACCGGACGTGCTCCATCTCAAGGGCGTCCGCGACATCGAGTTCGGCGACACCGAGCAGGAGCTGCTCCGCCGGGGCCGGCTCGATGCCGGGTCGGCCCCGGCCTGCGGTCCGAGCCTGACCGGGCCGTCCACGGTCAGCCCGGTCTTCGCCGACGACAGGCTGGTGCTGCTCTGGGCCAGCCCGCCCGTGCGTACCCCGGAGGGAGTCACCGCCGGCACCCCGGTCGACCAGGCCGAGGCCGCCTATCCGGCCGCCACCCGGCTGATCGCTCCGCCCGGCACCTATCGATACGACGGCCTGCTGGCACGGCAGGGCGACCGGGCGTATCTCTTCCTCCACGACGGGCGGACGGTGCGGAAGACCATCGCCGGGTACGCCGACTACGCACAGCGCCTCTTCGA
Source organism: Plantactinospora sp. WMMC1484 (assembly GCF_049315195.1). Taxonomy (NCBI): domain Bacteria; kingdom Bacillati; phylum Actinomycetota; class Actinomycetes; order Micromonosporales; family Micromonosporaceae; genus Plantactinospora; species Plantactinospora sp. WMMC1484. The sequence goes on from NZ_CP186055.1 coordinate 929,084, forward strand.
CGAGGGCTTCGGGACCTGCTGACCACATCGGTCTTCGGCCCTCCGGAAACGCAGCCGCGCCGTGCCGAAGCTACCGGGCGCGGTGCACGACCGGCATTCCGCTCGGCGCTCACGGATTTCTATATGGTCCGGAGGGATCAGAATGGAAGTTCCACGGATTGCGTGGCATGATGTCGGACAGGCGCGGGCCCGCCGGTTCGGTTTGTTGAATGAACATGCATGACAGGGGAAATCATCGGAGGCCGCCCGGCAGAATCGTTATCTGACCCGATCCCACGGAGGAGTCGAGGATGGCGGTTCGCGAGACCCACGGCACGGGCAACCTGGGCCGCCGACTCAGTCGCCCGATCCTTCTCATCACGTCAACGGTCCTCCTCGGCGCAACGCTACTCGTCGCGACGGTGTCCCCGGCCATCCTGAATCGGCTCTACCGCGGCGAGGACGACTATTCGAAAGCCAGCGACATCGGGCAGGCGTACGGCGCCGCCTCCGCACTGCTGGCCGCACTGGCCCTACTGGTCGTCGCCGCCTCGCTCGCGGTGCAGTACAACCACTTCAGATACGAACGGATGCAGGCCGTCTACCAGCGCACCGACGACCTCGTGAAGCTCGCCATCGAGAACCCGGAGTACTGCCAGTGCTGGGGTTCCCGGGTCTCACCGGAGCAGGTGGACGAGCGGTTGTTCTACTACTGCAGCCTCGTCATCAAGTCCTGGACCCGGGCCTGGGAGCGCGGCGGCCTGACCGAAGCCGAGGCACGCCACTTCCTGACCCAGTTCTTCGACAGCGAGGTCCCGCGCTCCTTCTGGCAACGGCACGGCGACTGGCACCTGCACCGCAAGCCGCGTACCCGGGCCGCCCGGTTCATGGCCATGGTCAACGAAGAATATCTCTGCGCCGTCAAGGCCGGTCCGCCGTCAAGGGCCTACGAGCCGCCCGCCTTCCCGGTCAACCCGCCGTGGAACGAGCTGCACAGGGCAACCCCACTCGCCGACAAGGTCGTACGCCCGCAGCGTCGGCGGGAGTCGCGCGCGGCGGAGTAGGAACGGGTCCCCGGAAAGCTATCTGACCGGGCCCGGTGAGGCGAAGCAACCGTCTTTGATCCCGGCGACGAGATCGCGCCAGCCGCCCTGACCGATCAACAGCACGTCCGCCGGGCGTTGGGAATTACGCAGCGCGACCCGGTCACCCAGAAGAGTGAACTCGACGCAATGGTGCTCGGTCACGCATCGAGAACTGCGCCGCCACGTTGGCTGGTTGAAAAGCATACGGTCGGAGGCCACCCCGGTGCCCTTTCCTCTCCTACGAAGGCTCGCCCACCAAGCGGGGCTGGCCGAAGGACGATAGCATGACATAGAGCACAATAGCCGGCATATTGCCCGAACGGTGGGCCCCGTGCATCCTGGCATCCGCCACGGTGCGCCGATTGATCCGGGCTGGTCGCCCAGGTGGCCCGGCCGGTCGGCGGGTCGGTTCGGGCCACCCGTGGCCGGCCTCAGCCGATTCGCTCGATCACCGGCCGCCGGATCAGGAACTTGCCCGGCTCCCGGACCTGCTCGAAGGCCGCGTTGTTGAGCAGTACGCAACTGCCCGACGGGCTGGTCACCCTGACCGTCACGCTCCTGTTGTTGTCCAGGTTGGTCACCCTCAGAGTGGTGCCGATCGGGAACGTGCCACTGGAGGCGGCCGGTCCGGCATTCTCGTTGAAGAGCGTGACGGTGGACCCCTTGCAGACGACCTCGCCCGCTCCGGTCGAGCCGTTCCCGGTCGAGCCGTTCCCGGTCGAGTCCTCACCTGCCGAGCCGCTGCCGCCGGAGTCGGCCGGCGGCTGGGCGGCCGGCGGCTGGGCGGCCGGCGGCTGGGCGGCCGGCGGCGGAGCGGGAGCGTCCGCGCGTACGTCGGCGGTGCAGCCGGCGGTGGCCCGGCGCTGCTGGATGAGGTCGACCACGGCCTGCCGGTTCGCGATCCGCGCCTCCGAGAGGGCGTCCGGATCGGCCCGCTGCCCCGCGATGAAGTTCAGGTTGTTGCGCAGTGCGGTGTCCAGGCCGGCGCAGCTCTCCCCCGCGTTGCCGAGCCCGGTGCCGACGGCCAGCGCCCCGCCGAGCAGGGCCGCCGCCGCCACACCGAGGAAGACCTTCCGCCCCCGGCCGGTCGTCCTGCGTCGCCTGTACATACACCGCTCCCTCGTCTCGTCCGCTGCCCGGTCGCAGCCACCGAGGGGTACGGGCCGCACCTCCGAAGTGGATCAGTACGGATTCCTAAATGTTCTTTAACTACCGACCGCGACGCCTTCAGTGCGATGCGCCTCGGCACACTTGACCACCTCACCTCCGGGCCATACCTTTCAGAGCACCGGAAAGTTTCCTAACTGTTCTGCCGACGCTCCATCCCCCTTCCAGGAGTGCATATGCGCGGATCCGTCCTCCGTCGACTCAGCACCGCCACCGCGGTCGGCGCCCTCGCCGCCGTGCTGGCCGGCATCGCCGTACCCCCGGCTTCGGCCGCCCCCGGCGTGCCGGCCAGGCACGACGGTGGCCAGCGGGGCGACTTCGTCAAGGTCGGCTACTTCACCCAGTGGGGCATCTACGGCCGGGCCTTCACGATCAAGAAGCTCCACGACTCCGGCGCCGCGGGCCGGCTCACCCACCTCAACTACGCCTTCGGCAATGTCAGCCCGGACGGCCGCTGCTATGTCGACGGCGGGCCCGGCGAGAGCGACGCCTGGGCCGACTACCAGCGGCCGGTCCCCGCCGAGGAGAGCGTGGACGGCGTCGCCGACACCTGGGGCGAGCCGCTCAACGGCAACTTCGGGCAGCTCCAGAAGCTCAAGGCGCTGCACCCCGACCTGAAGGTGCTGATCTCGCTCGGCGGCTGGAGCTGGTCGACACACTTCTCGGACGCCGCGCTGACCCCGGAGTCGCGCCGGAGGTTCGTCGCCTCCTGCATCGACCTCTACCTCAAGGGCAACCTGCCCAACCCGGACGGCAGCGCCGGCGGGCCCGGCTCGCTCGCCGGGGTCTTCGACGGCATCGACCTGGACTGGGAGTGGCCCGGCTCGGCCGGTGACGTCGACACGGTCTACCGGCCCGAGGACAAGCAGAACTTCACCGCCCTGGTCGCCGAGTTTCGCCGGCAGCTCGACGCGCTCGGCCGGCCGGCCCGCAAGCACTACGAGCTGACCGCGTTCGTGCCGGCCAACCCGGCGGCGATCGACGCCGGCTACGAGGTGCGGAAGGTCTTCAGGAATCTGGACTTCGCCACCGTGCAGGGCTACGACTTCCACGGCACCTGGGAGCCGATCGCCAACCAGCAGTCCGCGCTCCGGGTACCGGCCGGCGCCACCGAGCCGGACTTCTCGGTGGACCGCACCATCGGCGCCTGGCTCGACCGGGGTGCCGAGCGCGGCAAGCTCGTGCTGGGCATCCCGTACTACGGGCGCGGCTGGGCCGGGGTGACCGGCGGTCGCAACGGGCTGTTCGGCACCTCCACCGGCGGCGCCGCCCCGGCCACGTTCGAGGCGGGCTACGAGGACTACAAGGTGCTGAAGACCAAGGTCGGCCAGGACGGCTTCCGGGTCCACCGCGACCTCCGCGCCGGCACCGCCTGGCTCTACGACGGTACGACCTTCTGGACGTACGACGATCCGGCCGTCGTGCTCCAGAAGATGCTCTACATCCGGGCCGAGCGGCTCGGCGGCGCGATGATCTGGTCGCTGGACGGCGACGACGAGCGGGCGACCCTGACCCGGACCATCGATCTCGGCCTCTGGACACCGTAACCGCACCCGAGTTCGACGGCGCCCGGCGGATCCGTGCAGGTTGATCCGCCGGGCGCCGCGCACGTCAGATCATTTTCCAAATATCGCAAAACCCGGCCGAACCGGGGACCCCACCGCCGCATGCCCGGAGATCAATAACCATCACGTTTAGGCGGCTTTCCGAGGTATGTCGTCATGCACTGTCCCTGATCGATCGATGACAGGTTGCCGGGCCGCAGATTAGGCTCTGCTCTTCGGATTGACCGCCAGCGGCGGAACGAATCTCGAAAGCGCCACACGACGACGACCGCGAGTCGATCGACAACAGGGACCGGAAAGTGATCCAGAGCCCGGGGGACGACCCTTGGGAGTACGATGCCTTTATCAGCTATGCCCGGGCCGACGAACGCTTCAGCGGACTGATCTCCGAAATCGTGACCAAGGCCCGAGCCATCTTCAGGTCGTTGACCGGTCGTGATCTCCGGCTGTTTCTCGACCGCGACGAGATCGCTACGGCCTCGCTCTGGGAACAGCGGATCATGACCGCCCTGCGGAGTAGCGCAACACTGATCCCGGTGCAGACCCCCTCGTACTTCACCTCCCAGTGGTGCGCCCGGGAATGGGACATCTTCAAGGTGCTGGAGGTGGAACGTCGGGACCGCCACCGGCTGCTGCCGTACGAATCACTCGTCTTTCCGATACTGCTGACCGACGCGGACCTGCTGATGACCGACTCGCCCGAGGTGCACCATCGGGTCGCCGAACTACGACGGCGGCAGAGCGTCGACATCAGCCGGATACCTCCGCAGTCCGGCGAGTTCGCCGCAGTGATCACCCGGCTCCTGGTGGATCTCGCCGCGACGCTGAACAAACTCTCCGACACCGATCCGGCCCACCACCGCCCGGACGAGACGCTCCGAACGGTCCGTCGCCCGCACCGCCCGGAACGGATGGTGCCGCTGGTGGCCACGCACTCCGGCGCGGACGAGCACCGGCTGACCCGACTACTCGCCGATGCCCATTCGGCGACCATTGTCGGAATCACCAACGACTGGGTTGCGGAGTGTCTGGAAAAAGCGTTGACGCTCAAGCGGAGCCGAGCCGGCCCGGACGCGTTCTGGGACCACCTGCACATCGTCTTCCTCGCCGACGAACTGCTCCCGTTCGTGCACGACGACCTCTCGATCGACTTTCCCGATCCCAATCAGGCGCTCAAGGAGCGCAGCCGACGCAGCGGCCGAACGAAACGGCGGGTGATGTCGCTACTCCTGCGACAGGGGACCGCCGGCCGCTGGAGCCTCTACACCTATCCGCACCAGCTCCCGTTCGTCGGAAGCATCTTCTCGCTGCCCGAAGACCGGCGCGTGGTGCAACTGGCGGTCACCCGACCCTCCCGCGCGGAACAGGGCTCACTGTTCATCGACTTCCTGGATCGGGTGGATCAGTACCTGGAGTCGGCCTTCCGCGAAGTGGTGGAGGGCAGCCGGGAGGAACACGAGGTCGTCCTCGTCGGCGCTCCGGGCAGCAGACCCGGCGCGTTCGTCTGCCGGTCGGCACGCTTCCGGCGCAGCGTACTGGTCGAGGGCAGGAACAGCGACGACTGGCTCGCCGCGGTCGTCATCCTGACCTGGCGGCAGGGAGATCGCGGGCCCGAGCCGTTGCTACAGGTCAACACGCCGCACAACTCGACCCGTGAGATGGGCAAGGCGTCCCATGTGAGCGGCTACGTCAACCAGCTCGACCACTCACGGAGTCGCCCGGCGGAGAACCTGACCGGCGAGTTCGAGATATCCAGGGAGACGATCGAGTCCGCCGTCCGTCGGGAACTCGCGGACGACTTCGCGATCTCCGAACTGCCACACCGGCCACGACTGCTGGACACCATCCGGTTCTTCTACCCGGACAAGGAAAACCTGTTCTTCTATCTTCTCGCACAGGAACTCCCGGCGACCTATCGCTTTCCCGCCAGCGTCCAGATGTTCTCGTGGAGCGTGGAGAGTCTGATGACGATCCGCCGTGGTCAGGTCCTCGCCAACACGCTGCGCCTGCTGAACACGAACCTCACCACCAACCAGCGCAGCCGGGCGTGCCGGATCGCCTGCGCCAACCTGCGCGCCCACGGTGAGACCGAGCTCGCCGACTCGGTGGCGGAGGCGGTACGCCGGGAGCAGCGGCCGGAAGAGTTGACCAGGCGTTTGCAGGACGGCTTGGCCGACGCGACCGTACATCGGTACTCGGCCGGGCGGGAACTCTACGTCAACGGGCTCGCGGGCCTCCAGTACCGCGCCTTCTTCTCGCACCTGCTGCCCGGCTACGTCGAGATCGGAGTGACCGGCGCCCGGGAACTCTCCGAGGCGATCTCGGCCGATCCGTCGCGGGCCGACGCGGTACGCGAACTGGCGGCGCTGTACGACGAGAGCGAGTTCATGGTCTCCATCCCGATCGAGGTGTGACGATTGTGCGCGAGATCGAGGAGTTCTTCGGCGCACGCTACGAGTCGACACCGAGATACTGGTGGGACGTCCCGCACGCCTACTCGGTCTCGCCCGACGACCACGGCGCCTCACTCATGGCGCAACAGGTGCTGCGTCACGCGATCGCCCGGGGCCCGGGACGGGCGATCGATCTGGGCAGCGGCGAGGGAGCCGACGCGATCCGGCTCGCCCGGCTCGGCTGGGACGTCGAGGCGGTCGAACTGAGCGCAGCCGGTGCGCGAAAAATCAGACAGTTCGCGGCCGAGAACGGCGTGCAGGTCACGGTGCACCAGGCCGACATCGTCGAATTCGAGCCCGAAGGACTCTTCGACCTGGTGGTGTGCAACGGGGTCCTGCACTACGTCCCGGACAAGCTGACCGTGTGCCGGAAGATGCAGCGGATGACCCGGCCCGGCGGAGTGAACGCGGTCTCGCTGTGGAGTGACTTCAGCCCGGTTCCGGCGGTTCACCAGGTAGTGCCGACGTATCCGGACGCCGAGCAGGGTGTGGTCGTCTCCGCGTACGCGGATTGGCCGAAGTCGCTCCTGTACTTCGAGCGCAACCGTCCGGAGGTCGGGCACAGCGACGCCCCGCCACACGTGCACAGCCACATCAAGATGATCGCGCGGAAGGTCTGACGCCTTGAAGGAAACAGCGATGCGGGACATCGTCAACGAACAGGACGAGGTGGTCGGCCAGGCCGCCAAGGAGGAATTCTCGACGGGGGAGCTGATCTGCCGCGTCGCGTTCGTGATGCTGGCCAACAGGTCCGGGGAGCTCCTGCTCCACCAGCGCTCCGCGAAGAAGAAGGCGTACCCGCTCTACTGGTCCGGAGCCGCCGCCGGCCACCTGCACAGCGGAGAGACGTACGAGGAGGGGGCGCGGCGGGAGCTCCGGGAGGAGCTCGGCATCGAGGTGCCGCTCGAGTACGTCGGGAAGTTCTACTCGGCGCCGGACCGGGAGATGGTCGGCATCTTCCTCGGCTCGTACGACGGACCGGTCCAGGTCGAGACGCACGAGGTCGAGCGGGTCGAGCACTTCAGCCCGCAGCACCTGGCCGAGAAGCCGCCGGACATGCGGGTCACGAGCTTCGTCGAGCGCTCACTACCGCTCATCCTGCCCCGCCTGAGGGAAGCAGACGGGTCGCCCACCCCGCAGACCCGGAGATGAGACTGGCCAACGAGGCAGGGCGCCCGGAGGGCCGCTGTCGACTCGCCGGGGAGGTTCTTCCTGGTCAGTGACGGTCTGGCCGGCGTGCGGCGAACCTGAAGGTATTATTCGCGATCAGTAGTTGTGTTGGTAAATATTGACACGCGGGCAAGTCGTGGACACCATCACCGGTACGCATCCCCTTCGGTCTGGAGTCCAAAATGCTCAGACGTACCGTCAGACTGGTCGCCGCGTTGACCCTCGCCGCCACGACCAGCCTCGTCGCGGCGGCTACCACCGCCGCTCCGGCCCACGCGGACGGCTGCTACACCTGGAACCGCACGCTGCGGGAGGGAATGTCCGGTGAGGACGTCCGCCAGCTACAGATCCGGATCTCCGGCTACCCCGGCCAGGGCAACGTGCTCGCCATCGACGGAATCTTCGGCCCGGCGACGGCGAACGCCGTGCAGCGCTTCAAGAACGCCTACAACCTCGACAACAACAAGATCGCCGGCCCGGCGGTCTTCGACCGGCTCTACGCCCTACAGGACAACGACTGCACGCCGAAGAATTTCAGCTACGCCGAGCTCAACAACTGTAACTCCAACTGGTCCGGCGGTGCGGTCTCGGCCTCCCAGGCCCGGGCGAACGCCCTGGTGAGCATGTGGAAGCTCCAGGCCATGCGGCACGCTCTGGGTGACCAGCCGATCGTCGTGACCAGCGGCTTCCGCAGCCACGCCTGCAACAACGCGGTCGGCGGCTCGGCGACCAGCCGGCACCTCTACGGCGACGCGGTCGACCTCGGCGCCGGCCCACACTCGCTCTGCACCCTCGCCCAGCGCGCCCGTCACCACGGCTTCCGGGAGATCCTCGGCCCGGGCTACCCCGGGCACAACGACCACACCCACGTCGCACACAAGTCGAGCCAGACCTGGTCGGCCCCGAACTGCGGGATCTGACCCCGGCGCCCCAGGGTCCGGCGCCAAACGCCCGGTAGGTCGTTTCCGACCTGCCGGGCGTTTTGGCTGTTCAGTGGCGGTGGCGGCGGGATTTGAACCCGCGGAGGGCGTAAACCCTCACACGCTTTCGAGGCGTGCTCCTTAGGCCACTCGGACACACCACCGCCGAGAAGGGTACCCGACGCCGCCGGACGACGTCGCGGCGGTATCGAGCGGGCCGACCTGGCAGGATCACCTCACATGAGTACGCACATTGGCGCCAAGCCTGGCGAGATCGCCGAGCGGGTACTGATGCCGGGCGACCCGCTGCGGGCCAAGTGGATCGCGGAGACCTACCTCGAGGACGCCACGTGCTACTCGACGGTGCGCGGCATGCTCGGCTTCACCGGCCGCTGGTCCGGCACCGAGGTCTCGGTGCAGGGATCCGGGATGGGCATGCCGTCCGCCTCCATCTACGCCCACGAGCTGATCAACGAGTACGGTGTGAAGTCGCTGATCCGGGTCGGCTCGTGCGGCGCGCTCAGCGAGGACCTCCGGCTCCGCGACGTGATCGCTGCGAGCGGGTCGTCGACCGACTCGAACATGAACCGGATGCGCTTCGACGGGCTGATCGACTACGCCCCGGTCGCCGACTTCGGGCTGCTGCGTACCTCGGTCGACGTGGCGGAGCGGCGCGGCATCGCGATGCGGGTCGGCCCGATCCTCGCCGCCGACGCCTTCTACACCGATCGTCCCGACCTCTACGACACCCTCGCCGACTACGGGGTCCTGGCGGTGGAGATGGAGTCGGCGGCGCTCTACACGATCGCGGCCCGGTTCCGGGCGCGGGCGCTGACGCTGCTGACCGTGAGCGACCACATCAAGCGGGGCGAGCAGACCACCGCCCACGAGCGGGAGCAGACCTTCGGCCAGATGGTCGAGATCGCCCTCGACACGATCGTCGCCTGACCCCCGACAGTGGTTAGGAAGGGCCCCCGCTACAACAGAAAACGATAAGCGGGGGCCCTTCCTTGCACCTACGGGGTGGCGAGCGCTTCGGTGGGGGCGAGGCGGGCGGCGCGGATCGCCGGATAGAGCCCGGCGAAGGCGCCGATCAGCAGGGTCGCGCCGATCCCGCCGACCATCGCCCAGCTCGGCACCACGGTCGGCCAGTCCCGAGACAGGGCGTAGCCCGAGGTCACCGCGATGCCGATCAGCACCCCGCCGACCCCGCCGAGGGCGGAGAGCAGCAGCGACTCGGCAAGGAACTGGGTGCGTACCTGGCCCCGGGTCGCGCCGAGGGAGCGGCGCAACCCGATCTCGGCGCGCCGTTCGAGCACCGAGATCACCATCGTGTTCGCCACCCCGACCCCGCCGACCAGCAGCGCGACCGCACCGAGTCCGAGGAGCAGCCCGGTGAAGGCCTCGTCGGTGGCCTGCTGCGCCTCCAGCGCGTCGGAGGGCCGGGAGACCTTGACCTCGTTCGGCGCCTCCGGGTTGGCGGTGGCGCCGAGTACCGCCTGCACCGCCTCGACCGACTGCTCGGCCGACCGGGTGTAGACGGTGGTCGGGTGCCCGTCGAAGTCCAGGTACGTGGCCGCCGCCTCCCAACCGAGCAGCACGGAGAGGTCCAGCTCCGGGGCGAGTGGCACCGGTGCCAGGATTCCGACGACGGTGAACCACCGCCCGCCGAGATGGACCTGTACGTCCGGTCCGGCACTGCCCAGCCCGAGCCGTTCGGCGGCGGTGGCCCCGAGCACGACGGCCGGGTAGCGCGCCGTCGCCCCGTTCAGCCAGGTGCCACTGGCCACGCTCCCGCCGACCGTGTCGAGCAGGTCGAGCCGGGTCGCGCGGGCGGCGATGCCGCCACTCTCGACCTCGGGGATCCGGTCCGAGCGGTAGACCCGGGCCTCGGAGAGCAGCGCGGTGGCGGAGACCTGCTGGACCGGTCCGATCCGGCCGATCATCGACACCGACTCCTCCGGTAGTTGCGCGCTGTCGCCGAAGAGCGTGTTGCCGGGGGCGACGGTCAGCAGGTTGGTGCCGAGCGCGTCCAGCATCCGGTCCAGTTCCGCGCGGGAGGAGGACGAGATGCCCACCACCGACACCATCGCGGCGATGCCGATCGCGATGCCGAGGGCGGAGAGGAACGCCCGCAGTGGCCGGGTGCGCAGCCCGACCCCGCCGACCCGGAGGATGTCGCGGGGGCGCAGCCGGGCCGGCACCAGCCGGGGCCGCGTCCCGCCATCGGCCCCGGACGCCGGCCGGTCCGGTTCGACCGTCCCGGACGCCGGCCGGTCTTGTTCGACAGGTTCGGACATCAGGCCACCCCGCTCGACGTGATCGGGACGAATCGGCCGGATCCGCCGGAGCCCACCGGGTCGCCGGGACCGCCGGAGCCGTTCGAGACCATCCGGCCGCCGGCGCCGTCCGGGAGCACCCGGCCGTCGCGCATCTGCACCTGCCGGGGCAGGCTCGCCGCGATCTCCCGATCGTGGGTTATCACCACGACCGTCGTACCGGCGGCGTTCAGCTCGCGCAGCAGGGTGAGCACGCCCGCACCGGAGACCGAGTCGAGGTTGCCGGTCGGCTCGTCGGCGAGGAGTATCGCCGGGTTCCCGACCACGGCCCGGGCGATCGCCACCCGCTGCCGCTCGCCGCCGGAGAGCTCGTGCGGCCGGTGGTCCAGCCGGTGTCCGAGACCCACCCGGACCAGCGCGGCCTCCGCGCGCCGCCGCCGCTGCCCGAGGGGTACGCCGGCGTAGAGCAGCCCGTCCGCCACGTTGTCCAGCACCGGTACGCCCGGCGCCAGGTGGAACTGCTGGAAGACGAACCCGATCCGGGAGGAACGCAGTGCGGAGAGCTGGCGGTCGGAGAGCTTGGCCACGTCGTACCCGTCGATGTGCACCCGGCCGGTCGACGGCCGGTCGAGGGTGCCGATCAGGTGCAGCATGGTGGACTTGCCGGAGCCGGAGGGTCCGACGATCGCCACCAGCTCACCCGGGCGGATCGTCAGGGTCACCCCGTCGAGCGCCCGGACGCCGCCGGGATAGACCTTCGTGACGCCGTCGAGCACCACGACGCCGTCGCTGCCGCGCACCACGACGCCGTCGCTGCCGCGCACCACGGTCCCGTCGGCGGTGCCGACGGATGCCCCGGCGCCCGGGGTCGCCGCTGCCGTGCGGCGGCTCACTTCGGCATCCCCACGGTCGCGCCCTCGGCCAGTCCGTCGCCGGAGACCTCCACCCGACCGGCGGCGAAGAGTCCGGTCTGCACCGCCACGATCCGGGTCACGTCGCCCTCCACGAGCTCGACCCCGTAGCCGCCCTCGGCGAGGGCGAGCAGCGCGGCGACCGGGACGGTGAGGACATCTTCCCGCTGGGCGGCGGTGAAGGAGACGTCGACCGAGGCGCTGTCGAACCCGGCAAGTGCCTTCGGGTCGGCGGCCGTCACGGTCACCTCGATCTTCGTCTCCGGTTCGCCCTGGGCACCGTTGGCGCCGGTGCTGGTCTCGATCACGGTCTCGGTCGCGGCGATGGTGCCGGCCACCTCCTCGCCGTCCGGCAGCGTCACCGTCACCGTGGCGCCGCGCTCGGCCAACCGCTGGTCGTCGACGTCGAGGGAGACGGTGACGACCCGGGTGGTGGCGGTGTAGCCGAGCACCGCCCCGCCGGGCTGCACGGCGTCGCCGACCTCCGCCTCGGTGTTCTCCACCCGCACCTCGCCGCGCGCGTAGACGACCTGGCCCAGCTCGACCCGGCCGGTCTCGTCGAGACCGAGGTCCTCCTGCCACTCCCGCACCGCGTCGGCCGTCGCCGAGGTGTAGTCGTCGTCGACGGTGAAGCCGTCGTAGCCGAGGGCGCTCAGATTCTTCTCGAACTGCTCGACGTCGTCCCCGCTGTCGCCGGGACGGAGCGTCCGGTACGCCGGCAGGCTCCCGTAGAGGAGCACCACCTTGGCGTCGTCGAGCGCGTACAGCGGCTTGCCCCGGGTGATCCGGGCACCGGCGGCGGCCGTCCAGGTGACCGTGCCGCCCTTGCGGGCCGCCACGGTGCGGGTCTCGCCGTATCCGAGTTCACCGTCGGCGGTTTCCGAGTCGACGAGTGTCTGTCGGGTGACCTGGGCGTTCGCCGGTGGCAGGGTGCTGGCGGTCGCCGTACCCGGATCGTCGCCGCCGAATCCGAGCGCGGCGGCGGCTCCGGCCGCGACCGCCACGACGGCGGTCGTCACCACCGCCACCGCCTGGGTACGGCCGCCCCGTCGCCGCCGTCCCGCCCGGTTGCCGCTGGCCGGGGCCGGTCCCGTGGCAGTCGATCCCGTGGCAGTCGATCCCGTGGCAGTCGATCCCGTGTCGGCCGACGCTGCGCCCGCCGGAGCTGCGCCCGCGGGAGCTGCCGCCGCCGGAGCTGCCGCCGCCGGCTCGGCGGCGGCCGGGGCCGCCCCTTCTCCGGAAGGGCCGGCTCCGGTCACGGAGGTGCCCGCCGTCATTGGCCGCCACCCCGGATCCGGACCGGGAATTCGCCCCGGCATTTCTCCATGGCGGCCTGGAACGTCGGATCGTCCATCTTCAGCGCGCCGCCGCCCGGAAGCTGCATGGTGCCGTCCGGTCCCGGGTCCGGGAAGTCCGGCACGCCGTTCTCCCGCATGCACGTGGACATCTTGCGCAACTGCTCGACCTGCTCCGTGTTGAGCTGCAGCTGGCCGCCGTTGGGCAGCAGGTGGCGGCACGCCTCCATCGCCGCCTGCATCTTGGCCGGATCGTCACCGGGGCGGCGCTGGATCCGGATCCCGCCCTCGCCCGGCTCCGGGTCCGGCATCTCAACCCCGTTCTCCCGCATGCACTTCGCGAACTCCCGGCGGCGGTCGTCCTCACTCATGGCTGCGGCACTGGCGCTCGCCGTGGGGCCGGCTCCGCCGCCCCCCTCGGCGGTGGCCACCCCCGGCCCGTCGTCGGCGGCCCTGGCACAGCCGGCGAGCGCGAGACCGAGGAGGGGCAGGGCGAGCCAGATGCCCGACATTCGTCGGCGCATGGCACAACTCCTTCCGTGGGCCGGCGCGGTTCGCCGGCCGATACGGACGAAGTCAAGCCGGAGGCGCGTATCCGGGGCGTAACCGTCGACGTTTACGGCCCGGTTATCCGGCGCCGAGTCACCATGGGACGGTGCGCATACTGGTGGTCGAGGACGAGAAGCTGCTGGCGGACGCCATCGCCGAGTGGCTGCGCCGGGAGGCGTTCGCGGTCGACGTCGCGTACGACGGCGACGCCGCCCTCGAACGGCTCGGGGTCAACGACTACGACGTCGTGGTGCTCGACCGCGACCTGCCGGTGGTGCACGGCGACGACGTGTGCCGGGCGATCGTGGAGGGCGGTGCCGAGACCCGGGTGCTGATGCTCACCGCCGCGGCCGCCGTACGGGACCGGGTGGCCGGGTTGGCGCTCGGTGCCGACGATTACCTGATCAAGCCGTTCGCGCTTGTCGAACTCTCCGCCCGGGTGCACGCGCTGATCCGACGGGCCCGACCCGCGACCCCGCCGAAGCTGACCCGGGGTGGCCTGGTGGTCGACCCGGCCCGGCACGAGGTATACCGGGACGGCCGCTACGTCACACTCTCCCGCAAGGAGTTCGCGGTGCTGGCCGAGCTGATGCGCGCCGGCGGCGCCGTGGTCTCCGCCGAGGAGCTGCTGGAACGGGCCTGGGACGAACACATCGACCCGTTCACGAACGTGGTACGGGTGACCGTGATGAAGCTGCGCCGCAAGCTCGGCGAACCGCAGATCGTCGAGACCGTGCCGGGAGTGGGGTATCAGATCCGGTGAAACGACTGACCATCCGGGCCCGCCTGACCTTCGTCTACGGCGGCCTCTTCCTGCTCGCCGGCGTGGTTCTGCTCGCCGTCACCTACGTACTCGTCGAACAGCGGATGCCCGGCACCTTCGGGGTAACCTTGAACGCGACCCGGCTGCCGGACCCGCCCCCGGACCGGGTGATCAGCCCGAGCGACGCGGAACAGCTCCGGGTCTTCGCCCGGCGGATCCAGGACGAGGCCCGGCAGAACGCGCTGGAGACGCTGCTCACCCAGGGTGGTATCGCGCTGGCCCTGGTCTCGGCGACCGCCTTCGCCTTCGGTTGGCTGATCGCCGGCCGGGCGCTGCAACCCCTGCACCAGATCACCGGCACCGCCCGGCGGATCGCCGGCGCCGACACCGCCGGCCGCGGGCTGCACGAGCGGATCGCGCTGGACGGCCCTCGGGACGAGGTCAAAGAGCTGGCCGACACCTTCGACCTGATGCTGGAACGGCTGGACCAGTCCTTCGACGGGCAGCGGAGGTTCGTCGCCAACGCCTCGCACGAGCTGCGTACGCCGCTGGCGCTGAACCGGTCGCTGCTGGAGCTGGCGATCACCCGTCCGGGCGCACCGGTCGAGTTGACGCAGCTCGGCGAGACGCTGCTGGCCGTCAACGAGCGGCACGAACGGCTCATCGACGGGCTGTTGACCCTGGCCGACTCGGAGCAGCGGGTGGTCGACCGTACCCCGCTCGACCTTGCCGAGGTGGTCGGGCACGTGGCGGAGCAGTTGCGGACGGAGCTGCCGGTGTACCGGCAGCTGGAGCCGGCGCGCACCGCCGGTGATCCGGTGCTGCTGGAGCGGTTGACCCAGAACCTGCTGGAGAACGCGGTGCGGCACAACGTGCCGGCCGGCGGGCAGGTCTGGGTCAACACCGGCACGGTGGAGGGCTGGGCCACCCTGGTCGTGGCGAACACCGGGCCGGTGGTGCCGGGGTACGAGGTCGAGACGATGTTCCAGCCGTTCCGCCGGTTACGCCAGGAGCGGGTCGGTGGCGGACGGGGCTTCGGGCTGGGGCTGTCGATCGTGCGGGCGGTCGCCACCGCGCACGGCGGGTCGGTCCGGGCCGAGCCCCGGCACGGCGGCGGGCTGGTCGTGACGGTGCTGCTGCCGGTCGAGTCACCGATCGGCGCCGAGCCACAGCCAGCGCCACGACGGGGGCCGCAGCCGGTGCCACGATCGGAGTCGCAGCCGGCTCCACAACCCGGGTCGCAGCCGTCGGGACCGCAGCAGGCCCCATGGTCGGGGCCGCAGTCAGGATCGCCGCCGGATGCGGAGTGGCCGCCGGTCGCCGCTCAGCACGGCCCGCTCTCCGGGCTGAGCATGCCCGATCGCTCTCCGGGCTGAGCATGCCCGGTCGCTCTCCGAGCTGAGCATGCCCGGTGCAGCCCGCACCAACCTGTCCGGTGGCGGCCCTGGCCCCGGTAGCTGGCGACAACACCCGGCGCGAGAGTTTTCCACAGGCGTCCAAGGTTATCCACAAGGGTGTGCACAACCTCTAAGATCCGTCGGAGATCCGTACGTCCCCGACGGGAAGCGCCAGCGGCGCGGTCGGGCAGCGGCACGGTCAACAGTCAGCGGAAGAAGGCGCGAAGCGTGGCAGCGCACTCGGCCTCCAGTACACCGCCGTAGACCTCCGGGCGATGGTTGAGGCGCCGGTCGCGCACGACGTCCCAGAGCGAGCCCACGGCGCCGGTCTTCGGCTCCCACGCGCCGAAGACGAGCGTGGAGATCCGGGCGAGCACCAGGGCACCCGCGCACATCGTGCACGGCTCCAGCGTGACGACCAGAGTGCAGCCGGTCAGCCGCCAGGCACCGACAGCAGCGGCGGCTCGGCGCAGGGCCAACACCTCGGCATGCGCGGTGGGATCACCGGTCGACTCGCGCTCGTTGTGGGCGCTCGACAACTCCGTACCGTCGGGCCCGTAGACGACCGCGCCGACCGGGACGTCGCCGGCCAGCGCCTCGGCCGCCACCTCCGGCACGCCCATCGACGGCGCACCCGCCGACGGACCGGCCGGCGCGGCGGAGACCTCCAGTGCGCGGCGCATCCACGCCTCGTGCCGGTGCCGGCGCCCGACCAGTGGCTCGCCGGGCAGGTCGGCTCCGCCGCGGTGTCGGCCTGCCGAGCCGGTCACGCCTCGCGAAGCTCCTCGACCTCGGTGGCACAGCCGATGACCTGGCAGATCTCCGCCGTCACGTCGGCCGGCAGCATCCCCTCGTGCGCGCAGAGCGTGAGCAGGCGGTGGGCCGATATGCCGAGGTCGGCGAGGAGGTCCGCGTCACCCACCGGATCGGCGTCCGGATCAACCGTCGGCTCGTCCTCGTCCTCGTCGTCGTCGCCATCGGCCCTACCCGCCCCGCGCTCCACCGGCTCGACAACGTCGTCGATCTCCAGTGCCGGAGCCTTGATGTCGCCGACCAGCAGGGCGCCGAGCCGCGACTCCTCGGCGAACGCCGAGTCCGAACCGAAGACCCGCAGGTCCTCGCCCTCGTCCAGGCGCATGACGGCCAGATAGGCGTCGTCGGACTCGACGAAGAGCAGGGAGATCTCGGCATCCTGGTCGACGTCGCGGAGCAGGTCGGCGACCTCGTCGATGTCACCGGCGCCACTGAGATCAACTTCTGCCGCGGTCCAGCCGGACGGGCGGCGCACCACGGCCGCAGCGAAGTACGACACGGTCCCCCCAATTACCCAGCGGCGCCCAGCCGCACCACACAGCCGACTTTTCGGTCCACAGCCGGCCCTCTGTCACGCGTGACGGTATCCGGTCGTAACCTGCCGAGCCCACGCAACGCCCCGAAGGAGAGCCGGGGAATCGAAGTGGGCAGGGTCGACGCTCAGCTCGCCTGTCGTCGGCCGCTCAGCTCGCCAGCCGGCGGCGGGTCGCGATCAACTCACGCAGCCGGTCGGCGCGGGCACGTCGGGGATGTTCGCGCTCGCGCACCGATTTCGCCCCGGCGAGCTCGGCGAGGAGCTGCAACCGGCGACGGCTGCGGTCGGGGTCGAGCCGATGCTCTGTCCAGGCCATACCGCGAGAGTGCCGAGTCCCGCCCCGTTCGTCAAGGCCGGTCGCGCAGCGCAGTCGTAGGCTCACCCCTTGCCGCGATCGTGAGGGGTTTTCGCCCGGTACGGGTCCGTGGCGGCATGCGATCACCGACGGTCGGCCGGTGCCCCGCTACCACAACGGCCAGTCGCCGCTGGTGGACCAGCGCGTCGCGACGGCCGCGAAGGCGATCGCCCAGCCCACCCCGGTTGCCAGGGCAATGCCCGCGCCGGCTCCCCGGTCGCCCCGGCTGGTCAACAGCAGCGCGACGAGCCAGGCAACGGCGCCGGCCAGCAGCGTCCAGAGCGCGTAGCCGCGCAGGTCACGACCGAGTAGCCCGAAGGCCAACAGCCACGCGGCGGTGACGGCGACAGCGGCGGTGACGCCTCCGGGGCGTACCGGATGGGGCTCCCGGTAGGTCGGGTGCGTCTGCCCCGGCGGTGGGCTCGCCGGAAAGAGCCCGGAGGGGCTGTGCCCAGAATGCCGTGCCTGCCACACCTGCCCCGCACCGGGCGGAGTGAGAGTCCGGTACGGCGTGCCGGGTTGGAGCACGCCCTGCTGAGTCACGTTCTGCTCGGTCTGCTCGGTCACCCCCGGCTGGCTCATCGGCCGGATCGCGTCCGGCTGGGTCGGGGCGCCGAACCGGAGTACGCCCGGCTGGGTCGGCGGACCGGACTGGCCGGGCTGGTCCAGCCCGGGGTGGGGCAGGCCGGGGTGGGGCAGGCCGGACCGGGGCTGGAAAGCCCGCTGTTCCGCCATGACGCCCGCTCCTTCCCCGCCACCATCCGCCGTGACCGCCCGGCCGAGGCGACCGTGCCGGGTCGCCGTCACGCCGTGGCCGTACCTCGTGGCCGCGGTGGCCGTACCTCGTGGCCGTACGCGTGGTGCACCGCCTCGCAGCCTACCCGGCCGGCACCCGGCGCCCGGCGGATCCGACCGCCGGCCGCACGCCCGGCGACGCCGATGATTCCGGGCCGGCGCGCTCGGGATCGGTCTGTCACTATGACCGGATGCCATGGGGAGGATCTGCGGGCCCGGGTCGGGTCCGTCGGCGTCGGGCGTATCCGGTCGCCGTACTGCTGCTGACGGCGCTTGTCGCAGGCTGCGCCGAGACGCGGCAGCCGACGGGCACACCGGTCTTCGCGCCGCTGGACCGGTCCACGCCGAGCGCGACCGCCGACGGTACGCCCACCGCCGCGCCCACGCCGACCGCCGGTGCCACGCCGAGCCGTACGCCGTCGCGGAAGCCGACGGCCGCACCGCCGACGACCAGCGGCAACGACCGCTACGTCTTCCCCGTGCAGACGGGGAACGTCGCCTACCACCCGACCCATTCCGCGTACCCGGCCACCGACATCTTCGCCAACTGCGGCTCACCGGTGGTCGCCGTGACCGGTGGCCGGATCCTCGAGGTGAGCCGGATCGACCGCTACAGCAAGTCCGGTCCGCAGGGGCCGGAGAACGGCGGCAAGTCGGTCTCGTTGCTCGGTGACGACGGCGTGCGCTACTACGGCTCGCACCTGACGAGCGTCTCCGGCGGCATCGAGGCGGGCGTCCGGGTCCGCGCCGGCCAGCAGGTCGGCACGGTCGGCCGGACCGGCAACGCCAACAACGTCTGCCATCTGCACTTCGGCATCTCGCCGCCGTGCCAGAAGACCGCCGACTGGTGGATCCGACGCGGCGTGGTCTGGCCGGCGTCGTTCCTGGACGCCTGGCGCAAGAAGCGGAACACGTCACCGGCGGCCAAGGTCAGGAGCTGGCGGGCGGCGAACGGCTGCCCGGCGGCACCGTAGCCGCGCCGGCTGCCCGGCAGCACCGTGACCTCTCATGGTGTGCGAGAGTTCCGGGCGTGGACGTCGCGGTGATCGGGCTCGGTCTCATCGGCGGCTCGGTGCTCCGGGCACTGGCCTCGACCGGTCATGCGGTGCTCGGCTACGACGCCGATCCGGCAACCAGGGCCACCGCCCGGACCGCCGCCGCACAGGCGCCGCCGGCACAGCGCTGGCAGATCGCCCGGACGGTACGCGACGCGGTGGCCACCGCCGACCTGGTGGTGATCGCCGTCCCGCTGCCGGCGGTCGCCGGGGTCCTCGACGAACTCTCCGCCGCCGGATACACCGGACTGCTCACCGACGTCACCTCGGTGAAGGAGCCGGTACGCCTGCTGGTCCACGAGCATCTGGGCGGCAGGCGCCGGGACGACGACCGCCCGGCCGACGCACATCCAGGCGACGGCGCCGACCGGCGCGCCGGATTCGTCGGTGGGCATCCGATGGCCGGCCGGGAGACCTCCGGGTTCGGTGCCGCCGACCCGGCGCTCTTCACCGACTGCGCCTGGGTGCTCTGCCTCGAACCGGAGGAGACCTCGGTCGCCGACTGGCTGGAGCTGGCGGCGCTGGTCGCCACGCTCGGCGCCCGGGTGGTGCCGGCGGTCGCCGCCGAGCACGACCGGGCGGTGGCCGCCGTCAGCCACGTACCGCACCTGCTGGCCACCGCGATCGCGGCGGTCGCCGCCGACGACCCGCTCGCCGGCACCCTGGCCGCCGGCTCGTTCCGGGACGGCACCCGGGTCGCCGCGACCCGGCCGGACCTGGTGGCGGCGATGTGCGGCGGCAACGCGCTCGCGGTCGGCCCGGCCCTGGACGCCGTACTGGACGCGCTCGAGCAGGCCCGCGCGGCGGTCGGCTCGGCGGACCCGATCGGTGCGCTGCGGGGCTGGCTGGCGCCCGGCTCGGCGGCCCGGCGGGCCTGGCCACCCCGGGCGGGCATCCCCGTGGAGTTGCCGGCCCGGCCGGACGCGCTGCTCCGGCTGGGCCGCTCGGGTGGCTGGGTTACCCGGGTCTCCGGCGACCGGCGTACGGTCACCGGGGTCAGACCCGCTCCGCCCGATCCAGCCTGATCACCCGTCGCTCGGTGACGATGGCCGTGACCAGCTCGTGCGGCGTCACGTCGAAGGCGGGGTTGACCGCGTCGACCCCGTCGGGCCGCGTCGACGGCGAGAGCACCTCGTCGGCGCCCCGGTCCTCGATCTCGACCTCTTCGCCGCCGGCCGTGTCGGGGTCGACCGTCGACTCCGGCGCGACGACGACGAACGGGATGCCGGCCCGGCGGGCGCCGAGGGCGTGCGCGTACGTGCCGATCTTGTTGATCACGTCGCCGTTGGCGCAGATCCGGTCCGCGCCCAGCACCACCCCGTCGACCTCGCCCCGGGCCATCAGGAACGGGCCCGCCCCGTCCACCGCCACCCGGTACGGCACCCCGGCCCGGCCCAGCTCCCAGGCGGTGAGCCGGGCCCCCTGCAACAGCGGCCGGGTCTCGCTGGCAAGTACCGCGCCGAGCGCGTCCCGCCGGTGCAGCTCCAGCACCGCCCCGAGCGCGGTGCCGCCGACCACCGCCGCCAGTGCGCCGGTGTTGCAGTGGGTGAGCAGCCGTGGCCGGGCACCGCAGAGCTCGGCGAGCAGGTCCGCACCCCGGGCGGCCATCGCGGCGGAGGCGGCGATCTCCTCGTCCCGAACGGCCAGCGCCTCGGCGAGGACCGCGTCGGCCCCCTCCGGCAGCCGGGCGGCGGCCCGGCGTACGCCTCGGGCCAGGTTCACTGCCGTCGGGCGCGCGGTCTCCAGTCGGCGTACCGCCGACGCGACATCGCCAGGTTGCCGGGCGGCGAGCGCGACGCCGAGCGCACCGGCCACGCCGAGGGCGGGAGCGCCGCGTACGGCGAGCCGCCGGATCGCCGCGACCAGCTCCTCGACGGTGTCGATCCGCAGGATCGTGAGCCGGCCCGGCAGGGCGGTCTGGTCGATCAGTTCGACGGCACCGTCAACCCAGTCGATCGTGCGCACGACCGCCAGGGTACGGGACCGGTCGATCGACGAGGCGACTACCGTGGGCCCATGACCGAGCGGGATCCCGTTGCCGACCTGCGCCGGATCGCCTTCCTGCTGGAGCGGGCGAACGAGGCGACCTACCGGGTCCGGGCGTTCCGGTCGGCCGCCAGGACCCTGGCCGAGCTGCCCGCCGAGGAGCTGGCGACCCGGGCCGGGGCGGGCACCCTGACCGAACTCTCCGGTGTCGGCGACGTGACCGCGCGGACCGTCACCGAGTCGCTGCGCGGCGAGGAGCCGGTCTATCTCCGCCGGTTGCACGCCACCGAGGGGCTCGACCTGGACGAGGAGGCCACCGCGCTGCGGGCGGCGCTGCGCGGCGACTGCCACAGCCACTCCGACTGGTCCGACGGGGGCTCGCCGATCGAGGAGATGGCACTCGCCGCCGTCGAGCTGGGCCACGAATATCTGGTACTCACCGACCACTCTCCCCGGCTGACCGTCGCCCGGGGCCTCACCGCCGCCCGGCTGCGCCGGCAGCTCGACCATGTCGCCGCCGTCAACGACGCGCTGCCGGAGGGCTTCCGGATCCTCACCGGCATCGAGGTCGACATCCTCGAGGACGGCTCGCTGGACCAGGACGAGGAGCTGCTGGCCCGCCTCGACGTGGTGGTCGGCTCGGTGCACAGCAATCTGCGGGATCCGAGGGCGCGGATGACGAAGCGGATGCTGGCGGCGATCGCCAACCCGCACCTGGACATCCTCGGGCACTGCACCGGGCGGATGGTCTCGTCCCGGCCGCCCGGGGTCACCGGTCCCGGCGACCGGGGGCACCGGGCCCGCACCCGGCCGCCGAGCGACTTCGACGCCGAGGCCGTCTTCGCCGCCTGCGCCGAGCACGACAAGGCCGTCGAGATCAACTCCCGGCCGGAGCGGCAGGACCCGCCGAAGCGGCTGATCCGGCTGGCCGTGGAGGCGGGCTGCCGGTTCGCCATCGACACCGACGCGCACGCCCCCGGGCAGCTCGACTGGCAGCGGTTCGGCTGCGAGCGGGCGGCCCGGTGCGGCGTACCGGCGGAGCGGGTCGTCAACACCTGGTCGGCCGGGGAACTGGTCGACTGGACCGGCTCACACGTGGGCTGACCGGTTCGTCACACGCGCTCGGGGTTCGGCACGCACGGGCGGACGGGGTCGCCAGCTGCGCCGGGATCTGTGCCGGCGTACCTGCCACCGGTCCGGGGCGACGGCCGGCGGTGCGACGGGGCGACGCCGCCGGCCGGAAAAGAGTCCCTGCGACACCGCCACCCCGGCCAGCACGATCGCCGCGCCGACCGGCTGGTACCAGGCAAGGTGCTCACCGAGCGCGAGCACGCCGATCAGCACCGCGAAGACCGGGATGACGTAGGTGACCATCGACGCCGTGCTCGCGCCAGCCAGCCGGATGTTGCGCATGTTGATCACGAAGGCGAGACCGGTGCCGAGCGCGCCCAACGCCAGCACGCTGGCGACCACCTCGGCCGAGAGCCGGGTCGGCACCGGCGGGGCACCGGCGATCAGCGGCGCGGCGATCGCGAGCTGTGCCGTCGCCATCAGCAACTGCGCGACGGAGATCGCCAGCCCGGACTCGGCCCGGCCCGCGAGGAACCGCCTCTGGTAGGGGATCGACACCCCGTAGCAGGCCGCCGCCGCGAGGCACATCAACTGGCCGGTGAACTCCGCACCGCCGAGCCCTCGCCACACTCCGAGCACCACGAGCACCCCGGCGAAGCCGAGGCCGAGCCCGGCGGCCCGACGGGCGGTCATCCGCTCGGTGCGGAAGACCAACACCGCCAGCGGCAGCACCAGCAGCGGGGTCGTCGCGTTCCAGATGCCGGCGAGCATCGAGGAGACCCGCTGCTCGCCGTAGCCGAAGAGGGTGAACGGCAGCGCGACCCCGACCGCCGCCAGGACGGCGGTGTGCAGCCAGAGCACCGGGTCCCGGGGCAGCCGGTCGCGGAGCACCGCGAGCACCACGAGCAGGGTGAGCGCGCCCGCGCCGACCCGGCCGAGGGTGACGTGGACCGGGTGCAGCTCGCTGATGCCGACCTTGATGAAGAGGAAGCTCGATCCCCAGATGGCACCGAGCGCGACGAAGCCCGGAAGCCACGACCGGAGGGCGACGGTGTCAGGGGTGATAACGGCGCTCACCCCTGACACTCTGCGCCAGGGGTACGACATTGTCGCGCGATTTCCGGACCTCGTGTTCGGTGACACACCACTCGCATAAATGGGTCCCTCCCGTCGACCTCCAAGATCGACTTTCACCCGCGCGAACTGCTGCCCTGACCGGACCGGCGGCACGGCGCGGTGTCGGCGCGACGACCTCCGCGACCCGCGCGGCCCTACCCGGCGTATCGCGGATGAGCGCGACGGCATCGATCACGTAGGGTCGTGGGCGTGGGACGAATCAACGAGTTGGCCGACCGCTACGTCGACGAGTGGGCCCGGCTCAATCCGGCCGGCGCGACCTTCGTCGGCATCGGAGGCTACGACGACCAGCTCGGCGACCTCTCGCCGGACGGCTACGCGGCGCAGGCCGAGCTGACCCGGCGTACGCTGGCCGAACTCGACGGCACCGAGCCGGACTCCGAGGCGGAACGGACCGCCAAGGAGGCGATGCAGGAGCGGTTGGGCCTGGAGGTGGCCCGCTACGAGGCCGGCGAGACGACGAGCGAGCTCAACGTCATCGCCAGCGGGCTGCACGAGCTGCGGCAGGTCTTCGACCTGATGCCGACCGAGGGCGCCGAGGCGGTTGGTAACGTCGCCGCCCGGCTCAACCAGTTCGCGGGCGCGCTCGACGGCTACAAGACCACGCTGCGGACGGCGGCCGGGGCCGGGCACGTCAGCCCCCGGGCGCAGATTCTCGAGGTCGCCAAGCAGTGCCACATCTGGACCGACCCGGACGGCGACAACTTCTTCCACAGCCTCGCCGAGCGGCTGGAGGCCGAGCCGGCGCTCGCCGCCGACCTGCGCCGGGGCGCGGCCGCGGCCACCGCCGCCACCGCTGAGTTCGGGCACTTCCTCCGCGACGAACTCGCCCCGCTGGGCCGGGCCAGGCAGGCGGCCGGGCGGGACCGCTACGAGCTCGCCTCGCAGTACTTCCTCGGCGCCAGGGTCGACCTTGCCGAGACGTACGCCTGGGGGTTCGAGGAGCTGGCCCGGCTGGAGGCCGAGATGCGCGCGGTGGCGGCGGAGATCGCCGGTCCGGGCGCCGCCGTGGACGCGGCGGTGGCCGCCCTCGACGCCGACCCGGCCCGGCGGATCCAGGGCAAGGAGGCGTTCCGCGACTGGATGCAGGCGCTGGCCGACAAGGCGGTCGCCGAGCTGCACGGCACCCACTTCGACATCCCCGAGCAGGTACGCCGGATCGAGTGCTGCCTCGCGCCGACCAGCGACGGCGGCATCTACTACACCGGCCCGAGCGAGGACTTCTCCCGGCCGGGCCGGATGTGGTGGGCGGTGCCGCAGGGCATCACCGAGTTCTCGACCTGGCGCGAGGTGACCACCGTCTTCCACGAGGGCGTGCCCGGCCACCACCTCCAGGTGGCACAGACCCAGGTCCGCGCCGACCTGCTCAACCGCTGGCAGCGACTGCTCTGCTGGACCTCCGGGCACGGCGAGGGGTGGGCGCTCTACTCCGAGCGGCTGATGGACGAGCTGGGCTACCTGGCCGACCCCGGTGACCGGCTCGGGATGCTCGACGGGCAGGCGTTCCGGGCGGCCCGGGTGATCGTGGACATCGGCATGCACCTGGAGCTGGAGATTCCCCGCGACAACCCGTTCGGCTTCCACCCGGGTGAGCGCTGGACCCCGGAGCTGGGCTGGGAGTTCATGCGGGGGCACTGCCGGGTGCCGGACGAGAACCTGCGCTTCGAGCTGAACCGCTACCTGGGCTGGCCGGGGCAGGCACCGTCGTACAAGGTCGGTGAGCGGATCTGGCTGCAGGCCCGGGCCGACGCAAAGGCCCGCAAGGGTGCCGACTTCGACCTGAAGGAGTTTCACCGGGCGGCGCTGAACCTCGGCTCGATCGGCCTGGATCCGCTCCGCGCCGCGCTCGCCCGGATCTAGGGGGCCGGGCGGACGCCGTGCGGCACCCGGCGCATGCTCCTTGGTCGATATTTCGATACTGACGTGAATCGCGCGGAATACTCCTCTTTGCCGGTGATGGGGCCATCCAGCCGATGGAGGAGACGTGAGTCGAGAAGACGGGACCGGGAAGCGGACACGCCCGCCCGCGCCGACCGGAGCCGAGGTCGCGCTGACCCTCACCGTGAACGGCGCCGACCACGGGCTGCGGTTGGACGGCCGGGTGACCCTGCTCGACGCGCTCCGCGACGACCTCGGTCTGGTGGGCACCAAGAAGGGCTGCGACCAGGGTGCCTGCGGCGCCTGCACGGTGCTCCTCGACGACCGGCGGGTGCTCGCCTGCCTCACCCTCGCCGCCCAGTGCGACGGGCGGCAGGTGACCACCATCGAGGGCCTGGCCGTCGACGGGCACGGGCACCCGCTGCAGGAGGCGTTCCTCCGCCACGACGGCTTCCAGTGCGGCTACTGCACCCCGGGGCAGATCATGTCGGCGGTCGCGCTGCTCCGTGAGGGACGCGCCGGCTCCGACGAGGAGATCCGCGAGTTCATGAGCGGCAACATCTGCCGCTGCGGCGCGTACCCGAACATCCTCGCCGCCATCCGCGAGGCCGCCGGGGCGGGGGTTCGGTAGCCGTGCGTGCCTTCGAATACCTGCGCCCCGACGACGTGGGCGCCGCGGTGGCGCTGGTCAGCGCCGACCCCGCCGCCCAGTTCCTGGCCGGCGGCACCACCCAGGTCGACCTGATGCTCAAGGACGGCATCCTCGACCCGGAGCGGCTGGTCGACATCACCCGGCTGCCGCTGACCGGGATCACCGCCGACGACCGGACGCTGCGGGTCGGCGCGTTGACCACGATGGAGGAGATGGCCGCCGACCCGACCGTGGCCCGGCGCCTCCCGCTGGTCCGCACGGCGCTGCTCGCCGGAGCGTCGCCCCAGCTCCGCAACATGGCGACGATCGGCGGGAACCTCCTGCAACGCACCCGCTGCCGCTACTTCCGGGATCCGACCGTGCCGGACTGCAACAAGCGGACGCCGTCGTCCGGCTGCGCGGCCATCACCGGTGCGGCGGCGCGGATGCACGCCATCCTCGGTGCGGGCGAGAGCTGTATCGCACTGCACGCCTCGGATCTCTGCGTACCGCTGGTGGCGCTGGACGCGGTGGTGCACGTCCGGGGCGTCGACGGCGAGCGCGAGATCCCGCTTACCGAGTTCTATGTGCTGCCCGGCGACCGGCCGGACGTCGAGACGGTGCTGCGGCACGGCGACCTGGTGACCGCGGTGACCGTCCCGTTGCTGCCGGCGGCGGCGCGGTCGGGCTACCTCAAGGTACGCGACCGCGCCTCGTACGAGTTCGCCCTGGTCTCGGTCGCCGCCGTGCTCGTGCTCGAGCAGGGCATGATCGCCGAAGCCCGAATCGGGCTCGGCGGGGTGGGGACCGTACCGTGGCGGGCACGCGCGGCCGAGCAGGTGCTGACCGGTGCCCCGGCGGTCGCCGAGACGTTCCGGGCGGCGGCAGCCGCCGAGTTGCGGGACGTCTTCGTCGTGCCCGGCACGGCGTTCAAACCGGAACTGGCCCGGCGCACGATCGTGCGGGCGCTGGAGACCGTGGCGGAGGAGCGGCCGTGACCATGACCGAGCCGACCACCGTGGTCGGGGCCGGCATCGACCGGGTGGACGGGCCGCTGAAGGTGACGGGCGCGGCAGCGTACCCCTCCGACGTCAGCTATCCGGGGATGGCGCACGCGGCGCCGGTCCGCAGCACCATCGCCGCCGGGCGGATCCGGGCCGTCGACACCGCCGCCGCCGAGGCCATGCCCGGCGTGCTGGCGGTACTCACCCACCGCACCGCACCCCGGCTCAACCGGGGGCCGGAGAACAACCTCGGGCCGACCCCGCCCCCGCCGCTGCAGGACGACCGGATCCTGCACAACGGGCAGTACGTGGCGGTGGTGGTCGCCGAGCGGCCGTACCAGGCGGCCGCGGCGGCCCGCGCCGTCACCGTCGACTACGAACGCGCCGACCCGGTGCTGGAGATCGACGACCCGCGGGGAAACGTGCTCACGAACCCGTTCGACATGGACGCCGAGCGGGGGGATGTCGCGGCCGCGCTCGGCACCGCCGACGTCGTGCACGAGGCGACCTACCGGACCGCGGAGAACACCAACAATCCCCTGGGGCTCTTCGCCACCGTGGCGGCCTGGGAGGGCGACCGGGTCACCGTGCACGACTCGACACAGTGGCCCGCCAACGTACGCAGCACGATCGCCGAGGTGTTCGGGCTGCCGGAGCCGGCGGTGCGGGTGTACGCGAAGTACGTCGGCGGCGGCTTCGGCTCCGGTCTGCGGGTCTGGCAGCACGTGATCCTGGCCGTGCTCGCCGCCCGTACCGTGGGGCGGCCGGTGAAGCTGGTGCTCTCCCGCCCGGAGATGTTCACCGGCGTCGGGCACCGGCCCGACACGGTGCAGACGATCCGCATCGGCGCCCGGCGCAGCGGCGAACTGGTCGCGATCGAGCACGAGTCGCTGCAGACCGTGGCGATGGAGGACGAGAACCCGGAGCCGGTGGCGGCGGTCAGCGGCAACTCGTACGCCTGCCCGAACGTGGCGCACCGGGACCGGCAGCGGCGGCTCAACATCCCCTGTCCGGGCTCGATGCGGGCACCCGGGGAGGCGCAGGGCAACTTCGCGCTGGAGTCGGCGCTCGACGAACTCTCCTACCGCCTCGGCATGGATCCGCTGGAGCTGCGGCTGCGCAACTACGCCGAGACACAGCCGCAGTACGGCCTGCCCTGGTCGAGCAAGGCGCTGCGGGAGTGCTACGAGGTGGGCGCGGAACGGTTCGGCTGGTCCCGCCGCGACCCGGGGATCGGGGCGATGCGGGACGGCCGGTGGCTGGTCGGCTACGGCATGGCCGGGGTGAGTTACCTGTGGTGGCAGGTGCGCTGCGAGGCCCGCGCCGGCATCGGTCGGGACGGCACCGCCCAGGTCAGCAGCGCCGCCACCGACATCGGCACCGGTACCTACACGGTGATGCGGCAGCTCTCGGCGGAGCTGCTCGGGCTGGACCTGGCCCAGGTCCGGTTCGACCTCGGCGACTCCGAGATGCCCTGGTCACCGCAGGCCGGCGGGTCGGGGCTGACCGGCGCGCTCGGCAACGCCGTCTACGCGAGCTGCCGCGAGCTGATCGGGCGCTTCCTCGACACCGTCGCGGACGATCCCGAGTCACCGCTACGCGGCTGCACGATCGACGATGTCGCGGTCGGCGACGGACGCATCCACCAGCGGGCGGATCCCGGGCGGGGCGAGAGCTACGTCGCGATCCTGACCCGGCACGGGCTCGACGAGCTGACCGCCGAGGCGGCGAGCGCCCCGCCCGAGGCGCAGCAGGTGGGGATGGCGCCGGCCGGCGCCTTCGCCGCGAAGTTCGTCGAGGTGCACGTCGACCCCGACCTCGGGCTGCTGCGGATCCCCCGGGTGGTCGCGGTGGTCGACGGCGGCCGGATCCTCAACGAGAAGCTGGCCCGCAGCCAGATTCTCGGCGGGACGGTCGGCGGGATCGGCCAGGCGCTCTTCGAGGAGACCCTGACCGACGCCCGCACCGGCCGGATCGGCAACGCCAACCTCGGCGACTACCTGGTGCCGGTGCAGGCCGACATCGGCGAGGTGGACGTCGTCTTCGTCGGCGCACCCGACCGGCTCACCCCGATCGGCACCAAGGGGGTCGGCGAGGTCGGCCTACCCGGCATCTCCGCCGCGATCGCCAACGCCGTCCACCACGCCACCGGCCGGCGGATCCGCTCCCTGCCCATCACCATCGAGCAGCTGCTCTGAACCGTCGCTCCGGCGCTGCTCCGACTGCTTGCTCTCGGCACCGCCTCGTCCGCCCGCCGGTCGTCACCCCCTCGGCCGGGGTGGGCCGGCGGGGGCCGCCGCCCCGACCGGCTCCACGTCGGCGACCGGCTGGGTGAACTGCGCCTGGTAGAGGCGGGCGTACGCGCCCTGCGCGGCGAGCAGCTCGGCATGGCTGCCCTGCTCGACGATCCGGCCGCCCTCCATCACCAGGATCAGGTCGGCGTCCCGGATGGTGGAGAGCCGGTGCGCGATCACGAAGCTCGTCCGGTCCGCCCGCAGCGCGGCCATGGCCCGTTGCAGCAGCACCTCGGTGCGGGTGTCGACCGAACTCGTCGCCTCGTCCAGGATCAGTAGCGACGGGTCGGCCAGGAACGCCCGGGCGATGGTGATGAGCTGCTTCTCACCGGCGCTGACGTTGTTGCCCTCCTCGTCGATGACGGTGTCGTAGCCGTCCGGCAGGCTCCGGACGAACCGGTCCACGAAGGTCGCCCTCGCCGCCTCGAGGATCTGCTCCTCGCTCGCCTCCGGGTTGCCGTATGCGATGTTGTCCCGGATGGTCCCGCCGAAGAGCCAGGTGTCCTGGAGCACCATGCCGATCTCGCCGCGGAGCGTGTCCCGGCGCAGCTCGGTCAGGTCGACCCCGTCCAGGGTGATCCGCCCGGCGTCGAGCTCGTAGAAGCGCATGATCAGATTGACCAGGGTGGTCTTGCCGGCGCCGGTCGGGCCGACGATCGCCACCGTCTGCCCCGGCTCGGCGACCAGGGAGAGGTCGTCGATCAGTGGTTTCTCCGGTTCGTACCGGAAGGAGACGTGCGCGAACTCGACCCGGCCGCGCCGCTCGGTGAGCCGGGCCGGCTCGGCCGGGTCCGGGCTCTGCTCGTCGGTGTCGAGCACGTCGAAGACCCGCTCCGCCGAGGCGACCCCGGACTGCATCAGGTTCGCCATCGAGGCGACCTGGGTGAGCGGCTGGGTGAACTGCCGGGAGTACTGGATGAACGCCTGCACGTCGCCGAGGGTCATCGCCCCGGACGCCACCCGCAGCCCGCCGATCACCGCGATCAGCACGTAGCTCAGGTTTCCGATGAACATCATCGACGGCATGATGATGCCGGAGACGAACTGCGCGGCGAAGCTCGCCTTGAACAGCTCCTCGTTCTTGGCGGCGAAGGCCGCCTCGACCTCGCGCTGCCGGCCGAAGACCTTGACCAGCTCGTGCCCGGTGAAGGCCTCCTCGATCTGCCCGTTCAGCGCGCCGGTGTGCGTCCACTGCGCGATGAACTGCCGCTGCGAACGCTTCGCGATCTGCTTGGTGACCAGCACCGACGCCGGCACCGCGATCAGCGCCACCACGGCCAGCAGGGGCGAGATCCAGAACATCACCGCCAGTACGCCGACCACGGTGAGCAGGGAGGTGAGCAACTGGCTGAGGGTCTGTTGCAGGCTCTGCGCGATGTTGTCGATGTCGTTGGTGACCCGGCTGAGCAGCTCGCCCCTGGGCTGCCCGTCGAAGTACGGCAGCGGCAGCCGGTTGAGCTTCGCCTCCACGTCGGAGCGGAGCTGCCGGACCGCGCCCTGCACCGCGCCGTTGAGGATGTATCCCTGTAGCCAGCCGAGCAGGCTGGCGGCGAGGAAGAGCAGCAGCGCCAGCAACAGGATCTGGCCGAGCCGCCCGAAGTCGATGCCGGCGCCCGGGACCACGTCCATCCTGGACAGCAGCTCGGCGAAACCGTCGTTGCCGGCCGCCCGGGCGGCCTCGGCCGCCTGTTCGGTGGTGGCGCCGGCCGGTAGCTGGCGGCCGATCAGCCCGGCGAAGATGACGTCGGTGGCGTAGCCGAGGATCTTCGGCCCGGCCACCGACAGCCCGACGCTGACGACCGCCAGCAGGATCACCGCGACGAGCTGGAGCCGGTAGGGCCGGAGCCGGCCCAGCAGCCGGCGGGCCGACGGGCCGAAGTCCATCGACTTCTCGGCCGGCATCCCGGTGGACATCCAGCCCGGGCCGCGCCCGCCGGCACCGCCGGGTAGCCGGGCCGGTGTCGCCCTGGCCGTCTGCTGGCTCATGCGGCCACCTCCACGGTGAGCTGCGATTCGACGATCTCGGCGTAGGTCGGACAGCTCTCCAGGAGTTCCGCGTGCCGGCCGATGCCGACCACCGACCCGCCCTCCAGCACGACGATCTGGTCGGCGTCGAGGATCGTGGAGACCCGCTGCGCCACGATCACCACCGCGGCGTCCGCCGTGACCGGCCGCAGCGCGGCGCGGAGCCGGGCGTCGGTGCCGAGGTCGAGCGCGGAGAACGAGTCGTCGAAGAGATAGACCTCCGGCCGGCTGACCAGGGCGCGGGCGATCGCCAGTCGTTGCCGCTGCCCGCCGGAGAGATTCGTCCCGCCCTGCGCCACCGGAGCCTCCAGCCCTTCCGGCAGCGCCTCGACGAAGTCGCGGGCCTGGGCGATCTCCAGGCTGGCCCAGAGTTCCTCGTCGGTCGCGTCCGGCCTGCCGTAGCGGAGGTTGCTGGCGATCGTGCCGGAGAAGAGGTACGGCCGCTGCGGCACCAGGCCGATCCGCTCCCAGAGCAGCTCCGGGTCCAGTTCGCGGACGTCGATCCCGTCGACCAGTACCGCACCGCCGGTGACGTCGAAGAGCCGGGGGACCAGCCCGAGCAGGGTGCTCTTGCCCGCACCGGTGCTGCCGATGATCGCCGTGGTCTGGCCGGCCCGGACCGTGAAGGAGACGTCCCGGAGCACCGGAGCCGCCGCCCCCGGATACTGGAACCGCACGTCGCGCAGCTCCAGCTCGGCGCGGAGCGGCACCTCGCGGACCGGCTGCCGGGGCGGGACGACCGAGGATCCGGTGCCGAGCACCTCCATGATCCGTTCGGCGCAGACCGCCGCGCGCGGCACCATGATCAGCATGAAGGTCGCCATCATCACCGACATCAGGATGAACATCAGGTAGCTCAGGAAGGCGGTCAGCGCGCCGATCTGGATCTGCCCCGAGTCGATCCGGTGTGCGCCGAACCAGAGCACCGCCACGCTGGAGGCGTTGAGCACCAGCATCACGATCGGGAAGATCAACGCCATCAGCCGACCGACCCGGAGTGCCGTGGCGGTCAGCTCCTCGTTCGCCGTCTCGAACCGGCGGGTCTCGTACGGCTCGCGGACGAACGCCCGGACCACCCGGATGCCGGTGATCTGCTCCCGCAGCACCCGGTTGACGGTGTCGATCCGGGTCTGCATCATCCGGAACTGCGGGACCATCCGGCGGACCACCAGCCCGATCGAGAGCACCAGCACCGGTACGCAGACCAGCATCAGCCAGGAGAGCCCGACGTCCTCGCGCAGGGCCATGACGACGCCGCCGAGCAGGGTGATCGGCGCCGCGACCAGCATCGTGCAGGTCATCACGACAAGCATCTGCACCTGCTGCACGTCGTTGGTGCTGCGGGTGATCAGCGAGGGCGCGCCGAACTGGCCGACCTCGCGCCCGGAGAAGCTCATCACCCGGGAGAAGACCGCCGACCGGACGTCCCGGCCGAAGCTCATCGCGGTGCGGGCGCCGAGATAGACGGCGGCGATCGTGCAGGCCATCTGCACCCCGGTTATCAGCAGCATCCAGCCGCCGGTACCGACGATGTAACCGGTGTCGCCCCGGGCGATCCCCCGGTCGATGATGTCGGCGTTGAGGCTGGGCAGGTAGAGCGTGGCCATGGTGCCGACGAGTTGCAGCAGCACCACGGCACCGAGCGGCCGGCCGTAGGGCCGCAGATGGGTACGCAGTAGTCGGATCAGCATCGACGATCCCCCGAATCGTCCGGTCGGTCAGTATCCACCGCTCCGGGCTCCGGTACACCCGGCTCCCGTACGCCGTCCAGCAGCACGGCGGCGATCGTCTCGGGGCGCAGCGGTTCGTTGTCGGTGATCCGCGGATGCGAGCCGGCGAAGGTCAGCAGGCGCAGCAGCCGGGCCACCTCGGGAAGCGGATAGCGGAAACGGTCGCGGTCCGGCTCCAGCACCCGGACGACGGCCTGGTGAATCTCCTCGTTCGGCGGGTGCGGAGTCGCCCGCTCCGTGCTCCGGGCCGCCGGGTCTTCGGGCGGCCCGTGCATACCGACGGAGTGCAGCAGATTGAAGATGCTGGTGAGCCGGCGCTGGAGTATCGCGGCAAGCTCGGTGAGCCGCTCCGGCAGCGGGCGGTCAAGGTCGATCTCCGCCAGCTCGGCCAGCAGCGGCGCCGGGTCGAGTGCCGTCTCGACGGCCACCCTGACCAGCCCGTCCTTGTGCGGGAAGACCCGGAAGATGGTCCCCTCGGCCACCCCGGCCGCCTCGGCGATCTGCCGGGTGGTGACCTTGACCCCGTGTTCGGTGATCAACTCCAGGGTTGCGGTGATCAGGGCGGCGCGCCGCTCGTCCGGCGGCAGCGGTCGGGCCCGGCCCGAGGGGGTCTGGGAGTTCACGGCGGCAACCTTAATGAGTGAGCCACTCACTCACAACCGATTTTCCGGCGCGACCCGCCGCAGTGTGGCAGCTCACACTCGTGGCGCCCGTCGGGGCACGGTGCTGCTCACCGACCTCGACGTCCCCGCCCGGAGCCGGGTGGTGCGGGACTAGAGTTTGGGCGCGTACCGGAGGGAGTTGTCAGGTGCAACTGGCGGATCTGCGCGGCCGGCGGGTCGCGGTCTGGGGCACCGGCCGGGAGGGCGTCGCGGCGATCAACGCGATCGCCCCGGTCGGAACGGCCGACCTGGTCGCGGTGATGGACCGCGAGACGTACGCCGCCAAACCCTGGACGGGCCGGCTCGCCGAGCTGGCCCCGCTGCACACCGGCCCGGCCGCCCTGGAGGCACTGCTCCGGTCGGACGTGGTGGTCCGGTCCCCGGTGATCGGCGAGACCCACCCCTGGGTGGTACGCCTGCGCGAAAGCGGCATCCCGATCACCAGCGGTACGGCGCTCTGGATGGCCGAGCACGCGGCCACGACGATCGGAGTCACCGGCAGCAAGGGCAAGAGCACCACCACCAACCTGATCAGTCACCTGCTCACCGCCGCCGGCCACCCCAACGTGATGGGTGGCAACATCGGCGTCCCGGTGCTCGATCTGCCCCCCGCGCGGCGCTACGTCCTCGAACTCTCCATGTACCAGTGCGCCGACCTCACCGACTCGCCCGAGGTGGCGGTGCTCACCTCGCTGGCCCCGGAACACCTGGACTGGGCCGGCGGAGAGGCGGAGTACTACCGGCACAAGCTGAACCTCGTCGCGCACGGGCCCCGCGCGGTGGTGTTCAACGCGCACGACGACCGGCTCCGCGCCGAACTCGGTGCCCGGCCCGGGCTGCCGCTGCACCCGGCCGGCTCGACCACCGCATCCGGCGCCACAGGGGAGCCGGCATCCAACGCAGCCGGGGAGCCGGCGTTCCACGTGGCCGTCGCCCCGGACGGCGCCCGCTGGATACACCTCGGCGACCGGCCGCTCTTTCCGCGTACCGCGCTGCCGCTCGTCGGGCGGCACAACGAGTGGAACCTCTGCGTCGCGCTCACCGCGCTAAGGGCGGTCGGCGTCGACTGCGCCGCCGAGCGGGACCGGCTGGCCGCCGCCCTGGCCACCCTGCCGGTGCTCGAGCACCGGCTCACCCCGATCGAGGACCCCTCAGGAATCACCTTCGTGGACGACTCGCTCTCGACGATCCCGCAGTCGGCGATCCACGCCATCGAGGCGTACGCGACGCGTCCGCTGACCGTGATCGTCGGCGGTGAGGACCGGGGGGTGGACTACACACCGCTGCGCGACTTCCTCGCCGGGCAGGAGGTCGTGGCGACCCTGATCGGCATCCCGGACAGCGGGCCACGGATCCTGGACGCGGTCAAGGACCTGGACACGATCACCACGCTGACCGCCGAGGACCTGATGGGGGCGGTCCGACTCGGCCGGGAGCACACCCCGGCCGGCGGGGTGGTGCTGCTCTCACCGGCCGCGCCCAGCTACGG
The DNA here is from genome assembly GCF_049315195.1 of Plantactinospora sp. WMMC1484. Classification (NCBI taxonomy): domain Bacteria; kingdom Bacillati; phylum Actinomycetota; class Actinomycetes; order Micromonosporales; family Micromonosporaceae; genus Plantactinospora; species Plantactinospora sp. WMMC1484. The sequence goes on from NZ_CP186055.1 coordinate 964,077, forward strand.
CCGGTTCGACAACTACGCGCACCGGTCCCGCGTCTTCCGGCAGGCGATCGAGGAGACCGCCGGCTAGCGTCGGTGCACGGACGGCGAGGGGGGCCGGTCGGTCGACCGGCCCCCCTCGGACGTCCCTACTTCAGTTTCGGTTACCGCTGTTGCCGGCGGTCACCGCCGGTCGAGGCGCTCCTCGATCCCGGCGATGGCGGCCTTCACCTCGTCGGCGGTCCGGACCCGGGTCGGCTCGGCACCCCGCGCCGACAGGCTGGCCACGCCCCGGTCGAGACCGCTGATACCGACGTTGGTCGGGTTCTGCACCGCAGCGAAGCCGCCCGGACCGCTGATCCAGGCCCCGATCGAGCCCTGCTGCCCGCCCGCGACGACGCCCGACCCACCGAAGATCAGCCCGGTGTGCAGGGATCCGCTGTGCTCGTCGAGGAAGAGCTCGGCCTCCGGCGAGATCACCGGCTGGTCGCCCCGGGTGAGCAGCAGCGGACCGTTGATCGTCGCCATCAGCGCACCGCCGGAGAGTGCGTCCGGCCAGTCCGCACCGGTCGCCACCCCGACGTAGTTGGTCCCGCCGAAGAACGCCCAGGCGGTCATCAGCGCCGTCTCGAAACGGTTCTTGCCGATCAGCGGGTACGAGCCGTACGACTCGGTCGCCTTGGCGCCCTGTCCGCCGATGCCGACGATCAGGGAGGTGCCCCACACCCGGTCGAGGTAGTTCCTGGTGTCGGTCGTCAGGGTGTTGTCGTTGGTGAGCACGACCACCGCGGACGAGCCGTAACCCGGCAGGTTGAACGAGCCGGCCGCCGCACCGGCCGCGAGGGCGTCGGGGAAGTTGACGCCGGTCGCGGCGAGCACGAAGTCCGGGGTCGGGTTGATTTCGTTCGCGGTCGCGATCGAGGTGCTGTAGCGGTTGATGCCGGCGAGCCGCTTGGTCAGGTAGCCGAGCGCCTTGATCCGGTTTTCCACCGCCGTCGAGATCGCGCCGGTGCCGCCGAGCAGGTAGACCGTCTTTCCGGCGGGCAGCACCCGCTGGAGCTCGGCCTGGACGTCCGTGCGCAGCTCGGTCGGTGGGGTCATCAGCAGCGGACCCTGCTTCGCGGCGGCCAGTGCCGCGCCGCCGAGCGCGTCGGCGAAGAGGTCCGACCGGGAGAGCACGACCGACTCCGCGAACTGACGCGGGTCGTTCTCGTCGGCCGCGGTCGCCCAGTGGGCCTTGGAGACGGCGCTCGCCGTGCCGTACCGGTTCGCACCGGAGAGCCGGGCCACCGTGTCGGTCTGCCTCGTCTGGTACGCCGGCACCCCGGTCAGGCCCGGCACGGTGGTCGGGTTCGCCGCCCCGCTGCCGTCGGCGGGCGCCGTCGCCACGCCGCTGCCCTGGGTGAACGCGATGGTCGCGCCATTCGGCGACCAGGTGGGGTTGTCGTGGGTGGCCGCGTTCGACGTCACCGGGACGACGTTGCTGCCGTCGATGTCGGCGACGTGGACCTGGCCGCCGCGGACGAAGGCGACCTTCTTGCCGTTCGGCGAGATCGACGGGTCGCTCGCATCCTGCAGGATGGTGGTCCAGGTGAGGCCGTCGAAGACCCCGACGTCCACCCGACCGGAGGGCGCGTCGGCGCTGCCGCCCTGGGTCTCGTAGACGGTGAGCGCACCGGGCCCGGAGTCCGGAGCCATGTAGTGACGCCCGTCGACGGGGCTGATGTCGATCGGCGAGAAACCGCCCGAGGCGACCTGCACCTCGAGCCGCCACGGCACGCCGGGCTCCTTGGTCGCCCAGAGCACGCCGAGGCCCTCGCTGCGGTAGACCGGGTCACGCCGCACGGCTCCGGGGTTCTCCGGAGACAACCACCAGTAGTTGCTGCCGTCGTCGTGCCGGACCGTCGCGATCTCGCCGTGCTCGGTGGCGAATATCGCCCGGCTGCCGTCCGGCGCCCAGGATGCGCCGTGCATGGTGCTGATCAGGGACGGCTGGTTGGTGCTGAGCCGGAGCGTGGAGCCGTTTTCGAAGCGGATGGTGTTGGTGCCGTTGCTGGCGCTCAGCAGGCCGCCGGTGCCAGGGTGACTGGCCTGCGACGGCGCCATGCCGACGACGGCACTGCCGACGCCGAGCGCGACCGCCGAGGCGAGCGCGAACGGCCGGTAAATGGAACGTGGAGGCAAGGGGACTCCTCGCAACAGATCACGCGTCGCACTGCCCAGATAGGGAGTTTGCCCCCCGTGGGGCGACGCCGGAGTAACCTTAAGGGCTTCTTTATTCGGCGCGCTGCCCCGTTTCGGCCCTGCGCACCAAGATGGTCCGTTAGGCCAGTCACACCGGGCCGATCCGGCGGTCTCCGTTGGCAAATCCCTACTCTGGTAGGGTCCGGGCGAGTAATCCGATTTGCCATCCACAAGGGACTGTGCAATACCGCGCCGTCCTACGGCACGTATCCGGGTGGTAATTCCCCGAGCACTCCGAACAGATTGCGTATCGACCGGATAGCGGAACGTATTTCCTGCAGATAGCGGTCCGCGCCGGGCTCGGCCGAGGCGTGTCCCGGGAAGAGAGCCGGGTCCAGCCCGACCGTCTCCACCTGGCATCCGTAGCCCAGCCCGAGCGTCCGGATCGCGTCGCAGTGCTGGAACGGCACGTAGAGCTGCGAGGTCAGCACGAGTAACCGGGCGCCGGGCGCCGGCCTCAACTCCGTCGCCCAGAAGTGGTACGTGTCGGAGGTGTGCGCCCGCCGGGTCGCCGGCTCGGTCGACGGTGCGGCCAGTACCCGCACCACCGGCCCGGCGGCCGGCCGGTACACCGCGACCGACCAGGAACGGTGGGTGATCTCCCCCGCCGAGCGGCGCTGCTGCACCGGCGCCGGGCAGCCGAACGCGGCCCGGACACCCAGCTCCATCGCGTCCACCTCGTATCCACCGTCGAGCTGGGCGGCGGGGGCGCCGCCGCCGGTCCGGCCGGCCGGGAGGTGGAGCCGGTCGATCTCGACCGGGCGGAGCGGACGGAAGCTGCCCAGTGCGGCGATCTCGCCGACCTCGACCGTGCCGGTACCGACCAGCCAGGCCGCGTACGCGGTCCGGTCCAGGCAGGACCGGGCCAGGCCGCCCAGCACCAGCAGGTGGTCGTAGCGCCGGGCGGGCACCGGACGCGGGCCGGCCAGGCCGAGCGCCTCGGCGGCCGTCCGGACCAGCTCCGCGACGGCGGGGGCGAGATCGGTCTCCGCCACCTCGTCCCGCTCGGCCGCGCCGTGCCGGCGCCGGAAGTCCCAGTGCCGGGCCGAGAAGTCGTCGAGCCAGGCCAGCAGCTCCGCCGGAGCCATCCGGTCGGGCAGCTCGGCACCGAACGCGGCCACCAGATCCCGCAGCGGCCGGGACCGCACCCAGCCGGTGAGGCCGGCCACCAGGTCGTCCCGGGACGTCCCGGCGGCACCGCTCGGCAACGGTACGGGCTGGTAACCGCTCACCCTCGTCCTTCCCGCCCCGGACAGCTCCCGGCCCCGGGACACCTCCGACACACGACTGCGGGTCCGGCACCGGTGACCGGCCCCGGACCCGCGGTCGCGACGAACTAACTCAACTGTCGGTCGGCACTGAACCGTCGCTCACAGCCTGGCACACTGCCCGGCCTTCGGCCCCCGGACCGTGTTGGTCCGGCCGTCGTTGCCCGGCGCCGGGGTGTTGGCCGCGCAGGCCAGCGGCCCGCTGATGGTGTTGCCGGCGACCAGCACCGGCTGGCTGCCGGTGTTGCCGACCAGCGAGACCGGGCCGGAGACGGTGACGCCGTCGACCCGTACCCCGCCGGTGCTGAGCGCGACCGAGACCGGTCCGCTCACCCGGCCCTCCTCGACAAGCACCTGACCGCGCGCCGCGACCACCGTGACCGGTCCGGAGACCGTGGTGCCGCTCAGGGTGAGCAGTTCCGATCCGGTGGCGGTCACCGGACCGGAGATCCGGCCGCCACTCGCCCGCAGCGACGCACCGGGCAGTACGGTGACCGGGCCGGAGACGGTCGCGTTCTCCAGGCAGGTCAGCCCGGAGAAGACGATGAGTGGCCGGGTGTACCGGCCGGAGATCGTCGTGTCGCACTGCGGCCCGGGCCGGCCGACCGCCGAACGCGGCTCCGGGTCGGCGGTGACCGGCGAGTTCTCGGCGAAGTAGTCGACAAGCATGGTCAGGTCGTTGTCCCCGGTGGTGAACGGGTCGGTGCCGCCGGCCAGGGTGGCGAAGTTGTCCCCGCCGGCCGCCAGGAACGAGTTGACCGTCACCCGGTAGCTGCCGGCCGGGTCGATCGGCACACCGTTCAGGGACATCGAGGTGATCCGGGAGCCCTGTGCCGCCTCCGGGTCGTAGGTGTAGAAGAAGCCGTCGGAGACACCCAGCCAGAGCACCGGCCGGGACGCGCCCGCCGGCTGCCACTGCTCCTCCAGCACCTGCTTGAGCTCGGCACCCGTGAACGTCTTCGTCACCACGTCGTTGGCGAACGGCTGCACCGAGAACGCCTCCGCGTAGCTGACCACCCCGTCGGGGGCGTAGACCAGGTCGGCGCGGAGACCGCCCGGGTTCATGAGCGCGATCTGCGCCCCGCCCCGGCCCGGCGCGCTGGTGCCGGCGAGCTGCACGTCGGCGATGAAGTTGCCGAGCACCGACTCCTTGCCCCGGTCCTCGTTCCCCGCCTCGTTGTACGCCCGCCGGATGTCCCCGGTGATCGAACCGAGCGGCTGCTGTCCCAGCTCCTCGGCCCGTTCCTTGGCCGCCGCCACGATCGCGGCGACCTCCGGGTCCTGCGGTGCGCCCACCACGTCGACCAGGCCGGCGTCGGCCGCCGTGACCGTGCCGCTGGTCGGGTCGAAGGTCAGGTCGACCCGGCCGAGCCGCTTGCCGTAGTCCTCGGCCTGCACCACCGGCCGCAGGCGGTCGGTGCCGGGCACCGGCACCTCGAAGGCGTACGGCTGGTGGGTGTGCCCGCTGAAGATCGCGTCGATGGTGGCGTCGGCCCGGGTGAACTTCCCGAAGACCGGATCGTTCGCCAGTTCCTCGGCCGAGTCGATGTTCTCGGTCGCGGCGCCCTCGTGGGTGAGCAGCACCACCACGTCGGCCTCGCCGTTGGCCGGATCGCCGTCCTTGAGCTGGCCGGCCACGGCGTTCGCCTCGGCCACCGGCTCCCGGAAGGTGATCCCGGCGATGCCGTCCGGGCTGACCAGCGAACCGGTCTGCTCGGTGACCACGCCGACGAAGCCGACCCGGACCCCGCCGACCGTGCTGACCGAGTACGCCGGCAGCGCCCGCTCGTCGCCCCGGTAGACGTTCGCGCCGAGCAGCGGGAAGTCGGCCCGGTCGGTGACCCGGCCGGTCAGGTCCGCGATGCCCTTGTCGAACTCGTGGTTGCCGACCGCCGAGGCGTCCAGCCCCATCTCGTTCAGCGCGTCGATCGTCGGGTTGTCCTGGTCGATCGCGGAGACGAAGGTCGAGGCGCCGATGTTGTCACCGGCGGAGACGAACGCGGTGTTCGGGTTCTCCGCCCGCAACTGGTCGACCAGGCCGGCGAGCTGGGCGGCCCCGCCGACCGGCCGGCCGTCGGGCGCGTTGCCCGGCGACTCCAGCCGGCCGTGGAAGTCGTTGATGCTCAGCAGTTGCAGCTCGACCGGGCCGGTGACACCGGTCTCCAACCCCACCAGGATCGGGTTGTGGTCGCTGGCCCGGTACGGGTCAGGGGCGAAGAACGCCGGGTGCCCGTCGTACTGGAAGGCGTACGACTCGTGCGAGTTGATCTGCCAGACGTCGACCCCGGTGACCCGCTCCGCCAGCGACGGCGAGGCGAGCGCGTGGTCCAGCGACCCGGACTCGCCACCGAAGACGTAACTGGACCTGCCGGTGTCGTTCAGGTCGGCGTACCCCGCGTCGTAGAGGACCTGCATCGGGTCCTCCCGGGTGTACGCGTTGAAGTCGCCGAGCAGCAGCACCTCGTCGCTGCCGCTGTCGGCGGCGAGCCGGTCGACGAAGGCGGTCAGCGCCCGCGCCTGCCGGATCCGGTCGCCGTTGAACGCGCCCTGCCCGTCGCCGCTGTCGGCGTTGTCGCCGGTCGCCGAGTCGGAGCTGCTCTTCGACTTGAGGTGGTTGGCGACCACGGTGAAGGTGAGCGCGCCGGAGGTGAAGGTCTGCGCGATCGGCTCGCGCGCGTTGAACCAGACGCTCTCGTCGTTCACCGACCGGGACGGGCCGGCCGGCTGCGCCTTCGCCGGTTTGAAGATGATCGCCGTGGTGATGAAGTCCTGCTGCCCCGCCGCCGGCAGCTCCGCCGGGCTGCGCACGTAGTCCCAGGTGCCGGCCCCGGCCGCCGCGTTCAGCGCGTCGACCAGCCGCTTGAGCGCCTGCTGTGGGTCGGCGGTGTTGAACCGGACCGAGTTCTCGATCTCCTGGAGCGCGACCACGTCGGCGCCGAGCGCGTTGATCGCCGAGACGATCTTCGCCTCCTGCTTGGCGAGCGCCGCCTCGTCGGCGGCACCCCGGGCGTCGCCGCCGAAGTGCACGAAGTAGTTCAGCACGTTGAAGGCGCCGACCTTCAGGTCGCCGCCGACTCCGGCCGGTGCCGGCGTACGCGGGTTGGTGATCTTGAAGCTGGTCCGCGCGGCCGGCGGGGTGTCGGCGCTGACCGGGGTGGTCGGCTGGAGCCGCCACTCGTCGAACCCGTACGAGAGCACGACCGGACCGAACGCCTCGACGCTGTCGCCGACCCGCAGCGGGCTGCCCGGCGCCAGGTACGGCGGCAGCAGGCCGGCGCTGGACAGGTTGGTGGTCCGGCCGTCGTCGACCAGCAGCCGGGCCAGCTCGTTCGCCGTGGCCGCGTCGCGGGCCGCGTCGGTGCCGGGCCGGGCGATGTCGGTCGGTATCACCGCGGCACGGTCGCCGGCGGCGAGCACGACCTCGCCGTACCGGTTGGTGTTGTAGACCTCGGAGACGGTGAACTGGCCGACCGGGGCGACCACCATCGACTCGACCGACTCCCGGGCGGGCGCGTCGAGCGGCAGCGAGAGCGCGACCGTGGCCGGCAGTGCCACGCCCTGCTCGCAGACCTGCACGTCGGCCTTTGCCCCAATGCTGACCTGGGTGAGCCCGTTGTATTCGCTCGCGGTGCCGCTGACCCTGACCCGGTCGCCGACATCGACGCTCGGGTGGTTGGCGGCATTGCTGGTCAGGTAGACGAAGATGCCGTCCGAGGCGGTGCCGGCGGCCGGTGCCCGCCCGCCGCTGCCGGCGGTCTGCACGTAGATGCCGTTGTATCCACCGGTTCGGTGGTCGGCGGTGACCACGCCTTCGACGGTGACCCGGGTGCCGGCCAGCGGGGTCGCGTCGCCGGTGCCCTGGACCTGGGCGATGGTGTGGCTGACCGGCACGTCGCAGCCGACCGGATCCGGGTCCGGATCTCCGCCGCCGCTGTTGCGGGTGCCGAAGGTGTTCGGGGCCGGGGCCCGCCACTGCCCGTCGATGCGCTGCAGCGAGTATCCGGTCGGGGTGCTGCTCGCCTCGGCCACGCCGATGTCGGTGGCGGCCATCCCACCGGCCGGCCCGCCCACCCCGGTCATCCCGCCCTCGTAGCTGAGGAACTCGGCGACCGCGCCGCCGGGCGCGACCAGCGCGATCCCGTCCGGCGAGCCGTTCTGGATCCCGTCGGTCGGATAGGTCGCAACGACCACCCCGGCCGCCGGGACCGTGCCGCTCAGCGTCCGGGTGTTGTACGGTGCCCCGCCGTTGCCGTTGTAGAGGACGAGCTGCCACCCGGTGAGGTCGGTACCGGCCGGAGCCTCGACCTCGATGGCCTCGCCGGTGTCCGTACCGGCGTTGTCGTAGTGGATCTCACTGATAAACGGTGTCGCCGCAGGTTCGGCGGCGAGGACCGGGACTCCGCTGGTCAGGCCGAGCGCACCACTGGTGAGCAGCACACCCAGCGCCCGAAGCGAACGTCCGCGTCTGTTCCGGCGCATCAGGTTGCCTCCGTTAGGGGGTAGACGGTCGGAGCATATGCGGGCCCGGTGGCGAACCGAGAGCTCCCAGGTGTACGGAACACCATGGATGTTCGGTCGTAACGGTGCGGCAGATCGGACCATTCGCGTATTCCGCCTCGACTGGCCGAACGGGGCAGGACGCCGTCCATATCGGCTCCGGCCGGACCGGGTGCGGCGTCCTGATCGAGTCTTGGTTACCGTAGTCGGTCAAGGTCTTGCCGCGCGGGCCGTCTCCGGGCCCGCCGTATCGCCCTGATCGAGGTGTCCGTGAGTCAGTACGGCAAGAGGGTGCCCGCCGACGAGCAGCCGACCGTGCAGATGCCTGCCGTTCCGACGCCCGCCGAGGAGCGCCCCACCATCCGGATCACCGCCGTCACCCTGCCGGCCGACCAGCGCCCCGACGGTGCACCGGCCGGTGGTGCCGGAGCGACAGCGGTCGGCTGGGACACCGCGTCCCGGCCCGGTTCCGCCGGTCCGGCGGGTACACCGGGCAGGTCCGCACCCCGGCGCCGGCTGCGACGCATCCTGCTCGCCGGCGGCACCGCGACCGCGGTGCTCGTCGCCGCCGGCGGCGCCACCGCCGGCTACGCGTACGCCGGTGAGGTGCCCCGGGGCACCACCGTGCTCGGCGTCGAGCTGGGCGGCAAGAGCCGGGCGGAGGCGGCGCAGACGCTCCGCGCCGACCTGACCTCCCGGCCCGAGGCGTTCACCAGTCCGGTCCCGGTACGCATCGGCGACCGGACCGGCGAGGTCTTGCCGGACGCGGTCGGGCTGGCGGTGGACGTCGAGGCAACCGTGGCCGCGGCCGCGGCGCACCGGCCCGGCCCGCTGAGCCTGCTCTTCGGCTCCCGGAGCAGCGAGCCCGTGGTGACCCTCGACGCCGAGAAACTCGACGCCGAGCTGCGGAAGATCGCCGGGGACGCCGGGCAGCGGATGACGCTGCCGGCGATCACCTTCCGCGGCACCACTCCCCGGCCGGTCTACCCCAAGCCGGGGCGGGTGCTGCGGGCCGAGGACTCGGCGGAGGCGTTGCGTACGGGCTGGCTGAGCGGCCAACCGGTGGAGATACCACTGGTGGAGACGCATCCGGAGACCACGACCGACGAGGTCGACCGGCTGGTCGACGAGCTGGCCAGGCCGGCGGTCGCCGCCCCGGTCACGGTCACCACCGAGCGGGGCGACTTCACCGTCCCGCCGGCCGCGATCGCGAAGAGTCTCGTGCTGACCGCCGACAGGAACGGCAGGATCGCCCCACGGATCGACGGGAAGAGGCTACGCGCGGCACTCGCCGGCCAGCTCGGAAAGATCGAGGTGGAGCCGAAGGACGCCGGCATGTCGATCCAGGGCAACAAGCCGCGGATCACCGCCGGGTCCGGGGGACGACAGGTGGACACCGGCGCGCTCGCCCGGGACCTGATGGCCGTCTTGCCGAAGGCCGACGGGCGTACGGTACGGGCACAGCTCACGCCCGTCGAACCGAAGCTCAGCGCGGCCGACCTGGGGAAGATGGGGATCAAGGAACGGGTCTCCACCTTCACCACCAGGTTCACCGGTGGCGCCGGCTCGCCGCGCAGCCAGAACATCATGACGATCGCCCGCAAGGTGGACGGCACGGTGGTCAGGCCCGGGGAGACGTTCTCGCTCAACGGGCACACCGGGGAGCGTGGCTACGCCCAGGGCTACCGCGACGCGCCGGTCATCCTGGACGGCAAGCTCGTGCCGGGGGTCGGCGGCGGCACCTCGCAGTTCACCACCACGCTCTTCAACGCGACCTACTACGCCGGGCTGGAGGACGTGGAGCACAAGCCGCACTCGTACTGGTTCAGCCGCTATCCACCGGTCATCGAGTCGACCATCTTCTGGCCGGACCTCGACTTCAAGTTCCGCAACGACAGCCCGTACGGCGTGCTGATCGACACGTCGTACACCTCCAGTTCGATCACGGTGTCGATCTGGGGGACCAAGGTCTACGACCGGGTGACGACGGAGTGGAGTCCGCGCCGCAACATCACCAAGCCAAAGGTGATCAAGCTTCAGCCGGGTCCGTCCTGCATCCCCACCAACGGCATCGACGGGTTCACCCAGGACGCGTTCCGGCTCTTCCACCGTGACGGGAAGGTCGTCAAGCGGGAAAAGTTCACCTGGAAGTACCTGGCCGAGCCCCGGTACAGCTGTGGCTGACCCGCTCCGCCGCCCGGTGGTATGACACAACCGGGATGACATTTGCACATTGCGATGTAGCGATGGAGGTCCCTACGCTGCCGGCATCGTGATCTGGGGCGCGCCCACAAGGCGCGCCATCGATGCTCGGAGAGGACCCCCATGGCTCGTTGGCGCTTCCTCAGCCGCCTGGCCGCCACCGCGTTGACCGCGGTGAGCGTCGGCGCCGTCACCCTCGCCGCACCGGCGAACGCCGCCCCGGAGGGCGACGTCACACCCTTCGTCGTCGGCGGCACCCGCGCCGCACAGGGCGAGTTCCCGTTCATGGTACGGCTCTCGATGGGCTGCGGCGGAGCACTCTACAGCCCTCGGCTGGTGCTCACCGCCGCGCACTGCGTCGGGCGGACGGGAAGCAACTCCAGCATCACCGCCACGCTGGGCGTGGTCGACCTCCAGTCGTCGAGCCGGATCCAGGTCCGCTCCAACTACGTCTACCGGGCGCCGGGCTACAACGGCTACGGCGACGACTGGGCGCTGATCCGGCTGGCCAGCGCGGTCTCCGGGCTCAGCACCCTGCCGATCGCCACCTCGAGCGCGTACGACAGCGGCACCTTCACCGTCGCCGGCTGGGGTGCCACCCGCGAGGGCGGGGCACAGCAGCGGTACATGATGAAGGCGAGCGTGCCGTTCGTGAGCGACTCGGTCTGCAACGGCCCCAACTCGTACGACGGTGACGTCATCCCGGCCGAGGAGATCTGTGCCGGCTACATGTCCGGTGGCGTCGACACCTGCCAGGGTGACTCCGGTGGCCCGATGTTCCGGCAGGGCGGCAGCGGCCTGGTCCAGGTCGGCATCGTGAGTTGGGGTTACGGGTGTGCGCGGGCGAACTATCCTGGCGTCTACACCCAGGTCAGCTACTTCTCCTCGGCGATTGCCTCGGCGGCGGCGAGTCTGGGCGGCTGACCCGTCCGGGAGACCTGGCCGGGTCCGTGGGGACCGGCCAAACTCCATGACAGGGCCGGAAATGCGAGTGGCGCCACCCGTGTCGGGTGGCGCCACTCCGCTGAAGATGTCCGGCGGTGTCCTACTCTCCCACACCCTCCCGAGTGCAGTACCATCAGCGCTGGAAGGCTTAGCTTCCGGGTTCGGAATGTAACCGGGCGTTTCCCTTCCGCCATAACCGCCGTAACCCTATCAACACAACAAACAACACCCCGGCCACACCCGGGAACACCGTTGTTCGTTTGCTGTGAATCACACAGTGGACGCGTAGCAGCCTTGTAGACAAGTCCTCGGCCTATTAGTACCGGTCAACTGAACCAGTTACCTGGCTTACATCTCCGGCCTATCAACCCAGTCGTCTCACTGGGAGCCTTACCCCCAAACAGGGGTGGGATACCTCATCTCGAAGCAGGCTTCCCGCTTAGATGCTTTCAGCGGTTATCCCTCCCGAACGTAGCCAACCAGCCGTGCCCCTGGCGGGACAACTGGCACACCAGAGGTTCGTCCGTCCCGGTCCTCTCGTACTAGGGACAGCCCTTCTCAAGTATCCTACGCGCACGGCGGATAGGGACCGAACTGTCTCACGACGTTCTAAACCCAGCTCGCGTACCGCTTTAATGGGCGAACAGCCCAACCCTTGGGACCTGCTACAGCCCCAGGATGCGACGAGCCGACATCGAGGTGCCAAACCATCCCGTCGATATGGACTCTTGGGGAAGATCAGCCTGTTATCCCCGGGGTACCTTTTATCCGTTGAGCGACACCGCTTCCACACGCAAGTGCCGGATCACTAGTCCCGACTTTCGTCCCTGCTCGACCCGTCAGTCTCACAGTCAAGCTCCCTTATACACTTACACTCAACACCTGATTGCCAACCAGGCTGAGGGAACCTTTGGGCGCCTCCGTTACCATTTAGGAGGCAACCGCCCCAGTTAAACTACCCACCAGACACTGTCCCTGAACCCGATAAGGGCCCCAAGTTAGATACCCGAACCAACCAGAGTGGTATTTCAACACTGCCTCCACCCATACTGGCGTACGAGCTTCACCGGCTCCCACCTATCCTACACAAGCTAATTCAAGCACCAATGTCAAGCTATAGTAAAGGTCCCGGGGTCTTTCCGTCCTGCCGCGCGTAACGAGCATCTTTACTCGTACTGCAATTTCGCCGGGCCTGTGGTTGAGACAGTGGGGAAGTCGTTACGCCATTCGTGCAGGTCGGAACTTACCCGACAAGGAATTTCGCTACCTTAGGATGGTTATAGTTACCACCGCCGTTTACTGGCGCTTAAGTTCTCAGCCTCGCCCCCCGAAGAGAGCTAACCGGTCCCCTTAACGTTCCAGCACCGGGCAGGCGTCAGTCCATATACATCGAATTACTTCTTCGCATGGACCTGTGTTTTTAGTAAACAGTCGCTTCCCCCTGCTCTCTGCGGCCATACAACGCTCCACCAGCAAGTGGCTTCACGTCTCCGGCCCCCCTTCTCCCAAAGTTACGGGGGCAATTTGCCGAGTTCCTTAACCACAGTTCACCCGATCGCCTCGGTATTCTCTACCTGACCACCTGTGTCGGTTTAGGGTACGGGCCGCTCGGAACTCGCTAGAGGCTTTTCTCGACAGCATAGGATCACTGACTTCACCTGAATCGGCTCGGCATCACGTCTCAACCACATGCACCACGGATTTGCCTATGGTGCGGTCTACACGCTTACCCCGGCACAACCACCGGCCGGGCTCAGCTACCTTCCTGCGTCACCCCATCGCTTGACTACTACCCGCCAGGACCCCACGCTCCCCTGTCTTGGTCCGAAAACCGCCACAGGATCGGATGGTTAGCACAACGAGGTTCATCACGGGCGCTCCTACACGGGTACGGGAATATCAACCCGTTATCCATCGACTACGCCTCTCGGCCTCGCCTTAGGCCCCGACTCACCCAGGGCGGATTAACCTGGCCCTGGAACCCTTGGTCATCCGGCGGAAGGGTTTCCCACCCTTCTTTCGCTACTCATGCCTGCATTCTCACTCGTGCCGCGTCCACAACTCGATCACTCGGCTGCTTCACCCCCGGCACGACGCTCCCCTACCCACCCACACACCTGGATGACATCCAAAAACATCACCAAGCCAACGTGTGAATGCCACAGCTTCGGCGGTGTACTTGAGCCCCGCTACATTGTCGGCGCGGAACCACTTGACCAGTGAGCTATTACGCACTCTTTAAAGGATGGCTGCTTCTAAGCCAACCTCCTGGTTGTCTATGCGACCCCACATCCTTTTCCACTTAGCACACGCTTAGGGGCCTTAGCTGGCGATCTGGGCTGTTTCCCTCTCGACTACGAAGCTTATCCCCCGCAGTCTCACTGCCGCGCTCTCACTTACCGGCATTCGGAGTTTGGCTGATTTCAGTAACCTTGTAGGGCCCCTAGACCATCCAGTGCTCTACCTCCGGCAAGAAACACACGACGCTGCACCTAAATGCATTTCGGGGAGAACCAGCTATCACGGAGTTTGATTGGCCTTTCACCCCTAACCACAGGTCATCCCCCAACTTTTCAACGTTGGTGGGTTCGGCCCTCCACGCGGTCTTACCCACGCTTCAGCCTGCCCATGGCTAGATCACCCCGCTTCGGGTCTAGAACACGCGACTACACGCCCTATTAAGACTCGCTTTCGCTACGGCTACCCCACACAGGTTAACCTCGCCACATGCCACTAACTCGCAGGCTCATTCTTCAAAAGGCACGCCGTCACCCCACCAGAAAACTGGCGCAAGCTCCGACGGATTGTAGGCGAACGGTTTCAGGTACTATTTCACTCCCCTCCCGGGGTACTTTTCACCATTCCCTCACGGTACTCGTCCGCTATCGGTCACCAGGAAGTATTTAGGCTTACCAGGTGGTCCTGGCAGATTCACGGCAGATTTCAGGAGTCCGCCGCTACTCGGGAACATCCACAAAGAAGACCAGGCGCTTTCACCTACCGGACTATCACCGCCTACGGTTGGCTTTTCCACACCATTCAGCTAACACCTGGCTTTGTAACTTCCCGGAGAAGTGTCAGCTTCTCCCACAGAGTCCCACAACCCCGACCACGCAACCCCTGACAGGTATCACACGCAACCGGTTTAGCCTCATCCGCTTTCGCTCGCCACTACTCACGGAATCACAATTGTTTTCTCTTCCTACGGGTACTGAGATGTTTCACTTCCCCGCGTTCCCTCCACACACCCTATGAATTCAGGTGCAGGTGACACCACATGACTGGTGCCAGGTTACCCCATTCGGACACCCTGGGATCACAGCTCGGTTGACAGCTCCCCCAGGCCTATCGCGGCCTCCCACGTCCTTCATCGGCTCCTGGTGCCAAGGCATCCACCGTCCGCCCTTGACAACTTGACCACAAAGATGCTCGCGTCCACTGTGCAATTCTCAACAAACGACCAACCCACAACCCACCACCCCACACCAGCAACCCCCACCAGGAACAACCCCAGCAAGAACCCGGTATGCGAGGCCAGGCCGCACCTGGCAGAAGAACCAACCACCAACATGGTTGTTCCCTCAGGACCCAACAGGATGCTCCACACCCACCACCAGCCGCACCAACCCGGACTTCCACACCACCCCGAAAGATGGCCGTACCACCCGGACCAGCCGCTGCCAGCCGTGAACTAGCCAGTGTCTCCGCCAACGAGCACCCCAACCCGACATCCGCGGGCCACAGGGCTCCTACCCGACCTTCGCCAGGAGGCGCTCCTTAGAAAGGAGGTGATCCAGCCGCACCTTCCGGTACGGCTACCTTGTTACGACTTCGTCCCAATCGCCAGCCCCACCTTCGACCACTCCCTCCCCCGAAGAGGTTAGGCCATGGGCTTCGGGTGTTGCCGACTTTCGTGACGTGACGGGCGGTGTGTACAAGGCCCGGGAACGTATTCACCGCAGCGTTGCTGATCTGCGATTACTAGCGACTCCGACTTCACGGGGTCGAGTTGCAGACCCCGATCCGAACTGAGACCGGCTTTTTGGGATTCGCTCCACCTCACGGTATCGCAGCCCATTGTACCGGCCATTGTAGCATGCGTGAAGCCCTGGACATAAGGGGCATGATGACTTGACGTCATCCCCACCTTCCTCCGAGTTGACCCCGGCAGTCTTCGATGAGTCCCCGGCCGAACCGCTGGCAACATCGAACAAGGGTTGCGCTCGTTGCGGGACTTAACCCAACATCTCACGACACGAGCTGACGACAGCCATGCACCACCTGTGACCGCCCCCGAAGGACCCCACATCTCTGCGAGTTTTGCGGCCATGTCAAACCCAGGTAAGGTTCTTCGCGTTGCATCGAATTAATCCGCATGCTCCGCCGCTTGTGCGGGCCCCCGTCAATTCCTTTGAGTTTTAGCCTTGCGGCCGTACTCCCCAGGCGGGGCGCTTAATGCGTTAGCTGCGGCACAGAGAACCGGAGAGGCCCCCCACACCTAGCGCCCAACGTTTACAGCGTGGACTACCAGGGTATCTAATCCTGTTCGCTCCCCACGCTTTCGCTCCTCAGCGTCAGTATCGGCCCAGAGACCCGCCTTCGCCACCGGTGTTCCTCCTGATATCTGCGCATTTCACCGCTACACCAGGAATTCCAGTCTCCCCTACCGAACTCTAGCCTGCCCGTATCGGCTGCAAGCCCACAGTTGAGCCGTGGGTTTTCACAGTCGACGCGACAAACCGCCTACGAGCTCTTTACGCCCAATAAATCCGGACAACGCTCGCGCCCTACGTCTTACCGCGGCTGCTGGCACGTAGTTGGCCGGCGCTTCTTCTGCAGGTACCGTCACTCACGCTTCGTCCCTGCTGAAAGAGGTTTACAACCCGAAGGCCGTCATCCCTCACACGGCGTCGCTGCATCAGGCTTCCGCCCATTGTGCAATATTCCCCACTGCTGCCTCCCGTAGGAGTCTGGGCCGTGTCTCAGTCCCAGTGTGGCCGGTCGCCCTCTCAGGCCGGCTACCCGTCGTCGCCTTGGTAGGCCATCACCCCACCAACAAGCTGATAGGCCGCGAGCCCATCCCAAGCCGAAAAACTTTCCACACACCACCATGCGGCAGCATGTCATATCCGGTATTAGCCCCCGTTTCCGAGGGTTATCCCAAAGCCTGAGGCAGGTTACTCACGTGTTACTCACCCGTTCGCCGCTCGAGTACCCCGAAGGGCCTTTCCGCTCGACTTGCATGTGTTAAGCACGCCGCCAGCGTTCGTCCTGAGCCAGGATCAAACTCTCCAACAAAAACCAGAGAAATCAAACCCAGCAACAAAAAACACTTGCTGCCAAACAAACAAAACCATTTGGCACTGGCATATCAAGCACCCTGTTGAGTTCTCAAAGAACAAACACACACCGAACACGATCCCACCAACAGAACCGCCCCCGGGGCCACCTATCCGCACCCAACGTCACCGCCAGGCACTTGTTGTACTTTACCCGACTGTTTCCACCCCGTCAAACCGATGTCTCCCGGTTTGTCGTGCTTCGTCCTACCGTCGGGCACCCGCACGGGCGCGGCAGCTCACCGCCGCGATCGTCCGGGGTTTGGCAGGCCGGCCACCGCGGTATCGCTCCGCGGGCTTGCCCGGTGCCCTGCCGACGGAGAAAGTTACACCGCCGGACCGGGAACGCCAAATCGGGGTCCGCCGGTTCGGCGGCTTGCCCGGAAATGTGTTTGATGTCGGTTCACTCGGCGTGGAGTCCGTCGAGTTGGGTCAGGTATTCGGTGCCCGTCCTGACGATCGCGGCGGCCAGGGCCGTGGTTTCCCGATCGGCGCCGGCGCGCTGCTCGGCACCCGCGATCCGGACGGACTGCTCCAGGTGCTCCCGGAGATGCTGGCCGAAGAGCCGCCGGAACTCGGCGTCGGAGACGGTGCCGAGGGCGTTGAGTTCGTTTGCCGTCATCATTCCCGGCATGTCGTGCCCCTCGTGGGGGTTCGTCTTCGGCGCGCCGGATCGGTCGAGCAGTCGGCGCGACCGGACGAGGTCGGCGCGGTGGGTGTCCCGGACCCGGGCGGCGAGCTGGCGCACGGCCGGCTCGGTGGTGCGCTCCGGCACCAGGTCCAAGAGCGGCAGTACCCGCTCGTGCATGGCGACGGTCAGTTGCAGCCAGGCGATGTCGGTGCCGTTGAACGGGCTCGACGATCCGGGCGTACCCGGCGGGTTGGCCGCCGGACCGGGGTCGGCCGGAGCTGCGCCGCCGGGCGTACCGCCGATGGTCGGCGGCGGGGCGGCAGAGCCGGCGCAGCCACCGACCAGCAGCGCCACGACGAGCAACGCTCCGGCCGGCACGACGGCAGCGGCCTGCCTCATCCGCGACTCCCCCTCCTGGCCTCGTCTCCGGCCTGCTCTCCGGGTGCCGGCCCGTAGGCGTGTACGCGGCGGGCCCGGCTCCGGCCGGGCCCGCCGCAGGGGCCACGTCAGCTCGGGCGACCGTCCGCGCCACACTTGATCACCGGGCGGATGCAGTCCCGGACCCGGCGCATCATCTCGGCCTCGGGCCAGGCGTTGAAGAAGTCACCATGCATGGTGAAGCCGCCGCCGGAGGCGAGGCGGAACCGGGCCGGGTTGCCGTTCACGGGATAGCGGAGCACCTGGCGCAGCTTCGGCACCGCCACGGGATGGCTCGACGGGCAAGCCTGGTTCACCGGGTACGCCATGTGGCTCTTGTGGTCCGGTGAGTCGAGGTCGCGGCCGTTCCAGCACTGCGGGAAGTCGAGGTACGACTCGATCATCGTCCCGGCCGGGCAGTTGACAAAGTCCTTGGAGGCGCCGACATGCCCGGCGTGCAGGCACGACCACCGGGAGATGGTGGTCGAGTCCGGGCCGGTGGCGCGGGCGTTGCCGGCCACGATGCGCAGGCCCAACGGGAGCGGCTGGGTGTTGGCGACGATGTCGCTGCGGACGCCCTCGCCGAGGTAGTAGAACGTGACGATGGTCGGCTCGACGGGGACGTTGTCCGCGTAGAAGGTGGGCACCCAGTAGGACGAGACGTCGACCCGCGGGTTGCAGGTGGTGTTCGAGTTCAGCAGGTCGGCCAGGTTGGTGTAGGCGTTGGTGACCGTGCTGCCGAAGAAGCTGTGCATGTGGGAGGCGCCGGGCAGGCCCGGGTAGATGATCGGGTCGTCAGGCAACCGGTGGCTGTAGGGACAGTCGGCCAGGAACTCGGCGACCCGGACGACCCGGGCCTCGGCCGGCTCCGCGCGCTCGATCACGGCGTAGCCGCCGAGCAGGGCCAGCAGGGCGCCGAACAGCGTCACGATGCGTAGCCGGCGGCGCGTGCCGGGGAAGGGTGCGGCCCTTTCCATGGCGAAACTCCTCGCTGGTGAGCGGCCAGCGAGGGTTCCGGCGCCGCCGCCGAAGACGCGGGAAATCGCTGGCCAGGCTGGTGGTGGTCTGCCCTCGTTCGAGGGCGTAGAGAGCGCTCTCTCTTCCCAACAGCTTGGGCCTGCTGTCGAAAGCTGTCAATACTTCCGCCCGATCGTGGCGCCAGGTCGGCACGGGCCGGGCGGGCGCGAGGGCTCGTCGTCGTACCCGGTACCTAGGCTGAACGCCGAGCTTGCGGGTCTGACGGGAGGGGGACCTCGTGGCGCACGAGGCAGTGGTGGTGGAAACCGACGAGCGGCCCGACCGGCCCGGCGGTGCCGGAGTCGATCCGGAGGACGGGGCGGTCGATCCGGAGGACGGGGCGGTCGACCGGGTGGATCCGGTGGTCGACGCCGCGCACGCCCAGCCCTTCGCCGACCGTCCGGCCTATGCGGCGGCGATCGCCGACATCAGGGCGGCCGCCGCCGCCTACTACGGCGGCGCGGAGCTGGTGATGGACGACGCCACCTACGACGGGTTGATGGCCCGGGTCGTCGCCACCGAGACCGCACGACCCGACTGGAAGGCCGACGACTCGCCGAGTGAGCTGGTGGCGGCCGGTGCCGGGGTGGTCGGCGACGTGGTGCACAGCGTCCCGATGCTCAGCCTCGACAACGTCTTCGGCGAGGCCGAGCTGGCCCGCTGGGCGGCCCGACTCGACAAGCTGCTCGGCCGGCCCGCCGCCGGCTACACCGTGGAGCCCAAGATTGACGGTCTGGCCATCGCCGCCCGTTACGTGGACGGTCGGCTGACCCAGGTCGCGACCCGGGGCGACGGCCTGGCCGGCGAGGACGTGACGACACAGGCACGACGGGCCGCGGGCCTGCCGGAGCGGCTCGGCGAGCCGCTCACCGTGGAGATCCGTGGCGAGGTGTTCATGACCGACACCGACTTCGCCCGGGCTCAGGAGCTGCGCACCGGGCACGGGGAGCCACCCTTCGCCCATCCGCGCAGCGCCGCCGCGGGCACGCTGCGGGCTCAGGACCGGGCGTACGACGCACCCCTCTCCTTCCTCGCCTACTCGGTGCACGGCCTCGATGACGCCGACGGGGCGACGGAGCCCCGGCCACACTCGGCCACCATGGCATACGTCGAGAGCCTCGGCGTCGCCACCACCGCCGGCTCACCGGCCGGGATGCCGCTCTGCGCCACCGTCGAGGAGTTGCTCGCCGTCGTGGAGTCCCTCTACGCCCGCCGGGGCGAGCTGGGCTTCGGCATCGACGGCGCGGTGATCAAGGCGGACCATCCGGCCGACCGCGAACTCGCCGGCTCGGGCACCCGGGCACCCCGTTGGGGCATCGCCTACAAGTTTCCCGCCGACACCCGCACCACCACCCTGCTCTCGATCGAGGTGCAGGTCGGCCGGACGGGGGTGATCACCCCGGTCGCCGTACTGGCCCCGGTGCAGGTCGGCGGGGTGACCGTCACCTCGGCCACCCTGCACAACTTCGACGACCTGGTCCGCCGCAACGTCCGGGCCGGCGACACCGTGTTCGTCCGCAGGGCCGGCGACGTGATCCCCGAGATCACCGGCGCCAAGCTCGACGAGCGGCCGGCCGAGTCGACGGCGTACGAGCCACCGAGCAGGTGCCCGCGCTGCGACGGTGAGATCGACCGGTCGCAGAAGCGCTGGCGCTGTACGCAGGGGCGCGCCTGTGGGGCCCGCGAGTCACTCGCCTACTACGCGGCCCGGGACTCGATGGACATCGAGGGGTTGGGCAGCAAGATCATCGATCTGCTCGTCGGCGCCGGCCTGGTCACCGATCCCGCCGACCTCTACGATCTCGATCCCGGCACGCTGTCCACGATGGAGCGGCTGGGCGAGACCTCCGCCCGCAAGCTCGTCGCCAACATCGACGCCTCGAGGCGCCAGCCCCTCTCCCGGGTGCTCACCGGCCTCGGGGTACGGATGACCGGCCGGTCGATGTCCCGCCGGCTCGCCCGGCACTTCGGCGCCATGGAGTCGCTGCTGAATGCCTCCGTCGCCGACCTGCAGGAGGTCGAGGGCGTCGGCCCGGAGCGCGCCGTCACCATCGCGGCGGAGTTGGTCGAGCTGGCCCCGGTGGTCGAGAAGCTCGCCGCCCGAGGAGTCAACATGACCGAGCCCGGCGTCACCGTTCCGGTCCCGACTGGCGACGGCAACGGCGATTCCGGTGTCCCGCCGGCTGGCGCCCTGCCGCTGCGCAAGCCGGACGGGGCCCCGATGACGGTGGTCGTGACCGGCTCGGTGCCCGGGCTGACCCGCAACGAGGGCAACGAGGCGGTCGAGCGGCTCGGCGGCAAGTCGTCCGGGTCGGTTTCCAGGCGGACCGACCTGGTGGTGGTCGGCGACGGCGCGGGTGGCAAGGCCGAGAAGGCCACCGATCTGGGCCTCCGGGTGATGCCGGCGGAGCGGTTCGCCGAACTGCTCGCCGCGCACACCGCCGGGGACGCGGCGAAGATCGCCGAGATCCTGGCCGTGCCGGAGCCCTGAGACGCCGTCCGCCGGAGCCTTGAGGCGCCGGTGGCGGAGCGCCGGGGTGCTGGTTGCGGAACGGTCAGGTGCTGGTCGCGGAGCACCGAGGCACCGGTCGCGGTCTGCCCGGTCAGCTACGGCCGCCGATGACCACGGTGGTCCTCGGAAACTCGTCCTCGGTGACCACCGCCGGGGCGAGGCCGGCCCGTGCCAG
This sequence comes from Plantactinospora sp. WMMC1484, assembly GCF_049315195.1. Classification (NCBI taxonomy): domain Bacteria; kingdom Bacillati; phylum Actinomycetota; class Actinomycetes; order Micromonosporales; family Micromonosporaceae; genus Plantactinospora; species Plantactinospora sp. WMMC1484. The sequence goes on from NZ_CP186055.1 coordinate 985,300, forward strand.
CGCGGCGACCGCGACCTCGGCCTGCTCCGGGCTGGTTTCCAGCAGCAGGTGGCCGCCGGGAGCGAGCCAACCCGGCGCTGCGGCGGCCACCCGGCGCAGCACGTCGAGACCGTCGGGGCCACCATCCAGGGCCACCAGCGGCTCGTGCAGCCGGGCCTCGGGCGGCAGCAGGGCGATCGCCTCGCTGGGCACGTAGGGCACGTTCGCCACCAGCACGTCGACCTGGCCGCGCAGCCGGAGCGGGAGAGGGTCGTACAGGTCTCCGGCGTACACCCGTCCACCGAGTGCGGCGAGGTTGCGCTGCGCGCAGCGCACGGCGGCCGGCTCGACGTCCGCCGCGTACAGCGTGACGTCCCCGACCAGAGCGGCGAGCGCCAGCCCGATCGCACCGCAGCCACAGGCCAGGTCGAGCACCGTGCACCCCGGGCGGGCCAGTGTGGCCGCCCGGCGGACCAGCAGCTCCGTGCGGCGACGCGGTACGAAGACCCCGGGGTCCACGGCAACCCGCAGCCCGCAGAAGTCGACCCAGCCGACAATGTGCTCCAGCGGCACACCGGCGACCCGCCGCTCCAGTAGGGCCAGCAGTTCGGCCGGGGACCGCGCGGCGCCGGTCAGGAGTTCCGCCTCCTCCTCGGCGAAGACACAACCGGCAGCTCGGAGTCGACGGACCAGGGCCTCCCCGCCGAGCCGGAGCGAGGACGAGGACGAGGACGAGGACGAGGAGTCGGTCACGCCGGAGGACATCGAGGCGGGGTCCGAGGTGGATGCGGGAACGGAGATCGGTGCCACCTCCCCAGCTCGCGACGGCCAGGGCGCCAACGTACCCCCACCAGCGGGTTGCCGGGACGGCGGGAGCGGCACGGGGGCGGAAGACGGCGAATATCGCATGACCTGGACGATTTCGCACCTGCCCGGGTCCAGGTTCCGGCAGGCTCGTTCCGGGCGGGGGTGGCGGCAGTGCGAGTGGGGCTCGATGTCACGGTGCCGGCCCGGGGCGTGGCCATCCGGGTCGGCGTCGTTCTGCTGGCGTCCGCGCCGGCCGTCGCGATCCGACTCTCGGGCGGCCACCTGCCGGCACTGGCCGGGATGGCGGTCTTCGGGGTGGCGGTGCTCTCGGCGGTGGCCCTGCTGATGTGGGCCTCCGAGGTGGCCCGGGTCGACCTGCCCGGTAGCCTGTCGCTGGCCCTGCTCGCCCTGGTCGCGGTGCTGCCCGAGTACGCCATCGACATCTACTTCGCCTTCTCCGCCGGCTCCGATCCGGCGTTCGCGGCATACGCCCTGGCCAACATGACCGGCGCCAACCGGCTGCTGATCGGGGTCGCCTGGCCGCTGCTGGTCTTCGCCGCCATCTGGGCCGTACGCCGGCGCGGGCAGTCCGGCGACCGCAGCGGCGTCAGCATCTCGGCACACCGCCGGACGGAGACGGCCTATCTGCTCCTCGCCACCGCCTACGCCCTGGTCATCCCGGCAACCGGCCGGCTGGCCTGGTACGACACCATCGTGCTCGGCGCGCTGTTCGGGCTCTACCTGTCCCGGATCGGCCGGACGGAGCACGCCGAGGAGTCACTGGTCGGAGTGGCCGCCACCCTCGCCAGGCAACCGACCACCCGCCGCCGGCTGACCGTCGCCGCGCTCTTCGGTACGGCGGCGGTGGTGATCCTGAGTGCCGCCGAGCCGTTCGGCAGGTCTCTCGTCGAGGCTGGTGCGGCGCTCGGCATCGACGAGTTCCTGCTCGTACAGTGGCTCGCCCCGGTCGCCTCGGAGGCGCCCGAGGTGATCGTGGCGGTGGCCTTCGCGCTGCGCGGTCGGGCCGACGACGGGTTGGGTGCCCTGCTGGCGGCGAAGCTCAACCAGTGGACCCTGCTGATCGCCTGCCTGCCGGTCGCCTTCTATCTCGGCGGTGGCGAGCTCCCCGGACTGGCCCTGGACGAGCGGCAGACCGAGGAGCTGTACCTGACCGCCGCGCAGACCCTGCTCGGCGTCGCCGTCCTGGCCGACCTGCGGATCTCCCGGGCCGAGGCGGCGCTGCTCTTCCTGCTCTTCGCTGTCCAGTTCGCCGTCCCCACCCAGGCGGTCCGGTACGGCGTCGCGGTCGCGTACGCCATCCTGGCCGGACTGCTGCTGGCCCGGCACCGCCGGGAACTGCCCGCGCTGGCCCGAGCCACCTGGCCGACCGGCCGCGCCCGACCCAGGTCCTGACCCGGCCGGCGGCCCTGGGCCCTGCGCGCCGGGACTCTGCCCGGACCGGCAGCGACCCAACCCGGTAGGGCCCGCCACGGCTCCCGGCGAGCGTCCCGGAGGGCTACAGGTAGCCCTTGGCCTCCCGCTTGGCGACCATCGGCTCGGCTCCCTTGCCCGTCTTCTTCAGCGCCTCGCGCAACTGCTGCTCGTTCATCTTGGAGTTGCCCTCGATGCCCGCCTCGTGCGCGCGCTGGCGCAGCTCGTGAAGTTCGTCCCGATCACCCATGTCGAGCCTCCCGGTTCCGCAGACGAAGGGGTGCCGGCGTCCGGCCCCGTCCCACGCGACCTGGCTTCCCGGGCCCTGCCCGCCGAAACTCGGCCACCGAGGGTGGCTACGCCCGCACGAGGACGAAGCCGCTGCGGGGCCTGGTCGGCACGCGTCGCAGCGGGATGTCGAGGTCCTGCTCGGGCACCTCGTAGTCGAGCTCGGCCAGCCGGCCGGCGAGCGCGTTCAGCAGCGCCACCGTGGTGGTCTCGCCCGGGCAGCGGTGCCCGGTGCGTGGGTCACCCCCGCCCTGCGGCACCAACTCGAACGCACCGATCTCGCGGCCCACGAAGCGTTCAGGGTCGAAGACGTACGGGTCCGGCCACAGCTGCGGGTCGTGGTTCTGGCCGTACAGGTCGAGCAGCACGAGGGAGCCGGCCGGAATGGAGACGTCCCGCCAGGTGAGGTCCCTGATCGCGTGGCCGGCGACGAACGGCGCGAACGGATAGAAGCGGCGGACCTCGTGGCCGAACGCCGTCACGTAGTCGGCGCTGCCTGAGCGTAGCCGGGGCCGCAGTTCCGGCCAGCGGTGCAGGGCATGCGCCGCGAAGGTGACGTACCAGCAGACCGCCACGACCGGTCGGACGAGATTGAGGAGCTCCACGGCCGCCGTCCGGGAGTCGAGCGGCTGGCCGTCGGCGTCCCGGTAGCGCGCGATCACGTCGACCGCCGAGCCGGCGTCGGCGGCCTGCCGACCCTCCCGGACCCGGTCGACCAGTTCGGCGAGCCACCGTTCCCGCCGGCTGCGCGCCTGCCGGGCGCGCCAGTGCCGGGGCCCGAACGTGCCGAAACCGTCCACCATCGCCACCGCGTCGGCGGCCAGCCCGGCGACCTCCGACTCGGCGAGCGGCACTCCCACCCACTGGCAGACGGCCCGGGCGAGCACCCGGCTGACCTCGTCGAAGAGTACGACGGCCTGCCATGCGGGCCAGCGGGCGACGGTCTCGTCCCAGGACGCCGTGGCGTACCGGGCGAGGTTGGCGATCTCGTCGGTGCTCAGCAGCGAGGTGAAGATCGCCTTGCGGTGCCGGTGGTCGGCGCCGTCGAGGGTGTGCACCGCGCCCCGACCGAAGAGCGTGACCTGTACCGGACCGGGGATCGCCCCGTGCCGGCGGATGTGCTGCTCGTCGTAGAAAAACCGCGCGGCGTCCGGGCCGCAGAGCCCGACCGCCCGCTGCCCCAGCAGCCGGGTCTGCACCGCGTGCCCCTCGGCGCGGCGGCGGCGGTTCGGTAGCCAGCCGTAGCCCTCGGCCGCCAGCAGCAGTGTGTTGTCGACGAGTGGGGTGGAGTGCGACGGCATTCGCCCTTCATGCCCCGGCGGCCCCGAGCTAAACCGGATCGGGCCACGCGCGCCGACCTGGGGATCCGACGGGTCCAGGTCGGTACATTCCCAGGATCATCTTCCGCATCGCCGAGACCTCCGGCTGGGCGGCGGCGCAGACCTTCGGTGACTACGCCGACGGCAGGTTCGTGATGCCGCCCGTCTGATCGGGGGCGCAGCCGAGGCGTCGGACCGCCTGGTACCGGCGGTCAGAGCTGCCGTTCGCGGCCCTGGTAGACGTCGGGGATCCCGTCGGCGTCCGCGTCACGCTCCTCGATCTCGTGCAGGCTCTGGTAATGCCGGTTGCGGATCCGCAGTACGACCGTGGCGAGCAGCGCCGACAGCAGGGATCCGACCAGTACGCCGATCTTGGTGTGTTCGGTGCTTTCCGTGCCGGTGCCGAACGCCAGCTCGCCGATCAACAGCGAGACGGTGAAGCCGAGCCCGGCGAGCAGGGCGAGGCCGAAGATGTCCCACCAGCCCAGTCCCTCGCCGAGCTGGGCTCGCGTAAAGCGCTGGACCAGCCAGGAGGCACCCAGCACACCGGCCGTTTTGCCGGCGACGAGGCCGACCGCGATGCCCAGCGCCACCGAGTCGCTCAGGCTGCTGGTGAAACCGCTCAGGCCGCCGACCGACACGCCGGCGGCGAAGAAGGCGAAGACCGGCACCGCGAACCCCGCCGACAGCGGTCGGAACCGGTGCTCGAAGTGCTCGGCCAGCCCGATGCCCGGTCCCTCGGCCCGGCGGATCACCGGCACCGTGAAGGCGAGCAACACCCCGGCAACCGTGGCGTGCACCCCGGAGGCGTGCACCAGCCCCCAGGTCACCGCCGCCAGCGGCAGCAGCAGCCACCAGGACCGGACCCGCCGCTGGACCAGCAGCGCGAAGAGCGCCAGCGGCAGCAGCGCCAGCAGCAGCGGGGCCAGGTGCAGGGAACTGGTGTAGAAGAGCGCGATGATCAAGATTGCGAGCAGGTCGTCGACGACCGCCAGGGTCAGCAGGAAGGTCCGCAGCGCCGCCGGCAGATGCGTACTGATGACGCCGAGCACGGCCAGTGCGAAGGCGATGTCGGTGGCGGTCGGGATCGCCCAGCCGACCAACGCCTCTCCGCCGGCACGGGCGTTGACGGCGACATAGATCAGGGCCGGCAGGGTCATCCCGCCCAGGGCGGCGGCGACCGGCAGCACCGCCCGGCTCGGGCTACGCAGGTCACCGGCGACGAACTCCCGCTTCAGCTCCAGCCCGGCGACGAAGAAGAAGATCGCGAGCAGGCCGTCCGCCGCCCACTGGTTCAGGGTCAGGTCCAGATGCAGGCCCGCCGGCCCGACCCGCGCGTCGCCCAGCTGGCGATAGAGATCGCGCCACGGGCTGTTCGCCCAGACGAGAGCGAGCACGGCCGCGGCGAGCAGTAGCGCGCCGCCGACCGTTTCGACGCGGAGGATGTCACCGATCCGGCGGACCTCCGGCCAACTGCCTCGACCGAAGATCCGGCCGGACGGCTTGCCAGGGGTCGATGTCACACAGGCCTCCCGGAGGGTCGACAGCGGGGGTCGCCGACCATACGTTCCGGCGCGCGCACCTACCGTAGCCGATCAACGTGTCGGCCCGGCTGTTCCATCGTGTCGGTCCGGACGGTCCGGACGGCGGGCGCCCGCGCGAAGCGATCGGGGTCCGCACCCCGCGCGAAGCGATCGGGGTCCGCGCGGTCCGGCGCGGAATCGTGTTGCGACGAGCAATCAGGTCCCGTACGTTGCCGGTACCGCCGAACGAGCCGGAAGGAGGTCAGAACCGTGTCCGACGTTCTGCGCCCCCTCCGCGCCCCGGCGTTCGCGCGGATCTGATCCGGGGCGCTCGCCTCCGGAGGGATCACCTCATGGCCGATCTGGTCATCCGCCCGCTCGTCGCGGGCGAGGAAAGTTTGTTCGAGTCCATGCCCGATCCGCTGCCCGAACTGCGCCAGGTCGGCTACGCCGAGGGCGTGGCCGGCGGTGGCTACCGACCCGAGCGCACCTGGGTGGCGCTGCGCGCCGGCCGGGTCGTCGCCCGGGCGGCCTGGCTCCGGCCGCCCGGTGCCACCGGCGACCCGTGGCTGGAGCGGTTCGACACCACCGACCCCGAGGTCGGTGCCGAACTGCTGCGCGCCGCTCACGAAGCGCTCGGCGGTCCCCTGACCTACTACGCCGCCGTGCCGGCGTACTGGCGGCGCCGGCCGGAGGTGCAGGCCGTCGTCGAGGCGCCGATGGCGGCGGCCCGGCTCGCCGGGCTGGTCGAGCGAGAGGAACGCCTGCGCTGCACCTGGACAGGTACGCCGTTGCCGGCGGCCTCCGGCCGGTACGCGTTGCGGCCCGCCGTCGACAAGACCGAGATCAACGCCCTGGTGGCCCGGATCGCCGAGCCGGAGGTGCTGACCGGCCGGGAGGTGGCCCGGTCGGCCGGCGTCGACCTGGGCACCGACCCGCTGGCCTGGCTGGACGGTCCGGCCGAGGCCTGGCGGATCGCGCTGGCCGACGGGCGCCCGGTCGGGCTGGCCGGGACGGCCGGAAATGCCTGCTATCCACTCCTCGCCTATCTCGGCCTGCTCGACGAGGCGGTCCGGGCCGACCTGCTGGCCGACGCGGTCGGCGTACTGGCCGGCGGGGGCGCCCGGGAGGTGGTCGCCGACGTGGACGCGCACCGGGTACGGACGGTCGCCGAACTGGAACGGACCGGTTTCCGGCGGCTACGGTCCCGGGTGGTCTTCGCCCCGCCCGAGGATCTGTCACGCTGACCGGCCCGAGGATCTGTCACGCTGACCGGCCCGAGGATCTGTCACGCTGACCGGCCCAGGCATCTGTCACGCTGACCGGCCGGATCGCCGAGTGGGTGCGGCACGACGGCCGATGGCGGCGACCACGCCCCTGGGACGGGTGCCGCCATCCACCGTTGCACCGTCGTCAGCCGCGCACCCCGCTGGGCGAGGTCGGCGCCGTGGCGCGGACGCGTCGCCGCCGCGCCATGCCGACGAGGGCGTCGACGACGAGGAACGCCGCCAGGCTGATACCGAGCAGCGGCAGCGCCCAGCCGACCGCGACCGCCAGCACGACGGCGACGACCACGGCACCGGGGTGCGCCCGCCGCCACGCTCCTCGCTCGGGAGGTGCGCCGACCGGGGCGGCACGGTCGGCCCGGGTGGGGCGCCGCTGCCACCACATCCGGTACGCCCAGACGATCGCGCAGAGCAGGCCGACCGCGAGCGCAGTGAGCAGCAGCTGGTTGACCAGCCCGAAGAGGAAGCCCATGTGGAAGGCGACGCCGAGCTTGGACAGCTGGGCCAGCAGCGGCCAGTCGGCGAAGTCGCTGCGGGCCACGATCGCGCCGCTGCTCGGGTCGACGGCGACCCGGTCGAAGCCGATCGGCCAGGTGGGGTCGTCCTGGGCCACCGTCCACCCCGTACCGGGCTCGGTCGGCGGGCTGGCCTCGACCCGGCCGCCGAGCCCGGCCTGGCGGGCGGCGGCGACGACCGCGTCGATGTCGGCGGAATCTGCCACCGCGCCGGTGCCGGTCGGCGTGCCGTGGTGGCCGGTGTCGGGCCCGGCACCGGCGGCCGCGCCGGGCAGCGTGGTCTCCAGTGTCGGGCTGTGTGCGTTGAACGCGTTCTGCACCACGTCGAAGCTGGCTCCGGCGTAGCGGGACCAGGTGAGGCCGGTGGCCGAGAGGGCCAGCAGCCCGACCGCGAGCCACACTCCGGTGGCCGCATGCCAGCCCCGGGTACGCCGTACACCCCGGCCGGCGGCCAGGTCGGGCAGGACGATGCGGCGCAGGCGCTGCCGGCGGCCGTTCCACTGCCGGTGCAGCCAGAGTGTGAGTCCGCCGAGCACGAGCACCCACAGCCAGGAGGCCGCCAGCTCGGAGTAGTGCCGGCCGACCACGCCGAGGTGCAGGTTGCGGTGCAGGTCGTCGATCCAGGTCATCAACGGGGTCTCGCCGAACCACGTGGTCAGGGTGCCCTTGACCTCGTTGGTGTACGGGTCGACGTAGACCGTGTGCTGCTTCTCGCCCAGCTCCGGCAGCGAGAAGACCACCCTGGTGGTCTCCGAGTCCGCGACCGGTGGGATGACCGAGGCGAGGTCACCGTCCGGATGCGCGACGCGGGCGGCGGCGACCTGCTCGGCGAGGGGCCGTGGCTCCCCGGTGACCTGTGCGACGCGGAGTTCGTCGGCGTAGACGAGCCGGTCCAGTTGCGGGGTGAAGACGAACGCCAGACCGCTGAGCGCGGCCACGATCAGGAACGGCGCGACCAGGACGCCGGCGTAGAAGTGCATCCGTAGCACCAACGGGATGATCGACGAACGATCCCGTTCCCCGCGGCGGCGCGGTGGCGCGGAGGTCGTGGCCGGCGCCGGCGGCCGGGGATCCGATGGTGGTCTGACTGTGGTGGACAAGGAAACCTCCGCTGCGTCCCGGACGAATTCGCTGGCAGATGCCCGACCGTCGGCGGTCTGGCATCGAAAATCACCTATTTAGTCGCTCGGATGGGCGCGGTAGTTCCCACCACTTTGACGACGCATGATCCATCGAGATTCTTGGATTAACTGGGAACTGACGCCACGGACGCACCGACTACTGGGTTATCCGCTGTCCAGTGCCGGGAGCCGGTCGCGCTCCCGGGAGAGGAGGACCCCGCCATGAAGAAGCCGCTCAAGGTCGTCGTACGCCGGAAGAAGACCCGCAGCCGGCTGCTGAACAACCACGGCTGACAGGTCGCGATCACGTGGGACGGTCGCCGTCGGGATCTTTTCCGGCGGCGACCGGCCGGATCCGGGTCGCGGTCCGTGCGTGCCGCGCCCCTGCGGAGGGCCGCTGCCGGCCCTGCCGCGATGTCGAAGGGAGAATGGCGTGACGCAGGTGGAGTTCCGACGGGCACAGACGTTGATGATTTACTGGCACGACGGCGAGTTGACGGCCGAGAACTACCTCGAGAGCCGTTCCACCGACACCGAGGCCGAGAACGCGGTGGCCGTCGACGCACGGGCGGTGGAGTTGCTGGAGCACTTCACGGACTGGTCGACGGTTGAGAAGGCGGCGGCCGGGCTCGGCGACTTCGACACCGCCTCGGTCCGGGAGGCGGTGGAGGCGCTGGCCGACGCGGGCCTGCTGGTCGACCGCACCGGGGCGGAACGCGAGGAGCGGTTTCTCGGGGCCTGGCGGGCCTGGGGGGAGGAGGCGCGCTTCTTCCACTTCGGCACCCGCAACACCATCTACACCGGGGACAGCCTGGAGCAGCGCCGGTCGGATGCCCGGTGGGTACGGGAGACCGGCGGGAACCCGCCAGCCATCTTCAAGTCCTACCCGGAGGCGCCACGGGTCTACCTACCGCGGGCGTTCCTGCCGCTGGCCGAGGCGTTCGGACAGGTGCTGACGCGGCGACGGACGCACCGGGTCTTCACCGGCGATCCGGCCGGCCTGGCGCAGCTCTCGACGGTGCTGTTCTACACCTTCGGGCCGATGCAGCTCTACGACGCGGGCGACCTCGGCACCCTGATGCTGCGGACCAGCCCGTGCGGCGGCGCCCGGCACGAGCTGGAGGGCTACGTCGCCGTCCTCGACGTGCAGGACGTGCCACCGGGGCTGTACCACTACAACGCCGAGGCACATGCGCTGGAACTGGTGGATCCGGGCTTCGACCGGGCCCGGCTGCACCGACTGACCTACGAGTCGGAGATGTGTACGCCGTCCGCGTTCGTCTGCTTCGTGACCGCCGTCTTCGAGCGGACGATGTACAAGTACCGGCACTCACGGGCGCTGCGGGTGACGCTGCTCTCGGCGGGGCACCTGGGGCAGACGTTCGTGCTGACGTCGACCGCGGTGGGGCTCGGCGCCTGGCAGAGCGCCGCGTTCCGCGACGAGGAACTCGACGAGGCCCTCGGCGTCGACGGTTTCGCGGAGGGTTGTCTCTACATGTTCGGCGCCGGCGCACCCGTGCACGACGAGAGCGGGATGCCGGCGGGGATCAGTCGGGCCCGGCTCACCGATCCGGGCCAGCTCGTCGCGCCGCATCCGGCGGACCTACGCGCCCACTCACAGCCGTCTGCGCCACCCGGGACGCCGCCGCCGTTGTAGATCATCCGTTCCGACGATCCCACTCGCCGCCTCGTAGCTTAGGCTAACCTAAGAACGGAGGTGCGACGTGGGATTCGCGACCAAGCTGCGAGAGCTGACCCGGGCCGATCATGCGGCGGCCCAGGGCACGGGATACTTCGACGCACTGCTTGCCGGCCGCCTCGACCGCACCGGGTACGCGGCCCTCGCCGAGCAGCTCTACTTCGTGTACGAGACGCTGGAAGCGGCCGCCGAGGCGATGCGCGCCGATCCGTTGGCCGGCCCGTTCGTCTTCGACGAGCTGCACCGGATGCCGGCCCTCGCGACCGACCTGGCGCACCTGTTCGGCCCGGACTGGCGGGCCCGGCTCAGTCCCGGTGAAGCCACCGTCGAATACCGGGAACGGCTCCGGGAGGTGGCCTTCACCTGGCCGGCGGGGTTCGTCGCGCACCACTACACCCGATACCTGGGCGACCTGTCCGGCGGCCAGATCATGCGCCGGGTACTGCACCGCTCGTACGGCCTCGGCGAGGTCGGCACCAGCTTCTACGCCTTTCCCGGCGTGGACGCCCGGTCGTTCAAGCAGCGCTACCGGCAACTGCTCGACGAGGCACCCTGGGACGCCCTCGACCAGGACCGGTTCCTGGACGAGGTCTCCCGGGCCTACCGGTTGAACACGGCGCTGGTGGAAGAGCTGGGTCGCCGCGTCCTGCCGCAGCGGGAAGCCGCCTGATGACGCCCTTCACGCCCGACGTCGTCGCCGCGATCATGCAGCACATGAACGGCGACCACGCCGCAGACGCCGGGTGATCTGCCAGGGGCTGGGCGGCCTGCCGGAGGCATCGGCGGCGACGATGTCGGGGATGGACGCCAACGGGATGGACTTCGTGGCCACCGTGGACGGCCTGCCGGTGCCGGTCCGGATACCGTTCTCCAGCATGCTCGCCGAGCGCCGCCAGGTTCGCGCCGAGGCGGCCCGGATGCACCGCGAGTCCTGTGCCAAGCTCGGCCTCGCTCCCCGCCCAGACGCGTCCTGAGGCCGCAGCGGCACAGCTCACAGCAGGCCGGCGTTTCCGGCCTGGTGGCCAACGCGATCAGCCAGGACGGCGGTGCCCTCATCCCGCTGGCCGCGCTGCGGCGCCGGGCCGCCGTCACGGCAACCGTGATCACCACGATTCCGGCGATCCTGGTCGGACTGGCACTGCTCGCACTTCCCGGCTGACGGAGGAGCTGCGGCGCGACACCGGGCAGGCATGAAACCAGCCGGCAGGGGAAGGCGCAGGCATCGACCAACGGCCGGAAGAGGTGGTGTACGTGACCGCGGGTGTGAAGCAGGATGTCCTGGATCTTCTCGTGGAGCAGCACAACCAGATCAAGACGCTGTTCGGTCAGCTCGGCCACGCCAAGGGGGCGCGGAAGCGGGAGCTGTTCCAGGATCTGGTCCGGTTGCTGGCAGTGCACGAGAGCGCGGAGGAGATCGTCGTGCATCCCACCGCCCGGCGCAGGATCGACCGGGGTGACGAGGTCACCGGCCAGCTCCGGCACGAGGAGGACGAGGCCAAGCACGAGCTCGCCGCCCTCTACGACCTCGGCGTGGAGCATCCGGACTTCGAACGACGCCTGGCCACCCTCTCCGAGGCCGTCGTCGCGCACGCGACACGGGAGGAGACGGAGGAGTTCCCGTCGCTGCGTCGCGACCTCTCACCGGCCCAGTTGGGGCGGATGGCGGGCGCCGTACGCGCGGCCGAGGCGACGGCACCGACCAGGCCGCACCCGCATACCGGGGAGTCGGCCCCGGCCAACCTGATGGCCGGCCCGCCGCTGGCCGTCTTCGATCGGATCCGCGACGCGGTACGGGATTGGCGTGAGTCGCACCGCGACCAGGAGTGACCCACTCCGCCACGGCTGACCGGCAGGCGCGCCTGCCGACGGGCGGCCCGGCCACGGACCACCAAGGGGTCCGGCCGGGCCATTCGGGCGCGGTCCGGAAGATCTCCGGAAGTTTCGGTGACACCCGTCCGGATCTCAATCCTCCGGCCAGGGCCTCGTCAGGTCAACCCCGAAGAACCAGCGTTCAGCTAGGACTACTGGCCAGGCTCGATGCTGTCCCTGGCCAAGCCTGTGACCGGGGCGAGGTTTCCACAATGTTTCCGAAAGTTGTTGACAAGTTGGCGGCAATGGACCAATACTGGCGCCATTGACGGAGCTCAATCACCGTCGTGCCACCCACCGCGACCCACTCCTCCGGTCGTAGCACAGGGACGACCGGCCCACCACCACCGCGTGGTGCGACGCCGACGTCCGGTGGCCTCCCCTGGCCACCGGCGACTCTCCGGATCGTGCCGCGCAGCTGGCGCCCCCGCCAGCCGTCAAGAGGAGGAAACACGTACATGAACGACGCCCCCGTCCAGGTGAGAAGCCGCAGACGCGGCCTACTCAGGATGCTCATCGGCGGCGCCTGCGCCGTAGCGCTGGCCACGACCGGGACCACGGCGATCCTGTCCGGCCCCGCGTACGCGGAGGCCGACCGGACCCTCACCTCGAACGCCACCGGCACGCACAACGGGTTCTTCTTCTCGTTCTGGAAGGACAGCGGCAACGCCAGCATGACGCTGCGCGAGAACGGCCGCTACTCCAGCAGCTGGAGCAACAGCACCAACAACTGGGTAGGCGGCAAGGGCTGGTCCAGTGGTAGCCGACGGACGGTCAGCTACTCGGGCACCTACAACCCGGGCAACAACAACACCTACCTCGCCCTGTACGGATGGACGCGGAACCCGCTCATCGAGTACTACGTCGTCGAGAACTTCGGCAGCTACAACCCGAGCAGCGGCGCCACCCGGATGGGCACGGTCACCACCGACGGCGGCACCTATGACATCCTCCGCAGCCAGCGGGTGAACCAGCCGTCGATCGACGGCACCGCCACGTTCTACCAGTTCTGGAGCGTCCGCCAGCAGAAGCGGAGCGGTGGCACGATCACCTTCGGCAACCACATGGACGCCTGGGCCCGCGCCGGACTGAACCTCGGTAGCAGCTGGGCCTACCAGGTCATGGCCACCGAGGGCTACCAGAGCAGCGGAAGCTCCGACATCACGGTCCGGGAAGGCGGCGGCTCCAACCCCCCGCCCAACCCGACCAACCCGCCGCCCGGTGGTGGCAACTGCTCGGTCAGCGTGAGCCGTGCCGAGGAGTGGAGTGACCGGTTCAACACGACCTTCTCGGTCAGCGGCACCAGCAACTGGGTCGTCACCATCCGCACGAACGGCGGCCAGAGCCTGCAGAACAGCTGGAACGCCTCGATCAGCGGCAGCAGCGGCACCCTGACGGCGCGCCCGAACGGCAATGGCAACAACTTCGGCATCACGCTCTACAAGAACGGCAACAACACGACACCGACCGCGAGTTGCTCGACGGGCTGACCTTATGCCGGCGGGTGTGGTGACGACCTGGGTCGCACACCCCACCCGCCGGATCGGATTCTCCGGGCCATCCGGCGGACCCTCCCACGAACTCCGGGTCCGCCGGATGGCCTTTGCGGTGCGGCGGGGCCGCAGCCCCGACAACAAGATTCACATCTTTAAATACATCTAGTAGCATCGTCGCGGGAGCCAGTTACCCGGTGCAGTGCGCGTGCCTGTCGCCTGCGACTCCGGGGTCCTTCAAAGTCGATCGGCGCATGTCTCCTTGCGGGTCCGGGCATCCCGTCGAGCGACAGGCGCCGGCGGAAACGCTGGAGCATTGATGAAAGTCTCACGAAGAGTCCACCGCCTGATACTCGGTGCGGTTGCCCTCCTCGCCGCCGGGTTCACGATGGTCGTCGTCAACCACGCCGGCCCGGCCTCGGCACACGGGTCCGTCACCAACCCGCCGTCGCGGAACTACGGTTGCTGGGAGCGCTGGGGTGACGACCACCTCAACCCCAACATGGCGCAGACCGACCCGATGTGCGCCCAGGCCTGGCAGGCCAACCCGAACACGATGTGGAACTGGAACGGCCTGTTCCGGGAGAACGTCGGCGGCAACCACCAGGCCGCCATCCCGGACGGGCAGCTCTGCAGCGGTGGCCGCACCCAGGGCGGCCTCTACGCGTCGCTCGACGCGGTCGGCGCCTGGGTCGCCAAGCCGATGCCGAACAACTTCACGCTGACGCTCACCGACGGTGCCCGGCACGGCGCCGACTACATGCTGATCTACATCACCAAGCAGGGCTTCGACCCGACCCGGCAGCCGCTCACCTGGGGCAGCCTCGACCTGGTGCTGCGCACCGGCAGCTACCCGACCACCGGCCTCTACGAGGCTCAGGTCAACGCCGGCAACCGCACCGGCCGGCACGTCATCTACACGATCTGGCAGGCGAGCCACCTCGACCAGCCGTACTACATCTGCAGTGACGTGACCTTCGGCGGCGGCAACAACCCGCCGCCGACCAACCCGCCGCCCACGAACCCGCCGCCCACGAACCCGCCGCCGACCACCCCGCCGCCCTCCGGCAACGGTGGCTGCACCGCGACGTACGCGAAGACGAACGAGTGGTCGGGTGGCTTCGGCGCCCAGGTCACGGTCCGGGCCGGCAACTCCGCCATCTCCGGCTGGACGGTGAGCTGGACCTGGCCCAACGGCCAGAGCATCACCAACTCGTGGAACGCGTCGATAACCTCGAGCGGCTCATCGGTGACCGCCACGAATGCCGGTCACAACGGCACCCTCGGCGCCAATGCTTCCACCAGTTTCGGATTCAACGGTGCCTGGAACGGCACGAACACCGCGCCGACCCTGAGCTGTACGGCCAGGTAGCAGCGCCCGCATCGGGGGTGGCACCGACGGTGCCACCCCCGTTTCGCGTACCCGGCCGATGCGGCGACGCGTGGTCCTGCTCCGACCTCCTGGGCGACCGCCGGACCCACCCGACTGTTTCCATCGAAACCAAGTTTGCTGGTTGTGCAGGATCAGCTTCGCCCACTAGCCTGTTTCCATCGTAGCCACTTTGAGTGGTAACACTGGGAGGCATGGATGGGGCAGAGACGGGCCGTGGGCGCGCTGGCCGGACTGGCCGGCGGGACGTTCCTCTACACCACCGCCGAGGCGCTGCCGATCGGGCTGCTGCTCCCGATGGCCACGGACCTGGCCGTCTCACCGTCGCAGGTGGGCATGCTCGTCACCGCGTACGGCGCGGTGGTGATGGTCGCCTCGGTCCCACTGGCGGCGCTGGCCAGGAGAATTCCCCGTAGGCGACTGCTCTCGGCGCTGCTCGCCGGATTCGTCGCCAGCACCGCGATCACGGTGTTCGCAAGCAGCTTCGCGCTGCTGCTGGCGGCCAGGATGGCGACCGCGGCGACCCATGCGCTCTTCTGGGCGATCGTGGTGCCGGCCGCGGCCGAACTCTTCCGGCCCGGACTGCGCGGCCGGGTGGTCGCGATCGTGTTCGCCGGCGGCAACGTCGCGCTGGTCCTCGGGGTGCCCGCCGGCACCTGGCTCGGCGAGCGTGCCGGCTGGCGGATGTCGTTCCTGGCGGTGGCCGGAATCGGCGCGATGGTGCTGGTCGCGGTGGCGACGCTCCTGCCCTCGACCCGACCCGGCCAGGGGCATGCCGCCCGGGGCGCGACACCCGACGCCCGCCGCTTCTGGCTACTCGTCGCCGTGGCCGTCCTGGCGACCGCCGGCGCCATCGCCGCGTACACCTATGTCGCCCTCTTCGTCACCGAGATCAGCGGGTTCCCCGCCGCGTCGGTCGGGGTCATCCTGCTGGCGCGCGGCGTCGCCAGCGTGCTCGGGATTCTCGCCGTCGGAGCGCTGGTGGACCGCAGCCCGTGGCTCGCCCTGGTCGGCACCGTCGCGCTCCAGTCGGTGGCGCTGCTCGGGCTCTACACGGTCGGGCACCGCCCCACGGCCGCCGTCGTCCTGCTCGCCCTGGCCGGGATGGCGTTCGCCGCGTTCACCGCAGCGCTCGGCGGGGTCGTGCTCCAGGTGGCGCCCGGGCGCTCCGACCTGGCCGCCGCCACGGTCTCCGCCGCCGTCAACGTCGGCATCACCGGCGGCGCCCTGATCGGCAGCCTCGCGCTGCCCAGGCACGGCGTGCAGAGCACGGTACTGATCGGGGCGCTGCTCGGCATCGCCGCGCTGGCGCTGACGCTGTGCGAGCGGCGCATCCGGCCCGCCCGATGTGCACCGCACCGACAGGACACCGTCGGCCAACCCGGTGTCGCGTCGCTGTCCGGACCCGAGCCGCTGCCGCAGAGGTGAAGACCCGCGCCGGCTGCCCTCTTGACCCGCGGTTTACCGACCGCCGCGCCGGAGCGCCAGGATCGGGGCGGCAAGATAGGCGCATGGAACGTGACGCCACGCGCCTGGACTGTGCCTTCTGCGCGATCGTCGCAGGGCGGCAACCGGCGATCATGGTGTACGAGGACGAACAGGTCGTCGCGTTCCCGCCGATCCGGCCGGCCGCAGTCGGACACACCCTCGTCGTGCCGCGGCAACACCTCCGCGACTTCTGGGACGGCGATCCGGCCGACGTGGCACCGGTGGCGACGGCGGCCGCGATCGTCGGCGCGGCGATCAGGCGGGCGCTGCGGCCGCAAGGAATGAATTTGATCAGCTCGGCGGGCGAGGTCGCGACGCAGTCAGTGTTCCACCTGCACGTCCACGTCGTGCCGCGCTGGAAGGACGACCACATGGGACAGATCTGGCCGGCCAGGCCACCCCAGAAATCGCCGACGCGGGAACGTGTCGCCGAGCTGATCCGGACCGAACTGGCCGGGCTCAGGCCGTGAGCGCCCCGATCGCGACGAAACCGAGCGCGACCGTGACGATCATGCCGTAGAAGGCCACCAGGGTGACCGATCGTGCCGCACCGGCCCAGGTGATCTGCGCCCGGTACCGCGACGGACTCATCTCCATCGACTCCACCGTGTCGTCGGCGAGTCGCACAGCATCGTAGAGCCGCCGGAAGAGCCGCTCCTGACGTAGGTAGTAGCCGTCGACACACCACAACAGGAAGATCGGCAGCAGCGAGGCCGCCATCACTGGCCAACTGTGCCGCTCAGCCGACAGGCTAAGCAGGGCGGTCGCCAAGGTGGCCGTCCAGCCCTTCAACCGCAACGATATGTTTCCCATCCGGGCGATCACGGCCTGGAGAAACTCGAGGTGCTTCAGCCGAGGGGAATCGTAGATGGAGCTCACGAGATCGATCCTTTCGAGTTGCACCGTGCGCCGGCCGGAAGGTTGTCGCGGAATGAGCCGACCCGAATACTGTGTGGATGGAAGCTCGGCCACGGTTCGGTGATGAGCTCCGACGGCTCCGGCACGAGGCGGGCCTGTCGCTCAACGACCTCGCGCACCGCGTCCACTACAGCAAAAGCCATCTCAGCAAGGTCGAGAACGGCGACAAGGCGCCGTCCGAACAGCTCGCGCGGCAGTGCGACGTCATCCTGTGCGCACGCGGCGACCTGCGACGGCTCGCTCAGCCGGTGCCGCCGACCGAGGAGACGCGCTCCACCGTGGGCCATCCAACCGCAGATCATCATCGGCACGGCCACGCGGGTGAGGACTGGACGCTCACGGTTACCGACGGGGGTGCCGGACGACTTGCGGTCGTGCCGGTCGAAGACCCGAGCGCCGCGCAGGTCGGCCGCTGGACGCTGCCGGCCGCGAGCGGACACCACCTTCCCGACGGCACGCTCGATGAGATCGCCGCCCTCTTCAGCGACCTGCGTGGGCTCGGCCAGCGGCAGCCACCCGCGATCGTCCTGCCGACGGTGCTCGCCCAGGCGCACACGTTGCGGGCCCTTGCGAGGACGGTGACCGCCACGGAACGACCGTCGGTCCTGATGCTCGCCGCCCGGTTCGCCGAGTACGCGGGCTGGTGCCTGCAGGAGGCGGGTGACGACGCCGCCGCACTGCTCTGGACCGGCCGGGCGGCGCACCTCGCCGCGGCCGGCGGTGACGCGCAGTTTGCCGCCTACACGGACGTACGCCGTGCACTCGTCTCGCTGTACCGGCACGACGCGGTGCGGACGGTCGAGCTGGCCCGACGCGCCGAGTCCGTCGCCGACGACCACCGCGTGCGCGGGCTGGCCGCGCAGCGGGAGGCGCAGGGGCACGCGCTCGGCGGCGACGAGGACGCCTGCCGGCGCGCCCTCGACCGAGCGGCGCGGCATCTGGCGCTCGCGCCCCCGGCCACACCAGTGGTCGGCACGTCGACGCTGAGCGATCCGGCCGGGATGGTGCGCGGCTGGTGCTTGTACGACCTCGGCCGGCCGGTCGAGGCAGCGCGGATTCTCGAGCACCAACTCACCCGAGTGGCGCCGGCCGCGATCCGCACCCGGGTCCGGTTCGGTGCCCGGTTGGCGCTCGCGTATGCCGAGGCAGCCGAGCTCGAACAGACCTGCGAGCTGACGAACGCCCTGCTCGGCCCCGCCGCTCACGTCGACTCTGCCACCGTGCGGTCCGATTTCGCGCGGCTGGGCTACCTGCTCAACCGGTGGCGTCGTGAGCCCGCGGTCCGTGAATTGCTGCCGAAATTGCGCGCCGTCCTGCACGTATCCAGCATCTCCTGACGGCGACTACAGACGAAGACGTTTCCCGTTGTCCTCGCAAAGGGAGACGGACAACGCCTGTCAACCACTATTCAGCCTGCCCGACGCTGGGCGTACCGCATCACGTCTAGCCCGTCGAGGGGGTGTTGAAAATGGAGTCTCATGGTTCCGTGGTGGCTCTCGTCGTGGCGCTGCTGGCTTCGCTGGCTGGCTGACCCGCCGTCGGATGGCCGGGCCTGGCCTGGCCATCCGACCATGTCAATCCGTACGCGTATCCCTGCCGGAGATTGCGAAACCGCAGATGCAGCTCACCGAAGCGATCCACTTGGAGCAGGTTTGCCTCGTCGGGCTCCACGTCCACCATTCGGGGCGGAACTCCGTCGACCCGCCACACGGTCGGTGGATTCGTGGAGGGGCCGAATCTGACGTTGAGGTCGAAGGACCGGATCGGCACCAGCGGCTGCATGACGTAGTGCGGCGCCATCGGCTGGCCCGGCGGCAGTGTGAGCCGGATCGCGTACTCGTGCGTCGCGCCTGCCTCGAAGCAACGCGGCAATTGGATGAAGTATACGAAGTGCTCCGGGTGCGGCTGCGACCGCGCCCGGACCTTGCCACCGTAGAGCAGCTCCAAGTTGAGGTCGTGGTCATGGGCCCCCGGCGCTCCGCGCGGCAGGGTGAAGCGACAGAAGATCTCGTCGACACTGTCGCCCGTCATCACGATGCTGCGGTATTCGGTGATCTCGGGGGTTGGGCCGTCGAGTCGCAGCAGGGCACGAATCGCGGTGACCTGCCAGCGCTCGACGAGCTGCCCATCCGGTCCACCCGGTGGGCTGACGGCCGCCTTCTGCGCCAAAACCTGGAAGGCGTGGTCGACCCGCCGACGGGCGGTCCGCTCGTGGCAGTGCAACTGCCCGGCGAGCCAGCGCTCACGGGCCGCCAGGTCGCGCTGGTCGGCCTCGGGCAGCAGGGCGAGCGCGGCCGCGGCCGACACCCAGGCGTCGTGCGTCTCGCTGTCGAGCAGTGCCTGGAGAGTCTCGGCCATCTTCAACCGGGCCGCCGGTCCGCTGTCACCGTCGAGCACGCCGCACAGGTCGCGAACCTGCGGCCCGAGCCGGGCCGGAAACGACGGATGCCGGGTCGCACGCCCCTTCCGGAGGGAACGCAACTCAGCCAGCAGTGCCGGTGGGTCGACGTGCACGGCTTCTCCCGTCGGTTCAGCCTGCGAAGCCGGTCCCCTGGCCACGGCGTGGCCAGAAGATTGGCCAGTCATTGTCCACAAACCGTTGCACCATGTGATCCGATGCGCCGTGATACGGGGGAGCACAGTGTCGCACGAATCATCCACCTGGGGGGATCCGTAAGCATGACCTACGCTTGTCCTGCCGTCCACGACCGCTGATTGATCGTCACCAGGGCCGTCCACCACGCTCGTTCCGGTGTCCTGTCGTCCAGCTCAGATCTGCCGGATAACCGCTTGTTTCGCGGGGGTTCCCACTGGGACGCTTTCCGCCGGAAGCGAATCCCGCTTCGTGGGGCGAAACTCTCCGACTTACTGGTGGCACCGAGGTCGCACCGACCCGATCCATCGCTCGCCGGTACGAGCTCTTTTTATTGGTAATCGCAGTTGGGGGGCATCCACATGATCGACATAGTCGTCAACTATCGCACTGCCGACGAGCCACTCGCGGCACTACTGATCGACCAGGCGCTCACGAAGCGGATCGGCGAACGAGTGTTCCGGGACTACCGGACGATCGGCCCCGGGCAGCGGTATCCGGGCACGATCTGGACGGCAATCCAGGAGTGTCGGATCCTGGTGGCCGTGATCGGCAACCGCTGGCTCGATGTCGATCCGCACGGCGAGCGCCGGATCGACGATCCCTCCGACTACGTACGTCGGGAGATCGCCGAGGCCCTCCGTAGGCGGGTACGGGTGGTGCCCATCCTGGTCGGCGACGCCACGTTGCCGGTCGCGGAGGATCTGCCAGAAGACCTGCGGGACCTGCCGCTGCACCAGTACCGGACTCTCCGGATCCGGGGTATCGAGCAGGAGGTCGAACGGGTGGCCGACGAGCTCGTGGCCCTTCTCGACGGACCGCCGGACACCGAGCCCACGCCCCCGGCGGCTGGTCGGCCGGGAGCCGCCCCGGCCCAGTCCACGGTCACCAACAACTTCCACGACCGGGTCGATGCCTCGCACGGGGTATTCGGCGTGGTCGTGAACCGTGGTGAGTAGGCACCGATGCCGGCCGATCCCCGGTCCGACGTGACCGCTCCGACCGACGGACCCGCGTCGCCGGTGGCACCGCCGTTCGCCGGCAGAACACCGGAGCCACCGGACCCGGCCGCACCCCCGGTACGGTCGCCGGCACCCGACTTGTCGCCACCGGAGCCCGGGACGCCGGAGTCCGTCACGGCGGAGCCCACGACACCGGAGTCCGTCACGGCGGACTCCGTCACGGCGGACGAGTCCCCGAGCACGCCCGAGCGCGACGAGCGGGACCTGGATCTCGGTGGCCTCGCCGACCACGGTGCGGCGACGCCGGATGACGGGAGGGACAGGGCCGACCGCAAGCACGTCGACGACGTGACGAAACGGGTAGCCGCCGTCACCAACATCTTTTACGGCGGTGTCGACGCCAACCGTGCGGTCTTCGGTGTCCAGGACGGCATCGAACGCCGGGCGGGCGGCCACCGGAAGGTAACCGGCCGGCTGGCAGCGGAGGAAATCGACGCCGTCGTACACCGCTACGCGGAACCGCCGTGTTTCGACGAGGCGTTGAAGAAGCTCCAGCACAACCACGTCGTCGTCATCGAGGGCCAGCCGGGCGCCGGGCGCCGGGCGGGCGGTATCAACCTGCTCCGCCGGGTCACCGGAGGAGCACTAATCGTGCTGTCACCGACACTGTCGCTACGCGAACTGGCGGAGCGCACCTACAGCGCCGGCTACGGCTACCTGGTGCTCGACCACGTACAGGAACGGCAGCGGGCCGACCTCGAGTTCACCTGGTCCAGCGTGAAGGAACGCATCCACGAGTCGGGGGCCCATCTCGTCATCACCACCTCGACCGTGGGTGTCATCGCCACCGGATCCGTGCCGCACATCGCGTGGGAGCAGCCGGACTCCGAGTTGGTACTGCGGGCGCAGCTGAGCGACTGCGACGACACCGATGCGGTGGTCCACGACGTCATGGCCACGCTCGGCGACGACCGCTCGCTGAACAACCTGGTGGCCATGGCGCGGATGATCCGCGACGAGCACCTCTCCAGTGCCGAGGCGCTGAAAAAGCTCGACGAAAGCGTCGGCCGACGCGTCCTGGAGTGGTTCGCCGGCCGGCCCGGACACCGGGACATCATCGCCACTGCAGCCCTGTGCTTCCTGGAGGGCACGGACGTGCGGACGTACGAGACGCTGCTCGAACGGCTGCACGAGGTGGTCGCCGACCGAGTCACCGACGGTCGAGCCAAGGCGGAGATCCGCAAGGAGGACGCCGACATCTTCGGTGAGCGGGAGTCCCGGCTGCACGGCACCGGCCTGCTGGAGGTGCGCACCGTGCCGTGGCTGGGCGCGACGATCCAGATCATCGCGTTCAAGGACGAGGGCTACCGTCGGCACGTACTCGCCGAACTCTGGCGTACCCAGACGATCCATTTCTGGGACGCGATTCGCGAGTGGCTCACGGAGGCAATCGGGCAGGACGAGGAGAGCCACACGGCGGTCGCGAGCGGGCTGGCCTGGCTCGCCTGCTCCAGCGTCAACGAGGTGCTGCGCTGTTATGTCGAACCGTGGGGCGCAGGCAGCGAGGAATGGCCCGGTCAGGTCACGGCCACCTACGTCCTGTGGTACATGTGCCATCGCGAAGGGCTGCAATCGATCGCCCTGCACACGGCGGTGGCCTGGTCGCGCAGCCAGGACGCTCATCGTAAGTGGACCGCCGTGGTCGCGTTCGGTGGCGAACTCGGGGTGTTCTTCCCGTCCGAGGCCGTGAACCGGCTGTGGCAACTCATGTCGCAGAACACCAACCTGTGGCCCGCCGGATGCGCGGCGATAGCCTCGCTGTTCGCCACGTTGAGCGATGACGACGACGGTGACCCGGCCACGGTGCTCAACCTGCTTGACAAGAAGATGACCGATTTCGGCACCGGCGCCGGACCGAAGGACCGCAGGGGGCCCGTACCGACGGCCCAACTCATGCGGCTGCGGAATCTCACCATGGCGGCCGCGCTCGCGGTCGTCGCCGCCCGGAGTATCCGCAGCGACCGCCCGGCGGTTATGGAGTACCTGGACACGAACCCGGAGCGTCTGAGGGTGATCGCCCGCATCTGGGCCGGCGTGATCCGCTTCCGCCCGCTTCGCTGGGAGGCCCTCTACGCGCTGCGACAAGGACTACACGCGCTCCGTGACATCAGTTCGGAGCCCACGGTGCGGGCCCGCGACTTCGGCACCGCACTGGCCGAATCCCTGCCGCCCGTGGAGCGACACATGTTCCACAACGCATTCATGCAGGTCGACGAGCAGGCACGCAAGGGCCGTAAGGAGCCGCTCGCCGAGGTGCTGGTCGCCTGCCTCGATGCCATCGCCCGAAAGATCCATTTTGGAGGCACGTTGTGAACGCTCCCTACCCCATCCTGGAGTGCCGGCCGCTGAACCCGGCCGAAAAAGCGCGCTGGTTCGGTCGGCGCAGCCGCCGGGCCGAGGAGCTTCCCCGCCCGTCCGCACACCAGTCGCTGGTGTACCGGGTGGCCGGTGAGCTGATCGTCGACGACGACCGGATGTCCCCGGCTGACGAGCGAATCGTCAACGCCACAAACGTGAGTGTCGTGGACATGCGTCGGGACGCGCTGGTGGTGGTGAGCCTCGCCATCCCCTCGGCAGACGCCTCCTGCTTCGAGGTGTTGGTGACCTTCCGGTGCACGGTAAACGATCCGGTGGCCGTGGTCAGCGGCGGCGTGAATGCGTACGAGGTACTGCAGGGGCACCTCAAGGCGCACAGCCGGATCTTCGAACTCGGTCTCGACTACAAGCTCACCGAGGTCAACGAGGTCCGCCGAATGGTGAGTGCGCAGGTCAGGGCTTATCTGACCCACGTGCCGGCGCGGGTGTCGGGCATGCAGGTCCGGTTCGCCAGCGTCGAGGTGAGCAGTCCCAAGGCGCTCGTCGACTTCGAGGACGGCGTACGCAAATCGGCGTTCGCGCACAAGCTCGACTGGCAGGAGCTGGAGTACCTGCACCGCAAGGAGATGAGCACGGCGGCGCACAGCCAGTCACTGGAGAGTGGCCGGCGTGACCACGAGTTGGACCTCGACGGCCGGTCACACACGCACGACCTGCGCAAGACGTCCGCGACCTCCGCGCAGGAGCTGGAGCTCGACGACTGGAAGCACGCACAAGGGCTCCGGAAGGCGTCGGCGGACGCGGAGCATGAGCTGGACCTGCTCCAGCGCCGCGGCGAGGTGGCCCGACACGAGTTCGGCAAGAACGTCGAGATGATCAATGGGGACCCGAAGCGGGCGCTGCTGGCCGCGTACGCCGCCGGGCAGCTCGACGCGCAGGGCCTCTCCGCCGGCCTGAAGGCGATCGACGACAGCGCGCGGGAGCAGGCGGTCCAGGACGCGCTGCAGAATCGCGAGACGCAGCTCGCACTGCGGGCGGCGAGCCGGGAGGAGCGCAAGGTCGAGCGGGACTGGCAGCGGGAGGAGGACGAACGCCGGGCGGAGCGGGAGCAGCGGCGTGAGACGCAGGACCGGGTCGACCGGCTCAGACGCGAGAAGGAGGCCCGCGAGGACCGGCTACATAACGAGCGAGTCCAACGCGAGCAGGCGCAGCGGCTCGACTCCATGCGCTTCGAGATGCTCAAGACGATGACCGCGCAGGGGCAGTTCAACACCGTCGACCTCGGCGGCAGTTCTCTCTTCGCCGAGGTGATGCATATGCCGCAGCCGGAGGTCGATCGCCAGCGTGCGGCCGCAGTGGCCGGGCCCACCGCTCAGGAGGAGATCGAAAGCGGCGAGGACCGGAGCGGCGGGGTGCGCGAAGAAGATGAGTGAGACCATCCTGATCCGGCCCGGGATGTCGGACGAGGACACCGTCGAGCTGACGCGGGAGCCGTACCGGCCGGCCAGACCGGCGCGGCGCGGCGTCGGTTACCTCCTGCGTCAGATCGCGGGCGTCGATGAGCCGATCCTGGACTGGGTGCCCGAGGAACGGCACCGATACAACCGGCTGGGCGCGATTCTGCTCAACACCGGCCTGATGGCGTCGCTGTCGATGCTGGCGCTGCTCGGCTCGCACAGCGTGCCCCTTGCGGCATTGGTCCCGGCCGCACTGCTGTGGGGATACGTGATCCTGACGTTTGACCGGTGGCTCGTCACGGACACGCACGGCACGGGTGGGATGCGGACCGGCAAATTCCTCATCCGTTTGGCGATCTCGATCCTGATGGGTCTGGTCGTCGCCGAGCCGCTGTTGCTGTGGATCTTCAAGTCGGATGTGCACACCCAGATTGGCAAGGAGCGCACCACTCTCGTCGGCACGTACGAGAGCACACTGAAGCGGTGCAACACGCTCTCCGGCGAGCCACCCGCCGACCAGACCGGTTGCACCACAGAGTTCCTCCTCAACGTGCCCGGATCACCTCGGCCCTTGCTGGAGAGCAAGGCCGCGAAGGAGAGCGAGCGAATCAAGATCCAAAAGGCGGTCGCGGTCATCGACGCGGAGATCAAACGACGTGAGGATCTCGCCCGCCGGGAATGCAACGGCACGCCGGGAGTCGGTCTGACCGGCCGGGTGGGCGAAGGGCCCAACTGCCGGCAGTTGCGGGGCGAGACGGCGACGTACGTCGCCTCGAGCGGGCGGCCACAGCGCCAGGCGGAGCTGGACGCGGCCAACGCCGAAATCGCCCGGATCGATGCGGAGCTGAGCACGGCGAGCCAGCGGTACGCCGAGGACGTCAGCGCGGCGATCAGCGCGAAGGTCGAGGCAAAGGAGTCCACACTGAAAAATCCGGGTCTGCTCGACCAGGTCAGGGCGCTCGACCACCTCGGCAGGGAGAACGTCTTCGTCCTGATCCAGTCTTGGCTGCTCCGGCTCCTGCTGGTCGTCGTGGACGCCCTACCCGTGATCACGAAAAGGCTGAGCCGGGCCACCACCTACGACGGCCTGTTGTCCCGCCAGCTGATCGTCGACGACAAGCTGCACGAGAGATCGCTGAAAAGCCGCGTTGAGCGCGAACTCGGCGACCTCGACGTGCAGATCCAGGAAAACGAACACAGCGTACGACTGCGGAAGGAGCGCATCGAGGAGCGGGGACGCGATGCCGAGGCCGACCGGCAGGCGGGGCTCGACGCGCAGATCGAGGAACTCGCTCGCCGGCTACGTGGCGACCCGTGACCGCAAGCAGTGTTAGGAAGGGCCCCCGCTACCACAAAAGGCGATATGCGGGGGCCCTTCCTTGCAAATCACTCGTACGGCTGCCTCGGCGGCGGGATCCGCTGCCACGACTCGATCCGGATGTAGGGGATGTCCACATCGCTCACCGGATCGCTGCCCCGTTGGGGGGTGTACCGGCCGACCACCTCGACCCAGGTGTCCGGCGGCAGCCCGGTCGGTACGTCACCGGCCATGCCCACCTTGATCGGGCGCCCGTCGGCGGCGCAGCAGGAGAGCACCATGCGGGCGAGGATCGGTGCTCCGTCGGATCCGGGCGCGGTGAAGGCGACGAGCCGCACCCGCCGGTCACCGAGGGTGTAACCGTCGTCGATGATGGCCCGCCCGGCGTAGTCCAGCATGCTGAGCCGCACCGGGTCTCCCGGCGGCAGCGGCGGATAGTGGTCGGTCTCCTCACCGGTCAATGCGGTGCCGGCCTGGTTGACCGCGTACGAGCCCAGCGCCGGCGGAGCGATCAGCAGCAGCCCGACCGCCGGCAGGATGAGCAGCCACCCGACCCGCGCCCCGTGCTGCCCGTGCCCGTCGTCGTCCGGCTCCGGCTGGTCGTGGTGATGGTGGTCGTGGTGGTGGTCGGGCTGCCGCAGCTCGTACCAGAGCGTCATCACCGCCGCGGCGACCAGCAGGACGGCAGCCGCGATCAGGAACGGACGCAACCCCTCCCGGACGTACCGGAGGTAGACATCGGTGACGCTGGCCTTGAGTACCGAGCCGCCGAGCAGCAGCAGGACCACCGCCTGCGCCTGCCGGTTCATCTCGGAACCCCGGCGGGCCGACCGGTCATGGCACGTCCCGCCCCCGGTGGCCGGCAGCCCGTCACAGCAGCACCATCCCCACCGCGGTCGCCGAGAGTACGGCGACGACGAACGTGGCCGGAGCGAACCGCACCGCGAACCGGCGGCCGAAAACTCCGGTCTGCATGGAGACCAGCTTCAGATCGACCATCGGACCGACCACCAGAAACGCCAGTCGGGCGGAGAGCGAGAACTGTGACAGCGACGCGGCCACGAACGCGTCCGCCTCCGAGCAGATCGACAACAGCACCGCCAGCAGGGAGAGCGCCAGGACCGAGAGCACCGGGTTGTCGGCCAACGTCTGTAGCCACCGCTCCGGCACCAGCACGTTGATGCAGGCTGCAGCCATGGCGCCCAGCACCAGGAAGCCACCGGCGTGCACCACGTCGTGCCGTACCGCCGACCAGAAGGCCCGCCCCCTGCTGAGGTCGTCCAGCTCGGGCCGGCGGGGCAGCCTGATCCAGTCGGCGCGGCCGAGCCGCAGCCAGAGCCACCCCATGACCACCGCCACGACGAGGCTGGCCACCGCGCGGCCGACCACCATCTCGGGGTTGTTCGGAAAGGCGACCGCGGTCGCGGCGAGCACGACCGGGTTGATCGCCGGCGCGGCGAGCAGGAACGCCAGCGCGGCGGCCGGCGTCACCCCGCGCCGGATCAGCGAGCCGGCGATCGGCACCGCCCCGCACTCGCACCCCGGCAGCACCACGCCGGCGGCGCCCGCCACCGGCACCGCGAGCGCCGGATGCCGGGGAAGCGCCCGCGCCCAGAACGACCGCGGTACGAAGACGGCGATCACGGCGGAGAGCAGCACGCCGAAGACCAGGAACGGCACGGACTGGACCATCACCGAGACGAAGACCGTCGTCCAGGTCTGCATCCGTGGCGTCGAGATGATCGACCCGATCGGCCCCTGGAAGACGATCAGCAACAGGAAGAGCAGGACGAGCGCCTCGACCGAGCCGACGCGCCACCCCCGGGCCCCGGTGTGGTCCTCCTCGGGGGACGGTGCGGCGCCGACCGCCGGCTCGGCGACCTGCGAATCGGCCGGAGGAGATTCCGATGTGACCTCCTCGCCCGCGGGCCCTCGATCGGTCACCCTGTCTGACACGGTCAGGTGTCCTCTCCACAGGCCGGACTGGCCACCCATCCTAGGCGGAGAAACCTCCCGGAGGCGGAGCCGGCCGCAATGAACAGGCACCACTCGCCGCGACCCCTCCGCACGCGAGGAATACCCGATGTCGGTAAAGCCCAGCGTCCTGTTCGGGCTGCGTCCACACCACCGGCCGGTCCCAGATGGCCGCCGGCTGGCTGCGCCACCGGGTCGCGGTCAGCCCTTGTCGTGCAGGCTGAGGCGGTAGGCGCGCAGGCCGTCCCCGTCCCGCGTGCGCCGGTGCGGCCCGGCCTCCCAGCCCAGACGTTCGTAGAAGCTGGCTGCCCCGGCGGGCCCGGTCGGGGTGACCAGTTCGGCCGTCCCGGCTCCGGCAAGGCGGGCGTCCTCGACGAATCGGGCCACCAACGCCTCGCCGACCCCGCACCCGCGCCACTCCGGGTGAACGGCCAACGCGATCATCACGGCCACCCGGGCGGCAGGATTCGACGGCCGCGCCGACGCGCCCGCCGGGCGCCGACGACGCAACTGGCGTAGCCACGGCCAGGCCCGCGAGCGCATCAGCCGCGTGGCCACCCGAGGCCGGCGCATCAGTGCCCCAACCCCGGCGAGCGCGAGAGCGGCGACGGCCCGCCGGTTGGTCAGCAGGGCCGCCATGTGCGCGGCCTGGTCGGTGGTGCCCAACAGAAATCCGACGATGCCGTCCGCCGACGCGGTCGTGTCGACAACGACGTAACCGACCCCATAGCGGGAGTCGAGGAACGTCCGCTGCCAGCGGCGGACGAATCGCGCGCCGAGCAACGGGAACAGTCCGATCGGCAGGAGATCGACGTGGCTGCGGGCCATGACTCGAAGGTCGTCGTGCGTGGCCGGCCGTACGACGAGTTGGGCGAGGCGCGCGGAGGCTTCGGCGCCCCGGTTCTCCGGCAACGGCGTCGAGTTCCGGATGTCTGGCCTACTCGCCCTCCGGCGGTCGGGACGCATCATCTCGACGAGCCCGGGGCGAGCCGGCCCGGTTCCTGCCGGCACAGCCTCGGATCAGCCGAGAGCGGGCGCGATGCGGGAACCACACCCACGACCTTAGGCGAGTGTCCGCAGGCACGGCGGGCGTTCGCGCGACGAGCACCCGGCCAGCCGTCAGTGACACCACGTCACATCGTTGTGGTGACGCGGTGCCACTGACCGGCGGCCGCGACCGCTGCTGTCATTGGGGAATGTCAAGGCCGGTCATCGGAGTCCACCGACTCGACGTCACCTACGGCGACCTCCACCTGATCGACCTTGAGCCATCCGACCACGGTGCGACCTGCGCCCGCTGACCGGCGTCGTGCTGGGTCAGACAGCAGCATGGTGCCGCATCGGATGAGACCGCTGGAACGGGTGAGAGGAGACTGAACATGTATCGACGGCGTGGCGCCGCCCTGGTGGCGGTGCTCGGCCTGCTCGGCGCGCTGGTTGCGGTGATGCCGGCCGCGGCCGGTAATTCCACGGCCCGGGTGACCTGGGCCGCGTGTCCCGAGGACGTCGTGGTGACGCCGCCGCTGCAGGTGCAGTGCGCACGCGTGCCGGTTCCGCTGGACTACCGCGACCCCGACGGTGCCCAGATCGAGATCATGGTGTCGCGGATCGCCAGCACGAAGCCGGAGAAGCGGCGCGGCGTGTTGATCTTCAACCCGGGCGGGCCGGGCGGCACCGGGCTGGACCAACCGGCGTTCATGATCAACAAAGGGCTGCCCGCCAGTGTCATGGATGCCTATGACCTGATCGGCATGGACACCCGGGGCGTCGGACACTCGTCCCCGGTGAGCTGCGGCTTCACCACCACGGACGCCTACTGGGCCAACGTCCCGCCGTACGCGGTCGACGACGCCGCCGTGCTCAGGCAGGCCGAGATCGTGGAAGAGGTCGCCGCGCGCTGCGCCGAGAACGACAAGGACGGGCGGCTGCGACACCTGTCGACGGCGAATATGGCCCGCGACCTGGACCGGATCCGGGCCGCGCTCGGCGAGGAGAAGGCCAGCTTCTACGGGGCGTCCTACGGCTCGGCACTCGGCGCGGCGTACGCCTCCATGTTCCCGGAGACCACCGAACGAATCGTGCTCGACAGCAACCTCGACGACACCCACCTCGACCGTGACGGTCTGCGCCGGTTCGCGCTCGGCTTCGAGCAGACCTTCCCCGACTTCGCGGCGTGGGCGGCCGCACGGCACGACGCGTACGGCCTGGGCCGGACTCCGGAGCAGGTGCGCAGGACCTACTTCGCCATCGCCGAGCGGCTCGACAGGACGCCCGCGCCCGACGGGACCGACGGCGCCGTTTTCCGGTTCGGCACCTTCTTCGGGCTCTACGGCCAGACGCAGTACGGGAACACGGCGCGGCTCTGGCAGTCGTACCTGGATCCCGGCAGGGCGCCACAGGCCACGGCGGCGGCAACTCCGCACCCGGCCGACAACGCCCTGACGGTGTTTCTCGCCGTCACCTGCAACGACGTCGACTGGCCCGAGGACCTGGCGACCTACCGGCACGCCGTCGCCGTGGACCGCAAGCGGTACCCGATGTTCGGCGCCGCGACCGCCAACGTCATTCCCTGCGCCTACTGGAGGTACGAGCCCGCCGAGCCGCCGGTCGGGATCGTCGACGACGGACCGGCCAACGTGCTGATCCTGCAGAACCGGCACGACCCGGTCACCCCGTTGGCGAATGCGAATCTGCTGCACGAGAAGTTTGAAAAGCGCTCCCGGCTGGTGACCGTCAACGGGAGCGGGCACGGCGTCTACGTCCTGGGCGGCAACGCCTGCGCACTGAACATCGCCACGTCCTACCTGGTCGACGGCAGGATGCCAGCCGGAGACACGAGCTGCCGCCAGAGCTGACCGTGCCGAGGGCGCGGAGCAGTTGTTCCGCGCCCTCGGCGCCGCGCTGCCGAGCCGAACCGCGCACACCCGGCCCGGCTCGACGTCACGTACGGCGTCAGTAGTCACCGTTCGTGTTGCACTTGGCCCGCTGCACCAGGCAGTTCTTCACCCGCTCCCCCAGTGCCCGGTTGTCCCAGGCGAAGAACGCATCGCCGTGCATGGACGAGGCCATCCCGGACGCCAGCCGGAAGCCGGCCGTGGACCCGCTGGTCGGGTAGGCGATCAGGAACGACAGGTTGGGGATGGCCACCGGGTGTTCGCCCCGGCAGGTGCCGTCGTAGCTGTACGCGACGTGCGCCTTGTGCGTCGGGCTGTCCAGGTGCTCGCCGTCCCAGCAGTCCTGGAACACCAGGTGGAACATGAGGGTCGCGGTGGGCGCGCAGACCGGCCAGTTGCCGTCCGCGCTGCGCCCGGTCTCGCCGCCGGGCCCGGCGCAGTAGAACGCGTTCACCGATCCGGCCGGGGTGGGTGACTGTAGCCGGGCGTCGCCGGCGATCATCCGAAAGCCCTGCGGGAACGGTACGGTCGGCGCCGGGTCGGTGAGCCGGGAGCCGTAGTAGACCACCACGTCCTTCGGCTCGATCGCACGGTCGTTCTCGTAGAGCGTGGGGATCCAGTACGCGGAGAGGTCGGGTGCCGGCCGGCAGCTGGTCCCGGCGTTGGCCAGCAGCGTGCCGGTGGTGGTGTGCGCGTCGGTGCTGCGGTTGCCGAGGAAGCTGTGCATGTGCGACGCGCCCGGCAGGCCCGGGAAGATGATCGGGTCGTCCGGACGGGAGTGGCTGTAGGCGCAGGTGGCGTTGAACTCCGGCACCCGTACGGCGTTGGCCGGCACGGGCCGCGGGGCCAGGGCGCGGAACTCGGCCAGTTGTGCGTTCCACGCGGCCTGGTCGACGGGCACCCATCCCACCTCGGTGGCGGGCGGCGCGCCGTCGCCGAACGAGAACCAGTTGATGTTGACGAAGTCGCCACCGGTGGTGTTGCGCAGCACCGCGAACACCGTCTGCCTGCCGGTCGGATGGGTCGTGGCGGTGGTGGTCAGCGTGGTCCAGGACTGCCAGCCGCCGGTCGCCGCGATGGTGAACTGGGCGAGCAGCGGTCCTGCCGTCGAGCCGGTGCGCAGTTCCACGCGGCCGGTACCGACCGCGGAGGCGACCCGCGCCGATACGGTCAGGGCGCCAACTCCGCCCAGGTCGACGCCGTCGTACCGCATCCAGTCGCCCTCGGCGAGGTAGGACACGTTCTGCCCGCCGCCGGCGTCGGCGGTGGGCTCGAGACGGGCGCCGGACTGCGCGGCGTAGGACTCCGCCTGGACGGTGACAGTGGCGGCCTCGGCGGAGCCTGCGGTCAGGACGACGCCGGTGGCGGCGGCGGTGAGTACGGCGGCTAGCAGGAGTCGGATGCGGGGGGACGGATACACGGAATCCTCCGGCGGTGGGGGACGGGGGCTCCCGGAGTATCGACGCCCAGGAAGCGCTTTCTCAAGATCTGCGCCTGTTGGCACTCGCCATGTGCGGAAACGTGCGCAGATTCCGGAGAAGCGCTTCCCCATCGTCCACTCCAGCCCCTCCCGGTCGGCCCCGCCTCCGGGCCCGCCGGACCCGCACCCCACCCCGGCGCGATGGCCCGGCCGACCACCGTCGCCCCGTGCCCCATCGGCGGGGCCGGGGCCCGCACCGTAACGCAACCGGTCTCGGTCCCATCGGCGCTAAGTCCTTAACATGCGGTTCACCTGCGCGAGCCGGTGCCACCCGGTGGCGGTGTGCCTCAGGAAGCGCTCCCCAAGTACGCGACCAGGCATTGACAGCCATGGGTCAGCGGGTCAGAGTGGGCGTGCCGAAAGAGCGCTCTCTCACACCCCGTAACGGCACTGACACATTCCCGTCCCCGCTTCTCGATCCCCGCAAGGAGGAGGCGTCCGATGACATCCTCTGTGTTCCGACGAGGCCGGCTACGCATGGCCGTCCTCGGCGCCGGGCTGGCCGGCCTGCTCGGCGCGTACCTCGTCGTCACCACCACGACCGCCAGCGCTGCCGAGGTGGTGGTCTCGCAGGGCCGGCCGGCCACCGCCTCGTCCACCGAGGTGCCCGGCGCCTACCTGCCGGCCGAGGCGGTGGACGGCAACACCGGCACGCGCTGGGCCAGCGCGTACTCCGCCTCCCAGTGGTTCCAGGTCGATCTGGGCACGGCCACCGCGGTGAGCCGGATCGCGATCAACTGGGAGGCCGCGTACGCCCGCGCCTTCACCATCCAGTTCTCCTCCAACGGCAGCAGCTACACCCAGGCGTACGCGACCACGACCGGCACCGGTGGCCAGCAGAGCATCCCGGTCACCGGCACCGCCCGGTACGTCCGGATCAACCTGACCCAGCGGGCGCTGGAGATCTACGGCTACTCGTTCTGGGAGTTCCAGGTCTTCTCCGGCGGCGGCACGCCGCCCACCGAGCCGCCGCCGACGGACCCGCCGCCCACCGGAGGCACCCGGCTGCTCTCCTACAACAAGCCGGCCCAGGCCTCGTCCTGGCAGAACGACGTCAACTGCAACCCGTGCAGTCCGGACAAGGCGTTCGACCACGACCCGGCGAGCCGCTGGGCGACCAGCTCGACCACCGGCTGGGTGGATCCGGGCTGGATCTCGGTGGACCTGGGCGCCACGGCGCAGATCAGTCAGGTGGTGCTGCAGTGGGACCCGGCGTACGCGACCGCATACCAGATCCAGGTCTCCGGCAACGGCAGCAGCTGGACCTCGATCTTCTCCACCACCAGCGGTAACGGGCTCAAGGACGTCATCAACGCCACCGGCACCGGACGCTACGTCCGGATGTACGGCACCGCCCGCGGCGGCCCGTACGGCTATTCGCTGTGGGAGTTCAGCATCTACGGCACCGGCGGCACCCCGGTGGCCCCGCCGGCCGAACCCGCCGACCCGACCTTCCCGGCCACCCGGCTGGTCTTCGAGGACAACTTCAACGGCCCGGCGGGGAGCAAGCCGGACGCCACGAAGTGGACGATGGACCCGGGCGTACCGCAGAACGGCGAGATCCAGTACTACACGCCGAACAGCGAGAACGCGTCGATGAACGGCCAGGGCAGCCTGGTCATCGAGGCCCGGCGGCAGGACTACCAGGGGCGGCAGTACACCTCGCACCGGATGAACACCAGTAACAAGTTCCACGTGCAGTACGGCCGGATCGAGGCCCGGGTGAAGGTGCCGAAGGGCAACGGCCTGTGGCCGGCGTTCTGGATGATGGGCGAGGACTTCCTCACCGGGCGGCCGTGGCCGTACAACGGCGAGATCGACATCATGGAGGTGCTCGGCCGCAACACCAGCGAGGCGTATTCCACCTTGCACGCACCGGCCTACAACGGCGCCGGCGGGTACGGTCAGAAGTACGCCACCGTGGACCTGTCGCAGGACTTCCACGTCTGGGCCGCCGAGTGGGACAGCAAGGGCATCCGGTTCTTCCTGGACGGCCGGCAGGTCTTCAACGCCAGCAAGGAGACCGCGGAGAACACGCGCGGCCCGTGGATCTTCGACCACAAGTTCTACCTGATCCTCAACCTGGCGGTCGGCGGCGACTTCCCTGGTCCCATCGACGCCACCACGCCGTTCCCGTCGCAGATGCTGGTCGACTACGTCCGCGTCTACCAGTGACCTGATCGCAGGCTCGGTAGCAGTGCCGGGGCGGGGTTCGAATCCCGCCCCGGCCTTGTCCCGCGCCCGGAGGACATCCCGGCCGGCGCCACAGTTCCGGCCGCCGGTCCCGGTCACGCCCAGGCCGGACCACCCGTCCACGCCAGCTTGGCGTCGGCGAGGAAGCGCTCTCTCGGCCACTCGACCCCGTGCTATATAACAGACGCCATGACGACGCGGCCCGCGCGCGGCGGGCGGAACCCGACGATGGACCAGGTCGCCGAGGCGGCCGGGGTCTCGCGGGCGACCGTGTCCCGCGTGATCAATGGCGCGCCGACGGTGGACGCGAAGATCCGCGAAATGGTGCAGCGTGCGATCGCCGCGACCGGGTACGTACCGAACCTGGCAGCCCGTACCCTCGTCACCCGCCGCACCAACTCGGTGGCCCTGGTCATCTCCGAGCCCGACCGCCCGGACGACTCGTCGTTTCTCAACCGCGTCTTCACCGATCCCTACTTCGGCCGGATCACCGCCGGGGCGACCGGCGCGCTGCGGCGGCACGACATCCATCTGGTGATCATTCCGACCGACTCGAGCGACCACCACCACGTGATCCGCTACCTGCGCCAGGGTCACGTGGACGGCGTCCTGCTGATCAGCAGCCACGAGCGGGACCCCCTGCCCCGGCAGGTGCACGACCTGGGCATTCCGGCGGTGCTGTCGGCACGTCCGGCGCAGCCCATCCCGATCAGCCACGCCGACGTGGACCAGCGGCTGGGCGCTCGGCTGGCCGCCGAGCACCTGCTCGGCCGGGGCTGTCGGCGCCTCGCCACGATCAGCGGCCCACTGGACATCCCGGCCGGGCTGGACCGGCTCGACGGCTTCCGGTCGTACCTGGCCAACCGCGGCTTCGCCGACGTGCCCTCGGTGGAGGGCGACTTCACCCGGGCCGGCGGCGAGGAATGCGCCCACCGGCTGCTCGCCCGGCACCCCGACGTGGACGGCCTCTTCGTGGCCAGCGACCTGATGTCCGAGGGCGCGCTGCGTGCGGTGCAGGACCTGGGCCGCCGGGTACCGGACGAGGTTGCCGTAATCGGTTTCGACGACAGCAGCGCCGCGCTGGACTGCCGGCCGCTGCTGACCACCGTCCGGCAGCCGCTCGAGGAGATGGCCGCCGAGATGGCCGAGCTGCTGATGGCCGACATCGCGTCGCCCGGCCGCCTGCCCCGTTCGGTGATCTTCCAGCCGACCCTGGTGGTACGCGACTCCGCCTGAGACGGCCGGGCAACCGCGGCCTGGGTCGACCGGTTCGCAGATGTCTGGACAGACTCGCACCGCGGCAGGTCAACGGCGGTCGGCTGGCACACCGCCCTCACTCCACGCCAGCTCGAACACTCCACCCCCTTTCCTGGTCGGCCGGGCCCGCGCAATACCGGGCCGCGGCGGTGGCCAGTACTCGGGCCGCACACCGGATGTCGGCGAGGGACGCCCACTCGTCGGTGCTGTGCGCCCCGCCGCCGCCTGGGCCGTAGACCAGGCAGGGTCGGCCGGTTGCGGCCAGCACCCCGGCTTCGGTCCAGCCCGCGATGGCGACCGGCGGCATGGCCAGCCCTTCCGCCATGCCGGCCACGACGAGCGCGTCAAGCAGTGGCCCGTTCGCCTGTGCCGCAAAGGACTCGCGCACCGTCCAGTCGTCGCCCGGCAGCGCCCGAGCCAGCCGGGCCGCGTCCTCACCGGGCGGGACCACCAGGCGAAGCCTGACCATATCGTTGTCGAGCCGGCTGACGCGTAGCCGACGACGGTGGCCGGGACTCAGGGCGGCGAACCGGTGCCGTGCCACGCCGGGGTGCAGGAAAGCGGTGACGCTGCCCGCGTGGGCGGTACCCAGCCGGAGCGCGGTGTCCTCAGCGACCACGGCCGCGTCCCACGCCACCCCCGGCAGCAGTGCCCGGATGCCGCGGCTGGCGTGCTCCTCGTCCGGTACGAGCAGCGCCTTGACCGTGCCCGCAGCCACTCCCCGCGCTAGCACGGCCATGATGGCAGCCACCCCACCCTTCATATCGGTGGCGCCCGGCCCTCGAACCTGTCCGTCCGGAAAGGATGGCGGGTACCAGCGGTAGGTGTCCAGGTGGCCGACCAGCAGCAGCACCGGCGAGCGCCCGGAACCGGTCTGCGCCACAACTCCCGGCCGGTCCGGCAGCCCGACCGGGGTCACCAGTTCAGCAGTCACCCCATGCGCCGTCCACCACTGCGCGCAGAACTGTGCGACGGCGAGTTCGCCGGGGCCGCCCGGGAACGTCGTCGGATTGGCGGAGTTGATCGATATCAGCGTGCGTGCCAGCTCGTCCACCTCGGTGGCCCAGTCGTCCGTCATCGGCTAGCACCGCCCGAGCGTGGCCAGGTTCGATGGCGGGTCCGGGGAACCGAGCGACGGACGCCAGTCGCGTACCGTCAGGCCCGCGCACCGGGCCAGCGTCTCGAATTCCGGCTTGTCGTAGCAGCGGATTTCCTCGCGGACTGGCCGATCGGGGCGATCTAGTCGCCAGCGCTCGTCGGTCAACCGACGGTTCCTCTCGTCGAACCCGATCCGCTGGCCGTGACCGATCCGATGCCCCGGCCCGATCTTTTCTTTGGGACCGGTGCGGTCACCCGGGCCGGGCTGTTCGCGGACCTGACCGGAGCGGAGCCTCCACCACGCCGGATCGAACACGTCGACCAGGAGTAGCCCGTCGTCGGCGAGCCACTGTGCGATCCGGCTCAGCAGCAGTAGCTGCAGCTCGTCCGGGCCGAGGCCGAAGCCGGACCAGTAGGTGACGACGTTGAAGAGGCGCTCCGGTGCGAAGTCGTGGAAGTCGGCGGCCAGCACCACCAGCCGGCCGGGGCGCGCCGTGCGGCAGTGCCCGCGGGCCAACGCCAGCCGTGCCGGGCTCAGCTCCAGTGCCAGCACATCGTGGCCCAGATCAGCGGTCGCCGCCGCCGTCCCACCGCTGCCGGCGCCCAGCTCAAGTACGTTGCCGCCCCCGAGCCCGTGGACGTGCCAGGCACGCAACCGGTCCCGATCGCTGATCCGGCTAGTCAGTAGCCAGGGCGCTGTCCGATCGTAATAGTCCCGGGACAATCTCCACCCCATCACCGGCTCGGGCCCGAACCTCGCGAAGCAGCGCGTCGCCTAGCCGGTCACTTGGCTCCAGCACCGAGCACTCCGACCACTCGTTCCAGGCGTGTAGGAAGACCACGTTGAGTTCGGGATGCCAGCGCTGGTTGAAGGCCAGCGCCTCGTCGAGGAACTCGCCGAACAGCTCGGGGCTGGTACCGACCACAATCGGCGCCTGCGGGTACCGGTCCCCGGTGCGCAACTGGCCGAGGAACTCGCCACGCACCGACGCGTCCCAGCCGGCACAGACCACCGGGAGGAAGGGGCGGCGCAGCCTGGCCTGCAGCCAATGCCACTCCTGCACCCGGCGCCTGATCAGAGCCGTGTAGACCTGTACCGGCGGCCCGGCCCAGGTGGGCAGCAGACCGTAGCCGGTCACCGCGTCGATCGGCAGCGCGTTCGCCAGCGCAAGGCTGACGCTGTCGACCTGACCGATCAGCCCGAGCAGGTACGGTTCCCGGCCGACCCGCCGCTGGATGGCCACCCGGGCATAACGCAGCATGATGCCGAAGGTCGCGGTGCCGTATGTGGCCGCGAAGTCGGTCAGGTTCAGCAGAGCGCAGACCGGGCGGCCGTCGATGCTGAGGCTGGTCGGACCGGAGAGATACCGGTCCGACCACTGTTCCAGCAACGTGCTGTACTGCCGCCAGGTCAGCTCGGTGGTCCGAGCCATGTCCTCAGCCTTGGATGCGGCCGAGGATATGACGAGCCTGGGTGAGGCTGATCTGGTCGGCGGCCTGGGCGTCCGGTGGGATCTGCGCCGCCACCTCGACCACCTGCTCAACCAGGCCGATCGGGACGGTGGCGAAGCCGGCCTGCCGCAGTTCCTGGCTGAGTTCGGCCACGCTCACGTCGACGCTGCCCCGGCCGCGTACGACTGCGTGGACCTTGTTGACCAGATCGGCCAGCTGCGGGATCGTCAGCCGGTCCCCACGCCCTAACAGCTGCTGAAGTAGCGCCGCGAGCGACTCGTCGTCGCCCCACTTGCCGCGGTCGTCATCGTCGTCGTAGGCCATTACCGCTCCTCAGTTTGTTGTCCCCCTGTTCGGGGTGGTCAGGTGATCTCGGCGAGCAACTCCTCCAACTGCCGAGGGGTGAGCTGGGCGGCGTGCCCCGGCTGATCCACCACAGGGTCGCCGACCAGTGCGGCGACGGCGGAGAGCAGCACTGCGACCTGCGCCACCGACATTCCGCCGAGCCGGCACCGGCGCAGCACGGCGACGACGTCCGCCAGGCGGGGTGGCTGTGGCTCCAGCCGGCACAGCTCATCGATGACCAGACGCAGGGTCGCCAAAGTGAGTGGAGCCTCGGTACTCACCGTGCGCCCCCCCGACGAGGGGTGCCGGTGTCAGCGCTGGGCTGCCGGCGGCGGACCGGCGGGGTCGCCGGCATGTCCAGCCAGGAGTCGTCCCACTCGGGGATCAGTCGCGCGAAGTCGCCGACGGTCAGCTCGTCGATGCGCCGGTCCTCGATCGCCGCGTCGGTCGGGCCGGCCTCGCGCGGCGGGGGGAGCGCGTCCCCGGCGACCACGGGGAACCGGTCGTGCGGCAGCCGCACGCACCAGGTCCCCCCGACCATGAATCCGGTCGCCGCCGCGACACCGCGGGCCACCTCCATCGGCCGATCCATGACGAAACCCTGGGCGCCCCAGTAAAGGAAGTAGGTGAAGCCGATGATGCCGGCTGCCCGCGCCTGGCCGATCTGCCGGGCGGCCACCGCCGGGTCGGTGTCGTCGTACCGCCCGCCGACGGGCTCGGCAGGCGGCTGGTGGCCGTCGAAGTAGGGTCGGAAGCCGTCGAGCAGCGCCCACTCGTTCAGGCCCGGCCGGTAGGGGTCGGCGTGCCATCCGGGGTAGACGTAGGCGATGAACTGCGGCCCGGTCACCCGGTCACCGCCACCGGCTCGGCGTGGTAGTACTCGCCGGGGACGAAGCGCAGTCCGGCGTTGACGCTGCGGCGCGCGGGGGCGTCGGGCAGCAGCCGCACCGGAAGGCAGCGGAAATCGAAACTGACCCGAGCCCGGCCCGTGGTGTTGACCAGGTTGCCGTGCCGTCGGGAGATCGCCGGAAAGGCCACCATCTGCCCGGGCTTTGCGACGAACGGATGAAGCTGGTGGGCGTCGTCCTCCACCCAGACACTGTTGGTGCCGAAGGCATCCGTCAGTGGTAGCCAGAAGGTGAGCTCGCCGGCCGGATGGTGGTATTGCGCGTCGGTGTGGAACTCGCCCACCGCCACGTTTCCCGGCTGGTGTACCCGGAACGTGGGTACCGCCTGGTAGTAGACCGGCTCGCCGAGGCGCGGGGCTACCTGCTCCCGGATGAACCGGTCGTAGAGCGGGCGCCACTGTTCGAAGGCGGCGTAGAAGGCCAGGTGCCAGTGGCTCGCCTGATCGGTCTCCCGCGTCCAGCGCGGGTCGTCGGAGCGCAGCGAACTCAACTCGTCGACCTCGAGTGCCTGGGCGACCAGTCCCGGAAAGGGATAGGTCGGTAGTGGATAGTCGTAGACGCACCACAACTTCTTGGTTGGCATGAACTGCCTCCCCAACCGCGGGGTTCCGTTTCCAGACTGCCTGGAGACTATCCGCTCCGCGGAACGGTCAATGTGGATTGTCGGATTACCGATCAGATCCAGGAGCTGATTTCGGTAGGAGCCGGGCGGCCGATTCGGGTCGGCACGGACGCAACGTCCGGTCCGGACGATCCGGGTAATAGGAACTTCCGACTCGTCCGTGGATCCTTTCGCATGTTCATGCTGTTTTGTGTGCACCGGCCTGCCGTCGTCGAGTGGCGAGATCGTGTCGGTGAAACGCGACACGGCATACCGCAGCCCCTTACGGTTCGGTGGGCCAGTTGAGCAGGCGGGCGCCGAGTACGGCGGCTTGCAGGGTGAAGCGTTGGGTGGGGTCGTCGGGGTCGTACCCGGTGAGGTGACGGACCCGGTCGAGCCGGTAGGCGACGGTCCGGGCGCCGATGTGCAGTTGTCGGGCGGTCGCGGTGGTGTTGCCGTGGCAGGCGAAGAAGGCGGTGAGGGTGTCGAGAATCGGGATGGCGCCGCCCCGGGCGTCGGTCAGGGGCGCGAGAACGGTGTGGACGAGGTCGGTGATCGCGGCGCGGTCGCGGAGGAGGACGGGGAAGACGAGCAGATCCGCAGCGCGTAGTACGGGTGTGGTGAGGCCGAGTCGATCGGCGAGTTGCAGGGTGTCGCGGGCTTCCTCGTAGGACTGTTGGATGCCGCTTGGTCCTGGGTGGGGGCGGCCGACGCCGATCTGCCAGCGGTTGTCGGTGCCGAGGGCGGTGAGTAGGTGGTGGGCGACTTCACCGGTGGTGCCACGAAGTGCGGCTGGGGCGATACAGACCAGCAGGCCGTCGTGGTTGGTGATCAGTATGTTCCGGCTGCCGAACCGGGACGTGAGTCCTGCCTCGACGCGTTCGAGCACAGGGTCGGTGAACGCGGTGGCCGCGCGGGCGACGATGACCTGGTGCCGGCCGGCGAGTTGGACCGCGAAGCGGTGGGCGCGCTCGGCGAGCCGACCGGGGTGGCCGTGACCGTAGAGCAGGTCGTCGATGAACTCGCGGCGGGCGGTGTGGTCGCGCCGGGCGGCGTGCAGGTGTGAGCGTTCGTGTCCTTCCGCAGCGGCGTCGAGGAGGCGTCGAGCCGCGTGCCAGACGGCGGTGGCGGCGGCGCGGGCGGCGCTGGGGGTGGGTGCGTCGGCGATGCCGGGCAGGGTGGGCAGCAGCGTCTCGGCGGCGTGCAGGTAGGCGGCGGTGAGCGTGCGCAGGGTGATGTTGTGGTCGGCGGCCTGCTCTCCGTGGCGCCGGCACGCGTCGAGGTCGGCGCGTGGTGGGCGCCGCCCGGTCGCTGCGGCGGTGGCGAGGGCGTCGAGGTAGCCGTGGAGCAGCTCGGCTGGCACGCCGAAGGTGCCGACCTCGGCCATCAGACGGGACGGCTCGTCACTCACGGCGGGCTCCACGGCGAGAACTGTATGGTCACGGTCGGTTCTGCCTCGTCCGGTGCCGACGACGCCCACCGGCACCGGACGAGACGTCAGACGGCGAGATCGCGTCGCTCGAACGCGGCGGCGGCCACCCCGACAAGGACGGCGATGACGGCGGCCAGGACGAGGAGGTAGCCGACGTGGAAGCCCGTGTGGAGCGGGTCGGCGCCGAGGTAGTAGTGGAACGGTGAGAGCCAGCGCAGTGGTCGAACGGTGTCGAACTGGTTACCGAGGGCGTGCAGCAGATACGTGGCAACGGCGACGCTGCCGGTGGCGGCCAGCACGACGGAACGTCGTCCGACGAACGCGCTGACGGTGAGGGCGAGGGTGCCGAAGCAGAGTCCGACCAGCAGCAGGCCGAGGGAGGCGGCGCTGATCCTGCTGGCGCCGACATTCATCTGCAGCGCGGCGGCGAGGGCGAGGACGAGCAGCCAGGCGACCGCGCCGACGGCGACCACGGCGACGGTGAGGGCGGCGAAGCGTTGCAGGACGAACCGGCGGCGGCTGATCGGGTTGGCCAGCAACAGGTCGAGCACGCCGGCGTCCTCCGGCCCGGCGATCGCGCGGGTGCCGAAAACGGTCGCAGCCATAATCATCAGTAGTGGTACGAACACG
The DNA here is from genome assembly GCF_049315195.1 of Plantactinospora sp. WMMC1484. Classification (NCBI taxonomy): domain Bacteria; kingdom Bacillati; phylum Actinomycetota; class Actinomycetes; order Micromonosporales; family Micromonosporaceae; genus Plantactinospora; species Plantactinospora sp. WMMC1484. Next base: position 1,027,396 of record NZ_CP186055.1, read on the forward strand.
GTGTAGATGACGGCCTGCAGGTAACCTGCGCCACTGGACAGGTCCTGGAATCCCAGCGCGGTCTGCATCCCCTGCGGGATGCGTTCGGCGGCGGACTCGGCGGCCTCCGGATCGCCTTTGAACCCAGACCAGGAGGAGACGTAGATGACGACGAAAGCACCTGTGCCGATCATCCAGCCGGCGACGGCTCTCCGGTAGTCGCGCAGGGATTTGCGGATCAGGCTGGGGATCACGACGTCGTCTCCTCGGGCTGGTGGTAGTAGCTGAGGAAGGTTTCCTCCAGGTCGGGTTCGCTGCTGATGAGGTCGACGACGGTATGCCGGCCGAGAGCCTTGATCAGCGGGTCGAGTTGCCCGTCCACGGTGCAGCGCAGCACCGGTCCTTCCACGGAGACGTCGGTCACACCCGGTAGGCCGGTGAAGTCGGCCGCCGCCGGCGGCGCGGCGAAGTGCACCTCGACCTGGCGGACGGCTCGTCTGCCCAGCGACTCGACCCGCTCGACGGCGACCAGCCGACCGGCGCGGACGATGCCGACCCGGTCTGCCGCCGTCTGCACCTCGGCGAGTACGTGTGAGGACATGAACACCGTCTGCCCGGACGCGCGGGCCTCGCGGACCATCTCCAGGAACTCCTGCTGCATCAGCGGGTCCAGGCCGGTGGTCGGCTCGTCGAGGATCAGCAGCTCCGGCTCGTGCATGAACGCCTGCACCAGACCGACCTTCTGCTTGTTGCCCTTCGACAGGCTGCGGATCCTGCGCGACAGGTCCAGTTCCAACCGCTCCGCCAACTCGGCGATGCGTCGGGCGGACACGCCTCCACGGGCGTCGCCGAAGAAGCGCAGCAGCTCAGCCACCCGTTCCCGACCCTCGAACGACAGCTCGCCCGGGAGGTAACCGATCCGGCGGCGGGTGTCGACGCCGTGCCGGGGAACGGCGCCGAGCACGATGGCGGTGCCCCGGGTGGGACGGATGAAGTCCAGCAGCAAGCGGATCGTGGTCGTCTTTCCAGCTCCGTTCGGACCGAGATATCCGAACACCTCACCCGGTTCGACCCGCAGATCGAGATCTTCCAACCCGCGGCGACCGCCGTAGAACTTTGTCAGGCCCCGGGCCTCGATCACCGAGTCCACGACACCTCTCCTGACCCGGTGCCTAGTAGCGACGTGTCGGCTCTGGCCGGCGCGCGACGGATTTCAACCATGCCGGCAGCATTGTCCCGGCCCCGGTGGTTTTCCAGGCCGATGGCGGGACAGATCTCGACGGTGTTCGCTGCCGAACCTCGGCAACGAACACCGTCGGGGATTCGCCCTGGTGCAGCCCCTGTGGTGACGGGAGACCCGCAGCACGCTATCCGCGCCGCAACCCGCTGTGCGCGTACTCCGCGTGTCGAGTGGTACTCCGCGTGTCGAGCCCACGACCGTCAAGTGGTCTGCCTCACACAGGGTCAGGACGCTCGGCCACGAGGTGTCTTGAGGTCGAAGCCCCTGGAAGCGGAGGAATCACTATGACTGGGAACACCAAGGTGGTCGTGGCCGGCGGTGGGTACGCCGGAGTCATGGCTGCCAATCGCCTGACCCAACGCGATGACGTGGTCGTGACATTGGTCAACCCGCGTCGGACATTCGTCGAGCGGATCCGTCTGCACCAGGTGGTCGGCGGGTCCGACGACGCGGTCGTCGACTACCGGGAGGTCCTTGCCGATGGCGTCCGGCTGGTGGTCGACACGGTCACCCGGATCGATGCAACCGAGCGCAGCGTGACGCTGGCGGCCGGCGGCACGGTCGGCTACGACTACCTGATCTATGCGGTGGGCAGCGGCAGCGCCGACCCGGGTGTGCCCGGAGCGGCCGAGTTCGCCTACCCGATCGCCAGCCTGGAGGAGGCGCAGCGGCTGCGGCCGGTCATCGAGGCCGCTGCCGCAACGGCCCCGGTGACGGTTGTCGGTGCCGGCCCGACCGGCATCGAGACCGCCGCCGAGTTGGCGGAGGCGGGCCGTACCGTGACCCTGGTCTGCGGCGGCGTGCTCGGCCCGTATCTGCATATGCGCGGTCGGCGCTCGGTTGCCAGGCGGCTGGCCAGGCTCGGGGTGACCGTGCTCGACGGCCCCGACACGACGGTGACAGCGGTGACTCGCGATGCCGTACGGCTCGGCGGCGGCCGCGAGGTGCCGAGTGAGGTGACCATCTGGACGGCCGGGTTCGGCGTGCCGGACCTTGCCGGACGTAGTGGGCTGAGCACCGACGCGCTGGGCCGTCTGCTCACCGACGAGACGTTGACGAGCGTGGACGATGAGCGGATCGTGGCGGCCGGAGATTCGGCGGCGCCGTCGGATCTGCCGTTCCGGATGAGCTGCCAGGCCGCGACGAGGATCGGCGCGCACGCTGCCGACACGGTGCTGGCCCGGATCGCGGGTGACCGGCCGGCCCCCATCAACCTGGGGTTTTTCGGCCAGTGCATCAGTCTGGGCCGGCGCGCCGGCATCTTCCAGTTCGCCTCCAGGCACGACACCGCGAACGGGTTCTACATCGGTGGCGGCCTGGGCGCGAAGCTCAAGGAGTTCGTCTGCCAGCACACCGTCAAGCATCTGGCGAACGAGGCACGCAAGCCCGGCTCGCTCACCTGGGTCACGGACGACAAGCGCCAGGAGTTGCTGGCGGCCAGGCGTGGCGGAGCGTCGGCCACGAGGCAGGAAAAGACGGCATGAACCTCGCTCTCTGGATCGCTGCCGGGCTGCTGGCGGCAGTCTCCGTGACCGGCGGCATCACCAAGATGTTCGTCCCCAGGGAGAAACTGGCGGCGCTCAATGGCGGGGAATGGACCGGGCACGCCGGCGTCGGCTTTATCAAGACCATCGGGGTCCTCGAATTCCTGGCCGCGGTTGGCCTGATCCTGCCGGCCGTGCTCGACATCGCACCGTTCATGGTGCCGGTGACGGCCGTATGCTGGGTACTGCTCATGGTCGGCGCTGCGATTATCCACGTCAGGCTCGGTCAGTTCAGGTTGGTGATGGTGAACCTGGGCTATGTCGCTCTTGCCGCCTTCATCGCATGGGGCCGCTTCCACCTTGAGCCCTTTACCGGCTGACGAAGATGCGCCGCTGGCGGGCGGTGTGGGTGTCGGCGCGGGTGGTCCGAAGCCCGAGCCGTCCGCCGGAGCGGCTTCGGGCAGACCGACCGGCTGCTCGCCGTCCTGCTGTTGATACCCGACCAAAGGCGTTCGGCGACCAGTGCCGGCGGCGAGCAAGAAGGGGTTGAGACATGAGCGACACCACCGACCCGGCGACCGAGACGTTCGTCGCCCATCGCAACCTGCTGTTCACCGTCGCATACGAGATGCTCGGATCGGCGGCCGACGCCGAAGACGTCCTCCAGGAAACCTGGCTACGGTGGATCAAGGTCGACCTGGAGCACGTGCGCGACCAGCGTGCCTACCTGGTCAGGATCACGACCCGGCAGTCACTCAACCGGCTGCGCAGCTTGAAGCGCCGCAAGGAGGCCTACCTCGGCCCCTGGCTGCCCGAGCCGCTACTCACCGCACCGGACGTGGCCGAGGACATCGAGCTCGCCGAGAGCATGTCGATGGCACTCATGCTCGTCCTGGAGACACTGTCGCCGACCGAGCGTGCCGTCTTCGTGCTGCGCGAAGCCTTCGATGTCAGCTACGGCGAAATCGCCGCCGCCGTCGGCAAGAGCCCTGCGGCCGTCCACCAGATCGCGCACCGTGCCCGACAACACGTCGATGCCCGCCGCCCCCGCCAGGTGGTGTCCCCGAGCGAGACCCGGGCGGCTCTGGAGGCGTTCAGGCTCGCGGTCGAGACGAGGGACCTGCAGGGTCTCCTCAACGTGCTCGCCCCCGACGTTGTCCTGGTGGGCGACGGCGGCGGCGTCAAGCAGGCTGCGCTGCGGCCGGTCACCGGCGCCGAGAGGGTGGCCCGGATGTTCTTCGGGGGTCTGAGCAAGGTCGAAGGCACGCTCACCGCTGAACTGAGCATGGTCAACGGCAACCCGGCGCTCCTCGTACGCCTGGACGGCCAGATCGACGGCATCATGGCGATCTGCGTCGAGGATGCCCGCATCACCGGCCTCTACTACGTCCGCAACCCGGAGAAACTGACCCGCGTCGAGACCGAAACCCCGCTAACGCTGCGGTGAACCGGTGGGACGGCGACCCGGGAATCGCGACCGCCGTCGGTTTGCGCGTGGCTACAGCAGGCCGAGATTCTCGTCCGGGACGTTCCCCCACGCGCGTCGTTCTGCGGCGAAGGGATCCTCCACCAGTTGCGGACGATGGTCGAGGAGCATCGTCCGCCGCTTCGTCCCGTACGGCGCCCAACGCCCGGTCCGGCTGGTCGAGGGGTTGCCGGTATGGGCGAAGGCCAGCCAGGCGTCCTGGATGCTGGTCGACAGGGCGTCGATCGCTGGACCGGTGCCGTTGAAACGCTCGTCGTGGGTGCCGAAGACGAGTCCCAGGTCGAGCGCGTGGCAGCAACCGAGAAGGCCGTCCAGGATGGGGGCCGGATAGGTGCCGAGGAAGTGGTGGGCGGGAACACGGTGGTGCCCTTTGGCCTCCACGATCCGAACTGTCGGCATTCGAACCGCCCGGTCGCCCTCGATCGCCATGTGCAGGTCAAAGGGGCTGGTCCAGCCTCTCCCTCGGGCGGCCATCAATGGACGGTACGTGTTGATCAGCCGCTGGACGTGTCCGGTGGGGATGAGGATTCCGAGCCGTTGAATGAGTTGCTCCTCGGTCATCGGCGGCAGCGGGCCGTGTCCCAGGGCCAGTCGGTGCTCGTCGAGCTGCGACCCGGCGAGCAGCGAGACATCGGACGAGGCGCCGTTGCGAATCGCGTCGATCGGCCGTTCGAGCAGGTTGACCCCGTCGATGACCGGGAGATAGTGCATCGCGCCGAGGTGTGGGTCGACCTCCGCCATGTGCGGCACGATGGCGGAGGACGCCTCGACCATCCGTTGCGGGGTGAGCGCCCTGATCGCCTCCACGTCACTCGGTCTGATGTGGAGGGAGTTGAGGTAGATCTCCGCTATGAGTTCTGCCCGCTCCACGGTCTGCGCCGTGTGTCCGGCGCCGCTCTGCAGGATCACTCGACGGAACAGACCTCTGGCGGGCGGGGAGGCCATCAGGAACGCGCAGTCCACCGCGCCCGCGGACTGCCCGAAGACCGTGATGTTGTCCGGGTCGCCGCCGAACGACCGGGCGTTCTCGTGAATCCATTGGAGCGCGGCGATCAGGTCGAGCCGGCCCTCGTTGCCGGTCGACGGGATCCGGCCGCCGGTCACCTCGTTGAGGTTGAGATAGCCGAGCGCGCCGAGCCGGACGTTGACCGTCACGACGACCACGTCCCCGCGGCGGGCCAGCGAGCTGCCGTCATAGTTGGGCTGGCCGCCGGAACCGAACTCGTACCCGCCGCCGTGGATCCAGAACATGATGGGCCGGCGGGCGTTGTCCAGACCTGGTGTCCAGACGTTGAGGAACAGGCAGTCTTCACTGCGTTCGCCGGGCACTGTCAGGTATGCCTCGGAAAATTCACTGGGCGGCTGCCCATGTTGCGGTGCGACCGCGCCGAAGGACGTGGCCGACCGTACGCCGTGCCACCGCTTCTTCGGCTGCGGTGGCAGCCACCGCCGGTCCCCGACCGGAGGTTCGGCGTAGGGCACACCGCGGAAGACGAAGAGACCCGCTTCTTTCGTCCCTGCCAACCTGCCGCAGCTGGTGCGGATGACCGGATCGGTTCGGGAACTCGGATGCGGGGTCGCCGCGGCCGGTCGGCCCGAGGCCGTCGCCAGCGGGAGGGCAAGACCAGCCCCGAGAAGAGTTCTCCGGGCGATGCCAACCTGCTTCCCTGCGACGGCGCCAGGGAGTGAGGTGCCGGTCCTTGCAGCCGTACGGCGAAACGTAGCCATGCCGACCACCCTCGCCCCTGCTCACTCGTCTTTCCAGATCGATGTTCTGACAGGGGCCGGGTTCTTCCTTGCCGAACCTCAGCAACGGAAGCGATCCGGGCCCGCCAGGCGTACCGACGACGCACCGTTTCACCGCCGGGTGGTCGCACCATTGACAGCCTGGGCGGCCCCCACCGAGCGAATCGGCTGGAGGCCACCCAGAAAGGGATGGTCAGGTTGCGCCGGCCATCTGGTGGATGGTCGCCGTGAGCTGGTCGACGGTGCGAGGGCTGCCCCACGCGGGCGCCAGCTCGGAGTGCTCTGCCGAGATCGCGTACATCTGGTTGTCCCCGGCGCCCTGCAGCCACAGGCCGTCGTTGTACGCGGCATACAACCGTGCCTCTGCGGGGACCACGTCCGGCCGGACGACCGTCGTCTGCTCGTTGGGACGCCAGCCGGTGATGTCCTCAAGGACCGCCACGACCTCGGCCTGTGGGTTCAACGCGTCCAACTCCTGCGGCGTAGCCTTGCTGCTGATGGCCATCGAGATGTAGACGCGACCGTCGGTGATCATCGTGGCGTCGCCGTCGAGCACCTTCTCGACGGCGATGATGAAGATGCCGTACGCGCCGACGGCCCGCTTCGTCACCTCCGGGTCCGCGCTCGAGAACCGGATGCCGTCGGTCACCCTCACGAGGGTGCCTCTGACGACGAGGTCTGCTCTGCCGACCGCGTCGTCCGGCGAGGTGAGCGGCTCGTAGTCCATGTCCATGCCCGCCCCCGCGAGTTGGGTGAGCCGCTGGACCGACCGGTCCGCCGTGCTCGACGGGTCGCCGGCCGCGCCGCTGGAGCAGGCGGCGGCGAGCGCGACGGCCGCGGCGGCAATGAACGACCTGAGGATTCTCATCGGTGTCGACTCCTTTCCGGCCCGCTCAGTAGCGGCCGTTGATGTGGCCGATGTCGTGGGAGTGGTAGGTGCGCCACTTCATGTCGCGGCTCGGCACCTCGCCACTGATCATGGCGCAGTCGTGTGCGCTGGGAGAGTGGTGTCCCAGACCGACCGTGTGACCGATCTCGTGCACGGCGGTCTTCCGGCGGTCGTACCAGTCGTCGGTGCCCTTGTCGAGCTCGGCGAAGTCCATGTCGACGACGGCGCTGTTACAGACGTTGCTGGACGTCCAGTCCGCACACCTGGTTTGTCCGCGAGTGCCGGCGGGCAGGTTCCACACATACCACTGGATGTCGCTGCCGGACACGCATGCGCCGGGGCTGGGGCCGTTTCTTTCCAGGAGGGTGGTCATGTCGGTCGGTTGGCCCAGCCGGTCCATCGCCCAGTAGACGACATCTCGGTACGGGGTCGTCCAGCCGGACCCCGCGAAGCAGAAGGCGTGGCCGCTGCTGTCCGCGTACCAGGTCTCCGGGAACGGGGTCGCCTGCGCGCTGCCGGGCGCGACCACCAGCGCGCCGGTCACCACGAGGGTGGCCGTCGCTAGTGCGTTGTCCATGAACGTTTGCCGGGTCTGAGTGGGTCAGGCGGCCTTGAGCCGGGGCCGTCCCCAGCGGTGTTGTCGTTCGCTGCGGACGCGGGCTCGTTCGCGGCGTTGGGCGGCGAGGACGTCGGGGTGGCGGGCGTTGGCGTTGCGCCAGCGCAGGTATTGCTGCAGCTTGCGGGTCAGGACGGTGTGGTTGGGGTGGTTCGAGTTCGCCATGGTGAACGTGCGCAGCGGTCCGAACTGCGCCTCGATCGGGTTGGCCCAGGACGCGCTGGTCGGCGTGAGACACAGCTCGACCTTGTTCCGGGCCGCCCAGGCCCGGATCGTCGGGGTCTTGTTCGCCGACAGGTTGTCCAGGATGACGTAGATCGGTGCGCCGTCCGGCCGCGTCCTGCGGATCGATTTCAGCGCGGACAGGGTGTGATCGGCGCCTTTGCGTCGCCGGTTCACACCCCAGAGCTGGTCGTCGCCGAGGCTGTAACAGCCGTGGAAGTAGCGGATGCCGTGCGTGCGGTGGTAGGTCGCCGGCAGCCGGTCCGGATGCGACCGCCGTGCCCAGCCGCGGCCGTGGTGCGGGCGGATCGACAGCGGCCCGAACTGGTCGAAGGCGAAACACCGGTTCGGGAACCTGGTGGTCACTTCCTCGATCCGGTCGAGTTTGGCATCGAAGTCCGGGTCCTTGGATTCCTTCCAGGTGCGGGTCCGCTGCCAGCTGACCTCGTTACGGCGCAGGATCTGCCGCAGCCGTTCCCTGCCTACGTTCACGGTCCGGGCAGCGTCGGTGGCGAGGTAGTCGGCGAGTTTGCGCAGGCTCCAGCAGGTGAAGGGCCGCCCGAGCGTGCTCGGGCGGGCCTTGGCCGTCGCGACGATGAACGCGATGTCGTCGTCACTGATCAGGCGGGGACGGCCTCCCGCCCACTGAGGGTCCAGTGCGCGAAGACCGATCTCGTTGAACGCGTGGATCACGTCACGGACGGTGTCCTCGTGCCCGGCGATCAGGTTCGCGATCGCCGGCACCGGTGTCCCGGACGCCGACGCCATGATGATCAGCGCCCGGCGCACCCGGACCGAATCATGCTTACCCCGGCGGACCAGTTGTTGCAGCTTGCGGCCCTCTTCCTGCGTCAGCCGCCGTGCCCTGACCGGCTCAGCCAAGCCGTCACCTCACTCTCAACAGCCAATATCACCGCCGTTGAGAGTGAGGCTTCGAAGACGACTACCGACGGACATGTCCCGGTGTGTCGCCGATCCGGTGAACGTTCATGGACAACGCACTAGCAGTCGTCCAGCCTTGCCGATCGTCCTTCTGATGGCTGTCTTCGCCATGTGTCACCTTCCATCACGGGCCGAAGAGATCTCGAGGCGCGAGCACGCTATCGACCCGTACTCCGAAGGCGCTCCGAACCCGCTCCGAATCTGGCGCCAGACACCCACGTCGCCGGGCTCGGGCAGGGACTCGTCGAAGAACGGCGCCGAGCCACCCTCCGTTAGTTCAGAGTTCACCCGCCCGCTGTGTGTCGACCACACCGTCCGGGCTGGACTGTCTGCAGATCCTGGCTCGATCGGGCCGGAGCCTGTGGAGGAGACCCGATTGCTTTACCACGTCCTGGGGCCGGTCGCGGTCCACCGTTCCGGTGATTCCCTGGCCCTCGGCGGACCGAAGCCGCGGGCACTGCTCGCCGTGCTGCTGCTGAACGCGGGCCGGGTGGTGTCGGAGGAACGACTCATTGCGATGGTGTGGGGTGACGAGTTACCGCCAAGCGCACGGGGACAACTGCAGACCCACGTGTCCGCGCTGCGCAAGGCCCTCGGCGCCACGGTCATCCTCCGGCGCCCGCCGGGCTACCTGATCGACGTGAGACCGGGTGAGCTCGATCTCGACGAACTGGACGACGCTCTGGCACAGGCCAGGGTGGACATGGCAATGCGGCAGCCCGCCGCGGCCGCGACCCGGTTGCGGGCCGCGCTGGCGTTGTGGACAGGGCCGCCGCTCGGCGGCGTAACCGAGCCCCTGCTCGCCGCGGAGGGCCCGGGCCTGCGGGAGCGGCGGCTGGCCCTGCTGGAGGCGCTGTTCCAGGCGGAACTGGACGCCGGCTCGCACGAGCACGTCATTGGGGAGTTGCTGCAGGCGGCGCAGGAAAACCCGTACCGGGAGCAGTTGCACGCCCAGTCGATGCTGGCGCTGCATCGATGCGGTCGCACCGCCGAGGCGCTGGAGGCTTTCGCGAAGGTCCGGGGCCGGCTCGTTGCTGGGCTGGGCGTCGAACCCGGGCGCCTGCTTCAGCAGGCCCAGCGGCGAATCCTGCAGGACGAACCGGTGAAGGCAGAAACCGTGCCGGCCATCCCGCGACAGCTTCCCGCAGACGTGCCGTCCTTTGTCGGCCGCGCGGCGGAACTGGCGCAACTGGACGCTCTGCTCGGCAACACCGACGTGCCCGAGGCACGGATCGTCGCCCTCATCGGCACCGCCGGGGTGGGCAAGACCTCGCTGGCCGTGCGGTGGGCGCACCGGGTGAGAACGCAGTTCCCGGACGGGCAGCTCTACGCCAACCTGCGCGGTTTCGATCCGGCCGCCCCGGTCGTCGACCCCGCCGAGGTCGTACGCGGATTCCTGGACGCTCTGATGGTGCCCGCCGAACGGATCCCGACCGGCCTGGACGCCCAAGCCGGACTTTACCGCAGCGTACTGGCCGACCGGCAGGTCCTGATCGTGCTGGACAACGCCCGCGACACCGAGCAGGTCCGCCCGCTGCTTCCCGGCGCGTCAGGCTGCCGGGTGCTGGTCACCAGTCGCGCCGATCTCACCGGTCTGATCGCCACCGAGTGCGCTCGGCCCGTCCCGCTCGGCCTGCTCAGCGATGGCGAGGCCTGGGAGATGCTGGCCCGTCGCCTCGGCGCGGAGCGCCTGGCGCGGGAACCGGACGCGGTACGCGAGATCATCACGGCGTCCGTGCGGCTACCGCTCGCGCTGGCCATCGTCGCCGCCCGCGCCGCGACGCACCCGGCCTTCCCGCTCGGTGCCATCGCAGAGGAACTCCGTGAGCACGACGGCGAGTTGGACGTCTTTGACGGGGGCGCCCCAGCCAGCGACGCGCGCGCATCCTTCGCATCGTCGTACCGGACCATCAGCCGGGAAGCGGCGCGGGTGTTTCGGCTGCTGGGGCTGCACCCGGGGCCAGACATCTCCGCGGCGGCCACGGCCAGCCTCGTGGGGATCCCGCCGCGTGCGGCCCGCCGCGCGCTCGCCGAGCTCACCCGCGCCCACCTCCTCGTCGAACACCGCCCGGGCCGGTACACGTGCCACGACCTGCTGCGCGGGTACGCGGCCGAACTGACCGGACGCCACGACGGCGACGCCGAACGGCGGGCGGCGCTGCACCGCATGCTCGATCACTACCTGCACACCGCCTGGTCGGCGGACCGGCTGCTCATCCCTCAGCGCGACCCGATCGACCTGACGCCGGTGCAGTCGGGCGTCACCACCGAAGACCTGGCGGAGCAGCAGCAGGCGCTGGCCTGGCTCCAGGCCGAGCACCCGATTCTCGTTGCGCTGATCCATCGGATGCCGGCCGGGTTCGACACCCACGGTTGGCGCCTCGCCTGGACGCTCGCCACCTTCCTCGACCGGCAAGGGCACTGGCATGAGTACGTCGCGACACACCGCGTCGCGCTGGATGCCGCCCGTCGGCGGCAGGACACCGTCGGTCAGGCTCATACCCACCGCAACCTCGCTCGCGCCTACGCCCGGCTGGGCCGGTACGACGACGCGCAGGACCACCTGCACCGAGCTCTGGATCGCTACCGCGCATGCGGCGACCGCGTCGGCGAGGGACACGCGCACGGCAACCTGTCCTGGCTGTTGGAACAGCGGGGCCGATACGCCGAGGCGCTCACCCACGCGTGTCTGGCGCTCGGCCTCTACGGGCTCACCGGCGACAGGGCCATGCAGGCCAACGCACTCAACACGGTCGGCTGGCAGCACGCGCTCCTCGGTGACTACGACGAGGCCCTGAAGCACTGTGAGCAGGCCCTGACGCTGCTGCAGGCACTGCACGACCGGTTCGGCGAAGCCGTCACGTGGGACAGTATCGGATACGTCCACCAACGTCGTGGCAACTTCTCGCTGGCCACTGAGGCCTACGAGAACTCGATCGAGATGTTCCGAGAGGGCGCGGACCGTCTCAACGAGGCCAGAACCCTCACCCGGCTCGGCGATACCCATCTCGAGGGTGGGCAGCCGGACGCCGCCCGCCGGGCCTGGCGGCGAGCCCTCGCGATCCTCGACGAAATTGGTCACGGCACCGCCGATGACCTCCGCGCGAAACTCGAACCGGTGGAGCCGCGTACCGGGCCGTGACGGTCCCCACCGATTCCGTAGATCGCCTGGCCCAGACTTCTTGTCTGTAAGGGACGGATCGACAAAACTGAGGACTGAGAGCGCTCTCACGGTCTCCTGGCGCCGGACGGGCCGGCCGACGGCCCCGCTCCGGCGGGTGCCGAAGACCGCCGCGAACGCCAGGCGGGAGAGCACCGGATGTGGCCGCCGGTCTCGAACTCCAGTTACTCGGCGGCCCGAGCACTGAGATCGGTCAACCACCGCATCGGAAACGCACGCGCGCCGACCACCCGTCCCCAGCGAACCGCTGACACGCACCAGGAGTCCCCATGACCCCCTCCGCTGTTCCCCGCCTGTCGCCGCCGTCGGGCACAGGACCGGTCAGAGCCAGAGCCAGAGCCAGGACCGCGATCCTCGCCGTACTCGTCCTGCTGCTCGGGTCGTACGCCGCCCTGACGGTCGACGAGGCCCGAGCCGCGGGCGCACTGCTGTCCCAGGGCAGGCCGGTCACCGCGTCGTCGACCGAGAGCGCCGGCACGCCGGCGAGCGCGGCCGTGGACGGTGATATCGGCACCCGCTGGTCCTCCGCCTTCCGCGACGCGGAGTGGATCTACGTCGATCTGGGTGCGAGCGCCGCCATCGACCAGGTGATCCTGAACTGGGAGGCGGCCTACGCGACCGGATTCCAGATCCAGACATCGGCCAATGCGACGAGCTGGAGCACGATCTACAGCACGACCACCGGCACCGGCGGGGTGCAGACGCTCGCCGTGAACGGCACCGGCCGGTACGTGCGGATGAACGGCACGGCGCGGGCCACGGGCTACGGCTACTCGCTCTGGGAGTTCCAGGTCTTCGGCACGACGGGGACCACCCCACCGCCGACCGGCGCGCCGATCTCCGAGTTCAAGCCCGTCACGGCCTCCAGCTGGGAAGGCGGCAACGCTCCGGCCGCCGCGCTCGACGGACGCACCACCACGCGCTGGTCGAGCCAGTTCAGCGACCCGCAGTGGATCCAGGTCGACCTCGGCGGCACCGCCACGGTCACCCGCGTCGTGCTCAACTGGGAATCGGCGTACGCGACGGCGTACCGCATCGAGACATCGTCCAACGGCACCGCCTGGACCACCATCTACTCGACGTCGGCCGGCACCGGCGGCGTGCAGACGCTCGCCGTCAGCGGTACCGGGCGGTTCGTCCGGCTGACCGGCACCGCGCGGGCGACCGGCTACGGCTACTCGCTCTGGGAGTTCCAGGTCTTCGGCACGGTCGACACCGGCGCCACCACGCCGCCCCTGCTCTCCGGACCGACCAGACCGCCGGCGACCACCGGTCAGTTCGCCCTCGCCGCACCGGCCGACGGCGCGATGGTGACCACCACCCGGCGCCCGGCCCTGTCCTGGGCCGCGGTCGGCGGCGCGGCGCGGTACCAGGTCTGGATCAACATCAGCCGCACCGACTACGACTTCGCCCAGCCGGGAAACCTCATCGACCTTTACACCAAGGTCGCCGAGCCGACCGGCACCAGCTACACACCCAGCTGGGATCTCCCCGACCGCTGGACCTACAAATGGTATGTCGTCGCGGTCGGCGGATCGGGCACGATCAGCACCTCGAACATCCGCCGGTTCAGCGTCTACCTGCCCGACATCGAGACCGTCGCCGATGGCGTCGGCATCGTCAACGGCGCCCGCGACCTCAACCGGAACGGCTCGGTCGAGCCGTACGAGGACTGGCGGCAGCCCGTCGAGGCCCGGGTCAACGACCTCCTCTCCCGGATGACGGCCGAGGAGAAGGCGTACCAGATGTTCTACAACGCCCAGGCGTTCCCGCGCTCGGGCTGGCACTTCGGCCCGGCCCAGGCGCAGGACCTGCACAACATGCTGCTCGCGTCCTCCGGCACCCGGCTGGGCATCCCGTTCGTCTCCGCCGGGGACACCATCCACGGATACGAGACGACCTGGCCGACGCAGAGCGCACTTGCCGCCGCCAGGGACTACCCACTGGACTACCGGCTCGGCGACCTCCAGCGGCGCGAGCAGCTGGAGGTGGGCACCCGGGGCGTGCTCGGCCCGCTGGCGGAGGTCGGCACGAAGGTGATCTACCCGCGCATCCAGGAGGGCAACGGCGAGAACGCGGACGTCGCCGCCGCCCAGGTGCGGGCGCTGGTCGCCGGCCTGCAGGGCGGCCCCGAGCTCAACCCGCGGTCGGTGCTGGCGACGGTCAAGCACTGGCCCGGCGAGGGCGCGGGCGGCGAGGCGCTCATCGTCTTCGACGAGGTCACCATCAAGTACCACATGATCCCGTTCCGGGCGGCGATGGAAGCCGGCGCGGTCAACATCATGCCCGGATACGCTGGAAGCTCCTACCTCGATCCCGGCGGTCCCGGCGCCGGTGACAGCGCGAAGATCCTCGCCTACCTGCGCCAGAACCTGGGATTCACCGGCCTGATCACCACTGACTGGCTGCCGTCGGGCTCCTGGGTCGGCGCGGCCAGAGCCGGCTCCGACGTGATGGGTGGCGCCGACCCGGGTGCGGCGGGCTTCTCCATCGCGACCTTCACCGCCAACGTGCCCGCCGCGCGCATCGATGACGCGGTGCGCCGGATCCTGCGGCTGAAGTTCCAGCTCGGTATCTTCGAGACGCCGTACGGCGACCCGGTCAACGGTCCCTACCGGTTCCATCAGCCGGGGTACACACAGTTGATCAACCAGGCGGCGCGCAAGTCGATGACGCTGCTGAAGAACAGCGGCGTGCTGCCGATCCGGCTCAACCCGGGCGACAACATCGTGGTCGCCGGCCCCCGCGCCACGGACGGCGGCTCCTGCTGCGTCTGGACCAGCTACTTCCACGAGCAGTACGGATCGAAGACCATCCTCGACGCGATCCGGGCCCGTGCCGCGACGGCCGGAGTCAACGTGCACCAGGGCACCGGTCCGAACCCGAAACTCGCGGTCGTGGCCGTGGGCGAGGGCTCGTACACCCACGGCACGCAGTGGGTGAAGGAACAGCCGTACCTGCCGCCGGACCAGCTTGCCCTGATCCAGAACTTCCAGCGGCAGGGCGTCCCGGTCGTCGTCGCCCTGGTGCTGCCCAGGCCGTACGTGATCACCGAGTGGCACGATCTGGCCAGTGCGATCGTGGTTACCTATCGCGGCGGCGAGGAGATGGGTCCGGCGCTGGCGAGCCTGCTCTTCGGCGACTACGCGCCGAGTGGCAAGCTGCCCTGGCAACTGCCGCGCAGCCTCGACCAGGTGCTGCGGCCGGGCGGCACCGACATTCCGGCCGACACGATGGAGCACTGGGACCTGCCGTACGACCTCGGCGCCACGACGGCGGAGCGGACCGAGATCCGTAACCGCATCAACGCCGGACAGGCGGTGCCGACGAACTACGGCAACCCGCTCTACCCGTACGGCGCGGGCCGGACCGGATTCTGACGGCGACGATGTCCGTGAGCACCTCCCGCCGGGGTCTGACCCGGTTCCTGACCGACTTCGGTCCTGAACGGGGTCTGTCAGCCTCGGTCGGGAGGTGCTCGTGCCCCATCGGACCCGGCGTGGTGAGGTCATAGGGAGCCGGGCGAGGACGGTCAGCCGTCAGTCGGATACTTCCGGCGGCGCGTGCCGAGTAGCCGGCGTCGAGTTGGGTGGTGGCGCGGTCATCCGTACTGGCGGCCGCTGCTCCGGGGACCGGGCGCGATCGGTGAGGATGCCGCTCATCTGGAGCCTGCCGCCGATCCGACGGGCTACCACCGCCACCGCGGATTGTCTCCGGTCCGCCGTCACGGTCCACGAACCAGCACGGTCGTCCCAGACCCAGTGCGGCTTGCCGCGGCGGACCTCGTCGATGCCCAGCACCGCGACCGGCTCCGGCTCGGCCGACAGCACCATGCTGCCCGCCCGCCAACAGCGTCGGCACTGGCCCGACGGCCCACGATCTCGCCCGGCAGGTGAACATGTGGTCCCGCGCACGAGCCACTGATCCCATTGGTGTGTGAGGTCACGCCACCATACCCGCTACTTCGGCTATAAGGGTGCGGCCAAAGTCACCGCTGTTGAACAAGCGGGATACCTCGGTCGGGCCCCGATGCGTCAGACCTTAATGCCGAACAGATTTTCGGCATTTCGGAACGCAATCTTTTCCTTGTCCTCACGCGGAAGATCGACTGCTCGGAACCAGTCGGTCCCTTCTTTGATGCTTGCGAAGGGATAGTCGGTTGCGAACATCACTCGATCTACGCTGATGTATTTCAGCAAGAGATGGAGCAGATTATCCTGGAAGAACGCGCTGGTTGTGAACCAGAAGTTGTCCTGGAAGTATTGCCCGAAGGGCTTCTCGAGCGAGTCTTCGGTCGGCTCGCCCATGTCTCCGACGATCCGCTCGTAGTAGAAGGGAAGACCTTCGCCCATGTGGCCGATGATGACTTTCAGTTTGGGGAATCTGTCGAAAACCCCGTACGCGATCATCCGAATGCATTGGGTTAGCACCTCCTGGTGCCAGCCATATCCGGACCCGCTGAAAATGTAGTCTTGGTACTCTTCCGTGTATTTAGACCGTGTGGTGCTGTAGTAGATTTGGAAGATCTCGTCAGCCGGATAGCCGGGATGCAGGTAGATCGGCACATCTAGAGCTTCGGCGCGTGCCAGCACAGGCTCGAAATCGGGATGATCGAGATACTTCTTCGCGATGTGTCCGTTGGTCAGTGCACCCAAGAAGCCGTCTTGCTTAACCGAGCGTTCCAGTTCGTCTGCCGCCGCCTCCGGGCTCTGCAAGGGCAGGGTGGCGAAAGCATGGAAGCGGCCCGGGTAACTGGCGATTGGCCCGTCTACGAGTTGTCGGTTAAGACGATAGGCAAGGTCGATTCCCCTTTGCCCAGGGACGTTTTGTACGGACGGAGTATGAGCAGAGAGGATTTGAACATTGAGACCCCCCTCGTCCATGTCGCCGATGCGGCGTTCGCCCAGATCCGAAAGACCAATCTCCTCAAGGAACGCTATGTGATCCTCATTGATGGAGTTCAGCTTCAACAACGTGGGAGTCGAAAAGGTTTCCTCCGTGCCGACGAACTTCAGGTCTTGGTCACGAAGCGAGATGTCCTTCTTACTGAGCGAGGTTTCCGAGTCCTTCTTGTCGTCGGTGCATGACGCGAGTGCCGTCGCGGACAATCCAACGCCAGCGCCGATTGCAGCCGCGCGAGTGATAAAGCTGCGGCGCCCAATCAACGGTTTCGCTGTGCCTTCTTCGAACGGTCTCATGCCATGTACTCCTTTTGCTGTTTTGTGTAATGCGGGTCGGTGAGTTCGTGGAACAGGCCGAGGAGTTCGTCGTCAAGGGTCATGACAGCTCCGTGCGGAGTTTGACGGTGCGCGGCCGTGGCGCGACATGGCCGGACCGTTGCTGGCCAGAGGTCACGTGGTGGCGAGTGCTTTCAGGACATGTCCCTAATAGTTGGGGGATGCCCTTTCACTGTGAACGGGAACGCACGGGTCGCCATCCGCCGGCGGGAGGCAGTCGGTACTCCTCCGCGAGGATCTGGGGCCGAACCGAACCTGATATTGTTGTGCCTCGAGCGCTCTCAGGGGACGTCTTATAACGTAGTTGTGTGTTATGTGGTTTTGGACGTATCCCCAGGTTGGTGGTGGTTTCGCCCACAGGCGACGACAGCAGCGAACGCTGTCACCAGCGTCATGGCGCCGGTTGCGACTTCCACCGTGGACTGTCAGGTATCTTCATAGCCTGAACGCTAGGACCTATTCCGTCGTGTCTCGTCATACCGCGGTCGTCAATCTCGGGAGGGAGGCGGTACCGCGGTACTACTTCACCTTCACCGCGCGCACGTCCAGCAATCGTCGTCTCAGATTCGCTCGGTATGAAACCGGGTGTTTCACGAGTGGTGATCCATATGGCGGGCGGAGATGACAGAAGTGCCTTCTGAACTGGGACGATGGGGCTTGTCGAAGGCTTCACATCACCGGAACGGAAGGCACTTTCCGCGCGCAGACTACCTGGTCGCGTCCGGAGTTGACGGTCAGCACCGACGGCACGGGCGTGGTCGCCCACGCCGGTACCCGACTGCTGGCCGACCTGGCCGATGCCACCGGACTGACCCGCTCGGTCAGCGACGCTCTGGCCGGGTTACGGCGTCGGGAGACGGGTCATGACCGGGTCATGACCCGGGCCGCGTGCCGTGGACCTGGCGGTGATGCTCGCCGACGGCGGCGAGCGATCAGCGACCTCGCGATACTCCGCGACCAGCGGCTACCACCCGTTGTTCGGATTCCTCGACAACACCGGAGAAGCCCTCGCCGGCCTGCTGCGGGCGGGTGACGCCGCGAACACCGCCGCGGATCACATCACCGTGCTGGACGCCTGCCCGGCGCAGATCCCCGAGCCGCAGCGGTACGGCACCCCGATCCTCATCCGGGCCGACACCGCTGGCTGCACCAAGGAATTCCTGGCCCACATCCGCGGCCTGCGTGAGCACGGCACGACACCCGGTTCTCCATCGGCGCGGCGATCACCGCGCCGCTACGCGAACGGCTGGCGTGGCTGGTCGACCAGCCACAGATGTGGATCCCCGCCCTGGACACCAACGCCGGCCTGCGGGAACACGCCGAGATCTGCGAGATCACGCATCTGGTCGACCTCACCTCGTATCCGCCCGGCACCCGCATGATCGTCCGGCGGGAACGACCTCACCCCGGCGCACAACTGTCCCTGTTCGACGAGGCCACCGGCTGGCGGCACCAGGTCTCCGTCACCGACACCTCACCCGGCCACACCCCGATCCAGCACCTCGAGATCCGCCACCGCGCCCACGCCCGCGTCGAAAGACCGCATCAGGTGCGGCAAGAACACCGGCTTCGGCAGATTCCCGGCCCGGATCTTCGCCGTCAACGCCGCCTGGCGGCGACAACAGGGACTGTAGAACGAACGTTCGACAGGAACCCGCGTTGCGCAGCCACGGCTGAACTCATTCGGAGGGCAGCACGGGACCGCCGCGCGGCCATCAAGCGCACCGCCCGCAAGGCCGCCAGGACCGCGAAGAAATCAGAAGCCCCAGCCAACCGTATCGAGCGGGAGGACGACAGAATCCCAGGTCAGAAGCATGATGAGCTCTAGGTGACCACGGAGAGTAGTGACACTGCCGTAATACAGCCATGACAACGAGTGTCCACGCGCTACTGACGATTGAGGCTCCTGGTCTGCGTTTCCGCAGGTCAGAAGCCCCTTGATCTTGCGCGCCCGAAGGGATTCGAACCCCTAACCTTCTGATCCGTAGTCCGATCCATCGGTGAATCGACAAGTTGTACAGCCCAGTCCAACCGCGTCCCACCCAGTCCGACCGGGTCCCCGCAGGTACGGGATTCAAGCGACACTTACCGATGTCATGAATGGCGTCTAAATCCATACCAGTTCCAATGAATCCGTGCCAGTACCCCGACGTCCGAGCACCCACCGAGCACCCACGGGCCCTCACAACCTCCGCCGGACCACATCGCCCGATGGTCTTGCCTCGATGTGGTGGTGTATTGCGGCGAGCCGCGGCAGACGGGAAGGCCAATCGATCTCCGCCCGAGGTAGCGCTTCGGCGCCGATGGGCACGCTGAGACCGCGAACTCCGAGGAGCGCCGGCAAGATCGAGTGGGAAGTCGATAGCCACACGGGGTGTCTCACGCGATCTTGACCGTGAGGCGAATAGCCTGAGTCATCGATGCCGCACGGAAGGCCGCTGGCGTGACAGAACGGGCGTTGATTACCAAGGCCGCATTGCGCAAGTTACCGGCCAAGGCAGACGACGGAACTCCGTACTGCATGGATTGCCGCAGGTTCGGTGAGCTCCATCGGATGGTCGCCAGCGGCGTCACGAAGCATCTCCAGTGCGAAGCGTGGTCCGTGCCGACATATACGGAGTCGGACCGGCTGACTCACGAAGACATGATGGCCGGCGAACCGTGTCCCGGTTGCGGCGAGGAACTCATCTCGCTCGGTGAGTCGCCCTCGTGGACCGGCAAGGGCACGATGTATCTGAGCGTCGAGGAGCAGGCCGCCCGTACGGCTGCGGAGCAGGCTTTCAAGCAGCGGCACCCCTACTGCCACGCCGGGCGATGGAGTATGGCGGGCAGCGCGGTCAACCATTGCGGACGATGCTGTCCACCGCCTCCGATGAGCCCCGACCAGATCCGCCGAATCTCGGAGATCCTTCAGGGCAGTGCGGAGGAACGGGTACGAAAGGCGCGGCGCGAAGGCACAACGTACGAGCACCACGAGTCGGAGCGGCGGCTGCCTGGCCGAGCCCGGCCCGTCGCTGTGGTGCTACGCGAATACAACGAACGCCGCGCCGAGGCCCTGGCAGCCGTGAAGAGAGAAGATCGTACGTTGATTCGGTCGTCGTTTCCGGATGCGGAGCTGATGTTCCGGTGGCGGATGCAGCTCGGCTGCGGCGACATCATCGAGATCCTGACACTCGGCGACGAGCGGCCACCGACGGACATGACATGGTCGTGGGGCGGTAGCCCGCTGCATAAAGGGGCTTACACCTGCACCACTCACCGGACCCCCGAGACGCCCTACCGGGCGGTGAGCCACTATCTGACCCGGTCCACGCTGGATCTCGAAGGCGACAAGGGCCTGCGGCGCGAACCCGAGACGGTCGGCTACTGGACCGTGAAGCTGGAATGCGGACACCTCGACCACCAGATCACGCCGCTGAATTGGAAGCCAGCGGACGGCCATCGGCAGACGGAACCGAACGATCCCGACGCTGTCGCGCAGCGCAAGGCTCGGATGGAGCAGATTAAAGAGCATCTCGGCGTAGCCGACTACGCGCAGGCCATCCGCCGGATCGAGCAGGGTCACCTCGAGCCGGACCCGATGACGACATGCTGGACCTGCCAATACGAGCAACCCATCGTCGCCTTCCAGCGAGTGGGTTGGCTGGTGCCACCGACTCCCGTTAAGGGCAGATCAGGAGCGGACACAGCGGTCGCTCCCCGGCCGACCCGTGTACAGCTGGAGAAGCGCGTAGCCGACCTCGAAGCGGAGATCGCCCGCATGAAGCAGCAGTAGTCCAAGCCCTGCGGCCCTCTGATCCCGCCCGAAATCACCCTCCTGCCGCTGATTATCCGGATTGACCGCGACGACCGGCGCCCTCACAACGTGATCATCGTCGTGTGTGATCCCTGAGCTACGCCCGGAACGTCATCTCGTTCGCGACCATCTGCGGAACCACCTGTTGGTACAGCTGCCGGGTCAACCCCGCGACCCTTTCGGGGGCTTCGATCTTGTTCCGGAACGCCTGCGCCACCTCGGCGATCTCCCGTTGGATGTCCATCGGGGGCAGGGCGATGGGCAGGTTTCTGAGGCTGCCTTGGGTCAGGCTGGGCTGGACTCCCTGTTTGACCTGCTGACCAAGGAATTCCAGGACCGTCGGGTGCATCAGGTAGCAGTGTAGATAGAACGGTAGGAGCACCCCTCTCGCGGGCTTCGTGACCTGGATCCGGATCGTGGATCCGCCCATGAGCATTCCGGCTTCCCGTTCCCCGATGATGACGTGATTGACCCTCCCACTGAGCCGGGCCAGCAGAACGTCGCCGACGGCGAGTTCGGCCTCCGCACCGCCTCCGAGCTGATCCTGGTTCTCGGAGCGTCGGACACCCTGCCGTCGCCGATGTCGACGGTGTTGATGACCGCGATGCCTTCGGCATCGCGGTCGCCGGCATTGAGGTCGGAGCCGCTGGGGCCGCCGTGGATGAGGCAGAGGTCGCCGAGGCGACGGTGCGTCCAGCTGTCGGGGGTGGGACTGATCAGGGGTTCCATGGCTGCAACCGATCGAGTAGGTGATCCAGGTGGAGGTCCGCGGCAGTGGGTGCCGACCGCTGGAAGCCATCACGATCTACCGGGGAATCCGGGAGGCGGACCTCGAAGCCGCACCTCGGTCGCGTCCGTAGTCCACTCTGACGGTTTCGTTGCATTACGGGCGCGGGCAGCGCAAAATCGAGTGGGACCATCTGGGGGACTTCTGTCACTATGGCCGCATGCGGGTCATGATGGACACCAATCTTTGGTCTTCGGTCGGAGACGAAGGAGTAGCTAGATCGTTCGATAAGATGGTGACTGCACGGGGCCTCGAGGTTGTTGTTCCTCCAAGTACGCTGCTAGAAGTCATTCGGCTGCCAGTGCCGCATGTTCGGCAGCGAATCATCGAGGCAATGGCAATGGGTCCGCGTCGACGGCTTGCCACGGAGGCGCAGTCCGAATCGGCAGAGGTGATCAATGAAGTTCGTCGGGTCCGACCGGGGTGGATTCGCTCAATGCCGGATACCGGCAGAGTGGCATCCCTGAATACATTTTGGACCAAACAGATCTGGCGGCGGGCACTGCAGGACTCGCAGCCGTTGCACGAGTCCCAGATGCGCCAGCGTCCACGGAGCGAGTACCTTGTGCGGCGCCAGCGGGATCAGCGAGCCGAGATGCTCAAGTCCAAATTCGGAGTTCGGCCGCTTACCGCGATCCTCGCCACGCCCATTCCGGAGGCGCCAGACTGGTATCTTGACGGGTGGTCCGGCGAGCCGGTTGAGATGTGGCGGCTCGAGTGTCGCGACCTGTACTGGCGCGAGCTCGCGACGCTCGGTGGCCGGGCCTTCCTGACGGGGGAGGACGCGACTTTTGCCGACTGGATCGGCGCCTACGTCGACCTGTCGAAGTTGCGTTCCGACCGTGCCGATTTCACCAGATTTTGGGTCAGTGACGTTGTCATAGAAGAAATGAAGCGAAACTGGATCAGGTGGGCGATCCGGCTTGCTCAGGCCGCCCTTAAGATCACCGCCGGCAATCCTGCTGACGAGCAGCACAGCTCATATCTTGTTGAATGTGATCTTTTCCTTTCTGCCGATGCGAGATACGTGTCGACCTTGGAACTACTACGTGCGGACGCGCCGTTCTCGGTTGCTGAGTCCCGGCTGGTCAGCGGCGACCGCAGCATTGCTGTCCTTGACCGGGTCGCCGCCGTGCTGTGAACGCTGTTTCCGGGAAGACTTGTGGTACGAACCTGGGCCGCGTTCGCGCAGGACGGCGTCGACCGGCGGCTGGTCGGCTGGCCGAGGTGTTTCACTTCCATGGATGCGGAACGGGTTGTCCGCGGGCGACGCTGGCCTCGTAAGACTGCCGAAGGTGCGTGGTGAGGTCGCCGGCACGGGTAGCCTGCGGTGGTGAGCACACCGTCCGGCGACTACACGGCGACGCTTCCACGAAAACGCATGGGCGCCGCAGTTCTGTTCACCGACGCTGCCAGGCGGGCTCTGCTGGTCGAGCCCGCCTACAAGGACTACTGGGAAATCGTCGGCGGGTGCGTCGACGCCGACGAGTCACCCCGGCAGGCGGCGGTCCGTGAGGTCAAGGAGGAGTTGGGCAAGTCGATCGTCCCCGGCCGGCTGCTGGTGACCGACTGGGTGCCGCCGCGGCCGGGACGCACCGAGGGTGTCATGTTCGTCTACGACGGTGGCACCCTCGACGAGCTGGGCACGGCTGACATCCAGCTGCCGCCGGACGAGCTGCGCAGCTGGGCCTGGTGCGACCAGGATCAGATCCGGGAACGGATGTCGGAGCTGCTGGCCCGCCGGGTGATCGCCGCGCTGCGCGCCAAGGCCGAGGGCGTGATGTTCGACTTGGAGAACGGCTTTCACACGCACTGACATGCGCCGGCGGCGCGCACCTTCGTCAGGAGGGTGCGCGCCGTCTTGCTGTTCAGGCTGCCTTGTCGTAGCGGTCGGCGGCTGCGGTGCCGGGTCGGATCGGTACCACCTCGGCGACCGGTTCGGTCAGGAGGGTGACGCCGCCGGAGCGGTAGAGGCTGTCGTGGATGCCGTCGGCGTACAGCAGCCCGGTCAGGTCGGCGCGGGCCTTGGCGATCGGGTGGGCCCGCTGGAACCCGGCCGCCCCGATCAGCGGTGCCAGGTCGGCGACCGCGCGGACGGCGGTGTCGACGCCGGCGGCCTTGCCGACCCTGGCGGCGAAGTCGGCGTGCGGATGGGAGTCGGCGGCCAGGCGGCTGGTCGTGAGCGCCGCCAGCAGGGCGGCGGTGATCTCGGCGTGGGTGCGGCCGATGACCACCAGGGCGTTGTCGCGTACCCGGGGCAGCACGCCGACCCTGGTCTTGGCGGCCAGTGCGCCGGTGACCAGGGTGTGTGCCCCGGCAGCGGTGCCCAGCGCCGTCGCGGTCACCAGGGGCCGGAACCGGGCGAAGTGGCGCCGGAACACCCGGAGGCCGTCCCCGGTCCGGCCGACCAGGTCGGTCGCCGGGTCGACGGGCAGCTCGTGCAGGCGTAGCACGCCCCAGGACCAGCCGCCCAGCCCGAACGGCTCGATCACCTCCCGCTCCAGCCGTTGGGAGCCGGCGTCGACGACCGTGGCGCTGATCCGGCCGTCGGGGTCGCGGAAGAACACCACGAACCCGGCCGACTCCATCAGCCGCGACACCCAGCACTTCTCGCCGGTCAGCCGCCAGGTCCCGTCACGGCGCACGATGGCTCTGGTGGTGATCTCCTGGATGCGGGAGCCGCCGTGCCGTTCGGTCGCGGCGATCCCGACCAGTCCCCCGGCGGCCAGCAGCGCGCCCCAGCGCGTGGCGGCCTGCGGGGTGCCCTCAGCCAGGATCATCGCGCCGTGTCCGTCTCCGGTGGCGTCGCGCAGGTCCAGGTCGTGGAACCCGGCGGTGAACTGCGCGAGGGCCTGCCAGATCAGCCCGGCCCGCCCGGCCGGAGCGCGGTGGCCACGACCGGCGAGCTCACGACGCAGATCGAGCAGCCACCGCGACCAGGCGGGCGTGTCCTGCGGCGCCGGTCCGCGCCCGCACAGGCTGCCGAAGTCGCCGGCAAGACGGTGCAGCTCCTGCCAGCCGCTGTCATCGATCTCGGGCACGCTGGTGCGCAGCGGGTCGAGCCAGGTCATCGCACTGGTCACAGGGTCACCTCCCCGTGCTGGGTGGCGGGCACGCCGTAGACGATGGCGCGGGACCGCACGTCCTTGGTGACAACCGATCCGGCGCCGACCAGGGCGTGCTCACCGACGTTGACACCGGCGAGGATGA
Source organism: Plantactinospora sp. WMMC1484 (assembly GCF_049315195.1). Taxonomy (NCBI): domain Bacteria; kingdom Bacillati; phylum Actinomycetota; class Actinomycetes; order Micromonosporales; family Micromonosporaceae; genus Plantactinospora; species Plantactinospora sp. WMMC1484. The sequence continues at coordinate 1,052,211 of NZ_CP186055.1, forward strand.
CCGCGCCGGAGCCGACCTTGCAGCCGTAGGCAAAACTCGGCGGCAGCAGCGGCGGCTCGTTGTCGGGGTCCCGCCAGATCAGCTCCTTGTCGTTGATGGTCCGCACCCCCGCGCCGATGAAGGCCCGGTCCTTGATGACGGTGTCGGCGGTCAGGTGCGAGCCGGGCGAGCAGCGCACGCCGTCGCCGATGGCACAGCCGCGCTCGACGGTCAGGTTCGCCGCGAGCTGGCTGGCCGAGCCGACCTTGACGTCGGTGCGCAGCAGGGTGTTGTGGCCGATGGTGGTGTCGTCGCCGACGCTAGCTCCGGCGTAGACGGTCGCGCCGGCGCCCAGCACCACCCCGGACCCGATCGTGGTGGGCGCGCCCGCGCCCTGATAGACACGGCGCACGGCGTAGCCGTACTCCGGCTCACCCACCGTCGCCCGGTGCCCGATGCGGGTATCGCGGCCGATGCTGGTGCCGCCGTGCACCACCGTGAACGCGCCGACCGCGACCCGGTCGCCGAGCACGATCGGACGGATCGTACCGAGCATGTCGGCGGGCAGGAACACTGCCGACGGGTGGATCTGGCAGCCGTCGCCGAGCTCCGGCAGCCCGGCCCGGATCAGGTCGGTGACCGTGATCGGCACGTCCGGTGTGCTCAGGTGCATCATCGCGGGTCTCCTTGTCTTGCCCTGGTGGATACATCCAGCACACCCGCCCGCCCGACCGGATCGAAGACGTCGCCGGGCAGGGTGCAACCTGCTTGCACAACCCGCAAACATCGGTCACGCTCGAACTCCCGCCATCGTGGATGGAGGTGCCGGATGAGCACCCGGACCGCGTGGACCACGATGCCGGCCGTCGCGCAGGCGGCCAGCAACGGCGACTACGGCGCCGGGGTCGCCCGCGGGCGACTTTCCAAGCGCTGCTGGCCGCCGAACGCGACACCCCGCAGGAGGTTCGCTTCCGCCCGTGGGCGCAACAGCTCACCACCGACCTACTGGCCCGCAGCCACAGCCTCCCGGGCGTACGCGAGTTCGCCAGCCGCGTAGGCGTGGCCTGACCCGTCCCGGCGCGTGCCCACCGATCCGCTAATGCGACAGAGCCGCTTGCCTACCCCGTTGCCTCCTCCAGTCCGAATCCCGGGCCAAGACCGAATCCCGGACAACGAACTGAACTGAAGCTCTTACGCGCGCCGGACGGCTCGTAGTCGACGGAAATCGTGAACCAATCCGGAAACCGATTTTTACCCAATCTCCCTGGGTGAGGGTGTGGCCACCACCAACAAAGGGAGAAAACGATGAAAAGCCAGGGTGCGATTGTGAAGCGGTGCGGCTGCCTGGACCCAGCGACCAGGCGGACGCTGGGCAAGAGCTGCCCAAAGCTGCCGGAGCCTGACCACGGAAGCTGGTACTTCCATTGCTCCACGCGGAATCTGCTCGGACAGAACGAACGGGTACGTCGCGGTGGGTACGCGTCGGAGGCGGCCGCGCGGAAGGCCCGCGACGAACTCCTGATCCTGTCTCGTGAGCAGCAGGCCGGCCGGTCGTGGACGGTCACCCGGTGGTTGCGGTACTGGCTGTCGACCAGGACCAGGATTCGGCCGACGACCAAAATGCACTACACGCGCGATGTCGAGGGATTCCTCGTCCCCCACGTCGGACACCTGATCCTCGGCGACCTGACCTCCCGGCAGCTCAACGCGGCGTTCACGCAGATCGCCGCCACCCGCAACCGGTCCGGCCAGCCCCAGACGCCGTGCACGCTGCGGCACCTCCACACCACCCTTCGGGCCGCGCTCAACGCCGCCATCCGCGAGGGCCTGATCGTCGAAAACCCCGCCCGGCGGGTAGAACTGCCCGCCCAGGAGCGTCCCCTGGCACGGCTGTGGACCGAGAACAGGGTCGCTGAATGGGAAGCCACCGGCGAGCGGCCGTCCGTCGCGGTCTGGACACCGGTCCAGCTCGCCGCGTTCCTCGACTACGTCCGCGACGACAACCTGTTCGCCCTGTGGTGGCTGATCGCCCTACGCGGCCTGCGCCGGGGCGAAGCCGCCGGCCTGCGCTGGACCGAGATCGACCTCCACGCCCGCCAACTATCGATCGTGCGGCAACGCACCACCGCCGGCTACGACGTCCACGAAGGCCCACCCAAGTCCGCGACCAGCCGCCGCACCATAGCCCTGGACCGGCACACCGTACGGATCCTGGGTCAGCATGCCGAACGGCAACGCCGACACCGCGCCGCACGCACCGGCGCCGGGAAGGTTTGCCACGACAGTGGCTACGTCTTCACCAGCCCCTACGGTTTACCCGTCCATCCCGGCTACCTCACCCAGCGCCTCCGGCTCCTGGTCGACCGGGCCGGGCTACCGCCGATTCGGCTGCACGACCTCCGGCACGGCGCCGCGACCCTCGCCCACACCGCCGGCGCCGATCTCAAAACCATCCAGCATCAGCTCGGCCACGCCACCATCCGCATCACTGCCGACACCTACACCACCAGCCTGCCCGCCACCCAGCACAAGGCCGCCGAAGCCACCGCCCGCCTCGTCCTCAACGCCGGCAAACCCGGCGCCGAAATGCGGCGGCCCGCTGGGCGCGGAGACAGCGCAACACGGCGCCCGACGACCGCCGAGAAGACGAAGCCAGCCAGCGACACCCGCGCAGCGCAGAGGCGGTCCAAGATGAACGACCAGGTCGCGCCAAAGGGCAGAATTCGGCGGACACGCGAAAGCGGGTGACGATCTCGCCACGGACTGCCCGGGGGGACGAGGAAGATCTCTCGGCCTTTCCGGGCAGCCCTACCGACTTCGGACGCCGCAGCCGCAACTGCCCACCCACCGGGGGTGTGCGGTGACCGTGATCGTCAGGTCATGCCTGGGAGGCACCTTCCAGTGACATTCGGATCTTCACGTGGGACAACAGCAGTTCTGCGCTCGCCCGCACCGCCTCCTTGGCCATCCGCTTGAACACGTAGATGTAGGTCTCCGCAGTGGTGACCGGGCTGGCGTGGCCCATGTCGTGCTGGATCAGCTTCAAGTCCACCCCGGCCGCAGACGCCAGCCCCGCGGCCGCGTGCCGCAAGTCGTGCAACCGCACCGGCGGCAGCCCCAACTGCTTGACGAGCTTCGCGAACCGGCGGGTCAACCAGTCCGGCCGCACCGGACGCCCGTTCGCGTGGACGAAGACCCGCCCCTTCGGATCAACCCCGCCGCGCCGGCGTCGCTGCTCATGCCACAGCTCCCACAACAGCTTCACCGTGGCGTCGTCGAGCGCCAGTGTCCGCACTCCCGCCGCTGACTTGGGCGGCCCGAGGTGCTCCCGCCCACCGATGACGATGACCTGTTCCCTGATCGTCAACTCTCCCACAGCCAGGTCGATGTCCTCCCAGCGCAGGCCCGCCATCTCGCCCCGACGAGGGCCGCGCAGCGCCACCAGCCACCACAGCACGAACAACCGGTCGTCGCGCACCGCCTCAAGGAACCGCGCCAGGTTGTCCAGGTCCCACACCGCGACCCGTGGGCGCACGCCGGTCTCACGCCACACCGCCTCGTGCTCGTCATCCCAGACCACCGCATGCGGACGCGCCCCGTTCGGTAGCCGCAGATTCCGGGCAGGGTTGTGGCCGACGATGCCCTGCCGTCTCGCCTCCGACAACGCGCTGCGCAGCACGGCCCGGATCCGGCTCACGCTGCCCGGCGAGATCAGCCGGCCGCCGCGCACGACCTGGCGGCAAATCGCGTCCATGGCCCGCTGAACAATCTTCGTGCGCAGCTTGCTCAACCGAAAGCGGCCCAGGTGCGGGATCAGGTACTTCTCCACAGTGCTGCGGTAGTTGAGCACCGTCGTGGGCCGCAACCGGCCCTCCAGCTCCGACAGCCAGAAATGCAGCCAGCGTCGCACCGTCCAGGTCCGCGCTAACGCCTCCGGCCCCGGCAACTGGGACAGTTCCCAGCAGGCCCGTTCCGCCTCAGCCAGAGTGGCGAACCCGCCCCGACGGACCCGATCACGACCGCCGTCCACGCCGGGTACCTGCAGCGAGAAGTACCAGCGCCCGTGGCTGAGGTCCGCCAGCCGCTCGCAGCGTGCGCCGAACTGCTTGCCCGTCTCCTCGTCACGGCAGCCACACCGCCGATACACCCGGCCCAGCCCATCCGAGGTGCGCATCAGCACCCACCCCGGAAGCCGGATCCAACAGCAAGCAGTGCCCGCAGCACGGCCGGACAGACAAGAGCCGCCGGGACACGAGAACCGGACTTCACTACACCAAACGTCACAGTCTTCCTCAAACAGATTGAGTCCGACCACAGACCAAAGTTAGGAGTCCGAGCCCTTCGAGCACGCCTACCTGACGAACCCGCCGCGCCGCCAGACAGATCAGCAGCTCAGCGATGCCGCGCCAGTCCAAGAACGTGTGCCACAGGCGTGACTCACACGTGACTCACACGACGACAGGGAAGATAGCCGATCGGCTATCTTCCCTGGTCAGATAAGCGCGCCCGAAGGGATTCGAACCCCTAACCTTCTGATCCGTAGAGCGAGAGTTCTACCTGACGGCGGTCGAGATTTACATTTACAACCGTCACTCTAACTTCGTCGCCGACGACAGGAGCACTGCCCTTTAATTGATCGTCCGAAACACCATCGACGACTGGAACCAAGCCTGTAACCTGTCCTTCCAATGCGACGAAGGTCCCAATCGGCGTTATGCGCGTTACCCTACCATTGCAAGTAGCGCCACTATTCTGCAGCGCGAACTCTCGAAGTGGGTCGGGTTCGAGATCACGGATCGACAGCACAGCGTGGCCCTGAATGTCATCCATCCCAAGGACCATGACCAGAACCTTCTGCCCGACCCGGACAACCTGCGAAGGATGTTCGAAGGGCCGCCAGGAGAGGTTCGCGTTGTTGACTACTCCATGCTGGTCACCCAGGTCGACCAGGGCGCCGGCGTTGGTGACCTCGACGACCAATCCCTGTCGAATGTCGCCTCTTCTCAGAGTTCTCATCCCATCCCCTCACCTACGGTGCATCGTGCCCCCACTACACCCCGTTCAATCCTGCCAACTATACCCCTCGTAATAGTTCCACCATTTCACCTCGTCGATCATCGAATTGAAGCGCGGGATGTCCTCTTGCGGAATGACCCACTCATACTCTTTCGCGCCTCTGGAATTCGCGTGTGGCCGACGGTATCGCGAGGCAGGGAACTCGCGTTCGAACTCCGGCTTCATGACGTACTCGTAATAGCCGGGTTCATACCCTTGACCTGCGTACTGCTCAGCCACCTGAGCACTTTCACCAAGATAGGCTGTACCGGTGTGCCTTCCATGCGCGCCGTGCGCCTCGGCACTCAATCCGCTTGCAGCGTCAGCCTTCTCGCCCAGATGCGGCGATCGGAAGAGTGAGATTCCACAATTGTGAACCAGAATTGACGTCTCGCCGGCGAGCGCGTAGTACGTGTGAATATCTTCGACCGTAAGGTTGTACACGCGCACTTTTTCTGTCCAGCGCTTGATGGCGGTGACTTGGACCCAGGTTCCGGCTGCGGTCTGGACGAGTTGGCCAATCTGCAACTCGGTCGCCGGCAGCCACGCCTTCAGCTCCGGCAGCCAGAACGGGTGCCCGGCGGTCGCTACCACCGCGTCAGTGGCCCCGTCGGCCGCACCGTTGACATCAACGGAGATCTCGACCAGGTTCTTCACACCCTGACCGACAATCGTGGCCACAACTGTCTTGACCGCCGTCTCCCCAGTCTCCGGGTCGGTTGCGATGACTTGATCGCCAACCTTTACCTCATCGATCGGCTTTGAGGTCCCATCGGCCATACGCACTCGACTGCCGCCGGTGAAGCTATTGCTCTCGCACGAGCCGCCACTCTTGCCGCCTTTTCGGCGTCCGCCGCTTCTTCCGCCTATTCCTCGACCGGAGCCTGTGCCGAATTCTTCCGCGTTTGCGATACCATGCAGCTTGATAATTTGCCATTCATAATCGCCGCAGTCCATTGCGCCGCAAGCAATCATAAGGACGCTCGTGGCATCCCATGAACATTCGAAGTTGCAATGGTCGCCGCCATACATCCGGTAGTACGTGCCCTTAGCCTCCCGGTATGCCTCTTCGAGGCCCGGAGGCGCCCCCGGCGGAATCCGCAGTCCGTCGAACGGCACGGGCGCCTTTGTTTCAGCTCTGTCCTGGCGCCAGGTGGCCTCGCGAAGCCGCCGCTTCTGCTCGTTGATCCGCTGCCGGCGCTTCCGATCCCGCTCCGCGGCGATCTTCGCACCGTTCCGGTAGTGCTTCTTGTAAGGGCTGTTCGAGTATGACGCCGCCTCCAGCGAGCCAATCCGGCCGGCGTAGACGTCGTCGGGCAGCAAGCCTGTCGGGTCGGAACGGGTGACCGGGTCGTTGTTGGCGTAGGTGTAGCCGTTCCACTGCTGCGGGTCCGTCAGATCCTGCACGGGGTCGACGCTGATGAACCGGCCGATAGTCGGGTCGTACTCCCGGGCGCCGAGGTGGGTGAGGCCGGTGCTGGAGTCCTGGGTGCCGCCGACGAAGCCCTTCTCCGTCGGCCAGCTTCCGGCCGGCGGCTGTACGCCACGCGGCCCGCCGAACGGCGTCGACCTGCGGTGGATGATGCTCCCGTCGTCGTCGACGACCGCCTGCCCCGTGCCGTGCTGGTCCGCGGCGAGGTACGACAGCCCGTCGACCTTGCGCACGATCGCACCGCCGCCCGGCACCGGGTAGTACCGGGTGCCGTCGACCGCCCTGGTCGCGTGGTCGAGCCGCAACTCCATCCCGGGCAGGTAGAGCGTTGTGGCGTCCGGCTCCTTGCGCAGTATCCGACCACCGTCCACGTCATAGACGAAGCTGGTGGTCCGGCCGGCCTCGGTGACCGACTCGACCCGCCCCTCCGGGTTCCAGACAAGCTCCTGGTCTTCGCCGACGGCGGTACGCCGGGTCGTGTTGCCCGCGTCGTCGTACTCGTAGGTGTGCAGCCGATCTCCGGCCGAGGTCCGCTCGGTTACCCGGGTCAGCGTGTGCGGCTGCGGCTGGCCCGGTTCCGGGTACTCATAGTCGCGCTCGACCAGAGACGAGCCGCCCGCCGCATGCTGGGTTTCCGTCTTCCGGTTACCGGCCACGTCATAGGTGTAGGAGTGGTGGTACGGCGCGACCCCACCGACCCCACTGGTCGCCGGTCCCCCGGCGCACGGATCGGTCGCGGTGCTCGCCGTGGCCCACGCCCGGACGAGTTGGCGCAGGTAGTCGTAGTTGAAGCACTGGATGTCGCGGATCCCGCTGGGCGTGTCCGCAATCGACGTGACGTTGCCCGCCGGGTCGTAGCCGTAGCGGGCATCGATGTCGACGACCGGTGCGCTGCTCCGGTCCAGCCGGTGCCGGTTGAGCCGCTTCGAGCCCTGCTCGTACTCGTACGTCGACCACACCAGGCCGGATCCGAGCGCGATCTGCGACTGGAGTACCTCGCCGGTCGACGTGTAGTCGACGGCGGTCAGGTACGGCACGACACCCTCGGTGCCGATGAGCCGCCGTATGCTGTCGTACTCGTTCACGACGACCTCGAACGGTAGGCCGCCGCCGTCGGTCATGCCGACCGACTGGACCGTGCCGTCCCAATTGTATTCCGTGCCGAAGCCGTAGAGCCCGGCCAGTTCCGCGCCGGCTGCCGCAGGCACCTCGTACCAGGTCTGGTGCGGCCGGTAGAACTCGTCGTAGTCCGTGTAGTAGGTGGTGTACTCGGCATCATCGGCGAACCGGGTCGTGCTGGAAAGTTGCCCCAGCGTCGGGTCGTCGTATCGCCACTGGCTGAGCAGCTCACCGGTCTCGGCCGCACCGTGGTAGGTGGCGGTCTTGCGGCCGATCTCGTCAAAGGTGTGGCTGATCGTCTTGCCAGCGCCGTTGGTGCTGCTGACCAGCCGGTCGAGGTCGTCGTAACGGTACGTCGACGTGCCCGCGTCCGGGTCGATCGTCTCGATTTTCCGGCCCCGCTGGTCGTAGGAGTGGCTCCAGATGTTGCCCGCGGGGTCCTTCATCGTCGCGAGGTGGCCGGCCGACGTGTAGGTGTACTCGGTTTTGTCGGCGTCGCCGGACGGTCCGCTGCCCTTGTACTGCCGAATCTCCACGACCTTGCCGAGGGCGTTGGTGACCGTGGTGCGTGGCGTTCCGCCCTCCGGCGGGTCGACGGAAACCCAGTCTCCTCCGTAGGTCGTCGTCGTGCGCCATTTCTCCACCCCAGCGACGGCGAAGATCTCGTGCCTGACCCGGTCCGCGCCGTCGTAGACGAAGAGCGTCTGTCCGTCCACGTCACCGTTGTTGACTGGAAGTATCTCGGCGCGTGGGGTACCGACCGCCGGGTACGGGTCGTAGGTCTTGTCGACCTGACCGGTAGGGGTGTAGAAGGTGTCGGCGACCAGGCGGAGGGTGCCCGGTCCCTCGGTCTGAGACTGTCTGGCCCGCAGGAACCCGTCGTACAACTGGTAGCTGACCCGGTAGGTGGCGTCGACGCGCCGCTCCTCCGACTTGACCGCGACCGCCTTGTCGGTCTCGATCAGGTAGGTGTACTTGAAGTTGGGCGCCAGTCCCGGCACCGTGCTGGTGTTCGGAAGCCACACCTTCGCCAGCCGGCCGAGCGGGTCGTACTCCGAAAGCGTCTTGTAGTCGTTCGGATCCTGCACGCTGATCTGGGTGCCCCAGGCCGGGTGGTAGTCGGTGACGGTCTCATGTTCCAGCGGATTGACCTGGACAACCTTCGTCGTCAGGCCGTGCGTCTCGGTATAGGTGGTGCGGGTTACCTCGCCGAGCGCGTTGGTCGCGATCAGTGGCCGACCATAGCTGTCGAACGTCCCTTCGGCGATCCGCACGTAGGTCGGGGTGGTGCCGTCGTGGCTGGCGAGCCGTTCGGACCGGGTGGGATTGCCCGTCGTTGGCGGGACGCCGTAGGCCTTGCCGTCGTACCAGGTCCGGACGTCGTTGAGGACCTGCGTCCGGCGGTCCGGTGTGGCCGAGCACAGTACCGACACCGTCTCGGTCCGGGCGATGAGCGAATAGAGGTGGGCCGTTGGATTGTCCACGTAGGTCGATCGGGTGCAGTCCTCGTCGCCGGTCTTGCTGACGTCGCCTTCGTTCTCGGTGCGGATGACCCGACCGTACGTCTCGTCGAAGACTGTCGAACTCCTGGTCTCCCGCCACTGGTTTGATCCGAACGCGGTGAGGCTCCGGGTGGCGGTGGTGTTGACGAAATGCGCCCGCTTGGTCATCCCGCTGTGCGACTCGGTCGCGGTGTTGTGCCGCCACGGCGTGCTGAGTGTCTTGGTGACCTCGGTCGAGCCGTCGAACGACTTGCTCTCGTACTCGAATCCGGAGAACTCGTCGTAGTCGACGTGGCTGGTTCCGGTCGAGTCGGTGACCGTTACTTCCCGGGTGCCGCCGGTCGGCTTTTTGTCGCCGTGCATGCCCCGCAGGTAGTAGTACTCGTTCCTGGTGGTCATGGTCTGGCCGCTGCCGCTGGTCACCTCGACCCGGCCGTAACCACGCCACTCGCTCCAGGTCAGGTCCTTGGCCTTGGTGAGTCCGTCCGGCTCGCTGTGCCGCCAGGCCGCGTCGCCGTGGTACTTGTAGCGGGTCACCATGTCCGGGGCACCGCCGGTGCGGTCGGTGCCGATCACCTCGGCGACGACGTACTTGTGGAACCAGTCGGTGATGTCGTTCTCGGTCCCGGTCGGATCCCACTTCACCGGATAGCAGCGTCGGGTGCTGTTCCCCGGAGTCGGCAGGTTGCCCTCGTTGCAGTCCTCGTCCGCGTAGGTGATGTCGATCTGACCACCGGTGTCGGTGTAGACGGTGGCCAGCCGGAACCGGACCAGCGGCGCGACCTGGTCCCCGGTCTTGTCGATACGGTTCGGCTTCTGCAGACCGGCGAATTCGATGTACGGCATGTCGATGCTGCCGTTGACCAAGCCGGTATGGGTCAGCTTGTAGAGCCAGAGGGTCCGGCTACCGTCGCCGTTGTCGGTGAACAGATGCTCGAGCTTCCACCGGTCCACCGGGGTCCAGCCGCTGGCTCCCCGGATCTCCGTGGTGACGGCGGTGAGCCGCTTCCGGGTCCAGAACGTCGGGCTGACCTGGTCCAGCTTGCACTTGGTGTCCTTGGCGCAGTTGCGGTCCCACGGCACGTCGTGCCAGCGGGCGGCGGTGGCGTCGGTCAGGTCCTCCGGGTCGCAGTTGGCGGGAGCGGAAAGACATCGCTCCGCAATATCGAACCGGACCCGCGCCGGGGCGTTGGTGCTGTAGACCGCGCCGTCCCGCTGGCCGTAGTCGATCCGCTTGAGCCAGCCGCCCCGGTGGTACTCGTCGCCGTTGACGTCGGTACGCCCGCCACGGGCGTAGTAGTTGCTCTCCCGCCCGTAGAAGTACGAGACGACCTGCCCGTTGCGGTCCTTGACGTAGTCGAGGTTCCACCGCCATGCCTGGTCGCAGTACGACTCGGCGAAGGTGGACTTCTTGCAGGGCTCGTCGACGCCGTTCACGGTGTCGTCGCCGTAGACCGGCACGGTCCAGGTGGAGAGGGTCTCCTCCTTGTTTGCGGACCAGCCGGGCAATCGGTTCAGCCCGAAGTAGTACTCGATGCCGTCGACCGTGGTGATCCGCCAGTACTCGCCGTCGTTGTCACCGTTTGTCGCGCCGGTCAGCTTCTCGATCTTGGAGCCGTCGTCACTGGCCGGCCGCCAGGTGTCGCCGACCCTGACCAACTCGGTGGAGGAACCGTTGAGCAGCATGGTGGCGTTGTCGAATGCCCAGCACTGGTCGGCCGACCGGTCGTGGCCGTCGTCCTTGCACGACTTGTACCGCCGCTCGATGTGGCCCGGCTCGTAGCTGAACCCCTCACCGATCCAGGAACCCTGGTTGTTGGTGGTGGCGGTCCGCCCGTCCACCGCCTGCGAGGAGTACGACAACCCGACGTTCGGCCCGCCCTCGCCGGGGACCGGCGGCATCCGCAATGGGTATGACCAGGTGAATCCGCCACTCGACGCTGAGACCGACCACTTGGCCGACGGGGAGAGCTGGGTAGCCGCGTAAGAGCCCTGCGAAGACGAGTCCTCAGCGACCATCGCGTAGAGACCACTGCCGCCGGTCGGAGTGGTCGCCTCGGCGGTGAGAGTGCGGTCCTCGCCGTTGTTGCGAGTGGGCACCGACTCTGCCGCGCACTCCGCCCGGTCCGGCGTGCTCAGCGCACACTCGGGGAGCCGCGCCAGACGCAGCCGCGCCCCGAAGTCACCGCCGTAGAGGTTGGCGATCCCTTCGTACCCCACGGTCAGCCCGACCTTTGCGGCGGACCGTTGCCCATCCGTGCGGCCCAGCCGGAACACCGGGCCGTCGACCCGGGCCCGCTGAGACACTGCGCGGTCCAGCACCTCGACCCGGACCCGGCCCGGAGTCGAGACATCGCCAGCGGCGGCGCGCTCCCCGGCAGCCGGCGTGGCGGCCGGGGCGACCGAGACGGTGAGCCCACCGGCCTTCACACCGGCGGCCAATGCGGCCCGGCCGGCAGGTCCGGTGGTGACGGGAATCTCCGCCGAGCCCGGCGCCGGCCAGGAGACCGGTACGGAGTCCTGGACCGCCGCCTCGAACGCCTCGTTCGGCTTCCGGTCCTTGACTGCCAGCGCCGGACGTTCCGGGACCTTCCGGGTCGGGTCGACGACCTCCGGCCTCTCCTGGCCGGCCGGTGCGGCCGAGGCCGGTGAGCTGGCCAACTCGGCCAGGGCGACGCACATCATCCCGGCCATTACCCAACAGAGCGGCCGGACCACCCGGCGCTGGAACGCGCCGGACGCGACCAAGACTCGGGAGAACATCGATTCCTCCAGGACGGGTAGTCAGGGGCATCGTCGGCCAGGTGGGACGGCCGGCGGGCCCGGACAGGGACCCGCCGACCGTCCCGGTCGTCAGTAGGTCGGTTGTTCCCGGAGCGGGTTGGTTATCCGCTGGACCAGAGTCCGGTCGGCGACACCGCTGTAGATTCGGACGTCGTCGATGGCGCCGGACATGTGCTCGCCGTGCGCGTTGTCGACAAAGGCCCGTCCGAGCTGCAAGCCTCCGGTCGTCTGGAACGGCGAGACCAGATCGATCGACTCGACCACCTCACCGTTGAGGTAGAACAGCATTTCCCGGGTATAGCCGTTGTAGACCACCGCGACGTGGTCGCCCCGGCCGTTCGTCTTCGGCGCCTGCTCCGAGTCCCGAACTATCGGTTCGGCGTCCGCCACGTCACTGTCGCGTACCGCGAGTTGCCATCGGCCTTCAGCGCTGCACCGCACGCTGACGGCGGTGTTATGCGCCCCCTTGAGCGACAGCACGGTCATCGGAGTGCCGAAACAACTGCTCCCCAGCCGGACCCGGGCGGCGATCGTGAAGCTGCCTGCCGTGTCGGCGTTGGCCGTCGTGCTGGCGTACGAGGCGGGCTCGCCGCTAAGCGACAGGTGGCCGCCGCCGAGAAGCGCCGACACCTGGTGGCGGAAGATGGACGCCCCGGCGCCGAGGGTCTGGCCGGCGCCACCGTCGTACTCCGGACTCGTCGTTCCAGTCACGGTGTTGAGCTGCCAGTATGCCGTCCGGCGCGGAGCAGTCTTCTTCAGCCCGTCGACCTCGCCGGCCTGGACCAGCCGGTCGAAAACGGAGACGTCCGCCAGGTCGCCGCCCCAGTGATCGGTGTAGCCGTGCTTGGTCAGCCGGCGGCCCAACTGGACGGCACCCCGAGACTTGCTCTGGGAGCGCCGCTGCGCGGTCACCGGCGCCGCGTCGCCGACCTGAAGCGACATCACCCGCTGTACGCCGTCGTAGCTCGCGGCCAGGAACGTCCACCCGGTGGTTGCCCCGGGCACGGAGACCTTCCACTCGCCCAACGAGACGACGTCGTTGACCGGCATCCGAAAGACCCATGCGCCGCCCTCGACGCCGAGACTGAAGCCCGGTTCGCCGGAGCCGTCCTGGCTGACCGCCACCTGCCTCCGGATGACGTCGGTCGCCTTCACCCAGGCAGTGACCGCGAAACTGTTCGCGGTATCGGTCAACACGTTCTCCTCGGTGGCGAGGTAGCCGTTCGCGATGCCGTTGAGCCGGGCCGCCGTGTCGGCGGGCCCGCCGGGACCCGGCACGCCGAACGTCACCCCGGTGCCGACCGAGGCGTTGAATCCGCCGTACGCGTCACCCGCGTCGCGCGCCCCCGCCACCTCGGTCAGCGCCCACTGCGCCGCCGGCGGGCGTTTGCCGACTCGGAAGGTGCAGGTGGCGATGCTGCTGGACCGATCACCCCGGTCGAAGGCCTGGACGGTGACGAACCGCGGTCCTTCCCGGTCCGGCAGCCACTGCACCGTCACCGGTCCGCCTGCCACGGACGGCACCACCCTGTTCTCAGGCAACGGGTTGGTGTTGAACCCGTACTCGTACGCGACGACGTCCGTGGCGGCCGAGTCGAAGGTGAAGCTGCTGTGAACGCCGATCGAGCCGCGCCACTCGTCGTCGGACAGGCACAGGTGCGCGTCGGGCGTACCATTGTCGGCCGCGTCGAGCGGCAGGAACTGCGGCGAGTCGACGTCCGGCGCGCTGGGGCTGGTCTTGTCGAAGATGAACTCGCAGCGGCTGCGACCCGTCGAACTCCACCCACCCCAGGTGGTGTTGTCGCTCGCTCGGACATCCCAGGAGATCACCACGTCCTGCGGAATGTCGGCCGGAACCACGTATTCGAACCTCGAGCCACTGGACTTCAGACCAGTGACGTAGGTACGAGTCTGAGCGGTGCCGCCCTGCGGTGTCCAGGTCACCCGGAACTCGCCCTTGACCTGCTCCGCATGCGCCGAGGAGTGGTCCGGATCGCGCAGCACCGCAGTAAGCTTCGGCGGGGTGTCGACGTACGGGCGGCTGGCCCCAGAGAGGCAGTCGCCGCCCGGGGACTGCGTCAGGTCGGCCAGGTTCGGCATCGACGGGGCCCGGTTGTACCGGACCGAGAGCACCGCGTTGTCGCAGAACCGCTTGCTGTGTTGCGAGTTGGTCTCGTTGGTGGCCTTCAGGCCAAGCGTGATCGATGCCGTGCCCCGCGCGGCGGCGAGATCTACCGCCTCCTTGACGTTCCAGCCGGCGTTCTGGTTGGTGGACGTACACGTCGACTGGGTGCCGGTCGGTGACCTGGTGTCCAGCAGGTTGGCGCCGGAGTCCCAGTTTGCTCCGCCCGGCTGGTTGCCCCAGTTGGTCGAGGAGCTGATCCCTCTCGGCATCAGGTAAATCGACGCTGCACGGGCGGTGGAGTTCCAGGCGTGCTGCATGGTGACCCGGAACTCTGCACTGAGGATCGTTTTGCCAGAGTACGGGGTGGCCAGGGTGTAGAGCAGTCGCTTTACTTTGGAGTTGTTGCAGGAGTTCGGGCAGAGCCCGATCCGCTCGTGCCGCTTGCCGTCGAACTTCCAGTACTCCTCGCTTGGGTAGCCGCTGTCCACCATCGCCCACGAGCTGTTGGTGGTCGCCTGCCAGACCGGGTCGAGGTAGACGGGCCAGTTCGTGGCCGGGTCGGCCAGCATTGCCGCGTCCGGAGTCAGCGTGAGCACGTCGTCGGAGAGGGTCAGGTCGACCGGCGCCACAGTGGCACCCTCCGGCGGGCCCCAGGTCGACTCGTAGTCGGACGGGTCGCCGGTCCGGGCCGCTCCGACGGTCTCCGGCTCGCCGCTGTCCCACATGATCGGGGCGTTCGCTTCGAAGACCGGGTTTCCGGTCGCCGGGTCGAGCGCTGCGAGTCCGCCCTCCTCCGTCTCCTGTACGGTGAAGCCCACTGCCGAGACCCCGAGTTCCAGGTTCTGCAACTCGGGCAGGTTCGCCGCTTCCGGGGTCTTCAGGACGACGACGTGCGCGAAGCCCTCGATCGTCGCGTTGACCACCAGGTCGACGTCCGGGAAGACCTCCGGGTAGACGGCCTGGTCACCGTTGAGCGTCGGAGCCGGCAGCGGATACGGCCACTGCAGGGCCATCGACCTGTTCTCCCGGGTCACCACCGCCAACGGCGCGGCACCCCCGCCGGAGAACTGCACGTCGATCAGCGCGGCGGTCGGCATGATGCCGTCGGGCCACTGGACCAGCGTCGCGTCGGCCGGGACCCAGGTGTCACCCTGGATGACTCGGACCGGCTGGGCATGGTCGTTGGCCACCAGGCTGCCGTCCGGCTGGGCGAAGACATCGCGGTACTCGCTGCGGTAGGCGAGCACCTCCACCGGCTGGTTGAGGGCCGCCGCCGCCACGATCGCCTCGGCCTCAGTGTCCCGGACCAACTCCTCCTCGACCGCCACCGGCGCAGCCTGCGGCGCCGTATCCGGCTCCGGCGCGAGCACCGCCGGAGAGAGCAGACCGGCCAGGCCTGCCAGCAGGCCGAGCAGAAAGGACCGGCTCCGCCGTCGCGTCCGACCAGCCACTGTGACGCCCTCCCCCATGAAGCTCTGCACGTCCATACGTCCCGTCACCCGATCGCCGCGCCGAAGGCGACCTCTTCGGCGGGCAGACCGCCCTCGCCGGGCCGCCACAGCCGGACTGGTGTGCTGAGGCCAGCGACCAGGTCCGACCAGGCCAGCGCGGCGACCGAGCCATCGCCGTACGGGCTGGCCAGGTAAAGGTGCTGCGACGAGCCGCCGAGGGAGAGACCCAGCAGTTCCCGACCGGTCGGGCTGCCCGGCAGCGTGCCGCCGCGCTGTAGGAGCAGCGAGCCGGTGTTCGGGTTCGCCGCGCCGCCGAAGATCTGCACGAGGCCGGCGTCCGGTGTGCCGGCGACATCCTGCCCGGGGGCCCCGACGGCAGCGACCAGCGTCTGGGCGGTGGCCACCTCGTTCGGCGCGGTGTTCACCAGGTGGACCCGCTCGCCGAAGTAGTCGCCCTCCTCTGCCTGGCCGGCCAACCCGTCGAAGCCCTCCATGACTCCGCTGACCCCCGAGGCAGCGGTGGCGGTCAGGTGGTAGCGGTGTACCTTGCCGGCATCCGCTGACGTCCCGACATCGGCACCCGGCTCGCCGACCAGCAGGAACGAATCCGGCTGCCCGACCGGCGCGCCTGCGGGCCGGTAGCTGGCCACCGCCACCGACTTGCCGTAGTTCGCGTTCGCGAAGCCTGCTCCACCAGTCTTGTCCGCGAGCCACTTCGGCCGGCCGGAAACCAGCTCGTGCAAGTAGACCGTGATCGCCCCGGCGAACTGCGCGCCGTTCGGCGTCGTCTCGCCCGGCCGGCCCGCCGCTATGTGATGCGCCGAGCCGGTGACCGAGTAGCCGAACCGGTCGTCGGTCTCGTTGCTATCGGTGGATCCGGTCACCGCCTGATCGAGCACCACGTTGACCGCGCCGCGCAGATAGTGGACCAGGCCGGCGTCGACCGCCGTGCCGAGGTCCTCCCCCGGTGCGCCGATCAGCAGGTACGGCTCACCCGAGGCGGTCCGGCCGCCGGCAACTGAGTAGCCGAACCAGTCCTCCGCCTCCAAGGCGTCCGGGGTGCTGCCGATGTCCTGGTGATAGGTCAGCGACGCGGGCCCCATGGTCAGTCCGGCCGGCGAGCCCAGCAGCACGTACACCACACCCACGTCGGCGAGGTTGTTCAGGTCCTCGTACGGCACCCCGACAGCCAGGTCGGTGCAGCCGTCGTTGTTGGCGTCGTAGCTGGAGATCGAGGTGCCGAAGCCGTCTCCGGCCTCGGCCCCGCCGGAGACCCCCGAGTTGTTCTCGTGCAGCGTCTGCACAGTACTGCTGCCGCCGTAGCTGATGTGGATCTGCCCGGCCTTTGCGAAGCCGTTCACTGTGGCCTCCGGGTCGGCGATGGCGATGTCGGCCACTTCGTCACCGTTGAAGTCGCTCTCAGCGCCACCGGTACAGCCGGCGGCCGGCGGTGCGGTGACGTAGACCGTCATCTCGCAGAACGACGACCAGACGTCGCTGCCGGCCACGCCGTCCGCCGCCTTCACCCGCCACCGGTACGTACCACCCTCGACGAACGCACCGGCCGGCACGGTGACTGAGGCGGTGGCACCGGAGGCGATCCCGGTGAAGGTGGTTGTGCCGATCGGGGTGCTGGCGTTCATCGCCCACCACTCGAAGGTGACCGACATCGTCGTACCGTCGCCATCCGAGACGGTGGCCCGCAATTGCGGGGTGAGTATGTTGACAAGCGGCCGGCCCGCCCCGGTCACGCAGGCCGACGCCGGCACCGTCGTCCGAGCCGTGACCGTCGGCCACGAGTTGTACGTCACCGACGCCTTCGGGTCCTCCGCGACGACACCACCTTCCCGGGACCGGAACTGTTTGAAGCCGGCCGGCACCGTCTCGTCGGTGGCCCGGATACCCATCCCGGCCCGGGTGCTGCCGGCGGTAGCGGCCCGCTGGAAGAAGCTCTTCCCGTCGATCGTCGCCCAGGCGTCGGCGCAGTTGGTCGACCCGTGCGTCGCCAGGGAAGTCGCCTCCTGCTGGTGCCAGGTGGGCTGGCTGGTGAACCGGGTGCTGTAGGTCGACGGATCGGTCGACCAGATCTCCCACGAGGTGGGGGTGCAGGTGTGCGACCAGAAGTTCCACAACGAGACCGTGGCAGCGGTGATCTGCTTGCCGGCCAGCACCGTCGTGTCCCAGGTGATGAACGAGCGGGCCAGCGTCGGCGGGGTGGTGGCCAGCAAGCCGATCTGGAGATCCGGCTCCTGGTTCTGGTCGGTGTTCACCGTCTCCCGCACGTAGGTGTCGAAGGTCGTGCCGAGCGGGTTCACCGTCGGGTCGATGGTGACCGGGAACGCCGTCGACGGGTTGCGCAGCCAGGCCGGGTCAGGGGTCAGAGTCAGTTCGACCCGGTCGCCCCGCTCCGTCACGTCGGTCCGGACCGACCGACGTGCTGCCGGAGCACCGGTGACGTCCTTCTTCGCGTCCCACATCAACGGGGCCGGAATCCGTGCGGTGGCGGCACCCGCCCGATCGGTCAGCGTGATGGCACCGTCCGGCTCGCGGCGGGATGCCGCGACTCCGGGACCGGTCAGCGGAAACCGGACCTGCGTGACCCGCTCGATCGCGGCTCGCGTCTTGACCAGGAGGAACTGTTCGAAGCCGAGCCGGGTCGCCTCGACGACGAGGTCGACGCCGGGCAGCGCGTCGACGTAGGTGGCGCGGTGACCGTCCAGCGTCGGAGTCGGTAGCGCGCCCGACCAGAGCATCGCGACGCGGTTGTCTCGCCCGCCGATCGCGGCCAACTCGTGCTCACCGGCGCCCCGCGCCCCGGCGATCCGAAGTCCGTTCGGATGGCCGGCCGGCTGCACCGTGCCGTCGGCGCCCGACCGCAGGCTGAGGTCGACCGGTACCCAGTCGGCACCCCGCCGGAACCGCTGCACCCCGCTGGCGATCTCGGCCCGGAACTGACCGTCGGGCAGCGCCCACACCTGCGTGGTTTCCGAGGTCAGGCTCTTGACCTCCACCGGCGCGCCGGACTCACGGGCGGCTCGCAGGGAGCGGGCCTCGTCGGACTGATGGGGGACTCCCCCGGAGACACCGTCCGGGCCGGCCGCCTCGTAGCGGGTCGGCTCTCCCGGTATGCCGATCAGGGCAGCCGCCGTGGCCAGAGCCAGGCAGGACCGTACAACCGCAGCCAGCGAGCCCGCCACGTCCACTCCCCGTGTCAATCTGTGATGTGCACGGAACTCTATGGATTCGTCACTGAGCACACAAGCGAAATTACAAACCGTGAGGACGGATCAGCCAAAGTGGACAAGACAACCGTCATGATCACTTCTGGGTAATCGGGAATCCGCCGCGAGCCGGAGCTCTGGGTGCAGACACATCACCAGCCACCCCAGGAGCACTTCGTTGGCACACGCGGTCCGAGCGCGGCGGTGACGGCCTCGACTTCCGGCCGGCGGCGGTCATCAAGTTCGCTGGCGACGACGTGCTACTCCTCCCCACATGCGTCCGTCTTTGGGTACCCCGCATCGAACAGGGCCACCGGTGGCCGACGGCTACCGGCGACCCTCTGGGCCCGCTCGGCGTCGAAACGCGCGGTGACGTCAACGAGTCACGCCTGGGACGCGCCCTCCAGCGACATACGGACCTTTGCGTGGGACAGCAGCAACGCCGCGGTGGCCCGCACCGCCTCCTTCGCCATCTTCTTGAATATGTGGATGTAGGTCTCCGCCGTGGTCACCGGGCTGGCGTGCCCCATGTCGTGCTGGATCATCTTCAGATCTACCCCAGCGGCCGAGGCCAGTCCGGCAGCGGCGTGCCGCAGGTCGTGCAACCGCACCGGCGGCAGCCCCAGTTGCTTGACCAGCTTCGCGAAGCGGCGGGTCAGCCAGTCGGGGCTGACCGGGCGGCCATTCGCGTGCACGAAGACCCGTCCCTTCGGTGTCACCCCGCCGTTACGGCGCCGCTGCTCGTGCCACAACTCCCACAGCAGCTTCACGGTCGCCTCGTCGAGAGCCAGGCTTCGCACCCCGGCTACCGACTTGGGTGGACCGATGTGCTCTCTCCCGCCGATGACGATGACCTGTTCCCTGATCGTCAGCTCCCCGGCGGCCAGGTCGATGTCCGCCCAGCGCAGGCCCGCCATCTCGCCCCGACGCGGGCCGCGCAGCGCCACCAGCCACCACAGCACGAACATCGGATCGTCGCGTACCGCCTCCAGGAACTGCGCCAGGTTGTTCAGGTCCCACACGGCCACTCGCGGACGCAGGCCGGTCTCACGCCAGACCGCCTCGTGCTCGTCATCCCAGACCACCGCATGCGGACACGCCCCGTTCGGCAGCCGCAGGTTCCGGGCAGCGTTGTAACCGACAATGTCCTGCCGTTTCGCCTCCGACAACGCGCTGCGCAGGACGGGTCGGATCCGGCTTACGCTGCCCGGCGAGATCAGCCGGCCGCCACGTACAACCTGGCGAGAGATCGCGTCCATCGCCCGCTGAACGGTCTTTGTGCGCAGCTTGCTCAGCCGAAAGTAGCCCAGGTGCGGGATCAGGTACTTCTCCACGTGGACTTGACCCGATTCGACGGACAGGGTCGATAAGTTGATCTCACGCTAGCTTGCCGAGTGGTCTGCTGGTATAGGCGGTGGCCTCGTAGGCGGCGGGGCTGAGGTAGCCGAGGGTGGAGTGCCGGCGGCGGGTGTTGTACCAGCCCTCGATCCAGTCGAAGATCGCCGTGCGGGCGGCGGCCCGGGTGGGCCAGGCCCGCCGGTCGAGTAGCTCGGTTTTGATGGTGGCGAAGAACGATTCGGCGACGGCGTTGTCCCAGCACTGCCCCTTGCGTCCGGCTGAGAGTTGGACGTTGTGCCGCTTCGCGAGGTGGGCGTACTGGCCGCTCGTATATTGACAGCCGCGGTCGCTGTGGAAGATCACCGGCCCGGTCGGTCGTCGTGACGTGATGGCGTTGGACAGGGCTTGGGCGGGCAGGTCGGTGCGGAGGTGGTCGGCGGTGGCCCAGCCGATGACCCGGCGGGTAGCCAGGTCGATGACGGTGGCCAGGTACAGCCAGCCCTCCCAGGTGTTGATGTACGTGATGTCGCCGCACCATCGGGTGTCGACGTCGGCGGGGCTGGTGGTGAAGTCCCGGCCGACCAGGTCCGGGCGCGGGGTTGCCGCCGGGTCGGGCACGGTGGTGGTGCGCCACCGCTTCGGTGTCCGACCGCACAGACCCGCCGTGCGCATCAGCCGGGCGATCCGTTTGCGGGAGTGCCGCCGGCCCTGGGCGCGGAGTTCGGCGTGTATCCGTGGGGAGCCGTAGGTGCCGGCCGAAGCGTCATACACCTGCGCGACCCGTTCGGCCAGCTCGGTGTCGACCCGCTGGCGGGGCGACGGGCCGGCGGCGCGGTGCTGGTAGTAGGCGGACCGGGAGACCTTCAACAGCTCACAGGCACGCTTCACGTTGCCCTGCTGCGCCTTCTCCGCCTCGATGAACGGGTACACGTTCACCGGGTCTCCTTCGCGAAGAAAGCCGTGGCCCGTTTGAGGATGTCCACATCTTCACGCAGCCGACGGTTCTCCTGCCGCAACCGCGCCAACTCCTCGCGCTCCGCGCTGGTCAGCCCGTCGGTACGGGCGCCGGCGTCGAGGTCGGCCTGTTTGACCCAGTCCCGGACCGCCGTCTCGGTCAGGTCGAAGTCCTTCGCGACCTGACCGACCGTACGGTCACCCCGCCGACACACCTCCACGATCTCCGCCTTGAACTCCGGCGTGAACGCCCTGCGCGGCCGGCGTGGCTTCTTACCCATGCCTTCCATGATGAACATCCTCCCGAGGGCCCACAGCCCCCTGATCTCGGATGTCCGTCAAACCGGGTCAGGCCCAACGATGCTGCGGTAGTTGAGCACCGTCGTGGGCCGCAACCGGCCGTCAAGCTCAGACAACCAGAAGCGCAGCCAGCGTCGCACCGTCCACGTCCGCCCCACCGCCTCCGGCCCCGGCAACTGCGCCAGCTCCCAGCAGGCCCGCTCCGCCTCAGCCAGGGTGGCGAACCCACCCCTACGCGCCCGTTCACGACCGCCGTCGGGCCCGGGTACCTGTAAAGCGAAGTACCAGCGGCCGTGGCTGAAGTCCGCCAGCCGAGCGCAGCCGGCCCCGAACTGCTTACCGGTCACTTCGTCACGGCAACCGCACCGTCGGTATACCCGACCCGGCCCCTCGGAGACGCGCATCACCGACACCACCCGAAGGCGCCGCCGCACCCACGGGGGAGGTGGCCCCAATCTCTTGGGCAGATCCGGTCTTCAACGGTCCGGCCCCAGGGACGGACATTACACTCGTAGCCTTTGATTTCACCGTTTCGCTGCAAAATCTATCCCAACAGTTAGATATGCATCTAACTAAGGACCAAAAGGCTAGAGATCGAACTCTCTTCGCATGCGCCTTCTCGTTCCGCTGCTCGCTGGCGCGATCGACCAGCTCAGCGGGGCTACACAGAGCCTTGTACGTGAGTCACAGGCGTGACTCACACGTGACTCACATCGCGCCAGGGAAGATAGCTGGTAGGCTATCTTCCCTGTTCAAGAAGGCGCGCCCGAAGGGATTCGAACCCCTAACCTTCTGATCCGTAGTCAGATGCTCTATCCGTTGAGCTACGGGCGCAGTTGCCGGGCCAGTCTACACACCAACCTCAGCGCGGAGACTCCGGGATTCGAACCC
Source organism: Plantactinospora sp. WMMC1484 (assembly GCF_049315195.1). NCBI lineage: Bacteria > Bacillati > Actinomycetota > Actinomycetes > Micromonosporales > Micromonosporaceae > Plantactinospora > Plantactinospora sp. WMMC1484. The sequence continues at coordinate 1,074,362 of NZ_CP186055.1, forward strand.
GGGAGGGGCTTTAAGACCCCAACCGCATTAGCAGTGCGGCGCCATAGACCAGACTAGGCGAAGTCTCCTGGTGGTCTCACCCGACCACGTTGGTCGAGGATACAGGGCGCCGGCCCGGCGGGGCAAAACGACTTTCCGGGCGGCCCGTGGCCGCTGGCGGGGGACCGCCACACCGGTCGACGCCGGCCACCACCCCGCCGTCTCCTGTCCGGTGCCGATGCGCCACCGAGACTAGGCTCACATGATATGGAGGAGCAGTCGCCCAGCGAGCCGCCACGCCGCCGCCCGGAGCCGAAGTCGAAGCCGTCGCGCCGATCCGGCCCGGCCAAGGCGGCCTTCGCCTCCGCTCCCGAGTCAGAGCTGGAAACGCCCGACCAGCCTCCCGTGCCGCCGCGTCCCCGAGGTCGGAAGGTACCTCCGACGGTGCTCTTCCAGCCGCCTGCCGAGCCCGAGTCGTTGCCGCCGCTCTCCCCCGCGACGCGACGGAAGCCACCGTCCCGACCTGTCGAGCAGCCGGACGCCGTCACGCAACCGGCGCAGGCGGCGCAGCCCGACGATCCGCCGATCGTAGCGGCACCGCCGCGGTCTGAGGCCGATTCCGGGCCGGAGGATGCGGCGCCGGCAACGGGTTCGGCCGAGGCGAGCGACGGGGTGGACAGCGACGGGCCAACCGCCGAGACAGCCGCCTCGGGCGATCATGGCGGGACGGCGACAACCGAGACCACGCTGCCGAAGACCACCCGAAAGTCGACCGGCGTCGTCAAGGCCACCGCCAAGGCGGCCAAGAAGACCAGCCCGGCGGAGGGGACCACCGCCAAGAAGACCAGCACCGCCAAGAAAACCACCGCCCAGAAGGCGCCCGCCAAGAAGACCGCGGCCAAGAAGACGACCACCGCCCAGCAGACCGCAGCTCAGAAGGCCGCGGCCAAGAAGGCGGTAGCCAAGAAGGCCACGACCAGGGAAGCCACCGGGCCGGCAGCGACCAGATCGTCCGATGTCGCCGCCCAGACCGCCTCGCCGGAACCGGCCGGTACGGCCAACGGGACCGCTACGGCGGTGGAACGGGCAGCGTCGGGGCGTACCGCCGGGTGGGAATCGCAACCGTCGACGGCCTGGCACATCATCGACCACCCCGGTTACGCGCCCGAACTGCTCGCCCTGGCAGCGGTACGCGGTCTGGGCCCTGCGGCCGCGGCATGGGTGGGTCAGGTCCGGGCCGCGTACCCCGGCGCCACCTCCGACGGTCTGGCCCGCCTGGCCACGCGGCGCTTCGTCCGGTTCGCCGCCGCCGGCGGTGCCCTGTCGACCGCGACGGGGCTGCTCGCTCCGCTCGTCGAGCTGGCCGCTGTCACCTGGACGCAGGCCGGCCTGGTGCTGCGACTGGCGGCAGCGCACGATCATGATCCGAGCCACCCGGACCGGGCCGCCGAGCTGCTGGTGCTGACCCGCCTCCACCCGGACCTGCGTCGCGCCCGCGCCGCGCTTTCGGCCGCCGAGGCGGCCGTCGCCGGGCACGACGGCGAACCGGCGCCCGGCTCGCCGGACAGCGGGCCGGGTGGCCGCCTCGCAGGGCAGCACGGCAATGGCCTAGCCGGTATCCGCGACACAGAGGCGTCTCGGCCCGCCGAGGACGGCCAGAACGCAAAGGCGGACCACAATACGAAGAACGGCCGCAACACGGAGAACCGCACGGAGAACCGCCGCAACACGGAGACGGGCGGGCTGGCGGAGGCGGGCCGGCGACTCGGCGCGCCGATCGTCGCCCGGGCGGTCAACCGTTTCGCGGTGCGACTCGCCGCACGGCGGTTCCCCGGAGCGGTGCCGCTGGCGGTCGCCGTACTGAGCGCCATCGGCACCGAAGCGCTCGCCGGTCGGGCCACCGCCTACTACCGTGCGGCATCGCGGCAGCTACCGCCCACCGCGATCACGGCCAGGGTCGGCTACAACCAGTCGAACCAGTCCCGAGGGAGCAGCGCGTAGCCGACGAAGGCGACCACGTCGAGCAGGGTGTGCGCCACCACCAGCGGCAACACCCGCCTGGAGCGCAGGAAGAAGAGCCCGAACACCACTCCCATGACCGCGTTCCCGACGAACGCGCCGAAGCCCTGGTAAAGGTGGTACGAGCCGCGCAGCAGCGCACTGGTCGCGATCACCGCGCCGACCCGCCACCCCAGCTCCCGCAGCCGGGTCATCAGATAGCCCACCACGACGACCTCTTCGAGGATCGCGTTCTGCGCGGCCGCGAGGATGAGTACCGGCACCGCCCACCACAGGTCCGGCAGTCCCGCCGGCACCACCGTGGCGTTGACGCCGAGGTGTGCGGCGATCCAGAAGAGGCCGAGGCCGGGTAGTCCGATCGCGGCGGCCAGCGCGGCGCCCCAGGCCAGGTCCTGGCCGGGCCGCCGTCCGTCGAGGCCGAGCGCATCCCGGGCACCGCCACGTCCCGGCTCCGGCAGCGCGTCCCGGGTGAGCAGCCCGTCCCGGTCCAGGGGGCGGCGGTCGCGGTTCAGCAGGTGTACGGCGAGCAGGACCGGGACGAGGGCGAAGCCGATCCCGAGGAGCTGGTAGGTGAGATCGAGCCAGGGTCGGGGTGACTGGGAGGCGTTGAGCGTCGCCGTCTGCTGGCTCAGCGGCCGGTCGGCGGTGAGCCGGGCGATGATCGTCACCGCCGAATAGACCGCGGACTGTCCGAGGGACAACCCGAGGACGAGGAGCACCTCGATGCCGAGCACGCGGCGGGAGAGTGGGCGGGCGAGATCAACCGTCACCCGACAACTGTGCCCGATCCGGCGGCCGGCCGGGAGCGTCCGGGGCCGTACGCCTTCGAAAGGGCAGCCCTGAGAAGAGGGAGTCGAACCCACCCGAGCCGGGCCACCGGATACGGATCCGTGCGCCGTCAATCGCACAGCCTGTGCGACGGAAACTGACTCACGGTATTCATTCTTATCCGCGCAGTGGCCTCGACCGGGAAGGTGTCATGGACAATCTCGCGCAGCTGTTGAAGGAGAGCTGGACCCTCGTCGAAGACCGGCGAGACGTGGTCGCGGGATATTTCTACGCCCGGATGTTCCTGTCCGATCCCGCCCTGCGCACGCTCTTTCCGATCCAGATGGACGCCCAGCGGGACCGCCTGCTGGAGGCCATCGTGACCGCTGTCCACACCATCGACGATCCGGAGAACTTCGACGAGTATCTCCGTTCACTCGGCCGCGACCACCGTAAATATCATGTCGAGCCGGTTCACTACGACACCATGGGGACCGCGCTGCTGGCCGCCCTGCGGGAGGTTGCCGGCGAGCAGTGGAGCGTCGAACACGACCAGGCGTGGCGCGACGCGTACCAGATGATCGCCGAGCGCATGCAGGCGGGCGCGGCCGACGACCCCAACCCGCCGTTCTGGCACGCGGAGGTCGTCGGCCACGAGCGCCGGGGCACCGACGTCGCCGTACTGACCTGCCGTCCCCTCCAGCACCACCTGCCGTACCGGGCCGGTCAGTACGTCAGTGTCGAGGTACCTCGCTACCGGCCGCGGCTCTGGCGGACGTACTCGATCGCCAACGCCCCGCGCGAGGACAACACCCTGGAGTTCCACGTCCGGGCGGTCGGCGCGGGCTGGGTCTCCAGTGCCCTGGTCCGCCGGGTCAAGGTCGGCGACCTGCTCCGGGTGGCCGCTCCGATGGGGACGATGACACTGGACCGGGCATCCACCCGGGACGTGCTCTGCGTGGCGGGCGGCGTCGGGCTCGCTCCCATCAAGGCGCTCGCCGAGGAGCTGGCCGGCTACAACCGTACCCGGTGGATGCACGTCTTCGTCGGCGCGGAGCGCCGCGACGACCTGTACGGGCTGGCCGAACTCTGCAAGCTCGCCGCCGAACATCCCTGGCTGTCGATAGTCCCCGCCTGTAGCGCGGATCCGGACTATCCCGGGGAGCGCGGCGAGATCACCGACGTCTTCGCCCGGTACGGCCCGTGGAGCACCCACGACTGTTACATCTCCGGATCGGCGGCGCTGGTCCGGTCCGCCCTGCGCACGCTCGCGGCCGACGACGTGCCCCCGCAGAACATCCGGTACGACGCCTTCGGCGATCTCTAGACCCTCCCGCCCCGCCAGCAACTCTCCCTCCCCCACCCGAGGACCCTTCCTCTCCCCCAGGCCGGGTCTCCGTGCCCTCGCCGTGCAGGGCACGGAGACCCGGCCCCCGTTCCAGAGAACCGACCAGGGCGAGAGTGCCCTCCAGGAGCGAGAGTGCCCTCCAGGAGGTGGCGCCAGGGTTACGGGGACGGCGGTGAAGGTTCAGTAGCGCCAGGCGTTGCCCGTGTCCCGGTACTCCTCGATCGGCACCAGCGGGACGTCCGGGTCCATCCGGTCGACGTAGAGCCGGCCCTCCAGGTGGTCGACCTCGTGGGCGACGAGCCGGGCCATGGCGAGCTCGAACGAGGTGATCACCCGCCCGCCGTCCCAGCGGGCGTGCTCGATGTCGAGCCGCAGCGGCCGGGCAACCAGGCCGCGCAGGTCGAACAGCGAGAGGCAGCCCTCGTACTGCTCGTCGGTCTCGATGGAGGCGTCGACCACCCGGGGGTTGAGGAGTACGACCGGCTCGGCGTCACGGTCCGGCGGGCGTACCACGGCGGCGGCCCAGGGCAGCCCGATCTGTGGGGCAGCGAGGCCGACGCCCTTGCTGAACGGGTGCAGTTCGTCGAGGCGTTCCAGCGCGGCCCGGAGCCGGGCCACCACGTCCCGGGCGTTGGCGTCGTCCCGGGGCAGGTCGAAGTGCCGGGCGGGCTGGCGGAGCAGATCCGCGCCGAGCTGCACGATGCCGGCGGCGCGCATCCGGTCGCTGGCCCGGCCCTCGGCCTGTGCCGGCGCGGCGGCGGAGACCGCCGGTTGGGCACGGTAGCGCCACTCCAGGCGGTACCGGGCGTTCAACGGCGGATCGTCGGTCGACCATTCGAAGAGCGTCCGGCCGTCCTCGTCGCGCCGGACCAGTGGCGTACGCAGCGGCCCCTCCTCGGCCGACAGCGAGGTCTCGACGCCCCAGACCTGCGGGTCGAGGTCGAGCGGCAGGTCGAGCCGGAGCGCGAGCCGGCGGGTGGGGAGCCGGACGGCCCGCTGGAACCACTGCCCCCACTTGTCCTGGTTGACCCGGTAGGAGTATTCGGTGGTGACCCGCTCTCCCGGATACAGCGGGAACCGCCCGTCGCTGTTCTCGAAGAGCAGCCAGACCTCCTTGAACGCGTCCCGGTCGTGCTTCTTGCGCCACTCCATCGGTTCTCGGCTGCCCTGGTCGTCGCAGAATGCCTGAAGGTCCAGTTCGGCGAAGGTCAGCGGATTTTCCCGGTGGTGCCGGTTGGACCGGGCCGGGTCGTTGGGATAGCGGTCGACAGCGATCCGGACCAGGTAGCGGGTCACCGGTTCGGTGCCGGCGTTGTAGAGGGCCCGGCGGATCACGCAGCGGTACGCACCGTCCTCGTACGCCAGCGTGGCGGTCTCCTGCTCGACGATCAGGCCCGTGCCGGGCGGCATCCACTGCTCGGGTACGGGTGGATCGCGGTGCGCGACCGCGCTCGACCGGGCCTGCCGGAGTTCGTCGTACTCCTGGAAACGCTGCCAGATCGCTCCTGCGGCGCCGAGCACGGCCTCCGCACGGCGGGCGAAGTCCTCCGTCGGCCGGTGCCGGCGACCCTCGACATGGCTGACGTACGACGGGTCGAAGCCCATCCGGGCCGCGAGCTGTTTCTTGGTCATGCCCCGCTCGACCCGCCGGCGGGAAAGTTCGGCCGCGAACGAGTCGGCAGCCCGCTCGATAGGCGTGGTCATCAGGTTCCTCTGGCCGGGAATCTCAGTCTCCCGGCCGAGTCGGCCAGTCTGGCAGAACTGGCGCGTTAACGACAATGGCTTGACACTCCGGCACCAATCGCAGACAATCCCGCCCTTCATCTCTGCGCCCGGGTCGCTGCCACGAGGCGACGACGACGAACTCCATCCTGCCGGTCGCGGCGCCCCTCGTGCGGTCCGCGACACCGCTTCCCGGGTGTTTCGAGAGAAACATCCGGGGAACGTCCCGCATGGGTACCCAACTCTGGTTAGCCTTGCCTTAGTAAGCTATGGTGACGGTCGGTCGTCGGACGTGGGGAGTGATCCTGTGACAACGAGGCAGACCAGTCCGGTTGCGCCGGCCGCGCCGGCCGCCTCCCCGTACGCCGCAATGCGGCAGATCGGCGACGCAGAGTGACTGTACTGATCGGCGACCGGGCCGCCGCGCCGCTGGCTCCGGTGACCGCCACGCTGCGGGCCGCCTTCGGCACCGACGTGCTGCCGGGCCTGGCGACCGGCCTGCTGGTCTCCGACGAGACCGGCTGGGCCCCGGCCACCGAGCTCGTGGACGGCACCCGGTGGCCCGAACTTCTGGCGGTGACCCGGCAGCGCTGGGGTGCCACTCCACACGCCGCCGCCGCACTGGCCTGGAAGTCCTACACCTACTGGCTGCTGCTGCCGGTGGTGCTCGGCTGGGCGTCCGCGCGCCGGGTGCCGCTGCTGCGTCCGGCCGACGTTCTGGTCCGGTTCGAGGAGGGTCGGCCGCTGCTCACGCTCGGCATGCGCCGCTCGACAGCGATCGCGGTACTCCCCTCGGACCCGCTGGCCCTCTCCGGCCTGCCCGAGGTCAGGGTGGTGCTGGGCGAGGCCGAACTCCTCACGGCCCTGCGCACGTCCCTGCTCGACTCGCACCTGACCCCGATGCTCGACGCGCTGCACTGCCACGTCCGGGTCGGCGCGCGTACGCTGCTCGGCTCGGTCGCCTCGGGCGTGGCGCAGGGCGTCCTGCGGGCCGCCGACGCGCTGCCCGGCGGCTCCGCCGAGACCATCGGTGCCCTGCTCGACGCGTTGGGCGTGGCAGACCTGGTGGAACTGGTGCCCGGCCCGAGCGGCGAGCTGACCGTGCAGCGCAGGACGTGCTGCCTGGCCTTCACCCTCCCGCAGCCGAAGGTCTGCGCCGGCTGCTGCATCCGCACTCCCTGACGCCGGTCCGCCGGCCTGCCGGCGGACCGGCCCGAGCAGCGGCGGACCGGCCCGAGCGGCCGAGGCAACCGGCCCGAGCAGCGGCGGACCGGCCGGGGAGATCGACGCTGGACCGTTATCACCGTGACACGACCGCCGAACGTGGTCGAGCTATCTTCGGGTGGTCTGGAACGAACGCCCCCGAACTGGTCACAACCGACGCCCCAACTCGTGAGTTCGGCTCGCAGGAGTGCCCCAATTTCCCTACGGTCGTCGTAGATGGTTCACTCTGTCGGTCCAGTGCAGGTCGAGTCAGAGCGTGAGGATCTACGCATGGCAGAAATAACTGGAGATCAGCGCATTCAGGAAGAGGTGCTCGAGGGCCTGGCCACGGCGGTCAACCACCGGCGCTGGTTTGTCGAGCTGGCCCTGCCCTACCTCGGCGACAACCCGATCGAGATCGGCAGCGGTCTGGGCGACTACGCCATCGAGTGGGCACCCTTCCTCGAGCGGTTCACCGCGACCGAGGCGGACCCGGACCGGCTGGTGGCGCTGAAGGAGCGACTCGCCGGCGACCCCAGCATCGAGGTGCGGCAGATGCTGCTGCCCTGCACCGAGCAGGCCGACTACAGCGCCGCCGTCTCCTACAACGTGCTGGAGCACATCGAGGACCATGTCGGCGCGCTGCGGAGCATGCGCAACCTGGTCCGGCCGGGTGGGGCGATCGTGCTGATCGTGCCGGCCTTCGAGTTCGCGATGAGCCCGGCCGACATCGCCACCGGACACGTCCGCCGCTACACCAAGAAGACCATGCGGGCCGCGCTCGAAGAGGCCGGCCTGGAGATCGAGACGCTGCACTACGCGAACGCACTGGGCCTGCTGGGCTACTACATGGCGACCAGCGTCTTCCGGCTGATGCCCAAGGAAGGGCCCATGGTCAAGGTGTACGACACCCTCGTACTGCCGGTGACCAAGGCCGCCGAACGAGTTGTCCGCCCGCCGTTCGGCCAGTCCGTCTTCGCGGTCGCCCGGGTACCCGCCTGAGATCAGCGGGGCAGGGGCCGGCACCGGCACACCCCGATGCCAGCCCACCACCGACCCTCAGCCCTTGACCTGGTATGTCGGCCGGATCACGGCCCGAGCCAGGGTGTGGAACGCCAGGTTGAACCCGACGTACGCCGGACTCGCCTCGGGCGTGAGGTCGAGCTTCTCCACGTCCAGGGCGTGCACCGCGAAGACGTACCGGTGCGGACGGTCTCCGGCCGGCGGCGCGGCACCACCGTACGCCTGTTCGCCGTAGTCGTTGCGCACGCTGAACGCTCCCTCGGTCCCGGCCGACGACGCACCGCCGGCGCCCTGCGGCAGCTCGGTCACGTCCGCAGGCACGTTGACCAGCACCCAGTGCCAGAATCCGCTGCCGGTGGGCGCGTCCGGGTCGTAGCAGGTGACAACGAAGCTTCTGGTCTCGGCCGGGAAGCCCGTCCAGGCGAGCTGCGGCGAGCGGTTGGCACCGCCGACGCTCGGGTGGGCGAACTCGGCGGGCATCGGCTCGCCGTTCTGCACGTCGTTACTCGTCAATGTGAATGCCGGGACGGTCGGCAGCAGTTCGTACGGGTCCGGTGCGACCGGTCGGTCGAGAGTCATCGCGAAGTCCTTTCCACACAGCGGGTGCCCGCGCCGGATAGCCGGCGCCGTGCCCCTTTCTACCCGTTCGACGGATAGCCACCCCCGCGGACCTCGCCGGCTCCCCACCCGGCCGGGCATCTCTGGATCTCGACCACGAGCGGGCGCCGTGGCTCCTCGACCCGAGCCAGATAGCCGAGCGCCGCCGCCAGCGCCTCGCAGTGCAGGACTCCGCAGGTGCGGCAGATCCCCTCGACGTCGGTGCGGTGATCCGCGACTATCCGCCGGGCCACGAGGATCAGCCGGTTGCGCACCTGTACCGGGGTGAGCCGCAGCTCCATTGGCGCCCTCGATTCACTCCGTACACCCCGCCGGGCGTCCTGTCGCCCGGGGCGGCCCCGCTCCGCCGATGCAAGGATGGCTTTGCCTACTGACAATCATCATATGATTACTAGCCGTAGGGATTAGGGGTGTGTGACGACCTCTGTTCGCGCTGGTCGGCGGAGGGCGTGGGATTCGAACCCACGAAGAGGATCACTCCCCTTACCGGTTTTCAAGACCAGCGCCATCGGCCACTAGGCGAGCCCTCCCGGCCCGTGGTCCCCGATGTGGCAGGCCACGGCCGTGCCTAGTCTGCCACGAGCTCCCGGCCCCGCGCGCGTCCCGGCGAGCCGTCGCGCGGGTTGCCGCTCGGGGCGTACCGGGGATCGGGTAAGACTGGACGGATGAAGGCGATCACGATTCCCGAGCCGGGTGGGCCCGACGCGTTGGTCTGGTCCGACGTCCCCGATCCGACCCCTGGCGCGGACGAGGTGACGCTCGACGTGCACGCCGGTGCGGTCAACCGGGCCGACCTGCTGCAACGGCAGGGCCACTATCCGCCGCCGCCGGGCGCGCCGCCGTACCCCGGGCTGGAGTGCGCGGGAGTGGTCAGCGCGGTCGGCGCCGACGTGACCGGCTGGAGCGTCGGCCAGCCGGCCTGCGCACTGCTCAGCGGCGGCGGCTACGCCGAGCGGGTGGTGGTGCCGGCCGGGCAGCTCCTGCCGGTGCCGGAGGGCGTCGATCTGGTCGACGCGGCGGCGCTGCCCGAGGTCGCCTGCACGGTCTGGTCCAACGTGGTCCAACTGGCCCGGCTCGGGATCGGCGAGACCCTGCTGGTGCACGGCGGCGGCAGCGGCATCGGAACCTTCGCGATCCAGCTCGGCTCGGCGCTCGGCGCCACGGTGCTGGCCACCGCCCGGGCCACCAAGCACGACCGGCTCCGCGAGCTCGGCGCCGCCGGTCTGATCGACTACGTGGAGGAGGACTTCGTCGAGGCGACGAAGCGGCTCACCGACGGCCGGGGCGCCGACGTGATCCTGGACATCATGGGCGCGTCCTACCTGGGCCGGAACGTCAAGGCGCTGGCCACCGGCGGGCGGATCGTGGTGATCGGGCTCCAGGGCGGCCGCAGGGGGGAGCTGGACCTGGCCGCGCTGCTGGCCAAGCGGGGTTCGGTCGCCGCGACCGCGCTGCGTTCCCGGCCCACGGCCGAGAAGGCCGCGATCGTCCGGGGCGTACGCGAGGAGGTCTGGCCGCTGATCGAGTCGGGCGCGATCCGGCCGGTCGTGTTCCGGCGGCTGCCGATGTCGGAGGCGGCCGAGGCGCATCGGATCGTGGAGTCCAGCGACCACGTCGGCAAGCTGCTGCTCACCGTCGACCGCTGACCGCCCCGGCCCCGGCGGCCCCGGGGGCGGACGCGGACGCGGAGCCGGAGCCGGGCAGCATCCGGCGCGGTCCCGGCCCCTGCGCGGCCAGCTCGTCGTCCGGGTTGTAGAGCCCGCAGCTACGCAGCGACAGGCAGCCGCAGCCGATGCAGCCCGCCAGGTTGTCGCGGAGCCGGGTCAGCAGATCGATCTTCTCGTCCAGCCGGCGCCGCCAGCCGGCGGAGAGTCGCGCCCAGTCGGCCTTGGTCGGGGTACGCCCCTCCGGCAGCTCGGCCAGCGCCTCCCGGATGTCGGCCAGCGAGACCCCGAGCTGTTGGGCGATCCGGATGAACGAGACCCGGCGCAGCTCGGCCCGGTCGTAACGTCGCTGATTGCCACCGGTACGGCCGGCCCGGATCAACCCCAGCCGCTCGTAGTAGCGCAGCGCCGATGTCGCCACCCCGGAGCGGGCGGCGAGCTCGCCGATGGTCAGTGTTTCCTGCCGCACGTCGCCCCCCACCGTCGCCCAGCACAGCGGATCGACGGCCGTTTCCGGCGATCCGGGCCGGAGACTTGAGTTGAAGCACACTTCAACTTGCAGGGTAGTGGCATGACGACGACAGTCACCACACCGTCCCGGGTCCGCCGCACGCCGTCGCACGGCCGGCGTCCCGGACTGCCGACCGAGCTCGGCGCACTGCTGAGCCGGCTGACCGGCGACGAGAAACACGCGCCCAGCGCACACTCGACCCTCGACGTGCTCTGGGTGCTCTACGACCGGGTCCTCCGGACCTCCCCGGCCACGGCCGACGAGCCCGACCGGGACCGCTTCCTGCTCTCCAAGGGCCACGGGCCGGCCGCCTACTACGCGGTGCTGGCCGCCAAGGGTTTCATCCCGGAGCACTGGCTCGACGACCTGGCCGGCCCGGAGAGCCGGCTCGGCCACCACCCCGACCGGGTGCTGGTGCCCGGTGTCGAGATCGGCAGCGGTTCACTCGGCCACGGCCTCGGGCTCGGTGTCGGCACCGCGCTCGGCCTGCGCGCCCAGGGTCTGGACCGCCCCCGGGTGTACGTCCTGCTCGGCGACGCCGAACTGGACGAGGGCGCCAACCACGAGGCGATGGCGTACGCCGGCGCGACCGGCCTGTGCACCCTCACCGCGATCGTGCTCGACAACCGCTCCGCCACGCACGGCTGGCCGGGCGGAATCGCCAGCCGGTTCACCGTGCACGGCTGGTCCGCGGCCACCGTTGACGGTCGGGACCACGACGCGATCGAGACCGCCCTCACCGACCACCGACCGGGCCGGCCGCACGTGGTCGTCGCGGTCGTCGACACCGAGGAGTGACCCGTGGCCGGGATGCGCGAGACCTTCATCGACACCACCACCACACTGCTGGAGGACGATCCGCGCACCGCGGTCGTGCTGGCCGACATCTCGGCCGCCAGTTTCGCGCCGGCCGCCCGGCGGCACCCGGACCGGGTGCTCAACGTCGGCATCCGGGAACAGCTCATGGTCGGGGTCGCCGGTGGGCTCGCCCTGACCGGACTCCGCCCCATCGTGCACTCGTACGCCACGTTCGCGGTGGACCGGGCGTACGAGCAGCTCAAGCTGGACATCGACCACCAGGGGGTGGGCGCCGTCGTGGTCAGCGTCGGCGCCTCGTACGACGGGTCGAGCATGGGCCGCACGCACATGTCCCCGGGCGACGTGGCACTGCTGGACACCCTTACCGGCTGGACGGTGCACGTGCCCGGGCACCCGGCCGAGGTGCCTGACCTGCTCCGCGCCGCCGCCAACCATGACGAGCGGGTCTATCTGCGGCTCTCCACCCAGGTCAACGAGGTCCCGCTGCCCGGGGCCGGACGACTGGCGGTGCTGCGCCGGGGCACTCCGGCCGCCCCCGTGGTGGTGGCGGTGGGCCCGGTGCTGCGCCCGGTGCTGGCGGCCGTCGCCGGGCTGGACGTGACGGTCGCCTACACCCACACGCCGCGCCCCTTCGACGTCGACGGACTGCGGGAGCTGGTCGGCCCGGCCGCCGCTACCGGCACCGCCCCGACGGTGGTACTGGTCGAGCCCTACCTCGCCGGCACCTCCGGCCCGCTGGTCGCGCAGGCGCTGGGCGGGCTGCCCCACCGGTCGCTCGCGCTCGGGGTGGGCCGCGCCGACCTGCGGCGGTACGGGAGCCCCGCCGACCATGCCCGCTGGCACGGCCTCGATCCCGCAGGGTTGCGCCGCTCGATCACCGCCTTCCTGGGCTGACCCCGACGGCCGGAGACCGACAGCGCGTCTTGTGGTCGGCGGCGGCCTGCTCTACTCTCCGCCCTTGCGACGACGGGTGGCGACGGATGTCCTCAGGAGACCGAGGGCGGCCGGCACGGGCTCCAGGGGGCGGGCAGAGCAGTGCTCAAGGGCAGTACGACGAGCAGGCGCGGTCCGGCGCGCCGGGTGGTCCGTCCTAGCGGACACGACACCGCCGTCCGCCGGTGACGAGCATCACCTCGCCGGTCGAGGAGCAGCCGGTGACGAGCATCACCTCGCCGGTCGAGGAGCAACCTGCGGAGGCACGGTCGCGGCGGCTGCCGGGGTTCGCCTCGTGGCCGGCCGCCCGGCGTAACCACTGGCTGCTCGTCGGCGTCGCGGTCTGCTTCGCCGGCTACGTGCTGGTCGCGGTCGGGCTGCGATACCCGTACACGACGGACGAGGCGATCTACTTCAGCCAGGTCAACCCGCAGGCCCCCGACTATGCCTGGGTGGCCTGGCGGGCGTGGGGGGTGCCGCTGGTCGTCGCACCGGTCGCGCTGCTCGACCTCTCGCTCACCGGCGTGCGGTTCTATCTCGTGGTCGTGGCGAGCCTCGGCATCTTCCTGGCTTTCCAGCCCTGGCTGACGGTCTCCCGGCACCCCGTGGCGCCGGTCGCCGCCGCGCTCTTCGGCGGCACCTCGGCGGCCGCCTACAACGGTTCGCTGGCCCTGCCGAACCTCTACTCCGCGCTCGCGGCGGTCGCGGCGACCGGTTACTTCATGAACTGCCGGCGCGGTGGCGACAACTACCGCCGTTCCCTGCTGGGTCTCGCCGTCGCGGTCGCCTTCGCGGCCCTGGTGCGACCCAGCGACAGCGTGTGGCTCGTGCTACCACTCTTCCTGGTCTGGCTCGGCCTCTCCGCCTGGCGGCGCCGGGAGGTCTTCGCGGCGCTCGCGGTGGGCCAGATCGTGGGCTGGGCGCCGTGGCTCGTCGAGTCCTTCCTCCGGTTCGGCGACCCGTTCAACCGCCTGCACCTCTCGTCCGCCTCGCTCGGCGGCACCCACCTCTATCCCGATGTCGCCATGCTCCGCCTCTACCTGCGGCTGTGGAACACCGGCAGCCCGCAGGCGGTCAGCCTGAACGTGCCGCCGGAGTTCCGGGGCGGGGCGGCCACCCTGACGAACGTGCAACTGGCCCCGAGCGGCGTTCTCGCGGTGATCTGGTGGATCGCACTGGCCTGCGCGCTCGTGGCGGCGGTCGCCGGTGTCGCGCTGACCCGCCGGACCGGGCGGAAGGGGCTCGCGGTGGTGCTGGTGCCGCTGGCCGTCGGCGTCAGCGTCGCCTTCCCGTACCTCTTCATGATGCGGTACGGCCAGCTCCGCTTCCTGCTGCCGGCGATCGGGCTGCTCGCCGTCCCCGTCGCCGCGGGCGTGCTTCAGATCGCGAGGCTGCGCCGGGCGCCGCTGGGGATGCTCGGTCCCGCCGTGGCCGCGATCCTGGCGCTGGCGCTGATCGGTGTGCAGGTGGCCGCGACCGGGCCGTACCGCGAGACGGTGGAACGCGCGGACACCGCGGCGACGGTACTTCTCCGGGCGCTGCGGCAGGCCGGCGTCTCGCAACCGTGTGCGCTCTTCGGCGAAGCCCCGTTCAACGTGACGTACCAGATGAAGTGCGAGACAGCCGAGCGGATCCGCCAACCCGGTAGCGAGGAACCGGCGGCGGTGACGTCGGCTCGCAGCCGGGGACTGTCGGTCGTGGTGGTGCTGCGCAGGCCCGCACCGGCCGGGACCTTCCTGGACGGGTGGCGGCTGGCCGGTGACGGCGGGCGGTCGGGGCGCTGGTCCGTCTACCTGGCGCCGGCCTGACGTCCCGTGGGACGGTCGGATCAGCGCCCGTCCGAGAGGCCCCGGCGGCGGCTGCGTTCCCGGCCGAGGATGAAGAGCGCCTCCACGCCGTCCTTCCAGGTGATCTTCTTGCCTTCTTCCCTGCCCCGGGCCCGATAGCTGATCGGCACCTCGTAAGGGCGGATCCGGCGGCGCAGCAGCTTGCCGGTCACCTCCGCCTCCATCCCGAATCCCCGCGAGCGGATGTCGAGCGAGCGGTAGAGCGCGACCGGCATCAGCTTGAAGCAGGTCTCCAGGTCACCGATGTAGGAGTTGAAGAGCACGTTGGCGGCCGTGGTCACGGCCTTGTTGCCCATCACGTACCAGAAGCTGTAGGCGCTGTGGCTGCCGAACGTCCGATTTCCGTAAACCACCGTCGCCCGACCGTCCAGCACCGGCGCCAACAGCTTCGGGATGTCCTGCGGGTCGTACTCCAGGTCGGCGTCGAGGATCACCATGTATTCACCCTCGGCCGCGTCCACGGCGGTCTTGATGGCCGCGCCCTTGCCGGCGTTGCGGGGATGGGTGATCACTCGAAGGCGCGTGTCGTCGGCCCGCCCGAGAATCTCTCCGGTAGCATCACGGCTGCCGTCGTTGACCACGACGAGCTCGATCTCGCACGGGTAGTCGACCGCGAGTGCCTGCTTGAGGGCGTCCGCAATGCGTTCTTCCTCGTTGTAGACCGGCATTAGGATCGAGAGCTTCACAGGGTTCTCCACGGAGCCGACGACGGATCGGCCATAGCCTAGCCTGGCTGGGCCCATCCAGAGAGCCTGGCATGGGCTCGCCCGCCCACCTCTCAACCACCGCCCGCATCGGCCCGGTCGGCGCCATCGGCGGGGTACGCACCATCGGTGGCCGGCAACCAGACGGTGAACCGGGCGCCACCCTCCCGGGCATGTCCGGCGACCATCATACCGCCGAGCCGGCGGACCAACCCGGCGGCGAGTGCCAGACCCAGGCCGCTGCCCACCTTGCGTACTCCCTGATAGCGCTGGCGCAGCGCGCCACGCTCGAAGACCACGGTCAGGTCGTCGTCGGTCAGCCCCGGCCCGCCGTCCCGGACCTCGAGCACCCCGCCGGGCAGCTCACCCAGGCCGGTCCGGCGTACCGCCAGTACGATCGGCGCCCCCGGCGGCACGACCCGCAACGCGTTCTCCAGCAGGCCGTCGACGACCTGCCGGATCCGCCCCGGGTCGGTGTGGACCGGCACCGGTGCCTCCGGAATCTCGGTGCGGGGCACGACGCCGGCGGCGGCGCAGCGTGCGCTCCAGGTCTGGGCGGCGTCCGAGACGAGCTGGGTGAGGTCGACCGGCACCGGTTCCAGGACGAAGTCGGCCGCCTCCAGCCGGGCCAGCGACAGCAGGTCTGTCACGAGCCGGTCGAGGTGGTCCGCCTCCGTCAGCATGACCTGCCCGGCCCGCTGCCCTCCCGCCGGGCCCACCACCCCGTCGGCCAGCGCCTCCGCGTAGCCCCGGATGGCCGTCAGCGGGGTGCGCAGTTCGTGCGAGACGGAGAGCAGGAACTCCCGCTGCCGCCCCTCGCTCAGCGCCAGCGCGGCGGCGAGGTCGTTGAGTGCCTGAGCCAGGTCGGCCGCCTCCTCCGGTGGCTCCACCGGCACCCGGACCGCCCGGTCCCCCGCCCGGAGCCGGGCCGCCGCCGTCGCCGCGTTGCGGATCGGCCGGGAGAGCCGGCGGGCGAGCAGTGCCCCGGCAACCGACCCGGCGACGAGCCCGGCGAGCAGCGGAAGCCAGAGCCGGCCGACGACCTCCTGCCATATCCCCGTGGTGGCCGGCCGGGTCAGCACCACGCCGTTGCCGTCGGGCAGCCAGCGGGCCTCGATCATCGCCGGCTCACCGGCGACCGCCCGCCGGCCGGAGAAGTTTCGTCCGGCGGCGACCCGGTCGACCACCTCGGGCGGCAGCCCCGGCCGGTCGGCGCGCCCGGCCCGGACCAGGTACGCGTCGATGCCCTGGTTGCGCAGTTGCCGGATGATCCGCTCCTCGTCGACGGTCCTTCCCCGGTCGATACGTGGTCGCAGTGCCTCGGCGGCGAGCCGGGCCTGGGCGACGAGCGCCTCCCGGGCCTGCCGCTCCGCCGAGCGGGTCGCGAGCGGGATCGCGACCAGCGCGGTCACCAGGACCGACACCAGGGCGACCGCACAACTCACCCCGACCGCGCGGGCGGTCAGAGTACGCCCGAGCCGGTGCCACCGCACTCCACTCCCCGGGTCGGGCGGCCCCGGCCGGTCGGGCGGTCCGCCCCCGGCACGCACCGCCCCGGCGGGGCCACCTCCGCCGGTGCCCGCCGCCGCGGACCGCTCACTCGACACAGGCGTACCCGACGCCGCGATGGGTGCGGATCACGTCGGCCGCCGGGCCGAGCTTGCCGCGTACCTGCGCCACGTGCACGTCGACGGTGCGGGTGCCGGAGTGCGCCGCGTAACCCCAGACGCTGGCCAGCAACTCCTCCCGGGTGAAGACCCGGCCCGGCCGCCCCATCAGGTGCGCCAGCAGGTCGAACTCGGTCGAGGTGAGCTGCACCGGATCACCGGCGACGGTGACCTGGCGGCGTACCGGATCGAGCGTGACCCGGCCGACGACCCGGGGTTGCTCGGCGCCGTCGGGCGGGCCGCCGGTCCGACGCAGCACCGCCCGGATCCGGGCGACCAGTTCCCGTGGGCTGAACGGCTTGGTCACGTAGTCGTCCGCGCCGAGTTCCAGCCCGACGACCCGGTCCACCTCGTCGTCCCGGGCGGTAAGGAAGATCACCGGCGTCCAGTCGCCTCCGGCACGCAGCCGGCGGCAGATCTCGGTGCCGGCGAGGCCGGGCAGGGCGATGTCCAGCACGCAGACGACCGGCCGCAGCCGCTGGGCCGCGGCCAACCCGGCGTCGCCGTCGTGTTCGACGTGTACGCCGTACCCGTCCCGGGTCAGGTAGAGCCGGACCAGGTCGGCGATGGACCGCTCGTCCTCGACCACCAGGACGAGACCTCGATGCGGGACGTTGCCCGGTTGTGCGGTGTCGACGGCCACCGGTCAATGATCTCCGACCGCCGGCGCGATTGCCGTCGCCGGCAACGTTCGGATCCGGTACGGGTCCCCCGACCCGACGGCGACGCCACAACCGATCCCTCCGCCGGACCCGATCCCTCCGCCGGACCCGACCGGTCTTCTCCGGACTCGGCCGGAGGGCTTCCCCGACCCGGCCGGGTGTGCCGAGGACCCGGCCGGGGACTCAGAGGGCGGCGGCGGGACTGAGTCGCGGCATCCGGGCCGGAGCGGTGTGCCGGGGCGGCGGGGCGACCTCCACCGCCGGGACCGGGCGGGAAACGTGCGCCGGACCGTGCGGCCCGCCGGAGGCTCCGGCGACGGGCGCGCCGGCGACCCGGGACCGGGCCACCCTCTTCGGCCGGAAGAGCTGGCCGAAGAGGGCGTCGAGTTGCCACAACTGGCTGGGCCGACCGGCCCGGATCAGGAACCGCTCGCGTACGCCGTCGACGGCGGTCGCGGCCAGCTCGACCATCGAGGCCCGGGGGTCGGGGTTCCAGCTGACGTTGCTGAGGTGCCGCAGTTCGGTGTTGAGGTGCAGCCGCAGCCGGTGCAGCAACCGGCTCTGCTGGGTCACCACCAGCCGACGGGTGGTGAGCAGGAGCAGGTAACCGCCCTGCGCGGACTCTGCGGGACGGATGCACCGGGTCACCAGCACGGTGACCTCGCCCGCCGGCACGCAGTTGCGCAGCAGCGGCAGGTGCCGGCTCACGGTCGGGCCGGCCACCCCGGTCTCGGCGGCGGCTGGCAGGAACGTTCGGAAGAACACATCCACGCCCTGCCCAACGAGATCCGGCCGGGGATGACGCGGCCGAGGCATGGATGAGAATGAACTTATAGAAGTTCCACGATGGTTGCGTTGGCCATCCCGCCGCCCTCGCACATCGTCTGGAGGCCGTACCGGAGGCCGTGGTCGCGCATGTGATGCAGCATCGTGGTCATAAGCCGGGCGCCGGAACCGCCGAGTGGATGGCCGAGCGCGATCGCGCCGCCCCGGGGGTTGAGCCGGGACGGGTCGCCCCCGGTCTCGGCCAGCCAGGCCAGGGGCACCGGGGCGAAGGCCTCGTTGACCTCGTACACGCCGATCTCGTCGACGCCGAGCCCGGCCCGCCGCAGCACCCTGGCGGTGGCCGGGATGGGTGCGGTGAGCATCAGCACCGGATCGTCGGCGGTGACGACGGCGGCGCTGATCCGGGCCAGCGGTCGCAGACCACGCTGCCGGGCCCACTCCGGGGTGGTCACGGCGAGTGCGGCGGCACCGTCGGAGATCTGCGAGGCGGAGCCGGCGGTGACCACCCCGTCGGCCCGGAACGGCGTCTTGAGCCCGGCCAGCTTCTCCAGGCTGGTGTCCCGGCGGATTCCCTCGTCGGCGACGACCTTGCTCCCGTCCGGAAGCACCACCGGAACGATCTCCGGGTCGAAGGCACCGGCATCCTGGGCGGCTGCCGCCTTCCCGTGACTGGCCAGCGCGTACTCGTCGAGTTGCCGCCGGGTCAGCCCCCAGCGCTCCGCGATCAGCTCCGCACCGACACCCTGGCTGAACGGCACCGGATCGTCGGCCGCGAAGCCCGGCGTACCCCGGTAGCGATCCCGCACCTGGTCGCCGTAGGGCAGCCCGGTGCCAGCCGCGGTGGCCGCCGGAGACAGCGCGATGCTGCTGCCCATCGGCACCCGGGTCATCGACTCCACGCCGCCGGCGACCACCAGGTCGGCCTGGCCGGAGACGACCGCCGCCGCCGCGAAGTGCAGCGCCTGCTGGCTCGACCCGCACTGCCGGTCGAGTGTGGTCCCGGGCACCGACTCCGGCCAGCCGGCAGCGAGTACCGCATTGCGGGCGAGGTTCCAGGCCTGCTCGCCGACCTGGGAGACGCAGCCCCAGATCACGTCGTCCACCTCGGCCGGGTCCAGACCGACGCGTTCGGAGAGCGCCGTCAGCACCCGCGCCGAGAGATCGACCGGATGTACGGCCGCGAGCGCGCCTCCGCGCCGTCCGACCGGGGTCCGTACCGCACCGACGATGACCGCGTCCGCCATGTCTACTCCCCAGTAACTTGACTGCTCCGATATTACGCCGTCGACCGGCGGCGACCGAGAGCGCGTCCCGACGCACCCGCCGGGCGGGCAGCCGGCACGGCGGCGGTGGCATCCTGGATCCGTGTATCCCGGACCGGACATCCCGCCCCGGCAGTGGCGGGTCGAAACCACGCTGCCGGTTGCCAAGCTCGGCGCGGCGGCCCTCTTCCTCGCCCTCGGCGTCTACTTCGCCGACGGCGACCCGGTACGCCTCGGCGCCGGAGCGCTCGTCGCCGCCGGCCTGCTCGGCTGGGGCGTACGCGACCTGGTGGCGCCGGTCCGGCTGGCGGTGGACGCCGACGGGATCACCGTGATCCAGGGCTTCGCCGGGCGGCGGCACCTGCCGTGGCCGGAGATCGAGCAGATCAGGGTCGACACCCGTCCCCGCCTCGGGCTGGCCACCGAGACGCTGGAGATCGACAGCGGCAGGTCGCTGCACCTGTTCAGCCGCTACGACCTCGGGACCGCCCCGCGCGAGGTCGCCGAGGTGCTGCGTACGGCGCGGGCGAGCCGGCCGTCCGGCCCAGCCGGCGGCCCGCCGCGCTGATCCGCACGCCCGCGCCTCGGGCCGTGGGTACGTCCGCCGGTGGTGGTGGCGGTGGCGTCCGACACGGCCCGAACCCCCTTGCGCGGTCAGGCGAGCAGTGCGGCGGTCTGCATCACGGTCAGTCCGGCCAGCACCAGTCCGATGACCGCGCCTCCGCCGATCTGGAAGAGGGTGCGCCGGGAGCGGGGTGCGTAGGCGAGCACCAGGGCCATCGCCGCCCCGACCGTCATCCCGCCCAGGTGACCGGCGATGGAGATCCCGGGCACGGCGAAGGTGAAGACCAGGTTGATCACGAGGATCGGGATCACCGACGAGGTGTCCCGGCCCAGCCGACGCATGATCACGAATAGCGCGGCGAAGAGCCCGAAGATCGCGGTCGACGCGCCGACCGTCCGGGCGTTCGGCGCGCTGAACAGGTACGCCGCGACGTTGCCTCCGACGCCGGCGACCAGGTAGAGCGCCAGGAACCGCAGCGGCCCGAGGGTGGCCTCCAGGGTCCGGCCCAGCACCCAGAGCGCCCACGAGTTCATCAACAGGTGCAGCAGCCCGTAGTGCAGGAACATCGCGGTGAAGAGCCGGTAGTACTCGCCGGCTGCCACACCCTCGTCGAGGCCGAACGGGCCGACCCGGTCCAGGCCGAGCACCGCACCCCACTCGGTCAGCGGGGTCGAGCCGCCGAGTAGACCACCGAAGCCGGCACCGGCCACCGCTTCGGCACCCCGGGCGGTGGAGATGGAGATCAGGAGCAGCACGACGTTGATCGCGATGAGCGTCTTGGTGACGTAGCCCCGGCGGCCGGCGGCACCGCCACCGAAGGCGGTACGCGCCGGCCGCTGCCCGCGGCGGCCCTCCGCCACGCACTCGGGGCACTGGTGCCCGACCGAGGCCTCCCGCATGCAGTCGGGACAGATCGGCCGGTCGCACCGCGTACACCGGACGTAGGTCTCCCGGGCCGGGTGGCGGTAGCAGACCGGTGTCGTGGGAGGTGACTCACTCATGCCGGCCCACCGCCGCGCCTGTTCATGCCGGACCTCCACCCGCTACGACTCATGCAGGCAAAGGTACCTGGGATCGACGTCAGCCGTCCTTACGCTCGATCTCGACGCGCTCGATGACCACATCCTGGAGCGGACGGTCCTGTGCGTTGGTCGGGGCGTTGGCGATCGCGTCGACGACCTTCGCCGACTGCTCGTCCGCGACCTGGCCGAAGATCGTGTGCCGGTTGTTCAGGTGCGGGGTCGGGCCGACCGTGATGAAGAACTGCGACCCGTTGGTGCCTGGGCCGGCGTTCGCCATCGCGAGCAGGTACGGCCGGTCGAAACGCAGGTCGGGGTGGAACTCGTCGGCGAAGTTGTAACCCGGGCCACCACGACCGGTGCCGGTCGGGTCACCCATCTGGACCATGAACCCGCTGATCACCCGGTGCGAGATGGTGCCGTCGTAGTACGGCCCGCTGCCCGGCTGGCCGGTGCGCGGGTCGGTGTACTGCCGGGTCCCCTCGGCGAGTTCCACGAAGTTCCGCACCGTCTTGGGGGCGTGGTTCGGAAACAACTCCAGCCGGATGGCGCCGGCGTTGGTGTGCAGGATTGCGTAGGCGGCCTCGGCCACGAATACTCCTCGATCCTCATGCCGCCCGGCCGTTTCGTGGCGGCCGGGCGGGCGCGTCCGCCGGCCAGGAGCGCAGGCCGGCGCTGGTAGGTGGTTCTATGCGGATCCTCCCATGTGCCCGTTCTGGCAGTGCGGGCGCATCCAAAGGTGCAGGATGACGGGGGAACAACACCCAAGGAGGTGGGGACCGGTGTTCGGATTCGGGGGGCGCAGATCCCGCAGGAGGCTTGTCAAGGCCGAGCTCGGCGAGAGTTTCGATCACCTGATGCGGGCCGCCACCCACGCGGCGTCGGGGGTCGGGGCCACGGTGGGACCGCGGGCGTACGCGGCCCGGGCCTATCTCTCGCCGACGGCGAGCAGGGTACGGGCGACGGCGTTGGAGAGCTGGGAGTCGGCGATGCACAGCTTCGCGCCGTTGGCCACGGCCGCCGCCGACGGCGCCCGCCAGGCCGGCTCGGTTGCCCACAAGTCGAGACCGAAGAAGATGAGGGCGATGCGGAAGAAGAACTCGACGGGACGCCGCCGCTGGCCGGTGCTGACCGGCCTGTTGGTCGTCGGGGCGGTGGCCGGCGCCATGGGCGCGGCGGCGATGCGCCGGCGCGGACAGCGCCCGTGGGACGAGTACGACCCGGCGGCCGCGCTGGACGCCGTACGCGGCGACGCCGCCACGATCATGGACAGCTCGGCGGGCGGGACGACCAGGGAGTCCACCGCGCCGAAGAGCGCACCGACGGAGAAGCCGAAGGGCCGGACGGCCACGGCCGGAGAGAAGATCTCGACCGCGCCGATCGCCGAGGGCGCCAAGAAGGTGGTGGCCGCCAGCGGGGGGGAGAAATCCGACGGACTGCTCGGTACGGCGGCGTCGCGCAACAGCGGTAGCTGACTCGCCCCACAGCGGCAGCTGACCGGTCGGCGTGGGGCCGCGGCGGCCCCACGCCGCCCCGTCCTGCCGCAGGTGGCGCTCAGATCAGAGCCAGCGGTTGCGCCGGAACCAGCGGTAGAGCCCGAGTGAGATCACCAGCATCAGTGCGAGCACGACCGGATAGCCGTACTTCCATCCGGTTTCCGGCATGAAGTCGAAGTTCATCCCGTAGATCCCGGCGATCGCGGTCCAGACCGCAGCGATGGCGGCCCAGGCGGCGATCTTGCGCATGTCGTTGTTCTGGTCGACGGTGACCTGGGCCAGCCGGGCCTGGAGGATGGAGTTGAGCAGGTCGTCGTAGGAGTTGACCTGCTCAACCGTGCGGGCCAGGTGGTCCTGCACGTCGCGGAAGTACTTCCGGATCTCTTTCGGAACCTCCCGGTTGACCTGCGCTGTCAACGTCATCATCGGGCGCTGCAGCGGGACGACCGCCCGCTTGAACTCGACCAGTTCCCGCTTCATCTGGTAGATCCGCTGGATCCGGCCGTGCGCCTGCCGGGCGAAGACCTCCGCCTCCAGCACGTCCAGGTCGTCGCCGACCCGGTCGGTGACCTCCAGGTAGATGTCGACCACCCGGTCCATCACGGCGTACGCCACCGCCCAGGGACCCTGGCGGAGGATTTCCTGCCGGGCCTCCAGCTCGGACCGGACCGGCGCCAGCCGGCAGGCGTCCCCGTGCCGGACGGTGACCACGAAGTTCGGCCCGATAAAGAGCATCATCTGGCCGGTCTCGATCACCTCGGAGGTCTCGGTCAGCTCGCCGTGCCGGACATACCGGACGGTACGCAGCACCAGGAAGTCGACCTCGCCGAAGCGCTCCAGCTTGGGCCGCTGCTCCGCCTTGACGGCGTCCTCGACGGCCAGCTCGTGCAGTCCGTACGCCGCCGCGATGCCGGCCATCTCCGCCTCGCTGGGCTCGTGCACGCCCAGCCAGACGAGGGCGCCGGGCTGCTTCCGCGCCGCCTCCAGCGCCTCGGCGTAACCCACCTGCTCCGACTGCCGGACGCCGTCGACGTAGAGCCCGCAGTCGACCACGCCCTGGCCCTCCGGCCGGGAGTTCTCCGGGCTCCGCTCCTGGCCGACCTCGGTGTTCAGCATCCGGGTCACTGCCGCCCGCACCGGTGCCGCCCACGCCCGGGGTCTCGGGCGGCCGTTCCCGCTGACCACCACTCGATCGGAATCGACTTGATCGGGCATCGCCACCGCCCCCCTTCGGCCTGCGTTCGGGTGCGCGTTGCAGCGTACGCCGCCGGCGCTCGCCTGCGGACATGTCGCAGGTCACGTCCGGTGTGGTGCCGGACGGAAGTGCCCGCTGGCCGGGAACGAGACGAGGGTGGCCGGGAACGAGACGAGGGTGGCCGGGAACGCAAGGGGGTCGCCGGGACCGCGAGGAGGGTGTCGTGCCGTCACCGGTGGGAGGCCCCCGGAGCTGCCCGCAGAGGGTGGCGCCGGGTGGACCGTCCACGTCGGGGGGTGAGGTGCGGACGGCCCACCCGGCACCCTGGGGGGCGGGGGTATGGCTCCGGGCGCGCCAGCCGCAGCCTGATGCGTGCCCGCCGTCCGGACGCGGGACGGGGGCGTAGCCGCGAATGACGCTCGCAGCATTGTGGGCCGGCTACCGGCGCGTAGGAAGCCCCGAATCGACCGTCAGCCATCATTGTCAGATATCCGACAGAATATTGCCAAGGAACGGCCGCGCCTGCCGTGCACGCAGCCGTTCCTGGTCGTCCGCTACCAGAGCGCCGTTCCCTCCAGGCGCTTCTCCGGCACTCCTACCGGCGCACCGCCTGGATCGCGTCGGCGAGCCGGCGCACTCCCTCGTCGATCTGGTCGACCGTCACCCCGGAGTACGCCAGCCGCAGCGCGTGCTGACCGCCCTCCACCAGGAAGTCGCTGCCCTTCACCACGGTGACGCCCCGCTCGGCCGCCGCCGGTGCCAGCCGGTCCACGTGCACGTTCTGCGGCAGCTCGACCCAGAGGAAGTAGCCGCCGTTCGGCTCGGTGAACCGGGCCTCGGGGATGTGCGTGCGCAGCGCCGTGGCCAGGGCGGCGGCCCGGTCGCCGAGGGCGCTGCTGACGGTGGCGATGGAGCGCTCAAGGTCACCGTTGAGGCAGAACTGGTGCACGATGGCCTGGGCCACCATCCCGGGCGAGATGTAGAGGTTCGTCGCCTCCCTGGCGATGTCGGCGATCAGCGGCGCCGGCCCGACCAGGTAGCCGACCCGGACTCCCGGGCAGACCGTCTTGGTGAAGCTGGAGGCGTGCACCACGCTGCCCCGCCGGTCGAGGGAGAGCATCGACGGCAGCGGTTCGCCCCGGAACCGGACGTCCGCGTACGGGTCGTCCTCGAAGATCGTGAAGTCGTACTCGGCGGCGAGGTCGAGCAGGGCCTGCCGCTTCTCCAGCGACAGGGTCACCCCGGCCGGGTTCTGGAAGTTGGGGATGATGTGCGCCAGCTTCGGGCGTACCCCCGACTCGAGCAGCTTGCCCAGCTCGTCGGTGTCGACACCGTCCGGCTGGATGGTGACCGGGTGCAGCTCACCGCCGGAGCGTTGCAGGTTCAGCAGGGTGCGGTCGTAGGTCGGCCGCTCCACCACGACCGGGTCGCCGGGGCGCACGAGGTGCTGGAAGAGGAAGGCGTCGGCCTGGAGGGATCCGTTGGTGACCAGGACCTGGTCGACGTCGACCCCGTGTTTGTCGGCGATCCACGTCCGCAGGGGCGGGTAACCGACGGACGTCCCGTACCCGGTGACGCCGGCCGGGTCGGCGTCGAAGGCGCGTCCGGCCGCGGCCTTCAGCCCTTCGATGTCGACGATGTCCAGCGACGGCGCCCCACGGGCGAAGGAGATCAGCTGCTCGACAGTCATGACTACCCAGCGTACGGGCGCTGCCAGCGTCCCGGGCGGAGGCACGACAATGTCCGTATCTTGGGCGGGCGAAACCGACCGCCGGGCGATTCCCCCCGGCTGGTGCCGATCTCGTGGACCCCCGAGAGCGCCGGAGGCCGCCGGTCAGATCAGGAGGCGACGCCGGTCAGATCAGGAGGCGACGCCGGTCAGATCGAGGCGGCCGCCGGGGTGCCCACCCAGACGCGGACGATGTCCCGGACCGAGATCATTCCGACCACCTCGCCGTCCTCCATCACCACCAGGTGCCGGAAGCCGCCCCGGGACATCGCCTCGGCCGCCTCGTGCACCGTCCAGTCCGGCCCGGCGTAGACCACGTCCCAGGTCAGGTGTGCGGCGGCCCGCTCCGCGTCGACGTCGAGGCCGGCACCGACCGCCTTGAGGACGTCGCGCTCGGTCATGATGCCGACGCCCTCGGAATCGGGATCGACGACGACGGCGGAGCCGACGCCCCGCTCGGACATCATCGCGGCGGCCTGGCGCAGCGTGTGGTCGGGGCCGACCATCAGGACACTGCCGGACATCGCCTCACGTACCAGCATCACACATCACATCCTTGGGACGAGGAGACCGGTCAGGGACAGACTGGACGCTTCCCCCGCGGAGTACAAGCGACGTACGAGCGGCGATGTGGGCCGCAGTCCGGGTGGCTAGTCTCGACGCGTGTCCACAGAGCCCCTACGCTGCGCCGGAGCCCTGATCGTCGACGAGGGCCGAATCTTCATCCAGCGACGGTCGCCCCACCGGAAGCTCTTTCCCGACACCTGGGACATCGTCGGAGGTCACGTCGAGCCGGGGGAGACCGTCGAGGAGGCGCTTCTCCGCGAGGTCACCGAGGAGACCGGCTGGACCGTCTCGCTGGTGCTGGGCACCGTCGGCGAATACCGCTACACCCCCGACGACGGGATCGAGCGGATCGAGACGGACTTCCTGGTCCGGGTCGAGGGCGACCTGACCCGTCCCCGGCTGGAGCCGGGCAAGCACACCGAGTTCCGCTGGCTCGCCGAGGACGAGGTGGCGCTCCTCGACGAGCACCGCGACGTCAACGACGGCCTGATCCGGCGGATCGCGGAGGACGGCTTCCGCGCCCTGCACCTGATCGGCCTCTGAACGACCCGGTCCCGATCGGCCTCTGAACGACCCGGGCTCCGCTCGCCCCGCACCAGGCCGACGCGCTCCCGGTCCGTTACCGCCGCTGACGGGCGCTTTCCTCCCCTTCACGAATGGCGACGTCGGCCGGGGTTGGTCCGCCGTTCGCCGGGAATTCGTCTACCGGACACCCGGCGCTATCCTCCCTGCGTTGGACGTGTCGCGAGGAAGGACCCGGGATGATCGGTGTGGTACTGGCCGCGGGGGCAGGTCGCCGGCTGCGGCCGTACACGGACACCCTGCCCAAGGCGCTCGTTCCGGTCGACGGCGAGACGACGATCCTCGACATCGCGCTGCGCAACCTGGCCGAGGTCGGGCTGACCGACGTGACAGTGGTGGTCGGCTACGCCGCCGGGGCGGTACGGGAGCGGCAGTCCGCCCTCCAGGCCCGGTACGGCGTGACCCTCAGCCTGGTGCCGAACGACCGGGCCGAGGAGTGGAACAACGCGTACTCGCTCTGGCTGGCCCGGGAGCACTTCGCCCAGGGAGCGCTGCTGGTCAACGGCGACACCGTGCACCCGGTCGACGTGGAGCGCACCCTGCTCGCCCGGCGCGGTCCCGGGATCCTGCTCGCGGTCGACACCGTCAAGAAGCTCGCCGACGAGGAGATGAAGACGGTCTTCGACGACTCCGGCCAGCTCACCCGGATCAGCAAGCAGCTGGACCCGGCGCGGGCGTACGGGGAGTACATCGGCGCCACCCTCATCGAACCCCGGGTCGCGGGCGAGCTGGCCGACGCGCTGGAGGCGACCTGGCGGCGCGACCCGCACCTCTACTACGAGGACGGCTACCAGGAGTTCGCGGATCGCGGCGGCGAGGTGCGGGCGGCCCCGATCGGTGACCTGCCCTGGGTGGAGGTCGACAACCACGACGACCTGATCCGAGCCCGGGAGATCGCATGCCACTACTGACCCGTACCGTCAACACCCCGCTCGCCATCGACGTGCGTCGGGGCGCGATCGCGGACCTCGGCGCGCTCCTGGCCGACCGGCGCATCTCCGGCGGCGGCGAGGTGGCGGTGGTGGTCGGTCCGGGGCAGGGCGAGCGGATCGCCGAGCTCTGCCGGCCCGGCCTCGGCAACGCCGACGTCTTCACCGTCGCCGGCGGCAGCATCGACGCCGCCCTGGAGCTGGGTGAGCGGCTGCGCTGCCGCTCCTACGACGCGGTGGTCGGGATCGGCGGCGGCCGGACGATCGACACCGCCAAGTACGCCGCCTCCCGGTACGCCATCCCGATGGTGAGCGTGGCGACCAGCCTCGCCAACGACGGGATCGCCTCCCCGGTCGCCTCCCTGGACCACGACGGCGGCAAGGGCTCCTACGGCGTGCAGATCCCGATCGCCGTCGTGGTCGACCTGGACTTCGTGGAGAACGGTCCGGACCGGCAGACCCAGGCCGGGATCGGCGACGCGCTGAGCAACCTCAACGCGGTCGCGGACTGGGAGCTGGCCCACCGGGTACGCGCCGAGCCGATCGACGGGCTCGCCGTGACGCTCGCCCGGACCGGGGCGGAGGCGCTGGTCAACCACCCTGGCAAGATCACTGACGACGGCTTCCTCACCGCGCTCGCCGAGGCGCTGATCCTCGGTGGACTCGCCATGTCGGTAAGCGGCTCCAGCCGGCCGGCCAGCGGCGGCTGCCACGAGATCTCGCACGCGCTCGACGAGCTCCACCCGGGCACCGCCTCGCACGGCGAGCAGGTCGGGCTCGGCGCGCTCTTCTGCACCTACCTCCGGGGCGACCTGGAGCGGTTCGGCCAGCTCGCCTCCTGCCTGCACCGGCACGGCCTGGCCACCACCCCGGCCGAGCTGGGGCTCGGCGACGACGACTTCGTCGCCGCCGTGCACCACGCCCCGCGTACCCGGCCGGACCGGTACACGATTCTCGAAGACCTCGACCTGTCTCCTGCCGAGATTGGTGAACGGCTGGCAAACTACAGCAATGCAATCCATGAACATCTCGGTTGATTTGGTGTCCCCGCCCAGCACCGCCGACTTCTACCGGGTCAACCGGGGCGGCGGCCTCTTCAGTGAGGCGGTCAGCCAGCGGTTCGGCGCCGCCCTCGCCATGGCCGCGCACCGCACGGGACTGCCACCCACGGCGCTGACCATGGCCAACCTGGTGCTCGGGCTGGCGGTCTCGGTGACCGTGGTGACCCTGGCCGGGCCGGTGGCCGCCGGGGACGTACCGGCCTGGGCGGTCGGGCTGGCCGCGCTGCTGGGATGGCAGCTCGCGTACGCCCTGGACTGCGCGGACGGGCAGCTCGCCCGGGTCACCGGCCAGGGCAGCCCAGCCGGCGCCCGGGTGGACGTGCTCTGCGACGTGGCCGCCCAGATCGCGTTGGTCACCGCGCTCTCGGCGACGGCGGTGGCGCAGCGGCCCTCGGCACCGATCTGGCTGGTCGCGGCGTTCGCCGGCACCTGGATGGTCAACCTGGTCACCTCGGTGATGGCGGCCGGCCCGAACGCGGCCAGCATGGTCACCTCGACCTCGCTGCCGGTCCGGCTGGTCAAGCTGATCCGGGACTACGGCGCGGTGATCTTCCTGGCCGGGCTGGTGCTGACCGTCGTCCCCGGGTGGACCACCTGGCTGATCGCGGCGTTCACCCTCGTCAACGGCGGATTCCTGCTCGCCAGCATCGCCTTCTCCGCCCGCGCCTCGCTGCGCTGAGGTGTAAGGAAGGGCCCCCGCTTATCGTTTTCTGTTGTAGAAGGGCCCCCGCCTAACACGCCCAACACCTCAGAGCTGGGCGTAGACGTCGAGCAGTTGCTTCGTGACGACGTCGGGGTGGAAGGTGCGCTCGTAGCGGGCGCGGGCGAGCGGCGCGACGGTGGCCGCGGTGTCCCGGGCGCTCGGCAGGGCGGCGGCCAGGGCGGCGGGGTCGGGCGCGACGAGCCAGCCCGCCAGCCCGGCCGGGTCGTCGGCGCCGACCAGGTACGGGATGCCGCCGAGCGCCGTACCCAGCACCGGGCGGCCGGCGGCCAGCGCCTCGATCACCACCGTTGGCAGCACGTCGTGCCAGGTCGGCACGGCCAGCACCACGGCGGTGGAGCGGAGCGCCGCCGCCACCCCGGGCCGGTCGAGCGGGCCGAGAAACTCGACGTCGGCCCGGTGCGCGGCGGCCTCCTCGGCCAGCGGGCGCAGCTCGCCGTCCCCGGCGATCCGCAGCGGCCCGAGCGAGCCGACCGGATGGCGGCGCCAGGCGTCGAGGAGCAGCCCGACCCCCTTCTCCGGGGAGAGCCGGCCGAAGAAGAGGAAGCCCTCGCCGAGCGGTGGCGGTGGACCCGGATCCGGGATGGCGTTCGGCTTGACCACGATCCGCTCCGCCGGGATGCCGTAGTCGCGCAGGTGCGCGGCAATGCCGGAGGTGAGCGCGATGTAGCGGTCCACCGAGCGCCAGGTCGGCCGGTGTACGGCCAGCGTCGTCGCCATCAGCGCGCTCTGTGCCCGGGAGCCCCGGTAGCAGCGGTGCACGATCGCCGGCACCCCGAGCGCCCGGCCCCGGCAGTCCTGGCAGATCCGCCCGTCCCGGAAGTAGAGCCCGGAGGAGCAGACCTGGCGGTAGTTGTGCACCGTCTGCACCACCGGCACCCCGTGCCGGTGCGCGGTCCGGACCACCCAGGGCGAGAGCAGGGGGTACGGGTTGTGCAGGTGCAGGACGTCCGGCCGGTGCTCGGTGATCAGCCGGCTCAGCTCCTGCTGGGCCCGGGGCGCGTAGATCGGTGAGATCGGCAGCAGCGCCTTGGCGGTCGGGGAGAGGTCGGCGATCTCGTCGGAACTGCGCAGGAAGGGGTGCACCGTCACCCCGGCCGCGCGGAGCTGGCCGATCTCCTGGTCGACGATGGTGTTCTCGCCGGACGGCTGCGCCTCGCGGTAGCGGTTGTGCGCGACGATGACCTGCACGCCCGTCTCCTCCTCCGATCCCGGTCGCTCTTCCGGGCGGGCGCGTCCGGCGCGTCCGCGGGATTGAACGCTACCGTTAACTCCGTGCCCGAGTTACCTGAGGTGGAGGCGCTCGCCGGCTACCTGCGCGAGCGGGCGGTCGGCCGGCGGGTCGACCGGGTCGAGGTGGCGGCGATCAGCGCCCTGAAGACGTATGATCCGGCACCCTCGGCGGCAGCCGGCCGGGAGGTCGTGGCCGCCCGTCGACACGGCAAGTTTCTCGACGTGGAGTTCGCCGGGGAGCTGCACCTGGTGGTGCACCTGGCTCGGGCCGGCTGGCTGCACTACCGGGAGGCGTTTCCCTCCGCCGCGCCGCTCAAGCCCGGCAAGGGCCCGATCGCCCTGCGGGTACGCCTCGACGACGGGTCCGGTTTCGACCTGACCGAGGCCGGTACGCAGAAGAAGCTCGCCGCGTACCTGGTGACCGATCCGGCGCAGGTGCCGGGGGTGGCCCGGCTCGGGCCGGACGCACTCGCCGCCGACCTGACGACCTTCGGCGCACGGCTGCGCGGCCGGCGTGGCCAGGTCAAGGGGGTGCTGACCGACCAGGAGGTGCTGGCCGGGGTCGGCAACGCCTACTCCGACGAGATCCTGCACACTGCGAAGCTGTCGCCGTTCGCGCTGACCAACCGGCTCACCGACGAGCAGGTGGCGACGCTGCACGAGGCGACCCGGCAGGTGCTCGGGGACGCCGTGCAGCGGTCGCTGGGCCAGCGGGCGGCGGAGCTGAAGGGCGAGAAGCGGGCCGGGTTGCGCGTGCACGCCCGGACCGGGCTGCCCTGTCCGGTCTGTGGCGACACGATCCGTGAGGTGTCGTTCGCCGACTCCAGCCTGCAGTACTGTCCGAAATGTCAGACCGGCGGCAAGCCGCTCGCCGATCGCCGGCTCTCCCGGCTGGTGCGCTGAGTACCGAGGCCCGTCCCAACCCGGCACGGTCGGCTTCGCGTCCTGCACGGTCGGCTTCGCGTCCTGCGCGCTCGGCTTCGCGTCCTGCGCGCTCGGCTTCGCGTCCTGCGCGCTCGGCTTCGCGTCCTGCGCGCTCGGCTTCGCTTCTTGCGCGGTCGTGTTTGGATGTTGAGCGATCGTGCTTGTACGTTGGGTGATCCCGGCTCCTACACCGGGTCGAAAACGCCCAGTGGGCAAGAAACCGGCCGCCACCGGGCTCTACCGCCAACCTCTTCCGTCGGTATAGTGACCCGGTCTGCGACTCCGCTGTGGGCGGCCCGGCTTCTGCCGGCGGGCGGGCGGCGTACTGTCCCTCGGGTCGGCGTCCCCGTAGGGCCTGCATGGGAGAGACTGAGACGGTGGGCGACCCGAGCCCTTACGGCAGATGGGCGGCACGTGTCACGCGGGAGGACGTGGGTGAGGTGACGACAAGCCTCCAGCGCCCGGTAGGCAACGGCCGACCGAGTACTCTGCGTCACGTCGACAGCTTCGAGATCCAGCCACCGACCGCGCCGCAGCCGAACGGCGTACCCCGTTCGGCGTGGGCGCGGGCGCGCCGGCGGGTCTCCCGCTGGCACCGCCCCTACATCGCGATCCTGCTGCTGCTGGACTTCGGTGCGGCGGTGCTGGCGAGCTGGCTCGCCATCTGGTGGTTCGACCAGGCGGCGGCCGGCTTCACCGACGCGGACACCGACCCCACCTGGTTCCACACCGTCGCCTACCTGCTGTTGCCGCTCGGCTGGCTGATCGTGCTCTGGGGCAACGGCGCCTACGACCGCCGCTACCTGGGGCTCGGCACCGACGAGTTCAAGCGGGTCACCCGGGCCGGGGTCGCGGTCGCGGCCAGCGTCTCCTTCCTCGCCTTCGCCACCAAGACCGACCTGTCGCGATACACGGTCGGCACCGCGCTGCTCGGCGCGATGCTGATGATCCTGATCGCCCGCTCGAGCGCCCGGCTGGTCCTGCACACGGTGCGACGCCGGGGCAGCCAGGCCGCGCAGCGGATCGTGCTGGTCGGCACCCTGCCGGAGGCCCTGGAGGTCTACACGGCGATCAGCCGGGTGCCGGCGGCCGGCCTCACCCCGGTGGCGATCCACCTCACCGACGGTTACGCCGCCGCCCGGGGCATCGAGACCCCGATCCCGGTCTACGCCGGCCGGGACATCCTCTCCCTGGTCCGGGAGGTCGGCGGCGACACCATCGCCGTCTGCGGCTCGGCCAGCACCGAGCCCGGCGAGCTGCGCCGGCTGGCCTGGCAACTGGAGGGCTCCGGCGTCGACCTGATCGTGGCACCGCAGCTCACGGACATCGCCGGTCCCCGGGTGCACATCCGGCCGATCGAGGGCCTGCCGCTGCTGCACGTCGAGGAGCCGACGCTCTCCGGGCCGGCCCTGCTGGCCAAGAACCTGCTCGACCGGGTCGCCGCCGGGCTGGGGCTGCTGCTGCTGGTCCCGCTCTTCGTGGCTGTCGCGATCTCGATCCGGATCTCCGACCCCGGGCCGGTCTTCTTCCGGCAGCCCCGGGTCGGTCACGAGGGCCGGACGTTCCGGGTCTGGAAGTTCCGGACCATGTACGTCGACGCCGAGCAGCGGCTCGCGAGCCTGGTCGACCAGAACGAGACCGACGGCATGCTGTTCAAGATCAAAAAGGATCCCCGGGTCTTCCCGGCCGGCCGGTTCCTCCGGGCCAGCTCGCTCGACGAGCTGCCCCAGCTGATCAACGTGCTCTGGGGCGAGATGTCCCTGGTCGGTCCCCGCCCGCTCCCCGCCGACGACGGCGACTTCCTCGGCGACGTGCGACGCCGGCTGCTGGTTCGGCCCGGCATCACCGGACTGTGGCAGGTCTCCGGCCGCTCCGACCTCTCCTGGGACGAGGCGGTCCGGCTGGATCTCTACTACGTCGACAACTGGTCGCTGGCCTACGACCTGAGCATCCTCTGGCGCACCGTCGGGGTGGTGCTGGCCCGCAAGGGCGCATACTGAGCCATCCGGGGCGTATCCGGGCTGATCGGTGGCTTGGCGAACCGGCCGGAAACCGGCAGGATCTCTGCGTGGGGTGGCCGAACCTCTCCACGGCGGTCGCCGTGGTGGCGATGATCAGTGCGCTGGGCGCCGCGCTCTTCGCCGTCGTCCGGCTGCGCGCCCGGCGGGGCATCGCCACCGCCACCCAGCGGGCCACCTACGACGTGCTGCACACCGCCGGGCTGGCCGCCGAGCCACTGCGGGCCGGGCTCACCCCGGCGAGCGCCGCCAAGGCGGTACGCCACCTGCGTACCCTGGTCGGCTCCGCCGGCCTGGCCCTGGCCGACCAGGAGCGGCTGCTCGCCATCGACGGCCGGGGCGGCCACCACGCCGACCAGTTCCTGGTCGCCGCCGCCGGCGCCGTCAAGGCCCGCCGCTCGACCGTGCTCGGCGAGTCGGAGTTGCGCTGCGACCGGGTCGACTGCCCGGTCCGGGGCGCGGTGATCGCCCCGCTCACCGGCCCGGACGGCCGGGCGGCCGCAGCACTGGTGGCGATCGCCGACGACCAGCCGGCACCCGGTCTGGTGCAGGCCGCCCTGGAGACCGCGCACTGGGCCGGCGCCCAGCTCGCCCTCGCCGAGCTCGACTCCTCCCGGGAGCGGCTCGCCCGGGCCGAGGTACGCGCGCTGCGCGCCCAGATCAGCCCGCACTTCATCTACAACGCCCTGACGGCGATCGGCTCGTTCGTCCGGACCGACCCGGAGCGGGCCCGGGAGCTGATCCTGGAGTTCGCCGAGTTCACCCGCTACTCGTTCCGGGCGCACGGCGAGTTCACCACCCTCGCCGAGGAGCTGCGGTCGATCGACCGCTACCTGACCATCGAGCGGGCCCGGTTCGGCGACCGGCTCCAGGTGAAGCTTCAGATCGCCCCGGAGGTGCTGCCGGTCAGCCTGCCGTTCCTCTGCCTCCAGCCGCTGGTCGAGAACGCCGTCCGACACGGGTTGTCCCGCAAGCCGGGGCCGGGAATGCTCAGCATCGAGGCCCAGGACGCGGGCGCAGAATGCTACATAACGGTCGAGGACGACGGCGTCGGGATGGATCCGGCAGTGCTGGTCGCCGGCATCGCCGAGGTCGCCGCCGACCCGGTCGAGGACTCTGGCCAGCACGTCGGTCTCTCCAACGTGGACGAGAGGCTCCGGTCGGTCTTCGGCGACCAGTTCGGCCTGGTCGTCGAGACCGGCCTCGGATCGGGTACGAAGGTGAGCATGCGGATACCGAAGTTCCACCGACACGTCCGGGCGAGCGCATGAGGGCTGACCCGTGACCGGCTTCCTGCGGGTCCTGGCCGTCGACGACGAGCCTCCGGCGCTCGACGAGCTCGCGTACCACCTGCGGGCCGATCCACGGGTGTCCCGACTGCACACCGCCGGGGACGCCACCGAGGCGCTGCGGGTGCTCCGGGACGCCGACGTCGACGTGGTCTTCCTCGACATCCGGATGCCGGGACTGGACGGGATGGAACTGGCCCGGGTGCTGCGGCGGTTCGCCCGGCCTCCGGCGATCGTCTTCGTCACGGCGTACGACGACGGGGCGGTGGACGCCTTCGACCTCGGCGCGACCGACTACGTGCGCAAACCGGTGCGGGCCGAGCGGCTCGCCGAGTCGCTGCGCCGGGTGGTCGGCTCCCGGGTGGTGCCGACCCATCCGGCAGCACTGGCCAGGGCCGAACCCGACCCGACGATCCCGGTCGAGCTGGCCGGCACCACCCGGATGCTGCCCCGCTCGGCCGTACGCTGGGTCGAGGCGCAGGGCGACTACGCCCGACTGCACACCGCCGACGGCTCACACCTGGTCCGGGTGCCGCTGGCCACCCTCGCCGAACGGTGGGCGGACGCCGGGTTCGTCCGCATCCACCGGTCGTACCTCGTGCAGCTGCGGCTCATCGCCGAGCTGCGGCTCGCCAACTCCGGTTACGTGGTGGTGATCGACGAGGCGGAGCTGCCGGTCAGCCGCCGGCACACCCGGGAACTCAAGGACAAGCTGGTCCGGGCCGCGAAGCAGGACTGGAACCGCTGACCCGGCAACGCCGGCTTGAGCGAGGGTCAAGAGCCTGGACTCCAGCAACGGCCTCGAGCAGGGTGTCTATGGCTTGGCCGGCCCGACGGAGGGCACGCGCGGTCATTGCGGCACTCCTGCGATCGCGACTGACAACTCCGCATCGGTGCGCCGCAGCAGTTCAGCAAGGGCGGGCGGCGCACCCGGCGGCAGTGCGGCACGTAGCGGGACGAGCCGACCACCACGCCGAAGCTTTGCCTCCCAGGTTGCCGGCCCCAGCACGATCCGGGACAGGCCGAGTCGGTAAGCCAACTCGACGGTCGCGTAGTACGTCAGGTTGAAGTAGGCCGTGGATCGTTGCACGTCTTGGCGGTACCGCAGGCCCACCGTCCTGATGACGAGGTCGCTTGGGCCCGAGTAGACGGTCAAGGACCCGACGACCTCATCACCCAGATAGGCCTGGATCACATGCATCCGATCCCCGAAACGCTGGAGATAGGCGGTGTTCGCCGCGACGAAGTATGCCGGATCTGCCGAAAAGCCGTGCCTGCTCTGTAGCTCGGCCTCGAGCGAGGCGATGCCCTCCAACGCGGGCGCTATCTCCTCCCCGCTCAGGGACTCCAGCCGGCCTCCTGCTGCGGCGAACCGTTTGCGTTCGCGCTTGATCCAATTACGGCGCTGCGCGCCGAAGCCGGCGAGGTAGTCGTCGAAGGAGACGCCCGGCAGGCTGAGCCGGACATTGGCGGAGGAAACCCCGTCACGGTAGCCGCGCTCCCGGAGAACGGCGAGGAGCGCGTCGCCGTCGGGCGGCACGTGCGCGAAGCCCAGGTGAGCCTCGCGTCGCGCCGCCTCCCGCTCCAGTTCGGAGACCAGTTGGTGCAGCGCGGCGGGGGCGCGTTCGCCGATCGGTACGGTGTGGTAGCCGGGCGCGGCGACGATGAGATGCGGCACTGCCGCCTGTCTCGCCGCGGCGACAAGCGCCGGGTCGGCCTGGAGCGCAAGCGACACACCGGCGCAGACATCGACCAGGTTCATATTGCGCCAGCCGTACGGCTGGGTCACCATCCGGAACGGCAGCAGGGCGCGTTCGGTGGCGAGGTAGCCGGCGCCGTCGCCAGGCCAACGAGGCAGCGCCAGCCAATCCCGCTCTTCGAGAACCGAGGCGCTGTGACCGTGCGGCCACAGCGCTTCGGGGGCCTCGTCGATCTCCGGGTAGATCGCAGCACACATCGCTTCGCACTCCGGGGAGGTCAGGGCGCACGTTCCGCGTAGAGCAGGTCAACTCCGGCCCGCAGGATGTGGAGAACCTCGCGTGCGGTCCGCGGGTCGGGCGCGCGGAAGACGACGTGGCCGATCCGCGCCGTACCGGCGGCCCATGGTGACGGAAGAACCCCGTCCGGCTCGACGTACCAGGCGGAGGAGACCTCCTCGCAACCCTCCGGCAGCGCGGGCCGACTGGCTTTTGTCAGGTGCCTGCCGTACGCCTCCGGAGGACACTGCAGAAAGGTGACCGCGGCCGCCGAGCTCCACGAGCGGTTGTCGAGCCCGTCCTCAGGAGGGATCCGCACCCCGCAGGCGACGCGGGCGGCGAGACTCACCACGTCCAAGCCGGTGACCTCGTCGAGGATCGCGGGAATGAAGTCTCCTGCGATGCGGGCGTTCAACTCGATCAGGACCGGACCCCGAGTGGAGATCCGAAATTCCGTGTGCGTGAGCCCGTTGCACATACCCAGCGCATCGTGGGCCCGCTGGAGCAACTCCTGGATCTCGGCCATCCCGTCCGTGCCGAGG
This sequence comes from Plantactinospora sp. WMMC1484, assembly GCF_049315195.1. Classification (NCBI taxonomy): domain Bacteria; kingdom Bacillati; phylum Actinomycetota; class Actinomycetes; order Micromonosporales; family Micromonosporaceae; genus Plantactinospora; species Plantactinospora sp. WMMC1484. The sequence goes on from NZ_CP186055.1 coordinate 1,111,743, forward strand.
CCGGCGGCGGGAAAGACGTGACCCACCTCGTCAAAGAACGGCTCGGCGGTGAGCACCTTCTCGGTCACCCCGATCAGGTGGTAGTGGCCGTCAATCACCACGCCCTCAGCGCTGTACTCCGGTCCGCTGACGTACTCCTCGACCAAGGCGACGGCGGGGATGTTGAACGCCTCGGTGAGCGTCCACAGCTCGCCCCCGAACGGAATGTCCATGTCGGTGTTCAGCGCGCCGGGCAGCGCCTCCAGCAGCTCGGCGTAGCTGTCGAGCCGCAGCACGCCCCGGCTGCCCATTATCGCGGCGGGCTTGAGTACCACAGGAAACTGCCAGGTGCACACGATGCGCGCGTCGGCCGGCCCATACAGGACGCGGTAGCGTGGAACCGGAAGACCGTTCGCTTCCCACGCCACACGCATCCGATCCTTGTGCCGGTACGACTCCGCATCGAACCGCGACAGCCGGGGCAACCCCAGCAACCGGGTGATCGCATCGACTGCCGGTAGCGCCCCTTCGTTGTAGCAGAATGCCCCGGCGAACGGTGCGCGGTCGTGTTCTGCCCGAAGCGTCTCGGCAAGGTAGCCCCAATTGGTCAGGCGGCTGACGATCACACGGTCGAAAAGCTCCTCCGCCCAGACCGCCGAGTTCCACTGCAGGAGCGTCATGCGATATCCGAGCGCGGCGAGACGGCGCAGGATGTACTCCTTGGCGTACTGCTCGCCCTGATCCACGATCAGGAGTCGGGGCGCGGCCTCGTCAGCCATCCCTCTCCTAAAGGTACGTCTCGAAGACCGACTTCGGGCGGTGCTCCCGGTAGTCCCGCAGGAAGCTGCCGAGTCTCCGCACGTCGGGCTGGAGGTACGGGAAGACGCCGAAAGAGCGGTCACCGAACGTGCCGGGGAAGAAGAACCGGATCAACAGGGCGTCCCGTTCGGCATCCAGCCGCCCCCACTGCGCCAGCATCTCGTCGTACGCGGCCCCGTACGGGTCGATCAGCAAACCCTCCGGATTCGGCCGGTCGACGAGTCGTTCGTTCTCAATGCGGTACCGCACCAGCACGTGTTCTTCGACGTTCGAAACATAGAGGGTGGCCAGCGCTTCATCGTGCGTGCGAAGCAGCTCGTTGACCCGGTCGACGGTTTCGGCGGTGCCCACGTTGCCGAGAATGGGGATGATCCGCCCGTCCAAATGCATCTGCCGGACGTAGTCATACCGGTCGCTGTCGGTCAAGAAGTGCAGGTTGACACCCCGGGACGTGCGCGCGCGGATGACCTCCCGCAGGGTCGGAGCCTCGTCAAGGTTCGCCGCGGTGGGTGCATCCACGTTGGTAATGTCGAGCTGCCGCCGGAAGAACTCTTCGTACAGGGCTGCGACTCGGGCCTGGTGCATCTCGGTCAGTGGCCAACGGCCACTCAACTCGGTGGTGAGCCACTTGAGATTGGCATCGAACAGCTCGGCGGAGGCGGGGCCCGCCTCGACGGCCGAGATCAGGAAGTCAGGCCCCTGGCCCGGGGATGGCGCACCGATCTGCCGGGAGAGCAGCGTCGCCAGGTATTCCACAGGGTTGGTGGCACGCTCCATGATCAGCTTGAAGATGAGGTGTAACAGCACGTTGTCGAGCCGGCTGTCAACTATGACCGCGCACCTCGGACGCAAGGCTCCGACATACGTGAGGTTCTGACATGGCCCCACGCCGACGTAGCCGCCCGTAGTGCCGGTCGGCCAGCATCGGGTCAGCACGTCGTTGTACGCGAGTTCGTTGGTGACGAAACAATCCAGCCGGTAGTTGCTCGGCTCCACCGCGGTATGCAGTGACCGCCTGACCGCATCATCGAATGCAGGGTGTGGCATTCCGGTCCTCTCGGTGGCGTGGACGATCACAACGGTCGACATCCGTCAGGACCCGCTGGCCCGAGGTCCACCAGGGAACACACCCGGCGGGCGGCGCCCGCGACACGCAGTTCCGCCTCGGTGGTCCAGAGCAGTTCTGCACGCTCGTTCACCCGGAGCTCGGGACTGAGCGCGTCGAAGACTTCCTTCGTGATGATCACCGTGCAGGGCGACCCGGTGTCGTTCGCCAACTTCGCCGCGGTGTTCGTGCAGCGTCCCTGCCAGATCGCGCCGGTCATTCCAGCCGTTTCGACGCGGAGCACGTACATGCGGCCGATGTCCACCCCGATGCCAGCGTCGAACACCAGTTCCTCGGACCGGGGCCGGTTCGTCCGCCGCAATAACTGGGAGAGCGTCGGGCGCAGCGAGTCCACAAGATAACGCCTGATCCTTATCGCCACCTGCACAGCCCGGTCGGCGCGGCGGTCGCCGGCAAGGATGATGAGCGCTGCGTCGCCGTGCATGTCGCACACCCTGCCGCCGTATTGCTCAGCGATAAGCGCTGCGCCCTGGACGAGCGCGCCAAGCAGTCGCGCCGCAGCTTGCCGACCGACAACATTCGCGATGACCGACGACTTGCGTACATCGAAGTAGACGCAGGCGGCCTCGAGTTCGATCGCTTCCGGCTCGGCGGCAACCTCTTGCAGGCTGGGCACGTCGGCATAGCGTCGAGTGCTCGACGCCACGCGGAGTTTGTCGAGGAACATTCCCTGCAAGGGCCGCGACGGGCCTTCGAGCTCGACGGACGTCACCCGGGTCCCGACGCCAAGCTTCGGGACGTTCCTGCCGCCTTCAGCATGAGGCGATGGGGCAACGGCTCTCGGATCGTCGAATGCCGGTCTTCCCTGACCATCCTGCTGGTCACACAGAGAGGTCATGACTGTCGCCATGGTATCGATAGAGGACGTTGCGACCACTCACCCCGTTGGACGATCATGGCCGCCACCCTAGCGGGTTCCATCGATACGGATCAAGGATGAACTCCGTCTGCCGACGAGATGAACTCCGTCTGCTGGCAAGCCGTTCTCGTCGGGTGCGGCCGCGTCTCGTTTCCACCCGCGAGTCTCCACACACGAGCAGGACCTGGGTGCGATAGCGGGCGGCGCTACACCTGCTCGGTGTGGGCGGTGACGGCGGCATTGGCGATCTCGGCCGCGATGGTGCGGGCGACCTCACCGTCAGCCCGACGGTCGGGTGGGCAGTCGTCTCAGGGTCAGGCGGAGATCGCCGGCCGCGACAGCGGCGTGGACAGGGTCGGCGTGCTGTGGTAGCCGGCGGCCTGCAGGGTGAAGAGCTCGGCGTAGCGACCGCCGGTGGCCACGAGGTCGTCGTGGCTGCCCGCCTCCACGAGACGACCGTGGTGCAGTACGTAGATCCGGTCGGCGTGCCGGACGTTGGCGAGCCGGTGGGTGATCAGGATCGTGGTGGCCCGGCCCTGCCGGTCCCGGATGGCCTGGAAAAGGGCGTCCTCGGCGCGCGGGTCGAGCGCGGAGGAGGGCTCGTCCATGATCAGCAGCTCCGCGTCGCGGAGGAGGCCACGGGCGGCGGTGATCCGCTGCCACTGCCCGCCGGAGAGGTCCTGGCCGTTGGCGAAGGTGCGGTCCAGCAGCGTTTCGTACCCGTACGGCAGCTCCCGGATCATGTCGTGAGCCGCCGCACGGGCGGCGGCGGCCTCGATCCGGTCCTTCCGTGGTTCGCCCCCGATGTCGCCGATGGCAATGTTGGTCGCGGCCGTGAACGGCCACTTGTGGTACTCCTGCGTGACGACCGCGATGCGTGCCCGCAGGCCGTCGACATCCCACTCCTCCAGCGGGCGGTCGTTCCAGCAAATCCTCCCCTCGCTGGGCGTACGCAGAGTGGCGATCATCGCGGCGAGCGTCGACTTGCCGGAGCCGTTCTCGCCGACGAACGCCACCGTCTGACCGGCGCGGATCGTCAGGCTCACCCGGTCGACGGCCGGATCGTCCCGGTCGGGGTAGCAGAGGCTGACCTCCTCGACCCTGATCTCACGCAACCGCTCGGGGGCGGGGACGGAGGCGGAGGCGGGGACGGAGGCGGGGACGGAGGCGGGGACGGAGGCGGGGACGGAGGTGGCCGGGCCGCCGGTCTCGTCGGGCAGGTAGGCAGCGGCGCGCGTCATGAATCCGGTGTAGTCCCGGAAGTGCTGCCCCTCCGTGTAGACCCGGTCGACCTGGAAGGTGGCGACGGCGAGGGAACGCTGGGCGGACTGGACCGCGACGACGCAGGTCGCGGCGGCGGCGAGCGGAATCTGTCCGTTGATCAGCAGCAGCCCGAGCAGTACGTAGACCACGGCGGTGGCCCCGCCGCCGATCATGGCCCCGACGGTGGTGGTCGTGGTGACCCGCCGGGCCAGGGCGAGCTGGATGTCGGTCTCCACCCCCATCACCCGGTCGTACTGGTCCAACAGGAACCGGCGCAGCCCGTAGGAGCGCAGCTCGGGGGCGGAGTCCCGTTCGGCCATCAACCGGTGCAGCAGCCACAACCGCCGTCGCCGCACCGAACCGGCCGCGTAGGTCCGGTAGCGCAGGTGGCCGGCGCGGAGCGAAGCCCAGGCGTTCGGCACGGTCGCCACCAACAGCGCGAGCAGCAGCAACGGGTGGATCACGACGACGGCGACCGCCACCGCCAGTAGCCCGGTCAGGCCGGCGAGCAGGTTCATCGACGACTGCACCAGCCCGGCCGTGGCCTCCGCTCCCCGGGAGGCCCGTTCCATGTCGTCGGCGAACGCGTCGGCGTCGAACGCCTCCAGCCGGACCGCCGTGGTCACCTCGAAGAGGCCCCGCTCCACCTCCCGGTCCACCTTCGGCGTCAGCCCGTTCTGCGCGTACCCCATGGCGCTGGCCATCCCGGCCCGCAGCGCCGTCACCGCGGCCAGCACCGTCAGGGCCGGCAGCGCCGCGACCACCTTGTCCGCGGTGGGACCGCCGGCGAAGAGCTCCACCAGCACCCGTTGCGTCGCGAGAAGCCCGAACGCCGACATCACCCCCGCGCCCACCGTCATCGCCGCCACCACCGAGGTACGAGCCCGGTCGGCGCGCCAGCTGAGCCGGAACGCGGCCCAGACCAGTCGGGGCAGCTCGACGAAGACGGCGAAGAGACCGGCCTCGGCCCGGGCCCGTACCCCGGTTTCCCACCACATCGCCCGCAGCTCCGGCAGGACCGACTCCTCGGGACGGTCCGGCTCCACTTCTCCGGTACGACCACCGGGACCCGCACCGCCGGGGTTGCCAGTCTCCCGCATGGTCGTGGGCATGCTCTCGGCCATCGACGTACCTCCCGGGGATCACCAAGCCCAGTCTGGTGGTCACGGTGGCCGATCACGTGCGGGCACCGCGCCAGGCATGGCGCTCAGTATCACCCCTGGCACCGACAGTCATTGCAACGATATGGTCGGTTGTCGCGTTATCTCTATCGATCGCCGTATTGCGGCCACCAGGCGGGAGTCACCTGACGCTGCCGGCCAGCGGGAAGGTGACACCGGTGAGCCGCTCGGAAACCGTCCACAAGCGGCGCGCGAGGTCGCCGTCGCGAGCGCTCGCCGAACGGCCGACGAGCTTGGGTGTGCCGCGCATCTGCAGGAGGCCGCGCGGGCCGGCGTAGCTGTTGCCCGGGATGTCCGCCACCGCCGCGTAGAGGGTCGGCAGCGCGCCGTCGTCGTCGCTCTGGGCGAGCAGGTGCACGATCCTCCGCTGGATAGCCTCGATCCGGGGCCGCCTGCCGGGCAGACGCAGGAGGTTGGTGGACGCCAGGCCGGGATGCGCGGCGGTGGCGCGGATGGGCGAGCCGACCTCGGTGAGCCGGCGTTGCAGTTCGGCGGTGAACAGCAGGTTGGCGAGCTTCGACTGCCCGTACGCCGCCGTCGCCCGGTATGGCCGGCGCTCCCAGTTGAGATCGTCGAAGTCGATCGAGCCCATCGCGTGGGAGCCGGAGGAGACGGTCACCACCCGCCGCCTGATCCGTGGCAGGAGCAGATTGGTCAATGCGAAGTGTCCCAGATGATTGGTGCCGAACTGCAGCTCGAAACCGTCGGCGGTGCGGCCCAGTGGCGGGATCATCAGGCCGGCGTTGTTGACGAGCACGTCGACGGGCTCGTCCAGGCCGTCCGCGAACGCGCGGACCGAGGCGAGGTCGGCGAGGTCGAGCTGGCGTACCTCGGTATCCCCGGCCATCGTCGCGGCGGCCTCGCGGCCCTTGTCGAGGTCCCGCACCGCCAGCACGACGCGTGCTCCCCGCACGGCGAGGGCGCGAGCGGCGGCCCGGCCGATGCCGCTGTTCGCGCCGGTGACGACGACGGTTCGGCCGGTCATGGCGGGTATGTCCGCCGCAGAGAATGTAGGCATAGATAACAATGTAGTCGACGACTACAATGTCGGCAACGACAACAGCGTTCCGGTAGGATCCGGTTCGTGCCCGAAGCGACCCAGCGGCCCTACCACCACGGACAACTCCGGTCGGCCCTGCTCGCCGCCGCCGAACGCAGTCTGCGCGCGCACGGCGAGGAGCAGCTCTCCCTGCGCGAACTGGCCCGGGAGATCGGCGTCAGCCACGCGGCACCGCGACGCCACTTCCCGGACCGCCAGGCCCTGCTCGATGCCCTGGCCGAGGCGGGCTTCGAGCGGCTGTACACGCGGCTGCGCGCGGCGTGCACCGAGGCGGGGGACGATTTCCTGCCGCGCCTGCGGGCCACCGTGGCGGCGTACATCCGATTCGCCACCGAAGACGCGGCGCTGCTCGAACTGATGTTCACCAGCAAACACCGGCCGGGCGCCGACCGGCTGGTGGTGGCGGCCGACCCGGCGTTCGACCTGATGTACGACCTGATCAAGCAGGGGCAGGCGGCCGGGGAACTCGTCGAGGGAGACCCCGAACGGGTGGGGGTCGTGCTGTTCGCCACGATGCAGGGCATCGCCACGCTGGTGAACGGCGACATGGTCAAACCGGAGCTGCTCGACGGCCTCGTGGACACGGCGGTCGAGCAGTTCGTGCGGGGAGCACGTCCCGCCTGACGGCAGAGACGGGACGCCGGCCTTCTCTGCCGTCGCAGTCACCGCTGCTGTCGGCGACCACCTGCGCCCATGCGGGACAGGGGCCCGACCACGTCCCGCCACAGCCCTCGCGTCAAGGCCCGATGTCGATCGGTCCCGCCACGCGGCGTCAACCGGTCGATCCGCATCCTGATCATGCCTGTCCAGCCGAGCGCCACACCCCCGGCCGTGGCCACGGCCGCGACAGCGAGCAACGCAACAGTCAGCGGCAGGAGGCGAACAAGCGCCGATGCAAGGACCAACAGACCGAAGAAGAGCCCAACAGCGAGACAGCGGTACGCCCAGACCAGGCTGCGGTAGCCGCCGCTGCGTTGGATCCGCGCAACCGCCCTGTCGAGCTCTGTCCCAGCCACCGCCACCGCCCCCGTCCCGCGCATGACCAGTATGAAGCGGCTTCATTACGGTGCACGGGTCGACTCGCCCCGTCATGTCGACTCGACCCGTCGTGCATCCCGGGTCAGGCCCAGCCGTCAAAACTCGGGTGCGGATGACGCCGGCGCAGTCGTAGAACACAAGGGTGACTTCTCACCTCTTCGCGGTCTGCCTCGTCGCGCGCCAACCGCTGCGACTCGCACGGTTCTGGTCCGGACTGCTGGGCCGGGAGCAGTCCGACGGCGCCACGTTGCAGCCCGACGACGATACCGGGTTCCGGATCCGCTTCGTGCCGACCGACGAGCCGAAGGTCGGCCAGAACCGTGCGCACTTCGAGCTGACAAGTGCCTCCCTGGAGGACCAGCAGCGGACGGTGTCCAGGGCGCTGGAACTCGGCGCACGAAACATCGACGTTGGGCAACGCCCGGAGGAGGGTCACGTGGTGCTCGCCGACCCCGAGGGCAACGAATTCTGCGTCATCGAGCCGGGAAACTCGTTCCTGGCCGGGTGCGGGTTTGTCGGAGCACTCTCCTGCGACGGTACGCGGGAGGTCGGATACTTCTGGAGCAGGGCGCTGGAGTGGCCGCTGGTCTGGGACCAGGAACAGGAGACGGCGATCCAGTCGCCGAAGGGCGGCCCGAAGATCGCCTGGGGTGGTCCACCGCTGATGCCGAAGACCGACGGGGATCGAGTGCTTTTCGACCTCGCCCCGACTGCGGGCGGCGATCAGCAGGCAGAGGTTGAGCGGCTGGTCTCCCTCGGAGCGACACGCATCGACACCGGCCGCGGCGAATCTGGCTCCGTGGCGCTCGCCGACCCCGACGGCAACGAGTTCTGGGTACTGCCGGCCCGTTAGCCTGCCCACACGCACGGACTGATCGAGGCGGCGACGGCCGCCATTCAGTCGTCTCCGACCGGAGACTCACGGCACGAGAAGATCCATGAACGCTTCCTTCAACTCCCGTCGCATGCTCGTCTGGACCGCGCCAGGAGCGCTCGCGCTGACCACGCTCGCCCCGGCCCTGCCCGCCCAGGCCACTGCCACGACCGCTCCTCCCACATCACCGTCGGCCCGGTCGACAAGGACCTAGTGCGTTGTCCATGAACGTTCACCGGATCGGCGACACACCGGGACATGTCCGTCGGTAGTCGTCTTCGAAGCCTCACTCTCAACGGCGGTGATATTGGCTGTTGAGAGTGAGGTGACGGCTTGGCTGAGCCGGTCAGGGCACGGCGGCTGACGCAGGAAGAGGGCCGCAAGCTGCAACAACTGGTCCGCCGGGGTAAGCATGATTCGGTCCGGGTGCGCCGGGCGCTGATCATCATGGCGTCGGCGTCCGGGACACCGGTGCCGGCGATCGCGAACCTGATCGCCGGGCACGAGGACACCGTCCGTGACGTGATCCACGCGTTCAACGAGATCGGTCTTCGCGCACTGGACCCTCAGTGGGCGGGAGGCCGTCCCCGCCTGATCAGTGACGACGACATCGCGTTCATCGTCGCGACGGCCAAGGCCCGCCCGAGCACGCTCGGGCGGCCCTTCACCTGCTGGAGCCTGCGCAAACTCGCCGACTACCTCGCCACCGACGCTGCCCGGACCGTGAACGTAGGCAGGGAACGGCTGCGGCAGATCCTGCGCCGTAACGAGGTCAGCTGGCAGCGGACCCGCACCTGGAAGGAATCCAAGGACCCGGACTTCGATGCCAAACTCGACCGGATCGAGGAAGTGACCACCAGGTTCCCGAACCGGTGTTTCGCCTTCGACCAGTTCGGGCCGCTGTCGATCCGCCCGCACCACGGCCGCGGCTGGGCACGGCGGTCGCATCCGGACCGGCTGCCGGCGACCTACCACCGCACGCACGGCATCCGCTACTTCCACGGCTGTTACAGCCTCGGCGACGACCAGCTCTGGGGTGTGAACCGGCGACGCAAAGGCGCCGATCACACCCTGTCCGCGCTGAAATCGATCCGCAGGACGCGGCCGGACGGCGCACCGATCTACGTCATCCTGGACAACCTGTCGGCGAACAAGACCCCGACGATCCGGGCCTGGGCGGCCCGGAACAAGGTCGAGCTGTGTCTCACGCCGACCAGCGCGTCCTGGGCCAACCCGATCGAGGCGCAGTTCGGACCGCTGCGCACGTTCACCATGGCGAACTCGAACCACCCCAACCACACCGTCCTGACCCGCAAGCTGCAGCAATACCTGCGCTGGCGCAACGCCAACGCCCGCCACCCCGACGTCCTCGCCGCCCAACGCCGCGAACGAGCCCGCGTCCGCAGCGAACGACAACACCGCTGGGGACGGCCCCGGCTCAAGGCCGCCTGACCCACTCAGACCCGGCAAACGTTCATGGACAACGCACTAGACAGCGATGGCGTCGCTGACCTCGTCACTGTCGGCGGTCCGGACACCGGACTCGGATCCGGCGTCTGGTCCGCGCTCGGACTGAAGCTTCGCAACTCGCTGGGGTGCCGGTCCGGGCCGAGGTCAACGGGCCGCGCTCCTGGTCACGGTGCCCGTGGTTGACCGGCGTTCCCCGTGGCTTCCCGGCGCTACGGGGCACGTAGGGGGCACGGGCGGCGGCTGCGTACGTCTGAGCGAGCGGGATCAGCGACGTCCATGACATGCAGCAACAGATCATCAGGTCGCCCGGGGAGCCTCGCACCTAACGAACGCACAGACCCTCCGTGTCGGCCCAGAGCTTGAGGGCCGCTGTGTGCTCTGGTGGGATCTACCTCGCAGAATCCTTGCCGACCTGCCGCGAACGTGTCAGGCTAGCCAGGAGGAGTTTCGTCAGACAAAATGGGGCCGTGGCTAGGCACAAGTACTCGTGGGCACGGGCTGCGACCAAAGCATGGCAGTGCTCGATCTCGATCACAGTACGTGATCGAGCACTGCGGTCAGCACTGCACCTTGGCCGCTGAACCCCCAGACCGCCCCGAACGCCTGTTGTTCCTCGGTGACGACGAGGACGGCGTGGCCCTGGAAGTTATCGCCGTCGAACTGCTGGACGGCACACTAAGAGTGATCCACTCCATGAGCATGCGACCCCAGTACAACCGGCCTTACAGGGAGGCGAAGCCATGGCGCGTATGACTACGAAGGCGACAAAGAGCAGCGCGACCCGCACCAAGCCCGAGAGAACAACGGTGCAGGGCCAAGCAGTTCGGGGTAAGCAGGCAACCAAACCCGAGACCGATTCTCCGACACCCCGAGACGCGCGCAAGGTCACCCGGGCCGCCAGACGGCAGACCAAGAACGGGGTCACCCTTACCCCCCAGGTAGAGGCCGATCTCACGGCCGAAGCGGAGGCAGGATACGACGTCAGCAAGCTCACTCCTCGACGGGTCGGCCGACCGTCTCTCTCAAAAGAAGGCGGGACCTCGCACAGACTCAGTGTGCGAGTCGATGACCAGACTTTCCAGATGATCCAGAAGGTGGCAGAGCTGACGAATCGCCGCCCGAGTGATCTCGTTCGAGAGGTGCTACAGGCCGCGTACCCCCGCAAGTAGATTTGCCGTACTCACCAGAGCCGACCAGGGGCAAGGCCACATCCGATGGCGGCACGATGGGTCGGACGCGAAGCGCCGACGATCCGAAGGGGTGGCCGGCATCCTGGTCAGTCACACGTTGCACTCAGCATGTTCGCCGCCCTTGAATAACCAAGGCCCTGGCTGGGACTGACGTCCTGACCAGGGCCTTCAGGCTGGAGCGGGTGACGGGAATCGAACCCGCACTGTCAGCTTGGGAACTCGCTGGGGTGCCGGTCCTGGCCAAGGTCAACGGGCCGCGCTCCTGGTCACGGTGCCCGTGGTTGACCGTCGTTCCCCGTGGCTTCCCGCCGCTACGGGCACGTAGGGGGCACGGGCGGCGGCCACTGTGTAAGCGCAGTTGATAGCCTTTCCAGGAGTGCTGCCGGTTCGCGGGGTCGTTGCGGTGTTGTGGCAGCCGTACGGGCATGGCCTCGGGATGGTTCACCGCTGGGACTGGCGGATCGCTCTCCACTGCTCCTGTTGCCGTCGTCGTGACGGCGGTTTGGGGCTCCGTGCCACCGGCTTGAGTGTTGATGTGCTTCTCGGACTTGTCGGCGACAAGGCAAGGGCGGCGATTGCCGTCGTCCAGTACTGTCCGATCGCCAAACTCCTCAAAGCACGAGGGAACCCATGACAGCTTCCGTCCACTCCCGTCGCATGCTCGCCTGGACCGCGCCCGTGGCGCTCGCGCTGACCGCGCTCGCCCCGGCCCTGCCCGCCCAGGCCGCCAAGCCCACTCCACCCACTATCACCGCCGGCCAGGTCGACAAGGACCTAAACGGCGATGGCATCGCTGACCTGGTCACTGTCGGCGGCCCGGACACCGGACTCGGGTCCGGCGTCTGGTCCGCGCTCGGCCTGAAGTCCCGCAAGACCGGCGTCGGCACCGGCCACGTACAGACGGCCGTCAACATCGGCCTACACGGCAACGGCGTCGGCGGCACCGCGTCCCCCGCCGAGTTCGACGGCGCGCAGATCATCACCGGCCTCTTCCGCGGTGAGACCGAAGAGGACTTTCTCGTTTACTACCCGGGCGGGATTCACGCCGGCGGCGGCCTGGTCATCAGGGGCGCCGGCGACGGCACGATGCCCGACCCGTACCGCAGCGGCAACGTGCACACCATCATCCGGGACCAACTCCTAGACGCCAACGGCAACTCACCGCAGACGCTGGTCAACGGATACGTCGCTGATGGAGTCGACAACGGCCTCCCGGACCTAATCAGCATCTCCGGTGACGCCACCAACGGGTACCGCCTCGACTACCACCCCAACTTGGGCGCGCCGGGCGCTTACTTCGTCATCACCGTGCTGACCAACGCCACCCCGACGGGCGGCTCCGACTGGCAAAACTGGAGCATCGCCAGCACCGAGACCGCCTCCGGCCTCGCACTCTTCCTACGCAACGCCACCACCGGCGACCTGTACCTGTGGACCGGGGTCACCATGCTCGACAACGGCGACGGCACCGGCACGCTGACCCACATCCAATACCAGGTGGCAGCGAACTGGAACACCGGCGTCACGATCAGCACGCTGTGGGCCGCCGACATCAACACCGACGGCACGCCGGACCTGTGGACCGTGCTGCCAAACGGCACCTACCAGGCGTACCTGATTTCCGGCCTGTCCACCGACGGCACCGCGACGGTGACCACCACCCGGGCCAAGCAGCTCGCCTGACCTGCTGGGGCGTGCCACCACCCGGCGGCGCGCCCCAGCCATCACCGTCGAGGAGCCGCTGTTGAGTCCGCTTGGCGGCCACATGCGCGATAGCGATAAGGAAACGCCCTGGTCGGCTTCCCGCCTGACCGGGGCATTTTCTTTGAGCGGGTGACGGGAATCGAACCCGCACTGTCAGCTTGGGAAGTGTCGAAGATCGGGCCTTTGACCAGCCGGTGTCCTGGTCGCGGCGGCCTCCAGCGGCCTCGGCTAGCCCTTGTTGTCCTGGCTCAATGGCACGCTAATGGCACGCCCGCCCGCGGGCCGCGGTCGCTCAGTTCGAGGTGGTTCAGCCGCCCCCGACCGTCTCCGTGGTTGACCCGCGGATTAAGAGTGCTCCCCTGTCGATCCTGGCCGTCCATGCTGGCCTCGTCGTGTCCTGCTCGGTGGACGTGCTTGCGGTGCTCATCTTGCGACCGGTTGGGGTCGCGTAGGGGTCGACTTCTCTGCCGCCTCTCCCGGGGCGCGAGCAGCGGCCTGGCCTGGTCGGTCCACTGTCCCCGTCCAGCCGCCGACAGTAGACAGGTTCAGCCTTAACTCCTAGTTGGAGTTGACTGTAGGCTGCTTCGCAGATTAACTTCTTAATCGCCGCGACAGGGCCCTTCTTGTTGCGGCCAAGATCTAGTCTGACACATGGAGCCCCTATGACAATCTCGATCGACCCCAGCCGGCTCAGCGGAGTCAAGCGGTCCAGCACCTACCTCGCCATGCGCTCCACGCAGGGTGGACGCACCGTCTACAGCCTCCGGGTCCCGCTCGCAGACCTGAGCGTGATCCTGCCGCTGCCTAACCCGGAGGAGCCTGACCCGGACAACCGTAAGGTCGATCGACGCCACGCAAAGGACTTCGGCGACTACCTCCACAAGAAGGTCGACTGGGTGGCTCCCGCGCTGCTTGCTCGCGACAACGGTGGCTGCGACTTCGATGCCATCGAGGGAGCACCCGAAGGGCGGCTGGGCTACCTGGAGATCCCTTGGTCGGTTGGTGCCTTGTCTCCTTTGAGCACGATCGACGGCCAGCACCGGATCCTTGGTGTCGACATCGAGATCAAGAGCTTGACCGAGCAGATCAACAAGTTGGACAAGGACATCGAGCGTGCCCGCTCCGATGACCGGATCGCCCAACTGCGGCAGCAGCGTGACGATCTACTGCAGCGCCTCCGGCGCATGGACAGCGAGTTCGTCGGCCTCGACATCTACGTAGAACCTGACAACATCCGCAGCCGGCAGATGTTCGTGGACGTAGCCGACAACGCCAAGGGCATCTCTAGCGCCTTGCGGTCTCGGTTCGACGGCTCGAAGATTGCCAACCGCACCCTCGATCGGGTAATGGACCACGCGCTGCTTAAGGGTCGCGTCGACCTGGAGCAGGACCGAATGACCGCCAAGAACCCCAATCTCATGGGTGCCAAGCATGTAGCCGACCTCACTCGCGCAGTTGCTGTTGGAGTCGCTGGCCGGATCGGTAAAAAGCGTGAGACCGAGCTCGATGACGCTGCCGTCACCGAGGCCGTCCACAAGTTTCTCGAGTGCATCACTGAAGCCTTTAGCGACCTCGCCGCGGTCGCAGACGGCAAGCTCTCTCCTCTTCAACTCCGCCAGCAGTCGCTTCTCGGATCGGTCGGTACGCTGCGCGTTCTTGCTGGCACCTACCACGTCTTCACTGAAGAGATGGACCTCGACGACGAGGAAATCATCGAGTTCTTCCGACGGCTGAACCCACACATGAACGCGCCGGTCACCAGCGTCAGCATCTGGCGCACGACCCCTGCCAGCGCCGACTTCGAGATCAAGGCATCAGCGCCGGTCATGCGGACGCAGAACCTACAGCACCTGGTCGGCGTTATCACCGGTTGGTACAAGAACCCTCCGGCCGGCTTTTGATCACGTGAATCAACGGTGGCTGTTCGGTAAGGCGGCCATCGCCGGTTATCAGAGCAGTTCGGCCATCGCACCGAAGCCATGTGACCTGACTGCCATCCTGAAGCCGTCGACCCACATGCCGTGGCCAGGGCGAGGGTGACAAGGTGGAGCGCCCGACCGGACGTACGACCTTTTCACCCTGGCCCTGGCCTGCTCGGCTTTGCCTGGGTCGGTGGCTGGCGGGCTGGCATCCTCCTAAACCGCCAACCCATCGAACCGGTCGGCAAACTCCACCTGGAGTCATCTGGCCCCGCCGGAGGCGCTCTAACTCGGCGTCCGCCACCCGCCCGCGCAGTCCGGGAGGACATTCGGCAATTCCGCCTCGGGCCTGTCCAGCCACCGAATGACAACCCTGACGTACCCGGCGGCCGTCCGACAGGCGGAAGGAGTCACCTCGACCGGGCCGGCGGGTGACCACTCCTCCCGGTTTTTCAAGCCGTCGACCACCTAGCGGTAACGCTTGGGCAGCTTCTCCACCCCTGCCCCCTCTTCGCCTCTTCCCACCCCGGATAGCGAGCGGCCTCGTGGTCGGTGAGGCGGCCGTCAGCAACTGGTCGCCCGCGGTTCGTGTGCTGGCTCTGGGGAACAGTTCGGCCCCGGCTGTCGTCTGGCCTGTCCTGGGAGCTGCGTGACTCGTCCCGTGGTCCCTTTCGGGACCAGGTGGACGCGCGGGGCGGGCGTGGGTTGCGGGCCGGCTGATTTCTCGCCCCGGCGCCGGAGGCGGCCGGGGCGGCGGCTCCGCAGGAGCCGGTTTCCGCGCCCGGCCCGCGCCGCGCGGAGCGCCTTGATCCTGAAACAGGGCTATTCGGCAGTTGCCAATCAAGCATCGATCCACGACGGGCACGACGCGGAGGCGTGCCTGGACGTCTCGCTTACAAGCTCTGTGCGCTCCGTCCGGCAGGGTCCATCTACGTCTGCGACCTCGGGCGGCTGTCCGCGCTCGGCTGCTGGCGGTTGCCCTCGTCCCAGCCGGTTGCTGTCGGCGCTGATGCCGCGGAGACCTGTGGATCATCCCAGATCGGTCGGATCGACGTCCGGACCTGGGCGAGGTTTGCTGTCGCCTCACAGCGGATGACAGCCCTTGTCGTGGTTAGTCGTGCCCGGCTTGTGCCCGATGATCTTGTCGCCATAGGCCGTCGTGCGGACCTGAGGCAGTATGGACAGTCTTCGGTAGCTTCTTTTCCGTGAGCGAGCCAACCCTGCTGCAACAACTGCTGCCCGTGGGAACACTGCTTCTCGGGGCCGGGATCGCCTCGGTCGGCCGTCGCAATGAGAGCCGGCGGAAGGCGGCGGAACTCCTCGTGGAGATCGACCGTAAGGTCTGGACCAAGGGCGGTGAGAGCGATTGGCTGGATCTACAGGTCTACCTGGGTCAGCTCGAAGTCGCACTCAGGAGCGCCGGTGTGCCGCAGCGCCTCGTCGACGATCTATCGCGGGCTGCGGTGGCGCACTGGCATGCGGCCGAGCACTCGGGAGACCCTGACGTCGGGTTGTACATCCGTGGGGACGAGGATGATCGACTGCGCTCATCGAAGGGCAGAGTGCTCGACTGGCTTGACCGTCCGTGGAAGCTCTATCGGCGGTGGCAAGCGTTCCGATCCGTTCCCCGAGTAGCCGCGCGTACTGCGCGTACTGCGCGGTCGACCTGAACCTATGGATTGCCGGCGAGGCGGCTGCGTGCGACCCGGTACGCAGGTCGCCAGCCTCGACCGGTTCGCTGAGGGCTGTGATGGTGCGGTGGGTCGCTGTACTTTCTGCTGTACTACGACCAGGCGGAGGCGGAGGTTCGACCCCAGTCGGGGGAGCTTGGTCGGCGTTGCTGGCTGGAATCAACCGACATCGTCTCGTGCCTTCACGCACCGAAGGCGTGTCACTCCCTCCAGCCGTCATCGTCGCGCGGCGAGCAGCCTGCTGACTCTGACCTGCCGGAACGCCTCCCGTCGGTTTCCGGCACCTTCCGCCGTTACTCGCGCTCGGTGTGCCGGAACTGCGCAAGGTGATCATGACGGAACTAGCCAGCTTCCGCAGCCGGTCGATGTCGAGCAGCGCCAGAGGTCGTCGGCCCACGACGAGGGGTCGTTACGGCGGCAGCGGCACTTGGGACCGCCGCGCTACGACCCCTCGTCGTACGCCAGCGGTCAGGATGCGAAGAACGCCCGCGGGTCGGCGACCAGCACACCGTGCTCGGTGAGCCGCTCGATCAGGCCCGACGGCGAGGCGTCGTACACGATGGCGAGGGCGCGCAGATCGTCGGCGCGGATGGAGAGCACCCGGCCGTTGTAGTCGCCACGCTGCTGCTGGATGGCGCGGGCGTACCGGGCGACGTAGGCGAGGTCCTCGGAGGCCTCGTCGTAGAGCCGCTCCAGGTCCAGGACGATCTTGCTGGTGGGCTCGTGCCGCACCCCGCTGCCGTCGGGCAGCAGCTCCGCGACCGGAACGCGGTAGAAGTCGGCCAGCTCCGCCAGGCGGGACACGGTGACGGCCCGGTCGCCGCGCTCGTACGAGCCGACCACCACGGCCTTCCACCGCCCGTTCGACTTCTCCTCCACACCCTGCAGGGACAGGCCCTGCTGCTGGCGGATGGAGCGCAGGCGGGCGCCCAGCGACTTGGCGTATTCAGAGGGCATTCGGACACTCCCAGTGCTGCTGTGGGGTTCACCCAGCGATTCGCTACGGAGCGTGACGGTACGTAGGTTGAGACGTGGGGTCAAGTGGTCCCCTCGCTTCCAGTAGCGGATGTGGACCGGCTGACCCCAGGCTCAGCAACCGCTGCTGCCTGGCACCTGCGCCGGAGCGGACGCGCCGCGCTGGAACCGTTGCCGTGAGCATCGCCGCGGCCCGGGGGCCGCTCGCTTCACTGGGTTGGCGTCAGATCCAAGCCTCGTTGCTGCCAGGCAGAATTCACTTACCGTCCGTCATCGTCCAGCCCTCGGCGTAGGACACGCTCGTCGTACGAGCACCACAGGCGATCCCTCCGGCAGATACCAACCTCGTCGGAGGAGTTACTGTTGCTCCGACGCATCAGCGGGTGCCCTACGAGGGTCGACGCCCCATGAAGGCGACCGACCTGCCAGCCCTGGCCTTGCAAGTCGGACCAATCGTCTGCGGCTGGCTCATGGACGTTGGGCGAAACCGGGAGCGCCATCCCCCATCTAGCGTCAGTGGTAGGTAGCCTGCTCGGCATGCCGAGCCTCGATCGTCCCCTCCAGACGCACGGCCTAACCAGCGCTGTGTACGTGCCTATCTTGCGTCGGATTTTCACCAAAAAGTACACTTCCGGCGCTACGTTTCTAGACTTCACGTTGGACGACGTCCGACAGGCCGCTCTTGACCTGGGGATCACGGTCCGCAATCCGGCCGACGTCATCTATAGGATGCGATCAAGGACGGTGCTCCCGGAGGAGATTCTTAACGCAGGCTTTTACATCCTCCGCCAAGTTGGGCGCGGCCGCTATCGCTTCGAGGTCGGCGAGTCGACAATTATTCCGCTTCCTCAAGGCGCAGTGACCGAGGCGCTTGACCTAACACCACTGCCGGTCCGACGCCTTCTTCCGGAGGCAATCGCGGAGTTCGATGAGCAAGCTCTGCTGACTGTGGTCAACTACTGCTCCCTGCTCGACCATTTCACTGGCCTGCGCACCTATCGGCTCCGGAGCCATGTCAGGAAGAGTGTCATCGGCATCGGCCAAGCAGAGCTAGACGAGCTGGATGTCGCAGTAGCCTTACGCGACGACGAGGAACCGGTCATTCTCCCTGTTGAAGCGAAGGCGGCACCGGATGCGATTAACAGGGTGCAGATCAGTGCGATGGTTGCCTTTTCTCGGGTATACTTCCCGGGCCATGAGGTGAGGCCGATTGCCATCAAGGTAGACTACGACTCCCTGGTTCACATCCTTGAGTTCAACCCTACGGAGGAACCGGCCCAGCTGGTGGTGCAGAACGCCGCCACATATCAGCTCAAGCTCTCAGAGCAACAACGCAGGTTTGTGCGCAGGACAGAAACGAGATTGATATGACGCCACGAGCGATTGAGTTGTTCTGCGGGTGCGGCGGACTCTCCACCGGCCTACTCGACACAGGCATCCAAGTGCTCGCAGGCTTCGATCATGATGCACCCAGCATCAGGACATTCAACTACAACCATCAGTACAGGGGTGGTTACGGGCACGTCGCGGATCTCGCCTCGACGAGTGGCGCGGAACTTCTTGAAATCGCCGACATCAAGGGAAAGCTGGACCTGATCGCAGGCGGCCCGCCGTGTCAGCCATTTAGCATCGCAGGAAAGCAGCGAGGCCTCGACGACAAGCGCGGAAACCTGATCTTCCGCTTCGCTGATATCGTTCGGGACCTCTCTCCAACCGCCTTCATCTTCGAAAACGTCCCAAATCTTACGAAGATGGAGGGTGGGGGCTTGGCGGATCAGCTGCAGACTGAGCTAGCCCGATTGGGTTATGAAGTCTACGCCTCGGTCCTCAACGCTGCCGAATACGGAGTCCCGCAAGCGCGAAAGCGTTTCTTTCTAGTCGGACTTCCCGCAGGGGTCAATTTCGAATTTCCGACACCAACTCACACCGCAGCAGCAACAGTAGATTTGTTCGGGGAAACGAAACCCTATCTGACCGTTGCGGATGCAATCGGCGATCTGCCGGACGTCGGGACTGACCGGGCTCGCGATATTCCTAATCACGAGCCTACGATGCACAGCGCGAAAATGGTTGAGGCCTTCCGGAAGTTGCTGCCGGGAACCCGTGATAAGAAATCATTCCACGACCGTCTTCACGCAGACCGACTTAGTTACACGCTGCGAGCAGGATCGGGGAATTTCTCGCCGCTTCGACCGGTGCATTACAAGTATGACCGGGTAATTTCGGTCAGAGAAAGCGCGCGCATCCAAGGAATGGACGACAATTTCATTTGGCCCGACCCTCTTCCGCGACTTCAGCAATACCGGCAGGTTGGAAATGCTGTTCCGCCGCCCCTTGCGCGGGCCGTGGCTGCAAGGATGGCTGAAGTCCTTGGTTGGGATACGTCGACAGATGAGACCAAGGGTGATCCTTCAACTCGACCGCCCGCGTTCTATTTGACCCATGAGGAACGGCACGCTGGACGTGTAGCGAAACTGAGGGGTGCATCGCTCGGTGCTCTTTGACATCACAAGCATGAGATGGATGGGCCAGGATAGGCCGGGTTGGCTTGCGGGCGTGGGGCCCGTGTGCGGGCTGGCGCTGGAGGCTAATTTGACCAGGCCCCGGCAGCTTTAGACAGAGGGCCGTGGGGAGCCATCCCGTCTGCCGTCGACCCGCCCTTCTGGGGAGCGGGCCACCGCCCGGCCCGCCACGTCAAGCGGACCTTGACGCAGGCTCGGACGCTGGCGAGTCGGGCGGTGGTCTGCTCGGCTCGCCCCGGGTCGATGGCAGGCGGGATGGCCTACCGCAACCACCCACGGACCGTGACCCGCCGGCGCAGCCCCGGCCATCCTGGAGCCGGAGCGCCCCCGCCGGAGGCACAGTAGCCGCACCCCCGCGACCGCCGCCAGCTCGCCGACGCGGCCGGCGTGCCCTCCCCTACGCCGCGCGGGCTCGTGGCCGCGCGGCCCGGCCGGCTGCCCGGCCCCCACTTCACCCGTCAACGGTCTGTCGTTCTGCGGCGGCCCAGCGGGCTTCCAGCCTCCGCGCCAGCCGCCGGGCGTCCGGCGCGACGGCCGCAGAGCGACAGCGGCAGCGGCTGGCACGCGCCCAGGCGGCGGCGCGTGCGGCCCGTCAAGGGCCGCCTTGAAGGCGTGTAGAAAATCTGGGCGGCTGGACGTGGAGAGCTATACCCGGATCTCGTACTCCAAGGCGATACGATCCGCAGGGAGCACCATGCTGCTGGCAACCTCGACTATTCGCGCTTCAGCGTACGTCCGGCGGATCACGGTGAGGACCGGAACGCCGATCGGTAGTCGGAGGGCCTTGACTTCGTCGATTGTGGGCACACGTGCCCGTACAACTTCTTGTACCTTCGTCACCGCGACGCCGAGTGACTGCAGCTGTGCGACATGGCCACCTGGCCATGGTTCACGGCCTGGATCGGCAACTGGTGTCCCGGCGACCATGTTGAGCAGGTAGTACGCGATGGTCAGCTGCTGTGGCACCCCGTAGGCGCTGGTCAGTAGACGGCGTTTGAGCAGCCCACTTCCAGGTTCGACCTCGAACATCTCGGCGAGTTCGGGATCCGCCGAGACTTCGTGATACTCGGCGTCGACCTGCTCATCGGAAAGTCGATCACTTTCCGGCCCGGTGCCCTCGTCTCCTGGCTGCGGGAGTCGGTTCAGGTAGCGCTCGGGGCCGAGTCGACGTATGGGCAGGTTGGGACGAGCATAGGTCCCTCGACCGTGTTCGGTGACGACCAAGCCCTCACTGCGAAGCACGTTGATGGCTTCGCGAATGGTTCCTCGGGCGACGCGGAACTCTGCGGTAAGTGCGCTCTCGGAGGGGATGAGGGCGCCGGCTGGGATCGCACCTGCGGTGATGCGGCGTCTGAGTTCGTCTGCGATGGCACGGTACCGGGGCTGTCTGTGCGGGGCTGGCACGGGCATCACCGTACCTGTCTGCCGTGTTCTCGGCAGCCATTCATCGCCATCATGGATGTATAGACAAGCTGCCTGGTTGTAGGTACCTTTCAGGGGTGCGGTCGGGGTGGCTGGTCTGGCAAGGGGTTGGCATGCCGTCGCCCCGGCCGCACATCCAAAGTGCACTGACGCGCTGAGCAGTGGTTCGACGCGTCCCCACGCGTGTGCCTGAGCGGGCACGGCGATACCCGACGCCGCTCTCCGGGCGGTGCGCCGTGCCGTCATCGGGCCGGTGGCCGGTCCAGCCTCCGCCAGGAAGCCGGCCATCGGCTCTCTCAATCACCCTGCAAGGAGGTCGTGATGCGCCGTGTTCGCTTACCTGTCTGGCTCGCGTTCTGGCGGTCGCCTGAGCGCCACAGTCGACGGCCAAGGTCGGCGCCGTCCACCCGCCGAGTCGTGGCCTACGCGACTCCTCGGCCCGCTGCGCCGTCCTGGGCTACGGCTCGAACGCGTGAGTACGTCTGTTGGCGAGAGGTGCCGTTGTTGACGCTCGGGCAGGAGTTCCGGGGACGTGGCGGGAGGTGGTCCCGGTGAGCAGGGCGCCTCGACAGCGGCCCGAGGTAGCACATCCGTCGTGGTGCGTGCCTCAGCGGTGTGAGTTCGTGGTGCCGCCGCAGACGCAGCACCCGCTTCGCCACCACAAGGGGCCGGTACGGAGCTTCGGCGACCGGCGCGGCGGTGGCAACGTCGTCGTGTACCTGTTCGCCGGGCAGGCAGGCCAGCCGATGATCGGGCTTCATGCTGTCGGCCGGTGGCGGGGATCCGGCGGGGCGGTGCTTCGGCTGGCCGAGGTATGGCGCCTCGCTCGGCACCTGGACGAGCTGCTGCACCAGGCCGGATTCACTCCCCCACGGAAAGACGACGATGGCCGGGAATGACCACAACGCCGCAGGGTTGCCGTGGACGAGGGACCTGCGGCGTGACGCCTGCCCCGTCTGGTGTCAGGGCTGCGTGGCGGCGGACACGAGGCACCGTAGCCGGATGGCGACCGTCGGCCGGGAGGGCAGCGGCTGGCTCAGCGTCCAACTCGTCGCCGATCGCGGCGCCGCGCACGCTCCGCTGTTGAAGGTCGACGTCACGCGCCACGGGTCTACCGAAACCGTGCTGCTCACGTTCGCGCAGACCGGCCGCATCCTCGCCGAGATCATCCACCTCTCGCACCCGGTCGGAGCCTGGCAGCTTCGAGAAGATCCGCTGCTTGGGGACGAGGGCGGTGACTGACCGGCGCGACAGGTCGACGGCCCGGCAGACGTATCAACGTCTAGGCGGTAGCGTAAGCGCCGTGAACTCTCGTGACTGGCGTCCGCGCTACCTTCAGCTTGCGGAGGATCTGCGCGCCCGGATCGAGAGCGGCGAGCTTCCCCGGGGTACGGCCATGCCGAGCGAGACGGAGTTGGCCGACTCGTCCGGCCTGTCCCGGACGAGCGTGCGCAACGCCATCCGGCAGCTTCGGGAATGGGGCTTGGTCCGGGCCGAGCAGGGTCGGGGAACTTACGTGAGGGCGCCTCGGCAGCGGGTCCGCCGGCGCAACACCGAGCGGTACCAGTGGGAGAAGGACCGGGTACTGCTCGACGAGGCCGAGCGGCGGCGGACCGGTGGAACCGAGCATGACACCGGTCTGACGGTCGATGATCTCAGGTTCCACGCCGAGTACTCGCAGGTGAAGGCGGACGAGGAGATGGCGGCGGCGTTCGGGCTGCCGGTCGGTGCACCGCTGCTGCGGCGGGTCTACTGGACCAGTTCCCGGCACGAAACCGCCCCGCTGTCGGCGTCGTACTCCTACCTGCCGTACGACCTGGTAAAGGGCAACAAGCAACTGCTGTCCGCCGACTACGAACCCTGGCCCGGCGGCACCCAACACCAACTCTCCACCGTCGGTATCGAGCTGGACCGGATCGAAGAGGTCGTACAGGCCCGGCCGCCGCTGCCGGACGAGGCGGAACTACTCGAAATCGAAGCCGGGGTTGCCGTCCTGGACGTGCGCAAGACGTCGTACGACATCCGGGATCGGGTGGTAGAGATCGCGGATGTCGTTTTCCCCGGTGACCGGACGGAACTCTGCTTCACGACGAAGCTGAAGCGGTGGAACGCTTGAGCCGACTCGTCTCGGTCGTCACACCGGTTCACTGGCCCAGCGTCGGATACCTCGCCGACGCCTACGGGTCGTTGACCGGGCAGAAGATGCCGGACGGGTGGGACTGGCAGTGGCTCGTCCAGGAGGACGGGCAGGACGGGCTACTGCTCGACCAGCTCCCCGACGATCCCCGAATCCTCGCCGGCAACGGCCGGCCCGGCGGCCCAGGCGTCGCCCGAACCCTCGCCCTGGCACGGGCGGAAGGCGAGTTCGTCAAGGTCCTCGACGCCGACGACCAACTCACCCCGGGCGCGCTCGCCCGAGACATCGCCACCCTCACCGACAATCCGCACCTCGGCTGGGTCACGTCGCGGGTCCTGGACCTGCACCCCGACGGGTCAACACACGGATGGGACAAGGACCCACCCGACGGACCGATCAGCCGCGGTGCCGTCCTCGCCTTCTGGAAGGCCAACGACTACCGGGCACCTGTACACCCGGCGACCCTGTGCATGCGCCGGGATCTCCTCCTGGCCCTCGGCGGCTGGATGGCCCTACCCGCCTCCGAGGACACCGGCCTGCTCATCGCGGCCAACGTCGTCAGTGACGGCTACTTCATCGCCGAACCTGGACTGCACTACCGCAAGTGGCCCGGCCAGATGACCGGCCAAGCCGCACACCGCGACCCGGCCGAGCACACCGCGCGAATGCGGATCATCGAAGCACGGGCAGAAGCCCTGCGGTCGCTCCTGTCGGCCTCGCCGTCGTCGTCCGCCTCGGGCCTACCGACTTCCTGACGTTCCCGCCTCCGTCGGGCTCGGCCTCTCTCGACGCGCGCCCGTAGGGACTTTTCTGTCCAAAGCAGACAACTTCCGATCGACTCGTTGACTTGTCTGCCAAGTCGCCATACCTTCGAAGCTCATACATGGCAGCCAAGTTGATTACTTGGCAGACAGGCTTCGGAGGTCTGGGGCGATGGCTCTGCGTGGTGGGACTCGGTTCGCGGTCCGGTGTGAGGACGTGTTCCCGGCGGGGTGCGCGTTGGTGCCCGAGTCACTGGGTGAGGTGGAGGACTACGACGAGAAGACGGGGCGGCGTACCCCGGCCAAGGACAAGGTGACGGGTCAGCGGGTGTGGCAGGTCCGCGTGATGGACCTCGACCCGGAACTCGGGAAGCGCTCGCGAGAGACGACGGTGAAGATCTCGGCCGACGTCCAGCCGGTGCCGCCGACGGGCGTGCCGTTCGAGGCGGTCGAGTTCGACGGCATGACCGTCACGCCGTACGTGGCGAACAACGGCCGGATGGCGTACTCGCTGCGGGCCACCGGGATGCGTGCCCCGGCCGGCGTCACCCGTGACCCGTCGTTGGCGGCGGCCTGACCGCTGCTGGGTGGGCGGGGCTGTCTGGTCTTGGCGGACGGCAGCCCCGCCCCTCTTTGCCAAATCCCCCTGCTCATGGCGAGAGAGGTCTTTGACGTGTCCAAGCGTAGGCGCCGTACGGCCCAGTTGCGGTCGCGGTGTGGTGTGTGTCAGTCCCGGTTCGACCCGACCGATAGCGCGGACGGCCGTTGCCCGTTGTGCGCTGATCAGCTCGTCCTGCCGCTGCCGGCGGTTCGGGACGCGTCGGGCCGGTTCGTATCCCTGCGGGGTGTCCGATGATCGGGCGGCCTCGGGGTGAAGTGGTGATGACCTCGGCCGGGGACCTGATGGTGATCCGGCCCAAGCGGCTCGAACTGCCGTTGTGGCTGGTGATTCCCGGCCTGCTGTTCCGCTGGGGCTGGCGGGCGCTGTGGTGGTGCCTACGCCACCCGGTCGCCACCGTGTCGACGGCGTTCCTTCTCACCGTCTACCTCGACTATGGCGGGCAAGGTCTCGTCACCCTGCTGGTCCTGGTCGGCGGGGCGTCGGCGGTGTGGCGGTGGCGGCACGAAGCATCGTGGTGGGCCTGGTTCGCTGGTCCGCTGCTGGGCTGGTTCCGCCGGGTAACCGTCTACCGCCGGGTGTGGCGCGAAGCCATGACCCTGTGCGGGCTGGCCGAACGGTACGACCATCAAACGGTTCTGCCCCGGCTGCTGTCGGTGCGCTCCGATCCGGCGTTGGACGTGCTGGCGGTCCGGATGGTGCGCGGTCAGACGCCGGAGGACTTCCAGCGGGTCACGTCGAACCTGGCGTACGCGTTCGGGCGCCGGCATGCCCGGGTCTACTCCGAGCATCCCGACGATCGGCCTACCCGGTCGGGGCGGTGGGCGTGGCTGCTCCGCGCGGTCGATGCCGTTCGGTTCCGCGACCGGCCCAGCGTCGTCTACCTGGTCCTGGTCCGCACTGACGCGCTCCGCGCTGTCGTCCCACCGTTCGACGTCCCGGCGGTGCCGGACTTCACCGCGCTGCCGCTGGCCAGGCGGGATGACCTGAGTACCTGGTGCCTGCACCTGTTGGCGACTCACGTCCTGGTCGGCGGCGCCACCCGGCGCGGCAAGGGCTCGGTGCTGTGGTCCCTCGTCCGGACACTCGGCGGTGGGATCGCCTCCGGTCTGGTCCGGCTCTGGGTCATCGACCCGAAGGGCGGGATGGAGTTCGCCATGGGGCGGCCGATGTTCGCCCGGTTCGCCTGCAAGTCGTTCGAGGCCATGGCCGACCTCCTGGACGAGGCCGTCACCGTCATGCGGGAACGGCAGGCCAGGCTTGCCGGCTCGGTCCGGGTCCACACTCCGACCGTCGCCGACCCCCTGGTCGTGGTCGTCATCGACGAGATGGCCGCGCTTACCGCCTATCTCCAGGATGTCGAACTGCGCAAGCGGATCGCCGCGTCGCTGGGGCTGCTGCTGTCGCAGGGTGCCGGCGTCGGCGTCCTGGTGGTGGCCGCGTTGCAAGACCCGCGCAAGGAGGTCCTGCCGTTCCGGGACCTGTTCCCCACCCGCATCGCCCTCGGCCTGACCGAAGCGTCGCAGGTCGACATGGTGCTCGGTGACGGTGCCCGGGATCGGGGCGCGCTTGCCGACCAGATGCCGCGCTGGGCCAAAGGCGTCGGGTACGTCATCCTCGACGGCACTCCCGAACCCGCCCGAGTCCGCTTCTCCTACATCTCCGACGACGAGATCCGGGCCATGGCCGCGACGTACCCGGCTCCGGTCGATGCGGCGGACATCCTCGCCCAGGTCGGCCGGGAAACCGCGCCCGAACCCACCCGGCCATCCCTGCCCCGACAGCGCTCCGCCGGGCCGCTGCTGCCCGACGCGCTCCTCAACCTCCTCCGGCAGGGCCCGGACAAGGACGGCGGTGAGCAGGCATGACCGAGCCGACCGGACGACGGTTCTACCGTCTCCGCACCCCGAACGACAGCGGGCAGAGCACGGCCGTATCGGTGCGCGTCGACCCGGACCGCCCGGACCCGTACCCCGTCTACCTCGCCGTAGGTGCCGGCCGCCGCCGCATGTACCTCACACCCGACGAGGCGTGGGCGCTGTGGCGCTGCCTGTCCGAAGCCGTCGCCACGCTCGGCGAACCGCCCGACAACATCCGCACCACCATCCGACCGGCCCGGAGGTGACCAGCCATGACACCCCTCAACCGCATCGCGGCTGCGTTCCGCCGGCCGCTGCGCATCCGACTCACCGCACCACCCGACAAGGCGGCGGCTGCCCTGCGCGGTATCGCTGCCTTCCTCCACCACCGCACCGAACTGCGGTACCGGCGCATCCGCGTCGACCTGACCATCCGACCCGACGAGGAGGAGGGCAACCGATGAACCCGTGCACCCTCCACCCCGGCGAGCCGACCTGCGACCGATTCGGCCTGATCGAGATCGAGCACGGGACCGGCGGCCGTGCCTGGACCTGCGTCGAACACGCCATCCGCGCCATCTGGACCATCGACGGTGCCCACGTCGTCCGGGACCTGCGCAGCGAGCGGACGGGAGCGGGCCGATGATGCGGGTACGCCTCGAAGCCGCTGCCCGGCTGCTGATCCTGCTCGCCATCGGCGGGATGGCTGGCGCTGCCGCGTTCACTCATGTGCATGACCTGACCGTCGCGCACGGCCAACCCGACTGGATCGGTTGGGCCAACGCGGTTGCCGTCGAGCTGATGGCCATCTACCTCGGGCTTGAGATCCGTGCCCGGCGTCGGGCCGGTCGTCCGGTCGGGTTCGTGGCCGTGCTCCTGGTCGGCTTCGCCATCTTGTCCCTCGCCGCCCAGGTCGCCGAAGCCGAACCGTCGGTCTGGGGCTGGATAGTGGCTGCGGTTCCCTCCCTCGCCTTCCTCGCCCTGGTCAAGGTCGTCCTGTCCAGCGCACCCGCCACCATCGCGGCCACCGACGACCAGGCGCCGGCCGTCGTCAACGACCCCGACCCGGAACCCGTCGCCGTCGACCCTGAACCGGTCCAGGACCGTACGCCGGTCGTCTACGCCCCGGTACCGGCATCGCGGCCGGGCTCGTCGGCGGTGCTGCCTCCGCTCGGCGTCGTCCACCCCACCCGCTCCGCTGAGGTCGCCCGATGACGGCACCGACCCTGCCCGGCATCGACCTGTCCGCCCCGACTCCGGAGCAACCCCGGCCGGGGTCGCGGGCGGCACGGATGGGCCTACCCCGCGCCGTCGACGTCCTCAAAGATGTCGCCACCGAATACGGCGTCTGCATCCGCCCCCTCGCCATGCGCCGCACCGACCTGAACACCGGGCAGACCGAGGTCATCGACCTGCCCTGCGGCGCGACCCGGGAGGACAAGTGCCCGACCTGCGCGAAGAAGCACCGCCGGCTACGGCAGACACAGATCCGAGAAGGCTGGCACCGCACGGACGAACCCCTGCCCGGCCCGGAACCCGCGACCGAGGAGCAGAAGGCGCTGATCGTGCTGCGGGCACATCTGGAATACGGCCGCGACGAAGCGGCCCGCGCCTCCGAGTGGGAGCAGGTCGAAGACCTCGATGAGGCCATCCGCGAGGTGGAGGAGGCGATCACGGCCGAAGGGCTACGCGGTCGGGTCGGTCCGCCTCACCAGTCCGGCGACGACGGCCAGGGCGACGAGGACACCGGCCGGCGGCGCAAGCGCTCGACCAGGCGGCGGCAGGACGCACCCGACCTGCCCCGCCGCAAGGTCGAGCGCCGCACCGTCGGCAAGGTCTACACCGCCCCGGACGGCACCGCCTACCAGCCGTCGATGTGGCTCACCCTCACTCTCGACTCATACGGGCCGGTGCTGTCCGACGGAACTCCAGTCAACCCCGACCGGTACGACTACCGCCGGGCAGCCTGGGACGCCGTCCACTTCCCCCGACTCCTCGATCGGTTCTGGCAGAACCTCCGGCGCTGCGAGGGCTGGAACGTCCAGTACGCCGGCTGCGTCGAACCGCAACGCCGACTCGCCCCACACGCGCACTTCGCCATCCGGGGCACCATCCCGCGTGACGTGCTGCGCACCGTGGCGGCGGCCACCTACCACCAAGTGTGGTGGCCATCCGTCGACGTGCAGCTCTACACCCGCGACCGGCCACCAGTCTGGGACGAGCAAACGGCGGCCTGGGTCGATCCCGACACCCGACAACCGCTGACCACCTGGACCGAAGCACTCGACGCCATCGACTCCGACCCCGACGCCGAACCCGCGCACGTCGTCCGGTTCGGCAAGCAGGTCGACGCGCGCGGCGTCATGCCCGGCACCGACGACGCCGCGCGGACGATCCGCTACATCACGAAGTACATCACCAAAGCCACCAGCGACTGCCACACCATCGCTACCGACCGGCAGCAACGCCACCTCGACCGGCTCTGGCAACAACTCCAGATCACACCCTGCACCGACCGGTGCGCCAACTGGCTGCTCTACGGCGTCCAGCCGAAGAAGGCACACGCCAAGCTCAAACCGGGCCGGTGCAAGGGCAAGGTCCACCAGCGGGAAACCCTCGGCATCGGCGGCCGACGCATCCTCACCTCCCGCGACTGGTCCGGCAAGACCCTCGCCGACCACAAACACGACGCCCGCGCCTGGGTTCGGGCACTCCTCGGCATCACCACCGACCTTGCCGGCATCGGCCACGCCCAGGGCACCACCACCGAACCCGTACGCCACGCCTGGGAACTCGCCCGCCCCGACGATCCCGACGTCGGACCCATGTCCCACCGACTCATGCGCGCCATCTCCGAACGCGCCCGCTGGCGTACCGAACTTCTCGCCGCGAAGGACCGGGCGGCTCAGGGAACAACGCCCGACGTTACGGCAACCGCAGACAGCACGACGGTCAACGGGGAGGACTGAGCACAGTGGATGAGGTTCTGACCATCGAGCAGGCTGCGGCCCGAATCCAGATGAGTGAGCGGTACGTGCGGCGGCTCGTCGCGGAACGGCGTATCCCGTTCCACAAGCTCGGCCGGAGCGTACGGATCAGGGCCGTCGACCTGGCCGCGCACCTCGACGCCGGACGGGTCGAGCCGTTGACCGCCTCCGAGGTGTGGAGCGGGATGCGGAGGGTCGCCTGATGCCGAACAGGGATGGGCACCGCCGGTTCGGCAACGTGCGCAAGCTTCCGTCCGGTCGCTATCAGGCGCGGTACCCGGGTCCGGACGGCCGGCTACGTCCCGCACCTGAGACGTTCGCCCGGAAGTCGGAGGCAGAGCGCTACCTGGTCCTGGTCGAATCGCAGATTGCCCGGCGGGAGTGGACCGACCCTGAGCGGTCGAAGATCAAGCTCGGCGAGTATGCCGCCCGCTGGATCGAGCAACGCGCCAACCTCCGGCCGCGCACCATCCATCTCTACGGCTGGCTGCTCGGCAAGCACATCGCGCCGTACCTCGGCGGCGTCGAACTGGGCCGGCTGGACACGCCGCTAATTCGGGAATGGCGGGCGCAACTGCTCGGCAACGGCGTCTCGGAAAGCGTGGCAGCAAAGGCATACCGGCTGCTGCGGGCCGTGCTGATGACCGCCGTACGGGAAGACGAGATCCTGCCGAAGAACCCGTGCCGGATCACAGGCGCGGACCAGGAGAAAGCGGCCGAACGGCCGGTGCTCACCCTGGCCCAGGTCTTCACCCTGGCCGACGCCGTACCGGGCCGGTATCGCGCCCTGGTTCTGCTGACCACCTTCGGCTGCCTGCGCTGGGGCGAGGTGGCGGCGGTGCAACGCCAGGACATCGACACCAAGGCGGGGACGGTACGCGTCCGCCAGGCGTTCACCCAACAGCGGGGCGTCGGCCTGGTCCTCGGCCCGCCGAAGTCCCGAGCTGGCCGACGTACCGTCAGCCTGCCTCCGGCCGTGGTTTCGGCAATCGTGGATCACCTCGCCGCCGAGGTCGACGACAACCCCGAGGCGTTCGTGTTCACCACCGAAAACGGGCGGCCGATCTGGCGCGGCAACTTCAACAAGCTCGCCAACTGGAAAGCGGCCGTGGCCAAGGTCGGTCAGCCGAATCTCCACTTCCACGACCTGCGGCACACCGGGAACACCCTCGCCGCGCAGACCGGGGTGGGCCTGACCCGGTTTGACGGACATCCGAGATCAGGGGGCTGTGGGCCCTCGGGAGGATGTTCATCATGGAAGGCATGGGTAAGAAGCCACGCCGGCCGCGCAGGGCGTTCACGCCGGAGTTCAAGGCGGAGATCGTGGAGGTGTGTCGGCGGGGTGACCGTACGGTCGGTCAGGTCGCGAAGGACTTCGACCTGACCGAGACGGCGGTCCGGGACTGGGTCAAACAGGCCGACCTCGACGCCGGCGCCCGTACCGACGGGCTGACCAGCGCGGAGCGCGAGGAGTTGGCGCGGTTGCGGCAGGAGAACCGTCGGCTGCGTGAAGATGTGGACATCCTCAAACGGGCCACGGCTTTCTTCGCGAAGGAGACCCGGTGAACGTGTACCCGTTCATCGAGGCGGAGAAGGCGCAGCAGGGCAACGTGAAGCGTGCCTGTGAGCTGTTGAAGGTCTCCCGGTCCGCCTACTACCAGCACCGCGCCGCCGGCCCGTCGCCCCGCCAGCGGGTCGACACCGAGCTGGCCGAACGGGTCGCGCAGGTGTATGACGCTTCGGCCGGCACCTACGGCTCCCCACGGATACACGCCGAACTCCGCGCCCAGGGCCGGCGGCACTCCCGCAAACGGATCGCCCGGCTGATGCGCACGGCGGGTCTGTGCGGTCGGACACCGAAGCGGTGGCGCACCACCACCGTGCCCGACCCGGCGGCAACCCCGCGCCCGGACCTGGTCGGCCGGGACTTCACCACCAGCCCCGCCGACGTCGACACCCGATGGTGCGGCGACATCACGTACATCAACACCTGGGAGGGCTGGCTGTACCTGGCCACCGTCATCGACCTGGCTACCCGCCGGGTCATCGGCTGGGCCACCGCCGACCACCTCCGCACCGACCTGCCCGCCCAAGCCCTGTCCAACGCCATCACGTCACGACGACCGACCGGGCCGGTGATCTTCCACAGCGACCGCGGCTGTCAATATACGAGCGGCCAGTACGCCCACCTCGCGAAGCGGCACAACGTCCAACTCTCAGCCGGACGCAAGGGGCAGTGCTGGGACAACGCCGTCGCCGAATCGTTCTTCGCCACCATCAAAACCGAGCTACTCGACCGGCGGGCCTGGCCCACCCGGGCCGCCGCCCGCACGGCGATCTTCGACTGGATCGAGGGCTGGTACAACACCCGCCGCCGGCACTCCACCCTCGGCTACCTCAGCCCCGCCGCCTACGAGGCCACCGCCTATACCAGCAGACCACTCGGCAAGCTAGCGTGAGATCAACTTATCGACCCTGTCCGTCGAATCGGGTCAAGTCCAGGGGCCAGCACCCGGGACCTGATGGCTCGGATGGGCCACGACTCACCACAAGCCGCGCTGATCTACCAGCACGCAACGGCGGAAGCCGACCGGGCCATCGCCGCCGCCCTGGACGCGGCCGTACGCGGCGAGGAGAAGGCCGAACGCAAGAAGGCGAAGAAGGACGCCCGTAAAGCGGACAAGAAGTCCGGCGGCAAGAAGGCCAAGAAGAAGGCACGCAAGACGGATGGCACGCGGTCCGGCGACCCGGACGACGGTGCGGCCGGTGCCCTGGTGCACCGGGGCTAATGGCACGCCAATGGCACGCGACATGATCACGAATCTTGGAACATCGAAGGCCCTGGCTGGGACTGACGTCCTGACCAGGGCCTTCAGGTTGGAGCGGGTGACGGGAATCGAACCCGCACTGTCAGCTTGGGAAGCTGATGTTCTGCCATTGAACTACACCCGCGAGCGGACCCCACTGTACCTGGTTGGGTCCGATCATGCACTCGCCCTCCCCGCGTACGCCCACGGCTGCTCTGTCACCCGGTCGGAGCGGGTCGCGGACCACGCCGTGCCGCCTCGTTTGCAACAGGGACAACGGCAGGTAACGTCCGCCTCACCTGCAACTATGGCTCTGCGTTATCGCGGCGCCACTCTGTGAAGGCAAAGGGTGAGGCAATGGCGTTCCGTGGACTGCGATGGTCGTCGCGTTCGACCGGTGTGGCGAGTGTCTTTCTCGTCCTGCTGCTCGGACCCGGTCCGGTGGTGGCGGCGCCGCTGGAGTCGGCCGGGGCCGTGGACCCGGATTGCGCCGGCACGGCCGCCGGTGACCCGCACGCGAACGCACGCGCCAAGGCGAGGCCCGGCGCCCCGCACGCGGCCGAGCCGAACGAGCTGACCGCGGCCGAGGCGGCCGCGCAGGACCGGGCGGTCGATTCGGCGTACGCCCGGCGGGTCGGTGTCGCACCGCTCGGCGTACCGCACGGGAAGGTCGGGATCACCGTCGACGTGGTGTTCCACGTCATCGCCGAGCGGCGTACCCGGGCCGGCGGCGACATCCCGCTGGCGCTGATCGAGGCACAGGTCAAGGTGCTGAACGACTCGTTCGGCGGGCGCACCGGTGGCGCCTGGACACCGTTCCGGTTCAAGCTCAGGCAGGTCAACCGGGTCGTCAATCCGGCCTGGTATCCGATCGTGCCGGAGAGCTCGGCCGAGGCGCAGATGAAGCGGGCGCTGCGGGTCGGCGGCAAGCACACCCTGAACGTCTACACCGGACTGCTGGACGAGGAGTTGCTCGGCTGGGCCACCTTTCCGAAGCAGGACCTCGACCCGTACGACGGGGTGGTGGTGCTCGGCGAGTCGCTGCCGGGTGGGACGGCGGCGCCCTACAACGCGGGGGACACCGCCACGCACGAGGTGGGGCACTGGCTGAACCTCTACCACACCTTCCAGGATGGCTGTGACGGCCAGGGCGACCACGTGGTCGACACCGCCGCCGAGGCGGAGCCCGCGTTCGGCTGCCCGGAGCGACGGGACTCCTGCGCCACCAGGCCCGGCCTCGACCCGATCCACAATTTCATGGACTATTCGGTCGACGCCTGCATGTACGAGTTCACGTACGGACAGGTGTTCCGAATGATCAAGGCATGGAAGGCGTTCCGGGAGCCGTAGGCGGCAGGACGGTGACGGGTCACGGGGTCGGGACCGGCTCGGATTCGGCGGCGCGGCGGCGGCCGCGCCGCCGTGCCGCGGTGACCGGGCCCTCGGCAGCGGGGCCGGTGAGGGCACCGGCCGGGTCGAGCCAGACCTGCACCGCGGGTCGTTCGGAGCGCTCCCCGGCGAGCGGGGTGGCGCCGTTGCTGCCGTGTCGGGCCACCATCGCCACGTCGACGGTGAACTCGAAGAGCCGCCAGTCGACCTGGGGTGCGGCCCGCAGGTTGCCGGCGAGCTGCTCCACCCGGGCCTGGTCGGTCACCGGTCGGGCCCGGCCGGCGACGTACGCCTCGTCGTCGCTGTCTTCGGGCGGGAACGAGTGCAGGGCATAGCGACCGTCACGCTCGAGGTCGCGCCGCTTCGGGGAGTCGACGACGAAGCAGAAGAGCCCTTCGTCGGTGATGACCGGCGAGACCGGGTGCACCCGCGGCCCGCCGTCTGCGCGCACGGTCGCGAGATAGCCGAGACCCGGCCCGTACTGCTGGATGAGGACGCGGATCGCGTCGGCGAGGCGGGGCTCGTCGGAGGCGAATTCGGACCAGGATGCCATGCGCACATTCTATCGAACACCTGTTCGATCACCTACCCCGAACCGGCCCCGAACCGGCCCCGAACCGACCTGATCCCACCCTTCGGCGAGGTCGCGGCCGGTGAGCTTCCCGCCACTCGCTAAGGTGGCACGGTGCTGCTCTCCGACCACGACCTGGTGATCGAGATCAAGGCGGGCCGGCTCGGGCTGGATCCGTTCGAGCCCGCGCTGGTGCAGCCGTCCAGCATCGACGTACGCCTGGACCGGCTCTTCCGGGTCTTCAACAACCACCTCTACACGCACATCGACCCGGCCGTGCAGCAGGACGACCTGACCTCGCCGGTCGAGGTGCCGGACGGCGAACCGTTCGTGCTGCACCCGGGCGAGTTCGTGCTCGCCTCCACCCTGGAGGTGATCTCCCTCGGCGACCATCTCGCCGCGCGGCTGGAGGGCAAGTCCAGCCTGGGCCGGCTCGGCCTGCTCACCCACTCGACCGCGGGCTTCATCGACCCCGGCTTCTCCGGCCACGTCACGCTGGAGCTGTCGAACGTTGCCAACCTGCCGATCCGGCTCTGGCCGGGGATGAAGATCGGTCAGCTCTGCATCTTCCGGCTCTCCTCGCCCTCCGCCCATCCGTACGGGTCGGCCGTCTACGGCTCCCGCTACCAGGGGCAGCGCGGTCCCACCCCGAGCCGCTCCTGGCAGAACTGGCGCACCTGGCCGACCCGCTGAGGCCGGCCCGGCGCAGCTGGACGCGAACAGACACGGGAACGACACGGGAACGACACGGGAACGACACGGCAGAGCCCTCGTCGCGGGTGCGACGGGGGCTCTGCCGTACGAGAGGTCGGGTGACTCAGCCGGGTCTGCCGAAGCTGTGGATCTGGCCGTCGTCCATCCGCTTCATCTTGATCGGCTCACCGGCCCGGGAGGCGTGCACGATCCAGCCGTCGCCGACGTACATGCCGACGTGGCTGAGGTCGGCGTAGTAGAAGACCAGGTCACCGGGGCGTAGGTCGGAGCGGCTGATCCGCTTGGTCTGCCCACGCTGCGCACGGGCGTTGTGCGGCAGCGACACACCGCCCTGCCGCCAGGCGGCGAGGGTCAGGCCGGAGCAGTCGTACGCCCCGGGGCCGTCCGCGCCCCAGCTGTACGGCTTGCCGATCTGGGCGCAGGCGAACTTGACCGCCTTGCCGGCCGCGCCGCCGGGGTAGGTCGACGGGCAGGGTGCGGGCCGCAGCGGGCCGGCGGAGCCGTTCCCGTACGCCTTGATCCGCAGCTCCTGGAGCTTGTCGATCTCGGCGTCGATCTCCTTCTTCTTCGCCGCCAGCTCCTTCTCGGTCTTGGTGAGCTGGCTGACGAGCCGGTCCAGCGGAGCCTTCTGGGCGGCCAACTTGTTCTTGAGGTCGACGACCGCCTGCACCTCGCGCTGCTGCTGCCGGGCGAACTGGTCGAGCACCGAGAGCTGGCCGACGAGCGCGGCCGGGGACTTGTTGCTGAGCAGCGCGTTGAAGGTCGAGGCCTTGTCGCCCTTGTACGCCTGCACGGCGAAGTCGCTGACCCGGTCCATCGCCGCGTCGATCCGCGACTGGAGTGGGGCGATCTTCTTCTGCAGGGCGGCGGCCTGCTTCTTCTTCGCGGTCAGGTCCTGGCGGGTGGAGTTGTGCTTCTCGATGACCGGCTCCAGCTTGCGCCAGGCGACGTCGATCTGCTCTTCGATCTCGGCCACCGACGGCTCGGCGAGCGCCGGCGTCGTGCCGGTGAAGAGCACGGCGGCGCTGGCGAGCACGGTGAGTGCGATGGCGAGAATGGACCTTCGAGTGTGCGGCTTCGCCGTCCCGGCTCCGGCGCGAGATGCCGGCCGGAGGGATGGCGACCGCGGTGGGGCAGGGGGAGCCACCGGGGTCCGTACTCCTTCTTCCGTAGCCCGCCTACCGGGTTAGCTGACGGGTTCGGGCGGGAAGATTGTCGCCCTTCCGCGTGCGACGCGGATTCACCCCATGGTGCCCGGGTCCCCGGCTCGCTCTCTGTGACGATTCGGCGGTGTCGAACCGTCGCCGCCCGGGCTGGGCGACCTGCCGTCGGTTCGACGGTCCCCAACCTTAGAGAAGGGTGTTATCCAAACGCAACCCACGATCTGGATCGATTCGTTTCGTGTCAGACCGGTCGCGGATGGTGTGCGCCACCATGACCATCCCAACACTCTCGGTATCGATGAAAACTTTCTACATGATGATGACCTTCCTCGGCATGTATTGACCGCCGGTGGGTGGCGGGTGGAGGGTGATCAGCAAGCCCACCCCCGGCTCTGGGAGGTTCCATGCGTCGCAGCACAACTGCACTGAGCAGGCGAATCGCGCTCAGCACCGCCGTGGCCGGCGTCGCCGCGCTGCTGCCGGCCGGCACCGCGCCCGCCACCGCCGCACCACCCGAGGACCGGCAACGGGAGTACGCCGCCGCGGCCGCCGAGTTCGGTGTACCGGAGAGCGTGCTGCTCGGCGTCTCCTATCTGGAGTCCCGCTGGGACACGAACGCCGGCACGCCGAGCACCAGCGGCGGCTACGGACCGATGCACCTCACCGACGTCGCGGGACTGGCCGGCGAACCGGAGGAACATCCCGAGCACGGCGAGGACCGGCGCGGCGACCCGGCCCGCCCCGCCCGCCCGGCAAGCACCCCGGCCAGCCCGGCCGGCACCTCCGCCGGGCCACATGTCGGCGACGGGAGCGGTGCCGCGCCGCCCGGCGGGCAGACGCTGGACTCCGCCGCCGCGCTGACCGGCGTCGACCGGGCGAGGCTGCGTGCCGAACCGGAGGCGAACATCCGGGGTGGGGCGGCGCTGCTGGCGTCGTACCAGAAATCGCTGGCCGGGCCGACGGGGCGGGCCAGCGACCCGGCGGCCTGGTACGGCGCGGTGGCCCGGTACGCCGGCAGCGACCGCGCGGACGCCGCCGCGGCCTTCGCCGACGAGGTGTACCGGACCATCGCCGACGGCGCCACCCGGACCACCGACGACGGCCACCGGATCAGTCTTGCCGCCCGGCCCGGGATCGTCCCGCAGCGCTCCTGGCTGGACCGGCTCGGCCTGCCCGGCCGACCCCGCCCCGACGGGCTGGAGTGCCCGCGCGACATCTCCTGCGAGTGGATCCCGGCCCCCTACGAGGCGTTCGGGGACGGCGACTACGGCAACCACGACCTCTCCGACCGGCCGGCCCGGCAGAAGGTCGAATACATCGTCATCCACGATACCGAGGGCAGCTACGACACCACGCTGCGGCTGGTGCAGGATCCCACCTACGTGAGCTGGCACTACACGCTCCGCTCCGCCGACGGGCACATCGCGCAGCACGTCAGGGGCGCCGACGTCGCCTGGCACGCCGGCAACTGGTACGTCAACGCGAAGGCGATCGGCCTCGAACACGAGGGCTTCGCCGCCCAGGGCACCTGGTACACCGAGGCGATGTACCGGACCTCGGCCAAGCTGGTCCGCTACCTCGCCGACCGCTACGACATCCCGCTCGACCGCGACCACATCATCGGCCACGACAACGTCCCCGGCATCCTGCCGGCGAACGTGCGCGGCATGCACTGGGACCCGGGCCCGTACTGGGACTGGTCGCACTACTTCGACCTGCTCCGGGCGCCGTTCCGGGGCATCGGCATCCCCGCCGCCGGCCTGGTCACCATCGACCCCGACGTCGCCACCAACCGGCCGGCCTTCACCGGCTGCGAGGCGACCGGCGTGCCGTGCCCGGCCCGGGGCTCGTCGGCGGTGATCCTGCGCGCCGCACCCGCCGCCGACGCGCCGCTCGTCAACGACCTCGGGCTGCGCCCCGACGGCACCCCGAACACGATGCACATCTCCGACCACGGGGCGCGGGCCTCCGCCGGGCAGACCTACGCGCTCGCCGGCCGGCAGGGCGACTGGACCGCGATCTGGTATCTCGGGCAGAAGGCCTGGTTCCACAACCCGAGGGGCAACCCCACGGCAAGGTGGTCGGTCGGGCTGGTCGCGACGCCGAAGCCGGGCCGGGAGACGATTCCGGTGTACGGCAGGGCGTACCCGGAGGCGGACGCCTATCCGGCCGGCGTGCCGGTGCAGGCGGTCACGCCGTTGCAGTACACCCTCACCGCCGGGCAGCGCTACGCCGTCGGCAACGTGCTGCCCAGCGAGTACTACCGGGCCAGCACCTTCGACGGCTCGTCACCCGGTGACTGGACGGTGATCCGGGGCGACCTGCGGTACGTCCAGATCCAGTTCGGTCACCGGATCATGTTCGTCAACGCCGACGACGTACTGCTGCTCCCGTCGCCGGTCGGCGCACCCCGCTGACCGGGCGTGCCGCGCTGAGCAGACGCGCCGGCCTGGGCCCCGGCTCAGGCCGGCGCTCCGGCGCGGTCGGTACTACCACGGCCGGTGCCACCACGGTCGGCGCCACTGCCGTCGGGGCCGCTGCGGCCGGTGCGGGGGCGATCGGTGCCGGCGTGGTCCGCGGTCGTGCCGACGACGGCGGTGAGCACGTCGTCCAGGGTGACCACCCCGATCGGCACCCGCCCGTCGCTGACCAGCATCATGTGCCGGCGCTCCCGGCGCATCGACAGCAACAGGTCGGCCAGGCTGCGGTCCGGCGGGACCACTGCCAGCGGCCGGAAAAGCTCCGGCGACACCGGCGCCCGGCGGGCCGTTCCCTCGTACCCGATGATGTCCTTGACGTGCACGAAGCCCAGCACCCGGCGGGTCGCCCGCTGCACCACCGGGAAGCGGGAGCGGCCGGTCCAGGTCGCCAGCACCTCCAGCGAGGCCGGCGAGACGTCCTCGGCGACGGTGGTGACCGACGCCCAGGGCCGCAGCGCATCCCCGGCGGTACGGCGGTGCAGCGCCAGCGCACCGGTGATCCGGGCGTGCTCCTCCGAACCGAGCAACCCCTCGGTCCGCGCCTGCGAGACCAGCCCGGCCAGCTCCTCGGCGGTGAAGACCGTCTTCACCGCGTCGGCGGCCTCGATCCGCCACAGCCGTAGGATCCGGGCGGACGTCCACTTCATCGCCAGTAGCAGCGGCTTGGTCGCCACGCAGAACGCCAGCATCGCCGGCCCGAGCCAGAGCGCCGACGGCTCCGGACCGGCCAGGGTGATGTTCTTCGGCACCATTTCGCCGATCACGGTGTGCAGGAAGACGACCACACCGAGCGCGGTGACGAAGGCGACCGGATGCAGCGCCCGGTCCGGCAACCCCAGCGCGTGGAAGGGCTCCTCCAGCAGGTGGGCCAGGGCCGGCTCGGCGATGGCGCCGAGGCCGAGCGAGCAGATGGTGATGCCGAGCTGGGCCCCGGCGACCATCAGCGGGATCTGGTTCATCGCCGACAGCGCCCAGCGGGCCCGCCGGGAGCCGGCCCCAGAGCCGGGCTGGGCGCCGGTGGCCAGGGGCTCGATCACAGTACGCCGGGAGGCGATCAACGCGAACTCGCTGCCCACGAAGAAGGCGTTGCCGAGCAGCAACCCGAGGGTGACCAGCAGGTTGATCATTCGTCGGCCTCCTCGGGCCGGACGATCCGGACCTGCTCGATCCGGTGCCGGACCACCTCGACCACGGTGAACTCGAAGCCCTGCTCCTCGACGGTCTCGCCGGCCGACGGGATGTGGCCGAGCCGGGCCAGCAGGAACCCGGCCAGCGTCTCGTACGGGCCCTCGGGCAGCCGGAAGCCGGCCTGCTCGACCAGTTCGTCGGCGCGCAGCACCCCGTCGACCAGCACGGCGCGCTCCCGGCCCGGCGCCGTCGGCTCGACCGGGCGCTCACCGGGCGGCGCTCCGGCGCACTGGTCGGCATCCACGTCCGACACCCCGTCGAGGTCCGCCGTGGCATGCCCGGCGGGGTCGCCCGGGTCCACCACCGCGTCCCCGGTCACCGGGTCGAACTCGTCGGCGATCTCCCCGACCAGCTCCTCCACCAGGTCTTCCACGGTCACCACACCGTCGGTGCCGCCGTACTCGTCGACCACGATCGCCAGATCCGCGCCGGCCGCCCGCAGCGCCGCCAGGACGCCGTCCAGGTCCAGGCTCTCCGGCACGTAGACCGGCTCGCGCGCCACCGCGGCCACCGTGGTGACAGCCCGGCGGTCCGGCGGTACGCCCAACGCGTCCGGCACCCCGGCCACTCCGGTGACCAGATCGACGGTCTCCTCGTACACCGGGAAGCGGGTCCGGCCGGTCTGCTGGGCCAGCGCCAGCAGCTCGGCGACGGAGGCGGTGGCCCGCAGCGCGACCACGTCGACCCGGGGAGTCATCGCCTCGGCGGCCCGCTTCTCCGCGAACCGGATCGTCCGGCGCAGCAGCATCGCGGTCTCCCGGGGCAGCGCACCGGCCTGTGCGGAGATCGCCGCCAGCAGGCCGAGTTCCTCGGCTGACCGGGCGCTTGCCAGTTCCTCCTGCGGTTCGACCCCGAGCCGCCGGACCAGCCAGTTCGCCGAGTTGTTCAAGGCCCGGATCAGCCAGCCGAAGATCCGGGAAAACGCGCGCATCGGTGCGGCCGTGGCCAGCGCGGCCGGCATCGGCCGGGCCAGCGCGGCGTTTTTCGGCACCAGTTCGCCGAAGAGCATGGAGAGGAGGGTGGCCAGGGCGAGGGCGAACAGCGGGGTGACCCGGCCGGTGGCGTTGCCAAGGAGCGGCCGGAGCACCGGCGCGAAGAGTTTCGCCAGGGCCGGCTCGGCGAGATAGCCGGTCAGCAGCGCGGTGATGGTGATGCCGAGCTGCGCCCCGGAGAGCTGGAAGGAGAGTTCCCGCAGCGCCCTGCGGACCGCGCCAGCCCGCCGGTCGCCGCCGGCCACCCTCCGGTCGAGTTCCGCCCGGTCGACGGTGACCAGCGCGAACTCGGCCGCGACGAAGAACGCGTTGCCGGCGGTCAGCAGGGCGAAGGCGGCCAGCGGCAACAGGGTGGTGAGGAGTAGGGCGTCGATGATGCGTTCACCTCGACCGTGGTTGCGTCCCGCCCGTGATTATCGAGCACAGTACGCGGCCCCGGTGTTCCGCGAGGTCCCGTCCGGAGCGGACCGGACGGACCGGTGCCGACCGTGGCACCCACGCACGGAACTCCCACTCTGCCGCCCCCGTCAGCGGCCCGCTGAGCCACCCGCGCGGTCGAATGCGCCGCCCGCTGAGCCACCCGCGTCGTCGAATGCGCCGCCCGCTGAGCCACCCGCGTCGTCGAACGCGCCGCCCGCTGAGCCACCCGCGTCGTCGAACGCGCCGCCCGCTGAACCGCCCGCGCGGTCGAACGCGCCGCCCGCTGAGCCGTCGGCCTCAGCGGCGGAAGCAGCGCCAGCCGAACGGGTCCCGGCCCTGCGGGTTCTCCGCGAACGCGCCGTCGCCAAAGGTGTCCCGGCAGGCCCGGTCCAGGTCGACTGCTCGGGACGAGAGCAGCAGCCGGCGGCACTCCCAGCCGTCGCCCCGGGTCTCCGCCCAGCTCAGGCCGCCGACGTGCTCGTCGCAGTAGCTTTCCATCATCCGCACCAGATCGCTGCGGCCGTCGGGTCCGAGCAGGACGGGCTGCAGAGGCGGCGGGGCTGCCGGCGGGGCCGGTGGGGCCGGGTCGGCGGCCGGGGGCGTACCGGTGGTCGCCGACGGCGCCGGCACCGCCGCGCCCTGTAGTGGTGGTTGCGGCGACGGGAAACCGGTCGGCGGCGTCGGGCGGATCGTCGCCCGCGGCGTCGGGCTGGGGTCCGGCGTCGTGGGCGACGGGTCGGGCGTGCCGCCCGGTGCGGTTCCGTCGGCAGCTGGTCCGGCCTGCGGCGTCGCGGTCGGTGGCGATGCCGGCGGATCCGCCACCGCGGCCGGCACGCCGGCCTGCGGCCCGGTCCCGCCGTTCAGGCCCACGGTCCGGAGGAGGTCCGTCCCGAACGGAATGGCGATCAGCAGCAGCCCGACTCCGAGCCCCACCGTCGAGACCAGCCGGAGCCGGCGGCTGGACCGCCTCCGCTGCTCGGCCGCCCCGGCCGCCCGGTGCCGTCCGCTGGGCTCCGGTGCCGTCCTGGTTGCCGCGCTCTCCGCCACGGGGCCCCCGCCTCCTCGCGGTCGTGGGGCCGTCGCCGGCCCACCGTCATCCCGTCGGATCCTGCCCGAGCGACCCAACATCGACATTTACGAACGAACACAGTATGTGGTTCACCACAGTGACGAAACTGTGGTCCCCAGCCGTGGCGACACGGTGGTCCCCCGGCCGGCGTTCGGGCGCCGCTCCCCAGGTTCTGTACAGGCGCCGTTGGATAGCGTCGAATTCATGATCGATACTACGGCTCCGGTCAATCCGGGACATCCGGCAACCCGCCCAGGGTCGCTCGCCGCAGAACCTCCGCCGCTGACCGGGATCGCCGAGTGGGCCACCGACCTGATGGAGAAGCTCGGTGCGCCCGGAGCCGGCCTGGCGGTCGCCCTGGAGAACCTCTTCCCGCCACTGCCGAGTGAGATCATCCTGCCGCTCGCCGGCTTCGCCGCCAGCCGGGGCGAGATGGGCCTCTGGTCAGCGATCTTCTGGACCACCCTCGGCTCGGTGGTCGGCGCGCTGGCGCTCTACTACGTCGGCGCGCTGCTCGGCCGGGAGCGTACCCGGGCGATCGCCGCCCGGCTGCCGCTGGTCAAGCTCGCCGACGTGGACCGCACCGAGGCCTGGTTCGTCCGGCACGGCGTCGTGACGGTCTTTGCCGGTCGCATGATCCCGATCTTCCGCAGTCTGATCTCCATCCCGGCCGGGATCGAGCGGATGCGGATGCTTCCCTTCCTGCTCTGCACCGCCCTCGGCAGCCTGATCTGGAACACCGCCTTCGTGCTGGCCGGCTATCTGCTCGGCGAGAACTGGCA
This sequence comes from Plantactinospora sp. WMMC1484, assembly GCF_049315195.1. Classification (NCBI taxonomy): domain Bacteria; kingdom Bacillati; phylum Actinomycetota; class Actinomycetes; order Micromonosporales; family Micromonosporaceae; genus Plantactinospora; species Plantactinospora sp. WMMC1484. The sequence goes on from NZ_CP186055.1 coordinate 1,154,773, forward strand.
CCGGGTCGAGGAGTACGCCGGTCTGGTGCAGAAACTGGTGATCATGGCCGTCGTGATCGCCGTCGGCTGGTTCGTCGTCTCCCGCCTTGCCCGACGCCACCGCCCCCGCAGCCGCCACCGCCGCTGACGAAGGTGCAAGGAGGGGGCCCTTCTACAACAGAAAACGATAAGAAGGGGCCCTTCCTTGCACCTCAGCCGGCGAGGTAGCGGCGCGAGGTAGCGGCGCACGGCGAGCACCCGCCGGCTGTACCCGGCGACGTGCGCAAGGTCGAGCTTGTCGAAGACGGCGTTCACGTGCTTCTCGACCGCGCTCTGCGAGACGTGCAGCGCCTCCGCGACGGCGGCGTTGGTGTGCCCCTGTGCCATGCGTCCAGGACCGCCCGTTCCCGTACGGTCAGCCGGCTCAGCGGGTCGGCGTGGCTGGTCCGGGCCAGCAGTTGACGTACCACCTCGGGGTCGAATCAGCAGCCCCTGTCGGGCGGGGGTCAGCCTGCGGTGGCGGCCGGTTCCGGGTCGGCCGGGTCGGCCGGGGTGGCCGGCTTGACCGAGCGGAGCAGTACGGTCGCCACGTCGACCACCTCGACCTGGTCGCCGGCCTCCTTGCCGTTGACCCCGTCGCTCAGCATCGTCGAGCAGAACGGGCAGCCGACCGCGATCGTCCCGGCCCCGGTCGACATCGCCTCCTCGACCCGGTCGACGTTGATCCGCTTCCCGATCCGCTCCTCCATCCACATCCGGGCACCGCCCGCGCCGCAGCAGAACGAGCGCTCCTGGTTGCGCGGCATCTCGGTGATCCCGCCGGCCGCCGCCGCGCCGAGCACTTCGCGCGGCGGGGTGAAGACCCGGTTGTGCCGGCCGAGGTAGCACGGGTCGTGGTAGGTGAGGTCACCCTGCACCGGCTGGACCGGGGTGAGCCGACCCTCGCCCACCAGGTGGGCGAGCAACTGGGTGTGGTGCACGACCTCGAACTGGCCGCCCAGTTCGCCGTACTCGTTGCCGAGGGTGTTGAAGCAGTGCGGGCAGGTGGCGACGATCTTGCGTTTGGCCGGCTCGCGGTCGCCGAACGCCTCGTTCAGGGTCTCGACGTTCTGTTGAGCGAGCATCTGGAAGACGAACTCGTTGCCGATGCGCCGGGCCGGGTCGCCGGTGCAGGTCTCGCCCTCGCCGAGGATGGCGAAGTCGACGCCGGCCTCATGCAGCAGGGTCGCCACCGCCCGGGTGGTCTTCTTGGCCCGGTCCTCGAAGGCGCCGGCGCAGCCGACCCAGAAGAGGTACTCGAAGTCCTCGACCTCGCCCACCCGGGGCACCTCGAAGTCGAGGCCCTTGGTCCAGTCCTCCCGGGTGTTCGGCGGGGCGCCCCACGGGTTGCCCTTGTTCTCCAGGTTGCGCAGCATCACGCCGGCCTCCGAGGGGAAGCTCGACTCGATCAGCACCTGGTAGCGCCGCATGTCGACGATGTGGTCGACGTGCTCGATGTCGACCGGGCACTGCTCGACGCAGGCACCGCAGGTGGTGCAGGACCAGAGCACGTCCGGGTCGATCACGCCCTGCTCCTCGGCGCCGCCGACCAGCGGGCGGTTCGCCTCCGCCATCGCCAGCACGTCGACGTGCGCGAGCTGGGCCTCGGTCGCCTTCTCCTCGCCGGTGGCGTCCTTGCCGCCACCGGCCAGCAGGTACGGCGCCTTGGCGTACGCGTGGTCGCGCAGCGAGAGCACCAGCAGCTTCGGGGAGAGCGGCTTGCCGGTGTTCCAGGCCGGGCACTGCGACTGGCACCGGCCGCACTCGGTGCAGGTGGTGAAGTCCAGCAGGCCCTTCCAGGTGAACTGCTCCACCTGGGCCACCCCGAACTGGTCCTTCTCGGGATCCGCCTCCTCGAAGTCGAGCGGCTTGCCCTCGCTCGTCATCGGGCGCAGCGCGCCGAGCCCGGAGCCGACCCGGCCGGGATCGCGCTTGAAGAAGATGTTGGGGAAGGCGGCGAAGCGGTGCCAGGCGACACCCATGGTGACGTTCAGCGAGATGACGATCACCCAGGTCATCGAGATGGCGATCTTCACCAGGGCGGTGACACTGGTGCCCGCCTCCCAGGCCGGCAGCAGCGTGCCGACGGCGTGGCTGACCGGAGTGGCCCAGGCCGGAAACTCGAAGTGGTCGGTGGCGACCTTGAAGCCGCGGATCAGGAACCCGCAGATCAGTACGGCCAGCACCACGGCCTCGACGAAGTAGCCTTGCCACATGGTCGAGCCGGTGAACCGGGACCGGCGGGCCGGGTTGCCGGGCCGGTTGCGCAGCCGGATGCCGATCAACACCAGGATCCCCACCACCCCGAGGATCCCGATCAGTTCGGTGACCAGGCCGTAGCCGATCCAGTGCCCGATCAGCGGCAGCCCGCCCGTCGGGGTGACCACCTCGAAGTACGCCTCGAGCACCAACAGCGAGAGGACGACGAAGGCGACCATCACGAACCAGTGCGCGGCGCCGACCACGCTCCAGCGCAGCATCCGGGTGTGCCCGACCGTCTCGACCAGCATGTTCCGGGCCCGGACGCCCGGATCGGTGAAGCGCCCCGGATCGGGCTGGCCGACCCGGATCACGGCGGTCATCCGCAGCACCGCACGCGTCGCCAGCCAGACCGCGACCGCGGTGATGGCGGTGGCGAGGATCGTGGTGACGATCTGGACGCTGCCCATGCTGTTGGCCTCCCCGTCCTGCTGCCCTGACCCCGTCCGCCGCCGGACCGGCGCTGCACGGACCGGGGCGGCGATGTACTGCAGCCTACGCGGCGAGGTTACTCATTGGTAACGTGACAATCCTCGCAACACCGGTCACCCGCCACCGACTTGCCGGACGGGTGGGTGGCGGGATGGATGAGATCGCGGGTCAGCGCCAGCGGGAGAGCAGGCCCAGCGAACCGACCATCGCACCGAAGCCGATGGCGAGGTTCCAGTACCGCCAGGAGGCGACCGGGTATTCCATGTCCGACAGGTAGAAGACCACCAGCCAGCCGATCCCGAAGACGATCAGCCCGACCGCCGTGGCCGGCAGCCAGATCGGGCTAGGCTTGCGGGTCGCCGCGGTGGACGTGGGACGGACGTCCGTCGGCGGCGTGTACACCTTCTTCTTACGTACCTGAGACTTGGGCACGGCGCTCTCCTGAGGGGGTGGTGATCCTCGTCCGGCCTGACAACCGGACGCAAGGGCGACGGTCCATGGCCAATAATGTTCGACAGCTAGCGTAGTCGCGAGAACCCGTTCCGGCCACGGACCCCGGCAGTTGGGTACGGAAGGTCGAACGCCCGGATCGCAGAAGTAATTCCCGCCATTGGGACATAATTACCAAAACGGCATGATCGTAAGGGGGAAGGCTCGATGGAGTACACCTCCGGCGTCGCCTCCTGGCGGAAGGTGCTGCGCCGCGCCGTCGTGGGCCTGCTGCCCCGGGGGTCGGCCGAGCGCCGCCCGGGATGGTCGGTGGGCGTACCCCTGATCGCTCTTGCGGCCGGGCTGCTCTTCACCACCACCGCCACCACCGCCGACGGCACCTCGCTGCGGGAGGACCGGCGGCCCGAGCTCGCCCAGCTGATTGAGGACCGCCGCGAACAGGTGGCCTCCGGCCAGGAGCGGGCCGCCGCGTTGCGCGACCGGGTGGAGAGTCAGACCGAGGCGCTCGCCGGCTCCGACGACCGGGTGGCGGCCCAGCGGGACCGGGCCGCGGCCAGCCGGGAGGCCGCCGGCTTCACCGCGCTGACCGGCCCCGGGATCACCGTCGAACTCGACGATGCACCCCAGCAGGGCGACGGCACGGCGACGGGCGATGCCAGCAACGACGATCTGGTGGTGCACCAGGGAGACGTACAGGCCGTCGTCAACGCACTCTGGGCCGGCGGTGCGGAGGCAATGACCATCATGGGCGTACGCGTCCTCTCCACCAGCGCGGTACGCTGCGTGGGGAACACCCTGCTCCTGCACGGCCAAAACTTCTCACCGCCGTTTCAGATCACCGCCATCGGCGATCCCGCGGCCCTGCAACGAGCGCTCGCCGAATCCGAGGGGGTCCGGTTGTTCAAGAACGCCGTCACCCACTACCAGCTCGGATACCGCGAGGCAGTGGAGCCCAGCGTGACCATGCCGGCGTACGACGGGCCCGGCGGGCTCCGGTCGGCCAAGGTTCCGGGATGAGCCCGGTGCCCGGCGACCCGACGCCCGCCCGCAACGGCCGGCACCGTGCGCCGGACGGCGACGACGCGACCATGTTCATCCCTCGGCTGCCGGAGCCCGAGGAGCCGAGGGCGACCGACCCGACGCCTCGACCGGAGCCGCCCGAGCCGCCCGGCGGGCGCATGCGGATCGTCGTCGACCACGTCCTGCCGGCCCCCGGCCGCGCGGCGCCTCCGTCCGTGGCCGCGTCGCCGGACACCGAGGACACCATCGGCCTTCCCACCGGCGCTTCCGCACCACGCCCGGCCGCCGGCCCGACCACCCCGGCCGCCTTAGCACCCGAAACGCGTCCCTACGGCCACCCCGGGTCGCCCGGCCACCCGGGGTCGCCAGGCCACTCGGCGTCGCCCGGCGAGCGCCAGGTCGGGCAGCAGCCGGGACGCCGCCAGCCCGAGCCGTACCCGCCGGTCGGCTCCGGACATACGCCGGTCGGCTCCGGACATGGGCCGGTCGAACCCGAGTACCGGACGGCCCGTCCCCAGGAGGACCGGTGGGGGGCGGGGCCCTCCGTCACGTCCCGGGAGCACGCCGGCCGCCCCGATCGCCGGGACGCCGGACCCTCCAACGACGCCGACCGCTGGGAGCCGTCCGCGGTCCGTCCCGGCCTCTGGGAGCCGACCCCGGCCACCGACCGGAGTGGCCGGGAGCCGGACGGCAACAGCCGCCGGGAGCCAGGTCCCGCCGCCGTGCAGAGCGCCTGGGCGGCGGGTCCGCCCGGCAGTGCCGGTCGCCGGCCGTTCGGACCGACCGGCCCGGCTGCTGCGGAGCCGAACCCCTGGGCATCCTCCACAACCGCCTTCGGAGACCTGCGCCAGAGCCTCGGCGGTACGTCGGGCCACGCACACGGGACCAGCCACGCACACGGGACCAGCCACACCAACGGGACCAGCCACACCGACGGGGCCGACCACACCAACGGGACCGACCACACCAACGGGGCCGGCCGCGCGAACGGGACCGGCGCCAGCAGAACCGGCCACACCAACGGGGCCGACCGCGCGCACGGGGCCGGACACGGCGACAGCCCGACCGCGCTCATTCCGAAGGTCATCCCGGCGGATGCCGAGACCACCGCGCCGATTCCTCCGCGACCGAGCCGTCCCGCCTCGGACGACGGCGCCACCACGGCACTGCCGCAGCTCCGCGCCGCCGGTACGCCGCGCCAGGCAGACATCGAGTCCACCGCACTGATCGGGGCGATCCCGCCCCGGCCGGCAGCGATGGACGACGGGGACGGCGAGACGGGCGGGGACGACCCGGAGCAGCGTCCACGGCGCGGTGAGCGGGTCGTCAAGCTCCGGGCGGAGCAGACCCGCGAGGGCTACCGGAGTGTCTACTCCGAGCTGACCCGGCCGTCGCTCGGTTCGCGGATCCGGACCGCCATCCGGGGCACCGGCGAGCTGCTGATCACATTCGGCCTGGTCGTCCTCCTCTTCGCGGCGTACGAGGTCTGGGGCAAGTCGACGATCGTCAACGCGCATCAGGACGACCTCGGTCAGCAACTGGCCCAGCAGTGGGACCAGCCGGATCCGACGGTCGGCCCCACGCCCGGCGCCACCGCCACCCCCAAGCCGAGCAAGCCGGTGCAGGGCAAACCGATCGCCGGCCTCTACATCCCCAAGCTGGACAAGCACTGGATCGTGGTGGAGGGGGTGACCCAGAAGGACATCCGGTACGCCCCCGGCCACTACCCGAGCAGCGCACTGCCCGGCCAGGTCGGCAACTTCTCGGTCGCCGGCCACCGCAACCGGGCCACCTTCTGGCGGCTGGACGAGCTCGACAACGGCGACGCGATCGTGGTGGAGTCCAAGGACACCTGGTTCGTCTACCACGTGTCGCAGACCCGGATCGTCAAACCGACCCAGGTCGAGGTGGTCGCACCGGTCCCGGGCAAACCGAAGGCGAAGCCGACGACGGCGATGCTGACCCTGACGACCTGTAACCCGAAGTTCGACAACTACCAGCGGCTGATCGTGCACGCCAAGCTGGTGCGCACCGAGCCGAAGGCTGCCGGGGCACCGCAGCCGGCCGAGCTGGGCGGCTGACCGGCGATGTACGCGTGGATCTGGCGCAAGTTGCCGTTCGGGGTCCCGGGCAAGCTGATCGGCTCGTTGCTGATCACGGCGAGCGCACTCGCCCTGCTCTGGTACGTCGTCTTTCCGTGGGCCGAACCGCTGCTGCCGTTCGACGACGTCCAGGTGACCCAGGAGGGCGGCGTGCCCGGTGACGAGCCGGGCGTCGACGAGGCGCCGGGCGCCGGTGACGAGCCGCCCGGCGACGAACACGACCTGCCCTACGACACCACCCGGAACAACACCCCGCCCCCGAGCCCGACCAGGTAGGCCGATGCGTGTCCTCGTGATCGACAACTACGACTCGTTCGTCTTCAACCTCGTGCAGTATCTCGGCCAGCTTGGCGCCGACTGCGAGGTGCACCGCAACGACGAGATCGACGTCACCGAGGTGGGCCGGCTCGACGTCGCCGGGGTGCTGCTCTCCCCCGGCCCCGGCACGCCGGACCGGGCCGGCATCTGCCTCGACGTGATCCGCGAGTACGGCGGCCGGCTGCCGATCCTCGGCGTCTGCCTCGGGCACCAGGCGATCGGCGCCGCGTTCGGCGGCACGGTCACCCGGGCGCCCGAGCTGCTGCACGGCAAGACCTCGGAGGTACGGCACCGGGGCGTGGGCGTGCTGGCCGGGCTGCCGGATCCGTTCACCGCCACCCGCTACCACTCGCTCGCCGTACTGCCGGAGACCCTGCCGGCAGAGGTCGAGGTGACCGGCTGGACCGGGTCGGGTGTGGTGATGGCGATGCGCCACCGCGACCTGCCGATCGAGGGCGTGCAGTTCCACCCGGAGTCGGTGCTGACCGAGGGCGGCCACCTGATGCTCGCCAACTGGCTCGCCGGCTGCGGCCTCCCCTCGGCGCTGGACCGGGCGCCTGCGCTCGCCGCCGAGGTCGACGCCCGGCGCCGGGCCGCGTTCGTCACGGTCTGACCCGGCGCTGGCCGACGACCCGCTCGCCCGTCACGCTCTGCCGCGGCGCGCTCGCCGACCCACCGTTCGGCGCGCGCACCCCGTTCGCCGGTGCCCGGGGGCACGCCGGCGACGGGTCACGGGGTCAGCGTTCTCCGGGGCGGGTCGCCGGCTGGTTGAACGGCGGGAGGAGCCCGCCACCACCGCCGTCCTCGGTGGGCGTGGGAGTCGGCGTGGGCGGTGTCGGGTCCTCGTCCTCCTCCTGCGGCACGCTGACCGTGATCGTCACGGTGGTGCCGCGTACCTTCTTCTCCCCGCCGCGCGGGTTCTGGCCGGTCACCTCGCCGGCCTCGGCGGGCGGCACCGGCTCGCCGTCGATGACCCGCACGTCGAAGCCGGCGTCCTTCAGCCGTTCCCGCGCCTCGTCCTCGTCGAACCCGAGCACCCGCGGCACCTCGCGGACGTTGCCCTTGGAGACCTCGACCACCACGGTGCTGCCCGGCTCGACCTTGCGGCCCTCGGCCGGGTCGACCTTGGTGACCTGTCCCTCGGGCCGCTCGTTGTCGACGTCCTTGCGGTCGACCTTCAGCTCCAGCTCCTTGAGCCGGGCCTCGGCGGACTCGAAGGTGCTGCCGACGAGCCCGGCCGGGATCGCCACGGTGCCGGGGCCCTCGCAGACCCGGATCTCGACCTCGCTATCCGGCTCGGCCGTGGCCGGCGGCTCCGGGTTCTGCGCGGTGACCTCACCCACCGTGCAGTTCTCGCTGGTGTCCGCCGGGCCGGGCTTCGGGGTCAGGCCGGCCTGCCGCAGGGAGTTCTCCGCGGCCTCCTGGGTCTGGCCGACCACGTTAGGCACCTCGACCGGGGTCGCCTCGCCACCCTTGTCGTCCTGGTTGAGCATCAGGGCGGCGACCAGGGCGATCACCGCGAGCACGCCGAGACCGCTCAGGGTGGCGATCACCCAGGCGGACGCCCTGCGGCGGCGGGCGTCGCCGACCCGGGCCGGTGGCATCGGCCGGCCCGCGCCGGCCGGGATCTGCCGGGTGGTGGCGGTGTGCGACATCGCCATCGTCTCGTCCTCGCGCATCACCGGAGTGGCCATCACCGGCCGGCCGGCGGCCGCGCGGAGGAGGTCGGCGCGCATCTCGGCCGCGCTCTGGTAGCGGTTGAGCGGGTTCTTCGAGAGCGCCTTGAGCACGATCGCGTCGATCGGCGGGGTGACGTCCGGGTTGAGGTCGCTCGGTGACGGCGGATCCTCCCGGACGTGCTGGTAGGCGACGCTGACCGGGCTGTCGCCGACGAACGGCGGATGGCCACAGAGCAGCTCGAAGAGCACGCAGCCGGCCGCGTAGACGTCGGAGCGGGCGTCGACCGCCTCGCCCCGGGCCTGCTCGGGGGAGAGGTACTGCGCCGTACCGATCACCGCGCTGGTCTGCGTCATCGTGGTGGCGCCGCTGGCCAGCGCCCGCGCGATGCCGAAGTCCATCACCTTGACCTGGCCGGTCTGGGTCATCATCACGTTGCCGGGCTTGATGTCCCGGTGGATGATGCCGTGCCGGTGGCTGAACTCCAGCGCGGCGCAGACGTCGGCGGTGATCTCCAGAGCCCGGCGGGGCATCAGCCGGCCCTCGGCGGCGAGCACCTCCTTGAGGGTGCGGCCGTTGACGAACTCCATGACGATGAAGGGCAGGGTCTCGCCGGTCGGTGCGATCTCCTCGCCCGTGTCGTAGACGGCGACGATCGCCGGGTGGTTCAGCGAGGCGGCGTTCTGCGCTTCACGGCGGAAACGCATCTGGAAGGTGTCGTCCCGGGCCAGATCCGTCCGGAGCATCTTGATCGCGACATCGCGGCCGAGCCGGAGGTCGCGCCCGCGGTGCACCTCGGCCATGCCGCCGTAACCGAGCAGCTCGCCGACCTGGTACCTGCCACCCAGCAGGCGGGCCTGCGCCGTCATCTCGTCTGTCGTCCTTCGCTCATCTGGTCACCCCGTCGGGGTACGCGGTCCGCTCCACCTGACGGTACGACGCGCCGTGCGGCGCGTCGCGTCCGGCTTCCGACCGCAGCTCCGATATCGCCGTCTGCGGCGCTGGCATGCTGCTGTTGTTGTTGAGGTTCTCTCTCCACCTGAAGGCAATCACGCCCGAGCAGATCAGTACCAACAGGCCCAGCACGACGAAGAGCGCGATCAGCAACGAGCGGTTTCCGGGCGACGGCGGCGGTGCGGCCGGGCGCCTCGGATACGAGTATGCGGCCTCCGGGCGGGGCCGGGCCGGTTGCGGCACGGCGGCCGCGCCCCGGTTGTAGCCGCCCGGTCCGACCGCCGCGCCGGCCGGCGGGCGGGCGCCGGGCGGAAGGGCCGGCGAGTGCGGGGTCACCCGGGCGGCGGCACCGGGCGGGACGGCCGGCGAGTGCGGCGTGACCCGGGCGGCTGCCGGCGGGACCCGGGGTGCCGGCGGCACCGACGTGGGTCCCTGCGGCGGCGCGGGCGGCTGGCCGGGACGCTGCGGCGGCACCGGTATGGCGCCGACGGGCCGCCCGGCGGGCTGACCGGACATTCCGGTCGTGGCGGCGGCCTGCCGGGCCACGGCGGCCAGCTCGGCGGCGGTCTGCCAGCGGGCCTTCGGGTCCTTGGCCATCGAGCGCTCGACGATGGCCCGGATGGCCGGCGGGATGTCGCCGGGAAGCTGCCGGGGAGTCTCCCGGACGTGCTTCATGGCGATCTCGATCGCGCTGTTGCCCTCGAAGGGCCGCCGGCCGGCCAGGCACTGGTACGCGACCACGCCGAGCGCGTACACGTCGGAGCAGGCGGTGGCGACCTCGCCGGCCGCCTGCTCCGGGGAGATGTAGGAGGCGGTGCCGAGCACCGATCCGGCGGCGGTGAGCTGCCCGACCAGGGCCGACCGGGCGATGCCGAAGTCGGTGAGCACCAGGGTGCCGTTCGGCCGGACCAGCAGATTGCCCGGCTTCACGTCCCGGTGCACGATGCCCTTGTCGTGCGCCGCCTGCAGAGCGTCTGCGGCCTGCGCGACCAGCGCCATGGTGCGGGCCGGGGTGAGCCGGCCGACCCGGCTCAGCGTCCGGGAGAGCGCGTCGCCCTCGACGTATTCCATGACCAGGAAGGCGATCTGCTGGTCGCTGCCGTAGTCGTAGACGTCGACCACGCCGGGGTGGTTGATGGTGGCCATCGTCCGGGCCTCGCCCCGGAACCGCTCGGCGAAGCCCGGCTCGTCCAGCAACGCCGGCAGCAGGATCTTGACCGCCACCGTACGGCCGAGCACCTCGTCGGTGCCGCGCCACACGTCGCCCATGCCGCCACCGGCGATCCGCTCGTCGAGGCGGTACCGGTTGCCGAGCAGGACTCCGGGCTTGAGCATGTCAGCGGCCTCCCCGGTCGGCGATGACCGCCCGCATGATCTGCTGGCTGATCCGGGCCGCCTCGGCGCTGCCGCCCGAGCCGGCGGCCTCGAGGAAGACGCAGACCGCCGAGACCGGTTTGCCGTCGTCGTTGATCGCGAAGCCGATGAACCAGCCGTGGTCGTCGCTGTTGCCGCCGGTCTCGGCGGTGCCGGTCTTGCCGCCGACCCGGTAGCCGCTGATCCTCGCGTTGGTGCCGGTGCCGTTCTGCACCACGCTGACCATCATCTCCTGGAGCTGCCGGGCGACCTCGGCGCTGACCGGCTCGCGGAGCTGTCGCGGCACCGCCGTGTAGTAGTCGGTGGTGCGGTCCGGGCCGAGCTGCTGCTGCACCAGGTAGGGCCGCATCTGCCGCCCGTCGTTGGCCACCGCGGCGGCGACCAGCGCGCCCTGCAACGGCGTCATCCGGACGTTGTTCTGGCCGATCGAGGACTGCGCCACCTGCGGCGGGTCGTCGTTGCCGCCGGGCGCGGTCATCTCACCGGTACGGCTCGCCGCGACCTTCTGGCCGCCGTCGTTCAGCCGACCCACGGTCAGCTCGTCGTCCTCGAAGCCGAACTGCCGGGCCTCCGCCTTGAGAGTCTCGGCGGTCAGCTTGACGCCGAGCTGGGCGAAGCCGGTGTTGCAGGACTCGGTGAGCGCCTCGGTCAGCGTCACCTGGGCCTCGGGGCAGATGCTCGACGCCGCGTTGCGGATCGGGGAGCCGGCGGTCGGCGGCAGGTAGCTCGATCCGGCCGGGATCCGGGTCTCCGGGGTGTAGCCGTTCTCCAGGGCGGCGGCCGAGGTGATGACCTTGAAGGTGGAGCCGGGCGGGAAGGTCTCGGCGAGGGCCCGGTTCTTCAGTGGCCCGTCCTCGTCGGCGTCCAGCTTGTCGTACGCGGCCTGGGCCTGCTCGGTGTCGTGGTCGGCGAGCGGGTTCGGGTCGAAGCTCGGCATCGAGACCAGCGCCTGGACCGCCCCGGTCGTCGGGTCGAGCGCCACCGCCGCGCCCTTGGTGACGCCCTTGCGGTTCTCGGTCAGCTCCCGGTACGCCGTCTCCTGTGCCCGTGGCGAGAGGGTGAGCAGGATGTTCCCGCCGGCGGTCTGGTTGCCGGTGAAGAGGTCCCGCACCCGGTCGCCGAAGAGCTGGTCGCTGGTGCCGGCGAGGAACTCGTTCTCGCTCTTCTCGATGCCGGTGGCGGCCATGTTGACCGGCTTGTAGCCGATAACGTGCGCGTAGAGTTCGTCCTTGGGATAGGTGCGCAGGAACTTGAGCTTGCCGCCGGTCTCCCGGCTGCTCGCCAGCGGGGTGCCGCCGGCCTCGATGATGCCGCGCTTGCGCTCGTATTCCGCGACCTGGACCCGGCCGTTGTAGTCGCTGGTGCGGTATTCGTCGGCCTTGTAGGCCTGCACCCAGTTGAGGTTGACGAAGAGCAGGCCGAAAAGCACCATCACGACGATGCCCACCCGGCGCAGCGGTGCGTTCACGGCCTGATCACCTCCGTTGTCGCGCCGTGCAACTGGACCGGCGGCCCCGCGGGCACCCCGCCCGGCCGGGCCTGTGATGTGGCGTCGACCGGTCGACGGGCGGCGTCGGAGATCCGGAGCAGGGCCGCGACCAGCAGCCAGTTCGCCATCAGCGACGAACCACCGGCGGAGAGGAACGGGGTGGTCTGGCCGGTGAGCGGGATCAGGCTGCTGATCCCGCCGATGATGACGAAGAGCTGGAGGCAGAGCGTGAAGGAGAGCCCGCCGGCGAGCAGCTTGCCGAACGAGTCCCGGACGGCCAGTGCGGCGCGCAGCCCCCGCTCGATGATCAGCAGGTAGACCACCAGCAGGGCGGAGAGCCCGAAGAGGCCGATCTCCTCACCCATCCCGGCGAAGATGAAGTCGTTGTGCACCTCGGGGATCTCGGTCGGCTGCCCACCGCCCGGCCCGGTCCCGAAGAGCCCACCGGTGCCGAGGCCCAGCAGTCCCTGCAGCGGCTGCCAGCCGGCGCCGTAGGGGTCGCCGTACGGGTCGAGCCAGATCTCGACCCGGGTGTAGAAGTTCGCGAACGGTCCGCCGACGGTGCTGCCGAGGAAGTACGCCGTGAAGGCGCCGCCGAAGAAGAGGAAGAGACCGATGATCAGCCAGCTGACCCGCTCGGTGGCGATGTAGAGGGTGACCACGAACATGCCGAAGTAGAGCAGCGAGGTGCCGAGGTCCTTCTGGAAGACGAGGACGCCGAGGCTGACCAGCCAGACCACGACGACCGGCCCGAGGTCCCGGCCGCGCGGGAAGTCGACGCCGAGGATGCGCCGGCTGGCCAGCGAGAGCACCTCGCGCTTGCGCACCAGGTAGTAGGCGAAGAAGACCAGCAGCATCAGCTTGGCGAACTCGCCCGGCTGGATCGTGAACCCGCCGACGCTGATCCAGAGCTTGGCGTCCGATTGGGGGTTGACCTGCGAGTAGCGGGCCGGCAGCACCGTCGGGATGATCACCAGCACGATGCCGGCCAGGCCGAGGGTGTACGCGTACCGGGAGATCGCCCGGTGGTCGCGTACCAGGACCAGCAGTCCGGCCGCGAGGATCACCGAGAGCAGGGTCCAGGCGAGTTGCCGCCCTCCGGTGCCGGAGAAGATCGCGAAGTCGACCCGCTCGTCGGGTGCGGCCCGGGCCAGGTCGAGCCGGCGGAGGAAGCCGACGCCGAGCCCGTTGATCAGGGCGACCGCCGGCACCAGCACCGGGTCGGCGTACGGCGCCAGGAAGCGGATCACCACGTGGATCGCCACGAAGACACCGGTCAGGCAGGCCGTCGGCACCCAGAAGTCCAGCGTCACCCGGTCGAGCAGGGTCGCCTCGACCGTCGCCGCGTACGCCGCCGAGACGCCCATGGCGAGCAGCAGCAGGGCCAGCTCGGCATTCCGCCTGGACCGGGCGGCGACGCGGACACGCGGCAGCTCGCCCGTTGGTGCGGGCGTCGCTGCCGATCCAGGCGGGGCGGTCACGTGATTTCCCTCGGCTCGTCGGAGCTGACGCTCACTCGATCGACCGGCAGCCCGCAGGGTCGGTGACCGGCGGGATCGGGTCGGACGGTGGCGCGTCGGGCGTGCCCGCCGGGGTGGCGGTCGCCGACACGGTCAGGCCGGGGGTGGGAGTCGGGAGGGACGGGGTCGGGGGAAGGCTCGGGGTGGGGGTGACGGCGCCCAGCGTGGGGGTCGGTGGGCAGAGTGGCTTCAGATTTGGGTTGTCCGGGTCCTCGTTCGTCAGCTCGGCGAGCCGGCGGACCGCGTCGGGTTCGTCCTCGGCCTGGATGCCCTGCTTCACCTGCTCCTGGGCCGCGGCGGTCAGGTCCTCCAGCTTCGTCGCGCTGGTCTCGTGCACGTTGGAGAGGTCGAGCCCGGCGATCCGGCCCGGGATGCCCTGGAAGACCGCGAGCTGGCCGTCGTCGGTCGCACCGACGTAGTACTGCCGCTGGGTGTAGTCCCAGCCAAACCAGAGGCCGGCGCCGACCACCCCGATCAGGGCCACGACCAGCACCGCCGTACGCAGCGGCCGGCGGCGGGGACGCTCGGCGTCGTCGTCACCTACCGGTTCCGACTCGGCCGGCTCCGGGCTGGCCGGACGCGGCGGGGAGAGCGCCGAGGCCCGCGCGGCCGGCGTCGAGTCGTCGGCCGAGGTCGCCATGCCCCGGTCCCGGGACGCCGCACCGCCGACTATCGGGGCCGCCTCCAGGATGTCCTGGTCGCTGGCGTCCGCGATGATCACGGTGATGTTGTCCGGGCCGCCGCCGCGCAGGGCGAGTTGCACCAGCCGCTCGACGCAGGCCTGCGGGTCCTTGATGTCGCGCATCGCGTCGGCGATGGTCTCCGCGCTCACCACGCCGGAGAGCCCGTCGCTGCAGATCAGGTAGCGGTCGCCGGGAAGCACCTGCCGGACGGAGTATTCGGGGTCGATGTCGCGACCGTCCAGCGCCCTGGTCAGCAGCGACCGCTGCGGGTGGCTGCTGGCCTCCTCCAGGCTGATCCGGCCCTCGTCGACCAGCATCTGGACGTAGGTGTCGTCCTTGGTGATCTGGGCGAACTCACCGTCGCGGAGCAGGTAGGCACGGGAGTCGCCGATGTGCACCATGCCGATCTTGCTGCCCGAGAAGAGCAGCGCGGTCAGGGTGGTGCCCATCCCCTCCAGATGCGGGTTGGCGTCGACCGTGTCGCGCAGTTGTTGGTTGGCGGTGTCCACGGCCGAACGCAGCGCGTCGACGAGGGCGTCACCGGGGACGTCCTCGTCGAGCGGGGCCATGGCACCGATGACGATGTTGCTGGCTACGTCACCGGCGGCCATCCCGCCCATGCCGTCGGCCACGGCGAGTAGCCGTGGCCCGGCATAGACGGAATCCTGGTTGCCGTCTCGGATCAGCCCGCGGTCGCTGTGCGCCGCGTAACGCAGGGTCAGAGTCATGGCCGTAATTCGAGAGAGGTGCGGCCGATCCGGATCGGCACGCCGAGGGGGACGGGGGTAGGTCCGGTGACCTTAGCGCGATCGAGGTAGGTCCCGTTAGTCGAACCGAGATCTTCGACGAACCACTGCCCGTTGCGGGGCACGAGCCGGGCGTGCCGGGCCGAGGCGTAGTCGTCGGTGATCACCAGGGTCGAGTCCTCCGCCCGGCCGATGGTGATCTGTGCTTCGCCGAGCGTTATCCGGGTGCCTGCGAGCTGGCCTGCGGTGACGACCAGTTGGTGGGCGGCCCGGCCCCGTTTGACCTTCGCCGGCTTCTGCTGCCCGAGCGCCGCCCCCACCCCGCGTGGCGCGGCGACGAGGCGGCTGGACCTCGCGCCGGCGAACAGGTCCCGACGGATCACCCCGACCACCGTGAAGACGAAGATCCACAGCAGGACGATGAACCCGATCCGGGCAACGGTGATGACGAATGGGGGCAAGGTGATTAGCCGTCCACGCGGAAGGTCAGGGTGGTCGTGCCGAGCTGGATCATGTCGCCCGGGTTGAGCGCCACGGCGGAGACCCGCTGGCCGTTGACCATGGTGCCGTTGGTCGACCCGAGGTCGGTCAGCACCACCTGGGCGCCGTCGAAGTCTAGCCGGGCGTGTCGGCGGGAGATGCCGACGTCCGGCAGCCGCAGGTTCGCCTGGTCGCCCCGGCCGATCACGGTCGAGCCCATCTGCAGCGGATAGGTGCGGCCGTCACCGGAGACGAGCCGGATGTTGCGGCCACCCGCCCCGTGCCCGGGCGGTGCGTAGCCGCCACCCTGGTCGTACGGCGGGTAGCCACCCTGCTGGTCGTAGGGTGACTGGTGCACCGGCGCCACGTCGCCGCCCGTGTAGACCTCGGCGGTGACCCGGAACATCCCCGTGTCGAGGCCGTCCCCGCGCTCGATCTCGACGATCACGTCGCCGTAGACCGTCCACGCCTGCTCGCCGATGAACTCCGCCTGCGACTGGGCCAGCTCCTGGGCCAGCGCGGCGGCGTACGGCGCCAGCCGACTGTGGTCGTACGGCGAGAGATCGATCACGTAGCGGTTCGGCACCAGAGTGCGCCCGCCAGCGAGGATCGCCTTGTGCGCCTCTGCCTCCCGCTGCATCGCGTTGAGGATCTCGACGGGGTGCACGACCCCCTTGAACACCTTTGCGAAGGCCCCCTCGACCAGGCCCTCCAGACGCTTCTCAAAGCGTTGCAGCACGCTCACCGGCTCCTCCTCGGGTTCCGAGGACATGATGGTATCCGGCCGCCGCACGTGCGGCTCGCACGCCGCTCGGCCGCCCTGCACCGGCCTCTCCTCAGTGGCCGGGATAGTCGTGCTACTCTTCCATCCGCTGCGGGCGGCAACGCCTGCGGCGGCAACAGGGACAGCGTAGTATGTCCCGGCACATGCCGAAGAGCGGGCTCCGGGCAGGATTGTTATCGTCCTGTGGCGCGCTCGGGGGATGAGCCGGTTGGCCCGGCCTCTCAACGGAAGAGGCACCGGGGCGACGCGGGTCACACCTCGCACGGGGAAGTGGCGGAATGGCAGACGCGCACGGTTCAGGTCCGTGTGCCCGAAAGGGCGTGGGGGTTCAACTCCCCCCTTCCCCACCGCTTCGAGGGGCTCCGTGGTGACACGGGGCCCCTCGTTCATATCGGGGCAAAGGCGCCTCCGCGCTATGCTCCGGGAGTTTTGACCCCGAGGGCGACCCCAGGAGTGACGTGTGACAGTCGCGTTGGTGACCGGATCCGGCGGTCTGATCGGCTCCGAGGCGGTCCGGCACTTCGCCGGGCTCGGCCTGGACGTCGTCGGCATCGACAACGACATGCGCCGGCAGTTCTTCGGCGCGGAGGCATCGACCGCCTGGAACGTGCTGCGGCTCACCAGTGACCTGGGTGCCGCGTACACGCATCACGACGTCGACATCCGCGACCGGGACGCGCTGGCGACGATCTTCCGGCGCTACGGCCGCGACATCGGCGTGGTGATCCACACCGCCGCGCAGCCGTCGCACGACTGGGCCCTTCGCGACCCGTTCACCGACTTCGACGTGAACGCGGGCGGCACGCTCAACGTTCTACAGAACGTGCGCGAACACTGCATCGAGGCGCCGGTCATCCACTGCTCCACCAACAAGGTCTACGGCGACCGGCCCAACAGCCTCCCGCTGGTCGAGCAGGAGACCCGCTGGGAGCTGGCGACCGACCATCCCTACTACGAGGGCATCAAGGAGGACATGTCGATCGACGCCTCGATGCACTCGGTCTTCGGCGCCTCCAAGGTCGCCGCTGACGTGATGGTCCAGGAATACGGCCGCTACTTCGGCATGAAGACCGCCTGTTTCCGGGGCGGCACGCTGACCGGGCCGGCGCACTCCGCGACCGAGCTGCACGGCTTCCTCGGCTACGTGATGCGCTGCAACATGGAGCGGCGGACATACAAGATCTTCGGCTACAAGGGCAAGATGGTCCGGGACGCGATCCACAGCCACGACGTGGTCGCCGCCTTCGAGGCGTTCTTCCGCGCGCCCCGCTCGGCGGCGGTCTACAACCTCGGCGGCGGGCGGCACTCGAACTGCTCCCACCTGGAGGCGTTCGCGCTGGCCGAGCAGATCAGCGGCCGGGAGATGATCACCGAGTACCGCGAGGCGAACCGGGTCGGCGACCACCAGTGGTGGATCGGCTCCAACGCCGCCTTCCAGCGCGACTATCCCGACTGGAAGCAGATCTACGACGTGCCGATGATCCTCCAGGAGATCTACGCCGCCAACGTCGACAAGTGGGTGCCCCAATCGTGAGCGGGAACGGCAGGGAGAAGGCGTGATCTCGCGGGGAAAGCGGAACGTCCTCGGCGTCCTGGTCGACGCCGTCGACTACGAGGCCGCAACCGAGCAGGTGGTGGCCGCCGGGCGTGAGCGCCGGCCGCTGGCGCTGACGGCGCTGGCCGTACACGGGGTGATGACCGGGGTTCTCGACCCGGCGCACAACGCCCGGCTCAACGCCTTCGACGTGGTCACCCCGGACGGGCAGCCCGTCCGGTGGGCGCTCAACCTGCTGCACCACGCCGGGCTCGCCGAGCGGGTCTACGGCCCGGACCTGACGCTGAGCGTGCTGGCCCGCTTCGCCGACGAGGGGATGCCGGTCTACCTCTACGGGTCGACCGACGAGACGCTCGCCCGGCTGGTCCCCGAGCTGGAGCGGATGTTCCCGGCCCTGAAGATCGCCGGAATGGAGTCGTCGAAGTTCCGGGCCGTCCACGTCGGCGAGGACGCCGAGATCGCCGACCGGATCCGGAACTCCGGGGCCCGGCTCGTCCTGGTGGGGCTCGGCTGCCCCCGGCAGGAGGTCTTCGCGTACGCCATGCGGCCGCTGCTCGACATGCCGCTGATGGCGGTCGGGGCGGCCTTCGACTACCACGCCGGCCTGCTCCGCAAGCCGCCGCCGTGGATGCAGCGGGTCGGCCTGGAGTGGCTCTGGCGGTTCGGGCTGGAGCCGAGGCGGCTCTTTCACCGCTACATGGTGCTCAACCCGGCGTACGTGGCCCGGCTGACCGCCCAGCGGCTCGGCGTCTGGCGGCCGAAGCCGCCCACCCCGGCGACCGAGCGGCCGGCCAGCTTCGCCGTCTGAGCCCACCGAAGCGGCGGCCCGGTACGCGGGCCGAGTCCGCCCTGGCGCAGCGGGATAGCGCTTTCCTATGCTGTGCCGATGAGGATCGACCAGGGGCTGACCCCGTCCGCGCTGTTACCGAAGATCGACCGGCTCTGGGAGGCGTCCGCCCAGAAGATCGACTCGATCGAGAAGAGCTGCCCGCCCGACACCGCCTCGCCGGTCTTCACCGTCGACGGGCAGTACACCGCGCGGGGCTGGACCGAGTGGACCCAGGGCTTCCAGTACGGCTCCGCGCTGCTCCAGTTCGACGCCACCGACGAGCGGCGGTTCCTCGACACCGGGCGGGAGCAGACCGTCGCGGTGATGGCCAGCCACGTCAGCCACATCGGCGTACACGACCACGGGTTCAACAACGTCAGCACGTACGGGAACCTGTGGCGGCTGATGAACGAGGGACGGATCCCGGCCGACCGCGCCGAACGCGACTTCTACGAGCTGGCGCTCAAGCTGACCGGCGCGGTGCAGGCGGCACGCTGGCGGAGCACCGCGGACGGCACCGGCTACATCTACTCGTTCAACGGCCCGCAGTCGCTCTTCGTCGACACCATCCGCTCCTGCCGGGCGCTCGCCGTCTCACACCTGCTCGGGCACGTGCTGATGGGCGAGCGGGACGAGCGGATCTCGCTGCTCGGTCGGCTGCTGGAGCACGCCGGCAACACCGCCCGGTGGAACGTCTACTACGGCGAGGGCCGGGACAGCTACGACGTACCGGGGCGCACCGCCCACGAGTCGATCTTCAACGTGAACGACGGCAGTTACCGCTGCCCCAGCACCCAGCAGGGGTACTCGCCGTTCAGCACCTGGACCCGGGGACTCTCCTGGGCGATGCTCGGCTTCCCCGAGCAGCTGGAGTTCCTCGCCGTCCTGCCCGACGAGGAACTCGCCCCGTACGGCGGCCGCGACGCCGTCGAGGCGATGCTGCTCCGCGCCGCCACCGCCACCTGCGACTTCTACCTCGCCACCACCCCGGCCGACGGGGTGCCGTACTGGGACACCGGGGCGCCCGGGCTGGTCCGGCTCGGCGACCACGTCGAGCGGCCGGCCGACCCGTACAACGCACACGAGCCGGTGGACTCCTCGGCGGCGGCGATCGGCGCGCAGGGGCTGCTCCGGCTCGGTCGCATCCTCGACCGGGCCGGCCGTACCGAGGAGGGCCGGCGGTACTGGCAGGCCGGGCTCACCGTCGCCGACACCCTCTTCGGCGAGCCCTACCTGAGCACCGACCCCCGGCACCAGGGCCTGCTGCTGCACTCGGTCTACCACCGCCCGAACGGCTGGGACCACGTGCCGGCCGGGCAGCGTGTGCCGAACGGCGAGTCGAGCATGTGGGGCGACTACCACGCCCGCGAGCTGGCCCTCTATCTCCAGCGGGTGGCCCGGGACGAGCCGTACTACACCTTTTTCGGCCCGGGCGGCACCGCGGCCCGGCCGAGCGGACGGGGGGTGCCGGCGTGACCGGGCGTCCGGTGGCGATCGTCACCGGCGGCTCGCGTGGGATCGGCCGGGGTGTCGTGCTGGCGCTGGCCGGCGCCGGCTACGACCTGGTGGTCAACTACGCCAGCAACGCCGAGGCGGCGGCCCAGGTAGGTAAGGAGGTCGAGTCGCGCGGCGGCCGGCCCCACCTGGTACGCGCCGACGTCTCCCGCCCCGACGACCGGCGACGCCTGGTCGACGAGACGACGTCGGCCTTCGGCCGGATCGACCTGCTGGTCAGCAACGCCGGGGTGGCGCCGAACGTCCGTGCGGACCTGCTGGAGGCCGGCGAGGAGTCCTTCGACCGGCTGGTGGAGATCAACCTGAAGGGGCCGTACTTCCTGATCCAGCTCGTCGCCAACACGATGATCGCGCAGCAGGCTGAGGGCCGGACCGCACGGCCGAAGATCGTGGTCATCTCCTCGATCAGCGCCTACACCGCCAGCGTCAACCGGGGCGACTACTGCGTCACCAAGGCCGGGCTGGCGATGACCGCCCAGCTCTACGCCGCCCGGCTGGCCGAGCACGGAATCAACGTCTACGAGATCCGTCCCGGCATCGTCGAGACCGACATGACCGGCCCGGTCAAGGCCCGCTACGACGACCTCATCCTCAACCAGGGTCTCACCCCGATCCGACGCTGGGGGCAGCCGGAGGACGTCGGCCGGGCCGTCGTGGCGGTCGCCACCGACCTGCTCCCGTTCAGCACCGGCCAGGTGATCGACGTGGACGGCGGTTTCCACCTGCGTACGCTCTGAGGCGTTAGGAAGGGCCCCTTCATATACAAAAAGCGATATGAAGGGGCCCTTCCTTTCACAGGGTGAGCGACCAGGCGTTGATGTAGCCGGTGTCGCCTCGGAAGATGTCCCGCACCTGGAGCCGCCAGAGGCCGTTCGCGGCCTCGGAGGAGAGGTTGACGGTGTACGTCGCGTTCACGTTGTCCGCGCCGTCGAAGATGCTGCTGTTCTTCAGCCGGTATGCGCTGTTGTCCGGGGCGATCAGGTCGATGACCAGGTCACCACGGTAGGTGTGCACGATGTTGACCTCCACGGTGGCGGAGCTGGAGGCGTTGCGGTTGCAGCCGGAGATGGTGATGCTGCTCGTCACGTTGACGTTGGTGTCCGGGATGGAGACGTCGGTGGGGTTGCTGCCGGAGCAGCCGGCCCCGCCGCCGGTCACCGTCAGCGTGTAGGTGGTGCTCCGGCTGACCCCGGTGCCCGTGCCGGTGATGGTCACCGGATAGCTCCCGGGGGCGGTGCCGGTCGAGGTGGCGATGGTGAGCGTGGACGAGCCGCCCGAGGTCACCGTCGCCGGGCTGAACGTTGCGGTCGCCCCCGCCGGCAGGCCGGCGGCGGAGAGCGTCACCGACTGCGCCGCACCGGCGGTGGTCGCGGTGCCGACGGTCGCCGTGACCGAACCGCCCGGCGCCGTCGAGCCGCTGGTCGGCGAGACGGAGACCGAGAAGTCGTTCGCCGGCGGGGTGCCGTCGGCGACCACGTAGAGCAGCCGGTTGGGGGTGCCGGTGCCGACGTTGCTGATCACGTCGGGGGTGGCGTTGCTGACCAGGTAGTCCCGGACCTGCTGCGGCGACCACGACGGGTTCGCCGAGAGCACCATCGCCGCCGCGCCGGCCACGTGCGGCGACGCCATCGACGTACCGCTGATGGTGTTGGTCGCGGTGTTGCTGTCGTACCAGGCGGAGGTGATGCCGACACCCGGCGCCAGGATGTCGACGCAGGTGCCGTAGTTGGAGAAGCTCGCCGCCGCGTCGGTGTTCGAGGTGGCGCCGACGGTGATGGCGTTCGGCACCCGGGCCGGCGAGTAGTTGCAGGCGTTCTGCCGGATGCCGAGCGCGTTGCCGTTGCCGGCCGCGACGACGTAGGTGATGCCGGCGTTGATGGAGTTGTTGACCGCGGTGTCGATGGCGCTGGAGGCGCCGCCGCCGAGGCTCATGTTCGCCACCGCCGGGCGCACCGCGTTCGCGGTGACCCAGTCCATGCCGGCGATCACCTGGGCGTTGGTGCCCTGGCCGGAGCAGTTCAGCACCCGTACGCCGTAGATCCGGGCGCTCTTGGCCACCCCGTACGACGTGCCGGCGACCGTGCCGGCGACGTGCGTGCCGTGGCCGTGGCAGTCGTCGGCGCTGCCTCCGTCGATGGCGTCGAACCCGCTCACCGCCCGGCCGCCGAAGTCGTTGTGGCTGTACCGGATGCCGGTGTCGATGACGTACGTGTTCACGTTCGACGCCGTGTTCGGGTAGGTGTAGGAGCTGTTCAGCGGTAGGTTCCGCTGGTCGATCCGGTCCAGTCCCCACGACGGGGGGTTCGGCTGGGTACCGGTGATCCGGACCGTCTGGTTCTGCTCGACGTACGCCACCGCCGGGTCGGCGGCGATCCGGCGCGCGGCCCTGGCCGACGTGGTGATCTCGAAGCCACGCAGCGCGGCACCGTAGGTGCGGCGCATCGTGCCGCCGTGCCTACCGACCAGGCCGCCGGCCTTCGACGCGACCTCTGCCCGGGCCACCGTGTTCTCCTTGAAGACCACGATGTAGCTGTCGGCGATGGCGCCGGCACTGCCCGCGCCACGGATGCTGCCTTCCGGTGGTACGGCCGCGGCCGGCACCGCCGCCGCCGCGATCATGGCCAGAGTGGACACTCCGACGACCAGGAACCTGCGAGGGAGACTCATCTCCCCTCCTCCCCTCCGATCGGCGCACGACCGCCCGTCCCGTCCTGAGTCACGGGTCAGCACAAACCGATCGAGCTGAGATTAAGTCAGGAGCCCTGCAAAACAGTAGATCCCGAATCTTCTATCACCATGGAAAGATGGCCGTCTCTGCGAGTGGTCGGGGGAAGCCCCGGGTACCCCTACGGGTGCCTTCTCCGGGCACCGCTGGGGGCGGGCCCGGATTCGCCGGAACGGAAACCGGGCAAGGCTTGTCCCCATGGACACCGATCTCGCCATCCTGCTCGCGATCGCCGCCGTCTGGCTGGCGGCCGGCCTCGTCGTCGAGGGGATGCCCCGGCTGACGGCCGCGCGGGCGCTGCGTCGTCGTACCGGCCTGCTCCTCGCGCTGGTCGGCGCCGGCCTGGCCGGGTTGGCCGGTGTGCTGCTGGTCGGGCTGGTCGCGACGGCGCCGACGCTCGCCGACCGCACCGCGACGGGTCTCGCGCTGCCGGCGGTGCCCGCGGTGGTCGTCGCGGTGTTCACCGTACGCCGGCTGCGGCGACTCTGGGTCGGGGCCGGCGCCTTCGCCGCCGCACCGGAAACACCGGCCCCGCCGGCGTTGCGGGCCGGCGCCGCCCACCCGATGATCGCCCTGCCGGTGCAGGTGACCGGCCTGGTCATGTTGCCGGCACTGGTCACCGCGACCGGTCTGGTGCCGCTGACCAGTCCCGGCATGATCGGTGTGGTGCTCACTGCGACGGTGCTCACGGTCGGGATGATCGGGGTACGACACGCCCTGCGGCACAGCCGCCTGGTCGAACGCGCGGTCACCGTCCGGTCGCGGTCATCGCGTACGGCTGGCGTCCTGCACGTATAGCAGTTCGAGGATCGCCCGGGCGGCCTCGAACCAACGGTCGAGCCAGAGCGAGTCAGGGATGCTGCCCTTCGGCGGCAGCTCCATCAGCAGCCCGCGCAGCAGTGGATGGTCGACGAGCGGCTCGGACGGCACGTCCGGCCAGCCGGCCGGCGGAAAGACCGGCTCGGTCAACCCGCCCATGTCGAGGGACGGAAGCGTCGGTACGCGCTCCGGCGGAATCGCCGCCGGCAGTATCCCGCCCAGCTCGGAGGGGTGGCTCGCGCCCAGGTTCGGAGCGTGGCCCGTGCCCAGGTCGGAGGCACGGCCCGTGCCCAGGTCGGAGGCGCGGCCCGTGCCCAGGTCGGACAGATGGCCCGCCGGCAGGCTCTCCGGCGATCCGAGGTCGGTCCCGAGCGACGATTCCTCCGTGGTGGTGCTGGTGTCCCGGCGGGCGCCCCGGTACTTGTTCCCGAGCCGTTCCGGCTTGGCCGAACCGTTGCCCAGATTCTCCGATCCGATCGTCATCCGCCTCGCCCCTGCCTCATCCGGTTGTGGACCCCCTGTGGCGGGTGGCCGGTGAACCGACTCCGCCATCGGGTACAACGACGCGGCCGCACACCGGCGACGGCCGGTGGGAAGGCGCGGGAGGCCGGGTTGGCGGGTGACGCACGGCCGCCGGCGACCGGAATAGGATGCCGACCGGCTGCACCACGACAGGCGCGGCCACCCGGCCGGCATGGCGCCGACCAGATGACCGCGCTGAACTGATTGCCGGACCCGGGACCGTCAGGCCAGGTCGAATTCGCCGTCCTTGGCGCCGCCGACGAACGCATCCCATTCGTCGGGCGTGAAGATCAGGGCGGGGCCGGTCGGGTTCTTCGAGTCCCGTACGGCGATCGCGCCGCCTGCGAAGGCCACCTCGACGCAGTTGTCACAGTTGGGTCCGCTACGCGAACTCTTGTGCCACGCTGCCCCGCTCAGGTCGACGCGGTACCCCTTTGTCTCCACTTCCACAATGGCTCCTCTGCCAACTTCGAAATCAGCGCGACGGACTCCTCCGGGCGCAGGGCTGCCGCTCGGATATGATCGAAGATAAATATGTATTTTTGCAGTTCATCCCGCTTCTCCAGAAAAAGCCCGCCCGTGGCATTTTCGGCGTACACCACGTCCGGGTCGCCCGGTTCGGGGAAGCCGAGGATGGTGAAAGTGCCGTCCATGCCGGCGTGCGCACCGGCGTCGAACGGCAGGACCTGGAGCGTGACGTTCGGTAGGTCAGCGGCCTCCACCAGCCGCTCCAACTGGGCCCGCATGACCGCGTCGCCGCCCACCGGCCGGCTGATCACCGCCTCATCGAGCACCACCCACAGATCGATCGGATCGTCCGGGTCAAGTAACGACTGACGACCCAACCGGACACGGACCCGCTGGTCAACTTCCTCGGCCACCCAGTCCGGCCGGGCGGACCGGATCATCGCCTGGGCGTACTCCTCGGTCTGCAACAGCCCCGGAACGGTCTGCTGCTCGTACGCCCGGACCGAGGCGGCCGCCGCCTCCAGCCCGACGTACGCGCCCGCGAGCACCGGGCTGTACGGATGCCACCAGCCCTTCTGCCGCGCCTCCCGGGCGATCTGGATCAGCTCGTCGCACTCGGCACCCGTCACGCCGTAGATGCCGAGCATGTCCCGCACGTCGCGGACCGTGGCCGTGGTGTGCCCAGTCTCGATCCGGGACACCTTGGACGCGGAGCATTCCAGCAACTCGGCGACGGCCTCGATCGTGACTCCGGCCTTTTCCCGGCGCTGGCGCAGCTCGGCTCCGAGCCGGCGACGGCGGATGGTCGGGCTCCGGCGCTCGGTCACCGGATCACCTCCGGTAAGTCAATGGGTAAGTCGGATTGCCGCCGGATCGTCGCCCGGCGGGCGAGGCGGGCGTCCATTCGCGGCGGATGGAGCGAGAGACTGTCGGCCGCAGCTGCCGAAACGGCTCCAGTCTGCCGCCTTCCGGCGCGGGGTATCAAGCGCGGGACGGCCCGCTATCGCCATCCCGGAGCAAAGGGCAAACTGCAACTTGCATTGATCATGTTCTTGATGCACCCTGTGCGTATGGCTCGGGCTACGCAGCGTCTCCCTTCGGTCAGGCGACGCAATGCTCCCCCATTCTCGCCTGGCCGGGGTGACGGTCGTGCCGGCGGTACGGCACGAAGCCCCGCTCCGGGGTAAGAGCCCCCGCCGCTGTATGCCAGGGCCGCTACGGCGGCTGGCGCGTCCCGGAGTCGACAGGTGTCGGCCGGGTCGATGTGATGCAACGACGCATCGACCCGGCCGACGCCCCAGCCGGGCCGCCCCGGCACCAGCACCGAACGTCCGCGCCAGTTCCGGGCCTCCGCGTCCAGGACCTCCCCAGACCCCCCACCCGCCACTTCCGCCGGCCCGCCCCGGCGCCAGTCGGACAGGAGCAGATGTGCATCTTCCCCGCTCCGGTGACGTACTCCACGTGACCCGCGCGGCGAGCGTCCAGTTCGCCGCACCGATCTACTTCCGGGTGATCCGGGCGCATGACTGGCCGACGTACCACGGCTGGATCTGGCTCGACGGTTACGAACTGAACGCGAGTGGCGACGCTGTCGAGCGGCGGTCGATATTCGTCCAGATCAACGGATTGCGGCACCTGCAACCCAACGCCGGACGGCACAACTATCCGCAGGCCCGGCGCCCCATGCGGACCAACTCCAGCGCGTTCGCCGCACGCGTCCGGGTCGGTTGAGCCGCATCTCGGCGAACGTCGGGCCCCGCTCCCGGTAGCAGCCCTAGACTGGGTTCATCCACCCCATGGCTTTGACCAACCCGCACGCTGTCGAGGGCCGCCCGAACCTGGGAGCCGCCGATGGCCAAGGACCCCTCCGACCGGGACCGGACGACGTACCGGAGCATGCGGGTCAGTGTGCTGCTGATCCTGATCACCGTTGGCCTCCCGGGCTGCGTGGGTAGCGCCGGCAGCAACCGACCTCTGTCCCTGAGGCACCCGGCCGCTACCAACCCGGCGCCACCTGCCGAGCCCGCGAGAATGGAGTTCGAACCCCGGCCCGGCCAGCCCGAGCCCGGGCTCGGACCCCGGCTGTCCGGCCGGTCCGGAACGCAACCTGACCGGTCCGGAACGCAGCCTGACGGGGCCGGAACGCAGCCTGACGGGGCGGCCGGCTCCGCATTCTCCGCCGAGGCCGACCGTCGCTGGCCGAACCGCCGCCTCGGCCCCTGGCACCGAGTGCCGGCACAGGGTGCTCCGGAGACGCCCGAGCCGGCCGTACCGACCGGTCGGGCCGGACACCCGGACGCCCCGGGCCCCCGGTGGGCTCGCGACGTACCGCAGCGACGGCCGGGCGGATCCGAGGAACAGCGGGCCGGACCGGCGCCGGCGCCCGACGGTCCGCCGCCGGGCTATCAGCGGTCGCTGGCGTACTCGGGCCTGGCCGGCCTGGTCATCTCGGTCGTCGGGCTGGTCATGGTGGGCAGCAGGCGCCGCTACTGGTGAGCCCGTCCCGCGTCTCCTGAGCAGGCCGGACGCCCGGCAAGCCGTCAACCGCCCGGGGTGGGTTGGATCGGGCCCGGGAGACCGGACGTGCCGGTCGGCGCCACCGGCGGCGCGGCGACCACGAGCGTCACCTCCCCGCCCGGCTCGATCTCGGTACCGGTCGACGGATCCGTGTCGAGCACGGTCCCCGGTGGCCGGCTGGAGACCTGCGTTTGGATCCGCGGAACCAGCCCCAGCCGCTCCAGCGCCTCGACCGCCTCGCCGACCGGAAGCCCGACGAGCGGAGGCAGCACGACCGGGCCGGCGGCGGTCGCGGTGGCGCTCGGGGTCGCGACAGCGGTGGTCGGCGGCGGGGTGGTCGGCGGCGGGGTGGTCGGTCTGGTCGGCGCGACCGGACTGGTGACCGCCGGGGACGGCGGGGTGGGGGTGTCGCGGCGGGCCGAGTCGACGATCACCCAGCCGGCGACGACGAGGATGCCGAGCAGGATCAACGCGACGGTCCCGACCAGGATCGGCATCCACCAGCGCCGGTCGTCGACCTCCTCGCCGTAGCCCCAGCCGGCCGGCGGCGGCCCGGTCGGCGCCGGCCCCCGGACAGGCACTCCGGCCCGGCCCGACCAGGCCGGCGTCCGGGGTGGAACCGGCTGGGTACGGTCTGCCGCACCGTCCTGCCGCTGCCCATCGATCCGAGTGGCGTCGCCCTGAGGTGCGCCGCCGTGGGTCTCGCTGATCCGGGTCGCGTCGTCGCGGGTCGCGTCGTCGCGGGTCGCGTCACCGGGTGGGACATCGCCGTGCGGGAGGTTGATCCGGGTCGGGTCGTCGCGGGCGCGCCCGGCGGCGTCGCCGGGCGGGAGTTCCCCGGTGGCCGGCGGCTCCTCGTCGCCTCCGTCCCGCTCTCCCTGTGTGCCCGGTTCCTCCGGAGGCTGCTGCGGGTCGTCGGCCATGGCCTGTCCTCTCGCCGGCGGATGTGACCGGGGCGAACAGCGTCAAATCTATCCGGCCGGCATCCCCGCAGCCATCGTCCGGCGGCTCCGGCGTGTCCGGGCCCCGGCAACGCCCGTCGCGGCAGGTCCCGCCACGACGAGTCCTGTCAGGGCATGTTCCGCTGTGGCGTGTGCCGCTAGGGCGAGTGTGGCGTGTGCCGCTAGGGCGAGGGCGGCACCGTCGGGCCGGGAGAGTCGGAGCAGTACAGCGCCACCCGCTCGTTCCACCGCAGCACCGTCCCACCTGCCGGCTCCTGGCTACGTACCTCGCCCTTCCTGCCGGTCGGGTACGCCGGATAGAGGCCGTCGTCGACCAGGCGCTGGGCGGCCTGGTCACAGGAGTGTCCGGTGAGCGCGGGCACCACCACGTCCGGCGGTGCACCCACCACGGTGACCCGGACGGTGATCCCCCGCTTCACGGCCGTCCCGGCCCGGGGATTGGTACTGGCGACGCTCCGTTCGTCGCCCGCCCTGCCGAAGATGAACTGCACGCCGAGCCCCATGCGCCGCAGTTCCTCCCGGGCCTCCTCGAAGTCCTTCCCGACCACGTCGGGCAGCACCATCTGCCCCGCCGGCGGCGCACTGCTGCTCGGCCGGCGGCTGGGGGTCCGGCTCGGCGTTGTCCGGGGAGGCGTGCTCGACGGTTCCAGCGTCGGCGTCGGGCCCTGCGGCCCGGCCTGCCTATCACGGTCGCCGCCGCCACCGGCCAGCAGATAACCGCCGAGGGCACCGACGACGGCGCAGAGAACCAGCCCGACCGCCGCGCCGACGTACAGACCCGTCCGGTTCGAGGGACCTCGCTCCCCGTCCGGGTGTCCCGCCACAGCCTCATCCGTCATACAGCCTCATCCGTCATGGAGACCCTGCCTCACCACCCGGCGTCGAAGTCATGCCGGTGTCACTTCCGGCCGGCGGACATCCGGCCGGTGGAAGTGTGCTGCCCGACAGCATCCGTGGACCGGCCGCCGGAATGCAACCGGCCACGGTCCGTGTCGGGGTCGATGCGCCCCGGTCTGCGGCTCGCCGCAGCCGCCGGTGGACGCTACGCTGCCCCGCATGGCCGCACGAGGCTGGGGAGTTTCCGTCGCGACGGCGATCGGCGTCGGCGCCGGTGCCGGCGCCGCTCAACTGGGCTTCGGCTACGGACTCGGCATCATCGCCTGGCTGCCGTCCGCCGGCGGCACGAGCGCGGCCGCCTGGGTCGCCAGTCTCACCTGGGCTGCGTGGGTGGCCGCCACCTCCACAGTCGCCGGGGCGATCTGCGCACACCGGCTCGGTGCGGGTGGCCGGACGTCCGCCGCACCGGCCGCCCGGACCGGAGAACCGCCGCCGACCCTGGCCACCTTTGTCTGGCGCGCCGCACTCGCGGTCTCCAGCGCGATCGGCGCACTGATCACCGTTTTGCTGGTCGCCGTGCCCGCCCGGGCGGCGGTACCGGCCGACACCACCTCCCCGCAGGCCGTCGCTGCGGGCTACGCCGTCCTCGGGGTCATCCTCGGGTTGGTGATGGCGATCTGGGCGATCTCGTCACCGGCGGTCGCCCGCAACGTGATCGGTACGGTCTGCTGGCTCTGGGCGCTCGCCGTGATCGCGGTCGTCGACGGCGTACTCTCCGGTCGCGGCCTGGGAGCCGCCCAACTCGGTGTCTGGCAGCTCACCTCCGACGGGGAGCGCTACTGGTTCCGCGAATACTTCTACTGGCCCGGGGCCGCGCTGTCGCTCGGCTCGGCGCTGGTGATCGGGGCGCTCGCCGCCCGGACGGCGGCCCGTGCGCCGGTAACCCGGGTCGGGGCCGCCATCTCAGGGATCAGCGGGCCGTTGCTGGTGGCGGTCGCCTATTTTCTCGCGGCTCCCCGACTGGTGGGCATCCGTCCCGAGCAGGTGTCGGCGCACCTGATGGCGCCGTACGCCGTGGTCGCCGGCCTGGCCGGGTCGGCGTTGGTAGCGGCCCTGGCGCAGCGTTCGGAGGCGTTGGCCGCGCAGGCCGACAGCCCCGACTCCCGCTCCGACCCGCTGCCCGCCGGGGCCCGGCCCTCCGAGACCGAACCCTCGCACGCCGAGCCGACCGGAACCGAGTCGACCGGAACCGAGCCGACCCGAACCGAGCGGCAGGATGCCGGGGCCGCCGCCCGGTCCGGCAACAGCGACGCCGGGGCGACCGCGGACAGCGGCCGGGGGCGGTTACCCGGTCAGCCGACCGACGGAGCACGGCGCAACGCCGACGAGGCCGACACCGTCCGGGTACGCTCGACCGCCGGCTCCGGCCGGCGACCGGACTCCGGAACGGCCGGCAGGCCCACTCCGGTGGCCAGCGCGTCCGGTGCCACCAGAGCCTCCGGTGCCACCACGGCCGACGATGCCGCCGACGAGACCGAACCGGCCGGGTCGGGAGAGCCCGCCGAGCCGGCCGGCGAGGACAGGCCGAAGGGAAGCAGGCTGGGCAAGCTCGGCCGCCGCTCCCGCTGACCAGCCACGCTTCGTTGGCCAGCCACCGCCTCCGCTGCACGGCCGCTCGCGCTGACCGGCCCGGGGTCAGTCGACCGGCCAGGTGTGCACCGGCTCGTCGGTCCGTTGCAGTTCACCGTACCGGCGCAGCATGTGGTGCAGAGCCTGGGAACGGTCCATTCCCCGGCCGTGTTCGGCGGCGTGCACCGCCTCCACCTGCCACACCGCGCCGTTGCGGCCGGTACGGCAACGCTGCTCGATGATGCCGAGCAGCCGGTCCCGGTGCGCGGCACCGACACCGAACCGGTCCAGCCCGGCGGCCGCCCTCGGGAGTAGGACGTCGAGCACCAGCTCGGTGACGCGGACCTCGCCGAGCCGGGGCCAGGCGACGACGGCGTCGATGCCCCGCCGGGCAGCCGCATGGAAGTTCTCCTCGGCGGCGCCGAAGGTCAGTTGGCTCCAGATCGGCCGGTCGCCCTCGGCGAGGTCGCGGGCCAGCCCGAAGTAGAAGGCGGCGTTGGCCAGCATGTCGACCACGGTCGGCCCGGCCGGCAGCACCCGGTTCTCCACCCGCAGGTGCGGGCGACCGTTCATGATGTCGTAGACCGGCCGGTTCCACCGGTAGACGGTGCCGTTGTGCAGCCGGAGTTCGGCCAGCCGGGGTACGCCACCGTTGTGCAGGATCTCGACCGGATCCTCCTCGTCGCAGATCGGCAGGAGCGGCGGGAAGTACCGGACATTCTCCTCGAAAAGGTCGAAGATCGAGGTGATCCATCGCTCGCCGAACCAGACCCGGGGGCGTACGCCCTGGGCCTTGAGCTCATCGGGGCGGGTGTCGGTGGCCTGCTCGAAGAGGGCGATCCGGGTCTCGGCCCAGAGTTGGCGGCCGTGCAGGAACGGCGAGTTGGCGCCGAGCGCGACCTGTATCCCGGCGATCGCCTGGGAGGCGTTCCAGTAGTCGGCGAAGCTGTCCGGTGCCACCTGGAGGTGGAACTGGAGGCTGGTGCAGGCCGCCTCGGAGACGATCGAGTCGGTGTGGGTCTGCAACCGCTCGACGCCCCGGATGTCCAGTTCGATGTCCTCGCCCCGGGCGGCGACGATCTGGTCGTTGAGCACCCGGTAGCGCTCGTTGCTGGAGAGGTTGTCCCGGACCAGGTGGCTGGGGGTCAGCGTGGGCAGGATGCCGATCAGGATGATCGCCGCGTCGGACTTGGCGGCGAGTTCCTCCGCCCGGCCGAGGCTCTCCTGCAGATCCTGCTCGTAGTCGGCGAATCCGGCGGCCTCGATCAGGCGGGGCCGGGCGTTGAGTTCCAGGTTGAACTGGCCCAACTCGGTCTGAAACGTGGGATCGGCAAGGTTGTCCAGCACCTCGGCGTTGCGCATCGCGGGCTCGGCGTCGGCGTCCACCAGGTTCAGCTCGATCTCCAGGCCGGTGGTCGGCCGGTCGGCGTCGAAGCCGAAGTCGTCCAGCATGAGCGCGAAGACGTCAAGACACCGGCGTACCTTCTGCCGGTATCTGATCCGGTCCTCCCGGGTGAAGGGGACCTCCGACACGTCCTGGCCCATCTATCCTCCCGCCGCGAGGCGCTGTCTCGGCACTCCGGGAGCCATGCCCACCCGGAGCCCGTTCGAACCACTACCGTAGGAGCGCCGCGCACAACGTGGCCACAACCACAGCGTCGCGGGCCCGGCGTGAGCGACCAGCGGCGCTGCGTCCACCATTACACACGAGCGGGCGCCCCCTGCCATGGGCGCATTACCCAACGAGGCGCCCCGGTCACCATGTGATCGGTAACCGGGGCTCCCGTGGTGCGAATTGACCGATCGGCCGCTCGGACTGACGATCGACCGGTCGTCGTTCAGGGGTCAGGACTGCCGAATGGCCTCGCCCTCGATTTCGATCTTGATCTTCCTGCCCACCAGCACGCCGCCGGTCTCCAGCGCGACGTTCCAGGTCAACCCGAAGTCCTCCCGGTCGATCTCGGTGCTCGCGGTGAAGCCGAAGATGTCCTGGCCGTACGGGCTGCGCCCGGCGCCCTCGAACTCGACCGTCAGCTCGACCGGACGGGTGACGTCCTTGATGGTGAGCTCGCCGTCGAGCACGAACTCGGCCCCGCTGTGCGACTTCACGCCGGTGCTGCGGAACTCCAGCGTCGGGAACTTCTCGGACTCGAGGAAGTCGCCGCTGCGCAGGTGGTTGTCCCGGTCGGTCTGGCCGGTGTCGATGCTGGCGGCCTGGATGGTGGCGGAGACCGAGGACTCGAGCGGGTTCTCCGCCACGGTGATCGTCGCCTCCGCCTCACGGAACTGGCCGCGCACCTTGCTCACCATCATGTGCCGGGCCATGAAGCCGACGCGCTTGTGCGCCTGGTCGAGCAGGTAGGTGCCGGCGGTGGGGATCGTCAGCCCCTCCCAGGTACGGGTGGTGGCGGACTCGGCGCTGCTGGTCATGAGAGATGGCCTTCCCAGGAGATAGGTTGTGGGACCGATGACTGACGAAGCAACTATAGTTCGAGCAATATTCCCCCTGTCAACGACTGCTACGATCGGTGCGTGACCGAGAACCTGTACGACGACGCCCGGATCACGGCCGTGGGCCTGGTCATGGAGGTGTACGCCGGGCTCGCCGCCAGATTCGCCGACCAGTTCGAGGAGCACGGGCTGTCGACGGTCGAGTTCGAGGTCCTGATGCGGCTGGCCCGCTCACCCGAGCATCAGCTCCGGATGACCGACCTGGCCGCCCAGACCTCGCTCTCCACCAGTGGCGTGACCCGGGTCGTCGACCGGATGGAGCGCGA
The DNA here is from genome assembly GCF_049315195.1 of Plantactinospora sp. WMMC1484. Classification (NCBI taxonomy): domain Bacteria; kingdom Bacillati; phylum Actinomycetota; class Actinomycetes; order Micromonosporales; family Micromonosporaceae; genus Plantactinospora; species Plantactinospora sp. WMMC1484. Next base: position 1,188,234 of record NZ_CP186055.1, read on the forward strand.
CGGCCTGCTACAGCGCCGTGCCTGCCCCTCCGACCGGCGCAGCGCGTACGCCGTGGTCACCGGGTCCGGCATGGCGCGGCTCGAGGAGACGCTTCCCGGACACGTCAGACTGATCCAGGACTGGTTCATCGGTCAACTGGAGCCCGCCGCCCTACAGAGCCTGCTCGACTCGCTGCGCATCGTCCGGGACGCGGTCCATCCCGGCGCCACCGCCGGCAGCGCGGAGACCGGCAGCGCGGAGACCGGCAGCGCGGCCAACGCCGGGGCGACCACGCACTGTTGAGCTTTGACCACGGTCCGCCGGCAACACCGCGAATCCGGCGAGCATCGTCCGAACGGGATAACCGCATCTTCGGGGATCACCGGCAGAAAGACCGGCAGAACCCACCCTTGTGTCGTCACTTAATTCGCTGAACGGATAAAACGGGCAGTGGATACTGGTTAATCTTCAGGCAGCCGGGGGGCTCCGGGGACGTGGCGCGGGCGTGGATCTGTGAGGGGCTCTGTCGGGGGGCTGTCCCGTTCGCGCCACGGCCCCGGGGTGGCGCGTCCCGCACTGCCGGTTCAGGCGGCATCGCCCCGCAGCCGCTTCAAGCGGCATCGCCCCGCAGCCGCTTCAAGCGGCATCGCCCCGCAGCCGCTTCAAGCGGCATCGCCCCGCAGCCGCTTCAAGCGGCATCGCCCCGCAGCCGCTTCAAGCGGAGCCGGGCAGTTCAGATCGCGTCGAGCAGTGCCCGCTCCTGCGGCAGCAGGACGATCGCACCCTCCCGACACACCTGATCCAGGCGCTTGAGCGCTGCCGCCCGGTGCGCCGGCTCGTCGGTGCTCGCCACCAGTCCCACCAGCGCCTCCGCCACGTCCCGCAGGTCCCGGGACCCGGCGCAGGCCTGCACGGCTGCCGCGTACCACTCGGCCGCCCACTCCCGGTCGCCCCGCCGCATCGCCAGGGTCGCCTCGATCAGCGCGCACACCCCGTCGTCCCGGACGGTGGACTCGTCCGACCGTGTGCGTTCCGGCTCCAGCTCGGCCCCTCCGACGTCGTCGCCCGCCTTTCCGGCGCGCAGCTCGGCGAGGACCGCCGTCGCCTCGTCGATCCGGCCGTCCTGGGCGAGAGCGAGCCCGACCGTGCCGAGCGCCCGTCGACGGTGTCCGGGATCGCCGAGGCTGGCCAGGGCCACCATCACCCGGCGGCCCTGCCGGACCGCGTCGGCGTACCGACCCTCCAGGCGGGCCACCTCCGCCAGGTTGGCCCGGGCGAGGACCCGGAGCCGTTCCTCACCACACTCCCCGGCGAGCCGATCCACTGCCGCCAGCCGGCGCCGGGCGGCGCCGAGGTCGCCGACCCGGATCTCGTGCCAGGTCAGGTTGTTCTGCGCCACCGCCATGTCCCGGACCCGGCCGGTACGGGTGGCCAGCTCCAACGCCGCCTCGCCGTGCCGCCGCGCCTCGTCGTGGCCACCGAGCGCGGTCCAGATCCCGCAGATCACGTTCCGGGCCGCCAGCTCGCCGGAGACGTCGGAGAGCCGTTGGAACGTCGACACCGCCGCTTCGGCGGCCGGCAACTCCTGCGGCCCGGCACCGTGTTCCTGGGCGAGTTGCGCGACACCGACCTGTGCCCACGCCCGCACCGCCGGGTCGGCGTCACCGGTACGCGGATCGTCCAGCAGCCGGCGCAGCCACTGCCGGCCGGCCACGTCCCGTCCCCGGTACCGCCACCAGCGGGCGAGGTTGCCGGCCAGCCACAACGCGGTGTGCGGGTCGTCGTTGGCCGCGTACGCCAGGGCGGTCCAGAGGTCGCCGGCCACCTCGTCGAGCCGGCCGACCGCCTCGACGATGCGGGCACCGGCAAGGTCCGGCGCGACCCGGGTGGCAAGCCGGGCGAAGACCGAGGCGTGCCGGCGACGGATCGCCGCCAGCTCGCCGTGGGCGGCGGCGCGTTCGGCGGCGAAGTCGCGCACCACGTCGAGGACCCGGAACCGTAGCGGCCCGGTGCCCCGGGCGCCGATCAGCCCATGCGCCAGCAGGCGGTCAAGCAGCCGAACCGGATCGCCGGTGAGGGCGGGATCCGGGACGAGCATCGCCTCGGCCAGCTCCACCGACCAGCGGTTGCGCAGCACGGAGAGCCGGCGCAGGGCGGCGCGCTCGTCCGCCTCCAGCAGCCGGTAGCTCGCGGCGACGGCGTCCCGCAGCGTCACCACCGCCGCACGACCCACCGGTGGGATGCCGAGGTCGAGCAGCCGGTTTCCGTACCGCTCGAGCATCTCGTTGAGGTTGAGCACCCGACCGTGCGCGGCGGCCAGCTCGATCGCCAGGGGAAGCCCGCCGAGCCGGCGTACCAGTTCGACGAGCGCGCCCACCTCGTCGGGTTGCGGCGGCTCGCGACCGATCTGGCGCAGCCGGGCGAGCAGCAGCGCGACGGCGGGATAGTCGGCCACCAGCGCGAGGTCGGCCGGAGCGCCGGCGGGCGGCACCTCCAGCGGGGTGACCGGCCGGACCTGCTCGCCGGGGAGCCCGACCGGATGCCGGCCGGTCGTCAGGACCTGGAGCATCGGCGCGATCTCGGCGAGCCGGTTCAGCGCCTCGGCGGCCGCGCCGGGAGCCCGCTCCACGGCATCCACCAGCAGCAGCGACGGTGTGTCCGAGAACCGCTCGGCGAGTTCGCTGGCCCGACCGACCCCGAAGACCGTGGCGACGACCGACAGCACGTCCGCCTCGGTGGAGCCGTCGATCATGACGATGCCACTGGTGCCGCCGGGGTAGGCGCCGGCCACCTCCCGGGCGACCTTGAGGGCCAGCCCGGTCTTGCCGACCCCGGCGAGGCCGACCAGGCTGACCACCCCGCGCGCCATCCGGGGATGCTCGGTCAACATTGCGGCCAGGTCGGCCACCTCCCGGTCCCGGCCGATCAGCTCACCCGGCTCCGGCAGGCCGAAGCCCCGGCGGGGCAGCTGCGGGCCGGGCGGTACCGGGAGGGCACCGAGTTCCACCCCCGGCGCGCCCTGCCCCCTGGCCAGCGCGACGAAGTCGGCGCGGTCCTGGCCGGCGAGGCCCAACGCCGCCGCGAGCAGTTCGACGGTTGTCCGTTGTGGACGCGATGCCCGGCCCCGTTCCAGGTCACGGACTGTGCGGATCCCGACGGCGGCCCGTTCGGCGAGTTCGGCCTGGGTCAGCCCGGCCGCCAGCCGACACCGGCGGAGCATCTCGCTGAAGCCACCCGGGATCCGGTCAGCACCATGATCCGGTGTCATGGGCAGGAACACTACGCACCTCGATGCGGTCCTGGCAGGCAAGCGTCGAGGTGCCGACGGAACTGGACATAGATATCCGACAGATTATCGATGAGACGTTTCGGGCAGTGATCAGATGATCAGCAGATCGTGACGAATCCGCAGAGGTCGGGCGTTTGCACGTGGTCGCGAAGAGGCTGCAGTCACGGTTCGGCGGAGACCGGCACCGGGGCCGGCGGCACCGACCCGGCGGCGGGCCGAGCGCCATCGCCGGAGAACCGCTCGTGCAGCCGGCGCAGCGGGCCGGGCGCCCACCAGTTCCACTCGCCGAGCAGGCTCATCACCGCCGGCAGCAGCAGCCCGCGTACCACGGTGACGTCCAGCAGCACCGCCACCGCCATCCCGAAGCCGATCTCCTTGACCGCGGTCAGGTCACCGAGGAGGAAGCCGAGGAAGACGATGGTGATGCAGACCGCCGCCGAGGTCACCACCGGTCCGCTCCGGACGATGCCGGCCAGCACCGCCCGCTCGCCGCCCCGGACCCGGGCCGCCGGCGTACGCAGGCCGGACCGGCGCCGCCACTCCTCCCGGATCCGGGCGAGCAGGAACACCTCGTAGTCCATCGACAACCCGAAGACGAAGACGAAGAGCAGCACCGGGGTGGTGAGGTCGATGGCGCCCCAGGACTCCACCCCGAGCAGGGCGGCACCCACCCCCCACTGGAAGACCACGACCAGGACGCCGAGCGTGGCGAGCAGGGTCAGCACGTTCATCACCAGCGCCTTCACCGGCACGACCAGCGAACCGGTGAGCACGAAGAGCAGCACGGTGGTGACCAGCAGCAGCACCAGTACGGCATACGGCAGCCGCTGCGCGACCGAGGACCGGTAGTCGACCAGCTCGGCGGCGGGCCCGCCGACCAGCAAGGGCAGCGGCTGGTCCAGCGCGCGTACCGCGCGTACCAGGTCGCGGGACTCGGGGCCGCCGGTCGCGCCGTGCGGGGTCAGGTCGATCACGAGCGCCGCGCCCGGCACGTCCGGCCGGGGCTGCATCCTGATCACCTGGGGCAGGGTGTTGAGCTGGTTCATCAGGTCCCGGACCTCGGCGCTGGCCGGGTCCGCCGACACCACCACGGTGACCGGGGCGGCGCGCCCCGCCTCGAAGTCGTGCAGCAACACGTCGTGCACCTGCCGGGCCTCCATCGACCGGGGCAGCGCCCGGGCGTCGGAGTTGGCGAGGTTGGCCCCGGCCAGGAAGGGCAGGGCGAGCAGCAGCAGGCCGGCGGAGACGCCGACCGCCACCGGCCCGGGCTTACGCTGCGCATATGCGGCGAGCCGGGCGAGCAGACCGGGGCTGTCAGGGCGGGTACCGGACTTGTCAGGGCGGGTACCGGGGCGGCGGACCGGTGCGGAGCGGGCCGGGACAAGCCGGCGGAGCGGGCGTACGGCGGTGGCCAGGCTCCGGCGCACCCAGGTCCGGGCGCCGGGCTCGGGGATGTGCCGGTGGGCGACGGCGATCAGCGCGGGCAGCAGGGTGAGGCCGGCAAGGGTGGCCAGGGTCACCGCGAGCGCGCCGCCGAGCGCCATCGCCGCGAGCAGCGGCTCCGCGAAGACGTAGAGGCCGAGCATGGCCGCCGCGACGGCGAGACCGGAGACGAGTACGGTCCGGCCGGCCGTCGCCATCGTCCGGGCGAGCGCCTCGACCGGGCCGGAGGCATCCGGCCCGTCCCCGGCGGCGGTGCCCGGGTCCCTGGCCGCCCGTTCCCCGGAGCGCTCCGCGGCGCGTTCCTCACGGAACCGGGCGATCAGCAGCAGCGCGTAGTCGACGGTCAGGCCGATGCCGAGCAGGGTGACCACGTTGACGGTGAACTCGCCGACCCCGGTGACCGCGCTGAGGCCGTAGAGCCCGAGCAGGGTCACCGCGACGGCGGCGAGCGCCCCGAGCAGCGGAAGCACGCCGGCCAGCAGGCCGCCGAGGATCACCACCAGCGCCACCAGGAGTACGCCGAGCGCGACCGACTCCCCGACGACCGCGTCGTCGATCGCCTGCTCGGCAAAGGCCCGCTCGGCGAGTTCCTCGCCGCCGACCAGCACCTGTGGGGCGTCGATCTCCCGCAGCAGGGCGGCGACCCGGTCCTCGGCCGCCTCCCGCCGCTCGGTGGGCAGCCCGTCGACGAGTTCGACCCGGACCAGGGTGCTGCGGTTGTCGGCGCCGATCCGGCCACCCGCCGCGTTGTAGAGGTCCTCGACCTCCCGCACCCCCGGTACGGCCTCGATCTCGGTGCGTACCCGCTGGACGCTGGCGACCAGGGCGGGATCGTACGGGTCCCGGTCCCGGACGACGGCGACCACCATCGGGCCCTCGGGGAGAAGCTCGGCGATCCGGCGGTCGGCCCGCTGCGACTCCGCGTCCGGGCGCAGGTTGTCGGTCTCGACGAGCCGGTCGAAGACCTGCCCGCCCAGGGTCGCCCCGGCCAGGGTGAGCCCCAGCCAGCAGATCAGCACCGGCCAGCGCCATCGCCACATCGACCGGCCGAACACTGCGAACATGCCCCGAACCTCCCCACGCGACCCGGGCTGGTCGCCCTCGGCGCACATGCAAGCACCCTGAGCATCCGGGCGTCAGCCCCTATCCGGTCAGAATCGACGATCCGGTGCGCTCGGTCGTCAGCGGGCCCCGGCCAGCAGCGGGCCCCGGCCAGCAGCAGGTCCCGGCCAGCTGCCGACCCCGTCGACAGCCGGCCCTGGTCGGCAGCCGATGCCGCGTTCCCGCTCGTCCCGGCCCGGTTGTCGTCCCGCCCACCCGACGATCGGGGAGGCGGGCGACCGATGATCGGGAAAGGATCAGCTCCGTTCGGCGGCGCGGCGCGCCCGGAGACGGTCGGCGAGCGCGCCGAGCGCGGGTGCGGCGCGGGTCACCGCGGCCCGTTGATCGTCGTCGAGCTCCGCCAGGGCGTCGGCGAAGAGCCGTGCCCAGGACTCCTCGATCCGCGCCGAGCCGTGCGCGGCGTCGACCGTCGCGTGCAGCCGTACGGCCCGCCGGTCGTGCGGGTCGGGCTCGCGGCGTACCAGATCGCGGGCGACCAGGGCGCGGACGGTCGCGCTCACGTTGCTGGCGTGCAGTCCCAGGTCGCGGGCGATCGTGCCGACCGAGACGCCGGGGGACTCCGCGACGTAGCGGAGCACCTCCAACTCCGACGGCGGGAGCTGGCCGAGCCCGGCCTCGTCGACGCCCTGTAGCCGCATCACCCGGCTCAGTTGGTACAGAACCGGTACGAGTGTCCTCGCCTGCCGCAGGACGGTCTCGTCCGCCATGCTCACTCGTTTCACCTCACGAGGGTACCGCTAGACATAGTTATATAGCTATAGTAAATTGACGTTCGTGACTTCCGCCCCCGCCCGGACCGAAGACTCCAGCCCGACGTCGACGCCCCGGCCGCGCACCGGCGCGCGCCGGCTGCTGCTCCCCGCCCTGGTGCTGCTGGCCTTCGTGCCGCCGATGGGCATCGACATGTACCTGCCGGCCTTTCCCCGGATGGCCGACGAGTTCCGGACCGACCCCTCCGGGATCCAGCTAACCCTGACCGCGTTCGTCATCGGGCTGGCACTCGGGCAGCTCGTCCTCGGCCCGCTCTCCGACCGCTACGGCCGGCGGACACTCATCCTCGCCGGCACCGCCGTCTGCGCCGCCGCCACCGCCGCGTGCGCGTTCGCACCCACCCTGGAGGCGCTGACCGCGCTGCGCTTCGTCACCGGGTTCAGTGCCGCCGCCGGGGTGGTCGTCGGCCGGGCGGTCATCTCGGACACCGCCGAGGGGCCGGCCGCCGCCCGGATGTTCGGCATCCTGATGGCGCTCAGCGGCATCGCCCCGATCACCGCACCGCTGATCGGCGGCGTGGTGACCAGCGTCGCCGGCTGGCGCGCCGTCTGGGGCACCCTCGCCGCCGGACTGCTGCTCACCCTCCTGGTCGCCCTGGTCGGCGTACCGGAGAGCCTGCAGCCGGAGCGCCGGCATGCCGGCGGGCTCCGCGCCACCGTGAGCACCGCGCGGTCGTTGCTTACCGACCGGATATATCTCGGCTACACCTTCGCGTTCGGGTTCGGGTTCGCGGCCCTGTTCTGCTACATCGCCGCGTCGCCCTTCTTCCTCCAGTACGTCCTGGGCCTGACCGTGCGGCAGTCCGCCGTCGCCTTCGCCGCCGGTGCGCTCGTCGCCACCCTGAGCAGCGCGGTCAACGCCCGGCTGGTCGGCCGGGGTGTCGTCCGCCCCGCGATTCTGCTCCGGCTCGGCCTGGCCGGCATGCTGGTCAGCACCGCCGGCCTGCTCGCGGTAACCCTCGCCGGGGCGCTCGGCCGGGCAGTGACGGTCGCGCCGCTGCTGCTCTTCTTCGTCGGGCTCGGCATGATCATGGGTAACGCGACGGCGCTGGCGCTCCAGCGGGCACGACAGGCCGCTGGCAGCGGGTCGGCGGTGCTCGGCACCCTCCAGGGCTTCCTCGCCGGGGTGACCGCGCCGCTGATGGGGCTCGGCGGGCGGGACGTCGCCGTACCGCTCTTCGCCGGCATGACGGTCTGCGTCACGATCGCCGCCCTCGCCCTGCTACTCACCCGGGAGGCGCATTCGCGTGAATCTTGACGACCTGTTGTCGCTCCAGGTGCAACAAGTCGTCAAGATCCGAGCGGGCGGCGCGCGCGGTGCGGGCGGCGCGGCGGGTGCGGGCGGTGCGGCGGGTGCGGGCGGTGCGGGCGGTGCGGGCGGCGCGGGCGGCGCGGCGGGCCGGTTAGTCGGTGGTGGTGGTGAGGGTGAGGGTGAGGGTGTGTAGGAATGAGCGCCAGGCGGGTGGGGGGAAGAGCAGCACCGGGCCGGTCGGGTCCTTGCTGTCCCGCACCCCGACGAGCCCCGGCAGGTTGCCCGCCACCTCGACACACTCGCCGCCGTGACCGTTGCTGCGGCTGCTCTTGCGCCAGACCGCGCCGCTCAGTTCCATGACTCCGCCACTTCCCGGATCATCTCGATCGACTGCTGGTGGGAGAGGGCCTCGCCCCGGATCGAGTCCCAGAGCCGCTGGACGGTGCGGACGTCCCCGACACGCTCGACGAACCGACCTTCGAGCTGGTCGTCGAGATAGCCGACGTCGTCACCGTCCGAAAGGGACGCGATCACGAAGGGGCCGTTCAGCCCAGCGTACGCGCCGACGCTGGTGGGGACGACCTGGATCCGGGTCCGGGGCTGCTCGGCGCAGAGCTTGACGATGTGCAGCAGCTGCTCCCGCATCACCCCGGCCCCGCCGACCGGCTGGCGCAGCACCCGCTCGTCCACGACGGCGGTGAAGAGCGGCGGGTTCGGGCCGGTCAGGATCTCCTGCCGGGCCAGCCTGGCGGCGACCTGCTCCTCCACCTGCTCGGCGGTGAGCAGCCCGCCGCTGCGCAGCAGCGCGCGGGCGTACGCCTCGGTCTGCAACAGCCCGGGGATCACCGACAGCTGGAAGCAGCGGATGGCTACCGCCTCCTGTTCGAGGCCGACCCAGTGCCGGAACCACGGCAGCACCGGGCCGGGGCCGAGCACGGCTTGGATCCGTTCGAGCAGGCCGCCGGTTTCCATGACGCTGTCGCAGCGCTTGGCGAACTCGCGGGTCGCGCGCCGCTGACACAGCTCGATCTTGGCTATCAGCGCCGAGGAAAAATTGATCCGCTGCGCCAGGGCGTCCTGGGAGAGCCCGGCGATTCCGCGGAAGCGGCGTAGTTCGCCGGCGAACAATGCGAGGGTCGTCGGTTCGGCCACTGACAGGCTCCTTACCCATGGATTGTGGATGACGGACAACGGTGCGGGTGGTCGCGCGGAGACTTCCGACAGTAGTCCTCCGATTACCACACTGGAACCCGGGAATCGCGCCCTTCGGCACACCGGGAAGCTGCGCCCGGGTGGGCGCCCCGACCCCGGGGACGGCTCGCAACTCGTCCTTGCCCGAGCCGGCCCCGGGGTTTCTCATTCTGAGGAGGTCGGAATCCGATGTGGGCGCCAATACGCCGGCTCTGGCCGCCGCTGCCGGGCCATCGCCGTCGCCGTCAACCGGAACCGATCCGGTACGCCCCGCTGCACCGCCGCGACTGGCGGCGGGTCTGCTGGCGGCGGCCCTGGTGGCGGTGGTGCCGCTGCGGGGACCGGTGGCCGTGCCGGGATCGGCTCGACCCGCCGCCGGTCGTGCCGCCGTATCCGATGTGGCAGTGCCCGGCCGCGCGGATCGGCGCGAACCTGCCGCCCCGACGGGAGCGCGAACGCCCGACGAACCAGGGCCCGACCTGGCGATCCGAGCCGGGCCCCTGGCGATCCGAGCCGGGCCCCTGGCGATCCGAGCCGGGCCCCTGGCGATCCGAGCCGGGCCACCGTGGATGAGCCGGAGCAGGGGCCGCACCTGCCGCTGCGACCACTGTGGATCTGCCGGCGGTGCGGACAGCCGTGGCCGTGCGCGGTGGCCCGGCTGGCGTTGCTGGCCGAGTATCGGGACGACCGGGTGGGGCTGAGCGTCCATCTCGGGGCCGCGCTCTTTGCCGCCACCGCCGACCTCTGTCGACTCGACCCGAACCCCGGACCCGACCCGGCGGCCCTGTTCGCCCGATTCCTCGGGTGGGCGCGCCCACGATTATGACCGTTATTCTACAGTGGCCCGCAACCCATTTATCCGCCCTTTTTCGGGGCAACCGCGATCGATGTTGGGGTACTAGTCTGGAAATCAGATGCTCCCGGCTCGACAATTCCTGTGCCATTCGGGGGCATAACCACGCCTATCGAAAGGACGACACGTGGACTACACCAATCTCGGCCGGACAGGGTTGCAGGTCAGCCGCCTCTGCCTGGGGACGATGACGTTCGGCCGCGAGATCGACGAGGCGGAGAGCCACCGGTTGCTCGACCGCTTCACCGAGGCCGGCGGCACCTTCGTCGACACCGCCGACGCCTACGGCGAGGGCCGGGTCGGAGGAGATCATCGGAAGCTGGCTGCGGACGAGGAACCGCCACGATCTGGTGCTCGCCACCAAGGTGCGGTTCGGCGCCGGCCGCAACCGTCGTGGCCTGGGCCGCAAACACATCCTGCACTCGGTGCACGAGAGCCTGCGGCGGCTGGGCACGGACCATCTGGACCTCTACCAGGTGCACATGTGGGACTTCTCGACCCCGCTGGAGGAGACGCTCCGCACGCTCGACTCGCTGGTCAGCGCCGGCACCGTGCGCTACCTCGGGATGAGCAACGTCGCCGGGTGGCAGTTGCAGCGCACCATCGACCTGTGCCGGACCATGGGCTGGGAGCCGGTGGTCTCGCTGCAACCGCTCTACAACCTGCTCGACCGCGAGGCCGAGTGGGAGCTGCTGCCGGTCTGCCGCAACGAAGGGCTGGGCGTCATACCGTGGAGCCCGCTGCGCGGCGGCTGGCTGACCGGCAAGTTCCGCCGGGGCGCCAGGCCGGCCGGCGGCGACACCCGGATCGGCGAGACCGGCGGCGCCGATCCCTCCTGGACGGAGTCGTGGGACAACTACGACAACGACCGCACCTGGGGGGTGCTCGACACGCTGCTCAGCGTCGCCGACACGACCGGCCGGACCCCGGCACAGGTGGCACTGAACTGGCTGCTGCACCGGCCGGAGGTCACCGCGCCGATCCTGGGCGCCCGGTCGACGGCACAGCTCGACGACAACCTCGGCGCCGTGGGCTGGCATCTCGATCCGGCGGACCGGGCCCGGCTGGACGAGGCGAGCACCCGGCGGATGCCGTACCCGTACGCACTCCTGGAAGATCTGCGCGATGTGTGACGAGGAGACCGGTAGCGGAAGGACATTTCCGGGCGTACCGGTACCCGATATCTGAAACTGCCACCCGGACGGGTGACGACGATTACTCTCCGGAGTATGGCTCGGAGGTTGCTCGCACTCAGAGTGGTCGGTGCCGTGCTGGTGCTGCCGTGGACGACGATGGCCGGACCGCCGGGAGCGGTGGCGAGAGAGACGGTGACGGCGACAGGGACGGTGACGGCGACAGGGACGGTGACGGCGACAGGGACGGTGACGGCGACAGGGACGGTGACGGCGACAGGGACGGTGACGGCGACAGGGACGGTCGCGACGGGGACGACCGTTCCGGCGAGAGCGGGCACGCCGTTCCGGCCGTGTCCGGCGCCGAACCCGCCGGTGGCCCGGCCGACCCGACCCGCGCCGCCACCACTCGATTCGACGAAGGCGGTGGTCGGCGGTCCCTCGCTGGCCACCGCCGGGCTCGTCGCCCCGCCCGGCGCCGCCGAGCCGCCGAAGGTCACCGCCACCTCCTGGCTGGTCGCCGACCTGACCAGCGGCGCGGTGCTCGGCGGCTGCGGCCCGCACGAGTACGGCGTGCCGGCGAGCGTGCAGAAGCTGCTGCTGGCGGCGGCGGTGCTCCCCCGGTTGGATCCGAAGCAGGTCGTCGAGGTGACCGAGTCGGATCTCGACTTCGAGCCGGGCAGCTCGGCGGTCGGGCTGGTCCGCGGCGGTCGCTACACGGTGGAGACGCTCTGGCTGGGGCTGATCCTCAACTCCGGCAACGACGCGGCGAACGTGCTGGCCCGGCTCGGCGGCGGGGCCGGTGGGCTGGCCGCCGGGGTGGCGGCGATGAACGCCGAGGCAAAGCGGCTGGGCGCGTACCAGACGCACGCCGCCACACCCTCCGGGCTGGACGGTCCGGGCCAGTACACCAGCGCGTACGACTTGGCGCTGATCGCCCGCGCCTGCTTCGCGCACCCCGACTTCCGCACGTACGCCGCCACGAAGATCGCCAACGTGCCGGCGCAGGCGGCGAACAACACCAAGGGCTTCCCGATCTGGAACGACAACCAGCTCCTGCACCGCTATCCCGGCGCGCTGGGCGGCAAGACCGGCTACACCGACCTGGCCCGGCACAGCTTCGTCGGGGCGGCCGAGCGGAACGGGCGTACCCTGCTGGTCACCCTGCTCGGCGCGGAGTCGCAGCCGCAGCGCGGCTGGGAGCAGGGCGCCGCGCTCCTCGACTGGGGGTTCGGGCTGCCCGCCGACGCGAGCGTCGGCCAACTCGTCGCACCAGGACAGGCCGACTCCCACAACCAGGTCGCGTCCCCGGTCGCCGGGGCCACCCCGGTGGGCCAGGACCACAGCACCCGTCCCGGCTGGCTGCTGATGGCGGGCGCCCCGGCCGTGCTCGTCGGTGCCCTGCTGCTGACCCTGCTCCTGCTGCGACGCCGACGCCGACGCGGTGCGCACAGCCACGGCCACGACCGCTAGGCCACAGCCGCTGGGCCACAGCCGCTGGGCCACAGCCGCTGGGCCACAGCCGCTGGGCCACAGCCGCTGGTGCGGCAACCATCCTGAGCTCGCGCGACCTGCTGCCAGCGGCCCGGCCGCTGGGGCGTGCTGTCGCCTCCGCCACTGGCCCCGGTGACGTCCTCGGCGACTAGCCTTGGTGACGCCAGGAACCAGCCGGCCCGGTCGGAGGAGTGCGGATGACCCGCTACGTGGCGCTGTTGCGCGGCGTCAACGTCGGCTCCGGTAACCGGATCGGCATGGCCGACCTGCGCCGGATCGCCGCCGGTCTCGGCCACGACGACGTCAGGACCTACCTGCAGAGCGGCAACGTGGTGTTCGGAGCCGACGAACGCGCCGGGCCGGAACGGCTGGCCGGCGACATCCGGCGGGCCCTTGCCGACGAGTTGGACCTGGACGTTGCGGTGATGGTCCGCTCCGGCCCGGAGCTGGCCGGGCTGATCGGTGGCAACCCGTACGCGGCCGGGCAGCCGGAGGAGGTCAAGATGCTGGTCGCGTTTCTGGCGGAACCGCCGGGGGCCGCCCGGGCGGCCGAGCTGGCCGTGCCGGGTGGCGAGAGCGCCGAGTTCCGCTTCGCCGGCACCGGCCGGGACGTCTACCTGCACTATCCGGACGGGTACGGCCGCAGCAGGTTCAGCAACGCCTACCTGGAGAAGCGGCTCGCCGTGGCCTCGACCACCCGGAACTGGCGGACCGTCCGGGCCCTCGCCGAGCTGACCGCCGGCGACTGATCCGGGGGCTACAGGCCCAGGTCACGGGCGATGATCATGCGTTGCACCTCGGAGGTGCCCTCGCCGATCTCCAGGATCTTCGCGTCCCGCCAGAACCGGGCCACCGCGAACTCGTTCATGAAGCCGTAGCCGCCGTGGATCTGGGTCGCGTCCCGGGCGTTGTCGACGGCACACTCGCTGGCGTGCAGCTTGGCGATCGCGGCGTGCCGCTTGAAGTCCTCGCCGGCCAGCATCCGGGCCGCCGCGTCGTAGTACGCCAGCCGGGAGGTGTGCGCCCGCCGCTCCATGTCGGCGATCTTGAACTGGATGGCCTGGAAGTTGCCGATCGGCTGGCCGAAGGCGTGCCGGTCCCGGGCGTACCGGACGGACTCGTCGACGCAACCCTGCGCCAGGCCGACCGAGAGTGCCGCGATGGCGATCCGCCCCTCGTCGAGGATCCGCAGGAACTGGGCGAAGCCCCGGCCGCGCTCGCCGAGCAGGTTCTCCGCCGGCACCCGGCAGTCGTCGAAGGTCAGCTCGTGGGTGTCCGAGGCGCACCAACCCACCTTGGAGTAGCCCGGCGCGACGGTGAAGCCTGGCGTGCCGGCGGGCACGATGATGGTGGAGAGTTCCTTGGAGCCGTCCGGGTTGGTGCCGGTGACGGCGGTGACCGTGACCAGGGTGGTTATCTCGGTGCCGGAGTTGGTGATGAACGCCTTCGACCCGTTGATCACCCACTCGTCACCGTCCAGCACCGCGCGGGTCGCCGTGCCACCGGCGTCCGAGCCGAAGCCCGGCTCGGTCAGCCCGAATCCGGCCAGTGCCTCCCCGGCGACCAGCTTCGGCAACCAGCGGGCACGCTGCTCCGGGTTACCGAACCGGTAGATCGGCATCGCGCCGAGCGAGACCGCCGCCTCCAGGGTGATCGCCACGCTGGAGTCGACCCGGGCCAGTTCCTCCAGGGCGAGGCAGAGCGCGAAGTAGTCGCCGCCCATCCCGCCGTGCTCCTCCGGAAAGGGCAGGCCGAAGAGCCCCATCTTGCCCATCTGCGCGACGATCTCGTACGGGAAGGTGTGCCGTTCGTAGTGTTCGGCGATCGCCGGCGCGACGACCTCGCGGGCGAAGGACCGCACACTCGATCGCAGCGCCTCGTACTCCTCGCTGAGCCGGAAGTCCATGGGTTCCTCCATCGTCGTCGGTCGGGGGTGGTCGGTCGCCCGGTGGTCAGACGGGCGTGACGCCGTGCCGGCGGCGGGAGAAGCCGCGGTCCTTGCCCAGGGCGGCGGCGAACCGACGGACCAGTTCGGCCCGCAGGTCCGCCGGCTCCACGATCGCGTCGACGACCAGTTCGCTGGCGAGCCGTACGAGATCGATGTCCTGCTCGTAGGCGGCGCGGCGCTCCGCGACGAAGGCCGCCCGCTCGTCCGGGTCCGCGATCGCGGCGATCTTGTTGGCGTAGACCGCGTTCACCGCGGCCTCGGCGCCCATCACCGCGATCTTCGCCGTGGGGAGCGCGATCGTCGCGTCGGGCTCGAAGCCGGGTCCGGCCATCGCGTAGAGGCCGGCGCCGTACGCCTTGCGGACCACGACGCAGATCTTCGGTACGGTCGCCTCGCTGATCGCCGTGATCATCTTGGCGCCGTGCCGGATGATGCCCTGCTTCTCCACCGCCGTGCCGACCATGAACCCGGGGACGTCGGAGAGGAAGAGCAGCGGCACGTTGAACGCGTCGCAGAGCTGGACGAACCGGGTCGCCTTGTCGGCCGAGTCGACGAAGAGCACCCCGCCCTTGAACATCGAGTTGTTCGCCACGACGCCGACGACCTGGCCGTCGAGCCGACCGAAGCCGACGGTCAGCTCCCTGGCCCAGAGCGCCTGGATCTCCAGGAAGGAGTCGGCGTCGAGCAGCCCCTTGACGTACCGCCGCATGTCGAAGGCCTGCCGCTCGCTCGCCGGCACCAGTCCGGCGAGGTCCACACTGGTCGGTGCGGCGACGGCGGGCGCGGCCGGCGGCGTCTGTGTCCAGTTCGCGGGCAGGTACGACAGGTAGCGGCGCACCACGTCGAGGGCGTCCGCCTCGGTCTTGCAGAGGAAGTGCCCGACGCCGGACTCGGCGCAGTGCACCCGGGCCCCGCCCATCTCCTCCAGGGTCGTCTTCTCCCCGGTGACCATCTCGACCATCCGGTCCGAGCCGAGGTACATGCTGGCGTTGCCGTCCACCATCGCCACGACGTCGCAGAAGGCCGGGATGTACGCCCCGCCGGCCGCGCTCGGCCCGAAGAGGGCACAGACCTGCGGGATCGAGCCGGAGGCGCGGACCTGGTTCCAGAAGATCTTGCCGGCGCCGCGCCGGCCGGGGAAGAGGTCGACCTGGTCGGTGATCCGAGCGCCGGCCGAGTCGACCAGGTAGACCATGGGCAGGCCGGAGGCGTACGCCCGCTCGATGATCCGGATGATCTTCTCGACCGTACGGGCGCCCCAGCTCCCGGCCTTGACCGTGGAGTCGTTGGCCATCAGGCAGACCGGCCGGCCGTCGATGCTGGCGGCTCCGGTGACCACCCCGTCGGCGGGGAGCCCGTCGGCGAGCGCGTTGGCGTAGAGCCCGTCCTCGACGAAGGATCCCTCGTCGACCAGGAGCGCGATCCGCTCGCGGGCGAAGAGCTTGCCCCGGGCCGCGTTGGCGGCGTGGTACCTCTCCGCGCCGCCGGCCCGGACGCGCTTGCCGAGCTGCTCCAGCGCCTCGCCGTCGAGTGTCACGCCGCCTCCTCGTCCCGGTACGCGCCTGCCTGCCGGGCACGGCGCGAGATGGCCTGAACGATCGTTAGGTTACTGCACCCCGACGCGTCCGGGCCAGTCGACGGAGGGTCATAACGAAAGGCTACGTATCCGGACAGGATGGTGTAATTGACGGCCGTCGATTACTCTGCTCCCACCCCCGACACACCTTCCCGATCGGAGAAGTGAGCCATGACCTCACGCATCAGCCGGCTACTCGTCGCTTTCGTCGCGACCACGGGTGCCACCCTCGGCGTCACGCTGGCGAACCCCGCGCCCGCCTCCGCCGCCATGACCATCTGCTACAACACCAGCCAGGCACCCAGCTACGTCAGCATCGCCAACCAGGCCGCTTCGATCTGGAACAACGCCACCTCGAACCTGACCCTCAGCGCCAACTGCGGCAACAACCTGCGGATCTACCAGATCACCGGCGGCGGCTCGTACGCGATCCGGACCAGCCTCGGCAACGGCCGGGTCTACATCGACACCCAGCAGGCGCAGCAGTACAGCCCGCTGCGGATCATGTCGCACGAGATCGGGCACATCCTCGGGCTGCCGGACAACTACAACGGCAACTGCGCGCTGCTGATGTCGGGCGGCAGCGCCGGCACGAGCTGCACCAACCCGTACCCGAGCAGCGCCGAGGCCAACCGGGTCACCCAGCTCTTCGCCGGCACCCGGGTCGGAGCCGAGCGCGCCGAGAGCGTCGGCGGCGAGGTCTTCCCGGACAGCTGGCCGGCGGTACTCGCGCCGATCGGCTGAGCCAACCGGCGGTAGCGCGGTAGACCGGCGGTAGCGCGGTAGACCGGCGGTAGCGCGGTAGACCGGCGGTAGCGCGGTAGACCGGCGGTAGCGCGGTAGACCGGCGGTAGCGCGGTAGACCGGCGGTAGCGCGGTAGACCGGCGGTAGCGCGGTAGACCGGCGGTAGCGCGGTAGACCGGCGGTAGCGCGGTAGACCGGCGGTAGCGCGGTAGACCGGCGGTAGCGCGGTAGACCGGCGGTAGCGCGGTAGACCGGCGGTAGCGCTAGAACCGTGACGGGAGGGGTCGGCG
The DNA here is from genome assembly GCF_049315195.1 of Plantactinospora sp. WMMC1484. Classification (NCBI taxonomy): domain Bacteria; kingdom Bacillati; phylum Actinomycetota; class Actinomycetes; order Micromonosporales; family Micromonosporaceae; genus Plantactinospora; species Plantactinospora sp. WMMC1484. The sequence goes on from NZ_CP186055.1 coordinate 1,205,320, forward strand.
CGGTGCCGGCCCCTCCCCGTCGTGTGCCCGGTCAGTCGAGGGTCACCGACCGGCCGGGCGCGATCCGGGCGTACTCGGTCTCGGACTTCTGCTCGAACCAGCGGTCCACGATCGGCGCCCCGCGCTCGCTGACCAGCGCGTCGTGGATCGAGTAGGCCCGCCGCGGCTTGACCGCCCGGACGAAGTCCAGCGACTCCGAAACCTTCAACCACGGTGCACTCGTCGGCACCAGCAGCGTCGCCACCGGCAGATCCGGGACGAAGAAGGCGTCACCCGGGTGGTAGAGGCCACCATCGGCAGTGCCGACGTCGATCACGTAGCCGAGGTTCGGGATGCCCGGCAGCCCCTGGTAGATCTCGGCGTGGTCGCCGCCGACAACCCGGACCGGAAACCCGCCCGCGTCGAACTCGTCACCGGTGGCGACGGGGACGAGCGCCGGACCGAGCTCCTTCAACTGCCCGGCGACGTCGGCGTGGGCGTGGATCCGCAGCGCCGGGTTGGTGGCCACCGCCGCGCTGAGCCGCTCGACGTTGAGGTGGTCGGGGTGCTCGTGCGTGATCAGCACGTGGTCGACCCCGTCCAGCGCCTCGGCCTCGGTCCACATGCCCGGATCGATCACCAGCGACTGTCCGTCCGCCTCCAGCCGTACGCACGCATGGGTGTACTTGATCAACCGCATTGGCCGAGCGTATCCCGGTTTGCCGCTCCGTGAGCCGTTAACAGGGGGCCCTTCCTATGCAGAATGCGATAAGCGGGGGCCCTTCCTTACACCCCTTCCTTACACCCCTTCCTTACATTCGGGGGCCGGCGCGGAGGACGCCGGAGGGGAGTTCCCGGCCGACGAGCTGCTCGGCGTAGCGCGCCGCCCCGAGGAGTGCGTCGAGGTCGATTCCGGTGTCGATGCCCATGTCGTGCAGCATGTGCACCACCTCCTCGGTGGCGACGTTGCCGCTCGCCCCGGGCGCGTACGGGCAGCCGCCGAGCCCGCCGACACTGGCGTCGTATTCGGTGATGCCGAGGTCGAGCGCGGTGAGCAGGTTTGCCAGCGCGGTGCCTCGGGTGTTGTGGAAGTGCAGCAGCACCGGGATGTCGGGCTGCCGGTCGCGGACGGCGGTGACCAGCTCACGGACCCGACGCGGGGTGGCCATGCCGGTGGTGTCGCCGAAGGCGATCCGGTCCGCCCCGTCGGCGACCACCCGGTCGACGATCCCGGCCACTCGGGCCGGGTCGACGTCCCCCTCGTACGGGCAGCCGAAGCTGGTCGCCACGATCACCTCGGCGGTCGCCCCGGCATCGTGCAGCAGGGCGATCAGCCCGGCGATGTCGTCCAGCGACTCGGCGGTGGGGCGGTTGACGTTGCGCCGGTTGTGCGTGTCGCTGGCCGAGACGACCACCTCGATCTCGGTGAAGCCGGCGGCCAGGGCCCGCTGGGCGCCCTTCGAGTTCGGCACCAGGGCCGAGTAGCGCACGCCCGACGCCCTCGTCGCCCGCGCCCACACCTCGTCGGCGTCGGCCATCTGCGGGATCGCCTTCGGGTGCACGAAGGAGACCGCCTCGATCCGGCGTACGCCGGTGGTGGCGAGCAGGTCGAGCAGGCGTACCTTGCCGTCGGCCGGGACCGGGTCCTCGTTCTGCAGGCCGTCACGGGGTCCGACCTCCCGGATCGAGACCGCGGCCGGCAGGTCGGCGCTCACTTCGTCGCCCGCATCCGGGCGACGATGCCCGTGTCGTAGTCGCCGCCGAGGAACTCGGGGTTGTCGAGGAGTTCGGCGAAGAACGGCAGGTTGCACTTTGGGCCGGCGATCTCGAAGCCGGCCACCGCCGTCCGGGCCCGGTCGATCGCCTGGGCCCGGTCGGCGCCGTGCACGACCAGCTTCGCCATCAGCGAGTCGTAGAAGGGCGTGACGGTGGTGCCGAGGGCGTACCCGGAGTCGACCCGCACCCCCTCGCCGGTCGGCTCGGTCCACGCGGTCACCGCGCCCGGGCCGGGCAGGAACCGCTTCGGGTCCTCGGCGTTGATGCGTAGCTCGATCGCGTGCCCGCGCGGCGCCAGCGCATCCGGGTCGAAGGTCGGCGCCAGGCCGGCGGCGACCCGCAGCTGCTCCTCGACCAGGTCGACGCCGTGGACCAGCTCGGTCACCGGGTGCTCGACCTGGAGCCGCGTGTTCATCTCCAGGAAGAAGAACTCCCCGGTGGTGGTGTCGAGCAGGCACTCGACCGTGCCCGCGCTGCGGTAGCCGACCGCCTCGCCGGCCCGGACCGCCGCCGCGAGCAGCCGCTCCCGCAGCGCGGCGTCGACGGCCGGTGACGGCGACTCCTCGACCAGCTTCTGGTTGCGCCGCTGCACCGAGCACTCCCGCTCGCCGAGCGCCACCACCCGGCCGTCGGCGAGGCCGAGGATCTGCACCTCCACGTGGCGTACCCGGGGGAAGTAGCGCTCGATCAGCACCGAGCCGTCCCCGAACATCCGCTCGGCGAAGGCGCGCACCTTGTCGTACTCGTCGCGCAGGCTCGCCGGGTCGGTGGCGACCGCCATCCCCATCCCGCCACCACCGGCGGCGGCCTTGACCATCACCGGGAAGCCGATCGCCGCGGCGGCGTCGGCGGCCGGGTCGGTGGTGCCGGGCGCGACCGGCACCCCGGCCGCGGCCATCAGGTTACGAGCATTGATCTTGTCGCCCATCGCGCTGATCGCCTCGGCGCCGGGCCCGACCCAGACCAGGCCGTTCGCCTCGACGGTACGCGCGAAGTCCGCGTTTTCCGACAGGAAGCCGTAGCCGGGGTGAATCGCCCGCGCACCTGTCGACTTCGCGGCGGCGAGGACCGCCTCGGCGTTCCGATAGCTCTGCGCCGGGTTCGCCGGCCCGACGCAGACCGCCTCGTCCGCCTCGCGCACGAACGGCAGGTCGGCGTCTGCCTCGGAGTAGACCGCAACCGTCCGCACCCCGAGTCGCCGGGCGGTACGGAGGATCCGGCGGGCGATCTCGCCACGGTTCGCGACGAGCAGGGACTCGATCATGTTCAGTTCGCTACCTCTCAGTACTCGGTCCGACAGCGCTGGCGGACCGTCGTGCGCCGACGCGGCGACGTGGAGCGCGGGGAGTGCCTCAGTCGTCCGGATCGGCCAGCAGTGCGGCCAGGGTAGCGGCCCGCAGCAGCACGGCCCGGCGCTGGCGGTCGACCTCGCCACCGAGGAACGGCGTGGAGTTCATCAGGCCGAACGCGGCGTGCGCCAGCACCCGGGCCTCGCCGGCCGGCAGCTTCGGGTGCAGCGCCGTCAGCACACCCACCCACTCCTCGACGTAGAGTCGCTGGAGCCGCCGGATCTGCCGCCGGGGCTCCTCCGGCAGTCGATCCAGCTCGTGCAGGTGCAGCGCGATGACCGCCGGGTTGGCCAGGGCGAACTCCACGTGGAAGTCGATGAGTGATTCGAGCGCGGCCCGGGCGTTCTCCGGATGCTCTGCGACCCGCTGCCGGCCACCCGCCAGCAGCCCGTCACTCACCGGCATCAGCGCGGCGGCGAGCATCGCCTCCTTGCCGGCGAAGTGATGGTAGAGGGCCGGACCCGTCACCCCGGCGGCCGACCCGATGTCGTCCATCGAGACCCCGTGGTATCCGCGCGCCGCGAAGAGGCCGACAGCGATCTCCAGGATCTCCTCGCGACGGGACCGCCGTCGCCGTACGCCGCTGGCGGGGGCGTCGGCCGCCGTCGCCAGCACCTGTTCTTCCACCGTCACCCGCCCAGCCTAGTCAGCTGTCAATCTCCTGCGGCCCGGCAAGTGTCGTGCACCACTGCACGACCGGGCCGGCTAGTCGTCGTCGCCGTCGAGGCCGTACTCGGCGCGCAGGGCGTCGGCCTCGGTCGTGCGCCCGAGCGCGGCGAGCGCGCCGCCGAGCAGCCAGGCCGCGCGGCGTACCGCGTCGGAGTGTTCGGGCAGGCTACCGAGGGTGACCCGGAGCAGTGGCTCGGCCTCGGCCGGACGGTCGAGCCGAAGCAGCACCTCGCCGGTGAGCAGGTCGACGAGGAGGGCCTCGCCGAAGGCCTGGATCGACCGCAGGGCGTCGGCGGCACCCTCCAGCCTGGTCAGCGCCTCCTCCGGCCGGTCCGCGCCGACCAGCGCCCGGGCCGCCGCGTCGGCCAGCATCGCCCGCTCCCAGCGCACCGCCGCATCGGTGTCGGCATCCTCCTGATCCGGGGCACCGGTCTTGTCCGGTAGCGCCGCCGCCACCCGGTCTGCGGCAGCCAGCGCGGCGAGCGCCGCTTCCGGATCGCCCGCCCAGTGCTGGGCGGAGATCTCCCGGCGGCGCGCCCGCAGTTCGTCGAGCGGAAGCCCGGCGAGCTGGAACGCCGTCGCCGCGACGCCGAACCGCTGCGCGGCGAGGTTGTCCCGGTCCTGGGCGTAGAGCAGGTCGCCGGCCTCCTCCAGAACACCGGCCCGGGCGGGCAGATTGTCCGGCCCGTCCAGGTTTTCGGCGAGCTGGTCCAGCAGGGCCAGGGCCGCACCCTCCTCGCCCATCGAGCGGTAGATGCCGGCAAGCAGGTGCCGGCACCGGTCCGCGTCCGCCTGCCGGCCGAGCCGGTCCAGCTCGCCGACCGCCTCCTCCGCCGCCTCGGCCGCCTCCACCGGGCGGCCGGCCTGCCGGTAGGCGTCGGCCAGTTCCCAGCGCAGATAGGCCACGCCGTCGGTGATGCCGCGCTCGGCGCAGAGCGCCACCGCCTCCACCAGGTCGTCGACCGCCTCGCCCGGCCGGCCGGCGGCGACCAGCGCCCGAGCCCGACCGGTCCGGGCCGGCAGCGCCAGCCTGTCGTTGGCGAGGCGCACCGCGTCGTCGTACGCGACGACCGCCTGCGCCGGATCGTCGAGGGAGCCCGCATAGCCGAGGCTGGCGATCGCGGAGTGCTCGGGCAGGCCGAGTTCGTCGTAGAGTTCCCGGGCACGCAGCGCCGCCGCGCCGATCTCGACCCGCCGGCCCAGCAACTCCAGGACACGGAGCCTGGTCAACGCGACCCGGGCGACCAGATGCCGGTCGCCTGCCGTGGCCGCCTCGGTCGCCGCCCGGTCCGCCGCCGCCACCGCCTCGTCGCCCCGACCCCGCTCGGCGAGGGCGATTGCCAACCGGTCCTGTGCGGCCGCCCGGTGCCAGGCGTCGCCGTGCGCCATCAGGTAGTCGGCAGACTCCTCGACCAGCGGCACCCCCTCCTCCGGCTCGCCGGAGAGCAGCAGCAGTACGCCGAGCCGCCCGGCCACCACCTGCGCGCGGTGCGGATCCGGGATCTGCCGGTGCAGCGCCAGCGCCTCCCGGTTCGCCGCCACCGCCGCTTCCAGGTCGCCGTCCACCTGCCGCTCGACGGCCCGGAACTCGGCCCGGCGGGCGACGACGCCCGGCTCCTGCTGCTGGCCGGCGAAGCGCTCGTCGAAGACCGCCAGCAGTGCGGACATCTCGTCGTCGCGCTCACCGCGCCAGGCCGCGTCGACCAGGTCGAGCAGTTGCTCGGCGGTGGCGTCCGCCGGCACCTCGGGCCCGGATGGCGGAGAGGCCGTCACCCGGTCGCCGGAGTGCCCGACGGCGGTCCGGGCGGCTCCGGCGGAAGCATCCGCAGCGGCGTCACCGCTCCCGCTCCCAGTGCTCGTGCCGCTGCCGCTGTTTGTTCCACTGCTGGTGCTTGTGCCACTGCTGGTGCGGCCGGGGGCGGCACCGGTGGGTTTCGGTCCGGGCGTGGGGCGGCTGCGCGCGGTCGCGGAGAGTGGCAGGTAGTCCCCGACCGGTTCCCGGGCGAGCACCTCGGCGACGAAACTCGTCTGTGCGGTGCTGCCGTTGCGGACGTCGAACCGGGCGGCCAGCTCCCGGGCCGTCCCGGCCAGCTCGTCGGCGAGCACCGCCACCGGCACCTCGGTCGCCGGCCGATCTCCGAACTCCCGGCGGCGCACGGGCAGCTCGGCGTGCCCATCGGCGGCCAGCCGGCGCAGCAGCAGCGCGGCGCTGGCGGCGAAGGCCATCGCGTCGCCCGGTGACGGCGCCCGGTCCAACCACTCCAGATGCCGTTCGAGGATCTCCAGCCCTCGCGCCTCGTTGCCGGTCACCGCGCAGAACGCCAGATGATCGCCGATGTTCCACAGGTCCGCCAGGTTGGCCCGGTGCCGGCGGTACGCCCGCAGGTGCGCGTCCCGGGCCTGCTCCCGCCGCCCCGTGTGCAGGTACGGCAGCAGCAGTGCGGCGAGGACGTTCTGCGGCTGCTCGGTGCAGCTCAACCGGCCGGCGAGCACCGGCTCGGCCAGCGCCACCGACTCCTCGTAGCGGCGCAGGGTGTTCAGGTAGCCGATCTGGCCCGTCGGGTCGCAGCCGGCGCAGTCGGAGAGGTCGTCCCGGGGCGTGGTGGTCCACCGCCTGTACCACTCGGCGGCCTCGTCGGCAGCGCCCACGTGCAGGGCGACCTGGTGCCGCTGCTTGTAGACCGCCTGGAGGCTGTGGCCGCCGTCCCGGTAACGCCGCTCCATGTCGTCGAGCACCGCCCTGGTCCGGTCCAGCGGTATCTCCGGGAAGTAGAGCAGGGCGCTGATCATGTGCTTGAAGTACCAGAGCAGGTTGTGCTCGTACGGCCGGTGGTAGGGCCGCGGGTTGCGGTCGAAGTCGGCCAGGCACCAGGAGAAGCTGACAAAGGACCTGGCCGGCTCGCCACCGTAGTAGTAGGCGCTGGTGGCCAGCATCCGGGCGACGAAGGCCAGCCGCTCGTCGTCACCGGCGGCGTCGACCTGCCGGAGCAGCTGCTCGACGGCGGCGATCTGACCGCTGCCGAAGGGCATCTCGGCGACCCGGTCGAGCGTGCGCCAGAGTTCGTCGGTGCCGGACGTCATCGCCTCACTCCTGTCCGGGTACGGCCCGACCGAGCAGGCCGAGGAACGAGCTGTTCAGCAGGGCGGCGTCGGCGGGGCGGATCGGATGGTAGCCGAGCAGCAGTGCCTGCCCGTACAGGGCTTCGACGGCGAGCGCGATCAGCTCCGGATCGCCGAGGGCGCTGACCCGGCGGACCAGCGGGTTACGGTGGTTGAGCACCAGCTGCGGACGCTCCGCCGGGCCGGAGGCGGCGAGCGCGTCGAGCACCCCGGCCCAGGTCTCGTCGGCCCGCTCCCGGGTCGAGCGGAGTTGCTCCTCGAAGGCCGCCGACCGGCTGACGACATAGAGCGCCGGCAACGACGCCGGGGCGTACGCCCGGAGCACCACCTCGCAGCCGAGCCGGTCCAGGGCGCGCTGGGCGGCGACGACGAAGGGCCGCAGCGCCAGCTCGGTCGCCGGGTCGAGAGCGTCGAAGCGGGTCGTGAGATCGTTCGGCTCCAGCCGCTCCACCAGAATCGACCGGTCCACCGTCGGCAACCGCTCGATAATCTCGGTGTCGTACGTGTAACCGGCGTTCACCACCGCCACGTCCTGCGCCGCCGCCACCCCGGCGAGCTGGCGAAACTCGTCGATGCTCGCCGCGTAGCGGATCAGGCCGTGCCGCTGCCGGAACTCGGCCAGGGTGGTCTGCCCGGTGTTGGTCTCCATCGACCACCAGCGCTCGACCAGCCGCAGCATCTCGTCGTCGTGCAGGGCCAGCGCCTTCACCCCGAGGTGGTGCACCTGGAGAAACTCGGCGAGCCGGCGCGGCGCACCGCCGGCCAGCCGGACCAGCCAGCCCCGGAGCTGGTCGCCGAGCGCCTCCCGGGTCGCCTCCAGCAGGCTGTCCTCGTAGAGCGCCTCCCGGCTGGCGGTCGGGCGCAGCTCCGTGGAGTCGACCACGCAGCGGGCGAAGAACGCCCAGTCCGGCAGCAACCCGTCGGCGCCCTCGGTGAGCAGCATCCGCTTCAGGTAGACGCGGTGCCCGGGCCGGGCCGCCGGGTTGACCGGGGTGGGCAGGACGAACGCGGCTCCGGTCAGCCCCGCCTCCGGCACCGAGAGCGGTACGACGTCGAACGGGGTGAAGCCGAGCGCCTCGCGGGCGTACCGGAGGAGGTTCTCCCGGCGGGCGGCGGGAGAAGTGCCGGCGGCGGCCGACCACGGCGGCGGCCCGGCGGTCGTCTCGACCTCGCCGACGCTGACCCGGATCGGCAGCAGCGACCCGAAGAGTCGGGCCAGCTCGGTCACTGTCGGCCCGGTCAGCCACTGCTCGGCGCCGTGTCGGGGGACAAGGGTGACGGTGGTGCCCGGCTCGGCGCGCTGGGCGGCGGCGGCGGCCCGCTCGACCCGGTAGCGGCCGTCGGAGTAGCCGGTCCAGAGCACCGTCGGCTCGTCACCGTGCCGGGTGCTGACCCGCACCTCGTCGGCGACGAGGAAGCAGGAGAGCAGGCCGATGCCGAACTGCCCGAGGAACTCGTGGCGGGCGAAGCCCAGCTCGTCCCGCTTGGAGCTGCGGCCGATCGTGGCCAGCAACTCGTGCACCTGCTCCTCGGTGAGGCCGATGCCGGTGTCGTGCACCCGCAGGGTGCCGTCCCCGGTCAACTCCGGCGGCTCGATCCGGACCACGGCCGGCGCGCCCGGCTCGACGGCCCGGCGGGCGGTGATGGCGTCCACCGCGTTCTGCAACAGCTCCCGGACATAGACCCGGGGACTGCCGTAGAGGTGGTGGCTGAGCAGGTCGACCACGCCACGGAGGTCGACCTGGAAGGTCCGGTCCACGATCTCCTCGCCCACTCCCGTCCGTAACGCTGCTTCGCCGCTGTCCGGTGCCGGCACCACACCCCGGCGCGGTGACGGCGCTCACGGTACCGGCCCGACACGACACCTCGCCTCCTGCGTTCCCACCCGCGCCGTGGCGACCGGGCGGCTTGACTCTCGACCCGGTCGAGACCGCAGCCTCGGGCAGCCGGTGGTGTTGAGGGGAGGCGGTCATGCGGCTCGGTGGCTTCTGGACATTGTGGACGGGCGCGGTGGTGTCCCGGCTCGGTGACGCGCTGCGTACCCCGGCGCTGGCGCTACTCGCCGCGTCGGTGAGCCGGGACCCGCGCGCCGTCGCGGCGGTGGTGGCCGCCGGGCAGCTTCCGCCGCTGCTCTTCGGCCTGGTCGGCGGCGTCTACGCCGACCGGTGGGACCGGCGGCGGACCATGGCCACAATGGACGGCCTGCGCGCTGCCCTGGTCGCCGGCTTCGCGTTGCTGGTCGCCACCGGTGACGCCGGGATCGCCGTGCTGGTCGGCTGCGCGTTCCTGCTCGCCACCCTCGGCACCGTCTTCGACGCCGCCGCGTTCGCGGTGTTGCCCGGCATCGTCCCCGCCGACCGGCTCGCCGCCGCGAACGGTCGGCTCCAGGCGGGTACGGCGGTGGCCGGCGGGTTCGTCGGCGCACCGCTGGCCGGGGTGCTCTTCGCGCTCTCGGCTGCCCTGCCGTTCGCCGTCGACGCCGTGACGTTCGCGCTCGCCGCCCTGCTGGCGCTGACCCTGCGGATACCGACAGCACTCCCGACAGCACGCGCGACGACCGGCCCGGCGCGGCCCAGCGCTGGCGCCGGACGCGGCGACGGTGCCGGGCACCGTGCCACTGCCCGGCACCGTGCCACTGGCGGGCACCATGCCACTGCCCGGCACCATGCCACTGCCTGGCGGGTGGTCGGGGACGGGCTGCGGTGGATCTGGCGGGACGGCACGCTGCGTCGGATCACCCTGCTGACCGCGATCACCAACCTCGCCACCAGCGGCCTGATCGCGATCATCGTCCTCTACGCGCTGGAGGTGCTGGCGGTGCCCGCCGCCGGCTACGGGCTCTTCATGTCGGCGGCGGTCCTCGGCGCGCTGGCCGGTGGACTCTGCGCGGGCCGGGTCGCCGCCCGGCTCGGCACCCTGCCCGGCCTGCGTGGCGTGCTCGTGGTCGAGACGCTGGCGCTCGCCGCGCTGGCGCTGGCCCGGCAGCCGGTGCCGGGTGCCGTCGCACTCGCCGCCTTCTCCGCCGGCACCGCGACCTGGAACGCGCTCTGGTCGGCGTACGGGCAGCGGAACGTCCCCGCCGAACTGCTCGGCCGGGTCGGCAGCGCCCAGCGTACGGTCGGCATGCTGGCCGCCCCGGTCGGCGCGGTCGGCGCCGGCCTCCTCGGCTCCGCCGCCGGACTTTCCTCGGTGCTCTACGCCGCCACCGCCGTCTTCGCCCTCGCCACCGCCGCCTCCTGGCGCACCCTCCGCAGCAAGCCACGGTACGACAGCAGATCCCCTGCCATCACCTGACCACCTTCGCCCGCCCGCCAAAGGTTCAGATTGGTGCCCAACCTCGTCGGAGCGCGTGGACAGTGTCAATCTTGATGACTTGTTGCGCCCGGAACGACAAGAGGTCGTCAAGATCTGTTCGCGTATGCGTCCTGCTCCGAGTGGATCGAGGACGGTCGCACGGCAGGACGCCCTGATTGTTTCGATCCTTGGCCAACCGCCAATATCGATCGACCGGAGAAGGGCGCGCATCGATTTTCGCGGCATGTGCAGAGTCGCGGAGGATCGACCTCCGCATCCAGCTATCTCGATACGGTTACCCGACCGGGTCAACTGTCATCGACATCGGTAACAGCTTCGCAGCACGCCAGAACGCTCTCCACAGTTCAACCCGCTCAGTCGGCAATTCCGACCCCGACCTGGGTCGGATCCTTCCGCGAGGATGATCTATGGCGACGCTCCGCAACGAATGCGAGGACATCCTCGACCGGTTGCCCACGCCCGCGCTCGCCCGGATGGCTACGGAACTGGAGGCGACGGGCCAGCAGTTGGCGGCGGTCCTGCGCGGAACCGACCATGAAAGCGCCCGTGACGCCGTCCGCGAGGTGGAGGCGGCGGCGGAGGCGCTCGTCGAGGCAGTGCAACGGCTCAGTCGCTCCGCGTCCGTCGGTCGCCGGTTCGCGGAGTTGCTGTGATCGGAGCGGTCGCGGGCGAACTGCGTCGGGTGCTGGCTGCGCTACCCATCAGAGCCCTGGTCGGCGCCCGGCAGGAGATCCAATCCAGCTACCTGCGTTGGCACCGGGCCACCCGGGGATCGGCCCGACAGGATCCGCTCGACGCGCTGACCGAGATGCGGGTGGCCCGTGGGTTGGTCGACGAGGCGGTCGCCCGGCTGCAGAAGGCCCGCGAGGGGATCGGGGCGTACGCGAGCCACATCGAGGGCGTGGCCGCGCGACCTCCCCCCGTGCCGGATACCGGCAGCGTCCATTCGCCGCCGTCAATGGCATTCGACCCGACTCCACACCTGCCGCCGCCCGCGCCACCGCGCACCCCGGGTGATCGCACCAAGACCCGTGGCAACTATGTGCGGGGGGACCGGGTCGAGGAGCTGGTCAGCGGTGAACACGACCGCTTCTCGGCGCAGGTCAACCAACACGCGCGGCGGCTCGGCCTCGTTGGACCCGATGGAGGGTTGCGGGCAGCCGCCGATGTGGAGCTGCGGTTCGCCATGCGGATGCGCGAGGAGGACATCAGATCGGCGATCATCCTGATCAACCGCGAGCCCTGCAAGGGGCGGTACGGCTGCGATGACCTGCTGGAGCGATTCCTGCCACCGGGCGCGACCCTGACCGTCTACTGGTCCGATCGGGAGGCCGGCTGGCGACAGAAGACCTACCGAGGAGGTGAGCATGGATGACGGGCGACGTGACGGCCTACTACCTGCACCAGCACGGCGACGCTCCGGTCGTGGTCCGGACCGTCGAGGAGATGGACCGGCTGATCGACGACCTGCTGTCGCAACCCTTCGACAACAGCGTCTGCACGATGTATTCCTCGGCCCGTCCCGACCGGCCGAACGGTTTCCCCGACCACGAGTTCGCGGTGGCGGTCAACCCGGAGGACGCCGTCGGCGGCCTCTGGTTCGACGACTTCGACGCCAACTGGTACACCCTCGGCACCCCGAGCAGGCACGACCAGGTCTCCTATTACTACATGGAGAGCGAGCGGGATTTCCCGCACGACTCGGAGATCCCGCTCGCCCTCGTCCGACAGGCCGCCCGGGAGTTCCTGGTCAGCGGTGGGCAACGACCCACCTGCGTGTCCTGGCAGCGAGTCCCGCCGCCCGACCTCAGGTGAGCTCGGCGCGCGTCCCGAGCCGCCGGACGAACGACCGCCACGTCTGCGGGTCGAAGGTGCCGCCGTGACCGCACGTGACGAATGCCCTCCTGAGGCGGCAGACAGCAGCGGCCCGTCCCCGCCCCATCATGCGGGCGGTTACCCGTGGGTCGAGGCTCAGTATTCGTTTCCCGCATGCAGCCAGGAGATGTAGTCGGCGACCGCACGTTCGGTGTCGTATTCGGGTTTGTAGCCGGTGTCCTGCTGGAGTCGGGTGATGTCGAGATAGTTCTGCTGCCTCGGCCCTCCGCTGGGCAGGTCGACCCGGGCGTCGGGGATCACCTGCCTGATCGCGGCGATGATCTCGGCGTTGGTCGTCGCGCGACCGGACGCGACGTTGTAGGTGCGGTGGTTGAGCCGGTCAGCGAGTTGGAGGAGTGCGATGGCCCGGCCGGTGTCCTTGACGTAGCACAGGTCGATCGAGTCCTCCGCGTGCGCGGGTACGTAGAGCGTGGAGAGGTCCGGCTCGGTTCCTCTGGCGGCGGCATGGATGAGTTCGGGGGCGGCGAAGAACAGCGCGCCATGGGGATCGCGCGGGCCCCAGGTGCCGGAGATGCGGTAGTTGACGACATCGATGCCGGTGACATCGGACAGGTGGTCGTTGAGGATCTCACCGATCTTCTTGAACGTCGGGATGACGTGGGGTGCGGTCATCGGCAACGGCATGTCCTCGCTGAGCCTGCCCGCGCCGGCCACGCCGGAGTAGACGCCGATCGTGCTCGCGACACCCACTCGGTCCACGCCCCAGTCCCGGGCGACCTGAATGATGTTGAGCAGACCGCCCAGGGCCTCCCGGGTCTGCTCGACGGGCCGCTCGGGTTCGGGCGGCCAGGGCATGGAATAGGCGAGGTGGACGATGCCGGTGATCTTGTGGCGCCTGCCGACATCGCGCAGCGCGCTCAGGTCGGTGATGTCGGCCTGCTCGACCGCCACCTCCTCGCCGACGAAGTCTGCGCGGGTCTCAGGGGCCCGGCGCTGGACCAGCACGCAGGCCGCGCCCAGGTCGAGCAGTGCCCGAACGGTCTGGGAACCGATGAAACCCAGACCTCCAGTGACCAGGATCATTACCCTTCCCTTTCAGTCGTTGAGCTGATCGTCAGCATCACTGACAATCAGCTTAGCGATAGCATGGGCGACATGTCCAGTGACGACGACGGGCCGGGCCCCGCCTTGAGCAGAAACCTGGTCTATCTGCTCAAGCACGCACAGCTCCGGATGACCGAACTGACCACGAACGCGTTGACGCCGTTCGGCATCGACGGGCGCGAACTGGGGGTGCTGCTTGCCCTGACCGGCCGCGAGCCGGCGTCTCAGCAACAGGCGGCGCAACGGCTGGGCATCGACCGCACGACGATGGTCGCGCTGCTGGACGCGCTGGAGGGTAAGGGCCTGGTGTCACGCCACCCGCACGTGGAGGACCGCCGCCGCAACGTCGTCGAACTGACCGACGCCGGAAAGGACACCCTCCAAAAGGCCACCGAGGCAAGCGATGGCGCCGAGCGTCAGTTCCTCGCGCCGCTCAGCCCACAGGCCGCAGAGCAGCTACGGAACTCACTGCGGACGATCGTCATCCCTCCAGGCAGCTAGATCCGATCTCACTCGGGTGCGTGCCGGACCCGCGTTGACAACCAACAGCGGGTCTCCTCTGCCCGGCGCGCCGCTACGCCCACGGTTCAGCGCTACGCACCTGTTCAGCGCTACGCCCACGATCCGATCACGGACCGGGGCTGAGGAACCGGCCGGCGGTGCCGTGCCTCTACCCGGCATGACGACGACAGAGCGCGACGACGCGCCGGGGTGCGCCCCGGCCACACCACCCGGCAGCACGACACCAGGGCGTTCCCCGGCGACGAGGCGCGATGTGCTGCGGTTGGCAGGGGCGGCGCTCGCCGGAGCGACCGGGGTCGGGGCGATTTCGGCGAGCGCCGGCTGCCAGTTCCGGGCCGGAGAGCGGGCCGCCGGGCGTGGCGTGCCGGGACCACCGGACGCGCTCGTGGTCGAGTTGACCGGTGGGAGGCTGGCGGTGGTGGAGGCGGCAACCGGGCAGCTGCTGGTCCAGCCCGCACCGGCGGTGCTCAGCGGCGACGGTCGCCGGCTGGTCCGGGCCGAGCAGTCGGCCGGGACGACCCGGTTGACGGCTCACCGGTTGCCGGCCGGCACGGCCGTCAGCGCCGGCACGCTCACCGGCGCGCTCGCGGTCCGGGCCACCTCCCCGGACGGCGACCTGGTGGCGCTCGCCGACGACACCGGGCCGGACCACACTCCCTACCGGCCGGGTCCTCGGGCGCGGACCACGATCGTGATCGCCAACGGCGCCGGCCAGCGCCGCCGGCTGGAGCTGCCGGGCAACCTGGAACCGGAGGCGTTCGACGCCGCCAGGCAGGCGCTCTTCGTCCTCGACCACCTGCCGCCGACCGCGCCGGACCGCTACCGGGTACGGGTCGTCGACATCGCCTCCGGCCGGGTCGAGCCGCTGCTGACCAGAGTGAAGGCGGTGGTGCCGGAGGGTGTGGAGGAGGAGATGCGCGGCGAGGGCCGGCAGGCGGTCTACGACCCGGTGCGCAAACGACTCTTCACGCTCTACACCCACCAGCCGGACCACGTGCACACCCGGGACCGGGTCGCCGCCACGAACGGGGCCGGGGACGGGGACGAGGCCGGGGACGGTGCCGCCGGGGCCCGCGAGGACGCTCCGCACGTGCACGCCTTCGTGCACACACTCGACCTGACCGAACGCTGGGCGTTCTGCGTCGACCTGCCGGCGCCGTACGGCGAGCTGTCGGCGGTGGGGCACACGATCGCGCTGAGTCCGGACGGCACCCGGCTCCACGTGGCGGACACCGGCAGCGGAGCACTGGCCACGATCGATCCCGAAGGACTCACCGTGCTGGAGAGCTTCCGGTTCGACCCGCCGACGGGCGGCACCGGGGCGGCCGGCGCGGCCCCGGTTGACGCCGCGCCGGCCGCCTCGACCGCGCACGCCGACGGGATGGTGCTGGTCGGGGCCGGTCGCGAGGTGGTCGGCCTGGCGGGCTACACGCGCGGTAACGACCCGCGCTGGTCCACCCCCGCCGAGGTACGCGGACTCGCCGCCCCGTCCTCCGGCGACCGGCTCTACGTCGGCCAGCCCGACGCGGTGCTCCGGGTGGAACCGCGCAGCTGGGCGATACGGCAGCGTATCGACGTACCCGGTCTGGTGGCCGTGCGCCGGGTCGTCCCCGCCGGCTGACGGACGCCCCGGCCGACTCCGGTCAGGGGGTGAGGCTGCCCGGCTGGTCGCCCTTGACCACGGGCGCCCGGACCAGGTTGCCCCACTCGGTCCACGAGCCGTCATAGTTGCGCACCTGCGGATAGCCGAGCAGGTGCCGCAGCACGAACCAGGTGTGACTGGAGCGCTCGCCGATCCGACAGTACGCGATGACGTCGTCGTCCGAGGCCAGCCCGAGCTGGTCGGCGTAGATCGCCCGCAGCTCGTCGGGGCCCTTGAACGTGCCGTCGTCGTTCGCCGCCGACTTCCACGGCTTGCTCAGCGCACCCGGAATGTGCCCACCGCGCAGCGCGCCCTCCTGCGGGTACTCCGGCATGTGGGTCAGCTCGCCGGTGTACTCCTTCGGCGAGCGGACGTCGACCAGTGGCCTGCCGGCCGCGATGTGCGCCAGCACCTGGTCCCGGTACGCCCGGATCGGCGCGTCGTCGCGCTGCGGCGTCGGATAGTCCGCCGGGGGACGCTCGGTCTTCTCCCGGGTGAGTTCCCGACCCTCGGCGACCCACTTCTGCCGGCCGCCGTCGAGCAGCCGCACGTCGGGGTGGCCGAAGAGGGTGAAGACCCAGAGCGCGTACGCCGCCCACCAGTTGAAGTTGTCGCCGTAGAAGACGATCGTGTCGTCCCGGCCGATCCCCTTGGCCGCACAGAGCCTGGCGAACGCCTCCGCGTCGAGGTAGTCCCGGGTCACCTGGTCGTTCAGCTCAAGGTGCCAGTCGACCTTGACGGCGCCGGGGATGTGCCCGGTCTCGTAGAGCAGCACGTCCTCGTCGGACTCGATCACCACCAGGCCCGGCTGGCCCAGGTGCTCGGCCAGCCACTCGGTGGTGACCAGGCGCTGCGGGTCGGCGTAGCCCTGGAGGCTCGGTGCGGAATCGCTCGGCATCGGCATGATCCCCACCGTACGCCGGGCGCCTGCTGGAGGAGGCCGGCTCGTCTCGGTTAACGTCGTCACATGGCGGATCCGACCCGGACAGGTGTACGACACGAGGGTCGGACCTTCCGGCGCGAGGACTGGTACGGCGACGAGTTCGTCGAACACGAGTACGTCGACTGCGAGTTCTTCGACGTCGACCTGACCGAGGCGACCGTGCAGCGGAGCAGCTTCACCAACTGTGCCTTCGGCAACGTCCGGTTCAACGCCTCCCGGCACACCGACTCGGCCTTTCTGCGCTGCACCTTCACCCGGTGCAACTTCTTCGAGGCCGAGTTCGCCGGCTGCAAGCTGGTCGGCAGCACCTTCACCGAGTCGGCGGTCCGGCCGCTGACCGTACTCGGCGGGGACTGGTCCTTCGTCGGACTCCCCGGCGCGGACCTGCGCGGTGTCACCATCCAGGGAGTACGGATGCGCGAGGCCGACCTGACCGGCGCCAACTGCACCGACGCGATCCTCACCGGCGTCGACCTGTCCGGGGCGCAGTTGCGCGCGGCCCGGTTCGTCCGGTGCGACCTGCGCGGCAGCGACCTCAGCACGCTCGACCCGACCACCGTCGAGCGCTCCGGCGCGATCGTCGACCCGACCCAGACGATCGTGCTCGCCCAGGCCCTCGGCTTCCAGGTCGGCTGAACCGGCCGCACCCGGCACCGGCCGCACCGGCGCTGGATGGACCGGCGCTGGATGGACCCCGGTCAGTCCACGGGCGACTGCCGCTGCGGGTACGGCCCCAGCGTCGGCCGCTTTGCGGTGATCGTGTCGCCGGAGGAGCGGCCGGTGAGCCGGCGTCGCACCCAGGGAGCGAGGTACTGCCGCATCCAGCGCAGGTCCGCGCCCCGGGCTGCCAGCCACGGCGTCGGCGCCGGCCGGGGCGGGACCACCAGCCAGCTCTCGACCGGGGAGATACCGAGGGCCGTCAGCACCCGGGCCGCGACCCGGCGGTGCCCGGCCGCCGACAGGTGCAGCCGGTCGGCGCTCCAGAGCACCGGGTTGCCGAAGACCTCGTCGGCGTAGAGGTCGACCAGGGTGGCGCCGTGCCGGTCGGCGATCTCACCGATGCCCCGGTTGAGCACCGCCACCCGGGGTGCAACTATCCGCTGGCCGGGCAGCCTGGCCATCACGTCGGCGAACCGGAACAGCAGCACGTCCGCACCGGAGGCCCGGAACTCCTTGATCACCTGGTCCGCGCGCTCGATCAGTGCGTACGGGTCGCAGCTGCGGCGCAGCACGTCGTTGCCACCGGCGGCGAAGCTGACCAGATCGGGGCGCATCTCGAGGGCCGTGGGCACCTGTTCGGCCACGACGTTGTCGAAGAGCCGGCCCCGGATCGCGAGATTGGCGTACCCGAAGTCGGGCCCGGCCCCGGCGGCCAGCGTCGCGGCCACCAGGTCGGCCCAGCCCCGGAAACCGCCGTCCGGGTACGGGTCGTCCAGTCCCTCGGTGAAGCTGTCTCCCACCGCCACGAAGGTGCGCCAGCGCACGTGCGCCTCCCCTGCTGCTTCCCCACAAATTCCCACTTGGGCCGACCCGGCGCCAGTCTGTCAGCCGGTCCCGGCTCCGGCACACAACCGCGGCCCGGCGTGACCGGCGCCGCACACCCGAGCGCCTCGGCAAACCGGGTGCCCGCGACCGCCCCGGCGGTTCCGGTGGCCGCGACCGCGCCCGCAAATCCGGTGCCCCGCTCCCGAGCCGGGTCTAGGCTGCCCGGATGCTGCTGCGGATGTCCACGCTGTTTCTGCGTACGCTGCGCGAGGACCCGGCCGACGCGGAGGTGCCGAGCCATCGGCTGCTGCTCCGGGCCGGTTACGTCCGCCGCGCCGCCCCGGGCGGCTACACCTGGCTCCCGCTCGGCCGGCTGGTGCTGGACCGGGTCACCGAGGTCGTCCGGGAGGAGATGGTGGCGATCGGCGGTCAGGAGGTGCTCTTCCCGGCCCTGCTGCCCCGGGAGCCGTACGAGACGACGGGCCGGTGGACCGAGTACGGCGACGACATCTTCACCCTCACCGACCGGCGGGGCGCCGACTATCTGCTCGGCCCCACCCATGAGGAGATGGCCACCCTGTTGGTCCGGGACACCCTCACCTCCTACCGGGACTTCCCGGTCTCGATCTTCCAGATCCAGACGAAGTACCGGGACGAGGCGCGGCCCCGGGCCGGGCTACTGCGCGGGCGGGAGTTCCTGATGAAGGACTCCTACTCTTTCGACCTGGACCGGGCGGGGCTGGCGGCGGCGTACGACCGGCACCGGGCGGCGTACCAGCGGATCTTCGACCGGCTCGGGTTGACGTACACCATCGTCGCGGCGACCTCGGGCGCGATGGGCGGCTCGGCCTCCGAGGAGTTCCTCGCCGCCACCGAGGTCGGCGAGGACACCTTCGTCGGCTGCACCGCCTGCGACTACGCCGCCAACACCGAGGCGGTGGCGACCCCACCGGCAGCCGTCGGCGACGTGCACGCCCATCCGCCGGCGCAGGTGCACGACACCCCGGAGACGCCGACCATCGAGTCGCTGGTGGCGCTCGCCAACGACCGCCGGCTCGGCGGCCGGAGCGGCTGGACGGCCGCCGACACCCTGAAGAACGTCGTGGTCGAGCTGCGCCGGCCCGGCGCGGACGAACCGGAACTGCTGGTCGTCGGCGTACCGGGGGACCGCGAGGTGGACCTGGAGCGGCTCGGCGCGGCGGTGAGCCCCGCCACCGTGTCGATGTTCGACAACTTCGCCGGCCGGCCCGAGCTGGTCCGGGGCTACCTGGGCCCGCAGGTGCTGGCCAAGCTCGGCATCCGCTATCTCGTCGATCCCCGGGTGGCCACCGGTACCGCCTGGCTGACCGGCGCCAACGAGCCGGGTCGGCACGCCACAGACGTGGTCTGCGGTCGGGACTTCACCCCGGACGGGACCATCGAGGCGGCCGACGTGCGGGCCGGCGACCCGTGTCCGGCCTGCCGGCCCGGGGCGCTGACGATCCGCCGGGGCATCGAGATCGGGCACGTGTTCCAGCTCGGCCGCCGCTACACCGACGCGTTCCGGGTCGACGTGCTGGGCCAGGACGGCAGGCCGGTCCGGCCGACGATGGGCTGCTACGGCATCGGCGTCTCCCGGGCGGTGGCCGCGATCGCCGAACAGCACCACGACGGGCAGGGCCTGGTATGGCCGTCGGCGGTGGCGCCCTGCGACGTACACCTGGTGGCAGCGGGCAAGGGGCCGCAGGTGGAGGCGGCGCTGGAGTTGGCCGAGGAGTTCGCCGGGCGTGGGCTGCGGGTGCTTGTCGACGACCGGACGCACGTCTCGGCCGGGGTGAAGTTCGCCGACGCCGAGCTGATCGGCATCCCGCGTACCGTCGTGCTCGGCCGCCGCTGGGCCGACGGGTACGTCGAACTGCGCGGCCGGGCCACCGGCGAGCGTACCGAGCTGCCCGCCGCAGCGCTGTGGGAGCTACTCACCCCCTCGCGCTAGCCCGAGGTCAGCTCAACGGGATGCCGTCCGCCCGTTCAGGAACTGCTGGCGCGCCGCCCCGATGCTCCGCGCACCGGGCCTGATAGAACCGCTGGCACTCGTCGTACCGCGGCAGCAGGTCGGCGGCACGCAGCTCGGCCAGGGTTGGTGCGTGGGCGTCGCGCTCGGAGAGGACCGGATCGATCTCGGTCGGCCAGGGCAGTGCCAGCTCCTCGTCATGCACGTGCACGATCCGCTCGCGCGCCGGAGCGTACCGGGCGGAGCAGAGGTAGCTGACGATGCTCTCCTCCTCCAGCGCCACGAAGGCGTGCCCGAGCCCTTCGGCGAGATAGACGGCGCGGTTGTCGATGGTGTCCAGTCGGGTCACCTCGTGCCGGCCGAAGGTCGGCGAGCCGACCCGCAGATCGACCACGATGTCGAGGACGGCACCGCGCGGGCAGTAGACGTACTTGGCCTGGCCGACCGGTACGTCGGCCCAGTGCACCCCTCGGATCACACCCCTGCGGGACACGCTCTGGTTGGCCTGGGCAACGGGGAGGTCGAAGCCGAGG
The DNA here is from genome assembly GCF_049315195.1 of Plantactinospora sp. WMMC1484. Lineage (NCBI taxonomy): Bacteria > Bacillati > Actinomycetota > Actinomycetes > Micromonosporales > Micromonosporaceae > Plantactinospora > Plantactinospora sp. WMMC1484. The sequence goes on from NZ_CP186055.1 coordinate 1,225,583, forward strand.
GCGTCGGCGAAGGCCGCCGCGTCGTACCAGACGAGAAGCCTGCCCCGGTCGTCGGAGAACTGCTGTGGGAGAAACTCCCAGGCTCCCGGGATGGACAGCTCGGTAACCTTCACTGGTCACACCTCCACAATCGCGCGGCCCCCTCCGACTTATCGGGCTAAAGGCACGATACCGCCCAGCAACCCAGAGTGGCCGATCGGAAACCCGACATGGTGTAAGCGTGCCGACCAAGGGCGGTCATGGGCCAGCGGCACGCCGAGCGTTCCTACGGCGTACCCGAAGCCGACCGAGGCCGGAGCGGTCTCGGTAGCCTGGGGCCATGCCGCAATCGATGCCGCCGAAGCTCGCCGAGATCGTGGCGGAGTTCGCCGCCGCCCCCCGGGACGTGGTCCTCGAGATGCTGCTGGAGTTCTCCGACGCGGTGCCGCCGCTGCCGACGGAACTGACCGGGCACGCCGGGATGGAGCAGGTCCCGGAGTGCCAGACCGCGTTCTTCCTCCGCGCCGAGGTGGCTCCCGACCGCACCGTGACCACCTGGTTCGACTGCCCGCCGGAGGCACCCACCACCCGGGCCTTCGCCGGCATCCTCGCCGAAGGACTGGCCGGGGCGAGCGCCGACGAGGTGCTGGCCGTGCCGGACGACCTCTACCAGCGGATGGGTCTGGCCCAGGCGATCAGTCCGCTGCGGGTGCGGGGTGGCAACGCCATCCTGGCCCGGCTCAAGCGGCAGGTCCGGGAGCAGCTCGGCGGGGTGTGACCGGACGCGGACGGGCTCGGCACCCGGGTTCCGGGGCGCTGGCCGCGACGCAGCAACGTTTCACGTGCAACAGTATCGACATCTGTCACTTTCAGGTGGGCTTGCGAACAGGTCACACCGCCGCGCCGGCCACCCGTTCCACCTCGGTCAGCATCAGTCGCAGCGACAGGCTGTGCCGCTCGGGCGGCAGCCGGTCCAACGCTCGCCGCGCGTACCCGAGGCCGCCGGCGGCGTCTCCGGCCGACGCCATCATCAGTCCCCGGTGCAGCTCGATGTGGGTGGCGAACCGGGGCAGGATGGCCGGCCGGGCCCGGTCCGCCGCCTCCTGCGCAGCCACCGCTGCCGGGTGGCCGAGCCGGGAGAGCAGCATCGACTCGAAGGTGTGGAACCGCCACTGCGGCACCGCGAAGTCGGAGATCTGCTCGGAGCTGCCGGCGGCGTCGAAGAGCCGGCGGGTATCGTCCAGTTTGGCCAGTGCGACGGTTGCCTGTCCGCGACAGGCGGCGACGTGCGCCTGTGCCGTCAACGCGTTGAGGCGGCCCAGGGTCGGGCGGTCGGAGAGCGCCACCGCCTGCCCGGCGAAGCGGGAGGCGACCGGCAGGTGTGCCCCCTCGTACGCGAGCGCGAGCGCGGCACGACCGCGTACCCAGACTCGCGTCGCCAGGTCACCGGAACGGTCCGCCGCGACCGCCGCCATCTCGTACGACCGGATGGCCCCCCGGCCCCCGTCGTTGCTGGGCAGGGTCTTGCCGTGCACCGTCATCAGCCGGGCCGCCACGCCCCACAGGTGCGGGCTGTCCAGCTCCTGTTGCAGCACGACGAGATCGGCGGCGAGCCGGGCCTGCAGTTCGGCGGCACCGAGTGACATGTAGTCCTGCCCGTACGCCTCGGCCCGGGCGACCCACTCGTCCACGTCCCGCCGCGGGCCGATGGCGGCGGCGAACCCGTGCTGGACCAGGTCGGCCACGGCGGAGGAGACGACGACGGTCGCGGCGAGCGCGAGGGCACCTCTGCGGTTCACGCTGTCTCCCAACACCCGCTCGTAGGCCAGGACCAGGTCCGGCGTGGCCGGCCGTTTGCCGAGCTCGACGTTGCACAGATGACTCTTGCTGTAGTTGGTGCGCGCCGCCATCTGGGTCAGGGTGACCTGGGCGTCCGTGCGCGCCACCCTCAGCCTTGCGCCGACGTGATCCATCCGTCTACCGCCTGTGCGCTCGGGAAAACACCTGAAAACCGCGCCTACTATCGGTAGTTCTCTGGTTACGGGAACGTGGGGATGTGGATCGCTTCTGTTCGATATGGCACCGGTCAATGTTCTACCGCTTCCGGGCCCGCAATGTAAGCCCGGGGTGACCTCGGGACCGGCGCCGGGACAGTAGCCCCACGGCCCGCGGGTATGACGCGGCCGGCCTCGACGGTCTCCAGGTCGGCCCGTGATCGGTCCGCGCGGACCGGGGTGCGAGCCCGCTCTCTTCCCCCTGGGAAGCGTGGCAGCGCCCCACCGGGTGCGGCGGTCGTGCCGGCGGCCGCCGCACCTTTCCAGGCAGCTCAGGAGGCGGCTCGTGCGCGGGAGGGGCCCGGTGCGCAGCCGGGGAGGGCGCCGGAGGCGCGGCGGCCGGTCATGACCGGTCCCGCCGCCCGCCGGGCACGCAACCGGATGGTGCTCTCCGCCCGGCTGATCGTGATCGAGCACTGGCCACGCGCCGATGGCCTCTGCCCCATCTGCAAACTGTCGGGCTGCCGCGCTCTGGCGACGGCACGCGCCTATTTGGAAATGGTGAACGATCCATTCGTACCCACACAGCCGGACGTCGATGTGATAGACATCGACAGCCGCGCTGCCTCCTCGGCACGTGCGACCGGCGCGGAGCCCGTCGACGGGGGCCCGCTCGACGGGGGTGGTTAGCAGAATGGCCTGCGAGTTCGCGGGATGCACCGGGTGGGCCACCGGATGAGCGAGACGACGCTCTGCCTGCCGTGCGCGCTGGCCCTGCGTCCGCCGGTAACCGAACCGCCACATTACTGCCCCGGACAGGTACGTCTGGTCTCCGGCACCGGCCAGGTCCGGGTGGTCCGCTGTGGGTGCCCGGTGTGCTGGCCGGACCTCGCCACCGCCGGGCCGGACTCCACCGCCGGGCCGGACTCCACCGCCGGGCCGGACCGGTCGTCAGCCGGCTTCCCGGGCCAGTCCGTCGACGACCTCGGCGGTGGGCAGCAGGCGGAGCGCGGCCCCGGGGAGGGCGATCTTGCTGTGCCGGACACCGGACCCGATGATCACGTACGGAGTGTCGACGACCCTCGGATCGACCAGGACCGGCCATGACCCGGGCAGCCCGATCGGGGTGATCCCGCCGTACTCCATCCCGGTCAACTCGACCGCCTCGTCCATCGGCGCGAAGCTCGCCTTCCGTACGTCGAGATGGCGGCGCACCACGCCGTTCACGTCGGCCCGGGTGGTGGCCAGTACGACGCAGGCGGCGTACCGGACCGTACCCTCCCGCCTGCCGGCGACCACCACGCAGTTCGCCGAGACGTCCAACCCGACCTCGTAGGCGGCGCAGAAGGCGGCGGTGTCGGCGAGGTCGGGGTCGATCGGTGCGACCAGGACGTCGTCGACGCCGACCGGTGCGCCGGCGGCCCAGCGGTGCAGGGCCTCGGCCACCGGGGGCGCGAGCAGGTCGTGGCGGGTCCGGGCCGGCTCCGTCTTCAGGGTTCCCATCACGCCCGTGATCCTCGCACCGACCCGCCCCGGCCGGCGAGGTTGGCCCGCAACCGCCCACCGGCGGGGAGCGGATCAGCTCCCGGCGAGGAAGGCGTTGTCCGGCACCAGGGTGCGCTCCCGGAGCCGGGCCTGCTCCGGCGCCTCGGCGGCCCGCTGCCGCCGCACACTGATGTCCTCGATGCCGTGTCGGACGGCGAGCCGGACGACACCGTAGAGGAAGACGAAGCCGCAGACGTACATCATCCCGGCCAGAGCCATGTAGATCATGATGTCGAGCCTAGGCAGCGTAGAAGAGGATGTTTCGCATACCGGCCGAAGTCGCCCGGTCGGGTAGCGCCGACCGGGGCGAGGAGACCTGGACATTGGTTGAGGTATTCGGGATAGCCTCGACCGGTGACCGAAGCCGTACACACCCTGACCGTCGGGCAGCTCGCCGAGCGCAGCGGCGTGGCCATCTCCGCCCTGCACTTCTACGAGGCCAAGGGGCTGATCACCAGCACCCGGACGAGCGGCAACCAGCGGCGGTACGGCCGCGACATCCTGCGCCGGGTCGCCTTCATCCGGTTCGCGCAGCGGGTCGGCGTGCCACTGGCCCAGATCCGGGAGGCACTGGCCAGCCTTCCCGAGCAGCGCACACCCACCCGGGACGACTGGGCCCGGCTCTCGTCGAACTGGCGTGGCCAACTCGACGAGCGGATCAGCGCCCTGCAACGACTCCGCGACGACCTCGCCGACTGCATCGGCTGCGGCTGCCTCTCGCTGGACCGGTGTGCGCTCTCCAACCCCGACGACGTACTGGCCAGCACCGGTCCCGGCCCGCGCCACCTGCTCGCCGGCCTCACCGGACCGGCACCCGCACCCGACGACACCGCCGGCGAGGCAGCCCACGAGCGCCCCGGCGCTCCGTCCGGCGGGCCCGCCGGTGGCGGGACCTGCGCCGGGGGCGCCGCCTGCACCCCGGCCGGGACCGCCGACCCGGCCATGACCCGGGCCTGAGCCCGGCCGGGGCCGCTTCGACGGCGGTGTAGGGGAATTGCCGCCGGAAACGGGCATAAGGCCCCGTTGACCGGGAACGCAGGGCCGATCCACGGCTCTGGGAAACGGCTGGGAGGGTGAAGCATGCGGTACCCGAGTGCGGTCAGCGACATCCGCACCGCCCGGCGGTGGAGCGGCCGGCCAGCCGGCGGCTCCGGTCGATGACCCCCCTCGGGCTGAGACTTCCCGGGGTGGACCTGCGTCGCGTCCACCTGCCCAGCCTGCCCGAAGCCCTCTCCCCGCGCGGCGTGCCGCAGCTCGTCGCCGGGGTCGCGCACAACGCGGAGTCGATGGCCGCCCGCGCCGCCCGGGCCGCCGGATTGCGGCGCCGTGCCGTCTGGTCCCGGCCGGGCCGGCACCATATCGAGGTGCACGGCGTGGCACAGCCAGGGGGCGAGCGGCTGGCCGCCCGGATCGAGGACGCGCTGCAGCGGCTGCCCGGGGTCGAGTGGGCCCGCGTCAACGCGCCCTCCGGGCGGGTGGTGGTGGCGGTAGCCCCGACCGGTCCCCGGGTGCGGGAGCTGACCGCGACGGTAGCCGCCGTGGAGCGTACCGATGGATGGGAGCCCGACCCGGACTGCGCCGAACCGCATCCCCCCGAGGAAGGCCCGCGGACCCGGCGCGCGATGACCCGGCTCGCCACCGACGCCCTCGGGCTCGGACTCTCGGCCGCGGTCCGGATCATGCCGTTCACCCGGGCTCCCGGGGAACTCGCCGGCCTGCTGCGCGCGGTCGACCTGCACCCGAAGCTGCACGAGCTGGCCGGGCGGGGACTCGGCGGCGACCACCGGGCCAACTCCTGGCTGCCCCTGGCCACCGTGCTCGCGCAGGGCCTGACCGGCGGCTGGGCCGGAATCGCGCTCGACGGCGCCCAGCGCGTGTTGCAGTGGGGCGAGGCCCGGGCGCAGCTGGCCGCCTGGGAAGAGGCCGAGCCGATGCTCGCCGGCACCCCGGACCGGGCCGGAGCGGTCCCGCCGTCGGACGAGCGACCACGGCCGAAACCGGACGGTCCGGTCGAGCGGTATCTCGCCCGGGTGCTGGAGTCCGGCACCGTCGCCGGAGCCGCCCTGCTCTCCCTCGCCGGGCGGAAACGCGCGGCCGCACTGGCGCTGGCCAGCATCCCGAGCGCGGCCGTCGCCGGCCGGGAGGGGTACGCCGCCCGGCTCGGCTGGCTGCTCGCCCGCCGGGGTGTGATCGCCATGGACCGCAGCGTGCTGCGCGAGCTGGAACGCCTCGACGTGCTCGTGCTGGACGCCGCCGTGCTGCGCTCCGCCCGTGGCGTCCTCACCGACCTGGCCCCACTGCCCGGCGCCGACGCCGAGGAGGCGGCGACCCGGGCGTTCGACCTCTTCGACCCCGACGCGCCGGACCGGGTACGCGATGCCGACGGCTGGAGCCTCGGTCCGCTCGATGCGCTGCGCCTGCCCGTCGGCGCGGGTGCCGAGGAGATCGCCCGGATCCGCGCCGACGGCGGCAAGCTGCTCGGCCTGACCAGCGACGGGACGCTCGCGGCGGTGGTCCGGGTGGCCGCCGAGCCCGCCCCCGGCGTCGACGCGCTGCCGGCGGCGGCCCGGCGGGCGGGCCTGCGCCTGCTGGTCGCCGCGGACGGGGACCCCGACGACGAGGAGTACGACTTCGCCGACGGTCGTCTTCCCGGCGGGCAACGGCTCGCGGCGTCGATCCGATCGCTCCAGCGCGACGGCGCCATGGTCGCCCTCGTCTCCGCCGATCCGCGGGCGCTGGCAGCCGCCGACTGCGGCCTGGGAGTGTGGCACGCCGACCAGCCGCCGCCGTGGGGCGCCCACCTGCTCGTCGGCGCAGACCTGGCGGTGGCGGCGCTGGTGGTCGAGGCCGCCGGCACGGCCCGCACGGTGGCCCGGCAGAGCATCGCGCTGGCCGGTGCCGGCAGCGGGCTGGGTGCGCTGGCGGCCTTCACCTCGGCCCCGGCGCAACTGCCGGGCCGGACCATGGCGCCGGTGAACGCCGCCGCCGGGCTGGCGATCGGAAACGGTGTCTGGCGGGCGGGTCGGCTGCCCCGGCGGCGTGGCTCGGCCGCCGCGCCGCCGACCCCGTGGCACCTGATGCCGGTGCGGGCCGTGCTGAAGCGGCTCCGCACCGACGAGGCGGGGCTTCCCGGCGAGGAGGCCGGCCGGCGCGGCCGGCCGGCGGCGGCCGGTCCGACCGACGGTGTCGACCTGTCCCGGGCGTTCGTCGAGGAGTTGGCGAACCCGCTCACCCCGGTACTCGCCGGCGGTGCCGGGCTCTCGGCCGCGGTCGGTTCGGTGGCGGACGCCGCACTCGTCGGCGGCGTGATCGGGCTGACCGCGCTGATCGGCGCTGCGCACCGGGTCTCGACCGAACGTTCGCTGGCCGAACTGCTCTCCCGGTCGGCGGTGACCGCCCGGGTCCGGCGTGACGGTGCCGAACGGATGGTGACCGCCGACCAGCTCGTCCCGGGCGACATCGTGCTGCTGGAGCCCGGCGACGCGATTCCGGCGGACTGCCGGGTGCTGGAGGCGGACGGCCTGGAGACCGACGAGTCCTCGCTCACCGGCGAGTCGCTGCCCGTGCCCAAGACCAGTCAGCCGGTGATCGCCGCCGCCGTCGCCGACCGCCGGTCCATGCTCTACGAGGGGACCACGATCGCCGCCGGGCGCGGTGTCGGCGTGGTGGTGGCGACCGGCGCGGAGACCGAGGTCGGCAGGGGCATGGCGCTGGCCGGGGAGGCCGCTCCGACCAGTGGCGTCGAGGCCCGGCTCGGCAGGCTGACCAAGATGTCGATCCCGCTCGCCGCCAGCTCGGCGGTGGCGGTCGCCGGGGCCGGGCTGCTCCGGGGCGTACCGCTGGTCGAGTCGGCCGGCACCGCCGCGAACCTGGCGGTCGCCTCCGTACCGGAGGGGTTGCCGTTCCTGGTCAGCGCCGCCCAGCTGGCCGCCGCCCGCCGGCTGGCCGAACACGGCGCGCTGGTGCGCAACCCGCGCACCATCGAGGCGCTCGGCCGGGTCGACGTGCTCTGCTTCGACAAGACCGGCACCCTGACCGAGGGCGAGCTGATGCTGGCCGGCGTCGGCGACGGCGACCGGTACGCCGACCTGGACGCACTGGACAAGCCGCTGCGTCCGGTGCTCAGGGTGGCGCTGCGGGCCACCCCGGCGGCCGACCGGCCGGAGGAGGTCAGCCAGCAGACCGACCGGGCGGTGCTGACCGGCGCCCGGCGGGCCGGCGTCGGCACCGGAACCCGGGCCCACGGCTGGCAGCAGGCGGACGCGCTGCCGTTCGAGCCGTCCCGGGGCTACCACGCCACGGTCGGCCGCTACCGTGGCCGTCACCTGCTCAGCGTGAAGGGTGCGCCGGAGACGATCCTGCCCCGGTGCACCCGGCAGCGGCGACCGGACGGCGACCGGGCACTGGACGAGGCCGGTAGCCGGGCCCTCCGGGAGGTGCTGGACCAGCACGCCGGCGCCGGCCAGCGGGTCCTGGCGGTTGCCGAGCGGGAGCTGCCCGGCGACACGGTCAGCGAGGACGATGTCGGGGAGCTGACCTTCGTCGGCTTCCTCGCCCTCTCCGACGGGGTCCGGCAGAGCGCCGCCCCGGCGGTGGCACGGATCCGGCAGGCCGGCGTACACACCATCATGATCACGGGAGACCATCCGGCGACGGCCGAGGCGATCGCCGCGATCATCAGTACCGACGGCACCGCCCAACGGGTGGTCACCGCCATCGAACTCGACCGGCTCGACGACGACGCGCTGGCCGAGCGGCTGGCCCGGACCGACGTGGTGGCCCGGTGCACGCCGACGCACAAGGTGCGGATCATCCAGGCGTTGCAGAAGTGCGGCCGTACCGTGGCGATGACCGGGGACGGCGCCAACGACGCGCCCGCGATCCGGCTCGCCGACGTCGGCATCGCGCTCGGCCAGCGGGGCACCCCGGCCGCCCGGGCCGCCGCCGACCTGGTGGTCACCGACGACCGGCTCGAAACGATCATCGCCACCCTGGTCGAGGGGCGCGCCATGTGGTCCTCGGTACGGCACGCCCTGAGCATCCTGGTCGGCGGCAACCTCGGTGAGATCGCGTTCAGCGTGCTCACCGCCGCGCTGACCGGCCGGTCGGCGCTGAACGGCCGGCAGATGCTGCTGGTCAACCTCCTCACCGACCTGGCACCGGCGATGGCGATCGCGGTCCGGGCCCCCCGGCCGGACCGGATGGACGGCCTGCTCACCGAGGGGCCGGAGACGTCCCTCGGCGCCACCCTCAGCCGAGAGATCACGCTGCGGGCCGGGACGACGACCCTCGGCGCCACCACCGGCTGGACGCTGGCCCGCTACACCGGCACCCGCCGCCGGGCCGGCACCGTCGCGCTCGCCTCGCTGGTCGGTACGCAGCTCGGCCAGACCGTGCTGGACGGCGGGGCGAGCCGCAGCGTGCTCGCCTCGACCGCCGTCTCGGTGGCGGTACTCGCGGGGGTGATCCAGACGCCGGGGCTGAGCCAGTTCTTCGGCTGCACCCCGCTCGGGCCGGTCGGCTGGGGAATCGCCGCCGGCAGCGCACTGAGCGCGACACTCACCAACACCGCCGTGAGCCGCCTGATCACCCCGCCGGCCGCCGACGGTCGCGGAGACGCGGCCCCGGCCGGCAGCTGAGACCCTCCGGCCGATCAGGACGGTCGACGTCGCGATCGAGAAGCCGGTCGATACCGGCACGCACCTTACGGCACTGCCACGGCTCGCCCACAGATACGGTCACGGTCCCCGTGACCGTATCTAGCAATGTAGTTAGATATGTCGCTCATTCTATTAATTTCCCTTCGAGATCAGTAGCGTCACGGTAGCCATCTGGTGGCGGGGGCCACCGATCGATGGCACGACGGAGGGGGATACATGCGTCGACCAATCGCGATGCTGGCTGCCGGAACGCTGGTGGCCGCGGTCCTGACACCCACCGGTGCACAGGCCCGGCCGGGAGCGGACCAGCACACCACGGGCGCCACCGCCGCACCGCCGGCCGGCCTCGTCACGCTGAAGCCGGGAGCCGCGAAGCAGCCGTCCGGAGCGAACCCGTACCTCGCGCTGCTGCCCGACCCGGCAAAGGCCGACCACGTCGGCTGGCGGAGCTGGCTGGCCCAGAAGGGTGAGCAGCGGGCCGGCCTGCGGGCCCAGCAGCGGGCGGCCGCCGCCGCGCCGATGCTCGCCGACGAGGAGGAGCCGACCGGCGTCCGCGGCGGCAACGACAGCCCGGCCACTGCTCAGCGCATCGCCGGCTTCGGTACGGGCGGAAAGGACAACAACCGGCTGCGGATCCTCGGCACGCTCTCCCCGGAGCAGGTGGAGGCGGAGGAGATCGAGCCGAACCCCGAGGACGACGGCGCCATCCCGCTGGCCGGCGAGACCGGTGTCGGCGCGGGCCGGCAGGCGGTCACCACCTCGGCGGAGATCGGGGACGGCCCGCACGGCAGCGACGGCACCGGCAGCGGTGACTTCGACTTCTACGAGGTGACCGGCACCGCCGGGCGGACGCTGACCGTCGACATCGACACCCCGACCGGTGATCTGGACCCGGTCGTGCTGCTCTACACCGCCGACGGCGAGCTGATCGACCTCAACGACGACAGCCCCGAGGGCCTGGACAGCCTCCTGGTGCACCAGTTCGCGGCGGACGGCACCTACTACGTGGCGGTGATCGGCTTCCCGACCCTGCCCCAGGACCCGTTCGACTCGGGCAGCGGCGCGGGCGCCGGCAGCGAGGGCCCCTACCAGGTCACCATCTCCACCGCCGACCAGGACACCGACTTCTTCGCGGTACGGCTCCGGCCGGGTGACGTGCTCGGCGCCTCGGTCGAGGGCTCGGCCGCCAAGATCACCGTCTTCGATCCGGACGGCCGCGAGGTGCACGGCTCCCCGCAGGACGCCACCGCCCTCTACCCGCCGAACAGCCCCCTGCCGGGCGGCGGCAACGCGGTCACCGATCACGTGGCGTCGAAGGCCGGCTGGCACTACGTCGGCGTCACCCTCGGCGACGGCATGTACGACATCACTGTCGAGGCGTACCGGCCGGGGCAGCAGCCACGGCAGACGCTCTTCCTCGACTTCGACGGCGCGCGGATCAACACCGCCATGTTCGGCGGGCCGGGCGTGCGCACCCTCAGTCCGATGCGGGCCTTCCTCGGCCGATGGGGTCTCACCGCCGCCGACGAGGACGCCGTGATCGACGCGATCGTCGCCGAGGTCCGGGAGAACCTCCGCCACGACATGGTCCACAGCGGGCTGAACCCCCGCTTCGACATCCGGATCCTCAACAGCCGGGACCACGCCGACCCGTTCGGGCAGGCCAACGTCAGCCGGGTCATCGTCGGCGGCACCATCGCCGAGTCGGGGGTGCCGACCATCGGCATCGCGCAGTACATCGACCCGGGCAACTTCGGCACCGAGGACTCGGCACTGGTCCTGCTCGACGTGCTGAGCGAGCCGGCCGGCGACGACCCGTCGCTGAACACGTACCTGACCGCCGAGAGCGACCGGATCGGTTTCGTCGGCCAGGCCGTCGGCAACGTCACCGCGCACGAGGCCGGCCACTTCTTCGGCAACTGGCACGTCGACCAGTTCAACGAGCAGCCCAACCTCATGGACCAGGGCGGCAACTTCCCGGTCATGTTCGGGGTCGGCCCGGACGGGATCGGCGGCACCGCGGACGACATCGACGTCGACTTCGGGGAGGACGAGTTCAACCCGGGTGAGGGCTTCACCGGCATCGAGGACACCCTCGGCCGGATCGCCTTCACCGTCACCCGATGACCGACGACTGAACCTCGACGAGGCGCCCCTTCCGGCCGGACTTCCGGCACAGGAGGGGCGCCTCTGCCGTGCCCGGAGGGGTACGTTGCCGAGGTCGGCACGGGTTTCGCGTACGCCCGCCCGCCGGTACGTTGCGGAGGACCGGTGATCGACAGCTCGCCGGTGACAGACGCGGCCACGGTGACCCGCGGCCACGGACGCGGCAAGGAGTGCTGATGCGGTACGTACGGCTGGGCGGCTCGGGACTGGAAGTGTCGAGCATCGTGCTCGGTTGCATGACCTACGGCGACCCGCAGCGCGGCACCCACGCCTGGTCGATGGGTCTCGACGAGGCGCGGCCCTTCTTCCGGCAGGCGATCGAGGCCGGGATCACCACCTTCGACACGGCGAACGTCTACTCCCTCGGCAGCAGCGAGGAGATCACCGGCCGGCTGCTCGGCGAGTTCGCCCGCCGCGACGAGGTGGTCATCGCCACCAAGGTGCACGGCCGGATGGGCCCCGGGCCGAAGGGCGGCGGGCTGTCCCGGGCGGCGATCCTCACCCAGGTCGACGAGAGCCTGCGCCGGCTCGGTACCGACTACATCGACCTCTACCAGATCCACCGCTACGACCCGGAGGTGCCGATCGAGGAGACGATGGAGGCGCTGCACGACCTCGTCCGGGCCGGCAAGGTGCGGTATGTCGGTGCGTCCTCGATGTGGACCTGGCAGTTCGCGCAGGCGCAGTACACGGCCGACCTGCACGGTTGGACGCGGTTCGTCTCGATGCAGGACCAGTACAACCTGATCATGCGGGAGGAGGAGCGGGAGATGCTTCCGTTCTGCCTGGACCAGGGAGTCGGGGTGCTGCCCTGGAGCCCGCTGGCCCGGGGCCGGCTGACCCGGGACTGGGACGCCACCACCACGCGCAGCGAGAACGACCGGTTCGGCGGCACCCTCTACCGGCAGGCCGAGGAGGCCGACCGCCGGGTGGTCGGCGCGGTCGCCGAGGTCGCCGCTGAGCTCGGCGTGTCCCGGGCGCAGGTCGCGCTCGCCTGGCTGCTGCACCAGCCGGCGGTGACCGCGCCGATCGTCGGGGCGACCAGGCCGGAGCAGATTACCGACGCGGTCGCCGCGGTCGACGTGATGCTCGACGAGGAGGCGCTGCGCCGGCTCGGCCAGCACTACGTACCGCATGCGCCGGAGGGCTTCTGACCCGCACGCCGCCAAGGACCACCGCGGAGAACATCGCGGGGTGCGCCGTCACACGTCCAGGCCGGCCGGGTGGGCCGGCCTGGACGGCACGGACTCGGGACTCAGACCAGGTCGAACCGGTCGAGGTTCATCACCTTCACCCACGCGGCGACGAAGTCCTGTACGAACTTCTCCCGCGCGTCGTCGCCCGCGTAGACCTCGGCGAGGGCGCGCAGTTCCGAGTGCGACCCGAAGACCAGGTCGGCCCGGCTGCCGGTCCACCTGACCTCGCCGGTGGCCGAGTCACGACCCTCGAAGGTGCTGGCCTCCTCGGAGGTCGGCTTCCACGTCGTACCCAGGTCGAGCAGGTTGACGAAGAAGTCGTTGGTCAGCACCCCGGGGGTGCTGGTGAGGACACCGAGCGGCGACTGCTGGTAGTTGGCGCCGAGGACCCGGAGACCGCCGACCAGCACCGTCATCTCGGGTGCGCTCAGGGTGAGCAGGTTCGCCCTGTCGACCAGGAGGAACTCGGCGGGCAGTCGTACGCCCTTGCCGAGGTAGTTGCGGAACCCGTCGGCGGCCGGCTCCATCGCGGCGAAGGACTCCACGTCGGTCTGCTCCTGCGACGCGTCGGTGCGCCCCGGCGTGAACGGGACCTCGACCGGGTAACCGGCGTCCCGGGCCGCCTGCTCGACGGCGGCCGAGCCGGCCAGCACGATCAGGTCGGCGAGGGAGACCCGCTTGCCGCCGGTCTGGGCGGTGTTGAAGGACTGCTGGATCCCCTCCAGAGTGTGCAGCACCCTCGCCAGCTCGTCGGGGTTGTTGACCTCCCAGCTGTTCTGCGGCTGGAGGCGGATCCGCGCCCCGTTCGCGCCGCCGCGCTTGTCGCCGCCGCGGAACGTCGACGCCGACGCCCAGGCGGTGGAGACGAGCTGCGACACCGACAGCCCGGAGGCGAGGATCCGGTCCTTGAGGGCGGCGACGTCGTCGACGTCGACGAGCTCGTGGTCCAGCGCCGGAACGGGGTCCTGCCAGACCAGCGTCTCGGCGGGGACCTCGGGGCCGAGGTAGCGCTGGATCGGGCCCATGTCGCGGTGGGTCAGCTTGAACCAGGCCCGCGCGAACGCGTCGGCGAACTCGTCGGGGTTCTCCATGAACCGCCGCGAGATCTGCTCGTAGACCGGGTCGAAGCGGAGCGCGAGGTCGGTCGTGAGCATGCCCGGGGCGTGCCGCTTCGCCGGGTCGTGCGCGTCGGGGACGGTGCCCTCACCGGCGCGGTGCTTGGGCTTCCACTGGTGCGCGCCGGCCGGGCTCTTGGTCAGCTCCCACTCGTACCCGAAGAGGTTCCAGAAGAAGTTGTTGGTCCACGTCGTCGGCGTGGTGGTCCAGGTGACCTCCAGACCGCTGGTGATGGTGTCCCCGCCCTTGCCGGTGCCGAAGCTGTTCCGCCAGCCCAGTCCCTGCTCCTCGATCGGGGCGGCCTCGGGTTCCGGGCCGACGTGGTCGGTGGTGCCCGCGCCGTGGGTCTTGCCGAAGGTGTGGCCGCCGGCGATCAGGGCGACGGTCTCCTCGTCGTTCATGCCCATCCGGCGGAACGTCTCCCGGATGTCCCGCGCCGCCGCGATCGGGTCCGGGTTGCCGTTCGGGCCCTCCGGGTTGACGTAGATGAGGCCCATCTGCACCGCGGCGAGCGGGTTCTCCAGCTCACGGTCGCCGGTGTAGCGTTCGTCGCCGAGCCAGGTGGTCTCCGGCCCCCAGTAGACGTCCTCGTCAGCCTCCCAGACGTCGGGACGGCCGCCGGCGAAGCCGAAGGTCTTGAAGCCCATCGACTCCAGGGCGACGTTGCCGGTGAGGATCATGAGGTCTGCCCAGGAGATCTGCTGGCCGTACTTCTTCTTGACCGGCCAGAGCAGGCGCCGCGCCTTGTCCAGGTTTCCGTTGTCCGGCCAGCTGTTGAGCGGCGCGAAACGCTGCTGCCCGGCGCCGGCGCCGCCCCGGCCGTCGCTGATCCGGTACGTACCGGCGCTGTGCCACGCCATCCGGATCATGAACGGACCATAGTGGCCGAAGTCGGCGGGCCACCACTCCTGCGAGGTCGCCAGCAGCTCCGCGATGTCCCGCTTCACGGCGGCGAGGTCGAGGCTCTTGAACGCCTCGGCGTAGTTGAACTGGTCGCCGAGCGGGTTTGCCACGGCGGGGTTCTTGGCGAGGATCTTCAGGTTGAGCTGGTTCGGCCACCAGCCGCGGTTCCCGCCACCCTGGGTGGGGTGCGGGGCGCGTCCGTGCGCGACCGGGCAGCGGGACTCGCTGCCCGCCTCCGCGTCGTGTACGACGGCGTCGTGGTTCTCGGACATCGGGTTCCTTCCATGGCGTGGCGGATCGGGACGATGGGATCGGCAGAGGAATCAGGAGTTGCCCCTGGTGGTGCAGCCGGGACAGGTCCCCCAGTAGATGACCTCGGCCTCGTCGACGGCGAAGCCGCCGTGGCCGGAGGTGCTTGGGTGGGAGGTGCTCAGGCAGGGCGCCTCGCCGACAGCGCGGTCGACGTCGGCGATGAGACCGCAGGACCGGCACACGAGGTGGTGGTGGTTGTCGCCGACCCGAGCCTCGTAGCGGGCCGGTGAGCCGGACGGCTGGATGCGCCGCACCAGGCCGGCGGCGGTCAGCGCGTGCAGCGAGTCGTAGACGGCCTGCTGGGAGACGTCCGGGAGATCGCCGCGAACGGCACTGATGATCGATTCCGTGTCGGCGTGCGGATGCGCGTATACCGCGTTGAGCACGGACAACCGAGGACGGGTCACCCGCAACGCGGCCCCGCGCAGCACCTCGTGGAGTTCCGGAGCCAGGGGCACGCCGTGAAGTCTGGCCGCTTTTCTGGAATGAGTCAAGATTATGGGCCGAACGTCACCCGCAAGCCCGTCGACGTGCGAAGAACAGCGCCTGCACGTCGCATACTGGGCAGGAGGGGCGTCCAGACCTCAACGTGCGTCACACGCGGACACTTCCCCATTTCACCCGCCGGCAGCCGGGCCAGTCACCATGGCCTGGACCTCGTCGACCTCTCTGGTCGGCGAACCGGCAGCCCAGATGACGCCAGAAGGCAGAAACGTAGAACATTTAGTTCTACACTCGTGTCCATGGAACGCATCGGTGTCCGGGAGCTGAACCAGAACACGAGCCAGGTTCTGGCCCGGGTAAGGGGCGGCGAGACCGTCGAGATCACCGACCGCGGACACCCGATCGCCCGACTTGTTCCGGTAGGCGACGACAGGTCGATTCTGGCCAAGCTGGTAGCGGCAGGACGAGCCGTCGCCCCCACCGGCGGCGGCTCTGTGCCACTTCCGCCAAAACTCGGTGACGAAGAGGTGGACGTGGCGGCCTCCCTCGCCGCGATGCGTGACGAGGAGCGCTGGTGATCTATCTCGATTCAGCTGCCGTCGTCAAGCTGGTTCGGCAGGAAATGTGCAGTGCCGACCTTGTCTCCTGGCTGAACAAGCACGAAGACGTGCCGCTGGTCTCCTCCGCTCTCGTCGAGGTGGAAGTGCCCAGAGCGCTGCGCCGATCAGCTCCGCAAGCGTTGATCGGAGTGCCGGCCGCCGTCGGACGGCTTTTCCGACTGGAGATCGACGGTACGATCCGCGCGACCGCAGCCGCGTTCGCCGAGCCGACGCTCTGCAGCCTCGACGCCATCCACTTGGCCACTGCCCAAGTGCTGACCAACGAGTCCGGCGCAGCACTGACCGCCTTCGTCACCTACGATCGGCGGCTGCTCGAATGCGCGAAAGAAGCAGGACTACCCGTAGCAAGCCCTGGCCAGAACTGACCCACGAATCCACCACCCGGGTGCAAGGTTCCGGCCGCCGCCCGGCAGTGCGGCCACGGCATCGACCATGGCCTGCGCTTCTGCCACCTTGCACCCCTCCGTTTGGGTATCCGTTTCGGTGGGCCGGAGGTACCACCATGCGAACCAGCCCGCGACGATCGACGGTGATCCGCTTCCACTCAGGTTGTCCGGCCCGAGGGCGTCAGGCCGATGATCCTCGGGCGGTCACCGTCAGGACACCGCGAGCAGTCGGAACTCGCAGCGGACGCCGCTGGCCTTGGCGAGCCGACCATCACCGGTCACGAGTGGGCAGGCCAACAACTCCGCCGCCGCGACGTAAGCCGCGTCGTACGCCGTGACATTGCCCCGCAACTGCCACACTCGGTCGAGCAGCATTGCGATGGCAACCTCATCGATGACCAACGAGGGCAGGGTGCCGATCGCCTCCTGAGCCCGGGCAAGGCCGAGCTTCCCACCGAGGACCTTGCCTCTGATCACCGACATGACCTCGACCAGAAGATGGCTCGGTGCGGCCCAGTGCGGATCACCGGTCAGCTCCGCCCGCGCCGCGTCGCCGACCGGCCCGTCGTCGACCAGGGCGTCGGCCAGAACCGACGCATCGACGACGATCATTCGGCGGTTCCCCGTGGTCCGCGCTGCTCCCGCTGGTCATTCAACTCGGCCACGCTCTCCCCCGGTAGGGAGCGAGCACCGTCCGATCGGCCGGCAAAGCGATCAAGGGCCGCGGTGTTGCGCAGCCGCCGAGCCTGGGTCTCCACCAGATCCAACAGGTACGCCTGGAGTGACTGCCCGCGCGCCTTGGCCTGCGCTGCCAGGGCGTCTCGTACGTCTTCCGGCACGTCCCGAATCTGGAGAGCAACCATGCATTCATTATGCATGCAGCATCACCCGCTCGCCAGGAAAGGCTCGAGGATTCGATCAACCGGTTCGCATGACGCCTGCGACACGGCGAAGCACCGCCGTTCAGAGAAGTCCGTGGAGCCGAGGGGACTCGAACCCCTAACCCCTGCCTTGCAAAGGCAGTGCTCTGCCAGTTGAGCTACGGCCCCGGGCCCAGGACGACGACGCCTCGGCGACGACGGCATCCGGCGGGGGAACTACCGCAGGTCGGGTGCGGTGGTGGCCTCGTGCCAGAGGGCACGCTCGTCGTTGGATTCCCTGACCTTCTTGTAGACGAGGGCCGCGACACCCACGACGCCGACAACGAGCAGGATCTTCTTCAACATGGGACGCATCCTTACGCTCGACGAGCCGTCGGACGGTATGAAGTGGGGCTAGATGGAATCGAACCATCGACCTCAGAGTTATCAGCTCTGCGCTCTAACCGACTGAGCTATAGCCCCCCGTTGCGACGAGCAAGGTTACCGTACCCGTCGCGTCGTCCCCAACTCGGGGGGCGCCGGATCGGAGCCGCACCCATCCCACCAGGCACGACGCAGACCATACTGGAACGACGAACGCCGGGGCCACCGCTTTACGGTGGCGGCCCCGGCGTTTAGAAGCCTGATGGCGTCCGCTCAGTCCCGCTCGGCGAGGGTCAGCTCGACCCCACCGACCAGGTCCGCGCAGACGTTGTAGATGAATGCACCGAGGGTGGCGAGCGCGGTGAACAACACCACGTTCACCAGGCCGATCAGGCCGGAGGTGAGGATGACGCCCCGGGCGGTGATCTGGAAGGTGTCGCCGCCCTGCCCGCCACTCGCACTGATCATGTCGGTCAGTGTGCTGTTCACGCTGTCGAAGACGCCCATCGCGTCGAGCGCCAGGTAGAGCACCGAGGTTGCGACGATCACCACGATGAAGAGCACCAGCGAGACCGCGAAGGAGAACTTCATCACGGACCAGGGGTCGATCCGCTTCAGGTTCAGCCGGGCGCGGCGGGGCCCCCGGGAGGCGGCGGAACTGACGGTGCTACGGGCGGCGCGAACGGCCTCGGTCACCCGGGCCGCACCGACGGCACCGCCGGCGGGCCCGCCGGGGGCACCGGCCCCGGCGCCGCCGGGGGCACCGGTGGTCGGCCGCGCCGCCGGACCGCCGAGGCCGAACCGGCTGGTGCCGGCGGACGGGGCTCCGCCACCGGCCCGGCCCGGCCGGAACGCGCCGGGCGAAGCACCACCCGAGATCGGCTGCGTCGACTCGGCGCCGGCGCTCCCTGCGGAACCGGGCCGATCGGACCGGCCCGGCAACCGCTCGGTGCGGTCCGGCGAACCCGGCTGCTCCAGCCGGCCGGTCGTGGTCGAATCAGCCTTGCCAACCTGACCGGACCGGCTCGTGCCGGTGACCGGAGACGCCGAACCGGTCGCCGCCGGAGACGTCGCGGCGGTCCCGGCTTCTTCCGTGCCCGACGCCGACGAGCCGCCCTCGGCCGCACCCGCCGAGGAAGCGGCCGGCTCCTCGGGAAGCTGGTCGGGTGGCGGCGGCATGCCCGGCGCCCGGGTGAACTTTGGGGACGGCGTGTCGGCGCTGACCATCGCCCGGCCGACGGCCGCGCGTCCGGTCGCGGCGCCGCCGGAGGCGGCCTCCTCGTCGACCGGATTGGCCGAGGTCCCCGCAGCCCCCGACTTCGCCTGTGTCTCCGTCATCAACTAGTCCTGTTCGTCAGGCTCGTCGGCATTGCGAGCAATCGCCACGATGGTCACGCCATCTGGTAGGTCCATCAGTTTGACCCCCATTGTGTTCCGGTCACGCGTTCGGCGTACAGGCTTCACCGGAGTCCGGATCACGCCGCCGTTGCTGGTGATCGCAAACAACTCGTCGTCCGGGCTGATGACGACCGCGCCGACCAGACCGCCGCGGCGCTCGGTGATCTTCGCGGTCAGCACCCCTTTACCTCCCCTACCCTGCACGGGGTATTCCTCGATGGGCGTACGTTTCGCGTACCCCCCGTTGGTCGCCACGAGGACATCCAGGTCCATGCCCTCGCGGACCACCTCCATCGCCAGCAGGACGTCGTCGTCGGTGAACCGCATCCCGATCACACCGGAGGTGGCCCGACCCATCGGCCGGAGCGCCTCGTCGGTGGCGCCGAACCGGATCGCCTGCGCCTTCTTGGAGACCAGGAGGAGATCGTCCTCGGGCCCCGCCAGCGCCGCCCCGACCAGTTCGTCCTCGTCGCGGAGGTTGATCGCGATGATGCCGCCGGAGCGGTTGGAATCGAACTCCTCCAACCTCGTCTTCTTCACCAGACCCTTCCTGGTGGCCAGGACCAGGTACGGCGCCACCTGGTAGTCCGGAATCTCGATCACCTGGGCGATCTGCTCGTCCGGCTGGAAGGCGAGCAGATTGGCCACGTGCTGGCCTCTCGCCACCCTACTGGCCTCCGGCAACTCGTACGCCTTGGCCCGATAGACCCTCCCCTTATTGGTGAAGAAGAGCATCCAGTCGTGCGTGGAGCAGACGAAGAAGTTGCTGACGATATCGTCCTGGCGCAGCGTCGCACCACTGACCCCCTTGCCGCCCCGGCGCTGTGAGCGGTAGAGGTCGACCTTGGTCCGCTTGGCGTACCCGGTGCGGGTGATGGTGACCACCACGTCCTCGCGGGCGATCAGGTCCTCCATCGAGACCTCGCCCTCGAAGGGCACGATCTTGGTCCGCCGCTCGTCGCCCCACTTGGTCACGATCTCGCCGAGCTCCTCGGAGATGATCCTCCGCTGCCGCTCCGGCTTGGCCAGGATGTCCTTGAGATCGGCGATCTCCAGCTCGATCTTGGCAAGCTCGTCGATGATCTTCTGGCGCTCCAGCGCGGCGAGCCGGCGGAGCTGCATGTCCAGGATCGCCGTCGCCTGCACCTCGTCGATGTCGAGCAGCTGGATCAGCCCCTGCCGGGCCTCCTCCACCGTCGGCGAGCGTCGGATCAACGCGATGACCTCGTCGAGAGCGTCCAGCGCCTTGACCAGACCGCGCAGGATGTGCGCCCGCTCCTCGGCCTTGCGCAACCGGTACGCCGTCCGCCGCCGGATCACGTCGATCTGGTGGTCGACGTAGTAGCGGATGAACTGGGCCAGGTTGAGCGTGCGCGGCACCCCGTCGACCAGGGCCAGCATGTTGGCGCCGAAGGTCTCCTGGAGCTGGGTGTGCTTGTAGAGGTTGTTCAGCACCACCTTCGCGACGGCGTCGCGCTTGAGCACCAGCACGATCCGCATACCGGTACGCCCGGAGGACTCGTCCCGGATGTCGGCGATCCCGGCGAGCTTCCCCTCCTTGATCAGCTCGGCGATCCGCTCGGCCAGGTTGTCGGGGTTGACCTGGTACGGCAGCTCGGTGACGACCAGGCTCGTCCGGCCCTTCTTGTCCTCCTCGACCTCCACCACCGCACGCATCCGGATCGAGCCGCGCCCGGTCCGGTACGCCTCCTGGATCGGGGTGGTCCCCACGATCAGCCCGTGGGTCGGGAAGTCCGGCCCCTTGACGATCCCGAGCAGCGCGTCGAGCGTCGTCGTCTCGTCGTCGTCCGGGTGCTCCAGGCACCACTGCACGGCCTGGGCGATCTCCCGCAGGTTGTGCGGCGGGATCTTGGTCGCCATGCCGACCGCGATGCCCTCGGAGCCGTTCACCAGCAGGTTCGGGATCCGCGACGGCAGGATCGTGGGCTCCTTGGCCCGACCGTCGTAGTTGTCCTGGAAGTCGACGGTGTCCTCGTCGATGTCCCGCAGCATCTCCATGGCCAGCGGGTCGAGCTTGCACTCGGTGTTGTGGCTGACGAACCCGTCGCTGACAAAGGAGTGATCGTCGGTGTCGATCCGCAGGCTGTAGACCGGTTGCACGCCCGCGTCGGTCACGTCCGTGACCTCGGCGTAGTAGAACCGGCCGTCGACCAGCGGTTCGACGACGTCCAGCACCTCCCGGTCGGTGATCCGGGCCGCGATCTCGGCTCGGTCCCGCTCCCACCGCTCGACCCGGTCGACGTTGTGCCGGCGCAGCCAGTCCCGCTCGGTCCAGCGCTGCGCGCCGTGCTCCCGGATGAACTCGCCGACGTACGGCACGTGGTCACTGGCAAGCGTCGTGCTGCTCGTCGGCACGCTGGCCAGCTCGGACTCCAGTTTCGCCTGCTTGCGGCCGAGGAAGCCGACGTGCCGGGCGAAGAGCCGGGCGTCCCGGCCGTTCGTCACCACGACCTTGATCTCGCCGCTGTCGTACCGGCACTGTCGGCTGACCACGCCGAACTCGAGCAGCAGTTGCTGGACCTCGCGGGCCAGCCGCTCACTTTGGGTGGAGTACGAGATCTGGATGGTGTCGCGGGCCAGCGACGACAGGCCGTCGCCCTCGAAGAGTGCCTGGAGGAAGGCCCGCTTGACCGCCGCCGGCCCCTGCCAGACGAACTCCGGCACGAACTTCGCCGCACTCCGCGCGGCCTGCACGGCCACCTCGACGTGCTCCAGCATCGGGTAACCGATCTCGTCCGGGACCGTCCGCTGCAACACCACCCGGTCGGCGGGACGGACCTCGGCGAGCAGCTTCCAGAGCAGGGTCGGCACCCCGGCCACCCGCACCAGGCAGAGCACCGGGTGGTTGTGCGTACCGGTCAGCTCGTAGCCCTCGCGGGTGCGCAACCGCAACGTGGGGTGCTCGCCGGAGTGGAAGAACTTCGAGGCGCGGACCAGCTCGCCGTTGCGGTCCCGAACCTTGAGGTCGATGTCGGTCTCGGAGCTGGGCGTGGCGTCGGGAACGATCTGGTCGATCCGGACCGATCCCTCGGCGGTACGAACTCGGGCATCTCCGGTCATGCAGTAACGCATCGCCGCAGCTGGATCATTTCCGGGCGAACCAAAGTTGCCGTTGCCGTCGACCAGCGGGTAGCGCAGCGACCAGGTCTGGGCCATCCGGACCAGCGCGTCGTAGATCGCCGAGTCACCGTGCGGGTGGAACTGGCCCATCACGTCGCCGACCACCCGGGAGCACTTCACGTACCCCCGGTCCGGTCGGTAGCCGGAGTCGAACATGGCGTAGAGGATCTTGCGGTGCACGGGCTTCAGCCCGTCCCGTACGTCCGGCAACGCCCGCCCGACGATCACGCTCATCGCGTAGTCGAGGTAGGAGCGCTGCATCTCCACCTCGAGCCCGACCGGCTCGATCCGGTCGTGCGCCACGACGGCGGCAATCGCCTCCTGCTCCGACTCGTTGGCGGAGGACTCGGGAGTATCCGTCACTGTCAACCCTTATCAGACTCAATGCCGCAATCCGCTGTGGATAACGGCTGTGGAAACCGCGGAAGCTGTGGATAACTGTGTGGAACGGCGACCCCGGTAGGCCGTTCGGCCGGGTCGGTCCTGACCCGTCCGGCCCACCGGCGCCGGGACCGCCGGCCGCCGTCAGATGTCGAGGAAGCGCACGTCCTTGGCGTTGCGCTGGATGAACGAGCGGCGTGCCTCCACGTCCTCGCCCATCAGCACGCTGAACAACTCGTCGGCGGTCGCCGCGTCGTCGAGGGTGACCTGACGCAGCGTACGCGTCGCCGGGTTCATCGTGGTCTCCCACAGCTCCGGGTAGTTCATCTCGCCCAGACCCTTGAACCGCTGGATGTCGTCCGGCTTGGCGTTCGGCTTCTTCTGCTGCCGGAGCGCGATCAGCCCGTCCCGCTCCCGGTCGGAGTAGGCGTACTGGGCGTCGTCGCCCTTGCGGTTCCATTTGATCTTGTAAAGCGGTGGTGCGGCGAGGTAGACGTGCCCCAGCTCGACCAGCGGACGCATGAACCGGAAGAGCAGGGTGAGCAGCAGCGTCTGGATGTGCTGGCCGTCGACGTCGGCGTCGGCCATCAGCACGATCTTGTGGTAGCGCAGCTTCTCGATGTCGAAGTCGTCGTGGATGCCGGTGCCGAGCGCGGTGATCAGCGCCTGGACCTCGTTGTTCTTCAGCACCCGGTCGATCCGGGCCTTCTCCACGTTGAGAATCTTGCCCCGGATCGGCAGGATCGCCTGGGTACGCGGGTCCCGGCCCTGCTTGGCCGAACCGCCCGCCGAGTCGCCCTCGACGATGAAGACCTCTGACTCGCGCGGGTCGGTGGACTGGCAGTCGGCCAGCTTGCCCGGCATCGACCCGGACTCCAGCAGCGACTTGCGCCGGGCCAGCTTGCGGGCCTGCTGCGCGGCGATCCGGGCCCGCGCGGCCTGGGTCGCCTTGGTGATGATCAGCTTGGCCTCACCCGGGTTCCGGTCGAACCAGTCGACCAGCCACTCGTTGCAGACCCGCTGCACGAAGCTCTTCACCGGGGTGTTGCCGAGCTTCGTCTTGGTCTGCCCCTCGAACTGCGGGTTCGTCAGCTTGACCGAGATGATCGCCGCAAGCCCCTCCCGGATGTCCTCGCCGGAGAGCTTCTCGTCGCTCTTGAGCAGCTTCTTGTCGGTGCCGTACCGGTTGACGACGCTGGTCAGCGCGGCGCGGAAGCCCTCCTCGTGGGTGCCGCCCTCGTGCGTGTTGATGGTGTTGGCGAAGGTGTAGACCGACTCGCCGTAAGACTCGTTCCACTGCATGGCGATCTCGACCGACATCCCCTCCTCCTCCGAGCCGAACTCGACCACGGTCTTGTGGATCGGGTTCTTGGAGGCGTTGAGGTGGCGCACGAAATCGGCGATGCCGCCCTTGTAGCAGAAGGTCACCTCGCGCGGCTTGCCGTCCTCCTCCTGCACCCGCTCGTCGCGGAGCTGGATGGTCAGACCGCGGTTGAGGAAGGCGTACTCCTGGATGCGCCGGTAGATCGTCTCGAAGACGAAGTCGACGGTCTCGAAGACCGACGGGTCGGGCCAGAAGGCGACCGACGAACCGGTGGTGTTGGTGGTCTCGCCCTTCTCCAGCGGCGAGGGCTTGGAGTTGGTGTAGGACTGGCGCCAGACGTAACCGTCCTTGTGGATCTCCACGAACATCCGGGTGGAGAGCGCGTTGACCACCGACACGCCGACGCCGTGCAGGCCGCCGGAGACCGCGTACGCCTTGCCGTCGAACTTTCCGCCGGCGTGCAGCACGGTCAGCGCCACCTCGACACCCGGCTTCTTCAGCTTCGGGTGCAGGTCGACCGGGAAACCCCGGCCGTTGTCGGTGACCCGGACACCGCCGTCGGCGAGCAGCACCACCTCGATGGTGTCGCAGTAGCCGGCGAGCGCCTCGTCCACCGCGTTGTCCACGACCTCCCAGACCAGGTGGTGCAGACCGCGCTCACCAGTCGATCCGATGTACATACCGGGCCGCTTGCGAACGGCCTCCAGCCCCTCCAGGACCGTGATCGACTCGGCGCCGTACTCCTGCTTCTTCTGCGCTGCCACCTTGGCCACTTTCTCGCGCCACCCGACGCCGGTCGGCGCGGGGACGCGGGTTTGGTGGGCGGCCCGCGACAGGCACGTGGGCCGGCACCACGAAACATTCCGGGGTACGGTCAAACGTGCCGGTCGCCGTGGCTGCCCACGGATCGTGATCGGCTCGGACCCGACGCGGCGCCGGCCCGGACCATCCTGACCCGGATCCCTGCACCACGCCGTGTCGTCGTCTCACCGTCAATCTTACTGTGCCCAGATGACATATTGGGTATGCGGCACCCCTGCGAGACGGCCTCAGACCTCCGTAGGCGGCCGTACCCCGCTCCCACGACTCCCCCCACAGGCGCGGTGTCGAACCGCAGGCGGGTTCCGGCATGCGTCGTACCGTCCGGGTCCCGCCCGCTCCGCGGCGCGGCGCCGCCGTGGCCGGCCCGACCGGTGGTCGCGGCCGTGCCGGCCGGGCCGCCGGATCCGGGGGTCGCGCGAGGGTGCGCGGTGCCGTAACTTGACGACGCCGGAAGTAAGCTCCGTGGCCAGGGATGCCGGGTAGGTGCATCGGGCGCCCCGAACGACCGGTTTCGTCAGGTGTATGAAGAGGTGACGCCCGATGGGGCTGGACAACGTCGCGGTGCGCTGGCCGCGGACCGGCCGCTTCTACGATCCGGTCGCTCCGGCCGAGTTCGTCGACTTCGGCGAGTTCGCCGACGACCCGGAGGTGGCTGCGCCGACGGCGGCGCTCGCCGGATACATCGCCAAGAACGGGTCGGTCCGGGCGACCGCCTACACGGAGTTGGTCGACCTGTTACTCGGCCTGGACGGTGTGCTCTACGCCACCGAGGCGGCCGCCGAGGACGAGGATCCGGTGATCGACCCGGACGGCTGTGCCTGGATCGCCGGCGGTCTGGAGCGCTTCGTCGACGGGCATCGGGAGCACGGCGAGATCGTGACCTTCGACACGGTCAGTGCCGTGCTGCGGGCGGCGCTCGCCGACGGCCGCCTCGCCGACCAGCAGCTGCGCTGGCTGGACAGCCGGCTCGATGCGCTGCGCGACGATTCGGGGGCGCCGCCGCAGTGGAGCTTCCCCCGCTCGGAGCTGGCGGTGCTGGGCGGCTTCTACCGCCGCTGTGCCGAGCGCGGCTTCGCGGTCTACGCCGACTCCTGAGACAGGCCGGGCAGACAGGCCGGCCGGGACCGGAGGGGTGCGGCGAGTCAGCCGTAGGTGTCCCGGGGGCCGCGTCCGCGTACCCGCCGGGGGCCCCGGGACCAGGACGGCGCCGTGGGGCCGTGCACGTGCAGTCGGCGGACCACGCCGTGCCCGACCTCGGCCGCGATCCGGCGCAGCAGCGATCCGGCCAGCAGCCGGAGCTGGGTCGCCCACGCCGTCGACTCCGCCTCGACCGTCAGCTCTCCGTCCTCCAGCTTCACCGGGCGGCTGTGCTTCGCCACCTCCGCGCCGACCACCCGCTCCCAGGCGCCGAAGACCGTCGCCTCGGCGGCCGGCTGCTGCCAACCCCGGGCCTTGACCAGCCGGGCCAGCACCGTACCGAGGAGTTGCGGATCCCGGGGGTCGGGCCCCGGCCCGGAGTAGCCACGCGGCCGGCGCCGATACCCGCCCGGACGCCCGCCCGAGCCGGCACCGCCGGGCGCGCCGTCGGCCGCCGGCTCCGCGTCCGGGTCGGCCCTCCCGGGGGTACGCCGGCGCGGGCCGGACGCCTTCCGCCGGGCCAGCGCGGCATCGAGGACCGCCCGGGCCAACGCCGGCCCGGCCAGCTCGCCGTGCTCGCCGTCGGTCGTCGGCGAACCGGCGTGTGCGGGCTCGGCACCGCGATCGCCATTGCCGCCGCGGGCGGCCTCGGTACCGTGCTCGTCGTTGCCGGCGCCCACCCCCCTGCCGGTGCGATCGTCCCTGCCGGTGCGGTGGGCGGCCGGGGGATCCGCCGAGCCGCGCGGCTCCGGATCAGTGGACACGGTGCACCTGCCCGTCCGCCACCTCGTAGCGGGCGCCGCGCAGGGCCTGCGGCACGTCGTCGGCGACCGCGCAGGTGACCAGGAGCTGGCTGGCGCCTACCACCAGCTCGGCGAGGCGTTCCCGGCGGCCGCTGTCCAGCTCGGCGAAGACGTCGTCCAGCACGAGCACCGGCTCGACACCGTCGGCGCGCAGCAGGTCGTAGGCGGCGAGCCGGAGCGCCAGCGCGTACGACCAGGACTCGCCGTGACTGGCGTAGCCACGGGCCGGCAGCGTGCCGAGGGTCAGGGTCAGCTCGTCGCGGTGCGGGCCGACCAGCGTCACCCCGCGCTCGACCTCCGCCGGCCGTGCCTCGGCGAGCGCGGCGTGCAGGGCCGACTCGAGCGTCGAGCGGTCCGGCGCCGGGTCGGCCAGTTCCACCGACGGGCGGTACGCGATCCCGGCCGCACCCCGGCCGGCGGCCACCGCGTCGTACGCCTTGGTCACGTGCGGCCCCAGGGCGGCGACCAGCTCCAGCCGCCCGGCGAGCAGTTCCGCACCGTGCCGGGCCAGGTGGGCGTCCCAGACCGCCAGGGTCGACAGGTCGCCACCGCCCCCGGCCGGTTGCTCGGCGTCGGTGCGGGTCGACCGGCCCCGCCCTCCGGCGCTCTTCCGGGCCAGATAGGCGGTACGCAGCAGCGCGTTGCGCTGTTTCACCACCCGATCGTAGTCGGCGCGTACCGCCGCGTACCGGGGCATCCGGGTGACCAGCAGGTCGTCGAGGTAGCGGCGCCGCTCGGCCGGATCGCCCCGGACCAGTTCCAGATCCTCCGGGGCGAAGAGCACCAGCCGCAGCGCGCCGAGCACGTCCCGGGCCCGCCGGGCCGGCGAGCGGTTCAGCCGGGCCCGGTTGGCCCGGCCGGGGGCGATCTCCAGCTCGACCAGGAGCTCCCGGCCATCGTGCACGATCGCGCACCGCAACACCCCGGTCGCCGCGCCGGCCCGCACCAGCGGGGCGTCGGTGGCGACCCGATGGCTGGCGAGCGTCGCCACGTAGCCGAGCGCCTCGACGAGGTTGGTCTTGCCCACCCCGTTCGGGCCGACGAAGACGTTCCCACCCGGCTCCAGGTCCACCCCGACCCGCTCGTACGAGCGGAAGTCGACCAGTTCGAGCCGGCGGACGTACACGGCTAGTTCTTGCGGACGGCGTGCCCGCCGAACTGCTGGCGCAGCGCCGAGACCGCCTTCAGGGCCGGCGAGTCGTCCTGGCGGGAGGAGAACCGGGCGAAGAGCGAGGCGGTGATGACGTTCAGCGGCACGGCGAGCCGGACCGCCTCGTCCACCGTCCACCGCCCCTCGCCGGTGTCCTCGGTGTAGTCGCTGAGATCGGAGAGGTCGGGGTCCTCCTCGAGCGCCCGGTCGAGCAGGTCGAGCAGCCAGGAGCGGACCACCGTGCCGTCGCGCCAGGACTTGAAGACGCCCGGCACGTTGGTCACCAGTTCGGAGGCGGTGAGCAGCTCGTAGCCCTCGGCGTAGGCGTGCATCAGGCCGTACTCGATGCCGTTGTGCACCATCTTGGCGTAGTGCCCGGCGCCGACCGGCCCGGCGTGCACGAAACCGAACTCGCCCTCCGGCTTGAGCGCGTCGAAAATCGGCATCAGCCGACCGACGTGCTGCTCGTCGCCGCCGACCATCAGGGCATAGCCGTTCTGCCGCCCCCAGATGCCGCCGGAGACGCCGACGTCGAGATAGCCGATGCCGTGCCGGTCGAGCTTCTCCGCCCGGGGCAGGTCGTCGGCGAACCGCGAGTTTCCGCCGTCGATGACGATGTCGCCGGGAGAGAGCACCTCGATCAGCCCGTCGACGGTCGCCTCCGTGTACTGCACCGGCACCATCAACCAGACGGCCCGGGGCGCGGCGAGCCTCTCGGCCAGTTCGGCGAGGCTGGCGACATCGGTCAGCGCCGGATTCTGGTCGAAGCCGATCACCTCGTGCCCGGCGGCGCGCAGTCGGTCGCGCATGTTGCCGCCCATCCGGCCGAGGCCTACCAGGCCGAGTTGCATGAACTTTCCTTCCAGAATCGCGTGGGCTTTCCTGCCGGAACCGGTCCGCTCAGCGGGTGACCCGGATCGGCATGATCAGATAGCGGTAGCCGGGGACGATCTCGCCGTCCTCGCCGCAGGGCGAGATCACCGCGGGCTTGAAGGCGTCGACGAAGGAGAAGACCGCCAGCGCCGAGCCGAGGTTCTGCAGCCCGTCGATCAGGTACTGCGGGTTGAAGCCGATGGTCAGCGGCTCGCCGGTGAAGGTGGCGTCCATCGCCTCGCTCGCCCGGGCCTCCTCGGTGCTGCCGGCCTCGACGACCAGGCCGTCGGAGCTGAAGTTGAGCAGCACCGGCGTGGTCCGGCCGCCGACCAGCGAGACCCGCTTGACGACCTCGGTGAGCGCGGCGACCGAGACCCGGGCCTCGGCGTTGGAACTGGCCGGGAAGAGCGAGCGCACCGGCGGGTAGTTGGCGCCGTCCAACAGCCGGCTGGTGGTCCGGCGGGTGCCGCCGGCGAAGCCGATCAGCCCCTCACCGGCGGCGCCCTGCGACAGCGCCATGGTGACGTCGCCACCGAGCGGGCCGAGTGCCTTGGCGGTGTCGTGCAGGGTCCGGGCCGGCACCAGCGCGTTGATGCTGACCTCCGGGTCGTCCGGCCGCCAGTCGATTTCGCGCAGGGCCAGCCGGTAGCGGTCGGTGGCGAGCATCGCCAGGGTCGAGCCGTTCAGCTCGATGCGCACGCCGGTCATCATCGGCAGTGTCTCGTCCCGGCCGGCGGCGATCGCGACCTGGCCGACCGCGGCGGCGAAGGTGGCCGCGTCGATCGTGCCGGCGCTGCCGGGCATCTCGGGCAGGGACGGATAGTCCTCGACGGGCATCGTCGGCAGGGTGAACCGGGCGCTGCCGCAGACCAGCTCGAGGTGTGCCCCGGCGGCGGCGATGTCGACCGGCTTCGCCGGCAGCGCCTTGGTGATCTCGGCGAGCAGTCGCCCGGAGACCAGCGCGGCGCCCTCCGCCTCGCTCTGCACGTCGACGGTCACCTGGCTGGAGACCTCGTAGTCGAAGCCCGAGACGTGCAGGCCGCCCTCTCCGACCCGGAGCAGGACGCCGGCGAGCACCGGCACCGAGGGCCGGTTGGGGAGACTCTTCGCGGTCCACGCCACGGCGTCGGCGAGCGCGTCACGCTCCACGCGGAACTTCATGCCTTGCCTCCGGATCGACGTCAGCGACAACTGTCTCATGCCGGCGGCCGCCTTCCGGCCCCGCCAACCGTGCGGGTCTGCATCGCACCTTAGGCCCCGGCCGCATCGGCTGTGCGCCCGACCCCGGTCCTTCGGCAGATCCTGACCTGTGGGTACGACAGATCAAAAGACTCCACAGGATGCCCAACGCCGGTGATTGTTTTTTGTTCTCTTGAAGAGATAACTCAATCGTCTTCATCGGTGCTGTGCAAACTGTGGAGAAGCCGCCTTCGCGCAGGTCAGCGCCTTGTCCACAGGTGTGCGAGGTGTGGAGGACCGGGACGAAAAGTGGCTCCGCGATCCACAGGCGCCGCCGACTCACAGGTTTTCCACGGTTGTCCACCGGCCGTCCACCGGGTTACCCACCGGCTTTTCCCCATCTGTGGGCACAGCCTGCCAGAGATCGACGGGCGCTGTCCCCAGAACCTTCAACACGTCGTGCACAGCCCCGGTCGGGGCGGTGGAGAAGTTGGTGGCTCCGGGTAATCGTCCACACACGTTTCCCCAGGCTCGTCCACAACCTGTGGGTTGTCCGGTCGGCGGGGGCCGGAGTTATCCACCGTCCGTGGACAACCGACTGTGGACAGCCTGGGTACGACACGCCGCTGCCGCGTACGACCGACCTACGGCCGAGGGCCGGGTACGGGGCCGACGCGACCCGGTACCCGGCCCTCGGCCGGCCTCTCCGGTTACCTCAGGTGTTCTGCTTGATGCGGTTCGTCAGTTCGGCGATCTGGTTGTAGAGCGAGCGGCGTTCCGCCATCTGCTGTCTGATCTTCCGGTCGGCGTGCATCACCGTCGTGTGGTCCCGGCCGCCGAAGGCCTGACCGATGCGGGGCAGCGACAGGTCGGTCAGTTCCCGGCACAGATACATGGCCACCTGTCTGGCGTTCACCAGCACCCGGGACCGGGACTGGCCGCGCAGGTCCTCCAGGCTGACGCCGAAGTAGTCGGCGGTGGAGACCATGATCTGGTCCGCGGTGATCTCCGGGCCGGAGCCGTCCGGGATGAAGTCCCGGAGCACCTCCTCGGCCAGCGATAGTTCCACCGGAGACCGGGTCAGCGACGCGAACGCGGTGACCCGGATCAGCGCGCCCTCGAGTTCGCGGATCGAGTTGGCGATCCGGGAGGCGATGAACTCCAGCACGTCCGGCGGGGCGAAGAGCCGCTCCTGTGCCGCCTTCTTCTGCAGGATCGCGATCCGGGTTTCCAGGTCGGGCGGCTGGATGTCGGCGAGCAGGCCCCACTCGAAGCGGGTACGCAGCCGGTCCTCCAGTGTCGCCAGGTCCTTCGGCTTCCGGTCGGAGGTGATCACGATCTGCTTGTTGGCGTTGTGCAGCGTGTTGAAGGTGTGGAAGAACTCCTCCTGGGTCCGCTCGCGGTTCTCCAGGAACTGGATGTCGTCGATCAGCAGGATGTCGACGTCCCGGTAGCGACGCTGGAAGGCACTCGTCTTGTCGTCCCGGAGCGAGTTGATGAAGTCGTTGGTGAACTCCTCGGTCGAGACGTAGCGGACCGAGCGGGCGTTGCCCAGGGTCGTCGCGTAGTGGCCGATCGCGTGCAGCAGGTGGGTCTTGCCCAGCCCGGAGCTGCCGTAGATGAAGAGCGGGTTGTACGCCTTTGCCGGGGACTCGGCGACCGCGACCGACGCGGCGTGGGCGAACCGGTTGGAGGAGCCGATCACGAACGTCTCGAACATGTACTTCGGATTGAGCCGGTTACCGCCGACGTCCCCGGCGCCGCCGACGCCGCCCGGCCGGCGGTCGTCCCGGCCGCCTGGTCGGTGTGCGGGGTTGGCACCGCCCCGCCCCGGCCCGCTGTCGGTCCCGCCGTCCCGTCCCGGCCCGAGTCGTCCGCCGGAATCCCGGGTGTCGTGGTAACGGTGATCCGCCGGCCGGTGGTCGACGCCGAACTGGCCGAGTTCGCCGGTGTCGAGCCCTCGCTCCTCGAAGCCCCGTCGATCCTGGTGCGGCGCGGTCGGCCGGTAGGGCTCCGGGTACGGCGCGCTGAAGAGCGTCTCCTGGCCGTCCCGGCTGGACGGGATCATGTTGGTGCGGGGGGCGTCGGGCCGGGGGATGTCGCGCCGGCCGGACGGCCGATCAGTGCCGTCGATCGGCACCTGGGCCGAGCCGGTGAAGGTCGGGGGTTTGCGGCCGGCTGGCTGGTCCGGCACGAGGCCGCGGTTTCCGGGTACGTCATGCTCCGGCCCGTCCGGACGCTCGTGATCCGGTCGTGCCGGGTACTCGCGATCCGGCCGCTGCGCCGGATACTCGTGTTCGGTCGGGTTCGGGAAGCGGAGCGGCTCGGCACGGTAGCCGACCGGCGGATCCGGACTGCCGTAGCCGGTCGGCGGATCCGGAACGCCATGGCCGGGCGACGGCTCGCGGTCGCCGTAGCCGCCGGCCGGATTCGGGTAGCCACCGGACGGATCGGTCGGCGTCGGCCCGGCGTACCCGTCCGGCGGGGCGTCCTCGTATCCGCCGGTGGTCCCGGTCTGGTTCGGGAGGCCCTCCATCGGATAGCCGGACGCGCCGCCCGATCCCGGCTCGGCCGGGGGCCCGGCGAGCGCGGTGTCCGGCCCGGCGGGGTAGCCGGCACCGGCGGCGGGGCGGGCGGGGCCGTCGCCGGGCGAACGTACGGTGACCGCCACCTGGACCGCCCGGCCCAGGCGGCGGGAGAGGGCTTCCGTGATGGCGGGGCGGAGCCGCGTCTCGATCACGTCCCGGGTGAAGGCGTCCGGTACGGAGAGCAGCGCGGTGTCCTCGATGATCGTGTGCAGGCGGGTCAGCCGGAGATAGGCGCGCTGCTGAGCCGAGATGATCTCGTCGGCCAGCTCCTCGGTCGTCGCCGCCCACACCGCGCCAAGGTCGATCGTGTCGGCCACCGTCGCGCCACCCCCATCGCCTCTGCGTCTCCGGCCGCCGTTGCCGTCCCAGTCGACCGTTCCAGGCTTGCTAACCGTGCTCGAACAGGCACGACGCGGCGTCCGGCGGTTGCCGGCGCCGTCCACAGGTTATCCACAGCCTGTGTATCGACCGATTGTGTCGCCCGGCCGGGCGTCCGTGTCGTCTACCCCCGGCCCGACCGGCGTTGACGCGGGTTCATCTGTCGAACGATCGACGAGCTTGTCCGGTTTTGCCCGTCAGCGGCATCCCCACCCCTTGACGCTGACGTGCAATCGGGCACGCTAACAGCGTTGTCCACACCCCATCAACCGTCGGCCCGCCGGACGCCTGTCAACACCCTTGTCAACATCAGCGAAATCCCCCGCCGGCCGGGTCGTGACCGCGCCGCCCACCCGGCGGAGCAGCCCGGGGCGGCTACGACGTTTGACGGCCGTTGTCGGGCTGCGTAGGCTCCAACGGTTGCTCTCCGACCCTCTGCTAGGGTGGGAGAGACTTGACTGCGGCCCGGCACGGGCCGTGGCTGATTCCTGGGCGGTGCCGATTGCCGGACGGCACCGGGCCGCCCGGTGGTCGACGCCAGACAATCACACGACCCCGCTCTCACACGACCGGGGCGTAGGACGACGGAGAGCCTGACGTGAGCAAGCGCACCTTCCAGCCGAACAACCGCCGGCGCGCGAAGACCCACGGCTTCCGGCTGCGCATGCGCACCCGGGCTGGCCGCGCCATCATCTCGGCCCGCCGTGGCAAGGGTCGCACCCGCCTGTCGGCCTGACGGCTGGCGGGGCCGGTCCGGGGATGTAGGCAGTCGTGCTGGCGGCCGCACAGCGACTGCGGCGCAGCAGTGACTTCGCCGCAGCGATCCGGGGTGGACGACGTGCCAACCGAGGCTCCGTCGTGGTCCACCTCGACCTCACCGCCGTACCCGTCTCCCCGATGACCGAAACGACATTGAAGCCGGCCCCGGGTGCCGGTGCCGGGCAGGAGCCCGCGCCGGCCCGGGCCGGCTTCGTCGTCTCCAAGGCCGTCGGCGGCGCGGTGGTCCGCAACCGGGTCCGCCGCCGCCTGCGCCACCTCGTCCGCGACCGCCTGCCGGGCCTGCCGCCCGGCGCCACTCTCGTGGTACGCGCGCTACCCGTCGCCGCCCAGGCGTCCTACGCCGCGCTCGGCGCCGACCTGGACGCCGCCATCGCGGCGTCGCTGGCCCCCCGGAAGCCCTCCCGGCGGCACCGATGACGGACTCCTCCGCCCGTACGCGCGGGATGACAGTCGGTGCCCGAGTGCTGACCGGAGCCATCGTCGCGTACCGTCGTTGGATAAGCCCGGCGCTGCCGGCCCGCTGTCGGTTCTACCCGTCGTGCAGCGCGTACGCCCTGGAGGCGGTCACGCGGCACGGTGCGATCCGGGGAGCCTTCCTGGCGGTACGGCGGCTCTTGCGCTGCCACCCCTTCCACCCCGGTGGATATGACCCGGTGCCGGAGCCGGGCGCACGCCGCCACGCCGATGTGACTGGAGCCCCGAATTGAGTCTCGACTGGATCTACTGGGCGATCTCGTGGATCCTGCTGCTCTGGCACTCCGCCTGGGACGCCATCGGGGTGTCGGCGGACGCGGTGCTGGGCACCAACTGGTCCTGGATCCTGGCGATCATCTTCCTGGTGGTCACCCTGCGGGTGATCCTGTTCCCGATCTTCGTCAAACAGATCAAGTCGCAGCGGGCGATGCAGGCGCTCCAGCCCCAGCTGAAGGCCCTGCAGGAGAAGCACAAGGGTGATCGGGAGACGCTCCAGAAGGAGATGATGGAGCTCTACCGGAAGGAGAAGGCCAACCCGCTGATGGGCTGCCTTCCGATCTTCCTGCAGGCTCCGGTCTTCATCGGTCTCTTCCACGTGCTCCGCCGGCTCGACCCGGCGAACCAGGGCAAGACCCGGTACGGCTGGACGGTCGAGCAGTTCGAGAGCGCCACCCACGCGCGCCTCTTCGACGTGCCGATCGCCGGCAAGTTCGGCTCCAGCGCGGCCGAGCTGGCCCGACTGAACGCCAGCGGCGTTTCGGTCAAGGTCCTGGCCGGGGTCCTGGTGGCCATCATGATCGCCACCACCTACCTGACCAGCCGGCAGATGATCCTCAAGACCGGCTGGGCCGAGGACCCGCAGCAGCGCATGATCCAGCGGTTGATGCTCTACGGCATCCCGGCTTCGCTGCTGGTCTCCGGCGCCATCTTCCCGATCGGTGTGGTCATCTACTGGGTCACCAACAACCTCTTCACCCTCGGCCAGCAGCAGTGGGTGCTACGCAAGTACCCGCCGCCGCCGACCGCGACCATGGGGCGGCTACCGAAGCCGGGCGAGTCGGCCCCTCGGCGTACCACCGCTACCGGCTCCCGGCGCAGCACCGACGCTCGCAACCCGGTGCAGTCCGGCAAGCCGGCGAAGCCGGCCGGACGGTTTGGCCGGTCCAAGGCCAACGGCGCGCAGCCGGAGAAGCCGGCCGTCGACACCAAGGCGCTGGCCCCGAAGCCGGGCGCCAAGCCGGTCAACCCGAAAAAGGGACGACCGGCGAAGCGTCAGGGTTGACGCGAAGGGTCACTGTGCCGTAACTGTCGGTCAGTGACTCGAGAGGACTCCGGCCCGTGCTGCCACCACCAGCGTCGGCGCCGGACCGGAGTCCGCCGCGCCCCGTGACGACGGGCATCGTTGCCCGCGCAGACGTGCCCGTGGCACTCGGCGATCTCCCGCCGGGCCCGGGAAACCAGCGGGACCGTTACGGTCCGGCCGAGAGAGTACGGAGATGAGACCGTGACCGACACCAGTATTCCGCGTGCCGAGCAGCCCGTCGGCGACACCGAACCGGACCTGCCGGCGGGCTCGTCCGCGGAAGCCGAAACCACCGAGCCCGCTGCGGTTGCCGGGAAGAGCGCGGACGCCGGTCTGGACCAGGAGGACGACGCGGACGGCGACGAGGCCGACCCGTCCGGCAACGGCGGCAGGCCGGCCGGGGCCACCAGCGACGAGGACCTGTTCCGGCAGAGCGAGATCGCCGCGGACTACGTCGAAGGGCTGCTGGACATCCTCGACTACGACGGCGACATCGACGAGCTGGTCTCCGCTGGGCGGCCGGTGGTCGAGGTGGTCGGCGGCCGGTTGCAGGCGCTGGTCGGGCAACGCGGTGCCACGCTGGAGGCGCTGCAGGAGCTGACCCGGCTCGCCGTGTTCCGGCAGACCGGCTCGCCGAGCCGGTTGCTGCTGGACGTCGGCGGCTACCGGGCGAACCGGCGCAAGGAGCTTTCCGCGGTGGCGAAGAACGCCGTGGAGAAGGTCAAGCAGCATGGCGACGCGGTCCGGCTGGAGCCGATGTCGGCCTTCGAGCGCAAGTGCGTGCACGACGTGGTCAACGCGATCAGCGGGGTGGAGAGCGAGTCAGAGGGCGTCGAGCCGAACCGCCGGATCGTCGTACGGCCGGTCGACTGAGCGGTCGATGACGCCTCGATCCGATCCCGGCCCGGGTGGTGCACCACCGCCCGGGCCGTTGCCTGGGCGGGCCGGTACGGGCCCGGACCCCTCCGGTCCTCCGGTCATCCCGCTGCCGGCGGGCCTCGTCGACCCGGCCCGTACCCTCTTCGCCGACCGGCTCCCGCTCGCCGCCGCGTACGCCGAACTGCTCGCCGGTCCCGGGGTGCTGCGCGGTTTGATCGGCCCCCGGGAGACGACCCGGATCTGGGACCGGC
Organism: Plantactinospora sp. WMMC1484; assembly: GCF_049315195.1. NCBI lineage: Bacteria > Bacillati > Actinomycetota > Actinomycetes > Micromonosporales > Micromonosporaceae > Plantactinospora > Plantactinospora sp. WMMC1484. Next base: position 1,262,009 of record NZ_CP186055.1, read on the forward strand.
ACCTGCTCAACTGCGCCGCGATGGCGGAGTTCGTCCCGGCCGGCTCCTCGGTCGTGGACGTCGGCTCCGGTGCCGGGCTGCCCGGGATCGTCCTGGCGATCGCCCGACCGGACCTGACGGTCACGCTGGTGGAGCCGCTCGCCCGCCGGGCCACCTTCCTGGCCGAGGCGGTGAGCGCACTCGATCTCTGGGAGACGGTCACCGTGGTAAGGGCACGCGCGGAGGAGCTGACCTCCGGCCGGCGCGCCCGGCGTGGCACGCGCCGCGCCGGCAGGGGCGGCCGGCCCACGGACGCGCCTCCGCTCCGGCCGGGCGGGCCGGTGGAATTGGCCGATCTTCCGGACGATCTTCAGGTGCCGGCCGATGTCGTGACGGCACGGGCCGTGGCGCCGCTCGACCGGCTCGCCGGCTGGTGCCTTCCGCTCGCCGTCCCCGGCGGGCGGCTGCTGGCGCTCAAGGGGGCCAGCGCCGCCGACGAGGTGGCGCAGCACGCCGAGGCGGTACGCCGGTTCGGTGGCTCGCCGCCGCTCGTCCGGCTGGCGGGTGTCGGGCTGGTCGACCCGCCGACGACCGTGGTTGAGGTGCAACGGGAGCGCATCCGTCCTCCGGCCGCCACGCCGCCGCGTGTTGCGGACGCCCGACGCCGCCGCTAGCCCTCCCGGCCACCGCCCGCCAGAGCCCTCCCGGTCACCGCCCGCCAGTCGACGGCCGCGTTCGGCCCCATCGTCGGGACAGCTCCGGAGCAGGGCGGCATCGCTCCGACCGGAGCGAACTCTCGTCCAGTTCCCGTCCAGTCACCGACCCGGCCCTGCGGAGCGGCTCCCCGAAGGCACGATTTCTTGCCGGCCGGAAAGCCCCGAATCTGCTGACCAGACGCGGTTTCGGCGCCGCGTTCCGCGTCGGAACGGTTTTCAACCTACGGACAGCCGTGGCCCTGGTTGCCCAGCGGCCGTAGGCTGACCGCGCGTCGATAGTGTAGACCGGGCAGCGGATGGCACCCTCAGGCTTCCGCTGATTCTCGCCGGACCGCACATATTACGCCCTGAAGCGCGGGCATGGGCGCTGATCGGGCCGACACCATCCGAAGTTGGCAGGGATGACACGGTGCATGACAACGGTAGGTACGACGATCCAGGAATGACGGACCCCGGGGGCTACCACTCCGCCGGCGCTGATGTTTCACGTGAAACCGACTACGAGGGTTGGTCGGCCAGCGGCCGGGCTCGGCCGCCGGGCCGGACCGATGAGCCCGACGGCCAGCCGACCGGGTACGACCCGACTCCCTCGCACGCTCCGAGCCGTGGCACGGCCCGGGTCACGCCACCCTCCGGAACGCCGGAGCGCGGTGGGCCGGCCTACCACCAGGCGGGCTCACCCTTTGCTCCGGACGCGGCCGCACACGGGCGGGCCGCGGAGCTCCCTCGACAGCCGAGAGGCGAACCGAGGCCGGAGCAGCCCGGGACCGATCCGGACTACCCGAGGTCCGCCGGGCGGGCCACCACGCCGACGTTCACCGCACCGTCTGACGAACCGGTGCCGTCGGTGGGCCAGCACGGTGGCGGTCAGGCCGCGCCGGCGGTCCCGGCCGCACCGCAACCGCGGGCGCGGCTGGAGGAGACGCGGCCGGATACTCGCGGAGGCGCCGAGTCTCGGTCCGAGTCGCCACCAGACACGCCGCCCGCGACGGCGGAGCCCTTCCCAGAGGACGCCGATTCCGACGCGTACGTTTCACGTGAAACATCGACGCGCGACCAGGACGATCCCCCGTTGGCAATGGAGGCAATGCGCGCTGTGCAAATCCTGAACCCGAGCGGCGAGGTGACGATGCCGCGTCCGGACCGGCCACGGATCATGTGTGTCGCGAACCAGAAGGGGGGCGTCGGCAAGACCACCACCACGGTCAACCTGGCGGTGGCCCTGGCGCTGCACGGCAACCGTGTCCTCGTCGTGGACCTCGACCCGCAGGGGAACGCGTCCACCGGGCTCAACGTGCCCCACCACGCCGGTGTGCCGGACGTCTACGACTGCCTGATCGACAACGTCCCGCTGGCCGAGGTGGCTCAGACGGTGGAGGGGATCCCGGACCTGTGGTGCGTACCGGCGACCATCGACCTGGCGGGTGCCGAGATCGAACTCGTCTCGGTGGTGGCCCGGGAGTCGCGCCTGGCGAGGGCCATCGCCGGGCATCCGGCCGAGTTCGACTACGTCTTCATCGACTGCCCACCCTCCCTCGGCCTGCTCACGGTCAACGCGTTGGTCGCCGCCCAGGAGGTGCTGATCCCGATCCAGTGCGAGTACTACGCACTGGAGGGTCTCAACCAGCTGATCAACAACATCAACCTGGTACGACAGCACCTGAACCCGACCCTCGAGGTCTCGACCATCCTGCTCACCATGTACGACCGGCGGACCCGGTTGGCGGATGCCGTCGAGCAGGACGTCCGGAACCACTTCGGCGACAAGGTGCTGCAGGCGGTGATCCCGCGCAATGTGCGGGTCTCGGAGGCTCCGAGCTACGGCCAGTCCGTGATGACTTACGATCCCGGTTCGCGGGGCGCCACGAGCTACTTCGAGGCGGCCCAGGAGATCGCGATGCGCGGCGTCAAAGAGTCTGTTGGCCGCAATGCATAGCTCGGTTGATGCGTCGGGAGGCGTGACATGAAGAACCGTCCGCGGGGCGGGCTGGGGCGAGGTCTGGGTGCGCTGATTCCCACCGGACCGGAGTCCGCCGCCGGAGTGGTGACGGCGGAACCGCCGGCCAGCCGGTCGGAGGCCGGGGCGCCCGCGTCCGGCACGGCCTCCTGGTCCGCCCCGGTGCCTGCCGTTCTGGAGCAGCCGACGGAGCTGGAGCTGGAGCTGGCGCCGGTGCCCGGTGCCCGGTTCGCCGAGATCCCGCTCGACGCGATCGTGCCCAACCCGAAGCAGCCACGTCAGGTCTTCGACGAGGAGGCCCTGGAGGAACTCAAGCTCTCGATCCAGGAGGTCGGCTTCCTCCAGCCGATCGTGGTACGCCAGCTTGCCGACGACCGGTTCGAACTCGTGATGGGCGAACGGCGCTGGCGCGCGGCACAGGCGGTCGGCCGGGAGTCGATCCCGGCAATCGTCCGGGACACCCGCGACGACGCGATGCTCCGAGACGCGCTGCTGGAGAACATCCACCGGGCCAACCTCAACCCGCTGGAAGAGGCGGCGGCCTATCAACAACTGCTGGAGGAGTTCGGCGCGACGCACGAGGAGCTGGCTCGGCGGATCGGCCGCAGCCGGCCACAAATCTCGAACACCATCCGGCTGCTGAACCTGCCGGCGGAGGTGCAGAAGCGGGTGGCAGCCGGGGTGCTGTCGGCCGGGCATGCTCGGGCGCTGCTCAGTCTCGACAGTCTGGCCGCGCAGGAGGAACTGGCCCGCCGGATCGTGGCAGAAGGGCTCTCCGTACGGGCCACCGAGGAGGTTGTCAAACTCGCCGAGGCGTCGCCCAGCCGTCCCAGCCCGGCGAAGCGGCGCCCCAAGGTACACGCTCCGGGACTGGATGATCTGGCGGACCGGCTCTCGGACCGGTTCGACACCCGAGTCAAGGTCGACATCGGTCGCAGCAAAGGGAAGATCACGATCGAGTTTGCCACCGTGGACGACCTCGAACGGATCGTCGGCCTAATCGGGATGACGGGTGCCGAGGCGGAGGCCGACGGGTCGCCCTGATCGTGCGGTCGGACCGCCTCGCGCAAGCGGGTGACGGGCCGCGATCTCGACAGCTCCAGCGATGGCCACGGCCCGGATCTACCGGGAGCCGTGGCCATTGCCGTTGCGCTGCGGACGATGCCCCCCGCGCTGCGGACGAGCCCGTGTCGTGGTTTCACGTGAAACGACGGCATGCGGCTGGCGGGCGGGCGGCGGTCGCTCCTGTGCCTCCTTCAGCGGCCAGGCAAGGACGGGCCGTGCCGGGGAGGTGAACGCCGGGCGGTGGGCGGCCGGGCGCCAATGTTGCGCCAGGCCAGCGGTCGTGCCTGAAGCAGCGGTCGTGCCTGAAGCAGCGGTCGTGCCTGAAGCAGCGGTCGTGCCGTGAAGAAGACGGGCGCGCCGACGCGTGCGGTCACGCCTGACGCATGCGGTTGGACGGGTCTGATCGGAGGCGACCGGCCCGTCAGGGCGGGCAGCTCCGTCGAGGTGGTCAGCTCTGTGGGCGGCGGTCAGCTCTGTGGGCGGCGGTCAGCAACGCTTCGCGCAGGGCTCGAGTCCGGCGCAGCGGTATGTACAGCGCTCGTATGTACAGCGCTGGAGCGTCGCGGGACGGCAGGCATGCCCTCCCGGCCGGCGGCGCCATCCGTCCGTCTGGGCTCAACGCACCCGTCAGCCGACACCGTTCTTTGTCCGGTCGGTCCGGGTCCGGGCTCGGACGCGGCTGGCGCCGCCGACACGCCCTGGGCGCGGGTGCATGGCCGCGGGTACGACTGGTGGCAAGCTGCGGCCAGCGCCGGACATCTACGGCCTGTCCGAGCCGCGGGGCCCTGGGCGTCAGCACTCCACCCGAGCCGCCTCTGCGCCGCCTGGGACGTCTGCGGTAGTCCACAGGAGTTGTCCACAGGGCACCCTCGTTTCACGTGAAACAGCGCGTGGCACGCGGTGTGGGCCTGTGGATGACGGAGTAGGAAACGGTCGTCGGAGGCGCCGTGGCCGGTCGGACGGCCCTGATCCGACGGCCGGAACCGGCGGCCGAAACAGGGTAGGGACAGCGGTGCCGAACTCGGTTAGGGTCAGCCTCGTGCCCCACACCCCTCCCGCTGTGCCGGACTTCACCAGGTGGCCTTCGTTCCCCTTCGAGGGGGAGTTCCGGGTCAAGCAACTCGACGAGCCCGTAGCGGTGGAACCGCCGCGCAAGGGCGAAGGTTCCAGCGAATGCCACTCCTGTAATGCTCCCGACGACGCCTACATCTGGGTCAGTGAACGCTGGCGGGTACGTGCCATGGATCGGCCGACCGGTCTGCCGATGGTGCTGATCCTCGAATCACGTTCGCATCTGGATCTGGGCGACCTACCCAATCTGCTCGCCGCCGAACTCGGCGTGATGACCGTTCGCCTGGAGCGTGCCGTACGGTCGCTCGACGGTGTGGCCAGGGTGCACGTCAACCGCTGGGGTGACGGCGCGGCCCACCTGCACCTGTGGTTCCTGGCCCGGCCGTACGGTCGGCTCCAGTTGCGCGGCACCTTCCTCTCCCTCTGGGACGACATTCTGCCCCCGATCCCGGAAGCACAGTGGCGGGAGAACCTGGCCATGGTGGCGGCCTGGCTCGCCGAGTTCGGCGGACGTCCGCTCGCGGAACCACCTCGCATCCAGTGGCAGGCGCCGTCCAGCCTGGCTCAACAGATCAGTGCGGAGCCACCCGCCAATGCTCCGGATGACGGTCCGCTCCTGGTGCCGGTCGAGCCGGCCCTCGATGCGCCGGCCGCTTCACCCGTGCCGACGGCCCCGCAGGAGACGATGACGGAGAGCCTGGTGACGGAGAATCTGGCAGCGGAGGCACCGAGCATGGAGACGGCGACGGTGGCAACGGCCGGGGGCACCGAGCCGACGGGCACCGAGCCGACCGGAAACGAGCCGACCGGAAACGAGCCGACGGCGCAGAGCAGCAGCCGCCCACCCGGCATCCCAGAGGCGCCCGAGGATCCGGCCATCCGGACCCGGTAGCCGCGGCCAGGACGCCCGGACGTCGCACCTCGCACCGGACTCCGCACCCGCATGCAGGGAGCGAACGGCGACCCGAACCGCATCGGCCCGACCGGATCTGGGACGACCGGATCTGGGACGACCGGTCGGGCCGGGAGACGAACGACCGGACGGACGTACCGGGTCGGGTCGGGCGGTAGCTACCCCGGCTCGGTGCGCCGGCCGGGATGAGCCGCTACCGGCCCGACCGGTCGGTCACGGGCGGCCGGGACCTCGCCGCCGGGACGCGCGGGTGACCAGCGTACGGAGCAGCTTGCCGAAGTCGAGACCGGCGGCGGTGACGGCGAGCGGTAGCAGCGAGGTTTCGGTCATCCCCGGTGAGACGTTGACCTCCAGCACGTGCGGCTGGTCGGTCTCGTCGACGATCAGGTCCACCCGGGACAGGTCCCGGAGCCCGAGCGCGGAGTGGGCCGCGAGGGCGGTCTCCGCCACCCGGGCCGCCACGGCCTCCGACAGCCGGGCCGGGGCGTGCCAGGTGGTGAGCCCGGCGGTGTAGCGAGCGGCGTAGTCGTAGACGCCGTTGCGGGGGACGATCTCGACGGCGGGCAGGGCCTGCGGGCCGTCACCCAGGTCGACGACGGAGACCGCCACGTCCATTCCGGGCACGTAGCGCTCGACGAGGGCTGTCGAGTCGTACGCGAAGCAACCGACCATGGCCGCCGGCAGCGCCGCCGGATCCCGGACCACTGCGGCGCCGAGGCCCGATCCACCCTGGGCCGGCTTGATCATGAGTGGCAGGCCGAGCCGCTCCACGATCCGCTCCAGTACCGCCACCGCGCCGAGTTCGGAGAAGCGGTCGTGTGGCAGCGCCACCCAGTCCGGGGTGGGGATGCCGCTCTCCCGGAGCACCGCCTTCGCGGACGGCTTGTCCCAGGCGAGCCGCGACGACCGGGCGTCACAGCCGACGTACGGCACGTCGCAGATGTCGAGCACGCCGCGGAGTGAGCCGTCCTCGCCGGTCGAGCCGTGCAGGGCGATCACCACCGCGTCCGGGGGGTCGTCGCGGAGCAGCGGGAGCAGGGAGACGTCCGCGTCCCGGAGCTCCGCCTCCACCCCGGCCGACCGGAGAGCGTCGAGCACCCGCCGGCCGGACTTGAGCGACACGTCCCGCTCGTACGACAGGCCACCGGCGAGCACCAGCACACGGAGTTCCGCCGTGAGCTCCGGTACGAGCTCCGGCCAGTCGGCGGCGTGCAGGGGATCGTCGGCTGAGTGCGTACCCATGCCGGAGATCATGCCAAGTCGGGACCTGGCACGTCCGCGCCGGCCTGTCCTCGCCGGCTCCGGGACGGTGCCGCCACCGTGCCGAAGACCTCGCGCATCGCGGTCTCCTGCTCCATCACGGTGGCCAGCCGGCGTACGCCCTCGCGGATCCGCTCCGGCGGTGGGAACGAGAAGTTGAGCCGCATGTGCCCGGCGCCGGTGCCGTCGGCGAAGAAGCCGGTGCCGGGAACGTAGGCGACCCGGGCGGCGATGGCCCGGGGCACCATCGCCTTGGCGTCCAGGCCGTCGGGAAGAGTCGCCCAGACGAAGAGACCGCCACCGGGCTCGGTCCAGCTCGTGCCGGCCGGCATGTAGTCGGCGAGCGCGTCGAGCAGGGCGTCGCGGCGCTCCCGGTAGACCTCGCGGTAGATCTTGAGCTGCTGCCGCCACGGCATCGTGGTCAGGTAGGTGGTGACGGCTGCCTGGGCGAAGGCGCTGGGGCAGAGGATCTGCGCCTCGCTGGCGATGACCAGCTTGTCGCGTACGGCGTGCGGGGCCAGGATCCAGCCCACCCGCAGCCCGGGAGCAAAGGTCTTGGAGAAGGTGCTGAGGTAGAAGACGCCGTCGCGGCGACGCGCCCGCAGCGGCCGTGGTGCCTCGCGGTCGAAGCCGAGCTGGCCGTACGGGTCGTCCTCCACCACCAGCAGGCCGGCGCGCTCGCAGATGTCGAGCACCCGCTCCCGCCGCTCCTCGCTGAGCGTCACGCCGGCCGGGTTCTGGAACGTCGGGATCGTGTAGAGAAACTTCGCGCGCCGCCCCGAACGGGCGACCTCGGCGATGGCCAGCTCCAGCGCCTCGGGGATCAGGCCGTCCGCGTCCATCGGGACGTGCACCACCTGGGCCTGTGCGCTCTGGAAGACGCCGAGGGCACCGACGTAGGTCGGTCCCTCGGCGAGCACGACGTCGCCCGGGTCGAGGAAGAGGCGGGCGATCAGGTCGAGTGCCTGCTGGCCGCCGACGGTCACCACCACGTCCTCGGGGGAGGCACCGCAACCGACGTCGATCCCCGAGAGCGCCATCACCTCGCAGATCCGCTCCCGGAGCTCGAGCGTGCCCTGGCCGATGCCGTACTGCAGTGTGCTGGTGCCCTGCTCGGCGGCGAGCTGGTTGAGCATCTCGCCGACCGCGTCGAGCGGCAACGCCGCGATGTAGGGGGCACCGCCGGCCAACGAGACGACCTCCGGACGGCTGGCGACGGCGAACAATGCGCGGATCTCCGACGCCGTCATTCCCCGTACGCGCCGGGCGTACCGGTCCGTGTAGTCGTCGAGCGTGGTGCCGGTCATCAGGCTGCCTCCTCGCTGCGCTCCTGGTGCGGTCTCGGGAGTCGGCCGGCAACTCCGCCGGTCGGCGCTCGTCGATCGATCGTAGTCCGGCTCACCCGGGCAGGCCCTCGGACCAGCGGGTTGGTCCACATGTCGGACCGGCCGACCCTGCCGGCCAGCGCCTGATCGGGCGGAACGGTGCGTAGTCGAGCGGTCCTCTCCCCACCAGGGAGGTTCCGGCGTACGATCACTCGTTGGGGGTAGGGGCCGGAGATGGCGACATTTGCCGTCTTGGGGCCTCCAAGGATGATTTGTGGGGATGCGCCGATGTCGCGACGTCTGGTCAGTCTGACCCTCGACACTCTGGAAGACCTGCCTCGGCCGTGTCGCCAGTGCGTCTACTGGGAGCTGGATCCGGTGGCGGCCGGACGCGCACGCGAGGCGGGCGACCCGGGCCTGGAGAAGGAGGCCTGGGTCTCCCAGACACTGCTGGAGTGGGGCTCCTGCGGGAAGCTGGCATACGTGGACGGTATGCCCGCGGGATTCGTGATGTATGCCCCGCCCGCCTACGTTCCTCGGTCGATGGCGTTTCCGACCTCCCCGGTCTCGGCGGACGCCGCGCTGCTGACCACCGCGCACATCGTCACGGCCTTCGCCGGTGGCGGTCTGGGCCGGATGCTGGTCCAGGGGGTCGCGCGCGACCTGACGAAGCGCGGGATCAAGGCGATCGAGGCGTTCGGCGACGCGAAGTTCGGCGATGCGGGCGAGGGCGCCGGAGGATGCGTCGCCCCGGCCGACTACTTCCTCTCCGTCGGCTTCAAGACGGTACGACCCCATCCGCGCTTTCCCCGCCTGCGGCTGGAGTTGCGTACCGCGATGTCCTGGAAGTCCGACGTCGAGTACGCGTTGGAGAAGCTGCTCGGCTCGATGAGCCCGGAAGGGCTGCTCCGCCCGGTGCGTCCGGCCACCCGCTCGGCCGTCGGTTGAGAGCCGGAGCGGGCGGCGGTCGGCAGGGCGGCGCTCAGTCGAGCGAGGCGCCCGCCGCGACCACCGCGCGCAGCTCGCTGACGTCGATCGAGCCGGTCGGTACGTCCTCCTCGACCGGGAAGTACATCCGTTGCACCGCCGCGACGACGGCGTCGACGACCCGGTCCCGGAACCGGGGATCGATCAGCCGGGCCCGGTCGGTGGGCGAGGTGAGGTAGCCGACGTCGACCCGGACCGCCGGCATCCGGGTCAACCGGAGCAGTTCCCAGGTCTTCGCGTGGGTCTGGCAGTTGCGCAGCCCGGTCCGGACCACGATCTCCCGCTGGACGAGCCCGGCGAGCCGTTCACCGACCGTCGAGGTCACGCCGTTGGAGGTGCCGTAGTGGTAGGTGGCGACGCCGTCCGCCTCCGGGTTGGCGTGCCCGTCGATGTGCAGCGAGATGAGCAGGTCGCCGCCGAGTTCGTTGGCCAGCTCGGCCCGGTCGAGGTCGGCCAGGGGCGCGGCGGGTGCCGGACCCCTGGTGAGGTGGACTCGCATGCCGGCGGCGGCGAGCCGGCCCTCCAGCCGTGCGGCGAGGTCGTAGGCGAGGTCCGCCTCGGTCCAGCGCAGCGCGCCGTCCTGGACCACGAAGCCCGGATCGAACGGGTCGTGGCCCGGGTCGATGACGATGACCTTGCCGACCAGGTTCGGGCCCGACTGGCGGAACGCGTCGGACTCGCGCAGCAGGGTCGGCCGGCCGCCGACCACCTTCCGGCCCAGCCGGCGCAGCGCGTGCATGGTCTGCGGACCGCAGGCGCCGTCCGGGGAGAGGCCGACCTCGCGCTGGAACTGTGCGACGGCGCGGGCGGTGCGGGCTCCGTACACGCCGTCGGCGCGGCCCACGTCGTAGCCCATCTCCAGCAGGCGCTCCTGGAGGGTACGGACGTCCTCGCCGATCAGCGGGTCGGGGATCGCCTGGTAGAGGGTGCGGGCCCCGAGGCGCCAGCGGGCGGCGTCCAGCGCGCGCCAGGTTTCCGGGCCGACCTGGCCGTCCACGCTGAGCCCACGGTCCTGCTGGAAGGCGCGTACCGCGCGCTCGGTTTCCTCCTCGAACTCGTCGGCGCCGGGCGGGCCACCGGCGGGCAGCAGGTTCAGGCCGACCAGGACGGCCCGGATCTCGGTGACCGCACGTCCCCGGTCACCACGTCGGATCGGACGCACGGACGACCTCCCTCTGTCTGGCGGCGGCTGCTCTGCCCGACGGGCAGGCGATGTCGGAACGGCGTCGGCGACCGGGCCGGCGGCCGACGGTGTGCTGCTCCGGCGGCGGCGGACGTTCTGCTGCTCCCGACCGCCCGCCGCACCACCGGAGGCGGATCCGCGTCGGGTGGCGCCGGCCCACCCTCGGCGAGAAGGAACGCTTCCGGAGCGTACCGTGACACTCCGGCGCCCGCCCGTTGTTGACCGTACGCGATCGGGCCAACCCCTCCGGAGCTGGGGATATCTCCGCTATGACCGCCGACGTGGTCGGCCGGTGCCCGGCGGCGGAAAGCCGGCGCGCCCGCTCCCCGGGCTGCGGAGGCGGGCGCGCCGGCGTGGCGGTGCGGCGGCTACAGGGCCGTCTCGATGAGCTTGATCAGGTCACTCTTGGGGCGGGCGCCCGCGATGGACTGCACGGGCTCGCCACCCTTGAACATCGTCAGGGTCGGCACCGACAGCACCCGGTAGGCACGGGCCGTCTCCGGGTTGTCGTCGATATTGAGCTTGACGATGCGGACCTTGTCCCCCATTTCGCCGGCGATCTCTTCGAGCAGGGTGTCGACCTTGCGGCACGGTCCGCACCACTCGGCCCAGAAGTCCACCAGTACCGGCGTGTCGGACTGCAGCACGTCACTGGCGAAGTTGGCGTCGGTGACGGCGCTTGTTGCTCCCACTAGTCCTCCTCGGGGGTTGCTTTCGTGCGTCTGACAATCAGTCTTCTTCGAGCGTCGCGAGAAACCGCTCGGCGTCGAGGGCGGCGGCACAGCCGGTGCCGGCCGCGGTGATCGCCTGGCGGTACGTGTGGTCGACGAGATCGCCGGCGGCGAACACTCCGGGGATGTTGGTCCGGGTGCTCGGTGCGTCGACCTTGACGTAGCCGTTGTCGTCCAGCTCCACCTGCCCCCGGAAGAGCTCGCTGCGCGGGTCGTGACCGATGGCCACGAAAACGCCGCTGACGTCGAGCGTCTTGGCCTCGCCGGTGTGCGCGTTGCGTAGCCGTACGCCGGAGACCTTGCCGTCGTCGCCGAGCACCTCCTCGACGACGCTGTTCCACTCGACGTGGATCTTTTCGTTGGCCAGCGCGCGATCGGCCATGATCTTGCTGGCCCGGAACTCGTCGCGGCGGTGCACGATGGTCACCTTGCTGGCGAACTTGGTGAGGAAGGTCGCCTCCTCCATCGCCGAGTCGCCACCACCGACGACCACGATCTCCTGGCCCCGGAAGAAGAAGCCGTCACAGGTGGCACAGGACGACACCCCGTGCCCGAGATATTCCTGCTCGCCCGGCACGCCGAGCGGCCGCCAGGCGGAACCGGTGCTCAGGATGACCGCCTTCGCCCGGTAGGCCGTCTCGCCGACGTAGACCGTGCTCGTCGCGCCGGAGGCCGGCACGCCGGTGTCGACCAGCTCGACCCGGGTCACGTCGTCGGTGACGAACTCGGCCCCGAACCGCTCGGCCTGCTTGCGCATCGAGTCCATCAGCTCCGGGCCCATGATGCCGTCCGCGAAGCCGGGGAAGTTTTCCACCTCGGTGGTGGTCATCAGGGCACCGCCGGACTGCACACCCTCGATGACCAGCGGTGTGAGATTGGCGCGCGCCGCGTAGACCGCCGCGGTGTAACCGGCCGGTCCCGAGCCGATGATGATGAGGTTGCGGACCTCGTCCACTGCCGTCTCCCGATGTGTGTCTCAGCGCCACCGGCGCCAGGCGCCGACGGCGGTCCGAGCGCCGGCCGCGTACGGCACCGGCACCTGCAAGCCAGAACGTCATCGTACGAACCGGGGATTCCCGAGCCGGTCATCCGGTGGGTCACGTCACTGCGTCGACGAAACGCGCCGATGAGGCGCTGTTCACCCTACCCGCGTCTGATAGGTGACGTCGGCACCGCCGGCCGGGGAGCCGCACTGCGGTCCGGTCACCCACGCCCAGCGGGCCCCCGAGCGATCGGTGAAGACGACGACCAGGGCGGCCCGGCCCTCGAACGTGGCGTAGTCGACCAGCTCGACCGCGACCGGGCCCTGGGCGTGGGTTGCCGCGATCGCGTCGAGGCACTCGGCGAGCGCGGAACGGTCACTCAGCCGTTCCAGCCCGCTCTGCGCCCGCATCGGCTGGCAGCACGCCTGGTCCGCGGCTGCCTTGTCCGGAGGGGGCGGCGTCCCGGCGGTCGGTCCGGCGCTCTCCCGCCGGGGCGGGGAGCTCGGGCTCACCGGTGGCGGGGTGCGGCTGGCCGACGCGCCCGGAACGGCCTGCCGGGTCAGGCCCGAGACGGTGTCGGGCAGGGAGGTCGGGGTGTAGTCGGTGCCGGTGGCCAGCATCCGCTCGGCGGAGGGTTCGAGCACCACCCTGGGCGGCCCGGAGCCGAAGACCTGGGGCGCGGCGGCGTCCTCGGCGGCACCCGCCGCCGTGTCCGTCTGCGAGTTGCTCCCTACCCCGACGGTGACGAGACGGCCGACCGCGAACCCGCCGAAGCCGGCGACGACGGTGGCGACCAGGACCGGCCCGGCCAGCCGCCGCATCCAGCGCCGCCGCCGGCTTGCTCTGCCGGAGCCGCCGCCCTCGGCCCGCCCGGGTACACCGGGACCGATCGGGCCGGGTCGCCCGGCCGGATGCGTCGGGCCGGCCGGCCGGGCGCCACCCGACGGCTTCCCCGCGGTGTCCGACGGCTTCCCGAGGTCTTCCGGGGAGGCGGTGGCTGCGGTCGCGGTGGGGACGGCGGTCACGGGCGCGTCGCAGAGCGCCGCCGTGAGCCGGTCGACCACCGCCGACGGCATCGGGGTCGGTTCCGCGGCCCAGCCGGTCAGATCGAGCCGTACGGCGTCGACGGCGGCGGTGAGTTCCGCGTATGCCTCCGCCCAGGACCGGTCCTCTGCGATCAGGCGGGCGACCTCGTTCTCGTCCGAGGTGCCGTCGAGCGCGCCGCCGACATAGTCGGCCAGCAGGTCGAGATCGACCTCCTCGAACTGGCCCCCGGTCACGATTCCTCCTGGTCCTGGTTGTGCCGAGCCCGCCCCCGGGGCTCCTGACTGCCCGCTCCGAGCCGACTCGACCCTGATCGGACGCCCGGAGCTGGCCGGGGGTTCCCGCCGGTGACCGAGCGCACCTCGGCGCCGGACGCGGCGCGGTCGCGATCCTCTCCGCCGGTCCGGAGGTGGCCGAGCAGCACCGCGAGCCGGGCCCGTCCCCGCGCGCACCGGCTCTTCACGGTGCCCTCGGCGACGTCGAGCATCTCGGCCACCTCGGCGACCGGATAGCCCTGCAGGTCGACGAGGACGAGGGCGGCCCGCTGCTCGATCGGGAGTTCGGCGAGTGCCTGCCGTACCACGAGGGTCGTGTCGTGGTCGGTGGCCGGGGCGGCCGGCTCGACGCCGCCCTGCCAGCGCGCGGCGTCGCCCGACCGGCTGCCCTCCGGCAGCGGCACCGTGGGATGGGCCTGCCGGCGGCGGATGCGGTCGAGGCACGCGTTGACCACGATCCGGTGCAGCCAGGTGGTGACCGCGGCCTCGCCCCGGAACCGGGCCGCCGACCGGTGTGCCGAGAGGAGGGCGTCCTGGAGGGCGTCCGCCGCCTCCTCCCGGTCGGTGACCGTACGCAGCGCCACCGCCCAGAGCCGGTCGCGGTGGCGGTGGAAGAGGGTGGCGAAGGCGTCCCGGTCGCCGTCGACGTGTGCCCGGAGCAGTTCCGCGTCGCTGCGCTCGGGGTCGCCCGGCGATGCCGACCCGGCCACCGGTACGGCCCGGTCCGGGCCCGGCCGACGCACCGTGCCGCTGCTCTCCGGGGCGTCCGCCCGATCGTGCCCCTGCCCGGCCGCACGGGGGCGCGGGGTCGGCTCGTCGTCGGTCCAGTCGGCCGGGGCGACCCGGCCGACTGCGTCGGAACCCCGCCCGCCGGTCATTGCCGCACGATAGCCGAACCGTGCACGCGACGGCACGACCGGCGGGTCACCGGCTGTGGACCGTGATCTCCTGGACGCCGATCTTGTATCTGCCGGAACCGGGCTCGGTCTCCGGCAGGTCGGTGATCCACAGCAGCAGGTACTGGTATTCCTGGCCCGGGGTGAACTGGCTGAAGGAGACGTTCGCCCCCTCGGTTTTCTCGGACGCGTTGCCGATCCGGTTGCTGTACGCCTCGATCAGGTCCTGGTCGCCGCTGCCGGTCGCCGGGAAGTCCCTGGTGCCCCAGCGCAGCTCGGCGGAGACGCCGCTGTCGGAGAACTGCACCTGCACATTGGTGACCTCTCGGGGCTCACCCAGGTTGACCAGGATGCCCATGCCGGGCTTCTGGTTGCCGAAGTTCGACCTGCTCCGGTAGGTCTCGGTCTCCCAGCCCTCGTTCGCGTCGCCGTCGACCACCTTCTCCGCGCCGTCCAGCTCGCTCCGGGTGCCGCCCGGGTCGATAACCCGGACCTGGTCGCCCTTGAGCGCGACCTTGCGGGGGGTGGCGGCCGGCTCGGGATCGCCCGCGACCGCGGGCTGGCTGCTGGCCTGCGTGCTGGGTGCCGGACCGGCCTGGTCGGCGGCCGTGCCTCCGTCGCCGACCAACGCGTTGATGCCGAGCGAGAGCCCGACCAGCGCGACCACGAGCAGGGCGGCGATCCCGATCAGCATCCTGCGGTTGCTCGGCGTCGAGGGGTCGGGACCGCTGTCGTCGCCGGAGGTGAAGCGGAGCGGGCCGCTGTCCAGGTAGTGCTCCTCGGCGGCGGCGTCCAGCCGACCCAGCTCCGCGGCGAGGACGTCCGAGGACGGCACGGCGAGCTGGGCGTCGAGCAGGTCCATGGTGAGGTCGTCGAGGTAGGCGGGGACACCGGCCCGGACCTGACGGGGAGCGGCGATCGTGCCGCTCGCGTCCCGTACCGCGTCCGGTAGCGGCGAGCGGGACCGGCGGGTGGATCCGGCGGTCAGGGACGCCTCGGCGTGCGGCCAGTGGCCGGTCAGCGCGTAGTAGAGGATGCCACCGACCGCCCGTACGTCGGTTTCGGGAGTGTCCGCGCCGTCGGTGCGCGCGTCGGCGAGCACCACCCGGCCGTCGTCGGCGACCATCACCGTGCCCGGGTGCAGGTTGCCGTGCACCATGCCGGTGGCGTGGATGGCGGCGATCGCCCCGGAGACGGCGTGCGCGATGCTGGTGGCCCGTGCCGGGTCGAGCACGCCCTCGGAAATCAGTTCGCGCAGGGAGTGACCGTCGACCCACTCGCGGACGACGTACGCCCGGTCCTCCTCGTCGATCGCGTCGTAGACGCCGACCAGATTGGGGTGGATCACCCGGCTGGCTGCCACCGCAGCCTGGAGCATCTCCTTCGCCGAATCACCACCGGGATAGCGCAGCACGACGGCCACCGGCCGGCGGAGTATGACGTCGACGCCGCGCCACACCTGGCGGCCTGCGCTGTCGTCGTTGATGTGTTCGGCAAGCTCGTACCGCTCGGCCAGGACCTCACCGACGGCGGGCGCACCGAAGGTCATTACGGACGGGGTCGCCTCGTCCGCCTCCTGACCTTCGCCGACCTGGGTCACCCGTCCTCCCTCGGTGATCGTCTCGATCGATGGACCCGTGCTGCTGGGCATCTGGCTTCCCGCTCCGCCTCGAAGGAAATCGGACGGCCACCGGCACTCCTAGCCTAGGCGCTCGCCGCACCCGTCGAGAGCGACCTTACCTGGGTCTGACTGATCCCCGACACGTCAGCTTCCGGCCCTGTGCCGACCCGCTGGGCGGATCTGCCGGGTAGTGCGCTGCATCGCCCGCTCTCAGCCACGGTGATGGCCTGTGCATTTAAGCAATGTATAGGTTAATTTCAACAGTTTGCTACCGGGCCGGTGCGCCTGCCCGCCCGCCACCACCGCCCGGCAGTCCTGTCGTCCGGGGCGTCGGCGTGCATCCGGCGCCTTCCCCTGTGCGCCGGAAGTATGCCCGACGCGCCAGGTCGAGAGCATCGGGGTCCTCGCGGACGAACCGACTCCGCTACCTCCGCCGGGTGATGCCGCCGGGTCATGTCGGGCCGTGACAATTGGTCAGTCGATCCTGACGCGGCGTTGTCCACAGCCCGTGTTCCGTGGCGAGCCGGGACGCGCCAGGTTTTCCACAGGATTGTCCCCAGCCCTTCACCGCCACGGGTTGACGGGATCGGCGGGATCGGCGGGGTCGGCGCTCATCGGCCGAGCCGGCGCCGGACCAGTCCGACCACGTCGGTGATCTCCCGGATCCGTAGCAGCAGTGCCAGCCCGAGGTAGGTGGCGCCGATCGCCGTACCGCCGATCGCCACCTCCAGGAAGCCCAACCAGCGGTTCTCGAGCGCCTCGCCGGGAAGCAGGACGACCACCAGGAGGCCGACCAGGGCCGCGCCGAGGGCGGCCACCAGCACCCGACCGAAGGTGTTGACCACCGCGCCGAGTCCGATCCGGCCGATCCGGGGGCGCAGCAACCAGGCGGAGATCACCGCCGCCGCGACGTACGAGACCGCGTTGCCGAGCATCATCCCGGAAGCGAGCACCGAGGTGGAGAAGGCGACGAAGACCAGCACCTGCACCAGGATCCGGAGCAGGACGACCGGGATGTTGATCAGGGCCGGCATCCGGGTGTCGGGCAACGCCCAGAACGCGAAGGTGAAGACCTGGCTGACCGCGAAGGGAATCAGGGCGAGCGCGGCGACCAGCAGCACCGGGGAGATCGCCCCGGCGTCGCCCCGGGCCGCGCCGTAGTCGAAGAGCGTCACCGCGATCGGCTCGGCAAGCACGGCGTAGCAGACCGCGATCGGTGCGAGCACCGCCGTGACGGTCCGGACCGTACGGGACAGATCAGCCGTCATGTCCCCGAACCGGCCGTCGGCGGCGGCGGCGCTCATCCGGGGCATCAGGGCGGTGATGATCGAAACCGAGATGATGCCGTGCGCCATCATCAGCAGGAGGAAGACGTTGTTGTAGATGGCCGGCCCGGCCGACTCGCCCTCCACCTGGTTGAGGAGGTTGAACAGGACGATCAGGCCGACCGAGTTGACCGCGACGTAGCAGAACATCCAGCCGCCGAGCCGGCCCAGCTCGCGCAGGCCAAGCGCCCGGAAGTCGAACCGCCACCGCCAGCGGAAGCCCACCCGGCGCAGTGCCGGCAGCAGGCCGACGGCCTGGACCACGATCCCGAGCAGGGTTCCGCCACCGAGCAGCAGGATCCGGCCCGGACCCATCTGCGCCGGGTCGATGACCCGGGCGCCGTAGACGGCGATGTAGAGCGCGCAGGCGGCGATGATGACCAGGTTGTTGAGAATCGGCGTCCACATCGGCGCCGCGAAGTGGCCCCGGGTGTTGAGCACGGCGGCGACCAGGGCGCTGAGGCCGGAGAAGAAGATGATCGGCAGCAGCAGGTAGGAGAGCCTGGTGACCAAGCTCTGGTATTCGTCGCCCCGGCCGCCCGCATAGATCTCGGTGAGCAGGGGCGCGGCGGCCATCGCGAAGACCACGGCCACGCCGAGGGCGAAGACCGCCAGGGTGAGCAGGCGCTGCGCGTACGCCTGGCCGCCGTCGCCGTCGAGCTTGCGGCGGCGTACCAGCACCGGCACGAGCACGCTGGTCAGGATGCCGCCGAGCAGGAACTCGTAGACCATCTGCGGGATGATCAACGCGGTGGCGTAGGCGTCGTTGACGGCGAACGCGCCGAGCGCGGCCGTCACCATCAGGGTGCGCAGGAAGCCCGTACCCCGGCTCACCAGGCTGCCGATCGCCATGATCGCGCTGTTGCCGGCGGCGCTGCCGGCGGTCTCCGGCGGCGGGTTCGTGCTCTCGATGATCGGCGCCGTCGAGATCAGCGTGGCGCCGTCCTGGGGCGGCGGGACGCCGTCGGGCATGGCGTTCGCGCTGCGGTACAGCCCGCCAGCCATGTCAGCCTCCCAGGGGTACGGCGGGCAGGGCACCCGCCGGCACTGTTGGAACCATAGTCAACCGGGTCACCGCCGACCGGTGCCGGGCGGTGCGTCGCCGGTGCCGCCCGGCCGGTGCCGGACCGTGCCGACCAGTTCAGTACGCTGGCGATCCCATGTCCGAAACATCCGCCCCGCACGACGCCCGCGCCACGCCGTCCGCCAGCCGGTCGGCCCTGAGCGCTGCCCAGCGCAACGCCGTCGCGGAACTGCTCCGGGTCTCGCCGGTCGCCGACGAGCTGGGCCGGCGCTTCGCCGGGGCCGGCCACGAGCTGCATCTGGTCGGCGGTTCGGTCCGGGACGCCCTGCTCGGCCGGCTCGGCGAGGATCTCGACTTCGCCACCGACGCACATCCGGACGAGACACTCCGGCTGCTGAAGGGGTGGGCCGAGGCGACCTGGGAGACCGGGCGCGAGTTCGGCACGATCGGCGCACAGCGGGCCGGGCTCCGACTGGAGATCACCACCTTCCGGGCCGAGTCGTACGACCAGGTCAGCCGCAACCCGGTCGTGCGGTACGGCGACAACCTCGCCGACGACCTGCGGCGGCGCGACTTCACCGTCAACGCGATGGCGGTCAGCCTGCCCGGCCACGACTTCACCGACCCGTACGGTGGGCTGGCCGACCTCGCCGACCGGGTGATCCGGACCCCGGGGACCCCCGCCGAGTCGTTCGGGGACGACCCGCTGCGGATGCTCCGCGCGGCCCGGTTCGCCGCGCAACTGCGCTTCGCGGTGCATCCCGTCGTCCGGGAGGCGATGCGGGCGATGGCGGCCGACCTCGACCGGATCACCGCGGAGCGGATCCGGGACGAGTTCACCAAGCTGCTCTGCGGAGCCGACGCGGTTACCGGGCTGCGGCTGCTGGTCGACACCGGGCTCGCCGACCGGTTCCTGCCGGAACTCTCCGGGCTGAAGCTGGAAATCGACGAGCACGCGCAGCACAAGGACGTCTACGAGCACACCCTCACCGTGGTGAGCAACGCGATCCGGCTGGAGGAGGGCGGCTGCGACTTCGTACTCCGGATGGCGGCGCTGATGCACGACGTCGGCAAGCCGGCGACCAAGGCGGTCGGACCGGACGGCCGGGTCAGCTTCCACCACCACGAGGTGGTCGGCGCCCGGATGACGAAGCAGCGGATGAAGGCGCTGCGCTATCCCAAGGACGTGATCGGCCAGGTGGTCGGGCTGGTCGGCCTGCACCTGCGGTTCTACGGGTACGGGCGCGGCGAGTGGACCGACTCGGCGGTCCGTCGGTATGTCACCGACGCCGGTGAGCTGCTGCCCCGGCTGCACAAGTTGACGCGTTCCGACTGCACCACCCGGAACCGGCGTAAGGCCGCCGCCCTGGCCGCCGACTACGACGCGCTGGAGGAGCGGATCGCGCGGATCCAGGCGGAGGAGGATCTCGCCCGGGTCCGGCCCGACCTCGACGGCAACGCCATCATGGAGCTGCTCGGCGTACCGCCGGGGCCGATCGTCGGGCGGGCCTGGCGGCACCTGAAGGAGATCCGCCTGGAGCGTGGCCCGCTGGACCGGGACGAGGCCGAGGCAGAGCTGCAGCGCTGGGCCCGGGAGCAGGGCGTCCTGGACTGAACCGGGTCACCCTGTCCCAGGTAGTCGACCAGGCCCGCGGTTCAGCGCAGTGCGGAGCGGGCGGTCGGGGCCAGGCGCAACTGCCGTAGCTCCGTCACGCCGAGACCGGTGAGGCCGGGCAGCACGGTCGCCTGCCAGTGCCGCGACCGGGCCAGCCGGTGCTGGTGGTCGTGCAGGTGGTCGAGACCGGCGAAGCGGGAGAACCAGACGAGGAGGTGCTCGCCGGTCCGGACCGGGAGCGCGGGGAAGGTGTTCTCGGCGTACTCGGTCTCGAAGCGGGCCAGTGGCGCGGCGCCGCTTTCGGCGAGTGCCGGCCGGACCTCCCGGTCGACGTACCCGGTGAGGGCGTCGTCGACCGGCACTCTCCGGTGGCAGAGCGTCACCAGCACGACCGACCCGGGACGCCGGGCGGTCCCGACCGGCGGCCGTGCGGCGGTGTTGGCCCGGAAGCCGTCCCGGGCACCCGTCGGCCGGAGCAGGTGGACGTCGTCAGAGTCGATCATCGTCGCGTTCGCCTCGTCCCGGTGCCGTTGCCAGACCGGACCGCCGTAGAAACGGTGCAGCGCCTCGGCCCGGCGGGGCATGTCGGGAAAACCGCGCAACCAGACGAAGCGATCCGGGTCGTCGATGTCCCGGAACTGCCCGACGACCGCCATCCCCGCCGCCTCCTGCGGCTCGACCAACTCCCGGTCGAAGAGGCCGACCAGCGCGTCCCGCGTGCCGGGGTGCAGGGTGTACTGCCGTAGTTCGACGATCGGGTGCCGGATGCCGTCGGTCATTTCCGCTCCGTCCCCATTATCCGGTCGAGTAGGGCGGCGATCGAGGTGCCCGCCAGTTGGCGGCGGAGCACCGCCTCGACGTCGCCGTAGACGGCTCGCAGCGCCGGTCGGATGCCCCGGCCGACCGGGCACTCCGGGTTGGGCTCGCCCGGGTGCATCGCGAAGATCGGATCGTGTTCGACGGCCGTGTACACGTCGAGCAGGGTGATCCGGTCCGCGGGGCGTGCGAGGCTCCAGCCCGCGCCCGCGCCGCGCCGCACCTCCACCAGGCCGGCCCGATGCAGCTCGCCGAGGCGACGCCGGATGACCACCGGGTTGGTCCGGACGCTCGCCGCGACCTCGTCCGAGGTGAGTACCGGCCGGCCGCGCCGCTGCGCCAGGGCCAGCCACGCCAGCGCGTGCGCGCCGATGGTGAGTCTGCTGTTTGCCGACATCGTGCGGAAGGAACTCCCCGTGCTCGCCATCCGTGGATGTAACAAAGCCTGTTACATCTGTCCGCGGGTTGTCAAGACACGCGCCTCCGCTGCCGGTGGCGTCCGCCGTCGATTAGCGTTCACTGTCTATCGGCAGCGGCAGGAGGTGACCGTGACAGTCCCGGGCGGGGCGGGCAACCGTTCCTTCCTGGTGCCGATCGTGGCGTTGGGCTCGACGCTTGTCGGACTGGTCGTGGCGATCGGGGTCGTCGTGGTGCTTCGCGCCGGTGTGGACGGCGGCGATGGCGGGCGACGCGAACCGGCCGGCACCGGCGCGGCATCACCGACGGCGGAGGGCACGTCGGCACGCGCTGACGCCCGGAGCTGCCTGGTGGGCCGGTGGCGGGTCACGTCGCACACCGAGCAGGTCGACGTGCCCGGGATCGGCGAGCTCAGTTTCACCGGTGCCGGATCGGAACTCTCGCTCGGCGCCGACGGGACCGGGATCGTCGACTACGGCACCGGCACCACCTACCGGAGCGGGTACGCGGGCCGGGACGTCGTACTGGAGCTGCGCGGCACGGTCACCTATCGCTACCAGGTCGCCGGTGACCGGGTCGAACTGGCGGACGTACGCTCCGAGGCCGAGGTGAGGCTCCGGGTCGGCGACGACGCGGCCGGCCCCTGGCGGCACTTCACCGCCTCGTCCGAGCCCTTCGACTACACCTGCACCGGCACCGGACTGACGCATAGGACCCTGGTCTACACCACGTCGTACCTCCGGTCCGGCTGACCACAACGGATCTGCCGGACCGGGGCGGACACGCCGGCGGCCCGCCGCGGAAGCCTGCGCTCCGGGGCCGGGCCGCCGCCGTACCTCCGGTGTCAGCTCTTCGACTCGACCGCCTTGCCGCCGTTGGTGAGCGTGCCGTCGACCACCTGGTCGTCGCCGCCCCGGGCCGCACCGAGCCGGGCGAGCAGCCCGGTCAGGTCGACCCCGGTCAGGTCGCTGCCGAGCTGGAGTCCCTGGGCCACGTTGGCAGCCACCGACTTGGTCAGCGACGACGCACCGTCGGTCGAGATCACCGTGATCTTGTCGATGGCGCCGACCGGAGCGCTCGCTGCCTCGACCACCTGCGGGAGCACCTTGACCAGCAGGTCGAGCACGGCCGCCTCGCCGTACTCCGCGAACGCCTCGGCCTTGCGGGACATCGCCTCCGCCTCGGCCTGGCCCCGGGCCAGGATGGCCGCGGCATCCGCCTGGCCCTCCCGCTCGACCGCCTCGGCGATGGCGGTACGCCGGCGCTGCTCGGCCTCGCCCTCCTTGGCGCCCTCGATCGCGTTCGCCTCGGCCAGCGCCGCCCGGCGGGCCCGCTCGCCCTCACCGGTCAGCCGGGACTGCTCGGCGGCGGCCTGGGCGGCGGCGATGGTGGCCTGCCGCTCGGCGTCGGCGGCGAGCACCGCCGCGTTGCGGGCCGCTTCGGCCTCCTGCTCCACCTTGTACCGTGCCGCGTCGGCCGGCTTGCGAACCTCGGTGTCGAGCTGGCGCTGCTTCAGCTCGGCGTTGCGCTCCGCGACCTTCTGCTGCTCGGTGAGGATCGCCTGGTCCCGCTCGGCCTGGGCGAGCGGACCGGCGGCGGCGGACTGGGCCTTGGCCGCGTCGATCTCGGCCTGGATGCCCGCCTGCTTCAGCGCCAGGTTCCGGTTCGCCTCGGCGATCTTCTCCTCGGCGAGCAGCCGTTCCTGCTCGGCGACCTGCCGGGCCCGCGCCTCGGCGATGGCCGCGTCCTTGAGCACCCGAGCCGCCTCCGGCCGGCCCAGGTCCTGGAGGTAGGAGCCCTCGGCCAGGATGTCCTGGAGCTGGAAGGTGTCCAGCACCAGACCCTGGTTGGTCATCGAGTGCTCGGCCTCCTCGGCGACCGCGCTGGCGAAGGCCGCCCGGTCCCGGATGACCTCCTCGACGGTGAGCCGGCCGACGATCGACCGGAGTGCACCGGCGAGCACCTCGCGGGTGAAGCTGTCGATCTCGTCCTGCTGGTGCAGGAACCGCTGTGCCGCCGCGCGGATCGCGTCCTCGGTGCCGCCGACCTTGACGATGGCGACGCCGTGCAGCTCGGTCCGGATGCCCTGCTTGCTCACCGCACCCTTGATGCTGACGTCGATCCGCCGGCTGGAGAGGTCGAGCGACTGGAGTTTCTGCACCACCGGCAGGACGAAGACCGAGGCACCGAGCACCACCTTCTGCCCGGACATGTCGGTGGAGCGGCTGCCGTCGGCGCCCTGGGTGGTACGGCCCTTGCGGCCGGTCACGATGAAGGCCTCGTTCGGCCCGGCGACCTTGATCCGGGAGAGCACGAAGAGGATGAGGATGAAGACCAGGAGCACTGCTCCGCCGATGGCGACGAGGATCAGCATGACACCGTCCATTTCGGATCGTGTTCTTGACGTGCGCGGTCGACGTGGTGATGGTGTGTGAGGGGTGAATACCGGGCAGGGTGGGCGGCGCCCGACCGGCGGGGTCGGTCCCGGTCGTCAGCTCCGGCCGGGACGCTGGTCTCGGTCAGTAGGCCTCGACCAGGACGCTGGTCTCGGTCAGGGCCTCGACCACGAAGATCTGTGTGCCGAGTGCGATCGGCCGTTCGGATCTGGCGTTGAGCTTCACCGGATGGCCACCCACCCGAACCCGCACCTCGCCGTAGCCGGCCTCCGGAATCGGAGTGACGACCACCCCGAGTGCCCCGACCACGTCGTTGCGGGTCGGGGTGGCATCGGTCCGCATGTTGCGGGCCGCCCGGGAGATCCGGGCCGCGAGCCAACCGGCCGGCACCGCCGCCAGCGCGCCCAGGCCGCCCGCGGCCGCGACCTGGGCCGGACTGTGCCCGCCGAGCACCTCGTTGGCGACGGCTCCGGCGAAGCCGAGTACGCCGGCGAAACCGGCGATCGCCTCCAGGCTGATCGGGCCCTCGACGTCCGGGTTGCCGAGGTGGACCAACTCCGTGCCGAGCAGGGCGAGCGCCAGCACCGCGACACCGGCGCCGCCGATGATGAGGAAGATCAGAGTCCCCGCTGCCACGACTGTAAGGTAACCGGCCCGGGCAACCCGACCGGTGGCCGCCGTCCGACGACGAGGATGTTGGCGTTGACGGCCGGCGTCGGCACCCTGACCGTGATGCCCGGCCAGGCGGCCGCATCCGCCTAGCGTGCCGGTGCGGGGGGATCCGTGCGGAGCTTGACCGCCCGGGTCGCGAAGTAGCCGGGCAGCCAACCGGCGGTCGCGTCCGAGTGGTGTGGCGCCTCGGCGAAACCGACCACGACGAACCCGGCGGCGAGCTGCCCGCCGATCTGCTCGGCCAGCGTGTGGCTGTACTCCAGCGGTACGTCCGCACCCCACACGCGCTCACGTTCCTCCGCCGGGACGTGTGTGAGGTCGCTGTAGGGCAGCCGGTGCCGTACCACCAGTTCGCCCCGCCCCTCCAACGCCTCGTGGTCGAAGAGGTAGACGTCGGGGTTGACGAAACCGCAGAGCAGCACGCCGCCCGGGCGCAGCACCCGGAAGCACTCCCGCCACACCGGGGCGAGTTCGGGGACGAACAGGTTCGAGACCGGATTGAAGATCAGGTCGAAGGAGGAGTCGGCGAAGACGGAGAGGTCGCGCATGTCGCCGAGGACCGTCCGCAGTTCCAGGCCGTCGCGCCGGGCGACCATCTCGTCCTGTTGGAGCTGGCGGGGTGAGTTGTCGAAGACCGTGACCCGGGCACCGGCGGCGGCGAGGATCGGCCCCTGCTGCCCGCCGCCCGATGCCAGGCAGAGTGTCCGCACCCCCACCAGCTCGGCCGGGAACCAGCTCCGGTCCACCGGTTCATAGCCGATCAGTACGACGGACCAGTCACCGGTGCGCGCTCGGGCAATCGTCTCCGCCGAGACCGGGCGCGACCACTCGTTGCCCATCTCGACCTGCCGGTCCCAGGCGGTCCGGTTGTGCAGTACCGGATCGGTGTGCGGCGCGGGATCGAGGTCCATCGCCCCACGCTAGCGGCCGGTGTGGTCCGGCCGCAGCATCCGGACGCCGGCCGGTGGGCGGCGGATCGGGGCCAGGTTCACCGCACCCACCATGGCCGGACGTCCGTGCGACAGTAGCCGCTCGCGATCCGTGAGGGACGGCAGAACCTGCTCCGCGGGCATTGTGCGTACCGGATCGTTACCGATCCTCAGCTGGCAGCGACGACGATCTCGTCGTCACCGGTCAGGCCGGCGGGCAGCTCGGTCCGCTCGATCTCGGTGCCCTTCGTGTCGACGAGTATCGCGGTGAGCCGGCCGGGGCGGACCTTGTCGTCCAGATAGAGCAGCCGGTCGCGGCCGATCCAGCTGACCTGGGCGGTCGGCATCTCCCGCAGTACCTTTCCGGTCTCCACGTGCACGAGTCGGGCGGGTGGAGTCGTGCCGGCCCTCGTGGGCGCATCCCCGCCGGCCCGGTCCGTCCGCACCGGGGCCCGCGGGGTCGGCGCCCCACCCGGAAGCCCTGGCGCGCCACCCGCTACCACCACCAGCGAGCCGTCCGGTGACCAGGCGGACACTCCGGCGACCTCACCTTCGACGCCCAGGGTCCGGGTCGGGATGCCGTCGTCGGCACTGAAGAGCTGCAGCCCGCGCAACGTTAGGCCGGCCACCGTCGACGGGGTGGTGCCTGGATCGGGTCCGTCCAGGGTCACCTCCTTGCCGCTCGGCAGCCAGCTGAAGCGACAGGCGGTACCGCAGGTGAGGGGGAACGCCTTCACCTGATACCGCTGGAGCGGTCCCTCGGTCGCCGTCAACAGCCCGATGGAATAGGCACCGGTCCTCTCGTCGAGAAGAGTGATCAAGAGTCGTCCGCCGTCCGACGACCACTCGGTGGCCAGCACCTTGTTGCCGGTGGGAAACCAGCGCACGTCGCCGGTGCGGATCTGGTAGAGCCCGACCTCGGCCGGGCGACCACTGTGCCGTACCGCCGCGACCATGCCGTGCGGAGCCGCCCGTACCCCGGTGTACTCGGCCGGGATGCTGACGAAGTGGCGCCGGGTGGGGTCGTACACCCAGGTCGGCTCGTTCCGCACCGACGATGCGACGCTGAGCACCAGGGCGCCGCCCGGCAGTGCCACGGGCCCGTCCCGCCAGCCATCCGACCGGTTCGGCGAGGGTGCCGGTGAGGCGGTCGCCGTGGGCACCGCGCCGATCGGGAGGGGCGGTGGCTCCGGGCCGGGCCGGAGCCAGACGTACGGTGCCGCGATGGCGCCGACCGCGACGGCGGCCGCTGCCGCCGCCACCGCCTGCCGCCGCCGTCGCATCCGCCGGCCCTGGACCAGAGCGGTGGCCACGAGGTCCGGCGACTGATGTGGGTTGCCGGCCAATTCGTGTACGGCCTCCCGCAGCAGCCGCTCCGCGCGCTCGCTCATCTGGCCGCCTCCACCCGCTCCGTCAGCTCCGCGAACTCCGGCACGAGTTCCCGGAGTTTGCTCAGTGCCCGGGAGGCCTGGCTGGCCACCGT
This sequence comes from Plantactinospora sp. WMMC1484, assembly GCF_049315195.1. Classification (NCBI taxonomy): domain Bacteria; kingdom Bacillati; phylum Actinomycetota; class Actinomycetes; order Micromonosporales; family Micromonosporaceae; genus Plantactinospora; species Plantactinospora sp. WMMC1484. The sequence goes on from NZ_CP186055.1 coordinate 1,288,692, forward strand.
GCCCGGTCGGCAACCGAGTGCGGCGGCGGTCTGCTCGACGGTCTGGTCCTCCAGGTAGCGCAGTACGAGTACCGCCCGCTGCCGGGGTGGCAGCATCTGCAGCGCGTCGCGCAGCATCAGGCGTACCGCCGTGTCGTGGTCGTGCTCCGCGCCGGCGCCGACCGGCTCCGGCACCTCGGCGTGCGGCACCTCGGCCCGCCGGCCGCGCCGCCGCCAGGCCGACACCTGGTCGTGGTAGAGGATTTGTCGGACGTACGGCTCCGCGTCGCCCCGGATCCGGGGCCACCTGGCGTACGCCTTCGCCAACGCGTTCTGCAACAGGTCCTCGGCGGCGTGGCGGTTACCGGTGAGCGCCTGGGCGGCGCGCAGCAGTGCATCGCCCCGTTCCTGGACGAATGCGGTGAACTCTCGCTCGGACGCCCGGCCCACGACACACCTCCCGATGCCTTCGACGCCGAGGACCGGGAAAAGTTTGCCTCGTCCGATAATCGGGTTGACCAGCGGCTCCGCCGCCGCGTGTCGGTAACCGCGCCGCCCGGTCCGGTGACGTTCCGGTTCCGCGGGGCCCCGATCCGTCACCAGCTCGTGCTCGTGGGAGGGTGGTGACGGACCGGGACCGCCGGATGACGGCTCAGACGCCTGCGGGGACGCGTTCCGGTTCGGGGTCCGCCAGGTGCCGGCGCAGCCGCTCGCCCTCGATGTCGACGTTCGGCAACAGCCTCGACAGCCAGCCCGGGAGCCACCAGGCACTCCGGCCGAGCAGCGAGATCACCGCCGGCACGATCGTCATCCGGACCACGAAGGCGTCGATCGCCACCCCGATCGCGAGGGCGAAGCCCATCGACTTGATCACCGGGTCGTCGAGCAGGACGAATCCGGCGAAGACCGAGGTCATGATCAGTGCGGCGGCGGTCACCACCCGGGCGCCGTGCCCCATCCCGTTGACGGTGGCCTGGGTCGGGGTGTCCCCGTGCACGAAGTCCTCCCGCATCCTGGAGACCAGGAACACCTCGTAGTCCATCGCGAGCCCGAAGAGGATGCCGATCAGCAGGATCGGCAGGAAGCTGACCAGCGGCCCCGGGGTGTCCAGCCCGACCAGGTCACTGAGGTGACCCTGCTGGAAGACCAGCACGGTGAGCCCGAAGGTGGCACCGACGGTGAGCAGGAAGCCGAGTGCCGCCTTCAGCGGCACCAGCAGCGACCGGAAGACCAGCATCAGCAGCAGCACCGAGAGGCCCACCACGAGCAGCAGATACCACGGCATCGCGCCGGCGAGTTTCGCCGAGACGTCGATCCCGACCGCCGTCTGGCCGGTCAGCGCGACCTCGGTGCCATCGGTACCGTCGATCGGCTCGACCCTGTCCCGGATCTGCTGCACCAGCGTCTCGGTGGCCGGGTCGGTCGGGCCGGTCGTCGGGATCACCGCCAGCAGCATGGTGAGCCCGTCCCGGCTCGGGTTCGGCGGGCTGACCGCGAGCAGGTTCTCGGTGCCCTGGAGGGCGGCGGTGACCTCCTGGGCGACCGTGGCGGTCCGCTGGGCCGAGTCACTGGAGACCACCAGCGCGAGGCGGTTGTTGAAACCGGGCCCGAACCCCTCGGTGATCAGGTCGGCGGCTTCGCGCTCCGGCGTACCGTGCGGCGCGGTGCCGTGGTCCGGCAGCGCGACCCGCATGTCGGCGGCGGGCAGTGCCAGCGCGCCGAGGCCGAGGACCGCGACGAGGATCAGCGGTATCCGCAGCCGGATGACCAGGCGGGCCCAGCGGAACCCGAAACCCTCGGCGCCGGCCGCCGACGCCACGGCCGGCCCGCTCCGGCGCAGCCGGCGGGGCAGCATCCGCGGCCCGGCGAAGCCGAGCAGCGCGGGCAGCAGCGTCAACGCCACGAGTACGGCGACCGCCACGGTCCCGGCCGCGGCCAGACCCATGATCGTCAGAAAGGGGATGTCGACCACGGCCAGTCCGGCGAGCGCGATGATCACGGTGACCCCGGCGAAGAGCACCGCCGAGCCGGCCGTGCCGATCGCCCGGCCGGCCGCCTCCTCGGGCGCGAGATCCTCCAGCAGGTTCTGCCGGTAGCGGGAGGTGATGAAGAGCGAGTAGTCGATCCCGACCGCGAGGCCGAGCATCAGGGCGAGCACGGGTGCGGTGCTGGTCAGCGCGACGGTGCTGCTCAGCGCGTACAGCCCGGCCATGCCGGCGGCGACCCCGATCAGCGCGTTGAGCATGGTCATCCCGGCGGCGACCAGCGAGCCCAGCGTCACGACCAGCACCACCAGTGCGACCAGTACGCCGATGCCCTCGGTGGAGCCGATCTCGGGCACGCTGGACATCACCTCGCCACCGTGTTCGACCCGCAGGCCGGCCGCCGTCGCCGCCGCGCCGCTCTCCTCGTACGCCTCACGCTGCTCGTCGGTGACCTCGTCCGCCTGCTCGGCGAACTGGACCTGGATGAGCGCGTATCGGCCGTCCTGGGAAACCGCACCGGTGGTGAAGGGATCGAGCGCGCCGACCGTGCCGGGCAGCGCACCGGCCTCGCCCACCAGCTCGGCGACTGCCGCCTGGTGCTGTGGCGTGCCGAGCTGCTGCCCCTCGGGCGCGGCGACCACGATGGTGCCGGTCGCGCCGCTCGCCTCCGGGAACTCCCGCTTCAACGCGTCGATCGCGCGCTGTGACTCGGTGCCGGGGATGGTGAAGTTCGTCGACGTCGGGCCCATGAACGCCACCGCCGCCCCGCCGAGCGCGGCCAGCAGGACGAGCCAGAGGACCACCACGAGCCGGCGGCGCCGGAACGAGGCCCGGCCTAGTCGGTAGAGGAGTGTCGCCATGTCCGTCGCTTCCTTGGTCGTCGTAATCCGTGCCCCGGCGGGACAGGGGGTGGTGGTCCGTGCTCAGGTGTCGGGGCGGAGCGCGCGGCGGGCCACCCGGACCAGCGCCGCGCGGAGTTCGGCCGCGTCGTCGTCGGGACAGTCGATGACGACCGCCGATATCCCGGCGAGCAGGACCCGGGCGGCGATCTCGTCCGCCGGGTCTGCCGACCGGCCGGCAAAGGCGGCGACCAGCCGGGCGGTCGCCGGTTGCAGGTCGGCGAAGATGGGATGGTCGAGCAGGTACGGCAGGTCGTGGTAGATGAGCGCGACCTCCCGTCGGTACGCCACCACCAGGTCGACGAAGCCGTCGATGGCGGCCTCCCGGGCGGCGTCGGCGTCGAGCGCACCGAGCCGGGCGTCGAGGTGGGCGAGATCCTGGGCGGCGGGTGCGACCAGGGCGAGGAGGATGGCCTCCTTGCTGTCGAAGTGGTAGAGCAGGGTCGCCTTCGAGCAGCCCACCTCGACCGCGATGTCGTGCAGGGACGTGCCCTTGAAACCCGCGTGTGCGAACTGCCCTGCCGCGACGGCCAGGATCTCCTCGCGTGTCCTGCCGCGTGCCATCCCGCTCACCTCCGTGCCCCAGCCTGCCTGACCGATCGGTCAGGAACTAACCGATCGGTCAGAATGTGAGCCGGTTAACTGAGCATCCCTCGCGTCGGACCGGGTCGGCTCCCGTGATCGGGGAGCGTTCTACCCGTGGAAGCGAGCAGGACGCTCCCCAATCACGGGTGCGGCCGTGAGGAGGTGGAGGTGCGGGTGCGTCGCCGGGGCAGCGGGGCAGCGGCCGGGCCGGTGGGGTGGAGAATGGGTGGATGCGCTGGGGTGTGCTCGACTCCCCGATCGGGGAGCTCTCCGTCGCGGTCGACGGTGTCGGCGTCTGCGGCGTGCGCTTCGGGCCGGTGGAGGATGCGATGCCGGTCACCGCGCCGTCCCGGGCGGCCGATCCGGAGGCGGCCGGGCTGGCGGCGGCGGTCGCGCAACTGCGGGCGTACTTTGCCGGCGAGCTGACCGAATTCGGCGTGCCGCTCTCGGTACGTCGGGGCTCCGAGTTCGAGCGGGCGGTCTGGACCGAGATGTCCAAGATCCCGTACGGCGAGACGCGCACCTACGGTGAGGTGGCGACGATCCTGGGTGACCCGGGAGCGGCGCGGGCGGTCGGGGTGGCCTGCAACCGCAACCCGATCCCGGTGATCGTGCCCTGTCACCGGATCGTCGGTGCCGGCGGCAAACTCGTCGGGTTCGGTGGTGGTCTCCCCCGGAAACGGAAGCTGCTGGAGTTGGAGGCGCGGGTCGCCTTCCCACTCGCCTGGGGCTGATCCCCGGGCAGACGGCAGCGGGGCCGCACCAGATCGGTCGGCCCCGCTGCCCGTAGCACGGGGTTCAGCGCTCGATGGTGCCCGCGATGAAGTCCTCGACGGCCTGGTGGGCGTCGTGGTCGGCGTACTGCTGCGGCGGCGACTTCATGAAGTAGCTCGACGCGGAGAGGATCGGCCCGCCGATGCCCCGGTCGAGGGCGATCTTCGCCGCCCGGACCGCGTCGATGATGACGCCGGCCGAGTTGGGGGAGTCCCAGACCTCGAGCTTCAGCTCGGCGTTGAGCGGGACGTCGCCGAAGGAGCGCCCCTCCAACCGGATGTACGCCCACTTGCGGTCGTCCAGCCACGGCACGTGGTCCGACGGCCCGATGTGCACGTCGCCCTTGTTGATCTCGTGCGGGATCTGCGAGGTGACCGACTGGGTCTTGGAGATCTTCTTGGAGACCAGGCGGCTGCGCTCCAGCATGTTCATGAAGTCCATGTTGCCGCCGAAGTTGAGCTGGTAGGTGCGGAGCAGCTCGACTCCCCGGTCCTCGAAGAGCTTGGCCAGCGCCCGGTGCACGATGGTGGCGCCGACCTGGCTCTTGATGTCGTCGCCGACGATCGGCAGCCCGGCGTCGGTGAACTTCTGCGCCCACTCCGGGTCGGAGGCGATGAAGACCGGCAGCGCGTTGACGAAGGCGCAGCCCGCCTCGATCGCGGCGGAGGCGTAGAACTTGGCGGCCGCCTCCGAGCCGACCGGCAGGTAGCAGACCACCACGTCGACCCGGGCCTCGCGCAGCGCCGCGACGACGTCGGCCGGCTCGCGGTCGGACTCCTCGACGATCTCCCGGTAGTACTGGCCCAGCCCGTCGAGGGTCGGACCGCGCTGCACGAGGACGCCGGTCGGCGCCACGTCACAGAGCTTGATGGTGTTGTTCTCGCTGGCGACGATCGCCTCCGCGAGGTCCATGCCCACCTTCTTGGCATCGACGTCGAACGCCGCGACGAACTCCACGTCCGAGACGTGGTAGTCGCCGAAGGTGACGTGCATGAGACCCGGGACGCGGTCACCCGGGTCGGCGTTGCGGTAGTACTCGACGCCCTGGACCAGGGACGAGGCGCAGTTACCCACACCGACGATGGCGACGCGGACGGAGCCCATCGCGTTTGCCTCCTTTGTGTTCATCACGGCCGCTCCTACTCGTTCCTGGACTTCCCAGGCGGAGGCGGGATCTTTTCTTCTGACGGACCCGGGGCGGTGCCCGGGGTGGACCCATCCGGGGTCCGGCCGGAGCGCTCGTTGGCGATGAGCTCCTCCAGCCAGCGGACCTCGCGCTCGCAGGCGTCGAGGCCGTGACGCTGAAGCTCGAGCGTGTACGCGTCGAGCCGTTCGGCCGCCCGGCTCAACACGTCGCGCAGGCCCTCACGACGCTCCTCCACCCTGCGGCGCCGGCCCTCGAGGATCCGGAGCCGGGTCGCCCGGTCGGTACGCGCGAAGAACGCGAAGTGCACACCGAACCCGGTGTCCTCGTAACTCTCTGGACCGGTCTGGGCGATCAGTTCGGCGAACCGTTCCTTGCCCTCCGCGGTGATTTTGTAGACGACCCGCCCTCGACGGCTGGTCAACGCGGGGATCTCCTCCGCGCCGGCCGGTGTCTCGGCCGCCTCGGTGATCCAGCCGGCGGCCTGCAACCGACGCAGGGTCGGATAGAGCGAGCCGTAGCTGATCGCCGCCCGGATCGCCCCGAGCTTGGCGGCGAGTTCCTTGCGGAGCTCGTAGCCGTGCATCGGGGACTCCTGCAGGAGGCCGAGAATGGCGAGCTCAAGCATGCGCGCCCCTTCCCTGTCTCCCGCCCGGACCTCCCGAGGCTGCCCGCCGTTGGGAGCCCGTTCACCGGCTCGATGTATCGGGCCGATACATCGCACGGTAGACCCTCCGGAGCAACCGCGCAAACCCCTCAGCGGAGAGGGTTGATCACAGTGCGTAAGGGCGGTCGCCTCGTCCGGCCGGACCCAGTACTCTTCTGCCCATGCGTTCGCAGCGCCAGGTCGTCGACTACTCGCTACAGAAGCGAGCGCTGCTGCGTGAGGTGCATTCGGGTCGGGTCGGGACCTACGAGGTCTGCGACGCCTCGCCGTATCTCAAGAACGCTGCCCGGTTCCACGGCGAGCCGACCGAGACGCTCTGTCCGGTCTGCCGGCGCGAAAATCTGACCCACGTCAACTACATTTACGGCGATGAACTCAAGCAGTCGGCCGGCCAGGCGCGCACCCGAGCGGAGCTGTCGGTGCTGGCGATGACCCTGCGTGAGTTCCAGGTCTACGTGGTGGAGGTGTGCCGCGGCTGTGACTGGAACCATCTCGTCGAGCAGTTCCTGCTCGGCCGGGACGGCGTCTCCGGTGACGAGGGCCTCGGTGTCGACACCGGGTCCGCCGCCGGCGCGGCCGCGTCCGCGTCCGCGACGGGCCCCGCGGTCAGACGAAGGCGCGAGGCGCGCCGGTGACCCTGACTCGCCCCCCGGCCCACGGGAACTTCCTCCGCCGACGGGACGAGTTCTTCTCAGCAAACCGGATAAGTCCGGTTTTTTCCGAAATCGCGCTATCCGGACATCGGCAGAACCCGTGTCCGGCGGGGCGTGTTCCAGCTCACGGCAACCCGGTGGTGGCGCGAGTGGCCATCATCGCGACCGGCAGGGTGTGACAAATGAACTCGTACGGCGATCCTAGTTCCGCGCGCGGTCGGGCCCAGTACCCGGGCGCGGACGGCGACCACGGAGCAGCGGACGATCCATACCAGCGCCCGTCCCGGGACGACCCGGGAGCCGCCCGCCGCTCCTCCGACGGTGCCCGGAGCGGCTGGCCCGCCAACAGCGGCCGGGCCGGTGGGGCATCGGGCCGGGCCTCGGCCGGCCGGGCCACACCGCCGGGTCGGGCCTCCGTGGACGGTGGCTGGGCCGCGCCCGTCTCGCCCGCCTCCGGGTCGGCCTCGGTCGGGTCCGCCGGCCCGGGGCGGGCCCGCGTCGGCGGCCGGGCCGGGGTCGGCAGCGCGTCGGCGCCCGACGCACCGGGCTCGGGCGGCGGCTACGGCGCCGGACGGGCCTCCAGCGGACGGGCCAGCGTAGGCAGCGCCTCGGTGAGCGGCAGCGCCTCGGTCAGTGGCGGCGGCGCGAACGGCGCCGCCGGCCGGGCGCGGGTCGGCCGGGCGGTCGTACCCGTCTCGCCGGCCGGTCCCGGTGGGCCGGACGACCCGGCCGGACCGGGGGGTCGGCGGGGCCGTCGCGGTGCCCTCGACCCGGCGGCCGCGAAGCGGGCCAAGAAGCGCAAGCGGATGAACCTGCTGATCGCCGGCTTCGCCGTGCTGATCATGCTCACCGGCGGCGGGGTGGTGGCCGGGACGTGGTATTCGACGAGTGTCCCGATGCCGGACCAGCTCCCGCTGCCGCTGGCGACCACCGTCTACGCGGCGAACAAGAAGACGGTCATCGCCAAGCTCGGTGACGAGAACCGGCAGATCGTCACGATCAAGCAGATCCCGGTGGAGGTGCAGCGGGCCGTCGCCTCGGCCGAGGACCGGAACTTCTACAGCCACGACGGTGTGGACTACGTCGGCATCGCCCGGGCCGCCTGGAACAACTTCACCGGCGGCAGCAAGCAGGGTGCCTCCACCATCACCCAGCAGTACGCCCGCAACGCGTACGACGACCTCCAGGACGACAGCTACCAGCGCAAGGTCAAGGAAGCGATCCTCGCCTCGAAGCTGAACGACCAGTTCAGCAAGGACGAGATCATGCAGCACTACCTCAACACGATCTACTTCGGCCGGGGTGCGTACGGCATCGAGATCGCGGCGCAGACCTACTTCGGCAAGCCGGCGGCGAAGCTCAGCGTCGCCGAGGGCGCGGTGCTGGCGGCGGTGATCAAACAGCCGCAGATCGACAAGGCGACCGGGCACAAGGGCTACGACCCGGCGGACAACCCCGAGGACGCGAAGGCGCGCTGGGACTACGTCCTCGACGGCATGGTCGAGAAGGGCTGGCTGGCGGCGGAGGAGCGGGCCAAGCTCACCTACCCCAAGGTGCTGGCGCGCAAGAGCGCCAACGAGGCCTTCGGGGTGAAGACCCCGGCCGGCAACGTGGTCAACTACGTCAAGCTGGAGATGGCCGAGCGCGGCCTCTGCACCCTCGGTCCGGCCGCCAACGGGAAGTCCAACTGCTCGGACGCGCTCCGCGACGAGGGTTACAAGATCACCACCACCATCGACTGGGACATGCAGAAGGCGGCCGAGGCCGCGGCCCAGCGCAAGAAGGGCTCGGAGATCTACGACCAGCCCAAGAACCTGATGGCCGCGCTGGTCGCCGTCGACCCGAAGAACGGTGAGGTACGCGCCTACTATGGCGGCGACAGCGGTGCAGACTACGACTACGCCGGCCTGAACACCGACTCCGCCGGCACCATCAGCGGCGGTCACCCGCCGGGGTCGAGCTTCAAGGTCTACACCCTGGCCGCCGGGATCGCGGAGGACGTCTCGATCGAGTCGATCTGGGACGCCCGGCCGTTCACGGTGAAGGACACCGAGATCAAGGTGCAGAACGCGGGCCGCGACGTGCGGCAGAGCTGCGACCAGTCCTGCACCCTGAAGGAATCAACGATCAAGTCGTACAACGTGCCCTTCTACCACCTGACCGAGAAGATCGGCGCGGAGAAGGTCCTGGCGATGGCCCGGCAGGCCGGCATCCGGACGATGTGGGAGACGAAGGACATCCCGCCGAAGTGGCACGACCTGACCAAGGAGAAGCCCGAGGAGCTGGCGCCGGATCCGTTCTTCAACGTGGTGGCCTACGGGCAGTACCCGATAACGGTGCTCGACCACGCCAACGGGCTTGCCACGCTCGCCAACGGCGGCGTCTACAACAAGGCCCACTTCGTCAAGACCATCGAGCAGCAGGACCCGGACACCGGCCAGTGGAAGAAGATCGGTGGCGCGAAGCTCGACCCCAAGCAGCGGATCGCGAAGGACGTCGCCGACCAGGTCACCTCGGTGCTGAAGAACATCCCGAAGGTGAGCAACGCCAACCTGCAGGGCCGGGAAGAGGCCGGCAAGACCGGCACCTGGGAATACGACAAGACCGAGTTCAACGCGCACGCCTGGATGGTCGGCTACACCCCGCAGTTGGCGACCGCGGTCTGGGTCGGCAGCAAGGACTCCAAGAAGCCCGAGATCAAGGACAAGAACAACAAGAACATCGGCGGCAGCGGGCTGCCGGCCGACATCTGGCAGCGCTTCATGGGTGACGCCCTCAAGGACGCGCCGGCGCTTCCCCTGCCGGACGCCCGGGAGATGGGCGACAAGGAGGCGGGCAACGGCAAGAAGAAGGTGGAGCCGCCACCTCCGCCGCCCGGTGGTGGCAACGGCGGCCCCGGCGGCGGCAACCCGGGTGACAACCCCTTCTGCCAGGGCCCGAACCCGAACCCGCTGCTCTGCCCCGGCGGAGGTAACCCCGGCGGAGGTAACCCTGGCGGAGGTAACCCCGGCGGCGGTAATCCGGACGTCCCACCGGGTGAGGATGACGGTGGTGGTGGCGGCAACGGCCGGGGTGGTGGTGGCTAGCCGTCCGGCGGTGCCCCGCGTACCCGGAAACTGAGACAGCTCGATCGATGCGGCCGGCGGCCGGGTCCCGCGACCCGGCCGCCGGCCGCGTTTCCGACTTCCCGCGCCGACACGGTGGACCGGGGGGACGGAACCCCGTCCGGTACGGCAGGATGCCTGTTCATGAGCGCGCAGTCGCCGGCTGGCATCGACGAACCTGAAAACGCCGACCACCCGTCCCGGTCGGACGGCTTCGTCCGGGGGCTCTCCGAGGTGATCGGCGGCCCGCTGGGCGAGCACGCCAGCGGGGCGAACCGGCGGGGCACCCAGGCCAGCGGCCGGTTCTGGACCGCCGCCCGGATCGTGCTGGCGCTGACCTGCCTCACCCTCGCCCTGCACTGGGTGCAGAAGTCGCCCTGCCAGGACGGCGCCTGGCAGAACAACATCCAGTACACCCGGTTCTGCTACACCGACGTCCTGGCGCTGTACTACGCCGAAGGGCTGCACGAGGGCAAGGTGCCCTACCGGGACCACCCCGTCGAATATCCGGTGGTCACCGGCTACTTCATGGGCGCGCTCGGCCTACCGGTGCACAACATCGGCGCGGACCGGCCGGAGATCAACCAGGCGCAGTGGTTCTACAACCTCAACGTGCTGGTCCTCGGAGCGCTCGCGGTGGCCACCGTGGCGATGATCCTGGCACTGCGCCGCCGCCGGCCGTGGGACGCCGCGATGTTCGCACTCTCCCCCGCGCTGCTGGTCACCGCCACCGTCAACTGGGACCTGCTCGCCATCGGGCTCGCCGCGATCGGCATGTACGCCTGGGCGAAACGACAACCCCTGGCCGCCGGGATCCTGCTCGGGCTCGCCACCTCGGCCAAACTCTGGCCCCTCTTCGTGCTCTGGCCACTCTTCCTGCTCGGGCTGCGTACCGCCCGGGTCAGGGAGATGATGGTGACGATCGGTTCGGCGATCGTCACCATCGTGGCGGTCAACCTGCCGATGGCGATCCTCTATCCGGAAAACTGGCGCCGCTTCTTCGACCTCAACAGCGAACGGGCGATCGACTGGGGCACCCTCTGGTACATCGGTCGCTACCTGGACTCCAAGTGGAACAGCGGCAGTCCCGGCGACCGGGGGCCGTTCCAGTGGCTCAGCGACAACATCCCGACCCTGAACACCCTCTCGTACGCCCTGATCACCCTCGCCTTCCTCGGCATCGGTGCGCTGGCGCTCTTCGCGCGTCGCCGCCCCCGACTGGCCGCGCTGGTCTTCCTGATGGTCGCGGCGTTCCTGATCTTCAGCAAGGTCTGGTCGCAGCAGTTCAACCTCTGGCTGCTGCCGCTGGTGGTGCTCGCCCGGCCGCGCTGGGGCGCCTTCCTCGCCTGGCAGATCGCCGAGGTCGGCTACTTCCTCGCCTTCTACGGCGAACTGCTGGTCGCCGGTGGGAAGCAGGTCTTCCCGGAGGGCGTCTTCGTGCTCGCCGCCACGTTCCGGCTGACCACCGTCGCGGTGCTCTGCGTGCTGATCATCCGGGAGATCCTGCATCCCGAGCGCGACCCGGTCCGGAGCACCTATCCCGACGACCCCGACGGCGGCGTCTACGACGGCGCGCAGGACGCGGGATGGCTGCGCCGCATCCGGGGCCGGCCCGCACCGGACCCGGCACCCGCCGCCAGCGTCTGAACGGCTTCCGGCGGCTCCGGGATGGCTGTCCAGGCGGGGACGGCGATCGATCAGAGCCGGTAGATCACGGTCTCCCCGACATCCTCCCGGCTGATGCCCAGGGTGTCGACCGGCAGGTCCACGGTGGCCTCCAGCGGAGTGCCGGCCACCCGGTCCCGGAGCACGACCACCGTACGCACGCCCATGGTGCGCAGGTAGTCGATGCTCGCCTGGTCGGGGAAGTTCGCCGTCACCTCGCGTACCTCCGCCAGGCGCTGCGGGGTGAACCCGCTGCCGCCGTTGACGATGTCCTGGAACTTGCTCGTCGACCAGAGCATCACGTGCTGGTCCGTCTTCTGGTCAGACGGCAGCACCAGAATCGGGCCGTTTTCGACCCGCATCGCCGCCGGTTGCAGCGGCACCACCGGATGCGGAGTCGTGTTGAGCCCCTCGGCGAGCACCAGGGCCACCGGTAGCAGGGTGACCAGGCGGAGGATCGGGCCCGGCCGGGGTGGTATCCGTTCGGCGGCCGAGATCTGCCGGGCCCGCTCCGCGAACGCCCCGACCGAGCCGGCGGCGAGCACGCCGAGCAGCAGGGTGACCCAGAGCATCAGCCGCCCTGGCGTACGCAGGCCGTCCCAGCCGGGCAGGTGATCGAAGAGCGGGAGGTAGCTGAAGGTGCCGCCGAAAAAGCGGGTGCCCATCGCCAGCACCCCGGCGACGAGGGTGGCGGCGAGCAGCAGCAGGCGCTGGCGTACCGTCCAGATCGAGAAGACGAGGCCGGCACCGGCGAGTGCCAGCAGGGCGTAGCCGGGCAGCAGGGTGGTCTCCGGCAACCCGGGCAGCCCGGCCCGGACCGGCTCGTGCAGGTCCCCCCAGATCAGCGACTCCGGCGGAGCGGTGAGGAAGCCACCCGGCGGCGGGGAGTAGTTGTGCAGATCCTCGGCGGTCCGCCGCGCATAGGGATGCAGGTCGGCGACCTTGAAGTAGGGGATCGCCAGCAGTGCGCCGGTGGCGACGAAGACCGCACCGCCCCAGAAGTCGGCGAGCAGCAACCGGATCCCGAACGGCTGCCGTGGCCGGCGCAGGATGCGCCGGACCAGCCAGCTCGCCAGCACCACGACCGCGATCAGGCCCAGCACGTACGCGAAGACGAGACCGATGCCGAAGCCCAGGCTGAGCTGCCAGGCGGCGACCACCCAACCGGCGAAGGCCCAGCCGGAGCGGCGGAGTTCGGGCCGGTAGCCGTGCCGGAGTGACCAGCCGTGCCCCCGGGCCAGCATGGCCAGGGCGAGCGGGATGCCGCCGTTGGAGAGGACGTGCAGGTGACCGGCCTGACCGAGCAGCCAGGGTGCGTACGCGAAGCTGATCCCCGCGACCGCCGCGCCGATCCGGCCCGAGCCGAGCTGCCGCACCAGTGCGTACGCCCCGACGGTGGCGAGCGCGTGGGCGAGGACGAACAGGATGTTGTAGCGGAGGATCGCGGCCTCGGGGCCCTGGCCGATCATGCCGGCCGGCGCGTACCCGAGCAGCGTGTCGGAGAAGGCGAAGGTCCAGGTCTCCGGGAAGAAGGCGTTGCTCTGCCAGAGCTGGGCGGGCTTGGTCAACAGGATGTGCCCGGACCAGGCGACCTGCCACGCCTGTAGCGTCGGGTCCCAGTAGTCCTGCGGCAGGGTGTGGCGCGGGTAGCGGAGCGTCGGCCAGGTCATCAGGACGGCCAGCGCCAGGGCACCGAGTGCGGCCAGGCTCCACTCGTGGACCAGCCGCCGGCCGACTGCCCGGCCGATCCGTCGGAGCCGGCCCGGGATCACCTCCGGTGCCGGCGCGAACGCGGCGAACGGGTCTGCCCGCTTCGCCGGTTCCGCATCGGCGGTCGGCTCCTTCGTCAGGTCCTCGTCCCCCTCCTTCTTTCCTTTCCCCTCGCTGGTCCTAACCTCCGTGTCCTTGTCCTCGGCCTCCGCGTTGTTCTTCTCCTCGGCCTCCCGGTCCTGGTCTTCGGTCTCCCGGTCCTGGTCCTTGGGGTCCGTTTCCCGCGCGTCCTTCTGCCTGTCCTCGCCCTTCGGGTTCTCCCGCTCAGCGTTCCCGTCGCTCGGGCTCCTGCCTTCCGCCTCGTCCCGAACGCTCCCGGAGAGCTGGTCCGGTCCGGTGATGCCGCCCGGTGCGGTGTCCGGCACGGTCGTCTCGGTGGCGGTCTTCGGTGACGTTGCCTCGCTGGCGGCGTTCGACTGGTCCGTCGACATCGATCCCGTCCCTACCGGCCGAGGTGATCACGGAGGAAGGCGATGTCCGCGGCCTGGCCGTCCACCCCGCCGGGTGTCTCGACGATGACCGGCGCACCGGCCGCGCGGACCGCGGCGACCACCAACTGCGGGTCGATGGTGCCGCTGGCCAGGTTGTCGTGGCGGTCACGGCCGGAGTTGAAGGCGTCCCTGGAACCGTTGGCGTGGATCAGGTCGATCCGGCCGGTGATCGCCAGCACCCGGTCGACGATGTCCAGCAGATCCTCCCCGCCCGCGTGCGCGTGGCAGGTGTCGAGGCAGAAGCCGACGCCGTACTCGCCCACGGCATCCCAGAGCCGGGCGAGGTTGTCGAACCTCCGGGCGCAGGCGTTGTCACCGCCGGCGGTGTTCTCGACGAGCACCGGGAGACCGTGCCCCCCGGCCTCGGTGGCCTGGGCGAACGCCTTCCTCCAGTTGGCGAAGCCGGTGGCGAGGTCGTCGCCCGCGTTCACGTGCCCGCCGTGCACGATCAGGCCCTTCGCGCCGACCGCGACGGCGGCCCTGGCGTGGCCGAGCAGGAGCTTGCGACTCGGGATGCGGATCCGGTTGTTGGTGGTGGCGAGGTTGATGACGTACGGCGCGTGGATGTAGATGTCCACCTCGGAGTCGCGCAGCTGGTCCGCGTCGGTTCGTGGTTGCGGCGTCTTCCAGTCCTTCTGCGGATCGGCGAGGAAGAACTGGACCGCGTCCGCCTTCCGGAGGGCCGCCTCCTCCAACGGATCCGTGGCGTCGACATGGGCTCCGATACGCATGGAGGCGAGCCTACGTCGCGCCGGTCGTGCCGGCGGGGACGGGCGTACCCGCGTCCCGCAGGTCGGTGTGCCCGCCCCGGCGCCCCGGCCCGCGTTACCGGGCGGCGGATGAATCGTTTCTCCAGGTGAGATCCGTTCGCCCGATCTCCGGGCCGGGTCGATCCATGAACTGTGCCGGAAGAGGGAAGACGTGGCCCTGTCGCTGCGCCGCCGCCGCGCCACCGTAGCGGTCGCCGCGCTCGTCGCGGGTACGCCGCCGCTGCTGTCCGGCGTGGCCGTCGCCGCGCCGGGGGCACCTTCCCCCGCGACCGCGGTCGCACCGGCCCGGATATTCCCCGCCGGATCGGTGGGGCGGATCGAGGTGGGGTCGGTGCCGCATGGTCCCGATGTGGCCGACCCACGGAGCGCCCAGGCGCCGCATCGCGTCGCGCCGGGCAGCTACCCTCCGCCGCCCGACCGACCCGGCGGGGGCTCCGTCGTCCTGGTACGGCCGGCCCAGCCGCCCCGGCCGACCGGACCGGGCCCCCTGCTGGCGCTGGTCGCCACCGTCTGTGTGGTCGGAGTCTCGGCAGGGGCAATCCGGGCAATTCTCGCTCAGCGCCCAACACCGACTGTTGTCGCGTAAGATGACAATACAATAGGCTCCGCGGGGCGCCTTCCGTCCAACTCATCGGTGTGGTCGTTCCTCCCCAGGTCCCACCCAAAGAATGCGGACGGGATGCGCCCCGCGGCTCTGCGCGGAAGAAGCCTCCTGCCGGTCGCCGCGGCCGCCGGGAGGCTCTTCTCACCCCCGGCCGCTTCTCACCCCGGCGGCTGCCGGCGTCGCTGTACCGGCATCGTCGGCGGCCCACCGGCGCCCGGGGGTCCGGCGAGGCTCGGCACCGGCAGACCGGGTATTCTGCTCAGGTTGTCCGCGGCGCGACGGGATCCCCCGGAGAGACCGCGCGGCAACGACGCACGACCTCCTGCCACGGAAGGACCGTGGCCGCTAGCCCAGAGGAGGTGAGCACGTCTTGCGTCATTACGAGATCATGGTCATCCTCGATCCAAGCCTCGAGGAGCGCACCGTCGCCCCGTCGCTCGACACGTACCTCAACGTGATCCGGACCGCGGGTGGCTCGGTGGAGAAGCTCGACGTGTGGGGTCGTCGGCGCCTCGCGTTCGAGATCGACAAGAAGGCCGAGGGGATCTACGCCGTCATCGACCTGCAGGCGACACCTGCGGCGGTGGCCGAGCTGGATCGGCAGCTGCGACTCAACGAGTCCGTGCTGCGCACCAAGGTCATTCGGCCGGAGACGCGCTGACGCGTTTCCGGCACGCCCGGATCAGCCTCATCGGCCCTGTCGTACTGCTCTGGCAGCCTGTCAGGGACTGATGAGTCCGCGAGGAGATGGTCATGGCAGGAGACACCACCATCACGGTCATCGGCAACCTGACCGACGACCCCGAGTTGCGTTTCACCCCGTCCGGTGCCGCGGTCGCCAAGTTCCGGGTCGCCTCGACGCCCCGGTTCATGGACAAGGCATCCGGTGAGTGGAAGGACGGCGAGCCGCTCTTCCTCTCGTGCACCGTCTGGCGTCAGGCCGCCGAGCATGTCGCCGAGTCGTTGCAGCGCGGTGCTCGCGTGATCGTCTCGGGCCGGCTCCGGCAGCGGTCCTACGAGACCCGCGAGGGCGAGAAGCGCACCGTCATCGAGCTGGAGGTCGACGAGATCGGCCCGTCGCTGCGGTACGCCACGGCGAAGGTGCAGAAGATGTCGCGCTCCGGTGGCGGCGGCGGGTTCGGCGCCTCCGGTGGCGGCGGCGGTGGTGGCGGTGGTCAGGGCGGCGGAGGCAACTTCGACGACCCGTGGGCCACGGCGGCTCCCGCCTCCTCGCGTTCGTCCGGTTCGGGCGGCGGAAACTTCGACGACGAGCCCCCGTTCTGACCGGGTGTGAAGCACAGCACCCGGGATCGCACACCAGGAGCAAGAGCAATGGCAAAGGCTGCGGCACTGCGCAAGCCGAAGAAGAAGGTGAACCCGCTCGACAAGGACGGGATCACCTACATCGACTACAAGGACACCGCGCTGCTGCGCAAGTTCATCTCCGACCGCGGCAAGATCCGCGCTCGGCGGGTGACCGGGGTCACCTCCCAGCAGCAGCGGCAGATCGCCCGTGCGGTCAAGAACGCCCGCGAGATGGCGCTCCTGCCCTACACGGCCACGGCCCGCTGAGGGGAGGCGCCGACATGAAGATCATTCTGACTCAGGAGGTGTCGGGCCTCGGCAGCCCCGGCGACATCGTCGAGGTCAAGGACGGCTACGGCCGCAACTACCTGCTGCCGCAGGGCTTCGCGATCACCTGGACCAAGGGCGCCGAGAAGCAGGTGACGGTGATCCGGCGGGCCCGCGAGGCACGGGAGATCCGGGACCTCGGGCACGCCAACGAGGTAAAGGCCCAGCTCGAAGGTCTCACCGTCAACCTGACCGCGCGTGCCGGCAACGGCGGGCGGCTCTTCGGCTCGGTGACACCCGGCGACGTGGTCAACGCGGTGAGGGCCGCGGGTGGGCCCTCGCTCGACCGGCGGCGGCTGGAACTGCCCGGCACCATCAAGTCGACCGGCAGTCACCAGGTACGGGTCAAGCTGCACCCGGAGGTCACCGCGCGGTTCGACCTGAAGGTCGTGCCGGGCAAGTAACGGGCTGCCCGATCCGGGCAGGAGACAGACAGATCCGGGGTGCCGTCCCAACCGGGGCGACACCCCGGAATGTCTCTCCGGTCCTCGTCCGCCGCGCCCGTGACGAGGGAACCGTCGCGGGTGCCGAGGAAAGCTTCGCGGTGCCGGGAGAGGTAGGTCTGCGCGGTCTCCCTTCCGGAGCGGCAGCGCAATCTTTTCCCGGTCTGTCAGGGCCGGGCGCGTCGGGCGAGCACTCAGCCGATCGGTTGGCCGCTGATCGCGCTGAAGATGACCGTGGAGAGCCCGCCGCCGACGACCGCGGCCGCGAGCCCCACCGTCACCGCACGCCAGGTACGGTTGAACCAGCGCACCAGGGCGGCGACCACCAGACCGGTCGCGAGCGCGGCGAGAAACCGTGGCACCCCGCCCAGCAGCGCGGACATCGCCTGCGACCGCTCCGACTCGCAGCCGCCGGAGACGCCGGGTACGCAGTCCACCGGCACGCTCGCGTCGAGCGTGAGTACCCAGACGAAGATGCCGAGGACGGCGACCGCGTACCAGGCGGCGGTGTAGAGGACGGCGGCGAGTGGGCCGCTGGGCTGCGCATCGAGCAGATCGTCTTCGAGCCGCCGGCTGAGTGGACTGGGACGGCCCGTCCTGGTCGTCGACGGCAGCGAACCGGCGCCCGACGGTCGCCGCCCGGCTCTCGTGCCCGTACCCCCGGTGCCCCGGGCATAGCCCACCGCACCTCCACGGCCCGCCACGCCGGTCCGGTCCGCCACGCCGGCACGGCCGCTGACCGGTGCCGCTTCGGCCCGCCGCCGGGGCGTCGGCGGGAGATCGCCCTGTCGCCGGGCCGGTGTCGCAGGCCGGGCGGACGGCGGAAACGCGACGGCAGGGGAGCGGGGGGCCGAGTCCGGGATGCCCATCCAGCGCGGATCGTCACCGGCCAGCCTGGTACCCGACCAGAAGGCGTCTCCGGTCTCCGGTTCGGCGGTCCGGTCCGCAGCCGCACCGGGTGCGCCGCCGACGGCGCTCTCCCGTCCGCCATCGCCCTCGCGGGTCGGTCCGGTGAGTTCGCCGTGCCGCCACTCGGTGGTGTCGGTGAACCGGTCCCAGTGGCCGGTGTCGGTGGACCTGTCCCACCCGCTCGGGTCGGTCCGGTCCCAGCGGCCGGTATCGGCGGGCCCGCTCCAGCGGTCGCTGCCGGCCGACGGGCCCCGGCGGCGCCCGGCCGTGGTGTCCGGCGGTTCGGAATCGGTGACGGGGTCGAGCATGCCGGTGTCCCCGAACCGTTCCCACGGCCCAGGATCACGCCACCCCGACGTCGGTCCGGAATCGCTGCGGACCGACGGCCCGGGATCGGCGCGCCGGGCCCGCCCGCCCCGGTCCTCGGTGCTTCCGCGTACCGGTCCGGCGGAGTCCCGGTCCCGGCGCACGGGCTCGGCATCCGGTTCACGCGTCGACCGGCCGGCCCGGCCGCTCGTGCCGCCGATGCCGCTCCAGCCGCCGGCGCCGGGCGAGGGGTCGGCGCCCCGGGCACGGCTGCCGGTCCCGCCGCCGGCCGCACCGGACGACCCGATCCACCGGGCGGTCGCCCCTGACCTGCCGGCCTCCCCCGGTCCGGCCGACGAGGTGGGTTCCGGTGGTGGCGCCGCCACCTCGGTCGGATCCTCGGCCGCGTGCCGGGACCGCCGTCGACCGGCGGACGGAGCCTCGCCGCCCACCGGATCCTCTGGCTGCCATCCGGCCCGCTCGGCGCGGCGTCGACGCCCGGAACGTGGCGCCGCGTCGGCCGCCGCTCGGCCGCCGCCGTCACCGTCACCGTCACCCTGGCCGCCGGCCCCGCCCCAGCGGCCGGACCCCGATCCCTCGGTCCGGTCCAGCCAACTCGGTGCGGTCTCGGCGTGGTCGGGCCGCCGCCGCCGACCGCCGCGGGTAGCGCCTGCGGCGGGCTCGTCGCCGGCTCCGACCCCCCAGCCCGAGGTGGGTGCCGCCGTAGGGTCGTCGTCCGGGTCGGACCGGCGCCGCCGGCCGCGCCTCGACGCCGGGTAACGGTCGTCGGGCAGATCGCCAGGCGCACCGGCACCGGTGGTGGGCGCGGCTGCGCTCCACGCGCCCGAGGTGGGGGCGTCGGCCATCCACCCGTTGCTGGTCGGGGAGTCGGACCATCCACCGGTGGTGGGCGCCGCCGCGATCCATCCGCTGGTCGGGGCGGCAGCGGCCCAGTGGTCGGTCTCGTCCCGGCGCGGCTCGCCGCCGGCCCGACGCGCCCCGCGCCTTCCGGTCGCCCGGCCGTCGGGGGCCGGACCGCCGGCGGAACCGCCGGCGGTTGCCCCGGTTGCCCCGGCGCTCCACCGGGTGCCGGTGTCACCGGTATCCCGCCATCCTCCGGCGGCGCTCGCGCGGCCTGCGGCGGTGTCGCCCGCGGCGGTGTCAGCCGCGGCGGTGTCGCCCGCCTCGCCCGGACCGTGCCAGTATTCACCGGTACTGTCCCAGGTCACCTCCGGGCCGATCCGACGGCCCGAGGATCCCGGCGACCGGGCGCCCGCCGTCGACGGTCCGGTCGGCGGGTCGGCCCGGAGGTGGCGGCCCCCGGCGCGGCGATCCGGATCGGAGTCCGCCGCCCATGTGGAGGTCTCGGCGGATGTCGGGGAGACGCCCGGCCGCAGCGGTTCGGTGGACTCCCGGGCCCAGGAGGGCGTGTAGTCGTCGGTGGGGTCCGGCGCGCCGCGGTGCCGGGCCCGGCGACGGCTCGGCGTGCGGTAGGTGCCGCCCGGACGCGCATAAGGATCGCTCGGCCAGGGCGTCGCCGGGTCGCTCCGGGCGCCACTGTCCTGCCACTCGTGTCGGGCGAGCTCACCCCGCCCCCGATCCCGATGGTCCACAGCCGAGGCGTGACCTTTCTGGTAAGTCGATCGCGAGGAGTCCGGCACGTCGTCGTGAGTAGCCGTACCCAGGATTGCCGTTGCCCGATGATACGCCGTCCCGGTAGCCCGAATTTGACCTGTTTCTTTCCTCCACAAGCTGGGGACCGAGTCGACGCAGGTCAGGGCTGGCCCAGGCTACCGTCCCCAATCCCTGTCCACAGCCTGTGCACAGGGCCGCGCACACCCCCGCCGAGCGCAGTCCACAGGTTGTCCCGAGCTCCGTCCACCGACCTGGTTGAGCCGCTGACCTCGACGTCCGTATCGTTGCGCCCTGACCCTGCCACCCGTCCCGGCATCCCCCGGCCGAGCCGACCGGGCAGGGCCGGTCCGGCCTGCAGCGGGGTCGGGGCGGTACGTGTCGCACGCCGGCGGTCAGAAATGTCGTACGTCGGCGGTTCGCTGTGAGCCAGCCGGTATGGCGGAGGGGGAGATCCGTGTCGGTCACCGACGACATCCGTGGGGAGCCGCGCCCGTCCACGCCGGCGACGGGGTCCCCGCCGCCGCGGGACGGGCAGTTCGACAAGACCCCGCCGCAGGACATCGCCGCAGAGCAGTGCGTGCTCGGCGGCATGCTGCTCTCCAAGGACGCCATCGCCGACGTCGTCGAGATCCTCCGCTCCAACGACTTCTACCGGCCGGTGCACGCGACCGTCTTCGACGCGGTCCTCGACCTCTACGGCCGGGGTGAGCCCGCCGACGCGATCACCGTCGCCGCCGCCCTCGCCGACTCCGGCGACCTGGCCCGGATCGGTGGCGCGCCCTACCTGCACACCCTGATCGCCAGCGTGCCGACGGCCGCCAACGCGGCCTACTACGCCCGGATCGTCGGCGAGCGCGCGGTGCTGCGCCGCCTGGTCGAGGCGGGCACCCGGATCGTCCAACTCGGCTACGGCTCGTCGTCCGGCGGCGGGCGGGACGTCGACGACGTGGTGGACCTGGCCCAGCAGGCCGTCTACGACGTGACCGAGCGCCGGGTCAGCGAGGACTTCGCCGTGCTCGCCGACATGCTCCAGCCGACGTTGGACGAGATCGAGGCGGTCGGCGCGCAGGGCGGCGTGATGACCGGCGTACCGACCGGCTTCACCGACCTGGATCGGCTGCTCAACGGGCTGCATCCCGGGCAGTTGGTGATCGTGGCCGGTCGACCGGGTCTCGGGAAGGCCCTCGCACTGGACACCCCGCTGCCCACCCCGAGCGGGTGGACCACGATGGGGGACGTGGGTGTCGGAGACCAGTTGCTCGGCGCGGACGGCCGACCGACCACGGTCACCAACGCCTTCGACGTCATGCACAACCGGCCGTGCTACGAGGTCGAGTTCTCCGACGGCTCGGTGCTGGTGGCGGATGCCGAACACCTGTGGAAGACGACCACGCGGGCCCACCGGCGGCACCTCGCCGGCGTGCTGCCGACGTACCCGCGGCGGGCATCGATCGC
The DNA here is from genome assembly GCF_049315195.1 of Plantactinospora sp. WMMC1484. Lineage (NCBI taxonomy): Bacteria > Bacillati > Actinomycetota > Actinomycetes > Micromonosporales > Micromonosporaceae > Plantactinospora > Plantactinospora sp. WMMC1484. Next base: position 1,310,162 of record NZ_CP186055.1, read on the forward strand.
TGCTCTCGGTCAACGTGCCGGCGGCGTGATGACCGCCGCGACGACGGCCGAGCACAGTCAGGTCCACACCACCGCCGAGATCGCGACATCGATACGGGTCGGCGCGGACGGGCGTGCCAACCACGCCGTGCAGAACTGCGACGCTCTGGACCTGCCTGAGCGCGAGCTGCCCGTCCCTCCCTACACCTTGGGCGTGTGGCTCGGCGACGGAGACAGCGGCGCGGCCCTTCGGGAGGCGGGTGTGCTGGACGACAAGCACATTCCCGCGGAATACCTGAGGGCCTCGAAAGCCCAGCGGCACGCTCTGCTCGCCGGCTTGATGGACACGGCCGGCACGGTCGCCCCGACCGGCGATCTGCAGTTCGCCGCGACGTCCCGCCGGCTCACACTCGATGTGTACGAGCTGGTTGTCAGCCTCGGGCACCGCTGCACGATTACCGAGAGGCGGGTTCGCGGACGTTCGGAGGAATCCTCGACGGCCTACATCCTGGACTTCAGCGCGCTTGACGACATCTTTCGGCTGGGCCGGAAGCGGGAGGCGCACGCCGCCCGGCGACGAGATGTCGGCCCGCAGCCAACAGGCAGTCGATACATCGTCGACGTCCGGCAGGTGCCGAGTGTTCCGGTCCGCTGCGTCACCGTCGACAACGCCGACCACCTCTATCTGGCCGGCCGGTCGATGATCCCGACCCACAACTCCACGGCTTCGATGGACTTCGCCAGGAACGCGGCGATCCGGCACAACTGCGCGAGCGCCATCTTCTCGCTCGAAATGAGCAAGGTCGAGATCGTGATGCGGCTCCTCTCGGCCGAGGCGAGGGTGCCGTTGCACGTCCTGCGCAGCGGGCAGCTCTCCGACGACGACTGGACCAAGCTGGCCCGTCGGATGGGTGAGATCAGCGAGGCGCCACTCTTCGTCGACGACACCCCCAACATGAACCTGATGGAGATCCGGGCGAAGGCCCGTCGACTCAAGCAGCGGCACGACCTCAAGATGATCGTGGTCGACTACCTCCAGCTGATGAGTTCACCGAAGCGGACCGAGAGCCGCCAGCAGGAGGTCGCGGAGCTGTCCCGAGGGATGAAGCTGCTGGCCAAGGAGGTCGAGTGTCCGGTGATCGCGGTCAGTCAGCTGAACCGTGGGCCGGAGCAGCGTACCGACAAGCGACCGCAGTTGTCCGATCTGCGCGAATCTGGGTGCCTTACCGCTGAGACCCGTCTCATCCGCGCCGACACAAACGCCGAAATCACCCTCGGGGAGCTGTTGACGAACGGCGTACGGGGGATCCCTGTCTGGGCATTGGACGAGAAGTTGAGGTATGCGGCCCGCACCCTGACTCATGCATTCCCCAGCGGGACCCAGCAGGTCTACCGGATGACCCTTGCTTCGGGCAAGCAGATCGAGGCGACCGCCAACCACCCATTCCTGACGGTCGACGGTTGGGTTCCGCTGCGCGAGCTGACGATCGGCTCCCGGCTTGCCACGCCTCGGCACATCCCGGCTCCTCTGGCGGTTCGACCGTGGCCGAACGCGCGGGTGATCATGCTTGCTCACCTCCTCGGCGATGGATCCTTCGTCCACAGGCAGCCGATCCGGTATGCCAGCCGGGATGAGGAGAACCTCGCCGCCGTGGCGGCCGCGGCAGGAGATTTCGGGATCACCGCGGTTCGCGACGACCATCCGGCGGCCCGTGTCACCACGTTGCGTCTCCCCGCTCCCGACCGCCTCGTCCGGGGTCGCCGAAACCCTGTCGCCGAGTGGCTGGATGGTCTTGGGCTGCTCGGGCTGCGGTCGCACGAGAAGTTCGTACCCTCCGAGGTCTTCGCCCTGCCGAAGGAGCAGGTCACCTTGTTCCTCCGGCACCTCTGGGCAACGGACGGCTCGGTGACGGTCAACAAGGCCGGGCGAGGGGGGCGGGTGTACTACGCCTCCACCAGTCGCCGAATGCTCGAGGACATCGCCCGACTGCTGCTGCGCTACGGCATCACCGCACGAATCAGGGAGATTCCAGGGCAAGGGCAGCGACCGCAGTACACGCTGGATGTCCCTGAGCGCGACGACCAGCTTCGTTTCCTACGCGAAATCGGTGTGTACGGCGACCGGGCACAGGCATGCGACCGGCTCCTCTCGGCTATCCAGGAGGCGACGAATAGCAACACCACCGTCGACACCCTGCCGCGTGAGGTGTGGGATCGGGTTCGGGAAGCGCTGACCGAACGTGGCGTGTCACACCGGGCGTTCGCGGCATCAGCGCAGACCCGGTTCCGCGGCGGCGCCCTGTGGAAGCGGGCACCGAGCCGTGCCCGGCTTGCCGAGGTTGCCCGGGTGTTGGACTGTGCGGATCTGGAGCTGCACGCCACCAATGACGTCTTCTGGGACGAGGTGCGTTCTGTCGAGCCCGTGGGTGAGCGTGAAGTGTACGACGCGACCGTGCTGGGACTCCACAACTTCATCGCGAACGGAATAGCCGCGCACAACTCGATCGAGCAAGATGCGGACGTCGTCATACTCCTGCACAGGGACGACTACTACGACAAGGAGTCACCCCGAGCCGGCGAGGCGGACTTCATCGTCGCCAAGCACCGGAACGGGCCGACCGACACGGTGACGGTGGCCGCACAGCTCCACCTCTCGCGCTTCGTCGACATGGCGATCGTCTGACCCGCCGGCACCGGTCGCCGCCGGGCCGCGGCCCGGACCAGCAGCAGCGAAGAGATCAATAGCAGCGGGAACAGCTCAGCCCAGCAGCGGGAACCAACCGGCGGCCTCGCCGAGCACCATCCGGTCGTGCGCGGTCAGCGGGGCCCGCCCCGTCCCCTTCAACAGATAGTCGACGTCCGACCAGTCGGCCGGGCGGATCGCCTCGTCGCTCAGCAACCCGTCCAGGGTCGCCACCGCGATCGTGACGCCGCCCGGCTCCGGCCCCGGCGCGTCGGGCAACTCCACCGTCAGGTCGAGGTGGTGCACCACCGCCTCGGTGACCAGGGTGGCGAGAAACTCCGGCACCGCCAGCACGTGTCCCTGGGTGGCCAGGTAGCCATGCGGGTCGGCGGCGGCAGCGGCCCGGACCGCCGCCGGTGCGGTGTCGGTCCACAGCCGGACCACCCCGCGCGGCCGGTCGAAGGCAGCGGCCGACCGGCGTACCCAGGTGGCGTGCCGCCCCTCGTCCGGGTCGCCCGGCGACCGCCAGTAGCTCACGCCGTCGACGTCGGCGGGACCCTCCGCCGGGCTGGCGAGGGCGACCAGCGCCCGCTGGGCGTCGAGGACGAGATGCTGCAGCAGGTCGACGACGAGCCAGCCCCGGCAGCGCGTCGGCCGGAGCAGGTCGGCGTCGGCGAGGCCGTCGACGGTCGCGGTGATCCGGTCGTACGCCGAGCCGAGCGCACGCTGCCGCAGACCCACCGCCCGGGCAGCGTGGTCGCGCACCGCCCGACCGGCGCCGTTGCCCGCCGCCCGGCGTGCCCCGTTGCCCCCTGCCCGGGCGGCGCGATTGCCCGCCACCCGGGGTCCGTCCGTGCCGCCCACCCGCCACCTCCCGGCGCGACGTTCCCGCAGAGCACAGGATCCCCGCACCCAGGGACATCCGCCCGCCCGTCGGTGCGCGGGTTTCGTTGCCTGGGCACGGGAATCCGGCGAAGACCCGTCAGCTGGCGGCAGCCCGAGCGGTCTCCCGGCGGAGCCCGGAACGCCTGCCGGCGGTGTGGATCAGTCGAAGAACTCGTTCAGGAAGCCCTTCCGCTTCTTGTGCCGGTAGTGCCCGTGGTAGCCGTAGTGCGGCTGCCCGTACGCCGGGGCCGGCGGATAGCCGTGGCCGGGCGGGGGTGGCGGCGGTGGCGGGGCGTGGCTCGGACCTCCGTAGCCGGGCTGGTGCGCGGGCGGGGGCGGTGGGGGCGGAGGCGGGTAGCCGGCACCGGGCGCCGCTGCGGGCCGCGCCGGTGACTGCTGCTGGCTCCAGTTGGCCTCGGCCTCGAACAGCTTCTCCAACTCGCCCCGGTCGAGGAAGATGCCACGGCACTCGGTGCACTGGTCAACCGTGACGCCGCTGCGCTCGTACTGGCGCATGTCGCCACGACACTTCGGACAGGTCATCTGCATCACTCGACGGTACCCGGTCGCCTCACCCACCTCCCGACAGCGCGGCCACCACTTCCGCGTCGGGCACCTCGTGGAAGTCGTCGTAGTAACGGCTGACGGCACCGAAGTCGGCCGGCCGCTCCGGGCAGATCACCTCGTCGGCGGTGCGGCTGAGCACCGCGTACGCCTCCGGCGCGCCGACCGGCACCGCGAGCACCACCCGCCGGGCGCCCAGTTGCCGGGCGACCCCGACCGCGGCCCGGGCGGTGGCGCCGGTGGCCAGTCCGTCGTCGACGACCACCGCGGTCCGGCCGTCCAGCCGCAGCGGCGGCCGGTCCGCCCGGTAGAGCCGCTCCCGGCGCTCCAGCTCGGCGGTCTCGGCCCGCACCACCGCCTCCACCTCCGCGTCGTCCAGCCGGCCGGCGATCTCCTCGTTGAGTACCCGTAGTCCGCCCGGGCCGACGGCGCCGAAGGCCACCTCGGGTGCCTCCGGCAGGCCGAGTTTCCGGACCACCAGCACGTCCAGTGGCGCACCCAGCCGCTCCGCCACCGCCGCCGCGACCGGCACGCCACCCCGGACCAGTCCGAGGACGACGACGCCGGTGTCACCGGCGGCCGAGAGCCGGTCGGCGAGGACGGCGCCGGCCTCCGCCCGATCCCGATAGGTCGCGTTCATGTCTCAGGTCTACGCCCTACCGGCGTACTCCGCCCGGAGACGACGCAGAAAACTCGTCGAGAGCAGTGCCGCCCTGACGATCATCAGGACACCGGTCACGTCGAGGTGGCCTTCGCAGGCGGCGCGATCGCCGGGCTCACGTGAGCCGGTCACAGGCTCAGCTGGGCCGATCACAGGCTGCCGAGCTGCCAGCCGAGGGCGGCGGCGCCGAGCCCGGCGGCGAGGGTGGCCAGGACGTTCAGTATTGCCTGCCGGCGCCCGACCGCCCCGCTCCCGAGCATGTGCACCGTCTCGTAGCCGAACGTCGACCAGGTGGTGAGGGCCCCGCAGAAGCCGGTGCCGGCCAGCGCCCCGAGCCAGCCCGGCAGCGCGGCGCCGGTGCCGGCGAGCAGGCCCAGCAGGAGCGAGCCTGCGACGTTGACCGCCAGGGTCGCCCGGGGCGCGGGACGGGACCGGCGTTCGACCAGCCAGTTGACCGTGAATCGGCCGACCGCGCCGGCAGCCCCGCCGACCAGCACCATCAGCCAGGTCAGCCCCGTCCCGGTCAGCATCGCGGCGCCGCCGTCCCGGTCAGCATCGCGGCTCCGTTCCGCCGGTCGGCATCGCCAGATCGCCTGCGTCGTCCGGCATCGCCAGATCTCCTCCGCCGGTCGGCATCGCCGGCTTCCCTCCGCCGGTCACGAGCGCAGCCGATCCGCCGCCCACATTCCCAGGCGTATGGCGACCAGCGCCCCGGCGAGCGTGCCGAGCAGGTAGCCGGCGGCGACCCCGGGGCGGCCGGCGGCGAGCAGTCCCCGGGTCTCCACGGCATAGGTGGAGAACGTGGTGAAGCCGCCGAGAATCCCGGTGCCGACGAAGGGCCGGACCAGCCGGTGCACCCCGGCACGAGTGGTGACCAGCCGCATCAGCAGCCCGATCAGGGCGCAGCCGGTGAGGTTGGTGACCAGGGTCGCCCACGGTACGCCGGCCGTGGCGTGCGGCCAGGCGACGGCGAGTCCGTATCGGCCGGCCGAGCCGAGCGCCCCGCCGAGGGCGACCACGGCGAAGACCTCCCAGCCCGGCCGGGCCGGCGTGACCGGCTCGTCGGGCTCGTCGGGCTCGACCGGTGCACCCGGCTGGGCGGCCTCGACCAGCGCGTCGGCCTCGACCGGCTCGTCGGGCTGGACCGGCTCGTCGGGCTGGACCGGCTCGTCGGGCTGGACCGGCTCGTCGGGCTGGACCGGCTCGTCGGGCTGGACCGGCTCGTCGGGCTGGACCGGCTCGTCGGGCCCGCGCGGCCCGTCGGGCTCGTCGGGGCGGGGCGGGTTCACGGGATGGTCGCCGCCGTCGGGCTGTTCGGCCGGGCGGACGCGGGCACGGGCGCGCCGGCCGGGGCGGCGAGGCGGAGCGCGGGAACCCAGCCGAGGAGGGCGGCGGGGTAGAGCAGGTACCCGAACCGGGTCGACGGCATCAGCAGGATCGCGGCGAGCAACCCGTACCCGCAGAGGAGCGCGGCGGCCTCGGCCGTGCGGGGCGGACGGCGGACGAGCAGGACGGCGATCAGCGCTCCGGCCGCGATCAGCAGCGCGGTGGCGACCACCCGGCCGGCGGGCAGCGTCTGTGCGATCAGATAGCCCGGGAACGGTGACGCGGCCGGGCTGCTGACCAGACCGTGGCCGAGCGGGAAGCGCAGCACGTTCTCGACCAGGGCGGCCGAGTCGACGAGCTGGGCGGGGACGAGCGCGACGATCGGCAGGCCGAGCGCCCCGGCGGCCAACCGCAGCCCGGTCCGCCGGCCCCGGGCGACGGCGTGCACCAGCAGTACCAGCGCGACCGGCCAGGCGAAGAGCTTCAGCGCGGCGGCCAGCCCGACCGCCAGCCCGGCGGCGACGGGCCGGTCCCGGGCGGCGCAGGCCAGGGCGAGCAGGCAGAGGGCCAGGACCGGCAGGTCGTCGCCGCCGGTCGCCAGGGTCAGCGCGCAGACCGGCAGTACGGTCGCGAGCTGCACCGCCCGGACCAGCGCGGCGTCCCGGGCGGCAGCACGTTGCCGCCACCAGGCCGGAACCGGCCCCGACGGCCGCCCTGCCGTCGCCGGGCCGGCACCGCCGGTGTCGCCGCCTGCGCCGGTGTCGCCGCCTGCGCCGGTGTCGCCGCCTGCGCCGGTGTCGCCGCCTGCGCCGGTGTCGTCCGCGCTGGTGTCGCCCGCGCTGGTCGGGCGGCGGAGCAGGAGCACGGCCAGGCCGAGCGCGACGGCGGTCGTGACGGCGAACCAGACCCGCGCGTCGGTCCACCACGCGGTGCCGGCCAGCGCCCGGGGCAACCCGAAGAGCGCCATGCCCGGCTGGTACGGCGTGTAGCCGAGGAGCTGCTCGCCTCCCGGCAGCGTGGCGATGGCGTCCCGCCCCAGGTAGGGCGTCCCGGTGTCGAGCAGCCGGGCTCCGGAGTGCTCGATCACCAGCACCTCCTCCTGGGCCCGGTCGAGCCGGCCGCCGGCCCGTTCGACGGCCTGCCAGACCAGCGGCAGCAGGGCGGTGGCGGCCCAGGTGAGGGCGGTCAGCACGCCTCGGGCGGCGGTGCCGGCCAGCCGGGAGCCGGGCCGGCGGTGCCGGAGCAGGAGTTGCCCGAGCACGGCGACGGTGGCGACCAGGTAGCCGGTGGCGGCGACGCCGCCCCAGGCGCGGTGCGGCAGCAGGGTGGAGGTGACGGCGGTGACGGCGGCGAAGCCGGCGGAGAGAAGATAGAGCGCCAGGTCGGCGGCGAGCCCACCGGCCGCCCGGTCGGCCCGGCGCCAGGAGCCCCGGTGCCGCTGGGCCCGGCGCCCGGTGTCCAGTTCGTCCGTGTCACTCACGCGGGCAAGTCTGGCAGACCACCCGGCCCCGCACGGCGGTCAGGGCGGTCAGGCGGGCAGTGCTTCCGTGCGGCAGCCAAGGCGGGCAGGCAGTGCTTCCGCGCGGTGCTCAGGCGGGCAGGTGCGGGTGTGGCAGGCGTTCCATGCGGCGGGGTCCGGGGCGGCGGCCGGGCGAGAGGCGTACCACGGCGCCCTCGTCGTGCAGGACCGGCGCGAGCGTGCCGGGTCGGCCACCGGCGCCCTGTTGCAGCGCGACGAGCAGCCGGGCCGCCGGCATCGGCCGGGCGAAGAGGTGGCCCTGCCCGGCGACGCAGCCCAGCTCCCAGAGGGCGCGCCGCTGCGGCTCGCTCTCCACGCCCTCGGCCACCACCATCAGGTTGAGGCTGCGGCCGAGGTCGACGGTGGACCGGATCACCGCGACCGCCTCGGCCGAGGTGTCCATCGCGGTCACGAACGCCCGGTCGATCTTCAATTCGTGTACGGGGATCCGGGAGAGCACCGACAGCGACGAGTAGCCGGTGCCGAAGTCGTCCAGCGCGAGCTGGATCCCCGCGTCCCGGAGCTGCCCGAGCACCTGGTCGACGACCTCGAGCTGGCTGAGCGTCAGCGTCTCGGTCAGTTCCAGTACCAGCCGGTCCGGCGGCAGGTCGTGCGCGCGCAGCCGGGCGAGTACGGAGCCGGGGAACCGGGCGTCCAGCAGGCTGCGCGGAGAGACGTTCACCGCCACCGGCAGGTCGAAACCGGCCTCCCGCCAGGTGGTGGCGGCGATCAGCGACTGGTCGAGGACGGCCTCGGCGAACGCGGGGAGCAGGCCGGAGCGTTCCACCGTCTCCAGGAACCGGAGCGGGTCGATGGTGCCCCGGGCCGGGTGCCGCCACCGGGCGAGCGCCTCGGCGGCGATCACCTCGCCGCTGCGCAGGTCGACGATCGGCTGGAAGTTGACGGTGAACTCGCGGTCCGCCACCGCCCGGGGCAGGTCGCCGCCGAGCGAGAGCCGCCCGAGGTCGGCGGTGTCCCGGGTCGGCGCGTAGGTGGCGATCCGTCGGCCGGCCCGCTTGGCCTGGTACATCGCCACGTCGGCACGGCGGAGCAGCTCGGTCATCCCGCCGCTGCTCGGCGCGACCGCGATGCCGCCGCTGGCCTCGACGCTGATCCGCATCCCGTCCAGCTCGATCGGTTCGTGCAGGGCGTTGAGCAGCGACTCGGCCCGGTGTGCGGCGACCGCCGGGGCCGGCAGGGCGTGGAAGAGCACCGCGAACTCGTCCCCGCCGAGCCGGGCGACGAGGTCCTGGCCGTGTACGGCGGTGCGCAGCCGCTCGGCCACCTGGACCAGCACCCGGTCCCCGGCGGCGTGCCCGAGGGTGTCGTTGACCTCCTTGAAGTGGTTGAGGTCGAGCAACAGCAGCGCGACGACACCCTCGGTGCGGCGCTGACCGAGCTGTTCGGCGCCCCGTTCGAGCAGGTGCCGCCGGTTGGCCAGGTTGGTCAGCGCGTCGTGGGCGGCGGCGTGCGCGTGCTCCTCGGCCACCCGGTTCAGTTCGGCGTACGCGGAGGCGTTGCGGACCGCCGTGCAGAGCGCCGAGGCGAAGGTACGCAGGGTGTAGCGCTCCCGCTCGGAGAGCTTGACCGGGCCACGGAAGCGCAGCCGCAGCATCCCGATGTGACTGCCGTCGTGCCCCTTCAGCTCCATGGGAACGACTGTTCCGTTGATGGTGGAGGGATCGTCCGCGACTCCGTCGTACGTGACGGACTCACTGTTGCCCCGGACCGTCCGGCCGCTCTCCTGCAACTCCACCTCGACCTCGTCGGCGGAGAAGAGATTGGCGGCCTGGGCGACAGCGGTGTGCAGTACGGCGTTGATGTCCACCACGTTGAGTGCGTCGGTGGTGTGCGCCAGGTCCTGCCAGGCCTGGCGCTCGGCACGTGCCCGCACCCGCGTCGAGTACGCGAGATGCAGGCTCAGCACCAACGGTGGTACCGCGACGAGTAGCCAGGTCTCGACCTGGAGGAGCACCAGCGTGAAGACGGCGACGACGAACCGTACTCCGAAACCCACCAGTCGTAGGTCCCAGTTCGTGCCGAAATGGCGGAGAATGTTTGTACGGGCCGCGAGCGCGATGACAGGAATACCTATAGCCTCGTCGAGCAGTGCGGCAACCGCGTAAGCCGCCGCGAGTGAGATGATCATGTAAGCAGGTGATCTCGGTGGCCAGGCCCAGCCGAGGAGCGCCAGGGTCGTACCCGCTGCTGCTGCCACCAGCATGTTCTTGCTTATTGTGAATACCGTTTTTATCAGAGACAGCTTCGTGATCCTTGTGGCGATCGCCACCCCGAGACCCGTGCAGAGCACCACCCACGAGGTTGGTGCCAACGCGACACCGATGACGACGGCGGTCTCCACCCAGGCGGTGGCATGTGTCGTCGAGCGGATCCGGATCGGCGCCTTGACCGTGAGGCTGATCGTCAGCGTCGCGATCAGCAGAGTCACGGTGATCAGTTCGTTGCCCGATCGTGGGGGTTCGTCGATGGTGCCGACCAAGGCGAGTGTTGCCACCACGGTTGCGGAAACAGCGACGAGACCGACGAGCAGCAGAAGCCGCTGATCGGTCCCGTTGTCGTGGCGCTGCGTCTGGCTCACGCTGTTCCCTGGATCGCATCTGTGACCTGATGGTCTGTAACGGTAGCAACCGTTGATGCCTCAGGGTGATGGCCGCGTCGCTCTCACATCCACTCGTTGCCGCGCATGTCGCTACCTCCATTCAAATAGATGTGACTTCTACGTGAATGTGCGGGAATGTTCTGTAGCTTTGATCACCATCGCGAGGTGAGGGAAGCTTAAGTGAAGTCAGACCGGGTTAGCGACGATAAATGTCGCTATGCTCACCATTAGCCAAGTAGCGTCTGATTAGTTACACTCTGTCCGTATATGGGAACTGAGAGCGCTACTTCCTGCTCGTGATCTAACGTTAGGGAGCGGCGAGGTCGGGTTTCCTCCCGGGATACCCGTTCCGCTGGCTGTCGTGGAAGATCTGAACTGTCAGTCTCAGGAATCCCCGCCCGGTCTCGGTTGCTGGCGATGCGGTCGACATGGTGGAGTCCAGGTGATTGGCGTCGAGTCTCGGTGGGTGGACCCTCAACTTCCATCGGCTGACCTGGCAGAACTCGCTTCGTGTTGAGCTGTTGACCCTGTGTCCGCCACTTGTCGCAAGTCCTTATATGGTGAAATGCCCAACATATCCCCCTTCGGGGCTGAGAAATGCAATGCGTAAGCGACATCGACGAATGTTCTGTTATGGTGATCGATGAGATGCGTCGAGTAACTGCTCAACTCCCCTCTTGCCTGTCTTGGGGCCGCAGATGATCGAGGTGCGGCTACTCGGGCCATTGCAGGTGGTTGCGGACCGGATGTCGTTGCCGCTCGGGACGCCGAAGCAGCAAGCCGTACTGGCAGTACTCGCCGTCCGGCCTGGTCGCCTTGTCACGCTCGAGGAGTTGATCGACGAGCTGTGGCCCGACGCGGCGCCGGCGTCGGCGGTCGCGAACACCCGCAGCTACGCGGCACGCCTCCGGCGAGCATTCGACCAGGTTGACGCCGCCAGAGGTCGACTGATCCGACGTGGGCCCGGCTACGAACTTCAGGTAGAGCCCGAGAACATCGACCTACTCGCCTTCGAGATGGAGTGCCGAAAGGCGGTCGAGGCCGTCGGTGCCGGAGACTTCGTTGGCGCGGAAGACCTGCTGCGCCGGGCGGGGGAGCGGTGGCGCGGGCCGTTGGCTCCGGGCCTACCGGTCGGTCCGCTGCTGGCAGCGCGCCGTAGCGCGGTTCTGGACGAGCGGCTCCGCTTGGTTGAGCAGTTGGCCGAGTTGTACATCGGCACGGACCGCACTCCCGCCGCCATCCCGCTGCTTCGTGACCACCTGCAGGCCAACCCGCTGCGGGAACGTGGGCACGCCCTGCTGATCCGTGCCCTTTACGAGGACGGGAACGTATCCGGCGCCTTGGATGCCTTCGCCGCCGCACGATCGGTGCTGGTCGAGCAGCTCGGCATCGAGCCCGGCGACGAACTTCAACAACTGTACAAGTCAGTCCTCAACCGGGATCTCCCGCTCGCCGGCTTGGCGCAGAAAACACCCCACAGCCTTCCGGCCAGGTCAGCCGTCACGGTTTTCACTCCCCCGGCACGGCTCAGCGGCCCGGCGTCGGCACGTCCGATCCGCTGGCTGCCCCGGCCGGCGGTCGACTTCATCGGTCGGACCGACAGCGTTCGACGGATGGTCGAGACGGTGGCGCGGGCAGAGCCGGTGGCACCGGTGGTCCAGGTGATCGACGGGATGCCGGGCATTGGGAAAACTGCCCTTGCCGTACACGTAGCCACCATGCTTACCGACCGGTATCCGGGCGGGCAGCTCTTCATCGATCTGCAGGGGCACAGCACCGCCCGACCGGTGGAGCCGGCTGATGCCCTGATAACACTGCTACGGCAACTCGGCGTACAGGCGAACCGCATCCCGGTCGAGCTCGATCACCGAATCGCCCTTTGGCGGGAGGAACTCCGCGACCGACGGGTCATCGTGGTCCTGGACAACGCAGGCGGCAGGAGCCAGATTGAGCCGTTGTTGCCATCCGCGCCCGGCGCACTGGTCCTGGTCACAAGCCGTCGGAGGCTGCTTGCCAGTGACGGGATCCCACCCGAGTCGTTGACGGTCCTTCCAGAGGACGATGCCGTCGAATTGCTGGCGATGGTCGTCGGGCGGGCTCGGCTTCGTGCCGAACCCGAGGCGGCCGCAACGGTGGTACGCCGATGCGGGTATCTTCCCTTGGCTATTCGGCTCGCAGGCGCCCGTCTCGCCTACCGACCCGGTTGGCAGGTGGCGGACCTGGCGCAGCGACTCGACCGGGACGGCCAGGCACTCGGCGAACTTTCCACGGAGGACCGAAGCGTCGCCGCCGTTTTCGCCCTTTCATATGAACCTCTTCGAGAGCCGGTCCAGCAAGTATTCCGGCTCCTCGGGCTGTATCCCGGCGAACACTTCGACGCGGGAGCGATGGCCGCGTTGGCCGACCTTTCACTGGATCAGGCAAGACTCGTACTCGACGAGCTCGTTGATCGCCATCTGGTGGAAGAGCCCCGTATTGGCCGATTTCGACTACACGATCTTCTGCGTGACTACGCGGAGCAGTTGGCTGCAGCCGTACTTGAACCTGCTGAAGCGCAGGCGACAGTCCATCGGATACTCGATCATTATCTCCACCTTGCCCTCGTTGCCACCCGTGCGGTCGAACCCCGTCAGCTGGCGGCACAGTTGGGAGTGGGTCAGCCGCTGCGACCTGACCTGGTCACCGCCTTCTGTTCCGTGGGCCCGGAGTGGCTCGAAGAGGAGCGGGGTAACGTACGCCGCCTGATCCGGGTCGCAGCTGAAGGCGGACATTTGGAGGAGGTGTGGCGACTGGCCCGAGTGGTGTGGAGATTCTATTTCATCCGTGGATACCACGATGATATTCTGGAAACACATCGCCACGCTCTTGAGGCGGCGAATCTGCTGGGAGATTCTGCGGCGATCGCGACCACTTATAATTATCGGGCATATGCCTGGCTGCGGATCGGCAACCCGCAGCGGGCGCTGCGAGACTTGGAGCGGGCGATCCGGGTACGGAAGTCTGCTGGTGACCGTCAGGGTCTATGTATAAGTAGAACAAATCTGGCAATTGTTTACTGTCAACTGGGTAGGCTGACTGAGTCGGTAGCGCTTCACCGGCAATCGCTGAACGATCGCCGCCGATGGGGGATCGACGTTCTGGCTGCCCTGCCGAGTTATGGCCTGCCATTGATGCTCTTAGGGCGTTACCGGGAGGCACTCTCGGTGCATCGGCTACATCTATACATCAGTCACCTTGCCCAGAACCAGTTCGACATCGCGGTGGCCCTAATCAACATCGGAGCGGTGAGACTGCGACTCGGCCAGCATGAGCGGGCAATCCAGTACCTACGGACCTCGCTCTGGCTCAAAGACAGGACAGGGAATCCATACGACCTTCCGTTTGCGCTCGACAACCTCGGTACGGCTTACCGAAAGCTGGGGCAACTGGACGAGGCCCAGCAGCACCACGAGTTGGCACTCGCTGCGGCCTCGCGCGCAGGAGAACCACTTGGCCAGGCTGCTGCTCTCAACGGTATTGGACTGACGCTTACGGCGCTGGGCTGTCCCGTAGAGGCGCTCCAGCATCATCGCGACGCGTTGGCGCTGGCGACACGCGCCAGCCACCCGTACGAGCAGGGACGGGCGTTGGCGGCAATCGCCGAGCGGCTAGAGTTGCGCGACCCCGACGAGGCGCGCCGGCACTGGGAACGAGCGCTGGCCATATTCCGCATGATGGGCGTACCCGAACGCTTCGATGTCGAGCGCCAGCTTGGCTTGGTCAGCACTACCCCTCGAGCGGAAGCCTCGATTCGGGGAAGTGCTGCCCATTGAGCAATCTGCATCTGCCAGCGCCTTTCGTCACCCAGGCAGAATTCACGACGCACCCCAACATCACCATCGAGCGATCACGGCGGCGTTCTTGTTCACCGTACCGATGGTCACCATGCCCGACGCCGCTGCCGGGCTGGCCGGCCGTGGTCCGGTTCGGGCGGCCGGCCGACAAGCACGTTCACGCATCACGGCAGGCCGCCGCGTATCGACCCCTTATCGAGTCTTTATCGCCGGCCGAAATATGTTCTTCCCGTTGGCCATGGGGATCGTCTGGAAGGCGAGGGGCCGACTGCGGTGATCGCCCCCCGATCATCGCATAACGCAACAGGTGAAGGAACGGGCACCGCCGTAGGACGGCCGAAGCGCACCGACGGCACGTCACCGCGGAGGTCCCGTTCCTTCGCTGAATGTCCTTCCGGCCTGCCGAGAACGCGATTACGAATCGTTCGAGAATGAGGTGAAACGAAACTATCTAGCTCGAGCTCGGCGTGCGTCGCATCGTACGCACCGGGTCGTCGTGCAGCGGTGTCGACGACGCGTGAAAAATTCAGACGTCATGGACAGGCGGGCGCACGCGAACCAGATCTGTATATGTAGAAGGGGTGGAGCGTGACCGGCACGAGCTTCTTGGACTGGGCAAAGAACCGGCGTCGCAATCGACTGTGACAGGGGAGAGTTGGCTGCGCCAAACACCCGGTGTCCCCGCAGGAGAGCAGGCCGTGAGCTCACGGCCTGCTCTCGCCTTGCCCGTGGCAACGTCGGCGCCGGTCGGCTGTCGTCGCATCATGCGGCGCGGCGATCGGTGCCGACGCGGCCCTGTCTGGAGACTTTCTACATGGGTGCTAGTCGTCTGGTCCTCGCCGACATGTGTAAGGTCTATCGGCGGGCGTTCACGCTGGGTCCGATCTCTCTCACCGTGGTCGAGGGCGTGACCTGCCTGGTCGGCCCGAACGGAGCCGGCAAGTCGACGCTGTTCAGGCTCGCGGCCGGAGTGGATCGGCCGACATCTGGATCGGTCAGGTTGGAGACCGACGGCGGGCAGGGACTGGGGTATCTGCCACAGGAGCCGCAGTTGCCCGGCCCGGCGACCTGCGAGGAATTCCTGCACTACGTGGCCTGGCTGCAACGGGTTCCCCGGCAGCGCCGGTCCGAGGCGGTGGAACTCGCGCTTGACCAGGTGCGGCTCGGTGACCGCCGTTCCAGCCGGATACGTGAGTTGTCCGGTGGCATGCGTCGCAGGCTCGGCATCGCGCACGCCCTCGTACACGATCCAGCGCTCGTGCTGCTGGACGAACCGACCGTCGGCCTCGATCCCAAGCAGCGGATCGGGCTGCGCCAGACCATCGGCCAGGTCGGCCGGAACAGGATCGTCCTCGTCGCGACACATCTCGTCGAGGACGTACGCGGACTGGCCGACCGGGTGGTCGTGCTCAACGACGGTGCGGTGGTGTACGACGGCGACGTACCCGGACTGGAGCGGTTGGCCGAGCCGGACGCCGCAGGCGACACCGAGCTGGAGAGGGCGATCGCGGGCCTGATGGGAGACTCGGCATGAGAGCCAGCGTGAGCTACGCGCTGCGAACGCTCGTCGGGCCGTGGCTGTTGCTCCCGGCGATCGGTGTCGAGTCGGCCATCTTCCTGATGCGTGGCGCGCCGTGGCGGGGCGAGGGCCTGTGGACGGTTGACTGGTTCGCCATCTCGCTGTTTCTTCTGGGCCCACTTGCCGCCGGCGCGGCGGCAGTGGACGCCGCGCGGTTGTCGCGACCCGGCAACGTCCATCTGGTGGTCTCGGTGCCCCGGCCGGCACAGGTCTACCTGCGCGCCACGCTATGGTGCGCGGGTCCGCTGATCGCCCTGCACATCCTGGTCATCGCCATCGGGATCCTGATCGGGGAGGTGTGGTGGCCGAGCGGCGGTTGGACGATGCTCCTCGGAGCCGCGTTGGTGCAGTGCGCCGCGATTCTGTGGTTCACCGCAATCGGATCGGCGATCGGGCGCTTCTCGACTCCGCTCCTCGCGGGACTGACCGGTGCCGCCGCCGGCTATCTGTTGAGCTATGTGGTCAGTGACGCGTTCGACGCCGAGCCGAGGTTCCGGCTACTGGCGCTGGGTGGTGCCACCGTGACCCAACTCGGCCGGGTCTACAACCCCGACTACCTCGGCGGCCAGGCGGCCGTGCTGTTGACGACAGCACTGTTGTTCCTGATCATGCCTGTGACGGTGCGCTCAGGATGGCGCCGGCCGACCGGAGTCGGCGTGGCCGCCGCGGCGCTCGCCGTGGTGACGATCGCGGTAGCGCCGACGGTGCTGCCGGCGAACCGGAAACTGCCCGACGCCCGGCCGCCCACGCGCTGCGAGGGTACCGAACCGCAGATCTGCATGTACGACGAGCACCGCCGTTACGCGGACCTGGTCAACTCCCGGATCCGTACCCTCACCCAGGCCGCGTTACGCGGTGGATATGCGGCTTATGTCCCAGAGCGGATCGTGGAGCAGAGCCAGAGCTATCGCGCCAGTGGCGAGGGTGTCAGGTCGTTGTGGTTGCCGGCCGACGTCTACGAGAAGGGACGGTACTCCACCGAGGACGCGGCCTATTTCCTCATCGAGCCCGGACACTGTGCGTGGATGACCGGGGGACTCACGCCGGAAGGCTTCTGGACGGTCTTCTTCTCCCTGCTCGACACCTGGCTGCACCTCGCGGGTGACAAACTCGACTACGCTCCGGTGGAGCACCGGATCCTCACCCCGGAGGAGGTGCGGATCGCCCTGGGCGCCTTCGAGCGGTGTGAGGTGGTGCCCCTGACGTGAGCGGTTGGCTGACGGTACGGGCCTGGGCGGCGGTGCACCGCACCCGATCCGCGTCGGCGGTCATGATCCTCGTGGCATCAGCCTCGGCCTTTCTTGCCCGTACGAGGATCGAGGACTTCGGGCTGATCCGGCTCCTCACCCCCGTGTCGGTGATGCTGCTGTTGCCGGCGATCGCCGCGGTGGGCGCTGCGGTTGCCTGCGTCAACGGTGCCCGACTGCCGCTGCCCGATCCGCCCCGGGCGGTGGCGGCCCGCCTGGCATGGGCGGTCGGCTGGGCTGGGATTGCCACACTGGCGGCGAACCTCGGTCAGCTTGCCGGCACGGACGTGCGGTGGCCGGCGGTGGCCCGGAACGTTCTGCTCTACCTGGCCGTGGGGCTGGCGATGATCCGGTTCGGGCGGGCGCACCTGATCTGGCTCCCCGTCGTGGCGTACACCGTCGTCTGCATGGTGTTCGGCTACCCGTCGGGCGAACTTCGCTACTACTGGTGGGCGGTGATCATGCGGGAGCATGCGACCGCCGGAGAGGTGGTTGCGGTTGGTTGCCTCTTCGCCGTGGGATTACTGACCTACCTGCTTCCCCGAGTGCGCAGCCTTCGTGGAGGATCTTGACCGCTCCCGGTGCACTGCCCGCTAAGCTCGCGACGTGACCGAGCCCGCGCACCCGACCCGCGCCGACCTCACGCACGCCGATCCCGCGCCTCCGCCGCACGCCGATCCCGCGCACCTCACGCACGTCGACGCCGCCGGGTCGGCCCGGATGGTCGACGTCGCCGGCAAGCCGGTCTCGGCGCGCCGGGCCGTCGCCGCCGGCCGGCTGCACACCACGGCCGAGGTGGTCGAGCTGCTCCGCCGGGACGGGCTGCCCAAGGGCGACGCCCTGGCCGTCGGCCGGCTCGCCGGCATCATGGGCGCGAAACGTACCCCGGACCTGATCCCGCTCTGCCATCCGATCGCGCTGCACGGCGTCACCGTCGACCTGGAGCCGGGCCACGACACCGTCGAGATCACCGCGACGGTCCGGACCGCCGATCGGACCGGCGTCGAGATGGAGGCGCTGACCGCCGTCGCCACCGCCGGGCTCGCGCTTGTCGACATGGTCAAGGCCGTCGACCCGGCGGCCAGCATCGAGGGGGTACGCGTGCTGCGCAAGGAAGGCGGCAAGACCGGCGACTGGACCCGCCCGGCGGACCGGCCGTGATCCGGGCCCGCGTCGTGGTCGCCTCCAACCGCGCCGCCACCGGGGTGTACCCGGACACCAGCGGCCCGCTGCTCGTCGCCGGCCTGGCCGACCTCGGCTGCGAGGTCGACGAGCCGATCGTGGTCCGCGACGGCGACCCGGTCGGCGACGAGTTGCGCCGGGCGGCGGCCGACGGTGTCGACGTCGTGCTGACCAGTGGCGGGACCGGCATCAACCCGACCGACCGGACCCCGGAGGTGACCCGGGCGCTGCTCGACTACGAGGTCCCTGGCATCGCCGAGGCGATCCGGGCGCAGAGCCGGGACAAGGTGCCGACGGCGGCACTCTCCCGAGGGCTGGCCGGCGTGGTCGGCCGGATGCTCGTGGTCAACCTGCCCGGCTCCACCGGCGGCGCGAAGGACGGGCTCGCCGTACTCGGGCCGATCCTGCGGCACGCGGTCGACCAGCTCCGCGGCGGCGACCACCCGCGTACCGACTGACTGAACTGCCCGGCCCGACTGAACTACCCGGCGCGGCGTCGCGCCGCGGGGATAGGCTCGGACGGTGAACGTGAGGAGCGGGCAGGAGCCGGCCGGACATCCGACGGGCCGGGCGGCATGAGCACCGAGACCGCCGTCGCAGCCGAGCCGGCCGCCGGGCCGCCGACCCTCGACTGGGCGCAGGCCCGGTCCCGGGTGTACGAGGCAGGCGTCGCCGCCGCACCGGAGCCCGTCGGGTCGCCGGTCGCCGAGGCCGACGGCGAGACGCTGGCCGAGCCGCTCGCCACCCTCACCGACCTGCCGGCCTTTCCGACGTCGAGCGTGGACGGTTGGGCGGTGCGCGGTGCCGCGCCGTGGCGGATCGTCGGCCGGGTCCTCGCCGGCAGCACCCCGCCGCCACTGACCTCCGACGGCACGGCTGTCGAGATCGCCACCGGTGCGATGGTGCCGGACGGTGCGGCCGGGGTGCTCCGGGTGGAGGAGTCGACGCGTACCGCCGAGGGCCTGGTTGCCGGCACGTTGCGGGCGGCGCCGGAGTGGCGCGCCCCGGGCGAGGAGGCGCACGCGGGCGAGGAGCTGCTGCCGGCGGGCACTCCGGTCGACCCCGGCGTGATCGGCCTGGCCGCCTCCTGCGGCTACGACACGCTCCGGGTCCGCCGGGCACCCCGGGCCGCCCTGATCATCTTCGGCGACGAGCTGCTCACCGCCGGCCGGCCCGGCGACGGCCGGGTACGCGACTCGCTCGGCCCGGCCGTCCCCGCCTGGCTGCGCCGGTACGGCTGCACCATCACCTCCGCCGATGTCGTCGGGCCGGTCGCCGACACCCTGACCGCACACGTCGACGCGCTGCGCCAGGGGCTGGCCGCCGCCGACCTGGTCTGCACCACCGGCGGCACCATGCACGGACCGGTGGACCACCTGCATCCGGCCCTGCGCGAACTCGGCGCCGAATACGTCGTCAACACCGTGGCCGTCCGGCCCGGCTTTCCGATGCTGCTCGCCCGGGTCGTCGGGGCGGACGGCCGGATCCGGTTCGTCGCCGGGCTGCCCGGCAACCCGCAGTCGGCGATCGTCGCGATCGTCTCCCTGGTCGCCCCGCTGCTGGCCGGGCTGCGTGGCCGGGCGATGCCGGAGCTGCCCCGGGTGACGCTCGCCGAGCCGGTGCCGGGCCGGGGCGACCACACCCATCTGGCGCTGGTCCGGGTCGACGTCGCCGACAACACCGCCACCCCGGTCCGGCATGTCGGCTCGGCGATGCTGCGTGGGCTGGCCGGGGCGCAGGGGTTCGCCGTCATCGCCCCCGGCACCAGGGGCGAGCCGGGTGACCGGGTGCCGCTGGTGCCGCTGCCCCTGCTGCCGGGGGAGCGCGTACAGGGAGGAGCGAGATGAGCGTACGGAGCGAACCGGCCGTCGACCGGGGAGCCGGCCCGCCGCCGGCCGGACGGCTGCACACCGCGGTCGGCACCGCACCGCTGGACGTGGCCTTGCACGAGTCCGTGGTGGCCGACGTCGCCGCCGGAGCCGTGGTCTCCTTCCAGGGCGTGGTACGCGACCACGACCACGGCCGCTCCGTGCTCCGGCTCGAATACGAGGGCCACCCGAGCGCGGCCGACGTGCTGCGGGAGGTGGCGGCCGAGATAGCCGCCGAGCCGGACGTACACGCGGTGGCGGTATCGCACCGGCTCGGCCCGCTGGAGATCGGCGACGTGGCGCTGGTGGCGGCAGTCAGCACCGCGCACCGGGCGGCAGCCTTCGCGGCCTGCGCCCGACTGGTGGACGAGGTCAAGGCCCGGTTGCCGGTGTGGAAGCGGCAACTCTTCGCCGACGGCACCGAGGAATGGGTCAACTGCCCCTGATCCTCGTGCCGCTCTCCTGGTGGTGGCCGGATGCGGTCGGTGTCGGGTGCGTTACCTGCTGGCCGCCGGCGCTACCGCTGGCCACCGGCGGCGAGTCGCCGGTCGAGCCGGGCGTGCTCGGAGTAGAAGGCGGGCTCCGCACCGGGCCGCCACGGCAGCGCCGCGACCAGCACGATGATCGCCAGCGCCAGCGAGTTTTCCATCAGGGCGCCGAAGAAACCGTCCTGGTAGTGCGACACCTCCGGCAGTTGGTGCTCGTACGGCCAGATCGGCGAGATCAGGAAGAGCAGGTAGAGCCCGAGTGCCGCCGTCGCGTGCCGGAGACCGGTCAGGGTGGGAAACCAGATCGGTGTGCGCAGCCCCACCAGCCCGGCCGGCCCGGGGCCGGAGGTGGCGGGTGAGCCGCGTCCCGGACCCCGGCTGGCTGCCCGGCGCCGGCTCGCCGCGTCGGCGAGGACCAGGATCGCCGGGATGACCCAGACCAGGTGGTGCGACCAGGAGATCGGGCTGATCACGTTGGTGGTGAGCCCGACCAGGGTGAAGGCGGTCAGCTCGTCACCGTCGGCGTGCGAGTGGGAGGCGCGGGAGAGGCCGAGCGCCAGCAGCAGCATGGCGAACGAGAACCAGAGCAGGGTGGGGGTCTCGATCGAGTCGTACAGTCGGGCGAGCACCCCGGCGAGTGACTGGTTCGGGGTCATGTCTGCCGCACCGACCCGCTCGGTCTGCCAGAGCACCGACATGAAGTAGGTGGTCGATTCGCGGCCGGCGACCGCGAAGGTGCCGACGGTGACGGCGAGGGCGGTGCCGATCGCGGTCATCGCGGCCCGCCACTGGCGGGTCAGCAGCAGGTAGACGACGAAGAGCGCCGGGGTGAGCTTGATCGAGCTGGCCAGCCCGATGCCGACGCCGGCCCAGGCGCCGCTGAAGAAGAGGCGGCGCAGCGGGCCGTCACCGGGCCTGACCCGGCTGCCACGCCGGGCGCGCCAGCGCAGCGCCACCAGGTCGGCTATGACGAGACCGAAGAGGAGCAGGTTGACCTGGCCGTAGCCGAGGGTCTCCCGGGCCGGTTCGATGGCGACCGCCAGCGGCACGGCGATGCCCAGGGTGAACCAGAGTGACCAGCCGAGCCGGTCGGTGATCGGCTTGAGCAGTGCGGCCAGGACGACGGCGAGGGCACCGACGCTGGCGACGATGTTGAGCCAGCCGGCGAGGCCGAGCGGGATGGCCGCCATCGGCAACATGACCAGGCCGGCGAAGGGTGGGTAGGTGAAACCGAGGGTGGTCCTGGGTGCGATGAAGTCGTAGAGCTCGTGTCCGCCCGCCCACCAGACCACCGCACCGTGGTAGATCTTCATGTCGAAGAAGTTGTACGGCCGCCCGAAAGCGGCGATGGCCAGCCACGCGGCGTAGCAGACCACGGCCACGATGCCGACCCGTACGACTGTCCGACGGTCGATCCCACGAGCAAAACGGCGGACTGGGGCGAGGCGGCCTAGCCGTCTTTCGACGGTCGCCGGCATGGCGTCGCCACCCCCGTACCAATGTCGGTCTTCCGCCCAGGTCCTTTGCAGAGCCTAGAACGGTCGGTCACTCGAGTGCCTCCTGCGTTATGCGACCGTGTCCGATCCCACACTGGTTCGCGACATTTCCACCGCGTTAACGCAGGGAGTACGGTTCAGGTGATTCACAGCCGCTCAGTCAGGTGAAACTAGCATATGTCCGGCATGGAGCGTGACCCGATCGTCGATCCTGCCACCTCCGGTGGTCACGCTGAAATCCGCTGGTCAGCGGCACGAAATCCGCTGTTCAGCCTGGACGCACCACCGCCGGTCGCGATCCGGGTGCAGCCCCGTGGTCAGCCGGGAAGTTTCCGGGCCACCGTCGCGGAGCGTACGGCGATCCGTGCGTCCCGTCGCGCACCGCGCACCGCCTGGCGTACCCGTCGGCGGCCGCCACCCACGGCGTGGCTGGCCCGCCAGCCGAGGCTGGGGCGGCCCTGGGTGTCGGAGACCGCGAGCAGCAGCCCGCCCATCAGCCCGAGGTTCTTCATGAAGTGGATCTGTTGGGTCCGCCGCTCTGCCGGATCGTCGTGTTCCCAGAACGGGTGCGCGGCGAGGGTGGTCGGCACCAGCGTGCCGGCCAGCAGGGCGGCGGCCGGGCGGGGGAAGCGCCCGGTGGCAAGCATCAGTCCGCCGAGCAGTTGGGCGGCGCCGTTCACCCGGACCAGGCTCTGCGGGTCGGTCGGGATGCCCTCGTGGATGCCCTGCAACACCGGCGTGACCCGGCCCGCCATCCGTTTCGCCCGCTCCACGTACAGCTCGGGATTGGTCACGGCGCGGGCGCCGCTGACCACGAAGATCGTGCTCAACAGGGTGCGGGCCACGGTGCGTACCGGTCTCATGAGTCAAGTCTTACCCGTTCGCACCGTCTTTTACCCGTCGAAGTGAGAGACTGGGTGGCGCCGTGGCGGTACCGTCGCGAGCTGTGACGACTGTGCGGCTCCGGCCGGAGGGCCCGGCCGACGCGGTGGCGATCCGCCAACTCGTGGCCGAGGCGTTCGAGGCTCCGGACGGCCGACTGCCTCCGGAGGTGCGCCTCGTCGAGGCGTTGCGGGTCAGCGACGCCTGGCTGCCCGAGCTGTCCATGGTCGCCGAAGTCGACGGGGAGCTGGTCGGCTACGCCCTGCTGAGCCGGGTCGAGGTGTGGCCCGGCGGCTTCCCGGCGCTGGCCCTCGGACCGGTCGCGGTCCGGCCAGCACGGCAGCGCCGTGGCTACGGCCAGGACGTCGTCCGGGCCGCGCTCGACGCCGCCGCCGAACTCGGCGAGCGACTGGTGGTGGTGCTCGGCAATCCCGCCTACTACCGCCACTTCGGCTTCCTCCCGGCCACCCGGTTCGGGCTGACCAGCCCGTGGTCGGGGCTGGGCGACCCGTGGCAGGCGCTGGTGCTGCCGTCGGCGGACGGCTCTGACGACCCGGTGCCGAGCGGCGAGGTGACGTTCCCGGCACCGTGGTCGCAGCTCTGATCCGCCACCGTCGTCACGGCACAACGCGGCGCTGAGCGGCGCGCCTCCGGTCGGTCTCGCTCGGTGGCGGTCGGTGTCGGTGGTCAGGCCGGCTGGGTGCGCAGGTACCGGCCGAAGTGCGGGACCGTGAACGCCACCGTCCCACGTTCGCCGGAATAGATCAGGCCCTTTTTGATGAGCGCGTCCCGGGCCGGAGAGAGGCTGGCCGGCTTGCGGCCGAGCGACCGTGCGATCTCGGCGGTGGGGACCGCGGCGTCCATGTCGTCCCGATCGCCGCTGCCGTTCCCACCCTCACCGTCGGGCGTCTCGACCCGGGAGAGCGCGGCCATCGCCCGCATGTACTCCCGCTCCGCCGGAGTTGCCCGCTCGAACCGGGAGCCGAAGAACCCGACCGCCAACTCGGCCTCGGCCTCCGGCGCGGCGACCCGGACGTCGGCGGCGGTGACCGGCGACCGGGGCGCGGCGTCCCAGGTGGCCTTGCCGTACGCCTGGACGAAGTACGGGTAGCCGCCGGACTTCTCGTAGAGCAGGTCGAGCGCCTTGGGCTCGTACTCGACCTGCTCCCGGGCGGCGGGGGCGCAGAGCGCCTGGTCGGCGGCGATCCGGTCGAGCCGGTCGATGCGTTGGTAGCGGAAGAGCCGTTCCGAGTAGGACTTGGCGGCGGAAAGCACCGCCGGCAGGTGTGGCAGCCCGGCACCGACCACGATCAGCGGCGCACCGAGCTGGGACAGTTCGTGGCAGGCGGCACAGAGCCCGGAGACATCCTCGGGACCGAGATCCTGCATCTCGTCGAGGAAGACCGCTACGCCGGTGCCGACGTCGGCGGCGACCTCGGCCGCGTCGGTGAAGAGTTCCACCAGGTCGATCTCGATGTCGCCGGAGTCCGCCCGGCCAGTCGCCGCCGGCACGTCGATGCCGGGCTGCCAGCGGTCGCGCAGTCGGGACGCCGACCCGCTCCGGCCGCTCCCACCCGATCCTCCCGGCGCGGAACGCAGCGCGAACGCCTTGAGAACGCCGAGGAAGTCGTCGATCCGATCGGGTGCCCGGTGCCGGGGTGCCAGTTCGCGGATCGCCATGTGCAGCGCCGCGGCCACCGGGCGGCGGATCGACTGGTCCGGTCGGGCCTCGATCTTGCCGGTACCCCAGAGCCGGTTGATCGCCTGGGAGCGGAGGGTGTTGAGCAGCACGGTCTTGCCGACTCCACGCAGGCCGGTGAGGACCAGGCTGCGTTCGGGGCGACCTCGGGCGATCCGCTCCAGCACGATGTCGAAGACCTCGAGCTCGCGCCCTCGCCCGGCGAGTTCGGGCGGGCGCTGGCCGGCGCCGGGCGCGTACGGGTTGCGGACCGGATCCACGTATCGCACGGTATCGGGCCGTCTAGCCCCGCCGCTAGACATACGTAGATCGGTGTAGTCGTGTCGCGCCGGAGCGGTCGTGCCGGGAACCCGCGCGGGTAAGCCTCGGAATCGGAGTGCTCTCGACCTAAAACTAGGACCGTCTAGCGTGGATGCTAGACAGCCCTAGTTTTGCCTACCGAATCTGGTCGGTGCAGGTCAGCGCCGCTTCAGGCAGAGCACGTAGTCGCCCAGATCCAGCGAGTCGTCGTGGACGTAGCTGGCGTCCGACTCGGGCGCGCCGAAAATCGGGTCGTCCTTGCAGTCGTTCCGATCGGTGCTGAACGGGATTCGCGACAACACCTCGTAGGTGTTCGGCCCGCACGGCACCTTGCGAACCTCCGGATCGTCGTCGGTGCCGTCGTTGACCAGGCAGTCACCCTTCACGTAGCGCTCGGACGAGCCCGACGGCGTCGTGGGACGCCGGCTGGGCGCCGCCGGGGTCGACCTGGCCGGTCCGGGCGCGCCGATGTCCGGGCCTGAGTCGTCGCCCGACTGATCGATCACCCACCAGAGCACACCACCGAGGCAGGTGCAGAGCAGCAGCAACAACACGACGCCGCCGACAATCAGGGCGATCTTCAGCCCGCTGCCCCTCCTGGGCGCTGCGCCGGGTGCGCCGGGCGGAGCGCCGGCAGCCCCGTACGGCCCGCCGGGCCCGCCGTATGGCGGAGTGCCCGCGCCAGTTCCGCCGTACGGCGGGACGCCGGCGCCGGAGACCTGGTACGGAGCACCCGGAGGCTGGTAGGGACTGCCGTACGGGACGCCGGGCGGAGCGGACTGTGGTTGCTCGGCCGCTCCCGGGTAGCCGGGGTGACCCGGCCAACCGCTGCCAGGTGGCTGGCCCCACTGCGGGTCCGGCCCTGCCCCGCTACCGGGTTGCTGGCCCCACTGCGCGGTCGGCGCGTCGCCCGGCGGTGGATAACCAGTGCCCGCCGGGTAACCGCCTGCTGCCGGATATCCCGGGCTCGGCGGCGGATATCCGGGACTTCCCGGCTGCGGGTAGCCCGGTTGTGCCGGTGGCGGGTAGCCGACGCCGGAGGTCGGTGGAGAACCGGCGCCGGAGGTCGGTGGAGAAGCGGCTCCGGAGGTCGGTGGAGAACCGGCGCCGGAGGTCGGCGGGTAGCCGGGCTGCGGCGGGTGGTCGCCCGGTGGCGGGGCGGGTGGGGAGTCACCGGCCGGTGGACCTGACGAGGGCGACTGGTTCGGGTCCTCGGGCTGCCCTCCGGCGGGCGTTCCGTAAGTCGACATGCTTCTCCAGGGTCGGGCCGCGCGCTCCGACGTCGTTCACGGAGACCTGGCAGGGCTGGTGCAGGGGTCGGGGTGTGCGCGGGTCGTACGCGGCGGTGGGTCTGGCGACCCACGGCTTCCATCGTCGGGGTGCCGGATGCCGACGCCCCGACAGCTATCGTTTCCGAAGACAGAGCACGAAGTCCAGTTCGTCCAAGTCGCTGTTAAAGAAGTAGAAGTTCGTGTAGTTCTGTACCCGGGCGCATTTGGCCTTGGCGTCCGTGGCTCCGGTGGTCGCACCGTTGTAGCGGGCCAGCACCTCGTAGGTCTGCGGCGCGCAGGTCGTGATCGCCAGCTTCGGCGCCGCCTCCGTACCCTCGTTCTGGACGCATTGTCCGGCCTTGACGAACCGGGCATCGGTGGAAGGCTCGGCGGCGGCCGTGGTCGGTGCCGCGGGCGCGGCCGGGACGCTGGGCTCGTAGGCCGGCTCCTCGGTCTGCTCACTCGCCGGTGGCTGGGCCTCGGACGACGGATCCTCGCGGCTGAAGAGATAGATGCCGACCGCCGCGCCGGCAAAGACCAGCACCGCCAGCCCGACCAGGACGGCTGCGAAGGTGCGGTTGCCGCCGCCCTTCGGCATGGGGTCGGGCGCCGAGGTGGACCACGACGGGTCCGGGACCGGTGTCGCCCAGACCGGGTCGTCGTCGGATGCGGTCCAGCCAGCCTGCGGCTGGTCGAACGGCCCGGACCCGCCGGTCCGGTGCGGCGCAGGGGCCGACCCGACGTCGTGCCGCCGGGTCGGCGGGTAGCCGCCGCCGGGTGGGCCGGAGATCGGCGCCGGGCCGGGACCGGGCGACGCCGGGTATCCGGCCGGGTAGCCGGGGTAGCTCACCGGGGAACCCGGGCCGCCGGGTGGGGCCGACGTCTGCCCACCGCCCCAGTGGCCCGCGCCGCCGGACTGGTCCTGATCGCCCCACGGGTCGACCGGTTGACCGTACTCGTCGATGCTCGGCCGGTCCGGGTCGTTCCACGGCTGCGAGGGCGAGCCGTACCCCGGCCCGCCGGGCGGTCCGTAGTTGGCCATCGACTGTCCTCCTGGTACGGGGATCGGTGAGAGGCTCGCCACTCGCCTGAGACGGGACTGCTGAGGTCACCGTAGCGTGACTCCCCAATGGGCCCGCCTCCCGGAAGCGCGCCAATCTCCCGCCCAGCCGGGCCAGGTCGATCAGGGGGAACCGCCGGGTCAGCACGGGCCGACGGAGACGAAACGGCTACGGGAGCGGCTACGGGAGCGGCTACGGGAACGAACGCCGGGCGGGGCAGGCGGTGCGGCGGGTCGTGACGCCGGGTGTGTTGGTGATCGCAGGACTGGCCGGAGGATTCCTCGGACTCCTGGCCGGTCCGGTGCTGCGCGGACGGATCTTCCGGTACGCGGTACCTGCCGGCCAGCCCTGGCGACGGGACTGCCCGTCCTGCGCCGCGGCGGCCGTCGGCCGGCCCACCCTGCGCAACCCGCTCGGCGCACTGCCGCCGACCGGTCGCTGCCCCCACTGCCGGCACCCGGTCGGCCCGCGCCCCGGCCTGGTCGAACTGATCGCCGTGATCGTCTTCGCTGCCCTCGCCATCCGGGCCGTCGGCGTCGACACCCCGGCCACCCGGGCCGCCCCGGTCGCCTCGCCCGACCTCCTCCTCGTCGTCCTGCCACTGCCGGCGTACGCCTGGATCGCCAGTGTCGGCATCGTCGCCGGCGTCGTCGACGTGGCGGTGCGACGGCTGCCCGACCGGCTCACCCTGCCCGCGGCGGGCGGCTTCGCCCTCCTGCTCGGCGCGGCGGCGATCGCCTCCGCCCAGCTTTCCCGGTACGCGGTCGCGGCGGCGTGCGCGCTGGCTGCCGCCGGGGTGTACCTGGGGCTCGTCCTGCTCTCGCCCGGCAGCCTCGGCGCCGGCGACGCCAAGCTCGCGCTCGGGCTCGGCTTCGCGACCGGCTGGTACGGCTGGAGCACCGCGCTCTCCGGCCTCCTCGCCGGCCTGCTGCTGGCCAGCGGATACGCCGCCATCCTGCTCCGGCTGCGCCGGATCGGCCGCCGCGACCACCTCCCGCACGGCCCGGCGATGCTCACCGGCGCGCTCGCCGCCCTTGTCGTGGGGTAAGGAAGGGCCCCCGCTTATCGCATTCTGTTGTAGAAGGGCCCCCTCCTAACCGGCGTCGCGCAGCCGGGCAGCGCGCAGCCGGCACGGCTCAGAGCAGCCGGAGTTGGCGGTCCTTCGGGCGGCGGGGAGTGTTGTCGCCGAGGCGTTCGAAGAGTCCGGCGTCGATGGCGGAGAGGAAGGGCGTGGGGACGCACTCCCATTCCCTGCCGTGCCGGAGTCGCCGGCCGACGTGGCTGAGATAGAGCCGGTCCTGTGCCCGGGTCAGGCCGACGAAGAAGAGCCGGCGCTCCTCCGCCACCTCGTCGTCGCTCGGCGTCGCGCCGGGGAAGCGCATCGGCAGCAGCCCGTCCTCGCAGCCGAGCAGGAAGACGACCGGAAACTCCAGCCCCTTGGCGGCGTGCAGGGTGAGCAGGGTGACCGCCTCGGCGCGCGGGTCGAGCGCGTCGACCTCGGCGCCGGTGGCCAGCTGGGACAGGAAGAGTTCCAGGTCGTCGCCGCAGCGCCGGGCCAGCGGGGTGAGCAGGTCCGCCGCCGTCCAGATGTCGTCCGGCCCGATCCCGCCGGTGGCGTCCAGGGTGGGGGTGCCGTGCCGCTCGGCGAGCACCTGGCCGGCCAGGCGTACCCGGGCGGCGACCGAGCCGCCGAGCCCGTCGGCGTGCCGCAGCTCGCGGGCGATCACGGAGACCCCGGGCCGGTCCCGCAGCCGGTTGTGCGAGCGCTTCTGCACCGGGACGTTCGCCCGGGCCAGCGCGTCGAGGACCGGTGCCGCCTGGGCGTCGGTGCGGTAGAGCACCGCGATGTCGGAGAAGGAGACGCTGGTGGTCCGGCCGTCGATCCGGCCCGAGTCGAGGGAGCGGTGTGACAGGCCGCCGACGAGTTCGTCGACGGTGCGTACCACGAAATCGGCCTCGTCCGCGACGGAGGCCGCCGGGTAGCGGCCGACCAGCGGCGCCTCCGGGTCGAGCCGGGCCGGGTCGAGCCGGCGGCCCCGGACCAGGGTGCTCGGCGCGATCGCCTGCGCGGCGGCGGCCAGGATCGGCGCCGACGACCGGTAGTTGCGGGTGAGCCGGACCAGCCGGGCGTCGACGAAGTCCTGCGAGAAGCGCAGGAAGTACGCCACGTCGGCGCCCCGGAACGAATAGATCGCCTGGTCGGGGTCGCCGATCGCGCAGAGGTTTCCGTCGGCCGGGCTGAGCAGCCGGAGCAGCTCGTACTGCGTGGCGTCCACGTCCTGGTACTCGTCCACGAAGATCCACCGCCACCGGTCCCGATAGCGCTCGACCAGCTCCGCGTCGTCGCGCAGCAGCGTCACCGGCAGGCTGACCAGCTCGTCCAGGTCGACCAGGTCGGCGGCGCGGAGCAGCTTGACGTACGCCGCGTCGTCGTCGCCGGCCTCCGACCGGGCGGTCGCCCGCTCGGTGTCGTCGGCGATCCGGAAGCCGTCCGGCAGGCCGGCGGCGCCGGCGTTCTCCCGCAGGATCGTCAGGCCGAGCGAGTGGAAGGTGCCGACCGTGACGTCCTCGGCGACCGGCCCGAGCAGCCCGTCGAGCCGGTGCCGCAGCTCCTCGGCGGCCCGCCGGGTGAAGGTGATCGCCAGGCAGTGTTCCGGAAAGACGTTCAGCTCGGCGCAGAGGTAGGCGATCCGGTGGGTGAGGGTGCGGGTCTTGCCGGTGCCGGGGCCGGCGACGATCAGCAGCGGCCCGCCGGGCGCGGAGGCGGCGACCCGCTGCATCGCGTCGAGCCGGTCCAGCAGCCCGGTGCCGACCTCCTCCATGCCGGCGAGCATCGGCTCGAACGGCTCGTGTGGCGAGGGCGGCGGGGCGAGCGGTGGCGGCGGCTCGGCCGCCGGGGAGGCGGGTCGGGCGCGGCGGCGCGGCTCCGCCGGGGCGGTGGGCGCCGGCCGGGCCGCGCGTCCGGCCGGGGACGGAGATCCTGGCGGCGGCGCCGGCTCGGTGGGCGGTCGCTGTGTCGGCACGGGTACGTCGAAGAGCGCGTCCTCGAAGAGCGTCCCCGCCTGACCAGCAGCAGTGCGAGCGGTCCCGCCCGAGCGCCCTGCACCGCCGGAGGGCAACTCGCCGGGCGCGAAGAGGGTGATGACGCCGTACTCGCCGTCGTAGCCGGGGATCCGGCGTACCTGGCCGCGACGGAGCCGCTCGATCGCCTCGGCGAGGAGTTCGCCGCCGACCCGGCGGATCTCGTCGACCGGGGTGACGGTCAGGATGTCGAGCTCGGCGCCGAGCCCGGCGACCAGGGTGTTGAGCTGCCCCTCCACCGTCTTCGACTTCGGGCCGACCTTGTTGATCTCGCCGAGGATCTCGGCGAGCTGGATCAGGTGCGTGACCTGCGGCGCGTTCGCCGGCCGGTGCCCGTCAGGCCGGTCGGCCAGGTCCTCGACCCGGCTGAGTACGCCGACCGTGAGCGGCTTGCCGCACTCCGGGCAGCGCCCGCCCGCCTGCCGGGTCCGCTCCGGCTCCCAGTTGACCCCGCAGAGCCGGTGCCCGTCCGCGTGGTACTTCCCCTCCTCCGGGAAGAACTCGATGGTGCCCGCCAACCCGTCCCCGGTCCGCAGCGCCTCCCGCACCGCGTAGTAGTCGAGCGCGGTGGCGAAGACGGTCGCCTCCCGGGCCAGTGCCGGCGGCGAGTGCGCGTCCGAGTTGGAGACCAGCCGGTAGCGGTCCAGGCTGGAGACCCGCCAGTTCATCTCCGGGTCGGAGGAAAGTCCGGTCTCGACCGCGAAGACGTGCTCGGCGAGGTCGGCGTAGCAGTCCGCGATCGCGTCGAAGCCCGACTTCGAGCCGAGCGCGGAGAACCACGGGGTCCAGATGTGCGCCGGGACGAGGTATCCGTCCGGGCTCGCCTCCAGAGTGATCTCCAGCAGATCCCGGGAGTCGAGGCCGAGGATCGGCCGGCCGTCGGAGCCGAGGTTGCCGATCCGGCCCAGCGCGGTGTTGAACCGGGCCACCGACTCCAGGTCGGGCAGGTAGATCAGGTGGTGCACCTTGCGGGTACGGTCGTCTCGCTTGTAGATGGTGGAGATCTCGACGCTGAGCGCGTACCGCATGGGGTTGGTCTCGGCGGCGCTGGCCAGCCGGGGTGGCAGCCGGCGCGCGATGTCCCGCTCGACCTCCGGGCTGAGCCGGTAGAGGCCGGGCTCGGCCGGGTGCAGTGTCTCGCGTAGGTGCTCGTACCAGGCCGGGTGGGTGAAGTCGCCGGTGCCGAGCAGGCTGATCCCCTTGCGCCGGGCCCACCAGGCGAGGTTCTGCATGGTGAGGTCGCGGCTGCACGCCCGGGAGTATCTCGAGTGGATGTGCAGGTCCGCGACGAAGGGCACGGCGGTGGAGAGGGGGCCGTCAGCGGGTGCGGCGCGCAACGGAGACACGCCGCATCCTGTCACGATCCGGTATGTGAACGCCTGTCGCCACGCGCGAGTGTGATTTCCCGCCCGCTGCTGGACGTGCCGGGGCGGGTGAGTTCGTGCCGCTGTCGGCGGCTCTGGAGTCGCTCGGGCTAGATCCTCGTGAGGTGGAGGCGCTGCTGGTTGACCGGGCCGGCGGTGCGGCGGCGTGAAGGTTCAGGTCGACCGGGAGGTGTTGGTCTGGCTGCACAAGCAGCCCTGCAGCGACATGGTCGATGCCGGCCAGCGGGATCAGGCGAATCTGTGTGCTGTCACGCCGAGCGCAGCTCGACCAGGGTGACCTGTGGAGGCGCGCCGACCCGGACCGGTGGCCCCCAGAAGCCGGCGCCGTTGGTGACGTAGAGCTGGGTGCCGTCGATGGTGGCGTGCCCGGAGACCACCGGCTGTTGCAGGCCGACCACCAGGTTGAACGGCACGAGCTGGCCGCCGTGGGTGTGCCCGGAGAGTTGCAGGTCGACGCCGTGCCTCGCCGCCTCGTGCACGTTGATCGGCTGGTGGGCGAGAAGCACCACCGGCCGGCTCGGGTCGCGCCCGCCGAGCGCGGCGTCGAAGTCGGGGCCGGCGGCGAAGCCGAGGTCGTCGCCGGTCGGGTCGTTGACGCCGGCCAGGTCGAGGGCGCCGCCCCGGGCCAGGATCTCCACGCGCCGGTTCTGCAGCACCCGCAGCCCCAGCCGGTCCAGCTCGACCACCCACTCCTCCACCCCGGAGTAGTACTCGTGGTTGCCGGTGACGAAGAAGCTGCCGTACCGGGAGCGCAGGTCGCGCAGGGGCGCGGCGGCGTCGCCCAGCTCGCCGACCGTGCCGTCGACCAGGTCGCCGACCACCGCCACCAGGTCGGCGTCGAGCCGGTTGATCATGGCCACGATCCGCTCGGTGTGCGCCCGGCCGGCGAGCGGTCCGATGTGGATGTCGGAGACGGTGGCGATCCGCAGCCCGTCCATGCCGCGCGGCAGCTTCGCCAGCGGGATCCGGACCCGGTCGATCTCCGGTGGGCCGAACGCCCTCCGGACGCCGTACCCGACGATGCCGGTGGCGGTGAGTCCGGCGAAGATGGCGGCGCCCCGGGCGAGCAGCAACCGGCGGCCCGGATCGTGATCCGGCGCCGACGGCGGCGCCGCCGGTACGGCCGGTGGCGTCCCCGCCGCCGCTGTCGACCCGGACGGTGCGCCGGACGCCCCGCCCGGCACGGCCCCGCTCTGCGCAGACCTGCCTGGCACGGCTCCCGCGTCCAGTGGCAGGGCCCCGTCCGGCACGACGCCGGCTTCGACCGCCACGGCACCGCCATCCGCTCCCACCGCCTCGGATCCGGTGCGGCGGAAACGCAGGGCCAGCCGGGCGGCCAGCATCGGGATCTCCAGCACCGCCAGCACGACGAGCAGGTAGAACATCACGGCGAGCCAGAGATAGCCCGGCCAGGCCAGCCAGTAGTAGCCCCGGTTGGTGCCGACCAGTGTCGCGGGGGTGAGCAGCGCCAGCACCAGCGCCGCCGCCCCACCGGCCCGGCGCCACCGCCCCGGCCGGGTGGTGTCCCGGACCAGCCGCTTCCAGAGGTAGAGGTGGATCAGGCCGGTGACCAGCGCCAACGTCCCGACGAAGCCCAGCACCGCGAGCACGTGCCGCCGCTCCCTCAGCCGCCGGCGAAGGGTGGCAGCACGTCGACCGTCGCGCCGGCCGGCAGCGGGGCCTGCCGGTCGTGCCAGGCGACGCCGTCGACCAGGAAGCTCGCCATCTCCAGCACGGTGCCGAGCCGGGCGCCGTGCCGCCGCACCAGCTCGCCGGTGAGCTGGTCGAGGCTGCGCCCGCCGGGCACGGTCTCCTCGGCCACCCCGGCCGCGGCCCGTGCGGCGGCGAAGTAGCGGACGGCCAGGGTGGGCATGGACGACGACATCATCATCATCATCAGCCGCCGATCGCCGACATCGGCCGGGCCGGCTGGAGGAAGGACGGATCGTCGATGCCGTGCCCGGCCCGCTTGCCCCACATCGCCGTACGCCACCGGTCGGCGAGCTCGTCGTCGGAGGCGCCGCCGCGCAGCGCGGCCCGCAGGTCGGACTCGTCGGTGGCGAAGAGGCAGTTGCGCACCTGTCCGTCGGCGGTGAGCCTGGTCCGGTCGCAGTCGCCGCAGAACGGCCGGGTGACGCTGCCGATCACGCCGACCCGGGCCGGCCGGCCGGCGGCGTCCGTCCAGCCCTCGACCAACCACGTCTCGGCCGGGGCACCGCCCCGCTCGGCGGGATCGGGCAGCAGGCTGAACTCGGCCCGGAGCGCGGCGAGGATCTCCTCGGCGGTGACCATCGTCGACCGGTCCCAGCCGTGCTGCGCGTCCAGCGGCATCTGCTCGATGAAGCGCAGCTCGTAGCCGCGGGCCAGGGCGAAGCGGAGCAGGTCGGGCGCGTCGCCGTCGTTGACCCCGCGCATCAGCACCGAGTTGATTTTCACCGGTGCGAGCCCGGCCGCGACCGCCCCGGCCAGCCCGGCCAGTACGTCGTCCAGCTTCGCCCGGCGGGTCAGCTCGGTGAAGCGGGTTGGGTCGAGGGTGTCCAGCGAGACGTTGACCCGGTCGAGTCCGGCGGCCCGCAGCGGCCCGGCGAGCCGGTCGAGCCCGATCCCGTTCGTGGTCAGTGAGAGCACCGGCCGGGGCGAGAGGGCAGCGGCGGCGGCGACGATCCGGGGCAGCCCGGGGCGGACCAGCGGCTCGCCGCCGGTGAACCGGACCTCGGTCACCCCGAGCAGGCGTACGGCGACACCGACCAGGCGGACGATCTCGTCGTCGGTCAGCACCTCCGACTTCGGCAGCCACGGCAGCCCTTCGGCCGGCATGCAGTAGGTGCACCGCAGGTTGCACCGGTCGGTGAGCGACACGCGCAGGTCGGTGGCGGCCCGGCCGTACCGGTCGACGAGCCCCGCGACCTGCGGCCGGTCCGCCGGCGTCCGGTCCGGTGCTCCTCCGGATCGAGACGATCCGCCGGATCGAACGGGAATGCTCATCGCTCGACGGTATCGCGTCAGACCGACAGTGCGGCGCGAGCCGCCCGAGCTACCGCATCCCGGTACGCGGCTCCGAAGAGCGCGGTGTGCACCAGCAGCAGGTGAAGCTGGTGCACCGGCACCCGTTCCCGCCAGCCGTCGGCGAGCGGCCAGACCTCCTGGTACGCCGCCAGGATCGTCTCCAGGTGCGGGGCGCCGCCGAAGAGGGCGAGCTGGGCGAGGTCGGTCTCCCGGTGCCCGCCGTGCGCGGCCGGATCGACCAGCCAGGCCCGGCCGTCGGCGCCCCACAGCACGTTGCCCGGCCACAGGTCACCGTGGATCCGGGCGGGTGGCTCGCTGCCGCCGTACTCCCCGATCCGGGAGATCACCCGCTCGACGAGGGTGACCTCGGCCGCGGCGAGCGCGCCGTTGTCGACCGACCGCCGCAGGTATGGCGCGAGCCGGCGCTCGCCGAACCACCCCGGCCACGGGCCGGCCGATGGGGTGTTGTCCTGCGGCAGCGCCCCGACGAAGCCCGGCCAGGTGGCGCCGAAGCTGTCGGCGCCGGCCCGGTGCAGCGCGGCCAGCCCGGCGCCGAACCGGCGGGCCGCCGCCGGGTTCGGGTCGCCCGGCTGCACCCACTCCAGCGCCAGCAGGTCGGGCAGCGCCACGATCACCTCCGGGACCGGCACGGCATCCGCCGCGCGCAGCCACCGCAGGCCGGCCGCCTCGGTCGCGAAGAAATTCTCGGGTACGCGCTCCGCCGCGCCCTCCGGCCAGGACTTGGCGAAGACGGAGTTGCCGTCGTCCAGGGTGAGCCGGGTGGCGGTGCAGATGTCGCCCCCGGAGACCGGCGTCTCCCGGATCCGCTGATGGGTGAGGAAGAGCGGGAGCTGCCCGGGATGCGTCCGGAGGTAGGCCAGGTCCATCTGGGCAACGTAACCGCTCGGTCCGGTCGTCCGCGTTCCGGCCAACCAGGTCGCGCCTGGTGGCGATCCGGAGTAGATATGGAGGCGTGGCCGCCACCGCGATCCGACCGTATCGTCCGGCCGACCATCGGGCCGGCCGGCGTCTCTGGGCCGAGCTCACCGAGCAGCACCGCGAGTTGTACGAGGATCCGGGCTACGGTGGCGTCGATCCCGGGGCGGCGTTCGAGGAGTATCTGACCCGGCTGGACCTCTCCGGCATGTGGGTGGCGGAGCGGGGGGATGCCGGGGTGGTCGGCCTGATCGGCCTGATCATGGATGGTCGGGTCGGCCGGGTCGAACCCGTGGTGGTGACCGCCCGGCTGCGGGGCCAGGGCATCGGACGGGCGCTGCTGGAGCAGGTCGCCGAGGAGGCCCGGGGGCGCGGGCTCGCCCGGCTCACCGTGATGCCGCAGTCCCGCAACGTCGAGGCGCTGCGCTGCCTGCGCGGCGCGGGTTACGACGTACTCTCCGCGGTCGAGTTGACCGTCGAGCTGCGACCGCGCCCCGGCACCCGGCAGGGGCCGGTGGAACTGCACGGCCAGCAGTTCCACACCTGATCCTGCCGGCGCCGGCTCAGGAACGGCTCAGCGTGGCGGTGGCGGCGTTGACCGGGTTGCCGAACTGCTGCCAGAACATGTCGATCTTGCCGTTGTCGAGGGCGATCAGGGTCCAGTCCGCCGCGTCGACACATATCGACTTCGGGTCGCTGGTGGTGCGCTGGCGCAGGTGCATCTCCCGCTCGGTGGGCCGGGGCGCGACCACGGTGAGGGTGCCCCGGCAGCCGAGCGAGGACGAGCGGAACGTACCGACGTCCGAACCCGCCCGGAAGCTGACCGACACGCTCCACGACGTCACCACGCCGCCCGGCTGGCTGACCTTCCCGATCCACTCTCCGACGAACGGCGCCGGTACGGCCGGCACCGCGTCGGCAGCGGCGGTCGACGGACCCGGCGTCGGCGAGGTCGGGGTCGATGCGCCGGTGGATGACGGCGACCGTGAGGTCGACGCGTCCGCTGGACCGGTCGGACTCCGATCGGACCAGGGTCCGAGCTGGTATGCGATGCCGATCGCCGCGACGAGGAGCAGGCCGAGCCCGGCGGCGCTCCACCGCCGGCGGCCCCGCGGCCCTGCCCGCAGCGGCACCGCTCCCGGCCGCCCTGCCCGCAGCGGTACCGCCGCAGGCTGCTGCGACGGCGCGGAGGCGGCATGTCCGGCCCGGCCGCCCGGTGGCGCCGGGCCGGCCGGCAGCCCTCGGGTGACGGGCGCCGCCTGGTCGCCCGCGATCGCACCGTGGGCGACCGCGCCGTAGGCGACGGCGAGTTCCGGTTGGTCGAGTGCCACCGGCGCGCGGCCCAACGCCTGGTGCAGCAGGGTGCCGACGAGCGGGATCCGGGTCGAGCCGCCGACCAGGAGGATCGCCGACAGCTCCTCCTCGGCGACGTGCGCATCCCGCAGGACGGCCCGGGTCGCCGCCACCGTCCGATCCAGCAGCGGCCGGGCCAGCGTCTCGAACTGTTCCCGGCCGAGCGGCACCTCGGCGTCCAGCACCGGCACGTAGATCGAGGTCATCGACGTCCGGGAGAGCATCTCCTTGGCCGCCCGGACGCCGTCGGTCAGGAACCGGCGGTTGCGCAGGTCGGCGGGGGTACGCGGCTGGCGCAGGTAGCGCCAGCCGTCGTCGTCGGGGCGGAGGTTGGCGGAAATGGACGCCATGATCGCCGCATCGATGTCGAGCCCGCCGGCGTCCGAGAGCCCCTGGCTGGCGACCACGTCGAAGCCGTCCCCGGTCCGCCGGATCACGGTCGCGTCGAAGGTGCCCGCACCGAGGTCGTAGACGAGCGCAAGCTGCCCCTCGGCAAGCTCGACATCGGGCAGCCGCACGAAGCGCGCGGCGGCGGAGACGGGTTCGTGGATCGTCGTCGGGGTGGGCAGGCCGGCGAGCCGCGCGGCGGTGGTCAGGGTGGCGAGTCGGCGGGCTCCCCAGGTCGCCGGGTAGCTGAGCGTCACCGCGCCTACCGGGTCGGCCACCTGCGTGGCCGCGTCGCGCACCCGGGCCAGGATCGCGGCGAGCAGCCTCTCGACCGGGACCTCCTGCTCGCCGAGCAGCACGAATCGGTCGTCGATGCAGCGCTTGGGGTTGGGCTCCAGGAGTGCCGGCCGGGTGGCCCCGGCGTGCCGGGCATCCAGGCCGACGAGCGTGGTGTCGCCGTCGACGAAGACCGCCGAGGGCAACAGGAGTGCACCGTCGAAGAGGACAGGCCGGATCTCCTGGTCACGGCCGCGCAGTGCGGCGGCCGTGTTCGACGTGCCCACGTCGATGCCGAGGTGCACCGCGCCAGGCGGAGCCGGACTCCCATCCATCGAATGAGGATTCTATGCCGGCGGCGCAGCACGGTCCGGCCCTGCGCGATCGTCCACAGCGGAGGCGGCGGTCCAGTTCCCCGGCTGGCGTTCAGCGCCCCCCGTGAAATCGTGTCTCGACCGCAGCGGGAGCAGGTTCCCGGATGAGCAGGAAAACTACTGTGAGTAGCTGTGGAAAGTCGGGCGTGTCGTCCACAGCCGGGCTCCGGACCAGATGTGCCGTGGCCAGGCTGCCCCGCATGACCTCGAACGATCGAACCCTCCTCTCCGTCCGCTCGACTGCCGACCTGCTCGCGGCGGTCCCCTACCTCCTCGGCTTCCATCCCGCCGACAGCGTGGTGGTGATCGCTCTGCGTGGCAACCGGGTGGTCTTCGTCGCCCGTGGCGACCTGCCCGACCCGGCCGTCGGCCCCGGATCCGCCGCCGGTCCTGTTGTCGGCAGCGAGCCGGTCGCCGGGACAGAGCCGGTCGCCGGGACAGAGCCGGTCGCCGGGGCGGGTGGGGCCGCCGAACAGGTCGCGGCGGTCGTCGCCCGGCAGGGTGTCGAGACCACGACCGTCATCGGGTACGGCGAACCGGCCCGGGTCACCCCGATGGTCGAGGCGGTGATCGCCGCGCTCGGCAGTGTCAGCCTGCCCGTGCTCGAAGCGCTCCGGGTGACCGGCGACCGCTACTGGTCCTATCTCTGCGACGACCCGGGATGCTGCCCGCCGGATGGCCGCCCGTTCGACTCCTCGTCCAGCCAGCTCGCCGCCGCCGCCACCTATGCGGGGCAGGTCGCGCTCCCGGACCGGGATGCCCTGGTCCGGCAGCTCGCCCCGGTCGACGGTGCCGCCCGGGAGGCGATGCGGGAGGCGACCACGAGGGCGGAGGCCCGCCTCGGTGCGTTGCTGGACAAGGCTCCACCCGACGACCTGATGGGCCGCCGGGCGCTGCGCCGGGCGGGCCGCTCGGCGGTACGCGGGGCGCTGCACCGGTATCGCACGGGTGGGCAGCTCACCGACGAGGAGGTGGCCTGGCTCAGCCTGCTCCTGGTCCATCTGCCGGTCCGCGATGACGCCTGGCAGCGGACCGGCGGCGAGGACTGGCAGCTGGCGCTCTGGACGGACGTGCTGCGTCGCGTCGAACCCGACCTGGTGCCCGCCCCGGCAAGTCTGCTCGGCTTCGCCGCCTGGCGGGCCGGGCTGGGCGCGCTGGCCGGTGTGGCGGTGGAACGCGCGCTGGAGGCTCAGCCCGGCTACTCGTTCGCCCAGCTTCTCGCCGAGGCGTTACAGGCCGGGATCGCCCCCTCCGTACTCGACGACTGGCCCGGCGCGATCAGACGATGACCCGGGCATCCCCGGCGTACACGTTCATGGTGCCGCCGCGCAGGAAGCCGACCAGGGTCATCCCGGCCTCGGTCGCCAGCTCGGCCGCGAGGGTGCTCGGCGCGGAGACGGCGGCGAGCAGCGGGATGCCGGCCATCCACGCCTTCTGGGTCAGCTCGAAGCTGGCCCGCCCGGAGACCAGCAACAGGTGTCCACCCAGCGGCAACCGCTGCTCCCGGGCGGCCCAGCCGATCACCTTGTCCACGGCGTTGTGCCGGCCCACGTCCTCGCGGAGCGCGACGAGTTTCCCGTCGGCGGTGAAGAGGCCGGCGGCGTGCAACCCACCCGTACGGTCGAAGCCGCGCTGGGCGGCCCGGAGCTGGTCCGGCAGGTCGGCGAGGGTGCGCGCCGGCACGGTGAGCGGATCCGTCGACACGTCGTGCCGGGAGCGGGTCCGGACCGCGTCGATGCTGGCCTTGCCGCACACCCCGCACGAACTCGTGGTGTAGAAGTTCCGGGCCGGATCGGTGGTCGGCGCCGGTACGCCTTCGGCGAGGACGATGTCGACCACGTTGTAGGTGTTCGGGGTGTCGGTGCCGGCGCAGAGCTGTGCGGTGCGCACGTCGTCGGCGGTCCGGATGATCCCCTCGGTGAGCAGGAAGCCGATCGCCAGGTCGATGTCGTCGCCCGGGGTCCGCATGGTGACCGCCAGCGGGGCGCGCCGGTTCGGCCCGGTCGGACCCACCCGGATCTCCAACGGCTCCTCGGCGGCGAGACTGTCCTGCCGGCGCACCGAAACTCTACCGCCGGCCTCGGCGGAGTCGAGGTCTATCCGCAGCACGCTCCGCCGGCCACTGGCTCGTCCCATGCCACCATCCTGCCTCGCCGCCGGCCGGTCGCCACGGCCAAGCCGGCTACCGTTACCGGATGACCGCGACGCGACCGCCGACCGCCGCCGAATCGCGTGCTGCGTCGGACTCGCGTGCCGCCCCTGATTCGCGTGCCGCGTCGGACTCGCGTGCCGCCCCTGATTCACGGGCCGCGTCGGACTCGCGTGCCGCGCCCGGCTCGCACGCGGGGTTCGCCGCGGTGGTGCTGGCCGGTGGGGCGGCACGCCGGATGGGTGGTACGGACAAGCCCGCGCTGCCGGTGGCGGGCCGGTCGATGCTGGAGCGGGTCCTTGCGGCGGTCGCCGACGCCGATCCCCGGATAGTGGTGGGCGCCGCCGCCGGCCTGCCGGCCGGCGTGCGGGCGACCCGGGAACAGCCGCCGGGTGGTGGACCGGTCGCCGCCCTCGCCGCCGGCCTCGCTCAGCTTCCCGCTGTCGGCACCGGTTCCCCGCTCGCCGTTGCCCTGCTCGCCGCCGACCTGCCGCTGCTGACCTCCGACGCGGTGCGGCAGCTCCGCACCGCGCTCTCCCGGGCCTCCCGAGCCGACGGCGTGGTCTTCGTCGACGAGTCCGGGCGGGCGCAGTTCCTCTGCGGAGTCTGGCGGCCACCGCCCCTGCGGGCCGCGCTGGCCCGGTTGGCCGCCGGCCGCAACGGCGTCCTCACCGGTACGTCGATGCGCGCCCTGGTCGCCGAGCTGGCCGTGACCGAGGTGTCGTGGCGGGGGACGGGGCCGCCACCCTGGTTCGACTGCGACACTGAGGACGACGTACGCCGGGCAGAGGAGTGGATCCGATGAACGCGATGGACCGCTGGGTGGCGGCGGCCTGTGCCGAACTCGACCTCGACCCGGCCGAGGTGGACGTGCCACGGGTGCTCGACCTGGCCCGGGACGTGGCCCACAACGTGCTGCGGCCCGGTGCGCCGGTCACCGCGTACCTGCTCGGGGTGGCGGTCGGTCGGGGCGCGGACCCGGCGGTCGCGGCGGCCGGTCTCACCGCTCTCGCCGCCCGCTGGCCGACGGACGAGGACTCCGCCGGCTCGTAGTGCTTCCGGTTGCCTGGAGGGGCTGTGCCACAGGGGAACAGCCCCTGCGGGCAACCGGGGAAGAGCCCACTACTGTCTGATCGGGGTCCGCACTATCCCGGCCACCCCGGCCCGCTGGGTAGGGTGTGCGGTGCCCTGACGGACGGAGGCGATCATGGCGGCTGAGAACCCTGAGGTAACGAGGGACCACGTGACCGGGAGGGGACCGGCCGAGCACCACGAGTCGATCCTCCTGGACGAGCCCACCACCGCAGACCTCCGGGTGAAGGTGACCGAGGCGTGGCAGGAGTTCGCGCGGGCGCTCGCCGGCCAGCTGCGTGGCCTGCCGACGGGCGCGAGGATCGCCCTGACCCTCGATCCGACCGCCTCCGGCACCGGGGACGCCGTCTACTCGTTGAGCATCGAGGTCGGCGCCGGCGACCGGGTCGACCTGCGGGCGGTGGGCAACTCGGCCCTGCCGCAGGGCTACCGGCTCGACCGGGCAGCGATCGCCGACATGATCGCGCTCGGCTGGTCGCCACCCGGCGTGGTCGAGGGCTCCGGGGAGTACTTCGGCATGCGGGCCAGCCGGGCCGAGGCGGTCCGGCTCGCCACCACCGTCTCCCGGACCCTCCGGGACGTGTACGGGGCGCCGCACCCGGCCTTCCTCGTCTTCCTGGTGCACGACGAGTCCGACGAGCCCATCCCGGTCGAGCCGCTCGGCACGGCCCGGCCCGAACTCGCGGCCGACTCCACCCTCGAACTCGACCTGGACGAGGCGCTGGCGGCGGCCCGGGCCTCGCAGGACGGCAACGACGCGCTCGCCCTGGACGAGCGGGTCCGCACGGTGGTCTCGGCGATGCTGAAGTCGTCGGCGGAGCAGCTTCAGGTCGACTCCGACGGCGACATCGGGATCCGGGCCGGCTCCGCGATGGTCTTCGTCCGGGTCCGGGACAATCCTCCGCTGGTCGACGTCTTCTCGCCGGTGCTCACCGAGGTCGAGCCGACCGAGCAGTTGTACGTCAAGCTCTCCGAGCTGACCAACCGGATGCCGATCGGCCGGCTCTACTGCACCAACGACACCGTCTGGGCCTCCATCCCGGTCTTCGGCCGCAACTTCCAGGCCACCCACCTGATGCTGGCCGTGCAGGTGATGACCGGGCTCGCCGACGAGCTGGACGACCGGCTGCACGGCGAGTTCGGCGGCCGGCGGTTCTTCGGGGAGGGCGACAAGCCGCCGCACCGCGACCCCGGTGAGCACCGGACCGGGATGTACCTGTAACCACCGCCCTACAGCCGAATGACGCCGAGGGTGCCGAGCGTGGTCGGGTCCGTCGCCTTGATGGCACCGTCGGAGACCGTCCAGAGCACTCCGTCGACCATCAGCGACCGGCGGATCATCCCACTCGTCTCCGTCGTCTGCGCCTCGGCGTGCTCGACCAGGCCGGTCTCGGCGAAACCGCCGTCGGTGACCCGCAGCACCAGCGCGCCGCCGCCGGGCCAGACCTTGCCGTCGCCGCCGCGCGGCTCGTAGGTGGTCACGGGCACCACCAGGGTGTTCGTGGCCGGCCAGTAGAGGAAGGCGTGGGGGTCGAACTCGGCCTCGGAGTGGCCGTACCGGACGTGGTGCTGGGCGATCCGGGTCGGCCTGTTCAGGTCGGAGACGTCGAAGAGCGAGACCTGGGTGCCCTCGGTACGCCCCTGCTGGTTCGCTTCCTGGCCGATTCCGATCAACCGGCCGCCCCCGACCGGGTGCAGGTACGACGAGTATCCGGTGATCTTCAACTCGCCGGTGACCTTCGGCGCATCGGGATCCCGCAGGTCGACGGTGTAGAGCGGATCGGTCTGCCGGAAGGTCACCACGTAGCCGATGCCCTCGGCGAACCGCACGCTGTAGATGCGTTCGCCCTTACCCAGCCCGGTCACCCGGCCGGTCTCGGTCAGCGTCTTCCCGTCGGCCCGCAGCACGTACACGGCGGAGCTGGACTTCGGGTTCTGCCCCCAGGTACGGCCGCTGGTGGTGGCCACCCGCAGGTGCCCGTCCCACTCCGAGAGCGCGTACTGGTTGATCAGCCAGCCGGGCACGGAGGCGGCGGTGACGTACCGGGGCCGGCCCGGGCCGGAGGTGTCGAACTGGTAGATCTCGGTCTGCTCGTCCTTCGGGTCCGGGGCCCGGTCCCCGGCGGTCAGCGTCGGCAGCACCCGCCAACGCTGGTCACTGGCGATGTAGAGCCGCGAGCCGTTGCTGTAGACGGTGTCGCCGTCCGCGACGACGCTCACCGGGTCGCCGTCGCCGAGAGCGGTGGCGCCGAGATCGAAGCTGAGCAGGGTGACCAGGGATGTGCCGGAGTAGACGGCCGGGCGGCTGAGCCGGTCGCAGCCGACCTGTCCGCTGCTGGTCTGCCCACCGGTGCTGGTCTGGTAGCGCGGCAGCCAGGCGTCGATCGGGGTCTGGTCGACGATCTTCCGGTTGGCGGCGAGATTCTTCTTCTCGTCGACCGGGCCGGCTCCCTTGTTCATCGGGAAGTCGATCCGGGGTGCGGATCGGACCACGACCCGGGCCGTCTGGCCCACCTGGCGGGCGTCGACCAGGGCACCGTCGATCCGGTACTCACCGAGGATCTTCGGGGCACCGGAGAGGCCCACCAGGATCAGCCGAGGACCGGCGATGCCCTGTTCGTCGGCGGGCGGTACGGCGGGCCGGAGGGCCCTCCGGGCCACCGCCGGCTCCGCCATGCCGTGCCCGGCGACCAGTACCAGCGCCCGGTCCCCGTGCAGCAGCAGGTCGGTGGCGGGGGCCCAGCCGACGTTCGGGTCGGAGTCGAGCGTCAGCGTGCCGGTCAGCCGCCGGCTCGCCGTGTCGACCACCCGAAGCGTGCCCCGGTCGACCGTGACGATCCGCCGGCCGTCGGTCTTGACCATGTCCGGCTCGTCCACGCCGGCCTCGTGCGTGTTGGTCCCCGAGTAGCCGGATCCGGCCGGGGCGCTGTCCTGGTTGGCTGCTGCGTCGGCGCCGGCGGCGGCGCGTTCGGCCCCGCCCAGGTCGTTCGCCCGGAACTGCGGGTACCCCCAGCCACCGGCCAGGCCGTACGGGCCGACGTACGCCTTCGCGGCGGACCTGAGCCCGGCCAGCGCGTCCGCGCAGGAGTCGAAGGCGACGAGCCGGAGCCCACCGGCCGGCACGCCACCGTCGCCCTGCGGCGGTGCCGGTGCGGGCTCGGGCTCTGGCCCGGAGGTGCAGCCGGTGAGCAGACCGCCGGTCAGCGCCAGAACGACGACGAGTGCGGTGCCGACGACGGCACCGGGTCGAGTTCCCCGTTCGGATGTCATGCCGGTTCGACGCGCCGGCCCATGTCCACGTTCCCGAACGTCACTCAGGTGGTCGCTCAGGTGGTCAGTCGGGTGGTCAGTCCGGGGCGGGGACGACGGTCGGCGACTCGA
The DNA here is from genome assembly GCF_049315195.1 of Plantactinospora sp. WMMC1484. NCBI lineage: Bacteria > Bacillati > Actinomycetota > Actinomycetes > Micromonosporales > Micromonosporaceae > Plantactinospora > Plantactinospora sp. WMMC1484. The sequence continues at coordinate 1,354,725 of NZ_CP186055.1, forward strand.
CCAGGCGGGACAGCACGATCATGCTCCGGGTGGAGGTGACGAAGGGCTCCGCCCGGAGCCGTTCCAGCGCCTGTTCCAGGTGGGCGATGTCGGCGGCCCGGAGGTGGACCAGCGCGTCGGCCTCGCCGGAGACCGTGTAGGCGGCGACCACCTCCGGATGCCGACGGGTCGCCACGGTGATCTGGGTCGGGGTCGTCCGGCCGGTGCAGAAGAGTTCCACGAACGCCTCGGTGTTCCAGCCGACCGCGGCCGGGTCGATGACGGCGGTGAATCCCCGGATGACGCCGGCCGCCCGCAGCCGGTCGACCCGCCGCTTCACCGCGGGGGCGGAGAGCGAGACCCGGCTTCCGATCTCCGCGTACGACGCCCGGGCATCGGCGACCAATGACGCAATGATTCGCTGATCGACGCCGTCAAGCTGCAACGTTCCGCCTCTCGCAGGCAACAGTTGTGGCTGTTAGTAAACCTGCACCCTACCTACCCTTGGATCCGTGAACCAGCCGAGGATCCCAAGAAAGCGGACATATCTCATGTGTCCGCCGGAGTACTTCGCCGTGGAGTACGCGATCAACCCGTGGATGGACACCGCCACGCCGGTGGATTCCGAGCTGGCCGTGAAACAGTGGCACGGACTGCGCGAGACCCTGCTCGGTCTCGGGCACACGGTGCACGAACTCGCTCCCGAACCCGGGCTGCCGGACATGGTCTACGCGGCCAACGGTGCCTTCGTCGTGGACGGCACCGTCTACGGGGCCCGGTTCCGGCATCCGCAGCGAGCCGCCGAGGCGGCGGCGCACCGGGCCTTCCACGAGGCGACCGGCGCCCGGCTCGTCGCACCCGCCGAGATCAACGAGGGCGAGGGCGACTTCGCCTACCTGCCGCGGGCGTACGGCGGACTGGTCCTGGCCGGCCACGGCTTCCGGACCGAGCCGGCCGCGCACGCCGAGGCGCAGGAGGCGCTCGGCCGCCCGGTCGTCTCGCTACGCCTGGTGGACCCGCGCTTCTACCACCTGGACACCGCGCTCGCGGCGCTCGACGACGGAAACGTCGCCTACTTCCCGCAGGCCTTCTCGGTCGCCGCCCAGCGTGTGCTGGCCCAGCTCTTCCCGGACGCCATCGTGGCGGACGAGGTCGACGCCTTCGCGTTCGGGCTGAACCTGGTGAGCGACGGCCGGCACGTGGTGCTGAACAACGAGGCCAGCGGGATGGCGGCCAAGGTCGCCGCCGCCGGCTACCTCCCGGTCCCGGTCGAGCTCTCCGAGCTGAAGAAGGGCGGCGGCAGCGTCAAGTGCTGCGTCGCCGAACTGCGCGACTGACCGCGCCCACCCGGCGGTACGGCCCCACCGGCGTGGCCGTACCGCCGTACCGCCGCTCAGCCGAGCGTCGCCAGCTCGCTGACCAGCACGTTCGACAGCACCTGCCCGTCGAGCTGCACCTCGCGCAGATACCACTTCTGCTGTGGCGTACGCGGCTGGTTGAACTGCCACGGGCCGCGCGGGCTGTCGATCTGTCCGATCCGGCCGAGCGCCAGGTTCAGCTGCAGCGGGTTGAGGTTGTCGCCGGCGATCCGGATCCCCTTGTCGAGCACCTGCGCGGCGTCGTACGAGGCCATCGCGTACGTGGTGGGTGTCGAACCGTGCGCCTTGCGGAACGCGGAGGCGAACCGCCGGTTGGCCGCGTTGTTGAGGTCGGCCGAGTAGTTGAGGGAGGTCACGATGCCGTCGGCCTCACGCGTCCTGAGCTGGTCGAGCACCGGCCCCTCGGTCAGGAACCCCGGCGCGTAGATCGGCTTGCGGTAGCCGGCCAGGCGCAGCTTCTTGAGGAACTCGATCGCCGAGTCACCCGAGAAGAAGCAGTAGATGGCGTCGGGATCGCGGTTGACCAGTTGCGTGATGTACGAGGCGTAGGCGTTCCGTGCCGGCTTGCCCGGGTAGTACTTCGTCCAGATCACCGGCTCGGCAATCCGCGGGTCGGACTCGCCGAAGCTCTGCCGGAAGCCCTGCACCGAGTCGACGGCGGCGTCGTACTCCGGCGCGATGATCGCCACCTCGCCGTTGGCCGGCACCCGCTCCTTGACGTACGGCGCCAGCGCCCGGCCCGGCTCGTCGTTGATGTACGACGTACGCCAGATGTAGACGACGCTCTGCAACGTCGACGGGGAGGCGTTGGAGGCGATCATCGGGATCTTGGCCTGCTCCACCCCGTCGCGGATGCCGAGCAGCACCGCCGAGTTGACCACTCCGGTGAGCGCCAGGACGTTCTTCTTGACGAGCTGGTCCAGGGCCGCCCTGCCGGACTCCGGTGACTCCCCCTCGTCGGCGACGACCAGGTCGACCGGGTGTCCGCCGAGGCGTTGGTCGTTCAGGTCGAGATAGAGCTGGAAGCCTCGCAGCATCTCGTCGCCGATCGGCTTGTAGACGCCGGACTGCGCCACGATCATGCCGATCCGCACCGGTTCGTCGCTGATCGGTTCCTCGACCTCGGCGCCGTCCGCCCGGCCACACGCGGCGGCCAGGCCGGTAGCGCCGAGCGCACCGAGCGATCCCAGCAACTTCAGCGCTCGTCTGCGGTCCATCTGCGACACGGATTCCTCCCGGGGGCGGCGTTGGAGATCGCAGCTCCCCCGGGGTTCTACCGGGAAGGCGAAGCCACGTCAATTCCGCCTGATGATCCAGCTGGTGATCCAGCTAGCCAATCTAGCTCGGCCAGGACCACGGGCCACGCGCGGGACAGCGGATCTATCACGGCAAAGTGCTCGCACTCCGGCAGCTCGACAAAGCGCAGGTCAGTGCCGGGCCCACCGGCCGCTGTCGCCGCGTACCGGCGGCTCTGCTCCACCGGCACCTGCCGGTCCAGGGTCCCGTGCACGATCGAGGTGCGTGTCCCGGGCGGGACCGAGCGGATCGGGTCGGCGGTCGCGTACCGGTCCGGTACGTCCTCCGGACCGCCGCCGAGCAGGGCGGCGACCGCGCCGCCGTCCAGGTCGCGCCGGTAGGCGTCGGCGAGGTCCAGTACGGGGGCGAGGGCGAGCACCCCGCGTACCCGGGCCGGGGCACGCCGCGCCGCCCAGATCGCGAGGTGACCACCGGCGGAGTGCCCGAGCAGGATCGGCGGGCCCGGGGCCGTCCGGCCGGCCGGCAGTGCGGCCTCGGCCAGCGCGGGCAGCGCGGCGAGTCCGGCGGCGACGTCGTCGAGGGTGCCCGGCCAGCCCCCGCCCGGCTGCCCGGTCCGGCGGTACTCCAGTTGCACCACCGGATATCCGCGCCCGGCCAGGTCGGCCGCGAGGGGCCCGGTGTGCCGGCGGTCGAAAGCGGCCCGCCAGAAGCCGCCGTGCACGACCAGCACCAGGGGTCGGGCCGGACCGGCGGACAGAGCGGGCCGACGCAGGTCGGCGACGTGCTCGGGGTCGGTGCCGTACCGCAGTACGGCGTCGGGCGGCGGCGCCGGCCGGTCGAGCACCGCGCGCGGGTCGTGCGCCGGCCCGTCCGATTCAGCGCGTGGCGCATCCGATTCAGCGCGTGGCGCATCCGGATCACCGAGTGACGCCTGCGGATTACCCCGTGGCGCCTCCGGATCACCGCACGGGTTCCGGTGGCCGGCCGGAGCCGGGGCGTCTACCGTGGCCGAGTCGCCCGCTGCATCCGGTCGCACGTCATGGCGGCGCTCGGTCATGGCACTGACCGTACGGCGCCGGTGTCGTTCCTGCCCCCCGGGGTAGGAGCGGCAGGCGGTGGCCCCGGGTGGGTGCCGAGCGGCCGGTGATTGCGTTGCGGGAAGATGGGGAGATGACCGACGTGCCACGTGCCCAGGAGAACAACGACGACTCGAACCCGGCGGGCAACCGTGCCGGCGGTGGCGCCGTGCTGGTGGTCGGCCCGGACGGGCGCCCGGTCGGCACGGTGCCGACGGACGGCGAGACGCCCGGCGAGGACCCGTCGCGGTTGATCGAGCAGCCGGCGAAGGTGATGCGGATCGGCAGCATGATCAAACAGCTGTTGGAGGAGGTCAAGGCCGCACCGCTGGACGACGCCAGCCGGCACCGGCTGCGCGAGATACACCAGCGGTCGATCGTCGAGCTGGAGGACGGGCTCGCTCCGGAGCTGCGGGAGGAGCTGGAGCGGCTCTCCCTGCCGTTCGGCGAGGGCGCCGCGCCGAGCGAGGCCGAGCTGAGGATCGCCCAGGCCCAACTGGTCGGTTGGCTGGAAGGGCTGTTCCACGGCATCCAGGCGGCGCTGGTCGCTCAGCAGATGGCGGCCCGGATGCAGCTGGAGCAGATGCGGTCCGGCGGGCGCCCGGCCCTGCCGATGGGCCCCGGGGGCACCCTTCCGGGCATGCCGGGCAGCACCCCCGGGCAGCCGGGCGAAGGCCCCGGCCCCGGCCAGTACCTGTAAGCCCGCCCACCGGTCGACGTCGGCCGCCGGACCGTGCGGCCACCGGACCCGGGGCCACCGGACCCGGGGCCACCGGTCGGGGTCTGCCGGCCGGGACTCGCCGGCCGCACGGACCGGCCGGTCAGGCCGAGCCGGTCCGCTCGCCTGCGTGGGCGTCCGGGCCGGCTGTCGGGTCCGGGCCGGCTGTGGCGTCCGGTCGGTCGGAGTCGAGCAGCCGTTCCAGGTACGCCGCGACGCCGTCTTCCTCGTTGACCGCCGTGACCTCGTCGGCGATCTCCAGTACGGCCCGGTGGGCGTTGGCCACCGCCACCGACCGGCCGGCCCAGGTGAGCATCGGCACGTCGTTTGGCATGTCCCCGAAGGCGACCACGTCGGCCGGGTCCACCCCGTGCCGGGCGCAGTACCAGGCCAGCCCGGCCGCCTTGGTCACCCCGCCCGCCGAGATCTCGATCAGCCCGCTGTACGACGAGTGGGTCGCCTCGGCCAGCCCGGCCAGCGCCCCGGCCACCACCTTCACGAAGGCGTCCGGATCCTGGCCGGCGGCCCGGGCGAGCAGCTTCACCGCCGGGACCGCGTGCAGGTCCGTGGCGCTCTCCAGGCTGCGGATGTTGGGGTAGCCGTGTTCCCAGTTCAGCGGATAGGCCAGCTCGTGCCGGAACTCCCGGCCGTCGGTGATCTCCACCGCGAAACTCACCTCGGGCACCTCGGCCCGGAGCCGCTGGACCACCTCGGCGAGGAGGTCGGGAGCGAGTGGGTCGGCCCGGAGCACCTGGTCGGTGACCGGGTCGTACACCACCGCGCCGTTGGCGCAGATCGTCGGCAGCGGCTCGGCGAGCTGGTCGTAGACGTGCTGGAGCCAGCGGATCGGCCGGCCGGTGACCAGGACGACGTCCGCACCCTCGGCGGCGATCCGCGACAGCGCCTCGACCGTACGCGGGCTGATCGTCTTGTCCGCGCGCAGCAGCGTGCCGTCGAGATCGGTGGCCACCAGCCGGGGTAGTCGTCGTCCCATCAACGCGAGAGTAGTCGATCGAGGTAGACCGCCACCCCGTCGTCGTCGTTGCGCAGTGTCACCTCGTCGGCGGCCCGGCGTACGGTCGGGTGGGCGTTGGAGACCGCCACCCGGCCCCAGCCCGCCCACTCGAACATCGGCAGGTCGTTGGGCATGTCCCCGAAGACCAGCACCTCGGCCGGGTCGACGCCGAGCGTCTGGGCCACCACGGCGAGCCCGCTCGCCTTGTCCACCCCCGGCGGGCAGATCTCGATGAAACCGAGACCGGCCTGGGTGATCGACGCCTGCTCCGCCGGCACGATCCGGCGGGCCGTGTCGAGCAGCGTGTCCACGTCGTGGTCGGGCGTCCGGGCGAACGCCTTGATCACGTCGCCGGTCAGGCAGTCGAGCCGGGGCCGTGCCTCGAACCGGTCCTGGTAGGGCCAGGTGGCGTCGAAATCACCCCAGAGAGGGGCGTCCGGGGCGTCCAGTGCCTCCACCATCACGGTCAGCGGCCCGACCTCGGCTTCCAGGGCGTGGAGCAGGTTGGCGAGGGTCGTGCCGGGCAGCCGTTCGTCCCGGAGGATCATCGGACCGGCCGGGTCGGTCTGGTCGACCACCCGGCCACCGCCCGCCATCACCAGGAAGTCGGCGGCCCGGATGTCGTTGCGGGTGAGTTCGGCGAGCCGCGGCCCGCGCCCGGTGGCGCCGACCACCGGGATGCCGGCGGCCCGGACCCGGTCCAGCACCTCGTGGGTGTACGCGGAGACGGTCTCGTCGGTGCGCACCAGCGTGCCGTCGAGGTCGGTGGCGATCAGCTTCGGCAACCCGGGTCGGGGCATGGCTCCTCCTCCACCCCGCGACCCGCCGGGCTGGTCAACCGCTGGACCCTGCTGTTGCCTGGGTCTGCCGGCGGTGACGGGGCAGCAACCGTATCTCACCTACCGCGGTCGCTCCATGACTTTTGTGTGAATGCTCTTCGCCGTCAGGGAGATCACTTCGGTTCGAGCACGTCCCGACCGCCGACGTACGGCTGGAGGGCTTTGGGGACCCGTACCGAGCCGTCCGGTTGCTGGTGGTTCTCCAGGATCGGCACCAGCCAGCGCGTGGTGGCCAGGGTGCCGTTCAGGGTGGCAGCCGCCTGCGGCCTGCCCTGTTCGTCCCGGTATCGCACGTTCAGCCGTCGCGCCTGGAAGGTGGTGCAGTTGGAGGTCGAGGTCACCTCCCGGTAGCGGCCCTGCGACGGCACCCACGCCTCGCAGTCGTACTTACGGGCCGCGCTGCTGCCCAGGTCGCCGGCTGCCACGTCGATCACCCGGTACGGCAGCTCGACCTTGGCCAGCATCTCCTCCTCCCAGGCCAGCAGCCGGAGGTGTTCGGCGTGCGCCTCCTCGGGGCGGCAGTAGGAGAACATCTCGACCTTGTCGAACTGGTGCACCCGGATGATGCCCCGGGTGTCCCGGCCGTACGACCCGGCCTCGCGGCGGTAGCAGGACGACCAGCCGGCGTACCGGACCGGCTCGGCCAGGTCCAGGATCTCCCCCGAGTGGTACGCCGCCAGCGGCACCTCGCTGGTGCCGACCAGGAACAGATCGTCGGCCTCCAGCCGGTAGACCTCGCTGGCGTGCGCGCCGAGGAAGCCGGTGCCCTCCATCGCCTCCGGCTTGACCAGCGACGGGGTGATGGTCGGGATGAAGCCGTGTTCCACGGCCTGGGCGACGGCGAGCTGCAGCAGGCCGAGCTGTAGCAGCGCGCCGACCCCGGTCAGGTAGTAGAAGCGGCTGCCGGAGGTCTTCGCGCCGCGCTCGACGTCGATCGCCCGCAGCGCCTCGCCCAGCTCCAGGTGGTCGCGCGGGTTCTCGATCGCGGGCCGGGTGCCGACCTCGCGGAGCACCACGAAGTCGGCCTCGCCGCCGGGCGGGGCGCCCTGCTCGACCACGTTGGGGATCGCGTACTGCGCCCGGCGCAGCGCCGCCTCGGTCGCGCCGACCGCCGCCTCGGCCGCCTTCACCTCGGCGGAGAGCTCCTTGGTCCGGGCGAGCAGGTCGGCCTTCTCCGCCGGGTCGGCCTTGGGCATCCGCTTGCCGAGCTGCTTCTGCTCGGCCCGCAACGCCTCGAAGCGTCCGACCGCCGCCCGCCGCTCCTCGTCGGCCCGGAGCAGGTCGTCGACCACGGACTCGGACTCGCCGCGGGCGCGCTGGCTGGCACGGACGGTATCCGGATCGTCGCGGAGCAGACGCAGGTCAATCACGGGAACCGAGCCTACCGGTGCGCACCCGGACGGGTGTATCGAGATACGGCTCGGCGGGGTCGGTGCGGCTCGGCGTGATCCGAGACACGGCTCAGCGGGTGAAGGGCTTGGTGGGGGTCACGGTCAGGTCGATCGGCGGCGGCAGGCCTTCGTCGTCCTCGGGCTGCTGCGCCGCGTGGGCCGACCCGGGCCGCCGCCACGGCCAGTCGGACTCCTCCGGCGCCGGCCCGGCCGGCACCTCCGGCCCGGCGCCCGGTGCGGCCTCGGCGGCGGGCCGCCGGACGAAACGGCCGGCGAGCAGCAGGGCGAGCCCGAGCCCGCCGGTGCCGACGTACGCCAGGACGAGGCCCTGGCCGTACTCGATGGTCATCCCCTCCAGTTCCCCGTACACCTGCCAGCGGTCGCCGAGGGTGTCCAGGGTGCCGGTGGTGGCGAGCAGGACGCCGAGGGTCACGCCGGCTCCGGCCAGGCCGGCGACCCGCGCGTTGTGGCGTACGCCGGGCGAGCCGAAGAAGACCAGCGCCAGACAGCCGACCACCCCGAAGACCCCGACCAGGTACGCCGTGCCGAACGCCGACATGTCCGCCACGCCGCTGCCCAGGGTGATGGGAGTCTCGGACGGAACGTTCTCGGCCGGCATGGTGGTGACCGCCCAGTCCCCGAGCAGGGAGGCGAAGACCGCCGCCGCGCCGGCGGCGCCGATCACCGGCACCAGCCGGGCGTCCCGGCCGAGCCGGGAGAGCAGTGCTCCGCCCCGCCGGCCGGTACGGGCACGCCCGCCCCACGAGACGATGCTGGCACCCTCCGGTGTGGTCTCTCCGCCGTCGCCCCGGCCCGCCGGCCCCGCCGGATCCGCCGCGCGAGGCGCTCCGTCCTGGCGGGGGACGGATCCGTCCTGCCGGGGGATGGAGACGTCGTCGGGCATCGTTGATCCCTTCCACGGCGGGCTCCTGGATCGATGATGGCACAGCGCCCCTGAGCGGTCCGCCGCCATGCGCCACCGGCGCCGGCCGGGGTGCCCCGCATCCTGGGCGGGTCGTCGCGCCACCGGTAGCTATCGGCTAGCGTCGTCACCATGCCTATCCGCACCGCATCCGCCCGCTGGCAGGGCAATCTCACCGAAGGTTCCGGCGACATCCGCACCGGCAAGGGCGGGTTGCAGGGGAACTACTCGTTCAAGTCCCGCTTCGAGGAGGGCGAGGGCACCAACCCGGAGGAGCTGATCGGCGCGGCGCACGCCGGCTGCTTCTCGATGGCCTTCTCCAAGGCTCTCGCCGACGCCGGCTTCACACCGACCTCGGTCGAGACCACCGCGTCGGTGCATCTCGACAAGACCGACGCCGGCATGACGGTGACCCGGATCGACCTCGACACGGTCGGCGACGTACCCGGGATCGACGAGGCCGAGTTCCACAAGCTGGCCGAGGCCGCCAAGGCGAACTGCCCGATCTCCCGTCTGCTCTCGCCGGGGGCCGAGATCTCGCTGAACGCCCGCCTTTCCGCCTGATCCGGGCGGAATCTCCCACCTTCCACCGGTCGCGGTGGTCACGGCAACTCCCGGTACGCCACCGGCCCTGACCACCGCGGTCCCCGGCGGGGGCGGTGGCACGGCGCGTCCGGTGCGGCACAATTGGGCGGTGCCGGTCGAGATGAGCCGCGAGCGCTTCGAGGAGTTGGTCGCCGAGGCCCTCGACGAGGTGCCGGAGGAACTGCTCAACCTGATGAGCAACGTGGTGATCCTGGTCGAGGACGAGTCGCCGGAGGACGGTCCCGAACTGCTCGGCCTCTACGAGGGCCACGCGCTGACCAGTCGGGGCTGGGACTACGCCGGGGTGCTGCCCGACCGGATCCTCATCTACCGCCGGCCGATCCTGCGGATCTGCGACACCGAGGACGACGTCGTCGAAGAGATCGCGGTCACGGTGGTGCACGAGATCGCCCACCACTTCGGCATCGACGACGACCGGCTGCACGACCTCGGCTGGGGCTGAGCCGGCCGGGTCGCCGGCTTGATCACGGCCCTGACCGGCGGAAAGGGAGCGACCGGTTGCGTAGGTTGCCTACCCTCGATCATCCACCCGTCAGGAGGAAACCATGCGCAGCGCGCTCTTTTCGGCAGAGAACCTGGAAAAGGAGTCCCACCAGCCCGGCATGCGGCTGCAGAACTCCAAGATGCTGAAGATCGAACTCAACGGCGAGGCGATGGCCCGGGTCGGCTCCATGGTCGCGTACCAGGGGCAGGTGCAGTTCCAGGCGCTCGGCTCGGGCGGGCTCGGCAAGTTTCTCAAGCAGAAGCTGACCGGCGAGGGCGTCCCGCTGATGAAGGTCAGCGGTCGGGGTGACGTCTTCCTCGCCGACTACGCCGCCGACGTGCATCTCATCGACCTGGAGCCGGGCGACGCGCTGTCGATCAACGGCTCCAGCGTGCTCGCCTTCGACTCCACCCTCAACTACGACATCAAGGTGGTCGGCGGCGCCGGGATGATGTCCTCGTCCGGCCTGTTCAACTGCGTCTTCTCCGGCCACGGCCGGATCGCGATCACCACCAAGGGCACCCCGGTGGTGCTCAACGTCGACGCGCCGACCTACGTCGACCCGCAGGCGGCGGTCGCCTGGTCGGCGAGTCTGCAGACCGGCTACCACCGGGCCGAGCAACTCGGCCTCGGCACCCTGCTCGGCCGACGTACCGGTGAGGCGTTCACGATGAGCTTCGCCGGCCAGGGCTTCGTGATCGTGCAGCCGTCGGAGGAGCCGCCGATCCAGGGGGCGGGCCGGCAGGAGCAGAGCGGCGGCGGCGGGCTGCTCAACCAACTGCTGGACTGACACGACCGGAGCCGGAGGCGTCGTGGGGCGCCTCCCGGCTCCGCGTCCGAGGGGTCCGGTTCAGAACCAGCCGTACCGGCGTCGCGGCCAGAAATCAGCCGCAGTGGTGAGAGGTCAGGAGCGGCGGCCGGAATCAGGAGAGTTCGCCGGCGCGGAGCCGGACCAGCCAGGCGGCGGCGTCGGCGTAGTCGACATCGGAGAGCCCGGCCGGCGCCGGGACCGGCTGTTCGGCCGCCGTCGTGCTGCTGCGGTGCCTCGGGTACGACCCCAGGAAGCGCACGTCGGCACAGATCCTGCGCAGTCCCTGGAGCGCCTCACCGACCCGGTCGTCGGCGACGTGCCCGGTGCAGTCGAGAAAGAAGGCGTACCGGCCGAGCGCCTCGCCGGTGGGGCGTGACTCGATGCGGGTCAGGTTGACCCCGCGTACCGCCAGCTCCATCAGCACGGAGAGCAGCGCGCCGACCCGGTCGTGCGCGATGTAGACGGCGAGCGAGGTCAGGTCGTCGCCGGTCCGGGGCGGCGGCGGACCCGGCCGGCCGAGCAGCACGAACCGGGTCACCGCATCGTCGTGGTCGGCGATCTTGTCCGCCAGTACGGTCAGCCGGTGCCGGCCGGCGCTGATCGGCGCGCAGACCGCGGCGTCCTGCTGCCCCTCGGCTGCGGCGGACGCCGCGGCGGCGTTGGAGAGCACGTCCACCACGGCCGCGTCGGGCAGGTGGTCGCGGAGCCAGCCCCGGCACTGGGTCGACGCCTGCGGATGGGCGGCCACGGTCCGCACCTCGGCGATGCTCCGGCCCGGCGGGGCGGCGAGCACGAACTCGACCGGCAGCACCACCTCGCGCGTGATCACCAGAGGCTCGCCGTCGACCATCTCGTCCAGGGTCACCGCCACGGCGCCGCCGATGGAATTCTCCAGGGGGACCAGCGCGGCATCGGCATCGCCGGCCCGGACCGCGTCCAGCGCCTCCGGCACGCTGCGGGCCGGGGTACGGGTGCCGCGCTCGGCGGCGGGAATAGTCCGCAGCGCCTGCTCGGCGAAGGTCCCCTCGGGCCCCAGGTAGACGAAGCGGGTCGGCGGCGTTCCGGGCATACCGTACAGCCTACAAACCGGTGACCGGCGGAGGCGCGTCACACGCCCTCGACCGGAGCGCGGGCGGTGCCTCGGTGCGGACCGGGATGTTGCAGACGTCGGTGCCGGCGGTGACCAGGCGGAGGTTGCCGGGCCGGCCCCTGGTCACCGCCTGCAACGGCTCCCGGCCGGCCATCGTCACGACGCTGTACTGCCAGTCCTCGACGCAGAGCGGCCCGGTCTGGAAGGTTACCCGGCCGGAGCGGGGCAGGTTCGCGGAGCGGCGGAGCAACGCGGTCACCTGGTCCTGGCTGGGCCGGCCGCCCGGACAGGAGACCAGCGCGGTGGGGCTCGGCGTCGGCGACGGCGGGAGCGTCGGGACGGAGGAGGGTGGCCCGCTGGCGGTGACCGTCGGGGTGGGTGCCGCCCGGGTGGGGGTGGCCGGTGGGTCCTCGAGCTCGGGCGGCACCCCGCAGGCCGTCACGGCGAGGCAGCCGGCCAGGGCCAGGCAGCCGAGCAGGGCGCGGACGGCGTGGGAGCCGCTGGTGGCGTGGGAGCCGTTGGTGGCGTGGGAGCCGCTGGTGGCGGGGAGGGGCGACGGAAGACGGAGCACGGCCGGATCCTCAGGGCATAGACGGCTGCCGTGGGTGGTGCGGCGGATGGCCCGCCCATGGTAGGGCGTCGGGATGATCGACCGGGCTTCAGGTCGGGAAGCCCCGGCACACCTCGGAGACGAGGGCCGTCACACCTCGGAGAAGAAGGTGAGAGAACCGGCGACCAGACCGTCGGTGAGGACGGGGGTGGAGATCGCGTCGACCGTGGCGTCCGCGTGCTCGTCGTCGGGGCAGCGCACCCGGAGCAGCCCTCGGGCCAGCCGACCCGAGTGCAGGGCGAGCAGCGGCGGAATTCTCTCGACGTCCTGCTCGGTCAGGTCGCCCCGCGCGGCGGTGAAGTCGAGCAGCCGCAGGTCGCTGCCGAGCAGCGGCCGGCCCAGCACACTGATCGGGCTGCCGAGGCCGAGCAGTTGGCAGCAGGAGGACGAAACGGCTGAGATCACGGTGTCCCGGTCGATCAGCAGGCACGGCTCGGCGGCCGTCGACACGGTCTCAGACCAGCGGGTGAAACCGTCGACACCACCGGATCCGTCGGCGTTGTCGAAACCGGTCGGCCCGTGTTGCAGCGACGAGGCCCCCGGCGTCGGAAACGCCTCCGAGATCGAGAGTTCGACGTGGGCCACCGCGCCTCCTAAATGCCGCACCGCACGCCCCACGCTAGCCGGTGGATGCGGGGAGCCGCGACTCCCGTGATCCACCGGCCGGTCGGGGCCGTCCCCAGCCCCCCGCCCCGGCGGCCCATCCGCCACGCCCCCGGGCGGCGGTCGGGCGCCGCCCGACGGGTGGCGTCGGCGGGAACGCTACCGGCGTCCGGCGGGCTTGTCAGCCGCCGTTCGGCCCTCCTCGTACCACCGGTAGTCCGCCGCCGAGCGGTACGGCGCGTTCAACCAGGTGGCAGGGGACTGGGCGACCCGGGACAGCTTCTCCGCGGTGGCGGCGCTGATCCGGTTGCCACCTGCGACGAGCAGCCGGTCGAGCTCCCGGTGGGTCGCCACCAGGCACTCCTTGGGCAGTCCGTAGACGCTGATCACGCCGGAGCCGACGAAGGTCAGCACCGGAGTGACCGGGATCGTCAGGCCGACGGCGTTGGAGAGCGCCTTGGCGGCCCGCTTCGCGTCCCGGCGCGCCTCCGACACGTACGCCGGGCGCTTGCCGTTGATCTGCACGACATCCCCGGCGATCAGGACCCGGGACCGGCCGTGGTCGGCCACGGTGACCGCGAAGAGGCCGCTGGGGCCGATCGCGAGGAAGCCCGCGCGCTCGTCCCGGGACCGGTAGTCCAGGTCGAGCAGGCTGGACTGGGTCAACTCGGTGCGGGGCCACTCGACCACGTGCCACGACGGGCCGAGATGGTCGAGCCGGCTCAACGCCCGCGCTCCGGCCGCCTCGATCCGGCGGGCGTCCCGCTCGGCGCGGCGCCGCCGGGCCCACTCCATCGGGGTGGGACGGACGGCGTCCAGGGTGGGGGGTTGGTTGACCGGCGCGGGTGGGAGGGCCCGGGCGGACGGAACCGCTGAGCGTGCAGAGAAGACAGTCATCGTGACCTCCGGCAAAAGGTCCCTCGAAGTTATCTCCTCACTACGGTACGTGGCCAGACCCGGGGGGCGGCAAGTTGAAGCGCCGGAGTGAGTACGGATGAATGCCCCATTCATCCGAAGCCGTTTTTCTCGGATGGTGCCAACTCCTGGCCTACGCTGCCCTGATGAGCCATTTCGTGGACAGCGAGGTCGGCCGACTTGGCACTGTTCTTCTGCATCGTCCCGGACCTGAACTCGCCCGACTCACGCCCCGGAACAACGGCTCGCTGCTCTTCGACGCGATCCCCTGGGTCGGCCGGGCACAGGAGGAACACGACGCCTTCGCCGCCGCCCTGACCGAGCGCGGCGTCGAGGTGCTCTACATCGGAACCCTACTCGCCGAGACGCTCGCCGTCGCCGACGCGCGGGCCGAACTGACCGAACGGGTCCTCGACGACGCCCGACTCGGCGACACACTGCGGCGCCGGGTCGCCGAACACCTCTCGTACCTCGATCCGGCCGCCCTGGCCGGGGTGCTGATCGCCGGTCTCGCCCACGAGGAACTGCGGCTCGGCGGGCGCGGCGGCGGCCTGGTCTACCGGCTGATGGACCGGCTCGACTTCGTGATCGACCCGCTGCCGAACCTGCTCTTCACCCGTGACTCGTCGGTCTGGATCGGCGACCACGCCGCCGTGACCAGCCTCGCCATGCCGGCCCGGGGCAGGGAGACGAGCCTGACCGACGCGATCTACCGGCACCATCCCCGGTTCGCCGGTACGCCCTTCGTCTACGGGCCCGGGCTGGAGCATCTGGAGGGCGGGGACGTGCTGCTGCTCGCCCCGGGGGTGCTCGCCGTCGGGGTCGGCGAGCGGACCACTCCGGCCGGGGCGGAGCGGCTGGCCCGCCGGGTCTTCGACGCCGGACTGGCCCACACCATCCTGGTGGTGCCGATCGCCCAGGAGCGCGCCACCATGCACCTGGACACGGTCTGCACGATGGTCGACGTCGACGCGGTACTGATGTATCCGAACATCGCGGACACGCTCTCGGCTTACACCGTGGTGGCCGGCGACGACGGCGGAATCCAGCTCGACGGGCCGGCGCCGTTCCTGCGCGCGGCGGCGGACGCGATGGACCTCGACACGCTGCGGGTGATCGACACCGGTCTCGACCCGGTGACCGCCGAGCGCGAGCAGTGGGACGACGGCAACAACACCCTGGCGCTCGCCCCCCGCCTCTGCGTCGCGTACGAGCGGAACGTCGAGACCAACGCGCAGCTCGAACGGGCCGGCATTGAGGTGATCCGGATCGCCGGGTCCGAACTCGGCTCGGGCCGGGGCGGCCCGCGCTGCATGTCCTGCCCCCTCGTCCGCGAGCCGCTGCGCCCGGCGGCGGGCGGTCCGGCGTCCGGCTGACGGCACGGACCCGCCCCGGCCGCCGAGGGGAAGGCGGCGGACCGGGGCGGGTCGCTCGGGTGATGAGGCGGGTCAGCGGCGGCGCGGCAGCCAGTGCATGAGCTGGCTGACGATGAGCGCGGGGTGCGTGTCGGGAAGCTGGTGCAGCGCACGGGCGAGGTGGGCGCCGAGATACATCAGCAGTCCCACCCGGTCGCCCGCGAAGCCGAGGAGCAGGGCCAGCCGGGCCTGCGGGCACGGCCAGGGATGCTCACACTCGCAGCAGTCGTAGCTCCGGGTCGGGGTGTGCCCGGCGGTCGCCTCCCGCTCCCGTTCCCGCTCCCGTTCCTGCTCGCGCCTGCGGCGTCGTGCCGCGAACCGCTCCCACCGGACCTGCGGCCCGATCACCGGTCACACCCGCACGCCGCGCCAGGCGCGGTGCTGCTGGGCGCGGTGCTGCTGGGCGCGGTGTTCCTGCGCGGGGGTGAGGTCGCCCGCGCGGCCGTTGGCCAGTTGGGAGCGGGTCGGTGCGTCCCAGGCGGGTCGATGGTTGGTCACCCGGGGTCGCTGCGGCGGAGGCGGGACGTCCGGCATCCCGGTCAGTCCGGTTGGCCCGGTCGGTCCTGTTCCGGGCGGCTCGACCGACGTGCACAGGGCCGGTGGTCGATAGGGCGCCGGCACCAGAACCGACGAGTCCGGGCAGCGCCACCGGTGACCACATCGGCAGTACCGCCACAAGCGCCACCACGCGGGTCGATGCCGGGGCCTGATCTTTCGAGCAAGTCTCATGTCTCCGCTGCCTTCCGTCGGCGAGATGGGACGGGGACGGCGCCGGTCCGGAGACCGGCACCGCCCCCGTGGGCGCACCACCGGGTGGAAGGTCACGGGGGCCGGCGGGGCGCTTGCCCTCCACCGTGGACTTCTGACCTGTAGTAGCGGAAGATGTGCAGACAGCAATATAGATGTCTATTGCATCCCCCTCTGCACATCGGAGTAGTACATGAATGAATTGCGGGAAGTTCTCAGAAGGCACCGGGTCGCGCGCCGCATGACGCAGGCGCAACTCGGCCGGGCGATCAAGGTGAGCGCGTCGCTGATCGCCGGGATCGAGCAGGGCCGGTTCATCCCCCGCCCCGAAACGGCCGCCGCGTTGGACGAGTTCTTCGGCACCGAGGAGGAGATCCAGGAGGCCGCCGTCTCGGCCAAGAAGGACGCCCGACCACCCTGGCTGCGCCCGTGGACGGAGCACGAGGAACGCGCCACCCTGCTCCGCTGGTGGGAACCGCTCCTCCTGCCGGGCCTGCTCCAGACCGAGGAGTACGCCCGCGCCGTACTGCGCGGCGGCTGGCTGTCGGACGAGGTGGTCGACCGAGGCATCCAGGTCCGGCGGGACCGGCAGGCCGCCACGGTGGACCGTCCCTCGCCCCCGAGGCTGTCCGTCATCATCGGCGAGTTCGCACTGCTCGCCGGTCCGCCGGAGGTGCGGCACGAGCAGGTGAAGCACCTGTTGGACATGAGTCAACGCCCAACGGTGCAGGTGCTCGTGGTCCCCCGGTCCGCCGGTCTGCATGCCGGTTTGGCCGGAGCCTTTGTGCTGGCCACGCTCCCGGCTAGCCGCCGGGCCGGCTATGTGGACGACCAGCTTCAAGGCCGCGTGGTGACGGACGGGGGAGATCTGGACCAGTTGGAAATATCGTGGGAGATTGTCAGCGGGCTGGCCCTACCGGTGCAGCCGTCCAGAGAGCTTCTGCAGAGAGCGATGAACGACGATGACTGACGTGACACCACGGTGGCGAAAGAGCACCCGTAGTAGCTCTAACCAGGGTGCGTGCGTCGAGGTGGCCGACAACCTGCCCGGCCGGGTCCTGGTTCGGGACAGCAAGGACCGCGACGGTGGCACGCTGAGCTTCGGCCCGGCGGGCTGGCAGGCGTTCGTTGCCCTGGCGAAGCGGAGCGGTCGGATCGGCTGACCGCCCTAACACAGCGAAAGTGGCCCTCGGCTCGTCGCCGGGGGCCGCTGTGCGTTCCGGCACTGCCATCGCATTCAACATATGAAGGGGACACGATGGCCGCGAGCATGGGGAGGTACTTCTCCCCGGAAATCGATATCGCTCGCGTTGATGATCAGATCCCGCTTACCACCAGTCGATCATCGACAAACCTGTCAGGCGCCCTGGCAGGGTGCTGCCGGTGACCGCTTAGGCATGCGTCCGGCGACGGCCTCCAGCAGGAGGGATCGGCTTTCCGATGATGGTTGGGATGCAGCCCGGCGATTCGGCTGTTGATCACATTTGGTCGAGGTGCAGTCGTGTCCGGAGCGGATCGCTTCGACGTCCCCGCGTGCGAGTCGGGCCAGCTAAACGGGATCAGTGCGGCATTGACTAACGTCCTTGGGTGTGGCACGGTGACGAAGTCTGCGGCAGATAGATTAAGACTGTCATGGCGACTACGCTTATCGATCTTGTCACGGGGGTGTTAAGGGTCGACCTGCCGGTACTGCATTATCCCAGCCATCATCACGAGGTGCGGTCCCGCCGCGGGTGGAGTGGATGCTCGGGCATTACCAATTGCGCCGCCCAAAACAGTGACGGTGTGTGCTCAAATTCAGGAGGTGGTCCGCCATCGCACGCTCTCCGCCCTGCACACAGGGCCAACGCTGTTACCGCCAATACCGCATTCCTTGGAGGGCGCGGTCATTACACCAATACTTCCGATCCTTGTGGCGCTGCAGAGTCTAGTGTCACGTAATTGAGATCTTTTACGTGCCTTGGTGTTACTTCGTGGTGATTGACTCTGGCTCGTGGCGTTGACGCAGCAGCAGCGGGCTGAGCTGTCCAGTCTGGTCGGTGACCGGCGGGTGGACGCGGTGGTGGCGGGGCGGGCGCGGATGGTGTTGTGGCGCGACGAGGGCCACAGCGCGGAGGAGGTCGCGGCCTTGGCGGGGGT
The DNA here is from genome assembly GCF_049315195.1 of Plantactinospora sp. WMMC1484. NCBI lineage: Bacteria > Bacillati > Actinomycetota > Actinomycetes > Micromonosporales > Micromonosporaceae > Plantactinospora > Plantactinospora sp. WMMC1484. Next base: position 1,372,721 of record NZ_CP186055.1, read on the forward strand.
GTCGCGTCCGACGGTGAACACCTGGGTACGCCGCTACCACGCTCGTGGCGTGGCGGGTCTTGCCGATCGGCCCCGGCCGGGTAAGCCTGCCGAGGTTCCCGGCTCGGTGCGGGCGCGGATCCTCGCCCTGACCCGGATGACGCCACCGGCGGTGACTGGGCTGACGCACTGGTCGAGCCGGGAACTGGCGAACTACCTGGCCAGACACGAGAGCATTACGGTGTCGCACAACTTCATCGCCGACCTGTGGCGCCAGCATGGACTTGCCCCGCACCGGTCCGGCACCTTCAAGCTCTCCCGGGATCCGGCGTTCGCCGACAAGGTCGTCGACATCGTCGGCCTGTACCTGAACCCACCCGACGGAGCGGTCGTCCTCTGCGTCGATGAGAAGACACAGGTCCAAGCGTTGGACCGGACGCAGCCGCTGCTGCCGATCGACTTCGACCGCACTGAGAAACGCACCCACGACTACGTCCGGCACGGCACCACGAATCTCTTCGCCGCCCTCGACGCCGCCACCGGCCAGGTCACCGCCCGCTGCTTCCCGAAACGACGCGGCAGTGAGTTCCTGACCTTCATGAAGACCGTCGCCGCCGCCTACCCCGACCGCGAACTGCACGTGGTCGTGGACAACCTGTCCACCCACGCCACTGACGAGGTGAAAGCCTGGCTCGCCGCCAACCCTCGGATCGTCTTCCACTTCACCCCCACCGGCTCATCGTGGTTGAACATGATCGAGATCTGGTTCGGGATCATCACCCGGCAGGCGATCCGGCGCGGCACCTTCACCTCAGTCACCCGCCTGACCAGGGCGATCAACGACTACGTCACCGCGTGGAACATCGACGCGAAACCGTTCGTCTGGACCGCGACCCCCAGCGAGATCCTGGCCAAGGTCCGCTGGGTCCATACCGAGGTCCGCAAACTCCTCACCAACAACGACAAGTAAACGACCTCAATTACGCGACACTAGCGAAATTGGAGATTTTCATGCGAAAAATTTCACAGGCGTTGATGACCGGTGTTGCGGCTTTCAGCTTGGTCGGCGTGGCGGCTGGGGTGGCGATGGCTGACTCCTCCTCGGCGCTGGCGTGTACCCTGCGGGCCGACGTGCCGAATTCGAACAACGACGCAGTCGTGGGACGTGAAGGCTGTTCGAATACGGTCGACGGCGAGGGTCGTGTCAGGGAGGACCGGAACAACTGGCCTGACGACACTGTAGGTTCGATCTCTGGTGGTGGTTGGGGCACCAAGACGGTCGACGGGTCCTGCGGCAATGGCCGTGGTAGCTACTACTCTGATTTCAAGTCGAGCACTGGAGCGTCGGCGGCGTCGTCGCGTGCCACGCGCTGCTGACCTCGTTGCGAGTCTCACTACTACACGGCAAGAGGTTCGAGTGACCGGGATCGTCGAGGTTCGAAACCTGTCATTCTCGTACGGGAGGCGTCGGGCGCTGGCCGGCGCCTCCTGGACGATCGGTCCCGGGGTGACCGCCCTGCTGGGCCCGAACGGGTCGGGGAAGACCACGTTGATCAAGTGCATGGTGGGCCTGGCACGGCCCGGCAGTGGTCAGGTGATCATCGGCGGCCGGGACGTCAGCGACGGTAGGGCAGCTCAGAAGGCGCTCGGATACGTGCCGCAGAATCCGTCGCTCCCGGGTTTGGCGAAGGTTCGCGACCTCGTCGCCTACGCGGCCTGGCTGAGCGGGATGGAGGCGGCGCGGACGGACGCGGCGGTCGAGGCAGCCCTGGACAGGATGCAGGCTCTGGACCTGGCCACTCGGCGGATCCGCACTCTCAGCGGCGGGCAGCGTCAACGAGTCGCGCTGGCCACCGGCATCGTGCACGATCCGCGCATTCTCATCCTGGACGAGCCCACCGTCGGTCTCGACCCGGGGCAGCGACTCAAGGTGCGGCAGGTGATCAAGCAGTTCGCCACGGAGCGGCCGGTGGTGCTGTCGACCCACCTGACCGAGGATGTCGAGCACCTCGCCGACTCGGTCGGCGTGCTGGTCCACGGGAGAATCCAGTACCAGGGCCCAATCTCGGAGCTGAGCATGCCCGAGACGTCCGGTGACGGTCGCCCCGGCTCACCGTTCGAGCGCGCCTACGACGATCTGATCGTCTCCCTCGGCGGTTCCGAATGAATCGCCTGCGACTTCTGTTCGGCTGGCCCGGACCGCTGTGGGTCTTCCCGGCCGCAGGCGCTCTCCTGGCGATCGGCTCGTTCCTGGCCACGAGGGACGTGTTGGGCTCCGACTACGTCACCTGGTCGACCGTCGCCACCTCGTGGCACGAGTCGCTCTGGATCCCCGGATCGTTGCTGACCGGCGTGGCCGCCGCGCTCGGAGCGACGTACTTCCCCAGGGCGTCTCCGGTGGCCGCGGCACTGCGGCCGAGGGTGGACAGCGGCCTGTTCCTCGTCCACGGGCTTGCCCTGGCAGTGTGGCTCTGCCTGGGACATGCTCTCGGATTGGTCCCGATTCACCTCGCTGCGGCGCGGCAGGCGACCGCCGGTGCGTTGGCCATCCAGGACGTGGTCGTCGGTCTGGCCGGTGTGACCACGCTGGCGGTCATCGGATTCTGCGTCGGTGCCGCCGTCCGGCACTGGGTGATCGCTCCCGCGGTCGCGCTGCTGGCCTTCGCGGTGATGGGTCTGCCACACGAGCCGATATTCATGCCGATCGGGCTCCTGCTGCCGGTGCGCCAGTGGACCCCCAGCTCACCCAGGTTCGAGACGAACCCGGCGACCGCCGTCTTCGCCCTTGTCGCCTCCATCGCCATCTGCCTGCTTGCCGCCTCTCTCGCGTCGTGGGCTGCCTCCCGTGGATCGGTCCGCCGGCAGGGCCGGCCCACTCTCACGTGGCTGGCGGTGCTGGGCGCGCTGACCGCGATCGCCTTCGTGTGGCGCCCTGCGCTCACCGTGGTGGACCGCCCCGTCCCACGCGTCTGCCAGCAGGTCGACGGCGCAGAGGTGTGTCTGCACGTGGCGAACCAACCGGCCATGGCCGGCACCGTCGAGGTCGTGGCACGGCTACGGGCCGCCGGACTCGCCCCGATGCTGCACCAGGTGACGGACGTCGCCGTGTCCGAGCACGACACCCCGGGCACCGGAGAGGCACTTGTCAGCCTGGATCCGAGCCCTCGGGACCGAAGATTTCTCGCCGCCACCATTCCCGACCAGGTTGCCCTCCAGGTGAGCGAGGCCATCACGCTCGGCGGCTGCCTCCAGCCCGGCCAGGCCACCAAGAACTACGACACCGCCACCGTGCTCTACGCACGAGTTCTTCAACTGGCCGGATTCGAAGACCTGGCAGGCGCGTTCGGTCCCGCCGAACCGTCACCGGAAGCGCGAGAGTTGACCGCCATGAGCGCCGAGCAACTCGGCGCGTTCGTTCAGGTCAACCAGGAGTTGATCAGGTCGTGCCGTCTCTCCGCCGCACTCAGGTGATGCGAAGCCGCGTTGCAGGGCTGTGGCAGGTCCGTGGTGGCCCACTCGCGGCCACCGTCATCGTCGTCGCCCTGCTGTTCACGGTGTCGTTTCCCGAGCTGAGCCTCTCGGTGAGCGTCGTGTTCGACCTGCCACCCCGGGGCGTGGGCACCCCGGAGATCGTCGCGGTCGCACTGGCCAGCGTTCTGCCCGCCATCACCGTCCCCCGGTTCGACGGCCGTGAACTCACCGCCCGACTGTCGGCCCGGCTCGGGCACCTGGCCTATTCCGTGGCCGCGCTCGCCGCACCCCTGGCCGTCCTGCCGATCTGGTACTGGACAATCACCGCACGTCATCCCGACGAGCAGTTCCCACCCCTGCACGGGCTGATCGGCAACGTGGTCGCGTTCTCGTGCGTCGGTGCCATGCTGTGCCTGGCTCTCGGCCCGCTGGCTTCCGCCGTGGTCACGCCGGCTCTCTTCGCCGGCTTCGTGGTCGCCCAGCACGCGGTGCCGGACTCGGTTCTCACCGGCCACTTCGCCACTGGCCGTTCCTGGCACACAAACTACTGGGTGACCACCGCCTTGGCACTCCTCACCCTCGCTTTCACGTGGTGGCTACGAGGCATTCCCCGGCCTGAGCGCCCGTGACCTCCCCACTCAGAAGGCGATCCAGGAACAACCCGCGAAGCCCGACATCACGTGCTCGCTGCCGGCCCGGCATTGACCGATGTCGCGGGCCATGGCCAGGGGAGCGGTCCAGCACGCGACCCGCAGAGAGGCGACGTACGTCGCCGAGGTCGACGGACGCGAAGCCTTCCTGGTTGTCCGGCTGTGAACCATCCGCTCATGATCAAACGTGAAACGCTCCGTCGCAGGGCGGCCGAGGCCGGCATCCCTACGGAACAGACGGAGGCGTTCCTTGACCTCGCGCGGACCGCATTGTGCCTGACCCCGAAGCACGTCGGACCGTTGGTTGGCCGGTATGGTGGCGTGCCGCCGCTCCCGCCGGGGGTGGCCTGGCCAGTGCAGCACACCGAGTATGCCGAAGGAATCCCGCTGCGATTCCTGGCGGAGATCGAGTGCGCGAAGTTGCCACGCCCCGCCGACCTCGACGTCACCCTGCCCGCGACCGGCAGTCTGCTGTTCTTCTCCAACCTTGACGTCTATACACTGTATGAAGAGCCGGAGAAGGACCTCACCGCGGTTATGCACGTCGAGACCGACCCGGCGGCCGAACCGCCGGCCGTCCCCGTCATCGAACCGGACGAGGGCTACGAGGGCGCCCAGGGAATGGTCGTGATCGAGCCCACGCCGCTGTACGCGGCCGTGTTCCTCGACCTGCCCAACTGGGAAGCCTTCAGTTACCGATACAGAGATCTCGAAGGCGACGCCCTTCTCGCCGAGGCCCATGAGGACTACGACTTGCAGCGGGATTTCGTCCTGCGGGTACCTCGTTACGCCGAACTGATCGACATCAGCGATGACCTGTGGGACTCGCCACCTGACAGATATAACGGGGAAATGCCGAGCGCTCTCTACATAGGCGGTTACTCAACGCGGGAACAGGACCCCACGGAGTACGACGTTTCCCACGAGGCCGGGTTGGATCCGGGCAACACGATGTCGGAAGCCGAGTTGTTGAGAACCGTCCGCCGCGATTTCGCGCTGCTGGCCGAATTCTCCCTTCCGGGTCCAAATTCTGATTTCGTCAAGGCGCGCTACCACATCAGACGCGCAGACCTGGCGGCCGGACGTTTTGATCGCGTCGTGCCAGTGTCGATCTTCACGGAATAGGTCGTTCAGGCCAACCGGCCGGTGTCAGGTAGGCGGAGACCCCCGGACCGATACGGGGTCTCCCTCCTGACTTCTCGCCCTACAGAGCCGACGAACCTGCTCCGCTCTCCCGGCTTGGGCCATTTGGTGCGTGCCGTGGACGGCGTGCGGGCCGGCGGGCCTGCAACGCGTCTTCGAACGTGACTGAACTCGTGTCGCTGCCCGGACGCTGAACCTCCACCGCCCCCTGACCACCTCGCAGCGCCCACAATCTGGAACAGCCCTCAAGATTCTCGGTAACTTGTGGTTCGCCGCGAACCGCAGGTTACCAAGATTATGAAAATCTCCGCCGCAGGCAGCTCGCGCCCTGTGCCGCCCTCACCCGGGAACCGTCTTCATCCCCTGCGCCTACGCCGACAGAACCGCCCGTTAGTGCGTGCCATCTGACCCAACACCCCAGGTCACAGTCCTACCAGCCCGGAGATCAGCCAACCGTGGCCCAAGTCGGGTCAGACGCGCAGACCCGCCGGCCGGACGTTTTGATCGCGTCGTGCCAGTGTCGATCTTCACGGAATAGGTCGTCCAGGCCAACCGGCCGGTGTCAGGTAGGCGGAGACCCCCGGACCGACACGGGGGTCTCCCTCCTGACTTCTCGCCCTACAGAGCCGGCGAATCTGCTCCGCTCTGGCCGCAGCACCCTGGTGCAGCAGCCCAGGAGGGCTATCGCAGCGTGAGCTGGCGGCCGAGCAGCCCCTGCTTCGCCCGGCGCCCGGCGGCGTCCAGCGGGGCCGGGTCGGCGAGGGCGGCGGCGTACCGCTTCGCGAACTCGGCCAGCGGGGCCTCCCAGGACTCCGGCGCGGCGTCCCGGGGCAGGTCCCAGACGGGTACGAGCCGGCCGTGCGCCCGGAACATGCCGGCGAATTTCGTCTCCGCGCCGAGGGTCAGCTCGCCGGCCGCACTCAGCCGGGAGAGCGTGTCCAGGGCCGCGTCCTCGTCGTCGGGGAGTACCCACCGGACGTGGCTCTTGTCGCTGACCCGGCACCAGTACGCGGCCGGCGCGGCCGAGAGCCGGACCGTCGGATAGATCGAGGCGTTGGCGCGTTCGAGGGATGCCTTGACGTTCGGGTCGTCGTCAGCCCCCGGGTCGAGCCAGAACTCGAAACCGTCGTGCATGGTGATGTCGAGCGGGCTGTCGACCAGGACGTCCGGCAACCGGGGACCCTCTCCGGGCAGCGCCGGCACCGAGACCGTGCCACCCGGCTCGGTACGCAGCGCGCAGAGCAGCGCCTCGGCCAGATCCCGGGAGACGTCGCCGGACTGCACGTGCCGTTGCAGACCGATCATGATCCGCCCGTCCGGCTTGGTGATCGCGGGGGTGGCCATCGGCAGCACGGTGGCCAGGGTGACGGGCCGGTCGCCGTACTCCTCGATGAGCTCGGGGGTGAGGGTCAGCGGGGCGGAGGCCGCCGGCACCAGCTCGCGGAGCGCGATCCACTCCGGCTCGTCAGCCAACCCCTCGAAGGGACGCGGGACGAAAACGTCCCGGATCTTCTGCCGCTTCTCGGGCCGGCCCGCACCGCCGGCTTCCGCCACCCCGGACCGGGAACTCTTTCGACGCTTACCCACGACGAGACAGCCTAGGCCCAACCGGACCGACGCGGGGGACCGGTCGCGGCCACCGGCGGGTCAGCCCGCCCGAGCGGTGGCGTCACCGGACCGTGGCGAGCCGCTGCCCGACCGGATGGACCAGGCGGGCCCAGACGCTCTGGCCGAGCCCGTCGCGCTCGACGCCCCACTCGGTCGCCAGCGCGGCCACCAGGTGCAGCCCGCGACCGTCCGTCGCGTCCGGCCCGGCCTGCCGGACCCGGGGCGGGCCGGACGCGCCGCCGTCGGTCACCCGGATCTCGACCGAGTTGGCGCTCGGGCCGGCCCGCAGCAGCCAGGTCAGCCGGATCATGCCGCCGGGCAGCGGCTCCGCGTGGCGTACGGCGTTGCCGAGCAGCTCGGCCGCGACCATCTCGGCGTCGGCGACGAGTGCCGGCGGAACGGTGCCGTCGAGTTCGGCGCCGAGGCGGTGTCGGGCGGTACGGGCACCCTGGGCGTGCTGCGGCACCAGCAGGCACCACGATCGTTCGGTCGAGATGCTCGACAATCCAGGTGCCTCCTCGGCGGACCACCGGGGCGGGGCGCCACCGGGCGACCTCGGTTCAGCCTCGGGGCAGCCGTACCTCTGCGACCGTACCGCCGCCGTCGCGTGGGCGCAGTGAAACCCAGCCATTCTGTCGCTCGACGATCCGGCGTACGAGGTAGAGCCCCAGGCCGGCGCCGGGATAGCGACGCCGGTCGCCGGTCTCGCCCTGCCAGAACCGTTCGAATGCCCGCTCCACATGCTCCGGACGTACCCCGATTCCTCGATCGCTCACCCGGAACGCCACGGTACGCCGGTCGGCCTCGGCGCTCAGCAGCACCGGTGACCCTTCCGGTGAGTACTTGCCGGCGTTCGTGGTGAGTTCCGTCAACACGGTCGCCATGCTGGCCCGGTCGCCGAGCGCCTTCGGCAGGTGCTCGGGGAGCCGGATGACCAGCCGGTAACGTACTTCGGCCGGGAGGTCGTCGGCGGCGGCCCGGAGTGCGTCGACCAGGTCGAAGGGGACCGGCGGGGAACCGCCGACCGGGCCGGCGTCGTTGGTGGTGGCGAGCAGCCGGTCCACCAGCCGGGCCAGTTCACCGGCCCGCTGGCCGATCACCCCGGCCGCCTGCCGCCGCTCGGGGTCGGAGAGCGAGTCCCAGTGCGTGCCGAGCGTGTCGGCGTACCCCTTGATGACCGTGACCGGGGTACGGAGCTCGTGGCTGGTGACCGCGACGAAGAGATCCCGGTCGTGGTCGCGGGTGTGCTGGTCGCTGCTGTCGCGGAAGATCACCACCCGGGCCGACGCCGTGCCGGGCAGCTCGCCGGAGCTGACCTTGAGCCAGCGGCCGTCCGGGAGCCGGTGGTCGACCACCTGTCCCGGCGGCGGCACCGGAAACGGCAGCGGCCGGTCGAGGAGGTCGGCCGAGCGCAGCCCGGTGACCCGCTCGGCGGCCGGGTTCCAGAGCTGGACGGTGCCGTCCCGGCTGACCACCGCCAGGCCGTCGGCGAGCGCCGCCACAGCGGTGCCGTCGCCGTGCACCGGCAGGCCGGCCTGGTCGCCGTACATGTGTGCGGCGGTGGCGGCCAGGAAGCCGAGCACCGACCGGTGTTCGGGATCGTCGGGTCGCCCGGCGTCCGGGTAGATCGCGTACACGTTGCCGATCGTGAGCCCGCCGATCTCGACCCGGGCGGCGAGCAGGTGCCGCAGGCCGCGCCCGTCCAGCTCCTCGGCGAGGTCCGGGGGGAGGACGTCGACGCTCATCGCCCGGACCCCCGGGCCGCAGAGCCGGTCGTCGGACGGCTGGTCCAGGACCGGGATCGGCAGGCCGACCGCCCAGGCCAGCTCGCCGTGGGCGGCGACCACCCGGCCGCCGTTCGGGCCGAACTCGACGAACGACATCCCGGGTACGCCGAGCGCCTCCGCGCCGACCAGCAGCAGGTGGTTGAGGACCGGAAGACCCACCTCGCCCGCGTTGAGCATCTCCAGCACGCCGGCGTGGCCGGCGACGAGGCGGGGGTAATCGGGGCGTACCGGCATGCCCCGAGTCTGCCTTCTCGGCGTCTGTTTCGGCAGTCCCCCGGGTTCACGCTCCGCGTTCCCGGACGGGGTCAGATGACGCGGGCGGGTTGTTCGCCCTCGCTCTCGACGGGACGGCCGGCGGCGGCCCAGTCCCGCATCCCGCCGTCGAGGTTGCGGACGTTGTCCCAACCGTTGTTCATCAGGTAGCCGACGACCTGTGCGGACCGGCCGCCGGAGCGGCAGACCACCACCACGTCGCCGTCGGCGGGGATCTCGGACATCCGCGCGGGCACCTCCATCATCGGCAGGTGGTGGGCGCCGGGTGCGTGCCCGGCCGCCCACTCGTCCGCCTCCCGCACGTCGAGCAGGTAGGCGTCGGCGGGGACCTCGGCGGCGGTCACGGAGGGAAGGTTGGCTGCGAACACGGTTACCAAGGGTAGACCTCCGCCGTGCCGGCCGCCGGGTTGGCGCGGACCGGCCGCCGGGTTGGCGCGGACCGGCCGCCGGGCGGAGTGGACTAGAGCCGGTTGACCCACTGCGGGTGCTGGTGTGCCCAGGTGTCCAGGTCGGCCGCGTGCAGCGAGTCGAAGAGCGTGTCCGCCGGCTCCTCCAGCAGGACGTAGGAGACCTCGTCGATGGTCTCGGCGTGGGACGGGAGCTGGATCCCGCGCAGCGCGTCGGAGCGGATCCGGCGCAGACCGAAGATCAGGTCCTCCAGCGGCATGCCGTTGGTGTCGACGGTGAACGACGAGCCGACGGCCCGGATCACCTGGTCGAGCCGGATCGGGTTGCGCAGCATGTCCGTGGTGGTGACCTTGTCCATCATCGCCCGCAGCAGTTGCTGCTGGTGCCGTTGCCGGTCGAAGTCGCCGTTGGGCAGGTCGTACCGCTGACGGGCGTAGTCCAGCGCCCGGGCGCCGTTCATCTGGTGGCACCCGGCGGTGAACTCGTGCCGGGTGTGTATCGACCGGACCGGGGTGTCGACGCACATCCGCACCCCGCCCAGCAGGTCGATGGCGCGCTGGAACCCGGCGAAGTTGACCAGGGCGGCGCCGTCGAACCGGATGCCGGTGAGCCGGGTCAGGGTCGCGGAGAGCAGCCGGGTGCCACCCTGGCCACCGCCGCCGTACTGGAACGCTGAGTTGATCTTGTCGGCGCCGCCGGGCCAGCCGCTGGCCGGGGCCGGCGGGATCTCGACCAGCAGGTCCCGGGGGACCGAGATCAGGTAGGCCCGGTCCAGTCCGGCGGGCAGGTGCGCGATCATGATCGTGTCGGACCGCTGGTCGGTGCCGGGGTCGGCGCTGGGGCGCTCGTCGGAGCCGACCAGCAGGTAGTTGAGCGGGCCGGTGACGTCACCCCGGTCGCCCCGGGCGGCCGGGTCGAGGAGCAGTTCCTTGAGCACGCTGTTGTCATAGCGGTTGGCCAGCATGTGCAGCCCGGCGCCACCGGCTCCGGAGATCAACAGCAGGGTGAGGCCGAGCCCGATCGCCGCCTTCGCCCAGGTGGGCGCCGTACGCCGCCGCCCGGCCCGTCGCCCGGGAGCCGACCGCTTGGGTGTGAACGTGACGCCTCCCCCGACCCGGCTGAGTGATTCTCATCTCAGGCTAGGGGCCCGGTTTGCACGTTCAGTGGCTTTTGCGATTTTCCCTGCCGGTCCCGCCGCCGCCGGATCCCGCCGCCGGATCCCGCCGCCGGATCCGGTGGTGGCGGCTACCTGGTCGGTGCGAGGACCTCCGGGTTGTTGATGATGAACTCGTCCAGCCGGTCCGCCTTGACCGCGGCGAACATCTGCTGACTGATGGGCTTGAGGGTCTCCCGGCCGTTGCCGTTGCCGGCGAAGTTGCCGTCGTTGGTACGCAGCAGCACGAGGTCGTTGGCGGCCAGCCCGCGCATGGTGAAGATGAAGTCGGCGACCGGCGTGCCACCGGTGTCCAGGATCAGCGCCTCGCCCGCGGCCTTCATCAGGCGCTGGAGCTTGCCCAGGTCGGTCGTCACCCCGTCGGACATCGCCTTCTTGGCCATCGCCTTGATCAGTTGCTGCTGGTTCTGCTGGCGGTCGTAGTCGCCGTGGGTGAGCCCGTAGCGCTGGCGCGAGTAGTCGAGCGCCTCCCAGCCCTCCATCTGCCGGCAGCCCTTCTTGTGCACCACCGGCTTCTTGACCCCGCTGGTCTTCTTGGCGTCGTGGTTCCACATCGGCTTGCCGTCGACCAGCATCATGTGGTGTGACTTGACCTCCTGGCGCACGCACATCGGAATGGTGCCGAGGGCGTCGATGATCTTCTTGAAGCCACTGAAGTTGATGATCGCCGCACCGTCGAAGCTGATCCCGGTCAACCTGTTGATGGTCAGTGCCATCAACTGCGCGCCGCCGGCGAGCCCGCCGCCGTTCTGCGCGCCGTGGTAGAACGCCTCGGTCGCCTTGGCCGTGCCGCCGCCGTACCCGCTGGTCCTGAAGGCCGGCACCTGCACCTCGGTGTCGCGGGGGATGGAGAGCAGGTAGGCCTGGTCGTGGCTGGCCGGGATGTGCAGCACGATGATGGTGTCGGCGCGGACGTTGTCGTCGTCCAGTCGGGCCCGCGCGTCGATGCCGAGCAGCAGCAGGTCGATGGGGCCCTCGAGGTCCTCGCCGCCCTCGGCGGCGGACTTGCCCGCCGAGCCGAGCAGATTCTTCTGCTGGATGGTACTGGTGGCCTGGTCGATCACCACCTGCATGCCGACGATGGCCACGCCGCTGGAGAGCATCAGCACGGCGCCGAAGACCAGCGTGAGGCGGGCCCAGAGCGGGGCCCTGCGGCGCCGGGCGGCGGTCCTGCCGTCCCCACCCCTGCCCCCCGGCCCCTTCCCGTCCCTGCGGGTCGGCCCTTCCCGGTCGTCGTCGACGGCGGCGGCCACGGAGGCGCTCGCGCGGGGCGGTGGGACCGTCGCAGCGGGCCGTGGGGGACGTCGGCGGGACTGCACCGGCATGCCTGCTCCAGGATCAGGGGTGAGGGGCGGGACGCCGTGACATGGTACGGACACCCGCCAGTCGCCCCGAGTTAACTACGTTACCTTCTCCCGTTCATCTACGGGTGTGCGCTCTTTCCGGTGCAGAGCGCGGGATCCGAGGAGCGGGCCGGGTTCAGCGGCCGTTGCCGGGCGTGGGTGTGGGGGAGAGGTTCGCGGCGACCCAGTCGTCCATTGTGTCCGCCGCCATCGCGCGGTACATGGCGAGCGCCTTCTCCCGGTCCGACACCACCACCGACTCGCCGTTGATGGTCTGGCTGCCGTTGTGCGGGCTGGTGATGAATTGCAGGTTCTCGCCGCGCAGGTTGCGGAACTGGACGGCCATGTCGACCAGGGAGAAGCCCTCGTCGACCGTGACCGCGCCGGTGACCGCCTTGAGGAAGGCGTTCAGCTTGGCCGGGTTGGTGAGCGTGCCGGTGCTGGCCGCCTTGTCCATGAGCGCACGCAGGAACTCCTGCTGGTGGCGCATCCGGGCGAAGTCGCCGTCCGGGAACTGCTTGCGCTGCCGGATCCAGTCCAGCGCCTCCGCACCGTTCATGTGGTTGACGCCCTTGGAGAACTTCCGGTACGGCTTGTGGATCGAGGTGATGTCGCGCTCCACCGTCAGGTCGACCCCGCCCAGCGCGTCGGTGACCTCCTTGAAGCCGGCGAAGTCGATCGCCATCACGTGGTCGATGCGGACGTCGGTGAAGCACTCCACGGTGCGTACCGCCAGGGGCAGGCCGCCGAAGGCGAAGGCTGCGTTGATCTTGGCGCGGTCGCCGCTGCCGCACTCCGCCCCGGCGCTCTCCGGGATCGGCACGTAGAGGTCCCGGGGGATCGAGACGAGGTAGGCCCGGTCGTGGCTGGCCGGGATGTGCATCACGATGATGGTGTCGGCGCGCCACTTGCTGGCCTGGTCGACCGGGGCGTCCGGGTCCCGGGAGTCGCTGCCGACCATCAGGATGTTCAGCGCGCCACTGACCGACGTGGGGCGACCGCCGGCCAACTCGGCGAACGGGTCGGTCCGGGCCAGGTCCTTGTCGAGCCCTCTGACGTAGAGCCAGAGGCCACCGCTGGCGAGCAGGCCCAGCACCAGCACCGCAACGCCGACGACCAGGGCGATCCGGCCCCACCGGGGCCGTGGACCGCGCCGACCCGGAGAGCCCGGCAGTCCTGGACCGCCTGGACCGCCTGGACCGCCTGGACCGCCACCACCGGGGCCGGTCGGCGCGCCGTACGGTCGGGCCTGGCCGGGTATGTCCGAGACCTGGGCCCGGCCGGAGATCCGGCTCGACCCGCCGGCCCGACCCGGGCCGGGCACCGACGCCCGACCGGCGGATCCGCCCGCGGTCATCGGCTGGACACTGCGTGTCGCGTTCGGGGGAGGGCTTGCGAACATGCCCTCAGGGTACGTAGCGGAACCAAGAAACCGCTGTGTGCCACGGTCCGGCCGGCACGAACCCGGTATCCTCCGCTAGCCCGCCAACCGCTGGCCGCTAGCCCGCCAACCGCTGGCTGAAGTGCTCGATGGTCCGGCGCAGCCCCTCGGCCGGCGTGACCTCTGGCTCGTAGCCGAGTCGCTCCCGGGCCAGGGTGAGATCCGGCCGGCGCATCTCCGGGTCGTCGGCGGTGCGGGTGATGTACGTCACCTGGGAGCGGCTTCCGGTCAGCGCGGCGATCGTCTCGGCCAGCTCGCGCATCGACACCTCGTGCTCGGTGCCGCAGTTGATCGGGCCGGTCTCGGTGGAGTCGAGCAGCAGCAGGATCCCCCGGACCAGGTCGCTGACGTAGCAGATGGAGCGGGTCTGGGTGCCGGTGCCGTGCACGGTCAGCGGCTCGCCGCGCAGCGCCTGGGTGATGAAGGTCGGAATCGCCCGCCCGTCGTCCGGGCGCATCCGGGGGCCGTAGGTATTGAAGATGCGGACAATCCCGACGTCGAGCCCGTGGTAGCGGTGGTATGCCATCGTGCTCGCCTCGGCGAACCGCTTGGCCTCGTCGTAGACACTGCGTACGCCGACCGGGTTGACGTTGCCCCAGTAGGTCTCGACCTGCGGGTGCACCTGCGGGTCTCCGTACGCCTCGGAGGTGGAGGCCATGATGAACCGGGCCCGGTCGGCGACCGCCCGGTCGAGCAGGTGCAGGGTGGCAAGCGAACCGACCCGGAGGATCTCGATCGGCAGACTGGCGAAGTCGGTGGGGCTGGCCGGCGACGCCAGGTGCATGATGGCGTCGAAACGCTCGGCGATCGCCGGATGGTGCTCGGGAAGCCCGTCCGAGACATCCGCCTCGACCAGCGTGAACCGGGGATGGTCGGCGAGATGGGCGACGTTTTCCTTCGATCCGGTGACGAAGTTGTCCACCGCGACCACGGTGCAGCCGCGCGCGACGAGTGCGTCGACCAGGTGGGAAGGGACGAAACCGGCGCCGCCGGTGACGAGGATCCGGTGTTCCGCTCCGAAGCGCTGGGCTACCGCCATACAGTCAGCGTACCCAGAATGCTGATCTCCGGCTGGCCCAGGGACCCTGCCGGAGTCCGGCCAGTGGGGCGGCTGGGGCGGGTGGTGCCGGGCGGGACGACCGCCCGGCACCACCCGTCGTGCGGGATGTGCGGAGAGTGACCGGCTGCCCGGTCCGGTGCGCGGTCCGGTAGGTCCGGCCCCGCGTGCGGCTCAGTGCGCGCCGGCGCCGGTGAGCGAGCGCACCTCCAGTTCGGCGTACTTCTCCTCGTCGGTCTCCTTGGAGATGATCGTGCCGATCCAGCCGCAGAGGAAGCCGATCGGGATGGAGATGATGCCCGGGTTCGACAGCGGGAACCACTGCCAGTTCTGGTCCGGGAACATCGAGGTCGCCGCCCCGGAGACCACCGGGGAGAAGAACACCAGCCCGACGGCGCTGATCAGACCGCCGTAGATCGCCCAGACCGCGCCGGAGGTGTTGAACCTCTTCCAGAACAGGCTGTAGAGGATCGCCGGCAGGTTTCCGGACGCCGCCACCGCGAAGGCCAGAGCGACCAGGAACGCGACGTTCAGGTTCTGCGCGAAGATCGAGAGCACGATGGAAATCGCGCCGATCACCAGCGCCGAGATCCGGGCGACGTTGACCTCCTGGCGCTCCGACGCCTGCCCGCCCTTGACCACGTTGGCGTAGAAGTCGTGGGCCAGGCTGGACGAGGAGGCCAGGGTGAGCCCGGCGACCACCGCGAGGATGGTGGCGAAGGCCACCGCCGCGATGATCGCGAGCAGGGCTGCCCCACCCACCTCGCCGCCGAGGAAGTCGACCCCGAGCGCCTGGGCGAGCTGCGGTGCGGCGGTGTTGCCGGCCGCGTCCTGCGCCCTGATCGCCTCCTGGCCCACCAGCGCCGCCGCACCGAAGCCGAGGGCGAGGGTGAAGAGGTAGAACGTGCCGATGATGCCGATCGCCCAGAGCACGCTCTTCCGGGCCGCCCTGGCGGTCGGCACGGTGTAGAAGCGGATCAGGATGTGCGGCAGGCCGGCGGTGCCGAGCACCAGGGCGATGCCGAGGGAGAGTAGGTCGACCTTGTTGTAGAAGGTCTTCGTCGCGTCACCGGCCACCTCGACGCCGTACCGCAGTCCTGGTTCGAGGAACGCCGAACCCTGGCCGGAGGCGTTCGCCGCGTCGCCGAGCAGGGTGGAGAGGTTGAACCTGTAGTGCGCCAGCACCAGGATCGTCATCACCAGGGCGCCGCTCATCAGCAGGAACGCCTTGACGATCTGGACGTACGTGGTGCCCTTCATGCCACCCACGGTGACGTAGATGATCATGAGGGCGCCGACCATGATGATGGTGGCGATCTTCGCCGCGTCCGCGTCCATGCCGAGGAACGTGGTGCCCGGCCGGATGCCCAGCAGCAGCGCGACCAGCGCACCCGCGCCGACCATCTGGGCCAGCAGGTAGAAGATCGAGACGGTGATCGTGGAGACCGCCGCCGCCGTCCGGACCGGCTTCTGGCGCATCCGGAACGCCAGCACGTCGGCCATGGTGTAGCGGCCCGAGTTCCGCAGCAGCTCCGCGACGAGCAACAGCGCCACCAGCCAGGCGACGAGGAACCCGATCGAGTAGAGGAACCCGTCGTAGCCGTAGAGCGCGATGATGCCGGCGATGCCGAGGAACGACGCGGCGGACATGTAGTCGCCGCCGATCGCCATTCCGTTCTGGAAGCCGGAGAAGGAGCGACCACCGGCGTAGTAGTCGGTGGCCGTCTTGGTCTGCCGGCTCGCCCAGACGGTGATGCCCAGGGTCACCGCGACGAAGACCAGGAAGAGCGTGATGGTCAGGTTTCGGGCGGTGCTGTCCCCCGCCTCGGCGGCCAGGACGAACCCGGCCAGGACGTCCCGGCTCATGACGCCGCTCCCTTCGACTCGTCCACCGTGGTCGACCCGTCCGGCACGTCGCTCAGTTCCGCACGGATCCGGTCGGCGGTCGGGTCGAGCTTCCGCTCGGCGTAGCGGGAGTAGAGCCACGCGATCAGGAAGGTGGAGACGAACTGCAACAGGCCGAAGACCAGGGCCACGTTGATGTTGCCGACGAGCTTCGTGCCCATGAAGTCGCGGGCGTATGCGGAGAGGATGACGTAGAGGGCGTACCAGAGGAAGAACGCCGCGGTCATCGGGAAGACGAATCCGCGCAGCGCTTTGCGCAGGCCGGCGAACTCGTCCGATCGCTGTGCGGCGACGTACCGGTCCGAGGCTGCGCTGGCCGGCGCGGGAGTATCCGTAGACATGCTGTTCTCACCACCTTTGCAGGGGCAGGGGAGTTTCGCGCACCGTATGGAGCGGCCGGAGTATCGGAAAGCAGCGATCGGGAACCCGGTCGCCGCCTGCGCCGAACGGGCCGGTGGCTGCGCCCAGTGACCCCGGTCACGCCGCTCGGCGCTGCCGGAGGGAGCGCTGGTCGGAGCGACACCGGCGACCCGAGCGGCCCTCCGTCAGCCCAGCACGATCCGGCGCCGCACCGTGTTGTCCTCGTAGCCGTTGCCCGACTCCGGGTACGGGCTCCAGCCGATGCTGGCCGAGTAGTCCCTCGACCTGTCGAGGTCGAGCTGCTCCTCCTGCACCACCGTCCTGACCTCGAAGATGAGATCGACGCTCCGCCCGGCGTCGAGCGGCGCGAGTGTCCGGACGCAGGAGAGCTTGCCCGCGTACGCGGTGCAGCGCAGACCCGTGCCGGTCGCCCTCGTCTCGGGCGGCAGCGTGACGACCAACTCCGGCGCGGTGGCCCGCTGCGGCCCGGCGTTGCGGACGGTCAGGCTGAGCGTCCCGGTGTACGCGCCGTCCTCGCCACGGGTCAGCCGCAGCTCCTCGCCGCCGATGGAGAGGTCGGTGACCAGCGGGTGCGGCGGGAACGCCGTCGGGCCGCCGGACTGGACGAACCGCTCGCCGTTCCAGGAGTACGCCCGCCACTGGTACCGGATGGTCTCGGAGGGCAGGCCCTCGAGGTGGTAGTCCCGGACCCGCACCTCGACGGCCGAGCCGGCGGTCCGCAGTTCGTCGAAGCCCGCGACGTCTCCGCCCTGCTCGAGCACGATGCCGAGCCGGACGATCCTCCCCGCCCGGTCGCGGTCGAACGCCAGGGCGACCGCGGCATCCCGCTCCGGACCCTCGCAGGCGAGCCGCACCGCCGCCTCCCGGACCCCGTCCCCGTCGAGGTCGAGTTCGACCAGGTGGGTCAGCCGCAGTCGGATGTCGACCGAACCGCCGGACGCCTGACCGTCGTCGAACCGGA
Organism: Plantactinospora sp. WMMC1484; assembly: GCF_049315195.1. NCBI lineage: Bacteria > Bacillati > Actinomycetota > Actinomycetes > Micromonosporales > Micromonosporaceae > Plantactinospora > Plantactinospora sp. WMMC1484. The sequence goes on from NZ_CP186055.1 coordinate 1,390,302, forward strand.
TGGGGCCGGAGGGACAGGTCGACCGGAGTTCCGGACGTGACCATCGCGGCACGTCGATGACGCTGTCGCGGAGCTCCTCCGCGCCGATCGGCAGCTGCGGGGCGCCCGGCGTCGGGGTGCCCGGCGTCGGCGGTGCCGCCGGGGTCGTGGTGCTGGGCGACGGGGCCGGTGCGGTCGTCTGCTCCACGGCCGGCGGCGGGACGTGCCGGTCCGGCAGCGCCGCGGCCCAGACCACCGCCGGCACCGCGACTATCAGGGCGGCCAGGGCCGCCGTCGTCACCGTACGGTTCCGGCGGCGCCGGGCGACGACGGTCCGGGCGGCCTCCGCGCCGGCCGACACGACAAGCGGCTCGCCCGAGCGGAACGGCGTGAACGCCAGATGGAGGTCTGGGAACAGCCGGTCGAGGTCTCCGGTGCGGTCCGGCTCAGTCATCGTCATCCTCCCTCGGCACCTCCGCGAAGTGGGCGGCCAGTGCGGAACGGCCCCGGTGCAGCCAGGACTTGACGGTCCCCTCGGCGACACCCTCCTGTTCGGCGATCTCCCGTACGGGCATGTCGGCCACGTAGTGCAGCACCACCGCCCGCCGGTGCCGCTCGGGCAGCGTCGCCAGCGCCTGGGCCAGGACCACCCGGTCGGGGCTCGGTTCGGCGATCGGTTCCAGCCGGTGGTAGCGGGCGTGCGCCCGCGCGGCCCGAGCCCGCCGCCACCGGCTCCGCGCGACGTTCAGCGCCACCCGCCGGACCCAGGCGGCCGGATTGTCGTACTCGACGAGCCGGTCCCAGCGGGCCCATGCCCGGCTGAACGCCTCCTGCACCGCGTCCTGCGCCTGGCCGGCGTCGGCGGTGAACGCGTAGAGCTGGAGGGTGAGCGGATGGAAGCTGCTGGAGTAGAAGTCGTCGAAGCTGGTCACGGCAGCGCTGGTCGCGGCGACGGAAACGGCCCGTGGTGGGTCCGCCGCCGTCGCCGGCGGCCCGCCACCCGGTGGCTTCTCCTGCGCGATCACGTCGGAATCCCTCCCCGTCGGTACGCGCGGCCGTCCCCGCCGCGTGTGGTGACTACACCTGGCACGGCGCCGGAAGGTTGCAGCCCCGATCCGGTTAGGCGGGGGCCCTTCTACGACAGAAAGCGATAAGCGGGGGCCCTTCCTTACAACCGGAGCGTCTCGGGGGCGTGTAGTCGGAGCATGGTGGCGGCTACGTCGGTCGGTGCCCGGCGCCGGGTCGCCCAGGAGGCGGTGACCATGACGGTGAAGGCCAGCGGCACCGTCCAGGCGGCCGGCTGCGCGATCAGCACGGCCGGCCAGCCGGTCAGCTGCGGCCCCAGCACGGTGAAGAGCACCGCCCCGATCGCCGCACCGCCGCCGGCCAGGATCCCGGCCGCCGCCCCGGCGTCGGTCAGGCCACGCCACCAGATGCCGAGCACCAGCAGCGGGCAGAAGCTCGATGCGGCGACCGCGAACGCCAGCCCGACCACCTGGGAGACGTCCAGCCCGGAGACGTTCAGCGCGAGCAGCATCGGCACCGCCCCGGCCAGCACCGTGGCCAGTCGGAAGTCGCGTACCGAGCCGCGGCCCAGCACGTCGGTGGAGAGCACCCCGGCCACGCTGGTGAGCAGCCCGGAGGAGGTGGAGAGGAAGGCGGCGAACGCCCCGGCGGCGACCAGCGCGGCCAGTAGCTGCCCGGTCAGGCCGCCGCCGAGCGCCGCGCCGGGCAGCAGCACCACCACCGCGTCGGTCCGCCCGGTGAGCAGCAGTTGCGGGGTGTAGATCCGGCCGAGCACGCCGTACAGGGTGGGGAGCAGGTAGAAGGCGCCGACCAGGGCCAGCACCACCAGGGTGGTGCGCCGGGCCGCCGCCCCGTCGGGATTGGTGTAGAAGCGCACGAGGACGTGCGGCAGCCCCATCGTGCCGAGAAAGGTCGCCAGGATCAGCGAGTAGGTGGCGAAGAGTCCCCGGTCGTCGTCGCCGGCCGTGCTCGGCAGCAGCCAGTCGAGCCCGTTCGCCGCGTCCACGCTGGAGATCTCCGGCACCGGGTCACCGGCGTCGAACGTCAGCTCGTCGCCGGGACGTACCTGCCGGGAGGTGCCGTCCGGCAGGGTCAGCGTGGCCGATTCCTCGACCACCACCGTGGTCGCGGCCGGAAAGACCGAGCCGCCCTCCGGCGTCACCGCCGGCCGGGCGTCCGCCTGCCACTGCAACGCCAGGAAGATCGCGGGTACGGCCAGCGCGGTGAGCTTGAGCCAGTACTGGAACGCCTGCACGAAGGTGACCGCCCGCATCCCGCCCAGTGCCACGTTCGCGGTGACCACCGCCGCGACCAGCAGCGCGCCCAGCTCGTACGGCCCGCCGGCGACGGTGCTCAGGGTCAGTCCCGCCCCCTGCAACTGTGGCACCAGGTAGAGCCAGCCGATGAAGACGACGAAGAGGGTGGCGAGCTTGCGCAGCCGCCGGGAGCCGAGCCGCAGCTCGCAGAAGTCGGGCAGGGTGAACGCGCCGGACCGGCGCAGCGGTGCGGCCACGAAGAGCAGCAGCGCCAGATAGCCGGCGGCGAAGCCGACCGGATACCAGAGCACGTCCACGCCGTACTTGAGGATCAGGCCGGCGATGCCGAGGAAGGAGGCGGCGGAGAGGTACTCACCGCCGATGGCCGCCGCGTTCCAGGTCGGGCTGACCATCCGGGACGCGACCAGGAAGTCGGAGGTGGTCCGGGCCAGGGTCAGCCCGTAGAAGCCGATCCCGACGGTGACCAGGGTGACCGCGATGATCGCCGGGATCGTGTACGGGTTGGCCACCTCAGCGCTCCGGTCGCTGGACCACGTCGGTGAAGTCCTGCTCGTTCCGCTCGGCCAGCCGCACGTACGCCCAGCCGACCGCGACCAGGAAGGGGAAGGCGGCGACGCCGAGCAGCAGCCACGGCAGGTTGATCCCGAAGAGTTTCGCCGTGCCCACCTCCGGGGCGATGGCGAAGAGCAGCGGCAGGCCGCCGAGCCCGATCGCCACCACGAGGGAGAGCCGCAGCGCGAGGGCGAGCTGGGCGCGGACCAGGCCGCGGACCAGCGCCTCACCGACCTGGGTCTGCTGGGTCAGCTCCGCGCGGGTCCGCTCGGCGCCGGTGCCTCCCCGGGCCGCCTCGGCCAGCACCACCCGGACCCGCGGCTGCGGCCGGCGTGGCACCGGCGCAGGCTGCGGATCGACGGGGTTGGTCACCCCGGCAGTCTCACCGGCTGGCCAGGAATGTCAAGCATTCCGCACCGGCGGCCGACGCCCTCCGACCTCCCGCGCCGGCCGCGCTTACCGTCCGGTCGAGGGGCAGATCCTCAGGTCGTCCGGGGGACGCCGGGCGAGGATCCGCCGTGCCTCGCTCCGGGCGAGGTTGGTCTCGCGCCAGTCGTCGGCGGGCAGGTCGAGGCTGATCCTGCGCAGCGCGCAGGTCCGCTCCGGATCCGGTAGCCGGTCCAGTGCCGGCACCGCGTCGGTGGAGAGCGTGGAGAGGTAGTAGGCGTCGATCCGGCCGGTCCGCTCGTACCGGTCGATGTTGTGCTCGGCGATCAGTCGGTCCGGGTCGGCCATGGCGAGGGCGAGCAGGGCGAGCACCGCGGTGCCGACCGCCGCCCGGGGCAGCCAGCCCGCGGCCAGCCGCACCCCGGCCAGCGCGGTCAGCACGAAGAGCAGGCCCAGCCAGGCCTCGCAGACCGCGACCAGCAGCCGGAGCCGGGTCGCGCCGTACGCGTCGGCGTAGACATCCATCCGGAACAGTGCCGAGGCCACCACCACCAGGGTCAGCAGGGTCAGCCCACCGAGCAGCACCCGGACGAGTATCCGGTCGGTGCGGCTCTCCCGGGGCGCCCAGCGGGCGGCGGCGGCGATCACCAGCAGGGTCAGTACGGTGACGGCGAGCAGTTGCCAGAAGCCACGGCGGGCGTACTCGGCGTAGCTGAGGCCGGCGGTCCGCAGCACGTGCTCGGAGCCGCCGAAGAGGGTGGTGATCTGGACCGCGACGAAACCGGCGAAGAGCGCGTCGAGGGCACCTACCGGCAGCAGCCAGTCGGTGCGGCGCAGCCGGCGCTTCGGCGGAAGCGGGTTACGCGGCAGGTCCGGCGGGGCGGTGAGCACGTAGGCCGCGCCGAGCAGGCCCGCGCCGACCGCACCGAAGACGAAGATCCAGCGGAGCAGGGTCGGGACCGACAGCTCCGGCAGCCACGAGGTGAGTAACCGGGCGAAGGCGGCGTCGGCGGAGGAGAAGAGCAGGCCGAAGACGACGAGCAGGCCGAGCGAGACCGCGAGGCTGGCCAGCGTACGCCCCACGGGCCGGCCACCATCCGACTCCGCCGGCCGGGCCAGCCCCCTGACCAGCCACGGGATCGACCGGAACACCGCCGCCGGCGGAACGATCGTGGAGAGCAGGAGTCCGCGTACCGACCGGCCGTCGGCGACGGTGAGCATCGCGGTGCAGCCGGCGGTGAGCAGGCAGAGCGCGAAGAGCCAGCCCGCCGACCGGATCGCGCCGACGCCGAGCAGGGCGACGGTCGCCGCCGCCCAGAGCGGCCGGGTCCAACCGATCCGGCGCCAGCCGCCGGCCGGGACCCGTGCTGGCCCGGTCGACGGGGTCGGGCCGGGGGCGGTCGCCGGCGCTGCGGCGGGTCGAGCTTGCGGTCCCGTGCCGGGACGGGCGGCAATCGCCAGGGCCGCGGTTCCGGCGACTCCGCCGAGCAGCCAGCCGACTCCGGGGCGGGTCAGCGGAAGGCTCACCGCGCTGACCGCCGCGGCCGCCGTCACCCCGATCAGCACCGGCCGGCTCGCCCCGCCGGCCGGTCCGGGCCAGCGTTTCGAGATCCACGACGGTGTGCTGCCGGCCGATGCTGTCCAGCCGCTGCCGACCCAGGCCGGAAGGCGCGGCATCGGCGTGACCGGCGGGGAGGGGTGGACAGGCGTGACCGGCGTACCCGGCTGCGTGGGCACGATCGCCGGGGCGGGGTCTGCGTCGGACGGCGCCGGCGCGGCTCCGGACGGGGTCGGGTTCGGGTCGCTACCCATTCTTGTGCTCCCTCAGAAGTGCGGGTCCGGATGGGATGGGTGCGACCATCGGTAGGCTCACCCGGATCTGGCAGCCGACCGGCGGACCGGGGGCGTCGGGCGTACCGGAGTCGACCAGGGGGCGGTCGGCGACCGCGATCCGGCCGCCGTGCAACTCCACCACCCAGTGGGCGATCGCCAGGCCGAGTCCGGTGCCGCCGTCCCCGGTCCGGTCACCCCGGGTGAAGCGCTCGAAGACCTCCGGCCGGAGGCGCTCGGGAATGCCTTCGCCCTCGTCGGTCACGTCGAAGCGCAGCTCGTCGCCGACCTGTCCGGCGGTGACCAGCACGGTGCCGCCGGGCGGGCTGTGCCGGGCCGCGTTGTCCAGCAGGTTGGCGAAGACCTGGTGCAGCCGGCGGGGATCGGCCTGCACGGTCAGCGGCGCGGCGTGCTGGCGTACCTCGAACCTGACGTCGCGCCCGGCGCCGGCCGCGGTCACCGACGCCTGCTGGATCACCTCGTCCAGGAACTCGGCCACGTCGACGTCCTCGCGACGCAGCGGCAGCACCCCGGCATCCAGCCGGGAGAGGTCGAGCAGGTCGGCGACGAGATGCCCGAGCCGTTCGGTCTGGACCAGCGCGACCCGCAGCGTCGGCAGGTCCGGCTCGGCCACACCGTCGACGATGTTCTCCAGCACGCCCTGCAGGGCGGTGATCGGGGTACGCAGCTCGTGCGAGACGTTGGCGATCAGCTCCCGGCGGCGCCGGTCGGCCTCGGCCAGGTCTCCCGCCATCTGGTTGAAGGCGGCGGCCAGCGTGCCGACCTCGTCCCGTGAACTGGCCCGGACCCGCCGGGTGTAGTCTCCCCGGGCCATCGCCCGGGCCGCTGCGGTCATCTCGCGCAGTGGCGAGGTCATGCCGTGGGCCAGCACCTGCGAGGTGAGCAGCGCCAGCACCACCGCTGTCCCGGTCGTCCAGGGCGGCAGCCAGCCGATGCCGATGATGAAGACGGTCATTCCGGCCGCACCCGAACCGACCATCAGGATGCCGAGCTTCAGCTTGATCGACCAGATCGGGTCCAGCGGTCGGGGCAGGATGTCCATCGTCCGGTTCACGCCGGTCCAGAAGCTGGTCACGGCCGTACCTCCAACGCGTAGCCGACGCCGTGCACGGTGCGGATCAGGTCGGCGCCGAGCTTGCGGCGCAGCGCCTTGACATGGCTGTCGACGGTGCGGGTGCCCGAGCCGTCGGCCCAGCCCCAGACGTCGGCGAGCAGCCGTTCCCGGGGCAGCACGGTCCGAGGTCGGTTGGCGAAGTGGGTCAGCAGGTCGAACTCGGTCGGCGTCAGATGCGCCTCGACGCCGTCCCGGCGTACCCGCCGCTCGGCCTGGTTGATCTCGAGGTCCCCGATCCGGAGGACCTCGGCACCGCTGCGCGCCGCGCTCGCTGCCCGGTCGACCCGGCGCAGCAGGGCGTGTACCCGGGCGGCGAGTTCGCGCAGCGAGAACGGCTTGGTGAGATAGTCGTCGGCACCGACGGCGAGCCCGACCAACAGGTCCGTCTCGTCGTCCCGGGCGGTCAGCATCAGCACCGGTACGGGCCGGTCGGCCTGGATTCGGCGGCAGACCTCCAGGCCGTCGAAGCCGGGCAGCATCACGTCGAGTACGACCAACTCCGGTCGCCCGCGCCGGAACGCCTCGACGGCGCCCGGCCCGTCCCGCGCGACCTCCACCACGAAGCCCTCGGCCCGCAGCCGGGCTGCCACCGACTCGGCGATGGTGCGCTCGTCCTCCACGACCAGGATCCGGCGTTCCGTCATGTCCCTGACTGTAGAAAGCCGGCGTGCGGGAACCTGGATCGCGTTGTGAACAACATGTGGAGATCGGCGCACCGCTGCGGCGAGTCTCAGGAGGGCAGGTCCGCCGCGCTCAGCAGGCTGTCGAGCCGGAGTTCGGTAGCCATCTCCGGCGGACAGGCGGCGACCAGGCACGCCGCCCCGAGCGCGGTGGCGCCGCGTGCGGCGACGACCTCGTAGAGGGCGCGCAACTGGGCGCCGCTCGCCACCCAGTCGTCCACCACCAGCACCCGGTCGCCGGGGCCGAGGTGCCGGTCGCGTACCCCGAGGGTCAGCCGGCGCCCCCGGTAGTCGGCGCCGGTCCGGGCCCAGGTGGTGGGCTCGGCTATCCGCCGCTCGCCGAGGTCCTTGTGCGCCGGGACGAAGCCGGCGCCGAGCGCGGTGGCCACCAGCGGCCCGACCAGCACCCCGGCGACCTCGGGGGCGAGCACCACGGTGGGCGGGGCGGCCCGGTACGGCTCGGCCAGCGCCGGGCCGATCCCGGCGAGGATCGCCGGGTCCCGCCACCAGCCGGAGACGTCGCTGACCAGGTGGGTGCTCTCCGGCCCCGGATCGGTCCACCGGAACGCGTCGATCAGCCGCCGCCTCAGTTCAGCCCGCACGCCGACCATCTTGCGGGATCCGCGCCCGGCCCCGGCTCCGGCGCCCCCGGTCGTGGAGGCACACCCGACCCATCCGGGGTCGGATGATCGGCTACACGTTTCACCACATAACCGGGCGAAAGCAGATGATCACATTGACTTCCGAAGTGCCGCCCTAGTTACGGTCCGACACGATCTCTGGGGTTTGCACGAGGAGGAGGCTCCGTGGCGGGAAAGCATGCCCGAGCTCGGTTCTTCAGGACGCCGACCGGCCTGGCGGCAGCCGGCGCGGTCGCCGTGGTGCTGGTCGGCGCGGGTGCCGCCGGTATGGCCGGGCTCGGTACCGAGCCGGTCGCCAGTACCTCGCTGCCGGCCCCGGTCGACGCGACCACCCCGGGCCCGCCGGGCGGGTCCGCGACGGCAGCGCCCGGCCCGACCCCCGGGGCGACCACCGCGGCGCCGAGCCGGGCACCGGACCGCGCCTCCCGGGCCAGTTCCCGGCCATCGCCGAGCAGCACCCGGACGAGTACGAAGAAGCCCGCCGCCAAGCGGACGGCGACCACCCCCTCGGCCCGGGTGGTGGGGAACGGGTCGTGCGGCGCGTCCTACTACGACCAGGGACAGGTCACCGCGAACGGCGAGGCGTTCGACCCGAACGCGATGACCGCCGCGCACAAGACCCTGCCCTTCGACACCCGCGTCCGGGTGACCAATCCGGACAACGGCCGCTCCGTGGTGGTGCGGATCAACGACCGGGGGCCATTCATCGCCGGCCGCTGCATCGACCTGTCCCGGGCCGCGTTCGCGGCGATCGCCTCGCTGGACCTCGGCGCCGTCGACGTGCGCTACGAGGTCCTCGGCTGACCCGGATCGCGGCCGTCCGGCCGGGTGGCGGTCACCGGAGGAGTGCGCGGAGTGATCACAGGAATGTTCATTCGACCTGCAACGGCTGGCTGACCCGGCGACAAGATCCGGCGGATCCGGACCTGTGGAATGCGCCAGGTGGCCAGAACCCGATCGGACGAGGAGCCAACTTCGTACAATCGCGCTCGTCTATCAGGCATGCTGTTCGGCGTACCCATGCAACTGCTGCCGCCGGGCCGTCGCCCGCTGAGCCAAGGTTCCCGCGCCGGCCTCGGCGCGGCCCTCGTGCTGCTCGTGCTCGTCTCCGTGCTGGAGTTCGCGGACGAATCCGAGGTCAACTATGTCGGCCTCGTCGCGGCGGCACCGTTCCTGGCCGCCGCCCTCGCCTCCTGGCGGGTGGTGGTCGCGGTCGGGGTGATCGCCACCGCGCTGGCGGCCCTGCTGGCCTGGGGCGGGCACGTCGTACCGCTGGCCACCACGGTCAACCTGGTCGGCGTGGTGCTGGCGACGGCGATCGCGTCGCTCTTCGCGGTCATCCGGCAGCGGCAGGCCGACCGGATCGCCGAGCTCTCCAAGCTGGCCTCGGTGGCCCAGCAGGCGGTGCTGCGCCCGCTCGGCCCGCAGGTCGGCAGCCTGGCGGTGGCCGGGCACTACATCTCGTCGACCGCCGCCGCCGACATCGGCGGTGACCTCTACGAGGCGATCGACACCCCGTACGGGGTACGGATGATCATCGGCGACGTCCGGGGCAAGGGGCTGGACGCGGTCCGGCTGGCCAGCATCGTGCTCGGGTCGTACCGGCACGTGGCCTACGAGCGGGCCGACCTGCGGGCCATCGTGGCCGATCTCGACCGGGCGGTGGCCCGTAACGTCGGTGACGAGGACTTCGTGACCGCGGCCCTGGTCGAGGAACGGGGTGGCACGCTCACGATCGTCAACTGCGGTCATCCGGCACCGCTGCTGCTCCGTCGCGGCCAGGTGATTCCGATGGAGCCGCCGGCTCCCGCGCCGCCGCTCGGCTTCATGCCGGTGGTCCGGCCCCGGGTCGAACGGCTCGAACCGGGCGACCGGCTGCTGCTCTTCACCGACGGGCTCGGCGAGGCGCGCCGGGACGGGGAGTTCTTTCCCACGGTGGACCGGGCCTGGCGGCTGCTCGGGCACGGCACCGTCGCCGACGGGCTGGCCTCGCTGGAAACCGCGCTGGTCGAGTGGGTGCGGGGCCGGCTCGACGACGACATCGCGCTGGTCCTGATGGAATACCCGGGCCCGCACTCGGCAACCGCCGCGCCGGTGCCGAGCTGGGAGGTCGGCGCCGCCGACAACTGACGGTCGCTCCACCTCGCCGGTACGCAGCGTCGGCTTACCGTCACTGTGGTGCGGGTCACTGCAACGGATGCTCCCCGGTGACTTACTGACTAGTAATATTGGCTTCTGTTACTGCCGAGTAACCTGTGTTCGCGAGTCCGGGGAGCAGAGGCACATGACCCATTACAGGAGCAATCGGCGGGACCTCGAGTTCAACCTCTTCGAGGTCTTCGGCGTCGACCAGGCGCTCGGCACGGGCCCGTACGCCGAACTGGACGCCGACACCGCCCGGGACGTGCTCGCCGAGGTCGAACGGCTGGCCGGCGAGGAGCTGGCAACCAGCTACGCCGGGAGCGACCGCAACCCACCGGTCTTCGATCCGGCCACGCACACCGCTCCGCTGCCCGAGCCGTTCAAGAAGTCCTACCGGGCACTGATGGCTTCGGAGTTCTGGCGGATGGACCTCCCCGCCGAGCTGGACGGCACGATGGCGCCCCGCGCACTCTGGTGGTCGGCCGCCGAACTGGTCCTCGGCGCCAACGCGCCACTGTGGATGTATGCCGGCGGTCCCTCCTTCGCGTACACCCTCTACCGCGAGGGCACCGAGCTGCAGAAGAAGTGGGCCAAGCTCTTCGTCGAGAAGCAGTGGGCCGCGACCATGGTGCTCACCGAGCCGGACGCCGGTTCGGACGTCGGCGCCGGGCGCACCCGGGCCGTCCCGCAGCCCGACGGCTCCTGGCACATCGAGGGTGTCAAGCGCTTCATCACCAGTGGTGAGCACGACCTGACCGACAACATCATCCACTATGTCCTGGCCCGCCCGGTCGGGGTCGAGGGCGTCGGCGGACCCGGCACCAAGGGGCTGTCGCTCTTCGTGGTGCCCAAGTTCCACTTCGACTCCGAGACCGGTGAGTTGGGCGAGCGCAACGGCGTCTACGCGACCAACCTCGAGCACAAGATGGGGTTGAAGGTCTCGAACACCTGCGAGATGACCTTCGGCGAGCACGGTGTACCGGCGAAGGGCTGGCTCCTCGGCGACGTGCACGACGGCATCCGGCAGATGTTCCTGATCATCGAGTACGCCCGGATGATGGTCGGCACCAAGGCGATCGCCACCCTCTCCACCGGCTACCTCAACGCCCTCGAGTACGCGAAGAACCGGGTGCAGGGCGCCGACCTGCTCCGGTCGACGGAGAAGAACGCCCCCCGGGTCACCATCACCCACCACCCGGACGTGCGCCGGTCGCTGATGCTGCAGAAGGCGTACGCCGAGGGCCTCCGAGCGCTGGTCTGCTACACCGCGACCTGGCAGGACCGGATCAACCTCGCCGAGGCGAGCGGCGACGAAGCCACGGCCAAGCTCGCGAAGGGCGTGAACGACCTGCTGCTCCCGATCGTCAAGGGTGTCGGCTCGGAACGGGCGTACGAGCTGCTCGGTCACGAGTCGTTGCAGACGTTCGGCGGCTCCGGATTCCTCCAGGACTACCCGATCGAGCAGTACGTCCGGGACGCGAAGATCGACACCCTTTACGAGGGAACGACGGCGATCCAGAGCCTCGACCTCTTCTTCCGCAAGATTGTCCGGGATCGCGGTGCGAGCCTGATGGCGGTTGCCGGTGAGATCACGGCCTTCGTCGAGGCCGGTGGCGCCGATTCCGCCTCCGCCTCCTCCGCCTCCTCCGCCCCGGAGGGCTCGGCCGAACCGGGTGACGGGCGGCTCAAGGAGGAGCGGGCCGCCCTGGGACGGGCGCTCGGCGAGGTGCAGGCGATGGTCGGCACCATGACCGGATGGCTCGCCGAGGCGCAGGGAGGCGAGGCGCGCGCGATCTACAAGGTCGGGCTGAGCAGCCGGCGCTTCCTGCTCGCCGTCGGTGACCTGGTGGTCGGTTGGCTGCTGCAACGACAGGCCGAGGTGGCGCTGCGGGCGTTGAGCGGCGAGGTGAGCGACGCGGACAAGGCCTTCTACACCGGCAAGCTGGCCGCGGCCCGGTTCTTCGCCCGGGAGGTCCTGCCCCGGATCGGCGCCGACCGGCGGATCGTGCAGGCCGCCGACCTGGACCTGATGGAACTTCCCGAGGAAGCCTTCTGATCGGAACTGGACAAGCGGGATTTCGGCGGCCGGCGGAGCGATACCTCCCCGGCCGCCGCGCTATTGTTGAGGCGGTGCCAGGAGCAGTTTGGCCTGATCTGTCATGAAAGCCCACGACCCATCGCACGGGGGAGTGCAGCGGACATGGGCATCGGTACGGGAATTTTCCTCATCACGCTGGGAGCCATCCTGACGTTCGCCATCAGAGCGAACATCTGGTGGCTCGATCTTCGGGCGGTCGGCTGGGTGCTCATCCTGGCCGGGGTCGCGGTGCTGGCCACCACGATGTGGTATTGGCAGGACCGCAAGAAGCGGGCACGGACCCTGATCGTCGAGGAGAACCGGCTGTCGCATCCGACGGCGATGATGCCGCCGCCGCCGGATCCGCCACCACCGAGCGCACCACCCACCTGACGACGACCGGGGGCTCAACCCGGACGGTGCGTTCAGCCCCGGGCCGTGTGCCACTTGACGATCGGCCCGGCCTGGGCGCGTACCTCCGTCCACTCGCCCTCGATCCGGTGGATCACGATTCCGCTGGTACGCAGCCCGTCCGGGTCGGCGTGCACCGGATCGAGCAGAGTGGACAGTTCCGAGATGGTCGGATTGTGCCCGATCAGCAACAGGGTGGACGCTTCCGGATCCGTGCCCCGGACGAGGTCGAGCAGGTCCGCCGTCCGCCCGTGGTAGATCCGCTGGTCGTAGCGGACGGCCGGCACGGCACCGCGGCCGGTGGTCGTCGTCGGGTCGGCGGCGCCGGTGCGGCCCTGGCCCGTCGGGGCGCCGAGTGGGCGGATCGGCGGTGCGGCCATGCCGAGCGCGACATCGTGCCAGGTCTGCCGGGTGCGCTTGGCTGGCGAGCAGACCACCACACTGGGCAGGTAGCCGCCGTGGCCCAACCAGGCTCCCGCGGCGGCGGCGTCGGCGTGTCCACGCGCGGTGAGTGGCCGCTCGGCGTCCGGCGCGGCGGCCGGGCGTTCGGCCTTCGCATGGCGTAGCAGCACCAGGATCCGGCCCGAGCCGGCCGGTCCGCCTGGGCCGTCCGCTCCTCCGGAACCGGCCGGCCGCCCGCTCGCTCCGGTCGTGCCGGGGGCGCTGGTATCCGTCACGATGCTCTCCCTCCGGTCGGGTGGCGTGCCGTCCGTGCCAGATGGGGCTGGCCAGGTCGGGCTCGGCCGGGCAGGTCCGGGCTCGGCCGGGACGGCCAGCGGCGTTCCGTCCCGTTCCGTCCCGTTCCGCCCCCGTCCTGCCGGTCCGGCGCCGGTGGCGACGCTCCTTACAGCTTGCCGGATTCAGATCTGAAACGCCTGGGTATGTCGATGGGCGCCGCGACCCTCACGGACCGGGAGCGCGGCCGGTACGGCCGGTACCAGTCGACAGCCTAGGAGGAGCGACACAGTGGGCATCGGTGGAAGCATTTTTCTCATTGCTCTCGGCGCGATCCTCGCGTTCGCGGTGCACGTCGAGACGGGTTGGCTCAACCTGAGCGTCGTCGGCTGGGTGCTGATGCTCGCCGGCCTGGTCGGGCTGGTCATGACGACGTACCTCTGGCGCAATCGCCGCCGTACGGTCGTCACTCCCGTGGTGGATCCCCGGGTGCCGGGCCGGGAGGAGCAGGTCGTCGAGGAGTACCACGAGGTGCGGCGTCCCGGCCGTCCGCTCTGAGCCCGCTACCTCGGCTCGGCGGCGGCGTTCCGGTCCGTCCGGGGCGGTTCCCGGCCCGGCGATGTTCGCTCCCGTTCGGCCCGGCGATGTTCGCTCCCGTTCGGCCCAGGGGCGTTCCGGCCGGTCCGCGGGCGGGGCTCAGGCGAAGAGGGCGAAGTAGATGGCGATGTGGTGGCAGATCGCCGCCACCAGCGTGCAGGCGTGAAAGAGCTCGTGGTGCCCGAAGACCGTGGGCCAGGGGTTGGGTCGGCGTAGCGCGTAGCAGACCGCGCCGACGCTGTAGGCCGCGCCGCCGGCCACCAGCAGGGCAAGCACGGTGACCCCGCCCCTGGCCAGGATGTCCGGCAGGACCGCGACGGCGACCCAGCCCAGTGCCAGGTAGAGCGGCGCGGAGACCCACCGGGGGGCGTGCGGCCAGACGAGCTTCATCGCCACCCCGGCCACCGCGCCGGACCAGACGACCAGCAGCAGTGCGGCGGCGCTCGTCGCCGAGAGCACCAGCAGGCAGAACGGGGTGTAGGTGCCGGCGATGAAAACGAAGATCATCGAATGGTCCATCCGGCGCATCAGCCGGTAGCCGCGTTCGGACCAGACCCGGCGGTGATAGAGCGCGCTGGTGCCGAAGAGACCGCAGACCGTGACGCTGTAGATGGCGCAGCTGATCAGCGGCGTCCAGCCGGGCCGGGTCGCGGCGATCGCGCAGAGCACGACGCCGGCCGCCACCGCGACGAAGAAGGCGTACGTGTGCAGCCAGCCTCGCATCCGTGGTTTGCCCAGGTCGACGGGGCGTAGCCGGATCGGCGCGGAGGTACTCACAGGAACAGGTTACGGCACCGTAGGTTACTCAAGGGTAGTGTCCTGGCAGTGGTTCCGGTCACGTTGGCCCCTATTTTCTGATCGTCCCCCAGCCGGGCGTCGGCGGACGGTCAGCCGTCCAGGCCGCGCAGCACGAGCGGAAGCCGGTGCACGCCCTCCGGCGTGATCCGCACCGGCACTCCCCAGTCCTGGCGGCTCAGGTGGCAGGCGGCGTGCTCCGCCTCGGCGTCGCAGGTGGCGGCCTGCACCACCACCTGGAGCACTCCGGAGCTGACCGCCTCGTTCAGCACCAGTCGGCGGGAGAGTTCGGTGCCCACCCCGGCGCCGTCGAGCAGCAGTTCCGGCGGGGAGGCGGAGACCTCCAGCCGGGTGGCGGGGCCGAACGACTCGTCCAGCTTCTGCCCGGGCGGCGGCTCGAAGATCACATCCAGGGTCAACTCGCCCGCGGCGAGATCGGTGGGCGGCCGCTCGGTACGGTGCCGGTCGCCGGCGACCGTGCCGGCGCCGCCCGCGGTGAGCGCACCCGGTGCCAGCCTGGTCAACCGGTGCCCGGCAGACTCGACCACCAGCACCTCGCCCGCAGAGGTCACCACCACGTCGCTCGGCTCGGCGAGCCCGTCGGCGACCGTCGAGACCGTCCCCGTATCCGGATCGAACCGCCGGATCGCGCCGTTGTAGGTGTCGGCCACCAGGACCGACCCGTCCGGCAGCGCCCCGACGCCGAGCGGATGCTGCAACAACGCCTGCTCGGCCGGGCCGTCGACGTGGCCGAAGTCGAAGAGTCCCTGCCCGACGGCGGTGCTCAGCACCCCGTCGGAGACGAAGCGCAGCGCGCTGGTCTCGCTGTCGGCGATCCAGAGGCGGCGGCCGTCGGCGGAGACCGAGAGTCCCGACGGCTGTGCCAGCCAGACATCCGGCAGCGGACCGTCCCGCAGCGCCTCCACGGTGGTGCCGGCGAATACCCCCACGGTCCGCTTGACCGGGTCGAACCACCAGAGCTGGTGGATGCCGGCCATCGCGACGATAACCCGGTCGTCGTACCAGGCCAGGTCCCAGGGGGAGGAGAGGTCGGCGGCGAGTGCGTCGTGGGCGTGGTCGTCCACGGTGGAGCGCCACTGCCGGCCCGTACCCGCCACGGTGGTCACCTCACCGGTCTCCAGACGTACGCCCCGGAGCAGGTGGTTGACGGTGTCCGCCACCACGACGTCGTATCCGGCGATCTCGGCGGTGTGCGCGGGGAGCCGGCAGATGCCCTGCGGCTCGGTGAACCGGGCGACCCCGGCCGGGCCGTCCGTCCGGCCACGCTCACCGGCGCCGATGCGACGCAGCACCGTCTCGCCGTCCGGGGCCAACTCGACCAGGGAGTGCCGGGCGGAGTCGGAGACGAGCAGGTTTCCGCCGTCAAGTTCGGCGACCTTGCCGGGGAAGCGCAGCACCGTCTCCGGCTCGGCCGGCGGCACGTACGGGCCGTCGCCACGGTGCAGGGTGCCCTTTGCCCCGTGCCCGGCGATCAACTCGTCGAGCAGCCGGGAAAGTCCGTCGGCGTGGCCCTCGCCGGCCATCGTGGCGACGACGTAGCCCTCCGGGTCGATCACGTCGAGGGTCGGCCACGCCTTTGCCGCGTACTGCTGCCAGGTGACCATCTCCGCGTCGTCCAGCACCGGGTGGGCGACGCCGTACCGCTCGACGGCGGCGGCCAGGGCGTCCGGGTCACGCTCGTGCTCGAACTTCGGCGAGTGCACCCCGATCACGACCAGGACGTCGCCGTACTTCTCCTCCAGCGGGCGGAGCTCGTCCAGCACGTGCAGGCAGTTGATGCAGCAGAACGTCCAGAAATCCAGGATCACGATCTTGCCGCGGAGGTCGGCGAGGGTCAGCTCGCGCCCACCGGTGTTGAGCCACCGGCGCCCCCTCAGTTCGGGTGCACGGACGCGGGACGAGGTAGCCATACGCGCCACCCTGCCATGCCGGCACCGATGCCGTTACCGCCGCCCCCACGCGGGGGCGGGGGCGGCGGTAACGGCGTCTCTCAGGTCTGCCGGGCCGCTATCCGCCGGCAGCCGTCTCCACCGACTCCAGGCAGAGCACTTCCTGCCGTTCCGGGATGACGATGGTCTGCGGGGTCTCCGCCGGGCACTCGTTCTTGTCGGTCACCTTCGAGGCCACCTTGAAGACGCCCTGCTCGGCACAGTCCGCGACCACTGGCGTGCCACCGGAGTCCTTGACACAGGCACCCACCGCCGGGTTGAACGGCGGTGCCGCCTCCTCGCTGCCGATCTTGCCGAGCAGCCAGAGCATGCCCAGCGGGATCGCCAGCAACAGCACCGCGGCGACCAGCACCAGGAACAACACCTTGCCGTTGCGGACCTGCGGCGTCGGTGCCTCGGTCTTGGCCTCCGCCTCGGCCGCCTCGGGCTTGAACGCGTCGAACCGGCCCTGCTCGGCACTTCCTTCCGGCGGGGACGGCCCGTCCCAACTCGACGGAGCCGCGGACGGTGGCGACCCGTACGGTGCGGGGCTGCCCGGTGCGCCGTAGGTCGCCGGTCCCGGACCCGCCGGACCGGGCCTGCCGAATCCGGGCGGCGGCCCGCCGGGTGGAGGCCCGAAGTCGGGCTGCGCGGGTGCGGGCCCGCCGAACCGGTCGGTACCGGGCCCGCTGGCGGCACCGAACTGGCCGGCACCGACCGGACCGCGACCGTCGAAGCGGTCACCGTCGAACGGTCCCGCGCCGTCGAACTGGCCCCGATCGCCCTGGCCGGGGCCGCCGAAGCGGTCGGCTCCACCCTGGCCGGGGCCGCCGAAGCGGTCGGCTCCACCCTGGCCCGGGCCGCCGAAGCGGTCCCCGCCGAAGGACGCCGGTCCACCCGGACCCGACCCGTCCACTCCGATCCCGCCCGGGGCCTGCTCGGGTGCGCCGCCCGGGCCGATCAGATCGGCGAAGGGCGGCCCGCCGGCTGGACGGTCGGGAGCGTCGGCCTGCGGTGCCCTGGCGCCCGGAACGGCGCCTCGGGTAGCCGGTGGGTCGTCCGGGAATTCGGCACCGCGGTCATCCCGGCCGGGGTGGGCGGGCGGTGCACCGTAGACCGTCGGTCCCGGCCGGTGCTGGTTCGCGCCGGCCGGCCGGTCGCCGTCCCAGCCGTCCGAGGCGCTCGGACCCGGCTGCTCACCGTCCCGGCCACCGGGGGCGTCCGGACCCGGCGGGTCGCCATCCCAGCCGCCCGGCCCGGCGGGGCCCGGTCGGTCCGGTTCCTCGGCGCCGGCCGGGCGCCCGTACACCCGTGGCTTCGGTGCGGGTACCGCCGCCGAGGGAAGGTCGGCCGGCGGCAACACCCGGCTCGCCGCGGGTACGGCGGCACTGCCGGCGACGGCTCGCCCGGTGGGTCGGTCCGGCTCGGCGGGCGACTCCTGCCGGCTCGCGACTCCGGGTACGGAGACCCGCCCGGCGATCGCCGCGTCGCTCGGGGTTCGGGGCTGCGGTACGACCGCCGGGGCGCCGGGCGGTGCCGCGGGTGACTGCGGAGCCGCCTCGGACGCCCCCGGACCCCAGCCGGCCACCTCGCGGGGCGCCGGTTCGTATTCGTTCGCCGGCTGACGCCCCGGCCCTGGCGGATAGTCGGCCGGGGCATAGTCGGCCGGCGGTGACGCCGCGAGGCTGGCGCCGGGGATCCGTGTCTCCTGCGGAGGCAACGGCACCGCGTTCCCGGGCGAGATCCCCGGTGCCAACCCGGGCTGGTACGCCGGCCCGTCCGGCTGGCGCCGCTCGAAGTCGGGCTCGCGGCGGTCGAACGCGGGCTCGTGGCGGTCGAAGTCGGGTTCGCGCCGGTCGAAGTCGGGTTCGTGGCGCTCGAACTCTGGCCGGGACGGCTCGAACGGACCCGGCCTGGCGCTGCCGGGCCCGGTGGACCAGGTCGGCCGCTGTGGTGCCCAAGCGGACGCCTGTGCCGCACCGCCCTGCGGTGCGTCCGGCTCATCGGGCGGACGGTTGCCGGGTCGCTGCGGGAGGTCTCTCGGTGGCCCGCCGGCATCCGGGCGTGGCGCTGCCGCCCCCCATGCCTCGGCCGCCGGCCACGGTTCGCCGTCGGGGATGACCGGCCGGTTCACCGGCGAGTAGTTCGGCGGGTCGGCGTACGGGACAGGGCCGCCCGGGGCTGCCGACGAGGACTGGACCGGGCTGCCGGGAGCGGCCGGCGGATGGCTCGGCGCTCCGAACTGTTGGCCGGGGAAGCCCGGAGCACCGCCGGCCGGCTGGTCCGAATAGCCCTGAGGGTCGGCGGGGGAATGGGGCTGGTGGGGGTAGGCCGGCGGGCTGGCGGGGGAGCCGGGCTGGTTCGGATAGCCGGGCGGGCCGCTCGTCGGCTCGGCGGGCTGGCCGGCACCGGACCAGCGAGGTGGGCCGGACTGGCCCGGCGGGCTGCCCCACTCGGGAGGGAAGCCCGGCCCCGTGGAGGGGCCTCCGGCGGACTCGGGGGACGGCCCCCAGGGGCCGTCCGGGCGTGGCGCGGGTGCGCCGCGTTCGTCGCCGGGCGATCCCCAGCCGGGTTGACCCGGCATGCTGCCCGGCTGCTCGTGCCAGGCCGCGTGCGGGCCGGCCCGCCCGGCGGCCGCGGGTGGTGCCCAGCCGGGATCGGCGGGCGGGGTCGTACCACCGGGGCCCTGCGGTGGGAACCGGTCGTCGTGGTGTGGTGCGGGATTGCCGTACGTGGCTGGGCCTGCGGCGCCCGGCGCAGCCTCGTCCGGCCACCGGCCGGGGTGCTGCGGATCCTCGGACGTCATGCGCGCGCCTCCTCCATCACATGTCGGCCGCGCCGGTC
Source organism: Plantactinospora sp. WMMC1484 (assembly GCF_049315195.1). Lineage (NCBI taxonomy): Bacteria > Bacillati > Actinomycetota > Actinomycetes > Micromonosporales > Micromonosporaceae > Plantactinospora > Plantactinospora sp. WMMC1484. The sequence goes on from NZ_CP186055.1 coordinate 1,409,299, forward strand.
ATGCGCACCGATCGCCGGCGGGTTGCCGGCGACTCCGGCGTGACACCGGCTGGGCAAGCTCCCCGCACGGTAGCCGGTCCAGGCCGGCGCCGCCCGGGCAGCGCGGGTCGTCGGACCGGTCGTTCGGGCGGGCCGAACCGAGTTCTGCTCGGCGCATTTCCTACCGGCCGGTCGGTCGACGACCGAGCCCACCGTACCGGGCGGTGACGCAGGGACGGAACTCCGGTGTGGCCCGGGTGGGAAACGCCGACGGCCCGCCCGGAGCGCCCCGGGCGGGCCGTCGATCTGGTGCGGAGGAGGTGAGGAGTCTGTCGAGGTCAGCCGTAGTAACGCTGCGCGGCGATGAGGATCTCGTCACGGACAGCCGGCGAGTTGCTCGCCCGCAGTGCCCGTCGGATCGCCCGCTCGCGGCGCGCGGTCTCCCGGCGGCTGCGGATCCGGTTGATCATGCTCATGGTCTTGCGCCCCCTGGCTTATTCGGTTGTGGTGGCCGTCTGATGTGTCCATTGAACCTCGCGCCAACGGCGGCTGCCAGTGATTGTTAGGTGAGTTGCACCACCAACCGAAGAATCAAAGGTAAGACAGCAACCTGACCGACGGTTCTTCGTAAGCAAATGTAAACGGCCGGTGTGCCCGGGAGTAACCCGGAGCACACCGGCCGCCTCGTCCGCAGGTGGTGCGGGCGCCGTCCGGGTCAGGTCCAACCCAGCAGCGCCGCCTCCGGATCGGTCAGGAAGTCGCCCACGTCACGCAGGAACTTCGAGCCCAACTCGCCGTCGATGATCCGGTGGTCGAAGGAGAGCCCGAGCGTGGTCACCTGGCGCACCCTGACCTTGCCCTTGTGCACCCAGGGCATCTCCCGGACCGCCCCGAAGGCGAGGATCGCCGACTCGCCCGGCGGCAGGATCGGCGTACCGGTGTCGACGCCGAAGACGCCGACGTTGGTGATGGTCAGGGTGCCGCCGGACATGTCGGCCGGAGCCGTCCGACCCGTCTTGGCGGTCTGCACCAGTGCGGTCAACGCGTCCGCCAGCTCGCGCAGGGTGAGCCGCCCGGCGTCCTTGATGTTCGGCACGATCAGGCCGCGCTCGGTCGCCGCCGCGATGCCCAGGTTGACGTACTCCTTGACGACGATCTCGTCGCCGGCCCAGGTCGAGTTGACCATCGGATGGCGGCCGACCGCCAGCAGCACGGCCTTGGCGACCAGCAGCAGCGGCGAGACCCGGACGTCCCGCCACTCGCGACGCCCGCGCAGCCGGTCCAGCGCCTTCATCGCGCGGGTCACGTCGACCGTCAGGAACTCGGTGACATGCGGGGCGGTGAACGCCGACGCCGCCATGTTCTGCGCGGTCAGCTTGCGCACGCCCCGGACCGGGATCCGCTGCTCCCGGTCCGGCCCGAAGGCCGGTGCCGAGGTGCTCGTGCCGGCCGTCGCCGGCTCCGCCTCCGTCGTCGCTCCGGCCGCCGCCAGGTGTACGTCGTCCCGGGTGATCGACCCGAGCGGCCCCGACCCGCTCAGGGTGCGCAGGTCCACCCCGAGATCCTTGGCGAGCTTGCGCACCGGCGGCTTTGCCAACACCAGTGCACCCGGGGCGGCGGCGGTACCACCGGTCCGGGGCCCCGGTGTGGCAGTCGCCGCCGGTCGTGCCGGCTCGGCAGCCGGCGCCGCGGTGGGCGGCGCGCCCGACGCCGCGACCCCGTTCGGCGCCGCAGGAGCGCTCGCCGCCGGTACGCCGTTCGGCGCCGCCGCACCCTTGCGGGGTCGTCGCTTCGCGGCGCCCGTACGCGGGCCGTACCCGACCAGCACCGCCGTCCGGCCACCCGGGGCGGGCCCGCCGATCAGACCGGGCTCGACGGCGCCCTCGGCGGGTGCCACCTCGACGGCGGCCAGCGAGGCCGCCGACGGCTCCGGCAGGTCACCGGCGCCGGGATCGGTGTCGACGGCGAAGATCGGCGCGCCGACGTCGACCACCGTGCCCTCGTCGTGGAAGATCGCGGTGATCTTCCCGGCCCACTTGGCCGGGATCTCGACGGCCGCCTTCGCGGTCTCGACCTCGACCACCGGCTGGTTCAGCTCGACCGTGTCACCGACCTGGACCAGCCACTTGAGGATCTCGCCCTCGGTCAGCCCTTCGCCGAGGTCCGGCAGGGGAAACTCGCGCACCCGTGACATCCGGCTCACCACCCGAAGGTGCGGTCGACGCCGTCGAGCACCCGGTCGAGGTTGGGCAGGTAGTCCTCCTCCAGCCGGGCGGCCGGGTAGGGCGTGTCGAAGCCGGTGACCCGCAGCACCGGGGCCTCCAGGGAGTAGAAGCACTCCTCGGTGATCCGCGCCGTGATCTCGGCGCCGAGGCCGAGGTTGCCGGGTGCCTCGTGCACCACCACGCACCGGCCGGTCCGCTTCACCGACTCGTAGACCGGGGCGAGGTCGAGCGGGGAGAGGGTACGCAGGTCGATGACCTCCAGGTCCCGACCGTCCTCCTCGGCGGCGGTCGCCGCCTCCAGGGCGGTACGCACCATCGGCCCGTACGCCAGCAGCGTGCCGTCCCGGCCCGGCCGGACCACCCGGGAGGCGTGCAGCGGGTACGCGTCGCCGACCGGCGCGTCCAGCTCGACCTGCCCCTTCTCGTGGTAGCGCCGCTTCGGCTCCAGGAAGACGACCGGGTCGTCGGAGGCGACCGCCTGCTGGATCATCGTGTACGCGTCCTGCGGCGACGAGCAGGCCACCACCTTGAGCCCGGCGGTGTGCGCGAAGTACGCCTCCGGGGACTCCGAGTGGTGCTCGACCGCGCCGATGCCGCCGCCGAACGGGATCCGGATGACCATCGGCACCCGTACCTTGCCCTGCGAGCGGAAGTGCATCTTCGCCACCTGCGACACGATCTGGTCGTAGGCGGGGTAGACGAAGCCGTCGAACTGGATCTCGCAGACCGGGCGGTAGCCGCGGATGGAGAGGCCGACGGCGGTGCCGACGATGCCGGACTCGGCGAGCGGGGTGTCGATCACCCGGTTCTCGCCGAAGTCCTTCTGCAGGCCGTCGGTGATCCGGAAGACGCCGCCCAGCTTGCCGACGTCCTCGCCCATGATCACGACCTTGGGGTCCTGCTCCAGGGCGCGGCGCAGGCCGCGGTTGATCGCCTTGCCCAGGGTGAGGGTCTCGGTGGCCATCAGTGCACGCTCCCCTCGAACGAGTCCAGATAGCGGGCCATGAACTCCCGCTGGGCGTCCACCTCGGGCGAGCCGTTCGGGAAGACGTTGTCGAAGAGGGTCAGCGGCTCGGGGTCGGGCATCTCCAGCACCCGCTCGCGCAGCCGCAGCGCCTCCTGCCTGGCCTGCTCCTCCACCTCGGCGAAGAAGGTGTCGTCGGCGATGCCCTGCTTGCCGAGGAACGCCCGGACCCGCGCGATCGGGTCCTTCGCCTGCCACGCCTCGACCTCGCTGGCGATCCGGTAGCGGGTGGGGTCGTCGGTGGTGGTGTGCGCGCCCATCCGATAGGTGTACGCCTCGATCAGGGTGGGGCCCTGACCGTGGCGCGCGTTGTCCAGCGCCGCCCGGGTCACCGCGTACGTGGCCAGCACGTCGTTGCCGTCCACCCGTACGCCCGGGAAGCCGAAGCCGGCCGCCCGCTGGTAGAGCGGGATCCGGGTCTGCCGCTCCAGCGGCTCCGAGATGGCGTACTGGTTGTTCTGGCAGAAGAAGACGATCGGAGAGTTGAAGACGGCCGACCAGATGAAGGCCTCGTTCACGTCACCCTGCGCGGAGGCGCCGTCGCCGAAGTAGGCGATGACCGCCTCGCCGTCGTCGGTGCCGGTCTTGCCGTCCATGTTCACGCCCATCGCGTAGCCGGTGGCGTGCAGCGTCTGCGCCCCGATGACGATGGTGTACATGTTGAACTTGAACTCGTTCGGGTCCCAGCCGCCGAGGTCGACGCCGCGGAAGAGGCCGAGCGGCATGATCGGGTCGATGCCCCGGCAGTAGAGGACCCCGTGCTCCCGATAGGTCGGGAAGGCCATGTCCTGCGGTCGCAGCGCGCGACCGGAGCCGACCTGGGCCGCCTCCTGGCCGAGCAGGCTCGCCCAGATGCCCAGCTCGCCCTGGCGCTGCAACGCGGTCGCCTCGGTGTCGAGCCGGCGGACCAGCACCAGGTCGCGGTAGAGCCCGCGGTATTCCTCGTCGGTGAAGTCGACGCGGTATTCCGTGCCGTCCGACCAGGTGACCTTGTCGATCCGGTCACCCTCGGGCGTGAGTAGTTGCACCAGGTCACCGGTGCCTGGGGACGTGCCGCCAGACCGTGCGGACCGGGGTGTGGCTCGCCTGCCGCGGGCCGTGCCCGCGGGATCGCCCTTCGCCATCCCTATCTCCCTGTCGTTCGTGCGTCGGCACCGGGGGTGTCCCGACCGCGCAGCTGGTGCGCCCGTCCGGCTGGTGCCGGACCGGGGGTGGCTGCCGCGCCTGTCCCCGGTAGGGGCAGCCACGCGGCGCGGACCAGTTCCGGCCGCTCCTGGCCGAGCTGGTCCACCGAGCGCCGGCACCACGTCCTGCCTGCCGCGGGGGTGCGCGAAGGTCGCGGCCGCGTTGCCGTCGGCTCCATATTCGCAGAGCAACCGGGTACCGCTACAGGTCGGCCTCGGCCGTCTCCGGAACGCCGCCGGCTTCGCACCACATCAACCCATTTGATCGGGTACGGAAACCGCCGCGACCGAAACTCGGCAACTGACACGCTGTGTGACGCTGGCCAACACAGAGTTACTCCGCCACTGTAGGTAGCGGCGAAATCACGCGACCGAGATCCTGTCCGGGAGGAGTTTCCCGTGCCCAACCACGGTTCCGAGCCTCCGGCTCCGGTGCTGCTGGCCCGGCACCGCCGGTCCGGGGGTACGCACGTCGCGTACCGGAGAGTGACCGGCGTGCATCGGGCGGAAGGGCTCGGTCGGCCGGCCCGCCGTTACCTGCTCACCGTCGCCCTGCTGGCCGGTACCTCCTCGCTGCCCATCCTGGCGGCCATCGGCAGCGGTTCGGCGACCGTCTCCGACGGGATGCGTCCGGCCGACGCCACCCCGTTCGTGCCACCGCCGGCCGGCGCGTCGCCGCTGGTGGCGCCTCTTCCGACGGCGCCGCCGGTGGCGGAACCGGGCCCGGCCGGTAGCGGCGACCGGTCCCGGCAGGCCGGCTCCCGACCGCTCGCCGTCCCGCCCGGCGCCGTCGCCGAGCGGCCCGGTTTCGCCGTGGGGGAGCCGGGCCCGCCGCCGGTCGGTCGGCCGGCACCGACGGACGGACCGGAGATCCCGAACGTGCCGACGCCGCCCACGACCGGCACGCCGACCCAGTCCCCGGTACCCTCCCCGCCGCCGGCCACGCCCCCCTCCCCCTCTCCCTCCCCGTCCCCCTTCCCGAGCCCGCCGTCGCCGTCCCTGTCGCCGTTCCCGTCGCCGTCGTCGGAGCACCCGACCGGGACGCCCCCGTCGTCCGGGCCGAGCGGATCGCCCACGCCCACGGGCGTTCCACCGTCCGGCACCGCCACCACCCCGGCACCAACCCCGGTGCCGGTGCCGGGCACACCGCCGCCGGCGACCGATTCCTGAGTTGCCGCGGTGACGGTCCCTGAGTTGCCGCGGTGACGGGCTCGTAGTTGCCGCCGGGCGACCGCCTGGCGGATCGCGGCTGATGGAGCGGCAGTGGATCACGGACGGGTCGGAGCGGTGTGTGGGTCAGCGGCGGGTCACGGACGGGCGGAGCATCGGTGGGTGCAGCACCTCGGCCGGACCGCGCCGGAAGAGCTGGGCGGGTCGCCCCCGGTCGCCCTCGGTGACCCGGCCGGCCGGCTCCACGAACCCGGGAGTGCTGGTGACCTTCCGATGGAAGTTGCGCGGGTCGAGCCGGCTGCCCCAGACGGTCTCGTAGACCGCACGCAGCCGGGCGATGGTGAACTCCGGTGGGCAGAACGCGGTGGCCAGCGGGGTGTACTCGAGCTTGGCCCGGGCGCGTTCCAGCCCGTCGGCCAGGATGGCGTCGTGGTCGAAGGCGAGTCGGGCGTCGGCGATCCGGGAGACCGGGAGCCAGTCGGCCGCCGCCGCGTCGGTGCCGGCGACCGGGTGCGGCAGGTCCGGCATCAGCGCCAGGTACGCCACCGTCACCACCCGGCCGCGCGGGTCGCGCTTCGGTGAGCCGTACGTGCCGAGTTGTTCGAGATGGCCGATCGGCTCGGGGACCCCGGTCTCCTCGGTCAGCTCCCGGGCGGCGGCCTCCGGCAGGTCCTCGTCGAAGCCGACGAAGCCGCCGGGGAGCGCCCATCGGTCCTGGTGCGGGGGGACACCCCGGCGGACCAGCAGGATACAGAGGTCGTCCGCGCGCACGGTGAGGACCACCAGGTCGACGGTCACGGCGAACGGCGGAAATTCGGCCATCTGAATTATCACCACCTTGACGAGAAGCTATCACAGTGGTTATCGTCAACAGGACGAGAAAGGATTCGGTTCCGGACCACCGGCCGGGACCGATCTACCGGACGAGGTCGTCGACCGGCAACGACGGCCTCCGGCGGCGCTGGCCCGGCGGGTCGGCGCCGCCGCCCGATCGGCTGGCGGGGGGCCAGACCGGTCACCGGCGGTGCCGGCGGGCCACACCTGCTCTCCCAGGTCGTGGTCCGCCGGCCACCGGTGCCCGCGGAGGCGCCCGTCGCGGCACCACCGTCCGGTGAGCGCACTCGTCCGGACTATTCACCGGCCATGCACGCCTGGCTATGCTGACCTCCCTCGACAAGACCGGTAACCCCGGTGACCCGACAGGGAGGCAGCGTGGGGCGCACCAACAATCGGTGGAGCCGTGGCCTGCTGGCCACCACACTCGTGACGGCGCTGGCGGTGGTGGCGGCGCCCTCGCCGGCACAGGCGAGTTCCGGCCTCGGGAGCCTCGGCTCCTGGGTGTTACGCAAGGCGGTCACCGCCAAGGGCGTGCAGCAGCATCTCAGGGAGCTGCAGAAGATCGCCGACCGCAACAACGGCAACCGGGCGTCGGGCGCACCCGGATACGACAGGTCGGTCGACTATGCGGAGAAGGTGTTCCGGAAGGCCGGCTACCGGGTCACCCGCCAGGCGTTCGACTTCCAGACCTTCCTGATCAACACACCGTCCGAGCTGGAGCGCGTCTCGGCGCCCGCGGGTGACCTGCCACATCGGATCATGAGCTACTCGGGCAGCGCCGACGTGACCGCACCGGCCAGCGTGCCGGCCGGCGACTTCCAGGGCTGCAACCCCGGGGACTTCGGCCCGGCCAACGTCGGCACGATCGTCGTGATCAGCCGTGGCACCTGCCCCTTCGGGCAGAAGGCCAGCACGGCGGCGGCGGCCGGCGCGGCCGCGGTGGTCATCTACAACAACATCCCGGGCGACCTCTCCGGGACGCTGGGCAACGCGTACACGCTGGACTTCGCCGCCGTCGGGGTCTCGCAGGCACTCGGCCAGGAACTGGCCGGTCAGGTCGCGGACGGCCTCACCCTGCGGGTCTTCACCGACACCTACCGGGGGCAGGCCACCACCGAGAACATCTTCGCCGAGTCGCGTTGGGGCGACCCCCGCAACGTGGTGATGGCCGGTGCGCACCTCGACTCCGTGCCGGAGGGACCGGGGATCAACGACAACGGCAGCGGCAGCGCCGCCCTGCTGGAGATCGCCGAGCAGATGCGCTGGTTCCCCACGAAGAACAAGGTCCGGTTCGCGCTCTGGGGCGCCGAGGAGGCCAACCTGGTCGGCTCGACGTACTACATCGCCAACCTGCCGGAGGCGGAGCGGGACAGGATCGCGCTCTACCTCAACTTCGACATGGTCGGCTCGCCGAACTACGTCCGGTTCGTCTACGACGGTGACAACTCGGCCTTCCCGCCCGGCACCGGCTCGGCCGCCGGCCCGCCCGGGTCCGGCGCGATCGAGAAGCTCTTCCACGACTACTTCCGGTCGCAGCGGCTGGCCTCGGCCGAGACGCCGTTCTCCGGTCGCAGCGACTACGGGCCGTTCATCGCGGAGGGGGTCGACATCCCGTCCGGCGGCCTCTTCACCGGGGCGGAACTGGTCAAGACGGCCGAGGAGGCCCGGGTCTACGGCGGCACCGCCGGGGTGGCCTACGACCCCTGCTACCACCAGGCCTGCGACGACATCGACAACATCAGCCTGAAGGCGATCGACGAGATGTCCGACGCGGTCGCGCACGCGGTCATCACGTACGCCTACGACACCCGCAGCCTCACCCGGCCGCTGACCGGCCCGACCGGCGGCACCACCGCGCCGGCCGGTGGCGGGGGCGGACTGCACGACGACCACCACGAGGTCGAGATCTGACCGACGGACCCGTAACCCCGGGGGTGGCGCACTCGCGCCGCCCCCGGCGTCGTTACGTGAAACTGTCGGTGCTCTCCGTTAGCGTGGCGCCCGTGAACGTCCCACCCGTAGCCTTGACCTCGTGGCTTCCCCGACCGATCCCGGAGGTCCGATGACCGCCGCCCCGATCGCCCTCGACCGGCCCGGCCCGCACGGCTACACCACGGCAGACCTGCACGCCCTGCCCGATGACGGCCGGCGCTACGAGCTGGTTGACGGGAGCATCATCGTGTCCCCCTCGGCCACGATCGACCACAACACCATCGCCCGGTGGATCGCCAACATCCTGGAGGATTCGTGTCCTTCGGAGGAGTATGCGGTCGGCACCGACCAGTCGACCACGGTCGACGCGCACAACGAGCCCCGGCCGGACGTGGTGGTGACCCGGGTGGAGCACCTCCGGCGCACCCCGTTCCCGATCACCGACGCGCTGCTGGTGGTCGAGGTGGTCTCGCCGACCTCCGCACTGCGGGACACCGAGACCAAGCGGGCGCTCTACGCCCGGGCCGGGGTGCCGGCATACTGGATCGTGGTGCCGGAGGAGGAGAAGCCGACGATCTCCCTGGCCGAGCTCCGGCTCGACGCGGGGAGCCGCAAATACCGCTACGTCACCCACTACACGACGGAGCCGTTCGGCACCGCGCACCCGTGGCCGCTCCGGGTGGACCTGCCCGCGCTGACCGCCCGCCGCGCCCGGCTGCTGGGCCAGCCCGCCGAGCAGGACTGACGGGCGAGGCCGTCACGTCGGGTCGTCGTCCAGGCGCTGCCGGTTCGCCTCGATCCAGGCGTCCAGCGCCGCCGGGTCGTCCGGGTCCACGCCGTCGGCGATGAGCTGGGCCACCGCCGCCGTCGCCGGGCTGCGCCGCTCACCGGTGGTGTAGAGCCGGACGAATTCCGGCACCATCTCCTCGACCGAGTTGTCGGTCTGGGCCGCCGCCTCCGCCGGCAGTCCCCGCCGCCGCGCGGCGTACGCGCACCAGCTCCGGACCACCCGGGGCAGCATCGCGGCGTCGTCCATGTCGAGTACGGCCCGCCGGTGCACCCAGTCGAGCAGGAAGAGCCCGGCCACCGCCGGACTCCAGCGCAGCGGGTCCGGGTCCGGGAACGTGGCGGAGTGGTCGAGCACCAGGCTGAGGCAGAAGTGCAGGGAGGCGAGGTCGGTCTCGGGGACCTCGGGCAGCCCGAAGCGGGCCGCCTCCGGCGAGGCGAGGAAGGTGCGGACCAGCCGGTCCCGCTCGGCCGCCGAGATCGGCTCCGGCCCCGCCCCGATCGTGGCGACCGGTGCCGGCGGCGGGAGCAGCGCCAGGCGGGCACCGACCAGGGTCCGGTCGGTGGCGAGCGAGCCCTCGCCGGGCAGGTCGCCCAGCTCGTCGGTGATGTGCAGGTGGCGGTCCACCTCGCCACGGAGCCGAGCCGGATCCTCCTCGCGGAACCAGGTCAGGGCGTCGCCGTCACACATCTGCCGGACCTGGCCGAGGATCCGTTCGGCGGGACCGCCCACGAAGACGTCCTTGGTGATGCCGATGTTGTGGTCGACCAGGGCCACCACGGCGTGCTCCGGGCCGCCGGCCGCGCTGTCGTCGTAGGCGAAGGTGGCGAGGTAGGAGGTCTGGTCACCGTACACGTCGCCGTAGGCGTAGCTGCCGGTCAGCCGTACCTTGCCGAGCTGGTCGGACCAGGACGGCGCCTGTGCGCCCGGCTTGACGGCGGCGGCGCCGGCGGCGTCCGGCACCAGGGCCGCGAAGACCGTCCGGATCGTGGTCGCGGCGGCGGTACGCCGGCGGGAGGTCGCGGAGAGGAAGTCGCTCACGAAGTCCCGGACGGCGCTGCTGCGGTCCTCCTCCGCGATCGCGTAGACGCTGCCGAGTAGCGCGGTGCCGAGCATCTCGGCGTCGAGCGCGCAGTCGAGCTTGGTCACGTCACGGGCGGCATGGAGCACGGCTTCGATGGGGGTCCGAGGCGGGGCCATGGACCGACCCTACGCCCGGAGGCACCGGTCCAGCACCAGCAGCGCGCCGGTACCGGCCGGGCCCAGCGGCGGCGGGGCGCGGCCGGCGGGCGGATCGGCGCTGGTCAGGTCGGGAGCGTGTGGGGCGTACGGGGGTCATCGGGATTTCGCGGCCACGGCCAGCGCGGAGCGTGCCTCGGCGTACGCGCGCAGCACCTCGCGGACCGGTGCCACCACATACCCCCGGGCCGCCTCGGCCACCGCGTCGTGCATCCGGCCCTCGGCCCGCCACCGTGCGCGGCGGGCGGCCCACCTGATCACGGGTTTGGCCAGCAGGGAGAGGAGCGCGCCGAGGAGCAGGCCGCCGAGGAGCAGGACCGTGGGCAGCGGCACCACCCCGACCATCGGGTAGTCGAGTTCCGGCAGCCCAAGGGCGCGTACCGCGTAACCGAGGATCAGCCAGCCGAGGCCGACCGTGGCGGCGACGGTCACCAGCCACTGCACCGCGTTGACCACCCGCCACCAGACCGGCCGGCGCTCCACCCCGAGATCGGTGCCGGCCACGGCGCGGTCCAGTGCGTCGGGAAGGTCGGCCAGCCGGGAGCGGGCCGCCGTCGCCACCGCCGCCGACCAGGGGGCCGGCAGGGTCGTGCCGGCCCGGTCGGCGACCGCCCGGAGGGCCAGCCCGACCGCGGAGCGCTGCGCGGCGGTCGGTTCCGGGACCGAGGTCGCCGCCAGCGGCGGTCGCTGGATGCCGAGCCCGGCGCTGGCGGGCAGGGGCGCCGGGTCCCCGTCCACGCCGTCGCCCAGGTGCAGCCGGCGCAGCGGGTCGGGGCGGAGCCGCCGCAGCCCCCGGGCCAGCGGCCAGCCGGTCGCCGCCACCGCCCGGTGCCGATACGCCTGCTCCGTCGCCTCCGCCACCGCCGGTACGCCCGCCGCACCGGCGAGCGCGTCGATCAGCCGGCGGATCGTCGGCCGGTCCACGTCGCCGTCGGCCCGATCGGTGCCGACGAGGTCGGCGAGCCCTTCGACGACGGTGTCGACGTCGCCGGAGAGGCGCCGCAGCGCCGCCTGCCGCTCGGCGACGGCCTGTTCGAGAACCGACCGCAGCGGTGCCGTGCCGGTGTCGCTGAGCGCCGAGGTGGCGAGCACCGGCACCCCGCTGAGCTGGTCGGCGTCGACCAGGCGGCGCAGGTCGGCGAGGACCCGGGGCAGCTCGTCCGGCTGTAGCCGGTCCGCCTGGTTGAGCAGCACGACGGTGACGTCCCGGTGGCGGTGGAGCTCCCGCAGGTAGCCGCGGTGCAGCACCCGGTCGGCGTATTTCTGTGGATCGACCACCCAGACGACCAGGTCGACGAGGCCGAGCAGCCGGTCGACCTCGGTGCGGTGCGACCACTCGACCGAGTCGAAGTCGGGCAGGTCGAGCAGGACCAGGCCGTGCAGGGCGGCCTCGTCCGCACCGTCCAGTGCGCTCTCCCGGACGAACCGGTGCCGGGGCAGGACGCCCACCCAGTCGAGCAGCCGGGTCGCGCCGTCCAGCGGCCCCCAGACGCAGGCGTGGGTGACCCCGGTCGTCGGCCGGCGTACCCCGACCGGCGACATCTCGAACCGGGCCAGCGAGTTGAAGAGGCTGGACTTGCCGCTGCCGGTGGCGCCGGCCAGCGCCACCACGGTGTGGTTGAGCGAGAGGGCCAGCCGGGTGCCGGCCCGTTCGACGAGGGTGTGCGCCGCGACCAGCCGCTCGTCCGGAAGGTGACCGTCGACGGTGTGCAGAAACCGGTTGATGGCGTGCAGGCGCTCGACCAGCCGGTCCGGGTCGGCCCGCTGGTCGGTGCGGAACGCGTCCCGGACCCTGCCCAGGATGTCGGTCATCGGGCTGCCGCCTCCCCTCCGACCGGCCGGGCCTCCCCGACCAGCCGGGCCGCCGTGCGCAGCTCGTCGCCGTGGCTGGCGTCGACACCGGCCGCCGCCGTCCGGGCCAGGTATCGGGCCGCCTCCTCGTCGAAGAGATGGTCGACCATACCCAGAAGCTCCGCCCGGGCCCGGTTGGCCAGGCTGCGGATCGCCTGGTCGCCGAAGACCGCTTCGAGGACCTTCTGGGCGGCGACCGTGGTGCCGCCCGCGGCAGCCACCTCCAGGCCGGTCGGGATGAAGGCGGTGCTGGCGAAGACCGCGATCATCACGGCCAGTCCGGTGGCATTCACCGCGTACGCCGCGCTGCGGGCGACGAAGCGCTTGTCGCCGCCGGAGGAGCGGACCAGCTCCAGCACGCTGCGCTGCCAGTCCCGGACCAGGCGCTCGGCGCGTTCCGTCAGGTCGTCGCCGGGCCGGGACAGCTCCGGGGTGAGGAGTGCGGCGCCGGCCGGATGGGTCTGCCAGGCCGCGGCGGTCTGTTCGGCCGCGGTCGCGGCGGTCTCGCGCAGCAGCGTGACGAGTTGGGACTCGATCGCGGTCCGGAGCTGGACGTTCGGGGCGGGCCGGCCGGTCACCGCCGCGACGATCCGGTCGCGGAGCTGGCCGACCCGTGCCTCCAGGGTGCGGAACAGCTCGCCGGTGCCGACGAACTCCTGCCACCGGGCCAGCACCTCGCCCCGGAGCAGCCGGCCGTCCCGCAGCGCCTCCTCCACCGAGCGGCGGGCACCGCGATAGCCGCTGCGGACCCGTTCGTCGAGCGCCTGCGCTGCGGTCGCCTGCTGGTCGGCGGCGGTGGCCAGCGTGTCCACGGCCGGGCCGAGCGCGCCGACCGCGCCGTCGAGGGTCTGCCGGATCACCGCCGCACGGGCCTCGGAGTCGGCGGCGAGCCGACCGAACCAGGCGCGCAGCGGCTCGGTCAGCCGTCCCGGCAGCAGCCCCTGGCCGTCGACCACGGCCTCCGGCAGGACGAAGAGCGGCGCGGCATCGAGTTGGTGTGCGGCCAGCATCTCGGTGAGGTGCGCGGTCACCTCCTCGGCGGCCGCCGGGGGCACCCGGTCGAGGACCAGCGCGATCGCGGTCCCGCGCAGCCGGGCGGTGTGCAGCAGTTCCCAGGGCACCGCATCGGCGTAGCGGGCGGCGGTGGTGACGAAGAGCCAGAGGTCGGCGGCGGCGAGGAGCTGTGCGGCGAGTGTCCGGTTGGCCTCGACCACGGAGTCGATGTCCGGGGCGTCCAGGAACGCCAGCCCGGCCGGCAGGGCGGGCGCGGTGACCAGGTGCAGTTTGTCCGGCCGATCGCCCGGTGTGGTGGTGCGGGTGAGGGTGGGCAACAGCTCGCCCTGCCGGAACCACGCCGAGTCGAGCGGGCTGCAGACCAGCACCGGCGACCGGGTCGTCGGCCGGAGCACGCCGACGCTGCTGACCCGGGCCTGCACCAGGCTGTTGACCAGGGTCGACTTGCCGGCACCGGTAGAGCCGCCGACCACCACCAGCAGCGGGGCGTCGAGCCGGGCGAGCCGGGGCAGCAGGTAGTCGGCGAGCTGGGCGCGGAGCGCCGATGCGAGCTGGCGGGCCTCGTCCGCTCCCGGCAGGGTCAGCGGGTAGGCGGTGACGTCGATCGCGGCGCGCAGCCGGGTCAGCGCCCAGCGCAGCTCGGCGGCGGCGTCGCCGGAGGGTGGCGGCGTGGTGTCGCCGGAAGGCGGCGTGGTGTCGGCGGCGGGCGCCGGGGTGGTGTCGGCCGGCTCGGAGCCGGTGCGGTTGATGCGGGAGACTGGACCGACCGGGGGCGTGTCGAGGCCGGTGGCCGGTTCGCCGTGGGTCGTCACGGGTAAAGACTGCCCGATCCCTGCAACACAGACAACAGGCACGGTTGCTTATGGATCAGCGCGTCGCCGGCCGCCGGTTCTCGGACCCCTTGTCCGGATCGTCGTAAACCCTTGTCGATGCCCCAAAGGGGGTTGCGTCGATGTGGCTCAACTCCGACTTTGCACCTCCCGGAGATCGTGGCACTATTGAGTCCGGTCCACTCAACTTGCGGTGGGTGCGCTGCGGGCGGTGCCCGTCACCTGCCTTGTAACGAAGCGAGGAAGCGAAGATGGCACGTGCGGTCGGAATCGACCTCGGCACGACGAATTCCTGCGTCAGCGTTCTCGAGGGCGGTGAGCCCACCGTCATCGCGAACGCCGAGGGCTCGCGGACGACTCCTTCGATCGTCGCGTTCGCCCGCAACGGCGAGGTGCTCGTCGGCGAGGTCGCCAAGCGCCAGGCGGTGACCAACCCGGACCGGACCATCCGGTCGGTCAAGCGGGAGATGGGCACCAACTGGTCCGTCGACATCGACGGCAAGAAGTACACCTCACAGGAGATCTCCGCCCGGACGCTGATGAAGCTCAAGCGGGACGCCGAGGCGTACCTGGGCGAGCGGATCACCGACGCCGTGATCACCGTCCCGGCGTACTTCAGCGACGCCCAGCGGACCGCCACCAAGGAGGCCGGGGAGATCGCCGGCTTCAACGTACTGCGGATCGTGAACGAGCCGACCGCGGCGGCGCTGGCGTACGGGCTGGACAAGGGTTCCAAGGAGCAGACCGTCCTGGTCTTCGACCTCGGCGGCGGCACCTTCGACGTGTCGCTGCTGGAGCTCGCCGAGGGGGTCATCGAGGTCAAGTCGACGAGCGGTGACAACCACCTCGGTGGCGACGACTGGGACGAGCGGATCATCGACCACCTGGTGAAGACCTTCCGGGGCCAGCACGGCGTCGACCTCTCCCAGGACAAGATGGCGATGCAGCGGCTGCGCGAGGCGGCCGAGAAGGCCAAGATCGAGCTCTCCGCCGCCACCACGACCAGCATCAACCTGCCGTACATCACGGCTGGTCCGGCAGGCGGCGACGGTGCGCCGTCGGCGCCGCTGCACCTCGACGTGACGCTCTCCCGGGCCGAGTTCCAGCGGATGACGCAGGACCTGCTCGACCGCTGCAAGGGCCCGTTCGACCAGGCCATCAAGGACGCCGGGGTCAAGGTCTCCGACGTCGACCACGTGATCCTGGTCGGCGGCTCGACCCGGATGCCGGCCGTCTCCGACCTGGTCAAGCAGCTCACCGGCCGGGAGCCGAACAAGGGCGTCAACCCGGACGAGGTCGTCGCCGTCGGTGCCGCGCTGCAGGCCGGCGTGCTCAAGGGCGAGGTCAAGGACGTCCTGCTGCTGGACGTGACCCCGCTGTCGCTGGGCATCGAGACCAAGGGCGGCATCTTCACCAAGCTGATCGAGCGCAACACGACCATCCCGACCAAGCGCTCCGAGGTCTTCACCACCGCCGACGACAACCAGCCCTCGGTGCTGATCCAGGTCTTCCAGGGCGAGCGGGACATCGCGGCGTACAACAAGAAGCTCGGCACCTTCGAGCTGACCGGCCTGCCGCCGGCGCCGCGCGGCGTGCCGCAGGTCGAGGTCACCTTCGACATCGACGCGAACGGCATCGTGCACGTCAACGCGAAGGACCTCGGCACCGGCAAGGAGCAGTCGATGACCATCACCGGCGGCTCGGCGCTGCCGAAGGACGACATCGAGCGGATGATGCGGGACGCCCAGGACCACGCCGACGAGGACAAGCGGCGCCGGGAGGAGGCGGAGACCCGCAACCAGGCCGAGCAGCTCCAGTGGCAGACCGAGAAGTTCCTCGCCGAGAGCGGTGACAAGCTTCCGGCCGACCAGCGTGACAAGATCAATGAGGCGCTCGGCGACCTGCGCTCCGCGCTCGGCGGGACCGATCTGGAGGGTGTGAAGACGGCGCACGAAAAGCTGCTCAAGGCATCCCAGGAGGCGGGTTCGCTGCTCTACGCGCAGCAGCAGGCCGAGCAGGGTCAGCCGGGTGCGGGCGGCGGTGCCGCCGGTGCGGGTGGTCCGCAGGCCGGGCCGACCGGCGCCAAGGGCGGAGCCGACGACGTGGTGGACGCGGAGATCGTCGACGAGGACGACAAGAAGTGACCACCAGCTCCTCCCGTACCCGGGCTGGCCGTACGCACGACGGATCGAGGTAGTTGTATGACGGAGAAGCCACGAGCCGCTGATCCGGAGACCACCGGGTCGGCGCCGGGTGGCTCCACGCCCGGTGGCCGTGCCGAGGGCACGGCCGGGGAGGGCGTCGTCATCCGGAACAACCGGAAGATCAACTTGACCGGTGGTGCCCCGGACTCCGATCGGGAGGCCGGGGCCGCTACCCCGGAGGGGGTCGAGCTGGCGGCGAAGGACCCGAATCCGGACCCGGAGCCGCCGGCCGGAGAAGCCGAGCAGGTCATGTCGGCCGGCGAGGTCGACGACACCGGCTCCACCGGCGCCGCCGGTGCGGTCGACGATGCGGAGTCGGTCGAGGGCGGGCCGGAGGTGGTCGGCGGCGCGACGACCGATCCGGCCGGGAACGCCGCTGCCACCGACCCGGGCCCGGCCGCTCCGGTTGTCGACGACGCCGAGCTCGCCGAGGTGCTGGCGGCGGAGCGGCCGTCGGAGACGGACGGCCCGGTGGTGGACGCCCCGGCCGAGCCCGTCGTCGAGGGCGGCGCCGCCGAGGACGACGGACCCGGCCCGCTCGGCGCCGAACTGGGGGCCCTCCGGGCCGAGCTGGACGAGCGGACCAGGGACCTCCAGCGGGTGACGGCGGAGTTCGCCAACTATCGCAAGCGGATGGATCGGGAACGGGCCCGGGACGCGGACCGGGCCACCCGGGTGGTGCTGGCCGCGCTGCTACCCGTACTCGACGACCTGGACCGGGCCCGCGAACACGGTGACCTGGTCGGGCCGTTCGGCACCGTGGCGGAGCAGCTGACCACGGCGCTGGCAAAGTTCGGACTGACCCCGTTCGGTGAGAAGGGCGACCCGTTCGACCCCAACCAGCACGAGGCGGTCGCGCACCAGACCTCGGCCGAGGTCACCGAGCCGACCTGC
Source organism: Plantactinospora sp. WMMC1484 (assembly GCF_049315195.1). Taxonomy (NCBI): domain Bacteria; kingdom Bacillati; phylum Actinomycetota; class Actinomycetes; order Micromonosporales; family Micromonosporaceae; genus Plantactinospora; species Plantactinospora sp. WMMC1484. Next base: position 1,426,469 of record NZ_CP186055.1, read on the forward strand.
GTCGACGTGCTGCGCCGTGGCTACCAGGTCAACGACTCGCTGCTGCGGCCCGCACTGGTCGCGGTGGCCGACCCGGAGCCGGAGTGAGCGCGCCGGTGCGCCGGAGGGGCCAGGGTGAGCCGGAGCGGATTTGAGCCGGTGGGTCGCGGTCGAGGTGCCATCCGGGTCCCGTCCGTCGGGCGGGCCGGGAGCGGCACCTCGACCGCGCCACGGGGAGAGGAGGTGGACGACCGATGAGTTCCAAAGACTGGCTGGAGAAGGACTTCTACGCCGTGCTGGGGGTGGCCAGGTCCGCCTCCGCTGACGAGATCAAGAAGGCGTACCGCAAACTGGCCCGCGAATCGCACCCGGACCACAATCCGGGCGACACCGCCGCCGAGGAGCGGTTCAAGGCTGTATCCGAGGCGTACGACGTGCTCGCCGACCCCCGCAAGCGCAAGGAGTACGACGAGATGCGCTCGCTCTTCGGATCGGGCGCGTTCCGCCGCAACGCCCGGGCCGGCGGGCCGGGCGGCTATCCGTTCGACGTCTCCGACCTCTTCGGTGGGATGGGGCAACCGGGTGGCACGGACGGCGGCGACCGTCGGTTCGGCGGTGCCGGCTTCTCCGACCTGTTCAGCTCGATCTTCTCCGGCGGCGGGCCGACCCGGACCCGTGGCCCGGCCCGTGGCCGGGACGTGGAGGCCGAGGTCATGCTGGACTTCGACGATGCCGTACGCGGCGTCACGGTGCCGCTGACGCTGCGCGCGCCCGGCGTCTGCGACACCTGCCACGGTGACGGCGCCAAGCCGGGAACGCTGCCCCGGACCTGTCCGCAGTGCCGCGGCGCCGGGGTCGTGACCCGCAACCAGGGCTCGTTCAGCTTTTCCGAGCCGTGCCGGGAGTGCCAGGGCGTCGGCACGATCGTGGACGAGAAGTGCCCGGAGTGCCGGGGCACCGGCGGGGTGACCAAGTCCCGTACGCTCAACGTCCGTTTTCCGGCCGGCGTCGCTGACGGCCAGCGGATCCGGCTCGCCGGCCGGGGTGAGCCCGGCGACCGGGGCGGGCCGCCCGGTGACCTCTACGTGCTGGTCAAGGTCCGTGGGGACGACCTCTTCGGGCGCAGCGGGGACGACCTGACGCTGACCGTGCCGATCACCATCGCGGAGGCGGTGCTCGGGACGGACCTGCGGGTGCCCACCCTGGACGCCCCGGTGACCCTGCGGGTGCCGCCGGGCACTCCGAGCGGCCGTACGCTGCGGGCCCGGGGCAGGGGTGTGGTCCGCCGCGACGGCCAGGCCGGTGACCTGCTGGTGACCGTCGAGATCGTGGTCCCCGAGCAGCTCTCGGCCGAGGCGCGCAAGGCGCTGGAGGAGTTCGCCGCGCAGACCCCGGCGGCGGGCCGGGAACATCTGGACGCCCGGGTGCGTCGTTTCAACTGAGCTGTTGGCATCGCGGAGGTGATCAAGGTGGCTGGGGAGTACGTCGTCGTCTCGATCGAGCAGGCGTCCGACGCCAAGGTTCTGATGATCTCGGTCGCGGCGAAGATGGCCGGCATGCACCCGCAGACCCTGCGCCAGTACGACCGGATGGGGCTGGTGCAGCCCGGTCGTGCCCCGGGCGGTGGCCGTCGGTACAGCGCCCGGGACGTCGCCCTGCTCCGCGAGGTGCAGCGGCTCAGCCAGGACGACGGGGTCAACCTGGCCGGCATCAAGCGGATCATCGTCCTGGAGCAGATGGTCGACGACCTCCAGCAGCGGGTGGCCCAGTTGGAGGCCGAGTTGACGGCCGCCTACCGCCGGATGGCCGAGCTGGAGGCACTGGGCGGCGGTCTGCCCCGACGGGACCTCGTGCCGACCACCCGTCCGTCGACGGCGCTGGTCGTCTGGCGCCCCCGCCGCACCGGCGAGCCGTCCGCCTGATCTCCGGCGCTGGCGCGCCGTCTCGCCTGGCCGGCGGCCTCGCGGGCGGCCCGCAGCTTTGCGCCGAGGTCGGCCCGGCGCCGCCGGTCGAAGGGTTTGCCTCGGCCGCGGCTGTCACCAATCAACCAATCGACGCGTTACCGCCGGCAACTCACCGGATGCTCCGAAAACCATTACTGCGGGTGTTTCAGGCACGTTACGTCCGAATCCTGGAATCCGGCGCGAGAAGACGTCCCGAAACCATTACCCCGGGATCACCGCCGAGGTTGCACCGTCTATGGCGGGTGACGTCGGATCCGGAGCCCGGTCGGGTCCCGGACCTTTCCGTCGCACACCCTTGAGGTCATGAAGCTTCTTGTCGCCGTGGGCCGGTGCGGACGCGGTCGACGAGATGCCGAGTAGTGCTTCCGGGCGCCGCGCTCCAGGCGTGGCCCCGCGAATGCCTGCAATGTGAACGAGTTAATGATCGTCTTTCTCGAAAATGTGGATGGGACCAAGATTACTTAATTGACGGATATCAATGCCTTGACTATGGTGGGCTGCGGGCGCGACCGCATCGCGACGACCGGAAGGAATTACCATGTCCAACGTGATGGCTGTCGGCGGCGTACTCGCGGCACTGCTTGTCCCGATGGCACCCACCCAGCCTGTGGCGGTCCCGAACGAGAGGATCACCATCAGCGTGGAGACCGTCAACGGCTCAGGCTGCCCCGCGGGGACGGCCAAGGTGAACACCGCAGCCGACAACACGGCCTTCACGATTAGCTACAGCGACTACTTCGTCCTGGCCGGTGCCGGAGCGAAGCCGACCGAATCCCGCAAGAATTGCCAGCTCAGCCTCCGCGTGCAGATCCCGCAGGGCTTCACCTTCGCGGTGGCCCAGGTGGACCACCAGGGCTTCGCCTACCTGCAGCGGGGGGCCGACGGCTCGCAGCACTCGCACTACTACTTCATGGGGACCTCGCCGACCACCTCGGTGGCTCACGAGTTCACCGGCCCGTACACCGGCGGATGGCAGACGACGGACCGCGCCGCAGGGCTGGTCTACGCGCCCTGTGGCCAGGAACGCAACCTCAACGTCAACACCGAGCTGCGGGTGGACGCCGGGGGTTCCGAGAGTGGCACGAGCTTCATGGCGATGGACCAGAGCCGAGGCAGTGTGCGCAGTGTCTACCACCTCAGTTGGAGGGAGTGCTGAGCCAATGCCGCGCCTCGCCGCTCGGCGACGGCCTGCGGGTTAGCGCGAAATAAGGCCCCCCGGGGCGGTCGATGGAATTGTAGTGTCCATCGACCGACCCGGGGGGTCTTAGGCTTTCGGTGCCCCACTTCACATCATTCCCGTCGATCGTCGCTGCATTTATCACAAACATATTGACGCTGATCAATATGAGGCGCTAAAGTTAATGCACGCGCGCGACATTATCGCAACGATCGGGAGGGAACCCATGATCAATGTGCTGGCCATTGGCAGCCTCGTTGCCTCGATGCTTGCCGGCCCGATTGTCATCCCGACGGATCCACCCGTAGAGCCTCCGGACCAGAAGATTGAAATCGACGTCATCACCATCAATGGTTCGGGTTGTCCGGCCGGGACCGCGGCCGTCGCCGTCGCTCCCGACAACACGGCCTTCACGGTGACCTACAGCGACTACCTGGCCCAGGTCGGCGTGGGGGCACGGCCGACCGACGCCCGGAAGAACTGCCAGTTGGCCCTGCAGGTGCACGTGCCGGAGGGCTTCACCTACGCGATCCTCCAGGCCGACTACCGCGGCTACGCATATCTGGCGCCCGGTGCGTCCGCCGTGTCCCGGGCGAACTACTACTTCCAGGGCTCGTCGCCGACGACGTACAAGAACCACTCGTTCAGCGGCCCGCTGGACGACAGCTGGCAGACGACCGACACCTCCGAGCTCACCTCGGTGAGTTACGCACCCTGCGGCGAGATGCGCTTCCTCAACATCAACACCGAGCTGCGGGTGAACGTCGGGACCTCCAACCCGGCGACCACCACGAGCTTCATGACGATGGACTCCACGGACGGCGGGATCAGCACGATCTACCACTTCGCGTGGAAGGAATGTGACGAGGACTGACGCGGTGCCTCCGGGTCGGGACGCGCAGGCTCCGTCCACGGCGTCCCGGCCCCGGAAGCGGGCGCCCGAGCGGCCGGCTCGCCGGCCTGCGGGTGCCGGCAGGGAGGGTCATCCAACCGACGGTTGGAGTTGGGAACAGCCGCGCGGGCAACAGCCCGCGCGACGGTGATCGAAGGGAGCACCGGAAATGCTGCACACGTTACTCATCGGCACGCTGGCGGCCTCGTTGATGGGCATGCCGGTAATCGACGACCCCGAGCCCACCACGAACCCCCCGTCCGAACGCATCACTGTCGAGATCAAGACGGTCAACGGATCGGGCTGCCGGCTCGGAACCGCGGCGGTCGCCACCGCCCCCGACAACACGGCCTTCACCGTGACCTACAGCGACTACCTCGCCCAGGCAGGGGCCGGCGCCGCGCCGACCGACTTCAGGAAGAACTGCCAGCTCGTCCTGGAGGTCAAGATCCCCGGTGGCTTCACGTACGCGATCCGGCAGGCCGACTACCGCGGCTTCGCCCACCTCGAACGCGGCGCCAGCGGCATGCAGCGGACGAGCTACTACATCCAGGGCACGTCACCGACGGACGCCCGGACGCACTCCTTCACCGGCCCACTCAGTGACAGCTGGCAGACGACCGACCTCACCGACATGGCCGAGCTGACCTACGCGCCCTGCGGCGAGATCCGCTACCTCAACATCAACACCGAGCTGCGGGTGAATCGCGGTACGTCGAAGCCGACGACCACCAGCTTCATGATGATGGACTCCACCGACGGCAGCGTGAGCACCACGTACCACTTCAACTGGCTGCACTGCGACTAGGCCGCTCCGCCCGACCAGGTCCCGGCGCCGACCTGCTGAGAGGCCGGCGTATGTCGGCACGGTGCTCGCCGGCCGGCGTCGCGACCGCTCACGTGAGGATCACCGCTGGCGCTCGTCCACGGATGGTGCGAGCGCCAGCTCTTCCTGGCGACCCCGCCGACAACGCTGCCGACTGCCGAATTCCACCGCGTCCGCCCGATGCGGTCAGTACCCTGACCGGTGGTGCGGACTTCCGCCGCGGTCGCCGGCCGGACGGCGGTGGCCATGGCGGCACGGGGCTTCCAGTACGTATGCCAGACATCCCGTACTCCGCGCCGGCGGTAACTGGTGGCCCGGGGTCCACGGGGGGTCCCGGCCCATCGCGGGTCAGCTCAGCCGGCGGCCCTGGCGGACGAGGCCACCTTCGCACCAGTCGTGGTAGTCGAACAGCTCCGGCCTGGCCTGGAGCATCCGGGTGTTGTGTGCCCAGGTGGTCATCGGCTCGTCACCGATCCGCTCGGCCTGCTCGACCAGCTTCCGCAGGCGCCGCTTGGGATGGGCCTGGAACTTGGTCCGGATGCCGTCCGCCGCGTAGATGTAGAGGCAGTGCAGCGCGAAGCGCCGGGCCGGGCACGACCGGTCCATCGCCAGCTCGAACAGGGTGTTGATCAGCCGGTCGCCGGTGACGAGCAGGTCCCAGTCCTTCGGCATGGTGTGCAGCGGTACCGCATCTGGCTCGTAGGCCCACGCCCGCAGCTCGGCGGGTGATGGATCCACCGGGTTGGCAAAGCCCCGGAACGCGGAGTCTTGCACGCTCAACGGGCCGCCTTTCCGCTCGCGCGGCTGCCGGGCACCCGGCCCCCGCAAGACCTCTGGCTATTGCGGCGACACGGTAACGCGCTGTCGCCAATCTGCGAAAGAGTCGCCATGTGTCATTTCATCAACCCGTTACGGTTAGGGGGCATTGGCCGGACAGCGATCCCGACATGTGGAGCACGACGGCCGCCCGGCTCACTCCGTCGCGGTCGCCGGGGTCGGCCCGCCCGCCGCGGCACGGCGCAGCCACCGCTTGAACCACGCGAGGTCGGGCAACCGGGCCAGCATCGGGCCGGTCACCACGGTGATCAGCACGTACGCGGTGGCCAGCGGGCCGAGTTCCGGGTTGACCACACTGGTGGCGACCGCGAGTCCGGCGATGACGATGGAGAATTCGCCCCGGGGCGCCAGGGCCAGTCCGGCCCGCCACCGGCCGGGCAGTCCGATGCCCACCCGTTTCGCCGCGAGATAGCCGGTGAGCACCTTGGTGGCCATGGTGATCACGGCCAGGGCCAGCGCCGGCAGCAGCACCGGCGGGATCGCCCGGGGGTCGGTGACCAGCCCGAAGAAGACGAAGAAGACGGCGGCGAAGAGATCCCGCAGCGGCGAGAGCAGCTCCGTGGCGTTGTGCGCCACCGGCCCGGAGAGCGCGATGCCGACCAGGAACGCGCCGACCGCCGCCGACACCTGGAGTCCGGCCGCGATGCCGGCGACCAGCAGGGTCAGCCCGAGCACGCCGAGCAGCAGCGCCTCCGGATCCTGGGCGGAGAGCAGCCGGGAGATGAAATGGCCGTACCGAATCGCCACCACCAGCACCAGCATCACGGTGAAGACGGCGACGGTCAGCGCGATGCCGCCGCGGAGCAGGGTCTGACCGCCGAGGATCGCGGTGACCAGTGGCAGATAGAGGGCCATCGCGAGGTCCTCGATGACCAGCACAGACAGGATGACCGGGGTCTCCCGGTTACCGACCCGGCCGAGGTCGGAGAGGACCTTGGCGACGACGCCGGACGAGGAGACCCAGGTGACTCCGGCCAGCACCAGCGCGCCGATCCAGCCCCAGCCGAGCAGCAGCCCGAACGCCGCGCCGGGCAGCGCGTTGAGCAGGCCGTCGATGAGGCCGGCCGGTGCCGCGGCCCGCAGGTTGCCGACCAACTCGGTGGCCGAGTATTCGAGGCCGAGCATGACCAGCAGCAGGATCACACCGATCTCGGCACCGACCTGGAAGAACTCCTCGCTGGCCGAGAGGGGCACCAACCCGCCGTGCCCGAAGGCGAGCCCGGCGAGCAGATAGAGCGGGATCGGCGAGAGCCCGATCCGCCGGCTGAGCCGGCTGAGCAGTCCCAGAGCGAGCAGCAGCGCGCCCACTTCGATGAGCAGGACTGTGGTGTGGTGCATCCGCCTCAGCCGTCCGGGTCGGTCTCGGCGAGGATCGCGGTGACACCGTCGAGTCCCTGGCGGGTGCCGACCACGACCACGACATCGCCGGTCTCGAACCGGAAGGTCGGATCGGGTGAGGCGATCACGTCGCGTTCCCGGAGGACCGCGACGATGGAAGCGCCGGTACGGGTGCGAGCCTGCGTGTCGCCGAGCCGCCGCCCGACGTACCGCGAGCCGGCCGGGATGGCGATCTGCTCGGTGAGCAGCCCGGCGGCCTGCTGGCGCAACCCGGAGAGCTGGCCGAGCATCAGCGAGGCGCCGAGGATGTCGGCCAGCGCCTCCGCCTCGTCGTCAGTCAGCGGGATGTCGGCGGTGCAGGAGTCCGGGTCGTCGGGGTCGTACAGGACCAGATCCCGCCGACCGTTGCGGTGCGTCACCACACCGAGCCGGCGCCCGGAGACGGTCACCACGTCGTGGCGTACGCCGATCCCGGGCAGGGCGGTCTGCTCCACACGTACTCGCACGTAACAACCGTACCGCTGTGGATCGAGGACCGGGGCGGGTGGGGCCGTGCCGGGTCGCCGGTGCCGGCGGTCGTCGTCACCGCAGCCAGGTGTGACCGACGTCACTGGCAAGGAGTTGAGTGGAATAGACTCAACTCTGGTTGTGTCGTCAGTACTGGAGGTGGTGTCGCCGGCCGGCGGCGTCACCGCCCGCCATGCTGCCGATGCCGGCCCCTACCACGGCCGGCGGACCGTATTGGGAGCCCCATGAACGCCGAACGCCTCACCACGAAGAGCCGCGAAGTCATCACCGGCGCCGTCGCGACCGCCAACCAGCGCGGACACGCCACGGTCGAGCCATGGCACCTGCTGCTGTCCCTGCTGGACACCGGCGGGTCGACGGCGGCCGGGCTGCTCCGGGCCGTCGGGGCGAACCCGGCCGACATCCGGCGGGCCGCCGCGCGCGCCGTCGAGAACCAGCCGGCCGCCCGGGGGTCCAGTGTCGCCGAGCCGAGCCTGTCCCGCGAGTTCGTCAACGCGATCGGCGCGGCGGAGCAGATCGCCCGGCCGCTCGGCGACGAGTACACCTCCACCGAGCACCTGCTGGCCGGGCTGGCCCGGGTCGGCGGCGCGGTCGCCGGCGTGTTGAAGCAGGCCGGTGCGACCGAGGAGAACCTGGTCGCCGCCTTCCCGGCGGTGCGTGGCGGGGACCGCCGGGTCACCACCGCCGACCCGGAGCAGACCTACCAGGCGCTGGAGAAGTACGGCGTCGACCTGACCGCGAGCGCCCGGGAGGGCAAGATCGACCCGGTGATCGGCCGGGACGCCGAGATCCGCCGGGTGGTGCAGGTGCTCTCCCGGCGTACCAAGAACAACCCGGTGCTGATCGGCGAGCCCGGCGTCGGCAAGACCGCGATCGTCGAAGGGCTGGCCCAGCGGATCGTCGCCGGTGACGTCCCGGAGTCGCTGCGGGACAAGAAGCTGGTCTCGCTCGACCTCGGCGCGATGGTCGCCGGTGCGCAGTACCGGGGCCAGTTCGAGGAGCGGCTCAAGTCGGTGCTGGAGGAGATCAAGAACTCCGACGGCCAGGTCATCACCTTCCTCGACGAGTTGCACACCGTGGTCGGCGCCGGCAAGGGCGAGGGCTCGATGGACGCCGGCAACATGCTCAAGCCGATGCTGGCCCGGGGCGAGCTGCGGATGGTCGGCGCGACCACGCTCGACGAATACCGCGAGCACATCGAGAAGGACCCGGCGCTGGAGCGGCGCTTCCAGCCGGTGCTGGTCGGCGAGCCGACCATCGAGGACACCATCGGCATCCTGCGCGGCCTCAAGGAGCGTTACGAGGTGCACCACGGGGTCCGGATCACCGACGCGGCCCTGGTCGCCGCCGCCGGTCTCTCCGACCGGTACATCACCGACCGGTTCCTGCCGGACAAGGCGATCGACCTGGTCGACGAGTCCGCCTCCCGGCTCCGGATGGAGATCGACTCCCGGCCGACCGAGGTCGACGAGATCGAGCGGGCGGTCCGCCGGCTGGAGATCGAGGAGATGGCGCTGGCCAAGGAGCCCGACCCGGCCTCGGCCGAGCGGCTGGAGCGGCTCCGCCGCGAGCTGGCCGACAAGCGCGAGCAACTCACCGCGCTCAGCGAGCGCTGGAAGCTGGAGAAGGAGCACATCACCCGGATCTCCACCGCCAAGGAGGAGCTGGAGCGGCTCGGCGGTGAGGCCGAGCGGGCCGAGCGGGACGGCGAGCTGGAACGCGCCGCCGAGCTGCGCTACGGCCGGATCCCGGAGCTGCAGGCCGCACTGGCCCGGGCCGAGGGCGAACTCGCCGGCCTGCAGGCCGACGGGGCGATGCTGAAGGAGGAGGTCGGCGCCGACGACATCGCCGCGGTGGTGGCCTCCTGGACCGGCATCCCGGCCGGCCGGCTGATGGAGGGCGAGACCGCCAAGCTGCTCCGGATGGAGGCGTCGCTCGGCGCCCGGGTGGTCGGCCAGGCCGAGGCGGTGGCCGCGGTCTCCGACGCCGTACGCCGGGCCCGTGCCGGGGTCGCCGACCCGGACCGCCCCACCGGCAGCTTCCTCTTCCTCGGCCCCACCGGCGTCGGCAAGACCGAGCTGGGCAAGGCGCTCGCCGAGTTCCTCTTCGACGACGAGCGGGCCATGGTCCGGATCGACATGAGCGAGTACGCCGAGAAGCACTCCGTGGCGCGGCTCGTCGGTGCCCCGCCCGGCTACGTCGGGTACGAGGAGGGCGGTCAGCTCACCGAGGCGGTGCGTCGCCGGCCGTACTCGGTGATCCTGCTGGACGAGGTCGAGAAGGCCCATTCGGACGTCTTCGACGTGCTGCTCCAGGTGCTCGACGACGGCCGGCTCACCGACGGCCAGGGGCGTACGGTCGACTTCCGCAACGCCATCCTGATCCTCACCTCGAACCTCGGCTCTTCGGTCGTCTCCGACCTGACGCTGAGCCAGGACGAGCGCCGGGAGGCGGTGCTCGCGGTGGTCCGGTCGCACTTCAAGCCGGAGTTCCTCAACCGGCTCGACGACATCGTGGTCTTCGCCTCGCTCACCGGGCAGGAGTTGCGTGGCATCGTCGACATCCAGCTCGACCGGCTGCGGCGGCGGCTCGCCGAACGGCGACTCGGCCTGGAGGTCAGCGACGACGCCCGGAGCTGGCTCGCCGAGCACGGGTACGATCCGATCTACGGTGCCCGGCCGCTGCGCCGGCTGGTCCAGTCGGCGATCGGCGACCGGCTGGCGAAGGCACTGCTCTCCGGCGAGGTCCGCGACGGGGACACCGTCCGGGTGGACCTGGCGGAGAACAAGGAGTCGCTGGCCGTGTCCCGGGCCTGAGCGTCACGCCGCGTCCCGGGCTGGGCGGCCCGCCGTGTCCCGGGGCCGACTACCACAGGGCCGGTCCGACCCGCTCTCCGGCGGGCCGGGCCGGCCTTTCCACGCAGTGCGCCGACCGCCGCCGAGCGATCCCGCTCGGCTCGGGTGACCATAGACGCATGGCGGAGTTTCCGGGACACGGCGACGACCTGGCGGCAGCGGTGCGTGAGTTGGCCGAGGCCGACGTCGTCGCGTTCGGCGGGGTGGGCCTGGCGGGGCAGGTGCTGCCGGCCACCGAGGCGTACCGCACCGTCGAGGCGGCGCTCCCCGAGCGGGCCGAGGAGGTCCGGCCCCGGCTGGCCTGGTTGCTGGCGAACGGATCGGCGGCCGGCAGGGCGTACGCGGCGGCCCTGCTCGACCGCCTGGATCCGGCGGCGGCCGGCGCGGCCTGGCAGGAGCTGCGCGACGATCCGGGTGAGCTGACCACCTTCAGTGGTTGCGTGATGGACCGGACCACCCTGGGGGAGTACGCCGCGAACCGTCTCGACCAGGACTGAGCGGCCCCCATCGGGCCCGGCGCCGCGCAACTGGCGGTGGTTCACCCACAATCGGCGGGATCGATACCGATACGGTGGTGCGGAATCTGGGAAGCCTGCTCCGGGAACACCCGATCCGCACCACCCGACCCCGGGAACCCACTTCGGGATCCCGAGCCAGGAAAGGAGAACCGTGTCGGAACCAGCGAACCCCGCGCCGACCGCGAGGCCGCGCCCGAGCACCGTCACCTACGCCAGTTACCTGCTATATCTGGCCGCTGCCCTGATCGTCGTCACGGCGGCGGTCAGCTTCGCCACGCTCGGTACCATCTCCACCATCTTCGAGGAGGAGTACGCCGGCACCTCCCTCGACGGTGCCGAGGGCTTCATCATCGCCGTCACCGTCTTCAGCACGGTGCTGCAGTTGCTGATCGCCATCGGCCTGGTGGTGCTCGGCCTGCTGAACGCACAGGGCCGCAACGGCGCCCGGATCGCCACCTGGGTGGTGGCCGGGCTCGGTGTCTGCTGTAGCGGGCTCGGTGTCGGTGGCAGCGCGTTCTCCGGGATGGGCGCCGGCACCGGCTCCGACGCAGACGTCCCGGACGCGGCGGAGGTGCAGCGACGGTTGGAGGAGGAACTGCCGTCCTGGACCGAACCGGTCAGCATGATCTGTTCGGTCATCGCGCTGCTGGCGCTGATCGCCGCGATCATCCTGCTCGCCCTGCCGGCGTCGAACGAGTTCTTCCGCAAGCAGCCGGCCGGTGCGGAACCGCCGCTGCCGGGTGGCGCCTACCCGGCCGGCGGCACCGACCCCGGCTACCCGGCCGGCGGCACCGATCCGGCCTATCCGTCCTACCCCCCGACCGGCACGCCGCCGGGCACCCCACCGTCGACGAACCCGCCGCCGGGCAACCCGCCCTCGGACGACCCGCCGACCAACCGGCCGCCGGGGAACCCTCCGGCGAGCTGACCGCCCATCCTGGATCCCCCGGCCGGCACCGGCCCGCCGGGGGATCCGGCGCATTCGGGGCTCGACGGGCGATGCAGGACCGATCGCGTGGTGAAGGACTGCTTCCGGCTCCTCGGGAGCGCTGGCGGTGGTCTTTTCCGGCTCCGGCCGCTCGACTAGGTTGTGGAAGCGGTACCGCTTCGGGCGGTATCGCACCGGTACGCCAGCGAAGTCGTCGAGGTGAGCAGATCCGTGGCAGCAGCCGACCCCACGCCCGATCCTGAACCCGGGACGAGTCGGAGCGCGCCGCGTCGCGCGCTGGTCACCGGCGCCACGGCCGGGATCGGTGCCGCCTTCACACGGCGGCTCGCGGCCGACGGATACGACCTGGTGCTGGTGGCCCGGGACGGCGAGCGGCTCGCGCACCGCGCCGCCGAGCTGGCCACCCGGCACGGCACCGTGGTCGACGTCATGCCGGCCGACCTCGCGACCGAGGAGGGGTGCGGTCTGGTCGAGAAGCGGCTCTCCGACGTGTCGGAGCCGATCGACCTGCTGGTCAACAGCGCCGGGATCAGCCTCAACCGGTCGTTCCTGCACTCGACGGTCCAGGACGAGTCCCGACTGCTCCGGCTCAACGTGCATGCGGTGCTGCGGTTGACCCTCGCCGCCCTGCCCGGGATGGTCCAGCGGCGGCACGGGGCAGTGATAAATGTCTCTTCCGTGGCCGGCTTCGGGCCGGTCATGCCGGGCTCGACGTACTCGGCCAGCAAGGCGTGGGTGACCAACTTCAGCGAGTCGGTGGCCCAGTCGGTGCGGCCGAAGGGCGTACGGGTGATGGCGCTCTGCCCCGGCTACACCCGTACGGAGTTCCACGACCGGGCCGGCATCGACATGTCGAAGACGCCCGGGTGGTTGTGGCTGCGCGCCGACGACGTGGTGCGGGACGCCCTGCGTGACCTGGATCGGGACCGCCTTGTGAGCGTCCCGGACTGGAAGTACAAGCTGGCCGTCTTCGGGATGCGACACGCGCCGGGGCGCCTCTGGCGGGCGGTGGCCCGGGATGCCCGGGGACGCACCGGTCGCGCGGAGTCGTGAGCCGGTAACCCTGCCGGACGGCCGGGCCGCTCACCGGAAACGGTGGCGTCGGGACGCGGGCAAGATTCAGTGCGGAGAGTAGCCGATTTTCCGCCCCATCGGCCACCGTCAGACCCCGGCGATCGGCTGTCCTGCCGGGTCGGCCATTCGGTTCTCACCTTGGCGCAGTACCCTTACCGGCCATGGGGGACCACGACGACCTGCGTAAATTCATCACTGACCTTGCCGTGGTGCACGGGCGGGTGGTGCTGTCCTCAGGTCGTGAGGCGGACTGGTACGTCGATCTGCGGCGCGTGACCCTGCATCACGCGGCGGCACCGTTGGTCGGCCGGGTCATGCTCGACCTCACGGCGGAATGGGCGTACGACGCGGTTGGCGGCCTGACGTTGGGTGCGGACCCGATCGCCGTGTCGATGTTGCACGCCGCCTCGGCGGCGCAGCGTCGACTCGACGCCTTCGTGGTTCGCAAGGCCGGCAAGACGCATGGTCTGCAGCGCCGGATCGAGGGTCCGGAGGTGAGTGGTCGCCGGGTGTTGGCAGTAGAGGACACCTCCACCACGGGAAGCAGCGTGCTGGCCGCAGTGGAGGCGTTACAGGAGGTCGGAGCCGAGGTGGTGGGCGTGGCCGTTATCGTTGATCGTGGGGCCGGCGACGCCGTACGAGCCGCCGGATTGCCGTACCGGGCAGCCTATACGTTGGCTGACCTCGGCCTTGTGGCCTAAAAGTTTGCCGATTCGGATCTGCTGATATGCAGGCGGGTCGATGCTGCTGGTGGAAGGATGGAATACGTGGGAACTGCGTTGGCCGAAATGACTATGCCTCAGATCTCGCCGCTTGCCGGCGAGCCGATCGAGCGTGCTGACGCCGAGCGTCTGGCCGGGGTCCTCAAGGCCCTGGCCGACCCCGCTCGGCTTCGGCTGCTCAGCCTGATCCAGTCGGCACCGGAGGGCGAAGCGTGCGTGTGTGACCTCACCGCGCCGCTTGGCCTCTCCCAGCCGACGGTCAGCCATCACCTCCGGATCCTCACCGAAGCCGGCTTGCTGGAGCGGGAGAAGCGGGGCGTGTGGGCCTACTACCGGTTGGTGCCGACGGCGATCGCGACGATCGCCGACCTGCTGACCCCGCCGCGTAAGCGAGCCACCAAGAAGGCTCGCTGACTCAGCGTCCGGCCCGTCTGGTGTCCGCCCCGTCCAGGACGGCGCCAGACGGTCGAGTCGCGGAGAGCGCGGTGCGGCGGGACGGGCCGTCGGCGTGAACTATCTCCGGGGAGACCTGCGGGATCAGCTCGCGTACGTCGGACAGGACGTCGTCCGGACCGGCCTCGTGGTCGGTTCCGGCGGCAACCTGTCCGCCCGGCTGCCCGACGGCGATTCCTGCTGGGTGACCGCCAAGGGCACCTGGTTGGACCGGCTTGACCGCACGTCGTTCGTCCGGGTGCGCATCTCGGACGGTTCGGTGCTCCCGGATCCTCCGAGCCGCTCGGACGATCCGCCACGCCCCGCCGGGGCGACCACCGCCACAGGTGGGCAGGGCACCGAGGGCGGATCGGGCGCCGCGCGCGGGCCGGCAGAGCCGGGCTTGTCGGACGGGCAGGGTCGTACCGTCCAGGACGGCGAAACCCTCCTGGGCGATGCGACGCTGCCCGCGCCACGGTTCGGGCCCGGCACGGAGACGGCCACCGGTCGGGCGATGGGCGGGACCCTGCCGACCCTGCCGACCAGCGAGGTCGAACTGCACCTTGCCGCCTATCGGGCCCGACCGGACGCCCGGGCGATCGTGCACCTGCATCCGCAGACCGTGTTGCTCCTCGACGCGCTCGGCGAACAGATTCGGCTCGTCACCACCGACCACGGGTTCTATCTGCGCCGGGTGACCCGGGTGCCGTTCCGGCTGCCGGGCACCACCGAGCTGGCCGAGCTGGCCGCCGAGGCGACCCGGAACGGCACCAACTGCCTGGTCCTGAGCCGGCACGGCTGCTCCGTGCTGGGTGAGAGCGTGGAACTGGCACACAAGCGGGCCGCCAATCTCGAAGAGGCGGCCCGGTTGACGTACCGGGCTCTCGCCGCAGGGCGGCTGACCGAACTGCCGGAGCTGCCCGCCGAGTTCGTCGACTGGCTGGCCGGCGGCGCAACCGGCGTGTGACGGAGAGGCCGCCCCGACGCGCCGCCGAGGAGTCCGTCCGTGGTCCGCCCCGGTGCCGCCGGCTCAGTAGCCCTGGCGGTGCCGCCGCGCCTCCTGGGCGGCGTGCTCCAGCTCGGCCCGTTCCGCCGGGGTGGTGCCGCGCTTGGCCGCCATCCGGGCCCGGATCAGCTCGATGATGATCGGGACGACCGAGACGAAGACGATGGCGATCAGGATCAGCTCGATGTTGGCCTTGACGAAAGGAACCTGGCCGAGGAAGAAGCCGAGGACCGTGACCCCGGTGCCCCAGAGGATGCCGCCGACCACGTTGTAGACGACGAACGTCCGGTAGCGCATCCCGCTCACCCCGGCGACGATCGGGGTGAAGGTGCGGACGATCGGCACGAACCGGGCCAGCACCACCGACCGGGGACCGTACTTCTCGAAGAAGTCGTGTGCCTTGAGCAGGTTCTCCTGCTTGAACAGCCGCGAGTTGGGCCGGCGGAACAGCGCGGGCCCGACCTTCTTGCCGAAGGCGTATCCGACCTGGTCACCGGCGATGGCCGCGATGGTGATCAGCAGGCACACCAGCCACAGCGGGTAGGTGATGTATTCACCGTCGGCGGTGAGCAGCCCGGCGGTGAAGAGCAGCGAGTCTCCGGGCAGGAAGAAGCCGATCAGCAGTCCGGACTCGGCGAAGACGATCGCCAGGATGCCGAGCAGCCCGAAGGTCGAGATCAACCACTCCGGATCCAGCCAGTCCGGACCCAGGGCCAGCGTGGTGGTGGGCGTCGGCACGAGGAGACCTCCGGAACTCTCGGCATGGCGCGGTGAAGGGACCGCCGGCATAGTGGCGGGTACCACAGCAGTCTAGGCACAGCGTCGCAGCGGTCGCCGCGCGATGTCGGCCCCGGCGGTACACCTCGGACCGGTTCCGGTCCGGGAGGGAGCCGGAATCGGCCCCGGACCGGCCCGAAGCCGTGGATCGGCCTAGAGTCGTGGATCGACCGGTTCCGACTCGCAGGCGAGGATCGCGAAGACCAGCTCGTGCCGCCGCCAGAGCGGCGCGCCCTCCGCCAGCCGGTCGAGCGCGGCCAGCCCCAGCCCGTGCTCTCGCAGGGCCAGCCCTCGCTTCCGCCCCAGCGACCGGTGCCGGAGAACGGCCAACTGCTCTGGTTCGGTGTACTCCGGGCCGTAGATGATCCGCAGGTAGTCCCGGCCCCGGCACTTCAGGCCCGGCTGGAGCAGCCGCCCCGAGGCGTCCCGGGCGCCGAGCCCGGCGTACGGCTTCACCACCATCCCCTCGCCGCCGGCCGCGGTCAGCTCCAGCCACCAGTCGGTCACCGCCGACACCGCAGGCTCGTCACCCAGGTCCACGACCCGGCGCCGGGTCGGGGTGAACAGCTCCGGATCGGCGGCGTGCAGCCGGTCGGCCAGTGCCAGATGCCAGCCGTGGTCCCGGGACGCGTGCGAAGCGCCCTCACTGGCGAGCACGGCGAACGGCGCAAGTGTCACCCCGTCGAGACCGTCGGTCGGCCGCACGTAGCCGCGGTACGCCCCGACGTACCGGTCGAGGTCGGTTGCGCGGCGCTCCATCCGGGCCCGCAGGTCGGCGACTGGCAGCTTTCGCCCGGCGGCCCGGTCGAGCACCTCCCGCACGGCCGGCAGCGCGGCCCGACCCGCCGCGCCGACCGGGGCGTACTGCTCGCGAATCAGGCCGCCGGCCTTGGCCGACCAGGGCAGCAGCTCGCAGTCGAGCAGTATCCAGTCGGTGCCGAGTTCGTCCCAGAGCCCGGCGCTGCCGGCAGCGGCGCGTACCCGTGCGAGCAGCGCCCGGTCCCGTGCCCCGCCGAAGAACGGCCGGCCGGTGCGGGTGTACACCACCCCGTCACCCGGGCCGAACCGTGCGGCAGCGCCCGGCGCGGCCGCACCGACCCGGCTGGCCCCGCCCGGCGTCGCCGGAGCGGCCCCGTCCCGGCAGACCAGGACCACCGCGCGGGAGCCCATGTGCTTCTCCTCGCAGACCACCCGGTCGACACCGGCCTTCCGGTAATCCTCGAACGCCGGTGCGGGATGCTCCAGGAACCCCTCGACGGTCGAGGTGGAGCAGGGTGCCATGGTCGGCGGGAGCCAGGGCAGCCAGCGCGGGTCGACGGCGAACCGGCTCATCACCTCCAGCGCGGCGGCGGCGTTCTCCGCCGCCACGGTCACCGTGCCGTAGCCGTAGTCGATGTGCCGGCGCCCGGTGACGTCCCGCAGGTCCAGCCCGAGACCGTCCCGCACGCCGGCACCGGGCGGTTCCGGCGACGTCGTGGCCGGCGACGTCGTGGCCGGCGACGTCGTGGCCGGCGACGTCGTGGCCGGCGACGATCCCGGCGTCGCGGCCAGCGGGCGGGCCGGCGGGTAGTACTCCCGCGCGGCCGGCACCGAGACGAGTTCCCGGTCGGGATAGCGCAGCGCCGTCAAGGTACCGCCGAAGACGCAGCCGGTGTCGATGCAGATGGTGTTGTTGACCCACTCCGGGGTCGGGGTGGGGGTGTGGCCGTAGACGACCATCGCCGCACCCCGGTAGTCCCGGGCCCACGGATAGCGCACCGGCAGGCCGTACTCGTCGGTCTCGCCCGTCGTCTCGCCGAAGAGCGCGAACGCCCGGACCCGGCCCGACGCCCGACCCTGGTATTCGGCCTTCAGCCCGGCGTGCGCGACCACCAGCCGGCCACCGTCCAGCACGTAGTGGCTGACCAGGCCGTCGACGAACGCGGAGATCTCGGCGACGAAGCTCGGCTCCTCGGCGTCGAGCTGGGCCAGCGTCTCGGCCAGGCCGTGCGACACCGTGACCTTGCGGCCGCGCAGCCTGCGCAGCAGCTTCTGCTCGTGGTTGCCGGGCACGCAGAGCGCGGTGCCGGCGCCGACCATCCCCATCACCAGCCGGAGTACGCCCGGCGAGTCCGGCCCCCGGTCGACCAGGTCACCGACGAAAATCGCGGTACGCCGCTGCGGATGCGTCGCGTTCACCGGCCGCCCGCGATCGTCGCGGTGCAGGGTCCAGCCGAGCCGGAGCAGCAGTGCCTCCAACTCGGCCCGGCAACCGTGCACGTCACCGACGATGTCGAAGGGGCCGGTCAGCTCCCTCCGGTCGTTGAAGAGCTTCTGGAGGCGGATCTCGGCGGCCTCGATCTCCTCGACGCCGCGCAGCACGTGCACCCTGCGGAAGCCCTCCCGCTCCAGCCGCCCGAGGCTGCGCCGCAGGTCCCGCTGCATCCGGCCGATCACCTGCCGCCCGAAGGTCCGCTCGGGCCGCGCCTGCGTACGCTCCCAGCAGAGCGGTTCGGGCACGTCCAGCACGATCGCCACCGGGAGCACGTCGTGTTCCCGGGCGACGGCGACCAGCCCGGCCCGGGCGTGCTGCTGGAGGTTGGTGGCGTCCACCACGGTCAGCCGGCCGGCGCGCAGCCGCTTGCCGGCGACGTGGTGCAGCACCTCGAAGGCGTCGCCCGAGGCGGACTGGTCGTTCTCGTCGTCGGCCACCATCGCCCGGAAGGTGTCCGAGGAGAGCACCTGGGTGGCGGCGAAGTGCCGGCGGGCGAAGGTGGACTTGCCCGAGCCGGAGACCCCGACCAGCGCCACCAGGGCCAGTTCGGGGATGTCGAGCGTACTCATCGGGAACCTCCCTCCCCACCACCGGTCCGGGCGAGGACCGCGAGCTGGGTCGGGCTGCCGACCTGCGGGTCGTCGGCGCCGACGCCGCTGATCGAGACGGTGTAGCCGTAGCTCGCGCCTACCGCGCCGGCCCACCGGGCGAACTCGGCCCGGGTCCACTCGAACCGGTGGTCGGGGTGCCGGAGGCCGCCGTCGGCCAGGCCGGGATAGCGCACGTTGTACTCGGCGTTCGGCGTCGTCACGATCACCGTCCCCGGCCGGGCGTGCCCGAAGACGGCCGCCTCCAGCGCCGGCAGGCGCGGCGGGTCGAGGTGCTCGACCACCTCCATCAGTACTGCGGCGTCGAACCCGCGCAACCGGTCGTCCCGGTAGGTCAGCGCGGACTGCCACAGCCTGATCCGGTCGCGCTGCCGGGGCGGCAGCCGGTCCAGCCGCAGACGCCGCTCCGCCACCGCCAGGCTCCGGGTCGAGACGTCGGTGCCGACGATCTCGGTGTAGCGGCGGTTCCTGACCAGGTCGGTGAGGAGCGCACCGCCGCCGCAGCCGAGGTCGAGGACCCGGGCGGCGCCGGAGCGGTCCAGCGCGTCGAGTACGGCCGCCCGGCGCAGCGCCGCGAGCGGCTGCCGGTCGACGCCGGCCGGCAGCCCCGCCTCCTCGTCCGCCCCGCCGTCGTAGCTCTCCACGACGGTGTCCGGGTCGGTCGGCTCGTCCGCGAGCCGCTGCTCGGCCAGCCGGGCGAGTGCGGCGCCGGCCAGGGCGCGGCGGTGCGCCAGGTAGCGCCGGGTGATCAGGCCACGCTCCGGGTGTGCGGCGAGCCATCCCGCGCCGGCCCGGATCAGCTTGTCGATCTCGTCCGGCGCGACCCAGTAGTGCTTGGCGTCGTCGAGCACCGGCAGCAGCACGTAGAGGTGGTTGAGCGCGTCGGCGAGCCGGAGCGTGCCGGCGAGGGTGAGGTCGACATAGCGGCTGTCGCCCCAGTCGGGACGCGTCGGGTCGAGCGGGATCGGGATGGCGGTCACCATCCAGCCCAGCGGGGCGAAGAGCCGGCCGGCCAGGTCGGCACCGCCCCGGCAGCGCAGCGCCGGCACCCGCAGCTCCAGTGGGATCGCCGTCGCGGCCAGCTCGGGGCGGTCCTTCGAGTCGCCGCGCATCGCCGACCGGAACGCCGTGGACAGTGCCGAGGAGAGCAGGCTGGAGGCGGCGTACCCGCGGTCGTTGACGTACCGGCCGAGGGTGAAGCCCTCCGGAGTGGAGCCGGAGCCCCGGGCCGGGCCGCCCCGCCGGGGCCGGTCGACGGCCAGGGCCAGCGGGTCGATGTCGAGGAGCAGGGCGGCGGTGCAGCGTTCGGCGCCGGCCTCCGGAAACACCACGTACGCCGTACCGGTGGGCACCCCGAAGGCATGCACCCGGTCGGGGTGCTTGACCAGCAGGTAGCCCAGGTCGGTGGCGGGTCGGTGGGTGGTGCTCACAGTGATCAACACGTCGACCATGCTGACAGCCCACCGACGGTTCCGTCGCGGCATTTGCCGCCCGCACCCGGCCGGCAAGCTTCCGCGTCCGTACTCCCGTCTATAGGAGGAGAGGCCGGAGGTGTCCGTGACGTACGAGGAGTTCGTCGACTCCAGACTCACCGCGCTGCTGCGCTACGCGGTGATGCTGACCGGCGATTCCCATCTCGCCCAGGATCTCGTGCAGGAGACGATGGTGCGGGTCCAACTCAACTGGCGGCGGGTGACCCGCGCCGACGCACCGGAACAGTACGTACGGCGGATGCTGACCAACCAGTACCTCGACTGGCAGCGCGGCTCCTGGGTGCGGCGGGTGCTGCTGCGTGCCGAGCCCGAGGAGGCGGTGGCCGTACACGCCGACCACGCCGAGGCGACGGTGGACCGGGACCAGGTCTGGAGCTGGCTGGCCCGGCTGCCCCGGCGGCAACGGGCGGCGCTGGTGCTGCGCTACTACGAGGACCTGCCGGACGCCGAGATCGCCGCGGTGCTCGGCTGCGCGGTCGGCACCGTCCGGTCGATCATCTCGCGCGCCCTCGCCACCCTTCGTGCCGAATTCGTGGGGGCCGGAACATGATCGACGACGACATCCGGCAGCCGATGGAGGACGAGCTGCGGGCCGCGTTCGCCCGGCACGTGTCGCTGGCCCCCGACACCGTCGGCGTGCGCGCGGAGATCGACCAGCGGGTGGCACGCCGACGTCGTCGGCGCCGGGTGGCCCAGGTCACCGCCGCCGCCCTGGCCGTGCTGGGCGTGCTCGCGGTGCCGACGCTCGGCCGTACGGTCCGGGAGTCGCCGCCCGCCGAGGTCGCCGCGCCGCCACCCCCACCCCGGGCGACCGGGGCGGCGGCGCCGCTGAACTTCCTCCTCCTCGGCCTCGACGGCGGGGACGGGCGGAGCAACGGCCACCGCGCCGACAGCGTGCTGCTGGTGCACGTGCCGGCGGACCGGAGCCGGCTCTACCTCGTATCGCTCCCCCGTGACCTCGGCGTCGAGGTGCCGGGCCACGGCTTCGGGAAGCTGGGCACCGCCTTCCACCTCGGCAGTCACCGACCGGGCGGCCGGCCGGACCTGGCGGCCGGGGCCGCGCTGACCGAGCAGACCGTCACGGCGCTGAGCGGAATCCGGTTCGACGCGACCGCGACGCTGACCTACCCGGGGCTGCGGGAGCTGACCGACGCCGTCGGCGGTGTCCGCGTCTGCCTGCCGGAGCAGGTGCGCTCCCACCACACCGCGCGGGTCTTCCCGGCCGGCTGCCAGCGGCTCGACGGCGCCGCCGCGCAGGACCTGCTCCGCCAGCGCTACCACCTCGACCAGGGTGCGCACGACCGCGACCGCAACGGGCAGCGGTTCACCGAGGCGCTGCTGCACGAGCTCACCGATCCGGCCAACGCCGTCGATCCGCTGCGGATCGCGGAGATCGTCGGCGCGCTCGGTCGCAACCTGACGCTCGACCTCGACGGAACGACACCGGCGGAGCTCTTCACCACGCTGCGGGCGGTGGCGGCGGCCGACGCGGTGGGAATCGGCTGGACCTACCATCCCGACCGGGGGCCGGCTGGCCGGGTCGAGACCCTCGATCCGTTGCTGGGTCGCACCCTCTTCGACGCGCTCCGGCAGGACGCACTGGCCGCCTGGGTGGCCCGGCACCCGGACCGGGTCACCGGCTGACAGCCCTGCCGGAATCCGTCGGGTAAGGCTTCGGCCCGACCCTCGCCACCCGGTGTTCACCTCGACGTCATCTCTTCCCGCCCCGGTCGCCGTGGTCGGGCCGTACACTCGCCGGGTCCATCAGGGGTGTGTGCGGGACGGAGACGGCAATGGCACCTGACGATGCCGGGGCGGCGGGTCGCCGCACGCCGGACCGGATCGTCATGCTGGTCGACAACGGCGTGCACGGCGACTCCCGGGTGCAGAAGCAGGCCCGGTCGGCGGCGGACGCCGGCTGGGACGTGATCCTGCTGGGCCGGTCGCCGACCGGGGCGCCGCAGAGCTGGCAGCTCGGTGGGGCGCAGGTCCGGCTCGTGCCGATGCCGGAGCCACTTTTCCGCAAGCGTCACCAGTACCGGCGCGCCTGGCTACGCTGGCCGTTCGCCTATCCGCCGAACGGGATCGCCGAATACCGGGCCCAGCAGGTAGCCGCCTGGCGGGCGGAGCTGCGGTTCCGGGGTGCCCAGCTCGCGCTCGCGGCCCGGGCCGGCCGGCGTGACCGGGCGGCGGAACGCTGGCTCCGGGTCCGGCGGGTCCTCGCCGACCTCGCCGGACACTGGGTCTGGGTCCGGACGAAGATGCACAACCGGGCGCTCTACGCCCGCCGCTACCGCAACCCCTGGGAC
This sequence comes from Plantactinospora sp. WMMC1484, assembly GCF_049315195.1. Taxonomy (NCBI): domain Bacteria; kingdom Bacillati; phylum Actinomycetota; class Actinomycetes; order Micromonosporales; family Micromonosporaceae; genus Plantactinospora; species Plantactinospora sp. WMMC1484. The sequence goes on from NZ_CP186055.1 coordinate 1,449,007, forward strand.
CGGGCGGTCACGCTCTTCTGGCAGCTCACCAAGGGCGACGGGGCCTGGCGCCGGCTCGAACCGGGGCTCTGGGACTACGAGCTGGCGTTCGGCCCGGTCGTCGACGAGCTGGCTCCGGACCTGATCCACGCCAACGACTTCCGGATGCTCGGCGTCGGTGCCCGGGCCAAGGTCCGGGCGCTGGCCGCCGGGCGGCCGGTCAGGCTGGTCTGGGACGCCCACGAGTTCCTGCCGGGCATCCGCCCCTGGCAGCAGCACATCCGCTGGCTGCCCGCGATGCGGGCGCACGAGCGGGAGTACGCGCCGCACGCCGACGCCGTGGTCACCGTCTCCGAGGCACTTGCCGAGATGCTCCGGGCCGAGCACGACCTCGCCGAGCTGCCGGCGGTGGTGCTGAACGCGCCCGCCGTCGAACACGCCCCGGACGGGGCGGACGGCAGCGTCCCCGACCTGCGCCAGCTCTGCGGGATCGGTGCCGACGTGCCGCTGGTGGTCTACAGCGGCAGTGCCGCCGAGCCGCGCGGCCTGCGGACCATGGTCGACGCGCTGCCGGAGCTGTCGGCCGTGCACACCGCGCTGGTGGTCAACCCCGATCTTCCGTACGTCCGCAAGCTCGTCGCGCACGCCCGCCGGATCGGGGTCGCCGACCGGCTGCACGTGCTGCCGTACGTGGCGCACTGGCAGGTGGTGCCCTTCCTCGCCGGTGCGGACGTCGGGGTGATCCCGATCCACCACTGGCCCAACCACGAGATCGCCCTGATCACCAAGTTCTTCGAGTACGCGCACGCCCGGCTGCCCCTGGTGGTCAGCGACGTGCGGACGATGGCCCAGACCGTCCGGTCGACCGGGCAGGGTGAGGTCTTCCGGGCCAGAGACGTCGCCGACTACGTCCGAGCCGTCCGGGCCGTGCTCGCCGACCGCGAGCGGTACCGGGCCGCGTACGACCGGCCGGGCCTCCTCGCCGGCTGGACCTGGAGGGCCCAGGCGGACATCCTCACCGCCATCTACCGCCGCCTGCTCGACGACGGTGAAAGGAAGGGCCCCCGCTTATCGTTTTCTGTAGAAGCGGGGGCCCTTCCCAACACCTCGGCCGCCGGCGGCGAGCCGGTGCCGGCGGCGGTGGTTCAGCGGTAGTCGTCGTCGGTCAGCGGTAGTCGTCGTCCTGGAGGCCGACGACCCGGGCCTGTTCCATGGCGTCCCACTCGTCGACCTCCAGCCCGCGCTGGACACTCGGCTGGTCCTCGACGCTCGGGTCCGCGACGGTCGCCTGTTCCACGGCGTCCGCGGGCGGCGCCTCGGGGTCGCGCTCGTCGGGTGTGAGGTGGTCGCCGGGAGCGAAGTCCTCGTCGGGCTGGGCCATGTCCTACTCCTACCGGTCGGTGCTTCCTTACCACCGTACGGGCTCGCCGGGCGGCCCGTAGCGGGGAGCACGGTGCCCGGTCCCGGAGCGGGCTAAACCGCCGGTCCGGCCGCCGGCCGCGTGCCACGATGAGGCGGTGGGCTTCCTGGTCAGGCTGGTGATCGGTGCGCTGGCGCTGTGGATCACCACACTGGTGGTGCCCGGCATCGAGCTGACCGGCCGCTCCGCGCTGGAGAACGCGCTGACGGTGCTCGTCGTGGCGTTCATCTTCGGGGTGGTCAACGCGGTACTCAAGCCGATCATCCACGTCGTCGGCTGCATCTTCTACGTCCTGACGCTGGGGCTCTTCGCACTGCTGGTCAACGCCCTGCTCTTCCTGCTCACGGATTGGATCGCGCACCTGTTCGACCTGCCGTTCTCCATCGACGGCTTCTTCCCCGCCTTCTACGGGGCCATCCTGATGGCCGTGGTGAGTTGGTTGATCGGCGTCGTGTGGCCGGGCCGGCCCGAGCGGTGAGTCATGGGCGGGTGGGTTGAAGTGGCGCGAGCGGGCTGCGGGATACTTCGGTACGGAGGACAGCGCGGTCCGGGCGCACCCATCCAGACAGTGGCCGTGCAGGCCGAGAGCGGTTATTAAGGAGCGTTTCACATGCCCATCGCTTCCCCCGAGGTCTACGCCGAGATGCTGGACCGCGCCAAGGCGGGCCGGTACGCGTACCCCGCCATCAACGTGACCTCGTCGCAGACCCTGCACGCGGCGCTGCGCGGCTTCGCCGACGCGGAGAGCGACGGGATCGTGCAGGTTTCCACCGGCGGCGCGGAGTACCTCTCCGGCCCCACCGTCAAGGACATGGTGACCGGCGCGGCGGCGTTCGCCGCGTACGCCCGCGAGGTGGCCAGGAACTACCCGGTCAACATCGCGTTGCACACCGACCACTGCCCCAAGGACAAGCTCGACAAGTTCGTCCGTCCGCTGATGGCGATCTCCAAGGAGCGGGTGGCGCGCGGTGAGGAGCCGCTCTTCCAGTCCCACATGTGGGACGGCTCGGCGGTGCCGGTCGGGGAGAACCTCGAGATCGCGGCCCAGCTGCTCGACGAGGCGGCGGCCGGGCACATCGTGCTGGAGATCGAGGTCGGCGTGGTCGGCGGCGAGGAGGACGGCGTCGAGAACGCGATCAACGAGAAGCTCTACACGACGGTCGAGGACGGCATCGCGATGGTCGACGCGCTTGGCCTCGGCGAGAAGGGCCGCTACATGGCGGCATTGACTTTCGGCAACGTGCACGGCGTCTACAAGCCGGGCAACGTCAAGCTCCGGCCGGAGATCCTGAACGAGATTCAGCAGGCGGTCGGCGCCAAGTACAACAAGGGCGACAAGCCGCTCAGCCTGGTCTTCCACGGCGGCTCCGGCTCGCTGCTGGAGGAGATCCGCGAGGCGCTCGACTACGGCGTGGTGAAGATGAACATCGACACCGACACCCAGTACTGCTTCACCAGGCCGGTTGCGGACCACATGCTCCGCAACTACGACGGCGTGCTCAAGGTCGACGGCGAGGTCGGCAACAAGAAGATGTACGACCCGCGGGTCTGGGGCAAGGCGGCCGAGGCGGGGATGGCGCAGCGGGTCGTCGAGGCGTGCGAGCACCTCCGCTCGACCGGCACGACGCTGTCCAAGTAACCCAGGCGGGAGTACGCCCGGCGGCGGGTGCGCCAGCACGGTTCCGGGATCGACCGGAATCCCTCGGCGGGATCCGCCCCGGGCAGCGGCCCGCCCGCCCCGGGCAGCGGCCCGCCCGCCCCGGGCAGCGGCCCGCCCGCCCCGGGCAGCGCCGAGCCGGCCCTGCGGCGGTGAGGTCTCCGCGCTGATGGCGTGGCGTCTCCGCGCTGATGGCGTGGCGGCTACGCGGTGGTGAGCAGACGGACGGCCTCGTGCACGTCGTCGGTGATGTGCACCGAGCGGGCCAGGTCGCCCGCGGGCGCCAGGGCCAGCAGCGGGCGCAGCAGCGCCTCGATCGGCAGCGTCTGGGTCCAGAAGGCGCTGTCCAGGAAGACGTACGGGCCGCTGGCGCCGTCGGTGCCGTAGAACGTCTTGGTGGCCGCCTGGAACACCTCCTGCACGGTCCCGGCCCGGCCGGCGGCGAAGACGATCCCGCCTCGGGCCAGCCGGAGAATGGTGTCCTCGCGGATGGCGTTGGAGAAGTACTTGGCGATCCGGCCGGCGAAGAGGTTCGCCGGCTCGTGCCCGTACAGCCAGGTCGGGATGGCGAGCCCACCACGCCGGGCCCATCCGTCGGGCTCACCGTCCCGGTGACCGTTGCCGTCCCGGGGTTGCGGCACCACCGTCGCGAACCGGGCCCGGACCTCCAGCGCCGCTGCCGTGTAGGGATCGTGGTCGGTGAAGTCCGGCGCGGCGGCCAGCAGGTCGATCGCCGAGGTGAGGTCGGCCGCAGGGCGCTCGGCGAGGTAGGCGCCGAGGTTGGCAGCCTCCATCACTCCCGGCCCGCCGCCGGTCACCACCAGCCGGCCGGCCCGGGCCAGTTCCCAGCCCAGTGTCGCGGCCAGTCGGTATGCCGAGGTGCCGCGCGGCACCGCGTGCCCGCCCATCACCCCGACCACCGACGCCGGGCCGTGCCGGCTCAGCCAGGACCGGGTGGCGTCGGCCAGCGCATTGTCGATGGCGTGGTCGTGCAGCCGCTGGGCCAGCGCCTCCCGCAGCTCCGGCAACGCGCCACCGTGGTGGCGGAAGTGCTCGTAGACCACCGTGTCGTACATCCCGGCGAATCCGGCGGCGCCGAATCCGGCGGCCAGCTCGTCGGCGGTGTAGAGCCGGGACGGATGCGTCGGGTACGGCAGCTCCGCGAAGGCCGGCACCACGGTCGCGCCACGCCGAACCAGCTCCGCCTCCACCTCGCGGGACGCGAACCGGCATCCGACGAAGAGCGTGCCGGTCAGGTCGACTCCGGTCAGGTCCGGCACCGGTTCGAGGTCCAACCGGAGCCCCTGCACGGCGAGTCCGGCGAGACTGCCGCTCGGGAGGTGGAGATCCAGTTCCGCCCGCGACTCGATCTCGTGAAGGGTGTCGTCGTGCGGTTCGAGCACGTCGGCGGGGGGTGGGGTGGGCATCCCGCCATCTTGCCCCGGCCCGGCAACCTCCCGGCCGCCGGGTGCGAACGAACCGGAACGCCGGCCGCAGAAGGGGACGAAACCGGCGAGAGCCCGGCGACACCAGGTCGCCGGGCTCCCTTCTACCGGGTCCTGGGGAGGCTCCGGATCTTCATTTGTAGTCCAGTTCCGCCGGGACCGCACCGCCCGGCCGCCCGAACCGCACCGGCCGCACGCGTGACGGACGCCTCAGCCGTTCAGCCAGCACGCGTGACACACCCCGCTCGCCAGCGCCGGCGGCGGCCGGGTTGAATGGTCCGATGCAGAACCTCTTGCCCGAACCGCCGCCGACCCTCCTGCCCGGCGACGACGCGGCCGAGGCGGCGCTCGCCGCCGCGCGCAGCGCGGACACCGACGAGGCGTACGCCGCGGCGGCCGCGCAGCACCCGACGTTCAGCGCTGCCTGGGCGGCCCTGGCCGCACGGTCACTCGACTCCGGCGAGGTCGTCGCCGCCTACGCGTACGCCCGTACCGGCTACCACCGGGGTCTGGACCAGCTCCGCCGCAGCGGCTGGAAGGGGCACGGTCCGGTGCCCTGGGGCCACGTGCCGAACCAGGGCTTCCTGCGCTGCCTGCACGTGCTCTCCCGGGCCGCCGGCGAGATCGGCGAGTCCGACGAGGCGGCCCGGTGCGCCCAGTTCCTCCGGGACTGCGACCCGGCGGCCGGCGACGCCCTCTCCGGCACCTGAGCCGGCACCTGAGCCGGCACCTGAGCCGGCACCTGAGCCGGCACCTGAGCCGGGCCGGGTTCAGAGCCCCTCGGCCACGGCGGCGGCGATCTTGAGCCAGGCGTCGCGGGTCGCGGAGGAGAGCTGGGCGTACCGGATCGGTTCGCCGGTGTCGATCAGCCGCTCGTACGGCGCCAGCAGCACCGCCCTGGTGCGGGCGGCGAAGTGCCGCTGGATCGCCGGCAGGTCGATCTCCTTGCGGGACGGCGGCATGGAGACCACCGTGACCGCCTGCCGGACCAGCCGCTGGCGGCCGCTCTGCTCCAGGTGGTCCAGCATCCGGGCGGCGGTCTCGGCGGAGTCGTTCCGGGCCGACATGGTCACCACGAGCTGGTCGGTGGCGTCGATCGCCGCCTGCCAGTTCTGGGCCCGGACGTTGTTGCCGGTGTCCACGAAAATCAGCTTGTAGAACCTGCTGACCACCTCGCGGATCTCCGCGAAGGCGGCGGCGGTGAGCATCTCGCCACCGGTCGCCGACTCGTCGGAGGCGAGGACGTCGAACATCCCCTCGCTCTGCGACCGCACGTACTGCGACAGGTCACCGACCCGGCCGTGCGCCCCCTTGAACTGGTAGAGGTCGCGCAGCATGTCCCGGACCGTGCGGGAGTGGAAGTCCTGCTGCGCCCGCATGCCAAGGGTGCCCTGGGTCTCGTTGTTGTCCCAGGCCAGCACGTAGCCGCCGCGCTTCTGCCCGAAGGTCATCGCCAGCAGCAGGATCGCCACCGTCTTGCCGGCCCCGCCCTTGGGGTTGACGACGGTCACCTGCCGGAGCCCGCCGAAGTTCCGGCGGATCATCTCGATGTCCTGCTTGATCTCCTGCTCGTGCCGGCCGGGCGAGAGCTTCAGCAGGCCGAGGGTGGTTTTGTTCACCGCCGCGCGTACTCCCATCTGCGCCACTGGGTCGGCGGGGCGTGCGGCCCGGCGCCGAGCGAAGTCCTCGGCGGTCGGGGTGTTGCCCTCCGGCGTCCAGAGCGGGTCGGGATAGGGGCCCACCGGCGGGTGCGGCGGCATCCGCCGCACCCCGGCCGACTCGGCGTACGGCTGCTGCGGCACCTCGGTCACCCCGGGGTGCGGGGTCCCCGGGGGTGAACCCGGCACCGGCGGCGTCCCACCGGACTGCGGCCCGCCCGGGCCCGCTACCGGCGGAGGCGGATAGCTCGGATAGCCGGGCTGGCTGGGATAACCCGGCGGTCCGGGCTGGTTCGGCGTCGGCGGTGGGTAGGTGGGCTGGTCCGCCACCGGTGCCGGCGACATCTGCTGTGGCGGGCCCGGCTGATACGGCTGGGGCGACGTTCCCGGCGGGTAGCCCTGCCCTGGCTGTCCCGCCACCGAATACGGACCCGGTGACATCGTGGGCGGGTACGGACCGACCGGCGGCGCCGAGCCCGGACCGGTGCCGGCACCGGCACCGGAGTATGGCGCGACCGGCTGCGGGCTGCCGTGTTGCGGCGTGACCGGTTGCGGGCCGCCGGGGTGTGGCGTGATCGGCTGTGCGGCGCCGTGCTGCGTGCCGATCGGCCGCTGCGGCGGTTGCGCCCACGGTGACTCGGTGGCCGGCCGGGCCGGGCTGCCGCCGTCGGGCTGGGGCCGGCTGGTGGCGGGCAGGGTGGCCCTGCCCCGGGCAGGTTCGGGGGCCACGTCTGGTTGCCGCTGCTCGGCCGGACCGGCGTCGGCAGCGGCGGTCGGGCTGGTGCTTCCGGTACGCGGCGCCGCGCCGTTCGCCAGCCGGTCCGGAGATTCCGGTCGGTCCGGCGACTCGGGGCGGTCCGGGGACTCGGGGCGGTCTGGCGACTCTGGGCGGTCCGGAGACTCCGGGCCTCCCCGGCCGGCGGGCTCCGTTCCGGCGCCCTGCTCCGGTCGGCCGCCGGTGTCGGTGCGCCGGATCTCACCGGTACCCACCGTCGCCCGGCCCTGGTGCTGCGGGACGACAGTGGGCCAGACCCGAGTCGGTGAATGAATCGGGGTGACCGGGTCCGACGCCGGAGCGCCGGCCGTCCCGCCCTGGCCGGGCGCCGGCGGGACCGGGCCGGGGGGTGCCGGTGGCTGCACCGGCACCGCCGACGGTGGCGGACCCGTTGTCGCCCGCGGCATGGGCTGACCCTGCGGCATGGGCTGACCCTGCGGCATGGGCTGACCCTGCGGACCGGGTGGGCCCGGAGCAGTCGCCGGCCCGGACGGTCCGTGCTGGACCGGCGGCGGAGCGAACGAGGGCGGTGCGGACGCCACCGGTGGCGCCGGTGTCATCGGCGGCCCAACCGGGACGGCGGGTGGCGGAGTGGACTGGTAGGGCTGGTGCGCGACCGGTTGCGGAACTCCGGCGAGCTGGCCGGGCGGCGTCGGATCCGGAGGCGGTGGCGGCGTGGGGGCCCAACTGATCGGATTGGACTCGTCGCGAGGCTCGGCGACGATCTCGTCCGGCGGCCAGAGCGGCTCGGCCTCCTGTGGTGCCGCCGGCACCTGACCCGGCATGTACACCCGGTCTCCATGATTGTTCGCCACGGCCTACCTACCTCCCTCCTACTGCCCGAGGATATGCCGTCGATCGGCATCGGGCCGGGCGCGGAGGTCCCCGTCCACAGCCTTCCACAGCGGATCAGCGGTCGTACACCGCCCACGCCCCCGGCTCGATCCACCACGATCGCTTCCGGCTCAGCGTCCCGGGCACCCCGTCGTCCAGGAACGGCACCTCGGGGTCCCGGGGCGTGACCGCGACCGCGCGGCCGCGGGCCCGACGGACCTCGATCCGCATCGTCCGGCGGCCCCACCGGGACCGGGCGAGGACCGGGACGGCGACCGCGACCTCGACGGCACCGTCGGCCGGATCCGCAGTGGAGAGCAGGCGCACCCCGGTCAGCTCGGCGTAGCCGCCCGCGTTGCCGACGACGCACGCCAGCAGCGGATCGTCCCCGCCGGTGAGCACCGTGTCGTCGACCTCGACCCGCCCACGCCAGGCCAGCGGCGTACCGGCCTCGTTGGCGGCACCGAGCAGTGCGCCGTCCAGTGTGACCGAGCCGGCGTCGTTGCGGAGCAGGTCGAGGCGGCGGACGCGACCGTCGAGCAGCGCGGCGGCGACCGCCGCCGGATCGCGGGGTAGGCCGAGTTGTCCGGCGAGGTCACCCGGCGACTCCGGAGCGGACGGCAGACGGCTGCCGGTCGGCCGGCCGGGGTCGCCCGACCGGCTCGGGTCCAGCGGCAGTACCCCGATCGCCGGCAGGTCGGGCAGGGTGCGGTTGTCGGCGAGGTCGGCCGGGCGTCGGCTGGGCGGTGGGGCGTATCGGCGGACCAGCCGACGCATCACGGCACGTAGCTGGGCGTCACTGGCGGTAGCGACTACGAGGCGGGTCTTGCCGTCCGGGTCGGGCCAGTCGAGGCCGTCCAGCCGGGGCGGGCCGTCCAGCCGGGCCAGTACGGCGTCGATCTCCCGATCCGACCGGGCGGTCACGAACTCGACCCGGGCGCCCCGCGAGGTCAGGGCGTCCGCACAGGCCAGCACCGGTACGCGTGGGGTGTCCGCGCAGTCCGCCCGACCGGCCGGCGCAGTGGGCGAGCAGCAGTCGCCGCCCGCACCGCAGCCCGTCGAGTCCTCCTCACCCCGGGCCAGGGTGAGCATCACCACGTCGTACACCGGGAGTCGCCTCCTGCCGCCGTCCGGCCCCTGCCGGCCGGGTCGTCACTTTTTGTTAGCCTGACACCTCGGGCTCGCCACGCGGTCGCCACCTGGCACCCGAGCCCCCTGGAGGCGGGTTTAGAGATGCCGGCGATCGTGCTCATCGGAGCGCAGTGGGGCGACGAGGGCAAGGGCAAGGTTACCGACCTGCTGGGTGACCGGGTCGACTACGTGGTCCGTTACTCGGGCGGCAACAACGCCGGGCACACGGTGGTCACCCCGGACGGGCAGAAGTACGCCCTGCACCTGATGCCCTCCGGCGCGCTCTCGCCGAGCGCGGTGATCGTGATCGGCAACGGCGTCGTGGTCGACCCCAAGGTGCTGATCTCCGAGATCGACGGGCTGGCCGAGCGGGGTGTCGACGTCTCCCGGCTGCGGATATCCGGCGACGCGCACCTGATCATGCCCCATCACCGGGCACTGGACCGGGTCGTCGAGCGCTATCTCGGCTCGTCCCGGATCGGCACCACCGGCCGGGGCATCGGCCCCGCGTACGGCGACAAGGTGGCCCGGATGGGCATCCGGGTGCAGGACCTGCTCGATCCGGGCATCCTGCGCAAGAAGCTCGAACTCGCGCTGCGGGAGAAGAACCAGATCCTCTTCAAGGTCTACAACCGCAAGGCGCTGGACGTCGAGGCGGTGACCGAGGAATATCTCGGCTACGCGGAGCGGCTGCGGCCGTACATCGCGGAGACCCGGGTGATTCTCTGGGACGCCCTCGACCGGGGCGAGACGGTGCTGCTGGAGGGCGCCCAGGCGACCATGCTCGACATGGACCACGGCACGTATCCCTTCGTGACCTCGTCCAACCCGACCGTCGGCGGCGCCTGTGTCGGGTCCGGCATCCCACCGACCGCGATCACCCAGGTGATCGGGGTGACGAAGGCGTACACCACCCGGGTGGGCTCGGGTCCGTTCCCGACCGAGCTCTTCGACGACAACGGCGCGCACCTGCGCAAGGTCGGCGCCGAGTACGGCACCACCACCGGCCGGGAACGCCGGTGCGGCTGGTTCGACGCCGTCATCGCCCGGTACGCCGTCCGGCTCAACGGCATCACCGATCTGGTGGTCACCAAGCTCGACGTCCTCTCCGGACTGGCGAAGGTGCCGATCTGCGTCGGCTACGAGATCGACGGTGAGCGTTACGACGACATGCCGATGACGCAGACCGCGATCCACCACGCCAGGCCGGTCTACGAGGAGCTGGACGGCTGGTGGGAGGACATCTCCAAGGCACGCTCCGAGGCGGAGCTGCCGGAGAACGCCCGCCGCTACCTGGCCCGCATCGAGGAGCTGTGCCGGGCCCGGGTCAGCGTGGTCGGCGTCGGCCCCGGTCGGGAGGAGAACATCGTCCGGCACGAACTGATCCCACCCCGCCGGTAACCCTCGCCGCCGGCAGGGTGGGCAGCCGGCGGGAGATCCCGGCCGGGTGGGAAGGCGGCGGGCGGGCGGCGGGAGATCCCGGCCGGGTGCGTAGGATCGGTCGCCGTGCGCGTACTACTTCTCGGTGGCGGTGGGCGTGAGCATGCTCTCGCGCTCGGCCTGGCCGCCGACCCGGCCGTCGAAGAGCTGATCGCCGCACCGGGCAACCCGGGCATCGCCACGGTCGCGCGACTACGGCAGGTGCAGCCCACCGATCCGGCGTCGGTGGCGGCGCTCGCCGCCGAGGTCCGGGCCGACCTGGTGGTCGTCGGTCCGGAGGCGCCGCTGGTCGCCGGGGTCGCCGACGCGGTACGCGCCAGGGGCATCCCCTGCTTCGGCCCGTCCGGCGCGGCGGCCCGGATCGAGGGCTCCAAGGCGTTCGCCAAGGACGTGATGGCCGCGGCCGGCGTACCGACGGCTCGGGCCCGGGCGGTGCAGAACCCCGGTAGCGGGGTCGGCGCCGCGCTGGTGGCCCAGGCGCTCGACGAGTTCGGCCCGCCGTACGTGGTCAAGGACGACGGGCTGGCCGCCGGCAAGGGCGTGGTGGTGACCGGGGACCGGTCGGCGGCGATCGAGCACGCCGCGGGCTGCGGCCGGGTCGTCGTGGAGGAATACCTTGCCGGGCCCGAGGTCTCGCTCTTGGTGGTCACCGACGGCGAGGCCGCGCTGCCGTTGCTGCCGGCCCAGGACTTCAAGCGGGTCGGCGACGGCGACACCGGCCCGAACACCGGCGGGATGGGGGCGTACGCCCCACTGCCGTGGCTGCCGCCGGGCACGGTCGACGAGGTGATGGCGGCGGTGGTCCGGCCCACCCTGGCCGAGCTGCGGCACCGGGGTACCCCGTTCGCCGGGCTGCTCTACGTCGGGCTCGCCATCACCTCGCACGGGCCACGGGTGATCGAGTTCAACGCGCGGTTCGGCGATCCGGAGACGCAGGTCGTACTCCCGTTGCTGGAAACGCCGCTCGCCGGCCTGCTGCACGCGGCCGCGACCGGCACGCTGGCCGGGCATCCGCCGCTGCGCTGGCGCTCCGGCGCGGCGGTCACCGTCGTGGTCGCCTCGGCGGGATACCCGGGCACCCCGCGTACCGGCGACGTGATCACCGGTGCGGAGCGGACCGGGATCGTGCAGGCCGGCACCGCGCGCCGGGACCCGGACGGCGCGCTGGTCTCCGCCGGCGGCCGGGTCCTGTCGGGCACCGGCCTCGGCGCCGATCTCGACGCTGCCCGGACGGCCGCCTACGAGCTGGTCGCCGGCATCGGCCTGCCGGATTCGCACCACCGGAGCGACATTGCGGCGCTTGCCGCGGCCGGCCGGCTCGCCGCACCCGTACGCACCGCGCCTCCGGCGCACTGACTCATCGGCCTCGGCACCCCGCCGGCCCTATCCCGGCTGGCAACCAGGGCAACCAGATTGGCCGGCAACCAGATTGGCCGGCCCCGCTTCCGGTGGGCGACCAGACCGGGCTCGAGCCCGACCGGGACAACCAGACCGGGCTCGAGCCCGACGGGGCAACCAGACCCGGCCGGCCTGGTGCGGCTGGCACGAAATCGTGATTCGCCGGTCGCGCCGCATTCCTACCGTGGGATCACCCCCGGCCGTCGGCTCTCGGGGGATTCTGCGGCAGAGGAGCGACCATGCACAGGTACCTGACTCGGGCGGCCCTGGTCGCCCTCGGCGGTGTGATCGCCGTCGCGTCCACCGGTTGCGCGACGACCGATCCCGGCCGGACCCCGCCGGCCAGCTCGGCACCGGCCGGGGGTGACGCGGGCCTGGGCAGCGCCCCGGGCGACGGCTCGACCGGCCAGCCGGCCCCGACCGGCGGCCCGGCAGGTGACGGCGGCCAGACCGGCGGCGGCCAGACCGGTGGCGGCAACACCGGTGGCGGCAACAGCAGCGGCAGCGGCACCCACGGCAGGAAACCGAGTGGGCCGACGATCGACCACTACCGGATCAAGCAGAAGCCGCAGTGTGACCAGGGCACCAACGTCAACCGGGTCCAGGGCCTCCCGGTGATCCTGGAATGGAAGGTGACCGGCGCCGACCAGGTCACCATCTCCGTTGACGGATCCGGGGTCTACGACACCTATCCGGCGGTCGGCAGCGCGACGATCAACTTCTCGTGCGGCGACGGCGAACCGGGTGAGTATGTCACGCACACCTATCTGCTCCGTACCGTCGGCGGCGGCGAGGCGCGCTCCAAGACGCTGACCGCCTCGGCCCTGGTCCACGAGATCCCATCGGTCTAGCCCGTCCGGGCCTCGGGTCTCATCCGATCCACCGGGCCAGGCCGACGGCGGTCAGGCCCGGTGGTAGCGGCTCAGTTCCCGGGTCAGCACCTTCCCGGTCGCGTTGCGCGGCAACGCCGGTACGAAGAGCACGTCCCGCGGCACCGAGAACCGGGCGCGGTAGCGGCGGACGTACTCGCGTACCGCCTCCGGGTCGAGCACCTCGCCCGGATGCAGCACCAGGTATGCCGCCAGCCGCTGGCCGTAGGTCCGGTCGGGCACGCCGATCACCGCCACCTCGCGCACCTGGGGCAGCCCGGCGAGCAGGTTCTCCACCTCGGCCGGATAGACGTTCTCGCCACCGGAAACGATCATGTCGTCCGCGCGGCCGTCCACGAAGAGCAGTCCGTCGCCGTCCAGGTGGCCCAGGTCGCCGGTGTCCAACAACCGCCCGCCGGCCCGGTCATCCCGGTCACTCCGCTCTGCCCGATCGTCCCGCGCCTCCCGATCGTCCCCCGCCTCCCGCGCCTCCCGCGCCTCCCGCTCTCTGGCGTCCGCCGTGTATCCCTCGAAGAGCAGGTCGTTGCCGACCAGGATCCGGCCCACCTGGCCAACCGGCGCCGGCTCACCCCTCGCGTCCACTATGGCCAGCCGGGTACCGTGCGGCGCCCGCCCTGCCGTGGTCGGTGCCCGGCGCAGCTCGGCCGGGGTGGCGATGGCGGCCCAGGAGACCTCGGTCGAGCCGTACAGGTTGTAGAGGATCTCGCCGTAGCGGTCCATGAACCGGGTCGCCAGCCCGCCGGGCAGCGCCGCGCCGCTGGTCGCGACGACCTCCAGGGGCGGCCGCCGCGCCGGTGGCGGCGCATCCAACAGCCGCTGCACCATCACCGGTACGGCGAACAGCGCCGTGCACGAGTGCCGCTCCACCGCCTCCAGTGCGGCCAGCGGCTCGAACCTGCGGTGCAGCACGACCGTGCCCCGCAGGGCGAACGCCATCTGCAGCGCGGCATATCCCCAGGTGTGGAAGAGCGGAGCGGCGATCATCATCCGGGTGCCGTGGTGCAGCGGAATCCGGTCGATGATCGCGACGAGCGGGCCGAGGCCGCTCGGGGTGGGGCGGCGGGCGCCCTTCGGCGTACCGCTCGTGCCGGAGGTGAGCACGATGGTCCGGCCGTCCCGGGCCGGCCGGCGCAGCTCGCCCGGGACTGCCCCGGCGACCAGTTCCGAATATCCCCGCTCGTCGAGCCGCTCCACCTCCGCCGGTAACCCGACCACCCGGTCGAGGAACTCGGCGTCGTGTACCAGCAGGCGGAGCCGCTGCTCCTCGGCCACCGCCGCGAGCTGTGCTCCGGAGAGTCCGGTGTTGCCCAGGACGATGTCGGCGCCGAGCAGCCCGCCGGCGAGCGCCGTCTCCACCAGCCCGGCGTGGTTGCGGCAGAGTACGCCGATCCGGTCGCCCGGCCCGATGCCGTACCGGGTCCGCAGCGATCCGGCCAACCGTCCGGCCCGGTCCAGCAGCTCCCGGTAGCTGATCTCGCCCAGCTCCTCGTCGATGAGCGCGGTCCGGTCCGGATCCCGGGCGGCCGCCTGGCGCAGCTCTCCGGCGAGGCTGAAGCCCCAGTTTCGCAGCGCGCCGAGCTGTGCCGCGATCCGCCGTGGCGAACCGGGCTTCAGCAGGCCACGGCGGGTCAGGGTGGCAACCAGAAACGCAAGATCCGAAGGCAAGAAGGGCTCCGCTGTGTGTCGTTCCAGGTCCGGGAGGCGCAGCCTCCACCCGGTCGACCGGGAGGGGGACGGCGGCCGGAGGGACCGGGTGCCGGCGAGCCGGCGTACACCGAGTCAGCGGATCTGACGCCCGGAGATGGCCCGGGAGATCACCAGCCGCTGGATCTCCGAGGTGCCCTCGAAGATGGTGTAGATCTTGGCGTCCCGGTACCAGCGTTCCACCGGGTGCTCGCGCAGGAACCCGGCCCCGCCGAGGATCTGCACGGCCCGCTCGGTGACCGAGACCGCCACCTCGCCGGCCTTGAGCTTCGACATCGAGCCCTCCCCGGCGGTGAACGGGCGGTTGTTGCGCCCCATCCAGGCGGCCCGCCAGACCAGCAGCCGGGCGGCGTCGATCTCCATCCGCATGTCCGCGAGCTGGAACGCGATCGCCTGGTTGTCGATGATCGGGCGGCCGAACTGGACCCGCTCGGTCGCGTACGCCAGGGCGTACTCGTAGGCGGCCCGGGCGATTCCGATCGCCTGCGCCCCGACCGTGGGCCGGGAGAGTTCGAAGGTACGCATCGCCGCCTGGCCGCTGCCGCGCTGGCCGGAGCGGGCCCGGTCGAGCCGTTCACGCAGCGCGTCGTGCCCGCCGAGCAGGCAGCGCCCCGGCACGCGTACCTCGTCCAGGAAGACGTCGGCGGTGTGCGAGGCGCGCAGGCCCAGCTTGCGCAGCTTCTTCGTCGCGGCCAGCCCGGCGGTGCCGGGCGGGACCACGAAGGCGGCCTGGCCCCGGGCGCCGAGTTCCGGCTCCACCGAGGCGGTCACCACGTGCACGGCGGCGATCCCGCCGTTGGTGGCGTACGCCTTCTGCCCGGATAGCACCCACTCGTCGGTGGCGGCGTCGTAACGGGCCCGGGTGCGCATGGCGGCGACGTCGGATCCCGCCTCCGGCTCGGTGCTGCAGAACGCCGCGACGGCCGGCCGGTCGGGGTCGCCGAAGCACTGCGGCACCCACTCGACGAGCTGCTCGGGGGTGCCGGTGCCGTAGATCGCGGCCACCGCCAGGGTGGTGCCGAAGATCGACAGTCCGATCCCCGCGTCGCCCCAGAAGAGTTCCTCACTGGCGAGTGGCAGGGAGAGGCCGCTCGGGTCGGCCCAGCAGTTCGCGATGAACTCGAAACCGTATAGACCGACCTTCGCCGCCTCCTGGATCACCGGCCACGGGGTCTCCTCGCGGGCGTCCCACTCGGCGGCGGCCGGGCGCACGACCTCGGCGGCGAAGCCGTGCACCCAGTCGCGCAGATCCCGCTGCTCTTCGTTCAGGTCGAGCGAGAACTCGGTCACGCCGCCCTCTCTCGTTCGTCGGGGACCAGGTCTTGTCCGTACGGGAGATGCCGTACCGGAGGTCAGGCCTTCGGGATGTCGAAGAGGTTGGCGATGTTGGCCGCCAGCCCCAGGTCACCCTTTGCCTTCAGCTTGCCCGTCATGAACATCATCACCGGGTTTGCGCTGCCGGAGACGACCTTCAGAAACTCGACCGGCCCCATCGTCAGGGTCAGCTTCGGCTCCCGCTGCGGGGTGTCCGAGACCTGGCAGGTCCCGTTCTCGATCACGATCTCGTAGGTGTCGGAGCCGCCGTCCGGCCGGCCGGTGATGGTCCAGTGGATGACCGTGTTGGTGTTGCCGGCCCGGTCGGCCCGGAAGAGCGTCGGCATCCGGGTGAACGTCGCGTCGAGAACCTTGCCGCGCAGGTCGCTGCTCATCACCTCGGCCAGCTTGTCATCCGGGGTGGACTTCACGATCTGGGCGAACTGCTTGGGTTCGAGCGAGAAGAAGGTCGCCGGGTCGAAGTCGGTCATGGCGAGGGCCCTCCAGGCTGCTGGTGGTTGTCGCTGGTCGGTCGGCGTCCGGTCGACGACGACAGGTTCCCAGACAGGTTACTCACGCGTAACCCTACGTCGGAGTAGGTAAGCTGACAAGGGTGTCGACCACGCCCGCCTTCCGGCGGCTGCCCCGGGCTGTCCGGGTGCAGCAGATGCTCGACGCCGCCGTGAAGATCTTCTCCCGGCGCGGCTTCCACGCCGCGAGCATGGACGAGATCGCCGACGGGGCCGGCATCTCCAAGCCCATGGTCTACGCCTACCTGGGCTCCAAGGAGGAACTTTTCATCGCCTGCCTGCACCGCGAGGGGACCCGGCTGATGGAGGCGATCGTCGACGCCGTCGTGCCCGATCTGCCCTTCGAGGAGCGGCTCTACCGGGGCCTGCGGGCATTCTTCCGGTTCGTCGGGACCCACCGCGACGGGTGGGCGGTCCTCTACCGGCAGGCCCGGGGCGAGCGGCCCTTCGCCGGCGAGCTGGCGGCGATGCGCAACCGGATCATCGAGGTCGTGGCGGGCATGCTCGGCCGGGGGCTGGCCGCCGACGGCCGTGAGGTCGGGACGGCCGAGCTGGAGGTCATGGCGTACGCCCTGGTCGGTGCTGCGGAGTCGGTCGCCGACTGGCTGGCCGACCACCCCGACGCCGACCCCGACACTCTCGCCGCCCAGCTCTGCACGGAAGGACCACCCTTCGTCGTTTTCCGCCGAAGGGGGTCCCCGGCCTGACGCCTGCATGCGCTGCCGTGTCCGCTGCGCGTCCGCTGCGTGTCCGCTGCCGTGTCCGCTGCGTGTCCGCTGCCGTGTCCGCTGCGCGTCCGCTGCCGTGTCCGCCGCCGTGTCCGCCGCGTGTCCGCCGTCGGTACCGCCGGCCGGCCAAGCGGCCGGGCCACCAGATCCTCGGCTGAGGATCCCCGCCTTCTCGGTGCTGTGTCGGCGGGGTGCTCCGGTCCGGGAGGACCGGAGCACCCGGGACGTCACCGTGCCGTGGGCCCGGATCGGCTCTGGTCGGCCCGGCGGCGACCGTCCGTGCCGCGGCTCAGATCCGCCCGGTGCCGGCGCCGCCGGTGACGATCGACTTGACGTTGGCGGCCGGGTCGAGGCTGTAGCCGTACGGGATGCCGGCGACGCTGCCGCCGGTCTGGCCCGAGCCGGAGTTCACGAAGTGGTTGTTGCGGGCGACCAGGCCGCCGACCGGCGAGCTGCCCTCACCCCGGTGGTACGGGTCGTCGACGTTCTCGAAGTAGTTACCCTCGACGAGGACGCCCGCGTTGCAGGTCGAGGCGACCCCGTAGCCGCCGTTGCCCCGGTAGAAGTTGTTGTAGACGTGCACCGGGTTGCCGAACCGGACCCGGGGGTGCCGCTGGTTCGACCCGTCGAACCAGTTGTGGTGGTACGACACCCGCAGCCGCCCGACGTCCTCGCTGGAGTTGCTGTCGGAGTGGCCGAGCAGGAACGACTTGTCGTGGCTGAAGACCCGGTTCCAGGAGACGGTGGCGCAGTCGGAGCTGCGCTTGATGTCGACAGCACCGTCGGAGCCGTTGCTGAAGTTGTTGTGGTCGATCCAGACCCTGGTCGAGTACTGCACGTTGATCGCGTCGTCGCCCCAGTTCCGGAAGTTGATGTTCCGGATGATGACGTTGCTGACGCTGGCGACGTTGAGCCCGCCACCGGTGATGGTCGCGTTGGCGCCGACCCCGATGATCGTCTTGTTGGCGGCGACCTTCTGCATGCCGCTGAGCGAGATGGTGCCGGAGAACCGGATCACCCGGGCGCCGCTGGCCTGCATGTTGCTGATCAGACCGTTGGCGTCGCTGACCGTCACCGGGGAGGCGCTGCCGCCGCCGGTGGTGCCGCCGCACTGGGTGGCCCAACCCTCCAGGTTGAACGAGGCGGCCGAGGCGCTCGGCGTCGCGACCAGGCTACTGGCGGCGAGCGTGGCGGCGGTGGCTGCGGCGAGCAGCGGGACCCGGATGAGCCGCCGGGTGCCGCGGGTGGTGGCTTCGGTGCTGGACACAGGGAACCTCCGAGCGGAAGTGGTCCACCCCGGCGGCCGAGTCGCGGGTGGGACGCGGACGCCGCCAGCGGTGAGTGGACGGTGCGGCCGGGGCTGCCGGCCACACCGGGGACGGTCTGCTGGAAAGCGCTTTCCAACATCGAACGAAGACTATCGATACGGACTATCCGTGTCAATGACAAATCTCGATGCATGTTCCCTCTGTCGGGCTTGACCCGGGAGGGTGATCAGTCCGATTCGGTCCGGCGGTGACTCGGTCCGGCGGCTGGCCGGTCCGGCGGTGGCTCGGTCCGGCGGCTGGCTGGTCCGGCGGTGGATCGGTCCGGCGGCTGGCTGGTCCGGCGGCTGGCCGGGCCCGATCAGGGTGTCGCCGGGGTCGCCTCGCCGACCAGGTACGGGCGGCCGCGCGACGGGTCGTGCAGGCCGAAGGTCCAGCCCTCGGCGGCGGAGAAGGCGACCGTGCCGGGCAGCGGCAGCGGTGCCTTGAACGCCACGTCCACCGTGTACGCGTCGGGCAGCCGCCCCTCCAGCGCGGCGAGGCAGCGTGCCTTGCTCCACATGCCGTGCGCGATGGGACGGGCGAAGCCGAAGAGCCGGGCGGCGATCCGGGAGGTGTGGATCGGGTTGTGGTCTCCGGAGACCCTGGCGTAGTCCCGGCCCACCCCGGACGGCACCCGCCACAGTCCGGTCGGGGCCGGCGGTGCCGGACGCTCACCCGGGCCGCGCCCGGCACCCTCCCGCGTCGTACGTTCCCGCCGCAGGTACGTCGACAGCCCGCGCCACACCACATCCCCGCCCGACGAGGCGGTGCAGACGACGTCGAACTGCCGGCCCCGGTCGTGCGGGCGCAGGTCGACGGCGCGTACCGAGAGGTCCAGCGGCTCGGCGGCGTCCATCCGGCGGTACGTGGTGATCCGGTTGGCCACGTGGACCAGCCCGACCAGGGGCAGCGGGAATTCCGGCGCACTCATCAGGCGCAGGGCCAGCGGAAAGGCGAGCACGTGTGGATAGGTCGCCGGCAGCGCGTCGCGGAGCCGGAATCCGCACACCCCGTCGTACGCGGCCAGGTGGTCACGGTCGACGACGACCCCCCGGACCAGCAGTTCGGTCGCCGGGAGCCGGCCGGCGCGCCGGGCCGGGCCGAGCCCCGGAGCCAGCCCGATGGCCGCCCGGCGGTAGAGCGGCCCGACCGCCGGCACCGCCGCAAGCTCCACCTCGGACCCTTCCGGCACTTCGCCGGCTGCGCCCTCGGTGGCGGAGTCTGGCCTTCCGGTTACGCCATCGGTGGCGGGGTGCGGCTGCTCGTTCATCAGGCCCCCAGCATGCTCTGGCCGCAGACCCGGATCACGTTGCCGGTGATTCCGGCCGAGCCGGGCGAGGCCAGCCAGGCGATCGTCTGCGCAACGTCGACCGGCAGCCCGCCCTGCGCCATGCTGTTCATCCGCCGGCCCACCTCCCGGATCACCAGCGGAATCCGGGCGGTCAGCCGGGTCTCGATGAAGCCCGGCGCGACCGCGTTCACGGTGATGCCACGGTCGGCCAGCACCGGAGCCATCGACTGCACCAGGCCGATCACCCCCGCCTTTGAGGTGGCGTAGTTGGTCTGCCCGGGGTTGCCGGCGATCCCGGCGATCGAGGAGACCCCGATCAGCCGCCCACCGTGCGGGATCAGGGCACGGTCCAGCAGCACCTCGTTGATCCGTTCCTGGCTGGAAAGGTTGACCTCCAGAACCGAGTCCCACCGGTCCGGCGTCATCCGGCCGAGCGTCTTGTCGCGGGTGATTCCGGCGTTGTGCACGACGATGTCGACCCGGCCGTGCCGGTCGGCCAGGTGGTCGGCAAGCCTCAGTGGCGCGTCCGGCGCGGTCAGGTCGAGCTGCACCGCCGTACCGCCGACGGCGTTGGCCACTCCGGCGAGTGCGTCACCGGCGTCCGGCACGTCCAGCGCGACCACCCTGGCGCCGTCGGCCGCCAGGACCTCGGCGAGGGTCGCCCCGATCCCCCGGGCGGCCCCGGTGACCAGCGCTATCCGGCCGTCCAGCGGGCGGGTCCAGTCGACCTCCGGCACCTCGGCCGGGCCGATCCGGATCACCTGGCCGGAGACGTAGGCCGAGCGGCCGGAGAGCAGGAAGCGCACGGTCGACTCGACGGCCCGTTCGGCGCCGGGTGCGACGTAGACGAGCTGTGCGGTGGTGCCCCGGCGGAACTCCTTGCCGATGCTGCGGGTCAGCCCCTCCAGCGCGCGCTGGGCGGTCGCCTCACGGATCGACGCGCAGTCCTCCGGCGGGGTGCCGAAGACCACCACCCGGCCGGAGGGGTGCAGGGCCCGGGCCAGCGGGTGGAAGAAGTCGAAGAGGGCCCGCAGCCCGGACGAGTCGGTGATCCCGGTGGCGTCGAAGAGGAGGGCTGCCTGGCGCGGCGTGTTCGGATCGGAGATCTCGACGCCGGCAGAGGTGAGCAGCTTGGCCAGCGGTTCGACCAGGCGGCCGCCGGGAGCCGCGTCGACGCGTACCGGGCCGTGGGTCAGCGGGTCGCCGGGGTGGTACCGGCGCAGCCGGGGCGGGTCGGGCAGGCCGAGGCGCTTGACCAGCGCCCGGCCGGGTGCGGTATGGGCGAAGCTCGCGTACCTGTCACTCATGGTCGTAGCCTACCGGCGGGTAAGGTATGAACAACCCTGCGTTCTGGAGGTGTCACCATGACAGCCGTACGCCGTGTCGCGGTCATCGGAGGCAACCGGATCCCGTTCGCCCGATCGAACGGACGGTACGCCAAGGCGTCCAACCAGGACATGCTGGCGGCCGCCCTGGACGGGTTGATCGCCCGGTTCGGCCTGGCCGGTGAGCGGCTCGGCGAGGTGGTCGCCGGTGCGGTGCTCAAACACTCCAGGGACTTCAACCTCACCCGCGAGGTGGTACTCGGCTCGCGGCTCGACCCGCGCACCCCGGCGTACGACCTCCAGCAGGCCTGTGGCACCGGCCTGGAGGCGGCGATCCTGGTCGCCAACAAGATCGCGCTCGGCCAGCTGGAGGTGGGCATCGCGGGCGGGGTGGACACCACCTCGGACGCGCCGCTGGCGGTCAACGAGGACCTGCGGCGGACCCTGCTGGAGATGAACGCCGCCCGGACCCTCGGCGGGCGGCTGAAGGCCGCGGCCCGGCTGCGCCCGGCCCAGCCGTTCCGACCGGAGATCCCGCGCAACGCCGAGCCGCGTACCGGACTGTCGATGGGTGAGCACGCGGCGATCACCGCCCGGCGGTGGAACGTCGACCGGCAGGCCCAGGACGAGTTCGCGGTCCGCTCGCACCAGCGGCTCGCCGCCGCGTACGAGCGCGGCTTCTTCGACGATCTGCTCACGCCGTACCTGGGGTTGACCCGGGACCAGAACCTCCGGCCGGACACCGATGTGGAGAAGCTCGGCAGGCTGAAGCCGGTCTTCGGCAACCGTGGGCCCGACACCGAGCAGGCGACCATGACCGCCGGCAACTCCTCCCCGCTGACCGACGGGGCGTCGACCGTGCTGCTCGCCTCCGAGGAGTGGGCCGAGGCGCACAAGCTGCCGGTGCTGGCCTGGTTCGGCCCGTCTGCCACCGCCGCGGTCGACTTCGTGCACGGTGACGAGGGTCTGTTGATGGCTCCCGCGTACGCCGTCCCCCGGCTGCTCGCCCGGACCGGGCTGGCGTTGGCCGACTTCGACTATTACGAGATCCACGAGGCGTTCGCCTCACAGGTGCTGGCGACCCTCGCCGCCTGGGAGTCGCCGGAGTTCTGCAAGGAGAAGCTGGGGCTGGACGCCCCGCTGGGCACGATCGACCGGGCGAAGCTGAACGTCAACGGTTCGTCGCTGGCCGCCGGACACCCGTTCGCCGCGACCGGCGGCCGGATCGTCGCGACCCTGGCCAAGCTGCTCGCCGAGCGAGGCTCGGGACGCGGACTGATCTCGATCTGCGCGGCCGGCGGCCAGGGCGTCGTGGCGATCCTGGAACGCTGAGCCCTCGCCCACTGCCGGCTGATCCCCGATCCTCACCTGGACACCAGAGGCGTTATCGCCTGGCCATAACGCCTCTGGTGTCCAGGTGACCAGAAGCCGTCGTCCTGGTGGCGACGGGGGTCGAGCTGACCGCCCAACAAATGTTTGATAGTTGTGTGCGGCGCTCGTACACTCCCAAACATGTCTTTGGCAGTTGATGGTCCCGAGCCCTCGGAGCCACCGGAGTCACCGGAGCGAGAGCCGGGAAGCGACAGCCCTCGGCCTGGGCCGGGCGATCCGGCGGTGGACGCCACGGCCCGGCTCCGCGCACTGGCCCACCCAATCCGGCTGCGAATCCTGTCCCTGCTCACCGCGTCGGCGCTGACCGCCGCCGAGATCGCCCGTGAGCTGGACCTGACCCACGCCAACGCCAGCTACCACCTGCGGCACCTGCTGGCCGCCAACATGATCGAGGTAGCCGGCGAGGAACGGATCCGGGGCGGCACCGCGAAGCGTTACCGCTACGACGCGTCCCGCGACTTCGACTGGCGGCCGGGGCAGGCGGCCGAGACGGCCGAGACGGCCGGGACGGCCGGGACGCCCGAGGTCACGGCCGGCGAAGCAGCCCCCGACCCTCGACTGCTCTACGCCGCGCTCGCCGCCGAGTTGCGCCGTCGCGCCGCTCAAGTCCGCCGCGGGCCCGGCAACTTCCTCACCGACGCCGAGTTCTGGGTCGACGCCGAGACCTGGGCCGAGATCCGCGACACCATCGCCGAGGCGTCGGCCCGGCTGCACGCCGCCGCCAAGCCCCCGCGCACCCCCGGCACGTCCCGGGTGAGCGCCACCGTCGCACTGTTCCGGATGGAGGAGTGAGCTCCGTGCGTACCCGTGAAGCAGTCCTGGCGCCGCTGCGGCACCGGCCGTTCCGCTACCTGGCGATCGGCCGTGCCGCCACCATGCTCGGCAACGCGGTCGCGCCGATCGCGCTCGCCTTCGCCGTACTCGATCTCACCGGCAGCGTCCGCGACCTGGGCCTGGTGGTCGGCACCCGGTCGCTGACCCACGTTCTCTTCCTGCTCTTCGGCGGGGTACTGGCCGACCGGTTCCCCCGGCAGGCGGTGATGGTGGTCTCCTGCACATTCGCCGCCGCCACCCAGGGTGCGGTCGCGGCGCTGGTCCTCACCGGTACCGCGACGATCCCGGCGCTGGTCGCGCTCAGCGCGCTCAACGGCGTGCTGGCCGCCTTCGCCTGGCCGGCCGCCGCCGCCCTCGTCCCGCAGACCGTGCCGGCCGAGTTGCTCCAGTCGGCCAACGCGCTGAACCGGCTCGGTACCAACGCGGCCATGATCGGTGGCGCGTCGCTGGCCGGCGTGCTGGTCGCGGGCGTGGGGCCGGGCTGGGGCCTGCTCGTCGACGCCGCGACCTTCGCGCTGGCCGGGCTGGCGTTCGCCGGGGTACGAGTCGCCCCACTCGCCCGCCGGGCCGGGGAACGGGCCAACCCGTTCCGGGAGTTGCGCGAGGGCTGGACGGAGTTCGTCGCCCGGTCCTGGGTCTGGGTGGTGGTACTCGGCTTCCTCCTCTTCAACTTCGCCTACGCCAGCGCTGTCAACGTGCTCGGTCCGGCCGTCGCCGACGAGACCATCGGCCGCCCGGCCTGGGGCCTGGTACTCGCCGTCCAGACCGGCGGGATGGTGGTCGGCGCCCTTGTCGCGCTGCGGTTGCGGGTACGCCGGCTGCTGCTGGTCGGGGTGCTCTGCATGTTTGCCGACGTGCCACTGGTGGTCGGGCTGGCCTGGGCGCCCTCGATTGCCGTGCTGGTCGTCGCCGCCTTCGTCGCCGGGGTGGCCATGGAGCAGTTCGCGGTCGCCTGGGAGACCTCGATGCAGCAGAACATTCCCGCCGACCGGCTCGCCCGGGTCTACTCGTACGACGCACTCGGCTCGTTCCTGGCGATCCCGCTCGGGCAGATCGCGATCGGCCCGGTTGCCGAGGAGTTCGGATACGAGACGACCCTGCTGGTCGCGGCCGGGATCATCCTGGTCGCGGTGCTCGGCATGCTCGCCGATCCCGGCGTACGCCGGCTCTCCACCCAGCCCACCACCACCGCCGCACCCACCCAGCCACCGTCGTCCGCGGGCGCACCGTCGTCCGCGGGCTCACCGTCCTCGGCTGTTTCGTCCACACCGGGTGGGTCCTCGGTGTCGGTGGCACCGTAGGCGGCGCCGGCTGATCCGGGGTTGCCGGAATCGGCATCGACTGAGCGTTCGTCCGGGCCTTCTCGCGTGTCGGAGCGGAGATCGCTACGGTCTCGATGACCGGCGAGTCGAGCGGGGGTGGGCGGGAATGAGCTATCCGGAACAGCCGATCGGAACGGGGCAGGTTCCACCCGTAGGCCAGCATCCGCCGCAGCAGTACCGGCCCGAGCAGTACCCGCCCCATCAGCAACCGCCCCACCAGCAACCGCCCCACCAGCAACCGCCGCCGCAGTATCCGCCACGGCAGGCGGCCGCGGGTTCGGCAGGCCCGGCGCTGCTCGGCGTCGTGCTGCTGCTGCCGGCCCTGGTCGCACTGATTTTGTCGTACGTCGTACCGACCTTCTCCACGGTGCTGACCAGCTTCCGCCAGGAGGACCTGATCCGGACGCCGCGATCGGCCGGTGTCGACAACTACCGGACGATCTTCGAGGACGGCCTCCTGAGCCAGATCGGCCTGGTCGTGCTGCTCGCCCTGCTGCCACTGGCGTTCGCGCTGGTGCTCGCGCCGCTGCTGGCGCTCGTCGCCGACCGGGCCGGCCGGCGGGCCCGGCTGCTGACCCGGGCCGTACTCGCGCTGCCGGTCGCCGGCTACGCCCCGGTCGCGATGTTCCTGGGTTGGCGGCTGCACCGCAGCGAGCCCGAGTTCTCCGTGGCCGGCGCGCGGTTGGAGTTGACCTGGGTGGTCGCGGCGACATCGTTCGGACTGGTCGTCGCGGTCGCCGCGACGGCGTTCCTGAGCGCGCTGCGTCGACCGGAGTCGGGGCGGTGGCCGTTCCAGGCCGTGCTCACGGTCGCCGGGTTCGTCGGGCTGGCCGTCCTCGCCGCGGTGATCCAGATCTACACCGCCCCGGCGCTGCTCACCGGGGGCGGGCCGACCCGTTCCACCGTGACGCCCGTGCTGGGGGCGGTACAGGTCGGCTTCGTCACCTTCCGGCTGGGCGTGGGGGCCGCCACCTCCACGCTGCTGCTGGTCATGCTCGGCGTACTCGGACTCGTCGCGGCCGGACTGCTGGTGGTCACCCGTACCCGGATCGAGTTCGACGGGTGGCGGGACCGGCCCGGCCCGGCACCCGGCCCGGCACCCGGCCCGGCGGGTGGCCGGTCCGGCCTGTTGTTCGGGATCGTCGTCGCGGCGCTGGTCGTGCTGCTGGCCGTCTTCGCCTGGGCCGCCGCGCCCTGGCTGCGGTACGCCTTCAGCAGCCCGGACATGCCCGGCGGCCCTGGCCTGCCCGAGATTCTCGTCGACACCTGGCTGCCGCCGCTCGTCTCGGCGCTGGTGTCGGTCGGCCTGGCGGCGGTGGCCGGCTTCGGCATCGGCGCGCTGCGGCCACTGGGCCGGTGGAGCGAACTGCTGCTACTGCCGTTCGCGCCGTGGCTCTTCGTCGGCACCGGCCCGCTCGCCATCGCCAACTTCAAGTGGGTCAGCGAGAACGACCTGCTCAACACGTTTCTCGGGCTGATCCCGCCGGTCTGGCTCAGCGTGCCGGCGCTCTTCGTCTGCACCCTGCTGTTCCGGGGACTGGAGCCGAGGTGGCGGTCGGACGGCGACCCCGCCCGTACGGTGCTGTTGCCGGCGCTGCCCATGCTGGCCGCCGCCGTGCTGCTGACCTGGCTGTTCCACGCCCAGCAACTGCTCTGGCCCCTGCTGGTCGCACCCAGTCTGGAGAACGCGCCGGCCCCGTTGCTGGCGAACCTGTGGGCGCAGCAGTTCAGGTCGTCGAGCGGGGAGAGCCTGAGCCTGATACTTCCGCTCCCGTTCCTCGTCCTGTTCCTGCTGGCGTTCGTCGCGCTCCAGGTCGGCTACCTGGATCGGCTTGCCGTCCGGGCCGGCCGCTCGTCCGCAGAGCCGGTACCGCCCCCGCCGGGCGGGGCCGGATAACCGGAAACTCCGTCGACCCGCCCGCCGGGCCGGCACCGGTCGGGATGGTCGAGAATGGTGGGGTGACCGGCATCCCCAACGTCCTCGCCAACCGCTACGCCTCGGCCGAGTTGGCCGCCCTCTGGTCCCCGGAGGAGAAGATCCGGATGGAACGGCGGCTCTGGCTGGCCGTGCTCCGGGCGCAGCGTGATCTCGGCGTACCGGTGCCGGACGGGGTGGTCGAGGCGTACGAGCGGGTGCTGGACGACGTCGACCTCGCCTCGATCGCGGCCCGGGAGCGGGTCACCCGGCACGACGTGAAGGCCCGGATCGAGGAGTTCGGCGCGCTGGCCGGGCACGAGCACGTGCACAAGGGGATGACCTCGCGGGACCTGACCGAGAACGTCGAGCAGCTCCAGGTCCGGGCCTCGCTGGAACTGGTCCGGGACCGGACGGTCGCCGCCCTGGCCCGGCTGGCCCGGCTCGCCGTCGAGCACGCCGACCTGGTGATGACCGGCCGCTCGCACAACGTCGCCGCCCAGGCGACCACGCTGGGCAAGCGGTTCGCCAGCGCCGCCGAGGAACTGCTGATCGCCTACGAGCGGCTGACCGACCTGATCGAGCGCTATCCGCTGCGCGGCGTCAAGGGGCCGGTCGGCACCGCCGCCGACCAGCTCGACCTCTTCGACGGCGACCCGGCGAAGGTCGCCGAGCTGGAGCGCCGGGTCGCCGAACACCTCGGCTTCGCCCGGGTGCTGGACAGCGTCGGGCAGGTCTATCCACGTTCCCTCGACTTCGACGTGATCTCGGCATTGGCGCAGACCGCCGCCGCGCCGAGCAGCCTGGCCACCACGATCCGGCTGATGGTCGGCCAGGAGCTGGCCACCGAGGGGTTCCGGCCCGGCCAGGTCGGCTCCAGCGCGATGCCGCACAAGATGAACACCCGGTCCAGCGAGCGGGTCAACGGCTTCGCGGTGGTCATCCGGGGCTACCTGTCGATGGTCGGCGAGCTCGCCGGGGACCAGTGGAACGAGGGTGACGTCTCCTGCTCCGTCGTCCGGCGGGTGGCGCTGCCGGACGCGTTCTTCGCCGCCGACGGGCTGTTCCAGACCTTCCTCACCGTGCTTGACGAGTTCGGGGCGTACCCGGCGGTGATCGCCCGGGAACTCGACCGCTACCTGCCCTTCCTGGCGACCACGAAGATCCTGGTCGCGGCGGTACGGCGGGGTGTGGGGCGGGAGACCGCGCACGAGGTGATCAAGGAGCACGCGGTGGCGGTGGCCCTGGCGATGCGGGAGAAGGCTGCCGCCGACAACGATCTCTTCGACCGACTCGCCGCCGACGGTCGACTCGGACTGACCCGGGGCGAGATCGACGAGCTGGTCGCCGACCGTACCGGCTTCACCGGTGCGGCGTCCGCGCAGGTCCGGGCCGTCGCCGACCGGGTCGCCGCGGTGGTCGCGGCGCACCCCGAAGCCGCCGCGTACGACCCGGCCCCGATCCTCTGACGGCTCGCACGCGTGTCACGCGTTAGGAGGGGGCCCTTCTTCTACCGAAAGCGATATGCGGGGGCCCTTCCTTGCACGTCAGCTGCGGGGGGTGGGGGTGCCGGCGGCGCTGCCGAGGTCCGGGGCGCTGGGCGCCTCGGCGATGGCGCCGGAGTCCAGCGGTTCGGCCAGGTGGGCGGTTTCGGCGGCGACCTTCGGTTGGTCGGCCGGCGGCTTCTCCGGCGGCTGCCGTACGGCCACCACCGCCGTGCCGTACGCGCAGAGCTCCATCCACATCTCGCCGACCTCGCGGTGGTCGAAGCGCATCCCGATCACCGCATTGGCGCCGAGCCGGGTGGCCTCCTCGCCCAACTTCTGCACGGCGTCGGTACGCCAGCGGGTCAGGTTCTCGGGCGCCTTGGGATCGTAGGCGCCACCCCGAAGGTTCTTGACCCCTTCCCGATAGGGATTCCGGGTCCGGGCCTGGGAAGATACGACCTCGCCGAGTACTGCGCGGATCTCGTACCCCGGTAGATGATCCGTCGTCACGACCAGCACAGCTTCGATGCTGGCAGAGCATCCCCCACCCGTTTGCGAGGGCTGTTCACATCACCCCAGTTTGCGAAACGGCGCGCAGGCCCGGAAACAGCGCGGAGAACCGGATAACCGCAGCGACGCCCGGATACGGCGCGGAGGGCCGCCAACCGCGCGGCGCGGACGTCCCGGCCCAGCCGGGACGTCCGCGCCGAACCCCTGAGGAGGGTTTGGGTGGATCTGTACTAGACCCCGGCGACCGAGGTGATCCAGGACCGGTTGTAGGCGACGCTGCCGTAGTTCTGGATGCTCTGCCCGTCGGCGGTGGAGGCGACCCCCACCTGGGCGCCGTTGTAGACCTGCGGGCCACCGGAGTCGCCGCGCCAGGCGTTGCCGTTGATCCGACTGCTGCGGATCGCCCGCCCGCCGTACGCGTCGGTGACGCTGGTGCTGGTCACCCGCACGGTGGCGGTCTTGAGGGTGGTGGACGCCGAGCAGCCGCTGTAGCAGGTCATGCCCCAGCCGTAGATCGAGTTGGTGGAGTTGACCGGCGGATAGCTGCTGGACAGCGGCATGTAGCTGGTGCTGATCGAGGTGGAGAGGTTGAGCAGTGCCAGGTCGTAGCGGGCGTAGGCGCTCGAGACGCCGCTTGTCACGCCGCCGGAGGACCGGTTGACGCTGCCCACCCGGACCGACATCGTGCCGCTGACGCAGTGCCGGGCGGTGAGCACCCAACGCGCCGCGATGATGGTGCCCGAGCAGGTGAACGAGCCGTTGCTGAAGACGGCCGCGGCCCACGGGGCCGACGAGACGGTGCCGCCACCGATGATGTACGGGGTGACGGGGGCGGCGGAGACGGCGGACGGCGCGACGAGCGCGCCGGCCAGAGCGGTGGCGAACATCACCAGGGTTCGGCGAAGACGCACGGGGGGCTCCTTCCGGGGGGTTTACCCGGGGTCACCGGGTCGGTTGAGCCGCCGTCGGCGGAGGGATGTCCGCCGTACGGATCTGGACAGTCAACGTTCGGAGTGGAGAACCGGACGTTTGACGCCACACGCTAAGCCGTTCGTCACCTATTCACAAGGGTGAACCTCTGCGGCCGGTTTCGACCCCCCTCCGACCCCCCTCCGGCGGCACTCCGGTCCGCCCGGAGCCTCCCGGCGGGCACCCGGAGTCGACCGGTCCGTCGACCGGCTGGCCCGTGCGTCAAGTTGCTGGTCGGCCGGGTACGCTGGCTGCGCTCGCCCCTTTCGTGGGCCGGCACCCAACTGCGTACACAGTCAGGAGTGCCCAGTGCCTCGCGTCGTCGTCGACGTCATGCTCAAGCCGGAGATTCTCGATCCTCAGGGCCAGGCCGTCGCGAATGCGCTGCCGAGGCTCGGAGTCACGGACGTGTCCTCCGTGCGCATCGGCCGGCGGATCGAGATCGAGTTCACCGGCCAGCCGGACCTGGACCGGGCCCGGGAGATCGCGGACAAGCTGCTGGCCAACCCCGTGATCGAGGACTTCTCGATCCGGGTCGCCGACGCCGCGGGCGCCGGGGAGGGCAACCCGTGACCGCCCGGATCGGCGTGGTGACCTTCCCGGGCTCGCTCGACGACCACGACGCGGCCCGGGCGGCCCGGATCGCCGGCGCCGAGGCGATCCCGCTCTGGCACGACGACCCCGACCTGCACGGCGTCGACGCCGTCGTGCTGCCCGGCGGCTTTTCCTACGGCGACTACCTGCGCTGCGGCGCCATCGCCCGGTTCGCCCCGGTGATGGAATCGATCGCCGCCGCCGCCCGGGACGGCCTGCCGGTGCTCGGCATCTGCAACGGGTTCCAGATCCTCTGCGAGGCGCACCTCCTCCCCGGAGCCCTGACCCGTAACCAGCACCTGCACTTCCGCAACCGTGACCAGCTGCTGCGGATCGAGGCGCCCGGCACGGCCTGGACCAACGCCTTCCAGCCCGGACAGGAGATCCTGATCCCGGTGAAGAACGGCGAGGGCTGTTACGTCGCGGACGAGCGCACCCTCGACCAGTTGGAGGCGACAGGCCGGATTGTGGCGCGCTATCTGCACGGCAACCCGAACGGGTCGCAGCGGGACATCGCGGGCATCACGAACGAGGCAGGCAACGTGGT
Source organism: Plantactinospora sp. WMMC1484 (assembly GCF_049315195.1). Lineage (NCBI taxonomy): Bacteria > Bacillati > Actinomycetota > Actinomycetes > Micromonosporales > Micromonosporaceae > Plantactinospora > Plantactinospora sp. WMMC1484. The sequence goes on from NZ_CP186055.1 coordinate 1,479,403, forward strand.
CGGGCTGATGCCGCACCCGGAGCACGCCGTGGAGGCGCTGACCGGCCCCTCCCTGGACGGGCTGGGCTTCTTCACGTCGGTCCTCAAGCACCTCACGGGAGTGCCCGCATGATCGAACAGAGTGAGGTCGTGGGCCAGCCGGCACCACCGGAGTCGTCCGTGCCCGGCCAGGCGGTGCCGGCGGGCGCGGCGGCGGAGCTGCCGGTGAACGGCTACCCGGGCGGCGTCGACACCGTCGCGCACGCCTCGGCCACCTCCGGCGACCTCCAGCCCTACGCCGAGCTGGGCCTCCGTGACGACGAGTACGACCGGATCCGGCAGATTCTCGGCCGCCGTCCCACCCAGTCCGAGCTGGCGATGTACTCGATCATGTGGAGCGAGCACTGCTCCTACAAGTCGAGCAAGGTCCACCTCCGGCAGTTCGGCGAGAAGGCGCCGCCGAGCGACCGGCTGCTCGCCGGGATCGGCGAGAACGCCGGGGTGATCCGGATTTCCGACCAGCTCGCCGTGACCTTCAAGGTCGAGTCGCACAACCACCCGAGTTTCGTCGAACCGCACCAGGGCGCGGCGACCGGCGTCGGTGGCATCGTCCGGGACATCCTGGCGATGGGAGCCCGGCCGGTGGCGGTGATGGACCCGCTGCGCTTCGGTGCCGCCGACCATCCGGACACGGCCCGGGTGCTGCCCGGCGTGGTCGCCGGAATCGGCACCTACGGCAACTCGCTCGGCCTGCCCAACATCGGCGGCGAGGTCGTCTTCGACCCCTGCTACCAGGGCAACCCGCTGGTCAATGCGCTCTGTCTCGGCGTACTGCCGGTGCAGCGCCTGCAGAACAAGGCCGCCGCCGGGCCGGGCAACGTCGTGGTGCTGCTCGGCGCCAAGACCGGCCGGGACGGCATCGGCGGGGTCTCCGTGCTCGCCAGCGCCACCTTCGACGACGGCAGCGAGCAGCGCCGCCCGTCGGTGCAGGTCGGCGACCCCTTCATGGAGAAGCTGCTCATCGAGGCCTGCCTGGAGATGTACGACGCGCAGCTCGTCGTCGGCATCCAGGACCTCGGCGGGGCCGGGCTGACCTGCGCGCTCACCGAGACCGCCGCCGCGGCCGGCACGGGGATGCGGGTCTGGCTGGAGCGGGTGCCGCTGCGCGAGGCGTCGATGCAGCCGCACGAGATCCTGGCCAGCGAGTCGCAGGAGCGGATGCTGCTGATCGTCGCCCCGGAGAAGCTCGACGCGGTGCTGCGGATCGCCGAAAAATGGGGCGTACCGGCGAGTGCGATCGGCGAGGTGACCCCGGCCCGACCGGCGGCCGACGGCACCCCGGAGCCGGGGCGACTGCTGGTGACCTGGCAGGACCGCCCCGTGGTCGACGTGCCGCCCGGGTCCCTTGTGGACGACGGCCCGGTCTACGCGCGGCCGATGCGGGAGCCGGCCGACCTGATCCTGTTGCAGGCGGACCGGGCCGAGACGCTGCCCCGACCGGCCAGCCCGGAGGCGCTCCGGGAGACCCTGCTGCGGATGATCGCCTCGCCCAACCTCTGCGACAAGACCTGGGTCACCGAGCAGTACGACCGGTACGTGCTCGGCAACACCGTGCTGGCGCAGCCGGAGGACGCCGGAATCATCCGGATCGACGAGCAGTCCGGGCTGGGCGTCGCCATCTCGGTCGACGGGAACGGCCGGTACACCCGGCTCGACCCGTACCACGGGGCGAAGCTGGCGCTCGCCGAGGCGTACCGGAACGTGGCGGTGACCGGCGCGAAGCCGGTCGCGGTGACCGACTGCCTCAACTTCGGCTCGCCCGAGGACCCGGGCGTGATGTGGCAGTTCGCCGAGGCCGTACGCGGGCTCGCCGACGGCTGCGCCGAGCTGGGCATCCCGGTTACCGGTGGCAACGTCAGCTTCTACAACCAGACGGGCGCGGCGGCGATCCACCCGACCCCGGTCGTCGGCGTGCTCGGCGTGCTGGACGACGTCGCCCAGCGGGTGCCGATGGGCTTCGCCCGGACCGCCGGCTCCGACCACGACCTGATCTTCCTGCTCGGCGAGACCCGCCTCGAGCTCTCCGGCTCGGAGTGGGCCTGGGTCGCCCACCAGCACCTCGGCGGGGTGCCGCCGCGGGTCGACCTGGCGGCCGAGCGCGCCCTAGCCGAGCTGATCGCCGAGGCGACCCGGGTCGGGCACCTCCGCTCCGCCCACGACATCTCGGACGGCGGCCTGGCCCAGGCCCTCGTCGAGTCGACCCTGCGGTACGGCGTCGGCGCCCGGATCGCCCTGCCGGAGGAGTTCAGCGCCGGCTCGATGCCGTTCGTCTTCCTCTTCAGCGAGTCGGCCGGGCGGGCGATGGTCGCGGTGCCGCTCGGGCACGAGAAGGCGTTCACCGCGCTCTGCGTCGAGCGGGGCGTGCCGTGGACCCTCATCGGGGTCACCGACACCGCCGGGGAAGAGCTGGAGATCCGCGACCAGTTCACGATCGGGCTGGCGGAGCTGCGCGCCGCGCACAGCACGACCCTGCCGGGCCTGTTCGGCGAGGCGGCGGCCGGCGCGACACAGCTTGCCGTCGAGCCGGACCCCGGGCCGGCTGCCGAGCCTGACGCCGAGGCGACTGTCGAGCCGGGTGTCGGGGCGGATGCGGCGCCGGACGCCGGACCGGCATCGGCTGTCGAACCGGTGACCGGGCCGAGCGCCGCCGACCCGTCCGGCCGTGCGCCGGCCGCCGAGACGGAGGCCGCTCCTGCCGGACCCGGACCCGGTCCCGTTCCGGCAGACGCTACTCCGGCAGATTCCGTTCCGGCAGACGCTACTCCGGCCGCCCCGGCCGCTGCGGCCGACGGTGCGTTGGCTGATGCTGCTCCCGCCGACGGTGCGTTGGCTGATGCTGCTGCGGCGGCTGACAGCGCGCCGGGTGCCGCCGCCGAGGCGGAGCAGGATCCGGCCGGGGCGGGTGCCGATCCGGGCCGAGCGGATGCCGGGGAGCGTTCGACGGGTTGACGCGACCGCGCGGCGCTGCGGCGCGTCCCCGGTGGAGGAACCGCATCGTGACCAAAGTGGACGGATTTTCGGGTGGGTCGGGTAGCCCCGGTCAGCCGGCCGAGTCGGTCCATGCCCAGCCCGGCAGCGGGGCCAGACTCGACTGGGGACTGGCCGGCGCGGCCGAGCTGAGCCGGGTCTGCGCGGTGCTGGTCGTCGTCGACGTGCTCTCCTTCACCACCTCCGTCGAGGTGGCCGTCGCCCGGGGGATGCGGGTGCATCCCTTCCCCTGGGGTGCCCAGGCGCCCGAGTACGCTGCCCGGATGGGCGCGGTCGCCGCAGTCGGCCGCCGCGCCGTGACGCCCGAGCATCCGTGGTCGCTTTCGCCGGCCGCCCTGCATGCCGCGCCCGTCGTACCGGAGTTGGTGCTGCCCTCCCCGAACGGCTCGGCGATCAGTGCCGCCGCCAGCGCCACCGGACTAACGGTGGTGGCGGCTTGCCTGCGCAACGCCCGCGCCGTCGGGCGCTGGCTCCTCGACCAGGGGTACGGCTCGACCAGCGCGCCGATCGGGGTCGTGGCGGCGGGTGAGCGCTGGCCGGACGACAGCCTCCGGCCCGCCGTCGAGGATCAGCTTGGTGCGGCGGCCGTCCTGGACGCACTCTCCACCGTGTCCGGTGGGCTCTCGGTCGAGGCGGCGCTTGCGCTGGCCGTGCTGAACAGCGTGCCGGACGTGCCGGCTGCGGTCCGGGGCAGCGTCTCGGGGCGGGAACTCGCCAGCCGGGGTTTCGGGCAGGACGTCGAGATCGCGGTCCAGGTCGGCGTCTCGGACGTGGTGCCGGTGCTCCGCAACGGCGTCTACTCGCCGGCCTGAGTAGCGACCATCCGAGCGGCGACGCTTCCGCTACTGCCCGTAGTGCCGGTATAGCGCAGTGCCGGCTCCGATGCCACCCCCCGACCGGCGGGCCGCTGGCAACGCGGCAAGCATCAAGATCTTCGGAAAGTTATGGTTCGCCACGAACCATGGGTGACCAAGATCTTGATGACTGTGTTCCATAACGTGGGAGGTGGAGGGTGGCGGGGCGGCGTTGCCGCGCGTGGGGACGCGGACCTGCGTCAGCCGTGCGTCTTCGCCAGGTCGACGAACGACCGCCACGCGGCCGGGCCGAAGGTCAGAGTTCCCCCGTCCCGGTCCTTGGTGTCCCGGACCAACACCCGACCGGGCAGGTTGTCGGCAACCTCGATGCAGTTGCCGGCGTTGCTGCTGCTGCGGGACGACTTACGCCACTCTGGAATCATGATTATCGATCGCTTTCAGGATGAGGTCGCGGGACATGTCACAGGGTAGCGCTCGCGCGTTGACCGACTCCCAGGTGACGACGGCATGCCGCACGTCCCGCACGTGGGAGCCCACGACCCCCTCCCCGAGGGCATCGAGGTAGACCACCGTGGTCCCGTCGGGAAGGGTAGCCACGGCGAATGTACCTGCCATCCCGGGATGAAGTCCGGCCGAAAAGGGCACCACCCGCACGTGGACGTTCGGGCGGCATCCGAGGTCCACAAGATGCTCGAGCTGGGCCTTCATGATCGCACCGCGGGGACAGAGAGCGCCCTCTCCGATGATCGCTGTCAGGATGGCCGGATCAGGCCGGTCAAGCACCGTGGCTTGCCGCGCCAGCCGGATCCTGACGGCCTCCTCGATCTGCTCAGGAGTGTGCTCCCCAACTCCGATGATTGCCCGTGCGTATGACTCCGTTTGGAGCAAGCCGGGGATGACGGAATGCTCGAAGGTACGGAGTGCGATCGCGCGACCTTCGTTGTCGGCCCATGAGCGTAGCCACGGAGCGACAGCCTCGCCCCGGGATCGGTCGGCAGCGGACCGAAGTTCGCCTCCGGCCCCAAGCGCCTGCTCCAATCGTTCGGCCATGTCATCGACGGGGACGCTCCGGCCTGACTCATAGTGGCCGATTTGAGAGCCACTGATATGCACTTCTGCGCCCAGGGCATCCTGAGACATCCCGCGTTCCGTTCGAAGCTTTCGCAACAGGTGGCGGAACTCGTTTGTGTCGGCCAACTACGCCTCCCGTCCGAGTGTGGGCCACTACTGGCCCTTCTTCCTGGTTGTAGCCTGCCACTGCCCTGCCGCATTCTTCCGTCACCGTGCCGTCACAGTCCAGGGTGGAATCAGACGGAGGAGCCATCACAGCGGCCCTGCCACATCGCCGGGGAGTGGTCGCGAAGATCCGTCCCGATGGCGGGTCGTCTTCCGTCAAACGGGGGCGGCGCATGTGGAGCGGAGCCATGGCGTCGCCCCTTTCCTATTCGTTTGCGAGAGGAAGGGCAAGAGATGAGACGAGCACGCAGGGACAGACCTCGGCACCGACGCGACTGGCGCCGTCTCTGGCGGTACTGCCGGTGCGGCTGGCGGTGGCCCTGCCCGGACGGGGTCGAGCTGGTGCCGATGCCCTACGCACCGAGGGTCCCGCCGCTTACCCGCGCCGAGTTCCGTGGCGCGGTCCGCCAGGCCGCGAGCGAGGCCAGGATCACCCGCGAGGCTGCCGCGCAGCGGTACGAGGAACCGACGTCCCCGCCCGCGCCGCGCCCCACGCGTCGTTACCGGCGCGATGGCTGGAACGGTCCGACCCGCAGCTATCCCGCGCTGCGCGACGGGCGTGCCGGTCACCTGACACCCGCACAGCAGCATCGCACCCGGCACGCCGAACGGGTGTAGACCGTGATCGGGCCGTGGGCGCGCTGGGCTCGCGCCGAACGCGCGGCGCGGCGCCGCCATCCGGTCGGTCGGCACATGCCGACCGAGACCTACTGCTGCCGGTACTGCGGCGATCCGTGGCCCTGCGGACCCGCACGTCTGGCGCTGTTGATCGGCTTCAAGGGTGACCGGGTGGGGCTGATGATGTACCTCGCGGTGCATCTGCAACGAGCCCTCGAGGCGCTGCCGCACCAGCACCCGACGCTGATCGTCGGCCAGATTCTCTACTGGGTGCCCCGGCGCCAGTGAAACGCCGGTGCGCGGAATCTCACCGGAACGGCGGCGCGACCCAGCCAGGCGTCGGACGTGGGAAGGCGACACGGGCCGGGTTCGCGACGGCGAACCCGGCCCCTGCCGGTGTACCTCGTGCACGTCGCCCGCCCGGACGATGCTCGGGACGAGCGGCCTGTCCTAGTCGTCGAGCCAGTCGAGGGAGCGGCGTTCCGAACGGCTGGGCTGCTGCGGCGCACCCGACCGGCTGTGCCCGGCCGGCGGTGCGTCGTCGTAGTAACCGCCCCCGCCGCCGTGCTGCTGCTCGTAGCCGGCCCGGTCGTCGTAGCTGTTCTGGTCGTCGTAGCTACCGCGCCTCGGCTCGTAGCCCCCGCCGGTGCTCGGCTGGTCGTAACCGCCCCGGCCCGCGTCGTAGCCCTGCTGGTCGTAGCCGCCGGCCCGGTCGTCGTAGCCGTAGCCGTCGTCCGGACGGTCGTAGCCGCCACCGGTCCTCGGCTCGTCGTTGTAACCGCCGCCCCGGGCGCCGTAGCCGCCTGCGGCGTCGTAGCCGTCGTCGTCCCGGCCGTACTGCTGGGTGGGCTCGTAGCCGCCGTGAGTGGCGCCGGGCGACGCGCCGTACGCCCCGGTTTCGTACGGATCCGCCGCCGGGCCGTAGTCGTCGGCGCCGCCCCGGCCGGTGTAGCGCCCGGTCGGCTCGTCGTAACCGCCGCCCTCGTAGCCGGCGGCTCCGTTGTGCGGCGGGTAGCCGGCGCCGGAGACCGGCGCGCCGTAGCCGGCGCCCGAGCCCGGTGCGTTGCCGTAGCCACCCGCACCGGAACCGGGCGCGTTGCCGTAGCCGGCACCGGAGATCGGCGCACCGCCGTAGCCGGCGCCCGAGGCGGGCATGTTGCCGTAGGCACCCGCGCCGGAACCGGGGCGGTCGCCGTAGCCGTTGCCGCCCCAACCCGGCTGCTGCCCGGCGCCGTAACCGGCGGTCTGCGGACCGGGCAGCGGCGCACCGTACGGGTCCGGGAACTCGTCGTCGACCAGTGGGGCGCTGTGCATCATGGTCGGCGCGTCGGCCAGGTTGCCCCCGCTGACCATGGTCGGGTCGGCGCCCGCTCCGGCCCGGGTCGTGATCCGGGTGGCGTCGTCGTCGCCCCGGTAACCGCCGCCGCGCGCGGCGGCGGTGCGTGGCCCCGGACCGTCCTCGTCGTCCTCGCCGTCGTCTTCCTTGCGCCGCATCAGCAGCAGCACGATCGCGCCGACGCCGAGCGCCACCAGCAGGCCGCCGGCGAGGATCAGCACCCACGAGCCGAGACCGCCGCCGGAGTCCTCGTTGGCGGCCGGGTCCTGGGCGGCGGGCTCGTCCTCCTCGGCGCCGGCCTCCTCGGTCGGCTCCTCCTCGGCGCCGGCCTCCTCGGTCGGCTCTGCGGAGGCGTCCGGGGTGGTGGTCGGCGCGCCGGCCAGGCTGAGCTCGATGTCCTGGTTGTTCAGGCGGGCGCCGTTGCCACCGTTGACGCTGATGGTGTCGGTGATGCCGTCCTTGGTGGCCCGGATCTGGAGCCTTCCGGGGGCGATGTCCCGGCTCTGCGACCCGGTGAACCGGTAGCTGCCGCTGCCGCTCGTGGTGGCGTTGAAGTCCCGGCCCTTCCCGTCGGTGAGCCGGATGCTGGCGCCGGAGATCCCGTCGCCGGTGTTCTCGTCGGTGACCCGCCCCGAGACCTCGGCGACGGTCTGCACCTCCGGCGGCGGCTCCGGGCCGCGCACCGTGATGTTGCGCTGGGCGGAGGCGCTGTCGTCGTCGACCTCGGCGGTGATCGTGACATTGCCCGACCGGTTCTGCCCGGCCGGAACGTTCCCGGCGCGGAGCGTCACACTGTATGACTTCGTCGCGCCCAGGTCGATGGTGTCGGTGAAGTCGCAGCGCCCCTGGCACTGCAACTCGTTGATGCCGCTGCGCACGACGATGTTGAACGAGGTCTCCCCGCCCAGCACTCCGCCGTTGTTGTTCTTGACGTTGAAGCTGAGCGTGGTGGTCTGCCCGGAGGTGAGGCTGGCGTTCACCCCGGTGATGGTGACCGTCGGGTCGTCGGCCACGGCTGGTGTGGTGGGGAGTGCGAATAGTGCGCTGGCTGCCAGCGCCACGACCACACCGGCCCGGGAAATCCAGGCGCGTCGGTGTGCTGTCACGTCCACCGCCTTCCGGGGCTCCGCCGCCGACCCGTGGCCGGCCGAGGATCAACCCATACGACTACACCGTCGGCAACTATGCCTTGTCTGACCGGATGAGCGCGACCCAGGGGCGCCGAAAAATGCCATGAAGCCGGGTCGTATCGTCCCGACGTGTCCTCTCCGCACAATAAGTCCGCAGCAGTCACGGCCGCGCTGGCGGACCTCGACGCCGGCCGTACGCCGGATCGAACGATCCTGCGGGACGCCGTTCGCGCCCTGCTGAGCGAGCTGGCGCGCCGCGCACCGGGGCGGGCGGTGGAGGTCCGGGTCCCACCCTACGGCGCGGTCCAGTGCGGTGCCGGGCCGCGACACACCCGTGGCACTCCGCCGAACGTGGTGGAGATGGGACCGGTGACCTGGATCAGGCTGGCGACCGGGCGGACGTCGTGGCCCGAGGCGGTGGCCCAGGACCTCGTAGAGACAAGCGGCATTCGTTCCGATATCTCCGCTTACCTACCGCTTTAACTGACTCTTCCATCACCATCTGTCACTTACGGGGGCCATTACGTGGCTCTCTGTATCGGCTCCGGTTCGCGTACACTGTCTGGGTCGACGGTTCTCCGACAACACCCGCGCGACAGGCGAGTCCGAGCAGATCAGAGGGAGCGGCAGGTGCCCCGAGGCGACGGCCGGTTGAGCCATGACCTCGACCCCCAACGACCCGGTCCGCAGGACGAGTGCGGCGTGTTCGGAGTCTGGGCGCCGGGCGAAGAGGTGGCGAAGCTCACCTACTTCGGCCTCTACGCACTCCAGCACCGTGGTCAGGAGGCTGCCGGCATCGCCGTCAGCGACGGGTCGGGCGTGGTGGTCTACAAGGATCTCGGCCTGGTCGCCCAGGTCTTCGACGAGCCCACGCTGGCGAGCCTGCGCGGTCACCTGGCGATCGGGCACACCCGATACTCCACGACCGGCGGCTCGACCTGGGAAAACGCCCAGCCGACCATCCGGGCCAACTCGGCGGGCACCACGATCGCGCTGGCGCACAACGGCAACCTGGTCAACACCGCCGAGCTCGCCCGGGACGCGATCGAGCGGGGCACGGACTCCGACGGCTCGACCTCCGACACCGCACTGGTGACCACGCTGCTGGCCAGCCGGCCCGACCTGTCGGTGGAGGCCGCCGCGCTGGAGGTGCTGCCGACGCTGCGCGGCGCGTTCAGCTTCGTCTTCATGGACGAGACCACCCTCTACGCGGCCCGTGACGCCTACGGGGTACGCCCGCTCGTGCTCGGCCGGCTCGAACGCGGCTGGGTGGTGGCGAGCGAGACTGCCGCGCTGGACATCGTCGGGGCGAGCGTGGTCCGGGAGGTCGAGCCCGGCGAGCTGATCGCCATCGACGAGCACGGCCTGCGGTCGGCCCGGTTCGCCGCGCCGGAGCCGAAGGGCTGCCTCTTCGAATACGTCTACATCGCCCGGCCGGACACCACGATCGCCGGCCGGAACATCCACGCCGCCAGGGTCGCCATCGGGCGGCAGCTCGCCCGGGAACACCCGGTCGAGGCCGACCTGGTGATCCCGGTTCCCGAGTCCGGCACCCCGGCCGCGATCGGCTACGCCGAGGAGTCCGGCATCACCTACGGCGCCGGCCTGATGAAGAACCCGTACGTCGGTCGCACCTTCATCCAGCCGTCGCAGACGCTCCGCCAGCTCGGCATCCGGCTCAAGCTCAACCCGCTGCGGGAGAACGTCCGGGGCAGGCGCCTGGTCGTGGTCGACGACTCGATCGTGCGCGGCAACACCCAGCGGGCGATCGTCCGGATGCTGCGCGAGGCCGGTGCGCTGGAGGTACACGTCCGGATCTCCTCGCCGCCGGTCAACTGGCCCTGCTTCTACGGCATCGACTTCGCCACCCGGGCGGAGCTGCTCGCCAACGGGCTGGACAACGAGGGCATCCGGCGGTCGATCGGGGCCGACACCCTGGGGTACGTATCCCTGGCCGGTCTCGTCGCCGCCACCGAACAGCCGAAGACCCGACTCTGCCGGGCCTGCTTCGACGGTGAATACCCGATCGAGCTGCCGGCGGGGAACCTGATCGGCAAGCACGTACTCGAAGGAGTTGACCGCCGGGTCGCCGGCGCCGGGGCGGAGGAGGCGGTCCAGGCCGCCACTCGTGGCACCGGCGGTCAGCCCTTCGTGGGCAGTTCCAGCGGCGGCGACGTGCCGTCGCACGCGTAGGCACCACGCCGGGCGCGGCTGATGGGCGGCGCCACAGGCGACCAGGACCGGCCCGACCGGGACCATCCGGCCGGGCGAGCACGACAGTCGAGCGATCCTCGACCGCTACCGACGCGGCCAGCCGCGAGAACCACAAAGGGGAGAACCGTGACGCACGTGACCGAGCGCAGTGGTGCAGGAAGCGGCCCGGCTGGCACCCATCAGCCCTGGACGGCGGGGACGGGGCGGTCCAACCGCAAGCGCACCGTGTCGTACGCGGACGCCGGCGTCTCGATCCAGGCCGGTGACCGCGCGGTCGAGCTGCTCCGGCCCAAGGTCCAGGGCACCCGGCGCCCCGAGGTGATGGGCGACATCGGCGGATTCGCCGGGCTGTTCCGGCTCGACGTGCAGAAATACCGCAACCCGATCCTGGCCTCGTCCACCGACGGGGTCGGCACCAAGCTGGTCATCGCGCAGCAGATGGAGATCCACGACACGGTCGGCATCGACCTGGTGGCGATGGTCGTGGACGACCTGGTCGCCTGCGGCGCCGAGCCGCTCTTCCTGCTCGACTACATCGCCTGCGGCGAGGTCGTCCCGGACAAGGTCGCCGAGATCGGCGCCGGGATCGCCGACGGATGCCGGTACGCCGGCTGCGCGCTGCTGGGCGGCGAGACCGCCGAGCACCCCGGCGTGCTCCGCCCGCACGAGTACGACGTCTCGGCCACCGGCGTCGGCGTGGTGGAGGAGAGCGAGATCCTCCGCCCGGAGCGGGTCGAGGTCGGCGACGTCGTGATCGCGATGGGCTCCTCCGGCCTGCACTCCAACGGCTACTCCCTGGTCCGGCACGTGCTGCTCGGCGCCGGCCGGATGCGGCTGGAGAGCGTCATCGAGGACTTCGGCAAGCAGCGCACCCTCGGTGAGGAGCTGCTGACCCCCACCAAGATCTACGCGCAGGACTGCCTCAAGCTGATCGCCGAGGCCGAGGTGCGCGCCCTGGCGCACGTCACCGGCGGCGGCATCCCCGGCAACCTGGTCCGGGTGCTTCCCGACCACGTCGACGCGGTGGTCGACCGGGCGACCTGGCGGCCGCAGCCCATCTTCGACCTGGTGCAGTCGAAGGGCCGGATCGAGGACCAGGACATGGAGTCCACCTTCAACATGGGCGTCGGGATGTTCGCCATCGTCTCGGCCGAGGACGCAGACCGGGCGCTGGCCTGCCTGACCGGGCGCGGTGTCGAGGCGTGGCAGGCCGGCGAAATCATCGAGGGCACCGGCGAGGTGCACATGATCGGCCAGCACACCCGGGGCTGATCTGGGCCGGTCCCGGCCGTCCCGCGCCCTTCGCCCGTAGCCCCCGCCGCTGGTCGGGGTGCTGCCGGCGATGCCGCCCGCCCGACCGGCGAACCGAACCGCCCGGTTGCCCGCCGTCGGCGCCGTATCGCCACCAAACCGCCAAAACCCACATCCGCGATATCTGCCCGTGATTCTCGGCATACCTGGTCAGGACTTCACCCGGGTGGTCACCGCCACCTAGCCTGAGTGGCACCTCACCAGACGGGGGAGGAGGGGCCATGGCTCTCCGTCAACAGGAGTTTTCCGGGATGCGGGGGATCGCCCCGGTCCCCGGCTACGTGGTCATGCAGCCGACGACACTCTGCAACCTTGACTGCGCGTACTGCTATCTCCCGTTCCGGGCGGCGGATCGCCGGATGGCGGTGCCGGTGGCCGGCGCGGTCGCCGGCGCGGTCAACGGCTGGGCCCGGCAGGGCCGGTTCTCGGTGGTCTGGCACGGCGGTGAGCCGCTCGCCGCCGGCCGGGAGCACCTGGCGGCGCTGCTGGCCCCCTTCGACGCCTCCGTCGAGCACCACGTGCAGACCAACGCCACGCTGATCGACGACGCCTGGTGCGAGTTTTTCGAGGCGTACCGGATCCGGGTCAGCGTCAGTGTCGACGGACCCCGGGAACGCAACCGGGAGCGGGTCGGCCGGGGCGGCCGGCCGTCGTACGACCGGATCATGGCCGGTGTCGACGCGCTGCGCCGGCACGGTATCCCGTACTCGGCGCTCTGCGTGGTGAGCCGGCCGGAGCCGGGGCTCGCCACCGAGCTCTACGGCTATTTTCTCGACCTCGGCTGCGAGGTGCTCGGCGTCAACATCGAGGAGACGGAGGGGGTCAACACCCGGCGCAACTCCCACCCGGCCGATCTGGTCAGCGGCTTCTGGGCAGAGCTGGTCGCCGCCTGGCGCCGGGACCCCCGGATCCACGTCCGTGAGATCGAGTGGTCGCTGCGGTACGCCGCAGCCGTCCTCGACGGAGCCGAGGACGATCTTTTGCCCCGCCGGCTCGACCCGATCCCGACCATCGGCCACGACGGCTCGGTGGTGCTGCTCTCTCCCGAGTTGGCAGGTTTCTCCGACCCGGATTACGGTGACTTCACCAGCGGAAACGTCCTGGAGACCCCATTGGGGGAGATCCTCGCCACGGCCGGGCGGACGCCCTGGGTGGCCGAGTTCCTGACCGGCGTGGAGGCATGTCGGGCGCGCTGCCCGTACTTCGGGTTCTGCGGGGGCGGGCACGCGGCCAACCGCTACTTCGAGCACGGGCGTTTTGACGGTACGGAGACCAACCACTGTCGTAACAGCAAGATTCGCCTACTAGAGGGAGTTCTGGACCATGCCCGAGACCACGAGCCGACGGCCGCCTGAGCCTGTCGAGGCGGGACAGCACGACCCGGTGGTCGCCCAGGTCCTGGGCGCTCGGGACGGGCTCACCAGCCTGCTGCGGGAGGCGGCGGAGGCACGGCGGCTCCGGGCCGAGGTGGCCACCGCCGGGGACGGTGCCAGCGCCGTCTGCGCCTGGAACCACTTCGAGAACATCCCGACCTTCTACAACTGGAACAACCGTCCCCGCTGACGGACTCCCGCCAACCGGTAAGGACCCGCCGACGGGGTCGGAGGCAGTCTCCGGCCCCGGCAGGTCCTTACCGGTTGACGTCCCGATCGGCGGCACGGCCCGCAGTAGTCGGACACGCGTGAGCACGCGGTGTCACCGCGTGCTCAGATGTGAAGGTCAGCGCCTTGACGGCCAGTTGCCCGGCTCGTCGTCCGCGTCGTGGTCCTCGTCATCGTCGTCGACATACTCTTTGTAGTCGTCGTCGAAGTCGTGGTCCGACTTGCGGCTGCCGCCGAGTTCTCGCTGCAAGGCGGCGAGGTCGGTGTTCGGGGAGTGATACTTCAGCTCCCGGGCGACCTTAGTCTGCTTGGCCTTAGCACGGCCGCGCCCCATGGCTCGACCCCCTCGCACAGAATTCGGGGCAGCCCGAAGGCGGGCCCCGATGACGTCAGGCATCTCTCGTGGCTCTTACGGTACATGGGGATGCCCCGGTTCGGCACCTCGGGTTACCACCGTCCGTGCGCGCGCGTCGCGCGGACATCGACGGTCGGTCCCATGCTACTCGGTAAGGAGTGCCTGCCCTGTCCGGCGGTGACTCGTTTGTGTCCCGACGGCTCGTCAGTCCTGTCCAGGCCGCTTTCCGCCTGATTATCCGGCAATCGGCCGGGACTCCGGTCAACCCGGGATACGGAGCGATCCCTCCCTACCCCCGGCGGCGCGGCGACCGGCGGCGCCGGTGCCGGCCTCAACGCAGGTGGATGGTGCGCAGCCGGCCGACCTCGGCCATCCGTCGCTCGGCGAGCCGGTCGGCGGCGACCGCCGGAGGCACCCCCTCGGCGTCGGCCAGCCGGAGGATCTCCCTGGTGGTGTCGTAGATCCCGGTCGCGCGCAGCTTGGCCCGGTCGAAGTTGAAGCCCTCGATCTCGTCCGCCACCTGGATGACCCCGCCCGCGTTCACCACGTAGTCCGGGGCGTAGAGCACGCCCCGGTCGGCGAGCAGCTTCTCGATGCCGGGGTGCGCGAGCTGGTTGTTGGCCGCGCCGACCACCACCGAGGCGCGCAGCGCCGGCACGGTGGCGTCGTCCAGCGCCCCACCGAGGGCGCAGGGTGCGTACACGTCGATGTCGGAGGTGATCAGAGCCTCGGTGTCGGCGACCACGTCGACCTGCGGGTACGCCTGCCGTACCCAGGCGATCGCCCGCTCGTTCACGTCGGTCGCCACCACCGCGGCCCCGTCGTCGATCAGGTGGCCGGTCAGCTGCTTGCCGACCTTGCCGAGCCCGGCCACCCCGACCCGGCGCCCGGCCAGGGTCGGTGAGCCCCAGGCGTGCTCGGCGGCGGCCCGCATGCCCTGGAAGACGCCCCAGGCGGTCAGCACGGACGAGTCGCCGGCGCCGCCGTGCTCGACGCTGCGGCCGGTCACGAAGCGGCTCTCCCGGGCGATCACGTCCATGTCGGCGACGTAGGTGCCGACGTCGCAGGCGGTGTAGTAGCGACCGTTGAGCGACTCGACGAAGCGGCCGTACGCCCGCAGCAGCGGCTCGGTCTTGATCCGCTCCGGGTCGCCCCAGATGACCGCCTTGCCGCCGCCGAGGTCCAATCCGGCCAGCGCGTTCTTGTATGCCATGCCACGGGAGAGGTCCAGCACGTCGTGCAGCGCCTCGGCCTCGCTGTCGTACGGGTAGCACCGGGTGCCGCCGAGCGCGGGGCCGAGCGCGGTCGAGTAGATGGCGATGATCGCCCTGAGCCCGGTCTGCTTGTCCTGGCAGAACACGACCTGCTCGTGGCCGTCGGATTCCGGACCGTCGGTACTGGCGAATACGTCCATGTCTCGCTCCTGATCTGGAGGTGGGCATCCTTGTGGGATGCGGCGGGAGGGGGCTCGGCGTGCCGGCGGGGATGGTGCCGGCCTGGTGTGAGCCTAATCGCGATCGCCTGGCCGGGTGGATCCGCGACCGGCGGGCGGGAAGGTTGCCGAAGGTTCGTCGGAGATGCTGGAGGCGGCCAGCTTCCGTTTCGTGGGAGGATCGCGCCGTGCCGTCGCTCTTCGCTTCCTACCTGCGGGTGTACGAGCCCCTGACCGCCTTCGACCGGGACCGGCAGATTTTCTGGCGCCGGTACGTGAGGGAGGGCAGGGCGGTGGGCCCCCTGGAGGGGCCGGTACGGCAGCGTACGGCGGTGATCGAGGCGCTGGGCGCCGGCTGGACCCGCCTGCCCGACCTGCCCGAGGAGGCGTACGTCCTGGAGGCGGACGACACGCTGCTGGTCTGCCCCTGGAACCTGCGGGTACGGGTCGCCGAGGCGGCGCTGAGCGCCCGGGACGGCGTGCCTCCGGTGCTGGCCGACGCCTTCGTCCCGCCGGTCCTGGCCGGCCAGGCGAAGGCGGTGGTGGAGGACTGGCGCAGCGGCGCGCGGGTGCTCGAGCACGGGGTGCCGAGGCTGCACGAGCAGATCGCCACCTGGGGGATACCGCTGCGGTGGTTCGTCTTCGTCGCCCCGGAGGAGCGCGAGCTGACCACCCGGCCGGAGCGGCGGGTGCTGCGCTACCGGACCGAGATCTCCAAGGCCCGGCGGCGGGCGTCGCGAGGGCTGTCGGTGCTGCGCAAGTCGGTCGGGGACGCGCCGATCACCGAGGCGGTCGAGGAGGGCGCCCGGTGGCTGGAGGAGTTCCATCCCCGGTCGGTGGTGGAGCTGGACTACGGTGGGCTGGTCGACCTGCTGCCGGACGAGGCGCTGGCCGGCGACGACTCGCCGGAGCTGGTCGCGGCCGGGCTCGCCGGACTCTCCCGGGGCGACGCCGAGGCGGCCACGGAGGCGTACGAGAAGCTCGTGGCGCGCTGGCGGGCGGTGCAGTTACTGGAGCGTTGCAATTAGCGAACGATACGGCTCGGAGGGTCGTGGGAGCGCGCACAGGTGAATGCCCCTCGTAATATCGACGTCACGAGGGGCAATTGGCCGTCCGGTTAAGTCTTTTTCTGGCATAAAAAAGGGCCATATTTCGGTCATTGTTCATCCGTCCATCCAGGGACCTTCGGCCGTTCGGCCCATGTCGGACATCGGGGACTAGCCGGACCATGGGAGACGCGTCGGCCGGCGGGACCCCGGCCGATGTCTATAGGCACCTGTGGAGGAGTGACCGATGGCATCGCGTACGCATGAACCTGAGCCGCTACTCACGCCGGCAGAGGTCGCGTCGATGTTCCGTGTCGACCCGAAGACCGTGACCCGGTGGGCGAAGGCGGGCAAGCTCAGTGCGATTCGAACGCTGGGTGGGCACCGCCGTTACCGTGAGTCGGAGGTTCGTGCCCTGCTGCAGGGCCAGATCCCCCAGCAGCGGCAGGGCGACTGAGACTCGTAGACCGCACGTCGGAATCAGGGGTGGGCTCGGTCGAGTCCCACCCCTGATACGTGCCGGTGCTGGCGTCGCCGGTCGCCGGTCAGCGATCGCCGGTCAGCCCTCGGCCGCGGCCGCCCCGACCAGGCCCGCGCCGTCCACCAGCCGGCCGTCCCGCAGCGTCAGCACGCGGTCGGCCAGGTCGATCAGGGCGGGATCGTGGGTGGCCACCAGCGCGGTCATCCCCCGGGCGTGCACCAGTGCACGGAGCAGATCCATGATCGAGCGACCCGTCTCCGAGTCGAGCTGCCCGGTCGGCTCGTCCGCGATGAGCAGCGCAGGATCGTTCGCCAGCGCCCGGGCCACCGCCACCCGCTGCTGCTGGCCACCGGAGAGTTCGTACGGGCGCTGCGCCGCCTGACCGCCGAGCCCGACCAGCTCCAGCAGCATCGTCACCCGCTCCTCCCGCTCGGCCCGGGGGCGCTTCGCCAGCCGCAGCGGCACGCCGACGTTCTCCGCCGCCGACAGGATCGGGATCAATCCGAAGGACTGGAAGACGAAGCCGACCGTACGGCGGCGCAGCTCCAGCAGCTCCTCGGTGCCGGCGGCGGTGACGTCGCGGCCGGCGACGTGGATCCGCCCGTGGCTGGGCCGGTCCAGGCCGCCGATCAGGTTCAGCAGGGTCGTCTTGCCCGCACCGGAGCGTCCCCGGATCGCCACCAGCTCGCCCCGGGCGGCGCTGAAGGAGACCTCCCGCACCGCGTGCACCACCCGGTCGCCGGTGGGGTAGTCCCGGCCGACCCCCTCGACCCGGACCAGCTCCTCGCCCCGGACCAGCTCCTCGCCCCGGACCAGCTCCTCGCCCATCGACCGCCTCCGTCCGTCGTCCCCGCCGCCGTTCACGCCCGTGTTCCGTCGGTGCCGGGCCGGACCTGCACGTGGTCCGGCTCCAGGTTCAGCCGTACCCGGTCGCGCAGGCTCAGCGCCGACACGAACGGGGCCGGCAACTGCATCCGGCCCGAGCGGTCCAGCAGCGCGTACTCCTCGGTGACCAGCTCCTCGACCCCGTCGGCGCCGAGTCGGGTGGAGCGGCGTACCTCGGAGGCGGTCCGCCCGTCGCGGATCGCGACCGTGCGGCGGACCTGGGCCGAGACGGCGTGGTCGTGCGTGACCACTACGATGGTGACGCCGAGCTCGGCGTTGATGGTGCGCAGCGCGCCGAAGACCTCGGCCGCGGTCGACTCGTCCAGCTCGCCGGTGGGCTCGTCGGCGAAGAGCACCTCCGGGTCGTTGGCGACCGCGACCGCAACCGCGCAGCGCTGCTGCTCGCCGCCGCTCATCTGGTCCGGTCGCCGGTCGGCGCAGTAGCCGACGCCGACCATGTCCAGCAACTCCGTCGCGCGCCGGCGGGCCGCCCGGCCGCGCGGGCCCCGGGCCAATCGCATCGGCAGCTCCACGTTCTCCACCGCCGTCAGGTACGGCAGCAGGTTCCGCGCGGTCTGCTGCCAGACGAAGCCGACGGTGTGCCGGCGGTACCGCAGCCGACGCTTCGGCGACATGGCCAGCAGGTCGAAATCGGCCACCCGGGCGATGCCGGCGGTCGGCACGTCCAGGCCGGAGAGGATGTTCAGTACCGTCGACTTGCCCGAGCCGGAGGCGCCGACGACGGCGAGCAGCTCGCCCCGGTCGACCACCAGGTCCAGCCCTTGCAGCGCAACCACCTCCACCCCCTCGGTCTTGAAGATCCGGACCAGCCCGTCGCAGACGATGTGGCCACGCAGCCGGTCCCGGCCACCGGCCCGGGCCGCCGCCCGTTCCGCCGCCCGGCGCTGGAGCACGGCGAGGTCGGGCAGCGCACCGGCGAGGGCCGGACCCGTCACCAGCTCTCCCGGACCCGTCACCAGCTCTCCCGGACCCGTCATCGACTCTCCCGGACCGGTTGTCAGGTCTCCCGGACCCGTCATCTGGTCTCCTCTCCGAGCCGGAGCACCTCGCCGAGGCGCATCCGGCGGTTGAACAGGCTCTCCACGCCGAGGGCGGCGACCAGGGCCACCACCGCCAGCAGCAGTACGCCGACCGCCAGCAGCGGGTCGAGATGGATCCGGGCCGGTACGCCGCCGGTGAAGCCGGCCAGTCCCAGCGCCGGCCCGAGCAGCCGGGGCAGCGCCGCGCCGACCAGCCCACCGGTCAGCACCGCGACGCCGAGCAGCGGCACCAGCTCGTAGACGAGCAGTCCCCGCCCCTGGCCCGCGGAGAGCCCCATGGTGCGCAGCCGGGAGAGCACCCGGCCCCGTCCCGGCGCCTCGGCGAGTACCGCGAAACCGACAGCGAGCAGCGCCAGCGCCGTCGCCCCGACCACCCCGGTGCCGAAGGCGAAGCTGAGCAGGGCGTTGACGCCACTGCGCTCCAGCGACCGGCGATGCTCCGGCCAGGTGCGCACGCTGACAGGCGTCTGCGGCCTGGCCTCCTCGACCGGCTGCCCCACCACCCCGGCCAGGTACTCCCGCTGGGCGGTATCCACCGTCTCCGTCAGCACGTCGACCGAGAACCCGTCGCCGGCCACCAGGAACTGGTTGGCCCGGATCGGCTGGAACTCCGGCACCGGCATCGCCTGCCAGGGCAGGACGACGAAGCGCCGGGAGTCGACCGCGACCCCCGGAAAGCCGGACGCCACCCGGTCGACCCGGAACTCGTACCGCCGGCCCTGCACCTCGGTGACCGCCCCGGCACCGACGGCGGCGGCCACCTCCGGGGAGACCAGCGCCGGCACCGGCCCGTCCAGCCGTCCCGGTCGGGTCAGTGCGGGCGGCAGGTCGACGTCGACGCCGCTCGACGTCACCACCCGGGCCAGCGACGGGCCGTCCACCACCAGCACCTGGACCTGCCCGAGGTCACGCCCACCGAGCAGGTTCGGGCTGGGCGAGCGGAGCGGCTGACCCACCTCGAACGCCAGCGGGCTGACCGCGCTCACCCCGGGCAGCGTGCCGAGCCGGTCGGCGGTCTCCTGCACCGAGTACGAGCCGATGATCCGGGCGTCGGCCCCGACCTCCTGGTCGGTGACCCGGTCCCGGGCCTCGGCGACGGTGCTGGTGACCACGCTGGTGAAGACCCCGGTGGCGATGGCGACGACGAGCACGGCCAGCGGGCCGACCGTCACCGGGGCGCTCCGGCCGGCCCGGGCCAGGCCGACGAAGGGCACCACCGTACGGGCCCGGGCGGCGAGCCGGCCGAGTTGGCGCAGCGGCCACGGCACCAGGCGCATCGCGACCAGGGCGGCGGCGACGGCGAGCAGCACCGGCACCGACACCAGGTAGGGATCGACCCCGCTGGCCTGGCTCAGGCCCCGCCGGTGCAGCAGCACCACGCCGAGCACCGCGAGCAGCAGTACGAAGAGTTCGGCGGTGAGCCGGCGCACCGACGGGCGGTGCCGGACCAGATCCTGCCGGTGCCCCACGAAACTGGTCCGGCGCTGGCCCAGCATCGCCAGCAGCGGGATGGCCAGGGTGGTGCCGGCGGCCACCAGCGCCACCCCGAGCAGTTCCGCCCCGGCCGGCCGGCCCGGCAACGCCCGGCCGAGCAGCCAGCCGGCGAGCACGGCGACCGGCAGCACGCCGACCGCCTCCCGCAGGGTGCGGGCGCCGACCTGCACCGCCGCCGCCCCCCTGGCGCGGAGCAGGGTGAACTCCTCCCGGCGGCGTTGCACCGCGAGGCCGGCGGCCAGCACGACCAAGCCGGAGAGGGTGGCCAGGATGCCGGCCTGCACCACGGCGAGCAGCGCCCGCACCGCCCGTAGCTGGGCGTCGAACCTCGCCACGGCCTTGTCCAGGCCGGTCGCCAGCACCAGGCCGCTCTCCGGCGGCGTCCGCCGGCTCGCCCCGACCGCCGCCAGTACCTCCGGGATGTCGGCGGTGGTCGTCCGCTCCTCGTCGACCCGGTAGCGCCACTCGTAGGTGACCCCGAGCCGCCGGGCCGCACGTGTCAACCCGGGCAGGTCGGTCAGCAGCGGCGCCCGGTGCGTGGTGCCGGCGGCCGGGTCCGGGCAGGGCACCTCGGCGATCCGGATCGCGTCCCAGCCCGGCGCGGCCGGGTCGATCGGCTCGTACAGCCCGACGACGCGGACCGGAACGGAGCCCCGGTCGACTCCTTCGCCGGTGAGGACGACGACGGTGCCGACGCCCAGCCCGAGGATGCCGGCAGCCTCCCGGGAGAGCGCCGCCTCGACCCCGCCCGTGGACGCCGGCCACCGTCCCTGCACCATCCGCAGCTCCCGCTCGATGCCGGCCTGGCCGCGCAGCGGCAGCTCCGGCCGGCACCCGCCACGCAGTGTCGGCGCGTCGCCGGAGACGTCCAGGTCCTTCGGGCCGATCCGGCCGGCGAACCACTGCTGGCCGACCAGTGACGGCAGCGGGCCGGGCAGCCGGGTCCGGAACCGGTCGAGCACCTCGGCCGCCGCCGTGGCGTCCGGCCCTTCGGTGGAGTGCACCGACGTGGTGAACGTCAGGTCACGCACCTGGTACGGCAGCGCGCGTACGTCGTGCCGGAGGCCGTCGTCGGCGTACCCGTTCGCCAGCCGGGGCGCACCGGTCACCAGCAGCGCGGCCACCAGCCCGAGTACGCCGAGCAGCCCGAGGTAGCCGGCGAAGACCCTCATCCGGCGCACCGGTACCGGCAGCAGCCCCGACCGGCCCGGTCCGCCGCGCGCCTGTCCGCGTACCTCCCCGTGCGCCTGTCCGCGTACCTCCCCGTGCGCCTGTCCGGGCGCCGTTCCGCTCACCGGTCCTCCCCGATCCGGAGCTGGGCCGCGGCCAGCCGCGACCGCATGGTGGCGGCGGTCAGCCCGCTGAGCGCGAGCGCCAGCGCCAGCAGTACGGCGGCGGTCCCGCCCGCCGGCAGCCAGGCGATATCGAGCAGCGGGGCCGGCACCGGCCGCTCCGCCGACGGGGTGAGGATGACCAACGGCGCCATCGTGGCCGCCACCGCGATCCCCACCCCGAGCCCGACCAGCACGCCAATACCGGCGAGGAATGCCTGCTCGACCAGGAGCGACCGGGCCAGCAGCCGGGGACCGGCGCCCAGGGTGTGCAGCACGGCCAGCTCGGTGACCCTGCGCCGGGCGTTGGCCCGGACGTCCACGGTGATGCCGACCGCCGCGAGCAGCAGGGCGCCGAGCGCGGCCGCGAAGAGGGCGGCGCGGGCGCCGACGCCGTACGGGTCGGTGCCGGAGCGCCCGGCCACCGCCACCCGGTCGGCGACCCGGAGCCCGCCGAGTCCCGCCGCCGCCTCGGCCGCCGCCCCGTGCCCGTCGGGCCGGGTCGCCAGCCACCACTCCTCGGGTGCGGCGACGATGCCCCGCTCGTGGAAGAGCACCGTGCTCAACGAGGGGAGGTCGACCAGGAGCCCGGCGGACTCCGGCGCGCCGGGCAGCGCGGCGACCGTCCCGGTGACCTGGACCTGGACGGCGCCGCCCCCGAGCACCAGCACGCTCTGCTCCCCGACACCCATCCGTAGCCCGGCCAGCGCCTCCGGAGTGGCCACCATCGGCACCGCCCCGGCGTGCCGGGCGGCGGCGACGGCGAACGACACCGGCGAGTTGACACCCGGCCACGACGACGCCGGGACCTGGTAGCGAACGTCCAGCCCGCTCCGGCCCGCCGTCGCCGGATCGCTGTTGCCGGAGCGGTCCACCGCCTGCCAGTGCCCTCCGCCGGCCAGCGGCACGGGCGTACCGGTGCCGTCGGCCGGGGCGGCGCGCAGGCCGCTGAGTCGCCAGTCGACGACGTATCCGGCCGGGCCGAGGGTGTCCACCACGAAGCCGGCGAGTGCCGGCGGTGGGCCGTCGCCGGGCAGCTCCACGTCGAAGCCGTCGTCGGGCAGCTCCACGTCGAAGCGGAGCGGCCTGCCGTCCTGGCTCGCGCCGAGCGCGACCCGGACGTGCCCGCCGTGCGGCTCGGCGAGGATCGCCGCGGTCCGCACCGCGCTCGGGGTGAAGCCGCCGGTGCCGACGGTGCTGATCGTGCCGGTGAGCCGCCGGGTGCCGGGCGGCAGCGCCACGATCGGGGCGCCGACCCGGGCGGCGGTCATGCCGGCGAAGAGCCCGGCGGCGTCGCCGTCGACGAGATCGTCGCGGAGCCGCACCACCCGGTCGGCGTCGGCGGTGTCCAGCGCGACCATGCCGGCCTGCACGCCCTCGGTGCCGAGTCGGGGAGCGTCCCGCCAGGCCGGCAGGATCCGTTCCGTGCCGGGCAGCCCGGCGAGCTGCCCGGCACGGGCCGGTGGCGCCACCCCGCTCGCCTCGACCAGCCGCAGGTCCGCGCCGACCTGGTGGTCGGCCTGGTCGCTCAGGGACCGCTCCGAGGTGGCGGCCAGGCACCAGGCGAGCGTGCCGACCGCCACCGCCAGGGCGAGCAGCAGCACCGGACCGGCGTGCGGCCGGCGGCCCGCCTGCCACATCCCGAGCATCGTGCCGGTCCAGGACCGGCGGTCGACGTACCGCTCGGCGAGGCGGGCCATCGGCGGCAGGCCGCGCAGCGCGAGGACGGCGCCGGCCAGTACCCCGACCGTCGGGGTCGCGGCCAGTAGCGGGTCGATGCCGAGGGCGCCGTCGGGGCGGGCACCGGCCAGCGGTGAGGAGTACTGCCGCAGTTGCAGCCAGCCCAGCACCGCCAGGGCGACCAGCGCCACGTCCATCCCGGCCCGCTGCGCGATCGTCCGCCGGCTCGGCCGGGACCGGCTGGCGAGTTCGGCGACGTAGCTGCCGCCCCGACGCAGCGCCGGGCCGAGCATCGCCAGCGCGCAGCCGAGCGCGGCGAGCGCGGCGACCAGCCAGGTCCGGGCGTCGAGCCGGGGGTTCAGGTGCAGGGCGGCGGCGGCCAGGACGGGCGTACGGTCGGCCAGCCGGACGAGTTCGGTGGCGAGCGGCGGCGAGAGGACGGCGGCCGGCAGGACGACGAGCAGCGCCTCCCGGCCGGCCAGGCCGGCGAGCTGACCCCGGCCGGCGCCCCGGGCCCGGAGCAGGGCCGCCTCGCCCCGGCGCTGCTCGGTCAGGAGGACGGCGACCAGCAGCAGCGCGTACCCGCCGAGGACCACCACCAGCAGCATCGGGGTGACCAGGGCCGACCGGCCGACCAGGCCGGCCCGGTCGAGCCGCTGCACGAGCTGGCCGAGTTCGGTGCTGACCAGGCCGGAGCTGCCGAGCCCGGTCTCGGCGGGCAGGCTGGCACCGACCCGGTCGGCGGCCTCGCCGAGCCGAGCCAGCGAGGCGATGGTGGCCGAGCTCAGGTCCGGCTCGACGACCCAGCCGGCGGAGGCGTTGCCGACGAAGTGGTCCAGGAAGTCGGCCCGGTCGACCACCAGCGGGCCGTAGGTGGCCGAGCCGCTGGCGACCCCGTCGGTCACCTCGGGCACCAACCGCCAGTACGGGTCCCCGGCGTCGCGGGGCTTCCAGATGCCGGTGACCCGTACCTCGGTGACCCGGTCCGTGACCCGGTCGGTGATCGGGATCAGGTCACCGACCCCGGCGCCCAGGATCCGCGCCACCGGCTCGGCGAGCGCGGCCTGCACCGGCCGCTCACCGGGGCGCGGCCACTCGCCGCCGGTCAGCCGGGCGTGCCCGGGAAGATCGTCGAGGAAGACCACCCGGGCGAAGACCAGGCCCTGCGCATCCGGCACGGCATTTCCGGTACGACCCGAGAACTGCCGCCCGGTGGCGTAGCCCGCCCCGGCGACGGTGACCGGCACCCGGCCGAGGCCGTCGGCGAACCGGGCCCGGACGGCGGTGTCCCGCGCGGTCAGCTCCGCCCTGGTGCCGCCGGCCGTGCCGCGTACCAGGATGGAGCGCTCCTCCTGGGAGGCGGCGGCGACGGCCCGCTCGGTGCCGGAGTCGACCACCTCCCGGCTGTAGCCGGCGAGGCCGGTGAGCAGGGCGGTGGCGATCAGGGTCGCCCCGGTCGCCGCGAGGAGCAGACTCTTCGCCGCCCGGGCACGCCGGAACACCAACCTCATCGTCTCGCATCTCCCCACGGCCGAGCCGGACGGCGCCGGTCGTCGTCGCCCTCATGGCTGCGAAGCGCCCGAGCGCGCGGGAAAGGTTGGCGGGAGAGGAAGTGAGTTGGCCTACAGGCGATTTCGTGACCCGGTCATGATCGAACCGATGTCGAGTTGTTGCGTGCCGGCCCTGGCGCACCCCTCCGGTCTGCCGACCGGCACGGGCAGGAAGTGGCGGCGGTCCGCCGACACCGGGGTACCGACAGGCGGTGGCGGCGGTCTTCCGGATCGTCGTGCCCGGAGAACCGCCGCCACGGCGTCGGTCGGAGTGGCCGCCGGTCAGGCGGTCGGCGGGTGCCCTCCGTCCCCGTCCACGACCTCGTCCGGCTTGCCGTCCTCGTCGGCGTCGACCATGGTGATGTCCACCTTGCCGTCGCCGTCGGTGTCGAACTGGAAGAGGTCTGCCTTACCGTCGCCGTCGGTGTCCACCACCCAGACATCGGTCTTGCCGTCCTGGTTGGCGTCCGCCCGGAGCAGTTCGATCCGCTCGTCACCACGGGTGTCGACGGTCTCCTGCGAGTCGCTCATCTGTTGCCCTTCCGTCAGCCTGCAGTTCTGGCCACGCCGAAACCGTCGGTCCGCGTGCCGCCCGGACACCCACGAGAACCTCCCGGACACGACGTCCCGACTGTGCCACCTGACGTACCCCGGCGTGACCCCGGCCATGCCCCGGCCGCCGTCGAGCCCGGAACGCAAGCCTCAGTTCGTGACGTACGGGTTGGTGTCCCGGTCCTGGTAGGTGACCTGGTCGATGGTGCCGTCGCCGTCGGTGTCCACCATCAGCCGGTCTGCCCGGCCGTCGGAGTCGGTGTCGACCCGGATCTCGTCCGGCCGGCCGTTGTAGTCGCTGTCCGTCATCCAGGTGTCGGTCCGGCCGTCGAAGTCGGCGTCCGCGACAACCCGGTCCACCAGGCCGTCCCCGTTGGTGTCGGTGACGACCGAGTCGATCCGGCCGTCACCGTTGTTGTCCTCCAGCACCTCGTCCACCCGACCGTCCAGGTCGGAGTCCCGTTCGATCGTGTCGAACCGACCGTCGGAGTCGGTGTCCTGGTAGCTGAGGTCGACGACCCGGTCCCCGTCGGTGTCGAACTGGAGCAGCTCGGCGTAGCCGTCGCCGTCGAGATCGGTGGCGACCTCGGTGACGCCGCCGGCGTACTGTGTGACGACGGTGGTGACCGGCGGCGGCGCCTCGACCTCCGGGTCCAGCGGGAGCGGGTCCGGCACGAGGTCGACCGCCGGTCCGAAGCCCTGCTCCTCGTCGACGCCGGGCAGCTCCTGCTCGGCGAGGACGTCGTCGGTCACGTTGGCGTCACCGTCGTAGCTCATGTCGTACCTCCCGGTCTCCCGATCGCCGGCGGGACCGCCGGACGGACACGGGACAACGCTAGGCGGACGGGCCGCCCGGTGACTCCCGGAAGTGTGCCACTCCGGCGCGAACGACCCGCCCGGCGCCGGATGCTCCGGGTCGGGGGCGGGTCGGCTACTGCTGTTGCTGGATGTTCACCCCGGCGGCGGCGAGCGCCTCGATGACCCTCGCCGACTCGCCGAAGCCGATGACCAGGATCGCGTCGGCACCGAACTGCTTGATCTCCTTGGCGCCCTGGCTGAAGTCGACCGGCGGGGCGTCGGGGGTGGCCGGCGGATCGTAGGTGAAGAGCCGCACGTCCGAGCCGTGCCCGGCCCGCTCCAGCTCGGCCCGGACGTTGCCCTGGAGGCCTTCGCCGTACGAGTCCTTCCGGGCGATCAGGGCGATCCGGCTCGGTCCGTCCCGCAGGATCATGTCGGCGAGCGCCCTGCCCTGGAGGATGTCCGAGGGCGCCGTGCGGAAATAGAGCCCGTTGTCCTCGATGGTGCTCAGCCCGGCGTCGGTGTTGCTCGGGGAGAAGAGCACCAGCCCGGCGGCGACCACGTCGGGGAGCACCGCCCGGGAGATGCCGGAGGCACCGGCCCCGATGATGACGTGTACGCCCGCGGTGACGTGCCGGGCGACGGTCGCCTTCGCGGTGTCCGGGTTGGTCCCGTCGTCGCCGTCGACCCACTCCACCGGCTCGCCGAGTACGCCCTCTGCCGCGTTGATGTCGTCGATCGCCAGAGCCGCGCCCGCGCCCATCGGCGGGTACGCCAGCGCCAGGTCACCGGTGCGGGGCAGCAGGCCGCCGAGCTTCAGCGGCGCGCCGCTCTCCTCCTCGACATCCCTGGTCTGGCGCTTGGCTGCCGGGGGCTTCTTGACGCTGGCCGTGGACTCGTCACCCGCACCGAGGAACTCGGTCTTGCCCTCGTCGAGCTGCTCGTCCGTGCCGAAGTGCAGGGTGGCGTAGCTGGCCGTGGAGGGCTCGCCGGCGTCGGTGAAGCCACCCCGGTTCAGCGAGACCCCCCGGTAGGCGATGTCCCTGCCGGCGCGGGCGAGATCCAGGCAGTCGGCGACCGAGTCGCACCGCTCGCCGCCGGTGGTGACCCCGACGATCTGCCTGGCGATCTGTGCCGGCTCGGTGGAGCCGGCGAGCTGGGCGGCGATTGCGCTGATCACGACGGCGTCGTACGTCTCGGCGGCGTAGAGGAAGTCGGAGAGCTTCGGGTCCTGCCTCCGCAGGCGGTTCTTGAAGTCCTCGGAGAGCGGGGTGAGCGGCGTCGTGCCCTTCATGCCCTTGAGCAGACCGGTCGGCTGCTCGAACTCCGCCTTGAAGGAGTTCTGCATGTTGCCGTCCGTGCCGTAGAGGTGGACCTGGGTCGGCTGGGCCTGTTCGGCCTCGCCTTCGCCGTCCGAACCGCAGCCGGTCAGCAGCAGCGCCGCGCACGCGGCGGCGGACAGAGCTGCGCGGCGGGTGCCGCGGAATACGAGCATGGGGTCGTCCTTCCTCCCCGGAGATCCGTTGCGCACATTAGCGCGCCCGCCACACGCGCGCGTCCGCGCCTCGACCCGCAACTTCCATCGGAGGGGCGGTATCATCCTGAATAACTCACACTCGGGCGGTTTGTCGGACGAGGCTTGACCTGTCGGCATACCCTTCCGCACGTGACGGACGTTCCGCAGGAGACGCTGGATGACGCCAGGGCGGTGCTCACCTCCGCGCTGGCCGGTGACAGCGACGGGGTGGTCGGCACGTTCGACGCGGTGGTGGACCGGTCCGGCGTGGCCGGGGCGTACGAGGTGGCCTGGTGCCTGGCGGCCACCATGGTCGGCCACGGTGTGCCCAGGGGTGCGTGGACGCTCGATTTCCCCGGCATCGACGAGGCCGGTTACGACGCCCGCTGGGTGGCCCGGTTCGTGAGTGCCTACGCCAACTCCGACGGCGACACCGGTGCCGCCCTCTTCGGCGCCGCGCTCGCGGACGGGCAGTTGCCGGAGTGCCTGCTCACCCTCGCCGGCTCCGCCGTCGCGACGCTGCGTCACCGCGCCGGATAGAGATGTCATCGACGCCCATCTTTGCACGTTCCTCGGTCGGTTTGTCCAGCGAGACCGGCTCCAGTTGCCCAGCGGGACCGGATCCCATTGTCCGCGCCGCCGCCGGCAGGGCTTGCCTGCCACCCGTCGGTCCGCGCATGTGGTAGCTCCGCCCGTGTGATAGCTCGGCGCGTGTGGTAGCTCTGGTGCATGTCCGACGCGATGCTCAGCAAGGTCCGCAAGTTGCTGGCCAAGGCGGAGGACCGAGCCTGCACCCCCGCCGAGGCCGAGGCGTTCACCGCCAAGGCGACCGAGCTGATCGCACGCTACGGCGTCGACCGGGCACTGCTCGCCGCCCGGGACCCGGACACCGATCTGGTCGGCGACCGGACCGTCGACGTCCCCGCTCCCTACGCCCTGGACAAGGCGGGCCTGCTGGCCGGGATCGCCGACGCGTTGCGGTGCCGATCCGTGCGCCGGCGGGGCGGCAAGGGCTTCGTCCTGCACCTCTTCGGCTTCGCCAGCGACCTGGAACGGGTGGAACTGCTCTTCACCTCGCTCCTGGTCCAGGCCGCGCACGGGGTCTCCGTCGCATCGGTACCGCCGGGTGACCATCCGGCCGCGTTCCGCCGCTCCTGGCTGGCCGGTTTCGCGGCGACCGTCGCCGAGCGGTTGCGTCGGGCCGAGGCAGCGGCCGCCACGGCAGAGCCGGAGAGCGGTCCCTCGGTGGCGCTGGTCCTCGCCGACCGGTCGGACCGGGTCGACCGGCGCCTCGCCGAGGCGTATCCACGGCTGCGCACGGCCGCACCCCGCCGGCTGCTCGGCG
This sequence comes from Plantactinospora sp. WMMC1484, assembly GCF_049315195.1. Lineage (NCBI taxonomy): Bacteria > Bacillati > Actinomycetota > Actinomycetes > Micromonosporales > Micromonosporaceae > Plantactinospora > Plantactinospora sp. WMMC1484. The sequence goes on from NZ_CP186055.1 coordinate 1,508,217, forward strand.
GCGGCCTGGAGCAGGGTGCGGCGGCGGGCCGGCGAGCGGACCTCGGCGGCACCGGACTGCACTCCGGCCGGTCCACCCCGCTCTCGCCCGCCTGATCGCTCTCGCCCGCCCGATCGCTCCGCCCGCCTGATCGCCCGGTTGGCACCCCTCGCCGCCTTCCCGGGCCACGGCCCGACGGGAGGCGCCGTCCGTACCTCCGGGGTCTGGCCTGGTCCGGAAGCGTCGGCGGGGCGCCGCCGGAGGTGAGAGGGTGAGGGCGGGCGGCCACGGGGGCCGCGTGACGCCGTCGCCCTGACCTCCGTCGGCGTCTCGCCCGGCGGCCGATCCGGGCGGGCACGGCGGAGGGCACCCATGACCAGGATCGGCGTCGCGGACCGGCTGCGTCGGCGGGACCCGGAGTACCGGGCGCTCCGCCGAGGCGTCCGGCTGGCCCTGGTCGCCTCCGCGGGAGTCTTCGGCGGCAAGTACGGCCTGGACAATCCGCTGCTCGGGCTCTACACCCTCTTCGGAGCCCTCGCCACCGGGTTCGTCTCGCAGGTGCCGGGCAGTCCCGGGCAGCGGGCCCGTACGCTGCTCGGCACGCTGCCGGCAGCCTGGATCCTGATCACGGTCGGGACGTTTCTCGCGTTCAACACCTGGGTGGCGGCGGCCGGCATGCTGGTGGTGGGATTCGTCATCCCGTTCGTCGGGGTGGGTGGACCGCGGATTCTCAGCCTCGCCACGGGGCTGCAACTCTTCTACATCGCGGCGTCGTTCCCGCCGTACCAGCCGGCGAGCCTGCCGTCCCGGCTCGGTGGTGTCACGCTCGGGGTCGGCCTGCTGATCGTCGCCGAACTGCTGCTCTGGCCCGATCCGGCGCCGCGGAGCTACCGGCAACTGCTGGGCGGGGCGGCCGTCGCGGTCTCCCGCTATCTCGACCTGCTGGCCGCGCTGGCCGCCGGTCGGCCGGTCGACCGCGCCGAGCTGTCCCGGCGGAAGGCGGAGGTGGGTCAGGCCATGGCGGAGGTGTGTCTGGCCCGGATCCCGCCGACCGAGCGGCCAGCCTCGGCGGGGCGGCGGGATCGGGCGCTGCGGCACGGCGACCGGCTGCTCCGGCAGATGCTCGGCCACGCGTACCGGATCGACGGCGACCTCGGCGACCTCCGCGGCGACCTCCGGGACGAGAAGCTCGCCGGGTTGCTGCGGCAGGCCGCCGTCGTCCTGCACGACGCCGGCCGGATGCTGCGGGACGGGGCGGGGCGCGTCGAGACGACCCTGCTGACCGGGCTGGAGGCCCGGATACGGGAGCTCTACGACGGGCCGCCGGAGGTGCCCACGACGGACTCGGCCCCGGCACAGCTACGCAGGGAGGCGGTGGGACTGCGCGCCGCCGACCACGTGCACGCGTTCGGGATCGCCGCCCGGATCGTCGCCGGACTGCGCGCGCCGGTCCGGCCGTCGGGCGGGCCCGGCCTGGACGAGTTCTGGTACGCCCACCGGCCCGCCCGGGCGCTCTACTGGCACCAGTTCCGGTTCCACCTCACGACCCGCTCGGTCTTCCTGCAGGGGGCCGTACGGGTAGCCGTGGCCCTGGCCAGCGCGCGGGTGATCGCCGGCTTCCTGCCGCTCAACCACGGCTTCTGGGTGCTGCTGGCGATCCTGACCCTGATGCGGACGTCGGCGGTCGACACTCGCAAGACGCTGCGGCCCGTGCTGCTGGGCACGATTCTCGGCGCAGCCGTCGGCACCCTGCTGCTCTTCGGCGCGGGTGAGACCCGGACGGTTCTGCTGGTGGCGCTGCCGCTGAGTATGGCGCTGACCTTCACGATCGCGCCGCTGCTGCCGCAGGCATGGGGGCAGGCGCTCCTGACCGTGCTGTTCGTGCTGGTCTTCGCCCAGACCGGGCCGGCGAACGTCGAGATCGTCGGAGAACGGTTGCTGGATGTCGTCGTCGGCGCCACCGTCGGCGTGCTGGCCGGCGTGCTGCTCTGGCCGAAGGGCGGCAGCGGGGAACTGCACCGGTCCATCGCGCACTATCTGGCCGTGAGCGCCGCCGCGGCCGAGGAGGCGACCGGGGCCCTGGCCGGCCGGCGGTCCCGGTCCGAGGCGGTCGGCGCGGCCCCGCAGGCGTGGATCCTGGCCGAGGCGTCGTTCCTGCAGTACCAGTTGGAGCGGGACGACCCCAGGCTGCCGGAAATCGACTGGCAGGCGGCGCTGACCGCGGGTCAGCACCTGCACATCGGCGCGATGTCGCGGTTGCGCCGTGCCGCGCATGCCCGGCTGACCGATGTGGAGGGCGCGGCCGAGCCGCTCGACGACCTCGCCGGCCGGCTACGGCGGCGCTACGACGACCTCGCCCGACAACTCTCCACCGGCCGGCTCGACCGGCCGGTGCCGCCGCCACCGGCACCGGAGGACTTCGACCGCCGGGTGCGCGGCGTGCTGGACGCGGGCGAACCGCGGTCCGCCGCCCTGAACCTGCTGGACGTCGAGGTGTGGCTGACCGGCGCCGGCGCAGACCTGGAACGGATCCAGCCGCCCCGCGCCGAGGCGACCGCCGGCCGGTAACGGCCCTTGCCAGCCCAATCCTGCCAGCGCCGGTCGTCTCCGGTCAGTCCTGGTCGTCCTGTCAGGTCCCGGTCGCCTCCGGTCAGTCCTGGTCGTCGCCGCTTCCGACAGCGGCGGCGTATCGGGAGAGCAGTTCGTGCCAGCCGGCGGTGAGCGCCTCGCGGTAGCCCTCGGCAGCCTCGCCGTGCCGGTCGAAGTCCCGGTGCTCCACCTCGACCAGGACGCCGCCGTCCGCCTGCGGGGAGAAGCGCGCCTCGACAACGCTGCTGCGGGCCGGGTCCGGCACCGGGGCCCGGTCCGGGCCGATCTGCCAGTTGAACACCAACCGCCGGGGCGGCTGCCAGTCGAGCACCCGGCCCCAGTCAGCGCGGAATCCGTGCGGGCCGATCTCGTACAACATCCCGCCGCTACCGGGCTCGATGCCGAGCTTCGCCAGTTTCTGCGGGCCGGACCAGGTGTATTCCTTCACCCACCAGTCGGCGATCCCCTCGGTAAAAATGCCGAACGCCCGGTCGGCGGGACCCGGGATACGGAGGCTACTGCGTACCGAGTATCTGGTGGTGGCCTGCTGGATATCGGAGGCGTTCGTAGTCTCCTGTCCCATAGGCCGGGACCATACCGGCTGCGGCTGAGCTGTGCACCTTTACAAGCGGTGGACGGTCGATCCCTGCGCCGAGCGGTAGATCGTCGATTGCCGTGTGCCGCCGCCGATTAGCATCGGCCGGGAGCGCTGTCCGAGTGCCCGTCCGGCCCTGCGGCGGGGCGACGGCGACCGGAGGAGGTGCGGATTGCCGCAGGTAGCCGCCACGTTCGACGCCGACCGCCGCCGACTCCGGCGCCGGCTGCTGGTGGTCGTCACCTCGTACCTGCTGGCGGTGCTCGTCTCCGCCCTGGTCGCCCGCGCGGGCCTGGCGGTGGCCCGCACCGATGCCGACCGGATCGGGCTGCCCTGGGCGCTCGTCGGCACCGCCGGGATGCTCGGCGCCGGCACGCTGGCCATCGCCGCCTGGTGGGCCCGACGCGGGCTCGACGCCGGGCGGGGGCTCGACGCGGGGCGGGGGCTCGACGCGGGCCGGGACATCCGGGCCCGGATGTCCCGGGCGGTGTTGCTGGCCCGGGTCGGCCGGATCGGGATGGGGCTGGCCGCGATCACGGCGGCGGTACTCGGAGTGGTGTCGGCGCCCGAGGGCGCCGAGCGCGGCTTCGCGATCCTGGTCAGTGTCGGCCTCGCCGCCCTGCTCGCTCTCTTCGCGCTGCTCGCCAACGACCTCGGCCGGCTCCGCCAGCAGTTGGGCCCACCGCCCGAGCGGTCCGTCCGGTGATCGGGTAGCGGCTGGCCCGTCCTGGCCGGCCGGACGCTACCCGATCACCGGCTACTCGCTCGCCGTGGTGGTTGGTTGAGGTGGCGGCCGTAGCCGGGAGGGCGGGGACGTTTACGCCGGAAATAGCAACAGCGCCGACCGGCGTCTGCTGGTCAGCGCTGTCATAGCCCGGCGAAAGGCTATGTGGCCAGGGGCGGGGTCGAACCGCCGACCTTCCGATTTTCAGTCGGACGCTCGTACCAACTGAGCTACCTGGCCGCGTTGCTCGGCTCATGTTACCTGCGCGACGAACCGATGTCGCGCTGGGTGACCTGCTCCGAAACGCCGACCGCCACACACGTGGTCGCATGGCGAGCAGCGCTGGCGGTCCTGACGGGACTTGAACCCGCGACCTCCGCCTTGACAGGGCGGCGAGCACTCCAACTGCTCCACAGGACCTTGCGACGTGCTGACCCGGCCTGAGCCGGGGTCGTGCCCCCAACGGGATTCGAACCCGTGCTACCGCCTTGAAAGGGCGGCGTCCTGGGCCGCTAGACGATGAGGGCGGCCCCGCCATCATTGCACATGACAACTTCAGCGGCTGTGCTCCCATCCGGCCCCGCCGGAGGCCTGGAAAGCATACGTGATGGCCAGCCGCACGGCCAAACCGGTATTGCCTCTAGGACAAAGTGCCTCAAACCACCTTACCGCAGCCGGGTGATCCCGTACTTGCGCTTCAGGGAGCTGATCACGGTGCGGCAGGCGCCGAGGGTGCGACTTCGGTCACCGCCGCCGTCGTGCAGCAGCACGATCGAACCCGGCCGGGCCTGCTGGGCCACCCGTTTGCTGATCTCCGGAGTGCTGGTGTCGTCCCAGTCGGCGGGGTCGACATCCCAGTGCAGCGGCTTCATCCCGAGTTCGCGGGAAACCTGGACGATGGCCGGGGTCCACTTGCCGCCGGGCTGGCGATAGTACGGGATCCGGACTCCGGGCACCGCCCGCTGGATCTCCTGGCTGGTCCGGCGCAGGTCGGCCCGGATCTGCGCGGTGCTCCGGGACCCCAGCTCCAGATCGTGCTGCCAGCTGTGGTTGCAGAGCGTGTGGCCCTCCCGCACCATCCGCCGCACCAGCGCCGGATAGCTCTTGACCTTCACCCCGAGTACGCAGAAGGTGGCCTTGACCTTCGCCTGGCGGAGCTGGTCGAGCAGCCTCGGGGTCCACTGTGGATGGGGCCCGTCGTCGAAGGTCAGCGCGACCGCGCGTACCCCGGTCATCCGCTGCGTGTTCAGCGGGCCGATCTTCGCTCGCGGGGCCGGCTTGCGGGCCGGCTTCGCGGCGGGCGGCGTGGTCGGTGCGGCCGATGGTGCGACGGAAACCAGCGGGATCGGTGGATAGGGCAGCGGTGAGCTGCTGGAGCTGGGCTTCCCGTTCGCGCAACCGGCGGACAGCAGCACCAGGACGAGACCGGCGACGACCGCAGTACGTCTTCTCACGCGGCGACTCCCGAGGGGCTTTCGGGTTACGGCTGCCCCACGTTAGCGGACGTGCGTGCGGGAGTGATGTCCCGAATGCTCGATACCCGGATCACCGTCCCGAAAAGTCGGGTACCTCCGCGAGCAGCGCAAGCGCCTCGGCGAGCGTCGCCGGGCTGCGTACCCCGACCGGCAGCAACTCCGGCGGCCAGCCGGGACCGGCGGCGGCCAGCAGCGGCGGCGGCCGGTGGGCCCTCCGCACCGCGATGAGCTGGCCCGGGTCCCCGGTCGCCGCCGTGTGCGACCAGAGCACCACGGCCGCCGGGGCGGTCCGGCCGACGGCGTCGAGCAGCGCGCTCACCGGCATCCGTGCGCCGAGTAGCCGGCAGTGCACGCCCGCCTGGGCGAGCGCGGCGGCCAGCGCCTCCAGCGGGAGGCTGTGCTGCTCCTCCTCGGCGCAGGAGAGCAGGATCCGGGGTGGCGCACGGTCGACCGGTGGCCGGGGCACCGCCGCGAGCGCCTCCGACACGCATCGGGACAGCAGGTGCTCCACCTCGACGTATCCGGCGGTGGTGGCGTGACGCTCGCCGATGCCGGCAAGGACCGGCCGGAGCATCCCCTCCCACGTGGCGACGACGCCCTCGGCCTCGATCGCGGCCGTGATGGTCGCGCGCATCGAGAGCGGGTCGAGTCGCATCGCGGCCCGGGCCAGGCCGTGCGCCGCCGGCCCGGCCCGCCCGACGGGGATCGTCGCACCGCCGCCGTGCCGGGCCGGCGGCAACCGTTCCGGATGCGGACGCTGCCCGGGTACGCCGCCCCGCCGTGCCCAGTGGGCGGCCTCGGCCGGGGTGATCCCCTCGGTGGTGAGCCGGCGCATCACGTCCAGCCGGGCGAGGTCCTCGGCGCTGTACCGCCGGTGCTGACCCGGCACGTGCCGGCTCGGGCCCAGCCCGTATCGCTGGTGCCAGCTCCGCAGCGTGGTGACGGCGATGCCGAGCCGGCGTGCGACGGCACCGGCGCTCAGCCCGTCGTCGGCCACCTGGTCGCGGGGACCGTGTGCGGCCAGCCGGTCGTCGGCCGCCCGGTTGCCGGGCCGGTCATCGGCCACCTGACCGCTCCGCCGGGTTGTCCTCCTGGCCTGCGGTGGCCGGGCCCTGCTGCCACCGACCGCGGTTGTTCGACCGGTGCGAGGCTGCCGGCGCCGCGCTGGCGGGGGCTGTGGACGGTGTGCCGGCGGGGGCTGTGGACGGTGCGGTCGACTGTGCCGGGGGCGGTGGCGGCGGTGCGGGGTCGGTGAGGCGGTCGAACACTCCGGCCAGCCACGGTGCGTACGCCTCCGGCTCGGCCTCCAGCCCGGCGCGCAGCTCGTCCGGATGCACCCAGCGCAGGTCGGCCACCTCGTCCGGGTTGGGCAGCACGGGCCGGTCGGCGGTGAAATCGCCCCGGAGCACGTGGTCGTACTCGTACTCCACCCGACCCGTTCCAGGGTCCTCGGCGCGGTAGAGGTACACGCCGAGCTCGGTCAGCGGGCCGGCGTCGATGCCGAGCTCCTCGCGCAGCCGCCGGGCGGCGGCCACACCGAGTGGCTGGCCGGGAGCCGGATGACCGCAGCAGGTGTTGGCCCAGCGCAACGGGAAGCGGGTCTTGACGGCTGCCCGCTGCTGGAGCAGGATCCGCCCAGCCGGGTCGATCAGCAGCACCGAGAAGGCCCGGTGCAGCTCGCCGGGCGGCCGGTGCGCCTCCTCGACGGTCCGCATCCCGACCGGCCTGCCGGCCTCGTCGACGAGTTCGACCAGGTGTGTCTCGCGGTCGCCGGGAAGCGCGTCGCCCTTCCCGGCCGGCAGGTTGCCGCCCTTCCCGGCCGGCATGCCGCCGTCGGCAGCACGCGGTATGTCGCGGTCGGCCGCACCCGGCATGCCGTCGTGGTCGGGCGGTGTGTGGTGGTCGGCTGTCATCGGCCACTCCCTCCAGTCACCCGGGCGGCGGCGAGCTTCCCGGAAATCAACACCATGGGTACGCCCACTCCCGGCTGGGTGCCGGAGCCCACGAAGACGACGTTGGGCAGTGTGCGGTGCAGGTTGCCCGGCCGGAACGGGCCGGTCTGCCACAGGTTGTGCGCAGCGGCGAACGGCGTACCGGCGGCCATCCCGGCGTCGGCCCAGTCGGCGGGGGTGACGATCCGGAGCACCTCGACGCTCTCGGTCAGCCCGACGTAGCCCCGGCGTTCCAGGGTGCGGAGCAGGTCGTCCGCGTACCGGCGGGGCAGGTCGCCGCGCCAGTCCAGCCCGGCGCCACTGTCGAGGTTGGGCACCGGGGCGAGCACGTAGTAGCCGTGCCGACCCGTCGGCGCGACCGACGGGTCGGTCCGGCTCGGGTTGGTGACCAGCAGCGACGGGTCCGACATCAGTTCGCCGCGCCGGATCACCTCGTCGAAGGTGCGCCGCCAGGCCCGCCCGAAGTGGATGTTGTGGTGGGCGATTCCCCGGTAGCCCTGCCCGGCCCCGACATGCAGCACCACGCAGGACGGCGAGTATCGCAGCCGCCGGGGTGGGGCGCCGTCGGGCAGCAGGTCGCGGTGGGCGACCGGCAGGTCCGGGTTGAGCACCACCACGTCGGCCGGCACCACGGCACCATCGGCCGTGCGTACTCCGGTCGCCCGGCCGGCCGACGTCTCGACCCGGGTGACCGGGGTGCCGTACCTGATTCGTACCCCGTGTTTCTCGGCGGCGCCGGCCATCGCCCGGGAGACCGCGTGGATGCCGCCGCGCGGAAAGTACACGCCGGCGACCGAGTCGAGGTAGGAGATGACGGTGTAGATGGCGAGCGCGTCGTGCGGGGCGAGGCCGGCGTACATCGCCTGGAAGGAGAAGATCCGGCGGGTCCGGGGGTCGGCGAAGAACTGGTCGACCTTGGTCTGTAGCCTCCGAAACGCCCCGGCGGCCAGCAGCCGGAGCAGGTTGGCGGTGAGCAGGTCCGCCGGGCCGTCGAGGTTGCGGTCGATGAAGTCGGCGCGTTCGAGCTGCCAGAGCCGGCGGGCGTAGTCGACGAACCGCAGGTAGCCGTCGGCCTCCCGGGGGCCGCAGACCCGGGCCACCTCGGCGGCCATCCGGGCGGTGTCCGGCAGGACGTCCAGAGTGGAGCCGTCCGGGTAGTGCGCCCGGTAGGTCGGGTCGAGCGGGACGAGGTCGAGCCAGTCGGTCAGTTCCTCGCCGACCGCGCCGAGCGCCTCGGCGAGCAGGTCGGGCATGGTCAGCACGGTCGGCCCGGTGTCGAACTCGTAGCCGTCGACGGAGAGCCGCCCGGCCCGCCCGCCGGGACCGGACTCGCGCTCCAGCACCGTGACCTGGCGTCCGGCGCCGGCCAGGTGCAGCGCGCAGGCGAGGCCGCCGAGCCCGGCACCGACCACCACCACCCGGTCGGTCCGCCCACGTACGGTTCGCACCTGATCACCTCCTGGAGCCGCAATCATCCTTGGTCCAAGGTCAGCAAGACAGCTTCTTAGCGCTTTTGTAACTAAAAGGTCCCTTGTTGACCCCGGACGGACCCGGAAACCGTGCCCCGGAAACCGGACGAGCGTACCCTGAGGGGTACGAGTTGCGTCGATTCATGCGTCGATTGGCCGGAGGAGGATCGGTGGACACGAGTCTCGAAAGCTCCTACGAACACTGTCGTGAGCTGCACCGACGGCACGGCCGGACCTACTATCTCGCGACCCGGCTGCTACCGGCGTGGAAACGGCGGCACGTGCACGCCCTCTACGGCTTCACCCGCTACGCCGACGAGATCGTGGATCGGACCGAGGAACTCCCGACCGCGCTCCGCTCCGCCCGGCTCGCCGACTGGTCCGAGCGGTTCCTGGCCGGGCTGCGCGGCGAGCCGGTGACCGATCCGCTGCTGCCGGCCGTACTGCACACCATCGCGGTCTTCGACCTGGACCGGGTCGACTTCGCGGCCTTTCTGCACAGCATGGCGATGGACCTGACCGTCACCAGCTATTCCCGCTACGCCGACCTGCTGGACTACATGGAGGGTTCGGCCGCGGCGATCGGCACGATGATGCTGCCGATCCTGGGTAGCGCCGATCCGGCCGCCGCCCGGGAGCCGGCCCGGCAGCTCGGCTTCGCCTTCCAGCTCACCAACTTCATCCGGGACGTCGCCGAGGACCTCGACCGGGGCCGCGTCTACCTGCCGGCCGAGGACCTGGCGAGGTTCGGGGTCACCCCGGCCGACCTGGCCGACGCCGCCGAGCGCCGACGGAGCAGCGCCGGCATCCGGGATCTCATCGAGTACGAGGTGAGCCGCGCCCGGCAGCACTATGCCGCGGCGGCGCCCGGGGTGGCCCTGCTCGCCCCCGGCTCGCAGTCCTGCATCCGCACCGCCTACGTGCTGTACGGCGGCATCCTCGACGAGGTCGTCGCCGGCGGCTACGAGGTCTTCGCCCGCCGGGCGGTGGTCCCGCGCCGGCGCCGGGCGGTGGAGGTCGCCCGAGCCCTGCTGGCCCCGGCCGGCGCCCCGCTGGTGGTACCGGGGACGGCCGTCCCCTGACGCCGTCGGCCGCAACGCCGTCGGCCCGTGACGCCGTCGGCCCGTGACGCAGTCAGCCCTTGATGCTGCCCGTGGTCAGGCCGGACATGATGTTCCGCTGGAAGATCAGGAAGATGATCACGGTCGGGATCGCGGCGATGACCGAGGCGGCGACCACCACGTTCATCGGCGTGCCGCCGGAGAAGGCGTAGATGCCGACGCTGACCGTTCGGGTCTCCGGCGACGGCATGACCAGCTTCGGCCAGAGGAAGTCCTTCCAGACCGCCGTCACCGCGAGGATCGAGACCACCCCGAGGATGGGGCGTGACATCGGCAGGATGATCGACCAGAGCGTGCGCAGCGGCGTCGCGCCGTCCATCACCGCCGCCGCCATCAGCTCCTCGGGAATCGAGTCGAAGAAGCGCTTCAGCAGGAAGATGTTGAACGCGTTCGCGACCAGGGGCAGCCAGATGGCGAACGGCGAGTCGAGCAGGTTGATGTGCAGGACCGGCAGGTCGATCACGGTCACGTACTGCGGGACGATGAGGACCATTGCCGGGATCATCAGCGTCGCCAGCATCATCCCGAGGAGCACGTTGCCGAAGACCGGGCGGAGCTTCGAGAAGGCGTACGCCGCCGCGGTGTCGAGGACGAGCTGGAACAGCAGCGCCCCGGTCGCGTAGTAGAACGTGTTGAAGAGCAGCTTGGCCAGATCCAGGTTGTTCCAGGCGTCGACGTAGTTCTGTGGCTGGGGATCGGCGGGAAAGAGTGACGGCGGCGTCTGGGCGAGCTCCTGGCCGGACTTGAGCGCCCCGGTGACCATCCAGTAGAGCGGCCCGAGGAAGACGAGCGTGAACACCAGCACGACGGCGGTGAGCAGCGTCCAGTAGACGACCCTGCCGCGCCCGCGCCGCAACTGCGCGTGCGAGATGAGGGTACGGGTGCCGGAGTCCTGTGCCATGTCTGGCCCGTCCTAGTCCTGTTTCGAGGTGAGCCGCAGGTAGACGGCGGAGAAGCCGGCCAGCACCACGAGCATGATCACGCCGAGTGCGGCGGCGCCGTTGAGGTCGTTCTGGAAGAAGCCGTGCTGGTAGATCAGGTACGCCACCGAGGTCGCCGAGTCTTCCGCACCCGCGCCGTTGGCCAGGATCAGCGGCTCGATGAAGAGCTGCATCGTGGCGATGATCTGCAGCATCGCCAGGAGCAGCAGGATCAGCCGGGTCTGCGGGATGGTCACGTGCAGGATCCGGCGCCAGATCCCGGCGCCGTCCAGTTCGGCGGCCTCGTAGAGATCACCGGGGATGTTCTGCAACGCCGCCAGGTAGATCAGCACCGCGCTGCCCATGTTCATCCATGTCGAGGCGATCACCATCGCCGGCATCGTCATCTCGGGCGACTGCATCCACTCCGACGTCGGCAGGTGCAGCGCCTTCAGGATCGCGTTGAAGAGTCCGGCGTCGCTGGGGTCGTACGCGTAGAACTTGAAGAGGAAGAGCGCCGACGCCGGCGGCAGCATCACCGGCAGGTAGACCAGGATCCGCAGGTAGCCCTTGGCGTGCCGGAACTCGTTGAGCAGGATGGCCACGAAGAACGGCACGGCGTAGCCGAGCACCAGCGCGAGGAGCGTGAAATAGAGGGTGTTCCTCCATGCGGTCCAGAAGCTGGGGTCGTCGAGGATGCGGGCGTAGTTGTCCCAGCCCACCCAGGTGGTCTCGCCGCGCCGGGTGCGCTGGAAGCTCATGACGACGCCGCGCACCATCGGATACCAGGAGAAGACGGCGAAGCACGCCACGGCTCCGATCAGGAAGGCGTGCCCGGTGAGGTTGTCCCGTACCTTCCGGCCGAGGCTCGCCCGCCGCGGCCCCGCCGCGGACGGCGGCGCGGGACGCCCGGCACTCCTGGTCTCCGGGACGGTGGTGGTCGCCAACGCAACTCCCTGCCTGAGATGTGACCGGACGGGCGGCGCGGACCGCAGGCGGTGGGGACCGGGCGCGCCGGCCCCCACCCCCACGCGGTCAGCTCTCGCTGGCGAGTAGCTGGTTGACCTTCTCCTCGGCGGTCCTGAGCAGCGCGTCGATGTCGGCGTTCGGGTTCGTCAGCACGCCGGACATGGCACCGTCGAGCACCGCGTAGATCGCCTGCGCGTTACGCGGCTCACCCTTGATCGGGATCGGGTTCGCCTCGAAGACGGCGAAGTTCGCGGTGTCGACGTTCGCGTTCGCCCTGCGCAGCTCCAGCTCCTGCTTCTGCGCCTCGGTGCCGTTCGCGAAGAGCAGCGGCTGGGGCAGGCCGACCGGATAGTTCTGCGGCTTGGCCCGGACGTAGTCGAACTGGCCCTTGCCCGGCGTCAGCTTCTGGTACGCGATCCACTTCAGGCCGGCCCGGACCTGCTCGGGGGTGAGGCCCTTCTTGAAGAAGTAGCCCTCGCCGCCGCCGAGGGTGGCCTTCGCCGGGCCGTCCTGGCCGGGCAGCGGGCCCATCGCCCAGTCCTGGAACCTGCCCTGGAACTGGCTGACGATCGCCTGGGTGGAGTCCGGCGCTCCGACGAACATGCCGACCTTGCCGGCGGCGGCGTTGGTCAGCAGGTCGCCCCATTGCAGCAGTTGGCGGGCGCCCATGCTGTCGTCGCCGTACCGCATGTCCTTGAGGTTCTGCAGCACCTGCCGGCCCATCGGGTTGTGGAAGTCGGCCTTCTTGCCGTCCGGGGTCAGGATCTGGCCGCCCTGTGAGTAGAGCAGGGCGGTGAAGTGCCAGCCACCGGTGTTGCCGGCGCTGTATTCGGCGTAGCCGGCGATGCCGTCGCCGAGCGCGGAGATCTTCCTGGCGGCGTCGCGGACCTCGGGCCACGTCTTGGGGGGGTTGTCCACGTCGAGCCCCGCCCGCTGGAAGAGGGCTTTGTTGTAGACCAGGCCCATCGAGTAGTTCTTCACGGGTACGGCGTAGAGCTTGCCGCCGTCGCTGAAGACCTCCTTGAGCGCCGGGTCGACGCTGTCCCAGGTCGGGACCGTCTCCTCGGTGGCGAACTCGGTGATCTCCATCGCCTGCCCGGAGTCGAGCACCTGTTGCATGTCGGTCATGTAGCCGTAGAAGACGTCGGTCACGGTGCCGCCGGCCAGCCGGGCGGTGAAGTCCGGCGGGTTGTTGCACTGCTCGCCGACGCTCACGCTCTTGACGACGATGTCGGGGTTCTGCCGCTGGAACTCGGCGACGTCGTCGTTCCAGTTCTGCAACAGCTCCTTCTGGGAGCCGACCGGCTGGCAGTCGACCGTGATGGTGACCTTGCCGCCGGCGTTGTCGTCGTCGCTGCTCTTCGTCGAACATGCCGTGAGGCTGAGCCCCAGGCCGGCCACGAGCGCCAGCGCCGCGGCCTTCCGGTGCTGCGGTACGGACATCTGTCCATCCCTTCGGGAACGGGGAGTCTCCATGACCTCTGCCGATCCGTTGGGTGACCAGGCCCTGGAGCTGCGTGGCGTCGAGTGTGTGAGTGGGGTCACTGTAGCGAGACCGACTCATTTCCGCAAGATCTCGATTGTGTTTTGAAAAGACACGACCTAGCTACCGCAGATAGTGGACAGAGTCGTGAGACCTTGTGCGAGATAGTATGATTCGAACCTTTCGGAGCACCGATCAGGGTCATTCCGGGGGCGTCCGGACCGGGAGCCGACCCCGCACGCCCCGGCGGTCCGCCTGGTCGCCCCGAGGCGGATCGGGAAAGCTGGCGGTATGGCTGAACAGGAACGGATGCGCGTGGCCGGTGACGGCGGCGCGCCCGCCGACGGACCGGTGGGACCGGACGTGACGGCGGACGTCGACGTGGTGGTGGTCGGGCTCGGCGTGGGCGGCGAGGAGGCGGCTGGCCGGCTCGCCGCCGCCGGCCTCTCGGTCGTCGGCATCGAACGCGACCTGGTCGGCGGCGAGTGCCCGTTCTGGGGGTGCGTGCCGAGCAAGATGATGATCCGGGCGGCCAACGCGCTCGCCGAGGCGCGCCGGGTCGACCAGGTGGCCGGCCGGGCCACGGTCGAGCCGGACTGGAGCACGGTGGCCAAGCGGATCCGCGAGGAGGCCACCGCCGGCTGGACCGACGACGCCGGGGTCGAACGGTTCACCGCCAAGGGCGGCCGGTTCGTCCGGGGCAGCGGCCGGCTGGTCGGCCCCGGTCTGGTCCAGGTCGGTGACGAGCTCTACCGGGCCCGGATCGGCGTGGTGCTGGGGACCGGCAGTACGCCGGTGATCCCGCCGCTGCCCGGGCTGGAAGGCACGCCGTACTGGACCAACCGGGAAGCGATGGAGCTGGCCGAGCTGCCCGAGTCGCTGGTGGTGCTGGGTGGCGGGGCGATCGGCGCCGAGCTGGCCCAGGTCTTCGCCCGGTTTGGTGTGCGGGTCGGCATGGTCGAGGCGGGCGGGCGGGTACTCGCGATGGAGGAGCCGGAGTCGTCGGAGCTGGTCGCCGCGGCGTTGCGCGCGGACGGGGTGACGGTGCACACCGGAGCCCGTGCCGAGCGGGTGGAGCACGACGGCAACGGCTTCACCCTGCACCTGACCGACGGCGCCCGCCTGCACGGCGAACGGCTGCTGGTGGCGACCGGCCGGCGGGCCGCCCTCGACGGGCTCGGCCTGGAGACGGTCGGGCTGGACCCGACCACGCGGTTCCTGGAGACCGACGACCGGATGCGGGTCGCCGACGGGATCTGGGCGGTCGGCGATCCGACCGGGCACGGCGCCTTCACCCACGTCGCGATGTATCAGGCGGCGATCGCGATCGACGACATCCTGCGCTGCGCCGGCGCGGGCGACGCTGCGGCGGGTGGCGCGGGCGGCGGCTCGGCCGGTGACGGGCGGCGGGCGGACTACCGCGCGCTGCCCCGGGTGACCTTCACCGATCCCGAGGTGGGCGCGGTCGGGCTCACCGAGCGGCAGGCCCGGGAGCAGGGCTACGACGTGCGGATCGGCTTCACTCCGCTCTCCGACTCCAGCCGGGGCTGGATCCACGGGGTGGGCGGTGAGGGCTTCGTCAAGCTGGTCGGTGACGCGGAGCGGGGCGTGCTGCTCGGCGCCACCTCGGCCGGTCCGGCCGGCGGCGAGGTGCTGAGCGCCCTGGCGGTCGCGGTGCACGCCGAGGTGCCGGTGACCACCCTTGCCGGAATGATCTACGCCTATCCCACCTTCCACCGCGCCATCGAGACGGCCGTCCGGGACCTGCTGTCGTGACCGTGCGACCCGTTGCCGCGCTCGCGCAACGGTGCGTCGTGAGCGCGGAAACGGTGCGGCGGCACTGGCGTCCGGCCGCCCGGTCACGGCTGACGATGGTTCGGTTTTTGCAGCCGGCTGACGTACGATCTCGGCCGTGACCAGAAGACTCACCGAGGTGGCCCGGAAGGCCGGGGTCAGCGAGGCCACGGTGAGCCGGGTGCTCAACGGCCGGGGCGGTGTCTCGGAGAGCACCCGGGTCGCCGTACTCACCGCCCTGGACGTGCTCGGCTACGAGCGCCCCAGCAAGCTGCGCGGCGAACGGGCCCGGCTGGTCGGGCTCGTCCTCCCGGAGTTGCAGAACCCGATCTTCCCGGCCCTGGCCGAGGTGGTCACCGGTTCGCTCGCCCAGCGCGGGCTCACCCCGGCGCTCTGCGCCCGTACGATCGGCGGGATCTCCGAACCGGACTACGTGGAGATGCTGCTCGACCACCAGGTCTCCGGGGTGATCTTCGCCGGTGGCTCGTACGCGTTGGCCGACGCCCCGCACGACCACTACCGGCGGCTCACCGACCGGGGCCTGCCGGTCGTACTGGTCAACGCCGGCGTGGACGAGCTCGGCTTCCCCTGCGTCTCCACGGACGACGCGGTCGCGGTCGAGCAGGCGTACGGGCACCTTCGGTCGCTCGGGCACGAGCGGGTCGGGCTGGTGCTGGGTCCGGCCGACCACGTGCCGTCCCGGCGGAAGTTGGCCGCGATGGCGAAGATCGCCGGCTGGGCCGAGGACGAGGAGTGCGTCGAGCGCTCCAGCTTCTCCATGGAGGGGGCCCGGGTCGCGGCGAGCAAACTGATCGAGCGCGGCGTGACCGGGATCATCTGCGCCAGCGACGTGATGGCGCTCGGCACCATCCGGGCTGCCCGCCGGCTGGGTCGCGCCGTACCGGCCGACATCTCGGTGGTCGGCTTCGACGACTCGGCGCTGATGACCTGCACCGATCCGCCGCTGACCACGGTCCGGCAGCCGATCGAGACGATGGGCCAGGCCGCGGTGGACCTGCTGGTGAACCAGATCGACGGGGTCGGGGTGCTCACCGACGAGCTGCTCTTCGAACCCGAACTGGTGGTACGCGGCTCCACCGCCCCGGCCCCCGGCCACTGATTCCCGGCAACCACTGCCCCGGCGTGCCTCCCCTGTCCAGGGGCGCTTTGGCCTGCCCAGCTTCGCAGGCAGGGTAGTCGCTATCTTTCAGACTTCTGTCGGATTATTGCGGTGGCGTACGCGAGTTTGTATCGTCATCGCCACGAAACGTGGCACACACCGGCGGTCGGCGGGCCGATCCAGAGAGCAGGTACTCGTGTCCAGTTCAGACAGCCGCCCGTGGTGGCGAGACGCGGTGATCTACCAGGTCTACCCGCGCAGCTTCGCCGACGGCAACGGCGACGGCATCGGCGACCTCGCCGGCATCCGCACCCGGCTGGACTACCTGTCCGGGCTGGGCGTCGACGCCATCTGGTTCGGTCCCTGGTATCCGTCCCCGATGGCCGACGCCGGCTACGACGTCTCCGACTTCCGCTCGGTGGAGCCGGTCTTCGGCACCCTCGCCGAGCTGGAGGAGCTGATCGCCGAGGCGCACCGGCAGGGCCTGAGGATCATCGCCGACCTGGTGCCGAACCACTGCTCCGACCGGCACCCGTGGTTCCAGGCCGCGCTGGCCGGCGGTCCCGGCGCGCCGGAGCGGGAGTTGTTCTGGTTCCGCCCCGGCCGCGGCCCGGACGGGGACCGGCCGCCGACCGACTGGGTCGGCGAGTTCGGTGGCCAGACCTGGACCCGGACCACCAACCCGGACGGCACCCCGGGCGACTGGTACCTGCACCTCTTCGCCGCCGAGCAGCCGGACTTCAACTGGGACCACCCCCGGGTACGCGCCGAGTTCGAGGAGATCCTCCGGTTCTGGTTCGACCGGGGAGTGGACGGCATCCGGATCGACTCGGCGGCGCTGCTGCTCAAGGACGCCACCCTGCCCGAGGTGGTGGAGGGGGCGCCGCACCCGTTCCACGACCTGGACGGGGTGCACGACATCTACCGGAGCTGGCGACGGATCGCCGACAGCTATCCCGAGCCCCGTGCCCTGATCGGCGAGGTGTGGCTGCCGGACCGGCAGCGGTTCACCAACTACCTCCGACCGGACGAGCTGCACACCGCGTTCAACTTCGACTTCCTCAGCTGCGCCTGGGACGCGGCCAAGCTGCGGGAGAGCATCGACGGGACGCTGGCCGAGCACGCCGCGATCGACGCCCCGGCCACCTGGGTGCTCTCCAACCACGACGTGACCCGGATCGTGACCCGGTACGGCCGGACGGACACCACGTTCAGCTTCGCCAGCAAGCGGGAGGGCACCTACACCGACCTGGAACTGGGTACGGTGCGGGCCCGGGCCGCCGCCCTGCTCTCCCTCGCCCTCCCCGGCGCCGCCTACGTCTATCAGGGCGAGGAGCTGGGGCTCTGGGAGGTCGAGGACATCCCGCCGGCTCTGCGCCAGGACCCGATGTTCCCGCGTTCCGGATTCGTCGACCCCGGACGCGACGGCTGCCGGGTGCCGCTGCCCTGGTCCGGCGACACGGCACCGTTCGGGTTCAGCCCCGACGGCGCCACCGCCGCACCCTGGCTGCCCCAACCGGCCGCCTGGAAGGACCAGACCGTACAGGCACAGACCAGCGACCCGCACTCCATGCTGGAGCTCTACCGCGAGGCGATCCGGATCCGGCGCGGCCTGCCGGCCCTCGGCGACGGGACACTGCGCTGGCTGCCGGCGCCGGACGGCGTCCTGGCCTTCGCCCGGGATCCCGGGTTCGCCTGCGTGGTGAACCTCTCCGGCACACCCGTGCCGCTCCCGCCGCACCAGAGCCGCCTACTGGCCAGCCGGCCGGTGGACGGTAATCTGCTGCCCTCCGACACCGCCGTCTGGATGCGTACCGCCGAGCAGGGCTGACGGTGCGCGAGCCGGTGGCGAGCCACCGCGCTCCGCGAGGTGGCCGCCGGCGCCGGTGAGTACGCCGATCTCACCGGTGCCGCGGTGGTGACGCCGGCGGCGGGGACGCCGACCCCGCCGCCGGCGGACCCACGCAAGGCAGGGCCCCCCGTTATCGTTTTTTGTATAGGAAGGGTCCCTTCCTAACCACGCTGACCCGGCGGCGGCCCGGCGGGTTCGGCGGCTCGGCGGATGGGGGAGGATGCGCATGGGCAAGACCTACGACCGGATCGACGGCAGGCTGCGGAGCTTCATCGAGAACCAGAAGGTCTTCTTCGTGGCGACGGCGCCGCTCGGTGCCGACGGACACGTCAACGTCTCGCCGAAGGGGCTCGCCGGCTCGCTCGCGGTGCTCGACGAGCAGACCGTGGCATATCTCGACTTCGGTGGCAGCGGCGCGGAGACCGTCGCGCACCTGCGGGAGAACGGCCGGATAACCCTGATGTGGTGCGCCTTCGATGGCCCGCCGACCATCGTCCGGGTGCACGGCCGGGGCGAGGCGGTCTTCCGGGACGACCCCCGGTGGCCGGAGCTCGTCCGGCACTTCCCACAGCAGGACGGCGCGCCGGGGCAGCGGGCGATCGTCGTGGTCAGTGCGCGCCGGATCAGCGACAGCTGCGGCTACGCGGTCCCGTTGCTGGACTACCGGGAGGAGCGGGCGCTGCACACCGACTACTTCGGCCGGAAGACCGACGAGGAGTTCGCGGCATACTGTGAGCGGAAGGACCACGTCGGCACCAGCCTCGACGGCCTGCCCGCACTGCCGCTGCCGCTCCCGTCGCTGCCGGCCTGAAACGTCCCCGGCGTCGGCCCGCGCCCGGGCAGCGGCCCGACGCCGGGGACGACGGCCCCCTATGGGGGACGGGAGGGCTGGTAGGAGCCGTGGCGGCCCGCGCCCGAGGTGAACCGGGCCACCCCCTCGGTCGCGTCGACGGCGAGCGAGTTCATCCCGTACGCCAGCTCGGTGCGCATCGCCTCCTCCTCGGTCCGGCCGGCGGCGGCCAGCGTGGAGAGCCGGTCGTTGCGCAGGCAGGTCTGCGGGAAGGCGGCGATCTCGGCGGCCAGCGCCTCGGCAGCGGCCCGCGACTCGCCCGGCCCGACGAGCCGGTTGACCAACCCCATCTCGTACGCCTCGGCGGCCGGCACCGGGCGGCCGGTGAGGATCAGGTCCATCGCCCGGCTCTGCCCGATCAGCCGGGCCAGCCGGACGGTGCCTCCGTCGATCAGCGGTACGCCCCAGCGCCGGCTGAAGACCCCGAAAACCGCGTCGGACTCGGCGACCCGCAGGTCGCACCAGAGCGCCAGCTCCAACCCGCCCGCGACGGCGTACCCGGCGACGGCGGCGATCACCGGTTTGCCGAGACGCATCCGGGTCGGGCCCATCGGGCCGTCGCCGTCCGGCTCGACCCGGTTGCCGCTCGGGGTGGTGATCGCCTTCAGGTCGGCGCCGGAGCAGAACGTGCCGCCCTCGCCCCAGAGCACCGCCACCGAGGCGTGCCGGTCGGCGTCGAAGGTCCGGAAGGCGTCCGCCAGGGCCCTCGCGGTCGGGCCGTCCACCGCGTTCCGGCTCTCTGGACGGGACAGCACGATCGTCTGCACCGGGCCGCTTTCCTCAACTCGTACGCCCACCGGATCAGGATGCCCGTCCGGATCGGCGCGCGCACCCCCTGACCACTCCCTGATCGGTCACGGCCGGGTGAGCGGGCCGAAGCCCTCGGCGGCGAGCGCGGCGAGTTCGTCGAGGGCCTGCCTGGCCCGGGCCGCCGCCTCCGGGTCGCGTTCCGCCAGGCCGCTGGCGAGGAACTCGTCCTCGTCGAGCCGGAGCACCTGACTCCGGTCCGCGGACGTCCACAGGTCGAGGTCCAGGTCCGGCACCACGACCACCCGGCCGGTGACGGTGGCCGGCCGGGTCACGTCGCAGTACCAGCCCTTCCGCGCGCCGCCGGCGTCGTATACCTCCTTGACCGAATACCACCGGTCCCGCCAGTAGTGCTCGATCCAGACGTCACCCGGTTCGAAGCGGACGAAACCCATGTCCCGGACCGCCGCCTTGCCCCACGGTGCGCGGACGACCAGGTGGATGCCGTCGTCGGCCAGCACCGACGCGGGGTAGTGGAGATCCGGCCGGGGCGCCTTGACCAGATGGATCGTCACCGCGTCCCCGGGAGCCAGTTGCCCACCACCGGCGCCGCTTCCGCCGGTCGCCACCGGCCCACCACCGGCACCGCTTCCGCCGGTCGCCACCGGCCCACCGCCGCCCATCGCCGAACCGCCTCTCCGGGCCGTCTCCTTGTCCCCGCCGTCCGTCGCTTGCGATGAGACGGGTCAGGCCGGCGGCGAGAAGGGCCACTCCTCGAACGCGGCGCACCGGCCGTCCCCCGCGAACGTCATGAGCCACAGGTCCCGGAACTCCTGGCCGGTGCCGTACCGGACCTCGAGCCGGGCCACCGCCACGTCGCCGTCCACCGCGATGATCTCACTGCTCATCCCGAACTCCTCGTTGTGGCCGTCCCGTTCGGCCTCCCACATCGTGCAGATGTCCCGCAGCCCCACCACCGGCTCGCGGTAGGGGCCCTGCAGGTAGGTCGCGTCGGAGGTGAAGAGCGTCGAGAGCGTCTCGGTGCCCGGCGTACGCCAGGCCCGCTCGTATCCATCGATCCACTCCTGCACCCGAATCCGATCCATGGTGTCCACTGTGCCAGCCCGAGTTGTCGGCCCGGGGGCGTACCCGCCGAAAGGTCACGCCGTCCGGGCCGGGTCACGCCGTCCGGGCCGGTCAGGCCGCCCGCCGGTCGGGGGTCTCGCGACCCGGCCGCAGCGGCGGGCCGCCGGTCCCCGCACCGGCGGCGATCCCGGCAACGAGATCGCGCAGCGCCTCCCGGGCGTTCCGCCGAGGCCGCCAGCCCAGCTCGCGGTCGGCCCGGGAGCAGTCCATCAGCGGAACGGCGGCCCCCATCTCCAGCCAGCGCTCGTCGGCCGGGACGAGCCGGCTCCGCCAGGCGGCCCGGTTCAACAGCCGCAGCAGGGCCAGCGGCAGCGGCGCCGCCCAGCCGCCCAGCTCCGCCGCGACCACCGTCCCGTCCAGCACGGGTTCGGCGGCGATGTTGAACGCTCCCGACCGGTCGCCGCGCACCGCCCGCAGGTACGCTTCGGCGGCGTCGTCGGCGTGCACCACCTGGACGCGCAGCCGCCGGTGTCGCGGCACCACCGGATGTCGGGGCACCACCGGCAGCCGCCCCGGGCGGAGCAGCGAGGCCGGGGCGAACCGGCCGAGAAAATACCGGGTGATCTCGGCCCCGGCGTCGTGCTGGAGCACCAGCGCCGTGCGTAGTCGGGTCACCCGGAGTACCGGATAGTCCCGCTCGGCGGCGGTGAGCATCGCCTCCACCGCCGCCTTGTCGGCGCTGTAGCCGGATCGCCCGATGCCGGTGACCGGCCAGTTCTCGTCCACCCGAGCATCCGTCGGCCCGGGCGCGTACGTGCCGACCGAGGAGGCGTAGACCAGCTTCGGCACCCCGGCCGCGAGCATCGCGTTGACGACGTGCCGACTGCCGTTGAGATTGGCCCGGCGCAGCTGCGCCCGGTGGTGGCTGGGCTGGACCTGCCAGGCCAGATGCACCACGGCGTCCGCCCCGGCCAGCTCCTCCGCAAGCGGGTGCAGGCAGGCCGGGTCGCCGAGGTCGGCGGCGTGCCAGCGCACCCGGTCGTACGGCGGCCCCGCCTCCGGCGCCGGACGGCGCCGCGCGATGCCGATCACCTCGATGTCCGGCTCGCCGGCCAACCGGCGCAGCAAGGCGGTGCCGACGTTGCCGGTGGCTCCGGTGATCGCGATCCGCATGTCGGGCGGTCTACCCCGGCCGGCCCCGGCCATGCCGGTCACCCGTCCGGACGGCAGCCACCCGCACCGGGCATGGCCGCCACCCGTCCGGGCGTATCGGCCTGGTGTTGGCGGGGTGCGGAGGTTTGCCCGGGCCCGGCGGCGGGAAGTTACCGCCGATGCGAGGCATTTTGACCAGACTCGAGCAGGCGACCGGCCTGGACCGTACGTCGGAACGCGTCCAGCAGGTGGTTGCGGCGGCGATCCGACCGCAGCGGCTCCGCGACGTCCTGCACGGGGTCGGGCTGGGGCATCCGTTGCACCCGGCGCTGGTGCAGCTGCCCATCGGGGCCTGGGTCAGCAGCGCCGTCCTCGACCTGATGCCCGGTCAGCGGCGCGCCGCCACCACGCTGGTGGCCGCCGGCACCGCCAGCGCGGTTCCGGCCATCGTCGCCGGATGGAACGACTGGGCCTCGCTCTCCCGGGAACAGCAGCGGGTGGGTCTGGTGCACGCGCTCGCCAACGGAGTCGGCCTGGCGATGTACGCCGGCTCACTTGCCGCCCGGCTGACCGGGCGGCACGGTCTCGGCCGTGCCCTCGGCCTCGTGGGCCTGACGGCGGTCGGCGGCGGCGGGTTCCTCGGGGGGCACCTCGCCTACAAACAGGGGGCGGGTGTCAACCATGGCGTTCCGGAACTGCGGCTGATCGAGGATGGCTGGCACGCGGTGGCGGACATGTCCGCCCTGCCGCAACACGAGCTGCTCACCCGTCGGGTCGACGACGTCGCGGTGGTGGTCTACCGGGACGGCGACGACGTCACCGTCATGCTGGAGCGGTGCGCCCACCAGAGCGGCCCGCTCGGCGCCGGCGAGGTGACCACCGTGAACGGGCGGACCTGTGTGCGGTGCCCCTGGCACGGCAGCACCTTCGACCTCGACAACGGCGAGGTGGTGCACGGCCCGGCCGGCACCGACCAGCAGGTCCTGCCCACCCGGGTGATCGGCGGCGTCCTACAGACCCGCCTGCCCTGACGCTGAGGACGCAGGAGCGGTCAGCCGGCGGTCATCCGGTCATCCGGTCATCCGGCGGTCATCCGGTCATCCGGCCGGTCGACCGGTGCCGGCCACCGCCGGGCAGCGATGGGCGGCGGGCGGAGCGGTTACGCAGCCCGAAGACCGCCCCGATCTGCGCACCGACGATGCCGGCCACCGCGAGCACCGCGGAGACCGCGAGTGGCCGGTTCAGCTCCTCCACCGCTCCGGCCCGGGACGCGCCGACCGCGTACGTGCCGCCGGCACCCTCCGTACCGCTGGCGGGGCCGAGCCCCTCAGCACCGCTGGAGGAGCCGCGCCCGTCGGCGCTACCGGAGGGCTGGGCGGGCGGCGTGCCGGCCGGCTGCCGCGCATCGGCGGACTGCCCCGGGTCGACCGCCGACTGCGGTGCCGATTGCGGTGCCGACTGCGGTGCCGACTGCGGTGCCGGCGGCTGCGGCTGCGCCGGTTGTGGTGCCGGCGGTTGCTCGCCCTGTGGCGCCGGAGCTGCGGGTGCGGCCTCCGGCCAACCGCCGGGCGGCGGCGGGACCGCGACCAGGCCGGTGGCGTGCTGTCGGGCGCCCCGATCCTCGGCGGCCGGCGGCAGGTGCAGCAGTTGGCCCGGCCGGATGCGGTCCGGGTCGCGGATCTCGTTGAGCCGGGCCAGCTCCGGATAGCGGTCGAAGTCACCGAGGTACCGGCCGGCGATGTGGCCCAGGTAGTCTCCCCGCTCCACCCGGTAGACCGGCTCCGGCACTGTCCCTCTCTCGTCCGGCGGCCCGACCAGCCACTCCGGCGCCGGTCCGGAAGCCGGCTCGCCCGTCAGCCACTCCGGCGCCGGTCCGGAGGCCGGCTCGCCGGTCAGCCAGTGCGGCGCCGGTCCGGAAGCCGGTCCCGGCCCGACCGGCCCGTCCGCGGTGACCGGCCGCCCCACCCCGACCACCAAACTCGCCCCAGCCAGCTGCCCGTTCCCAGTCAACTGCCGACCCCCAGCCACGTGTCCCACGCCGGCAGGGCTGGCCGCGCTGGCAGCGGTGGCGGCCGGCCCGAACGCCAGCACCATCGCCACCGAGCCGACCAGGGCGGCGGCCCAACGCTGCTGATGGCCGAGCCCGGGCAACCGGATCGCTGGCCGGCGCAGGACCCGGGCGGGTATCTCGACGAGCACCGAGAGGGCGAAGGTGGCCCAACCCGCCCAGCCGACGACGGCCAGCGCCCGCAGGAAGAGCTGGCCGTCGTCGCGGCTGGTCAGCGCGGTACCGATCTCGTCCAGCCCGGGCACGTGGTCCGGCAGTGGATTGCCGGCCAGGGCCAGCAGCGCCAGGGGCGCCCCGACGAGCAGTCCGATCAGGACGATCAACGCCCCGAGTCCGGTGCAGAACTGGCCGGCCCGGCGGGCCGCCCGGGATGCAGGCATGGCGATGCCCCCTATTCAGCGGTTCGTCGTGGTGAGGAGTGTCGCGGTGGCCGTACCCGGCACCGTGATGTTGTCGGCGAAGCCGAACAGGTCGAGGAAGACCGTGTCGTAGTCGAGTTCGAGGTTGACCGTCAGGGTGGAGTTGTCCCCGGCGAGCGCGAAGTCCACGTCCCATTCCGTGACGCCTTCGACGCCCGCCAGGTAGTTGTCGACCGCCGTCCGGGCGGCGGCCTCGTCCAGCAGCGTGGTCCCGTCGACCAGCAACTGCCCGAGGTCGATCGCCTGGCCGCCGGCCCGCGCCGCCTCGGCGGCCAGATTGTCGGCGCGTTGCATGGTGCGGAGCTGGCCGGCGCCGTCGTACGCCAGCCCGATGATCGCCAGCACACCCACCAGCGCCACCGCGAGAAAAAGACTCACCCGCCCGCCATCCCGGCAGCAGGGCGCCGTAGATCTTGACGATCTGTTGCTGCTGGAACGACAACAAGTCGTCAAGATCTCCGCGACGCCCCACCTTGGTGGGGTCATCAGGCACGGTCCGTGGTGGGGGGTGGCGTGGGGGTTGGGGGCGGCGTGGGGTGGGTGGGGGGCGGGGTGGGGGTGGGGGCGGGGGTGGGGGGCGGGGCGGGGCGGGTGGTGGCGAGCCCGAGGCTTCTGCTCCGGTAGCGGTCCAGGGGCGAGACGAAGGTCGCCTCGACGGTGCTGTACGTCCGCGCGCTCGGCAACAGCGGCATCCGCAGGTCGCGTACGGAGACGTCGCAGGTGACCGTCACCACCACCGAGGCGTCCGTGCCGAGGCCGGTGACGTAGGCGTCGTCGAAGTCGGCCGGCCGCCCGTTGACCGTACCGGCGAAGGTCAGCTCGGGATCGTCCGAACAGGACAGCCCCTCCGCCTCGAGGCGGCTCTGCACCGCCGCCCGCGCCGCGTCCCGGCCGTCGCCCGCCGTACGCGAGATCGACGCGGCCCGGGCGGCGTCGTGCGCCGCGGCCTCGATCGCCTCGTGCGCGACGGCGGTCCGGCCGGCGACCCCGGCCAGCGCCACCAGGGCGAGGAAGGCCGGGGCGAGGATCGCCGTCTCCACCGAGACCGACCCCCGGTCCCGGCTCCGCGTCCCCGGCCCGCCGCTCACGGCGCCCCCTCGTCGGTGAACCGCTCCACGGTCCCGAACGCGGTCTCGCTGATCGGCGGCAACGAGATCAGCGGTACGACCCGGAGTGGCTCGCCGGTGACGGTGGCACTCACCTGCGTGTCGTCCGGCTCCGGAACGGTCACCGTGACCTCCCAGCCGACCAGCCAGTCACCCGCCCGGTCGAGGAAGTCCTCGGCGCGCTGCTGCCCCACCCCGGGCTCGGCCTGGTACGCGCGCTGCGCGCTGACCGCCGACTGCGCCGCGTTCAGGGCGGTGGCGCGGGCGATGAACCAGGCGGCGGCCTGGATCGAGGCGAGCAACAGGATCAGGATGGCCGGCATCAGCACGGCAAGCTCGACCGGGTTGGCGCCCCGGTCCCACTCCGCACCGGCCGCCCGGCGCGGCCGTGACACGGGTTTACTCCGGGGCCGTGCCGGGTTCGGCACCGCCCGGCTCCGGGATGGCGTCCATCCAGTCCCCGACGCTCTGCGACACGGCGACCGTGACCGCCAGGGCGGCGGCCACCAGGCCGAAGATGATGACGGCGGTCGGGACCGGGCTGTCGCCCCGGTCCCGCTCACCGGCACGGCGAAGCTCGGCGATCCGTACGGTGAGCGCGACGTGCAGGTAGGCGATGATCGACATCACGGTCTCCCTCCTGTGGACGGTGGATCGAGGTCAGATCCGGGCGACGAACGGATAGAGGACGAACCCGACGAGGACGAAGACCAGCAGCGCCCCCGGGATGTCGAGCCGGCTGGTCACCCCCTCGGCTCGGGCGAGGTTGTCGGTCCGGATCTGGTCGCGCAGCGAGTCGGCCCGGCCCCGCAGCGAGTCGTGCACCTGGGCGCCCTCGGTGCCGGAGGACTGCATGATCGCCCCGACGTCGCCGAGTTCCGGGATGCCGATCTTCTCGGCCAGCTCCCGCAGCTCGTCCCAGGGTGAGTGCATCTGCAACTGGGCCAGCCGCAGCGCCTCCCGGATCCGCTCGAAGACCCAGCCGTCGCAGACCTCGGCCGCCCGCTCCAACGCCTGCACCGGCCCGTGCGCGGCCGACAGTTGCAGGGCGACCAGGTCCAGATAGGCACAGACCGCCTGCCGGAACTCGCGCCGGGCCCGCGCCGCCTTTCCCAGTACGCTGCGATGCGCCAGCAGTATGCAGAGCAGCGCGAAGCCGAGCGCACCCACGGTCGGCACCACGAACGGCAGCCGGATCCCGGCGACGAAGAGGATCGCGGTCGACACCGCCGGGGTGGCCAACCCGATCAGACCGGAGAGCAGCAGCGACAGCGTGTACTGCTCGGGTGACTGGCCGATCAGCGCGAGCTGGCGCTGCGGTGGGCGCAACCAGCGGGTCGCCCCGGCCAGCCACTCGAGGTTCGGGCCGGCAGCCCGGGACGGCCGGGTCAGCCCGGCCGGCTGGTGCAGCCGGCGCAATGCCGGGCCGAGCGCCGGAGTTGCCGGCAGTGCCTCCCAAACCAGCAGGAACAGGCCCATCCCGACGGCGGCGCCACCGAGCACGCCAATGGTGAGCTGCCAGTTGAGGATCACCTCGCGCTCCCATCCTCTCGCCTCATCGGAGCGCCTCCTCGCGGTCCGGCGGGGCGAGGAACCGGGCCGGCCGGGGCGGCAGGCTCATCGACCGCACCCAGGCGAGCAGGGCGACGAAGGCGGCGCCGAGCAGCACCATCACCAACTGCCCGTCCGAGGTGCCGTACGGCTCCATGTAGTCCGGGTTCACCAGCCCGTACGCCAGCACCAGCAGCGTCATTCCGGTCAGGAAGCGCACCGCGAACCGGGGCTGGGCCCGCTTCGCCTCCACCTCGCGCCGGGTCACCACCTCGGCGGCCGCCGCACCGGCGATCGCCCCGAGCACGTCGCCGAGGCGTTCTCCCCGGTCGGTCAGGTGCAGGATCAGCGCGGCCACCACCTGGTCGCAGACCGGGTCACCGATCTCCTCGGCAAAGGCCAGCAGCGCGGCCCGGGCCTGCCAGCCGGCGGCCAGCCTGGCGGCGAGCAGGCGTACCTCCTCGTCGATCTGCTCGGGTGCGGTCGAGACCGTGCCGATGATGGCCTGCTGGAGGCCCTGGCCGGTGCCGGAGACGTCCTTGAGACGGCGGGTCCACTCGCCGATCGCCTCGATCCGGTTGATCGCCCGCCGTTCGGCCCGGCCGCTGGTGAGCAGCCACGGCACGCCCGGCACCGCCACGGCGACCAGCAGGCCGATCACCGGCAGCCCGGTGAGCAGGAACGCGACCGCGCCGGCCAGGATCGCACCGACCAGCAGCGTCTGGTGGGCCCGCCGCTCCCGGGCGCTGGTGCCGTTTCCGTTCCAGAGCCGGCGCAGCACCGAGTCACGGCGTGGGCCGACCGGGCGACCCGTGCCGACCAGGGCGACGACCACCAGCACCAGCCCGGTGGCGCAGGCGACCCCGGAGAGTACGGCGATCAGCTCGATCTGCGACGGCAGTGTCATGCCGACCGCCCGAGCAGGCTGTGCCGTGGCCTCCGCCACGCACCCGTACCCGCCTCGATGTACCGGGTCAGCAGCCGGGCGTCGTACCCGACCCGGAGCAGCTGCTCGCGGACCCGTTCCGGCAGGTGGCGGGGGACCGCCCGGCCGTCCGGCCCCGGTCCGAAGACCGTCGTGGTGGTGATCCGGTTTCCGTCGCCGACCCCGACGACCTCCTCGACGTGCGAGACGAACCGGTGCTTGCGGCCGCCGATCGCCGTCTCGTCCTCGATGGTCACGTAGACGATCAGGTCCAGCGCGTTCCCGGCCATCCGCCGGGCCTGCTCGACGGTCATCTCCCGGCCGTGCGAGAGCGCCAGCTCGATGATCCGCTCGCTGACCCCGGCCGGGGTACGGGCGTGGATCGTGCACATCGAACCCCGGCTGGTGGTCATCGCCTGGAGCATCGGCACGATCTCCCGGGAGCGGACCTCGCCGACGATGATCCGGAGTACGCCCATCCGCAGCGCCAGCGGGATGAGATCGGCGATCGTCACCTCACCGGCCGGCCGCCCGTCCGGTCCACGGTCGCCGTGCCCCTCCCGGGACTCGAAGCTCATCACCGCCCGGTGCTTGCGACCGCGCCGGGCCGGCAGCAGCTCCCGGCTCTCCTCCAGCAGCACGTACGGCTCGTCGGTGGGGATCTCGTCCATCATGGCCCGGATCACGGTGGTCTTGCCGGCCCCGGCCAGCCCGGCGACCATGATGTTCAGTCCGGCCCGCATCGCCGCCCGCAGGAAGTCCCGGATCAGCACGTCGAGCATCTCGTCCAGGTCGGCCCGGCCACCGGCGATGTCGTCGAGGGTCACCTCGACGGTGTTGTGCTTGCGGATCACCGCGTACGGGCGGTGGCTGACCAGGAAGACGGCGGCCAGCCGGCTGCCGTCCGGCAGTTGCAGGTCCAGGGTGGGCTTGGAGGTCGAGAGCGACCGCTCGGTGGCACCCGCACGCCGGGCCGCCGCCTGGAGGATCTCCACCATCTCCTCGTCGCTGTCGGCGATCGGCTCGGCCCAGTCGACGCCGCCGCCCCGCCGGGTGATCCTGACGGAGTCGCAGCCGAGGATGTGCACCTCTTCGATCGAGTTGTCGACGAGCAGGGTCTGCAACCGGCCCAGCCCGACCAGTTCCGCGTTGACCTGGTCGAGCAGCATCCGTTCCTCGGCGGCGGACATCGGCGTACCGGCCCGGCGGGCGGAGTCGGCGTACTCGGAGACCACCGCGATGGCGAGCCGGGCGCGTTCGATGTCCTCCTCGGAGGTGCTGAACTCCCGGCCGCGCTGCCACTGGGTGAGCCGTTCACTGAGTTCGCGGCGGAGCTCCCGGACCACGCCGAAGTCGACCCGGGGCCGGGGCGGTGCGATCGGCGTCAGCGGCTGCGGCACCACCGCATACGGCGGCCCGGCATACGGTGGCCCGGCATACGGTGGCCCGGCCTGCGACGGCCCGGCCTGCGAGGCCGCTCCGTTGCCCGCCCCCGCCCTCGACGCCTGCCGGTGCCCGTTGTGCGGAACGATCTGCCAGACCGGCGTGTTGGCGCTGCCACCGCCCGGACCGGCACCACCCGGAACGGCACTGTTCGGACCGGCACCACCCGGAACGGCACTGTTCGGACCGGCACGACCCGGGCCGGTGCCGTTCGGGCCGGTGCCGTTCGGGTCATCTGCGGCGGGCGGATCGTGCGGGCGTGGGTCGAAGTAGACGGGCTCAAACCGCACCGGGCACCCCCTCGATCGCTGCTGGCCAGCCGAGCCGGGCACGGCGCCGGTCGAGGACCGCCCGGACCGGCACCTCCAGGGCGCTCGCCGCCCGCATCAGCGGCCGGTTGGCGCGTACCGTCCCGCCGTGGCTGAGCACGTCGGCGGTGCGCTGGTCGTCCGGCAGGTGCCCGACGACCGGCAGCCGGAGTGCCCTGCCCACCTCGCTGCGGCCGTGCTCCCCGCCGACGAGCAGCAGCCGCAGCGTGTCGCTGGGGACCCGGTGCTCGGCGAAGTCACGCTCGATCGCCCGGATCGTGGCCTGGGCGCTGGCGAGGTACGGCAGCCGGGCCCGGGCGACGATCAGCACCAGGTCGGCGGCACGGAGCAGCGGCCACGGCGGCCCGACCACCTGGAGCCGGCCGCAGTCGACGAGGACGTCGTACGCCGGGCGGCCGGCCGCCAGCCCGGTGAAGAAGTCGGCGAACCGCTGCCACAGCGGCGCCACGCTGCCGGCCTGCACCGGGTCGACGACGCCGGGCAGCAGCAGCCGTTCCCGCCGGGGTGCGTCGAGATCGACGAGCTGCGACCAGAACGCCTCCTCCAGGTTGCCGTCCCGCAGCTCGCCGACTGCCAGCTCACCGATCCCCCGGGGGCCGGGCAGCGCCCCGGCGAGGTAGCCGGCCAGCACCGACCCCCCGGACGGGTCGCATTCGGCGAGGATCACCCGGTGGTGCCAGGAGAGGGTGCAGGCCAGCGCGGTCGTGGTGACCCCCGGTGATCCCTTGGCCGAGACGAGCGCGACGATGGCCACGATCAGGCTGCCGCGCTCAGCACGACCGCGATCCGGTCGGCGGTGGCCAGCGCCACCACCGCTGGTACGTCCCTGGCCGCGAGCGCGAGGTAGAGGACGACGGTGTTGCTGGCCGGGGTCGCCATGTCGATGACCGTGGCCTGGAACCGGGTGGCGGGTGCGTTTCCGGCCCGCTCGTCGTCGCCTGCGGTGCTGAACAGCAGCACCTTGTCGCCGGGGCGGAGTCGCTTCGCCGGCACCTCGCTGGGGCGCAGCCCCACCGAGACCTGCTGCTGCCCCGGCCCGAGCAGCGGCTTGTCGGTCAGCTGTGCCATGGTCAGCAGGGTGCCCGGGGTCAGCGCCACGGTGGCCCGCTTGCCGACCACCTCGGCGAGCCGGTCGGCAGCCACCGGTTCGAGGCCCTGCCCGCCGGCCACCTGCACCGCCACCAGGTCGTCGGCGGTGAGTGCGGTGCCGACCGGTACGGCCCGGGCGACCGCGAGATAGCTGCCGGTGGCGCGTACCGACGTGATCGCGAAGGCCGCGCCGAGCCCGCCGAGCGCGATCAGCAGCGCGGCGAGGCCGAGCAGGCCGGGACGCATCCGGCGCTGCCGGACGATCCGGGGCGGTGTGATCGGCGCGTCGATCGGCGCGCCTGTGGACGGACTGGTCGCCACGGTCACCTGGTCACCACCTGGAGTTCGTCGATCTGGATCGAGGACGAGGCCTCGCGGCTGGTGGTGAGTTCGGTCTCGTCACCGTCGCTGGTACTGCTGCCCCACGGCACCCGCCAGTGCTTGACCGCGGTGATCTCGTAGCGGCCGCCGGGGCTGCCGCTGCTCGAGCGGGGATAGCCGGCGTAGACGCACGCGCCGGGGGGAGGCCGGCGCGGGTCGTGGGTGCCGGTCCGGAACGGGATGCCGGCCGAGTCGCACTCCAGCGTCTCGCCGTTGCCCATCTGCCAGACGATCTTCGTCGGGATGGCCTCGATCCAGACCGTCACGGGGCCCTGCCGGTCCGTCCTCCGCTCCTCGTCCCAACTTGACGCGTCGTGCAGCCAGACTGGTACCCCGACCAGCCCGGGCGCGCCGCTCGGCGCGGTCCGGATCCGTGGCGCCTCCAGCGTCAGGCTGGCGAAGAGGTCCAGCGCCATCTGCCGGGGATCGGGCGGGTCGAACCCGGCCGGCGGGGTGGCCAGATAGACGAGATCGGAGCTGCCCGCGTCGCTACAGGTCCGTAGATATGCGCTGGTCCCCGGCTCGACGTCCGGCGGCTGCGGCTCGGCCAGCTTGTAGTGGCAGTCGTCGGCGGCGTTGAACCAGCCGAGCACGTCGTCGTAGCAGGGGACGCGCGTGCCGTCGTCCTTCTCACAGACCCGGTTGCCGCCGCCGGAGCCGCCGCCGTCGCCCGAACCGGTCCCACCGTCGCCGTCGCCCGGATCGCCGGGCACGTTTTCCCAGACGTCGCAGTTGGCCTGCGTGGGCGGGCACTCCGCACCGGGGTCGGCCGCGGCCGGCCCGCCGCTGACCGCCAGCGCGGCGGTCAGCGTCAGCACGGCCCCGGCGCCGCCGGCCAGCAGCCGCCGGGTGAGCGGCTGCCGGGTGAGCGGCTGCCGGGTGAGCGGCTGCCGGGTGAGCGGCTGCCGGGTCAGCATGGCTGGTCCTGGTGGCTGGCGCCGGCGTTGATCAGCCAGCGGCCGTCGGGATAGCGGGTGGCGGTCGCGGTGGCGAGATGCCGGCCGCTGGAGGAACCCGGCACGACCTTGCGGTCCTTCCGGTAGACCAACCGGTAGCCGGTGGCGTCGATGCAGTCCTGGATCGAGACGGTGGCCGGATCGGAGCTCAGGTCCACCGCGGTGACCGTCGGACTGGAGACCAGCTTTCCGGTACGCATCGCGCCCCGCTCCTTCGCGTCGCGAATGGTGATCCTGACCCGGGTCAGTAGTGGATCGGCGAGATATTTCCGCAGTTGTGGATCGAGCGGGTCGCCGGCCTGCTCCGCTTTTCGGACGGCGGCGAGATAACCGGCGTAGGCGGCCAGCGCGGCTTCCTCCGCCTCGGCGGCCTCGGCGTCGGCGCTGGCGGCCGGCGCGGCGTCGACGGGCCGCGGCGCAGCGCTTCCCGGCCGGTTGCCGCAGGCGGTGCCGCCGAGCAGAAGCGTTCCCGCGAGCAGAGCGATCCAGAGGTACGCGGGCCGCGCCCGCAGTCGCTGCGCCGACAGTCGCTGCGTTCGGAGTCGCCGCGTCCGCAACGGTGCCTCCTCCTGCTCCGCCGCTGACCGCCCACCGCAGCAGAGCTGACCTGGTTGCTCCGGCCGATCCGATCCGCCGGCCGCGACGTGGGCACGGCCGCCCCGCCCCGGAGGCCCTCGGCCGGGCCCGGCGCCGCTGCATCCACATTCGGGTGAGTCGATCTAGATTCTGGGTGTCGGTATTGCTGGTAGATCTATTTGTTTCCTGATCGCCGACGGTTGCGCGTCGTCCAGATGGCGAGCATAGGCTGACCGTCGACGATACAACAGGGGCTATTTACGAGAATACGTACCGTTACGATCTTCGTTGTCGGTCGGCCTCGCCATCCGATGACGTCGACCGATGAATGTCATGTGATCAATAGGCGGTGGGTGGGGATCGTCCGCCACCCTTCCGGTCCCGATTGTGCCGGCTCGACGGAGTAAAATGCCATGGATGACGATGATCTGACAGCTTCTGTGCCGAGGGCTCCGGTGGGCGTGGTCGGCCCGGGCGACCCTTCCCGGCGGCCCGGTCCGGCGGCGGCTCGGCCTGTCGCGGCGGCGCTCGCCGAGCAGCGAAGATCAACAAGAAGCGATCATGAAGTTACCCAACGTGTCTGGACGCGTCACCGGCTCCGACGATGGCCGGCGCTTCTCGCCATCACCCCGGCCCTGCGCTGGATCATCGCTGCCGACTCGGTCCCGTACGGGCAGCCGCGCCGGACCGGCTGCGACCGCTGCACCACCCCGATCGGTCCATCCGGCCCACTGCGCGCCCTCTCGCCGGCGGCCCGCTGCGCCGGCTGCGGCAGCAGGGTCGGCGCACCGCCGTTGACCGTCGAGTTCGCCCTGATCCTCGCGGTGGCGGCGGTGGCCGTGGCAGCCCGGCCGCCGATCGAGTCGATCGCGTTCGCCTGGTGGGCGGCGTGCGCGTTGCCACTGCTCTTCGTGGACGTGGCCGTACACCGGCTGCCGGACCGGCTCAGCTACGCCAGCGCGGCCGGCACCCTGACCCTGCTCGGCGTGCAGGCGCTGGTTGCCGGCGACGCGGCGCCGTGGTGGCGGGCCCTGCTGGCCGGCCTCGGCGCGGCGCTGTTCCTTGCCACCACCACCCTCGTGCTGGGCCGCCGTGGCTTCGGGCTGGGCGACGCCAAACTGGCGCTGAGTGCGGTCGCGCTGCTCGGCTGGCTCGGCTGGCCGGCGGTGGTGGCCGGCGGGCTGCTCACCTTCGGCGCCTCGGCGCTCTGCGGCCTGGCTCTGCTGGTCACCCGCCGGATCGGCTGGGGCGGCCACCTGCCGTTCGGCCCCTTCCTCGTCCTGGGCACCCTCGGCACCCTGGCGCTGACCCGGCTGTGAGACGCGCGGCCGGGATCGTCCGCCCGGCTGGCTGAGCCCGCAACCAGGTCGGTAGCGGGCTCAGCCAGCCGGTAGCGGGCTCAGCCAGCCGGTAGCGGCCCGGCCGGCCCGGTAGCGGGCTCAGTCGGGTCGGTAGCTGGCCCTGATGTGGAAGCGTTCGCCCTGCGGACCGAGGATGCTCAGAAACTCCACCGCCGCCGCGTCGGCGTTGCCGAACCAGTGCGGGAGGTGGGTGTCGAACTCGGCGACCTCGCCGGCCCCGAGGACGAAGTCCTGGTCACCGAGGATCATCCGCAGCCGCCCGTTGAGGACGTACAGCCAGTGGTATCCCTCGTGCGTACGGGGGTCCGGTTCGAGACCGTCGGTCAGGCCCGCCGGCAGGATCTGCTTGAACACCTGCAGCCCGCCGGACCTGCGGGTCAGCGGAAACACGATCATGCCGTTGTGGCGCGACGGGCGTGGATACACCCGGGGATCGCCGGTCGGCGGCGCGCCGACGAGTTCGTCGAGTGGCACCTGGTAGACCCTGGCCAGGGGGAGCAGCAGTTCCAGGCCCGGCCTGCGCTGCCCGGACTCCAGCCGGGACAGGGTGCTGATTGGGATGCCGGTGGTCTCCGACAGCGCGGTGAGGGTGGCTCCGCTGCGGTGGCGCAACGCGCGTAGTCGTGGCCCGACCGCGGTCAGCACGCTCTCGAACTCCTCGTTCATGCTCCCATCGTGAACCCGAATTTTGCGGTTTTCCCAAAAACGTTTGTCGACTGGCGGCGGCCGGGCCAGGGTGGTCGTCGAGGTCAGGGGGTCACCGGAGGAGGGACGATGCACGCACGTTTCTGGGAGGAGACGTACCGCGCCCGCGACCAGCTCTTCAGCGGCAACCCCAACGGCGTGCTGGTCGCCGAGGTCTCCGGACTGCCGCCGGGGCGGGCGCTCGACGTCGGATGCGGCGAAGGCGCCGACGCGCTCTGGCTGGCCCGGAACGGCTGGCAGGTCACCGCGGTCGACATCTCCCGGACCGCACTCGACCGCGCTGCCGCAGCAGGCGCGGACGTCGCAGGGAGCGTGACGTGGACCTGTGCCGATCTGACCGCCACGCGCCCCCCGGCCGGCATGTTCGACCTGGTCTCCATCCACTACTTCCCGCTACCACGCCAGCCGGACCACGCCGCGCTGCGTAATCTACTGGCCGCCCTCGCGCCCGGCGGCACACTGCTCTTCGCCACCCACGAACTCGCGGACCTGCTTCCTCGTCCCGGTTTCGACCCGGACGACTACTACCAGCCGGAGGACATCGCCCGGCTCCTCGACGACAGCTGGGCCGTCGAGTTCGAGGAAACCCGTCCCCGAACGGGCCCCACCCCGGCAGGCACGCACCACACCCGCGACGCCGTCCTGCGAGCCCGACGTCTTGGGAATCCGTAACCGGAGCGGTGGGCGCGGGCCGCCCTACACCGATCGGGTTGCCCGGCCGGCGCGGTAGGCGCGCATCTTGGCCCGGCTGCCGCAGATGCTCATCGTGCACCAGCGGCTGCGCCCGCCCGGGCTGTGGTCGTAGTACACCCATTGGCAGCGATGCGCCGCGCAGGCCTTGAGCCGCGGCCACGTGCCGGTGGTCGCGGCGTCGACGATCGCGGCGGCCACCGTCGCGATGAGCGCCGCCGAGCCGCCGAGTCCGGCGGCCGGCACCGCCCGGGCCGATCCGGAATCGTCGATGGTGAGCAGGAGCGGAGAGGTGGCGAGCGTGTAGCGCAGGGCGGCGGCGGACGCGGCCGGCAGTGGGCTGCCGGCGTGTCCCCGGCAGGCGTCCCGTAGGGCCTCCCGGAATCGCCGGGTTTCGGTCACGTCGGAGTCGGTGAAGGTGAGTCCGGGCGAGCCGTGCGCGCCGGCGAACGCGGTGAGTTCGGCGATCGTACGCAGCCGGTCCCGGCCCGCCGCGATCTCGACCGTATTCAGCAGGTTCTGTACCAGCGCCAGCGATCCGGGTGCGGGGGCGCGGTCACCGGGCTGCCTCATGGCGCCACGGTACGCACCCGGCGCCAGATACGGAAACGTTCGTCAATATATTGCTGTCCACCGGGGGGCCGCTGCCGTGTCCCGGTTCCTGGTGCGGCGTCGTCGCCACCGCCTCCGGCCGCCGACATCGGCGAGCCGGTCGGTCACGGGGCGCACCGGTACGGCGATCCGGAGCCCGGGCTGACCGCCCCCGCTGGGCGTACCCGGCGCGGTGCCGGTGCCGGCAGCTCCGGGTCTGGGCATCGCCGCTACCGCGCCTCCCGCGATCGCCAGCAGCATGCTCCGCAGCCGGGCGTCGGAGTCCGGCCCGAGAAGCGCTTGGCTCGGAACCGCCCGGAGGCTGAGGCCGAGCACCATGAGTTGGCCGGTCGCGTCCAGGCACTCCGGACGTTCGACAGAGCGGGGGTTCTCGTCCTCGTCCCCCCGCAGGCGCGACGGACCGGGGCGGAACGCCTCGTGCAGCAGCTGCCTGAGCAGGTTCAGGTGCCGCCGTAACCTGGTCCGCAAGGGTGCCCGGGGCAGCAGCCGGGTAAGTGCCCGGAGGGCCCGGCGCCGCGCGGCCCGGACCCGGCCCTCGGTCCGCCCCATCACCTGCGCGATCTCCGCCACGGAGAGGCACAGGAGCGAGCTGAGGACGAGATGGTCCTGCTGCACGGGATCGAGCCGGCGGAGCGCGACCAGTACGGGATCGTGTACCAACTCCGTTCCCGTGTCCTGGCTCGAACGGTCCGGCGGTCGTGCCGATGCCATGGGGCGGTGACCGGTTGCCTGGTCCGCCAGCACGCCCCGAGCCGCATTGATCAGCCAGAGACCCAGGTCGCGGTCGGGGGACGGCCGGCGGCGTCCTAGCCGCCCGTCCGCTCTGCCGGCCGTTCGTCCGGCCGCTCCGCGGGCAGGGGTGTCGAGCCCGTGTAGCACGTCTCGAACGGCGGCCGAGGTCAGCTTCTCGGCGAGCCGCCGGTCACCGACGCGGTAGTAGACGAACCGGAAGACGGTGTCCAGGTACCGGTCGACGACCAGGTGGTACGCCGCCGGTAGCGCCACCCGCACCGGTGGGATGGCCGGGTGACCGGCGACGGTGGTGGTGGAGTTGGCGGTGGTGGTGGAGTCGGCGGCGGTGGTGGAGTTGGCGGCGGTGGTGGTGGTAGGGGTGGCGTTCGTCGCGCGCATTCCGGCGTACCGTTCCTCGGCGGTGGCCAGGCCCTCGCGCAGGCGTACGGCCTCCGGATGCCCGGCCGGCAACCTGGCGGTCAGGTGCTGGCTGGCCAGTTCCATCACCTCGATCGCCGACTCGACGAGGTCCAGGCGCCCGCGCCGCATCGCCAGCGCGAACTGTGTCTCGGCAAGGTCCCGCAACTCCTCGGCGGTCCGGGGCGGGTCGGTGGCCGATCGTTCGATCGCCAGCATGGCGCTGGACTCGGCACTCGCCAGCAGGTCCGGCGGCCACTCCGCAGGGCGGCCCGCGGTGACGCCGGCGGTCAGCGCGACGGTCGCGTGCCGGGCGGCCCGATCGGACTCGCCGGCCTCCAGGCAGAGGACGGCCAGGTTCGCGTGGAGCTTCGCGCTGGTGACCGAGAGCCGGTCGGTGGTACGCAGGGCCAGGTCGAGGAGGAGGGCCGCCCGGTCCCGGTCGCCCCGGGCCGCCGCGAGGATCGCCCGGACGTTCTCGCCGGCCAGCCAGGTGTCGCTGCCCCGGGTGGTGCGCCAGGCCGTCCAGTCGAGCAGCCGCTCGGCCTCGGTGTGCAGGTCGAGCCGGGTGAGCAGCATCGCGAGCCGGTGGACCCCGTCCGGGTTCCGCTTGCCGTCCAGAGTGGTCAGCGCGATCATCGCGCTCTGGAGAAGCCCGAGTTCGGCCGCGCCGCGGTGTGGCTTCCGCAGCGCCGCCTCAGCTCGGACGAGAGCCCAGGGCAGCAGTCCGTCGAGGACGAATTCCTCCGGTAGGGCGTCCGTCACGCCCTCGGGTACGGGTTCGGTCACGCGTTGCTCCTGGCCATCCAGTGCCGGAGGGTCCGGTCGAGGACCCGGTGCAGGAACCGCCGGGCCTTGCGCCGCCGCAGCAACCCCCGGCTGACCATCACGTCGAGTTCGTCGCCGATGACGCCGAGTTCCCGGATCTCGTGCGTCAGGCCGGTCGGGTCCGCGTCGAAGCCGCGTTGCAGTTCCCGGGTGTTCTCCTGGGCCAGCCGCTGGGCCTCCGCCAGGACGTCCAGTCTCTTCAGGGCGTCCTCGGCCTGCGCCGCGATCAGCACGTTCGCGGCCTCGCGGGAGCGGGTCCGCTTCATCGCCTGCGCGAGGAGTATGCCGACGACGGTCGGTGCGGCGTACCGGTCCTGCGAGGGCGGCACGCGCTCGATCGGGCCGCCGCTGTAGCCGCGGTAGTCGCCGAGAAGCTGGTCGACCCGGAGTTCGAGGGCCTGGATCTCGCCCCCGCCGGAGCAGCGGTGTCGCAGGTCGGCGTTGAGTACCGTGCCGCGCAACCGGTGGGCGCTGGTGGCCGGCCGGGCCGGTGCCAGCCACTCGTCGTCGTCCGCCGCCCTGGCCAGGACGGGCCGGACGACCGAGCGGGGCAGCGGGCCGGTGATGCAGACCAGGCCCAGGTCGTCCCGGTCGGCGATCCGGACCACCCGCCCGTCGACCGTCCGCCCGTCGACCGGCTGTCCGTCGACCGTCCGCCCGTCGACCGGCCCCCCGCCGGCGGTGTCGCCACCGACCGTGTCCGTGCGGGCCGTGTCCGTGCGGGCCGTCTCGCCGTCGACGAGGGCCACCGTCACCCGGTCGTCCACCCTGAGGTCGGCGAGGCAGTGTCCCGCGGTGACCAGCCAATGGCTGCTGATCAGGAACCCGGTGCTGTGGAGCACCTCGCGCTCGTCGCCGCGACGGATCCGGGCCAGGTAGGAGGTGCGCGAATTCACGACGACGACTCAGGCACGTTCGGTGGTCGGGGCGACCCCGCGGAGCCCCGCCGGCCAGATCTGGCGGAGATCGTTGCCGTCCGTCGCGGAGACCTCGACTCCGACCGGTGTATTGGGCATGTCTTCCATCCGTCGTCAGGGGGCATCGGGACCGTGCCCGACGGCGGATCGGACTCGGCATGAGTCCAAACGAGTCAGTTATCAGCCGGAGACGCCGGCTATTAAGGTATCCGCAGTTCTTATCGCCATTTTTAAGGCTCTATCGCTCATAGTCGGACTGGTGATCTCGGTCACAGGAGATCAGGGCAGGTCGAGCCGGTGGGTCAGTGCGGTGTGCCGGCGCCCGGTCCCGGCGGTGCGGACCGCGATGGCCAGCGCCTTGCGCGACCCGGCCAGCACCACCAGTTTCCGCGCCCGGGTCACCGCCGTATAGAGCAGGTTCCGCTGCAACATCGTGTAGGAACTCATCGTCACCGGCACCA
This sequence comes from Plantactinospora sp. WMMC1484, assembly GCF_049315195.1. Taxonomy (NCBI): domain Bacteria; kingdom Bacillati; phylum Actinomycetota; class Actinomycetes; order Micromonosporales; family Micromonosporaceae; genus Plantactinospora; species Plantactinospora sp. WMMC1484. Next base: position 1,547,660 of record NZ_CP186055.1, read on the forward strand.
CCACCGCCGGATACTCGCTCCCCTGTGACCGGTGCACCGTGATGGCGTACGCGTGTTGCAGCTCGTCGAGCTCGTCGAAGTCGTACCCGATCTCCTCGGCCTCGTCGGTGCGGACGGTGAGTTTCCGGTCCTCCACCGAGAGGGCGGTGACCACCCCGACGGTGCCGTTGAAGACCCCGGCGGCGCCCTTGTCGTAGTTGTTCCTGATCTGGATGACCTTGTCACCGACCCGGAAGACCCGGGCACCGTGCCGGCGTTCCGGCCGGCCCTCCCGGTACGGCGATATCGCCTGTTGCAGCGCCACGTTCAGGTTGCCGGCACCGGCCGGCCCCCGGTGCATCGGGGTGAGCACCTGGATGTCCCGGGGATGCAGGCCGAACTTCCGGGGCACCCGGCGGGCCACGATCTCCACCACCAGCTCGGCGGTGGCCTCCGGCTCGTCGACGGGGAAGAGGAAGAAGTCGGGGTACTCGCCGAGTAGCGGCGCCTGCCCGGCGTTGATCCGGTGGGCGTTCACCACCACTCCGGACCTCTGCGCCTGCCGGAAGATCTTCGTCAGCCGGACCCGGGGGATGGACTCGGCACCGAGGATGTCCCGGAGCACCTCGCCGGCACCGACCGACGGCAACTGGTCGACGTCGCCGACCAGCAGCAGGTGCGCGCCGGGCGCGACCGCCCTGACCAGCTTGTTCGCCAGGATCAGGTCCAGCATGGACGCCTCGTCGACCACGATCAGGTCGGCGTCGATCGGGTTGTCCCGGTCGTGCGTCGGGTCGCCGCCGGGGCGCAGTTGCAGCAGCCGGTGCACTGTCGCGGCCGGATGCCCGGTCAGCTCGGTCATCCGCTTCGCGGCCCGCCCGGTCGGCGCGGCCAGCACGATCTTCGCGCCCTTGGCGGCGGCGAGCGTGATCACCGAGGAGACGGTGAATGACTTGCCGCAGCCGGGCCCGCCGGTCAGGACCGCGACCTTCGAGGTCAGCGCCAGCCTGACCGCGGCCTCCTGCTCGGGCGCCAGGTCGGCGCCGGTCCGGGTACGCAGCCAGGCCAGCGCCTTCGCCCAGTCCACCTCGGCGAAGGCGGCCATCCGGTCGGTCCGGTGCCGCAGCAGCCGGAGCAGGCTGGCCGCGAGCGCCGACTCGGCCCGGTGGAACGGCACCAGGTAGACGGCGGGGATCGTGCCGCCCTCGCTGCTCGGGTTCGGCACCGCCTCCCGGATCACGCCCTCGTCGGCGGCGAGCCCGGCCAGGCACTCCCGGACGAGTTCCGCCGGCACGCCCAGGATCTCGGCGGCGTCCGCGACCAGGTTCGGTTCGGGCAGATAGCAGTGCCCGGCGTCGGCGGCCTCGGAGAGGGTGTACTGGATGCCGGCCCGGACCCGCTGTGGGCTGTCGTGCGGGATGCCGACCCCCTTGGCGATGGTGTCGGCGGTCCTGAACCCGATCCCCCAGACGTCGGAGGCCAGCCGGTACGGCTCGTTGCGGACGATCGAGATCGAGCCGTCGCCGTACTTCTTGTAGATGCGCACCGCCAGCGAGGTGGAGACGCCGACGCCCTGGAGGAAGACCATCACCTCCTTGATGGACTGCTGCTCGGCCCAGGCCGTGGCGATCAGTTTCGTCCGCTTCGGGCCGAGCCCCGGCACCTCGACCAGCCGACCGGGCTCCTCCTCGATGACCCGCAGCGTGTCCACGCCGAAGTGCCCGACGATCCGCTCGGCCATCCTCGGCCCGATTCCCTTGATCAGCCCGGAGCCGAGATAGCGCTCGATCCCCTGGATCGTCGCCGGCAACACCGTCGTGTACGACCGCACCTCGAACTGCCGCCCGTACTTCGGGTGGGTGCCCCAGTGCCCGACCAGCCGTACGCTCTCGCCCGGTTGCACCCCGAGCAGCGAGCCGACCACGGTGAGCAGGTCGGGGCCGCTCCGCTCGGTGGCGAACCGGGCGATGGTGTAGCCGGTCTCCTCGTTGGCGTAGGTGATCCGCTCCAGCACCGCCTCCAGGACCACCCCGTCCGGCCGGCCCTCCGGGCGGCGCCCACCCGCGGGCGCCTCCTGTACGGTCATCCGAGCATCATGCAGCACCCCTGCGTCAGCCCTCGGCACACCGGCCACTTCTGCCCCGCCGGCCCCGCCCGTCGCCACCTCCGAGGATCCGCGCCCGGGACGGCGTGCTCCGGCCTAGCGTGAGGCCATGGACGAGGGGGAGCGGGCCCTGGTGATCGACGGCGAGCTGCACGACCTGCTGGTCATGCTCGCCACGAGCCGGAACGAGACGGTCGGGGAGACGGCGACCCGCCTGATCGAGGCGGAGTTCGACCGGATCAACCCGGGCATGCTCGACGACATCCGGCGCCCCGGCGCGGCGATCAAACGCCTCTACGCGGCCACCGGCCGACCGGTCCCGCCGGTCTTCGCCGAGATGGTCGAGCCGGAGTTCGGCGCCGCCGGTGTGCACGACTTCGACGAGACCGGGGAACTCCGGCGGGTGTGACCCGACTTGGGCCACGGTTGGCTGATTCTCCGGGCTGGTAGGACTGTGACCTGGGGTGTTGGGTCAGATGGCACGCACTGACGGGCGGTTCTGTCGGCGTAGGCGCGGGGGATGAAGATTTTCATAATCTTGGGAACCTGCGGTTCGCGGCGAACCACAAGTTACCGAGAATCTTGAGGGCTGTTCCAGATTGTGGGCGCTGCGAGGTGGTCAGGGGACAGTCAGGGATTCGTCACTTCAAGAAGTTGCGCCGCTACTGGTGTTGTTCTCATGGCTGAATCGTCGATCGCCTGGTGTCCGATCGGCGGCTCGCACCGTCTGGGGTGACGAGCAGGATGCCGTGCCAGAGGTCGAAGATGTCGGCGCGCGGCACCGGCAGGCGTACGCCGCAGGCTTCGAGCAGGGCGCGCAGGGCGGCCCGCCGGTGGGCGCAGGGATGCCGCGCACCGCAGGCGCAGCGGTCGCCGCCGGGGCGGTGGAGCCGGTGCAGGGCGTGGGCGATCCGCCACAGCGTGGGCATCGGGCAGCCCGGAGGCGGCTCGGCGGGCGGGTCCAGTGGATCGAAGGGCAGCGTCGTCATCGGCCACCGTCGCCGAGCACGAGCCGGAGGCGTCGGCGCCAGCCGACGGCGGGCACCGGCGCCGCCCGGAGCGGCGAAGCGGCGTACCCGAGCAACCGGCCGCGTCGCGCGCCTGGGGTGACCGGCGGCAGTACCGGCAGGTCCAGCTCGACCAGGCGGTTCGCCGCCGCGTTCGCCGGCTGGCACGGGGCGGCGACCAGGCAGATCGGACAGATTCCGGTCTCCCGATCGGGTACGTGCGCGGCGAGCACCTGATGCGCCACGCCCGCTTCGCGGCTCGTTCCGGAGTGGTACGTCGTCATCGGCTGCCCCTCAGTCCCGAGGGTCGGTGTGATCCGGGTAGGTGGGTGGGTGCCCGGCCGCCCGGCCCGCCGCCATCCGGGGGAGAGGCGGTCAGCCGAGCCGTGCCGTCGGCGTCCGAGCACCCACCCGGCATTCAGTGATCACCTGGTGTCACTGTTGCTGTACGTTGAGCATGCCCGAAGGAATCTCTCTACGCAATATTGCCAAGTGGGATTTCTTCTTGGATGCTGAAGTCGCTGAAGGGAGCGCCGATGGCCGACCATCGTGGACCGACGCTGCGCGCGCAGTGGTTGGGCAACGAGTTGCGAGAAATGCGTGAGCACGCGGGGCTCACGCTCAAGGAGGTGGCCGAGTACATCCGGCGCAACTCGTCCACGGTCAGTCGCTTCGAGTCCGGGACCCTGCCTGTCCGGGTTCCAGAGGTCCTCGCCTACCTCGACATCTGCGGAGTGGACGACCCGGATCGACGGGCCAAGCTCAAGACGATGAGCCAGGAGTTGTTCCGCAAGGGCTGGTGGGACGGCTATGCCGCCGATGTGGCTGGCTCCCTCATCGACCGGATCTGGTTGGAGAGCCGCGCTACCGAGATCCACTACTTCCAACCCGTGGCGGTGCCGGGACTGCTTCAGACCCGCGAGTACGCCGCTGCCATCATCCGATGTGCCAACTCGGCGGCTTCGTCGCAGCAGATAGACCGCTGGATCGAACTTCGGATGACCCGACAGCAACTCCTTGATCGCGAGGCACGGTTGCGGCTCACCGCAGTCATCGACGAGGGTGTCATCCGCCGCCTGGTCGGTGGTCCGGCGGTGATGCGGGCGCAACTCACACATCTGATCGCGCTCTCGGAGCGCCCTGACATCGAGATCCGGATCCTTCCGTTCGAGGCCGGCGCTCACGCCAGCCCCGATGGTCAGTTCGATCTCTTCCGAATGGCCGAGCCCTATCCGGACGTCGCCTGCATGCAAACGCCATCGGGTGCTGTCTACGTCGAAGCGACCGCCGCCGTCCCACTGGTCGCCGCGTACGATCGGCTTCGCGATGCGGCCTTGTCGACCAGCGACAGCATCGCGCACCTCGCTGATCTGGTGACGCGTATGGAGTGAGTGACATGACGGCACACGAGGGCGCGGCGGCCGTCGCGCTGCCCGAAGTGGCCTGGCATATCAGCAGCAGGAGCGATGCCGGCAGCGGCAACTGTGTGGAGGCCGGGCCGGTGTTGGACGGGAGTGGCCGGGTGGCGGTCCGGGACAGCAGGGACCGGGGCGGGCCGATGCTCGTCTACCGGGACGCCCGCTGGCTCGACTTCCTCGGTGCGATCCGGGCGGGTTCCTTCGACCCCGGCGTCTGACCGGCGCGCCAACGGGCCCACGCGCCCCGGCGTGCACGCGCGCTCGCACCGCTCGCTCGGCCAAGGACTGCCCGCGCGGTGGATCCGGGACGGCGGTACATCGCTCACGATGAATGTCTCGGTGTCGGTGCGCCCCGGCGCCGGCCGTCGAGAGCGAGGGGTTCGTCGTGCGCAGTCGTCCGTCCCGACCGGCCCGATGGTGGGCCCGTCCCCTGATTCTGCCCGTCCTCGTCGCCGCCCTCGGGGCCGGCGGCACCGCCGCGCACGCGTCGGTCGAGGACACCGAGCCGCCGAGTGCGCCCGGCCCGATCACCGTCGTCGGCACCACGGCCAACTCGGTGGAACTCACCTGGGCGGCCTCCACCGACAACGTGGGAGTGGCGGAGTACCACGTCACGCAGATCTTCACCGACGTCGCGATGCTGCACCGCACGCCGACCAACAGCATCGTGATCACCGGGATGTCGCCGTCCCGGACGTACACCTTCGGGGTCTCCGCGGTGGACGCGGCGGGCAACCGGTCGGCGGGGCCGCCGTCGCTGCGCTTCACCATGCCGCCAGGTGACGACCAGCCGCCGAGCACGCCGGCCGGGCTGACCGTGGACGCGGTCGGGGAGACCACAGTCGACCTGCGCTGGGGCGCGTCCCGCGACAACGTGCAGCTCTCCCGGTACGAGGTGCTGTCGCTCACCCCGACCGGCAGCACCGTGGTGGGATGGGTCTACCTGATGCCACCCGCCTATCCCCGTACCGCCACGACGGTCTCCGGGCTGGCGCCGCGCACGACCTACCGGTTGGCGGTGCGGGCGCTGGACGAGGCGGGAAACGCCTCGGCACTCTCCAACGTGGTCACGGTGACCACCGGGCCGGCGCCGGGCTGCGCCGCCCGGGTCCAGCGCCGGGGCGCGGAGGTCTGGATCACGGTGCGCAACCTCGCTTCCACCCCGGTCGAGGGATGGACGCTGAGCTGGGCGCTGCCGGACTCGCCTCGGATCGTCGCGATCTGGAACGCGGCACTGGTCAGCCACTCCGGCGGTACGGTCACGGCCCGGAACCTCGGCTGGAACGCGACGATCGCGCCGGGTGCGACGCTGGTCGTCGGGTATCTCGTCACCGGAACCCACCTGCCGACCGCCGTCGCGCTGAACGGTTGGACCTGCCAGCCCGAGTAGCCGAAGCCGACGACTCGCCCGGCGACGGCACAGCCGGGGAACGGATCGGCCGGGGAACGGATCGGCCGGGGTCGGGGCGGTATTCGGGTGGAGGGCGCGCCGGAGCGTGCGCGCCCTCCACGATCAGTGCGCCCGCAGGTTGCCTGTCCCGGCGCTCCCGTGAGGTTGCCTGCTCTGTCGCCCGGTGCCGCTTCCGGGCCCCGGGTTCGTCGCGTGTCCTGCGGTGCCGACCCGCGTTTACCTAGGTAATCGCACCTGTGCCGGTGCTGTCGATTGACAGGATTGCCGATATCCGAAGGAGCCGTCGACCGCATGCGCCGAGGGTCGGGATGCTGACAGGTGGGCGAGCTGCCACCGTACGCTGCGGAGATCGCCGCCCAGGTCGAGCGGCTGGCCTCGGCGCCGGCCGGCGTCGAGGAACGGGTGGCGGAGATTTTCGCGGTACTGCGTCGGCTGGTCCCGTACGAGGCGGGTGTGCTCCAGGTGCTGAACCCGGAGCGGCTCAGGTTCGAGACCCTCGGCGCCGTCGGCTACGGCGAGGCCACCATGGCGCACCTGCTCGGCCCCCGGCACTACGAGGAGGTGGAGTTGCTCGGACTCGACCGGGACGGTGAGCCGATCCGGGGCCGGGACGCCCCGATACCACCCTCGGAGATGTACTCCTGGACCGAGCATTTCGCGCCGGCCGGTTTCCGGGAGGGGATCGGTGTCGCGCTCTTCAACCCGGACGGCCGCCAGGTCGGGATCATGGCCCTGCACACCGGGTCGCCCGAGCACCCGACCGACGCGGCCCGCGACTTCCTCGGCCTGCTGGCGCCGGTGATCGCCGAGGCGGTCGACCCGCTGCGCTCCGTCGCCACCCTCTCGACCGTCGTCAGTGATGCGGTGGCGGGAGTGGTGCTGACCCGGTCCGGTGGGGTGCTCCCGCTCCCCGGGTTGCCGGAGCACCCGATACTCCGGTCCGGGGCGCCGGTGCTCGGCGCGGCGGCGGAGCGCCTGGTCGACGGTGAGCCGTACGGCGCGTTCCTCTGCCGCGACGACTCACACACACCGGACGGCAGGTACGTCCGGATCAGCGTGCTCACCTGCCCGGTGCAGAGCCCGGCCCACCTGCGCGCCGTGGTGCTGGTCTCACCCCCCGGCGACCTGCACGGACTGACCCGGCGAGAGCTGGAGATCCTCGGCCTGCTCATCGACGGCTGGTCCAACCAGCGGATAGCCAACCTACTAGTGATCGCCCCGCGCACGGTGGCGGCGCACGTGGAGCACATCCTGGCCAAGCTGGCCGCCCCGTCCCGCACCCTCGCCGCCGTACGGGCGCTCCGGCTGGGCCTGTACGTGCCGCGATCGCTGATCCGGAGCCGGCGATGACCCGTACCCCCTCGCTCTCCGACATCTTCCGGGAGGCGCGGGGAATCGGCGCGAGCCGGGTCGGCGCAGACCGCCCGGCGCAGTGGCTCGCCCTGCTGCACCGGGTCGTCCCGTTCGATGCGGCCTGGCTCTCCCTCTTCGACGACCGGCGCCATCGTTTCGCCGAGATGGTCAGCACCGGTTACGACGAGCGGATCCGGAACTACTTCGGCACCCGGGACGTGACGGAGCAGGCCGAAAAGGCAGGGCTGACCGAGTCGGCCGTGCCGCTGCGCGGCCGCGACCTGCCGATCCCCGCCGTCGAGTTCCCGATCTGGAGCGACTACTACTATCCGGCAGGCTTCCGGGAGGGGCTGGCGGTCGGACTCTTCGCACCGGACCGCAGGCACGTGGGCATGCTCGTGCTCAGCACCGAGGACCCGGAGCATCCCACCGACGCCCAGCGGGAGCTGATCGGCGTGCTGACCTCCCGGATCGCCGCCACCGTCGATCCGCTGCGCTCCCTGGGCGCGTTGGCGGGAATGGTCCACGACGCGGTCGCGGGGGCGGTACTGGTCCCCGGAGGCGGCCGTCCGCTGCCGTTGAGCGGGCTACCCGGGCATCCGTTGCTGGCAGAGGACTCGCCGCTGCTCGCCGTGATCGACCAGCAGGCGCCCCGGCGCGGGAGCGCCGGCTCGGTCTCGTTCCTCTGGCCCGTCCGACCGCTTCGGCCCTGCCGCCCCCGGCGGCCCACCGGCGATGCGGCGTACCGGCCCGTCGGCGGGTGGGGCGCCCGGGACGGACTGCTCCGGGTCGTGGTGCTTCGCTGTGTCGCCGGGGCCGTACCGCTGGTCGTTACGATGCTCGCCCCGCTGCCGCAGGGCCGGTGCGTCCTCAATCGGCGGGAACTGGTGGTGCTCGGGCTGCTTCTCGCGGGCTGGAGCGAGCAGCGGATCGCGGTCGGGCTCGACCTGCCGGTGCTGGCGGTCGCCGAGACCGTGGCGCGGGTCGTCGCCGTGCTGGCGGCCCCGGACCGGCACGTCGCACTGCTCCGGGCCGCCCGAAGGGGCTGGTTCATCCCGCACCGCGTCGGAACAGCCCCCCTGGGCTGATGAGCGGGGCCGGTCCCGTGTCGTGGGTCACATGCCGGAACATGGGGCACCGTTTGTTACTTGAGTCGTACAAGCTCAACTAACGATGGCAGGTGTGTGATGGCAACTCTTCCGGTTCTTCCCCTGACCGACGCTGTCCTGCTGCCCGGCATGGTCATCCCGGTGACCCTGGACGCGACCACCCAGGCAGCGGTGGACGCGGCCCGGGCCACGGGTGACAAGAAGCTTCTGGCCGTGCCCCGGGTGGACGGCGAGTACGGCTCCATCGGCGTCATCGCCACGATCGAGAAGGTCGGCCGGCTCCCCAGCGGCGAACCCGCCGCCGTGGTGCGCGGGCTGGCCCGGGCGCGGATCGGCTCCGGCGTGCCCGGACCCGGCGCAGCCCTCTGGGTCGAGACGATGGAGATCACCGAGCCGGCACCGGCCGGCCGGGCCAAGGAACTCGCCCGGGAGTACCGGGCACTTGTGACGTCGCTGCTGCAACAGCGCGGCGCCTGGCAGGTCGTCGACGCGGTCGAGCGGATGACCGACCTCGCCGAGCTGGCCGACTCGGCCGGCTACGCGCCGTGGCTCACCCTGGAACAGAAGATCGAACTGCTCGCCGCGCCGGATGTCACCGCCCGGCTCGACCTGCTGGTCGGCTGGGTCAAGGCGTACCTGGCCGAGCAGGAGGTCACCGAGCGGATCAACACCGACGTGCGGGAGGGGCTGGAGAAGTCCCAGCGTGAGTTCCTGCTCCGCCAGCAGCTCGCCGCGATCCGCAAGGAGCTGGGCGAGGACGAGCCGGACGGCTCGGCCGACTACCGCTCCCGGGTCGAGGCCGCCGAGCTGCCCGAGAAGGTACGCGAGGCGGCCCTGCGCGAGGTCGGCAAGCTGGAGCGGGCCAGCGACGCCTCTCCGGAGGCGGGCTGGATCCGTACCTGGCTGGACACGGTGCTGGAGATGCCGTGGAGCACGCGTACCGAGGACAACACCGACCTGGCGCAGGCCCGGGAGGTGCTCGACGCCGACCACGCCGGCCTGGCCGACGTGAAGGACCGGATCCTGGAGTACCTGGCGGTGCGCAACCGGCGCGCGGCCCGCAACCTGCAGGTCGTCGGCGGCCGCGGCTCGGGCGCGGTGCTGGCCCTGGGCGGCCCGCCCGGAGTCGGCAAGACCAGCCTCGGCGAGTCGGTCGCCCGTGCGCTCGGCCGGAAGTTCGTCCGGGTCTCCCTCGGCGGCATCCGGGACGAGGCCGAGGTCCGCGGCCACCGCCGGACGTACGTCGGCGCGCTGCCCGGCCGGATCGTCCGGGCACTGCGCGAGGCGGGCTCGATGAACCCGGTCGTGCTGCTCGACGAGGTCGACAAGATCTCGGCCGGGTACGCCGGTGACCCGGCCGCCGCCCTGCTGGAGGTGCTGGACCCGGCGCAGAACCACACCTTCCGGGACCATTACCTGGAGGTCGACCTCGACCTTTCCGACGTGCTCTTCCTGGCCACCGCCAACGTGGTGGAGGCGATCCCCGGGCCGCTGCTGGACAGGATGGAGCTGGTGACCCTGGACGGCTACACCGAGGAGGAGAAGGTCGCGATCGCCCGGGACCACCTGCTGCCCCGGCAGATCGAACGGGCCGGACTCACCGCCGAGGAGGTGAGCGTCTCGGACGAGGCGCTGGGCCGGATCGCGGCCGAGCACACCCGGGAGGCGGGCGTACGCCAGCTCGAACGGGCACTGGCGAAGATTCTCCGCAAGGTCGCGGTCGCCCTCGCCACGAGCGACGAACCGGTACGCGTCGACACCGACAACCTGACCAGCTACCTGGGCCGGCCGAAGTTCACGCCGGAGTCGGCGGAGCGGACGGCGGTGCCCGGGGTGGCGACCGGGCTGGCGGTGACCGGTGCCGGCGGTGACGTGCTCTTCATCGAGGCGACCAGCATGGAGGGGGAGCCGGGGCTGACCCTGACCGGGCAGCTCGGCGACGTGATGAAGGAGTCGGCGCACATCGCGCTCTCCTACCTCCGGTCGAACGGCCGGGCGCTGGGGCTGGACCCGAACGCGCTGGCCGGGCGGCGGATCCACCTGCACGTGCCGGCGGGTGCGGTGCCAAAGGACGGCCCGAGCGCCGGCATCACCATGGTCACCGCGCTGGCCTCGCTCGCCAGCGGCCGCCCGGTACGCCCCGAGTTCGGCATGACCGGCGAGGTGACCCTCTCCGGCCGGGTACTCCCGATCGGCGGGGTGAAGCAGAAGCTGCTCGCCGCGCACCGGGCGGGGCTGACCGAGGTGATCGTCCCGGCCCGGAACGAACCGGACCTGGACGACCTGCCGGCGGAGGTACGGGAGGCACTGACCGTGCACACCCTGGCCGACGTGGCGGACGTCCTGGCCCTGGCCCTGCGGCCGGCGGACGACCCGGCGGTGCCCGACACCGCCGACGGCCGGGCCCTGGCCGCCGCCTAGCCCGACACCGCCGTGCTACCGAATATCAGGGAGCGTCCGGCCCTGACGAGCCGGACGCTCCCTGATCAAGGGGCCTGTCCCGCCGGGGTTGCCGGATATTGACCTCGATGATGGTTGAGGTCCTACTGTCGGTGGGCCCCGGTATGGTCCCGGGGAGTCGACGGACAGGGGGGCCGGGCGATGGACATGGAAGTGACGGCGTGGAACTCGCTGTACCACGCGATGCACGCCCAGCAGGACAGGCGCCCGTTCTCGATGGCCACGCTCCGCCGCATCGCCGGCTTCGCCCGGCCGCATCGCCGGCGGCTGAGTTACTACCTGCTGCTCAGCGTGGTGATGGCGGTGCTCGCGGTGGCCACGCCGGTGCTGGCCGGCCGGGTGGTCGACGTGATCGTCGGTGGTGGTGACACCGACCTGGTGGTCGGGCTCGCCGTCCTGATCGGAGTCGTCGCGCTGGCCGAGGCCGGGTTGGCCCTGCTGAACCGCTATCTCTCGGCGAACATCGGCGAAGGGCTGATCCTCGACCTGCGTACCGCCGTCTTCGACCACGTGCAGCGGATGCCTGTCGCGTTCTTCACCCGGACCCGCACCGGCGCGCTGGTGAGCCGGCTCAACAACGACGTCATCGGCGCGCAGCGGGCATTCTCCGACACCCTCTCCGGGGTGGTCGGCAACCTGGTCACGCTGCTGCTGACCCTGGTCGTGATGGTCGGGATCTCCTGGCGGATCACGCTGCTCGCGCTCGTGCTGCTGCCGGTCTTCGTGCTGCCGGCCCGCCGGATGGGCACCCGGCTGGCCCGGCTGGAGCGCGAGGCGGCGGCGCACAACGCCACGATGGGCACCCAGATGACCGAGCGCTTCTCCGCGCCGGGCGCGACGCTGGTCAAGCTCTTCGGCCGCCCGGCCGAGGAGTCGGCCGAGTTCGCGTCGCGGGCCCGCCGGGTCCGGGACATCGGGGTACGCACCGCGATGGTCCAGTCGGTCTTCGTCACCGCGCTCACCCTGGTCTCGGCGTTGGCTCTCGCCCTGGTCTACGGCCTCGGCGGCTTCTACGCGCTTCGTGGCCAACTGGAGCCGGGTGCGGTGGTCGCGCTCGCTCTCCTGCTCACCCGCCTCTACGCCCCGCTGACCGCGCTGGCCAGCGCCCGGGTCGAGGTGATGAGCGCGCTGGTCAGCTTCGAGCGGGTCTTCGAGATCCTCGACCTGAAGCCGCTCATCACGGAGAAGCCGGAGGCGGAGCGGGTGCCGGGCGGTCCGGTCTCGGTCGAGCTGGCCGGGGTGACCTTCGGCTACCCGTCGGCGGAGAAGGTCTCGCTGGCGTCGCTCGAGGAGGTGGCGACCCTGGACACCCGGGGCGGCGTCGACGTGCTGCACGACGTCTCGTTCCGGGTCGAGCCGGGCCAACTGGTGGCCCTGGTCGGCTCCTCGGGCGCGGGAAAGTCCACCATCGCCCAGCTCGTGCCCCGGCTCTACGACACCGACTCGGGCGCCGTACGCCTCGCCGGGCGGGACGTGCGGGACCTCACCGCCGACTCGATCCGGGAAACGCTCGGCCTGGTCACCCAGGACGGGCACCTGTTCCACGACACCATCCGGGCGAACCTGCTGCTGGCCCGGCCCGAGGCGACCGAGGCGGAGCTGTGGGACTCGCTGTGCCGGGCTCGGCTCGCCGAGTTGGTGCAGAGCCTGCCCGACGGGCTCGACACGGTGGTCGGCGAGCGCGGCTACCGGCTATCCGGCGGCGAGCGGCAGCGGCTGACCATCGCCCGGCTGCTGCTGGCCCGCCCCCGGGTGGTGATCCTGGACGAGGCGACCGCACACCTGGACTCCACCTCGGAGGCGGCGGTGCAGGCGGCGCTCGGCGAGGCGCTGGCCGACCGTACGGCGCTGGTGATCGCGCACCGGCTCTCCACCGTACGGGCCGCCGACCAGATCCTGGTGGTCGAGGCGGGTCGGATCGTCGAGCGCGGCACCCACGAGGAACTGCTCGCCGCCGGTGGCCGCTACCAGGAGCTGTACCGCACGCAGTTCGAGCAGCAGGGGGAGCGACCGGGAGAGCAGCACAGGGCGGAGGAGGAGCCGGCGCTGGTCACCGGCTGATCCCCGGCTCGGTCGTCGGCCCGGATCACGGACTCGTCGCCGGGGCGGCGGATGGTGGCTGGGACGGCGTGGCGCAAGGGCCCGGCTCGGCCCGACAATGGCGAGGTGACAACCGAGTTTTCCGGAGTCGGGTCGTCTCGATCCGTCTCGTCCGCCGGAACCGTCCCCGCCCAGCCGGCGCCGCCGGAGCTTCCGGTCAGTCCGGAGACGCCGGAGGGGCCGCCCAGTCCGGAGACGCCGGAGGGGCCTGGGACAGGTGAGGCTCCGGCGCCGCATCCCCCGACGGCGGTGTCCCCGATCGCGGTGCCGGTACCGGCCGCAGCATCGACGGCCCCGGGACCGGCGGCGGAAAGGCCCTCGGGTGACTCGCCGGTCAGCCCGACCAAGGTCCGGATCGACACGCCGGGTGCCACCATCGAGATCGAGGCCAACGAGTCGCTGGCCGAGGTCGTGGCGACGGCGCTACGCCTCTTTCACGAGGCCGGTGGCTGGCCGCAGGTGAACAGCCGGGCCGCCGGGTTCGCCCAGACGGAGCGGCGGGACACCTATCCGGTGCAGCCGAGTTCGATGCCGTACGGCCCCGGGTCGTACCCCGTGCAGATGCCGTAGCCGCTCGTTGCTCCGTCCGGTCGCCGGGTTGGCGGCAGGTGTTCGTCTCGGGCGCTGTCGGGCTGCCCCACGTGGGTACCCCGCTTGCCGGGACTGCCGGCCGTCGGGTGTGCGGTGCCGAGAAGGTGTCCCGTTCGTGCACCCAGCTCGACAGGCCGCGTGGGTACGGCCCCGACCGTGGACCAACGGTCCGGCGACTCGGCCAAGTACCGTGGCTGCGTGGTCAACCCCTTGCAGACGCTCTCCCTCGCCGATCTGCGCCGCCGCACCAGTGAGAAGTGGCGGCGGTACCCGCCGGACGTGCTGCCGCTCTGGGTCGCCGAGATGGACGTGCCGCTGGCCGAGCCGGTCGCCCGGGCGCTGACCGAGGCGGTCGCGCTCGGCGACACCGGCTATCCGGTGAACGGTACGGACTACACCGCCGCGCTCGCCGGTTTCGCGCGGGAACGCTGGGGCTGGACGCCGCCGGTCGAGCAGAGTGCACTGGTGCCGGACGTGATGCTCGGGGTCGTCGAGATGCTGAAGCTGGTCACCGGCCCCGGTGACGCGGTGGTGATCAACCCGCCGGTCTACCCGCCCTTCTTCGGCTTCGTCTGGGGCGGCGAGCGGCGGATCGTGGAGGCGCGGCTGAGCGCGGAGTACCGGCTCGACCCGGACGCCCTGGAGCGCGCCTTCGCCGAGGCGGTCGCGGGCGGCCGACCCGCCGCCTACCTGCTGTGCAGCCCGCACAACCCGACCGGCACCGTACACACCGCGGACGAGCTGACCATGGTGATCGAGCTCGCCGACCGCTACGGCGTACGCGTCGTGGTGGACGAGATCCACGCGCCGCTGGTCTATCCGGGGGCGGTGTTCCGGCCGTACCTCTCGATGCCCGGCAGTGAACGCGGCCTCGTGCTCTTCTCCGCGTCCAAGGCGTGGAACCTGGCCGGGGTGAAGGCCGCGGTGGCGATGGCCGGGCCGGAGGCCGGAGCCGACCTGGCCCGGATGCCGAAGGTGGCCGGCGACGGGGCCAGCCACCTTGGCGTGATCGCACACACCGCCGCCCTGCGCCACGGCGGTCCGTGGCTCGACGAGGTGCTGGCCGGCCTCGACCGGAACCGCCGCCTCCTCGGTGACCTGCTCGCGGAACTGCTGCCGGAGGTGCGGTACCGGGTGCCGGAGGGCACCTATCTCGCCTGGCTGGACTGCCGGGAGCTGGCCCTGCCGGAGGGTGCGGCCGGTGGACCGGCCGATCCGGCCGAGGTGTTCCTGGAGCGTGGCCGGGTCGCCGTGGTCTCCGGATCGCTCTTCGGGACCGGAGGTGCCGGATATGTCCGGTTCAACCTGGCTGCCTCTCCGGAGCTGATCACCGAGGCCGTGCGTCGGATGGCTGCGGCCCTGCGCTGACCCAGGTCGGGGGCGCGGCGTCCGGTCTGTGGTGGGGTGTCCGGTCTTGGTGGTGATCGGGTGGTGGGTGGGGCCGGGTCGGTGGAACATCCGGGGGCCGGGGGTCGTTGTAACCGGCGTACGACCGCAGCAGCAGGCCCCCACCCCGGGGCTGTCGAGTGCCCGGGGGAATGTGCGGGCGGTGGCGGCGGTTGACCTCCCCCCGGAGACACGTTCCTGTGTTTCGTTCGGCACGCCATCACCGGTCTCCACCCTTGGTGGGGTGTGTGGTGGTGTGTCTCATCCCCGGAATGGAAGGCAGACCATCATGACGTTCGTCAGCCGATGGCTTCCCGCCATCACCGAGACCCCGATCCGTAGGACCGCGCTGGGTATCGCCGGGCTCGCCGTCGCCGGTGGCGCGATCGCCGCTCCGGCGATCGCCGCGGACACCCCGACGCCGATGTCGCCGACCTCGGCCGCGGTCACCACCGACGTGCGGGACATCGACAAGGGCAGCCCGTCGAAGGTCCTGGACTATCAGTACAAGGCGCAGGAGAACGGCTACTACTGCGCTCCGGCGGCGACCCGGATCGCGCTGACCGCGCAGGGCCACGCCCCGACCCAGGACGAGGTCGCCGGTAAGCTCGGCACGACCGAGGCCGGCACGAACTCGGCCGAGGACACCACCCGGGTACTCAACACCACCGGTGGTAAGGGCTACAGGACCGTGGCGATCCCGGACCCGACGGTCACGCCGGAGCAGATGGACCGGCTCCAGGTCGACATCGTCCGCGCCCTCGACGCGAAGCGTCCGGTCGTGATGAACATCAAGGGCACCGGCACCGACCTCGACGGGATGTCGCACTCGTACGCCGGTGGGCACTACCTGACCGTTGTCGGGTACGACGACCACGGCCGCAAGGTCAAGATCGCCGACCCGGCCAACCCGGACCAGGCCGAGTACTGGATGAGCACCATCGCCCTGGCCAACTGGGCCGCCGAACGCGGCTACTCCGCATAACCCGATCCGACACAGCACACCCGACAAGGGCCGGCCCCCGGAACATCATCCGGGGACCGGCCCTTTCGTCATGCCCGGATTCGTCGTACCCCGGCCGCGCGGTCGTGCACGGCGCGGCGGCCGGACTGCACCTCACGGTGACCTTTCCCGGTCCGCCGTACCGGCCTCGGGTGGTGGCACCCCGGGAGGGTGTCGGGCGGTGTGGCGGGGCAGGATCGAGGTTGTCGAGAGGAGCACGACGTGGTGGACGCGACGCAGGTGACGGATCCGTGCTGCCGGCACGGCGAGGGGCCGGTCTGGGACCCGCGCACGGACCGGCTGCTGTGGGTGGACATGCTCGACGGTGACGTACTGACGCTCTCGCCCGGGATGGGCGAAGGACCGGCGCTCTCGCCCGGGACGGAGCGGGTCAACCGGCATCACGTCGACACCGTGGCGGCGGTGGTCCGGCCCCGGGCCAGCGAGGGATACCTGGTCGCGGTCGAGCGCGGCTTCGTCCTCACCGACGCCGAGTTGCGGCCGGTCCGGCGGCTGCCCGAGCTCTGGACCGACCCGAACCTGCGGATGAACGAGGGCGGCTGCGACCCGGCCGGGCGCCTCTACTGCGGCTCGATGGCGTATGACGTCCGGCCCGGCGCCGCCGCGCTCTACCGGCTCGACGCCGACCTTGAGGCCCGGCGGGTACTCGACGACATCACCATCTCCAACGGCATCGCCTGGTCGCCCGACGGCAGCCTCGCGTACTACGTCGACACCCCGACCCAGCGCGTCGACGTCTTCGACTACGACCCGGAGACCGCCGTGTTGACCGGTCGCCGGCCGTTCGTGCGGATCGCGGAGTCGGACGGCTCTCCGGACGGGCTGACGCTGGACGCCGAGGGCGGGGTGTGGGTCGCGCTCTGGGGCGGCGGCGAGGTACGCCGCTACGCGCCGGACGGCCGGCTCGACGTACGGATAGCGCTGCCGGCCCGCCAGGTCACCGCCTGCACCTTCGGCGGCCCGGAGCTGCGCGACCTATACGTCACCACCTCGCGGCTGGGCCTGACGGATCCGGAGCCCGCCGCCGGGGCGCTGTTCCGGGCCAGTCCTGGAGTTGCCGGGCTCCCGGTCACCCCGTTTCGGGACTGACCGCGCAGCTTGGCAGCGGCCCGGACGACCGGCGCCCCGGCCGCGTCGGCTACGTCACGCGTCGGCTACGCCCGCGCCGGTTCTGTTGGATCCGGTCCTGACCGAACCGGCGGATGAGCCGGCTGGAGATGACGGCGTAGCCGATCATGAGCAGGGCGAGCAGCGGGATCACGGCGCTCGGCGGTGGCACCAGGGCGACGGCGGCGAGCAGTCCGATGGCGACCACCGCCATCAGCATCCGAACCGGCGGGATGGCGCCCAGGGCGATCCGTTGCAGGACGAGGCCGCCGACCATCCAGCTTGCCAGTGACACCGCCAGCAGCAGGCGCAGCATTGCGGGCAGGTCCTCGCTGCCGGTTTCCATCTCGTGGACCGCCTGTCCCAGGCACCAGCCGAGTAGCAGCAGCGCGGAGCCGATGACGCCGTGTAGGGCGGCGTAGCCGATTCCGGCGCTCAGCCGTGACGCGGTCAGCCCGACGTCAAGGAAGGTGGTGTAGATCCACCAGAGCGAGGCCGGAATGAGGAAGCCGGCGACCGCCACCAGAGCGACCGCCGGCGACGGCCGGGCCGACATCGCACCGATCAGGTCGGTGAGGCTGACCCCGAGCAGGATGATGGTGAACTGCCCGATCCGTTCGGGCAGGTGCGACGGGTGCACCGGATGGCGGGTCAGCCAACGCCGGCCCAGCCACGGAGTCACCAGTTCGACGGTGAGGCCGGTCAGCCAGAGCAGCGGCCGGGAGTCCGCCGGTACGCCGAGCGAGGCGGCCCAGAGCAGCCATCCCACGCCGAACCCGGTGAGGTACACCGTGGTCAGGTGGCGCGCGCGGTGGGGCTGATGGCGCGTACCCGGAGATAGAGGGCGAGCAGCGTGCCGCGGACCACGAGGTAGCCGATCGGCAGCAGTAGGGAGTCGGGGGCGTCTCGCACCCCGACCGTCATGGTGCCGGCCCCTACCATGCCGACCAGGACGGTCAGCCGGTGGCGGAGGTCGTCGGGGTCGAACCGGGTGTCGTAGAACGCCTGCCCGAGCCAGGCCCACCAGACGATCACGAAGAGCCCGGCGGTCCGGAGGATCTCGTCGACATCGGGTACGGCGTCGGTCAGCCGATCCTGCACGGCGGCGAGTGCCAGCACGAAGATCAGATCGAAGAAGAGCTCCAGCCAGGTGGCGTGGCGCGGCTCGGCGCCAGGTAATGCCGACGGGTCCAGGCGCCAGCGTCGGACGATCCGACGTGGCCGGATCACGCCGCCTCCCCGCCCTGGCGACCGGATCGGAGGATCCGGAGGGGGGTGCGCTGACAGCACCTCCAAGTCACATCCGGTAATCATCTCGCCGCGGTTCGATGTGCGGGTGGGTTCCGTGAATCCTGGTCGGCCGGCGCGACCGGTGGCCGGGTGGTCGCCCTGTTGGTGCTATGTCCGTAATGATGAAGATAAGATGCTTTTATACATCAGCCGTTCGGCTAGCCTAAGCCAATACCAACGGGCTAAGGTGATGCCTGAACAGCCAACCACCACACCACCACCACACGACGAACACGAACCCGAGACACCCATCCCCCGCCCACCCACAGCGCAGGGAGAACCACCATGACAACCGACACCATCCACACCACCACCCGCACCACCCCGGCACTCACCGACACCGCCACCGACCTCCTCCTCGCCATGACCGCCCTACCCACCCACCACCCCGACCGACCCACCCTCCGCGACAAAGCCATCGAAGCCTGGCTCCCCCTCGCCCACCACCTCGCCCACCGCTACAGCGGACGCGGCGAACCCACCGACGACCTCACCCAAACCGCCGCCGTCGGCCTCATCAAAGCCATCGACAAATACGACCCCACCCGCGGCGTCGACTTCGCCGGCTACGCCATCCCCACCATCATCGGCGAACTCAAACGACACTTCCGCGACCGCACCTGGGACATCCGCGTCCCCCGCCGCCTCCAAGAACTCCGCCTCGCCATCAGCGAAGCCAACAGCACCCTCCTGCAAACCCTCGGCCGCTCACCCACCATCACCGACATCGCCACCCACCTCAACCTCACCGAAGAAGAAATCCTCGAAGGACTCGAAGGCGCCCGCGCCTACAACGCCGTCTCCCTCTCCACCCCCACCGGCGACGGCGAACGCACCACCGAACTCGGCGACCTCCTCGGCAGCGACGACAACCAATACGAACTCGCCGAACTCCGCGTCGCCCTCGGCCCCGCCCTCGCCACCCTCGACGAACGCGAACAGAAAATCCTCACCCTCCGCTTCTACGGCAACCTCACCCAATCCCAGATCGCCGAACAGATCGGCGTCTCCCAAATGCACATCAGCCGCCTCCTCACCCGCGCCCTCACCAAACTCCGCGGCCAACTCGCCGACACCTACCGACACTGAATCCGCCGGGCCCGCGCTCGCGCCTTCATCGCCCTCGTGCCCAGGACACCCGCTTGGCGCCGTGACGAGCGCCTTGTCATCGGCCAACCCGCCGCAACGCCGGTCCGGCATCGGAGAGAAAGGTCCGCAGCGTTCGCGCCGGGTGCCCGGTGACGCGTTCGACGGTGTCGGTCACCTCCGCGAAGCTGCCGGCACGCACACGCTCGAACGTCAGCGTGGAGAGTTCCCGTGCGAAGCCCTCGGACCCCGCCACGGCCTCGTCGATGGTCACGTCGCGGTGGGTCACAGGACGGCCGGCCGCGGCCGAGAGCAACTCCGCGGTGCGCGGCAACGACAACGCCTCCGGACCGGAGATCTGGTATGTCCGACCGGTGTGCCCGTCCTCGAGCAGCGCCCGCTCGGCGACGGCCGCGATGTCCCGGGCGTCGATCCAGGCGACCGTGGCGCCGCCGCTGGGAAACGGCAGCTCCCCGGTGTCGACGATCTGGTCGCGGTAGAAGCGCGGGTCGGTGAACACCTGCATGAACCAACCCGGCCGCAGGATCGTCCAGGGGCGCCCGCTGTCGCGTACCGTGCGTTCGGCGCGCGGAGCCCAGCCGGCGCAGCCCGGGTGGTCGGGGTCCGGGTAGTCACCGTCCTTGTCGGACAGCAGGACGACGCGGGTCCGGGGTGACGTCCCGGCCAGCAACGCGCCGATGAGTTCCGGCGCGTCCGCGCGGTCCGGCCGGACCACGAAGATGGCGTCGACCCCGTCGGTCGCCGCCGCCCACCCGGACGGCTCGTCCCACGAAAAGGCGGTGGGCCGGACGCCCTCGATGCCGACGGTGGACGGATCGCTGCTGCCACCGCGCACCTCGACGCCGCGCCGTGCCACGAGCAGCTCCGCGAGCGGTTTGCCCGTCTTGCCGCGTACCCCGGTCACCAGCACCCGGGTCACGTCGACCTCGGCCGAGTTCGGATCCTGCACCCTGAACCATCCTCTGGTCTGGTCACTACAGCTTTCTCGACCATCGAAGCACCGATACCTCGTGTACGCCTGCGATCCGGCGTACGACCGGCGGCCGGGCCGACCGTGGTGCGGCGGTCATCGACGGGGTTCCCAGCGGAAGAGGCGGGTGGCCAGCGCGACGGCGATGACGACCCAGGAGAGTGTGGGCGCCAGCAGGAGGAGGGAGTCGGCCACGGCGACTCCGCCGTTCCAGGCGTTCATGGTCAGTTCGGTGGCTGCGCCGCCCGGCAGCAGCCGCTTGAGCAGGGTGAGGTGGTCGGTGCCGGTGATGCCCACCCAGGTGGCGATAAAGATCACGCCGAGGGTGACAGGGAGGGTGGTGACCTGGGCGTGTTCGGGGGAGTTCGTGAGCCCCGCCGTGGCCAGACCCAGGCCGATCATCATGGCCATGGTGGTGAGGACTGCGGCCGCCAGCAGGAGAATGTTGGCGGGTTCACCGGCGACCACGGCCAGTGCGGTCAGGATCGCGGCGACCTGCAGCAGGGCGAGGAGGGTGGCGGGCAGCAGTAGGCCGGTGAGGATGCCGGTGTCCCCGGCGGCGGTGGAGCGCAGCCGTTTGAGGAAGAGGTTCTGCCGCCGGGACGCCAGGGTGGTGACGGTCGTGGCGTAGAGGCCGAAGGCGGCCACGGTGAAGACGATGATGGCGGCGATGTAGCCGAGGCTGCCGACGGCGGTGAAGGCGTCGTGTCGGTGGACGAAGAACACGCTGACGCCCACCGGCATGACGAGGCTGGTGACCAGCACCAGCCGGTTGCGGAAGATCTGGATCAGCTCGCTGAGAGCGATGGCGAACACGGTTACCTTTCCTCTCGGAGAAACAGGTTGGTTGTCGGGGCCGAGTCGGCTGGCGGTGCCGGTCAGCCGCTGATGGCGCGGAAGACGTCGTCGAGCCGGGTGGGTCCGGCTTCCAGGTCCCGCAGTTCCACGGCGTGCTCATGTGCCCAGCCGAGCAGGAGGTGCAGATCCTTCTGGAGGGCGAAGGTCTCGATCACCGCCCTGCCGTTGCCGTCGACGGCGGCCTGCAGCGGCAGCGCCGGTGCTGGTGCCGGTAGCGAGAATCGGATGACGGCCGGCAGGGTGCGGGTCAGTTCGGAGACCGTGCCCTCCCGGCGCAGCGTGCCCTGGTGCATGAGCCCGATCCGGTCGGCGCGTTGTTGCGCCTCCTCGAGATAGTGGGTGGTGAGCACGACGGTCGCGCCGTTTTCACGGAGCCGCTCCACCGTCGTCCAGAGACCGTCGCGGGACTGGACGTCCAGGCCGGTGGTGGGTTCGTCGAGGAAGATCAGGTCTGGTGTGCCGTAGACGGCGGTGGCGAAGTCGAGTCGTCGTTTCTCCCCGCCGGAGAGCTGGGACACCTTCGTCGCGGCCTTGCCGGTGAGGTCGACGACATCGAGTATCCGGTCGACCCGGTCGGTGCGGCGGGTGAGCCGGCCGATCAGGCGGACCGACTCGGCGACCGTGAGGTCGGGGGAGAATCCGCTCTCCTGGAGCATCACACCCATCCGGGGACGTACCACCTGCCGGTCCCGTGGGCTGTGCCCGAAGACGCGTACGGTGCCGGAGGTCGGCGCCCGGTGTCCCTCGACGGTCTCCAGGGTCGAGGTCTTTCCCGCCCCGTTCGTGCCGAGCAGCGCGTAGAGCTCCCCGCGCCGCACCTCGAAGGAGAGATCCTGCACGGCCCGGAAGTCGCCGTACGTGACGTTGAGTCCTTCGACTTCGATAACTGGTGTGGTGGACATGTCACCAATGACAGCGCCGAACACGGAAACCCGTCAGTGCAACCACGTCATGAGTCGATGTGACGTGGTGTCATGGGCCACGGCCGGCGCCGGCGGATCACGAGGCGGAGGACCAAGATCACTGTGCCTCACCGTCCGCGTACATGCCGGATCGGCATGAACATCGCGACTTCGGTCTTCGACAGCATTCCGGACTCCTGGCAGGGTCGATCGTGCCCGACCGGGTGCTGTCCGAGGTCGGCGCTACGGCACGGACAAGGAGTGACGATGGCTTTTCCGACACGACGTCTGGTAGCGGCGGTGGCCGGGGCGTCCGTACTGGTTGCGCTGAGCGGGTGTGGCACCGCCGACGCGGCGGAGGAGCGGGTTCGGGACCGTGCGGTGACCGCCACTGCCTCAGCCGCGTCAGCCACCGCCGACCGGGAGCGCGAGTTCCAACGGCTGGAGGACAGGTTCGACGCGCGGCTGGGGATCTACGCGATCGACACCGGCACAGGTCGGACGGTGCGGTACCGCGCCGACGAGAGGTTCGCGTACGCCTCGACGTACAAGGCGTTGGCCGCCGCCGAGGTCCTCGACGAGACCACGGACGCCGAGCTGGACCGGGTGGTCCGGTACTCGGCGGACGACCTGGTGACCTACTCACCGATCACCGAACAGCACGTCGCCGAGGGCATGACGCTGCGCGCCCTCGCCGACGCCGCCGTCCGGTACAGCGACAACACGGCCGGCAACCTGCTCTTGCGCCACCTCGGTGGACCGCATCGGTTCGAGAGGGAGCTGCGGGAGATCGGTGACAGGGTCACCGAGGCGGTCCGCTACGAAACCGAACTCAACGAGGCGACGCCCGGCGACAAGCGGGACACCAGCACCCCGCGGGCCCTGGCCGAAGACCTGCGGGCGTACGCCGTCGCCGACGCCCTGCAACCCGCGGACCGCGACATTCTCAACGGTTGGCTGCGGGGCAACACCACCGGCGGCGGGCTGATCCGGGACGGCGTCCCCGACGGCTGGGCGGTCGGCGACAAGACCGGGGCCGGCGGCTACGGCACCCGCAACGACATCGCGGTGATCTGGCCGCCGGACCGCGCGCCGATCGTCGTCGCCGTCCTGTCCAGCCGCGACGAGAAGGACGCCAGCTACGACAACGCCCTCATCGCACAGGCGACGGAGGTGGTGATCGCCGTGTTGTGCCCGAGCCGCTGTGGCAGGACCGCGCCGGTCGGGTAGGCGGCAGGGACGGCCCGGACCAGATGCGGATCGGATTGGCGGGGAGACCCGCCGAGCCCGGGGCAGCCGTTGGCCTAACCCCACCAGGGCAGGGCGCCCGCCCGCAGATGGTCGTGCAGCGTTCGCGCGACATGCGCCATCGTCGCCTCACTGCCGGGCTGTGCGACGGCGGGCACCCGGGAGGCGGTGAGCGCGGCGACCGCGTACGACTGCCCGTCGGCATGGTCCACCACCCCCACCTCGTGCCGCAGGTGCAGCAGCGTGCCGGTCTTGGAGGACCAGCGGGAGGCGTCGGAGGTGAAATCGGGTGCGAGCCGCTGCCGCAGCAGGTTGTCGGCCAACAGGCCGCGTACCCGTGCCGCGGTGGCCTCCTGGATCACCGAGGGCCGCCAGAGGGCGTGCAGCAGGTCGACGAAGGCCCGGGCCGACCCGGCGTTGGCGCGGGCGACGTCGAGTTGGGCGACGGGGTGGCCCTGCCCGGGGGTCGCGGCGCCGATGGCGAGGGAGTGGGCCAGGTGCACCTCGTCGGGGTCGAGCCGCTCCGCCGGCGTGTCGGTGAGATCGCTGATCCTGTGCCGTACGGCGATGCCGTCGATGTGCAGTCGCCGCAGCTCGGCGGCGACCGCGGCAGGCGGGGTGAGGTCGAACAGCGCGTCGGCGGCCACCCCGTCGCTGATGGAGGTGCTCAGGTAGAGCAGGTCGTCCACGGTGACCCGCGCGGGGTGCCGGAATCGGCTCAGTCCGGTGGGACCGGGTGTGGTGATCCGACCAGGCACGACGTCGATCGGTGTCGCCGGGTCGAGCTCCCCGCGCGCGACCCGTTCCAGCACGGCGACCGCCAACGGAACCTTCACCAGCGACGCCACCGGATACGGGACGTCCGGATCGAAGCCGATCTCGGCGCCGGTGTCGAGGTTGCGGACCAGGAACGCCCCCTGCAACCCCGCCTCGTCGAGCAGTTCGCGCGCATTGCGTACCACCGCCGAGATGCTCACCCCGGATCCTCCGTCCGAGGATTGTCCGTTGTCCGCCCCTCGGTCGGCCTCCGGTGGCCGCCGGAAGCGCCCAGGCATCGCGCGATGTCCTGGTGGAGGGCCGTCCGTAGCTGTTCGAGGTCCTCGCGTGCGCCGGCGGCGATGTCGTATCCGCGGAGGAGCCGGGGACCGGCAAGGGGACACCAGTGCAGCCCGAAATCCTCGGCCTGCTGACGGGAGCAGAGCAACAGGTCAAGGGAGCTGAGGGCCTGCGCGGCGGCGTCGACGAGGGACGGCGTGACCGTCACCTGAGCCGGCGCCAGACCGACGGACTGGCCGGCGCGGGTCAACGGATCCCGCAGGTGCGCGACGTCGTCCTCGGGCTGGATCAGTATCCGCCGGCGTGCCTGCGCACCGGCTCTGCCGGTGCGGAGGGTCTCCAGGAACACCGTCGCCGCCGGGAAGGGGGTCCGGGCGGCCAGTCCGAGCGGGACCCACCAGGACGCCGTTCCGTCCGGAACCGCGACGATCCCGGCGCGGACCTCGAGGGTCCGGCAGAGCCGTTCGCGTTCCGCCGGACCGGCCGTCCGGACCTCCAGATGGATCCGCTGCCGCTGCCCGGCTGCCACCAGGGCGGCCAGGCGGTTCGGCGGGCAGATGTCGGGCACGGCGATCCGGAGCGGGCGCAACCGTGCCCGCTCGGCGTCGTCAGCCATGGCGTCGGCGAGGTCGACCAGCCGCCGCGCGGTCGGCAGCATGTCCCGCCCGAACGATGTCAACCGGACCGCTCGGGCCGATCGGTCGAACAGTCGGGCGCCGAAGTGCCTCTCCAGGGCGGCGATGCGGCGGCTGGCCACCGACTGAGGGATTCCTGCGGCGGCCGCACCGGAGGTGAAGCTGCCGTGGCCGCTGACGGCCACGAAGGCCCGACAGGCAGCCACCACATCCACCCGTCGAGCCTATAGCGGAAACGCATGACCGGACCGATGGGATCATGGATCGGCATCGATCTTCGTTGGCGGTGATGTGCGGAGCCGGCCCCGATCCACCTCCGGCCGCCTCGGGTCTCGCTCCACTCCACCACAGCTCGGAGGGCATCTGCGAGAACGGTTCGGGTACCGCCACAGCCGGTTTCGCGTTTTCCCAGCTCAGAGGCTATTGGTGGGTCGCCGGGGACTCGAACCCCGAACCTAAGGATTAAAAGTCCTCAGCTCTGCCAATTGAGCTAGCGACCCGTGTCCGGCAAGGCTACCGGATCGCTCACCGTACGTCCCGGGGGTATCTGTCGCGGCGGCTGGTCGTGTCCACGGTACGGCTCCGGCCGTGCCGGTGTGCAACACCAACGCGACCACGCCGCCGAGCACCACCGAACCCACCGCGTCGACCTGTTCGACCAACTCCTCACCCGCGTCGGCCGACACGCCTCAGAACATCAGCGCTCACGGCGTCGACCACCAGGCCGACCTGGTCAGACAATGCCTGCACGCCTGTCAGCAACAGACCGATCTCCTCGCCGGGCTCCACGCCAACACCGGTATGACCCTCGACCCAAGACCCGGCGTGACGATGCGAACCCTCAGCCCTTCAACGTGGTAGTTGATCTAGGTGCGGATTACTTGATGCCGACTTCTGACTATCGAGTGGTGCTCCATCGCCGAGTTCCTCTTGCTGATCAAACCTCCTAATTCGGTAGCGATTCGCCCGATCTCTGATTGACCCCTCGCTATATTGACCAAGATCCCACAACTCGATACAGTGATCGCGCCATTGCTGTGGGTTGTCTTGCGGGGGGTTCCCATGCATGCTGGCCATGTCCGTTTCTCGTCGATTTTTGGCTCTAGGCGGCTCTCGCGGCTACTGGCGACAATGGCGGTCGGGGCGGTGACTTCAGGTGTCGTTGTGGTTGCCGCATCTCCGGCTGTCGCCGATCCGCCACCGGCGGATACCCGGTCAGAGTGCGTCGATGAGCAAGCCGATGCCGAGGCGGCGCGGAGCATGGTCGCAGTGTGTGACCGACGGGTTGAGATCCTTTCCGACCGGACGGAGTACTCACAGACATTCCTGAACGTCGACGGTTCCCGCACGTTGGAGCAGGGGATCGAGCCGGTCCGGGTCCGGAAGGGCTCGTCATGGGTGCCGGTGGACACGACGTTGAAACGATCGGCGGAAGGGCTGGCGCCGAAGGCATCAGTGCTGCCCGTGGTCTTCTCGGCCGGTGGTGATGGACCGTTTGCCCGTCTGCGTGACGGTGATCGGGAGTTGGCGGTCTCGTGGCCGGGGCGGCTGCCGGAGCCCGTTGTGCAGGGCTCCACCGCCGTCTACCGAAATGTGCTGCCGGACGTGGATCTGCAGGTGACCGCACACGCTCTGGGGTTCTCCGAGGTGTTGGTGGTCCGATCGCGGGAGGCCGCGGCGAGTTCGAGGGTTGCGGAACTGAGGTTCGGCCTGACGACGAGGAACGTGACGGTCGCGACCGCGGATGGCGGGGGCCTGGCAGCCCGTGACGTGGCCGGTAGGACGGTGTTCACCGCGCCTGCGCCCCTGATGTGGGACTCCTCGACCACGGACGGCACGACAGCGGCTACGTCCTCCAAGCCCCAGGAGGACGAACAGGCGCAGCGCAAACCAGAGCGGACCCAGGGGACGAGGGAAGCTCCACGACCGGCGTGGCCCGCCGAGCGGGTACGGCGTGCGGCCATGCCGGTGCGCGTCGATGGTGACGGCCTGGTGATCGTGCCGGACCGCAGGATGCTCACCGATCCACGCACCGAGCTGCCGATCTTCATCGACCCGTCGTGGACCGGGGGTATCTCGTCCAACGCGTGGACGTCGGTGTGGAGTAAGCACAAGTCGAGTTCGTTCTGGCAGAACTCGTCGGCGTTGACCAACGGGTCGACCTACGGTTCTGCCGGTGCCGGGCGTACCGAGGACTGTTCCGGGTGTGCCGATCACATCATCCGGTCGCTGTTCCGGATGAACACCTCGGCCGTGCGGGGCAAGCGCATTTTGGGGGCGGAGTTCCGAATCGAGCAGCGACATGCCTGGACGTGTAGTCCGAAGTCGAACGCGAAATTGTGGATGACCGGGACAATCTCCTCTGGCACCACCTGGAACAAGCAGCCGAGCTGGTACAGCAACCTTACCGCGCAGACGCCGGGGAACCGGAAGTACGGGGCGGCGCACGGTTGCCTCGGAACGGGCACCATCGAGTTCAACGTGACCTCGATGGTGGCGAAGGTGGCGTCGAGCAACGCGTCCACGCTGACGGTGGGTCTGCGGGCGATCGACGAGGGGACGAAGAATCAGTGGAAGCGGTTCAACCATTCGTCGCCGAAGCTCGCGATCACCTACAACACTGACCCGAACGCCCTGGCGGACCGGAAGTCGGACGGGAAGGCCTGCGCGACGGGCGTCGCCAGGCCGTACGTGCTGACCACGACCCCGATTCTGGCCGGTAAGCATTCCGACCCGGACTCGTCGCAGCAGTCGCTGACCTCCTGGTTCTACTGGTGGCCGCTCGGCGGCTCGCGGAACGAGACGGACAAGGTGTCGCAGGCGTCGGGTAACCCGTCGGTGGTGTCGAAGGCGATCCCCGCCGGCAGGCTCGTCGATGGTGGCACGTACGTGTGGCAGTCCCGCACCTACGACGGCTCGCACTACGGGGGCTGGTCGGGTACGTGTGAGTTCACCGTCGACGCCACCCCGCCACCGACACCCGGCAGCGTCGGCTCGGTTGACTACCCGGCCGGGAGTACCCCACACGGAGCGGTCGGTCTGCCGGGTGTCTTCGAGATCGCACCGCCCCCCATACGCCCGCACGAGGTGAAGGAGTACGCGTGGACCCTCGATTCAGGCGTGTTGAACGCGGCGCAGACGGTACCGGCCCGCGCGACGGACTACGGAGCGTCGCTGACGGTCCGGCCGGCGCATGACGGAAGCAACGTCCTGCGGGTATGGGCGAAGGACCACGCCGGCAGGTTCTCCGCGACACCGCAGATCTACACGTTCAACGTGCGTGCGGGTTCGGGCCCGGCGGCCCAGTGGACGTTCGAGGAGGCCAGCGGCGACGCCGTCGATGTGAGCGGGCACGGCAACACCGCGACGCTCGGCGCTTCGGCGGCCCGGATACCGGGCCGGGCCGGTGTGGGTACGGCGCTGGGCCTCAACGGTGGTACGTCCGCGACCCGGACCGGGTCCGTCGTGACTGTGCACCCGGACACGGGTGCGTCGGTGCCGGTACGTACCGATGCGAGTTTCACGGTGAGTGCCTGGGCCAGGATCACCTCACCGACCGGCACCGCCCAGCAGATCGTGCTGGCCGCCAACGGGACGCGTACCTTTTCGTATGCGTTGAGCTATGCCGGCAGCGGCAACCGGTGGCGGTTCACGATGACAGGAGCCGATGCGGACAATCCGTCGCTGTACGCGGCGTCGTCCGACGCCGCTCCCGTGGCGGGGAAGTGGACCCACCTGGCCGGCGTGTACGAAGCGTCGACCCGCACGCTGACACTGTTCGTCAACGGCGTCGCACAGAGCACGACCGCCACGTTGACCGGCGGCTTCAACGCGACGAGCAATGTGACGGTCGGCAAGCGCCGGTGGAACGGTGGTGACGACAGCTTCTTCACCGGTGCGGTCGACGATGTCCGGGTCTACAACTACGCCGAAACCCCGGCGAAGATCGCCGAGATGGCGGTGCCGTTGCCACCGGCGGTCACCTTCCCCAACGGCACCGAGGCCCCGTCCGGTGGCCAACTCGCCGTCAGGTTCGACGCCGGCGGCGACGTGAACGTGACGAGGTTCCGCTACAGCGTCGGCGACACGAGTCTGGGCACCGAGGTGACGGTGCCTGCCCCGGGCGGCACGGTGACCGTGTCGGTCAACGTGGGAAGCGTGCTGGGGGACCGGTCGCTTCATGTGGTCGCGGTGGACGACGGTAACCGGGTCGGCAGTATGGCGCGGGCACAGTTCACGGTGACGGCGGCGGCGAGCCTCTCCGGGACCGTGATCGACGGGACGACGTTCGAGCCGGTGGTCGGGGCCACTGTGCGCCTCGAGCCGGGCGGGCGGCAGATGGTGACCGGTGTCAACGGCGGCTATACGTTCTCCGGGTTCCAGCCGGGAACCTATACGCTGTCCGGTAATCATGGTGGGCGCTGCGGCCTGTCCGGCAGTGTGACGGTCGACGTTTCCGGTCCGGACGTGTCCTGGGACCTCTACCTGTTCCCCTACACCGACGGGCAGGGCTACACCTGCGCCGAGCAGGTGAGTCCGTTCACCGCTGCCGGCACCGTCGTTCCGCTGACCGGCGACAACGCCGTGTACGAGGTGGGGCTGCCGTTCGCGTTCCCGTTCTACGGTCAGGCGTACCTGCGCGCCTGGGTGGACACCAACGGGCTGCTGTCGTTCGACGACCCGGGCGGCTCCCACCCGTACACCGGCGGTCAGCTGCCGGCACCGGCCAGCCCGAACGCCCTCGTCGCGCCGTTCTGGGACGACCTGGTCGTCGACGCCTCGGCCAGCGTCCGGACCACGACGAGCGGCTCCGGAGCCGACGAACGGTTCGTCATCGAGTGGCGCAACGTGCATCGCAAGGCCAACTCCAGCCAGCGGCTCTCCTTCGAGGTGATCCTGGCCCCCGACGGCACCGTGACCACCAACTACGACCAGCTCGACAACGACGCCGAACGGGGCGCGCACGCCGCGGTGGGCATCGAGGGACCAGCCGGTGAGGACGGCCTGTCCTACTCCGCGGGCGAGCCGGTGCTGGCCGCCGGCCGGGCGATCAGCTTCGACCACCCCGAGGTCGGTAGCCCGATCGAGGTGTACGACCTGTCCGGCACCCTGGTCAACGCGGCCGGCACCCCGGTCGTCGGTGCCACCGTGACCCTGGATCCCACCGGCTTGACGGCTACGACCGGCGCCGGTGGAGCGTGGCGGTTCGACGACCTGGTCGCGGACAGCTACACCGTCACCTCCAACACCACCGGGCGGTGCCCGCACGTCGCGCAAGCCCAGGTCGAACTCTCCGCTGACACCGTCCGCAACCTCCAGTACGGCCCGGACTACGGCGGCCTCGGCTACGCCTGCTCCACCGGCGGAGGCGGCTACGTGACCGCGACCAACCCGCTCGCGCTGAGCGGCGACGCCGCGACCACGACCGTCGGCTTCCCGTTCCCGGTGACCATGCACGGCGGTACCTTCTCGTCGGCGACGGTGAGCACCGAGGGCGTGGTCATCTTCGGCCCGGCCCCAGCGGCGGGCAGCCTGTGGAACAACATGGCCATGCCGAACCGGAACGCTCCGAACGCGGTCGTGGCACCGTTCTGGGACGACCTCTACATCGACGCCTCTGCCAGCATGTGGACCCAGACGTCGGGGACGGCGCCGAACCGCTCCTTTGTGATCGAGTGGCGGAACGCCCGGCTCTTCGACTTTCCCGCCGACCGGCTCAGCTTCGAGGTGATCTTTTACGAGGACGGTCGGATCGCCTTCCACTACGGCACCCTCGATACCACCTGGGAGCAGGGCGGCGCAGCCACCGTCGGGATCGAGAACGCCTCCGGCACCGTCGCGGCACAGTATTCCTCCCATACGGCGGCACTGACCTCGAACCTGTCGGTCACGTATACCCCCGCCCCGCGTGGCACCGTCAGCGGCACCCTGACCACGGCGGTCACCTCGAGCCCCGTGGCGGGAGCGACCGTGACGCTCAACCCGGGCGGCAGGACCGCCACCACCGGCACCGACGGCAGCTACCAGTTCACCAATCTGCCCGTCGGCGAATACACGATGACCGCCTCGACCGGCGACAACCGCTGCGCCGGCCAGTACGCCAAGGAGATCGTCAACCACCCGGGCGGCACGTCCGACGTCGACCTCTCCGTCATGGTCGATGGTGACGAAGGCGGCTACACGTGCACCACCGGCGCCCAGACGTTCATCCCCGGCGACATCGTCGAGGGCTGGTCCGGCACCGACACCGTATGGCAGAAGAACCCGCCGTTCCCGGTCAAGCTGTACGGGCAGACGTACACCTCGGCCTGGATCGCCTCCAGCGGCCTTGTGACGTTCAAGGACCCGTTGTACTTCGGCTGGATCGGCAGCACCTCCAGCCCCATCCCGTCTCCGGCCGCCGAAGGAGTGCCCAACGCCGCCGTCTACGTGCACTGGGACAAGTGGGTCGTCGACTCCCAGGCCCGGATCGCCACGAAGACCAGCGGCACCGCCCCCAACCGGCAATGGGTCGTCGAATGGCGCAACGTCCACCTCGCCGGCGACACCGCCGCCCGGACCACCTTCGAGGTGATCTTCCAGGAAAACGGGCAAATCACCTTCGCCTACGCCGACATCACCGCCGGCAACGCCCGCGAGCGCGGCTCCACAGCCACCGTCGGCATCGAGAACGGCGCCGGCAGCATCGCCTTCCAATACCTGCACCGCGAAGCCGCCCTCACCACCGGCCAGGGCATCACCTTCCGCCCCAGCCCGCCCGGACAGGGCACCATCACCGGCACCGTCACCTGCCAGGGAACCCCGACCGGCGGCGCCACGATCACCGCAGCCGGACTGACCGCCACCAGCGCCGCCAACGGCTCCTACCAAATCGCCAACGTGCCGGCCGGCACCTACGCCGTCGTTGCCACCACACCGATCGGCAGCTGCAAAGGATCGGCGGTCCAGCAGGTCACCATCGGCACCAACACCCAACACACCGTCGACTTCACCAACGCCGCCACCCCGCCCCACTCCGGCTACATTCTGGCCGAGCAACCGGTGCCCTACACCCCCGCCAACACCACCGTCCTGCCCCTCACCGGCGACGACGCCTACACCCAGACCAGCCTGCCGTTCCCGATCAATCTGTACGGGCAGGCGTACACCACCGGCTGGGTCGACACCAACGGCCTCGTCACCTTCGTCAACCCCGGCGAACCCTCACCCGACGCGTGGCCGATCCCGTCCCCGGACAACCCCGAGGAACCCAACGCCGCCGTCTACCCCTTCTGGCACGACTGGGTCGTCGACGCGAACGCCAGCGTCCGCACCACCACCCGAGGCAGCGCGCCCAACCGTGAGTACGTCGTCGAGTGGCGAAACGTCCACTCCTACGAGGACCCACTGACCCGGATCACCTTCCAGGCGATCTTCCACGAAACCGGCGGCTACAGCTTCGCCTACACCGACCACGACGGCACCTTCCTCGAACAGGGCGGCGGCGCCACGATCGGCATCGAAAACGCCACCGGCACCCACGCCCTGCAGTACACCTACCGGCAACCGGTCCTCCGACCCGGCCTCGGGGTGCGGATCACCCCACCCACCCCCTGACCAGCACCCCGACACCAGTCCATCCGCTGAAAGCCCGCACCCCGGAGGCCCCGGTGACGTCGACGCCGTCCACACAACCCCGACCACTGCCGACCCGAAAACTGGCACACGGGCCCCGAGCACGCCGGTCCGCAGTCGCGGCGGCGCTTGTCACCTCCCTCGCCGCAGGCATCCTGCACGCACCGCCCGCTCACGCCGAGCCAGCCGACGACCGGACGCCATGGTCGGCGACACCCGTACCAACGGTGCCCACCACCAAGGTCAAGCCCAACCCGGTACCCGCCTCCAAGCGAGGCCCGATGGCGGGCGACAAACCGGCACCTGCGTGGCCCTCCGCCGGCACCGCCGTTGTCGACCTGGCCACCGCCCGCCGAGTCGGTGAACCGCAACAGGCAGGCGGCCTGCCGATCCGCGTGGCGGCACCGGAAACGGCGCGTCAGGCCACCGCCGCAGTTCCTGAGAAGATCCGGGTCGAGGTCCTCGACCGGGCGGCGACCGACCGAGCATCGGTTCAGGGCCTGCTGATGCGTGTCGCCCGCGCCGACGGAGTCACCACCGTCGGACACGCCGACTTCACGGTCGACTACCGTCCGTTCGCGACCGCATTCGGCGGTGACTGGGCCAGCCGGCTGCGCCTTCTCTCCCTTCCTCCGTGCGCGCTGACCACACCCTGGGACAAGGGGTGTGTCGGTACGTCGCTGCCGTCGCGGAACAATGTCGCCGCCCGAACGGTGGCGGCGACCGTGCCGGTCACCGCCACCGACACCCTCCTCGCCCTCTCGGCGGCGCCGTCCGGTCCCGCCGGCGATTACTCCGCCACGTCTCTGCAAGCCTCCTCAACCTGGACGGCGGGAGGGAACTCCGGAGCGTTCACCTGGTCGTATCCGATGCGGACCCCGCCAGCACCCGGCGGCACCGCTCCGGTCGTCGCCCTGAGCTACTCGTCCCAGTCGGTCGACGGCCGGCACGCCGCCTCGAACAACCAGCCCTCCTGGATCGGAGAGGGATTCGAGATTGATTCGGGCGGCTTCATCGAGCGCCGTTACAAAGCCTGCGCCCAGGACATCAGGGACGTGTCGAACCCCTCGGCAAACAACGACCGTAAGACCGGCGACCTGTGCTGGGAGACCGACAACGCCATCCTCTCCCTCAACGGGGTTTCCGGCGAACTCATCTACAACGCAAGCGAGGGACGCTGGCACCTGCGCAGCGACGACGGATCCCGGATCCGGCGCGAGACCGGCGCCAGCAACGGCGACAACAACGGCGAACACTGGGTCGTCACCGCCCCCGACGGCGTGCAGTACTGGTTCGGCCTCAACCGGCTACCGGGCTGGACGACCGACAAGCCGGTGACGAACTCCACCCTGACCGTCCCCGTCTTCGGCAACGAGCCCAACGAGCCCTGCCACGCGAGCGCGTTCGCCGACTCGGACTGCGTGCAGGCCTGGCGGTGGAACCTGGACTACGTCGTCGACCCCTCCGGGAACTCGATTTCCTACTGGTACAAGCAGGAGTCGAACAAGTACGGACGCAACTTCGACCCCGACGACGACGCCACCTACCACCGCGGCGGGTGGCTCGACCGGATCGACTACGGCACTCGCCAGGTCAACGGCGTCGACTCCGTACACACCACCCCCGCTCCGCTGCGGGTCGACTTCCAGGAGGCCGACCGCTGCCTGAGCAGCTGCGGCACCCACAACGAGGTCCGCTGGCCGGATACTCCCTGGGACCAGGAATGCTCCGGCGCATCATGCACCGACGACCTGCAGCCCACCTTCTGGTCCACCAAGCGCCTGTCGACGGTGACCACCCAGGTCCGGCAGGGCAGCGGCTACACCAACGTCGAACGGTGGACCCTCACCCACTCGTTCCCCGACCCTGGTGACGGCACCCGAGCCGGCCTCTGGCTCGACAAGATCTCCCACGCCGGGCTCGTCGGCGGCACCACCACCGTGCCCGACATCGAGTTCACCTGGGTACAGCTGGCGAACCGGGTCGACGCCACCGGAGACTTCGCCGCCGCGATGAACTGGATGCGGATCACCAGGATCCGCAACGAAACCGGCGGGACGATCAGCGTCAACTACTCGGCCGAAGACTGCAAAGCCGGGCAACCCATGCCGACACCACACACCAACACCCGCCGCTGCTACCCCGTGATCTGGGAACCAGAGGGTTACCAGAGCCCGGTCACCGACGACTGGTTCCACAAATACGTCGTCACCAGCATCTACGAACAGGACAACACGGGCGGCACCCCACCCCAGGGCAGCCCTCGAGTCGTCTACCGGTACGACTATCTCGACGGCGCCGCCTGGCACTACACCGACGACGACGGCCTTATCGACAAGAAATACAAGACCTGGTCCGACTACCGGGGCTACGGCAAAGTCGCCGTCACCGTCGGCGATCCCGGCGAACAGACCTACACCGAAATCCGCTACTTCCGCGGCATGTACGGCGACCGCGCCGCACCCAGCGGCGGCACCCGTACGACCAAAATCGACGGCATCAACGACGAAGACTGGTACGCCGGCATGACCCGGGAGACCAAGGTCTTCAACGGCCCGACAGGCCCCGTCGTCTCACGCGAGACGAACGTCCCCTGGCCGTCACCGGCGACCGCCACCCGCACCATCAACGGCGACACCGTCACCGCCCGATACAACCGGGTCGCCACCGTACAGAAGTTCACCGTCCTGGACGCCGGACGTGGCGAACGATCCACCACGACCACCACCGGATACGACAGCTACGGCATGGCCACCAGCATCGACAACCTCGGCCAGGACGGCGTTCCCGGCGACGAACAATGCACCAAGTACGACTACACCCCCCGCAACACGGACAGCTGGATGATGGACCGCGTTCACCGCGTCCAGCTTTACGCGACCCAATGCTCCGCCACCACCGGCACCCTCAGCGACGACGACGTCATGGGCGAGGCCCGAACCTTCTACGACAACCACGAGTTCGAGGTGGCACCATCCCGGGGCCTGGTGACCCGTACCGACGAAATGACAGCCTGGAACGCTGGCGCACCAACCTTCGCCACCAAGGGCCGCGCCGTCCACGACGTCCACGGCCGGACGACCTCGTCATGGGACGCCATGAACTATGAGACGAAGACGGAGTACACCCCGGCAGCCGACGGCCCGGTCACCGCGACCAAGATCACCAACCCGATGGCGCACGCCACCACGACGACCATCAACCCGGCGTGGGGCCACTCGACAACGATCGTCGACCCGAACAGCAAGCGCACCGACTTCGCCTACGACGGCCTCGGCCGCCTCACCGCCGTCTGGCTGCCCGGCAGAACCAAGGGCACGGACAGCGCGAACGCCACCTTCGGCTATCACCTCAGTACTACCGCCGCCACCGCCGTGTCCACCTCACGGCTCAACGCCGCAGGCAACTACATCACCACATACAACCTCTACGACGGCCTGCTGCGGGCCCGGCAGACCCAGAACACCTCCCCGTCCGGCGGACGGCTGCTCACCGACACGTTCTACGACACCGCCGGCCGGGAAGTCCTCACCTACAGTCCTTACCACGCACTCGGGACCGCCGGCACAACGTTGGAGACGGCCACCGAAAACGACAAGGTGCCGACCCAGAACCGCAACGACTACGACGGTCTGAGCCGCGTCACCGCCGCGATCTTCCAGCCCTACGGTGTCGAACGGTGGCGCACCAGCACCTACCACGCCGGAGACCGTATCGACTCCACACCCCCTAACGGCGGCACCGCCCTTTCCATGATCGTCGATGTCCACGGCCGCACCAGCCACCTACGGCAATACCACGGCCCGACCCCGACCCCGGCCACCAACGGCAGTTGGGACACCACCGCCTACGCCTTCGACCGCAAGGGTCAACTCACCGAGGTCTCGGATCCCGCCGGCAACAAGTGGACCTACAAGTACGACATCCGCGGACGGCAAACGGAGATCAACGACCCCGACAAGGGTCGGACCACGCTCACCTACGACAACGCGGGCAGGATCACCACCAGCACTGACGCCGAGGGCAACAAGCTCGCCTACCTGTACGACCAACTCAACCGCAAGCGGGCGGTGTTCGAAAACCAGGTCGGCGGCCCGACACGCGCGCAATGGATCTACGACACCCTCGCCAAGGGACACCTCACACAGTCCACGAGACTGATCGGCTCCGCTCTCTACGCGGTCAAGGTCACCGGCTACACCGACACCTACGAGCCCGAGGGCACCCAGGTCGTCATCCCGGCAACGGAAACCGGCCTCGCCGGCACCTACACCTTCGACAACACCTGGAACATCGACGGCTCCCCGGCAGCACTCACCATGCCCGGCACCAACAGCGACCTACCCGCGGAAACCCTCAGCTACGGCTACACCGACCTGGGGCTGCCCAGCACCCTGCACACGCTCTACGGCAATCTCAACGCCAGCTACGTCACCCGCACCGACTACAACGCCCTCGGCCAGACCGACCAAGTCATCCTGCACACCGGAACCGGAGGCCGCGTCGAACAGGCCTTCAACCGCGAACTCGAAACCGGCCGGCTCACCGGAATCCTCACCAACCGCGACTCGGCGAGCCCACACGGACTGGCCGACGTCCGCTACAGCTACGATCCCGCGGGCAACATCACCCAGATCAAAGACACCACACCCGACCCGACCGACGACACCCAGTGCTTCCAGTACGACCACCACCGACGGCTACGCCACGCCTGGACACCAGCGAGCGGTACCTGCGCTACGCCGGACGCGAACACGCTCGGCGGCCCTGCCCCCTACTGGCACGAGTGGACCTACGACAAGGTCGGTAACCGGCAGACCCAGGTTGTGCACGGCCCGTCCGGAAACGCCACCACCACATACCACTACCCCCCAGCGGGCAGTCCACAACCACACACCCTCACCTCCACCAGCGGCGCCGCAACCGGCAGCTACACCTACGACGCCACCGGCAACACCCGCACACGACCCAGCTCTACGGGCGCTCAAACCCTGACGTGGGACCCGGAGGGCCACGTCGAGACCAGCACCGATGACACCGGCGAAACCCGCTACATCTACGACGCAGACGGCAACCGCCTCATCCGCCGGGATCCGACCGGCAAGACGCTCTACCTGCCCGGTCAGGAAATTCGCCACACCTATGCCACCAACGCCAATGTCTGCACCCGCTACTACACACACGGCGGCGCCATCGTCGCATCCCGTACCAACGGTGAACTCAGCTGGCTCACCTCAGACCCACAAGGCACCGCCCAGGTCGCGGTAACCGCGATCACCCAAACCCCGACAGTACGCCGACAGCTCCCATTCGGCTCGCCGCGAGGAGCAGACCCCGCCTGGCCGAACGACAAGGGATTCGTCGGTGGCACCCGCGACAACACCGGTCTGACCCACCTCGGCGCCCGAGAATACGACCCACAGATCGGCCGGTTCATCTCCGTCGACCCGATCATGGATCTCACCGACTCCCAGCAGATCCACGGCTACACCTACGCCAACAACAACCCCGTCACCCTGTCCGACCCCGACGGTCTCGACCCCGGCGGCGGTCAGGCCTGCGACAACGGCCACTGCTCACCCACCTGGGGAGCGGACGTCGGTCAGTCGACGGGCGGCGGCTCTACTGGATCCGGCGGAACAGCCAGCCAAGGCTCAAGCAGCATCTCCGGAGCCGACCGCAACATCGAAGAGATACGAGAGCGCAACAAGCAACTGTTCCTGGAAACCTTCAGTGGGGACAACCCCTTCTGCCAGGCCCCTGGCAAGGCGTCACGCTGCGCAACCGCCCGCAACGCGGTGAAGAGTGGAGTCGACCCGTACAACGAGTGGGTCAAACTGATGTGCGGTGACGGGCCCGGCAACACCATCTGCATGAACGAGCTCGGCTACCGGTGGAACTGCGGCATGTCCCCCTGCCCGGCTCTACTCACCGAAGGCGGCGAGATCCTGGCCGCCGTAGCCGGTGGCGTCGAGGCCATGGGAGGCCGTGGCCTTATCGGAGGACTGAAAAACCTTCCCAAAGGCGCCGCCATCCTCGCCCGTCTGAAAGCCCTCGCCGCAGGCCAGGGCAAGGGGGGAATCGGGGACGCCAACGCCTTCGGCTACAAGGCAGGCACCGCCTTCTGCAGCTTCAGCGGTGACACCCAAGTCCTCATGGCAGACGGCCGCACCAAACCAATCAGCGAGATCGAACTCGGCGACGAAGTCTTCGCGACCGATCCCGAAACCGGTGAGGAGGGCGCTCGGGAAGTCACGAAACTGTGGATTCACGATGACGACGTCGTCGGCCTTGAAGTGAGCGGCGCCACCCTCACCACGACCGAGGACCACCCCTTCTGGAACGAAACCGACCATGAGTGGCAACGAGCGGACGCCCTCGACCCTGGCGACCAGCTACTGGCGGCGGACGGAACCCCCGCCGTGGTCGGGCCAATAGCCGACCGCAACACGACCGAGACCGTCTACAACCTCACCGTAGCCGCCATACACACGTACTATGTACTCGCCGGCAACACGCCGGTACTCGTACACAACACAGGGTGCGGTCCGACGGCGCGGTTCGAGGTCGACTCAAGCGGTGTCGCAACCGATCTAAAGCCGCTCGGCCGGGGTTCTACTGGACGTACGACTCCGAATAACCTGACCGAGCAGATGGCGATGCACGAGGCGGTGTCCAACCCGGCGGCTGGTAGGCAGCTTCGCATTACCATGACTGATCCGCGATGGCTGTCTCAGGATGGTTGGGTGAAGATGTCGAACAATGTTAATGGTGTTGAGATTCACTATGTTAGGAATATGGTTACTGGGCAAGTAGATGACTTCAAGTTCAAGTGACGGGCAGTTGGATGATCGTCAGATGTCGCACCAACAAAGGATACTCGCTGCCCTCGGATTACCAGGGCCTCTACTTCACGGAGCGTACCCGATTTGACATAACGCCAGGTCAAAGCTATCGCGTCTACGAGATGGCGCTGTTCAACTCGGGGCTCACTGTGCTATTAGTGGACGACAAGCGGCAACCCAATTGGTATCCGATGGAGTTGTTCGAAGTGGAAGAGGGAGCCCTGCCTGCCAACTGGACTTTCGCCTTACGTAATGGGGGTCAAGCTGGAACTCAAGCCGTTTGGGGTCATCCTCGACTCGTAAACGACTCAGCCTTGGATGAGTCGCTTGCAGATCAGGATTCTGATGCACAGGTGATTTTCTGGCGGGATGTCGCTGTCCCTGAGGGCGTGGAGTCCGAATAGAGCAGCCGAAAGTCTGCTGTGCTGGCGCCGAAGGGTCCCATCAGGGGCGGCAGGCTCTTCGCGGCGGAGACGTGCGCCACGTAGCGCTGATTAATCGAGAGGGGTGCGGAGCCTCTCCGCTGGTCCGTTGCAGCGGGGCAGCGGGACGGGTCACCGGTCGGGCGGTGGGGCGGTGCTGGCCCGTACGACCAGCGTGGTCGGCAACTCGACGCGGGTGTGGTCGAGGGTCTCACTGGCGGCGAGCGCGAGTAGGAGCCTCGCCGCGGCGGCGCCCATCGCGTCGAACGGCTGCCGGACGGTGGTCATGGGCGGTCCGCACCAGGAGGTGAACTCCAGGTCGTCGAAGCCGATCACGCTCAGCTCGTCGGGAATGGCGATGCCGGCCCGCCGGGCGGCCTCGTAGACGCCGAGCGCCTGCAGGTCGTTGCCGCAGAGGATCGCGGTGGGCCGGTCCGCCGTGCGGAGCAGGTCCTGCCCGAGCGCCAGTCCCTTCTCGAAGAAGAATTCGCCGCTGCGGACGAGCCGGTCGTCGAGCGGTATGCCGGCGGCGTCCATCGCGGCCCGGCAGGCCTCCAGCCGGGCGCGTGCGACCAGGGACTTGAGTGGCCCGGCGATGACGGCGATGCGTCGGTGCCCCAGTTCGAGCAGATGGCGGGCGGCGGCGACCCCGCCGCTCCAGTTTGCCGCGCCCACCGACGGGACCGTGTCCGGGGGCATCCCGGCCGGGTCGAGCGCGACCATCGGGATGCCGCTGGCGGTGAGCAGGGCGTGTTCCTGCGGTGCGAAGGACGAGTGTGTCGCGATCATCCCGACCGGCCGGCGCTGTAGCAACTGTTCGGCCCAGGGGCGTTCGGTGGAGGCCCGACTCAGCACGTCGGTGAAGCCCACCACGAGGTCCTGCCGGCGGACGACGCTCTCCA
Organism: Plantactinospora sp. WMMC1484; assembly: GCF_049315195.1. Classification (NCBI taxonomy): domain Bacteria; kingdom Bacillati; phylum Actinomycetota; class Actinomycetes; order Micromonosporales; family Micromonosporaceae; genus Plantactinospora; species Plantactinospora sp. WMMC1484. The sequence continues at coordinate 1,588,558 of NZ_CP186055.1, forward strand.
CGCCTCGCATGATCGAGATGGCGAGGTGGCCCTCCAGGCCGAAGAAGACGACCTCGACGCTGGCTGCCGGTGCGGCCGAGTTCGGCCGGCGGTAGCCGTGCTCGCGGAGCAGGGCCTCCACCTGACGCCGGGTCTCCGACGCCACGCCCGACCTGCCGTTGAGCACCCTCGACACCGTCGGTGTCGAGACCCCGGCAAGGCGGGCGATCGCGGCCATCGTCGGTCTGCCTGGGCGCCTGCCACGCCGGCCGCCATCCGGGGGCTTGCCCGTCACGGCCGCAGTCTACCTCCTGGGCGATCGAAGGTTCGCTATCGCTTCCCCGCGCGGCGGCGGGCCCGGCGCTCTCGAGTGGATCCGCGCGACCGAGACTTCTGCCCGCCTCCTCACCGTCGCCCTCTCCGCCTGGCGGCCGGGCCGGGACACGGGCTTGCGGAGACGTGCCGACGACGCTATGTTAGCGCTCACATAGACGTGCGTCTCCACGTCGACAAGAAGGGTCACACCACCATGGCGCTAACCCGTCGACAGTTCACCCTGGGCGCCCTCGCCTCCACCGCGTTCACCGCGACCGGCCTGGCAGCCAGCCCTCGATCCGCCCTGGCCGCGCCGAACACCGCATACGCCATGACCTACTTCACCGAGTCACCGGACTTCACCGGTGCCGACTACGGCCTGCACCTCGCGGTGAGCCGGGACGGTCTCAACTGGACACCGCTGAACCAGAACAACCCGGTCGTCACGCCGACGGCGGGTGAGCGGGGCCTGCGGGACCCGTTCGTGTTCCGCAAGCAGGACGGCACCTTCGTGGTGGTCGCCACGGACCTCTCCGGCACCGATTTCAGTCGCACCAGCCAGTACCTGCACGTGTACGACTCGACAAACCTGAGCAGCTTCACCGGCTACCGCCGCCTCCGGATGCACACCTACGGCGACGTGCACACCTGGGCGCCGACGGTCTTCTGGGACGCGGCGCGCGGGCAGTACGGCATCGTCTACTCCGCCAACACCACCACGGATCTCTTCCTCGTCAACTACACGACCGACTTCCGCACCGTCAGCTCGCCGCAGACCTATTTCAGCCCGGGCTTCCCGGTGCTCGACGCCGACATCCACGTCGACGGCGGAACGACGTACCTGTACTACAAGAACCTCTCCAACGGAAACCTCTACGGCGCGCGGTCCAGCACCGGCGCACCGAACAGCTTCTCCACCTACACCGCCGGGCTGCGGCAGGGCAACGCCATCGAGGGGGCGCACCTGGTGCGGCGCAACGACGGCGGCGCATGGTGGCTCTGGGGCGACTCCTTCAGCCCTGTCAACAACGACATGTACCTCTGGTCCACCGGAAGCGTCTCCGGCGGTTCCTGGTCGGTGCTGAACCAGCGCGACTACACCCCGCCGCTGAACTCCAAGCACGGCTCGGTCGTCGGCATCACCGACAGCGAGCACAATGCCATGGTCAGTCGCTGGGGGACACCGAACTGGGTCCGGCTGAAGTCCTCCAACTTCCCCGACCGATTCGTGCGGCACGCGAGCAACATCGGGCGGATCGACCCGTACCCGTTCGAGCCTTACCAGGACCAGATGTGGCGGATGGTCGCCGGCCTCGCCGACTCGGCCGGGGTCTCCTTCGAGTCGGTGAACCTCCCCGGCTTTTACCTGCGGCACGCCGACTACGCGATTCGGCTCGACCGCAACGACAGCAGCTCGACCTTCCGGGCCGACGCCACCTTCCATCGCACCGCCGGGCTCGCGGACTCGGCCTGGAGCTCGTTCCGCTCCCACAACTTCCCGGACCGCTACCTGCGGCACAGCGGCTACGTCCTGCGCATCGACCCGCTCGGCGCGAGTTCCAGCGCCGCGGACCGGCAGGACGCCACCTTCCGCGTCACGTCCTGACCGCCACCACCGGGCCGGGCGGCGCCGCGCCGTCCGGCCCGGGGCAAAGACGCCCGCAGGTACGCGGAGACGCCCGCAGGTACGTGTTCTCAGGCACACATCTCCGGGTGCGTCGCGCACGGCGGTGGCGTCGGAATGGTGCAGCAGGCGAGGTCGCTGCGGGCGAGGGTCGCGGGTGCGATGCCGAGCACCAGCCCGAGCGCGATGCCGGCCAGCGGGTAGGCGATCAGCCGCAGCCGGCTCGTCACGGCGGTCATTCGATGCCTCCTGGAGGGTCGGGTTCAACCGGCGAGGTCAGGATGGGTTCGACCGGCGACGCCCAGGGTCGCAGAGCCCGGGGCGCGGACGGATCCGTGAAAATACCGAACCGGCTACCGCAACCGGCCGCGACGGATGCCTGCGGCACGCGTCCGTCCCGACCGGGCCGGCTCAGTCTGTGCCCGTCCGGGCGGCTACTCATCCGGCCGGTCGGCGAGGCGACGGGCCATCGCCGTACGCGACCGGACCTCCAGCTTGGCGAAGACGCGGGCCAGGTGCGACTCGACGGTCCGGCGGCTGAGGAAGAGCCGGGCGGCGATCTCCTTGTTGCTCAGGCCCGCCGTCACCAGCTCCGCGATTTCCCGCTCCCGGGCGGTGAGCGGCGCGCCGGCCGGGGCGCCGGCAGCCGGTCGCGCGGCCGGGGTCGGGGCCTCCCCGCGATGGCCGGCGAGCACCGCCGACATCCAGCTGGCGCCGCAGCTCGCGTACCCGTCCTCGGCGCGGTCGAACGCCTCGCGGCCCGGCCGGGTCTCGCCCGCGCCGAGGTGCGCGGCGCCCGCGAGGTGGTGTGCCAGGGCGACCTCCACCGGCGCGCCGGCCGCCGCGAAGCCGTCGGCCGCGCCGGCCGCCAGCGACACCGCCTCGCCGCAGCATCCGCGCCGGTACGCCGTGAACGCCCGCGCGAATCCGGCGAGCGCGTCCTCGTAGTCCAGGCCGGTGGCGGCGGCCCGCGCCCGGTCGCCGGACTCCTCCGCGGTCACGAGGTCTCCCGAACGGGCGGCGGCGAGCGCGGTGATCGCGTGGCGTGCCACCAGGGTCGGCGGATGCGTGGAGTGCGGGGTCACCGGGTCGGCCAGCAGATCCAGACCGTCGCTCCGGTGGCCGAGTGCGGCATGGACGAGGGCGAGTTCGACCCGGCTGGTCCGCCACCAGGCCCTGGAGCGGGGCGGGTCGGCGCCCGCGTCCGCGACGGCGAGCGCCTCGGCCGGCCCGGCGGTCCAGAGCAGCGGGCGCAGCCGGACCGCCGTCGCCATCGCGCGCATCTCCGCGCTGCTGGCCCGTTCGGCGGCGGCGACCGCCTCGTCGGCCGCCTCGACGGCCCGGGGCAGCCGCCCCGTGCGGGTGTGCAGCGCGGTCTCCATGACGAGCAGGTACGCCGAGGCGCTGCTCGGGCCCAGCGCGTCGAGGATCCGTCGGGCCCGGGCCAGGTGCCGGGCGGCGTCGGCGAGGTGGCCGAGCTGGATCTCGGTCAGCGCCAGCGGCGACATGATCTCGACGTAGCGGCGCAGGTCGGCATCGCCGATCGCATCCACCGTGCCGACCGCGTCCGCGAGATACCGCCGGGCGAGCGCGGCGTCCCCGCCGTAGAGCGTGCCGAGGGCCAGCAACGTCTGCGCCGTGGCGACCAGCACCGACCGGTCCCGGTCCAGCAACTCCAGGGCCCGTCTCGCGTGGTGCACGGCGGCGGCCGGATCCTCCCGGAACGCGTCGACAGCCGACAGCTCGACCCGCAGCTTGGCCTCGCCGAGCGGGTCGAGCCCGCCCCGGGCGAGCTGTACGCGCAGCGTCGCCGCCGCCTCGGCGTAGTCACCGAGCTGTCGGGCGACCGCCACACTGAAGGCCTCGGCCTGGACGCGGACCGGGCCGGCGGCGGAGCGGAGCTGTTGCAGCAGCTCCCGGCTGCGCTCCAGTTGACCGCTGCGGCCGAGGGCTCGGGCGTACCAGAGCGTGACGGTGCTGCGCCGGTCGTCGGGGACCGCGTCGTGCGGCATGATCCGCAACGCGGTGCCGAGCCACCGGGCGGCCTGGTCCGGGGCCTCGTGCGCGAAGGCGATCCCGGCCTCGACCAGGATGGCGGCGGCCACCCCGTCGCCGTACCGGGCGGACTGTTCGGTGTGGTAGGCCACGACCTGCCGGGATGCCCGCTGGCCGCGCAGGTAGGCGGCGATTCGGGTGTGCGCCTCGAAGCGCCAGGCCGGGCCGGTCAGCGTGTACGCGGCGGCGCGCATCAGCGGATGCCGGTACGCCAGCCGGGCCCCGTCGGCCCCGATCAGGCCCATCCGGCCGAGCTGGTCGACGGCGCGGGCCACCTCGGGCATCGGCAGCTCCGCCACGTGTGCGACCAGGTCGATGGTGGTGTGGTCACCGACGACGGCGGTGACGTGGGCGACCCGCTGCACCGGCTGCTCCTGCGCGGTGATCTCGGCGGCGAGCCCGGCCAGGATGTGGCGCTGCGAGCCGGCGAGCCAGCCGGGGTCGACCGGGCTGTGCTGCCGGGCGAGCCTCGACAGCTCGTCGAGGGTGCGGTCGGGGAGCCGGGAGAGCGCCTTGATGTACAAGGGATTGCCGAGGCTGGCGCGCCGGATCAGCTCGCGCCGGCGCCGGGGTACGCCGGTCAGCAGCGCATCCAGGTCGGCCGGCTCCAGCGGTGGCAGGTCGATCGACATCGCCGCCGAGCCGAGTCGGCCGATGGCGTCCACCAGTCGTTCCGGCGCGCCCGTGCCCCGGAACGTTACCGCCAGCAGCAACGGGACCTGCGGCGGTTTCCGGACGAGCTGTTCGGTCAGTTCCAGGGAGGCCGAGTCGGCCCAGTGCACGTCGTCGAGGAGCAGCGCGACGCCGGGGGCGGTGGACCCGGCGAGCATCCGCCGGATGCCGGCGGCGACCCGAGGTCGGTCCACCGGCGACGCCCGGTCGCCGGATCCGGGCGAACCGGCGCCGATCGGCAGCGTGCCGGCGCCGATCGGCAGCGTGCCGGCGCCGATCGGCAGCGTGCCGGCGTTCGGCCGGGCGGTCAGCGGCTCCAGCATCTCCGCGTAGATTCCGAACGGCACCCCCTGCTCGAACTGGCTGGCCCGGCCGGAGCAGACCAGCAGTCCGGCGCCGGCCGCCCGGCGTTCGAGTTCCGCGAGTAGCCGGGTCTTGCCCAGCCCCGCCTCGCCGCAGATCTCGACGACCACGGACCGACCGTCCCGTAAGGTCGCCACCGCCGCGTCCAGCAATGCCAGCTCGGTGGCACGCCCCACCAGCTCCGGATCGTCGACACCGATCGCCCGGCCAGCCGTCATCCCCGCCTCCCCAGGAACCCGATCCCGCCGTTCCACCCGTCTTCGGGGCCGGCGGACCCGTGGATGGGCAGCGGTCGAGGATCTGTCGGGAAGCCGACCGGCCGGTGGGTGGCGGCTGCCGGAGGACTCCCCGGAAGGGAGTCTTCCAGCCGCAGCCATCGGCCACTGTCAACTAGTGGCCCGATCGGCCGGCAGCCGGTCCACCAGCTTGTCGAGCTGGATCGGCAGGGTGCGTAGCCGCAGCCCGGTGGCGTGGTGGACGGCGTTCGCCACCGCCGCCGCCGAGCCGACGATGCCGATCTCACCGAGCCCCTTCACCCCGAGCGGGTTGACCCGGTCGTCCTCCTCCGGCACCCAGTGCGCCTCGATCTGCTCCACGTCGGCGCAGGCGGTGATGTGGTAGGTGGCGAGGTCGTGGTTGACCCAGTCGCCGAACCGCTGGTCCAGCAGCCCTTCCTCGTGCAGCGCCATGGAGATTCCCATGGTCATCCCGCCGATCAACTGGGACCGGGCGGTGGTCGGGTTCACCACCCGGCCGGTGGCGAAGACCCCGAGCATCCGGCCGATCCGAATCTCGCCGGAGTCGATATCCACCCGAGCCTCCACGAAGTGCGCACCAAAGGCGTACCGGGCGAGCCGGGGGAGCGATCCGGCCTCCTCGGCGGTGTCCACCCGTACCGTCAGCCCGTCCGGCGGTGGGGTGCCGCCGTGCGCCTCCCGGAGCTGTCGGCGCAGGCTCCGGCAGGCCCGGTCCACCGCCAGACCCCAGCCGGCGGTGCCGGTCGAGCCGCCGGCGACGGCGGCCGGCGGGAGGTCGCTGTCCCCGATGCTGATTCCGACCCGGTCGCCCGGCACCTCCAGGGCCTCGGCGGCGATCTGCCAGAGCGCGGTCCGCGCGCCGGTCCCGATGTCGGTGGCGTTGATCCTCACCTGGTACGTCCCGTCCGGGCCGGCCGCCGCCTCGGCCGACGCGCCCGGGGTCCGGGCCGGGTAGACCGCGCTGGCCATCCCGGTGCCGACCAGCCAGCGCCCCTGCCGCCGGATTCCCGGCGCGGGATCGCGTTCCGCCCAGCCGAACCGCCGGGCCCCGTCCCGCAGGCAGGCCACCAGGTTCCGGCTGCTGAACGGGATGCCCTCCTCAGGCTCGACCTCGGTGTCGTTGCGGATCCGCAGCTCCACCGGGTCGACGCCGCAGGCCACCGCCAGCTCGTCCATCGCACACTCCAGTGCGAACGAGCCCGGGCACTCGCCCGGCGCCCGCATCCAGGACGGGGTCGGCACGTCGAGCCGGACCAGCCGGTGCGTGGTCCGGCGGTGCGGCGCCGAGTAGAGCGACCGGGTCAGCACGGCGGTCTGCTCGGCGAACTCGATCCGGGTGGAGGTCTGGCTGATCGCGTCGTGGCAGATCGCCGAGAGCCGGCCGTCGGCGTCGGCGCCGAGCCGGACCCGCTGGATGATCGGGGTGCGGTAGCCGATCGGCCCGAAGAGCTGCTGCCGGGTGAGCGCCAACCGCACCGGCCGGCCGACCTGCCGGGCGGCCATCGCGGCCAGCACCGGGGTGCAGCGCGGGCTGCCCTTGCTGCCGAAGCCGCCCCCGACGTGCTCGGCGGTGACCCGGACCGCCTCCGGCGGCAACGCGAAGAGCCGGCACAGGGCGGCCCGGACGTCGGTGGTGCCCTGGCTGGAGTCGTGTACCAGCAGCCGGCCCTCCGCCCACCACGCCGTCGCGGCGTGCGGCTCCATCGGGTTGTTGTGGTAGGCCGGCGTCCGGTACGTCTGGTCGAGCCGCACCTCGGCGGCGGCGTAACCGGCGTCGAAGTCGCCGACGCTGGTGTCGGTGGGGTACGCCGGGTTGACGTGGTCCGGCTTGTAGAGGCTCGGATGCCGCTCGGTCAGGACGCTGCTGTGCGGCTCGCTGTCGTAGTCGATCCGGAGCAGCCCGGCACCCTCCCGGGCCGCCTCCAGCGACTCGGCCACCACCAGCGCCACGATCTCGCCCCGGTAGCGCACCAGCGGCTGCTGGAGCAGCAGCAGTTCCGGGCTCTCCGCCGGGTCCAGCCGGGGCGCGTTCTCGTGCGTCAGCACCGCCAGCACCCCCGGCTCGGCCTCGGCCGCCCCGCTGTCGATCCGGACGATCCGCCCCTTCGCCACGCCGGCCTGCACCGCCCAGCCGTACGCGTGCGCCAGGCCGTCCGCCGGGTACTCGGCGGCGTACCGGGCGGCGCCGGTCACCTTCTCCCGGCCCTCCAGCCGGGGTCGTCCGCGGCCGACCGGCGCCGGTGCGCTCACCGGGCCTCCCCGGTGCTCGCCGACCCGACCAGCTCCACCAGGGTCCGCACGGTCAGGTTGCGGATCAGCGGCACCTTGAAGGCGTTGTGCGCCAGCGGCCGGGCGGCGGCGAGTTCCTCCTCGGCGGCGAGCCGGAACGTCTCCTCGGTGGCGGGCTGCCCGCGCAGCGCCGCCTCGGCGAGCCGGGGCCGCCAGGGCCGGTGCGCGACCGCGCCCCAGCCCAGCCGGACGTCCCGGACCAGCCTTCCGTCCAGGTCGATCGCTGCCGCGACCGAGCCGGCCGCGAAGGCGAACGAGGCCCGGTCCCGCGCCTTTCGGTACGCCGACCGGCGCGCGAAGGGCAGTCCCGGGATCCGTACCGCCGTGACCAGCCCACCCGGTGCCATCGTCGTCTCCTGGTCCGGCCGCTCCCCGGGCAGCCGGTGGAACCCGGCCAGCGGGATGTCCCGGGCGCCGGCCGGCTCCAGCACCTCCACCACGGCGTCGAGGGCGACCAGGGCGACCGCCATGTCCGACGGGTGGGTCGCCACGCACTGTGGCGACCAGCCGAGGATGGCGAGGTCCCGGTTCTGCCCCTCCAGCGCCGAGCAGCCGGCACCGGGGTCGCGCTTGTTGCAGGGCCGGCTGACGTCCTGGAAGTAGTAGCAGCGGGTCCGTTGCAGCAGGTTGCCGCCGACGGTGGCCATGTTGCGCAGTTGCCCGCTCGCCCCGGCCAGCAGCGCCCGGGAGAGCACCGGGAAGTCCCGCCGCACCGTCGGGTGCACGGCCAGGTCGCTGTTGCGGACGGTGGCGCCGATCCGCAGGCCGCCGTCGGGGAGCGACTCGACCGAGTCCAGCGGCAACCGGGTGACGTCGACCAGCAGGCCGGGCCGGGCCACCCCCAGTTTCATCAGGTCGACCAGGTTCGTCCCGCCGCCCAGGTACGCCGCGTCCGGCTCGGCGGTCACCAGCGCCACGGCCTGGTCGGGGTCGCTGCCGCGCTCGTACCGGAAGCTCCTCACGGGACCCGCTCCACGGCGGCGGCCTCCCGGATCGCCGAGACGATGTGCGGGTACGCGGCGCAGCGGCAGAGGTTGCCGCTCATCCGCTCCCGGATCTCCGGGTCGGTGAGCCCGTCCGGGCCGGCGGCGAGGTCGGCGGTGACCGCGCTCGGCCAGCCCCGGCGCACCTCGTCGAGCATGCCGAGGGCCGAGCAGAGTTGTCCGGAGGTGCAGTAGCCGCACTGGAAGGCGTCGTGCTGGACGAAGCAGCTCTGCAACGGGTGCAACTCGTCGTCGCCGTCGCCGGTCAGGCCCTCGATGCTGACCAGGCTGGAGCCGTCCGCCGCCACGGCGAGGACGAGGCAGCTCTTCACCCGCCGGCCGTCGAGCAGCACCGTGCAGGATCCGCACTGGCCGTGGTCGCAGCCCTTCTTCGCGCCGGTCAGCCCCAGGTGTTCTCGGAGGGTGTCGAGCAGGGTTGTCCGGTTGTCGAGGTCGAGTTCGTACGGTCTGCCGTTGACCGACAGCCGCACGGGTGACCGGTGTGGTGCTGCCGTCACCACGGCCCCACCATGGGTGCGATTTGCGCCATATGTCGAGGTTACCGATCGCCGCCCCGGCTGCGGGCCCAATCGAGCCTTCCGGCAGTCCGCTCAACCCGCCGAGGTTGGCAACTCCGGTCCGGCCGCCGGGACGACGTCGGCCACCACCAGCGTGACGTTGTCCGGGGCGCCGGCCTGGTGCGCCAGCTTGACCAGTTGCTCCGCGCACTCCGGTCGGTCCGGATAACCGGCCAGTACCCCGGCGATGGCGTCGTCGTCCACCACGTCGGAGAGGCCGTCGCTGCAGACCAGCAGCCGGTCGCCGGCCTCGGCGATCAGCGCGACGGTGGCCGGCTCGATTGGGCCGCCCTGCACCGCGCGGGTGACCAGTGACCGCTGCGGGTGCCGTCGCGCCTCCTCGCGGGTCAGCCCGCCCTGGTCGACCAGGGCCTGTACGAAGGTGTCGTCCCTGGTGATCTGCGTCAACCTGCCGGCGCGGAACAGGTAGCCCCGGGAGTCGCCCACGTGCGCGACCCCGAGCCGGCGGCCGGTGAGCAGCATCGCGGTGACCGTGGTGCCCATCCCCTCCGTGGCCTGGTCGTCGTCGGTGACCGCCCGGATCCGGGCATTGGCGGTGGTGATCGCCGCCACCAGGGCGGCCAGCGGATCCGTCTCCGCCGACCGCTCCACCGGGGCCAGTCCGCTGATCACGATCTCGCTGGCCACCTCGCCGGCCGGCGCGCCGCCCATGCCGTCGGCGACGGCCACCAGCCGGCTTCCGGCGAACGCCACGTCCTCGTTGTTGGGCCGGACCAGACCCGGGTCGCTGACCGCCAGGCTGCGCAAGACAAAGCTCATACCGTGCAGCTTGCCCGGAGATCCACGCCTACGTCACTACGCACTACTGCGTAGGGTTGGCTCATGATGCCGGTCTCCATGGTCGGGCGCACCGGCGAGTTGGCCGAGTTCGCCACCGCCTGGGCCAGGGTGGCCGGCGGGCGTCCCCGCACCGGCCGGGTGGTGGTCACCGGTGGCGCCGGGGTGGGCAAGAGCCTGTTGATCAGTGCCGCCCTGGCCGACCTGGCGCCCCGGCCGGTGACCGTCCTCACCGGCACGGCCCGGGTGCACACCCCGGCACCGTACGACTGGCTGGCCGCGGTGCTCAGCGGCCGGGACACCGCCGGCCTGCCGTTGCCGCCGGACGCGCTGGCCTGGCTGGCGCAGCACCCGAACACCCCCCGGGAGCGGTACGCCCCCGACGCGCTGCTCCGGCTCGCCGTGCGTACCGTGCGGGCCCTGGTCGGTGCCGGCCCGGCGGTGCTGGTGGTGGAGGACCTGCACGCGCTCGACCCGGCCAGCCTCAACCTGGTCGGCGAACTCGCCGCCGCACCGGAGTTGCCGGCGCTGCTGGTGGTGGCGAGCCGGCCGGCGGAGACGGCGATCTCGCCGGGGCTGGTCGCCGCCACCCTGGCCCGGCTCTCCGGTGCGCCGGGCGCGGTCCGGCAGCATCTCGGCCCGCTGGGCCGGCCGGAGGTCGCCGCCGTGCTGGGTCAGGTCTATCCAGGACGCCCGGTGGCGCCGGAGGCCGTGGACGCGGTGTGGCGGCGAACCGGCGGCAACCCCTACCAGCTGGTCGAGTTGCTGGTCGCGGAGCACGGCGAGCACCTGTTCGACGAGGCGCCGGCCGCCGAGCTGACCGGACGGGAGATCGAGGTGCTCTCCTGCCTGGCCGCCGGCATGTCCAACAAGCAGGTGGCCCGCTCGCTCGGCATCTCGGTGCGTACGGTCACGGTGCACGTCTCCAACCTGCTCCGCAAAACCGGCTCGGCGTCGCGCACCGAGGCGGCGCTCTGGGCGGTACGCCGGCAGCTCGCCAGCCCGGTCCGGCCCGGCTGATCCGGGCGCCCACCGGTCGACGGTTCCGCCCGCCTTGACGCGTGCGCCATCATTGACAGATAGGCCCGGGACGCGAAGGGGGTGGCTGCGGTGAAACCTGTCGCCACTGTGGAAAGCCGAGCAGTCCGGCGTTGACCAGCATCTTCCTCTGATTCGCGGCCGGTCGTGAAGGCGGCTCACCACAACCGGTCGATCGCGTATCTATCATCGAACGCGCGCGGGAGCCGCGAGGCCTTCCCCGACACACAACAGAAGTGCCGCTCGACCTAACCGGTGTTTTCGCGGATGGTGGTGCACGATAGATGAGGATCCAGCCCCGTCAGGAGCTCCTGGAGATCTGGACGGCCACCGTCCGGTCGAGCTGGCAGGACGGAAAGTGGCAGTGGGGCGGGCGGGACGGCCCAAACTCGATCAGTGACGCCGAGCAGCTCCTCTGCATCCTGCTCCCGGCCACCCAGGCGAGCTTCGGACTGGACCGTCCGGACGAGACCGCAGAGGAAATGATCAGGGCCCTGCGCCCGCTCGGCACCGCCACCCAGATTCCACGGGTCATCATCCAGGTGCTCACGGAGTATTACCAGCGCTACACCGACAAATCCGGGACACCCGTATTCTCCGGCCGGACCTATTTCCAGACCGACGGCGAAGAGCCCTCGGAGCAGCAACTCGATCTCGACATCGTCGACTCGTTCGCCATGTCGATCACACTTTCCCTGGCCGCGATCGGTTTCGCCAAGGTCTTCCGCTCGGCGGTGCGCCGCGAGGAGATCCTGCGGGAGATCGACGATCTGGAGACCATGGCGAGCGTACGGCTCACCGCCGCCATGGTCGGGCTGTTGCGCAGCTTCGCGGTGAACGTCTTCGACGCCGACTCCGACGAGGGCCAGGCGCTCATCCGCACCCTCAACCAGGGCGACCTGCCACAGCGGCAGGTCGTCTCCCAGCTCCGCCGCCGGCTGCGGCAGACGATCGCGAGCTTCCGCGAGGTCATGATCGGTTCTGGGCAGGTGGCCGATCTGGACAGTCCGAACCGGCTCTTCGAGTGCGGCTGGTCCTGGGGCGTCGTCCGGGACGCCCCCGAGGTGGAGACGACCGAGCCGATCGGCCACCAGGTGTCGGGAATCGCGCCGGAGGAGCCCTACCTCTACTTCACCGTGATCGCCATCGACGCGATCGAGGAACTTTTCACCGAGCGGACCCGGATCCTGGGCCTGCTCAACGAGGAGCAGCAGCGGCTGTCCCGGGCACTCCAACTGCGGTGGGACCTGACCCGCGGCTACTGGGCCACCGTCGCCACCTTCGGCGACGGGCACCGCTGGCCGCTGGAGGACATCCCCTGGCGGACCACCGACCGGGACGCCTCCGACTACTACACCCTGCTGGTGACCTCGCTGGCGGTCAAGGGCCTGGTGATGGAGCGGGGCGCGGACGCCGAACTCAGCAGGGTCGGTGCGGTCCTGGAGGAGCTGGCCAACCGGGCACGGATCACCCGCCGTCCGTTCGACGTGGACCCGGCGCTCGCGCTGCACGCCCCCGGCGTACGGCTGACACTGCAGAACAGCGACAAGCTGGGCGGCCCGAGGCTGCGTTGGGCGGTCACCGAGTTCTCCGCCCTGCTGTTGCAGCGCACCGCGCTGATAGCCGGCCTGCTCAGCGACGCGGACCAGCGGGCGAAGCTGCTCGACCTGGCCGACCGGGTCTGGGACCATCTGGTCCTCCGCCGCCTCGAGCGCGGCAACGGCCGCAGCCTCTGGGACCAGCCGGCCCGGGCGTTCCGGCAGTTCGACGAATATCACGACTCGCCCTCGTGGTACTACACCGAACGCGTGGTGCAGTCCCTCGTCACCACCGCACGCATCCTGCGCCGACCGCCGGTGCCGAGCGAGCGGCTCACCCTGCACGCGCAGGACCTGCTCAACGAGGCCGAGCACCTCTACGACATGGAGCTGTTGACCGGGGCGGCCGAAGGGGGGCCGAGGATGCAGCAGACCCTCCAGGTGGTCCGGGTCAACCTGCGCCGCGCCCGGGACATCGTGCACGAGCGCCCCGGCACCGCGGCGGCGCTGACCAGCGCGGTGCTGCGCCAGTTGGACGAGCTGAGCGCGGCCCGCCGCGACGTCGCGGAGGCGGGCTGACATGCTGATCTTCGCGGCCTCCGACAAGGGCGGCACCGGGCGCTCGGTCACCAGCAGCAACATGCTCTACCGCAGCGCGTTGCAGGGCAGCGACGTCTGCTATCTCGACTTCGACTTCGGGTCGCCGACGGCCGGCGCGATCTTCCACATCAACTCCGCCGTGCACGGCACCACCCGGGGGGGCCTGCACGACTATCTGGACGGCGCCCTGGCCGAGCCGCAGCGGATCGAGGTGTGGACCGAGTCCGACCGGCCCAGCCTGCGCAGCCGGCCACCCGGCGCCGGCCGGCTGGTGCTGCTCCCCGGTGACAGCGGCGGCGGGGAGTTCCCGGCCACCCGCGAGCGGATCGAACGCTGCGCCCGGCTCTTCCTGCGGCTCGAGGAGGAGTTCGACCTCTGCCTCGTCGACCTGAGCGCCGGCCGGTCGTACGCTACCCAGATGGTGCTGGCCGCCACCGCGATGCCGGAGCTGAAGTCGGTCCGGTCGCGGTGGCTGGTCTTCCACCGCTGGACCCGGCAGCACGTCCTCGCCGCCTCCGGGCTGGTCTACGGCACCCGGGGCATCCTGGACGCCGGCACCCGGGTCGGGCACGACCACGACGACCTCATGAACCGGCTTCGGTTCGTCCGCACCGCCGTGGTCGACCCGGACTCGCCGGAGCTGGAGGGGCTGCGGCCGGCGCAGGTCGCCTGGCTGCGGGAGTGCAACCAGGACCTGCTGGAGCTGGCCAGCAACCACCGGGTCGGCCGGACGATGCTGATCGGGTCGGTGCCGCTGGACCCGGTGCTGCAGTGGCGGGAGCAGCTCATCTCCGACAACGACGTGTACGCGCGCAAGATAGCGAACCTGGAGACCGTGGAGGCCTTCTCGGCGCTGGCAAAACTGATCGTGGACGACGCGGCCTGGGAGATGCTATGAGACGACCGGATGTGACATTCGAGGAGACGGCGGCCAGACGCGGCGTCGAGTCCGTTCCGCTCGCCCACCTCTCCATCGAGTTGGGACACCTCTACATCGAGGAGTTCGCCGGCGGCATCGACCAGCTCCGCCGGCACTTCGCCCGGGTCGCGCCCTGGGCGGCGGCGGCCCGGCAGGCCATCGCCGAGCGGACACCGAGCGGCCGGCCACGGGTCAGTACCTGCTTCCTGATCGACGACTACTTCACCCGGTTCAGCACGCCGAGGCTGGTGATGGAGCAGGTCCGTGAGGCGGCCGAGGGTACCGGGCTGGTGATCGACTACTTCGCCCGGGAGGCCGGCTGCGCCCAGGCCGACGACGTCCCGCTCGCCGAACTGGTGCTCACCCAGCTCGTCTCCGACCCGGTCCCGGAGACCACCGGAGACCGGCCGCCGACCTCCGAGACCGGCTGGCTCTGCAACGGCAGGCGATCGCCGGTCTCCGGGCCGGGGCAGGCGATGAGCGCCGGGCGGGCCTGGCAGCCGCCGGTGCAGAACGCGGCGAACCGGCACTCCATCTTCATGGACGTCGAGCTCTGGGACTACGAGGACGACGGCAAGCGGCGCTGGTCCTGCCCGTTCCTGGCGGCGGTCTGGCAACTTCTCCGGCTCGGCCTGCTGCGGCACGAGGGCGAGGGCGTGACAAATCCCTACCAGCTCGAGGACTGGCCGGACGACTGGGACGAGATGCCGGCGGTGGTGAAGCTCAACCCGTACGCCGCACCGTTCAGCGCGTACCGGACCTTCTCGGTGCTCGGCAACCGCTTCCTGCCGGTCGAACACGCCGTCCGGACCATCCTCAGCCAGGTCTCGATCAGCCCGGCCGTGCTGGACCAGATCCAGACCCGCAGCCGCAACGAGCACATCGACCTGCCCAAGGACCTGGTCGAGCGGGCGGAGTACGCCTTCATCGGCGACTGACCCGGGCCGCACCACCCGCACCGCGCTCACCGCCGCACGTCCGGCAGGTGGTCGGGATCCGCGTGGGGCAGCCAGGT
The DNA here is from genome assembly GCF_049315195.1 of Plantactinospora sp. WMMC1484. Taxonomy (NCBI): domain Bacteria; kingdom Bacillati; phylum Actinomycetota; class Actinomycetes; order Micromonosporales; family Micromonosporaceae; genus Plantactinospora; species Plantactinospora sp. WMMC1484. Next base: position 1,603,581 of record NZ_CP186055.1, read on the forward strand.
GAGCACCTGACCGGCCCGGCGCCGGAAGCCGGGATCCGGGTCGTCCCGGGCCAGCTCGGTCAGGAGTTCCCGGGTCTGGTGGTCGGCGCCGAAGTGGGTGCCGAGGGCGAGCACGGTGGCGGCGCGCACCGACCAGTCCTGGTCGCGGAGCCGCTCGACGAAGAGGGTACGCACCTCGGGGTGTTCGGCCAGGCGTTCGCCGAGCACCCGGAGCGCCTCCCGGCGTACCTGCACGTCCCGGTCGGTGCCGGCCCGGTCGATCAGCAGCTCGCGTACCGCCCGGTCGGCGCCGTAGTGCTCGCCGAGGATGCGCACCGCGACCGTGCGGATCTGCGGGTCCTCGCCGGTGGCCCGTACCATCAGCAACTCGCACTGTTCGACGTCGGTGCCGAGCCGGGTGGCGAGTTCGACGGCGGCCTCGTGCACGAGTTCGGGGTCGGGGTCGTGCCGGATCCGCTCCAGCAGCGCCTCCCGGACGTCGGCGTCGATGCCGACCCGCTGCACGAGCAGGCGTACGGCGGCGAGCCGGACCCGGGCGTTGCCGTCCCCGTGCACCCGCCCGGCGAGCAGTTCCTGCACGTCGTCCCGGGAGCTGCCCCGTTCCACCACGGCGGTGGCGGCGAGCGCGAAGACGGCGGCGTCGGGGTCGTGGTGCGCCCGGTCGACCAGCACCTGGTAGACCTCGTCGGGGACCCGCGGCTCCCGGGTGAGCGCCCGCAGCGCGGCGAGCCGGACCTCGGCGTCGGGATCGGTGCGGGCCCGGTCGAGCACCACCTGCCGGACGGCAGGTTCCCGGCGGGCGGTGTCGGCGAGCGCGTTGACGGCGGCGAGGCGTACGTCGGCGTCGTCGTCGCCGCCGGCCAGCCCGGCGAGCACCTCGGAGACGGCGGAGTCCATCCCGACCCGTTCGATCAGGGCCCGGGCGGCGACCAGCCGGATCCGGGCGTCCGGGTCGCGCAGCGCCAGCTCGCCGAGCGCGGCGCCGACCGAGGCCTCGGCGCCGATCTCGTCGGTCAGCGCCTCGGCGGCGAGCAGCCGTACGTCGGCGTCCCGGTCGGTGCGGACGGCGGTGACCAGCAGGTCGATAAGCGCGGTGTCCCGCTCGAAGTGCTCGACCAGCATCCGCAGCGCGGCCCGCCGGACGACCTCGTCGGCGTCCCCGCCGGCCCGGCTGACCAGCAGGTCCCGGGTGGTGGTGTCCGGGCCGTCCCGGTCGATCAGGGCGCGGGCGGCGGCGCGCAGCACCCCCGGGTCGCGGTCGGCGCGCGCCCGGTCGATGAGCAGGGCGCGGACCGTGGCGTCGGAGGCCAGCCGCTCGCCGAGCACCCGGACGCTGGTGCGCCGGGTGACCGGGTCGGTGTCGTCGCGGGCGCGCTCGACGAGCAGGTCGCGGACGTGCCGGCTGGCGGCGAAGCGCTCGACCAGGACGTGCGCGGCGGTACGGGTCACCTCCGCGTCGGTGTCGGTGCGGAGGCACTCGACGAGCACGTCCCGGAGTTCGTCGTCGCCGCCGTACCGGTCGCCGAGGGTCTGGATGGCGGTACGCCGGACGCTGGCGTGCTCGTCCGCGCGGGCGCGTTCCCGGAGCAGGTCGCGGACGTGCGGCTCGTCCCGGAACCGCTCGCCGAGCGCCTGCACGGCGGCGAGCCGCACCCCCGCGTAGCCGTCGGCCCGGACCCGTTCGATCAGCAGGTCGCGGGCCTCCGGGTCGGTGCCGAACCGCTCGCCGAGCGCCTCGACGGCGGCGAGCCGGACCCCGGCGTGGCCGTCGTCGCGGGCGCGCTTGATCAGCCGGGTCCGGGCGCGGGCGGCGGCGGCCTGGTGCGCGGGACTGTCGGCGGCGCTGGTGGCGAGCTGCGCCAGCTCGGCGAGGCCGGCGACCGAGGCGTAGCAGGCGGGGCTCTCGTCCATGGTGGCGAGGACGTCGTCGAAGAGGTCGTCGATCCGCTCGGCGGGGGTGGAGAGCATCGCGGCCAGCCGGGCGGCGTGGATGGAGACCGGGTTCCAGACGACCCGGACGCCCCGGCGGCGGTACCAGGAGAGGTAGACCCTGCGGCCCGGCCAGTTCGGGCCGATCGCCTTGGCGGCGGGCAGGATCTCCTCGTCGATGAGCCGGGCGGTCTCCCGGTCGTCGATCGAGACGCAGTGCTCCAGCAGCAGGATGAGCTGCCGCAGCAGGGTCTCGGCGGGCTTGGCGGCGGCGCTGTGCAGGTTGCGCACCTCGGCCAGGCACTGCACGGCGAGGGCCAGGTTCCACGGTGGCGGTGCGAAGTCGGCCGGCGGCCAGGGCTGGTTGACCTCGGTGGTGAGCAGGTGGATGAGCTGCGCGGTGTGGTTCTGGTGCAGGGCGCCGGCGAGCAGCCGCAGCACCTCCCGCCAGGACAGGTCGGCCCAGTGCTGTCGGAACAGCTCCTTGAGCTGCTCGAAGGAGAGGACCTGGTCGTGCTGGAACTTGGCCAGGATGGCGTCGGCGCAGAAGAACTCCAGAAAGGTGCGGTGCACGAAGCCGTAGACGTGCGGGCCGTACCGGCTGAGGATGAAGTTCCGCTCCCGGAACTGGTCGATCATCGCCAGCGCGATGACCCGGGCGGTGACGGCGTCCCGCCGGTAGCGCTCGATCAGGTACTGCTCGAAGACGTCGCTCAGCTCGACCCGGTCGATGTAGTTGACGGTCAGCCCACGGTCGGCGGACTGCATCCGGTATGCCAACCGGCGCAGCAGCTCCTTCTTGTCCTCGGTGTCCAGGAAGTCGGCGACCTGGGACTGCTCGCGCAGGTGCCGGTCGGTGTCCCACTGCGCCACCAGCACCGTCGCGGCGTGGTCGTAGAGCTTCCAGCGTTCCCGGGGCAGCGGCTGGTGCTTGCCGATGATCGCCAGGATGGTCAGCAGCAGCGGGTTGCCGGCCAGCTCCCGGATCGCGTGCGAGTGCCGCATCGCGTCGAGCAGCCGGGCCCGCTGGGCCTGGACGTCCTCCGGACGGTCCCCGACCGCCAGCCGGTACCAGCTCGACAGGAACTCCCCGGTCTGTCTCTCGTCGAGATCCTGCAACGTGTAGTGGACGAAGCCGACGCTGGTCAGGATCCGGCGCGAGTAGCCGATGATCCGGGAGGTGACGATCATCCGTACCTGCGGGTGGTTGGCGGCGAAGCCGGCGATCTGCCGGGCGACCTCCTCCCGCCGGTGCCGGTCGAAGACCTCGTCGAGGCCGTCCAGGATCATCACCGCCCGACCACCGACGCCGAGGTGCCGCAGCAGCGTCGTCCGGTCGATGCCGAGCCCGTCGGTGCCGGCGCGGTGGTCGAGATAGTCGACGAAGTTGTCGCACCTGCCCTCGGCGGCCAGGGTGACGAACGAGCGGAGCTCGATCAGCAGCGGCAGGTGGTCGGCGAGCGCGGTCAGCCGGTCGTCGACCGGCCCGCCGGTGAGGCTGAGCGTCACGTAGCGGGCCGCGGTCGACTTGCCCGAGCCCGGGTCGCCGAGCAGCACGACCGCCCGCTGGTCCGGCGCGCCGAGCACGTCGAAGAGCCGCTGCAACGGTTTCGCCCGGTACGACTCGTGCAACTGCACCAGCTCCCGGGGATCCACCTCCTCGGGCACGTCCTCGGTGCCGATCCGGCCCTCCGACTGCATCCGCCGCAGCCACTCCCGGGGCAGCTCGGCCGGGGGCGGGTCCTCGCGTACCCACTGCTCCACGAAGACCGACGTCAACTGGATCCCGAGATAGTCCTCGGTCTGTTCCGGCGTCACCGCGTCGAGATCCAGCACGCCGTAGTGCTGCCGGAGCCGGAGCAGGTACTGCTTGAGCGCGTCCCGGCCCAGCGTCTGCATCCCGCCGCCGGTCGGCACCCCGGTGTCGGTGAGGTAGTTGGCCACCGCCGCGGTGACCATCGCGGCGAGGTCGGCCGGATCGCGGAACGCGCTGCACATGTGCCGGTCCGCCAGCTCCGCCCGGAGCGCCTCGATCTTGTCGGCGTCCGCGCCCCGGTCCACGAAACTGCGTGGCCAGGGCGCCTCCTCGTCGAGCAGGAAGATGAGGCAGGGTTTGCCGCCGGTCAGCGCCTCCCGGTATTCGAGCTCGGTGATGGAGCGGTCGTAGCCGGCCGGGACGAACCCGTAGCGCCAGGCGAAGATGCCGACGTAGACGTCGCATTCGGCGACGTCGGCCAGGCAGCGTTCCAGCGGGCGCCGGTCCTCGGCCACGTAGGACTCCATGGCCACGTCCTCGACCCGCAGCCGGCGCAGTGCCAACTGCACGGCGGCCCGGCACTCCTGCAGATCGCGGAAGGTGGCCGAGACGTAGACCTTGGTCACGGCAGCTCCTATGGGGGCGGCGGCGTGAGCGGCGCGTGACGCCACCGTACCAATGTGCTGCAAGAACGCGTTTCCGCTGATCGGATGTGGTCACCGGGCCGTGGCGGAATGTCGGCTACTGTGACGCTGTTACGGCGCCCCAGTTCCGGCGATTCGGTCGCGGTGCGCACGAGGTTGCGGAGGAGCGCGATGCTGACCTTGGGCGAGGTCCACACCGGACTACTGCAGAACTCCAGCTCGCTCTCGCTGGAGAACACCGCCCAACTCCTCGACCTCCTGGTCGGCCAGCGGGTCCGCCGGTCGGAGCGCCCGATCGCGTACGCGGTCTCGCCCGACCAGCTCACCGGGATCGACTGCCGGCTGCCGACCAGGTCGGGTAGCCGGACCCGGGGGGTCGGGACGGTGGTGTCGCGCGCCGCGGTGACCGGTGGGCACGTGTTGCAGGGCTCCACGTACACCCGGCTGGACCGGGCCGCCAGCAACCGCCGGCTGACCTGGTCGCACTACCTGGCCCGGCCGGGCTGGGTGGAGACGATCGGCAAGGTCGACGTCCGGGACGTCTCCGCGGGCTTCCTCGGTGCCCACCAGTCGCAGACGCTCAACCTCGGCGCGATCAGCGCCCGGCTGATCGACGCGGTGCAGAGCTCGGCCCGGCTGGACCGGCGGCCCCCGTTCCGGACCAAGCGCACCCGGCTGCGCTGGTCCGTCCTGCCGGCGGCCGACGCCACGGGCGAGGCGCGCGGGAAGTTGCGGATCGAGTCCGACACCCTGCGCACCCTGGAGTTGACCGCACCGCCGGAGGGCGTACCCGCCCTGGTGGAGTTCTGCGAGGATCTCGCCCTGCACGACTGGCTGCTCACCACGCTGCTCTCGCTCATCGAGTTCAGCCTCACCGGGCCGGGCACCCGGACCCAGAAGGTGCACCGTCTCCGCCCGGCGATCGACTGCCTGTTGCACCTCTGGATGCCGGCGGCCCGGCTCGACGAGTCGGTGCTGCCGGTCTGGCGCGACCTCGAACACCGGCCCGGCTTCACCCGGCAGTGGCAGACCTCGGTGACCCGGATCCGCGACCAGGTCACGCTCAGCACCATCGCGCTGCTGGAGGCGCCGACCCGCTGAGCCGGCCGGTCACTTCCGGGCGCCGCATGGCCCGGTGCCGGCGGGCGCGGGCCGGTCAGCCGGCGCCGGGCGGGCGGGCCGAGAGTTCCCGCCAGGTGTCCGAGCCGGCCAGCAGGGTGCGGATCATGTCGTACGCCGCCTCCTCGCTGTCGAACTCGTAGAACCGGGAGATCCCCTCGGCGCCGCCGGCCCGCTGCTCCACGTGCCACTGGTCGGCGTCGGCCCGCAGGTAGACGTCGCGCCGTGCGAGGCGCCCCCACTTGCCGTTCCACCAGTGCTTTCGCTGTTCCATGCCGGGACCTTATCGAACGCGTGTTCGAGAAGATCATCCGGTGCCCGGTCCGCCACCCGGGTGGGTGACGCCCCGCTCGGGCGCCCGCTCGGGCGGTTGCTCAGGGGCGGCGCGGAGCCGGCGGATGCTGCTGACCGAACCGATCGTCCGGGCCCTCCGGGTGCAGGTTCGGGGCCCGGCCCGCCGCGACCAGCGAGTCACGGATCTCGGTGAGCAGCTTGATCTCCTCGCTCGGTGCGGCCGGCGGCGGCTCCTCACCCCGCTGGCGGCGCTCGGCGAGCTTGTTCATCGGGAAGACGACCAGGAAATAGAGGACCGCCGCGGTCATCAGGAAGGTGATGGTGGCGTTGACGAAGGCGGCCCAGTCGACCTCGGCGCCGTTGGGCAGCTTCGTTACGCCGGCCTCGAGGCCCTCGCCGCCACCGAACATCGTGATCAGCGGCTTCAGGAAGGAGTTGGTGAACTGGGTGACCAGGCCGGTGAAGGCCGCGCCGATGACCACACCGACGGCAAGGTCGACGACGTTGCCGCGCATGATGAAGTCTTTGAAGCCCTTGAGCATTGGCATCTCCAGGTTGCCGTGATCGTGTCGGTCGACAACCTAATGCCCCGCCCGGTGCGGCCGGAAAAGCGGCCGGGATCCGGCTCAGCCCGCGCTGGGCGGGGCGCCCGCCACCGCCTCCTCGACCGTGGCGTGCGTCTGGAGCACCTCCACCAGGCCACTGACCTCCAGAATGCGCAGCACTCCCCGGCGCGGTGCGGCCAGCCGTACCAGGCCGCCGGCCTCGTCGGCGCTGTTACGGGTGCGGACGAAGACCGAGAGACCGGTGGAGTCACAGAACGTGAGATCGGAGAGGTCGAAGACGAGCTTCGTGCGCCCCTTCTCCAGCAGATCCGTGATCTGATCCTGAAGTTGCGGCGCGGTGGCCATGTCGAGTTCGCCCGCGACCGACACGACGACGACGTCGGCCCGCTCCTCGGTGTGCACCGTCAGGGACATTCGCAACCTCCTGGGATATCGGTCGAACCGTACTCCACAACCGGCCCGCTACGCATGGCAGGCGCCGGGAAGTCGGCCGGCGGTCCGGGTCGGGCCGGCCGGATCTGGCGGCGGCCCCTGCTCCGCTCTCCGCGAACAGGGGTTACCGGCCGCCCTCCGGTCCCGGCACGATCGCCGGATGCGAATCCTCGTCCTCGGCGGCACCGTCTTTCTCGGCCGGGCCGTCGCCCGGCGGGCGCTCGCCGCCGGCCACGACGTCACCTGCGCCGCCCGGGGCACCTCCGGGAAGCCGGTGGAAGGCGTCCGCTTCGTCCGGGTGGACCGCGACGACCCGGCCGGTCTCCGCGCGATCGGCGGCGAGTTCGACGCGGTGGTGGACGTGGCCCGGCATCCCGATCACGTCCGGCACGCGGCGGCTGCGCTGGCCGGCCGGGTGGGGCACGTCACCTTCGTCTCGTCCGGTTCGGTGTACGCGGACACCGATATCGCCGGCCAGCGGGCCGGGACCGCTCGGGTGCTGGCACCCCCGCACCGGGACGCGGAGGATCCGTGGCGCGACGCGGAGGCGTACGGCGCCTGCAAGGTGGCCTGCGAGCAGATCGTGACGGAGGCGTTCGGGGCCGACCGGGTCTTCGTCTGCCGGGCCGGGCTGCTGGTCGGTCCCGAGGATCCGAGCGGGCGTTTCGAATACTGGGTCGGGCGGGCGGCCCGGGGCGGCGAGGTCCTCGCGCCCGGCGCGCCGGACGAGCTGGTGCAGCTGGTGGACGTACGCGACCTGGCCGACTGGATCGTCGCGGCGGGTGAGCGCGGGCAGACCGGCACGTACGACGGCACGGGCGCGCCGATGACCCGGGCCGCCTTCCTCGCCGACGTGCTCCCCGCCGGGGCCACCCCGAGCTGGGTGCCGCAGGAATTCCTGGTCGAGCAGGGGGTGCAGCCGTGGTCCGGGCCCCGGTCGCTGCCGCTCTGGCTGCCCCTGCCCGAGTACGCCGGCTTCATGGCCCGGGACGTGACCCCGAGTCTGGCGGCCGGGCTGTGTACCCGGCCGCTGACCGAGACGGTCCGGGACACCGCCGAGTGGCTGGCCGGAGCTGGACCCGAGGAGGGCCAGCGGATCGGGCTCACCGACGCCGAGGAGGCCGACCTGCTCGCCGCCTGGCATGCCGCCACCCGGTAGCCCGGCCGCATCCGCCCGGTCGGGCGGACCGGCGTCGAGCGGACCGGCGTCGAGCGGGTGCTAACCGGTCCGCACCTGCACCCCCGGTGAGCTGGCGGCGCCTCGCAGCCGAAGCCGCACGATCCGGGCGTCCGGCGGGATGTCGTAGACGATCGTCCCGGTGACCCGGTTCCCCGGGTTGATCTCGCTGAGGAAGCCGAGCTGGTCGGCGTTGGCGAGGAGCCCTGCCGAGCTGTCCGCCCCGAAACGCTGCCCCGCCGGCCCGTAGGCGACCTGCAGGTCGTCGTGGAACAGCGCGGGCCGGGCACCGAGGTTGCGGACCGCCAGGTCGACCATGCAGAACTGGCCGACCGCGCGCTGGCTGATCAGCGGGTCGCCGACCTCGGCGAGCCCGCAGCGCAGCCCGTGCACCCGGAATTCCAGGTCGCCGTCCCGGGCCGGCTGGTCGAGGCCGACCACCCGGGGCTTCCGGTCGCGCAGGCCGGTGTAGAAATCCGGTCCCCAGGTCAGCACGATCACCGCGGCGGCCACGCAGCAGCAGGAGAGCAGGGCGGCCACGATTCCGAGTACGAACCACCAACGCCGGTCGGTCGGTTGGGCGAACTCCGGGAGCGGGCCGGTGCGGCGCGGCTCCGAAACCGGCCCGGTGCCGCCCGACGGCGGGGCGCCGGACTCCGCGCCGCCCGCCGGTCCGCCCGGCCGGGGTCCCCAGGGCGGCGCCGGCTCTGGACGAGCCGCCGGATGACCGCTCAGCGGTGGTGCGGCGGCCGGCGTCTCCGGAGTGGACCAGTCCGGCGGCGGTGTGAGAATGCCCGGCCGTTCCGGGTGTGGTGGTGGGGGCGTGCCCGGCCGTTCCGGGTGTGGCGGGGACGGGGGACCCGCGCCGGGGGCGATCGTGTCCGGGAAGCGGTCGGTCGGCGGAATCGGTTCCGAGATCTCGTCGACCGACGGACCGGCCGACGGGTCCGGCGTCGGCTCGCGGCTCGGCCCGCCCGGCGGCGGCGGATCGATCGCCCAGTCCCACGGCCGGGGTTCCGGTCCTGTGGGTTCCGGTCCTGTGGGTTCCGGTCCTGTGGGTTCCGGTCCTGTGGGTTCCGGTCCTGTGGGCTCCGGTTCCGTGGGTTCCGGTCCCGTGGGTTCCGGTTCCGTGGACTCCGCCGGCCGCTCCCCGCCCGGCGACGGCACGCCGGCACCGGGCCGGAACGGCTGCTCGCCGGGCTCGTCGGAGCTGGTCATCACGATCCTCGTATCATCCGCCGCCTTCCTGGAATAGTAGGCTTTGAGGCTATTCATCCCGTGGCGATCGTGATTCTTCGCCGCCACGGTCCCGCCGGTCCGGCAGGCGGGCCCGGCCCACCGGCCGGAGCGCAGGTGGAACCGTCGCCGAACCGGGGTACGGCCCGGTGGCAGGATGATCAGGTGGATCTCGTTACCGTCGATGACGTCCGGACCGCGGCGGACGATCTTGCCGGCGTGGTGCTGCGTACGCCGCTGCTGCCCAGCCGCTGGGACGACCAGCTCTGGCTCAAGCCGGAGAGCCTGCAACCGGTCGGCTCGTTCAAGCTGCGCGGCGCGACCCACGCGGTGGCCCGGCTCGACACCCAACAGCGGGCCCGGGGCGTGGTCACGCACTCCTCCGGCAACCACGGACAGGCACTCGCCTACGCCGCCCGGGTCCACGGAGTGCCGTGCACGGTGGTGATCCCCGAGGGCGCCCCGGCGGCAAAGGTCGACCAGGTACGCGCCCTCGGCGCCGAGGTGCGCATGGTCGCTCCGGCCGACCGGCTGCCGGCCGCCCAGGCGGTCGCCACCGAGCAGGGACGTACCCTCATCCCGCCCTTCGACGACCGGCGGATCATCGCCGGCCAGGGCACCGTCGGGCTGGAGGTCGTCGAGGACCTGCCCGACGTCGAGGTGCTGCTGGTGCCGGTCGGCGGCGGCGGACTCGCCTCCGGGGTCGCCACGGCGCTCCGGGCGCTGCGCCCGCAGACCCGGGTCGTCGGGGTCGAGCCGGCGCTCGCCGCCGACGCCGCCGAGTCGCTGCGGTCCGGCGAGTTGCGGCAATGGGAGCCGGCCCGCACCTATCGGACCAGTGCGGACGGGCTGCGGACCAACCTCTCCGCGCTGACCTTCGCGCACCTGCGCGCCCGGTTGGACGGGATCGTGACGGTCAGCGAGGAGGAGATCGCCGCCGCCACCACCCGGTTGGTCCGGGGAGCCCGGCTGGTGGTGGAGCCGAGCGGTGCGGTGGCCACCGCTGCCCGGATGTTCCACGCCGCCGAGCTGCCCGCCGGGCGTACGGTGGCGGTGGTGACCGGGGGCAACGTCGACCCGGCGGTGCTGGCGGCGGCCGCCACCCGTCCCGATCCGCACTGATTCCGATCGCACTGATTCCGATCGCACTGAGCACCGGGCATTCGCACGTCGACCGCCGGAGAGCCGGCGGGTCGGGTCACCGGTGGCGTTCCCTACATTGGAAGCATGGCTGACCGGATCGGTGCGAGCGCCTCGGACAAGACGTTTGCGGTGTTGGAGGCGCTGGTCGAGCAGAGCCGGCTGACCGACATCGCGGCGGCGGCGAAGCTGCCGAAGGCGACCGTGCACCGGATCCTTCAGGTGATGGTCGAACGCGGGCTGGCCCGGCCGGGCGGTAACGGGGACTACTTCACCGGGCCCCGGATGCTCGCGCTCGCCGGCCGGGTGATGCACCGGCTGGACCTGCCCGCCCGGGTCCGTCCGGAGCTGGAGGAGCTGCAGCGGCGTACCGGCCGTACGGTGCATCTGGCGCTGCTGCACGGAGACGAGGCGGTCTATGTGGCGAAGGTGGAGGCGGGCAAGCCGTACCAGCTCGCCTCCCGGGTGGGGATGAGCCTGGATCTGCACAGCACGTCGATCGGCAAGGCGGTCCTCGCCTCCATGGACGACGACCGGGTGGCCGCACTCGCCGGGCGGACAGGGCTGCGCCGGCACACCCCGGAGACGATCGTCGAGGTCGAGCCGCTGCTGGCTGAGCTCGCCACCGTCCGGACCCGGGGCTGGGCCGAGGACCACGAGGAGAACGAGCCGGGGGTCTGCGCGGCCGGTGCGGCGGTGTACGACCACACCGGACACGTGATCGGCGGGGTGAGCGCGGCGGCGCTGCGCTACGAGGCGGCGGACCAGCCGACGGAGGAGGTGGGCCGGCAGGTGGTCGAGGCGGCCGGGCGGGTCTCCCGGGCGCTGGGTGCCCGTGCCGCCCCCGGCCCGCCCGGGGCGGTGGGCCCTCGACCGGGCGGCGGGGGTTGACCGGGGTGGATAGGGTGCCGACCACGCCGATGCGCAGCCGGACAGACCACGGGAGGACCACGGGGCATGTTGCAGGACCACCCAGCCGACCGTCTCGCCGCCGAGCAGTCCCGGCGGCGGCTGCTCGGCACGCGAATCGTCGGGCTGCTGGTCGCAGCGGTCATGGTCGGGATCATCCTGAGCGCAGTCAATCGCGACTACGACGAGTCGGAGGTGTATGCGGTCGCCAACAACGCCGCGTACGAACTGGAACGCACCCCCGTGCAGGGTCTCGGCGTCACCGTCTTCGACGTCGAGAAGGCGGTCTCGGTGGGCAACCGCGGTGACGGCGGGCGGTTTCCCCGGGATGTCTGGGCGAAGGTGCGGCTGAGGGACGCCGGCAGTGACCCGCGCGGCGCCGACCGCTACGAACTCACCAACTCCGACGGCGACCATCCGGTCTGCATGGTGGTGTGGTTCGACCGGGACCTCTCCGACGAGTCCGCCCAGTTCGCCAGCGTTTCCGTCGAGCGGGGCGCATGTTGAGCCGGTGACCGCCGCCCGTTGCGGCGACCGCCCCGCACCCCATCGGGTGCGGGGCTGATTTGTTTCCAGCAGGTTGCGGAGACCGATCGGATGAGCGAGACTGTGACGAAGATTACCATGGAATGGCGTTCCGCACGACGGAATGAGGTGGGACCGTGCGCCCCGACGACCGGGTCCGGAGTGCCGAGAGCGACGACGACCGGGCCCCGGATGCCGGCAACCGCTCAGCGCCGTCCTCGCCCGCCAAGCCGTCTTCGCCCGCCAAGCCGTCCTCCTCCGCCAAGCCGTCTTCGCCCGCCTGGTCGACGGCGCCGGCCCGCCGGGCGCCGGGCGGGGCGGTGACGACGGCCTCCGACGCAGGGGAGGGCGACGATCCCATCCCGGTCGCCGTACCCGCCGACGAGCTGGTGGAGATCGCCGCCCGGATCCTCGGCACCGCCGGCACCCCGGAGCCGACCGCCCGGGCCGTCGCGACCTCGCTTGTCGAGTCCGACCTGGTCGGCCACGACTCGCACGGGGTACGCCGGCTCGTCCCCTACCTCGACGCGGTGCGGAGCGGGACGATCGACCCCTCGGCCGAACCGGTGCTACGACACCGGCACCGGGCGACGGCGGTCGTCGACGGCCGGCACGGCTTCGGCCAGCTCGCCGCCGGACTGGCCGTGACCGAGGCCCGGCGGCTCGCCCGGAGGCACGGCGTCGGCGTGGTGACGATCGGCAACTGCAACCACATCGGCCGGCTCGGCGAGTACGTGCAGGTACTCGCCGAGGCGGACGCGGTCGGACTCGCCTTCTGCAACATCGATCCGACGGTCGCCCCCTACGGCGGCCGGGAGCGCCGGCTCGGCACGAACCCACTGGCCTGGTCGGCGCCCCGGGCCCCCGGTCGGCTCCCGGTGGTCGTCGACTTCGCCACCTCGGCGATCGCCGAGGGCAAGCTGGCGCTGTCGCTGGCCCGGCGGGAGCGGGTCGGCACCGGCCTGCTGGTCGACGCGGAGGGCCGCGACTCCACCGACCCCGGCGACTTCTACGCCGGCGGCGCGCTGCTCCCGTTCGGCCAGCACAAGGGCTACGGCCTCAGCGTGATGATCGAGATCGTCGGCGGGCTGCTCTCCGGCGCCGGAGTCTCCAGCCTGCCCGGCTACGACAACACCAACGGCACGGTACTTATCGCCATCGACATCGGGACCTTCCTGCCGGTCCCGGACTTCCGGGCCCGCTCGGAGGAGTTCTGCCGGCTGCTCGGCGAGACCGCACCCGCCGTCGACAGCGCCCCGGGGCCGGAGGGCGTGCTGGTGCCCGGCGAGAAGGAGGCGCGCACCCGCGCCGTCCGGCTCGCCGAGGGGATCAGCCTCGCCGCCTCCACCTGGCGCGAGCTGACCGAGCTGCCGGGCGGCCCGACCTCACCCGTACCCCCACCCCCGCGCCGCGCCGACCGCGCGGCCCCCTCGGCAGAGGAGGACCCTGATGACATCGCCGGTGGACCCCGTACCCCCGCCTGAGCCCGAGACCGCCCCCACCGCGTCCACCGAGGAGGTTCCGGAGGCCACGCCCCCCGCCGAGCTGCGCCGCGTCGTCTCGGCGTCGCTCGTCGGCACCGCCCTGGAGTGGTACGACTTCTTCATCTACGGCACCGCCGCCGCGCTCGTCTTCGACAAGATCTTCTTCCCCGATGCCGATCCGGCGGTCGGCACGCTCGTCGCCTTCGCGACCTTCGGGGTGGCGTTCCTGTTCCGGCCGGTCGGCGGCTTCTTCTTCGGCCGGCTCGGTGACCGGATCGGCCGCCGTTCCACACTGATCATCACCACCCTGGTGATGGGCATCGCGACCGGGCTGATCGGCCTGCTGCCGACGTACGACCAGATCGGGGTCTGGGCGCCGATCCTGCTGGTGTTGATGCGGATCTGCCAGGGGCTCGGCGCCGGAGCCGAGTTCGGCGGCGCCTCGACGCTGCTCGCCGAGCACGCCCCACCGGACCGGCGCGGCTACTACGCCTCGTACGCCCAGACCGGGGTGCAGATCGGTCTGGTCCTCGGCACCGTCTCGTTCCTGCTGGTCGGGATGCTCCCCGACGACCAGCTCGAATCCTGGGGCTGGCGGGTCCCGTTCCTGGCCAGCTTCCTGATGATCTTCGTGACCATCTACGTGCGGCTCCGGGTCACCGAGTCGCCGGTGTTCCGCCGGATGGAGCGCAGCCGGACCGTGGTCCGGACGCCCGTGCTGGACACCCTGAAGATGTACCCGCGCAGCTTCCTGGTCGGCATCGGCGCGCACATCTGCGACACCGCGATCGTCTACATCTTCGCCACCTTCAGCGTCGCCTACCTGACGAACGAGCTCGACCAGCCGCGCTGGATCGCCCTGACCGGCGTGATCCTGATGGGCCTGGTGGTGATCGCGGTGCAGCCGGTCTACGGGGCGCTGTCGGACCGGATCGGCCGCAAGCCGCTCAACGTCTTCAGCGTGCTCTTCACCGCCGCCTTCGCGTTCCCGTACTTCTGGCTGCTCAACACCGAGGTGCCGGCGCTGATCTGGCTGGCCCTGGTCATCGCCGGTGGTATCGGCTTCGCGCCGATGATCGCCGTACAGCCGGCGTTCTACGCCGAACTCTTCGGTGCCGGGGTCCGGTACACCGGCTTCGCCGCCTCCCGGGAGATCGGTGCCGCGATCTCCGGCTTCTCCCCGCTGGTCGCGGCGGCACTGTTGAGCACCGCGGGCGGCTCGCCCTGGCTGGTGTCGCTCTGGATCATCCTCACCGCGGCCGTCTCGCTTGTGGCGTTCCTCGCCGCCCGGGAGACCCGGACGATGGACATCGGCGCCGTGCACGCGTACCAGAAGGGGCCGGAGGAGGGTCCTCCGTCGGCGCCGCCGACGGCCTCGACCCCGGTGGAGACGGCGCGATGAAACTGGAGAAGAGCGTCGCCGTGGTCACCGGCGGCGGCACCGGGATCGGCCGCGCGGTCAGCCTGGCGCTGGCCCGCGCCGGTGCCGGGGCGGTGGTGGTGACCTACAGCCGGTCGCGGACGGAGGCGGAACAGACCGCCGACCAGGCCCGGGAGTGGGCGGGCGGATCCCGGGCGATCGCCGCCGACGTCACCGACGACGCCCAGGTGCGCGCCCTGGCCGACCAGGTGCTCGCCGCGTACGGCCGGATCGACGTGCTGGTCAACAATGCCGGCGGCACCCGGGCGGTGCCGCACCCGGACCTTGCCGGGCTGACCGACGAGATCTGGCGGGACGTCCTCGACGTCAACCTGCTCGGCGCCTTCCGTTGCGTCCGCGCCTTCGCCGACGCGCTGCGGGAGTCCGGGGGCGCGGTGGTCAACGTCTCGTCGATCTCCGCCTACCGGGCCGGCGGCTCCTCGATCGCGTACGGGGTGAGCAAGGCGGCGATGCTCCAGCTCACCCGGGGCCTGGCCGTGGCCCTGGCCCCGGAGGTACGGGTCAACGCGGTCGCCCCGGGCACGGTGCAGCACACCCGCTGGCAACCCGGCCTGCACGGCGAACAGGGCTTCGCCGAGCGGGCCGCCCGGGAGCGGGAGGTGGTGCCGCTGCGCCGGACCGCCGAGCCGGAACACGTGGCGCAGGCGGTGCTCGGGCTGCTCGGCATGGACATGGTCACCGGCGAGACGGTCATCGTCGACGGCGGCAAGCACGTCGTCTACTGATGACGGGCGCTCGGGGGGCGGGGCGACGTACGTAGCAGCCGCGCCCCCTATCGCTGCTCCGCACGGATTTCATCCAGATCTTTCCGAGCATATTTTCCCCAGAGCCGTCGCTGGCGCGGGATACGGCCGGGTCCACCGTCTGACGTCGCGCCGTGCGAATCGGTCCCGTTACGCCCGATCCGTCAGCCGGCCAGGAATTCGATCGGCTGGCCCGTGACCGCCGCGATGAGGTCGAAGTCCTTGTCGGCGGCGAGGACGGTCAGCCCGGTCTTTTCGGCGGTCGCCGCGATCAGGAGGTCGGGAATCGACGGGGCGCGGTGCTGACCACGGTCGGCGAGCAGCATCTGGACCTCCAGGGCCCGGTCCTCGATACCAGGTGTGAGGTGCTCGACCGGCATCAAGGACAGCGGTGGGGCGGCGAACTGCCGACGTCCCGTTTCTCCGGAGCGCGCCGAGTAGCCGAGTTCGAGTCGGGTGATCGAGGAGAGCCGGACGAGTCCGCGGCTGATGCGTGTGCTCCACTCGTCGCGGTGTGCCGCCTGGCCGAGCTGGAGCCGAATGTACGCAGACTTGTCGATCAGCCAGCTCGTCACCGCCACGCGGCCTCCATCACCACGGGATCGGCCAGATCCGCGAATGCCTCTGCGGACCGTTGCCAGTCCTCGGCGGTGACCGCCCGCTCCCCGGCCCGGCTGGCGTTCTCCTCGAACTTGCGGCGCAGGAATTCGTTGCGGGAGAGTCCGAGGTTGGCGGCTGCGGCGTCGATGCGGTCGACGGCTTCTTGACTGAGACCGCGGATGAGGATGTTGGGCATGTCGCACCTCCGATCCGCGACGATGATATCACGATATCGCGCACGAAGAGTGACAGCCGGCCCCGCACCGTTCTCGGTGCGGGGCCGGGTCGCGGCGGGTCGGCGTACCGCCGCGCGTCCGAAGGGATCAGCCGCGGCGCCACTTCTGGTTGGCGGCGCCGGTGCACTCCCAGAGCTGGAGCTTCGCGCCGTTGGCGGTGCTCCGGTCGCGTACGTCGACGCACTTGTTGGCCTGCGGGTTGACCAGGTCACCGGCCGCACTCAGCACGAACTGCTGTGCCGGGTTGCCGTTGCAGCCGACTATCTGGATGTTGGCGCCGTTGGCCGTGGAGCCGTTGGCCACGTCCATGCACTTGCCCATCGCCCGGACGGTGCCGCCGGTGAAGGTCCAGCTCTGGGCGGCGGTGCCGTTGCAGTCCCAGATCTGCAACTGGGTGCCGTCGGCCGGGTTCGCGCCGGGGATGTCGATGCACTTGTTGGCCAACCCGATGATCCGGTTGCCGGTGCCCGGGTTGCCGCCGCCGGTGTTCCAGCCCCAGACCCGGACGTAGTCGATCAGCATCTGCTGCGGGAACGTGGTGCTGCCGTCCGGGTAGCCGGGCCAGTGGCCGCCGACCGCAACGTTCATGATCATGAAGAACGGGTGGTCGAAGACCCAGGAGTTGCCGTTCAGCTCGCCCGGGGTCTTTCGGCCGTACTGGATGCCGTCGACGTACCAGGTGATCGAGTCCGGTGCCCAGTCCACGGTGAAGGTGTGGAAGGCGTTGGCGAAGGCCTGGCCGCCGGGGAGCGTGTAGCGGTGGCTGATCGCACTTCCGCCGGAGTAACCGGGGCCGTGCAGCGTGCCGTAGACGTTGCCCGGCTCGCGGCCGATGTTCTCCATGATGTCGATCTCGCCCCGGTCCGGCCAGGGCATGCCGCCGAGCATCCAGAACGCCGGCCAGATGCCCTGACCGCGTGGCACCTTGATCCGGGCCTCGAACCGGCCGTACGTCTGGGTGAAGCGGTCGGCGGTGAGCAGCCGCGCCGAGGTGTACTCGCAGCGGCCGTAGTGGCACTGGTAGTTGGCCGGGTTCTCCCGGCGGGCGGTGATCACCATGTTGCCGTTGCCGTCGTGCGCGGCGTTGCTGGTGCTGTTGGTGTAGTACTGCTGCTCGTTGTTGCCCCAGCCGCCGCCACCGATGTCGTGCTTCCACTTGCTGCCGTCGGGCGGGGTGCCGGCTGGTGCGTTGAACTCGTCGCTCCAGGTGAGCGCGCCCGGCTCTGCTACGGCCGGGCTGGGCGGGGTGACCACAAGCGTCGCGGCGAGCAGGGCCAGGACGAGAGTGGCTCGGCGTGTACGCATGTAAATGTTTGTACGGCAGAGAGCGCTTTCTTGCAAGGTTGTTAACTAAAAGAGGGTCTGCCGAGTACGCTGTGCGTCGCCCGCGACGTCGTGCGGGACCGGCGAGCGGGGTCTTCCCGGCCCTGGTCAGGGATGGGGGCGGGACGGAGCCCGGCGCTCCGAGGACCCGCAGGATGCTGTCCAGGAACGCCGCACGGGCGGCCCTGCTCTCCATCCGCCCCGCGGCGACCTCCTGTCCTGCGGCGTGCCCCAGGCCGATGGCGGCGGCCACCATCCAGTCCGGCGGCAACCGGGCGTCGAACTCCCCGTTGCGCTGACCGCGCCGGACGAGTTCGTGCAGGCGCTCCATGATCGGTAGGTGCCGCTCGTGATCCTGCTGTGGCGGAGTTCGAGATGTTCACCGACGGCGTACGGCTGGATCGGCAGCGCATGCTCGACCACGTCCGGCCGGCCCGCAAGAGGGCCGCCAGCGTGCGGGTGGACGTCCACGAGGCACTGGTCGCCGGCGACCGGGTCGCCGCCGCCTACACCCTGACCGCGACGATGCGGCGGGGACAGGTCGTGACGACCGAGATCTACATGTTCGGCCAGGTCGCCCAGGACGGGCGGCTGCGGCGCGTCGACCAGCTCACCCGGACCGTGCCCGAGCCGCCGACCTGACGGCCGGCACGTCACGCCTGAGCCGACCGTGACCGGCGGCTCAGGCCGCGATGCCGAACCGGTCGAGGATCCAGGCGGTAACGAACGCCTCCTCCTTCCAGGAGTCGTAGCGCCCGCTCGGGCCGCCGTGCCCGGCCCCCATCTCCGTCTTGAGCAGGTACGACCCCTGTGGCGCGACGTGCCGCAGCCGGGCGATCCACTTCGCCGGCTCGTGATAGAGCACCCGGGTGTCGTTGAGGCTGGTGACGGCGAGGATCGGCGGATAGTCCTGGGCGGTCACGTTCTCGTACGGCGAGTAGGACTTCATGTACGCGTACACCTCGGGATCGGCCAGCGGGTTGCCCCACTCCTCCCACTCGGTGACGGTGAGCGGCAGCGACGGGTCGAGGATCGAGGTGAGCGGGTCGACGAAGGGCACCTGCGCGACGACCCCGGCGAAGGCATCCGGAGCCAGGTTGGCCACCGCGCCCATCAGCAGCCCGCCGGCCGAGCCGCCCCGGGCCACCAGCCGGTCCGCCGAGGTCCAGCCGGACTTCGCCAGGTGCCGGGCGCTGGCCACGAAGTCGGTGAAGGTGTTCTTCTTGGCCAGTAGCTTGCCGGTCTCGTACCACCGGCGGCCCAGCTCGCCGCCGCCGCGCACGTGCGCCACGGCGAAGATCACACCACGGTCCAGCAGCGAGAGCCGGGGGATGGAGAACCACGGGTCCATGCTCGCCTCGTACGAGCCGTAGCCGTAGAGCACGCACGGTGCCGAGCCGTCCCGGGGCGTGCCGGCCCGGCAGACCAGCGAGATCGGCACCCTCGTCCCGTCGTCGGCGAGCGCCCACTCCCGGTGCTGCTCGTAGCCGGCCGGGTCGAAGCCACCGAGCACCGGCTTCTGTTTGCGCAGCACCATCTCCCGGGTGACCAGGTCGTAGTCGTAGACCGAATCCGGGGTGATCAGCGAGGCGTAGTGCAGCCGGATGGTGGTGGTCTGGTATTCGGGGTTGCTGCCCAGCCCCACGCTGTAGAGCGGCTCGGGGAAGTCCACGTCGAACGACTCGGTGCTGCCGACCGGCAGCACCCGGATCCCGGTCAGCCCTCCGGTGCGCAGCGACACCACGACGTGGTTGGCGAAGGCGTCCACCGCCTCCAGCCGGGTGCCGGGGGTGTGTTCGACCATCGGCACCCAGTCGCCGGGAGCGTCCGCCGAGGTGTACGCGAGGGCGAAGTCCTCCGCGCCGTCGTTGTGCAGGATCAGGAACCGGTGCCCGTGGTGCTCGATCGAGTATTCGACGCCCTGCCGGCGGGGTGCGACCACCGCCGGCTCGCCGGTCGGGTTGCCGGCCGGGATGACCCGCACCTCGCTGGTCACCTTGCTGTGCGCGTCGATGACGACGAAGTGCTCCGAGCGGGTCAGTCCGACGCCGACCCAGAACCGCTCGTCGTCCTCCTGGTAGACGATCCCGTCGGCCTCCGCCGGGGTGCCCACGACGTGCCGCCACACCCGGTACGGCCGCCAGCTCTCGTCGACGGTGAGATAGAACAATGTGGAGCCGTCGGCCGACCAGGCGCTGCCGTAGAAGGTGTCCGGCACCTCGTCGGCGAGCACCTCTCCGGTGGAGAGGTCCTTGACCCGCAGAGTGAACCGCTCGTCGCCGGCGAAGTCGGTGGAGTAGGCGAGCCAGCGCCCGTCCGGGCTGACGTCGAAGGTGCCAAGCGCGAAGAAGTCGTGCCCCTGCGCCAGCGCGTTGCCGTCGAGCAGGATCTCCTCGCCTGGCAGCGGTGCGCCGTCGTCCGGCATCGGCGGGGCGGTCTCGCCGTCGCGCACCGCCCGGCGGCAGTGGATGCCGTACTGCTCACCCTCGACCGTCCGGGTGTAGTACCAGTAGCCGTTCTTGCGGGCCGGCACGGATAGATCGGTCTCTTTGGTCCGCCGCTTCGTCTCGTTGAACAGCGTCTCCCGCAGCGCGCCGAGCCGGGCCGTGCTCTGCTCGGTGTGGGCGTTCTCCGCCGTCAGGTAGGCGATCGTCTCCGGGTCGTCCTTCGTGGCGAGCCAGGCGTACTCGTCGATCACCGTGTCGCCGTGGTGGGTGCGCTCGGTCGGCACCCGCTTGGCGACGGGGGTGGCGGTCGTCTCAGAGGTCACCCGGTCACGTTACCCGTCCGGCTCCGGGCCAGGGTGGCTCGCCCCGGCCCCCGGCGTTGCCGAAAATTAGTACATGTGTACGATGGCCAAGATGGGGGAGATCTCGACGGAACAACGCGGGGGCGCAGACATCGCGCGGCGGCTGGCGGACATCTGTGGTGCCCGCTTCGCCCGGCCCGCCGGGGCGGCCGACGGAGTGGCCGGTGCGGTGGCCCGCTGGGTTGCCGTGCCGGGCAGCCCGGAGGCGGTCACCGAGGTGGTCCGGCTGGCCGCCGCACACGACCTCTCGGTGGTCCCGAGGGGGGCCGGGACCAAACTCGACTGGGGGGTGCCCCCGTCGCAGCTCGACATCGTGCTGGACACCGGCCGGCTCGCCGGCGTCTGGCGGCAGCCCGAGGGCGAGCTGGTGGCCGAGATCGGCGCCGGCACGCCGGTGCGGGCTGCCGGGGCGATCCTGGAGCGGACCGGCCGGCGGCTCCCGATCGACGTGCCGTCGGCGGGCGCCACCGTCGGCGGGGTGGTGGCGGCCAACGAGAGCGGCCCGCTGCGCCACCTGCACGGCACGCCCTGCGACCAGATCGTCGGGGTGAGCTACGTCGACGCCTCCGGCGTGCTCACGCAGACCTGGCCGGGGCCGGTGACGGCGGATCCGGACGTGGCCCGGCTGCTCTGCGGCTCGCAGGGTGCGCTTGGCGTGCTCGTCTCGGCGACCCTGCGGGTGCAGCCCATTCCCGCGAGCCGGGCCTGGGTGACCCGGTCGGTCTGGACGCCGCTGGAGGTGCACGACCTGGTCCGGGCCGTTCTCGACGCCGACCTGCGCCCGACCGCCATCGAGGTGGACCTGCCCGGGGGCCGCGTGCCGGCGGCCGGCTCCCGGGACCGGGGCGTCGGCTCCGGCGGGCACCTCCCGCCGGTCGGTCCGGACGGCACGGGGGTGTCCGGCCCGACCGGCGGGTCGGGTGCCCGGGGTTGGTTCGAGGCCCCGGGCGGCCCCGCCGCGTCCGGTCGTCCTGCCGCTTCCGGTCATCCCGCCGGCCGGGGTCGTGGCGCCGGTGGGCAGGGGCGAGCCGGACCGGCGCGCGGCACTGGCGCGCGGGGCCGGCCGGGCGAGCCCGGTGCCGGCACCCTCGCGGTGCTGCTGGAGGGCGGTCCGGCCGAGGTGGCCGAGCGGGCGGCCCGGTTGACCGCACTGCTCGGTGGGGACGCCGGGACCGCCGGGGCGGCGCCGGGCTGGTGGCGCCGCTACCCGTTCCAGCCCGACGAGGTGGCGCTGCGTATCGAGGTGCCGATCGGTGACCTGCACGCCGCTGTCTACGCGCTGCGGGACGCCGTCGGGGCGCCGGTGCCGGTGCGTGGCTCGGCCGGGCTGGGTGTGGTGCACGCCGCCCTGCCGGGCGGCACGTCACCGGAGCGGGTCGGCGCCATCCTGGACGGCGTACGCGCGGTGCTGCGTGCCCGGTCCGGTCGCTGCCTGGTGGTGGCCGCGCCGGCCCGGATCCGCGACGCCGTCGACCTCTGGGGCGAGGTGCCCGACCTGCCGCTGCGGCGCCGGATCAAGGAGCGGTTCGACCCGGCACACCGGCTTGCCCCCGGACGCTATCCGGGCGGCATCTGACCCCTGGGCGGGGGTGCGCCCGGCCCGGTCGGTTCCCCCGGCCGGGCCGGGCCTGGGATCGGCCCCACCACCAGCCTTGACGGACGGCCCTGCCTCAGATGGACGGCCCTGCCTCAGATGGACGATCCGGACTCAAAGGACGATCCGGTGAGGGAGTCCGTTCCCGGCGGCGGTCAGCCGGTGGCGTCGTTGCGCAGTACCAGGATGGCGATGTCGTCCCGGGGCGACTCGACCGAGAAGTTGATCGCCGCCGCGCGCAGCCGGGCGGCCACCACCTCGGCCGAGTAGCCGGCCAGCGGCGCCGCCGCGTCCCGCAGCCGCTCGATGCCGAAGAGTTCCCGGCCGCGCCGCCGCTCGGTCACCCCGTCGGTGTAGAAGACCAGCGCGTCACCGGGGTTGAGCCGCACCTCGGCGACGGGCGAGGCGATCGAGTCGAGCAGGCCGAGCGCGGTGCCGCCGGAGCCCACGAAGGACGCCCGCCCGTCGCTGCGGACCAGCACCGGCCGGTCGTGCCCGGCCAGATAGAGCGACACGGTCAGGCGCCCGACCGGGTCCCGGTCCACGGCAGCCAGTGCCAGGGTGCAGTACCGGCCGCCGCCCCGCTCGACAAGGGTGCCGTTGAGCCGGGAGAGCGCCTCCGGCAGCGGCTTGCCGTCCCCGACCAGCACCCGGATCACGTCTCGGACCAGCCCGGTCACCGCCGCCGCCTGCACGCCCTTGCCGGAGACGTCGCCGACCACCACCAGCCAGCGGTCCTCGGTCAGCGGCACGACGTCGTAGAAGTCGCCGCCGACCTCGGCCGCGTCCCCGGTCGGCACGTACTCGGCGGCGAACCCGATCCCGTCGACCACCGGCAGCACCGGCGGCAGCAGCGACTGCTGGAGGGTGTGCGCCACCTTGCGCCGCTCGTCGTGGATCCGAGCGTTCTCGATCGCCAGCGCCGCCCGCCGGGCCACATCCTCCAGTACGGCGATCTCGTCCGGGTCGTGCCGGTGCCGCTGGTGCCGCCCGACCGCCAGGGTGCCGAGCCGCTGCCCCCGGGCGACCAGCGGGATGGCGAAGCCGTCCAGCGGCGGGCCGATCGGCACCTGTCCCTGGCTGCGGGACGCCTCGCGGAGCCGGGCCTGCACCGACTCGGGACCCTCCTCGGAGAGGAGCTTGTGCACCTGCGGCAGCACCGCCTCGTCGGCGTGGGTGGCGGCGGCCAACTTCAGTCGGCCCCACTCGTCGGTGATGTGCACCGCGCACCACTGCCCGAGCCGGGGCACCACGAGCTGCGGAATCAGTGCCATCGTCAGCTCGACGTCGAGCGACTGGGCGAGCAGTTCGCTCGCCTCGGCGAGAAAGGTCAGCCAGGTCTGCCGGCGTACGTCGGCGCGGCGTAGCCGGTCGTTCTCCAGGTGCAGCGAGAGCCGTTCGGCGACGAGTGCGGCGAGCGGGCGGGCGTAGCCGGAGGGCGCGGCGTCCAGTTCCAGCTCCCCGGCGTACGGGCGGTGCACGGTCAGCGGCACCCGCAGCAACTCGTCGCCGGGGCGGGGCTGCCGGCCGTACCGGGCCAGCAGTTGCCGGCCCGCGCCGTCGCCCCGGTCCAGGCGTACCGCGCCACCGGCGGCGCCGACCATGTCGCCGACCCGCACCAGCAGGTCGGCCGCGAAGGTGGGGAGCGGGTCGTCGGCGTACGGGTCGGGGGCGGTCTGCATCAGTGCGCTCATCGCCCCGGCGCTCGGCGCGAACGGTGCCGGCGGGCTGGCGACACCGCTGTTCAGGATCAGGCGGGGCGGTGACTCCAGCAACTGCTGCACCGTGCCGGCCGGGCGCTTACGGTCCAGCCGGAACCAGACGCCCTTGCCGGCGGCCTGGTGGGTGGTGCCCCAGCGGCTGGCGAAGTGGTCGACCAGGAGCAGGCCACGGCCGCGTTCCGACACCTGCGAGATGTCCGTCAGGTCGTTGCGCGGTCGCGCCGTCACGTCGTCGATCGGTCCGGCCGCGAAGTCCGAAACCGTCACGGTCAGGCCGGTGTCGTCCGCGACGACCTCGATGTCCAGTTCGGTGCGGGCGTGCTCGACGGCGTTGGTGGAGAGCTCGGTGGTGAGGAGCAGCGCCTCGTTGAGGAGTTCCTCGAGCCCCGCCTCGTCGAGGACGGAGCGGACGAGGGCGCGCGCCGCCGCCGGGGTACGCCGGTCGGCCGGCAGCCGTACCCTGCGCTGTTGCTCGCCCGTGCCCCCGGTAGCCGTCCCGCCGGTGCCCGTGCCGCCGCCCGCCTCCGCTGACACCCTTCGTATCCTCCACCGATCCGAGATCCAGGCCACCCTATCCGGGGTACGTACCTCCGCGCCCCCGCTCGGGTGCCGGACTCGTGCCGGTCGGGCCGTCGGGACACTCCCGCGCTACCCTGGACCCTGCCCAACTTGACCCTTCTGCCTGCTTTGCCGCCTCGTCCATCCGGGTGGCTGCCGTTACCGGACGGCTGCCGTTGCCGGACGCCGACGGACGACGAGGGTGGCATCCGACGGACGAAAGGCACAATGATGGGTGAGGTCGCGGCCTGTGCGGCAGCGCACGGGCGCGGCGGAGCGGACCCGCCGACCACCTGGCGGCGCCGGCCGGCCGGGTCGGCCCACCTCCTTCCAACCCGAGCGAGGAACGATGACCACGGCGAAACAGATCTCTGCCGAGGAGCGGTCCGCCGCCGAGCACGCGGTGCTGCTCAGCGAGCTCGCCGAAGCGCTGCGGCGGGTCGGCCGCGGCGATCTGAAGGTACGGCTGCCACGCCGGGCCGGTGCGGCCGGCGAGGTGGCGGACGCCTTCAACGACGTCGTCTCCCTCCAGGAACGGCAGCATCTCGACCTGCGGCGAATCAGCCGGATCGTCGGCCGGGACGGCCGGCTCACCGAACGGCTGGACGAGGAAGGGCTGGAGGGCTCCTGGGCCGACGGGCAGCGGGCGATCAACTCGCTCATCGACGACCTCGGCCGGCCGACCACCGAGATCGCCCGGGTAATCGTGGCGGTGGCCGACGGCGACCTCTCGCAGCACATGGCGCTGGAGATGGACGGCCGCCCGCTGCGCGGTGAATACCTGCGGATCGGCCGCACCGTGAACACGATGGTGGACCAGCTCTCGTCCTTCTCCAACGAGGTGACCCGGGTCGCCCGGGAGGTCGGCATCGAGGGCGAGCTGGGCGGCCAGGCCGACGTACGCGGCGTCGCCGGCACCTGGAAGGACCTCACCGATTCGGTGAACACCATGGCGTCGAACCTGACGCACCAGGTGCGGTCGATCTCCCAGGTGACCACGGCGATGGCCCGGGGCGACCTCTCGCAGAAGATCACGGTCTCCGCCAAGGGCGAGGTCGCCGAGCTGGCGCACACCATCAACGGGCTCACCGACACGCTCCGGCTCTTCGCCGAGCAGGTGACCCGGGTGGCCCGGGAGGTCGGCACCGAGGGAAAGCTCGGCGGCCAGGCCGAGGTGCCGAACGTCGCCGGGACCTGGAAGGACCTGACCGACAGCGTCAACTCGATGGCGTCGAACCTCACCGCCCAGGTGCGGAACATCGCCCAGGTCTCGACCGCGGTCGCCCGGGGCGACCTGAGTCAGAAGATCACTGTGGCCGCGCAGGGCGAGATCCTGGAGTTGAAGGACACCGTCAACACGATGGTGGACCAGTTGTCGTCGTTCGCCGACGAGGTGACCCGGGTGGCCCGGGAGGTGGGCATCGAGGGGAAGCTCGGCGGCCAGGCCCAGGTACGCGGTGTCGCCGGCACCTGGCGGGCGCTCACCGAGAACGTCAACCAGCTCGCCGGCAACCTCACCTCGCAGGTCCGGAACATCTCCCAGGTCTCCACGGCGGTGGCCAAGGGCGACCTGAGCCAGAAGATCACCGTCGACGCCCGGGGCGAGATCCTGGAGTTGAAGTCGACGGTGAACACGATGGTGGATCAGCTCTCGTCGTTCGCCGACGAGGTGACCCGGGTGGCCCGGGAGGTGGGCACCGAGGGCAAGCTCGGCGGTCAGGCCGAGGTGAAGGGGGTCTCCGGTACCTGGCGGGACCTGACCGACAACGTGAACTCGATGGCGTCGAACCTCACCTCGCAGGTCCGGAACATCGCCTCGGTGACCACCGCGGTGGCCCGGGGTGACCTGGGTCAGAAGATCACGGTCGACGCCCGGGGCGAGATCCTGGAGTTGAAGTCGACGGTGAACACGATGGTGGACCAGTTGTCGTCGTTCGCCGACGAGGTGACCCGGGTGGCCCGGGAGGTGGGCACCGAGGGCAAGCTCGGCGGCCAGGCCCAGGTACGCGGCGTCGCCGGCACCTGGCGGGACCTGACCGACAACGTGAACTCGATGGCGTCGAACCTCACCGCCCAGGTCCGGAACATCGCCCAGGTCTCCACGGCGGTGGCCAAGGGCGACCTGTCGCAGAAAATCACGGTCGACGCCCAGGGGGAGATCCTGGAGTTGAAGTCGACGGTGAACACGATGGTGGATCAGCTCTCGTCGTTCGCCGACGAGGTGACCCGGGTGGCCCGGGAGGTGGGCACCGAGGGGAAGCTCGGCGGTCAGGCGCAGGTGAAGGGCGTTTCCGGTACCTGGCGGGACCTGACCGACAACGTGAACTCGATGGCGTCGAACCTCACCTCGCAGGTCCGGAACATCGCCTCGGTGACCACCGCGGTGGCCCGGGGTGACCTGGGTCAGAAGATCACCGTCGACGCGCAGGGCGAGATCCTGGAGCTGAAGGACACCGTCAACACGATGGTCGACCAGCTCTCGTCCTTCGCCGACGAGGTGACCCGGGTGGCCCGGGAGGTCGGCACCGAGGGCAAACTCGGCGGTCAGGCGCAGGTGAAGGGGGTCTCCGGCACCTGGCGGGATCTGACCGAAAACGTCAATCAGCTCGCCTCCACGCTGACCACCCAGCTCCGGGCGATCGCCCAGGTCTCCACGGCGGTGACCACCGGTGACCTGACACAGCGGATCACCGTGCAGGCCCAGGGCGAGGTCGCGGAGCTGAAGGACAACATCAACCAGATGATCGTCACGCTCCGCGAGACCACCAAGAAGAACGCGGAGCAGGGCTGGCTCGACTCCAACCTGGCCCGGATCGGCGGCCTGCTCCAGGGGCAGCGCGATCTCGTCGAGGTCTGCCGCATGATCATGACCGAGGTGACCCCGCTTGTCGACGCGCAGCTCGGCGCGTTCTTCCTCGCCGACAACGAAGAGGCGGTGATGCGGCTGCGGCTCACCGCCTCGTACGGCTACGTGGCCCGGCACCACGACGTCACCTTCGGCCCCGGTGAAGGGCTGGTCGGGCAGGCAGCGCTCTCCCGGCGGACGATCCGGGTCGGCGCACCGCCGAACGGCAACCTAACGGTCCGCTCCGGACTCGCCGCCACGCCCCCGGCCGACCTGGTGGTGCTGCCGGTGCTCTTCGAGGGGGAGCTGCTCGGCGTCATCGAGTTCGCCAGCGTCTCGCCCTTCTCCGACCTGCACCTGGCGTTCCTGGAGCGGCTGGTGCTCACCATCGGCATCGCGGTGAACACCATCCAGGCCAACCGGCGGACCGAGGAACTGCTCTCCCAGTCCCAGCGGCTCGCGCACGAGCTCCAGGAGCAGTCCGCCGAACTCCAGCGCACCAACGCCGAGCTGGAGGACAAGGCGCAGCTCCTCTCCGAGCAGAAGGGCAACATCGAGACGAAGAACCGGGAGATCGAACTGGCCCGGATCGGTCTGGAGGACAAGGCGCAGCAGCTGGCCCGGGCGTCGGCGTACAAGTCGGAGTTCCTGGCCAACATGAGCCACGAGCTGCGTACGCCGCTCAACTCGCTGCTGCTGCTGGCCCGGCTGCTGGCGGACAACTCCGAGAGCAACCTGACCGAGAAGCAGATCGAGTTCGCCCGCACGATCCACAGCGCCGGCTCCGACCTGCTCTCCCTGATCGACGACATCCTCGACCTGTCGAAGATCGAGGCGGGCCGGATGGACGTCGAGCCGACCGAGGTGCGGTTCTCCGAGATCCGCGCCTATGTCGAGCAGGCGTTCGCGCCGCAGGCCGAGGAGCAGGGCCTGGACTTCCAGGTCCGGATCTCCAAGGAGTTGTCACCGACCCTGGTCACCGATGCCCAGCGGTTGCAGCAGATCCTGCGCAACCTGCTCTCCAACGCCGTCAAGTTCACCGACAACGGCGCGGTGACGCTGCGGATCGGGCCGGCGCCGGAGGGGGCCTTCTTCGACGTGCCGGCGCTGGCCACGGCGCGCCAGGTGGTGGCGTTCACGGTCATCGACACCGGGATCGGGATCTCGGACGACAAGCTCGGGCTGATCTTCGAGGCGTTCCAGCAGGCCGACGGCACCACCAGCCGGCGGTACGGCGGAACCGGCCTCGGGCTCTCGATCAGCCGTGACCTGGCCCGGCTGATCGGCGGCACCATCACGGTGTCGTCGGCACCGGGGCAGGGCTCGACGTTCACCCTCTTCGTGCCGGACGTGCTGGCCCCGGACGCGGTGGTCGCGCCGACACCGGTGCCGCCGCTACAGACCAACCGGGGCGGGCTGCCGGCCATGCTGCGCACCTCGCCGGAGGTGGACCGGCCGGTGACGCCGGCGGTCCGCCAGCTCGACGGCGCCACGGTGTTGATCATCGACGACGACGTACGTAACGTCTTCGCCCTGACCAGCGCGTTGGAGCTGCACGGCATGACCGTGCTCTACTCGGACAACGGCGTGGACGGGGTACGCCTGCTCGCCGAGCATCCGGAGGTGGACATCGTGTTGATGGACGCGATGATGCCCGACCAGGACGGTTACGAGACGACCCGGGCGATCCGCCGCAACCACCGCTTCACGGACCTGCCGGTGGTGTTCCTGACCGCCAAGGCGATGCCCGGCGACCGGGAGTCGGCGCTGGGTGCCGGGGCGAGCGACTACATCACCAAGCCGGTGGACCTGGACGAGTTGATCGAGCTGATGGCCTCCTGGGTCAACGGAGATGGGCGGGAGGTCGAGGAGTGACCGTGTCCGAGGCGGGGACGATCCGGAGCGGGGGGACGATCCAGTGAGCGAGGTTGCCAAAGCCCTGCTGGTCGACGACCGGCGGGAGAACCTGATGGCGCTCGAGGCGATCCTCCAGGGGTTGCCGGTGCAGTCGGTCGCGGTGGAGAGCGGCGAGGCGGCGCTCAAGCAGCTTCTGGTGGAGGACTTCGCGGTCATCCTGCTGGACGCCCAGATGCCGGAGATGGACGGCTTCGAGACCGCGAGTCACATCAAGCGGCGGGAACGCACCCGGCACGTACCGATCATCTTCCTCACCGCCGCCGACCGGGACGCCCAGCTCGCGCTCCGCGGGTACGCGGTCGGCGCCGTCGACTACCTGACCAAGCCGTTCGACCCGTGGGTGCTCCGGGCCAAGGTCTCGGTCTTCGTCGAACTCTGGGTGAAGACCCGGCAGCTCGCCGCGCAGTCGGAGCTGGTCCGGGAGCGGGACAACCAGTGGCGGTCGATGACCGAGGCGGTCGACGACGCCGTCGCGCTGCTGC
The DNA here is from genome assembly GCF_049315195.1 of Plantactinospora sp. WMMC1484. Lineage (NCBI taxonomy): Bacteria > Bacillati > Actinomycetota > Actinomycetes > Micromonosporales > Micromonosporaceae > Plantactinospora > Plantactinospora sp. WMMC1484. Next base: position 1,633,061 of record NZ_CP186055.1, read on the forward strand.
GCTCGGACGATCCCGAGAGCCGGGAGCGGGCGGTGGAGATGCTGGAGCAGGCACGCTGGGGAGCCGTGGCCTGACGGCCGTCGCCGAGCCGACGGCGTGGGTCAGCCGGTTGCCTGCTCGTTGCGGATCATCAGGGCGGAGCGGAGACCGGTGATGTCCAGCACCCGGAGCAGGAACTCGCCGACATTGGTCAGTAGCAGCAGGCTCTGCGCGTGGCTGGCCTTGCGGCTGAGCACCACCAGCGTGCCGAGGCCCTGTGAGTCGCAGAACGTCACATCCGCCAGATCCAGCACGATCCGGGGCGGTGCGTCGGTGAGCATCTCGTTGACGACACTGGACAGCCTGGCGGCGGTGAGCATGTCGATCTCGCCGGCGAGGCGAAGGATCGCCTCGTCGGTCGTCCGCTGCACGCCGATGGTCAGCTCCGCCCGGTTCACCCGATCAGCCTATCGCGACCCACCCGAACCGGCCTGTCGATGGCACACCGCCCCGCCGGAGGGCGTTCCCGCGCCGACGGCAGTCGTGACGTGGGCGACGGCGGAAGGGGTGGGTGCCGGGCGCACAGGTAGCGCTGACAGAATGGCGGGACCGTGACTGAGACGTACCCCGCCGGCCCCGGTCGCTATCCGGCCGAGGCACCGGCCTCCGAGGCCCTGTTCGACCGCGCCCGCACACTCGTGCCGGGCGGGGTGAACTCTCCCGTACGCGCCTTCCTGGCCGTCGGCGGCACGCCCCGGTTCATGGCCCGGGGCGAGGGGGCGTGGCTGGTCGACGCCGACGGGCGGCGCTACGTCGACCTGGTCTGCTCCTGGGGGCCGCTGATCCACGGGCACGCCCACCCCGAGGTGGTCGAGGCGGTGCGGGCCGCCGCCGCCCTCGGCACCAGCTTCGGCACCCCGACCGAGGGCGAGGTCGAGCTGGCCGCCGAGATCGTCGCGCGTACCCGGGTCGAGCAGGTCCGGCTGGTCAACTCGGGGACCGAGGCGACCATGTCGGCGATCCGGCTGGCCCGGGGCTTCACCGGGCGGGGCACGGTCGTCAAGTTCGCCGGCTGCTACCACGGGCACGTCGACGCGCTGCTCGCCTCGGCCGGCTCGGGGGTCGCCACCCTCGGCCTGCCCGACTCGCCCGGGGTCACCGGCGCGGCGGCGAGCGAGACCATCGTGCTCCCCTACAACGACGTGGCCGCGGTCGAGGCGGCCTTCGCGGCACGCGGGCCGGAGATCGCCGCGGTCATCACCGAGGCCGCGCCCGGCAACATGGGCGTGGTGGCGCCCCGGGACGGGTTCAACCAGGCGCTGGCCCGGATCGCCCACGCGCACGGCGCGCTGCTGATCGTGGACGAGGTGATGACCGGGTTCCGGGTCTCGGCGGGCGGCTGGGCCGGGCTCGATCCGGTCGACGCCGACCTCTACACCTTCGGCAAGGTGATGGGCGGCGGGCTGCCGGCGGCGGCGTTCGGCGGGCGGGCCGAGGTGATGGGGCGGCTCGCCCCGGCCGGCCCGGTCTACCAGGCCGGCACGCTCTCCGGTAACCCGCTGGCCACCGCCGCCGGGCTCGCCACGCTACGGCTGGCCGACGCGGCGACGTACCGACGGCTGGACGACACGGCCGCCACCGTGGGCAGGCTGGCCGGCGACGCGCTGGCCGCCGCCGGGGCGCCGCACCGGCTCTCGTACGCCGGGAACATGTTCTCGATCTTCTTCACCGACGCGGACGTGTACGACTACGACACCGCGCGGACCCAGGACGTGGCGGCGTTCCGGGCGTTCTTTCACGCGATGCTGGCCGGCGGGGTCTACCTGCCGCCCAGCTCCTTCGAATCGTGGTTCGTCTCGACGGCGCTGGACGACGCCGCGCTGGAGCAGGTCGCGGCGGTCGTGCCGGTCGCGGCGCAGGCTGCGGCGGCGGCCGGTCACGGGGGGTGACAAACGTGGGCAGCAGGACGGTCGTGCACGTGCTCCGGCACGGTGAGGTCTACAACCCGGACAGGATCCTCTACGGCCGGCTGCCAGGCTACCGCCTCTCCGAGCTCGGGGTGCAGATGGCGAAGGCCGCCGCGCAGGCACTCGCCGACCGGAACGTCACGCACGTGGTGGCGAGTCCGCTGGAGCGGGCCCAGCAGACCGCCGAGCCGATCGCCGGGCAGTTCGGGCTGCCGGTCGGGGTGGACGAGCGGCTGATCGAGAGCACCAACTGGTTCGAGGGCAAGCGCGTCTCGCCCGGCGACGGCTCGTTCCGGGACCCGCGCAACTGGTGGGTGCTGCGCGACCCGGTCACCCCGTCCTGGGGCGAGGCGTACACGGCGATCGCGGAGCGGATGTTCGGGGCACTGCACGCGGCCCGGATCGCCGCCGAGGGGCGGGAGGCGGTCTGCGTCTCGCACCAGCTTCCGATCTGGACCCTGCGCCGCTACGCCGAGCGCAAGCGTCTCTGGCACGACCCCCGCAAGCGGCAGTGCGGGCTGGCCAGCCTGACGTCCTTCCACTTCGACGGTGCCAAGATCGTCGGGATCGGCTACACCGAGCCGGCCGCGCACCTGATCGCCATGTCGCCGACGGCCCGGACAGCCAAGGGGGCATGATGAGCCGCCCCCGGCGGGCCGCCGGCCCCGGTGCGCTCGTCGCGTTCGCGGTCGCCGTCTCCGCCACCGTCGCCGCCGTGACGCTGGCCCTGGCCGGCTGCTCGGGCGGCGGTGCCGGAGGCGCGGGCGGCGGCGACTGGCGGGACGACTGCCCGACGGAGGGCGGCATCGTCGAGTGCGCGCCCGAGCACCGTCCGCCGGCTCCGGCGGTCGCCGGTGAGCTGCTGACCGGCGAGGCGTACGACCTGACCCGGGATCGCGGCCACGTGGTGGTGGTCAACTTCTGGGGCTCCTGGTGCGCGCCGTGCCGCGCCGAGGCCGACGACCTGGAGGCGACCTACCAGGCGACGAGGGACCGGGGCGTACGGTTCCTCGGAATCAACATCCAGGACGGGCGGGACAAGGCGAAGGCGTTCGAGGCGGCGTACAAGGTCGATTATCCGAGCCTCTTCGACCCGCCGAGCCGGCTCGCGCTGGCCTTCGACATCCCGCCGAACTCGATCCCGGCCACCATCGTGCTCGATCGGGAGCACCGGATCGCGGTGGTGATCCGGGCCGGGACGACCCGGGCCACCCTGGAGCCGATCGTCACCCGGATCGCGGGCGAGGCCCCGCCACCGGCCGGCCCGGCGGGTGGATCGACCGCGCCGGGTCCGGATGCCTCGGGCGGGCCGGGTCCGGATGCCTCGGGCGGGCCGGGCTGATGGGCGAGACCTTCGCCGAGCTTGCCCGGAGCGGGCCGGTGCTGCTGGCGATCGGGGCGGCTGCGCTGGCCGGTCTGGTGAGCTTCCTGTCCCCGTGCGTGCTGCCGCTGGTGCCCGGATACCTGTCGTACGTGACCGGGCTGGCCGGCAGCGACCTGGAGCGGCGCCGCACCGCGACCGACCCTGCCCCCGTGGGCACCCTCGGAGCGCCGGCCGGTGGCGGAGAGCCGGCCGGTGGCGGGGAGTCGGTGGGGAGCGGGGAGTCGGTGGGGAGCGGGGTGGCGGTGGTCGCCGGGCCGGCGATCCGGAGCACGCCCGGGATGGTCCGGGGCCGGGTGCTCGCCGGCACGCTGCTCTTCATTGCCGGCTTCACCGCCGTCTTCACCCTGACTGCCGTGCTGGTCACCGCCGCCGGCCAGGCGCTCTTCGCGCAGAAGCGACCCCTGGAGATCGGCATCGGGCTCGTGATCATCGTGCTCGGCTTTGCCTACCTGGGGCTGGTCCCCGGGATGCAGCGGGAGTTCCGGATCCGGCGACTGCCCAACGCCGGGCTGCTCGGCGCCCCGGTCTTCGGCGCGGTCTTCGCGCTCTCCTGGGTGCCCTGCGTCGGCCCGACCCTCAGTGCCGTGGTCGGGATGGGGACGGCGAGCGGCCAGGCCGACCGGGCCGCCGTGCTCGCCGTCGCGTACTGCCTGGGGCTTGGGCTGCCCTTCGTCGCCTTCGGGCTCGGCTTCGACCGGCTGCTCGGGCTCTTCCGGGCGGTGCGCCGCAACAGCCGCTGGGTCACCCGGGTCGGCGGCGCCTTGCTGATTCTCATCGGGCTGGCCCTGGTCACCGGCGGTTGGCAGGACCTGGTGATCTGGTTGCAGACCACGGTCGGGGTCGGCGAGGTGAGCATCTGATGCCGGGCCGGGAGCCGGAGCGGGCGACCGGAGCCGGTGCCGGCGCGCCGGCCGGGGTGGTCGATCCGGCGCCGCCGGCCGCCGGCGGCCCGGCCGGAGGTGTCGAACCGCCCCGGGGAGGCCGGGTGCCGCGCCCGCTGGCACTGCTGCGCAACTCGTGGCGGCAGCTCACCAGCATGCGTACGGCGCTGATCCTGCTCTTCCTGCTCGCGGTGGCCGCCATCCCCGGCTCGGTGCTGCCGCAGCGCAACATCAACATCGAGAACGTCGACCGGTACGCCGTCGAGCATCCCGACCTCTACCCGATCCTGGACCGGATCGGCGGCTTCGACGTCTACGCCTCGCCGTGGTTCTCCGCGATCTACGTACTCCTCTTCACCTCGCTGGTCGGCTGCATCGTGCCGAGGCTGCGCGACCATTTCCGCGCGCTGCGCGCCGTGCCGCCGCCCGCCCCGAAGCGGCTGGACCGGCTGCCGCAGCACGCGGTGCTGGCCGACCACGACGGTGACCTGGCGGCGATCGCGGCGATGCTGCGGAAACGGCGCTGGCGGGTGGCGGTCCGGGGCGACACGGTCTCGGCGGAGAAGGGATATCTCAAGGAGACCGGCAACCTGCTCTTCCACTTCTCGCTGATCGGGGTGCTGCTCGGGATCGGGCTCGGGTCCTGGTACGGCTGGCACGGCAACCGGCTGCTGGTCGCCGGCCCGGAGAACGCCTTCTGCAACACCCTCCAGCAGTATGCCGAGTCGAAGCTGGGGCACCGGGTGGACGGCGGTGACCTGCCGCCGTTCTGCCTGGAGCTGGCGGACTTCACGGCGACGTTCCTGCCAACCGGGCAGCCGGAGTCGTTCCGGGCCGAGGCGATCGTGGAGCAGGGGGACCGGGAGCCGTACCGGGCGGGTTTCTCGGTCAACGATCCGTTGCGGCTGGACGGGGCCAGTGTCTACCTGCTCGGGCACGGCTACGCGCCGATCCTCCGCTACACCGACCGCAATGGCGAGACGCAGACAAGCGACGACGCGTTCCTCACCATCGACGGCAACCTGACCAGCGAGGGAGTGGCGGCCTTCCCGGACGTCAACCTGGATCCGGTGACCGGTGCGCGCAACCCCGACCTCCAGGTCGCCTTCGAAGGGCTGTACCTCCCGACCGCACCGGACTCGCCGCCCTTCGTCCGCTCGACCTACCCGGCGGAGCGTTCCCCGGCGGTGATGCTCTTCGCCTACCGGGGCAACCTGGGGCTGGACGCCGGGGTGCCCGGTTCGGTCTACCGCCTCGACCAGCGCCAGGTGAGCAGTGGCAGGCTCACGCAGGTCGGCGACGCCAAGCTGTTGCGCCCCGGTGAGAAGTGGACGCTGGACGACGGCACGTCGGTGGAGTTCCTCGGCACCCGCCAGTACGTCACCATCTCCGTCCGCTACGACCCGGGCGAGCGGATCGTGCTGATCAGCTCGGTGCTGCTGCTGGTCGGGCTGATGCCGTCGCTGTTCGGGCGCCGCCGCCGGGTCTGGTTCCGGCGCACGACGGGTCGTAGTAGTTTGGTGGAGGTCGGTGGCCTGCCGCGTACCGAGTACGCCGGGTTCGCCGACGAGTTCGCCCGGCTCGTCGCCGAGACGCGACCCGGGCGCCCGGGAGACGACGACGAGCCGCGACCCGGCGGAGTGCGACCCGACGAGGAGACCGACTGATGGCTGCGCTGTCCGACCAACTTCTGGTGGTCGCGGTCCTCGCCTACCTGCTGGCGATGATCTGCCACGCCGTCGAGTACGCCTTCGGCACCCGCAGCGTCATCGGCCGCGCGGCGACCCGACCGGAGCGCGAGCGGGTTCTTGTCGGTGCCGGTGCTGGTGCTGGTGCTGGTGGCGGCATCGGCATCGGTGGCAGCATCGGTGGTGGTCCGGTCGACGTGGACGACGTGGTGGCGCCGGGGGGTGGGACGCCGGCCTCCCGGGCGGTGCTGGCCGGGCGGGCCGCCGTCGCGCTCACCGTGCTCGCCGCCCTGGCCCACCTCGCCGTACTTGTCACCCGGGGCGTCGCCGCCGAGCGCATGCCGTGGGGCAACATGTACGAGTACCTGCTCTCGGTCACCTTCGTCGGGGTGGTCGGCTGGCTGGTGCTGCTCCAGCGGCGTACGACACTGCGCCACCTCGGGCTCTTCGTCACGCTGACCATGGTGCTGCTGCTGGCGGTCGCCGGGATGGTGCTCTACGTGCCGATCGTGCCGCTGGTGCCCGCACTCGACTCCTACTGGTTCGTCGTGCACGTGGCGACGATCGCCACCTCCTCCGGCATCCTGCTGCTCGGCGCGGTGCCGGCGGTGATGTACCTGATCCGGGACGGCTACGACCGGGGCAGGCGGAGTTTCCCGTACAGCCTCGGTGCACGGTTGCCGGCCGCCGACACGCTGGAGCGGCTGACCTTCCGGCTGCACGCCTTCGCCTTCCCGCTCTTCACCTTCGGGGTGATGGCCGGCGCCGTCTGGGCCGAGGCGGCCTGGGGGCGGTACTGGGGCTGGGACCCGAAGGAGGTCTGGGCCTTCATCTCCTGGGTGGTCTACGCCGGCTACCTGCACGCCCGCGCGACACCGAGCGTGAAGCGCCCGGCGGCGACCTGGATCGCCGTGCTCGGCTTCCTGACCATGCAGATGAACCTCTACGGCGTCAACATCTTCTTCGAGGGCCTCCACTCCTACGCCGGCCTAGACTGACCCCCTCTCCCCCCCTCTCTCTCTGTAGGTCGAAGATCGCGGATCTTGGAACCGGATGGTCGCCATAGCGACTCTCCCGTTCCAAGATCCGGGATCTTTTTGTTTCGACGTGGTGGTGGGGGGAGCCAGGCGAGGAAGCGGGTGGTGAGGGTGGCGGTGTCGGTGTGGGGCTGGTCGGCCAGGGCGGTGAGCAGCTTGCGGGCGAGGTGTAGTCGCAGCCCCTGCCGGTCGTCCTGAAACATCGCCAGCAGGGCGAGCCGGGCCGGTTGGCAGGGCCACTTCCCTCCGCAGGTGCGGCAGAGGAAGAGTGGGCGGATCGGCAGGTGCGGGCGGAAGCCGGCGAAGAACAGATAGGTCATCGCCGGGCCCGCTCGGCCGCCCGTGCCCGGATCGCCCGTGAGAAGCGGCTGTTGGTGGTCCTGGCGCGGGCCGGTTGATACGGGAAGTGGCGGAGAGATGGATCTGACCGGCGCGGTGTGGGTCAAGAGCACGCGGAGCAGCGGCAACGGCGGTAACTGCGTGGAGGTGGCGGGCAACCTGCCCGGGGTGGTGGGGGTGCGGGACAGCAAGGACCGGCCGGGGCCGGCGCTGCTCTTCGCCCCGGCGGCCTGGCGCGCCTTCGTCCGGGCCCTTCCGCCCCGCTGACGCCCCGCCAATCCCTCCCACCGCCAACCCCTCCCACCCGGCACCCCACACCCGGCACGATCTGTCGGCGATCTCGGGCCGCCGCCAACCCGGCGGCGGCCCGGATGCTCTTCGCGTGGTTGAGCGGGGTCCTGTCGTAGCGCAGGGCGGCCCGTGGCGTCCCCGTCCCGCTTGACGCTTTCCGATATCGGAAGATGATGGCTGCCGTGGCACGAGCAGCGACGACGTCGGACGCGTTCAACGCGATCGCCGAGCCGCAGCGCCGGGACATCCTGGCGCTGCTGCGGGCGGGTGAGTGGCCGGTGACCGACCTCGCCCAGGAGCTGGGGATGAGCCAGTCGCAGGCTTCCAAGCACCTGCGGGTGCTCCGGGAGGTGGGGCTGGTGCGGGTCCGCGAGGCGGGCAAGCAGCGCCTCTACGGCCTGGACGCCCGAGGTCTGCGGCCCGTCCACGAGTGGGTGGGCGGGTTCGAGCGGTTCTGGAACGAGAGCTTCGACCGGCTGGACACCTACGTGCAGGAACTCAAGCAGACACGTCAGGAGGACTGACCGATGGCAGGCACAGGCACAGGGACAGGGCGGGAGACGCGGGCGGAGTCGGCGACGGCCGACCGGGAGATCACGATCTCCCGGGTGATCGACGCCCCACGGGAGCTGGTCTTCGAGGCGTTCACCGAGGTCCGGCACCTGTCGCGGTGGTGGGGGCCGGACGGCTTCACCACCACGACCCGGTCCTTCGAGTTCCGGGTCGGCGGGGAGTGGGACTTCGTGATGCACGGGCCGGACGGGACCGACTACTCCGAGTGGATCACCTGGACCGAGATCGTCCCGCCGGAGCGGATCGCGCTGCTGCACGGCGAGTCCCGCGACGACCCGAACGCCTTCGAGTCGACCCTGACCTTCACGCCGGACGACGCCGCGCCGACCGTCGGGCCGGAGGGTGCGGCTACCCGGATCGTGATGCGCACGGTGTTTCCCAGCAGGCAACTGCGCGACGACGCGGTCGAGAAGTACCACGCGATCGAGGGCGGCCAGCAGACCCTGCGCAACCTGGCGACCTACGTCGGCGAGATCGCCGGAAAGAATGAGATCGCCGCAAAGAAAGAGAGCCGTTGATGGCCGGGAAGGTGTTCTTCAGCGTGTCGATGTCGCTGGACGGCTTCAGCGCTCCCGAGTCGATGGAAGGCCCCCTCGCCACGCCCGAGCAGCGGAAGCAGGACCCGAGGCTGGAGCGCTGGATGGCGCAGTGGATGGAACTGCAGGCGTGGATCTTCCCACAGCGGTTCTTCCGGGAGAACCTCAAACTGGGCGAGGGCGGCGAGGAGGGGCGCGACAACGACATCGCCCGGGAGACGTTCGCGCGCACCGGCTCAAGCGTCATGGGCAAGCGCATGTTCGACGGCGGCGAGCAGGCATGGCCGGAGGAGGCGCCCTTCCACACCCCCGTCTTCGTCGTCACCCACCAGCGGCGCGACCCCTGGGAACGGCCGGGCGGGACCACCTTCCACTTCGTCAACGACGGCATCCACAGCGCGCTGGGTCAGGCCCGCGACGCCGCCGGCGAGCGGGACATCCGCATCGCCGGCGGCAGCGAGACGATCGTGCAGTACCTCAACGCCGGCCTGGTCGACGAGTTCTCGATCGCGCTCTCACCCGTGCTGTTCGGCGCCGGCACCCGCCTGTTCGACGGCGTGGACGCGTCCAGGATCGCGCTGGAGCCGATCCGGTCGGAGTCGTCGTCACGGGCGACCCATCTGAGCTATGCCGTGCACCCTCGGTAACCGACCATGCCCCCGCGGTTGTCCGGGGCGAGGGTGGCCAGCCGGGCGAGGGTGGCTAGCCACGGTGCGGGGGCTGCGGCCGGTTGATCTCGTAGGTCGCCGAGTCGAAGTCGGCGAAGCCGCCGTCGGCGCCGAGATCCTGCACCCAGAGGCCGACGAAGGCGCCGGTGAAGCCCCACGCCTCCGGCTCGCCCTCCACCCGGCGTACCGCGTGCTCGTCGGAGAGGATTGTCGCGTCCAGCTCGACGGGAAGCTCCCGCCAGTCGTCGTCGACCCCGTCCACCGCCGCCGACGTGCCGGGCGCGTAGCCGAAGGTGAGGACCGGACCGGCGAGGCGGACACGCAGGCGTACCCGGTCGAGGTTGCCGGCGTCGACCCGGCAGCTGGCGTGCTGGACGCGGTGGCCGCCGTCGCAGGACATCACCTCGAGCACGCGCCGGCCGTCGTCGTCCGCCGTCAGGTAGAGGTAGTGCCAGTTCTGGCTGTTGTAGTACGCGGTGATGCCGGCGAGCTGCCGGTAGCTGTCCGGGCGGAACTCCATCGTCGCGGTCAGCGTGCAGTGCGTGCCGGTGACGCGCCGGGCCACCAGGCTGGGGCGCTGCCGCCCGACCGGCGACTGCCCGCCGTAGACCCGCAGGTAGGAGGGGCGGGCCGTGAGCTGGACCCAGTCCGGCGTGGCCGGGCGGCGCAGCGTCGACCAGTCGGGGCCGAGCTCCGGCGCGTCGAAGTCGTCGTGGTCGAACCCGGGATCGGCGCCGGCCGCGCTGATCGAGGAGGAGGTGCCGGCCGGCGCCGGCACCGTCACGGCGGGGACGCCGCCGTCGACGCGCGGCCAGCCGTCCTGGTCCCAGGTCACCCGCTGGATCGCGGTCTCCCGGCCGAGCACGCAGCGGCCGAGTGGCGAGTAGGGTCGCGCCACGAGATGCGCCATGTACCACTGGTCGTCCGGGGTGCGGACCAGGCTGCCGTGCCCGGCCTTCTGCAACTCGAGCTCGGGCCGCCCGGCCGAGGTCAGCATCGGGCCGTCGGGGTCGACCTCGTAGGGGCCGAACAGCTCGCGCGACCGTGCCACCGTGACCTGGTGTGGCCAACTGGTTCCGCCCTCGGCGGTGACGAGGTAATACCAGCCGTCCCGACGGTAGATCCGGGGTGCCTCGGTCAACCCCACCGGGGTCCCCTCGAAGATGATCCGCTCCGCGCCGACCAGCTTGCGGGCCGCCCGGTCGTACCGCTGGATCTGGATGCCGGCAAACCGGTTGCGGCCCTCGCGCCAGTCGGCGGTCATCGACAGCAGCCAGCTCGTGCCGTCGTCGTCGTGGAAGAGCGACGGGTCGAACCCGCGGGCGTGCAGCGGCACCGGATCGCTCCACGGCCCGGCAAGGTCGGCGGCGGTGACCAGGTAGTTCTGGGAGTCCCAGTAACCCATGGCAAAGCTGGAGACGTCGGTGTAGACGAGGTGGAACAGGCCGTCGGCGTAGCTCAGGTCCGGGGCCCAGACCCCGGCCGAGTCGGCGGCGCCGCGCAGGTCGAGCAGCCGCCGCTCGGTGAGGATGCCGCCGAGCGGCCGCCAGTGCGCCAGGTCCGTCGAGTGGTGCAGGCGTACGCCCGGACACCACTCGAAGGTCGACGTGGCGATGTAGTAGTCGGTGCCGACCCGCAGGATGACCGGGTCCGGGTGGAAGCCGGGCAGCACCGGGTTGTGAATCAGCCCGCCCTCGCTCGGGGTCGTCGCGGCGCCTCGTGTCGCGGCTGTCATGTCGTCCTTTCCAGGATCGTCCCACCGGTCGGCGCCTCGTCGGGCGGGAGCGGGCGCAGCCGATTGTTACCGCCAAATAGACTTACGGAGGGAACGGTAGCGGGGTAGGCTCGATTGTCGCAACAGGTAAATTGCGCTCTGATGGAAACGGCGGACGACGTGACCCGGATGCGGGACGTGACCCGGATGCGGATCGTCGGAGGAAGCCTGGCGCTCGACTACGTCAACACGCGCAGTGGACCGCCGGACGGTCCCCCCGGCGACGACATCCTGCACCGCTACGACGACCTGGTGGCCTGGGCCGGTGGGATCGGCCTGCTCGACCATGCGGAGGTGGCGGCGCTGCGCCGGCAGGCGGCTGAGCAGCCGGCTCGGGCCCGTGCCGCGTACCGGCGTGCCCTGGAGGTCCGGGAACTCCTCGACGGCCTGTTCCGGGCGGCGGCCATGGGCGGGCAGCCCGCCGCCGCCGACCTGACCAGGCTCCGCGACGGCGCGGCGGAGGCGTACGCCCACGCGCGGCTCGTCCCCGGTGCGGCCGGCTTCCGGTGGGGCTGGCCCGGCCAGGCCGAGCTCGCCGGTCCGCTGTGGCCGATCGTCCACGCCGCCGTCGAGCTGCTGACGACCGGCCCGCTCGACCGGATCAAGGCGTGCGGGGGCTGCCGCTTCCTCTTCGTCGACGAGAGCAAGAACCGCAGCCGTCGCTGGTGCAGCATGGAGGACTGCGGCACCGCCGCCAAGATCCGACGGTACGTCGCCCGCCGCGCCGCCACCCGCGCCGGCGCCGGCGGCTGACGCGTCCGGCGGCTGACGCGTCCGGCGGCTGACGCGTCCGGCGGCTGACGCGTCCGGCGGCCAGGCATCCGAGTTAGAAGTACGATTCTTAGAAGTGTACTTCTAATGGAGGGCGGCGCTGGTGGGGGTTCCGAAGCCGGCGGAGATCTTCGATCGGGACACCGAGTGGGCCGAGTTGTCCCGCTTCGTCGCCGACGACCGGGCGGGTGCGACGCTGGGCGTGGTCAGCGGGCGGCGGCGACAGGGCAAGACGCTCCTTCTCTACGAGCTCGCCCGCGCCACCGGCGGCTTCTACTTCGGCGCCACCGAGGCCACGCCGGCCGACTCGTTGCGCCGGCTCGGGGTGGCGCTCGGGCAGCACACCGATGCCCCGGGTCCGGTCGAGCTGCCCGACTGGGAGCACGCGGTCGACGCCCTGCTCGCGCTCGGGCGCAGCCGCCCGACCACCGTCGTGCTCGACGAGTTTCCCTACCTGGCCCGGTCCAGCCGGAACCTGCCCTCCGTCCTGCAGCACGCGCTGACGCCGGGGCGCGGCGAGCGCACCGGATCGCGTACCCGGATCCTGCTCTGCGGGTCGGCGCTCTCGTTCATGGGCGGGCTGCTCGCCGGCTCGGCCCCACTGCGCGGCCGGGCCGGCCTGGAACTGCCGATCCAGCCGCTGGACTACCGTGCCGCGGCGCGGTTCTGGGGACTCGCCGACCCGGCACTGGCCGTCCGGGTCTTCGCGATCGTCGGGGGCACGCCGGCCTACCGGCGGGAGTACGTCTCCGACGACGCCCCCGCAGACCTGGCCGACTTCGACGACTGGGTGGCACGTGCCGTGCTCAACCCGGCCCGGCCGCTCTTCCGGGAGGCGCGCTATCTGCTCGCGGAAGATCCGGACCTGCGGGAGACGGCCCTCTACCACTCCGTGCTCGCCGCCGTCGCCGAGGGCAACGCCACCCGGGGCGGGATCGCCGGATACATCGGGCGCAAGGCGACCGACCTGCAACATCCGCTGACGGTGCTGGAGGACGTCGGCCTGCTCGTCCGCGCTCCTGACCCGTTCCGGCCCGGCCGGAGCAGTTACCGGATCACCGAACCGCTTGTGACGTTCTATCAGGCGGTGATGCGCCCGGCCTGGACCGCGCTGGAACAGCGTCGCGGGGCGGACGTTTGGCGACGCTCCCAGCGCCGGTACGCGAGCGCCGTGCTCGGCCCCTGCTTCGAGGGGCTGGTCCGGGAGTGGGTGCTGCGGTTCGCCGCTCCGGAGACCCTGGGTGGCCCGGTCGCCGACGTCGGCTCGGCCGTGCTCAGCGACCCGGCCGGCCGGACGAGCCACGAACTCGACCTCGTCGCGGTCGGCGAGCCGCCGCTCGGCGACGGACCACGCCCGCTCCTGGCGATCGGCGAGGTCAAGTGGGGTCGCCGGCTCGGCGAGCCCGATCTCGACCGGCTACACCGGATCCGTACGCTGCTGCGCGGCCGTGCCGGTCACGACACCCGCGACGTACGGCTGGTGCTGGCCAGTGCCGAGGGCTTCACCGAGCAGCTCGCGGCGGCCTCGTCCGGGCGCCCGGACGTCGTCCTGGTCGACCCGCACCGCCTCTACACCGGCGACTGACCGAGCGCCGGTAACCGGCGGCGGCCCTGATCCCGCACCCGGCTCTCCGGGTGCGGGACATTCTTGTAGATCTTGACGACTTGTTGTCGTCGGAGCGACAACAAGTCGTCAAGATCTATTGAAGGGTCTCCGCTGCTGGCGGAGTCTCGGGGTTGGTGGAGCGGGTTCGCCGGGGTGGAGGGCCGGGGGGTGGAGGGGCGGGGCGGACGGCCGGAGGACCTCTCGTTGGTGGCGGTGCGGCCTGTCGTGGGCGAATCTTGCTATTGACAAGATGCTCGTCGTCCCGGAATCTTGACGATGACAAGTTGAGTATCGTGCCACCACCGGGGAGACCGCCATGTCGTCCGCGACCCAGACCACCGCCGCCGTCCTGCTGATCACCGTCTCGACCATCGCGTTCGGCGGATTGTCTCTGCTCATGCAGCTCGTCCGGCGGATACCCGGCTATCTGGACAATCCCGTCCGGCGGGCGCTCTGGACCGCCGGGCACGCGCACGCGGGCGTACTGGTGCTCTTCGCCCTCGTCGCGCTCCTCTACCTGGACCGGAGTGACTACGGAGACGGGATGCGGATGCTGATCCGTACCCTCCTGGTCGCCGCCCCGATCCTGATGCCGCTCGGCTTCTTCCTCTCCGTCGTCCGCCCCTCGGACACCCGGCCCAACCGGCTGATCTGGCTGGCGGTGGCCGGCGGGATCGGCCTGGTGGCCGGCACCCTGCTGCTCGGCATCGGTCTGCTCTGAGGCACCGGCCCGCTCCGTGCCGGCGGGAGGCCGGTCACGCCGGGGGACCCGGCCGTGCCGCGCCGGTCGGCGGTGCGACAGACTAGCCAGCATGGCGGCTCGTGGCTTCCCGTACACCGATCTCCGGGAGTTCCTCACCGCGCTGGAGGGCGCCGGAGAGTTGCGCCGGGTCCCGGTGCCGGTCGACCCGACGCTGGAGATCAGCGAGGTGGTAACCCGGACCGTTCGGGCGAACGGCCCGGCCCTGCTCTTCGAGCGCCCGACCCGGGGCGAGATGCCGGTGGCGATCAACCTCTTCGGCACCGAGCGCCGGATGGCGATGGCGCTCGGCGTCGACCGGCTCGACGAGATCGGCGACCGGATCGGTGCGCTGGTCAAGCCGGAGCTGCCGGTCGGCTGGTCCGGCATTCGCGAGGGCCTGGGCAAGGTGATGCAGCTCAAGTCCGTACCGCCGAGGAAGGTCAGGACCGCTCCCTGCCAGCAGATCGTCTACCGGGGTGACGACGTCGACCTGAACCGGCTCCCCGGTCTCCAGGTCTGGCCCGGCGATGGCGGGATCTTCCACAACTACGGGCTGACCCACACCAAGCACCCGGAGACCGGCAAGCGCAACCTCGGGCTCTACCGGCTGCAGCAGCACTCCCAGAACACCCTCGGCATGCACTGGCAGATCCACAAGGACTCCACCGCGCACCACGCCGTCGCGGAACGCCTCGGTCAGCGGTTGCCGGTGGCGATCGCCATCGGTTGCGACCCGGTGGTTTCCTACGCCGCCTCGGCCCCGCTCCCCGGCGACATCGACGAATATCTCTTCGCGGGCTTCCTCCGGGGCGAGCGGGTCGAGATGGTCGACTGCCTGACCGTGCCGCTCCAGGTGCCGGCGCACGCCCAGATCGTGCTGGAGGGCTACCTGGAGCCGGGCGAGCGGCTGCCCGAGGGGCCCTTCGGCGACCACACCGGCTTCTACACCCCGGTCGAGCCGTTTCCGGTACTGCACATCGAGTGCATGACCACGCAGCGGGAGCCGGTCTACCACTCGATCATCACCTCCAAGCCGCCGCAGGAGGACCACGGCCTCGGCAAGGCCACCGAGCGGATCTTCCAGCCGCTGCTCAAGCTGCTGATCCCGGACATCGTCGACTACGACCTGCCGGCCGCCGGCGTCTTCCACAACTGCGCGATCATCTCGATCCGCAAGCGCTACCCGAAGCACGCACAGAAGGTGATGAACGCGATCTGGGGCGCCCACCTGATGTCGCTGACCAAGCTGATCGTGATCGTCGACGAGGACTGCGACGTGCACGACTACGCCGAGGTCGCCTGGCGGGCCTTCGGCAACGTCGACTACGCCCGCGACCTGCTGCTCACCGATGGGCCGGTGGACCACCTGGACCACTCGTCGTACCAGCAGTTCTGGGGCGGCAAGGCCGGGGTGGACGCGACCCGCAAGCTGCCGACCGAGGGCTACACCCGAGGCTGGCCGGAGGAGATGACCATGTCGCCGGAGATCCGGTCGCTGGTCGACAAGCGCTGGAAGGAGTACGGGATCTCGTGAGCGCGAGGAGTGAGCTTGCGAGCCCCGCAGTCGCGAACGGAAGGTGGCTCGGGTGAGCGCGAGGAGTGAGCTTGCGAGCCCCGCAGTCGCGAACGGAAGGTGGTACAGGTGACGGCGGTCGCGGAGTCGCCGGGGCGGGTGAAATCCTTCCTCCGGCTGGTGGCGATCGAGCACTCGGTCTTCGCGCTGCCGTTCGCCTATCTCTCGGCGCTGACCGCGATGCAGCGGCACGGTGGGCAGGTGCGCTGGCTCGACCTGCTGCTGATCACCATCGCCATGGTCGGGGCGCGGACCTTCGCCATGGCGGCGAACCGGATCATCGACCGGCGGATCGACGCACGCAACCCGCGTACCGCCGGCCGGGAGTTGGTGACCGGGGCGGTGAGCGTCCGGACGGCCTGGACCGGCGCACTCGTCGCGCTGGCGGTCTTCCTCGCCGCCGCCGCCGCGCTCAACCCGCTCTGCCTGGCCCTGGCCCCGCTCGCCGCGATCCCGCTGGTCGTCTACCCGTACGGCAAGCGGTTCACCGACTGGCCGCACGCGATCCTGGCGATCGCCCAGATGGTCGGCCCGGTCGGCGCCTGGCTCGCGGTCACCGGCACCTTCGCCGACTCCGGGCCGGCCTGGCTGCTCGGCGCGACGGTCGGGCTCTGGATCGGCGGCTTCGACCTGATCTACGCCTGCCAGGACACCGATGTCGACCGGCGGATCGGGGTACGCAGCGTCCCCGCCCGGTACGGCCTCCGGTTCGCTCTGCACGCCTCGACCGTGGCCCACGTGGTGACGTTCGTCCTCTTCATCTGGTACGGCGAACTGGTCGGGCTGGGCTGGCTCTGGTGGGTCGGGCTGGCGCTGACCGCGCTCGCCTTCGGCTACCAGCACGTGGTGGTCACCCCGAACGACCTGTCCCGGGTCAACCGGGCGTTTTTCACCGCCAACGGGTTCGTCGGGATCGCCCTCTTCGTCTTCGCCGTGCTCGATCTGGTGGTCCGGCTCGACCTCGCCGGGTAGCGAGGTACGACGGTACGGACACGACTGTCGTCGGTCGACCGCGGCGTATGGGGCGGTACCCGGAGGCGTATGGGGCGTACCAGGCGGCGTATCGGACGTGTCCGGCGGCGTATCGGGCGATACCAACCACGCGCTAGGACTATCGACAGTCCTTCCTGTACAAATTGACAATGACGCCGTGACAAAGAGTGAGCGCAAGGTCTGGGTTGTCGGCGGCTCCGTGTCGGCGGCGGTGCTGGTGGTCATCGCGGTCGTCGGATGGCTCCTCGGTGCCGAGGCGGTCGGTTCGGTCGTCGGTGTCGGCGGCCTCCTCGTGGCGATCATCAGTCTCGCCCCGCTACTGACCGGAAGGTCCGCGCCGGCGGCGGATGCCCCGCCGGGGTCCGTCACCGTGATCCGGGCCGGGCTGCTCGGCCGGGTGCGCCGGGTGCTGGTCCGGGCCGCCGGCGGGAGCCGGAGCGAGGTCTTGGCCGGCCCGGGCGGCATCGTCGAGGACGCCAACGTCGACCACCACTCCGCACCGCCCTTGCAGGCGGCGCCGAGTGAGCCGGCGGCACCGGCAGCACAGGCGACACCGGCCGCACCGGCGGCACCGGCCGTACCGGTCCGTACCCGGGTGTCTGAGCCTGGCGGCGACCTGCCGCCGTCGTTGCCGGCCCCGGTCGTGTCGCCGGCTCGTGCGGTCGTGTCGAGGGCCCGATCGTCCGAAGTGGAGTTGGAAGTCCGGTTGGTCGACGGAATGGTCAGCCGCGATGCACAGCTCGACCGGATTCTCCAGAAAATCCACAGTGGCGCGACCGGGATATTCGCGGTGCTCGGCGGGCACGGCATGGGCAAGTCCGCGTTCCTGCGGCAACTGCACGACCGAATCGACCGCGACGCACCGGACGTGCTGCGAATGCCCGCGAACGGTGCGATGCTCGTCGACAGGTACGGCCTCTCCGAGGCGCTCAGCGGCCAGTACGGTGACGGCCTCACCCCGACCGCAGCCGGCCTGCTGCTGGAGCGGTCGTCGAACCTGCTCGGTGATCTGGTCAGCACCTTCGCGTCGCCGTCCGGGCTCGGCCGGCCGGGCGGCAGTCGGTGGTTCGGAGAGCTGATCCTCGCGATCGCCGCGGCGAAATCGGTCGCCGACCGCCCGATCCAGGTCAACAACGAGTTCTCCACGATCGGCGGGGGCCGGGTGGAGGACAACCGGGTCAACGTGACCATCGCGGAGACGGCGGCCGCCATCGTGGAGCGTGCCCGGAAGACGCAGTGGCGGATCGACGAGGCGTTCGTCGCGGACTGGAGAGCCTGGCTGAGAGAGCGGCGCGCCGTGGTTATCCTGGACGGCTTCGAGACTCTCATCGACGACGCCGTGGGGCAGTGGCTGGTCGGGCTCGCCCGGCGGCTGCCGAACACCCTCGTCGTCGTCCCGCTCGTCCCCGGCGACTACGCGGAACACGTCCGGAGCCTGGTGGACCCGGATCGCTCGCAGGGTCTCCCGTTCCTCTCCGTCGCCGAGGTACGGCAGTACCTGCGGCACCACCTGGGCGGTGGCGCGACAGCGGAGCTGGCCGAGGCGGTGCACGACTTCACCGGCGGACATCCGTCCGCCGTCGGGCTCGTCCACCGCCTCATCCAGGAGCGCGGTGACGAGGTCCGGCAGCCCGACCGGCTGCGCGGCGTGCTGACGCGCCTCTCCGCCGACGGCGAGTTGAACGTCGCCAACCTGGTTGAGGCAGTCCTGGGCCGGCGACGGGGACTGCTGCGGGCGGTCGAGGCGGCAGCCCTGCTGAACTCCTTCGACGCGCCGTTGCTGCAACGACTCCTGGACACCGACGCGGAACTCGACGGAGCGAAGGGCCAGGTGGGACGGGGTGCGCCGGTTGCCGGCACCGTCATCGCGGAGTGCCGGCGGCTCGGCCTGCTCGACCGGGCCACCGACGGGACACGGTTCCGGGTGCACGAGTTCATCCGTCCGGCTCTGGCCGCGCAGATGGCCCAGCTCTATCCGGAGCGGTGGACTCCGATGCACCGGGCCGCCGCGACGCACTACTTCGAGCTGATCAGCAAGTTCGAGGACAGGACCGACAAGGCGTACGGCTCCTGGTACAAGTACGAGGACCCGGTCTGGCAGGCGTACGAGACCGAGTGGCTCTATCACTGTGCCCAACTGCCGGACGATCGCTACCTGACCCGGACCCGGTTCGTGCTCATCTTCATGGAGGCGTTCTGGTGGTGGGGTCTCTACGTCGATTTTCCCTTCTGCCACCATCTCCTGGAGAGCTGGGAGTCGGCGACCCAGGACGACGACGACCGGAAGTTGCTGGGACAACTGCACCGGTTCCTGCTCAACTACCTGCCCGGACCCGACAAGCCGCCGGGTCCACACTGGACCGAAGTGCGGCGGGCGCTGCGGGCCGTCCGCGAGGTCTGTGGTTTGCACAGCGGCCAGCGGGACCGGCGCCTGCCGGCCGGGGTCCAGGAGAGTCAGTTCCGCACCTCGCTCTACCTGCGACTCTTCCACGCGCACGCGCTCTGGTACGACGGCAGCCTGGCAAAGGCGGACGAGGAGTACCGCAAGCTCGAAGCGGACTTTCTCGAACTCGGCGACGACGTGATGACCGCCTGGCTCTACTACGAATGGGGTGACATAGCGATCGCCGCCGGCGACCGGGCCGGGGCCGCCGCCCACGTCGGTCGGGCCCTGCGGCTCAGCCAGGAGATGGCCGACGGGCCGGACGGCGAGGTCGACTCCGAGCTGCTGGCAAACCTGCACCGCTGCCTCGGCGACCTGTGCTGGCCGCACGACCCGGTCACCGCCGCCACCGAGTACGGGCTCGCGGTCCGGAACGCCTTCCTGTTCCAGCGCTCCGCAGACGCCCTCGACCACAGCGTCAACCCGCCGGACGAGTACACCCAGCGCTTCTACCAGGAGATGTCGGACCGGGCGACCGGCCGGGCCCGCGAATCGGCGTCCCGGGCCGATCGGGACGGGATTCTCGCCGCCCTGGTGGCGCCTACCGGCGGTGCGGTGCCGGGTGACCTCCGGCCAGGGGTGCTGACCGGACTCTTCCCGCGCAACGTACTCGAAGGGGAGTTGCATCGCCGCGAGTCGGAGTTCGCCGACTACTGGGGTGATCTGGTAGAGGGATGGGACCTCGACGTCCTCGCGGAGATGGAACGGGCGATCGCCCTCGCGGACCGGATCGGCACGGAAACGCCGGCCGGATAGGCAGACCGGGCCGCGTCGGCCGGATGGTGCCGCGGCCGGCCGGATGGTGTCGCGCTCAGCCGGATGGTGTCGCGCTCAGCCGGATGGTGTCGCGCTCAGCCGGATGGTGCGCGCTCAGCCGGTGGCGAGCCCGAGCCGCCTGGTCAGCCACTCCGCCTGCCAGGCTCGCTCCAGCAGGTAGCGATCGACGCCGTCGTCACCGGTCCGCGCATCGGCGGCCCGCGCCGCCACGTAGCCGAGCGCGGCCACGGGATAGCTCTCCACCATCTCGACCGCGTCCGCGAGATAGCCACAGACCCACGCCGCGACGCTCCGGCCGCGCAGCGCGGCGCGTTCCTGACGGGCCATAGCGAGGTCGGCGACCTCACCGAGGTCGACCGGCCCAACCGTGGCCAGCCGCTCGGCGGCCGCGACGAGTGAGCCGTCGTCCAGCGCGTCACCGCACTCCTCGGCGGCATGCCCGGCGATCCGGGTCAGGCAGGCACGGACGAACTCCTGCCGCGCCTGCGCGTTCCACTCGCCGACCTGTTCCCGCAGGTGGCCACGCCCGGCGATCACCTGGCGCTCCATCGCCAGCACCGGCCCCTCGACCTCCACCTCCCACAACTCGTCGTGCAACCAGTACGGCAGATCGTCGACCCGGCAGACGTGCAAACCCTGCCGGCACGGCACGATCGCCGGCTCCGATCGCCACGCCGTCGACCAGGTCTGGCGGGAGAAGGGTCCGATCCGGCCGGCGGCAAGGAACTTGTAATACCTCACGGCGCATCCCCCTGGAGCCGCGCGAGGAGGCGTCCCGGGGTCTGCGGTCCCGCCAGCTCCAGGAGCGCCGCACGCAGGTCGGTGACCTTGCCGACGTACTCCAGGCACGGTGGGCAGACCAGCAGGTGCAACTCGACCAGCTCCCGCTGCGCGGGGTCGAGGGCGCCGTCGATCCAGCTTCCGACCAGCCGGACGGTCTGGTCGCAGCGGAGGTAGCCGTCCATCCGCCCTCCTACCGGGCGTCGTCGTTCAGGAAGGAGACGACCTCCATGCGGGCCGCCTCCAGGATCGCGAGGTAGTGCTCCGGCGCCTGCCCGGCGAGTTCGGCCGCCTCCGGCAGGGTCAGATCGACCACGTCGGAGAGGAGCAGGAGCAGTCGGGGCAGCGGCGGCAGCCGGCGGATCGCCCGTTCGACCCGCTCCGGGGCCAGCACCTCGGCATCCCAGCTGGGAGGCGTCTCCCGCCACCAGCCCGCCCACGGGTCGGCGTCACCCGCGAACCAGTCGGCCAGCACCGAGGCGTCGCCCGGGTCGGGGGAGACGAAGACGAGCCCGGCGCCGGAGAGCCGGTCCAGGAACTCGGCGACGACGGTGCGGCGGGGCCGGGGAAGCTCCTCACCCGTCGCCATCCGGGCGAGCACCCGCTCCCACACCTCGTCCAGCAGTGCCGCGCCCCGCTCGTCGACGGCGAGCAGCCGGGCGGCGACCGCCGTGCCGGGATAGTCGCGCCGCAACAGCTCGCCGGTGACCAGCAACGGCGGCACCTCGGCGTACTGCTCCGGTGACAGCAGGACCAGCGGGTCGGGCTCGCGGTCGACCCGGGCCAGCAGCCCGGCGTACGCCATGTCGGCGGACTCGTCGGCCCCCTCCGAATCCGTGTAGTACTCGCTGACGAAGCCGCGCAGTGTCTGCCGGGGGAGCGTCTCGTCCCCGGCGGCGGCGAGCAGCAGCATGCCGCCCACCCGGTCGGCGCCCGGCCGGACCCGGGGTTGCACGAACGGGCTCGGCAGCAGCCGGAAACCGGCCCGGGCGTAGAAGCGGAGCCGCTTGACCGGGTCACCGTGCGGCCCCGCCGGGTGGAAGCGGGGATCCTCGACCTCGGCGACCGAGACGACGGCGTCCGCCCGCTCCCGCCAGGTCGGCAGCACGTCGTGCAGGAGCGTCGAGCCGATCCGGCCGCCGCGCTGACCCGGATGGACGGCAAGGTAGCTGAGGAGCAGTACCCGGGAGGCGGGAAAGCAGTCGGCGACCATCACGCCGACCGGTGCGCCGTCCGTGAGGGCGACGGCGCCGAACGTCGACGGGTCCCCGGCCGCCATCCGGCCGGCGAGACTCTCCAGGGTCTCCAACTCGTCCGGGGGGAAGCTCGGTTCGAGGATCTCCTCGTACGCCCGGCGGAGCAGGTCGGGATCGTACGCCGTCACAAGGTCATGGACCTGGACGTGGCCGCGGGGAGAGCCGACTGCCGGGGCGTTCACCCGGTCATCCTCCAAGCCGGCTCGGGCACCCCGCAAGCCGACGAACGGTCCGACCCGGGTTGCCGGCCGGACCCCCGGCCACGGCCCCGGGTTGCCGGGCCGGACCCCGGCCCGGGTGTTGAGGCGGTGGGGGTTGTCCACTACGAACGGTAGCGGGCGCTCTCCATGGACCAGTCCATGGTGCCGCGCACCGAGTTGGCCAGGCCGTCCAGGTAGTGCCGCAGCGGCCCGTCCAGCGCCGGCCCGAAGGACGGCACCGCGTCGCGCAGTTCGACGAACCGCCGCATGCTCTGCTGCCACCGCCGGACGACGACCTTAATCGCCGACTCGACCGGGATCCTCTGCTCCCGGGCCACCGCCAGCACCAGGTTGTGCCCGCCGGAGGTGGCCGCGTCCCGCTCCAGCGACAGCAGGTCGTTGAACCAGGAGAGCAAATCGTTGGCGGTGTCGGCGACGGCGCGTACCGCCGGGTGGTGGTAGACCGCGTCCGGCACCGGTTGCCCGGTCGCGAACTCGATCAGCGCGTACGAGACGTACGCCGCGGACGTCGCCCGGCGCAGCGGCACGTACTCGGCGACGCCGGGCAGCCGCCCGCTGGCCTTGTTCGTCGCCTCGGTGACGACGCCGTCCAGGTGGTGCGCCACGGCGTCGACGAAACGGTCCCGCCAGGCTGCCGACATCCGGTGGTACGGCAGCCGCCAGGCGTCGGCCAGCATCCGCCGCAGCGGTCCGTCGAACGCCTCTGCCCTGGCCGCAGGCTGGTTCCCCGCCCGGCTCTGCGCGGGGCCGATCAGCCGGGCTGTCGGTTGGTTGGCGGCTCGGGCGCTCGGTGTCGCGGCCGAGCCATGCTGCCCGGCGCGGGACTGCGGGGAGGCCGTCGCCGGTGGGGAGGAGGCCGCCACCTGCTGGTGTGCCGCCACCTGCTGGTGTGCCGTTGTCTGCTGGTGTGCCGTTGTCTGCTGGTGTGCCGGCCGGGGCTGCGGAGGGCCCGGGTTCCCGGTCCGGTGTGCCGGGCCGGCACCGGCGCCGGCCGGCGCCGGCGGACCCGTGCCGAGATGCGGCCCGGGTGCTCCGGACCGGGGTACCGGTACGGCCGGCGGCAGCTCGGCCCGGAGCAACCGCAACACGCCGTCGCAGAGCGCCGCCACCTCCGCCGGGCGGGGCCGCCGGGCCGCGTCGCAGGCGTCGTCGAGCAGGAAGAACCAGGTGAACAGGGCGGCGAGCACCCGTAGGTCGGCTTCGGTGGCCTCCGGGTAGAGCCGGCCCGCGTAGCGTGCGATACCGCCCCGGGCCATACGCTTCCGCGCAGCCGCGTCGAGCGGACCACCGACCCGGTCCGCCCAGTCGACCAGCCACTCCTGCACGGCGTCGGCGTGTGGGCAGAGGCGTGGCGGTATCGGACAGCGAAGCTCGGCAGCCCACGAGCTGACCAGGGACATGCCCGGCCCTCCTTCGATTCCCGTATGCGCGGACAGGATTGCCGTACGCGCGGGCGGACGTGAGCAGCATTGCAGTTTCCGGCCTGTTTGTGATCGCCGTCGGGTAGGTCCCATCTCGCAGAACGTGGTGATCCGGTCACCTGTCACCGCCCCGCGCTGCACGCTCCCGCCGCTGCGGGCCGACCGGCACGCTGCCCGGTCCTGGGGCCGGCGCCCGGGCTCGCGGCGGGGGCGCCCGGCGCCCGGTCCGGCGTGTGGGGCAGGCTGGTGGCATGAGAAGGCCGTGGGTGGTCGGCGTCTCCGGGGCCTCGGGGACGCCGTATCCGGCCGCCGTGCTCGGCGGGCTGATCGACGCGGGCGAGCCGGTGGACCTGGTCGTCTCCCGGGCGGCCCGGCTGACGATCCTCGACGAGACGGGGCACCCGTTCCGGGACGCGCACTGGAAGGACGATCTCGCCGCCTGGCTGGGGCGGGACCCCACCGGCGCGGACGTCGCGTACTGGCCTGCCGGAGATCTCGCGGCGGGGCCGAGCAGCGGTTCGTATCCGACCCGGGGCATGGTGGTGGTGCCGGCGAGTACGGCGGCGTGCGCCGGGATCGCGATCGGCCTTTCCAAGGACCTGCTACAGCGAGCGGCCGAGGTCAACCTGAAGGAGCGCCGGCCGGTCGTGGTGGTGCCCCGAGAGACACCGGTCACCCGCAGCCACCTGGAGCACCTGATCGCCCTGCACGATGCCGGGGCGGTGGTGCTGCCGGCGAGTCCGGGCTTCTACGGTGCCGGGGCCGCCGCCTCGGCGCGGCAGCTTGTGGACTTCGTGGCCGGAAAGGTGCTCGACGCACTCGGTGTGCCACATTCGCTGTTTCGGCGCTGGTCCGGCGAGCTGGGAGCCGATCGCGGTTGACCGCCGCCGGTCGACTCCCGCCCGCCGTGTGTCGGCACCTGCTCAGGCCCGTCGCCCGAGGCCCGTCGCCCGAGGTTCGTAGCCCGAGGTTCGTAGCCCGAGGTTCGTAGCCCGAGGTTCGTAGCCCGAGGTTCGTAGCCCGAGGTTCGTAGCCCGAGGCCCGTTTTCGAGGCCCGTTTTCGAGGTCCGGCCCGGAGGCTGGGCCCTGGCCCGGGAGGTGGGCCCGGCACGGAAGGGCTCAGTGCAGGCCGACGTTTCCGGCGCCGGCCGGCCCGGGTCCACTCGGGGTGGCGGGGCCGGCGTTTCGCGGCCGGTTCGCGATGCCCTCGTCGACCTCGTCGAGCATGCCCTCACCCTCGAGCAGCGCCCGCACCTCCGACTCCCGGAAGCGGCGGTGCCCACCCGGTGTTCGGATGCTGCCGATACGCCCGGCCGCGGCCCAGCGTGTGACGGTCTTCGGATCGACGCGGAAGAGCGCTGCCACCTCGCCCGGCGTCAGCAGACGATCTCCAGTGTCCACAGCCCCCTCCTCGCGTCTACGAAGCCCCCGGACTGGTAGGACCGCCCCCAGAACACATGCTTGCCAGAGCCTTCGTTTAAGGGACGTACGGCAATTACAACACCGCCGGAGTGTCGTGTCCGGCAAACGCGAAAACGTACTGTCTGTGAGGTTAGCCGGGACGATTTACGGTATTCAAGCGCTTTGTCCGCAACAATGCCGCCGCCCCGGGCGGTCGCTCCGTCCGCCGCGACTAGGGTCTGAAGACCGTGGACGCCATCGACCTGAGCCTCGTCGACCTGCTGCGCGGCAATGCCCGCCTTTCCTACGCCGAACTGGCCCGGCAGGTCGGCCTCTCCGCACCGGCGGTGCACGAGCGGGTGGGGAAGCTGGAGGCGGCCGGCGTGATCCGGGGCTATCGGGCCGACGTCGAGCCGGAGGCGATCGGGCTCGGCGTGACGGCGCTGATCGGCATCGTCCAGGACTCGGGCGGGGACACCGACGACGTGATCGGGGCACTGCGGGACATGCCGGAAATCGAGTCCTGCTACTTCATGGCCGGAGTGGAATCGTTCCTGCTCAAGGCGCGTGTCGGCACAATTGCCGAGTTGGAGCAGCTCATCCTGCGGCTGAACCGTACCGCCGGAGTGGCCTCGACCCGTACGGCGGTGGCGCTCTCGACGAAATGGGAGAACCGCACCCAGCCGGTCACCCGTGCTGACCCGGCCGCCTAGCCGACCGGTTGCTAGGTTTCCTGGTCATGGACGAGCTCGACCGGTGCGACGACGCCGAACGCGCCTGGGTCACCGACGCGATCGCGGCGGTGGAGGCGGACGCGAACCGTTCCGCCGACACCCACCTGCTCTGCTTCCCGCTCCCGCGCGAGTGGGGGATCGACCTCTATCTCAAGGACGAGTCGGTGCACCCGACCGGGTCGCTGAAACACCGGCTGGCCCGATCGCTCTTCCTCTACGGACTCTGCAACGGCTGGATCGGCCCGAACACCACAATCGTGGAGGCGTCGTCGGGCTCGACGGCGGTCTCCGAGGCGTACTTCGCCCGCATGCTGGGGGTGGAGTTCATCGCCGTGATGCCGGCCAGCACCTCGCCGGAGAAGATCGCCCTCATCGAGTTCCAGGGCGGGAAGTGCCATCTGGTCGAGGATCCGGCCGCCGTCGTGCTCGAGGCCCGCTGGCTCGCCGAGGACCTGGGCGGGCACTTCATGGACCAGTTCACGTACGCCGAACGGGCCACCGACTGGCGGGGCAACAACAACATCGCCGAATCCGTCTACGCCCAGCTCGCGCTGGAACGGCATCCCGTTCCCGAGTGGATCGTGGTCGGGGCCGGCACCGGCGGCACCAGCGCGACCATCGGCCGCTATCTCCGCTACCGGCGCCTACCGAGCCGGCTCTGCGTGGTCGATCCGGAGAACTCCGCGTTCTACCCCGCCTGGACCTCCGCCGACTGGTCGACCACCACCGACACCGGTTCGCGGATCGAGGGGATCGGCCGGCAACGCGTCGAGGCGTCATTCCAGCCGAGCGTCGTCGACCGGATGGTGCTGGTGCCCGACGCGGCCTCGCTGGCCGCCATGCGGGTCGCCTCGACGGTGCTCGGCCGGCGCGTGGGCGGCTCGACCGGCACCAACCTGTGGGGCGCGTTCGGCCTGATCGCGCAGATGCGGGCCGCCGGTCGGACCGGTTCGGTGGTGACGTTGCTCTGTGACGGCGGAGAACGCTACGCCGACACGTACTACTCGGACGAGTGGGTCGCCGAGCGAGGGCTCGACCTGGCGCCGTACCGGTCGACGGTCCAGCACTTCCTGGCTACCGGCGAATGGCGTGGCTGACGCTCCGCCCGGACGTCCTGCGCGGCGCGGATCAGTGGCGCTGCGCCAGTCCGGGATAGTGCCGCACGAAACCGTCGGCGTCGAGGGTCAGGTCGGCGGTGAAGCCCTGGCTGGCGAAGCGCACGTTACCCTCCGCCAGCACGGTGTAGACCTGCTCGGCCGGCACCACCTGGAGGCTGGGCACCAGCACCCGGACCGCGACTATCCGGTGCGAGCTGCCCGGCGCGGCGTCGCGTAGCCCGAGTCGACGTACCGGGAGGGTGTTGAAGAGCGGTGAGGCGCTCAGGTCGACGTCGACGGCCTCGGCGAGCCGCTCCGGCTCCTCGGTGCCGGGCAGCCCGGCACCCGGCCTGCCGGCGGCGGTCAGCGCGGCGTCCAGGTCGCCCTGCTCGGCCGTGCTGGCCCGCCAGCGTCCGGCGGCCCGCTCCAGCCGCAGCGTACGCAGCCAGCCCGCCCCCTCGCAGCTGACCTCCAGCCCTGCCGTCGCCCAGTGCTCGTCGGTGCGCAACTCGTAACGACAGGTGAACGGGATCGGGTCGACGGCGAGCGCGGTGCCCCGGGCGGTGAGCCCACGGCGGTCGGCGGCGAATGCGTGGTCGGCGCCGGGCACGTCGGTCCGGCTCCAGAACAGGGTCTTCGGCATGGTCGACATGCCCATGGACGTTACCTTCGCCCGCCGCCGACCGCTTTCGCTCCGGACCAGGACCGGCCGGCCCGGCGTCGCCCGGTCAGCGGGTCGACGTCGGGCGGCGGCCGTCGAAGCGGTGGTCGCGGCGGCCCCGCCGCTCGTCCGGACGCTCGCCGCCACGGTCGTCACGCGGACGGTCGTCCCGGGAACGGTCCCAGACCGGCCGGTCGGCGCGCGGCCGGCCCTCGTGCCGGAAGCCGCCGTGCCGCCCACCGGAGCGCCATTCGCCGCCCCGGTCGCCACGGCCACCCTGCTGCACACCACCACCGTCGCCGTGGCGGCGCTCGCCCTGGCCGCGTTCGCCGTGGCGGCGCTCGCCCCGTGGGCGGTCACCGTAGCGTCGGTCGGTGCGGGACCGGTCGAGGCGTCCTCCGGCGACGCGGCGCGGTGCCGGCGGATCGTCGGCAACCGGTACGCCGCTGGGCTGCCGGGCTCCGGTCACCTCGGCCAGCGCAGCATCGCCGGAACGGACCCGGGTCTGCGCCGGCTCGACGCCGGCCTTCTGCAGCATGGCAAGGGTGGACCTGCGCTGCTTGGGCAGCACCAGGGTGGCGACCGCCCCGGACTCGCCGGCCCGCGCCGTACGGCCGGCCCGGTGCAGATAGTCCTTCGGGTCCGTCGGCGGGTCCACGTGCACCACCAGCGATACGCCGTCGACGTGGATGCCCCGGGCCGCCACGTCGGTGGCGACCAGGACGTTCATCCGGCCCTCGCGGAACTCGGCGAGGGTGCGGGTACGTACCCGCTGGGTCTTGCCGCCGTGCAACGCGCCGGCCCGGACGCCGACCGCCGCCAACTGCCCCACCAGTCGGTCGACACCCAGCTGGGTCCGGGCGAACATCATGGTGCGGCCCGGCCGGGCCGCGATGGAGGCCGCCACCGCGAACTTGTCGTGCGGTGGGATCAACAGCAGGTGATGGTCCATCGTGGACACGGCGGCGGTCGGCGGTGCCGTCGAGTGCGTGACCGGGTCGGTCATGAACCGCTTGACGAGGGCATCGACGTCGCCGTCGAGCGTGGCGGAGAAGAGCAGTCGCTGTGCACCGGCCGGCGTCTTGGCGAGCAGGTCGGTGACGTCGGGCAGGAAGCCCATGTCGGCCATCTGGTCGGCCTCGTCCAGCACGGTGACCTCGATGTCGTCGAGGTTGCAGACGCCCCGCGCGATCAGGTCGGCCAGCCGGCCCGGCGTCGCCACGACGACCTCGACCCCCCGGCGCAGCGAGTCGATCTGGCGGTCGTACGGCACGCCCCCGACGGCGGTCTTGAGGAACACCCCGAGTGCCCGGCCGAGCGGCATGAGCGCGTCGTTCACCTGCATCGCGAGTTCCCGCGTCGGCACCAGGACCAGCGCCCTCGGATGGTGCGCCCGGGCCCGGGGACCGGCCGCCATCCGGGCCAGTACGGGCAGCCCGAAGGCGAGCGTCTTGCCCGAGCCGGTCTGCCCCCGACCGAGCACGTCCCGCCCGGCGAGCGCGTCCGGCACGGTGGCCCGCTGGATCTCGAACGGCGTGTCGATGCCCTCGCGGCTCAGCGCACGGACGAGCTGGCGGGGCAGCCCGAGCGCGGCGAAATCGGCCGGCCCGACGCCAACGGCCTCCCGAGTGGCGGTCTCCTCCTGGCCGGCGGTGGTCACTTCCTGGCCGGCGGTGGTCACTTCCTGGCCGGCGGTGGTCACTTCCTGGCCGGCGGTGGTCACTTCCTGGCCGGCGGCGATGTCCTGCCCCGCGCCGGACCGTGCGTCGAAGACGGATGGAAACATGCTGGGATCAGCAAAGGTCGTCAAAGATACCTCTCAAGCGGGGCGCATCTTCGCGATGGCCCGCCACGACGGAGGTCGCTGGCGATTCGCCCGCAAGATCGCCCAGAGGCGCGCGGCGCGCGCCAGGTCAATAATCCCACCAAGTGTACGGCGACCTGCCGCCGCTGCCACTTCGCCGCGCTCGCCAGTGGGCAGGCTCACCAGCGCCAACCGCTGCCGGGCGCGGTCAGCTGCTGAGCAGACCGTCGAAGAGGCTGCTGAACGCGTCGCCCGCCAGCAGCACCACGAGCAGCCCGACCGCCAATAGGATGCCCAGCCCGATCAGGAGCACCAGCACCACCCTGGCGGTGTTCGTCTTCTGCGACGGGGTGTCCGTCCACCCCTGGGCCAGGATGTGCCCCGTCAACGAGCCGGAGTTCTCCACCTGGTTGCTGGGGATCGAGACGGTGACGTGCCCCTCCGGGCCGCCGTACACGGTGCCCTCGGTCCGCTGGTTCCGCGCCCACTCCCGGTAGCCCGGAGAGTGCGGCGACATCCTGTCGTTCGGCGGCGGGGGTGGCGAGGCGGGGCCGGCGGCCGGCGGGCGGGGACCGGCCGGTGCCGGGGCGGCGGGTTCGGGGGCGACAGCCGGACCCGGGGCGGCGTCGGGCAACGAGTAGCCGGACGCATCGCCACGCGCCGCACTGACCGAGGACATCGGGTTCGTCGGCGGCGGCCATGCGGGCAGGGCGGGCGCCGGTACCACGAACGCGGCCGGAGACGGCGCAGCGTCCGGCCGCCCACCCGGCCCACCGGAGGTGGGCGTCGCCGGGTACGCCGGCGCGGCCGATGTCGGCGGAAACGGCACCGGACCGGGCGGGGTCGGCCCAGGATCGGGCGGCCTGGGTGGGTAGGGCCCGGGACCCGGGGGCACCGGGCTCGGCCCCGGACTCGGGGAGGGCGGCACCGGCCGGGGCGGTGCGGGCGGGAACGGCGGCGGCATCGGCGGCACCGGTGCGGGTTCCGGCGTCGGCTCGGGCGTGGGTTCGGGCGTCGGTGCCGGGAGCGGTACGGGCGCCGGGCTCGGATCCGGTGCGGGTTCGGGGACCCGCGGCGTCGGCGGTCGAGGCGGCTCGGACTCCCCGGCGGACCCCGGTGGGCGGAGCTGCGCCGGCGGGTTCCCCTGCTCCGGCTCGCTGCTGCGATAGACCTTCGCCACCCCTGGTATCGCCGCGACGGCGGCGACCTCGGTCGGCAGTACCGGCGACAACCCCGGCACCGAGGCACTGGCCCGGGTGACAGCGGCGCCGGCAGCACGTGGCGCCTTGCGCTGCGGCGGCACCGTGTATCCGGGCGTGCTGGTGGCGGCGGGTCCAGCCGTGTTCCGGGACGGCTGGTCGGATGGTGCCCGTGGTGCCGGCGGAGTGGCAGCGGGAGGAGTCGTGAAGTGCACCGCCTCGGGCCGTTCCCGTGCCTCTTCCACCGGCTCGGCCTGACCCGATCCGGGACGGTCGGTGGCGGCAGGTGGGACGGAAGCCGACGCCGCCGGCGGCGACTTGACGGCGTTGGCAAACGCCGACCACGGTGAATCCAGCGCCGGAGTCTGCGGCCGGCGCCGTTGCAGTGGCGGCACGGGCGTCGCGGGAGTTGCCGGCGTCAGCGGATTGAAGGATTCCGGCGATGGCGTCGAGGTGGCCGAGTCGGCCAGCTCACCGGCCCGGTAGGTGCGGCTGCCGGAGGAAGCGGCGGGCATGGCGGCGATCTCGGCTGCGGTAGGGGTGGTGGCGGCCGCACTCACCGCCCGGCCCCTGACCCGCGGGTCGGCCGCAGGGACCGCTGCCGCAGAGTCAGACTCGGCCGGCGGTGGTTCGGCTTCCGGCTCGGCCGACGGTGGCTCCGCCTCCGGCGGCCCGGCTGCTGGCGGCTCGACGGCCGGGTTCACCTCGACGGCCGGCTCGCGCTCCGCGGACACCGCGGCGGGCGCCCCGGTGCCGGAAGACGCGTCGGCGGCCGTCTCCGCCGGGGAATGCGGCGAAGCGGCCGGCTCGGGCGCAGGTCTGCTGGTCGGCGGATCATGCGGTGCGCCCGCCCAGAGTGCACCGGCAGCGGGCGGTGGCGGCGGTTGGTAGGCCTTGGAAGGCTCCGCCTCGGCCGGCGGCTCCGGCAGGGCGGTGCCGACCGGCGG
This sequence comes from Plantactinospora sp. WMMC1484, assembly GCF_049315195.1. Lineage (NCBI taxonomy): Bacteria > Bacillati > Actinomycetota > Actinomycetes > Micromonosporales > Micromonosporaceae > Plantactinospora > Plantactinospora sp. WMMC1484. The sequence continues at coordinate 1,664,604 of NZ_CP186055.1, forward strand.
TAGCGGTGGCAACGGGGACAGCTCGCTGTCGTCCACGCCGTCCCGACCGGAACGGGTAGCCACAGCCCGACCGTCAGGCTCGGGATCTGCCACCCCGGTCGCCGGTCTGACCTGCGGATCGTCCATTGTTGCCTCCCGCGCCCACACCCGGGCCGGTAGGCCGGGTCGGAAGTACGTCAACCCTCACCGTGCCACATCCGCGCACGAGCGCACAGCCGGCCGCAGGTCCGGCACCCTCAGTCGCTGTCGGGGCTACCGTCCGCAGCCGGGCTTGTCTGGCTACGGCTCGCGCTCGGCGTACCGCCACTCGGCTCGGCGGCCGACGTGCTGACCGGCGGCGTCTGCGGCTGCGTGCTCTGCGGAGGCCTCGGCGTCGGGGCCGGCGTCACCGGCGGGGTCGGCGGAGGCGTGGTCGGCGGGGTGGCCGGCGGCGTCGTGGGCGTCGTGGTGGGCGGCGTCGCCGGTGGCGTGGTGGGCGGCTTGGTGGTCGGCGTCGGCCGTGGCGGTGTCGTCGGCGGCCGGGTGGGCGGCGTCGTGCTCGGCGGCGGCGTGGGCGCGTTCGGTCCCGGCACCGCCGGGAAGATCCGGGTCGCGGCGTAGAACCGCGACCACCAGACGGTGGAGACCTTGACCACGTCGCCGGTGGTCGGCGCGTGCACCATCTTGCCGTTGCCGATGTACATGCCGACGTGGTGGATGGTGGTCCAGCTGTTGCCGGAGGCGAAGAAGACCAGGTCGCCGGGGAGCAGCGCCTCGCGGGCGACGCTCTGGTTACGGGTGCCGTTGTACTGGTCGCGGGAGACCCGGGGGATCCGCTTACCCACCGAGAGGTAGGAGGCGAGCATCAGACCGGAGCAGTCGAACCGGTCCGGGCCCTCGGCTCCCCACAGGTACGGGTCGCCCCGCTGGGCGAGGGCGTAACGCATCGCGGCCAGCGCCTTGGGGTGGGCGACCATCCCGGCCACGCTGTCGGTGCCGATCTGCGCACCGATGCGCTGCTCCGCGGCTTCGCGGGCGCGTTCGATCGCCGCTAGCTGGTCGGCGTTGGAGCGCTTGAGCGCCACCAGGGCGGCGGAGCGTTCCTTGTATCGCTTCTCGGTCGCCGTGAACTCGGCGCCCTTCTGCTGATAGGTCTGGGACGCGGCCTGGTAGGCGGACTCCGCCTCCTGTTCGGTCCGCAGTGCCCGGGCCACCTCGCCGGCGGCCAGTTCGGAGTCGCCGGAGCGCTGCTCGCCCCGCTCGATCCGCCGCAGCAGGTCCAGGCCGTGCAGGTCGGAGCCGAACGCACCGGGCGGCAGTGCCGCTTCGTCCTTGAGGGCGCCCGCCGCCGCGTTGTCCGCCGTCGCCCGCGCATTGGCCAGGTTCATCCGGGCCGTCTGCCGGGCACCGTCGGCGGTGGTCAGCGCGGTGGTGGCCGCGTCCCGCTCCTGCCGGAGTCGCAGCAGTTGGTCGCCGAGCTGCGCGACCTCCACCTCCATGGCGAGGATCTGGCTCGCCAGCGGGCCGTTCACGCTCGGTGGCAACGGATAGGAGGTCGTCGGCGCACCGGTGGTCGGCGCGCCGGTGGTCGGCACGTTCGGCACCCCGACCGGCTCCGGTCGCACCCCCGAGTCGGGGACCGTGTTCGGCAGTGGCGGCTCGGCGTAGACCGGGGTCGCCATCGCCCCGGCGACTATCGCACCGACCACGGCCGACCAGACCAGCGGGCGTAGCACCGGCGAAAGTTCGCTGATCGGCCGGTCCGGTCGTCCGCGCCTGCTGTTGGCCATGCCGCTCCCGTTTCCGTGCACGGCAGCGCGCGCGGCGCGGCCGTGGTATCGCCGGTGGTGGTGTATCGCGTCCCACTTTGTCTTACCTCAATGCGTCGGTGATGTCGATCCGCCGGCAGGTAACGAGACGCTGAGAAGCCGGTTAAGGCTAGCCGGTCCCGTGAACCACGTCGCTGCCGCCGGCCGTCTCCGCGAGCACACCGCCGCTCCACGTAGGCTCGACGAGGATCGTGCCTGGAAGGACGTGCTGGGATGGATGCCGGACGCAAGCGTGAGCTGGAAGAGAAGGTGTACGCGGGGGCTCGGCTCAGCCGCGCCGACGGCGAGGCGCTCTACACCGCTGACGACCTGGTCTGGCTCGGCCGGCTGGCGCACCGACGGCGTGCGGGACACGGCGGTGACCAGGTGCTCTTCGCCGTCGAGCGGCGGCTGACGCTGGCCGGGGCCGGCGCGGTCGCCGAGATCGTCCGCCGGGCGACCGAGCTGGCCGCCGACGGCATCACCGGACTGCAACTCGTCGGTCCGTCGCACCCCGGCCTGCCCTGGGAGCACTATCCGGAACTGCTCCGGGCGTTGCGGGCGGCGCTGCCGGACGTCGAGTTGACCGCGTTCTCCGCAACCGACATCCACCGGCTCGAAGAGCAGACCGGGCGGACGGCCGACGAGATCCTCGACGAACTCGTCGATGCCGGGCTGGCGTCGATGACCGGTGGCGGGGCGGAGATCTTCGACCCGGAGGTACGCGCGCAGCTCGCCGTGCACGACTGCGACTGGGCGGACTGGGTCCGGATCCATCGGGCGGCCTTTGCCAGGGGGATCGGCGCCCCGGCCACCATGCGCTACGGCCACGTGGAGGAGCCCCGGCACCGCGTCGACCACCTGCTGCGGCTGCGCGAGGTGCAGGACGAGACCGGCGGGTTTGCCACCTTCGTGCCGTTGCGCCACCGGCACGACGTGGCGGATCCGACGGTCGGCGGTCCCGGCGCCGGACCGTCGGGGCGGAGCGTTCTGCCGGGGCGGAGCGTGGAGACGTCGCCGGCCGCCTCGCTGAGGACCTTCGCCGTCTCCCGGCTGCTGCTCGACAACGTGCCGCACCTGACCGCCTGCTGGGCGACCCACGGCTTCCCGGTGGCTCAGCTATCCCTCGGTTTCGGCGTGGACGACCTGGCGGGTTCGGCGGCTGCCCCGCAGGTCGCCGGCGATGCCGACCCGTTCCCGGAGCCGAACCGGGATGTCCTGCTCGACCTGATCCGGGACGCCGACTTCCGCCCGGTCGAACGGGACACCCGCCACGCCGTGGTGCGCGAGTACGACGCCCCGCCGAGCCTGGCCGAGCGGCGGGCCGTACCGCAGCGGGTCTGGGCCTGACCGCCGCCGCCCCCGGCGGGAGACCGATCAGCGCGGACACCCGCGGCGTGTGGCCTGGCGGACGAGCCCGGCACACGCTCTTAACCTCGCCCATGTCCGGCGTGCGTGTTGGCGTGCGCCGGCTGCCAGAGCGGGCGCATAGCGTACACGGTCTGTGGAGATCGATAGCGTTCAGTCCGGTCGGGTCGGACGGGCACGCGGTGCCCTGCGGTTCCGCCGCCGCCGGCAGGTGGTGGCCGTACTCGTGGGTGTCGCCGTGCTCGCCTCGCCGGCGTACGCCACCGCGGCGCCGACCCCCGGCCCGGGAGGCGCAGGCGTGGACATCACCGTGCAGGTGGCGCCCTCCGGGAGTGCGAGTCCCACGGCCGGTCCGAGCCCCACTGCCAGCCCAGGGCCGACGGGCACCCCGACATCGCCCGCCGGGTCGGGGGGTGGGTTGCCGCGCACCGGTCGCTCGCTGGTCGCGCTGGTCGCACTCGGCGCACTTCTGCTGGTGATCGGGATGGGACTGCGGCTGCTGGCGCGTCGGCGCGGCGACGATGTCGTGAGCGACGATGTCGTGATTGGGGCGGTTCGGTCCGCTGGACGAAATCAGCGGAGCAACTGACGACACGCCGGCTACCGGCGTTATCGAGCCAATGCAGAATACGTCCCAATTCCTGACTCGCCGTGAACTGATGTTTACCCCCCGCACGTCTGGCGTGAGTATTCGGATTCACGGTGCGTCATGGGTGCTGCACAACATCATCACGGTGGTTGCCCGATCGGGACGGTGCGGACGGGCATTTCAGGCCCTTACGGGAGGGATCCGGTGCAGCATCCCAGCTTCGTCTTCCTGTCCATGTCCACAGGCTCGGATTCCCGGTCGCGCGAGGGCGCTGAGGAGGTCGTCTGGATGCTCGTTTCGCCCAACAACCGGAAACTCGGCCGGGGGGACGTGGGCTACCCGACGTACGTCGAATGCTGGGCGGCCGTCGAACGGTTGCGCGACCAGCATCACCGGGCGAATGCGCTTGCAGTGACCGACGGGTTCACCGGTCAATGGGCCTGGCGGCTGGAAATCGACGGCGGGACGGTCGCTGTCTCCAGCCGGTCCTATCTACGGGCCCGGGAGTGCAACTACAACCTGGAACGGTTCCTCGCCGCGATTCCGCTGGCCGAGATCGTCGAGGGCACCCGCCTGGTGCGGAACGGTCGTGGTGGGGGGTCGCAGGCCGACCGGGCCGGCGCGCGACGTACGGCGGGCAGCCTCCTGCAACCCCGACTCCTGCCACCCCGGCCGGACGAGGAGCTGAGCGACCCGCGACGGTCCTTCGAATCCGACCTGCTCCGGCGGATCGACGACGAGACCAGGACCCGCCGGTGGCCGCGGTAGACCTCGCCCGGAGCAGCGTTCCGGCGTCTCCGGACGGGCCGGCGAGCGGTCCCCGCCGGGTGCGGGAGCGGCGCGGACCGGCCGACCTGGTGTTCCGTGGGCTAGCGCGCGGCGGCGGTCTGGTCGTGCTCTGCGTCATGCTGCTCGTCGGGGGTTTCCTGCTCTATCAGGCGCAGGACGCGTTGAGAATCGCGGGCTGGTCGTTCCTGACCACTCAGGAGTGGGACCCGGACGCCGGTGCGGGGCACTTCGGAATCGCGGCTGTGCTGACCGGTACGGTGCTGATCGCCCTGGTGGCGATCGTGGTCGCGGTGCCGCTGGCCACGGGCGCGGCGCTCTACATCTCCGAATACGCGCCGAGGCGGATCAAGCAGACGCTGATCAGTCTCGTCGACCTGATGGCCGCGGTGCCGAGCGTCGTCTACGGGCTGTGGGGTTTCTTCCTGCTCCAGGACAACGTGCTGGGGTTGAGCAACTGGATCGCCACCTATTTCGGATGGATCCCGATCTTCGAGGTCAGGGGTTCCGACCCGCGCGATCCGCTCTCGACGATGACGGTCTACACCTCGTCGACCTTTATCGCCGGACTGGTGGTGGGCATGATGATCACGCCGATCGTCTGTTCGATCATGCGGGAGGTCTTTTCCCAGGCACCGGCCGGCGAGCGGGAGGGCGCGTATGCCCTCGGCGCGACGAAATGGGGGATGATCAGGGCGGTCGTGCTTCCATTCGGCCGCGGCGGCATGATCGGCGGAACGATGCTCGGGCTGGGCCGGGCACTCGGCGAGACGATCGCGATCGTGATGATTATTTCCCCCGTCTTCGAGATCCAGCCGCGCATCCTGGAAAACGGCGCCAGCTCGGTCGCGGCCCTGATCGCCCTCAGGTACGGCGACTCCAGTGCGGCCGGCATCTCGGCACTCTTCGCGGCCGGCCTGGCCCTGTTCGTCATGACTCTGATCGTGAACTTCCTCGCCTCGATGATCATCGCTCGAAGCCGCTCCGGCGCGGCGAGCGAGGTCTGACGGCGTGCCGACGATGAGCAAGGTGCACCGCAGATGAGCCCGAAGCACGCGATTGACGAGCGGACCACCACGCCGCAGAGTGCCCGCACCACCACCCTCCCGGTACGGCCGGACCGTCCAGAAGCGGCGGAGGTGCGCCGGGTCACCGACACGGTGCGCCGGACGGACATCTTCGCCGCGGTCGGCGCGGCGGTCGCCGCGCTGAGTCTGACCACACTGATCTACACCCAACTTGCGCCCTTCGACGGCGTGCTGGGCTTCGTCGTGATCGGCTATCTCGCGTTCCTCGGCTGCTACGCCCTGCTGGTGTCGCTGGACGAGGACGGCCCCGCCGTCCGGGACCGGCTGGTCGGCGCCGTCGTGCACAGTCTCGGGTTTCTGGTTCTCGTCGTCCTGGTGCTGGTGGTCCTCTACACCTTCACCGAGGGCTGGGCGCCCCTGACGCACCTCAACTTCTTCACCGAGGACATGTCGGTCACCGGACCGCTCGAACCCCTCACCCAGGGCGGCGCGCTGCACGCGATCGTCGGCACGTTGCAGCAGATCAGCCTGGCCCTGCTGGCCACCGTGCCGCTGGCGGTGGTCTGCGCGGTGTTCATCAGCGAGATCCCGGGGCGGTTCAGCCGGCTGGTCCGGACGATAGCCGAGGCGATGACCGCGCTGCCCTCCATCGTGGCCGGTCTCTTCATCTACGCGACCGTGATTCTCGCCCTCGGCTACCGGCACTCGAGTCTCGCCACCGCCCTGGCGATAGGCGTGATGATGCTGCCGATCATCATCCGCGCCGCGGACGTGGTCATCCGGCTGGTCCCGGGCAACCTCCGGGAGGCCGCGCTGGCCCTGGGCGCCTCCCAGTGGCGGACGGTCTGGCACGTCGTGCTGCCGACCGCGCGGTCGGGACTGACCACCGCGGTGATCCTCGGTACCGCCCGGGGCGTCGGGGAGACCTCCCCGGTGCTGCTGACCGCGGGCGGCGCCACCAGCGTAAACCTGAACGCCTTCGAGGGCTGGAACAACTCGCTGCCGCTGGCCACCTACTCGCTGACGCGTTCCCCCGAGGAGAACTTCATCGTCCGGGGTTTCGGCACGGCCGCGATCCTGATGATCCTGGTGCTGCTCCTCTTCGTCGTGGCGCGGATCGTCGGCGGGCGCGGCCCTGGGCAGCTGAGTCGCGGTCAACTGCGGCGCCGGTCCCGACAGTCGGCCCGGGACGCGGCGCGGTTCGCCCGCCGGTCCGGCATGCCTGCCGAGACCGACCACCCGATACGTCCGCTCCTGCCGGGCACCGACGTGGCGACCGGCGCTGGCGGTGATCACCACAGTGGTCACGCCGTTTCCCCACCCGACAAGGAGAATCGCGATGGCTGAGACCGCTACCCGGAGGCGCCGGGGGGTGGCCTGGCTGGTCACACTCGCCCTGGTCGCGGCGTGGGTGGTGCTCGGCACACCCGCCGAAGCCGCACCCAGGCTCGTCTCGATCACCGGGTCCGGCTCGACCTGGAGCCAGAACGCGCTCGACCAGTGGCGCGCCGACGTCCGGCAGAACGACATCACCGTGCACTACAGCGGCGTCGGCTCGACCGCCGGGCGCAATGCCTTCGCGCAGGGCACGGTCGACTTCGGCGTCTCGGAGATCGAGTACGGCGCGGAGGCGAACGAGGCCATCCCGCGCCGGAGGTTCGCGTACATGCCGATCGTGGCCGGCGGCACCTCCTTCATGTACAACCTGAAGATCGGTGGTCGGCGGGTGACCAACCTGCGGCTCTCGGGTGAGGTGATCACCAAGATCTTCACCGGGTCGATCAAGATGTGGAACGACCCGGCGATCCGGGCCGACAACCCCGGGCTCAACATGCCCGCCCGGCGGATCGTCCCGGTCGTCCGCTCCGACGGCTCCGGCACCACCGCCCAGTTCGTCAAGTGGATGAACAACCAGTACCCGTCGCTCTGGCGACCCTGGTGCCGCTCCAAGGGCCGGACCGAGGCGCAGTGCAACGTCCTGTCGTTCTATCCGCCCGGGTTCACCTCGCAGGCCGGGTCGAGCCAGATCGCCGGGTACGTCGCCGGCAGCAACGCCGAGGGCGCCATCACCTACGTCGAATACTCGTACGCCAAGGACAACGGGTTTCCGGTGGCCAAGGTGCTCAACCGGGCCGGGTACTACGTTGAGCCGACCGCCAGCAGCGTGGCGGTGGCGCTGACCAAGGCGCAGATCGAGACGAGCAATCCGCAGGCCCAGAACTACCTCACGCAGAAGCTGGAGAACGTCTACAGCGACCGTGACCCGCGGACGTACCCGCTCTCGTCGTACTCCTACATGATCATTCCGGTCGAGCGCGAGAACGGCATCACCGACGACAAGGGGTACACGCTCGGCCGGTTCGCCTACTACTTCCTCTGCCAGGGCCAGCAGAAGGTCGACCTGCTCGGCTACTCTCCCCTGCCGATCAACCTGGTGGACGCGGGCTTCAAGCAGGTGGCCCGGATCCCCGGGGTGGTGCAGGAGAGGCACCCGATCCAGAGCTGCCGCAACCCCACCTTCTCCACCGACGGGACCAACACCCTCGCCCGGAACGCGCCGCACCCCAAGGAGTGCGACAAGAAGGGCAACGGCCAACAGTGCACGACCGGCACCGGCGGTGCCGCCAACACTCCCACCCAGAACAGCAACAACGGTGGCAACGGATCCACCGGCGGCGGTACCAACGGCGGTCCCACCGGCGGTCCCACCGGCGGCGCCGGCCCGACCGCGACCGCCGGCCCGAACGCGAGCCAGTCGGCCGGGCCGGGGCAGATCGACCCGGAGACCGGTGAGGTGCTCGGTGCCGGCGCCGGCAGCGGGGGCGAGCAGTTCGTCACGGGTGTACCGGTCTCGCTGGACGGCGAGGGTGGGTGGCGGCTCCAGCACACCATGATGCTGCTTGCCGCGATCGTGCTGCTCGCCCTGGTGATCGGGCCGCCGTTCATCTTCCGGCGCTCCGGAGGCACCGGCCGGGGCAGCGCGGGGCGGTCCCGATGAGCCGCCGGCTGACCCGCCCGTCGCCACGCCGGCGCGTGGCGGCGGCGCTGATGGCGGCCCTGGTCGCGCCGCTGGCGCTGCTCGCCGTCGGTGAACTGGACACCCGGCAGCCGGCGGCGGCGGCCGTAGCCGGCGGCCGGCTCACCGACTCCGCCATGACGCAGAGCGGCCGTCGCGGTCAGTACGAGGACTTCTCCGGTCTTCAGGTCACCGTCTCGCAGACCAGGGATCTCGTCACCCAGGGGATCGAGATCAGCTGGACCGGCGGTACGCCGACCGCGCCGGAGAGCGCGTACGGGCGGAACTACCTCCAGTTCATGCAGTGCTGGGGGCCCGATCCCAATGCCCCCGACTTCCGGGAGACCTGCCAGTTCGGCGGCCTGACGGACAAGGGCGAGGTCAGCGAGGAGCTCGAACTCCAGGTGGGGGTCTCGGCCTCCGGCCGGTCCGTGAACTTCAACCTCGACGCCACCGGCAATCCGGCCGGCCGCGATCCGGCCGAACACCTACCGGCCGATGCGCAGGCCATCCCCTTCCGCTCCTCCGACGGCGACCGTACCCGGATGAAGGACTTCCCGCTGCCGGGTGCGCCCGACGACGGCGTCCCCGACATCGAGGACTTCTTCCGGCGTGACGAGACCAACGAGGTGGTGGCGGCCCGGACCGGGCCGGACGGGGCCGGCCGAGCCATCTTCGAGGTGCAGCGTGGGTCGGACGCCAAGGGGCTGAACTGCGGCGAGGTGCTGCCCGGAGCCACCACCGGCCGGCGGTGCTGGCTGGTGGTCGTCCCCCGGGGGGAGCGGGACTTCCACGGCAACGTCTACCAGAGCACCCGGCGGGCGAGCGGGTCACCGCTGCTGCCAAGCTACTTCGCCAACCGGATCGTGTTTCCGCTCGACTTCGAGCCCATCCGCCCGCCGTGCCCGCTGGGTGGCGAGGTCTTCGACACGGTCGGCTCCGAACTGGTGGCGCCGGCGGCGGTGAGCTGGCAGACCACGCTCTGCTCCGGCGGGAAGGCCGCCTTCTCGCACACGGTCACCACCGAGGTCACCGCCGACGCGGCCGTACTCGCACCCGGTGCCGAGGGCCGGGGGGTCGCCTACGTCGACGAACCGGTGGTCCGCGAGGAGACCGATCCGGCGATCGTGCACGCTCCGATCACCATCAACGCGGCGGTGATCGCTTTCCAGATCGAGGCCCGGACCTCCAGGTCGGAGGTGCCGAGCTCGACACCGGAGGCGCAGCGGCTCAACGGCCAGCCGCTGCCGGAACTGAAGCTGACCCCCCGCCTGGTGGCCAAACTGCTGACCCAGTCGTACCAGCAGGATGTGCCCAACCCGAGTCCCGAGGACCCGCAGGGCAGCAGTCCGGACATCGCCAAGAATCCGCGGTCCATACGTGTCGACACCGAATTCCTCAAACTCAATCCTGTCTTCGAGAGCTTCTTTCCCACGTCGCGGCACTACCCGATTCAGATGCCCGACGGTGAATCGGTGCTGGCCCGCCGGCTGTGGCAGTGGGTGTTGGCGGACGAGGCGGCCCGCAAATGGCTCTCCGGGCTCCCCGACAAACAGAACATGCGGGTGAACCCGGCCTACGTGCCGCTGGTCTTCGGCGACGGGCAGGGCCTTTCCCGATTTCCGAAGGAGGACCCGAGCTGCCGTACGGGTGAGGTCACCAACGGCGTGCCGAAGTTCCCGTACTGCATGCCCGGCTTCGCTCCCTGGGCAGAGAGTCTGGAGGTCGCCGCGCGGCAGACGCTGCGCAGCGACGCCCGGCAGCGGATCGTGTGGGACGAGACCGCCGGTGGCGTCGATCCGGAGAACCCGCTGGCGAGGCTGGGCGACTACAAGGCCGCACCCCCGCCGTTGCCGGGCCGGAAGTTCGGCCTCGGCATCACGGACGCGGCCTCGGCGGCCCGCTACGGACTGGCCACCGCGAGCCTCTGCGACGCGGAGGGGGAGAACTGCGTGCGGGCGGACACCGCCGGCCTGCTGGCCGGGGTCGATGCGATGGAACCCTCGGCGGTCGAGGGGGTGTTGCAGGCGAATCCGAGCAGGTCCGTGCCGGGCGCGTATCCGCTCACCATGCTGACCTACGCCGCCGCCAACCTGGAGCGGTCGGAGCCGGCCCGTCGCGAGTACGCCCGGCTGCTGCGGTACGCCGCCACGGACGGGCAGACGATCGGCTCCAAGCCCGGACAGCTTCCACCCGGCTACGTGCCGCTGCCGGAGCCGCTGCGGAACCAGACCCTGGCGGTCGCCGCCGAACTGGCGAAGTCCACACCCTCGCCGGCCACGACGACCGACCCTGCCCCACCGCCGGGATCGGATCCGGCGGCCGTGCCCCCGCCCGCGTCGACTCCGGCGCCGGGAGTGACCCCGAGCGTCGCGCCGACGCCGGGGCCCACTCCGACACCTCCGGGCACGCCGGCTCCGGTCGCCGCGACCACGCCGACCCCGGGCGAGCCGGTCGGCTGGCTGCGTTTCCTGCTCCTCGCTCTCCTCGGCGTCGGGGTGGCGAGCGGTATCTCCGGCCCGACCATGCTCACGCTCGGTTATCGCCGACCCCCGTCAACCGGGGCCGAGCCGTGAGGAATCGGCGGCCGGCAGCCGTATCGGCGACGGAATCGACGGCATATATAAGTGACGATTCATTCGGCCTACACGTTGGCGAAATACTGCGCACTGAACGTTCCCTCGACTCGGGTATCGGTGTCCCGGCCCGGCGGCTGATGCTCCAGACGGCTCGCTCACCTGGAGCAACGAGCCGGAACTCTCTTATGGAGAAAGGGAGACAATGCAGGCGAGGATAATTACCAGAGCGGTGGTCGCGTGTCTTGCCGCCGCTCTCGGTGTCGCGGCGGCGGCCAGCCCGGCCGTCGCCGACCCGAACCCGGTGACCGACTACCGGATGCTGACCGGGGTCGGCTCGGACACCACCCAGGACGTGCTGAACGGCCTGGGTGACGCGGTCACCATCAGCGGCAACAAGGTGATCGCGTCCTGGGACGCGCGGGGCAGCGCGAACGTCAAGACCAAGCTCACCGGCTGCGAATTCCCCCGGCCGAACGGCTCGACCGCGGGTCGGGTCGCGCTCCGGGACTCGGAGCTTCCGGGCAGCCCGACCGCCGGCTGCGTCGACTTCGCGCGGTCGTCGAGCAGCACCACCAACGTGCCCGCCGGGACCGGGACCTGGATCCCGTTCGCGGTGGACGCGGTGACCTTCGCCATCAACCGGAACAGCGACCTGCCGATCAACATGTCGGTGGCGCTGCTCCAGAACATCTACAAGTGCGTGATCAGCCACATCGGTGGCGTACCGATCCAGCCGCTGCTGATCCAGGCCGGCTCCGGCACCCGGCAGTTCTGGAACGGGCAGATGTCCATCACCGACCAGGAGATCGCCCTCGGCGACTACCCGTGCCTCGTGCCGGCGTCGTCGACGGTGCCGGACGGGACCGGCCAGCCGGAGGTCCAGGAGCACGACGCGCGGGTGCTGACCGGCCACAACGACTACATCATGCCGTTCTCGATCGCCCAGCACATCGCCCAGGGCAACGCCCTGCCGGGGGTCGAGGACCGGCGCGGCCCGTCGGAGCTCGGCCGGATCAACACCGTGTCGCCGTACGCCGCCGGCACGGCGCCGCCGAACGAGGTGATGAACGTCAACTTCCCGGTACGCCGGACGGTCTACAACATCGTGCCCACCGCCAAGCTGAACAACAGTGTGATCGACCAGGTCTTCACCGGTGCGGACTCGCTGCTCTGCCAGCAGGGCGCCCTCATCCAGCAGTACGGATTCGGGGTGGCCGCCGACTGCGGTTCCGTCGCCCTGCGCGGCAACCTCTGACGGCACCGCCGTAAACACCGCACCACGAAACCGTTCGTGCTCGCGGCCGGCCCGGGTCGGTCGCGAGCACGAACGTGTCGGTGCTGCGCCGCCGGGCCATTCATCTGGCCTTCATGCGGCCGAAGGATCGGGCACGAAACGTTTTCTGAATACCGGTATCGATGCCCTCGGGGACGCGAAATGCTGATCGCGGCCCATTCAAATAGGGGAATGGGTCGACCTCCTGTTTCGCGAAAGGGAGAACTATGCAGGTCAAGTCCCTCGGAAAGGCGGTGGGGACGGCGCTCGTCGCCGCACTCGCCGTCGCGACCGTGGCCACCCCGGCCTCGGCCGACCCGTTCGGCGGGTTTCCCCCGTACCCGACCGACCCTGCGGCCTACCGGATCCTGGCGGGCACCGGCTCGGACACCACGCAGGACGTGATGAACGGTCTGGGCGCGGCGATCGGCGGCGGCAGCGTGCTCGCGTCCTGGGACGCGCGCGGCACCTCGCCGATCAAGACCAAGGTCGACAACTGCGTGTTCCAGCGGCCGAACGGCTCGACGGAGGGCAACCGCTCGCTGTGGGCCTCGAAGGTGCAGTCCCCGACGGTGAGCACGATCGAGGACTGCGTGGACTTCGCCCGGTCGTCCAGCAGCACGACCCTGGTGGCGGGCGGCAACGGGACCTGGATCCCGTTCGCCCTGGACGCGGTGACGTACGCGATCAACGAGAACAGCGACCTGCCGCTCAACATGTCGCTCTCGCTGCTGCAGAACATCTACAAGTGCGTCACCCCGACGGTCGGCACCTTCCCGGTCCAGCCGCTGCTGATCCAGCCCGGCTCGGGCACGCGGCAGTTCTGGAACCAGCAGATGGGCATCACCGACGCCGAGATCAACGCCGGTGACTACCCCTGCCTGGTCCCGGCGTCGCCGACCGTGCCGGACGGTAGCGGGGTCGCGCCGGTGCAGGAGCACGACGGCCGGGAGCTGACCGGTCACCACGACTACGTCATGCCGTTCTCGATCGCCCAGCACATCGCGCAGGGGAACAGCCTGCCGGGCGTCGAGGACCGGCGTGGCCCGTCGCTGCTCGGCAGCATCAACACGGTGCGGCCGTACGCGACCGGGACCAACCCGCCGAACGAGGTGCTGAACCCGAACTTCCCGCTCAACCGGCGCGTGTACAACATCGTCGCGTCGAGCGAGTTGACCGAGGAGTGGATCGACCGGGTCTTCACCGCCGGTGGTTCCTTCGGCTCGCTCCTCTGCGACCAGAGCGGGGTCATCACCAGCTACGGCTTCGCCACGATCAACGACTGCGGGTCCGTCTCCCTGACGGGCAACATGAACACCTCCGGGTGGCCTCCGGCGTGACGTCCGGGTTCTAGTCCGGCGAGGCGTCGACGACTGTGCGGACTCGCGACCGGCGCGCCACGTCGGTCGCGAGTTCCCGTTGAAATGCGCCATCGGTCGAATGGCCGGCCGTGTGCTCCATCGAATGGTCCACAGGGCTTCCCGTTCATCTGGCCTTCATGACGGCGAAGCATTGGGCACGAAACGTTTCCGAAGGGCGGGTGTCGATGTACCCGCCGGGCGCGGAATGCTGACCGTGGTCATTTCGTCGGCCACCCCGGAGGAGCCGCGGCAGCAGTTTCCCTCCAAGCGCCGACGAATTGATCGAAATCGCAGATCAGAGCATCACCAATGGAGCAGACCGCAGAAACCGTACCGAGAGGAAGTGCTTCGTGAGCAAGGCCAAGTCTCTGCTCGGCCGGACGGCAGTAGCGCTGTCGACCGCCGCGATCGCGACCCTGGCGCTGGCCGGCCTGGCCGGCCCGGCGCAGGCGGAAAGCCCGATTCTCGGCACCGTGGCCCTGACGCCGATCAGTGGCAGCGTGCAGGACAACCCGTTCGTGACGGCGGCCACCACCTCGGCGGCCTGCCCGACCGGCTTCGGGGAGAACGCCGCGCTGAAGGTCGGCCCGCCCGGCGGCCCGTACAGCCCGCTCGCCCGCATCGGCGGCCTCGCCGACTACGACCAGGCGCCGTTCACGCTCGAGGCGAACCGATCGCTGGCCACCGCGCTCGGCGGTGCCCCGGCGGACGGGACCTACGAGGTGGCCATCTCCTGCTCGGGCGCGACCGGGGCGGCCCCGAAGGACTTCTCCACCCTCATCACCGTCGCGGGCGGGACCTGGGCGGTCAAGAACGCGGCGTCGACCAGCACCCGGCTGACCGCCAAGCCGGGACTCTTCGCCGTCAAGGGCCAGCGGGTGACGCTGACCGCCAAGGTGCGGCCGGACGCCGCCGGCAGCGTCGAGTTCTTCGCCGGCTCCACCAGCATCGGTACCGCGTCGGTGACGGACGGCAAGGCCGTCTTCGCCACAACCGCGCTGCCGAAGGGCCTGCTCCAGCTCACGGCCACGTTCACCCCGGAGGACCCGCGCCGGTACGCCGCCTCGGCCTCGCAGATCTGCTATCTCGTGATCGGTTGAGGCGCGCGCCGAGGCGCGTGACCGGCCGAGGCGCGTGACCGGGTGGCCGGGTGTCCCTCGTGGACGTCCGGCCACGTGCCCGTGTTCCCGGCGGGGACGTCCGCCCCGACCAGATGTCCCCGACCAGGTATCGCCCGTGTAGGCATCGCCCGTGTAGGCATCGCCCGTCCCACCCAGGAAGGACCGCCGTGAAAGGCCCAATCCACCGGCTCGACCGAGCCGCCTCGACGCTGATCGGGGTCGCACTGCTCTCCGGTGCCGCCATGGTCGGCACGGCGCTGGTCGGGCTCACCCCGCCCGCCCAGGCGGCTCCCTCACTCGGCACCCTCGCTCTCGCTCCGGCGACCGGTACGGTCGACGACGTTCCGGCGTTCACCGCGACCACCTCGGCGGCCTGCCCCACCGGCTGGGGCGCCCAGGCGCAGATCCGGATCAGCCCGGCCGACCAGTCGGGCCGACCGACCGGCGGCACCCTCGACCGGATCGCCAGCGACACCGGGTACGACAGCGCTCCGTTCACCCTGACCACCAACCGGTCGATCGCGAAGGCGCTGGACCCGGATGACAGGGACGCCGTGATCCCGGCCCCGGCGGACGGCGACTACCGGATCACGATCGAGTGCATGACCGAGCTGGCCGAGGCGCACGTCGACTGGTTCCAGACGGTGATCACGATCAGCGGACCGAACTGGCAGGTCAGAGACGAGCCGACCGCATCACCCGGGCCGTCCGGCTCGTCGACGCCGACCGGTACGCCCACGGCCACGCCCACGGCAACCACGAGCCCGACGTCGTCGCCCACCCCGACCGCCACGGCCAGCCCCACACCGACGGCGACCGCGAGCCCGACGCCCACCCCGACCGGGACGGCCAGCCCGACGCCGACGTCGACCGGGACGGCCAGCCCGACTCCGAGCCGGACGACCTCCACCCCGACGGGCGGAGGCGGCGGCGACCTGGCCCTGACCGGCACCTCGATGCCGATGCTGCTGACCGGTGGGACGGTCCTCATCCTCACCGGGGCCGCGGCGATGGTGCTGGCCCGCCGCCGGGACACCCCACAGGGATAGCCGGAGTTCCCGACCGCCGGGCCAGCAGAGAGGAAGCCATGTCCGTACTGGCAGGACTGACGTACCGGGGAGCGGCGCTGCTGCTCTGGACGGCCGTGGTCGCCGCGGCCGGGCTGTCGGTGCCCGCGCCGGGCGCGCGGGCGGCGTTCGCCGGGCGCGCCGTGGCGCTCGGCGCGCTCACCGTCACGCCGACGAGCGGGACCGTCGACGGCAGCCCGATGCTCGCCTCGGCCACCACCTCGACGCCGTGCCCCGCCGGCTACGGCGCGGCGGCGCTGCTCCGGGTCGGGCCGCCCGGCGGTCCGTACAGCAACATCGCCCGGCCGGCCGGCGCGGGCGGCTACGACCGGGCACCGGTCACGATGAACCCGAACCGGTCGATGGCGATGTCCCAGGGACGGCCACCCGCGGATGGCGAGTACCGGATCGTCGTCGAGTGCGTCAGCGAGACCCGGGGGACACATCCCGGGCGCTTCGAGGCACCGATCGTGGTGCGTGGCAACACCTGGCGGCTCGGTGGCGGCACGGGTGACCAGCCCGGCGGCGGCACCGGGGGGCAGCCCGACCCGAGGGGCGGCCGGCCGGGAGGTGCGACCGGCGCGCCCTCGGGTGGCGACGGCGGCCCGGCCAGCACCCCGTCCGCCGTACCGAGCGGTGCGACCGGAGAGCCGGCCGACGCGGCCAGCGGCGCGACCGGCGTACCCGAGCTGGCCTCGGGGCGGGACGGGGACGGCCCGCCGCTGCCCTGGATTCTCGGCGGGGTCGCCCTGCTGGTCGTCGCGGCCGGTGCCGCCGTGCCGCTGATCCGCCGACGCGGGGGCCGGGCGGCGGGCCGAGGAGGGGACGGGCATCCGTGACCGCGACAATCGAGCCCTCGACCGTGCCACCGGTCGACACCCGGCAGCGGAAACCGGTGGACCTGCCACCGGACGGACCACCGCCCGGCCCCGCCCGGCCGCCGTCGCAGACCCCGGCCAGGCTGCCCCGGTCGGTCGAGATTCCGGCGGTACGGATCGGCGGCACGGTGCTGACGCTTCTCGGGGTGCTGCTGCTGACCTTCGTCGTACACCTCACGCTGATCTCGCAGCTCCGCCACGAGCGGTCCCAGCAGACGGCGTACTCGGACTTCCGCAAGGAACTCGCCGAGGGAGTCGCGCCGGTGGGCCAGACCGATCTCGACGGCGGGTTGCTCCGCCCCGGCAGCTCGGTCGCCGTCCTGCGGATTCCCGCGATCGACACCAGGCAGGTGGTTGTCGAGGGGACCACCTCGGGCGTGCTCCAGGACGGTCCGGGACACCGCCGCGACACGGTGCTGCCCGGCCAGGCCGGAACCAGCGTCGTACTGGGCCGGCGTGCCGGCTACGGCGGCCCCTTCGCCGGCCTGCCGCTGTTGGGACGGGGCGACGAGATCGTCGTGGTCACCGGGCAGGGCGAGCACCGATACCAGGTCACCGGCCTGCGGCGGCCGGGCGATCCGCTGCCGCCCCGGCTGGCCGACGGCGCGGGCCGGCTCACCCTGGCGACCGCCGACGGCCGGCCGTACCTGCCGACCAACGTCCTGTACGTCGACGCCGACCTGGTCTCGCCCGCCCAACCGGCCCCGCAGCGGCGGTTCGGCGCGCAGTCCCTGACGGCGGCCGAGAGGTCGATGGCCGGCGACCCCGACGCCTGGGTGCCGCTGGTGCTCTGGGGCCAGGCGCTGCTGGTCGCCGCGTACGCGGTGAGCTGGGCCTGGGCCCGCTGGGGCGGCTGGCAGGCGTGGGTGTCGGGAATGCCGCTGCTCACCGTGCTCGGCCTCGCCGTCGCCGACCAGGCCGCCCGACTCCTGCCCAACCTCTACTGACGACCAGACATGACGACGGAGCCGAGATGAGCCTGGACACCACCTCCATCCTGCCCACCGCCCCGATCGGTCCGGCCGGTGCCCTGGCCGACCTGGAAGCACGGTCGATCTCCGCCTGGTTCGGCCGGCACAAGGTGCTCGACCGGGTCTCGCTGACCATGGCCGCCGGCGAGGTGACCGCCCTGATCGGACCCTCCGGCTGCGGCAAGTCGACGTTCCTGCGGATTCTCAACCGGATGCACGAGCTGATCCCGGGGGCGTCGCTCGCCGGCGAGGTGCTGCTGGACGGCCAGGACCTCTATGCGCCGGTCCGCCGGATCACCGACGCACGGCGGCAGGTGGGAATGGTCTTCCAGAAGCCGAACCCGT
The DNA here is from genome assembly GCF_049315195.1 of Plantactinospora sp. WMMC1484. NCBI lineage: Bacteria > Bacillati > Actinomycetota > Actinomycetes > Micromonosporales > Micromonosporaceae > Plantactinospora > Plantactinospora sp. WMMC1484. Next base: position 1,682,773 of record NZ_CP186055.1, read on the forward strand.
TTCCGACGATGTCCATCTACGACAACGTCGTCGCGGGCCTGCGACTCACCGGCACACGGGTCGGCCGGGACGACCGGGACGCCCTGGTCGAGGAGTGCCTGACCAAGGCCGGACTCTGGCGGGAGGTACGGGACCGGCTCCGGTCCCCGGGCGGTGCGCTCTCCGGGGGGCAGCAGCAGCGGCTCTGCATCGCCCGCTCGCTGGCGGTCCGGCCGAGGGTGCTGCTGATGGACGAGCCGTGTTCGGCGCTGGACCCGACCTCGACCCGGCGGATCGAGGAAACCGTCGCCGAGCTGGTGGCCGAGGTGACGATCGTGATCGTCACGCACAACATGCAGCAGGCGGCGCGGGTCTCCGACCGGTGTGCGTTCTTCCTCGCCGAGCAGGGCACGCCCGGCGTCATCGTGGAGCACGGGCCGACCGAGGTGATGTTCGACAGCCCGCAGGATCCGCGTACCCATGACTATGTGCACGGACGGTTCGGGTAGCCCGGCCCCGCCGGGCGGTCCCGGCCGGCGGTCGCGCCGGACGCGACCGGCTATGCCCGGGCCGGGTCCGACATCTGGCATTCATGCGGTGGATCACCTCGATTCTTCCTGCCGTCAGTCCCGTGTCAGTTTGCTCGTAACCCGCAATTTTCCTGTTGCATGTCCGGCCTTGGCGTGGGCCTGCACGACGGGTCACGGCCCGTGTGCAGCCTGATCGAGGTCGCGGCGGGTGACCTGCCTCCCATCGGGGAGAGCCGCCGCCGCACTCCTGCCGAAGGAAGTGATTCATGAAGGCAACAAAGGCCCTGCTCGGCCGGGCGACCGCGCTGGCCGGCGCGGTCGCGCTGGCCGCGGTCGGTCTGGCCGGCGTCGCGGCGCCGGCCCAGGCCGCCGTGGCGGGCACCCTTACCCTCAACCCGACCAGTGGCACCGTTACCGACAATCCGATGCTCACCGGGGCCACCACCTCGGCGGCCTGCCCCACCGGCTTCGGTGACCAGGCCGCGCTGCGGGTCGGCCCGGTCGGTGCTCAGGTGGCGAACCTCAACCGGATCGCCAGCGACACCGGATATGACACCGCTCCGTTCACCCTGACCGCGAACCGGTCGATGGCCACGGCGCTGGCCGGCACCCCGGCCGACGGCGACTACGTCGTCGTCGTCGAGTGCCTCAGCGAGCTCAACGGCGTACACCCGGACCGCTTCGAGACCGTCATCGCGGTGAGCGGCGGCAACTGGCAGGTCAAGGGCGCGGTCGACCCCGCCGTCCCGACCACCACCACGCTGGCGGCCAGCCCGACCGGACCGGTCGAGTCGGGCACCCCGGTGACCCTCACCGCCACGCTGGCTCCGGCGGAGGCGACCGGCTCGGTCGAGTTCCGCCGTGGTGGCACCGCCCTCGGCACCGCGCCGGTGTCGGGCGGTACGGCGGCACTCACCGTCTCCACCCTCCCGGTCGGAAGCAACTCGCTGACCGCCCAGTTCACCCCGGCGGACCCGGCGGCGTACGAGCCGTCCACCTCCGCCCCGCTGGGTGTCCAGGTCACCGCGCCGGGTGCCGTCACCGGCGAGCAGCGGATCAGGGCAGAGATCGCCGGCGGTGGGCTGCTGCTGGAGATGGCCGGCACCGACGTCGCCCTCACCGGCGGCACCGTGGGCGGTACGGCCACCGGCACGCTGAACACGGCGAAGGTGAGCGACCTGCGGGGCACCGGTGCCGGTTGGAACCTGACCGGCCAGGTGGAGGACTTCGTGGGGCCGTCCGCGGCCACCATCGACGGCGACCAGCTCGGCTGGACGCCGGACGCCAGCAAGGTCAGCGGCAGCGGTGCCGCCATCGCGGGTGCGGTGGCGGCGCCGGGTTCCGGCCTCGGTGAGACCAGGACCCTGTGCCGGGCCGACGAGGGCAGCAGCGCCGGCGTCTTCGAGTGCGGCGCCGGTCTGACCCTCGGCATTCCGGACACCACCACGCCGGGCAGCTACGCCGCCACCCTGACCCTGACGTTGGTCTGACCTCGGTCCGACCGCCCGAGGGGGCATTCGAACCGGTGGAGGCACCACGGGCCACCCGCCCGTGGTGCCTCCACCGCGCATCCATATCCGGACCAGACCGTCCCGCAGCCGCACCTGGCCCGATGGCGGGGGCGCCGACCGGGTCGTCGGGGCGAACGAGGAGAGATCATGACCACATACCGACCACGCCGGGTCGTCGCCGCGTTGGCCGCCGCCGCAGCCGGTCTGCTGGCCGGTACGGCCCTGCCCGGCCCGGCGGGTGCCGCCGCTCCGGGCGACGAGTTCCGGTGGACCGTCGAACCGGCCGCCGGGGGAAGCCCGCGCAGCCAGTTCAGCTATGTGCTCACCCCCGGACAGCAGATCGACGATCGCGTCGTCGTCACCAACCGGGCCGGCCGACCGCTCACCTTCACCGTCTACGCCACCGACGCCGCCACCTCGGCGGACGGTGCGTTCGCGCTGCCACCGGCCAGCCAGCCGGCACGCGACGTCGGCGCCTGGGTCGACCTCGGCCGCCAGACCCGGACCCTGCGCGCCGGTGAGCCAGCCGTCCTGCCGTTCCGGCTGACCGTCCCCGGCAACGCGACCCCCGGGGACCACGCCGCCGGGATAGTCGCTGCGGTCGTCGAACAGCAGACCAACGCCGAGGGGCAGCGGGTCACCGTCGAGCGCCGGGTCGGCGCCCGGATCTACCTCCGGGTGAACGGACCGCTGACCCCGATGCTCGACGTCACCGCGGTCGAGGTCCGGTACGCGAACCCGTGGGTGCCGTTCACCCGGGGCCCGGCGACGGTCACCTATCAGGTGGTCAACCCCGGCAACGTCCGGGCCGGCGGGACGGCGCGGGTGAGCGCCACCGGCCCGTTCGGCCTGCCGCTCGCCGGCGACCGGGAGGTGACCCTGCCGGAGATGCTTCCCGGGGCGCGGGTCACCCTGGTCCAGCGGATCGACGACGTGCTCCCGGCAGGCATGATCACCGGTACGGTACGGGTCGACGCCTCGACCAGCCAGGGGCCGCTGCCCGTGCTGATCAGCAGCGGGACCGTCTGGCACGTGCCCTGGACGTTGCTCTGTCTGCTCGTCGGAGTCGCCGGTGTGCTGCTGGTCCTGCTCCGGTGGCGGCGGCGTCGCCGCCGGAGGGTCGAGCCGATCGGGGCGTCCCCGGCCCGGCAGGGTGGTCCCGCCGAACGCCCGGACCCGGTGGTCGGGGTCGGGGGCGCCGTCGGGTAGCCGCCCTTTCCACCGGGCGCGCCGGCTCGCGTACCCTCGATGGGTCATGAGCGAGCGCAGCGAGCGAATCAGCCAGCTCAGTGCCGAGGTGCCTCGTGGCGGCACGCAGCGCAGCGGAGTGCCGTCATGAGCGAGCGCAGCGAGCGGGCGCCCTTCCCCCGGCGGGACGAGCGGGGGCGGATCGTCGTGCTCGCCGACCTGCTCGGGGTGGCTCTGGCCGGGGTGGTCGTCGGGCTGCTCGGCCTGCTGGTCTTCGACGCCGGGTTCGCCCTGCTCGGTCTCGGAGACTTCGGCGGGGCCAGCGGGTGGCTGGCGCTGATCCTGCCGGTCTGGATCTTCGTCGAGGAGTTCCGCGCCTGGAGCTTCGGTCCGGCCCGGATCGCGGCGGCGTTGGTGGCGGCGGCCGTCGGGATCGCCACGGGGCTGCTCGCCGCCGGGCTGGCCGCCTCGACCCCACCGCTGGTCTCGGGCGGGCTGGCTGCGGCGGTCTTCGCCATGGCGTACGCGTTGGTCTGGTTTGTCGGCGTCCGCTGGCTCGCCGGCCGGACGAACTGATCGGAGATGCGACGATGAGTCCCGCGGTGAAGTACACGCTGGGCCGGCTCGGGCTGTTCGTGGCGGTCGCCCTGGCGCTCTGGCCGGTGGAGATGAACATCTTCCTCAAGCTCATGCTGGCGGTGGCCTTCTCCGCGGCGCTGGCGTTCTTCCTGCTCCGGGGCTGGCGCGACGAGATGGCCCAGCAGCTGGCCGGGGCCGCGGAGCGGCGCCGGGCCGAGAAGGAGCGGCTCCGCGCCGCCCTGGCGGGCGACGAGAGGGCTGCCGGCCCGGAGAAGCCGACCGAGAAGCAGACCGAGAAGCCGACCGACAAGCCGGGCTGAGCCGGGGCCGGATGGGCACCGGCCCCGCACCCGGGCGTCGTTGACCGGGTACGGGGTCGATGATCCTCCCCAGGTGGGCTCCACCACCGGTGCGGCCACCGCCGCCGGGCGGGTCACCAGTTCGTCGAGCCGGCCAGCCTCGGCCAGGGCTTCCACCACGGCTTGATCAGGTATGCGATCCCGCCCGACCCGCCGGAGACACCGCCGTTGGCGTTGATCCGCTTGGTACGCAGCCAGATCTGCTCGAACTGGTCCCGCCGGTAGACGTTGCGCACCGCGTCGTTGCTGGACGACGCCGGATCGTTGATCACCACGTCGCCGTCGTGGGTGAAGCCGACCACCACGAAGAGGTGCCCCGAGGTGCCGTAGTTGGCCCCCTCCAACTCCTCGGCCAGGAAGGACTGGCTGGTGATCACCGGCATGCCGGCGGCGACGAAGTGCTCCACCTCGTCCAGCGAGTGCAGCCGGGTGACCTTTGCCTCCAGCCCGGGGAACGAGGCGGCGTACGCGGTGTTGAAGGGCCAGTTGCCGCAGCCGGAGTAGGCGTAGTCGTAGGTCATCCGGGCGGCGTGGTTGACCGTCGGGTCCGGATAGTCGGGGTCGACCCAGGCGGTCTCCTCGGCCGACGGCTTCCGCCCCCAGTACTCCAGCACCATCGCGGTGGAGGTCGGTGAGCACCAGGCCTGCCCGCCGCCGTTGTACTCCGGGTAGTGGCCGGCGTGGATGTTCTGCGAGTGACGGGGGACGGCCAGTTCCCGGCCCCAGGCGATCCGGCCCGTGCTCGCCGGCACGGTGAACCGGTCCGGCACCATCGAGCTCATCGCGCCGAGCATCCGGACCCGGGGCGACCGCCGGTTCTCCGGCGCCCGGTAGAGGGTCAGCCGGAGCTGGTACGCCCGCAGCAGCACCCCGTTCGTCACGTCGTCGATGGCGAAGGTGTCGGTCCAGATCGTCGACCACGGATCGCCCTGCCGGTTGACCGTGGCACGCCTGATGTCCTGGTCGCCCGCGGCCCACCGGCCCAGCACGTACCAGGGGGTCAGCTCGCCGGTGTTGTAGGTGCCCTGGAGTTCGATCTGGATCCAGGTGCCGGCCGGCGTCTCGGCGTTCCACGAGGCGACCAGCTCGCTGGCGTCGAAGCCGACCGGGGTGACCGGCGAGGTCCAGGTGGCGTACGACCAGGTGCGGGTGGTCCCGGTGTAAGGGTCGGTGTATTCGGTGCTGCCGGCCGGCCGCAGCATGGTGATTCCGGTGCGTGCGCCGGGGACGGCGACGGTGCCCTGGTGGGTCCCGCGCCGCCAGTCGGCGTAGCCGGACCAGTCCTGCCAGGTGATCTGCTCGTCGTGCGGGATCGGGCGGGGACGACCGGGTGTCGCGCCGGCCCGGGTCGGCACGCCGGTGCCGAGCATGGCGAGGGTGGAGAGGCCGGCGAGGGTGAAGCTGCGCCGGCTGATCGGGTTCGGGGAACTGGCCATCGATACTCCGCGGGGACGAAGGTCGGATCCTGACGCCACTATCCCGTCCGTCGAGAACTTTCGCCAGATGTTCAAGCAAAGAAAATCTTTGCCGGCATGAGGGTCAGACTGGCATGGGACACGGAGTGATCAATATTGATATGACCATGGTACGGATGGTGCAGTGTGCACTACCCAGCGGTGTCCTCCCTACCCCCAGGAGGTTTTACATGCTCGTCCGCACCGAAAGACCCGGGCCGTCGATCCGGCGCCGGGCCAGGGTCGGCGCGCTCGCCGGCACCGTCGTGCTCGGACTCGTCGTGGCCGGACTCGGCCCCGCCGGCACCGCCAGCGCCCGGCCGGACCGGGCCGAGGCGGAACAGGTCGCCAGCGCCGAATACCGGGTGACCGGTCCGCGTACCCTCGCCGACCGGAACGCGGTGGCGGCCACCGGTACCTCGATCGACTACGCCGAGCACGGCGCGCTCTACGTCACCGCCACGCCCGCCGAGGTCAAGGCGATCACGGCGCTCGGCTTCGAGGTGGCGGCCGTACCGGCACCGCCGGACCGGGGCCAGCACCAGCACGACGGGGACGTCGGCGTCCTCGACTTCCCGCCGGCCGACTCGGCGTACCACAACTACGCCGAGCTGAACACGGTGATCAACCAGGTGGTCGCGGACCATCCGTCGATCGCCCGCCGGTCGAGCATGGGCACCTCCTACGAGGGACGCGACCTGCCGGTCATCAAGATCTCCGACAACGTGGGCACCGACGAGAACGAGCCGGAGATCCTCTTCAACTCCCAGCAGCACGCCCGGGAGCACCTGACCGTCGAGATGGCGATCTACCTGCTCAACCTCTTCACCGACAACTACGGCTCGGACTCCCGGATCACCAACATCGTCAACACCCGGGAGATCTGGATCGTCCCGACGGTCAACCCGGACGGCAGCGAGTACGACATCGCCACCGGCTCCTACCGGTCCTGGCGGAAGAACCGGCAGCCGAACAGCGGCTCGTCGTACGTCGGCACCGACCTGAACCGCAACTGGGGCTACAACTGGGGCTGCTGCGGCGGCTCCTCCGGCTCGACCTCCTCGGAGACCTACCGGGGCCCGTCGGCCTTCTCCGCGCCGGAGACCGCCCGGCTGCGCGACTTCGTCAACAGCCGGGTCGTCGGCGGTACCCAGCAGATCAAGGTGAACATCGACTTCCACACCTACTCGCAGCTCGTGCTCTGGCCGTACGGCTACACGACCGCGAACACCGGGCCGGGCCTCAACGCCGACCAGGAGCGGGTGTTCCGCACCCTCGGCCAGCAGATGGCGGCCACCAACGGCTACACCCCGGAACAGTCCAGCGACCTCTACATCACCGACGGGGACAGCCTGGACTGGATGTGGGCCACCCACAACATCTTCGCGTACACCTTCGAGATGTACCCGGGCTCGGCCGGTGGCGGCGGCTTCTACCCGCCCGACGAGGTCATCCCGGCGCAGACCTCCCGCAACCGCGAGGCGGTGCTGATCCTGAGCGAGTACGCCGACTGCCCGTACCGGGTGGTGGGGCTCCAGGCGACGTACTGCGGCACCGGCGGTGGCGGCACCACCGTCTGGTCCGACACCTTCGAGACCGCGACCGGCTGGACCGTCAACCCGGCCGGCACCGACACCGCCACCACCGGAGCCTGGGAACGGGGTACGGCCCAGCCGACCACCTCCAGCGGTGCCAAGCAGCTCGCCCCGTACGCCGGCAGCAACGACCTGGTCACCGGCAGGCTGGCCGGCTCGTCGGCGGGTGACTACGACCTTGACGGCGGGGTGACCAGCGCCCAGTCACCGGCGATCACGCTGCCGGGCAGCGGCACGCTGACGCTCTCCCTGGCCTGGTATCTCGCGCACGGCTCGAACTCGTCCTCCGCGGACTACTTCCGGGTGAGCGTCGTGCACAGCGGTGGCACGACCCAGCTGTTCAACCAGGCCGGTGCCGCGAGCAACCGCAACGGCAGCTGGAGCACGGCCAGCGCCAATCTGTCGGCGTACGCCGGGCAGACGGTGCGGCTGCTGGTCCAGGCCGCCGACGCCTCCTCCGCCAGCCTGGTCGAGGCGGCCGTCGACAACGTCACGATCACCTCCTCCTGACCACCTCCTCCTGCCCACCTCCTCCTGACCACCTCCTCCTGCCCACCTGCTCCGAACCGCGAACGTCGGTGGCGGGGAGAGCTAGTCCGCGAGGGTGTCCAGGATCTGCTGGCCGTACTTCGCGAGCTTGTTCTCCCCGACCCCGTTGACCCCGGCCAGCTCGGCCAGGCTGCTCGGCGGCTCGGCCGCGATCTGCCGCAGCGTCGCGTCGTGGAAGATGACGTACGCCGGCACACCCTGCTCCTTGGCGGTCGCCGCGCGCCAGGCCCGCAGGCGTTCGAAGACCGGCTCGGCGGCGGGCGGCAGCGCGGCGGCGGCGCCGGCGCCCGACCTCGCGGCTCGGCCGGTCGACGCACTCCGGCCGCCCGACGCGGCCCGGGGCGCCTCCCGGCGCATCATCACCGTGCGCCGCCTGCCGAGCACGTCCCCGCTCGCCTCGGTCAGCACCAGCGTGCCGTAGTCGCCCTCGACCGCCAGCAGCCCCTGGGCGAGCAGTTGCCGCACCACCCCGCGCCACTCCGACTCGGTCAGCTCGGTGCCGATCCCGAAGACGCTGAGCGCGTCGTGCCGGTGCTGGACGACCTTGTCGGTCCGCCGGCCGAGCAGGATGTCGATAGACTGGCCGGCGCCGAACCGCTGGTCACGCTCGCGGTGCAGGCGGAGCACGGTGGAGAGCAGCTTCTGCGCCGCGATGGTGCCGTCCCAGGACTCCGGCGGGGTCAGGCAGGTGTCGCAGTTGCCGCACGCCTCGCCCTGCTGGCCGAAGTAGCCGAGCAGCTGGAGCCGCCGGCACTGCACGGTCTCGCAGAGCGCCAGCATGGCGTCGAGGTGCGCGCCGAGCGCCCGGCGGCGGGCGAGGTCGCCGTCGGAGGTCTCGATCATCTTGCGCTGCTGCACCACGTCGGCGAGCCCGTACGCCAGCCAGGCGGTCGACGGCAGACCGTCGCGGCCGGCCCGTCCGGTCTCCTGGTAGTAGCCCTCGACCGACTTCGGCAGGTCGAGATGGACGACGAAGCGGACATCCGGTTTGTCGATCCCCATCCCGAAGGCGATCGTGGCGACCATCACCAGCCCGTCCTCGCGGAGGAAGCGCTGCTGGTTGGCGGCCCGGGTGCGTGCGTCGAGGCCGGCGTGATAGGGCAGGGCGGCGATGCCCTGCTGCACCAGGAACTCGGCGGTCCTCTCCACCGACGCCCGGGAGAGGCAGTAGACGATGCCGGCGTCGCCGGGATGCTCGGTGCGGAGCAGGTCGAGGAGCTGCTTCTTCGGCTCCCGCTTCGGCACGATCCGGTACTGGATGTTGGGCCGGTCGAAGCTGGCGACGAAGTGCCGGGCGTCCTTGAGGTTGAGCCGGGCCGCGATCTCGGCGTGGGTCTCCGGGGTGGCGGTGGCGGTCAGCGCGATCCGGGGAACCGCCGGCCACCGCTCGTGCAGCATCGACAGCGCCAGGTAGTCGGGACGGAAATCGTGGCCCCACTGGGCGACGCAGTGCGCCTCGTCGATCGCGAAGAGCGCGACGGTGCCCCGGTCGAGCAGCCGGAGCACGGAGTCGGCGCGCAGCGCCTCCGGCGCGAGGTAGAGCAGGTCGATCTCGCCCGCGAGGAAGGCCGACTCGACCAGCCGGCGGTCTTCGAGGTCCTGGGTCGAGTTGAGGAAGCCGGCGCGGACGCCGAGGGTGGTCAGGGCGTCGACCTGGTCCTGCATCAGCGCGATCAGTGGCGAGATGACGACACCGACCCCGTCGCGCAGCAGGGCCGGGATCTGGTAGCAGAGCGACTTGCCGCCACCGGTCGGCATCAGCACCAGCGCGTCGCCGCCGCCGACGAGCTGGTCGATGATCTCTCGCTGCTCGCTCCGGAAGCTGTCGTAGCCGAAGACCCGGCGCAGCACCTCGAGAGCGCGATCGGGCGCTTGGTCGCCATCGACGATGGGGAGGGCCATTCGCCGGATTCTACGAGCACCGCCCGACGGAAACCTTCCGCTGGGCCGGAGTCACGGAGCCGCTGGGCGGAGGTCACGGAGCCGCTGGGCGGAGGTCACGGAGCGGATGCGCTACCGTTCACCCCGGACCACCCCGCAGCGAAGCCGGTGCGAAACCGGCGCTGTCCCGCAACTGTGATGCCTCCCGTCCGTCCGCCGCCGCGCCGTCGCGGCATGCGCCGGAGCATGGCGAGGATGAGCCAGGTCGCCTGCGGTGCGGTCGCGGAAAGCGCCTTCGAGGAAGGGCGCCCCGCAGGCGGGCGCAGCGGCACCTGTCGGCGGAGCACCGGACCTCGTCCGACAGGAGGACCCGATGTCCCGACGACGCATGCCCCGGTTGCTGGCCGCGCTGCTGGCCGGAGCGATGCTGGCCCTGGCCGGCTGTGCCACCGACGATCCCGGTCCGGAGCCGACCTCCGGTGCCGGCGGCGCCACATATCCGGTGACGGTGGGCACGCTCACCCTCGACAAGCGCCCCGAGAAGATCGTCGTACTCGGGCCGACCGCCACCGAGATGCTCTTCGCGATCGGCGCCGGTGACCAGGTCACCGCCGCCGACGACAACTCGAACCATCCGGCGGACGCGCCCAGGACCGAGCTGTCGGCGTTCACCCCGAACGCCGAGGCGGTGGCGGCGAAGAACCCCGACCTGGTGGTGCTGACCAACGACCTGAACAAGATCGTCGACCAGCTCGGCCAGCTGAGGATCCCGTACTACCTGGCACCGGCGGCGGGAACGCTTGACGACACGTACCGGCAGATCACCGACCTCGGCGCGCTCACCGGGCATCCGGCGGAGGCGGCCGACCTGGTCACCCGGATGAAGGGCGACATCGCGACGCTGGTCGGCGACCTGCCGCAGCGGGAGAAACTGAGCTACTTCTACGAACTCGGTCCGGAGTACTACACGGCGACCAGCAGGACCTTCGTCGGCTCGCTCTTCACGATGGTCGGGCTGGAGAACATCGCCGACCCGGCCGACGCCGACGGGTCGAAGGGCGGCTATCCGCAGCTCGCCGAGGAGGCGATCATCGCGGCAGATCCCGACCTGGTCTTCCTGGCCGACACCAAGTGCTGCCAGCAGTCCGCGGAGACCGTCGCGGCCCGCAAGGGCTGGTCCGGGATGACCGCCGTGCGGGACAACCGGATCGTCCCGCTCGACGACGACATCGCGTCCCGGTGGGGTCCCCGGGTCGTCGACCTGCTCCGGGCGATCGTGGACGCGGTCGCCAAGGTCCCCGCTTGAGTTCAGCCGGGACCGCGGCGGGCGTCCCGACCGGAGCCGGCCGCTCATCCCGGGACGGCCGGGCGCCCGGGCCGGTCCGCCCGGTCCGCCCGGCCCGGCCGGCCCGGCCGGCCGGGCTGCGCCGCCGGTGGCTCGTCGCCGGCTTCGGCGCGGTGGTCGTCGCCGCGCTGGCCGGCATCGCGTTCGGGCCGGTCAGCCTGCCACCGGGCAGCGTCGCGGTCGAGCTGCTGAACCTCGTACCCGGGGTGGACCTGCACAGCGGCCTGCACGAGCGCGAGATCGCGATCGTCACCGAGCTGCGGCTGCCCCGGGTGGTGCTCGGCCTGCTGGTCGGCGGGATGCTGGCCCTGGCCGGCGGCTGCTACCAGGGCGTCTTCCGCAACCCGCTGGCCGACCCGCACCTGCTCGGCGTCGCCGCCGGCGCCGGCCTCGCGGTCACCGCCGTGATCGTGGCGCGCGGCGTCACCGGTGCCGACGTCACGGTCGGGCTGCCGGTCACCGTCCCGCTCGCCGCGTTCGTCGGTGCGATCGGCGCGGTGCTGCTGACCTACCTGCTCGGCGCGGCCGGCGGACGGGACCGCTCCCCGGCCACGCTGATCCTGGCCGGGGTCGCCGTCTCCGCCTTCCTCGCCGCCGGCCAGACCTACCTGCTGCAACGCAACGCCGAGAGCATCCAGGACGTCTACTCCTGGATGCTGGGCCGGCTCGCCACCGCCGGCTGGCACGACGTGCTGGTGGTGCTCCCGTACGCGCTCTTCACCACCGCCGTGGTGCTGGTGCACCGACGCGAACTCGACGTGCTGGCCCTCGGCGACGACGAGGCGAGCAGTCTGGGGCTGCATCCGCAGCGCTCCCGGCTGCTGCTGGTGGCCGCCGCCTCGCTCGGCACCGCCGCCGCCGTCTCGGTCTCCGGACTGATCGGCTTCGTCGGCATCATCGTCCCGCACATCGTGCGGATGCTGGCCGGGGCGAGCTACCGGGCGATCCTGCCGCTCTCGGTCCTCTTCGGCGGCGCCTTCCTGACCCTGACCGACCTGGCCGCGCGTACCGTCGCGGCGCCGGCCGAGATCCCGATCGGCGTGGTCACCGCGCTGCTCGGCGGCCCGTTCTTCGCGATCGTGCTGCGCACCACCCGGCGGGTGGCGGAATGACCGCCGTTGCCCCGGGCACCGTCGCGGTCGAGGTGACCGGGCTCGACATCACCCTCGGCGGGGCGCGGATCCTGACCGGGGTGGAGCTGTCGGTCCGGGCCGGGGAGTGGGTCACGGTGATCGGCCCGAACGGCGCCGGCAAGTCGACGCTGCTCCGCGCGGTCGGCGGGTTGCTGCCGGCCGGCACCGGGGCGATCTCCCTCTTCGGTACGCCGATCGCCCGGCTCCGCCGCCGCGACCGGGCCCGCACGGTGGCGACCGTGCCGCAGTCCCCGGTCGTGCCGGCCGGGATGGCGGTGCTCGACTACGTGCTGCTCGGCCGCACCCCGTACGTGCCGCCGTTGGGCCGGGAGTCCGCCGCCGACCTGGTGGCGGCGTCCGACGTCCTCGACCGGCTGGACCTGACCGGATTCGCCGCCCGGCCGCTGGCGACGCTCTCCGGCGGGGAGCGGCAGCGGGTCTTCCTGGCCCGGGCGCTGGCCCAGGGCGCCCCGCTGCTGCTGCTGGACGAGCCGACCAGCGCACTGGACATCGGTCACCAGCAGGAGGTGCTGGAACTCGTCGACCAGCTCCGCACCGACCACGGCCTGACGGTGCTGGCCACCATGCACGACCTCTCGGTCGCCGGCGAGTACGCCGACCGGATGGTGCTGCTCGCCGGCGGTGCGGTGGTCGCCGACGGCCCGCCCCGGGAGGTGCTCACCGACGACATCCTCGGCGCGCACTACCGGGCCCGGGTGCGGGTGATCGAGGGCGAACACGGTCCCCTCGTCGTCCCGGTCCGGGCCCGGCGTGCCACCGACCGACCGTCGTGCGGCGGCTAGCTGAACCGCCGTCCCTCGTCCCGGCGGTACGCCCAGCCGGCGATCGTGGCCAGCACCACGATCCAGACGCCGAGCATCGTCAGCGAGAGCGGGTTGACCGGGAAGTCGCCGACCGCCGCCCACATCAGCTCCACCGCGCCCCGGGTCGGCAGGAACGGGGCGATCGTCTGGATGAATCCCGGTGACTGGTCGGGCGGGAAGAGCAGCCCGCCGCCGACCGCCAGCGGGAAGAAGAGCACCTGGGCGACGACGATGGCGGCCCTGCTCGGCAGCGAGTAGCCGATCGCGAGCCCCATCAGGGTGAACGGCACCGCGGCCACGACGACCGTGCCGAGCGCGGCCAGGAACGCCGGCCCGGTCACCCGGGCCGCGGTGCCCACCGCGCCGATCACGACCACCGGGATCAGCGACAGCATGGTCAGGAGCAGGCCGGCGAGGATCCGGCCGGCGAACCGGGGCGCGGCACCGGCGGGCAGCGTACGGAGGTACGGATCCCAGGGCTGCGCACGGTCCTCGGCGACCCCGATGCCGTACTGGAAGATGTTGGTGGTCATCACCGAGAAGGTGACCATCGAGGCGGTGGCGTAGGTGGCGGTCACCGGGTCGTCGCCGCTGAACGGGACGACGAAGAAGAGCATCGAGGCGGCCGGGAAGAAGGCGCTGCCGACCAGCGCGATCGGGATCCGTACCGTCTCCAGCAGTTGATATCTCGTGTGCACGAGCGCGAGTCGCACGTCGATCCTCCGTCAGGCGTCGGCGGGTTGGGCGGCGTGCCGGTGCTCGGGCCGCGCTCCGGCGGTGGGCTGCGCTCCGGCGGCTGACGGCGCTCCGGCGGTGGGCTGCGCACCGGTGATGTGCAGGAAGGCGTCCTCCAGGCTCGTCGGCCGGATCTCCAGGCCGGCGAAGGGCGCGCCACTGCGCACCAGGTCGCGGACGAGCTGGTCCGCGTCGGCGGTGATCAGGTGGGTCACCCCGTCGATCCGCTGCACGCCGCGTACGCCGGGCAGCGGCGGCAGTTCCGGTGCGACCAGGCTGACCCGGTGCACCCCGACCAGGTCGCGGACCGCGCCGACCGTGTCGTCGGCGAGCACCCGCCCGCCGCCGAGCACCACCACCCGGTGCGCCAGCGCCTCGATCTCCTCCAGGTAGTGGCTGCTGAGCAGCACCGTGCCGCCGTCCGCGTGGAACTGACGGATGCCGTCCCAGAGCTCGCGCCGGGCGGTCACGTCCAGCCCGGTGGTCGGCTCGTCGAGGAAGACGAGCCGGGGGCGGCCGACGAAGGCCAGCGCCACGGCGAGCCGGCGCTTCTGTCCGCCGGAGAGACCGCCGGTCTGGCGCCGGACCAGGTCGTCGAGGCCGAACCGGCCGAGCAGTTCGGCCCGGGGCACCGGGTCGGCGTAGTGTGCGGCGACGAAGTCGACCACCTCGCCGACCCGCAGGGTGGGCGGCAGGCCGGTCTCCTGCGGCGTCATCCCGATCAGCCGGCGTGCTGCCGGGGTGCGGGGGTCGGCACCGAAGAGTTCGACCCGGCCGGCGTGCGCCCGGCGCAGCCCGACCAGCAGGCTCAACAGGGTGCTCTTGCCGGCGCCGTTGGGGCCGAGCAGGCCGACCAGCTCGCCGGCCGGCAGTTCGAGGTCGACCCGGTCGAGGGCAGTGACGTCGCCGTACCGGCGGGTGGCCTGGACGGCGCGGGCGACAATCATGACGTCTTCTCCTCCTCCGGCTGGGGTGGATCGAGCAGGGCGCGGACGGCGAGGGTGTATTCCTCGAAGGCGAACCGGCCGCGCCGGGTCAGCCCGACGAGCGTGGTCGGGGTACGGCCGTGATGGGTCTTGACGATCTCGACGTAGCCGGCCTCCTCGAGCTTGCGCAGGTGCACCGAGAGGTTGCCGGCGGTCATCTGGAGGATGTCCTGGAGCCGGGGGAAGGCGATCCGGTCGCCGTCGTGCAGCGTGGCGAGGGTGGCGGTCACCCGCAGCCGGGCCTGTGCGTGGATCACCGGATCGAGTTCCGGCGGGCCGGCGCTCACCGGGCGCGCCGGGAGTCGTTGCTCGGGGAGCCCTCGCTCGGGGAGCCCTCGCTCCGGGCGGCTCCGCCGCCGGCGGTGCCCGCCAGGCCGGCGGTGAGGTCCCGGCCGCGCCGACGGTCGCGGAGCAGGAAGAGAACGCCGGCCGCCAGCATCCCGCCGCCGCCGAGGAGCGAGATCACCAGGGCGTGCCAGCCGACCCCGGCGGCCATCCCGGCGATGTTGATGACGCTGATCCAGACGCCGAGCCGGAAGAGGTTGCGATCCAGCCAGATCGCGCCGCCGGCCATGTGCAGGGCGCCGGTGAGGCCGACCGTGACCCCCGCCCAGAGCAGCCCGGCGGCGTCGTCGGGCAGCTGGTCGGAGACCTGGCCCAGCACCGAGCTGATGCCGCTGAAGCCGAGTCCCCAGGCCAGGCCGTACCAGAGGCCGCGCCGCTTGGAATCGCCGGTGACCTGGCCGTAGGTTCGGCCGCCGACGATCCCGGAGACGATCCCGGCGCCGATCAGCAGGCCGAGGAGCGTGAGCAGGGGCAGCCAGCTGGGCAGGTCGACGAAGACCCGACCGTCCGGCCCGAACCGCAGGAAGAAGAGGCCGAAGCCGATCAGCCAGGCCAGCCCCCAGGGCCAGTAGTACCAGAGCAGGTTCGGGTTGAGCTTGCGGGCCGCCTCGGCCTGCTGGTCGGCGATCAACCGGAGCGCGGCGGCCGGATCGGGCGGCGGCAGTTCGTCGCGGTGGTCGATGGGCTCGTGCTCAAAGTTCCCGGTCATATAAACGAGTTTACAACGCAAACTCCACGCCCGCACCAACTAGTTTTCCCGCGCTGACAGGGTGCGCTGAGGCGGTGCGCGCTGAGGCGGTGCGCTCTGAGGCGGTGCGCGCTGAGACGGCGCGCACCGCCTCAGCGCCGGGACAGGACGGGCAGCGGGAGTCAGCGCCGGGACAGGACGGGCAGCGGGGCGGCCAGGGCCGCCGTGCCCGGGGCCGGGGTCAGCAGCCCGTGCCCGGCCCGGCCGGTGAGGGTACGCCGCCCCGCCGTCGGCTCCCCGAACGCGGTGAGGATGAACCGGAAGAGTGCCTCGCTGATCGGGTCGGGCTGCCCCGGCACCCAGTAGTGGGTGGCGTTCAGCGCCACGGTGACCTGGCGGCGGCCGTCCGGCGAGTGCAGCGACATCGTGTGGTGCCCGAGCACCACTCCGTCGTGCCCCCAGACGAGCCCGCCCGGCAGCGGCAGGCTGAGCAGGCCGAGCCCGTAGCCGGTGCCCTCCGGGACGCTCGGGTCGGCCGGCACGGTCCGGCGCATCTGCGCCAGCTCGGCCGGGCGGAGCAGCCGGCCGCCGAGCAGAGCCCGGAAGAACCTGTTCAGGTCGGTGGTGGTGGAGACCAACGCCCCGGCCGTCCAGGCCCAGGACATGTTGTAGACGCTGAAGTCCTGCAGTGTGCCGCCGACCCAGGGCACGTACCCGGCCGAGTGCGGGCCGTCGATCGTGGGGTCCGTACCCGGGAAATAGCTGCGCCACAGGCCGAGCGGGCGCAGCACGCGGCGGCGGACCTCGACGGTCGCCGGCCGCCCGGTGATCCGCTCCAGCAGCAGCCCGGCCAGAATGTAGTTGGTGTTGGAATAGGAGTGCCGGGCACCGGGCGGGTTCGTCGGCTCCTGGCCCAACCCGATCTCGACCAGCTCGCGTGGCCGGATCGTGGTGTGCTGGTATTTCTCGATGCTCTCCACCGTGCCGAAGATGACGTGGTCGTAGTCGTTGATCCCGCTGGTGTGGTCGAGCAGCATCCGGACGGTCACCCCGTCCGGAGCGAGCCGGGGCAGGTAGCGGCGCAGCGGCGCGTCGAGCACCAGCCGGCGCTCGGCGACGAGCTGCAGCAGTGCGGTCGCCACGAACGTCTTGGTGATGCTGCCGACCCGGTGCAGGAGGTCCGGGCGCATCGGCCGGCCGGTGGTCACGTCGGCGACGCCGCTGGCGCCCCGCCAGGTCGCGCGGCCGTCGCGCACCTCGGCGAAGACACCGGGCATCCCGGCATCGGTGATCGCCCGCAGCCCGGCGCGGAGCGTCTCGTCCGGCAGCGAACCACCGGAGCCGGTGGGCGCCGCACCGACCGGGGCGGCCACCGCCGGGGCGGCACCGGCGACGAGCGCGGTCGCCGCCACGCTCGACCCCACGGCGGTACGCAGGAAGTCGCGTCGGGACTGGTACGGACGGAACGCGCTCACGGATCCTCCCCAGACAGGTGTCAAGTTCTTCCCCCGCATCATGTCCCGCCCGGCCCGGTGGAACGTCCACTCCGGTGCCGAACCGCGTCTCGGCACCGTGGACGATCCGCCGGCACCGGCTCCGCCGCCTGGTTCCACCCTGCGGCGGACGCGATGCAAGGAAGGGCCCCTTCTTATCGCTTTTTGTATATGCGGGGGCCCTTCCTAACATGCCTCGGCGTCAGAGCGGTGCGGGGAGCGGCTCGGTGTGCAGCACGGCGAGTCGGGACACCGCCCGGGTCAGCACCACGTAGAGCCGGTGCAGGCCGCGCGGTTCCGCCGCCACGATCCGGGCCGGCTCCACCACGATCACGTGGTCGTACTCCAGGCCCTTCGCCAGGGTGGCCGGGACGACGGTGACCCGCGCCGCCACCGCGACCTCGTCGGCGGTCGCGGTCGGGATGCCGGCAACGGCGAGCGCCGCGCGGAGCCGCTCCGCCTCGTCGTCGGCGGCGATCACCGCGATCGAGCCGTCGTGGGCCAGCGCCGCGCGCACCTCGGCCACCGTCGCGGCCGGCAGGTCGGTCACGGTACGGATGTCGAGCGCGCCGTCGGAACGGAGCGACTCGGCCGGCGGTACGTCGACGGCGAGCGCCGGCAGCAGCCGGTTGGCCAGCGCCAGCACGGCGGCCGGCACCCGGAAGCCGAGGGTCAGCGGCACCACGGAGGCGTCCGGCTTGCCGAGGTGTCGCAGTGTCTCCCGCCAGTCGGTGGCGGCCCACGGCGCGGTGCCCTGGGCGAGGTCGCCGAGGAGCGTGATCGAGCCGTGCTCGCTGCGCCGGGCGATCAGCCGGCACTGCATCGGGGAGAGGTCCTGTGCCTCGTCCACCACCACGTGCCCGAAGCTGGGCAGCCGCTCGACCAGCCCGGCGGCCTCGTCGACGAGTACGGCGTCGGCCGCGCTCCACCTCGCCGCCTTCGGGGTGCGGGGCGGCTTCGGCCAGCTCAGCAGCCTCTGCTCGGCCTCGGTGAGCAGCCCGTCGGCGGCGTCGGCCAGCACCTGCGGGTCGGCGAGCAGCCGGTGCAGCAGCCCGTCCGGGGTGACCGCCGGCCAGCACCGGTCGAGGAACGCGGTGACCGGCTTCGACCGGCCCATCCGGCGCAGCCAGCCCTCGCCGGGCGAGTCGCCCCGGCGCGCCTCCGACTGCCGTTGCAGCAGGCCGACGACCCGGGCCCGGACCCGGTCCCGGCCGGTCGCGTACGGCAGCCGCTCCCGGCGGGCCTCCTCGACCACCCGGCGCAGCGCCTCGGCCGTGACCCGCCACCGGTAGGAGCCGTCGGAGACCACGATCGGCTCCTCCGGGGTGCGGAGCTGACCGACCAGGGCCCGGCGCAGCACCTCGGCCATCCGGGGGTCGTGTTTCAGCGCGGCGGTGGCCGGCGGGTCGACCGCGCGCACCGGGATGGGAAGCAGGTCCTCGACGGTCGCCTGGGTCACCTCGACCTCGCCGAGCGCGGGCAGCACCGCCGAGATGTAGGAGAGGAAGGCCCGGTTCGGCCCGACCACCAGTACGCCGGAGCGGCGCAACCGCTCCCGGTGCAGATAGAGCAGGTACGCCGCCCGGTGCAGCCCGACCGCCGTCTTCCCGGTCCCCGGCGCACCCTGTACGCAGATCGAGTCGGCCAGGTCGGCCCGGACCAGCTCGTCCTGCTCGGGCTGGATGGTGGCGACGATGTCCCGCATCGGCCCGACCCGGGGGCGTTCGATCTCGGCGGTGAGGATCCGGCTGCGGGTGCCGTACTCCTCACCCCGGTCCAGGTGTTCGTCCTCGAAGCTGGTCAGCTCGCCGCCGCCGAAGCCGAACCGCCGCCGGACGACGACCCCCTGCGGGTCCCGGACGCTGGCCCGGTAGAACGAACGGGAGATCGGGGCCCGCCAGTCGAGCACCATCGGCTCCCCGCGCGGGTCGGTGACGTGCCGGCGGCCGATGTGGTGGCTGGCGTCGGCGAAGTCGAGCCGGCCGAAGAAGAGCGGGGTGTTCGGGTCGTCGGCGAGTTCGGCGACCCGCCGGGAGAGGGTCCGGCCGAGCGTCTCGGCCGCGTACGCGTCCCCGGCGACGTCCTGGCCGGTGCGGAAGAGCGACTCGGCGTGCTCCCGCATCCGCCGCAGGGCGGCCCGGGAGGCGGTCAGGTGTGCGCGTTCGTGCTCCAGGTCGGTGTCGAGATCGTGTGCGGGCATGCTGGTTTCCCATCGGCGCGGCTGCGCGTCGGCTGCTCGCTCGCGTGTCCGGGGCGGATGGCCGGCACCCGGCGCGGGGACGTCCGCTGCGGTGCATTCTCACCTCGGCCGTCAAGCGGCCAGCCAGCCTACCCGCGGCCCGGCACCCGCTCCACTGATTTTCGGGGTACCACGAACAGTTTGTAGTAGCTGGGAGGCCGGGCCCCTGCCCCGGGTTGTGCCGGAGGCGGAATCATGGCGGCATGACCGAACGTCCGGTGGAACAGCGCCCGATGATGATCAGCGACCCGCAGGTGATGCGGGCCCTGGCGCACCCTGCCCGGCTGGGGATCATGGAACATCTGAGCACCACCGGGGCGGCCGTCACCGCCACCGAGTGTGCCGAGATCGTGGGGCTCTCGCCGAGCGCGGTCAGCTACCACCTGCGGGAGCTGGCGAAGTTCGGCCTGGTCGAGCAGGCGCCGAGCCGGGGCGATGCCCGGGAGCGGCTCTGGCGCAGCGGCGTCGGTTCCTGGGGCGTGGAGGCCGGGCACTCCGTCGATCGGGCCGGCCGGCAGCCGGGACGCGTCGCCGGAGGCGAAGGCCGCGCTGGAGACCCTGATCGAGGTCTACGCCGCCCGCGACATGGAGCGGATCCGGCAGTGGGGCCCGGCGTGCCGGCGAGGAGCCGAAGGAGTGGTACGACGCCTCCCAGTACGGCGGCGCGGTGCTGATGCTGACCGCCGAGGAGTTGACCGAGCTGAACGACGCGATCCGGGAGTTGATGCGTCCGTACCGGCGCCGCGAGCGGGTCGACCCGCCGGAGGGCTCCCGCCCGGTGATGGTCCACTACGCGGCGCTGCCGATGGAGTGACCCCGGCGGTACCGGCACGTCCGGTGCTTGCGACCGGGCTCGCCGGCCTGGCCGTGGTCGCCGCCGTGACCCCGGTCGTGTTCCGGGCCACCCGGCGGGAACGGACCCGCCTGCGTCCCGCGCCACTTCCGGCCCGGTCCGCCGGGCGGCAGGTCGAGCCGACGGCTACGGTCGGATCATGACCGAGCTGCGGCGACCCCGGGTAGGACATATCCAGTTCCTCAACTGCCTGCCGATCTACTGGGGGCTGATGCGCTCCGGCGCGTTGATCGACGTCGAGCTGCACAAGGACTCACCGGAGCGACTGAGCGCCGCCCTGGTCGCCGGTGACCTCGACATCGGCCCGATAACCCTTGTCGAATACCTCAGGCACGCCGACGAGCTGCTGCTCCTGCCGGATCTGGCGGTCGGCAGCGACGGCCCGGTGCTCTCGGTCAACATCGTCTCGACCCGGCCGCTGGCCGAGCTGGACGGCGCCAGGGTCGCCCTCGGCTCCACCTCCCGGACCGGGGTGCTGCTGGCCCGGATGCTCCTCGCCGACCAGTACGGCGTACGGCCGGAATATTTCAGCTGCCCGCCCGACCTGACGACCATGCTGCTGGAGGCCGAGGCCGGCGTGCTGATCGGTGACGTCGCCCTGCGTGCCCTCTACGAGGCGCCCCGCCGCGGCCTGGCAGTGACCGACCTCGGGCAGGCGTGGCGGGAGTGGACCGGGCTGCCGATGGTCTTCGCCGTCTGGGCGGTACGCCGGGACTTCGCCGCCGAGCACCCGGGACAGGTCAAGGACGTGCACCAGGCGTTCCTGCGCTCCCGCGACCTCTGCCTCGCCGAACTCGACGAGGTGGCCGAGGCGGCGGCCCGGTGGGAGCCGTTCGACGCGGGCACCCTCGCCACCTACTTCCGGACGCTCGACTTCTCGCTCGGGCAGCGGCAGGTGGCCGGGCTGCGGGAGTTCGCCCGCCGTGCCGTCGACCTGGCCGGTGTCCCGGCCCTGCCGGTCGACGGCCCGGCCTTCTACTCCGCCTGATCGGGCCGGGTCGGACCGACGGCGGGGGCGCGGCCGGCCTCAGCCGGCGTCGGAGGCGTCTCAGCCGGCGTCGGAGGCGGCGGCCCGCAGTTGCCGGGCCACGTCCTCGCAGATCTTGGCCCCGTAGGTGTAGCCGAGGTCGAGCGCGTAGCGGGTCTCCACCGCCATCGTCCAGCCGTCGCCGATGGCCAGGCAGTTGACCGTGTACCTCTGCTCGCGCTGCCGGTCCACCCAGCCGTTCTTGATCCCGATGCCCTTCTGCTCGGCGGCCGGGAACGCCTTGCGGATGCCGAAGTTGCCGACCCCGCGTACGGCGCGCATCTCGTCGAGGAGCCACCTGGTCCACTTCGGACCAGCGGCCCGCCCGTCGGCTATGCAGGCACCCATCCGCGCGGTGTCCCGGGCCGAGAGCGCGGTACGGCTCCAACCGCCGTCGGCGGCCGGGCTGCTGTCGGTCAGGTCGCAGATGCTGATCAGGCGCTTGATCGACGCGGTGCCGCCGTTCAGTTCGTAGAGCGTCTGCGCGGCGTTGTTGTCACTGTCCCGGATCATGATCGAGACCTGGTTCAGCCGGCTGTCGCTCGGGGTGTCACCCTTCTCGGCGGCCCGGCGCAGGTAGTCCGCGCCGATCCATGCCTTGATCATCGAGGCGGTCGGGTTGGTCTCGTCCATGTTGTCCGACCCGGAGATCTTGCCGGTCCGGGTGTCCATCAGCGCCCAGTTCCACCAGCCGTCTTTGCTGATCTTCACGTCCGTCGGGGCCACCGGCAGCGGCGGCAGTTCCGGGCTCGGCGTCGGGGTGGGCGTGCTCGGCCGCTCGCCAGGGGTCGCGTCGGTGGATGCCGTCCTCGACGCCGGCTGACCCCACTTGGCGGCGGCGGTACTGGCGAACGGCGAGCCCGGCATCAGCCGGAGCCCGGCCAGCACCAGAGCCAGCAGTACGCCGGTGAACAGGGCGAGCCGGAGCAGGGTGCTGCGGTTGGCCCGGGCCCGGCGCCGTGCGGCGCGTTCCTCGGCGCCCATCAGGGCTTTGCCACGGTGAGGGGCTGCGGGACCTTGAGCACCGCACCGGGCAGCGGCGTGACCAGTTGGCTGGCGACGCTGGCGCAGACGTCGGCGCCGTAGTCGAGGCCCTTGCGGCCGGAGTACCGGGTCATCACGGCAAGCACCCAGTCGTCACTGATCGCCAGGCAGTTGAGGTGCCACTTGCCGTCGGCGAAGATCAACGTCCAGCCGTTCTTGATCGCGACCGGGCCCTGCGCCAGGACCCCCTTGGGCAGGCCGTCGATGATCCCCCAGCGCCCGCCGGCCTCTTTGGCCTTCTGGTCCTTCGGGGCGGTGGTGCCGCGTACCTTGGCCATCTCGTCCAGCACCCACTTGGTCCACGTCGGTCCGGCGGCGGTGCCGTCCTTGACGCACTCGCCCATCCGCACCGCGTCCCGGGGCGACATCTCGGTGTAGCTCCACCAGACGGACTTTTCGCCCGGTGGCACGACCTTGCGGGTGTCGGTCAGGCCGCACATCTTGATCAGGCGATCGATCACCGCGCCCCGGCCACCCAGGCTGTAGAGCCGCTCCGCCGAGATGTCGTTGCTGTCGCGGATCGCGGTGCTGCCCGCCCGCAACATCGACTCCGGCGGTGTCTTGTCGCCGAGCCGGCGAAGATAGTCGGCGACGATCCAGACCTTGATCATCGACTCGGTCGAGTTGGTCGAGGTCATGTTCTTGGCCCCGGAGATCTTTCCGCTCTCCCGGTCGAGGAGCGCCCAGGAGAAGAAGCCGTCGACATCGCGGACGGTCACCGGCGCGGCGGCCAGCGTCGGCGGCGGTGGCGTGGACGGCTCGATGCCGACCAATGCCGACTCTCCCGAGGCCAACGTCCCGCCCGGCTCGATCAGTCGGGCATACGCGGCGGGGACGATCAGTAGGCCGCCAAGCACGACTGCCGTGATGGCGAGCACCAGGATCACGCGGGGACGCATGAGTTGGGGGCTCCAAGGGTGAGGTCGGGGGGCCGGGACAGTCCCGCAGGCTGCCTCGTGTTACTGCTGCCGGTAGTGGTCGTCGACGCGGCCCGCCAGCCCCACACCGGCGGTGCTCCGCGTCCGGCCTGCCGGGGGAGGCGACAGGACGGAACGGGGAAAGTTTACGTGCCGCAGCCCGATCCGCCAGATGGTGAAGCCGAGGACTCCTTCGATACGGCGGCGAAATCACCGGTTATGTGGTAATAAACTCCAAATATCAAGGCGCTGTGACCAGACTCATTCACCCATCAGTGCGACATTTGGTCCCGGTCGTCACGGCCATGGGACGCGGGCACTGGGCGGCATTTCTATTACACGTCTTGGTTACTGGCTAGTTGAGCTGTAACACTTGGTACGTGTACGGACATGACTTCCCGGTCCCCGACGACGGAGCCGCCAGCGGCCTGCTCGATCAGGTCGAGGCGGCGGAGGCGGCGCTGCGGACCGCCGCCGACCGGGGACGCCCCGGGCACGGCGCGGCGGACGACGCCGGCCCGCAGGAGTACTTCACCGCGCTGATCGACGCCGACCAGAAGATCGAGCCCCGGGACTGGATGCCGGAGGCGTACCGGAAGACCCTGGTCCGGCAGATCGCCCAGCACGCCCACTCCGAGATCATCGGCATGCAGCCAGAGGGGAACTGGATCAGCCGGGCGCCCTCGCTGAAGCGCAAGGCGATCCTGCTCGCCAAGGTCCAGGACGAGGCCGGGCACGGGCTCTACCTCTACGCCGCCGCCGAGACCCTCGGGGTCACCCGGGACGAGCTTGTCGAGTTGCTCCTCTCGGGCCGGCAGAAGTACAGCTCGATCTTCAACTACCCGACTCTGACCTGGGCGGACGTCGGAGCCATCGGTTGGCTGGTGGACGGCGCGGCAATCGTCAACCAGGTCCCGCTCTGCCGGTGCTCGTACGGGCCCTACGCCCGAGCGATGATCCGGATCTGCAAGGAGGAGTCCTTCCACCAGCGGCAGGGCTACGAGATCCTCTACACCCTCGCCACCGGCACCCCCGCCCAACGGGCGATGGCCCAGGACGCGGTGGACCGCTGGTGGTATCCGTCGTTGGCGATGTTCGGCCCGCCGGACGGCGACTCCACGCACTCCCAGCAGTCGATGGCCTGGAAGATCAAGCGTTTCTCCAACGACGAGCTGCGCCAGCGCTTCGTGGACATGTGCGTGCAGCAGGCCGAGGTGCTCGGCCTGACCCTGCCCGACCCGGACCTGCGGTGGAACGAGTCGCGGCAGGCGTACGACTACACCCAGCCCGACTACGCGGAGCTGATGCGGGTGATCTCCGGCGACGGGCCGTGCAACCGGCAACGGATCACACACCGCCGCCGGGCGCACGCCGACGGCGCCTGGGTACGCGAGGCCGCCGCCGCGTACGCCGCCAAGCGCTCCGCCGACCGGGCCGGGCACCCGGCCGACCGGACGGCGGTGCCGGCATGACGGCGGCACAGGGGGACCGGGCGGAGCCGCAGCGGGACCGGGCCGGGTGGCCGCTCTGGGAGGTCTTCGTCCGCGCCCGGCGCGGCCTCTCGCACACCCACGTCGGCAGCCTGCACGCCCCCGACGCCGAGCTGGCGCTCCGCAACGCCCGCGACCTCTACACCCGGCGGCAGGAGGGGGTGTCGATCTGGGTCGTGCCGGCGCACGCGATCACCGCGTCGAGCCCCGACGAGAAGGACGCCTTCTTCGCGCCCGCCGCCGACAAGGTCTACCGGCACCCCACCTTCTACCCGGTGCCCGACGGGGCGGCGCACCTGTGAACGCCCCCGGCACGCCCCCCACGCTCGACTACCTGCTCGGGCTCGGCGACGACGCCCTGGTCGCCGCGCAGCGGCTCGGCGAATGGGTCGCCGCAGCACCTGAGCTGGAGGAGGACGTCGCGTTGGCCAACATCGCCCTGGACCAGCTCGGCGCCGCCCGGCTGCTGCTGAGCTACGCCGGGGAGCGGGAGGGGGCCGGCCGGGACGAGGACGCGCTGGCGTACCTGCGCGACGACCGGGAGTACCGCAACTGCCTCCTGGTCGAGCTGCCCAACGGCGACTTCGCGGTCACCATGGCCAAGCTGCTCTTCCTCGCCGCCTACCAGGTGCCGCTCTACGCCGCGCTCGCCGGCTGCGCCGACGAGCGGCTCGCCGCCATCGCCGGGAAGGCCCGCAAGGAGGTCGCCTACCACCTCGACCACGCCAGCCTCTGGACGGTACGCCTCGGCGACGGCACCGAGGAGTCGCACCGGCGGATGCAGGCGGCGGTGGACGAGGTGTGGCCGTACACGCACGAGCTCTTCGTCGCCGACCCGGCCGCACCGGTCGACCCGGCCGGGCTGCGCGCTGCCTTCCTCGCGGCCGTCGAACCGGTGCTGGAAACCGCGACGCTGCAGCGCCCGGCTGACAGCTGGGCCCCGAGCGGCGGCCGGGCAGGGCTGCACACCGAACACCTCTCCTACCTGCTCGCCGAGATGCAGGTGCTGCACCGGTCGCATCCGGGAGCCCGCTGGTGAGCGCTGACCGGCTTCCGGAGGCGAGCGCTGACAGCGCTGACCGGCCTCCGGAGGCGAGCGCTGACCGGCTCCCGATGGTGGGCGCTGACAGCGCTGACCGGCTCCCGGTGGTGGGCGCTGACCGGCTTCCGGAGGCGCGCCGGGCGGCCGCCGCGGTGGTCGACCCGGAACTGCGGGTGCTGACCATCGAGGACCTCGGCGTGCTCCGCGGCGTCACGGCGGACGCGGCGACCGGCCGGATCACCGTGACCATCACCCCCACCTACACCGGCTGTCCGGCGATGGACGTGATCCGCGCCGACATCCGGGCCGCACTGGCCGCCGCCGGGCACCCGGACGCCGAGGTCGTCACGGTATTCGCCCCCGCCTGGAGCACCGACTGGATCTCCGAGGCCGGCCGGGCCAAGCTGGCCGCCGCCGGCATCGCCCCACCGGGACCGGCCACCGGCGCCGACGTGTTAGGCGGGGGCCCTTCTACGACAGAAAACGATATGCGGGGGCCCTTCCTTGCACCGGTGCGGGTGGCGTTGAGTGTGCGGTGCCCGCATTGCGGGGCGCCCGACACCGAGCAGGTCAGCCGGTTCGGCTCCACCGCCTGCAAGTCGCTGTGGCGGTGCCGGGCCTGCCGGGAACCCTTCGACCACCTGAGGGCCTTCTGAACGTGACGACCAACCCGAGGGTGCACCAATGAGCGTGACGATCAGACGGCCGGTACGCCGACGGCCGGTCTTCCATCCGTTGCCGGTCGCGGCGGTCGACGTGTTGACCGAGGATGCTGTCGCGGTCACCTTCGAGGTGCCGGCCGAGTTGCGTGAGAGCTTCGCCTTCCGGGCCGGCCAGCACCTGACGGTGCGGCGGTTCGTCCCGGACGGGGCGGAGGTGCGACGGTCGTACTCGATCTGCTCGACCCCGGCCGAGCTGGCGGCGACCGGGAAGCTCCGAATCGGTGTACGGGAGGTGCCGGGCGGCGCCTTTTCCAGCTTCGCGGTCTCGGCGCTGCGGGCCGGCGACACCGTGGAGGTGTTGCCGCCACTGGGGCAGTTCGGTACGGCGTTCGCGCCGGACCGGGTCCGGCACTACGCCGGGGTGGTCGCCGGGTCGGGCATCACCCCGGTGCTCTCGCTGGTCGCCACCGCGCTCGCCGTCGAGCCGGCCAGCACCTTCACCCTGGTGTACGGCAACCGCCACAGCCGGACCGTGATGTTCGTGGAGGAGCTGGCCGACCTGAAGGACCGGTATCCTGAGCGGCTGCACCTGGTGCACGTGCTCTCCCGGGAGCCGGGGGAGTCGCCGCTGCTCTCCGGCCGGGTCGACGCGGACCGGCTCGGCCGGCTGCTCGACAGCATCGTGCCGGGGGACCGGATCGACGAGTGGTTCCTCTGCGGGCCCTACCAGATGGTGTTGGACGCGCGGCGGGTGCTCGCCGAGCGCGGGGTGCCGGTGGCGGCCGTACACGCGGAGTTGTTCCATGTGGATGCGCCGCCCGCGCCAGTGGTCCGGACGGCGAGCACGGCGGCCGACGCCGGTTCCGAGGTGACGATCCGGCTGGACGGCCGGGCGTCGAGATTTCGGATGGGGCGCGACGAGCGGGTGCTGGACGCGGCGCTGCGGGTCCGCGGCGAGCTGCCGTACGCCTGCAAGGGCGGAGTCTGTTCGACCTGCCGGGCCAAGGTGGTCGCGGGCGAGGTGTCGATGGCCCGCAACTATGCCCTGGAGCCGGACGAGGTCGCCGCCGGATACGTGCTGACCTGCCAGTCCAGCCCGCTCACCGACACGCTGGTCGTCGACTACGACGGCTGAGCGGGCGGGCGGTCTCCGCCCGGCTGGACGCACTGTCGAGCTGCCCCGCTTGTGCGCCCGCTACGCCGGCCGCATGCCGGCGCCGGTGGCGATCGAGGCAAGGGCCGCTGGCAGTGTGCACGACCTCGTCACACGGCACGGCTGGCCGCCTAGAGTTTTTCCGGGGTGACCGTGACCGTCGCGGGTGAGTCGAGGAGCCAACCCTGCATCCGGACCGCCAGCCAGGGCAGGCGCAGTGCCAGCACCAGCATGACGAGGCCGAGCACGATGAACAGCACGCCCTGCGGATCGGCCGGGTCGAGCGCCGCGATCGTGACGCCACCCAGCACGATGATCAGGCAGCCGACCCAGACGATCGCCCCGTACGGCCGCATCGCCCGTCGGGTTGCCCGGACCCGGCGCCGACGGTCCGGGGACACCTGGAAGACGACCTGCACCGTTTGCCTCCGAACTGGCTCGTGGGCTGCGGTCCCGCGCGGTCCGGACCGCAAGCGGTTGAAAAATTCCTGCGCAGAGTGTTGCTCGATTGAAACATTTATACTAGTAACGGGGTATGAGAAGTCTGGGCCCGCGCCGTACCCCCGTCAACGCCGCACTGGCGTCCTGTGCCGTGCTCGGGATGCTGGCGGCGATCCTGCCCGCCCCGACCGCGACGGCCGCCGCCGCTCCCGCACCGGACGGGGCCGCTGCCGCCGCCGACCCGTTCCCGGCGTACACCCGGTTCAACATCCCGGCCGAGGACGGCACCCGGGACCGGGCGATCGAGGACGAGCTGGTCCGGCTCGCCGACGGCGTGCCGGCCGGCAGCTACATCCGGGGCATCATGTACAGCTGGAGTTCCCCGGTGGTGGCGGAGGCGTTGCAGCGGGCGGCGACCCGGGGCGTCGTCGTCCGGGTGGTGCTGGACGAGACCGGCGGCGGGGTGAACACCCGGGCCGACAACACGGCGGTGCCGCTGCTCAAGTCGGCGAACCTGGACGACCTGGTGATCTGCGGCAGGACCTCGTCGACGGTGGCCGGCTCGACCGCCTGCATCGGCAACAAGAGCAACTCGATCAACCACAACAAGGTCTTCACGTTCTCCACCAGCGGCACCATGAAACGGGTCGTCTTCGTCAGCTCGCAGAACCTCACCTTCAGCCAGAACAACCTCTTCAACAGCGCGCTGATCGTGCACGAGGACTACGAGCTGTACGACCACTTCACCGCGTACTTCAACGACATGCGGGCGCAGCGGAAGAACAACGACTACTTCAACGCCGCCAACGGCTACTACAAGTCGCCGACCACCGCCGTCACGGTCTACCACTCGCCCCGGGCGGACAGCGACACCCTGGCGAACCGGCTCGCCGAGGTGAACGCCTATGCCAGCGGCTGCTCGGTCGACGTGGCGCACGCCCAGTTCACCAACGCCCGCCCACGCGTCGCCGAGCAACTGCGCCGGATCGGCCGGATGGGCTGCCGGGTCCGGGTCGTCTACGGCTCGATGGGCAGCACCGCGTACGCCACCCTGAACGGGCAGCCGAACGTCTCGTTGAAGAAGTACCACGACGCCGAGGCCAGCAACTACGACGGCCGGGTGGTCAGCCTGCACTCCAAGAACATCATCATCCGGGGTACCTTCGCCGGTGTGGCCGGCCGCAGCGTCGTCTTCACCGGCTCGCACAACGTCACCGACCCGGCCCTGACCGACCACGACGAGACCCTGGTGAAGATCGAGCACCCGACCGTCTGGAACGACTTCCACGACAACTTCGAGACGGTGTGGAGTCGGGCCAAGTGCGTCAACCCCGACAACGGAAGCTGCACGCTCTGACCGGTGGGCCGACGGTTGGGCGCGCGCCGCACCTGCCTTTCGACCGCCATCGCGTACCCGGAACGCCATCGCGTACCCGGAACTCGGTGAGCGGGTACAGCCGGGTAGCGCCGGCCGGGTCCTTCTCGGTGAGCCAGACCTGATCCCTGCCCAGGGTGACCCCGTGGTGTCGTCCGAGCAGCCCGACATCGTGGCTGTTGAAAACGAGCTGTGCGCCACGTTGGTTCGTTGCCGGATCGTGGCCACTCTCGCTGGACAACTTCGTCGTCCAGGGCGAAGCCGAACTCGTAGCGCACTTCGCCGACGACGATGTCGAAGGCGAACTCGCTCGGCCGGGCGGCGCTGCCCGTATCGAGCCGGAACGGCCAGCGCTCCGGGATCGGCTCCTCCGGCAGCCAGCGCTGGTGCGAGTAGCGAGCCGCATCCCTGGCGAAGTGCAGGGCCTTGATCACGTTCGACCTGCCGGAGGCGTTCGTGCCGAAGATGCCGACCGTGGCCCAAATGAGGAGGGTGCCGCCTCTCAACGCGTCCGGCTCGCCGTGCTGCCGCCGAAGGCGTCGGCGGGTTTCCCCGCACCCGGGTCGGGATCACATCGGCCGGGACGGAGGTCGAGGTGGGGCGGGCCACGACGTACCCTCGGGGGTGTGACGGTGAGCCGGGAGATCGACAGCATCCTGCAGCGTGGCGCGGAGGGCGGGCGGATCAGCCCCGAGGAGGCGCTGCTGCTCTACACCGAGGCGCCCTTCCATGCCCTGGGCGAGGCCGCGGACGCGGTACGCCGACGCCGGTACCCGGACAACATCGTGACGTACCTGATCGACCGCAACATCAACTACACCAACGTCTGCGTCACCGCCTGCAAGTTCTGCGCCTTCTACCGGGCGCCGAAGCACCGGGAGGGCTGGACGCACCCGACGGAGGAGATCCTGCGCCGCTGCGCCGAGGCCGTCGAGCTGGGCGCGACCCAGGTGATGCTCCAGGGCGGCCACCACCCGGACTACGGGGTGGAGTACTACGAGGAGCTCTTCTCCTCGGTCAAGCGGGCGTACCCGCAGCTCGCCATCCACTCGATCGGGCCGAGCGAGATCCTGCACATGGCGAAGGTCTCCGGTGTGAGCCTGGACGAGGCGATCAGCCGGATCAAGGCCGCCGGGCTGGACTCGATCGCCGGCGCCGGCGCCGAGATGCTGCCCGAGCGGCCGCGCAGGGCGATCGCCCCGCTGAAGGAGTCCGGCGCGCGCTGGCTGGAGGTGATGGAACTCGCACACCGGCAGGGCATCGAGTCGACCGCGACGATGATGATGGGCACCGGGGAGACCAACGCCGAGCGGATCGAGCACCTGCGGATGATCCGCGACGTGCAGGACCGTACCCGGGGCTTCCGGGCGTTCATTCCCTGGACCTACCAGCCGGAGAACAACCACCTCAAGGGCCGCACCCAGGCGACCACCCTGGAATACCTGCGGCTGATCGCGGTGGCCCGGCTATTCTTCGAGACCGTGCCGCACCTGCAGGCGTCCTGGCTGACCACCGGCAAGGAGGCGGGCCAACTCGCCCTGCACATGGGGGTGGACGACCTCGGCTCGATCATGCTGGAGGAGAACGTCATCTCCTCGGCCGGGGCACGGCACCGGTCGAACCTGCACGAGCTGATCTGGATGATCCGGTCCGCCGGCCGGATCCCGGCCCAGCGGGACACCCTCTACCGGCATCTCGCGGTGCACCGGACCCCGGCGGACGACCCGACAGACGACCGGGTCGTGTCGCACTTCTCCTCGATCGCGCTGCCCGGTGGCGGCGCCGGCCGGAGCCTCCCGCTCGTCCAGGCCCGCTGAGGCAGCCGCCGTGCCGGGGCAGCCGCCGCGTTGAGGCAGCCGCCCGCCCGGGGGCACGCCGGCTTCCGCGTGCCGTGGCCGCTCCAGTTACCCTCGTCCATTCGGTCAGTGCCAGGTGGGCGAGGGGGCGGTCCTGGGCGCCGATCCGACGACAATGCGCCGGCCGAGCCGGATAAATAGCCCCTGAGCAGGACATTCTTGGGAGCCGGGCGCACTCCGGTGGTCATAACAGTTGGATCAAGGGAGCGCGAGCGGGGCCGCGGAACCGATAGCGTCGCCGACACGTACCGCTGACCGTCGCGGACGGACCGGCCCGGGCGGGCCGGGACGCGGCGCACCGGGGGTCGTCCTCTATCGGTCCATGAGGGCCGTTCACATAACGCACCGCAGCACGGGCGAGGTGGGAGACCACCTCGCCCGTGGTGTCTGCGCCCTCGCCCGTGGTGGTTGCGCCCCGGCACGGGCGGACGGGCAGGGGCTGGCAGACTAGTCCGGCGTGACCCGTACCCCGTCCGGACGGCGGGCCAGCCTCGAGAAGCAGCCGCACGAGGTGGCGGCGATGTTCGACGAGGTGGCCTCCCGGTATGACCTGACCAACACCGTGATCTCGTTCGGCCGGGACCGGCGGTGGCGCCGGGCCACCCTGGCCGCCCTCGAACTCCGCCCCGGCGACCGGGTGCTGGACGTGGGGGCCGGCACCGGGGTCTCCACCGCCGAGCTGGCCACCTCCGGGGCGTACGCGGTGGGGCTCGATCTCTCGATCGGGATGCTCCGGGCGGGCCGGCGGAGCCGGCCCGAGCTCCCGCTGCTGGCCGGTGACGCGCTCCGGCTGCCCTTTCCGGACGAGGCGTTCGACGCGGTCACCATCTCGCTGGCGCTGCGCAACGTGGTCGACACCGGGGCGGCGCTCCGGGAGATGGCCCGGGTCACCCGGCCCGGCGGCCGGCTGGTGGTCTGCGAGTTCAGCACCCCGACGAACCCGGTCTTCCGCACGGTCTACCTCTCCTACCTGATGCGGTCGCTGCCGGCGGTCGCCCGGGCCGTGGCGAGCAACCCGGACGCCTACGTCTACCTGGCCGAGTCGATCCGGGCCTGGCCGGACCAGGCGGGGCTGGCCGCGCAGATCGGCCGCTCCGGATGGCACCGGGTCGGCTGGCGCAACCTGACCGGCGGCATCGTCGCGCTGCACCGTGCGGTCCGGTCCTGACAAGATGCGTTCGGGGCGCTTTCGGCGGGTTTGATCCGCGAAGGGGCATTCCACCCCGTAGGCTGCGCCCATGGCGGGGGCAGACCGGCAGGCCGACGGCGAGCAGCCGGCCGAGGAGACGCCGGCGATCGCCGGTCCACCGGTCGCGCGGCCCCGGGGTGACGAGGCCCCGGGGCGGGAGGCGGCCGATCCGAGGGCCGAGGCCGCCGAGCTGATCGCGCAGATCCGGGAACTGGCCGGACCCGATCCGGAGGCGATCCGGACCGTGGTCGCGGACGTGCTGGCCGCGCTCGACCGGGTCAGCGGCGGCGCGCTACGCGAGCAGTTGCCGTACGAGCCCGAGCGGCCATCGGAGGAGCAGAGGGCCGGAGCCTCCGGCGGCCCTCGGGACGCAACGCCCGGCGCTTCACACAATGCCACGCCCGGCGGCACCCCCAACGGCAGCGCGTCGACGCCCGGCTATCCGGTCGAGCCGCGTCCGACCAGCCCGAACCCGCCGGAGCCGCATCCGGCCCGCCCCGGTCCGGGGCAGCCACAGCCCGGCCGGCCCGGCCCGGCCGACCCGCATCCGGCGACACCCGGTCCGGTCGAGCCGCATCCGGCGGAGCCACGGCCCACCGATCCGCATCCGGTACGGCCGCCGAGCGATCCGCACCCGGCCGAGCCGGCACCGGGCACGCCGGGACCGATCGAGCGCCGGCCGGCCCGCAGGGAGGGCGAGGACCGGACCTGATACCGGACCGCCGACCCGACCTGACGGGATCCACCGGCGCATAACCGGCCCGGAAACGTATCCACCACGCCTACCTCGGCAAGTTAGGTTCACCTAACCGGCTGCCGGCCACGTGGCGGTCTTAGACTCCTCCCCTGACGAGGCTTGTGAAGCATTTCACGAGCGACGGCGAGGGGAGGCGCGGATGACCACGGTCGACAACGACGCCGATGTCATCGTCGTGGGCGCCGGTCCCGGCGGATCCACCACCGCCTATCACCTGGCCCGGCACGGTGTGCGCGTGCTGCTGCTGGAGAAGACCGAGTTCCCGCGTGAGAAGGTCTGCGGTGACGGGCTCACCCCGCGCGCCGTCAAGCAGCTCGTCAAGCTCGGCGTGGACACCTCGCCCGGGTCCGGCTGGCTGCGCAACCGTGGGCTGCGGGTCATCGGCGGCGGCGTACGCCTCGAACTCGACTGGCCGGACCTGGCCAGTTTCCCCAACTACGGCCTGGTCCGGACCAGGCTCGACTTCGACGACCTGCTCGCGAAGCGGGCCGTCGAGGCCGGCGCCGAGCTGCGTACCGGGGTCAACGTCACCGGGCCGGTGCTCGCCGAGGACGGCCGGGTGACCGGGATCACCGCCGAGGTCGGCCCGGACAAGACCCCGGCCACCTTCACCGCGCCATTGGTGGTCGCCTCCGACGGCGTCTCCGGGCGGCTGCCGCTGGCGCTCGGGCTGGCCAAGCGGGAGGACCGGCCAATGGGGGTCGCGGTCCGCCGCTACTACCGCTCGCCGGTGAGGCACGAGGACGACTACCTGGAGTCGTGGCTGGAGCTGCGCAGCAAGGAGAACCCGGAGAAGCTGCTTCCCGGGTACGGCTGGATCTTCGGCATGGGTGACGGCCGGGTCAACGTCGGGCTCGGGGTGCTCAACTCCTCGGCGGCGTTCGGCCGGACCAACTACCGGCGGCTGCTGGTCGACTGGCTCGCCGGCACCCCGGCCGAGTGGGGCATGGCCGACGAGGCCAACGCGGACGGACCCGTCCTCGGCGCCGCCCTGCCGATGGGCTTCAACCGGGTGCCGCACTACACCCGCGGGGTACTGCTGGTCGGCGACTCCGGCGGCATGGTCAACCCGTTCAACGGCGAGGGCATCGCGTACGCGATGGAGTCCGGTGAGCTCGCCGCCGAGATCATGGTGCAGGCGCTGGCCCGCCCGGCCGGCCCCGAGCGGGAACGCGCGCTGGCCGGCTACCCCGCCGAGCTGAAGGTCCGCTACGGCGGCTACTACCGGCTCGGCAACGTCTTCGTGAAATTGATCGGAAATCCGCACGTGATGCGGATCGCCACCAAGCACGGCATGCCGCATCCGACCCTGATGCGGTTCGTGCTGAAGCTGATGGCGAACCTCACCGATCCGCGCGGCGGCGACGCCATGGACCGGATCATCAACGGGCTGGCGAAGGCGGCTCCGGCCGTGTAGACCGCTGACGGGCCGGTCAACGGCGACCAGTGGCCCCCCGGGCGGCACCGTCCGGGCGACTGTGAATAGTGTGAATTCGGAAATCGACCGAGGCCGGGAAGGACGAGCAGGGAAACGATGTCGCTCTCGCCGTACGTACCCATCATCGGGCTCTTCGCCCTCGCTGCGGGGTTTGCGCTGTTCTCCGTCGCCGCGGCGCGCTTCGCCGGCCCTCGGCGCTACAACAAAGCCAAGCTCGAGGCGTACGAGTGCGGCATCGAGCCGAGCCCGCAGCCGGTCGGCGGCGGCCGGTTCCCGATCAAGTTCTACCTGACAGCGATGCTGTTCATAATCTTCGACATCGAGATCATCTTCCTGTACCCCTGGGCGGTCAACTTCGACGCGCTCGGGGTGTTCGGCTTCGTGGAGATGGTGCTGTTCATCGTCGCGGTCTTCGTCGCGTACGCCTACGTGTGGCGGCGCGGCGGCCTGGACTGGGACTGAGGGAGGTCGTCAGATGGGTATCGAGGAGAAGCTCCCGTCCGGGATCCTGCTGACCTCGGTCGAGAAGCTGGTCAACTGGTCCCGCAAGTCGTCGTTCTGGGGCGCCACCTTCGGGCTGGCCTGCTGCGCGATCGAGATGATGGCGGCCGGTGGCGCCCACTACGACCTCGGCCGGTGGGGCATGGAGGTCTTCCGGGCCTCGCCACGCCAGGCGGACCTGATGATCGTGGCCGGCCGGGTGAGCCAGAAGATGGCCCCGGTGCTCCGGCAGATCTACGACCAGATGGCCGAGCCGCGCTGGGTGCTCTCGATGGGCGTCTGCGCCAGCAGCGGCGGCATGTTCAACAACTACGCGATCGTGCAGGGCGTGGACCACGTCGTACCGGTCGACATGTACCTGCCCGGCTGCCCGCCCCGGCCGGAGATGCTGATCGACGCGATCCTCAAGCTGCGCGAGAAGATCGGCCACGAGCCGCTCGGCCCGAACGGCCGCAAGATGCTCGAGGCGCGCCGGGCGCGCGGCGACGTGCCGCTGGTGGTGCCCGGTTCGATGCCGTCGTCGTACCGCAACGACCGGGCACGACGGGCCGAGTGGACCCGGGCGGTCGCCGAGGGGCGCGAGGAGCAGCTCCGGATCGAGAACTGGATGAAGGCACAGAACCACCTCGTCGGGGGGAACGGCCGATGAGCGAGCCCAACGGGACCGGGCCCAAGGCGGAGCCGGAGAAGACCGGGTCCGACGCGGTCGAGCCCAACAAGACCAGCGACCGGCCGGGCGGCGGCGTGCCGGTGGCCCGGCCGCCGATCGGGGCGACCAGCGGGGCGCCGGCCGAGTACCCGCCGGCCAGCCCTGCCGGGCGCGGCATGTTCGGCATCCACGGCAGCGGCGACACCTCCGGCTTCGGCGGGCTGGTCCGGCAGCGGGTCGGCGTGGTGAGCAGCCCTCGGCCGTACGGCGGCTACTTCGACGAGGTCGCCGACGCGCTGGAGGAGGCGTACCCGGGCTTCGGCGACGCGGTCGAGAAGGTCGTGGTCGACCGGGGCGAGCTGACCCTGCACGTCCGGCCCGAGCGGATCGCCGAGGTCTGCCAGGTGCTCCGGGACGACCAGGCGCTCCGCTTCGAGCTCTGCTCCTCGGTCTCCGGCGTCGACTACCTCGGCACCGACACCCGCCGGCTGCACGTCGTCTACCAGCTCACCTCGATGACCTACCGCCGGCAGCTCCGGCTGGAGGTCGCGGTGACCGCCGAGGAGCCGAGGGTGCCGAGCGTCACGTCGGTCTACCCCACCGCCGACTGGCAGGAGCGGGAGACGTACGACATGTTCGGCGTCGTCTTCGACGGCCACCCCGGTCTGACCCGGATCCTGATGCCGGACGACTGGGAGGGCCACCCGCAGCGCAAGGACTACCCGCTCGGCGGCGTGCCGGTCGAATACAAGGGCGCCGAGATCCCACCGCCCGACCAGCGGAGGTCGTACCAATGACTTCGACGAACCCGAGCTACGCCGAGTCCCGGGAGACCACCGAGGGCCGGGTCTTCACCGTCACCGGTGGCGACTGGGACCAGGTGGTCGGCGGGCACGACCCGATCAACGACGAGCGGATCATCGTCAACATGGGTCCGCAGCACCCGTCCACGCACGGCGTGCTCCGGCTGATCCTGGAGCTGGAGGGCGAGACCGTCCGGGAGGCCCGCGCGGTCGTCGGCTATCTGCACACCGGGATCGAGAAGAACCTCGAATACCGCAACTGGGTGCAGGGCAGCACCTTCGTCACCCGGATGGACTATCTGGCGCCGCTGTTCAACGAGACCGCCTACAGCCTGGCGGTGGAGAAGCTGCTCGGCATCACCGACGAGGTGACCGAGCGGGCCACCACCATCCGGGTGCTGATGATGGAGCTGAACCGGATCTCGTCGCACCTGGTCTGGATCGGCACCACCGCGCTGGAGCTGGGCGCGATCAACGTGATGCTCTACGGCTTCCGGGAGCGCGAGTACATTCTCGACATCTTCGAGCTGATCACCGGTCTCCGGATGAACATGGCGTACGTCCGGCCGGGTGGAGTCGCCCAGGACATCCCGGACGAGGCGATCGTCAAGATCCGCGAGTTCCTGAAGCTGCTGCCGAAGCGGCTCAAGGAATACGAGGACATGCTCTCCGGCCAGCCGATCTGGCTGGAGCGGACCAGGGACGTCGGGGTGCTGGACGTGACCGGCTGCGTCGCGCTCGGCGTCACCGGCCCGGTGCTCCGCTCGGCCGGGCTCGCCTGGGACATCCGCAAGACCATGCCGTACTGCGGCTACGAGAACTACGAGTTCGACGTGCCGACCACCGAGAGCGGCGACGTCTGGGGCCGCTACCTGGTCCGGATGGCCGAGATGCGGGAGTCGCTCAAGATCGTCGAACAGGCTCTCGACAGGCTCCGCCCCGGCCCGATCATGGTGGCCGACAAGAAGATCGCCTGGCCCGCGCAGCTCGCCATCGGCGTCGACGGGATGGGCAACTCGCTGGAGCACGTCGCCACGATCATGGGTCAGTCGATGGAGTCGCTGATCCACCACTTCAAGCTGGTCACCGAGGGCTTCCGGGTGCCCGCGGGCCAGGTCTACGTCGGCATCGAGTCGCCCCGGGGCGAGCTGGGCGTGCACGCCGTCTCCGACGGAGGCACCCGGCCGTACCGGGTGCACTACCGCGAGCCCAGCTTCGTCAACCTCCAGGCGCTGCCGGCGATGGCCGAGGGTGGCCTGATCGCGGACGTGATCGCGGGCGGCGCGTCGCTGGACCCGGTGATGGGTGGGTGTGATCGCTAATGACCGAAACTCAGTTTGGCAGTTCGGCGGCCCGGCTCGACGGCCTGGTGACCGGCCCCGGCGAGGTGCCGGCACAGCGTGTCGGCGAGCCGCGCAGCGCCGAGCTGCACGCGAAGCTCGACGAGCGGGCGCGGGAGATCGTCGCCCGCTACCCGGCCGACCGGTCCCGCTCGGCACTGCTGCCGCTGCTGCACCTGGTGCAGTCCGAGGAGGGCTACGTCTCCCCGGCCGGCGTCGAGTTCTGCGCCGACGTGCTCGGGCTCAACAAGGCACAGGTCGGCGCGGTCGCCACCTTCTACACGATGTACAAGCGGCGGCCCACCGGCGACTGGCTGGTCAGCGTCTGCACCAACACCATGTGCAACGTGCTCGGCGGCCAGGAGGTCTACGACGCGCTCACCGAACACCTCGGGGTCGGGCACGACGAGACCACCGCCGACGGCGCGATCACCCTCGAGCACGCCGAGTGCCTCGCGGCCTGCGACTACGGCCCGGTGATGACCGTCAACTACGACTTCTTCGACAAGGTCGACCCGGACGCCGCCGTCGCGGTCGTCAACGAGCTGCGCGCCGGCGGCCGTCCGCAGCCCAGCCGCGGTGCCCGGCTCTGCACACTCAAGGAGATGTCGCGGCAGCTCGCCGGCTACCCCGACCCGCGCGCCGAGGCGGTGGCCGACGGGCTGGCCGGCGACCCGACGCTGGCCGGGCTCCGGCTGGCCCAGCAGCACGGCATCTCGGTGGCCGGCTACGACCCGAACACCCCGATCAAGGGCAGCCAGACCGGCGACAAACCGGCCCCGGCAACCACCCGGCCGGCCGCCGCCACCGGCAGTACCGCCCCGGACCCGAAGGCACCGGACGACAAGTCGCCACAGATCCGTACCGCCGAGACCCGCAACCCGGACGCGAAGACCGCCGTCCCGGACGCGCCCGGCACGACGCCGCCGGTCGACGGCGTGCCGGCCGGGCCGGCCGACGCGAGGGCCGCCGAGCAGGCCGGCGCCGCCGCCAACACGCCGGCCGGTGACGCGAAGCCGGCCGGCGACGGGGGTACGGACGCCCAGGAACGCTCGCTGCGGTCGGCGGCGGGCGAAGAGGAGGGTCAAAAGTGACCACGACGCCTCGGCGGGAGACGCTGGAGAAGCTGACCCCGGTGCTCACCAAGCGCTGGCTGTCGCCGGACGCCTGGCGGCTCGACGTCTACGAGCGGCTCGACGGCTACGCGGCGCTGCGCAAGGCGCTCGGCGCGCACCCGGACGACCTGATCCAGCTCGTCAAGGACTCCGGCCTGCGCGGCCGGGGCGGTGCCGGCTTCCCGACCGGTCTCAAGTGGGGCTTCATCCCGCAGGGCGACGGCAAGCCGCACTACCTGGTGGTCAACGCCGACGAGGGCGAGCCGGGCACCTGCAAGGACCTGCCGCTGATGACCCACGACCCGCACTCACTGGTCGAGGGCGTGATCATCGCCTCGTACGCGATCCGGGCCAACCGCGCCTACATCTACATCCGGGGTGAGGCGGTGCACGCGGCCCGGCGGCTGCGCAACGCCGTGCAGGAGGCATACCGGGCCGGGTACCTCGGCGAGAACATCCTCGGCAGCGGCTTCGACCTGGACCTGGTGGTGCACAGCGGGGCCGGGGCCTACATCTGCGGCGAGGAGACGGCGCTGCTGGACTCGCTGGAGGGGTTCCGGGGCCAGCCCCGGCTCCGGCCGCCCTTCCCGGCCACGCACGGCCTCTACGCCTGCCCGACCGTGGTCAACAACGTCGGCACCATCGCCAGCGTGCCGTACATCGTGCTGGGCGGGGCCGCCTGGTGGAAGAGCATGGGCACCGAGAAGTCCTCCGGGCCGATGATCTATTCCCTCTCCGGCCGGATCAACAACCCCGGGCAGTACGAGGCGGGGCTCGGTATCACGCTGCGCGAGCTGATCGAGCTGGCCGGCGGCATGCAGCCCGGCCACGAGCTGCGGTTCTGGACCCCGGGCGGCTCGTCGACCCCGCTGCTCACCGCCGAGCACCTGGACGTGCCGCTGGACTTCGAGGGGGTGGCGGCGGCCGGCTCGATCCTCGGCACCACCGCGACCCAGATCTTCTCCGACCAGGACTGCCCGGTCTACGCGACCTTCCGGTGGCTGGAGTTCTATCACCACGAGTCGTGCGGAAAGTGCACGCCGTGCCGGGAGGGCAACTACTGGATGGTCCGGACCTACCGGCGGATCCTGGCCGGGCAGGGCACCCACGAGGATCTCGACACCCTGTTGGACACCTGCGACAACATCCTCGGCCGCTCCTTCTGCGGCCTCGGTGACGGCGCGACCAGCCCGGTGACCTCCTCGCTGAAGTACTTCAAGCAGGACTACCTCGACTACATCGAGGGCCGGACGGCTCCCAAGCTGTCGGAGAAGACCCTGGTAGGAGCCCACTGACATGACAGATGTGGCGAAGCAGACCGAGACTGTCACGCTCACCATCGACGGCATCGAGGTGACGGCGCCGAAGGGTGCGCTGCTGATCCGGGTCGCCGAGCAGCTCGGCATCGAGATCCCCCGGTTCTGCGACCACCCGCTGCTCGCCCCGGCCGGCGCCTGCCGGCAGTGCCTGGTCGACGTGGAGGGGCAGCGCAAGCCGGTCGCCTCCTGCACCCAGACCGTCGCCGACGGCATGGTGGTCCGCACCCAGCTCACCTCCCCGGTCGCCAAGAAGGCGCAGGAGGGGATCATGGAGCTGCTCCTGGTCAACCACCCGCTCGACTGCCCGATGTGCGACAAGGGCGGCGAGTGCCCACTACAGAACCAGGCGATGTCGACCGGTCGCGCCGAGACCCGCTTCCACGAGCAGAAGCGCGAGTACCCGAAGCCGATCAACATCTCCAGCCAGGTCCTGCTGGACCGGGAGCGCTGCGTACTCTGCCAGCGCTGCACGCGCTTCTCCGAGGAGATCGCCGGGGACAAGTTCATCGACCTGATGGGCCGGTCCAGCGCCGAGGAGATCAACGTCTACCGGGACGAGTACTACGGCGAGGAGGGTGAGGAGGGCGACGTCCCGTTCAACTCCTACTTCTCCGGCAACACGGTGCAGATCTGCCCGGTCGGCGCGCTGACCGGTGCCCAGTACCGCTTCCGGGCCCGCCCGTTCGACCTGGTCTCCACGCCGAGCGTCTGCGAGCACTGCTCGGCCGGCTGCGCCCAGCGCACCGACCACCGGCGCGGCAAGGTGATGCGCCGGCTGGCCGGCGACGACCCGGCGGTGAACGAGGAGTGGAACTGCGACAAGGGCCGGTGGGGCTTCCAGTACGCCACCGCCACCGAGCGGATCACCTCGCCGCTGGTCCGGGACGCGAAAACCGGTGAGCTGCGCGAGGCGTCCTGGAGCGAGGCGTTCGCCGTCGCCGCCGACGGGCTGCGCGAGGCCCGGGACTCGGCCCGCGGTGTCGGGGTGCTGACCGGCGGCCGGCTCACCGTCGAGGACGCGTACGCGTACGCCAAGTTCGCCCGGGTGGCGTTGCAGAGCAACGACATCGACTTCCGGGCCCGGCCGCTCTCGGCCGAGGAGGCCCAGTTCCTGGCCAGCTCGGTGGCGGGGATCACCGAGGTGACCTACGCCGACGTCGAGCGGGCCCCGACCGTGGTGGTCGCCGGGCTGGAGCCGGAGGAGGAGTGCCCGATCCTCTTCCTGCGGCTGCGCAAGGCATACAACAAGCGCGGGCTGAAGGTGCTGGCGCTGGCCCCGTACCTGACCCGGGGGTTGGCCAAGATCGGCGCGACGGTGCTGGCCGCCGCCCCCGGCGACGAGGCACGGCTGCTCGCCGGGCACGCCTCGGTCGCCGAGGCGCTGCGCCAGCCCGGCGCGGTGCTGCTGGTCGGCGAGCGGCTGGCGACGGTGCCGGGCGGGCTCTCCGCCGCCGCCGAGCTGGCCGAGCGTACCGGTGCCAGGCTGGCCTGGGTGCCGCGGCGGGCCGGGGACCGGGGCGCGGTCGACGCCGGCTGCCTGCCGAACCTGCTGCCCGGCGGGCGTCCGGTCACCGACGCGGCCGGCCGGGCCGAGCTGGGCGGCGTCTGGGACCTGGCCGCCGGGGTCATCCCGAGCCAGCCGGGCCGGGACACCGACGGGATTCTGGCGGCGGCGGCCGGGGGTTCGCTCGGCGCGCTGGTGGTGGCCGGGGTCGACCCGGCCGACCTGGCCGACCCGAGGCTGGCCGGCGAGGCGCTGGAGAAGGTGCCCTTCCTGGTCAGCCTGGAGCTGCGGCACAGCGCGGTGACCCGCCGCGCCGACGTGGTCTTCCCGGTCGCCCCGGCGGTGGAGAAGGCCGGCAGTTTCCTCGACTGGGAGGGCCGGCTGCGCACCTTCGACGCGGTGCTGAACACGGCCGCGATGACCGACGCCCGGGTGCTGGACGCGATCGCCGCGCAGCTCGACGTGCGGCTCGGCACCGGCGACGTGAACGCCGTCCGCCGTGAGCTGGGCGCGCTGCCGGCGACCGGGGCCAACCGTGCCGCCGCCCCGGCCGTCGCGCCGGCCGGGCCGGTCCGGCCCGGTCCGGGCGAGGCGGTGCTCGCCACCTGGCACCAGCTCATCGATGACGGCACCCTGACCGAGGGCGACCCGCTGCTGCGCGGCACCGCCCGGCCGCCGGTGGTGCGGCTCGGCAAGGGCGCCGCCGAGGCGCTGGGGGTGGCCGAGGGCGAGGCGGTGACCGTCGGCACCGACCGGGGTGCCCTGACCCTGCCGGCGGCAATCACCGACCTGCCCGACGACGTGGTCTGGCTGCCCACCAACTCGCCCGGTGCGGGCGTCCGGCGCAGCCTCGGCGTCACGTCCGGCGCGATCGTCCGGCTCACCGCCGGCCCGGCCACCCCGGTCGCCGCCGACGAGGCCGGCCGGCCGGGACCGCTGTTGAACAGCGCTGGAGGGGGTACCCGATGACGTTCGCCTACCTTGCCCAGGATCCGACGCTGGCGGACTTCGGCAAGGATCCGTGGTGGCTCGTCCTGATCAAGATCGTGGCGGCGTTCGTCTTCGCGGTTCTCGCCACCCTGCTGGGTGTCTGGTTCGAGCGCCGGGTGGTGGCCCGGATGGCCCAGCGGCCCGGCCTGAACCAGATCGGCCCGTTCGGTCTGCTCCAGACCCTCGCCGACGGTCTCAAGATGGCCTTCAAGGAGGACATCCTGCCGAAGTCGGCGGACAAGGTCGTCTACTTCTTCGCACCGACCATCTCGGTGATCAGCGCGGTCACCGCGCTCTCGGTGGTGCCGTTCGGCCCGATGGTGAGCATCTTCGGCGAGCGGACCCCGCTCCAGGTCACCGACGTCTCGGTGGCCGTACTCGTGCTGCTGGCCTGCTCCTCGATGGGCGTCTACGGCATCGTGCTCGGCGGCTGGGCCTCCGGCTCGACCTACCCGCTCCTCGGCGGCCTGCGCTCCAGCGCCCAGATGATCTCCTACGAGGTGGCGCTCGGCCTGAGCATCGTCGCGGTCTTCATGACCGCCGGCACGATGTCGACGAGCGGCATCGTCGCCGCCCAGGGCGAGGGCACCCGGTTCAACCTCTTCGGCCTGGTCGACCTGCCCGCCCCGGGCTGGTACGCGATCCTGCTGCTGCCGAGCTTCGTCATCTTCTTCATCTCCACGGTCGGTGAGACCAACCGGGCGCCGTTCGACCTGCCCGAGGCGGAGTCGGAGCTGGTCGCCGGCTTCATGACGGAGTACAGCTCGCTCAAGTTCGCGCTCTTCATGCTCAGCGAGTACGTCGCCATGGTGACGATGTCGGCGGTCACCACGACGCTCTTCCTCGGCGGTTGGCGGGCGCCCTGGCCGATCACGTTCTGGGAGGGCGCCAACTCGGGCTGGTGGCCGCTGCTCTGGTTCATGGCCAAGGTGATCGGCCTGGTCTTCGTCTTCATCTGGCTGCGCGGCACGCTGCCCCGGCTCCGTTATGACCAGTTCATGCGGCTCGGCTGGAAAGTGCTGCTGCCGATCAACCTGGTCTGGATCATGGTCCTGGCCGGCATCCGTACCCTCCAGAAGGAGGACGTGCCGGACTCCTACCGCTACACGATCATCGCCGGCGCGGTCCTGGTCGTCCTGCTGTTGACGCTGCTCTGGCCGAGCAAGAAGCGGCCGCCGCAGCGGACCCTCCAGGAAAAGGTCAACCGGCGACCCTCCGGCAGCTTCCCGCTGCCGCCGATGGATCTGGCGGTGCCGCCGAGTCCACGGATGAAGCGAGCGGTCGCCGAGCGGGAACCGGCGAACGTGGGCGCCGGACAACCGGCCGGAGCCGGACAGCCGGGCGGAACCGGCGCCGGTCACGACGAGAAGGAGGTGTGACGTGGGCGCGATCACCGGATCGTTCAAGGGTTTCGGGGTCACCTTCTCGCACATGTTCAGGAAGGTCGTCACCACCGACTACCCGTTCAAGCCGCCGGTCTCCGCGCCGCGCTACCACGGGCGGCACATCCTCAACCGGCACCCGGACGGGCTGGAGAAGTGCATCGGCTGCGAGCTCTGCGCCTGGGCCTGCCCGGCCGACGCGATCTACGTCGAGGGTGGCGACAACACCGAGGACCAGCGCTTCTCCCCGGGTGAGCGGTACGCCAGCACGTACCAGATCAACTACGCCCGCTGCATCTTCTGCGGGCTCTGCATCGAGGCCTGCCCGACCCGTTCGCTGACCATGAGCAACGAGTACGAGCTG
Organism: Plantactinospora sp. WMMC1484; assembly: GCF_049315195.1. NCBI lineage: Bacteria > Bacillati > Actinomycetota > Actinomycetes > Micromonosporales > Micromonosporaceae > Plantactinospora > Plantactinospora sp. WMMC1484. The sequence goes on from NZ_CP186055.1 coordinate 1,727,397, forward strand.
GCCCGGGACAACCGGCAGGACCTGATCTTCACCAAGGAACAGTTGCTGGCGCCGCTGCTGCCCGGCATGGAGCAGCCGCCGCACCCGATGCGGCTCGGCGACACCGAGAAGGACTACTACGTCGGCGCGCTGACCAACCCCGGCACCTCGGCCGGTGCCGAGCGGGCGCCCTGGTCCGAGACCGGCACGGTGGACGGCTCCGGTACGACGGGAGAGACGGCGTCATGACCGGAGAAGCGGTGCTCGCCGCCGCCGGCGGGGTGACCGGCGGGGAACAGGTGGTCTTCTGGGTCCTGGCCCCGCTGGCGCTGCTCGGCGCGATCGGCATGGTCTGGGCCCGCAACGCGGTGCACTCCGCGCTCTGGCTGGTGCTGACCATGCTCTGCCTGGGCGTCTTCTACGTGATCCAGGCGGGGCCGTTCATCGGCCTGGTGCAGATCATCGTCTACACCGGCGCGATCATGATGCTCTTCCTCTTCGTGCTGATGCTGGTCGGCCGGGACGCCTCCGACTCGCTGATCGAGACCCTGCGCGGCCAGCGGATCGCTGCGATCCTGCTCGGGCTCGGCTTCGGCGCGCTGCTCGCCACCGGGCTGTGGCGGGCGCTCGGCCAGGCCGACGCGGTCGGCCTGGAGCAGGCCAACGCGAACGGGAACGTGCAGGGCATCGCCGCGCTCCTCTTCACCAGGTACGTCTTCGCCTTCGAGGTCACCTCGGCGCTGCTGATCACGGCGGCGGTCGGTGCGATGGTCCTGGCCCACGTGGAGCGGCGCCGGCAGGACCGGATGGACCAGGTCGCGACGATGCGGGCCCGGTTCCGGCCCGGCAACTACCCGGGACCGAAGCCCGGCCCCGGCGTCTACGCCACCTCCTCGTCGGTCGCCACTCCGGCCCGGCTCCCGGACGGCGGTCTGACGGAGCGGAGCGTGCCGCAGATCCTGCCGCAGCGGGAGCTGACGGCGGAGGAGACGGCGCTGAAGGGGACGGAGCGATAGGCATGTCGAACTTCTTCTCGGTGTCGCCGAACCACTACCTGATCCTTGCCTGCCTGCTCTTCACGGTCGGCGCGGTCGGGGTGCTGATCCGGCGCAACGCCATCGTCCTCTTCATGTGCATCGAGCTGATGCTCAACGCGGCCAACCTCGCGCTTGTCACGTTCAGCCGGATCAACGGCGACCTGAACGGTCAGATCATGGCGTTCTTCGTCATGGTGGTGGCCGCTGCCGAGGTCGTGGTCGGACTGGCCATCATCATGACGATCTTCCGGACTCGGCGCTCGGCGAGCGTCGACGACGCCAACCTGCTGAAGTACTAAGAGGGGCCCACCAGTGGAACATTCTGTGGAGTACGCCCACGCCACGGGGTTGCTGGGCAGCGTGTGGCTGCTGGTGGCGATCCCGCTGGTCAGCGCGGCGATCCTCCTGCTGCTCGGCCGGCGGGCCGACCGGTGGGGGCACTGGCTCGGCGTGGCCAGCGTCGGCGTCGCCTTCGTGCTCGGCCTGAGCTACTTCCTCTCGCTGCGCAACCTGGAGAACCGCTCGGTCGAGCTGAGCCTCTGGGACTTCATCGCGGTCGGCGACCTGCACGTCGACTTCGGGCTCCTCTTCGACCCGCTCGCCGCGGTCTTCGTCCTGCTGATCACCGGCGTGGGCTTCCTGATCCACGTGTACGCGGTCGGCTACATGTCGCACGACGCCGGCCGGCGGAAGTTCTTCGGGTTCTTCAACCTCTTCGTCGCGGCGATGCTGCTGCTGGTGCTCGGCAACAACTACGTGATGCTCTACGTCGGCTGGGAGGGCGTCGGTCTGGCGTCGTACCTGCTGATCTCCTTCTGGCAGGACCGGCCGAGCGCGGCCACCGCCGGAAAGAAGGCGTTCCTGATGAACCGGGTCGGTGACGCCGGCCTGGCCATCGCGATCTTCATCATGTTCGCCACCCTCGGCAGCACCCAGTACGCCGACGTCTTCAACGGCGCCGAGGCGCTCGCCGGCGGTACGGTGCTGGCGCTCGGCCTGCTCCTGCTGCTCGGCGCGGCCGGCAAGTCCGGCCAGTTCCCGCTCCAGGCCTGGCTGCCGGACGCGATGGAGGGCCCCACCCCGGTCTCCGCGCTGATCCACGCCGCCACCATGGTGACCGCCGGCGTCTACCTGATCGCCCGCTCCAACCCGATCTTCTCGCTCGACCCGACGCTGCAGACGATCGTGGTCAGCGTCGGCGCGCTCACCCTGCTGATGGGCTGCGTCATCGGCGCGGCCAAGGACGACATCAAGCGGGTCCTCGCCTGGTCGACGGTGAGCCAGATCGGCTACATGTTCCTCGGCGTCGGGCTCGGCGGCGGCGCGTATGCGCTGGCCATCATCCACCTGCTGGCGCACGGTTTCTTCAAGGCCAACATGTTCCTCGGGGCCGGCTCGGTGATGCACGGCATGAACGACCAGGTGGACATCCGGCGGTTCGGGGCGCTGTCGCGGTACATGCGGATCACCTGGGCCACCTTCGGGCTCGGCTGGCTGGCGATCATCGGCATGTGGCCCTTCTCCGGCTTCTTCACCAAGGAGCCGATCATCGTCGCCGCCTTCGAGCGGGAGGACTGGACCGCCTGGCTCTACGGCGGCGCCGCGCTGCTCGGCGCCGGGCTGACCGCCTTCTACATGACCCGGCTCTTCGTGCTCACCTTCCACGGCCCGAAGCGGTGGACCGAGGACATCGCGCACCCGCACGAGTCGCCGCCGATCATGACCGTGCCGCTGATCCTGCTCGGCCTCGGCTCGGTGGTGGCCGGCGGCCTGATGGCCAGCCCGGTCGCCGACTGGCTGAACCCGGTGCTCGGCGGGCACGCCGAGGGCGCGCACCACGAGCCGGTGCTTTCGCACACCGTGATCACGATCCTCTCGCTCGGCCTGACCGTGCTCGGCGCGGCCCTGGCCTGGCTGCTGTTCCGCAACGGCACCGCCCTGACCGAGCAGCCGGCCGGCCCGGTGGTCCGGGCGGCCCGGCGCAACCTCTACACCGACGCGTTCAACGAGGCGGTCTTCGAGAAGCCGGGGGTCTTCCTCACCCGGGCGCTCGTCTACCTCGACAACCGGGGCATCGACGGGCTGGTCAACGCGCTCGCCGCCGCGGTCGGCGGTGGGTCGGGCCGGTTGCGGCGGCTGCAGACCGGCTTCGTCCGGTCGTACGCGATGTCCATGCTGACCGGCGCCGTGCTGGTGGTGGCGGCGTTCCTGGCAGTCCAACTGGGGTGGTTGGCGTGACCGACCGACACCGATCGGGCACTGACGACGGAGGTAAGGCCGAATAATGTCCGACTTCCCCTTCCTCTCGGTGCTCACCGTCGCGCCGCTGGTCGGCGCGCTCGTGGTGATCTTCCTGCCGGCGAGCCGGGGCGAGCTGGCCAAGCGGATCGCGCTGGGCTGGTCGCTGGCCGTGCTGGTGCTCAGCGTCTTCATGTGGATCGCCTTCGAGGCCGGCGGCGACCGGCTTCAACTCCGCGAGTCGTACGCCTGGATTCCGCGCTGGGGGGTGAACTTCACCTTCGCCGCCGACGGCATCGCGCTGGTCATGCTGATGCTGATCGCCCTGCTGGTGCCGCTGGTGATCCTCGCCTCCTGGCACGACGCGGAGAAGTCCAAGCGCTCGGTCCCGGTCTACTTCGGGCTGCTGCTACTCCTCGAGTGCACGATGATCGGCGTCTTCGCCGCCGCCGACGTCTTCCTCTTCTACGTCTTCTTCGAGGTCATGCTCGTCCCGATGTACTTCCTGATCGGCAGCTACGGCGGCCACCAGCGGCAGTACGCGGCGGTGAAGTTCTTCCTCTACTCGCTGGTCGGCGGCCTCTTCATGCTGGCCGCCGTGATCGGGCTCTGGGTGGTCGGCGGCAAGACCTTCGACTGGCAGGCACTGACCCAGATCGACATCTCCACCGGCACCGAGCGCTGGCTCTTCCTCGGCTTCTTCCTCGCCTTCGCGATCAAGGCGCCGTTCTTCCCCTTCCACACCTGGCTGCCGGACGCCGGTGGGGCGGCCCCGGCCGGCGCCGCCGCGCTGCTGGTCGGCGTGCTCGACAAGGTCGGCACCTTCGGCATCCTCCGCTACTGCCTGCCGCTCTTTCCGGAGGCGTCGAAGTGGTTCGCCCCGTGGGCGATCGCGCTGGCGCTGGTCGGCATCATCTACGCGGCGCTGCTGGCGGTGGGGCAGAACGACCTCAAGCGGCTGGTCTCCTACACCTCGATCGCGCACTTCGGTTTCATCGGGGTCGGCATCTTCGCCTTCACCACCCAGGCCGGCAGCGGCGCGGTCCTATACATGGTCAACCACGGGCTCGCCACCGGCCTGCTCTTCCTGGTCGTCGGGATGCTCGTCGCCCGGCGCGGCTCCGCGCTGATCACCGACTTCGGCGGTGCCGGCAAGCTGGTGCCACTGCTGGCCGGGGTGCTCTTCTTCGCCGGTCTCGCCTCGCTGGCGCTGCCCGGTACGGCGCCGTTCGTCTCCGAGTTCCTGGTGCTGATCGGGACGTACACGGTGAACAAGCCGGTCGCGATCGTCGCCACCGCCGGCATCATCCTGGCCGCCGCGTACGTGCTCTGGATGGTGCAGCGGACCACCCAGGGCACCCTGAATCCGGCGCTCTCCGGCGTCGAGGGCATGCGGCGCGACCTGTCGGTGCGGGAGAAGGTCGTGGTCGCCCCGCTGATCGCCCTGCTGCTGGTGTTCGGCTTCTATCCGAAGCCGCTCACCGACGTCATCAACCCCGCCGTGCAGGCCACCATGGAGCAGGACCTCGGCAGGCAGGATCCGGCGCCGACGGTGGGCACCGTCCAGGAGGCACACCGGTGAGCCGGCTGCCAGTCGCGCACGTAAGGAAGGTCCGATAGTGGATCTCAAGCTACCGCCAATCGACTACGCGGCTCTGGCGCCGATCCTGGTGCTCTTCGGGGCCGCCTGTCTCGGCATCCTGGTCGAGGCGATCCTGCCCCGGGCGCGCCGGCACCTGACCCAGCTCATCCTCGGCCTGTTGGCCGTGACCGGCGCCCTGGTCGCGGTGGTGCTGAACGCGAACGACCGGTTGATCACCGCCGGTTCTGCGGTCGCGGTCGACGGCCCGACGCTCTTCCTCCAGGGCGCGATCCTGGTGCTGGGCGGGATGGGGCTGATGCTGATCGGCGAGCGCTCGGTGCAGCGCGGCGGTGCCTTCGTGGCGCACGCGGCGGTCACCGTCGGGTCGCCGGAGGACCAGCGGCAGGCCGCCGACGAGGGCGGGGCGACCGAGGTCTACCCGCTGACCCTCTTCGCCATCTCCGGCATGCTGCTCTTCGTCGCCGCGAACGACCTGCTGACGATGTTCATCGCCCTGGAGGTCTTCTCGCTGCCGCTCTACCTGCTCTGCGCGCTGGCCCGCCGCCGGCGGCTGCTGAGCCAGGAGGCGTCCCTCAAGTACTTCCTGCTCGGCGCGTACGCCTCGGCGTTCTTCCTCTTCGGCATGGCGCTGATCTACGGCTTCACGGTCGGCGCCGGTGGCAGCGGCGCCGGCGGCGGGGTCGACTTCGCCACCATCCGCGCCGCGGTCACCGACTCGGCCGCCAGTGAGGTGCTGCTCTTCGCCGGCCTGGCGCTGCTCTCCATCGGCCTGCTGTTCAAGATCGCCGCTGCGCCGTTCCACGTCTGGACCCCGGACGTCTACCAGGGCGCGCCGACCCCGATCACCGGCTTCATGGCCGCGTGCACCAAGGTCGCCGCGTTCGGCGGTCTGCTCCGGGTGCTGCACGTGGCCTTCTCCGGGGCGAGCTGGGACTTCACCCCGGTGCTCGGTGCCGTCGCGGTGCTGACCATGGTGGTCGGGGCGGTCCTGGCGGTCACCCAGACCGACATCAAGCGGCTGCTGGCGTACTCGTCGGTGGCGAACGCCGGCTACCTGCTGGTCGGCGCCCTGGCGCTCTCCAGGGACGGCCTCTCCGGCACGATGTTCTACCTCGTCGCGTACGGCTTCACGGTGCTCGCCGCGTTCGGCGTGGTGACCCTGGTCCGGGACGCGGAGGGAGAGGCGACCCACCTGTCCCGGTGGGCCGGGCTCGGCCGCCGCTCGCCGCTCTACGCGGGCCTCTTCACCTTCCTGTTGCTGGCCTTCGCCGGTATCCCGATGACCAGCGGCTTCACCAGCAAGTTCGCGGTCTTCGGGGCGGCCCTGGACGCCGGGCAGTCCTGGCTGGTGATCGCGGGCGTGCTGACCAGCATGATCCTCGCCTTCCCATACCTGCGGGTCGTGGTGATGATGTGGCTCTCCGAGCCGGGCGAGTCCACCCCGACGGTGTCGCTGCCGGGTGGGCTGACCGCGGCGGCGCTGATGATCGGTGTCGTCGCCACGCTGGTGCTCGGGGTGGCCCCGGCGCCGCTGCTGGACCTCGCCAACGGCGCCGCCGAATTCGTCCGATGACCGGGCTCCCGCTGGCCCGGACCGGGGCCGACCGCCCCCGACCAGGGGTGGGCCGGCGGATGTGGCATGGTTGAGGGCATGGGGGGAACGGCTGAGGGTCTGGCGGCGCTCGGGCTCGACACGATCGGGCTCGACTTCGCCGACGCCCGCGTGGAGACCTCGGTGGCCACCATGCTGGCCAGCGTGGAGACGGAGCTGCGCCGCAACGTCGAGAGCGCCGACCCGCTGGTCGCCGAGGCGGCCCTGCATCTGACCCAGGCGGGCGGCAAGCGGTTCCGGCCGCTGCTGGTCGCGCTCGGCGCCCAGTTCGGCGACCCGACCGCGCCGGAGGTGGTGTCGGCGGCGCTGGTGGTGGAGCTGACCCACCTCGCCACGCTCTACCACGACGACGTGATGGACGAGGCTCCGGTGCGCCGGGGAGCGCAGAGCGCCAACTCGCGCTGGGGCAACTCGGTGGCGATCCTGGTCGGCGACTTCCTCTTCGCCCGGGCCGCCGACATCGCCGCCGAGCTCGGCCCCGAGGCGGTCCGGCTGCAGGCCCGGACGTTCGCCCGGCTGGTGCACGGGCAGATCGCCGAGACCGTCGGCCCGCGCGGCGCCGACCCGGTCCGGCACTACCTGCACGTGATCGCCGAGAAGACCGGCTCCCTGATCGCCACCTCGGCCCGGTTCGGCGGGCTGTTCGGCGGCGCCCCGGCCCGGCATGTCGAGGCGCTGGCCGGCTACGGCGAGACCATCGGGGTCGCCTTCCAGCTCTCCGACGATCTGCTCGACATCGCCTCCGAGTCGGTGCAGTCCGGCAAGACCCCGGGCACCGACCTGCGGGAGGGCGTGCCGACCCTTCCAGTCCTCTACGCGCTCGCCTCCGAGGACGGCGACGCGTCCTCGGCCCGGCTGCGCGAGATTCTCACCCTCGGTCCGGTCACCGACGACGCACTGCACGCCGAGGCGCTCGGCCTGCTCCGCGAGTCACCGGCGCTGAAGCGGGCCCGGGAGACGGTGCGTAGCTATGCCGAGGAGGCCCGCACCTGCCTCGCCCCGCTGCCCGACACCGCCCCCCGACAGGCCCTGGAGTCGCTCTGCGACTTCATCGCCGACCGCACCGGCTGAGGTTGCCGACCGCACCGGCTGAGGCCACCGACCCGCCGGACCGGACGCTGCCGCCGCGCGCCCATTGTTGTCGACCCCGCCGGCTCGAACAGTGTCGCCGCTTCGACTCCTACGGAGACTGGACCGGGATGCGCCGGCGGCGGACCGGCGTTGGTCCGCCGGCCCGCCGCGGCAGCTCCGCTCGGCCTGGACACTTCGGCACGGCCGGTTCGCGGGTCAGCAGGCGTCGGTGCCGGCACAGAGGCGTGTGGCGGCCCGTCCGGCGAGCCGGCGCACCTGTGCGCCGTCCGAGGTGACGTCGACCGCGATCTCGGTCACCAGGTCGCCCCGGCGGACGATGATCCAGCCGTGCGCGTCGTCAAGGACCACGAACATCGAGTCGTCGCCCGCGAAATCCTCGTCGGCGATCTCGAGCCCGGCCTCGGGGCAGCCCCGCACGCTGGCCCGGAGGCGCGATATGTACTCCGACGCGGCCGTCTGGCCATGCCGTTCCGTCCGCTGCTGCATCCCGAGCGGCGCGGAGCGGAAGTAGCGCTCCCGGTACGCCAGCGCCGGCCCGTTGGCAGACCAGTCGTCGCAGAGGAAGGAGAAGAAGTTCAGCTGCCAGTCGCCTTCGAACTCCGGAACGTAGACGCGGTACCCGGGGGGCAGGTCGGACACCTGGAGCATCACGGCACCCGGGACCCGCACCCCGCCCTCCGTGCCGCCGCCGGTGCGGTCGGCGTCCGAAGGCGTTCCCGACCCGCCGGACGGGGCCGTCGACGAATTCCTGCCAGCGGTGGTCGACGGTCCGGCGGACGGCGTACCGGAGGGCGGAGCGGCCGACGGTGACGGCGTGGCGGGTGATGTCGTGCTCGGTGGGGTCGCCACCACGTCCGACCGATCGGGCGGCGTAGCCGAACCGGCCAGCGCGGTCACCACACCGGCACTACCGGCGATCACCAGCGCGATCACCACCACCACCCCGGTCACGGCCTGCCGCCGGGCCCGCTTCCGGCCCCGCTCCCGCACCTGGTCGGCCGTTGCCCACCGCAGCCCCTCGGTGTCACGGTAGAGATTCTGGAAGAGGTGGTCAGGCATGGGTGCTCTCCTCGGTGAGTTCGGCCCCGACCAGGTGCGCCAGGGTCCGCCGGCCGCGGGCGAGACGGGCCTTGACGGTGTTGGCCGGCACCCCGAGTTGGGTGGCCACCGCCGCCACCGGCAGGTCGAGCAGGTGATGCAGCACGATCGCCTCGCGCTGCCCGGTGGGAAGCTGGCGCAGCGCCGTCACCAACGCCGTGGTGTTCTCCGAGGGTGGATCCACCGCCGGCTGTGGACCGTGCCGGCGGTATGCGGTGAGGCCGTTGCGCAGTTTCCGCCAGCGGTTGACCTGGATGCGGCGCGCCACGGTCCGGACCCATGCCTCCGGGTCGTCGTAACCGCTCACCTTCGACCAGCGCTGCCAGGCCCGCGCATACGCCTCCTGGGCGGCGTCCTGGGCGTCCGCCAGGTTGCCGTTGAGGGCATAGAGCATCGTCACAAGTCGATGCCGCGTGTTCTGGTAGAACTCCTCGAAGTCGCTGCCCTGCACCATCGCGCCTCCCGTCGGGATCCCTACCGGTAACACACCCGGGGCCAACCATCGGTTTCCCTCCCGCCCGTCCGGCTCGCCGGGTGTGGCACGGCTGCGCTTCGTGTCGCACCGTGTCCGATGTCGTCGGGTGACGGACCGGGGCAGCGGCGGTGCCGGTCGGGGAGCCGGCCCGTGGTGAGGAAGGTGGTGGCGATCTCCGCGGCGCACGGGCCGGAGCGGATGCCGTACACCCCGTGTCCTCCCGCGTCCTGGGTGACCATCGTGGCCCGCCCGCCCAGGGCGGCGCGTAGCCCGAGCGCGGAGTGCCAGCCGGTCGCCGGCCACGTCACGGGCGTACCGGTCGAGGTCGCGCGGCCACGCGACGTCGTCGCACAATGGTGCGGTGAACCGAGCCGAGCCGGGCGGGCAGATCCACCACACCGATCCGTTCGCCACACCGGAGCAGGAGCGCTCACCGGTGCGCCGGCTGCGCGGCCGATTGCCGGCGGGGGTGACGCTCTGGACGGCGTACGCACCGGCGGGTGACCCGGCCGGGCTGACGGTCTCCTCGACCCTGGTCGCCGAAGGTGATCCAGGTCGACTGCTCGGCCTGGTCGACGAGGAGGCGGAGTTCTGGGCGGCGGCCTCCGGAAGCGGGCGGTTCGCCGTCACGTTGCTCGGTCCCGCGCACCGCCAGCTCGCTGACCGGTTCGCCGGCCTCTTTCCGGCCCCGGGCGGCCTCTTCGCCGCCGGGGATTGGGAGTGGACGCCGTACGGGCCGGTGCCGGGCGGGACCGGGACCGGCGGTTGGGCCGGCTGCGTCTTGGACGGCGCCCGGGAGTACGGGTGGGCACTGCTGGTCGAGGCGACGGTCGAGACGGTCGAGCTGACCGATCCGGCCGCTCCGCTGCTGCACCATCGGGGGCGCTACCGCGAACTGGCGAACTGACCGCCGCAGCAGCCGCGCCACTCCGGGCGCTCGCCGGAGACCGCCGCGACGGCACCGTCGCCCGTTCCGGTGGCGCAGCCGCCCGTCCCGCTGCCCTGCTGCTGTCGCGGCGGCACCGTGCCGGGTCGGCGGGGTCGGGGTACCCGGGGCGTCCCCGCCGGCACCGCGGTGGCGCCGTCGCCGCTCCGGCGGCGCAGTGCGCGGAGCAGCATCCGCCGCCCCGCCAGCATCAGGCCGGCGGCGAGTAGCATCGTCACCGCCGCGACCAGCCACATTGCCGGGTACCCGAGATGGTGGGCGAGGGTGCCGAGGCCGAGCGGGCCGAGGCAGCCGCCCGCGTACACCCCGGTCTGGGTGATCGAGGTGGCGGCGGTCGGCGCCTGCGGATGCAGCCGGACCACCGCGAAGTTGAGCAGTCCCGGCCAGGCCCAGCCGAGCCCGAAGCCGAGCACCACGCCGGCCAGCAACGCCACCGGGCCGGCCAGGTGCAGCAGGCCCAGCCCGCCGGCACCGGCGACCAGCATCGCGGCGATGGCGTTGAGGTGGCCGCCGGAGCGGCGGTCCGCCAGCCAGCCGACCGTGATCCGGGCGACCAGGCAGACCGCGCCGCCGAGGGTCAGCAGCAGCCCGGCAAAGGCCGGGGAGAGCCCCCGGGCCGCCGCCGAGTCGACGAGAAAGGTGCCGAGGGCGTTCGCGGATCCGGCGGCCAGGGTCCCGGCGACGCCGAGGGCGGCCAGCGCCCCGGTCGCCCGTTCGCCGCGCCGCCGCGCCGGGTCCGCGTTCCTGGCCGAACCGGGAGGTACGGCGGGCAGGACGGCCAGCGCCAGCCCGGCGGCGGCGACGAACGCCCAGCGCCAGCCGACGGTCAGCGCCACCGCCGGCACGGCAACCCCGGCCAGCAGGGTGCCGGCCGGGATGGCGGCCTGCTTGATCCCGAAGGAGAGGCCCTGCCGGCCGGGCGGCACCCGGTGTGCCAGCGTGGCGTTGCTGGCGAGCTGGCCGAGCGGGTTGGCAACGGCGACCACGGCCAGCAGGCCGAGCAGCACCGGATAGGAGCGGGCCAGGGCGGCGATCGCCAGCATGGTGCCGGCGACCAGCAGCAGGCTGGCCCGGGCGACGGCGGTCGGACCGTACCGCTCGACGAGCGCCCCGGTCGGGATCGAGGCGACCGCGCTGACGCCGAAGTAGACGGAGACCGCGAGGCCCAGCCCGGCGGGGGAGAAGGCAAGCTCGGCGCCGAGCTGCACGGCGAGCCCGCCGACGAGGAAGACCGGCAGCACACCGGCGACCGTGATCATGGTGGCGGCGAGGATGGTACGGGTCGGCCGGGCGGAGGTTACGGCCAGCGGCGTGTTCTCGGTTACATCGGCCATTTGGGACGAGTCTACGCGAGCCGCCCGTATGAACCGATCGTGTCGATGGGTGTACACACGGTCGCCGTAGATCTGGCATCCTCAATCCGATCGGGCATTTCGCTGGCGCCCGGTTTTTCATATTCTGTAAGCCCCGGCGGCGGAGGTGGTTGTGCGCGACCCCTTGGCGGAACCTTCGGACCTGATCCGCAGCGTGTCGCGTGCCCTGCGCGTGCTCGAAGCGGTCGGACGGGCACCGAGGGGCCTGACCGTGAAACAGATTGCCCGGCGTTGCGAGTTGACTGTGGCCACCACTTACCACCTGGTGCGCACGCTCGCCTACGAGGGTTACGTGATCAGGCGCGAAGACGGCACCTACATCGTGGGGCTGGAGGTGGCGGACCGCTACCGCGAACTGGTCACCGCGTTCCGCGGGCCGCCCGCGGTGGGTGAGTCGCTGCGCCGGGCCGCCACGGACACCGGGTACAGCCACTACCTCGGCCGGTTCGTCGGTGCGCAGGTGGCGATCACGGCAGTGGCCGAGGGACCCCGGTCGCCGTACCTGGAGGACCTGGTGCCCGGCTTCGACGAGGGCGCCCACGCCACCGCGCTGGGCAAGGCGCTGCTGGCCACCCTCACCCCCGAACAGCGCTTCCGCTACCTGCGCGAGTACGGCATGCGCCCGTTCACCTCGGCAACCCTGGTCGCCGCCGACGCGTTCGAGGCGGACCTGACCGCTGGCGACCGGCGCGGGATGCACCTGGAGCTGGGTCAGTTCCGGCACGGGGTGGCGTGTGCGGCCGTACTGGTCACGCCGGACAAGGACATGGAGCGGCGGACGGTGCTCGCCTGCGCACTGCCGGCGGCCGAGATGATGACCTCGGCACGGGTGGTCCGGGCCAAACTGCTGGCGGCGGCCCGCGCCATCGCCGACGGCCTCGCCACCGAGACCTGACCGGAAAGCGGCGTGGTCTCCTGCCAGCCGTTGCGGCGCTGGCAGGAGACCACTGAGCAGGCGGTGCTCGGACCGGCGCGGGTCACCCGCCGGTCGGGCAGTGGATCAGGCGCCGATCTCGTCGCCGTCGAGGCGCCAGGTGACCACCACGCCCGGCTTGGCGAAGTCGCCGTCCGGCCAGTTGGACGCCGGGTTCTCCAGCGAGGCGCCGCTGATCTCACCCGGGTGCTGGACGGCGACGAAGACGGACCGGTTGTCCGTGCTGATGAACGGCCCGCAGGTCTCGGCGCCCACCGGCACGGTCAGGAACTGCTTCAGGTGACCCCGCTCGGGTCCCTCGATGGCGGTGGCGAAGAGCCCGTCGTTGCTGCCCAGTGCGTTGCCGTCGGTGGAGATCCAGAGGTTGCCGGAACCGTCGAAGGCGACGTTGTCCGGGCAGGAGATCGGCGACACCTTCGTCTTGTCGTAGCCGGCGAAGAACGTCGACGGGTCGGTCGGGTCGCCGCAGACGATCGGTACCGACCAGCCGAAGGTCTCCGAGGTGTTGTCAGCCCGGTCCTCGACCAGCTCCAGCACGTGCCCGTGCTTGTTGTTGGTCCGCGGGTTCGCCTCGTCGGCGGGCGGGTTGGTCCCGACGCCCCGGTTGGTGTTGTTGGTCAGCGCCACGTAGACCTTGCCGGTGAGCAGGCTCGGCTCCACATCCTCCGGCCGGTCCATCTTGGTGGCACCCACCGCGTCACCGGCGAGCCGGGTGAAGGTGAGCACGTCGGCCGCGGTCATCCCCGGGACGTACGACGTGTTGCCCCGGACCAGCTTGATCCACTTGCCCCGGCCGTTGAACGCACCGTCCGTGGGAAGCTTGCCCGAGCCGTCGATCTCGCTGGCGCTGGTGTAGTCGAGCTTCGCCACGTACAGGGTGCCGGACTCCAGCAGCGTCAGGTTGTGCTCCCGGGCGACCCAGGAGTTGCCCTTCTTGAACTTCTTGTCCGAGACGAACTTGTAGAGGTAGTCGAAGCGCTCGTCGTCGCCCATGTAGGCCACGACCCGGCCGTCCTTGGCCACGATGACGTTCGCGCCCTCGTGCTTGAACCGGCCCAGCGCGGTGTGCTTGCGCGGCTTCGACTCCGGGTCGAGCGGGTCGACCTCGACGACCCAGCCGAACCGGTGCGCCTCGTGGGGGTGCTTGGCCAGGTCGAACCGCTCGTCGGCACGCTCCCACTTGCGGCTGTCCGAGGGGTAGCGGGCGGTGGTGCTGATGCCGTAGCGGGCGAGCTTCGGCTTCAGCGTCTCCGGCACGCCGTCGCCGCCGACGAAGTACTGGTTGAAGTTCTCCTCGCCGGAGAGCACGGTGCCCCACGGGGTGACGCCGCCGGCGCAGTTGTTCAGGGTGCCGATCGCGGTCCGGCCCTTCGGGTCCGCCGCGGTCTTCAGCCAGGCCGAGCCGACGGCCGGGCCGGTGAACTCGAACTTCGTCTGGTGCGCGGTGATCCGGCGGTTGTACTTCAGCTTGCCCTTGCGGACCGGCTTCCACTCGCCGGTCTCGCCGACCCGCTCCAGCTCCACCACGGAGAGCCCGTGCGCGGCCATCGCCACGCGGATCTGCTCCACGCTCATCGCGTCGAAGGTGGTGAAGTTCGGGAACATCAGGTTCTCGTTGGTGTACTCGTGGTTCACCACCAGCAGCGCCCGCTCGCCCTTGCGGTCCAGCGGGATGACGCCGACGAAGTCGTTGTTGTAGCCGAACTGCTGCGACTGCCGGGCCGCGGTCTGCTTGTGCACGTCCAGTTCGGGCGCGCCGGGCAGCACCGGGTCGCCCCAGCGGATCACCACGGAGTGGTCGTACCCGTTCGGCACCACCAGGGTGTCGAGCTTGTTCGGCGGGATCGGCTTGAAGGTGAGCCCGTTGCGGGCCGGCGCACGCCGGGTCGGCACGAAGCTGTCCACGTCCGGCAGCGCCGGGCCGCCGGCGCCGGCCGGTGCGGCCATCGCCGGGGAGCCGGCGAGCGCACCGGCCGCCGCGCCGCCGAAGCCGAGCACCAGCGCGCCGACCGCTCCGGCCCGGACGACGCCGCGCCGGGTCACCTCGGCGCTGACGACGTCGCCGAAGTACGGGTTGTCGGACTCGTTGGGCACCGGGTGGGCGCAGGCGTTGCCGCAGCGGTATATGCAGGTCATGGCGTCCCGCCCGCCGTGGCCCGCCGGGCCGAGCAGGGGGAGCAGCCGGGGTCGCTCGGTCATGGAGATGGAGCCTCCTCGGAAATATCGGATGCCCGCCCGGCGCCAGAATCCGGCGCAGCCGGGCGCATGCCTGCCGGACGCTAGGAGCGCGCCGTGAGCGGCGACCAGCGGTCCGATGAACCGGGGATGAACACCTGCAGGAAGCGGTCGGTTCCGGATGTCCGGCACCCGGGCGGCCGAGGCGGGGATGCCCGGTCCGCCGACGGGGGCGGCCGGTAGGCCGATGGCGCGACCACCCCGAGTTGAACCGTCCGGCCACCGCCTACGTGCCACCGGGCAGGCAGCGCGGTGCATCGAGCCAGGCAGCGCGGCGCACAGGCGCCGGTATCCGGGCATAGTGGTGAGCGCGGGCGGACAGGAGGCGAGGAGAGCATCGGCGACCAGGACGCTGAACTACTGCGCGCCATGCACGACGAGCACGGGGACGCGCTGCTCGCGCACGCCCTGCGGCTGACCGGCGGCGACCGGCAGCGGGCCGAGGACCTGGTACAGGAGACGTTGTTGCGGGCGTGGCGGCACCCGGACGCACTCGACCCGCACCGGGGGCCGGTGCGACCCTGGCTCTTCACCATCGCCCGCAACCTCGCCATCGACGCCTGGCGGCGACGCAGCAGCCGGGTCGGCGAGGTGATCACCGACGAGCTGCCGGAACCACCACAGGTGGTCGACGAGGCGGATCGGGCGGTCGAGGCGTGGACGGTCGCGGAGGCGCTCAACCGGCTCTCGCCATCGCACCGCGAGGTGCTGGTCGAGTGCTTCTACGAGGGCCGGTCGGTCGCGGAGGCGGCCGCCCGGCTGGGCGTACCGCCCGGGACGGTGAAGTCGCGGACGCACTACGCGCTGCGGTCGCTGCGGCTGGTCCTGGCGGAGATGGGGGTGACAGGGTGACGAATTGCGAGTACGCCCACGACGATGGCGCGTACGTGCTGGGTGCTCTGTCTCCCGCCGAGCGGGCCGCGTACGAGCGGCACCTGGCCGGCTGTCCGGCCTGCCGGGAGGCGGTCGCCGAGATCGCCGTCCTGCCGGGGCTGCTGGGCCGGCTCGACCCGGCCGGGCTGGAGCGGATCTCGACATCCCCGAGCAGTGCCGAGCGGCTGCCGAAGCTGCTCGACGAGGCGCGGGCCAGCCGTCGCCGGGAGAGACGGCAGTCCAGGCTCCGCTCCGGCGGGCTGGCGTTGGTCGCTGCCGCCCTGGCCGCCGTGCTTGGATTCGGGGTGGCGGTGCCGGTGGTGGGTGGAGAGTCCGGCGGCACCGACGTCGAGGTCCGGATGGTCGCGATGCAACCGGTCCGGGGCAGCGTGCCGGTCAGCGCCGAGATCGGCTTCGACGGTACGCGGTGGGGCACGGTGGTCACCATGCGCTGCCAGTACGCCAAGACCAGGGACTACACGAAGGCGTACACGTTCCGGCTGGTGGCGCACGGGCCGAACGGCCAGACGGAGCAGGTGGGCTCCTGGCTCGCCGCCCCCGGCGACGACGCGACCTTCACCGGGGTCACCCGGTTCACCCGCTCCGAGCTGATCCGGCTGGAACTCCTCCGGTACGACAACACCCCGCTGCTCGCCTACGACGTGCCGTAACCGGGGCGCCTGGCGTTTGGTTTCGGCCTGGCGTTGGTCCCGGCTCGGGTCGGGACCTTGGGCCCGGGCAGGGGGGTGCTCGGACCCGGGTGCAGCGCGGCGGTGCGGAGCACAGTGAGGGATGTCAGGACAACGGTGACCCCGGAGGACACGATGACCACCCGCCATTCCATCCGCCCGGTGACAACGCCGCTGGAGCGGGCCGACGCACCCGGCGCGATGTTGACCAAGACCGGCGCCAAGGCTCTGGCCGTGCTGCGGATCTCGACCGGCTTCGTGTTCCTCTGGGCCTTCCTGGACAAGACGTTCGGCCTCGGCTACTCGACGCCGGGCGCCAGGGCCTGGATCAACGGCGGCTCACCGACCGAGGGATTCCTCTCGCACGTCTCGGTGGGCCCGTTCGAGTCGGTCGCGCACAGCATCGCCGGCACCTGGTGGGCCGACTGGCTCTTCATGCTCGGCATGCTCGGCGTCGGTGTCGCGCTGATCGCCGGTGTCGGCCTGCGGGTCGCCGCCGCCTCGGGTGCGCTGATCATGGTGCTGATGTGGTTCGCGGAGTTCCCGCTCGCGCGGCAGACCAGCGCCGGTGAGCCGACCGGCTCCACCAACCCGTTCATGGACTACCACCTCATCTACGCCGCGGTGCTGATCGTGCTGGCCGCGACGTACGCCGGCCACACCTGGGGACTGGGTCGAGTGTGGGCGCGGCTGCCCTTCGTGCAGCGGCACCGCTGGATGATCTGACCAGCCATCCCGGGGTCGCCCAGCGGCGGCCCACGGCTCCCCGGCCGTCTCGCGGACCGTACCCCCCACGGTCCGCGAGACTGTTCCATCCCATGATTCCGCGAGACCGTTCCAGCCCATGATCCTGTAGCGGTTGACCGGTTCCGACGAGCCGGACGCTACCGGATCATCTGTCGCCGGGCCGGCGGCTTCGGCTGCCGAGGCCGGACGTTGGTCGGGGACGGGCGGGGAGGGACGGGAGACCCGGGGGGAGGACGGTCAGCGGCGGCGGAGCTTCTGGCGGAGCCGGGCGGTGACCCGGCCGGGGGTGATCGGCACGACGGAGATCATCAGCCGACCCGACTCGTCCCGGACCGGGGTGAGCAGGTAGAGCCGGGCGCCACGGCGGCGGAGCAGCGGCACCGCCCCGGTAAGGTGAGGTGCCCGCAGCGGCGCCGCGCCGGCCGCCCCGGTCGCGTTCCTCGCGCCGGTCGCGCGGTCCGGGTCGAAGGGGCCGATCTGGGCCGAGACGGCCCGGCGCCGGCCGGTGACGCCGGTGCCGGCGAGCAGGTCGGCGGCGCGGAACCTGATCCGCAGTACGCTGCCGGTCGCCCCCCGGGCGGTGACCAGGGTCTCGGCCGGGATCTCCTCGGCGCTCACCGCCAGCGGGTCGGCGCCGTGCGCCGCCAGGTCGTCGATCGGCGTGAACGCGGTGACGGTCAGCACCCGGTCACCCCGCTCGTCGTCCTCCCAGACCAGGCCGGTGGCGTCGAGCTTGGCCGGCCACTCCGGCACCGACGTGACGTCGAAACAGCTGTCCGGCACGCCGCGCGCCGGGTCCCGGAACCCGGGGTACGCCGCGTACCGCCGGCCGCCCTCGGCCACCGTCGCCGGCACACCCACCTCGGCGTCCTGGCGGATCACCGCGAGCAGGTCGTCGAGGCTGCCGTCCCGGGCCAGCGCGAACCTGATCCGGGTCTCGGCACCCAACTGGGCGGCGATCTCGTCGGTGAGGTGTTCCGCGACCAGCGCGCCGACGCCGTCGTGCACCGCCTGCTGGGTCTGCCGGTCGAGCCGGAGCAGGTCGTCCTCGACGAGCTTGGCGACCTCGTGGTCGAAGCGGCGCACCAGCACCGCGTCGCGGCGCTTGCCCGGCTCGATCAGCTCGGCGACGAACCGCACGTTCGCCTCGACCGTACGCAGCCGCTCCAGGTGCCGGCTCAGATAGGTGATGTTGGTGGCGCTGTGCCGGCGTACGGCGTAGTAGAACTCGTAGTCGGCCAGCACCGAGATGCGTCGCGCCCGGTAGCAGGCCTCCAGGGTGAACGGCAGGTCGCTGGCGATCCGCAGCTCCTCGCGGTAACGGATGCCGTGCCGGTCGAGCAGTTCCCTGCGGAAGAGCTTGGTGTTGGCGAGCGAGCGCGGCAGGGGCGAGTCGAAGAGGTCGACGTCGACGGCGTTGCGGGCGAAGATGTCCTGGTAGATGTGCCGGCTGTTCAGCCCGACCACCTTGCCGAGCACCACGTCCGAATCCCACTCGTCGGCGGCGGTGACCAGCCGCTCCAGCGCCTCCGTGCCGAGGTGGTCGTCGGCGCCGAGGAAGAAGACGTACCGGCCGGTGGCGGCGTCCAGGCCCCGGTTGAAGGGTCGGGCCGGACCGCCCGAGTTCGCCTGGTGGATGACGGTGAAGAGGCCCGGGTGTCGGGCCGCGTAGCGGTCCAGTTCCGCGCCGCTGCGGTCGGTCGAGCCGTCGTCGACCGCGACGACCTGCATCCGGTGCGCCCCGATGCTCTGCTCGACCAGCGAGTCCAGGCACCGGGTCAGGTAGGGCATGGTGTTGTAGACCGGCACCACCACGCTGACGTCCGGCGCGTTCATCGGGTGTCGCCCTCCATTTGCCCTGCGTTCACCTGCCCGATTCCCCGAATCAACTAATTGACGTCCCGGGCTGCCGACCGAATCGACGGCGAGTGTACGTCACCCCGCAGACCGCTGCCGACTCGCCAAAGTACGGCTATTCGCCGCCCCGAATTAACCTTCGGTTCTCCGTCGGGCCAATAGTCTTGCCAACCGGCATTTCCCGAGATTCCCTCGACGAGTTAGCGGGCCCTCATGTCCTCCACCGCACCTGACGTCAGCGTCGTGATCCCCACCCGGGGCCGACCCGATCTGGTGACCCGGGCGGTCCGCAGCGTACTGGCGCAGACCGCGACCGATCTCGAGGTGATCGTCGTGGTCGACGGGCCGGACGAGCAGACCGGGGAGGCCCTGGCGGCGATCGGCGACGACCGGCTCCGGGTCGTGGAGCTGCCCGAGTCCGGTGGGGCGCCGAACGCCCGCAACGTCGGCGTCCAGGCGGCGCGGGCACCGTGGACCGCCCTGCTCGACGACGACGACGAGTGGCTGCCGGAGAAGCTCGCCGTGCAGCGCGAACTGGCCCGCAACGCCCGGGCGCCGATGCCGATCGTGGCCTGTCGGCTGCTGAACCGGACGCCCCGGGCCGAGTTCGTGATGCCGCGCCGGCTGCCGGCCGCCGGCGAGCCGCTGACCGAGTACCTCACGCTGCGGCGCGGGCTCTTCCACGGCGACGGCTTCATCCAGACCTCGACGATCCTGGCCCCGACCGAGCTGCTGCGCCGGGTCCCGTTCACCGTCGGGCTGCGCCGGCTCCAGGAGCTCGACTGGACCTTCCGGGCGCTCGACCACGCCGACGTGGACCTCGTCTACGCCGCCGAGCCGCTGGTGATCTGGCACCAGGACGAGGACCGCCCCCGGATCACCTTCGACACTGTCTGGGAGGAGCAGCTCGCCTGGCTCCAGCGCAGCCGGCCGCTGCTCACCCGCCGGGCGTACGCCGCGGTGACGATGAGCGTGATCAGTTCGATGGCGGCGCCGACCCGCAGTGCGGCGGCGTTCCGCACCCTGCTGCGCGAGGCGCGCCGGCACGGGCAACCGGGGATCTTCGACTACCTGGCGTTCGCGCAGATCTGGCTGATCCCGCCGCAGGTGCGGCGTACCCTCCGGGACGGGATCCTGAAGCGGCTCCGCGGCCGGCGGTCCGCCGCCCCGGCGCCCCGGTCCGCCGCCGACCCCGACTCGGCGCGCCCGCTCACACCGGCCGGCCGGACCCCCGGCGAACCCGGTCATGGTGAGATCGGCAGGTGAGCACCCCACCCTCGCCCGGCACCGCCGGCGCCGCACCCACCGTGGTGATCTTTCGCAGCGGCCTGCTCGCCGGATCGGAGACCTTCATCCGTAACCAGGGCACCGCGCTGCCCCGCTGGCGGCCGAGGTTCCTCGGCGCCACCCGGATCGACTCGCCGCTGGCCGCCGAGACCGACGTGATCGCCTATCCGGACGGCCGGCGGGACCGGCGGGCCTTCCTGCGGCTGCGGCTGACCGGCGAGTCGCCGAGGCTGCGCCGGCTGCTGGCCGGACTGCGGCCGGCGGTGGTGCACGCGCACTTCGGCAACGACGCCTGGTTGATCAGTCGCACGGCAGCCCGGCTCGGGGTGCCGCTGGTGGTGACCGTGCACGGCTACGACGTGACGCGGCAGCCGCACGCCCCGGGCCTGCACGGCATCCGCTACCGGCGCAACCTGCGCCAGGCGTTCGACCGGGCGGCGCTGATCCTGGCGGTCTCCGGGTACATCCGGGACCGGGCGATCGAGGCCGGGGCGGATCCGGCGAAGGTCCGGGTCCACCACACCGGAGTGCCGATCCCGGAGACCGTGCCGCAGGTGCCGAAGCGCTGGGACGCCGTCTTCGTGGGCCGCTTCGTGGAGAAGAAGGGAGTCGACGACCTCGTCGAGGCGCTCGGTACGCTCCGCGACCGGCGGCCCCGGGTGTTGCTGATCGGCTCCGGGCCGCTGGAGTGGCCGATCCGGCAGCGGGCCGCCGCGCTCGGGCTGGACGCGACGTTCCTGGGCGCCCAGGAGCCGTCGGCGGTCGCCCGGCACCTGGCGGAGTCGAAGGTCTTCGTCTCGCCGTCGAAGACCGCGTCGGACGGGGACGCCGAAGGGCTGCCGACGACGATCCTGGAGGCGGCCAGCCTCGCGCTGCCGACCGTCTCGACTTACCACAGCGGGATTCCCGAGGCGGTGCTGCCGGGCGAGACGGGCCTGCTCGGCGCCGAGGGCGACCGGGTGGCGCTCGCCGGCAACCTCCGGCAACTGCTCGCCGACGACGAGCTGCGGACCCGGCTGGGTCGGCAGGCCCGGCGGCACGTGGCCGAGTACTTCGACCTGCACCGGCAGACCCGGCTGCTCGAAGAGCTCTACGAGTCGGTGGCTGCCGGCCGCACCGGCGACCTGCCCGCCCGGACCGGCCCGGCGCCGCACGGCCCGGCCTGAGCGGGGGCAGTGCCGCGCGACCGGGCTTGAGCGGGGGCAGTGCCGCGCGACCGGGCTTGAGCGGGGGCAGTGCCGCGCGACCGGGCTTGAGCAGGGTGGTGCCGCGCGACCTGGCCGGGCCGGCGCGGCTCCGCGTGAGCCGGTCCGACCGGCCGGCCGGGTCCGGGGCTCAGCGGACGGCGGTCGCGGCCGCCGGCTCGGGGGTGGCGGCGAGGAGGGCGGCAGCGCGGGAGCGCCGGACGTTGCGGATCCCGTCCACCGTGAAGACCACCAGCGCCAGCCAGACCAGCGCGAAGCCGGCCAGCCGGGCCGGCGGCATCGGCTCGTGGAAGACGAGTACGCCGAAGCCGAGCTGGAGGATCGGGGCGAGGTACTGCAACATGCCCAGGGCGGTCAGCGGGAGCCGGTTGGCCGCACCCGCGAACATCAGCAGCGGGGTGGCGGTGGCCGCCCCGGCCAGCATCAGCAGCACGGTGTGCCCCACCGACACCTGGCCGAAGGTCGACTCCGCATGCCAGGTGAGCCAGCCGAGATAGCCGAGCGCCGGCAGGGCGAGCGCAGCCGACTCGACGAACATCCCCCCGGCGGCGGGCAGTCCGAGACGCTTCTTGACCAGGCTGTACCCGCCGAAGCTCGCCGCCAGGGTGAGCGCGATGTACGGCAGCCGCCCGTAGTCGACGGTCAGCACTCCCACCGCTAACCCGCCGATCCCGAGCGCCACCCACTGGCCCACGCGCAGCCGCTCCCGCAGCACGGCGACCCCGAGCAGGACGACGAAGAGCGGGTTGATGAAGTAGCCCAGCGCCGTCTCGACGACCCGCTCCGAGTTGACGCCGTAGATGTAGGTGCCCCAGTTGACGGCGATCAGCGCGGCGGCGATCCCCGTCCCGGCGAGCTTGCCTGGACGGCGTCGCAGCTCCCCCAGGAAACGCCAGTTGCGCAGCACCGCGAGCAGCAGCGCGACGAAGAGCACCGACCAGATCACCCGGTGCGCCAGGATCTCGATCGGCCCGGCCGGTCTCAGCAGCCGGAGATAGAGCGGAAAGAACCCCCAGAGGGTGTAGGCGGCGATTCCGTAGAGATATCCGCGCCGCACCTGGTTCATCACGCCCCCGCTTCCGCCCCGACCCCCGTCATCGCTCTACGGTAAGGGGCAGGGCGGAGCTACCTCCTTTCCAGTGATCGGTGTCACCGGATCCGTACCCGTCCTATCGGGTATCTCGCGCAGGATCAATTCCATCCACTGACCCGGGTTGGTCAGCGCCGTGAAGCCAACCTCGGCGTAGACGCCGTGCGCGTCCCAGGTGGTGAGGAGGATCCGGCGTACCCCGAGCCGGTCCAGTCGGTCACGGACGACACCGACGAGCCAACGGGCCAGCCCTCGGCCCCGGGCAGCCGGCTGGACGTAGACGTCGCAGAGCCAGCCGAAGGTCGCCCCGTCGGTCACCACCCGGGCGAACGCCACCTGCTCGCCGTCCGGGGCGTACACCCCGTAGGCCGTGGAGCCGTCGATCGCCCTGAGCAGTAGCTCCCGGGGACGGCCGAGCGCCCAGTACGCGTCGGTGGAGAGCCAGCGGTGCACCCGGTCCACGTCGAGCCGGCCGGGATCGTCGGAGAGTTGGTATCCGTCGTCGCGGATCAGATTCAGCACCCCGTGACGGTATCCCCGGGCCGGTCAGCCGCCCCCGGCCAATTCCCGCCCAGTGGTCGCCCCGCGCCCGCCCGAGGCGTTAGGAAGGGCCCCCGCTACAACAGAAAACGATAAGCGGGGGCCCTTCCTTTCGCGCGAGCGTCAGTCGCGGTCGAGGATCAGGCCCAGGAGCCAGGTGACCACGCCGACGAGGAGGGCGCCGAGCACCGCCGCCGGCCAGAAGCCGTCCACCTCGAACGGCAGGTCGAGCTGGCCGGCGATGAAACCGGTGAGCTGGAAGAGCAGGGCGTTCACCACGAGCGCGATCAGGCCGAGGGTGAGCACGTAGAGGCCGCAGCCGAGAGTCTTGATGATCGGCTGGAGTATGCCGTTGACCAGTCCGAAGATGACCGCCACCAGGATCAGCGTGAGCACCGCTTCGCCGATCGAACCGGTGTCGAGGCTGATCCCGGGAATCAGCACCGTTGCGAGCCAGAAGGCGAAGGCCGTGCTGCCGAGCCGGACGAGGAAGCCTTTCAGGAAATCCATCCGGGGATCCTGCCACGCGGCGGAAGACTGCCCAAGGGGGCTCTTGCCGGAAATCCGTTGCCGCTACCGGGCCGGCGAGCCGATGAGCTGGGACTCGATCGGGGTGGCCGAGAGCAGGGCCCAGCGCAGCACCCGCCGGTTGATCACCCCGACCATGTCGGCCCGGATCCGGGTCAGCCAGTCCGCCGAGTCGCCGAGCCCGAGCGCCAGGCCGGCGAGCTGCGCCTCGTGCGGGCGGAGCGGCTGCAACACCACGAGGTCGGCCCGGGAGACGGCGTCGACGTCGACCGGTGCCAGCTCGTCGCGGACGACCAGGCTGGTCTGCCAGCCCGGTCCCGGCTGCGAGTCACCCGCCACCGGGCCGACGTCCACCACCACCAGCAGTGGCTGCAGCTGGGTGCCGGCGGGGCCACCGACCGGCCGGCCCGGCGGGATCAGCGCGATCGGCGAGCCCGGCCCGCTGGCGCCGCGGACGAACGGCTCCCAGACGCGTGGCCGGGCCGTCTGCACCACGATCCGGGCTCCGAGCGCCATCGCCCGGAGCGCGACGAGCTGCGCGGCGCGTACGCCACCGATCAGCACCACCCGGGTGGTCTCGGCGCGGAACAGTCGGGCGACCACCGCGGCGCCGTGCCGGTTGGCGCCGAGCATCAGCCCGGCCATGCCGATCGGCAGGTCGAGAGCGTCCACGGAGGAGGACGGCAGGGTGCTGGCCGGTGCCGGTGCGGTCGGGCCGGAGCCCAGCACCCCGAGCGGCAGGGTCGCGGCGACACCGTCGAGCTGTTCACCGTCGAGCCGCCGGGCGACGGCGTGCTCGGCGGAGAGCAGCCGGCGCAGCGCCTGGACGGCGGTGCCGAGCGCCTGCGGGCTGCCGGCGGCGAGTCGTACCGTCACGTCGACCCGGACGTGGTCGGTGCCGCCGCCGACCCACGGACCGGCACTCACCGACACCGTGGTCGCGGTCGCCGGCAGCGCCAGCAGCCGGGGCACGAGCCGGCGCCCGGCCTCGGTGCGCAGGTCCGGCCAGCGGCGCAGTCGGAAGGTGGTCTGCACCAGGCCGCCCAGGCCGACTCCCTGCCAGTTCTCCCGGGCCGGTTGCACGCCGTCGTGGTGCGCCGTCTCGGCGAGTACGCCGAGTGCGGCGCGTTCCCCGAGCACCCGCGTCGGCACCGGGGCGAGCCGGCGGCGCACCTTGCGTACCGCGCTGGAGAGCGCCCGGCGCAGATCCTCGTCGGACCAGCCGTCGGCGCGCAGCACCCGGACGGCGAGCAGGGCGCGCTCGTGCCCGAGGAGCCGCCCGTCGGTGAGCTGCCGGTACGACGTCGCCGGGGTGCCGCCGCCCGCGGCGAGCGTCGGCGCCGGTGCGCCGGTGAGCACCAGTTGCACCCGCATCGGCGGGGTCTCGGCGCTCGCCGCCGGCAGCAGGCCGGCCGGGGAGAGCAGCGACTGCGGGGCGTCGGCGAGCAGGCCGACCTGGTCGCCGAGCTCGAGCACGGCGGTGAGGCCGTAGGCGTCGCTGACCATGCAGGCGGCGTCGCCGGCCAGGTCGACCGGAACCACGGTGGCGCCGGAGTTGACCAGGTCCAGCAGGGCCTCCGGCGGTGCGGCCTGCGGCAGCGCCCGTTGCCGGGTGGAGTAGCGCAGCCCGATGGCGATCCACTCGAAGAGCCAGCGACGGCGCAGCCGGAGCCAGGTCAGCAGCACCAGGGCGGCGGCGAGCAGCACGGCTCCGGCGAGCAGCAGCGGACCCTTGCCTGCGGCGGCGAGGACCAGGGCCACGGCCACCTGGAGCGCCACGATCTGCCCGGCCCGTACGCCGAAGAGGCCGGACCGGGTCGGAGTGGACGCTGCCGGCAGCGGGGCCGGCACCGACCGGTCGATCCGGCTTCCCGAGCCCCCGGCGGGCCGGGTCCGGTTGTCCGCCGCAGTTACCGTCACCGCGATAGCCTCCCCTGGACGGGCATCGGCCGTGGGCCGCCCCCCGCGATTCGCTCAGGGGCCTATCGTATGGGCGGACCGACCGGAGAGGGGGCCCGCATGCCGTCGCGACAGGACCAGTTGCATTCCTACCAGTTCATGGTCCAGCGGGTGGTGGGCGCGCTGGTGATGCGGGAGACCGATCCCGCGCAGTCGCCGTTCCGGCGTGCGGCCGGCGCCACCCTGGCCAGCGTGGCGCTCGCGCTGATCGGGATCGGCGGTTCACTGGTATACGGGGTCTTCGTCGGCGGCGGCGCGACGAAGTGGCAGAACCCCGCGGTGGTGATCGTCGAGAAGGAGTCCGGCGCCCAGTACGTCTACTACGAGAACACGCTGCACCCGGTGCTCAACTACGCCTCGGCGCTGCTCATCGTGGGCCAGTCCGCGCCGAAGACGGTGTCGGTGTCGCGCAAGTCGCTGGAGGGCGAGCCGCGCGGGGTGACCCTCGGCATCCGTGACCTGCCCGAGTCGCTGGCCCCGAGCAACCGGTTGGTCTCCGGTGGCTGGACGATCTGCTCCGAGCCGCGCACCGGTGGCGGCAGCGGTGACGGGCAGCCACAGTCGACACTGCTGATCGGCCGGGCGGCGCCGGGTGGGCACGAGCTCGGCGACGAGGGACTGCTCGCCGTCCACCCCAACGGTCAGCTCTTCCTGATCTGGCACAACCGCCGGCACCTGATCCGGGATCCCGACCTGGTGATCGACGCCCTCACCTGGGGCAGCCAGCGGAAGGTGCCGGTGGCGCCGGCGCTGCTGAACGCGCTGCCCGCCGGGGCGGACCTGGACAGGATCCGTATTCCCGGGGCGGGCGAACCCTCCGACGCGGTGGAGGGCGCGGAGATCGGTGAGGTCTTCCTGGTCGAGCGGCAGGGTGGCGGCGGACAGTACGCGGTGGCCAAGCGCGACGGCCTCTACAACATCACCGAGTTGCAGGCCAACATTCTGATCACCACCTACGGCGGCGGCCAGAAGGACGCCACCCCGCTCTCCCAGGGCGAGTACGGCGCGATGCCGAAAAAGGGGGACCTGGTGCCCGGTAACGACGCGGCCGCACCGGCGACCACGCCCGAGATGGCGACGGCGGAGGGGGGCGTGGTCTGCGGCGACGTGCCGGACGACCGTGGCGTGCAGGGCATCCGGCTCGGCGCCGACCTCTCCGGCATCGCCGACCCGCCCGCCACCTCGGCGCGGTCGGCCGCGGGTGGAACCCTCGCCGACCAGGTGGTACTCGAACCCGGCCGGGGTGTGGTGGTGGAGTCCGCCGCCGCGCCCGGTGCCACCGGCGGTGCCATCTCGGTCGTCACGGACCAGGGCCGGCGGCATGCGGTGACCAGCGGTGAGGTGCTGGGCAACCTCGGCTACGGCGCCACCGCACGGGTGCGGATGCCGACCAGCCTGGTGACGCTGATTCCCAGCGGGCCGGCGCTGGATCCCGCGAAGGCCCGGGACCGGGCCGCCGTCGAATAGCCGGCCGATCGGTTCGACGTCCTGGGTGGAGAGAAGCCATCGGTGACCGTCGGTAGCTGGCGCCCGAGCCGTCGGGGCCCGGGTTCGTCCACAGGGTGGCCGGAAGGGGTACCCAAGAATCGCTCCGGCCCGCTACCGTCGGCTACGGACGTTAATCGCCGAATTCTGCCGCGACCCACTCGGGGAGCGGCGACGAGCCCGGAGTCCACAGTGGGCGTCCCGGGGTGACGACGAGTTAAGGGAGCGGGGTGACTTCGGGGGTGTCCCAGACGCAGGCAGAAGCCGCGGTGATGGAACAGACCGCCACGAAGTTCGAGCACGTCGACCAGTCGCTGCAGAGCATGCTGAGCAGCCTGTTGGGTGAGCTCGAGGTGTTGCAGACCGCGTGGCGCGGCGCGGGTGGCCGCTCGTTCGAGCAGGTCAAGCAGCAGTGGGCGCAGAACCAGGAGCAGATTCACCGGGCCCTGCGCGAGACCGCCACTGCGGTCCGCAGCTCCGGCCAGCAGTACGACGCCTCCGACACCGAGGCGTCGAGCCGGATGAACGCCACCAACGCCGGCGGCATCACGCTGCCGCTCTGACGTGACCGGGGAGGGGAAGATCCGATGAGTGACGGCCTTCTTGTCGTCAATTTTGCCGCGTTGCAGCAGGCCAGCGCGGACATCCAGAAGGCGTTGAACACGCTCGGCTCACAGCTCGACCAGCTGGAGTCCGACGCCGCGCCGCTCGTCAACAGCTGGGAGGGCGAGGCCAAGGAGGCGTACGCCGTCCGCCAGGCCAGGTGGCGTCAGGGTGCGCACGACCTGTCCAACATGCTGCGTGACATCAAGATGGCGCTGGACGAGTCCGCCGCCGACTATCTCAGCACCGAGAAGAAGAACACCGGCATGTTCCAGTAGGACCGCACCGACCGGCCAGACCGCCCCGGGCTGCCGCGCACACCGCGCCGCACCCGGGGCGTCTGCTACGGTGCCCGCGATCGGCGCGTCGAAGAGGCTGACGTCGGGCTGCTCGGCGCTGCGGGCCGACCACGGTGCCGTGGAACGACTACGGCGGCGGGCCGGCGGGACGCCATCCCCGGCGCATGCCCCGGGGCATCACCACGGCGAGCAGCAGCGCCAGCAGCGCCACGGTGCCGGCCAGCCCGGCCACCCACAGCGCCCGCTCCTGGGCCGCCGCACGCCGTTCGGCCCGTGCCACCTCCACCGGGTCGACCTCGTGCGCCGGCAGGCCGCCGGCCTCCTGGCGCCGGCCCGGTGCCGCCGTGTCGGTGACCGCCCGGTAGGGGTTGAGCATCCCGGCCCCGTAGGCGTCCCGGCTCGACCCCGGGACCGGATCGGCGCTCGCGACCAGGCGCTGCGCCACCTGCCGCGCGTTCAGTTCCGGCCAGTACTGCCGGATCAGCGCCACGGTGGCCGTCACGAAGGGGGTGGCGAAGCTGGTGCCGTTCTCCACCACGTGGCCGCGCTCCGGCACCGCAACCGTCACCTTGCCGCCCGGCGCGACGAGGTCGACGTACCCGCCGCGCTGGGAGAAGGGGGAGACGACGCCGTCCTCGCCGACCGAGCCGACCCCGATCACGCCGTCGTAGGAAGCCGGGTACGGCGTCCGGTTCCCCTCCGCGTACTGGTTACCGGCGGCGGCGACGATCACGACATCCTTCTCCAGCGCGTACTCCACCGCCCGCTCGATCGTCGGGTCGTCGTCGTAGAGGACCACGGACAGGTTGATCACCTCTGCTCCGTTGTCCACCGCCCACCGGATCGACTGGGCGAATGTTCCGACATCGGCGGGATCGCCCGATGTCTTGCCTTCGATTACTTTTTGCTCGGTCAGCCGTACCGGCAGGATCTTGACGCCCGGCGCGACGCCGCGGAAGGCGACACCGTCGCGGGGTGTCGCCGCGATGATGCTGGCGACGCCGGTGCCGTGCCGGGCACAGTCCCGGGTGCCGTCCAGGCCCGGCTCCAGGAAGTCCCGCCCGCGCAGGACCCGCCCCTTCAACTGCGGGTGCGTGTCGTCGACGCCGGAGTCGATCACCGCGACGGTCACGCCGGCGCCGGTCGCCAGCGGTGTCAGCCGCTCCGGAGCGTAGCGCTGTTGTGCCCATGGCGGGGTGGTGATGGGCTGGGCGGGCGGGGTGTCGTCGTCGCAACCGGGCAGGGCGCGCTGGGCGATGGGCGGCGCCACATGCTGGGCGATGGGCGGCGCCAGCGGCGCGGCGGGGGCGGGGCCGGCGCCCACCGGTGGGGCCAGCAGTGCGGCGAGGGCGGCCACCAGCGTGAGTCGTATTCCCCGGCCAGGCATCGGGCGCCTCCGAAATCGGTTCGGTCCGCATCGGGCCGGATCGTCCTCGGTATCGTCGCCGGTTCGCAACCCGCCCACCGGATGCTATCGGTGGATCGCTGGCGGCGGCATCCACCGCCAGCCAACCATTGTGATCCGGTCCCCACCTTGTAGGTTGTACGCGATGCTTGTGGCCCGTTCGGCGAAGAGGAGGTGGCCGTGACCGAATGGGAGCCGGCCACTGAGACCGAGGCCGCGATGCGGGACGCACTGCGCGGTGGTGACCAGGAACTTTATTTCCGCATTCTCGCCCGTGCGGATCTACTGCTACCGGTCTCCGCCGAGGCACTCGCCGGCCGTGCACCGATGGGCTGGGGCACCTGGAGCACCGGGGGCCGGACCCACGTACTCGCATTCACGTCCACCGCCGCGCTGCGCGTGTGTCTCGCCGAGAACGCCGGTTCAACCCGGCGGGCATCTTATCCCGACCTGGCCGCCGGGTGGCCGAACCCGGAGTGGTGGCTCGCCGTGAATCCGGGGCTGCCGATCGAGGGATATCTGCCCGCCTGGTTCGTCTCGCAACTCTCCCGGGGCGACGTGCGGCTGCCCGGCCGCAGCATGGGCGCCCGGGCGCGGTTGGAGCAGGTCGAACAGGCCGCCCGGGCCCGCGCCACGGCCGCGGTGCCCCGCCGGCAGCCGGTCGATCCGCCTCTCCCGGAGCCGGAGGTGACGGCGTCGTTCCGGCCGGAGCCGGAACCAACCGCGCTCTTCCGCCCGGAGCCGGAGGGGACAGCGCCGTTCCGGCCCGAGCCGGAACCAACCGCGCTCTTCCGGTCGGAGCGCGGGGCGAACGGGCCGTTCCGTCCGGAGCCGGAGCCCGCCGGGCCGTTCCGGCCGGTGGAAGCGGAGTCGTCGGGGTTGCCGCTGCGATCGCCCGGCGCGTCGCGGGAGTCGACGCCATTCCGGTCGACGGATGCAGAGTCGACGCCGTTCCGGTCGACGGAGCCAGGGCCGACGCCGTTCCGGGCGGCAGAGGATCTTGATGATCCGTTCCGGATCGTAAGGCACGTCGAGGATGTGGAGCCGGCGGTCTCGCCGTCGGGTGCCGATCCGGACCCGTTCCCTCCCCCGGGCGAGCCGAGGCCGGCCCCGTCGGGCGGTAACCCGGCCACGGTGCCGGTGATCGCGCCGACGCCGGCCGGCAGTGGGCTGGGCGGTGACTTCGGCAGCCAGATCTCGGACGACACCTCGGCGGGCTGGATGACCCCGGCTGGGCCGCCCCGGACAGCCACGGCGAACGCGGCGAACGGCAGCTCACCGGTTGCGGCGGGTACTGCCGCCACCTCTACACCGTCGGACGGCGATCCGGGCGGGCCGCCACCGGCCTGGTACGGCTCCGCCGGCCGGCAGCCTGACGAGGCCACCCCGCCGGCCGGCATCCGCCTCCCCGAAGAGCGGCCCGCCGGACCAGGGTCCCCCGAGCCGCCACCGCCGGAGATGCCGGCGCCGGAGGCGTGGGCACCAGGCGCCGCGCCCGCCGCGCCTTCGCTGTTCACGCCGGCCCCTCGCCGCTCAGCCGGCGGGTCGTGGTCCGAGCCCGGCGAGTCGTCGTCCGACCCGGGCGAATCGCGGCCCGATGGCGGTGAATCGTCATCCGGCTCCGCCGGGCGGACCTTCAGCGGCTCCGCCGTCGCCCAGGCGATCTCCGGCCGGTCGATGGCTGCCGAGTCCTTCGAGATGGGCTCGATGCCCACGGAGAGGCTCGCCGCCCGCGTAACCGAGCCGTTCACTGCCGGCCTTTCGGTCACCGAGCGCTTCTCCGCCGGCGCGTCTGCACCCGAGCCGTTCGCTGCCGGCCTTTCGGTCACCGAGCAGTCCGATACACGGCCGGCGGCGGTGCCGGCCGAGCGGGCGCCGGCCGGCCCCGACAACCATCGGCCGGAGGGCAGAGGTCAACCAGAGGGCGGCGGTCAGCCGGAGAGCAGCGGTCGGGACGTGCCCGGGCCGGTTGCCACCACCCCGGAGGGCGGTGCCGGGCCGGTGGCCGGCCAGCGGCTGCCGGCGGACTTCGTGCCCGCCAACGAGGTCGAGCGGAGTCTGCTCGACGCAGCCGGTGACGGCAGTACCGACACGTTCCTCTCCACGCTGCTGCTCGCCACGGTGCTGCTGCCGGTGGCGTACAACTCGGCCCGGGGTGCCCGGCCCGGCGACGACGGCTTCGAGTGGCGTACCGAGTTGCTGGACGGAGAGCGGTACGTCGTCGTGTTCACCTCGCCGGAGCGGCTCGGCGACCACCTGCCGGAGACCGTCGACACGGTCGAGGTCAAGTTCGCCCGGCTGATCCGGCGGTGGCCCGACGACACCTGGTCGTTCGCGGTCAACCCGGGCACGCCGGTCGGCGCGAAACTGCCGGGCGGGCAGATCGTCGCGCTGGCGAACTGGGCCGCCGAGGTGGGCCTCGGGGACGACAGCGGCGAGCCGGTGCCGCAGGCTCCGGCCGAGGAGGAGGCGCCGCGGTCGACGTACGCGCCGGCCCGGGAGGACCCGGGGCAGCCGACGATGATGCAGAAGAGCGTCGCCCCGAGCCAGCTCCCCTACTACCTCGACCGGGGCTACGACCGGGTGTCGGGCTTCGTACACCGGGCCTCCGAGGTCGCCCACCTGCGTACGCCGGCCAAGCTCTACGCCGCGCTCGGCC
The DNA here is from genome assembly GCF_049315195.1 of Plantactinospora sp. WMMC1484. Lineage (NCBI taxonomy): Bacteria > Bacillati > Actinomycetota > Actinomycetes > Micromonosporales > Micromonosporaceae > Plantactinospora > Plantactinospora sp. WMMC1484. The sequence goes on from NZ_CP186055.1 coordinate 1,759,245, forward strand.
TCAACCACCCGGGCTCGCCGTTCGAACGCGACGCCGAGGAGATCTACGTCCTTCGCTGGCCGGCCTACCGACCCAGCCTCTATCGCATCCCCTACGGCGGGCAGACCGAGGCCGCCATGCGGGCGATGGAGGGCTGGGTGATCGAGCGGCCACCCTTCCGGGGCAACGGCTTCGCGCCGGGCGAGAGCAGCGACGTGGTGGCCGAGTTCAAGGTGGACAGTGTTCGGCTGCCGCACGGCGCGCAACTGCACCGGATCGGGGCCGACGGCATGGAGCGGCTCGTGGCGACGCTCGACTGTGACGTGCCGGTCTGGCGCCGGGCCGGGGAGGACTGATGCGCGACGGTTACGTCGCCCAGTGGCGCGGCCGGGAATACGACGCCAGCCCGGCCGGTGACGAGGTACGGCTCTACCAGACGGAGCCGGGTGAGGGCTTCGAGGAGGTCCGGCCCGGGCGGTACGTCCGGGTGGTGGCCGCCGCCGAGGTCGCCGAGCTCGTCTACGTACGCACGAGGTGCTCGTGGCAGGGCCAGCCCTTCATCGTGCTCGCCCAGCACGACAACTGGCTTCGGCTCGAATACACCGGCGGGCGCTGGCCGGTCGCCGAGGCGATGGGGCTGGAGGCGTTCGACTTCGGCGTCTACCAGGGGTGGGCGCCGACGGCCGAGGTCACCGACCTCCGCGAGAACCGCGCCTGAGCGACGGACCCGGCGGGCGGCCCGGGCGGGCGGAGGCGGTCACGACTTGGCCCAGCGCAGCACCTCGCCCAACACCAGGTCGGTCGCCTCGACGTGCGGGAAGTGGCCGACACCGTCGAGCAGCCGCCACTCGTACGGGGCAACCACGTAGCGGCTCGACCCCTGTGCCGTACGCGGCAGCGACGCCCTGTCCAGCGCGCCGTGCAGTTGTAGGGTCGGCGTGACCAGCGGCCTCTGCATCAGCTTGACGAACCGGTAGCCGTGCAGCCTCAGCACCGAGCGGAACGCCCACCGGTAGCCCTCCATCGCGCAGAAGGCGGCCTGCGGGATCCGTATCGCCTGCCGGCAGCGGGCCGCGTAGTCGGCGAAGCCGGCGCTGCCGACCCAGTCGGGTCCGCCCCAGCGCTGGAGGAAGTAGCCGACCAGCGCGGCGTCGTCGCGGGTCAGCACGTGTTCGTACCGGGGGATCTGGAACTTCAGGGTCGGGGTGGCCGCCGCGAACTGGCCGCGCGGATCGGCGAAGATGCCGGCGCGCAGCCGCAGCGGATGTGGTGCGGCGAGCACCACCAGGCGGCGGACCAGGCTCGGATGGAAGGAGGCGGCGGTCCAGCCGATCATGCCGCCGGCTCCCGAGCCGACCAGCACCGCCGAGCGCTCGCCGAGAGCCCGGATCAGTCCGGCCACGTCCGCGGCGAGGGTGTAGCCGTCGTACCCCCGGGGTGGCTTGTCGCTCGCGCCGTAACCGCGCAGGTCGACCGCGACCGCCCGGTAGCCGGCGTCGGCGACCGCCGGCAGCATCTCGTGCCAGGCCCACCAGAACTCCGGAAAGCCGTGCAGGAACAGGACGAGCGGGCCGCTGCCCGCCTCGACGACGTGGAACCGGCTGCCGTTGGCACCGACGAAGCGGTGCGTCCACGGCCCGTCCACCAGTACGCAGGACTCGTCGACGACGGGTCTCCGGCCGCCGTCGCGCTCGCTCATCTCGACTCCCCGTGCCACCCGCCGGTGCCACGGGCCCGACGACCAGGTCGGCCGGTGAGCTCGTTCGGCCGCTCCTCGCTGACCTGGCCGATGCGCTTCCTCATGAGGGACAGCCTAGGGCCATCGGCGGCGGACGGAACCGGCGCGACCGACGGATCAGGGGATCATCCGGGATTTCACCGAGTTCGTCCCCGCCGGTGACGCCGTTCCCGGCGCGTCCGAGCGGGCAACCTTGACCAGAGGATCAGGAAGGAACGCCGGTGACGCCGACCGGACGGTGCGGTTAGCGTGCTGCCATGACTTCCGCCCGTCGGCTCGACCACTCCGACCTGCCCGTGCCGTTGATCCGGGTGCAGGGCACGCCGGCCGAGTGCGGCACCGGCTACGGTGCCGGTGCCCGTGACATGATCCACGTCAACCTGGGCTTCTACCTGCACCGGTTCCGGGACGAGGCGGGGCTCGACGAGGCGGCGGTGGCCGGCGCCGGGCGTGGCTTCCAGGAGGCGACCCGGCGGCATCATCCCCGGGTCGCGGAGCTGCTGGACGGGGTCGCCGAGGGGGCGGAGCTGCGGCCCGAGCTGATCTACGCATTGAACGCCCGCACCGAGCTGATCTACGGCCGGCCGTCGGACATCGGGACTGATGCGCGCGGCGGGACCGAAGCGCGCGGCAGGACCGCCGGGTCGGCTGTGTCGCCGGCCGTGTCGCCGGACGCCGGTGTCGGCGGCTGTACGGCGGTCGGCGTGCTCGGCACCCACACCGGCAACGGGCACCTGCTGCTGGGACAGAACTGGGACTGGCGTCCCGACCAGCGTGAGGTGATGCTGCTGCTCGCCACCAGGGACGAACGCGGGCTGACCGTGCTGACCCTGACCGAGGCGGGCATGGTCGCCAAGACGGGGCTGAACTCGGCGGGGCTCGGCGTCTGCGTGAACATGCTCGGCTGCGACCGGGACGGGCTGCCCGCTTCCGGCGTCGAGCCGGGTGTGCCGTACCACGTGCTGCTCCGGGCGGCGCTGGAGGCGGAGAACCTGGGCGAGGCGCTGAAGGTTGTCTGCCGGGGCAGCCGGAACAGCTCGATCAACATGCTGCTCGGCCAGGCGGCGGAGGCGGGCGGCGAGCTGATCGACCTGGAGCTGGTGCCCGGTGACATCGGCTGGCTGCACCCGGTGGACGGATATCTCACCCACGCCAACCACCTGGAGACGGCGCTGCCGGTCTACGACACCATCAAGGACTGGGGCGGGGCGTCGCTGTTCCGGTCCGCGCGGGCGCGGCGACTGCTGGCGCCGAAGGCGGCGGTCGGCACAGTCGGCGAGGGCGACCTCGCGGCGCTCTTCCGTGACCACGCCAGCTTTCCGCAGAGCATCTGCCGGCACGTCGACGAGCGGATGCCGCTGGCCGAGCATTCCGAGACGGTCTACTCGGTGCTGATCGATCTCGACGACCGGCGGCTGGGCATCGCCGCCGGTCCGCCCTGCGAGCACCGGTACGGCTGGCTGGACCTGACCGGCCGGCGGGGAGCCTGACGCCTCCCTCGCATCCGGCCGGAAACGGAGCGGGGCCGGAGGCGACGTGCGCCTCCGGCCCCGACCGTGGTACGCGGGACTACCCGGTGATCAGTTGCTGATCTTGATGATCGCCAGATCGGAGATCAGGCGGTTCTCCAGCAGCAGCTCGATCTTGGTGCCGGTGCCGGCGACCTTGACCGAGTTCATCGGGTTCTGTGCCGACCAGTACCGGTTCGGGTCCGAGTCGTTGAAGACCGTCACCGGGTTCAGCTTCGGCACCGTGGTGGCCACGCCGTTGAGGTGGAACGTCTGGGCGGGCTTGGTGAACCGGCTGAAGGTGGCGTCGTAGGTGCTCCGCCGGTTGGTGATGTTGCCGACCCCCGGCACCGTGATCGGACCCGGCCGGACGTCGACCGGCAGGTTCAGCCCGAAGCCCGGGTGGGTGATCGTGTTGTTGTCGTTGTAGGCGTGGTTCACGTACCAGACCAACAGGCCCTGGTGGTTGGAGAACCGCTCCACGAAGTCCGGCTTGCTGTTCTGCCAGCCGAAGTTGTACGGACCGGTCTTCAGGACCTTGTCGTAGCCGTAGTAGGTCCGGTATTCCGCGATGTAGTAGTGCGGAACCACCTCGACGGTGCTACCGGTGAACCGGCTGAACCCGCGCGCGGTCCACGCCGGGTCGACCGTCTCGGCACCGTCGGTCCAGACCGCCGCCCCGTTGACGACCAGCGAGACGTTGTCCAGGAACGCGCCGTCGAAGAAGACCCCGCCGTCGCTCTGGAAACGGTAACGGAACTGCACGGTCTGCCCGGCGTACGCGGACAGGTCGTAGGTCAGGTCGATCCACTCGCCGCCGGTCGAACCGTCGATGCCGGTCTCGCCGGCCTCGATCAGCTCGTTGGTCAGCGGCGTCCAGGTCGAGCCGTTGTTCGTCGACACCTCCGCGTAGAGGTAGTCGTAGTCCTCCTCGATCTCGTACTGGGCCTTCGCCGTGATGGCCGCGGTGCTGGCCCCGGTGAGGTCGAGGGTTCGGGTGAGGGTGTTGTTGAGGTCGTCACCGGTGCCGGACCACCACTCGTACTCGCCCGAGAACGGGGTGTTGTACTCGGTGCTGACCTCCTGGTCGGGCAGGTTCACCACGATCGCCTGGGCGAGACCGTCGGTCTTGCCGGCCGCCCCGAGGGTGGCGAAGGTGGTGCCGCTGTCCCACTCCACGGTGGAGTAGTTCAGCCAGCCCAGGAAGAGCTTCGACCACGGGTCCATGTAACCCGGGGTGGAGCCGATGTCCTGCTTGCCGTGGTTCAGCCAGGAACCGGAGGCCATCAGGCTCCAGAACCCGACCCCGTTGTCGCCGCCCTGGGTGTCGTACAGGTCCGGCAGGCCGAGGTCGTGGCCGTACTCGTGGGCGAAGACGCCCAGGCCGCCGTTCTCCGGCTCCGTGGTGTAGTCACGGATCCAGAGGCCGGTGTCGCCGATCTGCACGCCGCCGGCCTTGTTGTTGTCCGGCCCCGCGCTGCCCTGCAGGTTCGGGAAGGCTGCCCAGCGGTGCGACCAGATCGCGTCCGCGCCCTGGGCACCCCCGCCGGCCTCCTCGCCCTCACCGGCGTGCACCGCCTGGAAATGGTCGACGTAGCCGTCCGGCTCGTTGAAGTCGCCGTCGCCGTCGTAGTCGTACCGGTCCCAGACGTCGAACTGGGCGAGGTACGACTTGATCTGCTCGGTGGTCTTGCCGGCAGCGACCTGCGAGTCGTACCAGGAGGTCGCGGTGTCCTTGACGAAGTTCCAGTAGCCGTCGGACTCCGGGATGTTGTTGCTGCCGTACCGGGCCTCGTTGAACGGCACCTTGACCCAGTCGCTGACGTCGCCGCCGACCGTGTAGCGGCCACCCGACTGCTTCAGGTAGAAGTCGGCCATCGACTCCTTGCCCTTGGCGTACATCAGGTCGACGTACGACTGGCGGTTGAAGTCGGGCTTCCAGATGGTGCTGTTGTCGTCGGTCGCGCTGCCGTCGTAGACCCGGTCACGCGCCGGGATCTCGTTGTGCAGCGGACCGTCGGTGCCGCCGGTGCGCGGGTCCTTCTGGTTTCCGAATTCCACCAGGATCGTGAAGATCGGGTCGGTCTTCGGAGGCTGCTGGTACTCGACGAACCGGTCGGCCTTGATCTGGATGACCTTCGACCCGTTTCGGGTTTGCAGCTTGGCCTTGCCGGACAGCAGCGCGGCGATCGCCTCCTGGCGGACCTGCTGGTGCTGCTCGGCGAGCGGGTCGGGCAGGTTGTCGGCCCGGTGGGCCGCCCCCTTGGGCTCCCGATCCACCGGGGCTGGCGCCGACGGAGCGGCGTACGCCGGCGCGGAGATCGCGCTGGCGGCCAACAGCGCGGCCGTGGCACCCGCCAGGCCCGCCGTGACTCGTCTCCTCAAAGGTCCTCCTCCTTTGTGGAAGTGTTACAAGACAGGCCGGCTCTTGGCGGGCACTGTCATCAGACGCGACCATCACCCTTGCAGATCGATGGAACCCTGTCACGGGTTGAGAGCGGCTGATCCGGGTGGTCAGATCTACGTCTAATCAGGGCGAAAGCCTTCTAAGGGTGGCCCATTTCCGGACATTCGAATGTCACGATTCGGCTACAGCCGGAACCCCGGTAGGTGGTTCCACGTCCGCCTGCCGGCAACCCAGACGGCGATGGGCGGACCCGTGGCGGGCCCGCCCATCGCCGGAGCAGAGCTGATCGGTGTTCTTCCGGTCGGCTGCCGGCCGTCAGTCCTCGTCGGACCTGCCGGAACGCATTCCGGTGGAGATCAGATCCATCACCGAGGAGTCCTGCAACGTGGTGACGTCACCCAGGGAACGGTTCTCGGCCACGTCGCGGAGCAGCCGGCGCATGATCTTGCCGGAGCGGGTCTTCGGCAGCTCCGGCACCAGCATGATCTGCCGGGGCTTCGCGATCGGGCCGAGGGTCTTCGAGACGTGCTCCCGCAGCTCGGCGATGAGTGCCTCACCGGCGTCGCCCTCGGTGTCGACCGAGCCGCGCGGGATGGTGAAGGCGACGATCCCCTGCCCGGTGGTCGGGTCGGTGGCGCCGACCACCGCCGCCTCGGCGACCGACGGGTGCGAGACCAGCGCCGACTCCACCTCCGTGGTGGAGATGTTGTGCCCGGAGACCAGCATCACGTCGTCGACCCGGCCGAGCAGCCACAGGTCGCCGTCGTCGTCCTTCTTCGCACCGTCGCCGGCGAAGTAGAGCCCCTCGAAACGGGACCAGTAGGTGTCGACGAAGCGCTGGTCGTCACCCCAGATGGTGCGCAGCATCGACGGCCACGGCTCGCGCAGCACCAGGAAGCCGCCCCCGCCGTCCGGCACCGACCGCGCCTGGTCGTCCACCACGTCGGCGCTGATCCCCGGAAGCGGCCGCATCGCGCTGCCCGGCTTGGTCGCGGTCACCCCGGGCAGCGGGGAGATCATGATGGCCCCGGTCTCCGTCTGCCACCAGGTGTCGACGACCGGGCACTCGCCCCCGCCGATGTTCTGCCGGTACCAGATCCACGCCTCCGGGTTGATCGGCTCGCCGACGCTGCCGAGCAGGCGCAGCGAGGAGAGGTCGTAGCCCTTCGGGATGTCGTCGCCCCACTTCATCATGGTGCGGATCAGGGTCGGCGCGGTGTAGAGGATCGTCACCCTGTACTTCTGCACCAGGTCCCAGAACCGTCCCCGGTGCGGGGTGTCCGGGGTGCCCTCGTACATGACCTGGGTGGCGCCGTTGGCCAGCGGGCCGTACACGATGTAGGAGTGCCCGGTCACCCAGCCGATGTCGGCGGTGCACCAGTAGACATCGGTGTCCGGCTTGAGGTCGAAGACCGCATGGTGGGTGTAGGCGGCCTGGGTCAGGTAGCCGCCCGAGGTGTGCAGGATGCCCTTCGGCTTCGCCGTCGTGCCGCTGGTGTAGAGGATGAAGAGCGGATGCTCGGCGTCGAACGCCTCGGCGGTGTGCTCGGTCGGGGCCGTCTCCACCGTCTCGTGCCACCACACGTCCTTGTCGCCGTTCCAGGCCACGTCCTGCCCGGTCCGCCGCACCACCAGCACGTGCTCGACCGACGGGCACTTCGCGACCGCCTCGTCGACGGTCGGCTTCAGCGCCGACGGCTTGCCCCGCCGGTAGCCGCCGTCGGCGGTGATCACCAGCTTGGCGCTGGCATCCTGGATCCGGTTGCTCAGCGAGTCGGCGGAGAAGCCGCCGAAGACCACGCTGTGGGTGGCGCCGATCCGGGCACAGGCGAGCATCGCGACCGCCGCCTCCGGGATCATCGGCAGGTAGATCGCCACCCGGTCACCGGCGGTGACCCCGAGCGCGGTCAGCGCGTTCGCCGCCTGGCTGGTCATGGCCAGCAACTCGGCGTAGGTGATGGTGCGGGTGTCGCCGGGCTCGCCCTCCCAGTGGATCGCGACCCGGTCGCCGTGCCCGGCGGCGACGTGCCGGTCCAGGCAGTTGTGGGCGACGTTGAGCCGGCCGCCGACGAACCACTTGGCGAACGGCGGGTTCGACCAGTCGAGGATCTGGTCCCACTCCTTCGACCAGTCCAGCCGGCCGGCCTGGCGCGCCCAGAACGCCAACCGGTCCTCGGCGGCGGCGTCGTACGCCTCCGAGGTGACGTTGGCGGCGGCGGCGAGATCGGCCGGCGGCGGGAACTGCCGGGTCTCCTGCAACAGGTTTGCCAGAGTCTCGCTCATGGTGGATGGCTCCTCAGACGTCGCGTTAAGGTCGTTCGCTAGGAGGTTAATCGGGGCAGGTAGCCGGGGCGAGAGATCCGTACCGCTCGCGGGACGGGACGCGCCGAATGGCCCCGTACCGGCGCTCGCCGGTCAACCCGCAGCCCGGCACCTCCGGTTTCCGGTCCCGCCTGGGTGTTCCCGGGCCGGTGGCCCGGTCGGCGGTGCCCCGACCGGCCGGCAACTACCGTGACAGGGTGGCCACCGATCCGCTCGCCCCACTACTCGACCTCGCCGACGTCGCGCCCGCCGTCGACCGGGCCCGCGACCGTGTCGACCAGGCACTGCGGCACCGCGCGTTGCGCCGGCACGGCGGCCAGGTCGCGGCCGAGGTCAGCCTGCGGTCAGCGGTGGCCAGCGCCGCCCTGGAGGGGTACGCCCATGAGCGCGAGGCGGTCCGGGCCGGCACGGTGACCGACCCGGTGCTGCAGGGGGCGCTGCGGGTCGCCGGGGCGCTGCCCGGACTGGCCGACCGGTGGCCGAAGGCTCCCCGCCAGGTGCTCGCCCGGCTGCACACCCTGGCCGCGCGGGGCACGGTCCCGGAGGCGGCACTCGGCCGCCCCACCACCCCCGGGTACGCCGCCGGCAACGGCGCCGCGGCAGCCGGAGGCGCTCCGGCCGGCAGCTCTTCGACGGAGCAGCCGGTGGCGGTACCGTCCGCGCTCGGCGCCCGGCTCGACGGGCTGGCCGGACTGGTCGCCGGCGGGACATCGGTGTCACCGGCGGTGCTGGCCGCCGTCGTGCACGGAGAACTACTCGTGTTGCGACCCTTCGCCGGCCCCTCGGGGGTGGTCGCCCGGGCCGCCGCCCGGCTCACCCTGGTCTCCACCGGCTTCGACCCGCGCGGCCTGGTCGCCGTCGACCTCGGCCACCTGGAACGCGAACCGGAGTACGTCGGCGCGGCCGGCGCCTTCGCCACCGGCACCGAGGACGGGCTCCGCTCCTGGCTCCGGCACTACACCACCGCCCTGGAGATCGCCGCGGCCCACCTCACCACCATCGCCGACGAGGTGTAAGGAGAGGTGTAAGGAAGGGCCCCCTCTTATCGCATTCTGTAGAAGAAGGGCCCCCGCCTAACATCCGGGCCCAGTCCGGCTGGCGGCGGGAGGATGGGTGTGCCGGTCGGCGTGGTCAGGCGGTGGAGGCGCGGGCCCTGCGATTGCGGTGCCGGCCGTACCAGGCGATGCCAATGGCGACGCCGACGCCGACCCCGATCGCTGCCGCCGCGACCGGCACCGCGGGACGCTCCCGGAGCCGGCGGCCGAGTGGCACCGGGTGCCGGAACTCCAGCACCGGCCAGCCGTTCTCGGTGGCGAGCTTGCGCAGCGCCCGGTCGGGGTTGACCACGCTCGGGTGGCCGACGCACTCGAGCAGCGGGCGATCGCTTACCGAGTCGGAGTAGGCGTACGACTCGGCGAGGTCGTAGCCCCGCTCCTTGGCCAGCTCGCCGACCGCGTCCACCTTGCTCGGGCCGGCCGCGTAGAACTCGACCTCGCCGCTGTAGCGCCCGTCGACCACCGTCATCCGGGTGGCGATCACGTCGGCGACACCGAGCAGTTCACCGATCGGCCGGACCATTTCCTCGCCGGAGGCGGAGACGAGTACGACGTCCCGGCCGGCCCGCTGGTGCTCCTCGATCAGGGCGGCGGCTTCGGCGTACACGTAGGGGTTGATCAGCTCGTGCAGCGTTTCGGCGACGATCTGCCGGACCTGCTCCACCGGCCAGCCCTTGCAGAGCGTCGCCAGATAGTCGCGGGTACGCGCCATCGTCTGCTCGTCGGTGCCGCCCAACCTGAACATGAGCTGGGCGTACGCGGACTTGACCACGTCGCGGCGGGTGATCAGCCCGTCCCGGTAGAACGGCCGACCGAACGCCAACGCGCTCGACTTGGCGATGACGGTCTTGTCCAGATCGAAGAAAGCGGCGCTTCGGCCCACGGCGCGAAAGTCTATCCGGATGGTCTATGGTCAGCGGGTGCCCGGGGTCGGCTTTCGCACCTGCCGACCGGTTATCCCCTGATCGACCGATCAGCCGGTCGGTGATCACCGTCACAGGGTGAGGGCTGACTTTCGCAGGGAGTGGAAGTTAACGCCACTCGACGTATACGGGTCGACTCAGGCATGCTTGTAGTTACGACACACTTTCATATCCTCTGTGTTCGTAGACCTCGGCGGTTGCACCCCCCGTGACCGCCGGGTGGGTTCGGCTCGACCCCCCCGGAGCCGAACCCCAGACGACCCCCGTCTCCCCCCGACGGGGGTCGTCGCCTTTCCGGGTGAAGCGCATTCACGCTGGTCACGGATCGATTCCAGGATGGACATCGGCGCTCCGACTCGGGCGCGTGTTCGGCTCGGGCGCGTGTTCGGCTCGGGCGCGTTCTCGGGAGGCACGGTCGTGCCAACGGGCGGTGTTGCCGGGGTGGCCCGTTCGAGGGCGGAGCCGGGATGGCGCTGCGGCAGGTCGGACTGGCACCATGAGCGCCGGTCGCGGTGGATAGCCCACCGCCGATGGACAACGGGGGAAGTGCATGCGCAGACACACGTCGATCGTGTTGACCGGAGCGCTGGGGATGGCCGGTGCGCTGTCGATCGCGACGTCGACCGCCACGGCCGCACCACCGGAGGCCGCCGCGTCGACCGCGAACGTCGCCGTGGCCGCCGCGTCGACCGCGAACGTCGCCGTGGCCGCCGCGTCGACCGCGAACGTCGCCGACCGGCTGGTCCTCGAGCCGACCAACTTCGGCTATCGCGGGAGCCTGCAGGCCGAGCTGACCTACCGGGGCTCGGAACCGGGCCGCGCCACCTACGTGATCACCGAGCCGGTTCCCGGTTCCTACCAGAATCTCGAGTGGGGAATCAGCTGCTACAGCGGCGGCGAGTACCTGCCGGACGGGCGGGTCAGGGTCGAGTGCGACGTACCGGGCGGCAACCTCCAGCCCGGAGAGCAGCGGACCTTCAGCGTCGACTTCGAGGTGCTGACCGCGGTCCGGCCGTTCGCCATGAAGGCCGGCAACGGGCGGCTGGCCGTCGAGGTGGGCGGCGAGGTGGTCACCGACGAGACCTTCCGGACCCGGTTCCGGTCTTCGACCGGCTCGCTCGAGGACCCGCAGCCGTACGTGCGGGACGAGCAGCCGGAGGCCGGCATTACCGCCGGTGACCTGACGCTGGTCCGTCAGCCGGACGGCACCTTCGAGGGCCGCCTGCCGCTGACGGTGCGGTACGACGGCGACGCCCCGCACACCGGGCTCTTCCTGCTCACCAGCAACCTGCCGGCGGGAGTCTTCGAGACGTACACCGAGCCGAACGACGGCTGCGCGCACTTCTGTGTGCCGGGCGGCCAGTTCATGGAGGGCGAGGTGCGCAGCTTCGACCTCGTCTTCGCGGCGTCGGCGCAGACGCCCCTGGGTGACCTGGGTGAGGCAGGCATCGAGGTTACGACCGAGACCCGTCAGTGGCCTCCGGTGCCGGACGCCGACCCGTCCGACAACCTCACCACCTTCTTTGTGACGGCGGTCGAAGCCGCCTGACCTGCTATCGGACAGCGCGGGCCTCCGGTCGTACCGTGGCCGGAGGCCCGCGCTGTCGTCTGCAGGTCCTACTGCTGGCCTGCCCGTTCCACTGGTGATGCAGGGCCCGGCCCGGCCCGGGGCGGTGGCGGCCTGTGCGGTGACCGCCCGTGCCGCCTGGGTGCGAGCGAGCGGGTCCGAGCATCGCCATGTCGTGGATGATGCCTGGTAGCGCATCTGGACCAGCGGTACGCCGTCCTGGCGCAGCTTCGCCGCATACGCCTCGCCCTCGCCGCATACGCCTCGCCCTCGCCGCGCACGCCTCGCCCTCGCGCCGCACACGCCTCGCCTCCGTCGCGCAAACCTCATCTCCGTCGCGCAGCGCATCGGCCTCGTCGGTGTTGACCGGCGTCGGTGGCATGCTCCTGAGCTGGTCCGGGTGGGCCCGTCCCGAATCTGGGCCGGCCCATCGCCGGTGAATGTCCCGATCCGCATAGCAGATCCACCGGTCGACCGCAGGTTTTCCACACCCCGGTCAGTTATCCACAGCGCAGAGCTTCCTGCCCTCGGAGCGGTGGTTCGGCCCGCCATGGTGTGCCGGTAACCCGGACACCCTTGGAGCCGGATCACACCGCTGGAGGACGTGATGCCGTCGCGTACCCCGGTCCGTCCCGGACCGCGCCTGCCCCTGGTCGTCACCTCGGACAACGAGCTGCTCGATGAGCTGCTCCGGCTCTCGGCGGCCGGTGGCGCCGAGGTCGAGGTCGCCGCCGACCCGGCCTCGGCCCGGCCCCGGTGGGCCGCCGCGCCGCTGGTGATGGTCGGCGCCGACCAGGCCCAGGCCTGCCTCCGGGCGAGGTTGCCCCGCCGGCCCCGGGTGGTCCTGGTCGGCCGCTCCGGGGAAGGGGACGGCGGCTGGGAGGTGGCCGAGTTGCTCGGTGCCGAGCATGTCGCCGTGCTGCCGGCGGCTGAACCCTGGCTGGTCGACCGGCTCGGTGAAAGCCTCTCCGGTCGGAGCGCGGTGGGCGGCCCGGCCCGGATAGTCGCGGTGATCGGTGGTCGCGGCGGGGCGGGTGCGAGCGTGCTGGCCGGCGGACTGGCGATCACGGCGGCCCGGTGTGGCCTGCGTACGCTCCTGGTTGACGCCGACCCGCTCGGCGGCGGACTCGACCTGGTGCTCGGCTGGGAGCAGATCGAGGGCCTGCGCTGGCCGGCGCTGACCGAAGCGGACGGCCGGGTCGACGCACCCGCGCTGGTCCGGGCGCTGCCCAGCCGGGGCGACCTGGTGATGCTCTCCTGGGATCGCGGCGACCTGCTGGCCCTGCCGGTCGAGGCGATGGCGGCCACCATGGACGCTGGCCGGCGTGGCCGGGACATCGTCGTGGTGGACCTGCCCCGGCAGCTCGACGACGCGGCCGTCGTCGCGCTCCAGGCGGCCGACCAGGCGTTCGTGCTGGTCCCCGCCGAGTTGCGGGCCACGGCCGCCGCGGCCCGGGTGGCGGCGGTCGCCGGCATGCACTGCACCAACCTCTCGGTCATCGTGCGCGGCCCGGCACCGGGCCGGCTCAAGGCCCGCGAGGTGGCCCGCGCTCTCGACCTGCCGTTGGCCGGCACGCTGCGTCCCGAACCGGCGCTCTGCCGCAACCTCGAACGCGGTGAAGCCCCGGCGGCGGCCGGACGCGGCCCCCTGGCAGCCCTGTGCCAGCGCATCGTCACCGACCTCACCGGTGCGGTCGGCGTTCCGGCCGAGACCCGATGACCGCCCCTGCACCAGGAGCCCTGGACGTGCCGGAGGTACACACACCATGAGGAGTGATCTCGCTGCCCGGGTCCGGCGCCGGTTCGCCGCCGACGGGACGAGGGTCACCCCGGCCGCTGTCGTCGCCGCCGTACGCGCCGAGCCGGGCGCTGCCGTTCTGGGCGACACCACGGTGCTGCGGATGGCCACCAGGGTTCACCACGATCTGGTCGGCGCCGGTCCGCTCACCCCGCTGCTGGCCGACGACGAGGTCACCGACGTGCTGGTGAACGGTGCCAAGGTCTGGGTCGACCGGGGTAGCGGGCTCTCCCCGGAGCCGGTCCCCCTCGGTGGCCCGGACGAGGTACGCCGGCTCGCCCAGCGCCTCGCCGCCGCGTGTGGCCGGCGACTCGACGAGGGCAGTCCGTACGTCGACGCGCGGCTGCCGGACGGCACCCGGCTGCACGCCGTCCTGCCACCGGTGGCGACCTCAGGGCCGTACCTGTCGCTGCGGACCTTCCGCCAGCGCCCCTTCACCCTCGACGACCTGGTACGCCACAACACCCTGACCCGGGCCACCGCCATGCTGCTCGCCGCGGTGGTCGCCGCCCGGCTCGCCTATCTCGTCGTCGGTGGCACCGGATCCGGCAAGACGACGCTGCTGAACACGCTGCTCGGGCAGGTGCCGCCCAGCGAGCGGATCGTACTGGTCGAGGACGCCGCCGAGCTGCGACCGCTCCATCCACACGTGGTCGGCCTGCAGGCACGGACCTCCAACGTGGAGGGCGCTGGGTCGGTGGGCCTGAGTGACCTGGTCCGGCAGGCGCTGCGGATGCGCCCCGACCGCCTGGTGGTGGGCGAGTGCCGGGGTGCGGAGGTGGTCGACCTGCTCGCCGCGCTCAACACGGGGCACGAAGGTGGGGCGGGCACCCTGCACGCCAACACCCCTGGCGACGTGCCGGCCCGGTTGGAAGCGCTGGGTTTGCTCGGCGGGCTGTCCCGGCCGGCGCTGCACGCCCAGGTGGTCGCCGCCCTACAGGTGTTGCTCCAGGTCCGGCGCACCGCATCGGGGCGGGTACTGGAGGCGGTCTGCCTGCTGCTGCCGGCGGGGCCGGAGCGGCTGGTCACCGCCGTACCGGCCTGGCGGCGAGACCGGGGTGTCGGGCCGGCCGCCCCGGCACTGGCCGCGCTGCTCGCCGAACGGGACGTGCCCGTGCCTCCGCTGCTCGACCCCGGGGCCCGGCCGTGGTCGCCTGCCCCGCACAGGCGGGAGATAACCCCGGGCACTACGCCGTGACCGCCTGGTGGTTGGCGGCCGCCTGCCTGGCCGGCGCGGCGATTCTGCTCGGCTGGCCGGCCCGGCGCATCCGGAGTCGGCGCCGCGCGGTGATTGGCGGCCGGCGCACCATCGTCGCCGTCCGGGTTCCGGTGCGGCAGGGCGGTTCGACAACGGCGTGGTCCGGCTCACGGCTGCCCTGGCCGGCCACGCGGGACCGCCTGCTGGCCCGCCGGATGCCGCCCTGGCGGGCCGTACTCGTCGGTGTGGCCCTGGGCGGCGTCGGCGGAGAACTTGCCGGCGGCCCCGTCGCAGCCTTCATCGCCGCCGCCTACACCGGCCTGGCAGTACGCAGGCTGCTCCGCCGTCACGCCGATCGTTCCGCCGAGCGGACGCACCGACAGCAGCTCGACGACCTCTGTGCGCTCGCCGCCGACCTGCGCGCCGGCCTGCCGCCGGTCAACGCGGTACGGGTGACCGAGCGGCCGGCAGGGGCGACCGCTCTGGTCCGTGCGGCCGTAGGCCTCGCCGAGCAGACCGGTGCGCCCCTGGCCGACCTCGTGGAGCGGATCGAGGCGGACGCGCGGGCAATGGAGCGAGGGCTGGCTGCCGCCGAGGCACAGGCGGCCGGTGCCCGGGCCACCGCGTGGCTGCTCGCCGCCCTGCCGGCCGGCGGCATCGCCCTCGGCTACGGCATCGGCGTCGATCCTCTGGACATCCTGCTGCACACCCCGCTCGGGGCCGGCTGCGCGATCGGTGCCGTCACCCTGCAACTGGCCGGCCTGCTCTGGGCGGCTCGGCTCGGCGCCGCTGGTCGCACCGCCGCAGGTGGGGCCGCCGCCCGTACCGCCGTCGGCGGTGCCGGGCTTGTCGTCGGCGACGCCGCCCGTACCGCCCCAGGTGGCCGGGCCGGCGGGTTCGGTCGTGCCGCTGCGGTGGGGCGCTGATTCCGGTGCGGATCGCGACGGTGCCGTGGATCCTGGCGGGCCTGGCACTACTGCTGGCGCTGACCGGCGGCGGGCGGGCCCGACGGTCGCCTCGACGGCGGTTGTCCGTGCTCGGGCTGGAGGGCGTGCGGTCGCGCCGTGCGGCCGGGAAGCGGCTCGACCGGCTCACCTACCCGGGCGCGGTCCCCACCCCCGGGCAGGGGATGAGGCGGGACCCGTCGGGGCGCTCGGGCCGGTTCGACATGGTCCGGCTCGGTGCCGGGCTGGCCGGGCTGGCGATCGGCGTGCTGCTGGGTGGCTGGCAGGGCGTGCTGCTCGGGGTGGCGATTGCGGGGCTTCTCGACCGCCTGCTGCGCCGGCTCGAACCGGCGGCGGTCCGGCGGCGCCGACTGCGGGAGGCCGCCGACCTGCCGCTCGCGGCCGACCTGCTCGCCGCGGCGCTACGGGCCGGCGCTCCGGTCGACGGTGCCGTCTGTGCCGTCGCGGAAGCGCTCGCCGGACCACTCGGTGAACGCCTCACCGAGGTCGGCCGGACACTCCGGCTCGGCGGTACGCCGGAGGAGGCATGGGGGCGACTCGGCCCGGTACCGGGCGCTGAGCGGCTGGCAGCGGCGGCGATCCGCTCCTCGGCGAGCGGGGCGGCTCTTGCCGGGGCGCTGACCCGGCTCGCCGACGACCTGCGCGCGGATCGGCTGACCGCTGCCGAGGCGGCGGCGCGGCGGGCCGGCGTGCTGATCGTCTTGCCACTCGGCCTGTGTTTCCTGCCCGCCTTCATTCTCGCCGGCCTGGTGCCGGTGATCGTCGCCGTGCTCGGCGACGTGCTGTGACCGATTCGAGAGAGGAATTCCATGCTGCGCAAGCTGCGTGCCCGGCTCCGAGGCGATGCCGGGATGAACACCGCCGAGTATGCCGTCGGCACCCTTGCCGCCGTCGCCTTTGCCGGGATCCTGTTGAAGGTACTGACCTCCGGCCGCGTCCAGACCGCGCTGGCCGGGGTGATCGACCGGGCTCTGTCGTGACTCGGCGCTGGCCGGCCGGCCGCGACCGGGGCTCGTTCACCGCCGAGTTGGCGGCCGGCCTGCCGGCGCTGCTGCTGTTGGTGCTCGCCGGGCTCACCGCGGTCAACGCGGTGATCGTCAAGGGTCAGTGTGTGGACGCGGCGCGGGAGGCGGCGCTGGCCGCCTCCCGCGGTGCCCCCGGTGTTCAGGCCGGCATCCGGGCCGCGCCGCCCGGTGCGGTGGTGTCGGTCGCGGTGGACGGTGACCGGGTGGTGGCCACCGTACGAGCACCGGTGCGTGCCCTCGGTGCACGGTTGCCACGCCTGACCGTGAGTGCGACCGCGATCGCGGCGGTCGAGCCCGGCGCACCGGAGCCGGCAACATGAGCACCGGCTTCACCACGGGGGCCGGCTTCACCACGGGGGCCGACTCCACCACGGGGGCCGGCTTCACCATGGGGGCCGATTCGACCATGGGGGCCGACTCGACCATGGGGGCCGACTCCACCATGGGCGCTGAACTCAGCACGGCGGCCGACCCCGGCGTGATCCGGACTCGTTTCCTCGTCGGCGCGACCCGTCCCGGCCCCTGCCGGCCCCCGCCGACACCGGCTGGGCGGGAGTGGGCTCCGCGCCGACGACCAGGACATCGTCGGGATCCGGGGGAAGGAGCATGGCGGCGAGGTCCTGCGCATCACCGTGCCGGCGGCGAACCGGACCGGGGGAGTGCGAGCCTGTGGCTGCTGGCCGTGGGACTCGCCCTGGTCGTGTTCAGTCTCGGCGGGGCGGCGGTCGAAGCAGCTCGGGTGGCCCGTCATCAGGCCCGGATCGCGGCCGATCTCGGCGCGCTCGCCGGAGCCGCCCGCGCGCTCGACGGCGCGGATCGGGCGTGTGCTCGGGCCGCCGCCATCGCGGCCGCGAACAGCGCGCGGATCACCGGCTGCACGCTGGACGGGCTCGACCTCCAGATCACCGCCGAGGTGACGGTCGAACCGCTGCCCGGGTTGACCCGGACCGCACTGGCAACCAGCCGAGCCGGCCCTGTCCGAGGCAGCTCGACGGCGCCACGGTAGGCAGGCGAGAGTTGGCCGGCGGCCGGGGACTTCGTCACCAACAGCTTCTCGGTCACCGGCTGAGTCGCGTCGGGACAGGCTGGGAAGGGCCCCTGTGCCCGCGGAACGATGGGCGGGGCCCTTCCTGTCACATCCCAAGCCCGGTGGCCGCATCGTCAGCGGAGGCTGCCCTCCGTGGCGCGGCGTACCACCCAGCTGTTGAGCACCTGATGGATGCTGTGCAGCATCTGGTGGATCTGGTCCAGGCGTTCGGCCTGGGCCAGTGCCGCATACGCCTGGGAGAGCGCGATCTGCTGATCGACGGTGAGATGTGCCTGGTCGATGGTGTACAGCAGTTCGACGGTCTCGGCGATGGTGTCGGCCACGACGTCCTCCTCAGGATCCGTGGAAGCGCTCCCAGCGTAACTTAACCGGATAGCCATAGATCCATGCGTGCGAATACCGACTATCCGCGATCAGGTTTGCCCGGCTCCGCCGGACCGGCCGTCGCCAGGTTGGCCAGCACCACGTCGAGGACGCGCACGGCCTCCTCCTTGGCCAGCGGGTTGTTGCCGTTTCCGCACTTCGGGGACTGGACGCAGGAGGGACAGCCGGCCTCGCAGCCGCACTCGGCGATCGCGTCCCGGGTCGCGGTCAGCCACGCCGGCGCCGCCCGGTACGCCCGCTCGGCGAAGCCGGCACCCCCCGGGTGCCCGTCGTAGACGAAGACCGTCGGCGCCTCGGTGTCCGGATGGCAGGCGGTGGAGAGCCCGCCGATGTCCCAGCGGTCACAGGTGGCGACCAGCGGCAGCAGTCCGATCGCGGCGTGCTCGGCGGCGTGCAACGCGCCCGGCACGTCGGCCGGCTCGACCCCGGCGGCGGCCAGCGACTCCGGCGAGACGGTGAACCAGACCGCGACCGTACGCAGTTCCCGGGCTGGCAGCTCCAGCGGCAGTGTGGCCAGCACCTCGCCGGAGGCGAGTCGGCGACGCTGGTAGGAGACCACCTGGCTGGTCACGTCGACCTCGCCGAGGAACATCCCGACCGGGCCGGCGTCCAGGTAGGAGCGGACCGAGACGACCGAGAGCGAGGTGACGTCGCGGGGGTGGGTGGACCAGTCCGGCTCCTCGGCGTGCACCAGCGCGCAGCCGTCGTCGAGATCGAGGTCGTCCACCACGTACGACGCGCCCTGGTGCAGGTAGACCGCGCCGGGGTGGACCTGGAAGTGCGACGATGCCGGGTCGACGGTGCCGAGCAGCCGGCCGGTGGCGGACTCGACCACGTCCACCGGTGCGCCGCCGGTGCCGCGCAGGTCCACCTCGGGCCGGCGGACGTGCCGCCAGTACCACCCGGTCGGGCGGTGCCGCAGCGCGCCACCGGCCACCAGGGACTCGACCGCCTCCTTCGCCCCCTCGCCGAAGAGTTCCAGGTCGGCCGGGGTCAGCGGAGACTCCGCCGCCGCGCAGGCCAGTTGGGGCCCGAGCACGTACGGATTGGCCGGGTCGAGCACGGTCGCCTCGACGGGACGGCCGAAGAGCGCCTCCGGATGGTGCACCAGATAGCTGTCCAGCGGGTCGTCCCGGGCGACCAGCACGGCGAGCGCCTCCCGGCCGGAGCGTCCGGCCCGGCCGGCCTGCTGCCAGAGCGAGGCCCGGGTGCCGGGATAGCCGCAGATCAGCACCGCGTCGAGGCCGACCAGGTCGACGCCGAGTTCCAGGGCGCTGGTGGAGGCGAGCCCGAGCAGCTCACCGCCGAGCAGCGCCTGCTCCAGCGACCGGCGCTCCTCCCGCAGGTAGCCGGAGCGGTAGGCGGCGACCCGGGCGCCGAGGCCGGGGACGGCCTCGTCCAGTGCGCGCCGGGCGGTGGTGGCGATCACCTCGGCGCCGCGCCGGGAACGGACGAAGGCCAGGGTCCGGACTCCGGCCGCGACGGTGTCGCTGAGCAGATCGGCGGTCTCCCGCAGCGCGGACCGGCGCACCGGAGCGGCGTCGGAGGCAACGGCCGCGATCGCCTCGGCCCGCTCGGCCCGCTCAGTCGCCTCGGCCGGTTCAGTCGCCTCGGCCGGTTCAGTCGCCTCGGCCGGTGCCGGGGCGTTCGCGGCGGGCGGGGGCAGCAGCGGCGGTTCCCAGAGCGCGAAGGTCAGGCCGCCGCGCGGCGCGGTGTCCGCGGTGACTGCGGTGACCGGCAGGCCGGTCAGCCGCTCGGCGGCGACCGCCGGGTCGCCCGAGGTGGCCGACGCCAGCACGAAGACCGGCCCGGCCACCGCGACGCCGGGTGGGCCGGCCGGGCCGCCCCGCTGGCCCGGCACGGGCTGTCCGGGGGTACGCGGATGGCGCGCCGCCTGGCGCCGGAGCCGGCGCAGCACGTGTGCCACGTGCGACCCGAAGACGCCCCGGTAGGTGTGGCACTCGTCGACCACCACGAACGCCAGCCGGCGCAGGAAGGCGGACCACTTCGCGTGTCCGGGCAGGATGCCGTGGTGCAGCATGTCGGGGTTGGTCAGTACGAACCGTGAGTGCGCCCGGATCCAGTCCCGCTCGGCGCGCGGGGTGTCGCCGTCGTAGCAGGACGGACGTACCCCGTCGAGACCGAGCGCGGCGACGGCCCGGAGCTGGTCGGCGGCGAGTGCCTTGGTCGGGGCCAGGTAGAGCACGGTGGCCCGGGGGTCCGCGAGCAGGGTCGCCAGCGCCGGGAGCTGGTACGCGAGGGACTTTCCGGAGGCGGTGCCGGTGGCGATCACCACGTGACAACCGGCGTACGCCTGCATGGCAGCCTCCACCTGGTGCCGCCACGGCGCGACCACGCCCTGGCCGGCCAGTGCCGCGCGCAGTTCTGCCGGCACCCACTCCGGCCACTCGGCCACGGTGCCCGGGCGGGCGGGGATCTGTTCGACGTGCGTGACCGGGCCGGCGACCGCTCCGCCGGAGGCCCGGGCCCGCAGCCGGTCCAGCAGCTCGCCCGCGCCGGGGCGACCGGCCGGGTGGGAGTCTCCGGCTCCGGTACCGGCCGATACTGTTGCTGGAAACGTCACGCCCTGCACTCTCGCACTCTCGTACGTGCGTCGGAAGACCGGGTGGCGGTCCGCCCGACCAGGGGCCGTGGATCGGCCCGTGGTCGGTCCGCCGTCGCTGCGCGGTCCGCTGGTCGATGGTTAGATGCGCAGGAGCGTTCCTGGCGGTCAGAGGAGGACTGATGGATCTGTCGCTGACGACCCGCACCATCGGTGAGCACACCGTGTTGGAGGTCGGCGGCGAGGTGGACGTCTACACCGCCCCCCGACTCCGCGAGCGCCTGGTCGAGCTGATCGACGGCGGCGCCCGGGCGATCGTCGTGGACCTGGGCCGGGTGGACTTCCTCGACTCGACCGGCCTCGGCGTGCTGGTCGGGGCGCTCAAGCGGCTCCGTCCGGTCGGTGGCAGCTTCCGGCTGGTCTGCGACAAGGAGCCGCTGCTCAAGATTTTCCGGATCACCGCCCTCGACCAGGTCTTCCCGATCGTCGCCACGGTGGACGCCGCGATCGGGGCCGACTCCTCCGGCGCCGATGCCTGATGTCGATGTCCCGGTGCCTGATGTCGACGGTCGAGGCGTGATGTCGAGGGTCAGGCTCTCCTTCAGCCCGGCTCCGGTCCACGTCCGCACCGCCCGGCTGGTCGGGGTCGCGGTGGCGCGGCGGGCCGGCGTGCCCGAGGAACTTCTCGACGAGGTGCGGCTGGCGATCGGCGAAGCCTGTGCCCGGGCGGTCGCCCTGCACCGCCAGTACGGGCTGGCCGATCTGGTGCTGGTGGAGATGACGGACGGGTCGACGTACACGGTCCGGGTGATCGACCGGGCGCCGATCGAGGCCGGGTTGGGGCTGGCGGCACTGCCGCCGGACGAGTTGGCCGACGAGTCGCTGACCGACGAGGCGCTGACGGTGGGTGTCGGGTTTGCCCTGCTCGCAGGCTTTGTCGAGGATCTCCAGGTGCGTCCGGTGGACGAGGGTATCGGTACCGAGGTCCGGATGGCCTGGCCGCTCGGTCGCTGACCGCGACAGGCGCGGGCGCGGGCGCGGGCGAGTGAGCGTACCGGGCGGCGTGGGGGAGCGCGGCGGGCGGGTGCGGGAGTGCCTTAGCAGACTCCCGTGGGTAGCACAGCGACGAAGATCATCGCGTTTGCCCGGGTCCTGGTTGTGACCCTCAACACGACGGCCCGCTAGAGTACCCGGGGTTATCAGCAAGTGTGCTGGTCCCGCTCCTGTGGGTGGAGGGCATCGCCGACCGCCGGGGTGGCGGGCCGGCGGAACGCTTGCGAATCGTCGCTCCACGCGTGGAGACGCCTGACCGGTTCGTCCGCCGGTCGGGCACGAGTGTTCGGTACAGGAGGACATAGATGTCCGTAGATATGGCCGCCGACAGTGGCGGGCTGTCCCTCGGCGGCGAGAATTTGACGTACGTCGTCGTCGCGGCGGTTATCGCCCTCGTCGCGCTCGGCTTCGCGGGTGCACTGACCCGGGCCGTGCTCTCGACCGGCAGGGGCACCGACAAGATGCAGGAGATCGCCGGGGCTGTGCAGGAGGGGGCCTCGGCCTACCTGCTCCGTCAGTTCCGGACCCTTGGCATCTTCGTCGTGGTCGCCGTGATCCTGCTCTTCCTGCTGCCGGTGCACGACACCGACGGCAGCGAGACGCTGGTCAAAATCGGCCGCTCGGGCTTCTTCGTGGTCGGCGCCCTGTTCAGCGCCTTCATCGGCGGCGCCGGCATGGCCCTGGCCACCCGGGCCAACCTGCGGGTCGCGGCCGCAGCCCGGGAGCACCAGGGCGGCCGGGAGGCCGCGATGCAGATCGCGTTCCGCACCGGTGGCGTCGTCGGCTTCCTCACCGTCGGCCTCGGCCTGGTGGGCGCGGCGGCGGTCGTCCTGATCTACCGGGGTGACGCGCCGACCGTGCTGGAGGGCTTCGGCTTCGGCGCCGCGCTTCTCGCGATGTTCATGCGGGTCGGCGGCGGCATCTTCACCAAGGCCGCCGACGTCGGCGCCGACCTGGTCGGCAAGGTCGAGCAGGGCATCCCGGAGGACGACCCGCGCAACGCGGCGACGATCGCCGACAACGTGGGCGACAACGTCGGTGACTGCGCCGGCATGGCAGCGGACCTCTTCGAGTCGTACGCCGTGACGCTGGTCGCCGCGCTGATTCTCGGCCGCGCCGCCTTCGGCGAGCAGGGGCTGGTCTTCCCGCTGATCGTCTCCACCATCGGCGTGCTCATCGCGATCCTCGGTGTCTTCATCACCCGGCTGCGTGCCGGCGACCGCTCCGGGCTCACCGCGATCAACCGGGCGTTCTACGCCTCCGCGGTGGTCTCGGCGATCCTGGTCGCGGTGATGTCCTTCGTCTACCTGCCGGCCACCTGGGCCGAGCTGCTCGGTGCCGACTGGCGGACCAGGCTCGGCCTCGCCGAGGGCGCCTCCGACCCGATCGACCCGCGGATCCTCGCCATCGGCGCCGTCGTGATCGGCATCGTGCTGGCCGCCGCCATCCAGGCGCTGACCGGCTACTTCACCGAGACCAACCGGCGCCCGGTGCAGGACATCGGCAAGTCGTCGCTGACCGGCCCGGCCACGGTGGTGCTGGCCGGGATCAGCGTCGGCCTGGAGTCGGCGGTCTACTCCGCGCTGCTGATCGCCGCCGGGGTCTTCGGGGCGTTCCTGCTCGGCGGCGGCTCGCTCACCCTCTCGCTCTTCGCGGTGGCGCTGGCCGGTACCGGCCTGCTCACCACGGTCGGCGTGATCGTGGCGATGGACACCTTCGGGCCGATCTCCGACAACGCGCAGGGCATCGCCGAGATGTCCGGCGACATCGACGAGCAGGGCGCACGTACGCTCACCGAGCTCGACGCGGTCGGCAACACCACCAAGGCGATCACCAAGGGCATCGCGATCGCCACGGCGGTGCTCGCGGCCACCGCACTCTTCGGGTCGTACACGGACACGCTGGGCGTGGCACTGCGGGACGCGGGCTCCGACCTGTCGATCGACGGTCTGCTCAACGTCGCCAACCCGCGCAACCTGGTGGGTCTGATCGTCGGTGCCGCGGTGGTCTTCCTCTTCTCGGGCCTGGCCATCAACGCGGTCTCCCGCTCGGCCGGTGCCGTGGTGATGGAGGTACGCCGGCAGTTCCGTGAGCTGCCCGGGATCATGGATTACAGCCAGCGGCCGGAGTACGGCAAGGTGGTCGACATCTGCACCCGGGACGCGCAGCGCGAGCTGATGACCCCGGGGCTGCTCGCCATCATGGCGCCGATCGCGGTCGGCTTCGGGCTCGGCCCGGGTGCGCTGGCCGCGTACCTGGCCGGTGCCATCGGGGCCGGCACGCTGATGGCGGTCTTCCTGGCCAACTCGGGCGGTGCCTGGGACAACGGCAAGAAGCTCGTCGAGGACGGCGCGTTCGGCGGCAAGGGCTCGGACGCGCACGCGGCCACGGTCATCGGCGACACCGTCGGTGACCCGTTCAAGGACACCGCCGGGCCGGCGATCAACCCGCTGATCAAGGTGATGAACCTGGTCTCGCTGCTGATCGCCCCGGCCGTGGTGGCGTGGAGCGTCGGCGAGGACGCCAACACCGGGCTGCGGATCGGGGTGGCGGTCGTCGCCGCGCTGGTCATCGTGGTGGCGGTGCTGATCAGCAAGCGCAAGCCGGTGGCCATGTCGGACTCCGACCCGGACACCGGCGGTGCCGGCAGCGGCAGCTCCGACCAGCAACCGCAGACCGTCAACGCCTGAGACAGCAGGCAGGCCGGCCCGGGCCCGTCGCGTATCGCGGCGGGCCCGGGCCGTTCCACGGGATTACCCCCGTCGCGAAGTCGGGTCCAACCCGTACGCTGCAACGCATGCGAACCCCCCGCACGGCATCCGCCGGAAGACTCACGGCGGCCCTGTGCACGATCGCCCTGCTCATCGGGGGCTGTGCCGGGGGGCCCACCCCGCGGGCCTGGGCCGCCGCCGTCTGCGCGGCACTGGCGCCGTGGCGGGCCGAGATCGGGGCACTGACCCGGAGCACCCAGCAGCAGATGACCGCGCAGACCAGCCCGGCGCAGGCCAAGGAAAACCTGGTACGGCTGCTCCGGGGCGCCGAGCAGGCCAGCGAGACCGCCCGGCAGAAGGTGGCGGCGGCCGGCGTGCCGGACACGGACAAGGGCGACGCGATCTCCAGGGGCTTCGTCTCCTCGCTGGCCTCGATGCGGGACGCCTACGGCCGGGCCGGTGAGTCGATCGAGGCACTCGGCACCGGGCGGCCCGCCGAGTTCTACGACGGGGTCAAGGCCGCGGTCGACACCCTCAATAAGGAGTACGACGCCAGCTCGCTCGACACCAGCGAACTGGACTCGGTGGAGTTGAAGCAGGCCTTCGACGAGGTTCCGGAGTGTCGCTGACCCCGCCCGACCAGCCCGTGCCGCCGGCTGACGCGCCCGCGCCGCCGGCTGACGCGCTCGTGCCGCCGGCTGACGCGCTCGTGCCCGTGGAGGCGCTCGTGCCGGCGGAGCCGGGCGGAGGCGGTGAGTCGGCCGAGTCGGCCGGGTCGCCTCCGGAACCAGCCGCCGGGCGGCCGGGGCGTCCCGAGTCGCCGCCGGATCCGGTCCGGCAGCTCTCGCTCTTCGGCGTCGAGGCCGCCGATCCCTCCGTCGGTGACCTCGCCGGGCTGCTTGCCGGTCCCGGGGAGCTGGTCCGGATGGGTGGCACCGCCCGGATCACGATCATGGTGGACGACGCCTGGCGGGTACACGTGCTCGTCGCCGAGCTGGCCCGCCGGGGACTGACCGCCAGCTGGCTGGGGCGGACGCAGGCGGCGGAGCGGCACGGGGTGCAGACGTCGTACAGCACGCTGCTCGCTCCGCTCGGTGCGGCCTGGCTGCGCGAGACGGTGAAGCTGCCGCCGGCGAACTTCTTCCTGACCGGCCCGCGGCTCCGGCTCTGGGCGGCGGCGGCCGGCGCTCCCGAGCCGCTCGGTTTCCTGCTCCGGCTCGGCGCCGCCGACGAGGCGTGCTGGGAGCCGGTCGGTGCGGCGCTGGCCGCGATCGGCCTGCCGGCGGTGCTGCTCGACACCGGGGCGGGCGGCCCGGCGTACCGAATCACCGGCCGGCGCCGGCTGGCCCGACTCGCGGAGCTGGTGGGCGACCGGCCACCGGCGGCGCCGCCGGGTCAGTGGCCAGGAGGCGCGGCGCCGGTACCCTCGATCGGGTAAACACCCCTGCGCGGACGGATGGATCGACAACTGTCGCATCCCGGACAGCTGAGCGCCGGTTTTGTGTGATTGTTCCGGTTAACAGCCCAGTAGGTGAGACGAGATCCGTCCGGTTGGTCCCGCACCGATCGTCCGTGGGTGTACCGTGTCGCCGTCCGGCATGACCGCCCGTCCCGCGTTGTTGCACCCGGTGTCACCGCAGCGTAGCGGTGCTCTTCTCGGCCCGTGCAACTCCGGGGTCCGAGAGCGCGTTACGTTGGACGTCCAGCCACCGGGCGGTCGATCCGTCCCCGGCCGGGTGGCGCGGACAGGGCGGTCCGCAGGGGGAAGATCGTGAGTGAGGTCAGGAGAGACGTGCCGAGCAACGCCAGGAGCACCCGTCTGGTCATCGTCGAGTCACCGGCGAAGGCCAAGACGATCTCGGGCTATCTCGGCCCGGGATATGTCGTCGAGGCCAGCCTCGGTCACGTCCGTGACCTGCCGCGCAACGCCGACGACGTGCCCGCCAGATACAAGGGCGAGTCCTGGGCCCGGCTCGGCGTCGACGTCGACAACGGATTCGCCGCGCTCTACGTCGTCTCGCCCGACCGCAAGCAGCAGATCAGCAAGCTGAGCCGGCTGGCCAAGGAGGTCGACGAGGTCTTCCTCGCCACCGACGAGGACCGCGAGGGCGAGGCGATCGCCTGGCACCTGGTCGAGACGCTCAAGCCCAAGGTCCCGGTCAAGCGGATGGTCTTCCACGAGATCACCCGGCAGGCCATCGAGGCCGCGGTGGCGAACCCGCGCGAGATCGACCGCGACCTGGTCGACGCCCAGGAGGCCCGGCGGATCCTGGACCGGCTCTACGGCTACGAGGTCTCCCCGGTGCTGTGGCGCAAGGTCCGCTCCGGGCTTTCCGCCGGCCGGGTCCAGTCGGTGGCCACCCGGATCGTGGTCGAGCGCGAACGGCAGCGGATGGCCTTCCGCAGCGCGGAATACTGGGACATCCTGGCCACCCTCGCCGTGCCGGGCGCCGGCGACGGGCCGCGCAGCTTCTCCGCCACCCTCGTCGCGCTCGACGGCGACCGGATCGCCACCGGTAAGGACTTCGAGCCGACCACCGGCCGGGTGAAGCCGGGCGCCGGGGTGATGCACCTCGATGCGGACGGCGCCCGTGGCCTGGCCGCCCGCCTCGACGGGCGGCCTTTCACTGTCACCCGGGTCGACGAGAAGCCCTACCGTCGCCGCCCGTACGCGCCGTTCATCACCTCGACACTCCAGCAGGAGGCGGCCCGGAAGCTGCGCTTCTCCTCGCAGCAGACGATGCGCACCGCCCAGCGGCTCTACGAGAACGGCTACATCACCTATATGCGTACCGACTCGGTGAACCTGTCGGAGACGGCCATCGCGGCCGCCCGTCGGCAGATCGCCGAGCTCTACGGCGAGCGGAACGTGCCGCCGGAGCCGCGCCGCTACACCGGCAAGGTGAAGAACGCCCAGGAGGCGCACGAGGCGATCCGCCCCGCCGGGGACACCTTCCGCACCCCGGGCGAGCTGGCCAACGAGCTCTCCGCCGAGGAGTTCCGGCTCTACGAGTTGATCTGGCGCCGGACCATCGCCTCGCAGATGACCGACGCGGTCGGTTCCAGCGTCTCGGTGCGGATCCGGGCGGTCTCCAGCGCGGGCGAGGAGGCCGACTTCGGCGCGACCGGCAAGACCATCACCGAGCCGGGCTTCCTGCGGGCGTACGTCGAGTCCTCCGACGACGAGAACGCCGAGGCCGAGGATGCCGAGCGGCGCCTGCCCAACCTGGTCAAGGACCAGCCGCTCACCGCCGACGAACTGGCTGCGACCGGGCACCACACCCAGCCGCCGTCCCGCTACACCGAGGCGTCGCTGGTCAAGTCGCTGGAGGAGCTGGGCATCGGCCGCCCCTCCACGTACGCGTCGATCATGGCGACCATCCAGGACCGGGGGTACGTCTTCAAGCGCGGCCAGGCGCTGATCCCGTCGTTCCTGGCGTTCGCGGTCGTCGGCCTGCTGGAGCGGCACTACCCTCGGCTGGTCGACTACAACTTCACCGCCGCCATGGAGAACGAACTGGACGAGATCGCCGGCGGTGACCACGCCGCGGTCGACTTCCTCACCTCGTTCTACTTCGGCAGCGACATGGGCGGTGACAAGTCGGTGGCCCGCTCCGGCGGGCTGAAGAAGATGGTCACCGAGAACCTCAGCGAGATCGACGCGCGCAGCGTCAACTCGATCCCACTCTTCCGGGACGACGAGGGGCGCGACGTCGTGGTCCGGGTCGGCCGCTACGGTCCGTACCTGCAGCGGAACCTGCCCGGCGCGGAGCCGGCCGCCCAGGCTCCCCGGGACACCGGCGACGGCGGCCCGCCCGAGGAGACGGCCGCGGCCGGCGACCGGGCGCCGATCCCGGAGGGGCTGGCTCCGGACGAGCTGACCCCGGAGAAGGTGCACGAGCTCTTCCTCGGCGGTGGCGGGGAGCGCAAGCTCGGCGAGCATCCGGAGACCGGCGAGCCGATCGTGCTCCGCTCCGGCCGCTTCGGCCCGTACGTCACCAGCGGCGAACGCAAGGCCTCGCTGCTGCGCTCGCAGTCCCCGGACTCGCTGTCGATGGCGGAGGCGCTGCGGCTGCTCACCCTGCCCCGGCGGGTCGGGGTGGATCCGGACGGTGCCGAGGTGCTGGCCGCGAACGGCCGCTACGGCCCGTACGTGAAGCGCGGTGACGACTACCGGTCGCTGGAGTCGGAGGAGCAGCTCTTCACGGTCACCCTGGAGCAGGCGTTGGCGCTGCTGGCGGCGCCGAAGACCCGGCAGCGCCGGGCGGCGGCCCCACCGCTGCGCGAGATGGGCGCGGACCCGCTCACCGAGAAGCCGCTGGTGATCAAGGACGGCCGGTTCGGGCCGTACGTCACCGACGGCGAGACCAACGCGTCGCTGCGGCGCGGCCAGACTCCGGAGGCACTGACCCTGGAGGAGGCCTCGGAGATGCTCGCCGAGAAGCGGGCCAAGGGCCCGTCGCCGCGCAAGCGGGCGGCGAAGAAGGCGACGGCGAAGAAGGCGGCGACCAAGGCCACCACCGGCGAGGGGGCGGCAAAGAAGGCGACCGCCAAGAAGGCGACCGCGAAGAAGACCGCCGCCAAGAAGGCGACCGCGAAGAAGGCGACCGCTGTCAAGGCGACGGCGGCGAAGAAGGCCGCCCCGACGAAGGCCGCCCCGAGCAGGGCGACGGCCTCCGCCGAGCCGACCGACTGATCACGAGACCGCGCGCCGAGCCGTGCCCCGGCGAGGATCCCGTCCGGCCCGTGATCGGTCGGCCGTCGCCGGGCAGGCCGCGCCGTCAGGCTGACGGCGGGTCTGGTCGGGGGCGGCGGAAGCCGTACGTCCGGTGTTCGCGGCGGAAGCCGAGCCCGGCGTAGAGGGCCCGCGCCGGCGCGTTCTCCGCGTTGTAGTTGACCGTCACCCTCGCCATGCCGGCCGCCCGCATCCGGTGCATCGCGGTCAGCATCACCGCCCGGGCCAGCCCGCGCCGGTGGAAGTCCCGGTGCGTGCCGACCGGTTCGAGGTGGCCGACCCGGTTGCGTGCGTCGAGCCAGTAGACGGTGAAGGCCGCGATCCGCCCGTCCCGCGACTCGGCGACGATCTCCCGCTCGGCCGAGTAGCCGGGCCGGTTCATCACCGCCGACCGGTACAGCTCGCCGGTCCAGTCCGCGTCGAACGCGGAGTTGCGCGCCTGCGCAAGCTGCTCGGCGTCGCCCGGCCGGGCGGTACGCAGCACGAATCCCTCCGGTGTGACCGGCTCGGCGACCGGCGCGGCGAGGTCCCGCACGGTTACGTCCGAGGTGCGGAACCTGCTGAACTTGAGTCCGAGGAGTAGCCGGATCCGGGTGGTGTCGCAGTCGAAGACGTCGGTGAGCACGTACGGCTCGGGACTTCCGGTCGCGTCCATCCACGCGGCCGTGGTCTCGTACGCCACCCGGAGCATCTCGGCCTCGGCGGCGCCGCCGCGCAGCGCGGGGGCGGCGAAGACGTCGAAGGCGGCGCCGAAGCGCAGGTTGACGGCGAGCCCGACGATCTCGCCGCCGGCCTCCCAGAGCTGGACCAGCTCCTGCACCGGCCGGCCTCGCAGGTTCTCGTAGATCCGGTGCGGCACCTCGCCGACGTGGTCGTAGCCGCACCGGCCGGCCTCGGCGATCCAGGCCGCGAAGGTCCGCGACAGGCGGGGCAGGTCGGCGTCCGAGTACGGGCGTATCCGGGGCGTCGGACCGGTCATCGGGCCTGTATACGGCATCGTCCGCCCCGGCCCGACCGATTTCCCGCCGCCGGTCGCCTGCCGGGGCGGCTGGGGCGGAGTTACGAACCCAGCACGTGTTACGAACCCAGCACCTGCTCGGTGTAGGAGTTGGCGAAGATCCGGTCCGGGTCGAGCCGGTCCCGCACTGCCAGGAAGTCGGCGAATCGCGGGTACGCCGGACGCAGCGACTCCGCGTCCCGGTAGTGCAGCTTGCCCCAGTGCGGCCGGCCGCCCAGCGCCGTGGCGACCCGCTCGAAGGCCCGGAAGTACGGCTCGGCGGGCATCCCGGCGTACTGGTGGATGGCGACGTACGCCGACTCGCGGCCGTAGCCGTGCGAGAGCCAGATGTCGTCCGGGGCGGTGAACCGGACCTCGACCGGAAAGAGCACCCGGAACGGCAGCTCGTCGACGATGCGGCGGAGCCCGGCCAGTGCCTCCGGCAGGGCCGCCCGGGGCAGCGCATACTCCATCTCCTCGAAGCGGACCCGGCGCGGGGTGCAGAAGACCCGGTCGGAGCGGGCCGTGTAGCTGCGCGCGGTGAGCGCACGGGCGGAGACGGCGGAGATGGTAGGTACCAGCGCCGGGGCGGCCCGGCCCAGCCGGCAGGCACCGGCGAATACGGAGTTGGCCAGGAAGTCGTCGTCCAGCCAGCTCCGGAACCTGGGCAGCGGCCTGTCGTCGACGGGCACCCGATTGTTGATCTTCACCTGGACCCGGTCGGTGTACGGGAACCAGTAGAACTCGAAGTGGTCGTTTGCGTCGACCAGGGCGGGCAGGTCGGCGAGCACCTCGGCGAGGGGGGCCGGGCGTTCGTCGGCGTGCAGTACGAAGGCGTCCACGCAGCTCAGGGTCACCTCGACGATGACCCCGAGGGCGCCGAGCCCGACCCGGGCCGCCGCGAAGACCTCGGGGTGCCGGTCGGCGGAGCACTCCAGTAGCTCTCCGGTGCCGGTCACCAGGGTCAGCCCGGCGACGAAGGTGGAGAGGCAGCCGTATCCGGCGCCGGTGCCGTGGGTGCCGGTGGAGATCGCCCCGGCCACGGTCTGCTCGTCGATGTCGCCGAGGTTTGCCAGCGCCAGCCGGTGACCGGCGAGTAACTCGTTGAGTGCGTGCAGCGTGGTCCCGGCCGGTACCGTGATCAGCCGACGCTCGGAATCGACCCGGACCGGTCCGCTCAGCGCGGTGAGATCGACCCGCTGGTCCTCGGCCCGGGCGATCGCGGTGAAGGAGTGGCCGCTGCCGACCGGCTTGACGTGCCGGCGGGCGGCCCGCGCGGCGGTGACCGTGGCGACGATCTCGTCCACGGTCGATGGTCGCAGTGCGTCGCCGCTGACCCGCTGGTTACCGGCCCAGTTGCGCCAGGAGGAGGTGGCTCCGGGTGGTGCGGTACGCCCGCTCATCGTGACCTCCCCGGCTCTGACCAGGCGAGCAATAGATGAACACGAATTATACTCACGTAAAACGCGTGCCAGGGCGAGTAAATCAGGATCGTCACGGCGAGTAAATACCGATATCCGTTCGGCTCGTTAGTACGGTTAGCGTCCTCGAATCGTGACGCCTAGTAACCTTCACCCCGTCGAAAGGGAGTGGCGACGAGTGTCCACGTCAACCGCCACATCCGGTCCACTGCGCCGCGTACCGGTGCAGGGCCGCAGCGTCGCCCGGGTCCAGCGCATGCTCGACGCCTGTGCCGAGATAGTCGACGAGGTCGGCTACGAGGGACTGACCACCACCCTGCTCGCCGAGCGGGCCGGAGTGGCCATCGGGTCGGTGTACCAGTTCTTCCCCGACAAGCGCGCGATCGTGCAGGCGCTGACCCTGCGCAACATGGAGGCATACCTGGAGCGGCTCAGCGAGCGCTTCTCCCGGGGCGACCTGACCCACTGGTGGGACGGGGTCGATGCCGCCATCGACGAGTACATCACCATGCACCGGCAGGTGCCCGGCTTCCGTACCCTGCACTTCGGCGACGTCGTCGACCTGCACCTGCTCGACGAGGAGCGGGACAACAACGGGGTCATCGCCGAGCAGCTGGCCCGGGTCCTGGTCGAGCAGTTCGGCACCACCGACGCGCCCCGGCTGCGATTCGCCCTGGAGATCGCGGTCGAAGCCGCCGACGCGCTCATCAAGCTCGCCTTCCGGCGTGATCCCGAGGGCGACGAGAACGTGCTGGCCGAGGCGACCGCGCTGATCCGCGAGTACCTGCACCGGCACGTCGACGCCGCATCCTCCGCCGGCTGACCAGCCGCGTTGGCTGACCGGCCGCGTTGGCTGACCGGCCGCGCGCTGGCCGACCGGCCGTGAGTCCGGGCGTGTCGGGCCGATCCTCGATCAGAGGAAGGCCCGGCCCTCGCCCCGGTAGGTCGGAACGGTACCCACGACCCGGCCCGACTCCACCAGGTGCAACTCCCCGACATGTTCCGCCAGCTCGCCCGCCTTGGCGTGCCGGAACCAGACCCGGTCACCGATCCGCAGTGATCCGGCGGCGGTGCCGGTCAGCGGAGTCTGCACCTCGCCGGCCCCCTCCAGGCGGGTCAGCCGTAGACCCGGCGGAAGCCACGGGGTGGGCAGTCGGCCCCGGGAGGCCGGTCCGGAGGCGACCCAGCCACCACCGAGGAGGGTCGCCATCCGCGCGGTGGGACGGCGCACGACGGGCAGTGCGAAGAACGCCGCCGGCCGGGGTCGCCAGCTCCGGTACGCGTCGAAGAGCGTCGGTCCGTACAGGCCGGACCCGGCGGTGACCTCGGTTATCGCCGGGTCCGCCGCGGTCAGCGCGATACTGCCGGTACCGCCGCCGTTGACGAATTCCAGGTCGGCGTGGTCGCGCACCACGGCCACCGCCGCCGCGCGCCGGTGTGCCAGCTCCCGGTACGAGCGCCGTTGCAGCAGTCGGATGGTGGCACCGCGTACGGACTGCCGGGGCGGTGCGTCGCCGAGCCCCGCGATCTGTGCCTCGTACGACATCAGGCCCACCAGCCGGAATCCCGGCCGCTGCGCGATCGCGGCGGCCAGCGCGCCGGCCTCGGCGGGTGAGTGCAGCGGCGAGCGGCGCGTGCCGATGTGCAACCGGCCGCCGAAGGTGCCGGAGAGCGGGCGCCAGGAGGCGTCCAGGTCGAGACAGGTCCGGATCTCCTCCGCCCTGGAGCCTGCCGGGGCGACCGCGTCGATCAGGTCGAGGTGGGCGGTGCTGTCGACCATCAGACAGATCGCGGCGGCCAGTTCGGGCTCCGCCGCCAGTTGGGCCAGCGCCTGCCGGTCGGCGGTGGGGTAGCCGACCAGGGCGTCGTCGGTCACGCCGCCGCGGACCAGCCAGATCGCCTCGGCCAGCGTGTAGGTCATCACTCCCTGCCAGCCGGGTCGGGCCAGGGCCCGGTCGAGCAGGGCGCGGCAGCGCAGGGACTTGCTGGCGATCCGGACCGGCTTCCCACCGGCCCGACCCACCAGGGCGGTGGCGTTGGCGTCGAACGCGTCGAGGTCGACCACGGCGAGGGGAGGGTCGAGGTGCGCGGTCGCCCGATCCAGGCATCGGTGCAGGTGGTCGCGTTCGGTGGCCATTCGTGCACGCTAACCTCTGGGGCTGAAATGCGAAACCGTCTCGCGTATCCGGTCGGCCGTCCGGGAGGTCCCCGGGGCTCCGGCTCCGGGGAATGTCGGGGTCGGGGCGGATCCGTACCGCGATTAGAGTGTGGTCGGGGGAGCCCAGCCATGGGCCGGGGCGTGGAGGGGTGCGGCCATCGACGACAACGACAGGAGCGCGGGGCGCACGACGCCGCCGCCCGGCACATCCGCGCCCGTGCCCACCGCCGGTCCGGTCGACCGGACCGGCTACCAGGCGCTCCGCTCGGTGCTGCGGATCCGTCCGTTCCGCCGGCTGTGGCTGGTGCTGGGTGCCGCCTCCTTCGGTGACTGGCTCGGCCTCCTCGCCACCTCCGTCTTCGCCTCCAGCCAGGTCACCGGCGACACGGCGAAAGGGCTCGCCTTCGGCGCCGTGATCGCGGTCCGGTTGCTTCCGGCCCTGGTGCTCGGCCCGGTCGCCGGGGTGCTGGCCGACCGGTTCGACCGCCGTATCACGATGGTCGTCTGCGACCTGCTCCGGTTCGTGCTCTTCGCCTCGATCCCGCTCGCCGCCCTGCTGGACGTCGGTGGCGGCCTGGTGGTCGGCTGGGCGGCGGTCGCCACCTTCCTGATCGAGGCGATCACGCTGATCTGGATTCCGGCCAAGGAGGCTGCGGTCCCGAACCTGATCCCCCGGACCCGGCTGGAGGTGGCCAACCAGCTCACGCTGATCACCACCTACGGACTCACCCCGGTGCTGGCCGCGGTGAGCATCGCCGTGCTGGACCGGAGCATCCGGGCGGCCTCCGCCGGTCCGCCGCCCGGCTGGGCCGACCCGACCCAGCTGGCGCTCTACTTCAACTCGCTGAGCCGGCTGGCGACCGCGCTGGTGGTCTTCTTCGGCATCCGGGAGATCAGCGGTCGCGGTGGTCACCGCGAGAACACCGGCAGGGCCGAACAGGGCGTGCTGCGCCAGTTTGTCGACGGCTGGCGGTTCATCGGCAAGACCCCGCTGGTCCGGGGCCTGGTGCTCGGCATCTTCGGCGCCTTCGCCGGCGGCGGCGTCGTGATCGGTACGGCGAACTTCTTCACCAAGTCGCTGGCCGCCGGTGACGCGGCGTTCTACCTGCTCTTCGGTGCGATCTTCCTCGGCCTCTCGGCCGGCATCGGGCTGGGGCCGATGATCGTCCGGGAGATGTCCCGGCGGCGCTGGTTCGGCATGAGCATCGTGCTGGCCAGCGCCTCGGTGCTGGTGCTGGCCGGCTCGATCCACCTCTCCATGGCGATCCTCGGTGCGGTCCTGGTCGGCGCCGGCGCCGGGATGGCCTTCCTGGCCGGCATCACCCTGCTCGGCGGCGAGATCGCCGACGAGGTACGCGGCCGGGTCTTCGCCGTGGTGCAGACCGGCACCCGGCTGGTGCTGATCCTGGCGATCTCGGTCAGCAGCCTGCTGGTCGGCGTCGGTGGCTCCTGGCGGCTGCGCATCGCCGACCTGGGCGTCTCGGTCTCCTCGACCCGGCTGCTGCTGTTGATCGCCGGCGCGGTCGGGATCTTCACCGGGATCAAGGCGTTCCGCCAGATGGACGACAAGCCGGGCGTGCCGGTGCTACCCGACCTCTGGGGCTCGATCCGGGGCCGGCCGCTCTTCCCGGCCGAGCCGTTCGCCTCGACCGGCGCCTTCATCGTCTTCGAGGGCGGTGAGGGCGCGGGCAAGTCGACGCAGGTGAGCAGGCTGGCGGAGACGCTGCGCCGGCAGCACCACGAGGTGGTGGTGACCCGGGAGCCGGGGGCGACCGGCATCGGCGAGCAGATTCGCAGCCTGGTGCTGGGCCGCACGGCCGGCCCCGAGGCCGTCGCACCCCGGGCGGAGGCGTTGCTCTACGCGGCCGACCGGGCTCATCACGTCGCCAGCGTGGTCCGCCCCGCACTTGCCCGGGGCGCGGTGGTGATCAGCGACCGTTACGTCGACTCGTCGCTCGCCTACCAGGGCGCCGGCCGGACCCTGCCGGTCGAGGAGATTTCCTGGCTCTCCTCCTGGGCCACCGGCGGGCTCAAGCCCGACCTGGTGGTCCTCCTCGACATCGAGCCCCGGGCCGGTCTGTCCCGGGTGGGTGCCCGGGGTGGCGACCCGGACCGGCTGGAAGCCGAGTCGCTCGACTTCCACGACCGGGTCAGGTATGCCTTCCTCGACCTGGCGGCCGTCGACCCGAAGCGCTACCTGGTGCTCGACGCCGCCCGGCCCGCCGACGAACTCGCGGCGGCGGTGGCCGAGCGGGTCACCGGGATGCTCGCCGACCCGGACCTGGCCGCTCATCCGGAGCTGGCGAGCCCGCCGGACACCTCGGCCCGACCGGAGTTATCCGAAGCCGAGCTGCGTGCCGAGGCGGAACTGCGTGCCGAAGCCGAGGCGGAGGCACGCGCCGAGGCCGAGCCACCGGTTGGGGCCGAGCCGCCTGCCGGAGCGGCGGAGCGGGGTGCCGGGGTGCAACGGGGTGCCGGTGGTGCGGAGGCGCGCCACAGTGGTGGTGCGGCGGACCGTGTCGGTGGTGGGCAGGGCGGCTTCGAACTCGAACGGCGGCCCTGATGCCCGAGGTCTTCGCCGACCTGGTGGGGCAGCCGGAGGCGGTCGGCACCCTTCGCCGGGCGGCCGCCGCGGCGGAGGCGATCCGGGCGGCCGCCGCGGCGGAGACCGTCCCGGCCGCCGACAGCACCGGAACCGCCTCGGTCGAGGTGGCCACCGCCGGAAGCGCGATGACGCACGCCTGGATCTTCACCGGCCCCCCCGGCTCCGGGCGTTCGGTCGCGGCCCGGGCGTTCGCGGCAGCCCTGCAGTGCCTCCGGGGCACCGGCTGCGGCGAGTGCGCCGGCTGCCACACGACCCTCGCCGGGACGCATGCCGACGTCCGGTTCGTGGTGCCCGAAGGGCTCTCCATCGGGGTGAGCGAGATGCGGGCGCTCGTGCTGCGGGCGGCCAGCACCCCGAGCGGAGGACGCTGGCAGGTGCTCGTCATCACCGACGCCGACCGGCTCACCGAGGCGGCCGGCAACGCGCTGCTCAAGGCGATCGAGGAGCCGTCGCCACGTACCGTCTTCCTGCTCTGCACCCCGTCGACGCATCCGGACGACATCTCGGTGACCATCCGTTCCCGCTGCCGGGTGGTGGCGCTGCGCCAGCCACCGGCCGAGGCGGTGGCGGCGGTGCTCCGGGACCGCGACGGCATCGGGCCGGATGTGGCCGCCTGGGCGGCCGCGGCCGCCCAGGGGCACGTCGGCCGGGCACGCCGGCTCGCCCGCGACCCGGACGCGCGCAGGCGACGGGAGGCGGTGCTGGCCCTGCCGCGCAGGCTGACCGGTGTCGGCGCCTGCTTCGACGCCGCCTCCGCACTGATCGACGCGGCCGAGGCCGAGGCGGCGGCGGCCGTGGCCGAGACCGACGCGGCCGAGCGGGCCGCCCTGGAGACCGCGCTCGGCGCCGGTGGTACCGGCCGGGGCGCGACCAGCGCGATCCGGGGCGCGGCCGGGCAACTCAAGGACCTCGAACGCCGGCAGAAGTCGCGGGCCACCCGGGCCCAGCGGGACGCGCTGGACCGGGCCCTGGTCGACCTGGCCGGCTTCTACCGGGACGTGCTGACCGTCTCGTTGCGGGCACCGGTCGAGCCGGTGCACACCGATGTCGCCGGGATGGCGACCACCGCGGCCGGAAGGTGGACCCCCGAAGGCACACTGCGCCGGCTGGAGGCGGTGCTCGGCTGCCGGGCGGCGATCGAGACCAACGTCAAGCCGCGGATCGCCGTCGAGGCGATGATGCTTGCCCTCTGGCGGGGCTGAACACCGCTGCCCGAGGGTGACCGGCACCGATCGGAGCAGCTGGGCTGGCCGGATCCGGGAGATCGGTCCTGATCGGGTAGATCTTGGGCGAAGGGTTCCCTTCGGGTGGTCCGCCCGGTACGGTTCGGTGCCGTAACGCAGCGAGGGTGACACATTCGGTGAGCGACGCGCTCGGTTTCACCACAGCGGGAGGGCCTGCCGGTGACGCGGGAGATCGACCAGTCGTGGGTCGAGGAAGCGATCGAGCGGTATCGGCGCATCGAGGCGCTGCAGGCCGAGTTCGACGAGGCGATCCGCCGGGTCGAGGTCACCGTCCGCTCGCCGGACGGACTGGTCGAACTGGTCGTCAGCGCCGCCGGGTCGGTCAACGACGTACGGTTCCTCGGGCCGTTGCACACCCGTACCGGATCGGAGGTGGCCCGATCGGTCCGGACCGCCATCACCGCGGCCGACGACGCCGCCCGGTGGGCCCGGGAGAAGCTCCACACCGAGACGTTCGGCGGGTACCGCCGACTGACGGAGGCATGAGTGGAGGCCCTGCGGGAGCTCGCCGGCCGGCTCGACGCCGCTTCCGGCACCCTCGCCGATCTCGCCCGCCGGCTGCCGTACGCCGGGCCGGACGGTGGCGCAGTCGTCGCCGACGGACCGGGGCGGCTCGGAGAGGTCGGCGCGAGCCTGCACCGGCAGTGGGTGGCCGCGCTCGACGCCCGGGGGCGGGAGCTGTTGGCAACGGCCGAGACGCTGACCGACACCGGTGCCGCGCTGCGGATCGCCGGCATCGGCTACGCGGAGAGCGACGCGGCGGCGCAGCGACGGTACGCGGAGGAGGCGTGATGGACGATGTCCTCGATCAGCTCGCCGAGCCGGCCGTCGAGCTGTCCGGGCGGGTCGACGACGTCCTCGCCGCCGCCGGTGCGCCGGCCGGGCACCGGATCTGGCCGCTGCTCCGCCGGCTCCGGGTGCTGCCCGGCGACGCCGTGCAGGCGGTGATCGAGCTGCGCCCCGGTGCGATGGCCGGCGCCGAGCAGGTGACCGGGGACCTGCGCCGGGCCTACGAGGAGGTCCGGGCAACGCTGGCCGAGGGCGGTTCGTGGCAGGGTCCGGCCGCCGAGGCGTACGCGGCACACCGCAGTGCCCTGACGGAGCACGTGGCCGGGTTGACCGGTCGGGTCGACGCCACGGCCGCGTACGCCGAGGCGGTCGCCTACTGGATTGCCGACACCCGCCGGGCGCTGGCCCGTACGGTCGGCGACGTGCTCGGCTCGGCGGAGGCGGTCGCCGTGGTGACGGCCGCCCGGGCCGGCGTCGGTCCGTCGGTCGTACCGGCCGCCGCCGAGATCGGCGCCCGGATCCTGGCCACGGTCGCCGAGGCGTACGACCGGGCGGAGGTGCTGCCGCAGCGGTGGGTGGCGGAGCTGGAGGTCCTGGCCCACCGGCCGCCGGACGCCCCGGCGATGGGCCCCGGCGGCGGCCGGATCGTCCTGTGACCGTGCGGCCGTCGTAGGGTGAAGCACATGGGCATGCTGTGCGCGGTCAGTTTCAACCGTTACGGCCGCCTCTACTACCTCGATCCCGGGGAGCTGCGGCCGGCGGTCGGCGACCGGGTGCTGGTCCCGACCGACGAGGGCACCGAGGTGGCGGAGTGCGTCTGGGCCGCGCAGTGGGTGTCGGAGGACACCAGCGGCTTCCCCCGGCTGGCGGGCCTGGCCGGCGAGGAGGACCTGCGCCGCGACGAGATGCTGCGCAAGCGCAAGGCGGAGGCGAAGGTGGCCGCGAAGCGGCTGATCCGGGAGCACGGGCTGCCGATGAAGGTGGTTGCCGTCGACCACGTCGTCGAGTCGGCTCCGAACGGGTCGTCGAGCGGATCGCGGACCACCATCTACTTCACCGCGCCGCACCGGGTCGACTTCCGTTCCCTGGTCCGCGATCTCGGCGCCACCCTGCACTGCCGGGTCGAGCTGCGGCAGCTCTCGGCACGCGACTCCGCGCGGGTGCAGGGCGGCATCGGCTCCTGCGGGCGCGACCTGTGCTGCGCCACCTTCCTGACCGACTTCGAGCCGGTGACCATCCGGATGGCCAAGGATCAGGATCTGCCGCTCAACCCGCTGCGCATCTCCGGTGCCTGCGGCCGGCTGATGTGCTGCCTGAAATACGAGCACCCGCTCTATGCGGAGAGCGGCAGCTATCCGAGCCCCGGCCAGCGGGTGGAAACACCGGACGGGCAGGCGAAGGTGGTCTCCAGGCACCCGCCGAGCGAGACGGTGACCGTCCGACAGCTCTCCGACGGCAGCGTGCGCCGGTGTGCCCTGTCGGAGGTCTGCGGATCCCGCCGCGCCTACGAAGAGCGCTGACCGCCGGAGACGGCCGCCGTCCGGCGGGCCCCGGCCGCCCGCCGACGCCCGGGGCGGCGGAGAGCGGTCAGCGGAGCGTGAACGGCGGTTCGGCGAGACGGAGTGGTAGTGGCTGGGTGGGCGTCAGCCAGGCGGCGTCCGGAGCGCCGTCGGGCTCGGCCTGCCAGCGCCGGCAGATCCGGTCGACCGCGACCGGATAGCCGGTCAGGGTGCCGTCGGCGGCGATGTGCAGTCGGAGGAAGCTCTTGGCGTCCTCGATCCCCTGCCCGGCGAAGAGTTCGTTGAGGTTGACCCCGAACGAACCGGCGACCAGCAGGTAGAGCGCGGTGAGCTGGCTGGCGACCAGACCCGCGACCGGCCCGTAGACCACCGCCGCGGCGACCACCGACATCGGCCACGGCCAGGTGTGGAAGAAGAGCTGCAGCCAGATCCAGGTGCCGGCGGCGGCCAGCCCGACATGGGCGAAGCCGTGGCAGAGCCCGAGGATCCAGTGCCGGGCGTGGCGCTTCCCGCTGGCGCTGGGCGGCTTGGCGAAGAAGACCGCGCCGAGCAGCGTGACGACCAGCATGGCGGCGAGCGGGATGCTGAAGAGCCGCTGCGCCGCCGCCTCGGAGCGCGGCGCCACCACTCCGGCCATGGCGAGCATCAGCAGGGTGTGCAGCCCACCGAGCAGCGTGGCGAAGCCCGGGTTGCGCAGCGGAAGCCGGCCGAAGATGCCCCAGCCGTACCGCCGGGACCGGCCCGGTTCCGGATAGCGGGCGGCCAACTCGTACGACTCGCTGGTGCTGGCCCGCCGGACCAGAGTGTCCTTCGGCGGTACCTCGATGCGGACGGGCAGCTTGTGGGTGGGGTAGAGGTAGGCCCCGCCGCCACCGCAGGTGACCAGCTCGCGGTCCGGACCGGTGTAGCGGGCGTAGTGGTGCAGGTCGCCGGAGAGCAGCAGCCGCACCCGGGCGCCGGTCGGCGCGACGATGGTACGGATGAAGTAGTCGATGGTGTCGTACTCGCCCGGCTTGT
Organism: Plantactinospora sp. WMMC1484; assembly: GCF_049315195.1. Taxonomy (NCBI): domain Bacteria; kingdom Bacillati; phylum Actinomycetota; class Actinomycetes; order Micromonosporales; family Micromonosporaceae; genus Plantactinospora; species Plantactinospora sp. WMMC1484. The sequence goes on from NZ_CP186055.1 coordinate 1,799,975, forward strand.
CGACGGCCTTGAGCCAGGCCGGCTCCGGCACGGCGATGATCACCCGTGACTCGGCGGTGAGCTGCTGCGCCGCCTCCTCGAAGTAGCGCAGTTGCGGGTCGTCGAGGTAGGAACCGGCCTGCGAGTCCAGCCCGAAGAGCCACCAGCCGGCCGGCAGCTCGACGGCGAAGTAGGAGCGGCTCTGCGGCGTACGCCAGCCGCCCACGTTGTCGTCCCGGGAGCGGACGAAGAGCCGGAGGAAGGCGGTGAGGCCGTCGTACCAGTCGTGGTTGCCGGGGAGGGCGTAGAGCACCGGCTGCGGGCCGTCGGCCGGCGGCTGCGGCAGCGCCGCCTGGTAGGGGCCCTTGGACCGGTTCTCGTACGCCTCGCCGCTCGCGGTCGGATAGACCTGGTCACCGCCCATCAGCAGCATCTGGCCGCGCGGAAGCTGGTGCCCGTCGGTGGTGAGTTCGGGGCGGGAGAGGAGGTAGGCGACCGAGTAGGTGGCGTCGAAACCGTCACCGAGGTCGGCGACGTAGTCCAGCCACAGGTCGCCGTCCGGGCCGACCTGCCGGGTCACCTCGCTCGGCAGCGAGTTCTGTAGCTCGCGCTTGTCGAGGTAGGCGCCGAAGAGGAACGCCAGCAGCGTACGCAGCCCGGTGCTGATCAGCAGCAGCGGCGCGAGCCACGGCACCGGGCGCTGTGGGGTGAAACCGAGCTCACGGGGATCGAGGCTGCCGGGACGGGGTGGGGCCGCGGGTTGCACCGGGATCGGCGGTGCCTGGTGATCGGTCATCGGTGGCAGCGTAGTCCGGCGGGGCCCGGACGACTGTCCGCGTACCGACCGTTGTCTGCTCCGCGGAGCGGCCGTCCTCCGCTGCGCCGGGCTGCCGGCCGGCGGGCCGGCGCGCTCGTCGGAAACCCGTGGCACGGGCCGGCGACGGGTGTCGTAGACTGGCCGGCGTCGCCGCCTTAGCTCAGTCGGTCAGAGCGACGCACTCGTAATGCGTAGGTCGACGGTTCGATTCCGTCAGGCGGCTCAGGGAGAGGCCCTGACCAGCGGTTTCGCTGGTCAGGGCCTCATTTCATCGATGTAGTTTTGAATCGCCCCCCGAAAACCACCAGCACGGAGGCTTGCGGGGCTGCACGAGCTGAGCGCCGGGTTCGGGTCTACCCGGCACGACCAGTGTGTCCCCACTTGGTCAAGATGCAGCGATGTCCGCCAGTGCGGTCAACCCGCGCTTGACATGGCGTCGATGCGCCAGTTTCCTGGATTTGATTGATTGCAGTCGATAAATGGTCGGTGTCAATGAAGGGACAGCCGTGCGTACCCCATCCCACTGCCGCGGCGCCGCCGCGCGGACCAGCGCCGCACTCATCGCCGTCATTCTGCTCGGCGCATCCCCCGCCGCCGCGCGGTACGGCGGACCGACCGGCCCAACGACCCCGACCGCGCTCTGGGCCAGCACCAACGGCACCGCGATCAGCCTGACCTGGCAGCAACCGCCCAGCGGGCCACGGGTCCACTCCTTCCGGGTGTACGAGGGCGGAGAAGTGGTCGCCCGCACCACCACCACGTCGGCGACGATGAACGTGCCCTTCGGCTCGTCGCACGCGTACACCGTCACCGCTGTCGACCGGAACGGGCGGGAGTCGGCGCCGACCGACCCGGTGACCGGCCGGTCCTGGCTCTCCGGGGTCAACCCGGAGTGCCTGCCGACCCCGACCCTGCCGATCACCGTCACCGCCGTCACCGCGTCGGCGGTCTCGCTCTCCTGGCCCCGGCACCCGCTCGGCGGTGAGTTGGAACTGCGGGTGGACGGCGTCAGCCTGGGCTGGACATCGCTGACCAGCGCCCGGGTGGGCGGTCTGGCGCCCGCCACCGATCACCAGATCCGGCTCTACCGGCTCGACCAATGCGGTCCCGGACCGACCGAACCGGTCGGCTCGACCAGCGCCACGACCGCCGCCGGTGATTCCGCGCGGCCCGCCCCGCCTGCCGGGCTCACCGTCACCGGGCGTACCGACACCACAATCAGCCTGGCCTGGACGGCGCCGGACGGACCGCCGCCGGACCGGTACGCGGTCTACGAGGGCGGCACCCGGGTCGCCGTCACAGTCGGCACCACGGCCACCGTTCAACGGCTCTTCCACGCCACCTGGCACCGCTTCACCATCGCCGCGCTCGATTCCGCCGGCAACGAGTCGACGCACAGCCCAGCGGTGTCGGCCGGTACCGAGACCTGCCTGAGCAGCCCGCCCCAGCCGGTCGGGCTGACGGCGACCGCGCTCTCCCCGTCGTCGGTGCGGCTCGGCTGGACCTTCGACGCCACCGCCACCTCGTACACCATCTGGGACGGTGACACGGCTGTCGCCACCTCCCGCTACCCGGAGACGGTCGTCTCCGGTCTGCCGTCCGCGTCCCGACACGTCTATCGGGTCAGCGCGACCCTTCCCCAGTCCTGTGGCGAGACCCCACGCTCCGCCCAGGCGCGGGTCACCACCACACCCGGTCCCGCCGCCCGGCCAGCGGCACCGGCGTCGCTCGAGGTCACCGGCAACGCCCCCGGCAACTGGCCCACCGACGCTCGGCTCACCCTGGCGTGGTCTGCCTCCACCGGAGGCGAGCCCGCTATCAGCTACCGGGTGTACGAGGGCGCGACCGTCGCCGGAACGGCCGACGGGACCCAGCTGACGTTGGCGGTGGGCGGGGCGACGTGGCACACGTACACGGTGGTCGCCGTCGATGCCGCCGGCAACGAGTCGGCGGCTAGTCCGCCGGTGACCGCGCAGGGCAGGTTCTTTCCGCCGCCGTAGGGCAGACGACGCCGCCCAAAGGGTTCCGGCCGGGTCCGTCCGTAGGGCCGGTGACGGCCGGACACAGCCGGGACAGATGATGAAGGCCGCTGACTGGGCTTGCCCTGGTCAGCGGCCTTGTCGTGCAGGTCAGGACGAGTGCCCGGCGGGATGCCAACCTGCGCAAGCCCCAGCGGCAGCGATGCGCCCCGCCAGGTTGCCGCCCCGCTCACCCCCCCGAAAACCCCTGCCGACGGTCGACCAGTGGCGACAAACAATGATCATCTTGCCCGGTCGTTTGTGCAGGTCAGCGCCAAACACTGACAGTCGATGACGACGTCAAGATCCCAGGGTTCGACGAGCGTAGGTCGACGGTTCGATTCCGTCAGGCGGCTCAGGGTAGCTGAGGCGGTGGTCTTCACCAGCAGGTACGTGCTGCCGATGGAGCCGACCGGCCCGGAGATCTGCCGGCGCGGGCCGGGACTCAGGGGACGCCTGCGGCCGTGCGTCCCCTGAGCTCATCGACGCTCGCGGTGCCGAGCTCAGCCTGAACGGCTGGACGCACGACCGTGCCGTACAGCTCGATCGTCCTGAGGACCTCTCGTTGTGGTACGGCACCGGTGTCGATGTGGATGTAGGAGCGCACCTGGCCCCAGTGCTCGTGCATGAGCAGGATGCGCTCGATGATCTCCTCCGGTGAGCCGATCAGCAGACCGCCCTGCGCTCCGGTGTCCTGGTCGTACCGTTCGCGGGTAGGTGGGAGGAAGCCGCGCTGCTCGCCGACGACCTTCATGAACTGGTGCCAGTGCGGCCAGAAGGTGTCGCGGGCCTTCCTTCCGTCCTCCATCAGGAACCCGGGCGAGCCGAGCATGAGGAGGGTCTGCTGCGGGGTGTTTCCGAACTTCTCGGCGGCGCGCCGGTACAAATCGGCGATGCCGGCGTTGCGGATGGCGTTTCCGCCCAGAACGCCGGTGGCCATCGGAAGCCCCAGCCGCGCGGCGCGAACCACGGAGCCGGGGTTGCCTCCGACACCGAGCCAGATGGGGATCGGGCCGTGCTCGGCGCGCGGCGGAATGTACTCGCCGTTGAGGTCCGGGCGGGTCCTGCCCCGCCAGACGACCCGCTCATGCTGGTTGATTTTCATGAGTAGATCGAGCTTCTCGGCGAACAGTTCGTCGTAGTCCTTCAGGTCGTACCCGAAGAGGGGAAACGATTCGATCGAGGAGCCGCGGCCGGGGATCAGTTCGACGCGCCCGTTCGAGATCGCGTCGACCGTCGAATACTGCTCATACACGCGGACCGGGTCGTCCGTGCTGAGCACAGTTACCGCGGTGGAGAGCTTGATCCGGCTGGTCTGCGCGGCGATCGCCGCGAGGACCGGCGCGGCGGCCGACCCCGGGAACTCCGGAGTGTGGTGCTCACCAACACCGAACCAGTCCAGGCCGACCTGCTCGGCCAGCACACCGGACTCCACAATGTTGCGGATGGCCTGCGCCTCCGGGATGCGCTTACCCGTCTCGGGGTCCCAGTTCGCGTCGCCGAACGCGCCGATGCCCAATTCCATTACTGCCTACTCTCTATCTCGCTTGAACTCATACGCCGCAGCCGGTCAGCGACGGGCTTGCGCGACGTTCTCGCGGACAGCGGGGGCGACCTCGGCGCCGAAGCGCGCGAGGGTGCTGGGGTCGTCGCCGCCGATGATGAAGGCGCTGATGCCGTGGTCGAGCGCGAGCAAGGTAAGCCGGTCGATCCACAACCGCGCAGGGCCGTCGAGGAAGCCCTGCCCGGTGGAGGTGAGATCGGCGCGCATGAAGTTCATCAGGCGCCGGATCTCAGCGGGCTCACGTCCGGCTTCGCGGGCGGCGTCGTCGATGCGGTCGTTGGCGTCGGCGAGACCTTGGAGGCCACCGTCGATGTATTCGATGCTGGGCAGCCACCCGTCGGCGAGGGCGCCGGTGAGGGCGAGCATGCGCGGCTTGTAGGAGCCGACCCAGATCGGGATCGGATGGTGTGCGTAGGGGGCGCGGTCGCCGTCGATGACTCGGTAGAAGGGGCCGTCGTGGTTCAACGGAGCCTGCTCGCTGGGGTCCCAGGCGTCGCGGATGATCCCGATCGCCTCCTTCAGGGCGGAGATGCCCTGCCCGGTGGTCAGCCGGCGCACACCCAGGCGGGCGATGCCGTCCCAGAACGCGCCGGCACCGATGCCGAGCCGAAATCGGCCGCCGGAGAGCCGGTCGACGGTCGCCGCGGCACGGGCCAGACCTAGCGGGGGCCGCAGCGGCAGGCTGGTCACGTTGGCGCTGACCGCGATCTTCTTCGTCTGTGCGGCGACGTAGGTGAGCAGGGTCGAGGTGTCGTGGAAGGAGGACTGGTAGGGGTGATCCTGGAACGTCACCAGGTCCAGGCCCGCTTGCTCGGAGACGACCGCGAGGTCGACGCCGTGCCGTGCGGGCTGCGCGACGGGGGTGACGAAGCTGCCGAACAGCAGGTCGTGGCCGTAATCAGTCATGCCGCTCTCTCCGTCTCGGCCGTACTGCCGCCGGTCATGGCGCTGACCGGAGGCTCGGTGGGCGGGATGTTGAAGTTGTCGCGGAACAGGTTGGTGGGGTCGTACCGGGCCTTGAGGTCCCGCAACCGCGCGAGCACGGGGGCGGGAAAGGCATCCAGGAGGCGTTCGGGGCGCTGGTCGGTCTCGAAGCTGAGGTAGAGGCCGTCGAAGTGCGGTCGCAGCCGGACCCACTCGGCCGCCAGACGGTCGTCACTGGAGCTCATCGCGGTCAGCTGGAACTGCGGGGATCGGTGGCTGAACGCCATCGCGTCCGGCGGCACCTCGGTGATGGCGCCGCCCATCGCGCGCAGCTCAAGGAAGTAGACCAGATCGGTGCTCAACAGTTCGGCCACATCGTGCGCGAACTGGCGGGTCAGCCCGGGGAGGAACGCCGAGCGGGAGACCGGCTCGCCGAAGCCCTGCTGGCCCGCGGGTCCGATGTCGGCGGCATTGCCCATCACCCCGGAGTAGTCGGTCATGACTACGTGCTGGCGGGCGAGTTGACCGAGATCCAGGAACGGGGTCAGCCGCTCGATGACAATGTCCGGGTCGGGGTTGTCGACCACCGCGTAAAGGGAGACCACCCACTGACCCTGGCGTTCCCGACCCGTGACGAGGAACACGGTCGTGTCCCGCGGCGCCTGGCTCGCCAGTTGCCCGTAGCGGTAGAGAGATTTCTCGATGTCGGAGGAGACGAGGGTGAGCTGTGCCCAGCCGACCTGGCCGACCACGGAGGTCTCGAACTCGAACGCGGTCGCGATGCCGAAGTTCGCTCCCGCTCCGCGCACGGCCCAGAACAGGTCGGGGTTCTCCGTGTCGGACGCGCGGACGGGCGTGCCGTCGGCCAGCACCAGCTCCACCGCCCGCAGGTGATCGATCGTGAGACCGTGCTTGCGGGACAGCAGCCCGATGCCACCGGCTGTGGCCAGCCCGCCGACGCCCACACCGCCGTAGTCCCCGGAGCCGAGAGCCCACCCGTGGGCGACCAGAGACTGGGCCACCCGCTTCCAGGTGCGGCCCGGCCCGATACGCACCAGCCGGCGCGACTCGTCGAGCACCTCGAGGTGGTCCATCGCCCCGACGCTGATCACCAGCCCGCCCCGGTTGGTGGAACGGCCGCTGATGCCGTGACCGGCGCTCCGCACCCCGAACGGGACGTCCCGATGGTCGTGGGCGAACGCGATCGCATCGGCGACCTGCGCCACGGTCTGCGGGCGCAGCACGAGACCCGGGGCGCCGCCACGAAGGTAGGTCGACGAAACAGCACGATGCTCGGGGTCGCCGGGCTCGATCGCCCGCGCCGTCAAGCTCGTCGGCACCGCGTCGTAGTCGATGCCCGCCACCCGCTGGGCCAGTGCGAGTGCGGAGCGTTGCGGGCGCCCAGCCGGGGCCTGCGGCTCAGGGGCCGCCGCCAGCGGTGCGAGACGAGTCACATCGTCAACGGTGCGGACGGGCACGACGGGGATGCCGGCACCGGCGGCATCACGAATCGCGTCGGCATCGGCACCCGCATCCACGGCCGTCCAGCGGATTCCGGGCGGTAGGGTGCGCTCCGGGGCGAGTGTGGTGAGCGTCGCCACTGCCTTCTCCGCAACCGCAGACACCACCGAGTCAGCGTCCGTGGGGTCGTACGGCTCTTCACGGGGGCAGATGCCGACGCGGATGTGGTCGGCGACCCCAGCGATCCACGTCGCCACTGTCCAGGTATCCGCGTGCCGGCGCCCGGTCACCAGGGCCATTCCAATCCCGTTCGCCTCCGCGGCCTGCGCGAGAGCGACCAGCTCGTCCGCTCCGCTGCTGTCCGCGTCCAGCAGCACACCGATCTCCACTCGACACCTTCTTCTGTCTGTCTCACAACTAGTATGTCTGCCAAACGATAGCGTAGGAGGATGCGAAATGATTCCCGACCAGGCGGCTGAGCGTGCGGTGGGCCAGGGTGCGCGTACCACGGTGGGCGTCATCGGCTTCGGCAAGGTCGGCACGGTGCTTGCGCGTCTCGCCCACGTCGCCGGCTACCGCGTCCTGGCTGCGGGGTCGGGCGATCCTGCCGCCATCTCGCTCAGCGCCGAAGTCCTCACGCCGGGCGTGGAGACCGGCTGGGCGCAGGAGGTTGCCGAGACCGCCGACATCGTGATCCTCGCTGTCCCGCTGCGTGCGTGCCGGGATCTTCCCGCCGCACAGCTATCGGGAAAGATAGTCGTCGATGCCATCAACCACTGGCTCGAGACCGACGGCCCTCGCGCGGACTGGCTCGACGCGGACGAGACTTCCAGCGAGCGCCTCCAGCGTGCGCTGCCCGGGGCCCGACTCGTGAAGGGCTTCAACCATCTCGGCTATCACGACCTCGATGAGCGATCCCGGCCGCACGGAACATCACACCGGGTTGCTGTCGGGCTGGCCTCCGACGACGCCGATGCCCTCAGCCAGGTGGCAGCTCTCGTGGACACCCTGGGATTCGACCCCGTGCCTGTCGGCCCGCTGCGCAGCGGGCGTGTGCTTGAACCGGGAGGGCCGATCTTCGGCGACGTCCTCGGCGCCGAGGCACTCCAGGTACGGCTCAGGCGCGCGGCCTGACCGACTCGCAGCGGGCCTGTGCGATGACCCTTTTGCGTCACCGAGATCACCGCACTGTTTGTTTCACATCCGATCGACGTACCCTCGACATGTGGACGCGTGCAACCCGGAGGCAGGCATGAGTTCCCCGACGGTCGGCATCCCGGGTTCGGACCTGGGCTGGTATCTCGGGGTGATCCTGCGCAGTTGGCACGAGCGTGTCGAGCAGGCCGTCGAAGGCGTGCCGCATGGAACGCGCGGGTATCAGATCCTCTCGGTCGTCGGGCACAACAACCCCCCCACACAGAGCGGGCTTGCCAAGCACTTGCGGATCGACAAGACGGTGATGCCTTACGTCATCGACGCGCTCGAGAATGCGGGTCTGGTGGAGCGGAAGACCGATCCTGCCGATCGTCGGGTGCGGCGGATCGCGATCACAGCGGATGGCGCGGCGAGGCTGACGGAGCTGGAGGCCAAGGTCCGGGCTGCCGAGGATGCGGTGTTCGAGGGCGTGCCGGCTCCGCTGCGGCGCGTGTTCGTCGACAACGCGGCGCAGCTCGCCGTCTCCATCCACAACAATCAGCCCGCACTTGATCCCTGTGTAGCGGTGCTGGACGCCCTGGTCGACCCCGCACTGGGGTCGGTACAGCCTTAGCGGTGCCCACGTCGGCCTCGACTCGGAGCCGGACGCCTGTGGAGCACCCGCAAGCCGTCGAGGTCGGCGAGGGTCGCTGCGTGCTGTCTCGCGACCGAAGAACTGCTCCATGACTCGGGTCGCGCTGGAGCTGACGGTGTCGGCGTGCGGGGCCGGAGTTGCCAAGGGTGGGCGAGAGGATCGGTGCGTGGCCTACGCGGCCCGGCAGTACCTCGGGTGATGTGACCCAGCCCACGAACGGCCCGTTCGCTCTCCGGTTACGCCTTCCGGGCATGACGTTTCAATCCGCGCCGAAGCGTAGGCCGGCACCTCACCCGCCGCGCCGACCGCGCCGCTCGGGCTATCCGTCGAATGACCTGACCGAGCCGGGTATGGGGCGCTAGGTGATTCGGTACGCCGTCCGGGAGCCGAGGCCGGGTCCATCAGCGGCCCGCCGGTCGGGCCGCCACCATCCCCGAATCGAGCAGCAGTGCGCCCGGTACGCCGGCTCCCACAGCCGTCGGCGTGCCGGGCGGACCCGACAGAATCCCACGACAGCCTCCCGGAGGAGGGTCGGGATCGTGTCCGTCACCCCTGACGACGAGACGCCCCTGTGTTTCGGTGTGCTCGGGCCCGTGCGGGTCTGGCGTGCGGGCGTGGGGGTGGACCTCGGCCCTCGCCAGCAACGACTCATCCTGGGGCTGCTGCTGACCCACGCGGGTCAGCCCGTCAGCGTCGGCGAGATCGTCGGGGTGTTGTGGGACCAGCGGCCACCGCAGAGCGCCGTGAACGTCGTGCACCGCTACGTCGGCGCGCTGCGGCGTCTGTTCGAGCCCGGCCTGCCGGCCAGATCCGCCGGACGTTGGCTGCTGGGCGACGCCGCCGGGTACCGGATGCGGGTCGACGCCGACAACCTGGACCTGCTGAGGCTGCGCGCTCTTGCCGAACAGGCCAGGTCGGACGAGAGCGCCGGGCGGCTCGCCGAGGCGATGTCGGCCTACGAGGAGGCACTCGGCCTGTGGCGTGGCCCCTGCGGCGGGGCCTCGAAGCTTGGTGCGAACGATGACCTGGCGTTCAGTGTCATCGACCACGAATGCGCCGACCTGGCCCGCGAGGCCACCTCGTTGGCGTTGCGCCTGGAGCGCGCCCGGATCGTCCTCCCGGTGCTGCGCTGCGTGGCGGAGCAGCGCCCGTGGGACGAGGCGTTGCAGGCCCGGCTGCTGCTGGCGTTGTCCGCCGACGGTCAGCAGGCCGAGGCCATCGCGCGGTACCAGAGCGTCCGTCGCCGGCTCGCCGACGAGTTGGGTGTGGACCCGGGTGAGGAGTTCCGCGAGGCGTACCAGACGGTGCTGCGGCAGGACGCGGCCGGGCCGGCGGAGCCGGGTGCCGACGGGGCTCCGGTCCCGGGCGTGCCCCCGGGCCGGATACGGATCGCCCGGGCGCCGTCGCGTACCGAGGTGCTGCCCGCACAGTTACCGGCCGACCTTCCGGATTTCACCGGTCGCGACGACGCCCAGCGCCGGATGCTCAGCCTGGTCAACGGGCACGTGTTGACACAGGTGTCGATGCCGGTGCTCGCCATCGACGGCATCCCCGGCATCGGAAAGACGTCGCTCGCCATCCACCTCGCCCACCAGTTGGCCGACGCGTATCCCGACGGGCAGCTCTACGTCGACCTGCAGGGTTTCGACCCCGAGCAGTCCCTGCTGCACCCCGCCGAAGCGCTGCAGGGGTTCCTCAACGCCCTCGGCGTTCCGGACACCGACATGCCGGCGAGCCAGCACGCCCGGTCCGGCCTGTACCGCAGTGTCCTGGCCGGCCGTCGCATCCTGGTCGTGCTGGACAATGCCCACAGCGTCGAGCAGGTCCGGTCCCTGCTGCCCGGTGCGCCCGGCTGCCTGGTGCTGGTCACCAGCCGCAAGCGCCTCACCGGGCTGGCCACGGCGCACGGCGCCCACCTGATGACGCTCGACGTCCTGTCTCCGCAGGACGCGCGCCGCTTCCTGACCGCGCGGATCGGGCCGGCGCGTACCGGCGCCGCCCCGGCGGCCCTCGACGAGATCATCGAACGGTGCGGTCGCCTTCCGCTGGCGCTGGCCGTGGTCGCCAGCCGGGCCCTGTCCCATCCGGACCACTCGCTGACCGCCATCGCCCGGGAACTAGGGGACGCCCAGGGCAGCCTGGACGGCTTTTCCGACGTGGGCAACGACATCCGGGCGCTCTTCTCCTGGTCGTACCGGATGCTCGGCACCGGGGCGGCGCGCATGTTCCGGCTGCTGTCGCTGCGCCCCGGCCCGGACCTCACCCTCCCCGCGATGGCCAGCCTCGCCGGTGTACCCCTGGTGGAGGCGCGGCTGCTGGCCGGCGAGCTGGTCGGCACCGGGCTGATCGCCGAACACACGCCGGGTCGCTTCAGCACGCACGACCTCATCTGGGCCTACGCCCGGGAGTTGGCCGACCTGCACGAGGACCACGAGGCCAGGGAGCAGGCATTCCACCGGCTCGTTGAGCACTACCAGCACACGGCGTACGCGGCCAGTCTGCTGCTGGGCCCCGAGTCGACGCTGGACGCGCCGGCGGTGACGGACGCGGTTGTCGTCGGCCGCCCGGGCGACGTGCAGGAAGCCACCGCGTGGCTCACCGCTGACCGGGACGTCCTCAAGGCCGTGATCCACAGTCAGGTCGACGGTGGGAACGCGGCGGCGGCGTGGCGCCTGGCGCTGAGCCTGTGGCCGTTCTACCAGCGCGAGGGCTGGTGGCACGACTGGGCGACGGTGTCCCGGGTCTGCCTCCGGGCGGCCACCGCCGCCGGTGACGACATCGGCCGCGCCCACATGCTGCGCAGCCTGGCCGGCGCGGAGTACGCGCTGGGGGACAACGACGCTGCCGCGCGCCTCCTGCGTCAGGCGCTCGACCTCGTCAACGGGCTGGGGCACCGGCTGGAGCAGGCACTGGTGTACCGCGATCTCGGGCAGGTCAGCTTCGCGCGGGAGGACTACCTCGGCGCCGTGGCCTACCAGCAGCGCGCGCTTCGCCTCGTCGAGTCGCTCGACGATCTGCCCAACCAGGTGTCGGTCCTGTCTCGGCTCGCCACCGCGTACGCCGGTCTCGGGCGACCCGACGCCGGCGCGGCCCTGGTCGACCGGGCCCTGGTGATCGCCGAGGCAAGCGGTGATCTCGATGGGCAGGGGCTGTGTCACGAGGCCCTGGCCCATGGCCATCGGGCTCGCGGGGACCTGTACGCCTCGCTGGCGGACTTCCGGCGGGCGGCCGACACGTACCGGCGGGCCGGGTCGCGCATGAACACGGTGCGGTGCCTGTTGCGCCTCGGCGACAGCGCGCTGGCCCTGGGCGATCGGGCCGGCGCCCGCGACGCGTGGCAGGAGGCACTGGATCTGGTCGGTCACCTCCGGGTACCGCAGGTGACCGAGCTTCAGGACCGGCTGACCCGCCTCGTCGAGGCGACGCCCGCCTCAGCTCAGGGCCGTCCTGGCTGAACTTCCCGACGGCCGTTCCGTCGTTCGGGGTATGGCGATACGCGAATTCCGCGTCGGGCCGGGACCGGGCGCTGGAATCCGCTGTCGGAGCCACCATCGGTTACGTCGCCGCTGTCCTCTTCTGGCCGCCACGCGACCTGATGAGCGAATGCGGGGCGTGCCGTCGCGGCCCTGGAAGGGGGGTGACCCGGTAATGCTCGACCTTGACGATCTCGACAACCTCGTGGACGACGCGACCTCGTGGGACGACCTGCTGGATGTCCTGTTGCGCAGCTTCGCCGCGCCGCGGGTCCTGCCGGCGGACCGGGTCCGGGCACGCGCCAGTCTGCGGCAGTTGCACCTGCCGGCGAACTCCCCGCTCGGCGCCATAGCGTTGAACTGCGGCGGCATCCTGCTGTACGACGGATGGCTGCGCATCTTCGGTGGATCACCGTCCGCCGAGATCGGCCTTCCCAGCATCGGTCAGGTGAACGCCTTCCCGGCCGACGTGGACCGGGCGTGGACACCGACCGAGGGTCTGATCGTGGCGAACGACGTCCTCGGTGGCGTCTTCTTCCTCAACGGCCTGCGGCCCGCCGCGGGGCGGCCCGGCGTGCCCGGCGAGGTCATCTACTTCGACCCACGATTCCTGGATTGGACGCGGACGGAGATGGCGCACGGCGAGTGGCTGACGTGGTGTGTGTCCGGTGAGCTGTCGCACTTCTACGCGGGCCTGCTGTGGCCCCGGTGGCGCGAGGACGTGGCCGGACTCCGTTCCGACCAGGGCATCGCCACACTCCCGTCGCTCTGGAACGGCCCGGCGCCGGCGGCCGGGGCGACCCGGTCGGTCGTTCCCATGGCCGACCTCCTGAACCGTCAGTTCGACGCCGCCCGGCGACGGGGGCGCAGCGTCGCCGACGCGTTTGGCCGCTGTCCACTCGGTTAAGTGCTCTGCGCCGCCAGCGCGGAGTCGCTGGTCACACGGCACGCGGACGCGTTGCTGCAATATCCGACATGCAATATGCTGCACACCAGGAAGAGTGCGCTGGTGGTTCACCGAGGTACCCCGCCCGGGGAAACCAGCGCGGCGACGGAAGGAAGAAGCCCCATGAGCACCAACGGTCGAGAGATCAAGAATGTCGTGCTCGTGCACGGCGCGTTCGCTGACGGTTCGGGCTGGCGCGGCGTCTACGACAAGCTGACGACCCAGGGCTACCGGGTCGCGATCGTGCAGAACCCGCTCACCTCACTCGAGGACGATGTCGCGGCGACCACGAGGGTCCTCGACAAGCAGGACGGCCCGACGATCCTCGTCGGCCACTCCTGGGCCGGCACGGTCATCACCGAGGCGGGTGTGCACCCGAACGTCGCCGGGCTGGTCTACGTGTCGGCGCTGGCGCCGGACGCGGGCGAAACCACCGCCCAGCAGTACGAGGGGTTCGGCCCCACACCCGACTTCGTCATCGACGTCACCGAGGACGGGTACGGCTTCCTCAACCCAGACACCTTCAAGGCCGGGTTCGCCGCGGACACCAGCGACGCCGACGCCGCCTTCCTGCGCGACTCGCAGGTACCGGTGAACATGTCGGCGTTCTCGACGCCGGTGAAGAACGCCGCCTGGCGCGACAAGCCGAGCTGGGCGGTCATCGCGACCGAGGACAGGGCCTTCGACCAGGCGATGCTGCAGCACATGGCCAAGCGCATCGGCGCGAAGATCACCAACGTCTCGGCCAGCCACGCCCTCTTCACGACCCAGCCCGGCGTCGTCGCCGACGTTATCGTCACCGCCGCGCAGAACGCCGGCAACGGCCGCTGACACTCACCACCCGACCCCGGCTTGCCGGGAGCGTGACCCGCATGTCCAGCACGACGTTCCAGGTGGCGCTCTGGCTCGCACGTCTCGCCGCCGGGCTGCTCAACCAGCCACCCGTGGTGATCTGCTTCCCCGAGCAACGTGCGGTACGCCCCCGACGTCCGTTGGTCCCTCAGGCCGTGAAGACGGCCGTCGAGTGACCGCCCCACCAGAAAACCGACCAGGAGACCAAGGCGCTGTGGCAAACCACGATCACGTCACCGTCCTGCGCGAGACCGCGCACCGGCTCCAGCCGGAGCTGGTCCGGCTGCGCCGGGACCTGCACGCGCACCCGGAGACGGGCCTCGACCTGCCGCGTACCCAGGCGGCCGTCATCGAGTCGATCGACGGTCTGGGGCTGGAGGTGTCACGCGGTGCCGGGCTGACCTCGGTGACAGCGGTGCTGCGTGGCGGACGACCGGGTCCGGCGGTCCTGCTGCGCGCGGACATGGATGCGCTGCCGCAGACCGAGGCGACCGGCCTGGACTACGCCAGCCGCACGCCCGGGGCGATGCACGCGTGCGGGCACGACCTGCACACCGCCGCCCTGGTCGGCGCGGCCCACACCCTCGCCGAGCACCGCGACCTGCTGGCCGGCGACGTCGTCTTCATGTTCCAGCCCGGCGAGGAGGGGTGGGACGGCGCCGCCCGGATGATCGAGGAGGGTGTGCTCGACGCCGCAGGCTCCCGGGTGCGGGCGGCGTACGGACTGCACGTGCGCTCCTACGGGACGGCCCGGGGCGTCTTCCGCAGCCGGCCGGGGGCGCTCATGGCAGGCGTCGACGCGTTCACCGTGACGGTGCACGGCATGGGCGGCCACGCGTCGATGCCGCACCTGGCCGACGACCCGATCCCGGTGGCGGCGCAGATCATCACGTCCATCCCCCCGATGCTCATCCGCCGGTTCGACGCGCTCGACCCGGTCGTCGTCACCGTCACGTCCGTGCGGGCCGGAAGCGGGGCGAACATCATTCCCGAGCACGCCGAGCTGACCGGCACGATCCGTACGTTCTCGGAGGCGAACCGCCCGCGGGTCAGGGCAGAACTCACCAGTTTGTGCGAGTCGGTAGCCCTGGCGTCCGGGACGACAGCCGAGGTCACCTACACGGATGGTTACCCGGTGACCGTCAACGACCCGGACGAGTACGAGTTCGCCGCGGCAGTGGTGCGGGACGCGTTGGGCCCGGACCGGTTCGAGCCGATGGCCACGCCGATCACCGCCGCGGAGGACTTCTCCCGGGTGCTCGACCAGGTGCCGGGCTGCTACCTGCACCTGGGGGCGAGCGCCGCCGACGACCCGGCGACCGCCGCGACCAACCACAGCCCGCACGCCGTCTTCGACGACTCGGTCCTCGCCGACGCGTCGTTCGTCCTCGCCGAACTCGCCAGGCGTGCACTCGATCGCCTGGCGGCGTCCTGACCGGCGACGCTGCTTCGGATGCTGTGGCGGATGGGACGCGGCCCCAGCTGGGACGCGGCCCCAGCTACACCCGGTAACCGGTCGTCGGCCCTGTTGCTGATGGCTACGCGCGTCCCGCCGGCTCGTCAGGGTGGCATCACCGCCCACTGGCTGGCCGGCTCAGTCGTTGATCAACGCGTTGCGTAGGGACTGCGTGGCGTAGTGCGCGCGGGACTTGACGGTGCCGGCCGGGACGCCGAGCCGAGCCGCGGTCTGGTCGATGGTGTGCCCCTTGACGAACAACTCCGTCAGCACTTGGCGGTGGGCGGGGCTGAGCCGACCGATGGCGCCGCGCATCGTGACCGTTGCGATGGCGGTGCTCGCCGCCTCGCTTCCGGATCCGGCGGCCGGGTCGGAGTCGGGCAGGCTCACCTCGACGGGCCGGGACTGCCGCTTGCGGTGCTCGTCGATGGCCAGCCGGCGGGCCACGGCGAACAGCCAGCGCCGCTGCGACTCGGGCTCGGTCGGCATCGTGTCGAGTTTGCGCCAGGCCCGCAGCATGGTCTCCTGAAGCAGGTCCTCGGCGGTGTGGCTGACGCCCGGGGAAACGAAGTTGCGCAGAAAATAGAGCAGCGCTCCGCCGTTCTTGCGGTGAATGTCGCGCATCTGGTCCTCGGCCCGGTGGGATGGGCTGTGGGTGGCGGATTCACCGGACCCGCGAAGGTCGGAATCGATAGTGCTGGCCGCTCTGGTCATGGCTCTTCCCGGTAGTATTCAGCAGGTCATGACCAAGCTACGAGGGGGAAGTGGAAACCTAGTTCATTGCTAGTTACATGGTGTCGAAAATTGCGACCGGCGATATCCAGGAAAGCATTCTCGGTGAGCAGGCGCACGATTCATGCCCCGTTCGCGGGACGGCCGGTGTTCCGCCCGCCTCCGGCCGACGCTGACTCGGGACGAGTCGACGGGGCATGCGCGGAGGCAGCGCCTACGCTCGACTCATGATCGGACGTCGTCGTGAGCGTGCCGCCGTCCAACGACTCCTGGACCGCGCCGTCGCCGGCGTGGGCGGCTGCCTGATCGTGGTGGGACCTGCCGGGTCGGGGAAGACCACGCTCGGCGACGTGGCGGCCGACCTCGCCCGGCAGCGTGGCCTGCCGGTGAACCGTACGGCGACGGCCGACGGGACGGGCCCCCAGTTGGTGCTCCTGGACGATCTCGACCGGACCGCGCCGACCGTGGACCTCGACTCGTTGGTACGCGGCGGCGCGGCGGTCGTGGCCACCACGGCCGAGGCGAGGCCATCCGGCCAGCACCTCTATCTCACCCCGCTGACCGAGGCCGAACTGGCCGCCCTGCTGCCGGACACGCCGAGCGGCGCGGTGCGCGCGATCTGGCTGCTCACCGCCGGGTGGCCCGGTCCGGCTCTCGACCTCGCGGCGAGCGTCCCGACCGGGGCCGACGAGGACGCGGTCGTCGAGGCAGCCCTCACCTCGCCCTCGCGAGGTCAGTTCCTCGTCCTCGACATGGGGCTGATCCGCCTGCTGGAGGACGCCGCGTCCCGCGCGCTACCGCCGGCCCTCCGCGCCCGGGTGCTGGTGCGGCTGGCCGCGGAGATGTTGGGCGATCCGTCCGCCTCCGCCCGGCGACGGGAACTCGTCGACGAGGCCGTCCGGCTCGCCCGGGACTCCGGGGACCCGGGCACGCTCGCCGAGGTGCTGGACGGGCGGCTGCACGCGGTGTGGGATCCCGGCGCCGCCGACGAACGGTTGACCAGGGCATCCGAGATCATCGACCTGTCCCGTCGGGCTGGGGACGCCCTCCTCGAGCGGCGCGGACTCTTCTGGCGGTTCACCGCGCTCGCCGAACTCGGCGACCTCGACGCCGCCGAAGCCGCCCTGGTGGCGTACGCCCGGGCGGGGGAGCGGGACAGCGATCCCGAGGCGGCCGTCGTCGCCCTCTCCCGGCAGGCGGTGTTGGCGCTGGTCCGGGGTCGGCTCGGGCTCGCGGAGGCGCTCGCCGCCGAGGTGGAGGAGACCGGACGCCGGGTCGGTCTGGCGGACACCGCCCGGCTGACCGCGTCGCTGCGCGGGCGGATGGCCCTGCTGCGCGGCGAGGCGGCGGGCGAGGTGCAGACGTTGCGCGCGCTCGCCCGGCGGCTGCCCGGTCAGTTCTTCGAGGTGACCGCAGCCCGGGCGTTGGCCGAGTCGGGTCAGGTCACCGAGGCGCTGCTGGAGGTGGACCGCCTGCTGCCGTCGGTGCTGGCCGGGGCCGGACCCCGCTGGCTCGGCGCAGTGGCCGACCTGGCCTTCGTCGCATCGTTCGGTGCCGCACCGGATGCCGCGCAGGCCCTCTACGACGCTCTGCTCCCGTACGCGGGACGCCTGGTCGTCTGGGGTGGGGCGAACACGATCGCCGGCCCGGTCGACGACTATCTGGGGCGTCTGGCCGCGCGGCTGGGCCGGTCCGACGAGGCGTCCGCACACTTCGATCGAGCGGTCGCCCAGGAGGAGCGGCTCGGCGCCCTGCCGTGGCTGGCGGCCACCCTCGCGGCTCGTGGCGACCGGACGCAGGCGGCATCCATCGCCGAAGGGCTGGGCCTGCCGGTGCCCGTCGGACCGCCCCTGCCGACCGAGCCCTCGCCGGCGGGGGTCGGCCCGTCGGGAGCCCACCGCGAACCGGGTGCCGACGTGTGGAAACTGGGACGTGACGGCGACGACTGGATCATCGACGCCGGCCCGGAGCACGCCCGCCTCCGGGACGTCCGCGGAATGCACTTCCTGCGTACCCTCCTGGCCGCACCCGGTCAGGAGATCGCCGCACTGGATCTCGTCGCCGGTGGCGTCGGCCTGGTGGCGCCCACGCCCGAACCGGTGCTCGACACCGCCGCTCGGGCGGCGTACCGCAGGCGGCTCGACGACCTCGCCCAACAGTTGGACACGGCGGACCGCACCGGCGACGTCGCACGCGCCGCGAGGTTCACCGCCGAGCGCAGCGCCCTGCTGGCCGAGCTACGCCGGGCCACCGGCCTCAGCGGTCGGGCCCGGATGCAGAGCGCCGAGGCGGAACGGGCCCGGGTGAACGCGACGCGCGCCCTGCGGATGGTGCTCACCAGGCTCGAGCCGGTCGCTCCCATCGTCGCGGCGCACCTGCGGGCGTCGATGCACACGGGCGGTTTCTTCCGCTACCAGCCGGCAGCCGGTGGGCCGGCACGCTGGCAGGTGTGACCCGGGCCACGTACGGATCGTTCAGTGTCCGGTTACGCCCACCGGGTATGTCGTCTCCCATCGTCCTGCTGCACGGACTCACCTTCGACCGACGCCACTGGCGGCCCCTGCAACGCGAACTCGCGGTGCTGGAGCCGAACCGCAGGGTCCTCGCCCTGGACCTGCCGGGTCACGGTGACGCGCGGCCCCGCGCCTCGTACCACCTGGGCGAGGTCGCCGAGGTCATCCACGGCCAGATCACCGCGGCGGGCCTGGCCGGGCCGCCGACCGTGGTGGGTCACTCGGTGGGCGGGGTGATCGCCACCATCTACGCCGCGCGCTACCCCACCAGTGCCGTCGTCAACCTGGACCAGTTCCTGCTGCCCGGCCCGTTCGGCGCCGTCGTGCGTGCGGCGGAGCCGGATCTGCACGGGCCGGGCTGGCGCGCGGTCTGGGAGCGCATGGTTGCCGGCATGGGGATCGAGTCGTTGCGCGGCGAGGCGCGACACCTTGCGGAGACCGCCACTGATCCCCAGCGCGACCTGCTGCTGGGCTACTGGGACGAACTGCTGCGCGACAACGACGCGCAGCTCGCCGCCGACCGTGCGGCGGACCTGCGGGCGATCGGTGAGCGGGGCATCGACTACCGGTGGGTGACCGGCGCGCAGCCACCCGCTCCCTACGTCGAGTGGCTGACCTCGGCCCTGCCGACCGCAGTCGTCACCGTGCTGCCCGGGGGTCACCTGCCGCACCTGGAACACCCGGCCCACCTCGCCCGGCTGCTCTACCGCAACGACGACGACTCGTGAGCGCTCGGTCGAGCACCGTCTCGCGCAGCGACCGGACCGCGAGGTGCGGCCGTACCGTGCCGAGGGGCACGCCGAGACGTACGGCGACCTCGGCGCGGCCCGGTTCTCGAGGAGAGCCTCGACGAGGACCTCGTGGTGCAGCTCCTTGACAGGCTCACCTTGGTGACATGCAGTATGTTGCATGCTGAAGCCGGGGTGGTGGGACCACCCCCGACCAAGGAGCCGCCCATGCCCCTCGACGCGTTCGACCGTTACCCGTTGCTGTTCGGCCCCAGCCCGATCCACCCGCTGGACCGGCTGAGCGACCACCTCGGCGGCGCCCGGATCTGGGCCAAGCGGGAGGACTGCAACAGCGGCCTGGCCTTCGGCGGCAACAAGACCCGCAAGCTTGAGTACCTGCTGCCGGACGCGCTGAGGCAGGGCGCCGACACGTTGGTCAGCATCGGTGGTGTCCAGTCGAACCACACCCGGCAGGTGGCCGCGGTCGCCGCCCGGGTCGGTCTCAAGGCGGTCCTCGTGCAGGAGAGCTGGGTGGACTGGCCGGACCCGGTCAACGACCAGGTCGGCAACATCCTGCTGTCGCGGATCATGGGTGCGGACGTACGCCTGGTGCGGGAGGGTTTCGGCATCGGCTTCAAACAGAGTTGGCACCAGGCGATCGAGGATGTCCGCGCCCGCGGCGGTACGCCGTACGCGATCCCGGCCGGTGCTTCCGACCACCCGCTGGGCGGCCTCGGCTTCGCGAACTGGGCCTACGAGGTGCAGCGGCAGGAGCGGGAGCTGGGCGTCTTCTTCGACACCATCATCGTGTGCAGTGTGACCGGCAGCACCCACGCCGGCATGATCGCCGGGTTCGCCGGCCAGGACCGCCCGAGGCGGGTGCTCGGCATCGACGCCTCCGCCACGGTCGACGCGACCCGGAGCCAGGTGGCGAAGATCGCCCACCAGACCGCCAAGCTGATCGGGCTCGGCCGTGACCTGCGCGACGACGAGATCACCGTGCTGGACGGTTGGGCCGGTGACCGCTACGGCGTACCCGTGGCGTCCACGATCGACGCCATCCGACTCACCGGCCGACTCGAAGGCATGATCATCGACCCGGTCTACGAGGGCAAGTCGATGGCCGCGCTGATCGATCTGGTGCGTACCGCCGACATCCCCCGCGACTCGAACGTCCTCTACGCCCACCTCGGCGGTCAACCGGCCATCAACGCCTACAGCGGCGTGTTCGAGTAGCGCCCGACCGGCTCTGGCCATGCCCGGTGTGCCCTGCGCCTCGGGGAGCTGTCGTCGGGCCGGCGGGACGAGACGACCGACCAACCTGACGACAGCCCACGCCGGTGGGCGACGGGAGTGTGAGACGTGCCGCATGACGTTCGAGCGGCGAGCCACCGCGGGACGGCGCGACGGCGCGCCCTCTCCGTCACGCTGGCCCTGGAACTGATGCTCGTCGTGCTCGGCGGCGCGCTGGTGTGGCAGAGCGACGCCGGCGACGAGCGGCCCAGGGTGACGAACCTGGTCGACATGAACCTTGCCCCGGCCGCCCCGGCCGCCCCGGCCGTGCCGGGCGCGGCGACCGGCACCTACACCTGGGACTGTGGCCGTAACAAGAACGGTCACCGCAACACCGCCAACATCGTGATGGCGCCCGGCTCCCCCGGGCAGCCGCACCACGTGCACGACTACGTCGGCAACGTCTCCACCGCCGTCGGCTCGACGCCGCAGACCCTTGCCGGCGCGCGTACGACCTGCCGCAACGGCGACCTGTCGACGTACTTCTGGCCGGTGCTGCGCACCCTCGACCCCGCCACCACCGGCGACCACACCGACCACACCGACCACACCGGCCACGACGGCCACGACGGCCAGATCCAGGTGCCGGTCGAGGTGAGGCTCACCTTCTCCGGCAACCCCCGGGGAAACGTCGTCCCGATGCCGCCGCTGCTCGCCGGTACGGTCGGGGACGCCGTGGCCGTCACCAACGGCGGCCGGAACGTGGCGGCGACCTGGACCTGCTCAGGCACCACGGACGGGCGCACCACGGCGTACCCCCGCTGCCCGGCCGGCGAGCAGGTGCAGCGGGTGTACGACTTCCCGAGCTGTTGGGACGGCCGGCGGGCGGACAGCAAGAGCCACCGCGCACACCTGGCCTTCCCGTCCCCGGACGGCTCGTGCCCGCGCAGCACCTTCCCGGTGCCGCGACTGCGGCTGACCCTCGGGTACGACCTCCCGCCGGCCGCCGCGTTCCAGATCGACGCCTTCGACGGCCAACGCAACAGCCCGCTTACCGATCACGCGTTCTTCGTCAACCTGATGCCGCAGCCGCTGATGGCGACTGTCGTCGACTGTCTGAACAGTGGACGGACCTGCCGGGACTGATCCGGACGCCGGGCCCGGGGGCAACCTCACTGCGGACGACCAACCTCGAACCGGCCGTCGGAGGACACCACCGTCACGCTCACCGTCTTCGGCACCCCTCCGACCTGCGCGGAGCAGGAGAAGCGGCTGCCCACCGTCACCGACTGGCCCGGCGGGCAGGCCACCAGGTCCGCGTCGAGCTGGTAGTCGTCGCGCAGCACCGACAGCACCCCCTGCTGCACCTCCGCCGTGTCGAACACCCGCGTGACGAAGAACCCGGGCCAGACCAGTCCGAGCACCGCCACCAGCGCCACCGCGGCCACCACCGGCGCGACGATGGCGATCGCGAGTCTGCGGGAGAGGCGTCGCCGACGCTCGACCGGCGGGTGCGACCCGGTGGAGTCGGGCCCCCACTGCGCCGGCGGTGCCGGCGTCCACCGGGGGGCGGGAGGCGGGGAGCCGTCGGCTCCCGGGTACGGGGTGGTCATCGTCGTCTCCGCGGGGTCAGCTGGCGGCCGTGGTGGGCGTACCGCCCAGCGGACGGGTGCGCTCACCGGTCGGGCCGATCGCGAACCAGGTGCCGCCGACGCCCTGACCGTTGAGGTCGCCCGGCGCGGTGTCCTTGGCGAACAGGTAGACCGGCCAGCCGTCGATGGTCACCTGGCAGGTGCCGTCGGCCCGCTCCACGTACCCGACGAGCTTCGGGTTGATCCCGCTCGGGTAGATCCGCCCCGGCGACTTGACGAGCAGCGGGGGCCACATGGCGGCGCAGTCGCCGTTGCAGTTCGACTTCGACGGCTTGGCCCGGTCCTTGTCGAACCGGTAGAGCGTCCGGCCCTGCCCGTCGGCGACGTACGTGCCGATCGCGGTGGACGCGGTCCCGTTGAGCTGGATGACGGTGCTGCCCCGCCCGGTGTCCGGCGCGGGCGTCAGCTCGACGTCGGACGGGCCGCTGTAGATCCGGACGCGACCCTGGGTCTTCGCCACCGTCGGCGCGGCCACCGGCGTCGCCGGCTCCTCGATCACCTCCGGTGGGGCGCCGGCGTCGGCCGTCGGGCTCGGCGTCGCGGCCGTGGGGGCCACCGTCGGGGCGGCCGCCGTGGCGGGCGCGGCCGGCCCGGTCACCTCGTTGCCGCACGCGGCCAGGGCCGCCAGGCTGGCCAGTGCGATCGCGGTCGGCGCGACCCGGCTGTGCACACGCATCTCTGCTCCACCTCGTGGTCGGGGAGGACCGCGCCCATCCGCGTGGTCCGGCATCCACACGGTCCGGTCGGCGAACTGGTTCACCGACACGTCGTCGGAGGTGCGTCACGACGTCAGGTCCTGCGCTGAACCGTTTGCGGCGACCGTCCGTGTGGGTGGCGGCGACGGCGGAAGGCGACCCAGGAGAGGACGCCCCCCGGAGTCGGCAGGACCGACGACACGAAGGAGCGGAACGTGGCCACCTACCACATCGTCAGCGAGGACATGCAGGAGTCCGCGACCTGGCTGAAGCAGAACATGCAGACGCTGCTGGACGGGATGAACCAGGCCAAGAGCAAGATCGACACCCTGATCCAGGGTGGCTACAACACCCCGGCCGCCCAGCAGAAGTTCGGCCCGTACTTCGACGAGTACAAGGGCAGCGTCGACCAGACCCTCAACGGCATGGAGGGCATCAGCCAGTACCTCTCGCAGGTCAGCGACGCCTTCTCCGAGACGGACAACCAGACCGGGGCCAGCCTCGGCCGCTGAACGACCGGACCGGCCCGGGGCCGCGTGGTGAGCGAATCACCACGCGGCCCCGACCGTCTTTCCCGACGGACCACCCGACCAGGAGACCCTCGTGCGCCTGCAACTCACCGTTGCGGATCCGTCCACCGCCGTCATCGAATACCAGGTCGAGGCGGCCCCCGAGAACACCGTGGGGGAACTCGCCGAGGCGCTCGCCGCGCGTCGGCCAGAGCCCACCGGCACACCACCGGCGATCTTCGTCGCCGGGGCGCCACTGGACCCGCGACTCACCCTCGCCGAATCCCCGTTGCGCCAGGGCACGGTGCTCGGCCTGGACCGCCCGGTGCCGGAGCCGCCGGCACCGCCGCCGGGACTGGTGCAGGTGCGGGTCGTCAGCGGCACCGACGCCGGTGCCACATACCAGCTCGACCTCGGTGAGCACACCATCGGCACCGGAAGCGTCAGCCGGGTCCGCCTCACCGACCCCTCGCTCGCCCCCGTGACGGCCTCGGTCCGGGTCCTCCCGGACGGCACATGCCGGTTACGGCCGGAGCAGCCCGACCTCCTGCTCGATCGGGTCGAACTCGAACTCGACGGGGAACAGGTGTGGGCCCCTGGAGGACAACTCGCGGTCGGCTCGTCCCTGCTGGAACTGCGCATCCCGGTCCGGGCCGAGGCGGCGCTACAGGTCTCCGAGGACCGCACCGGGCTGGACTACAACCGTCCGCCACGGCTGCTGCCGGAGGTCCGCCCGACCCAGTTCACCCTTCCCGCGCCGCCGTCACCGCCGGAACGGCGACCGTTCGTGCTGATCACCGTGCTGGCCCCGCTGGTGGTCTCCGGAGCCGCGTACCTCATCACCGGCAACCCGCTGACCCTGCTCTTCGCCATCCTGTCGCCCGTGGCGCTGATCGCCGGTCAGATCAGCGCCCGACGCCAGGGAAAGGCCAGCCACCGCACCCGGCTCGCCGAGTACGAGGCGAAGAGGGCGCGGATCAGCGCCGAGGCGCAGGCGGCACTGACCGCCGAGCGGCTGGCCCGACGGGACAACTTCCCCGACCCCGCCGCCGTACGGTTGATAGCTGTCGGACCGGAGCGCCGCCTCTGGGAACGACGCCGCACCGACCCCGACTTTCTCGAACTGCGCGCCGGCAGCGCCGACCTGCCGTCCGAGGTGGTGCTGCGGGATCCGGGCCAGGACGAGCACCGCCGGGAGGTCCGGTGGAGCGCCCTGGACGTGCCGGCGACCGTGCCGGTGCGCAAACACGGGGTGGTCGGCATCGCCGGTGCCACCGTCGCCCGGGTCACGGCCCGCTGGATGGTCGCCCAGGCCGCCACCCTGCACAGCCCCGAGGATCTCCAGATCTACCTGCTCGCCGGTGCCGGCGACGAGGATGGCTGGTCGTGGGTCGGCTGGCTGCCGCACGTGGCGCCGCGTGACGGCCAGGACACCCTCGCCACCGTCGGTACCGACACCCAGACCACGGCCCGACGCGTGGCCGAACTGAGCGCCGTGATCGCGGCCCGCTCCGCCGAGCGGACCGACGGGGCGTTCCGCGACATCCTCGTGGTGCTCGACGGGGCACGCCGGCTGCGGTCCCTGCCCGGGGTGACGCAGATCCTGCGGGAGGGGCCCGCGGTCGGGGTGTACGCGATCTGTGTCGACGCCGAGGAGAAGCTGCTGCCGGAGGAGTGCCAGGCCGTCGTCGCCGAGCAGGCCGACGGATCGCTGCTGGTGACCCGGACGCTCGCCGCGCCGATCCGGGCGGTGCATCCGGACCTGCTCTCGACGCAGTGGCTGCGTACGGTGGCCCGCGCCCTCGCGCCGTTGCGCGACACCGGTGGCGCCGACGACGGTGCCGCCCTGCCGGACGCCAGTCGGCTGCTCGACGTGCTCGGCATGGAACCGCCGGAGCCCGACGCGGTGGCCGCCCGATGGGCCACCGGAGGCCGGACCACCGAGGCGGTGCTCGGCGTCTCGCTGGACGGGCCGTTCGCCCTGGACCTCAAGCGCGACGGACCGCACGCCCTGGTCGCCGGCACCACCGGCTCCGGCAAGTCGGAGCTGTTGCAGACCCTGGTCGCCTCGCTCGCCGTCGCCAACCGGCCGGACGCGATGACGTTCGTGCTGGTGGACTACAAGGGTGGCAGCGCGTTCAAGGACTGCGTCCTGCTGCCGCACACCGTCGGCATGGTCACCGACCTCGACACCCACCTGGTGAGCCGGGCGCTGACCTCGCTCACCGCCGAGCTGAAGCGGCGCGAGCACATCCTCGCCGAGGCGGGGGCGAAGGACATCGACGACTACGTCGACCTGTTGCGCCGCGAGCCGACCCGGACGTCGATGCCCCGACTGTTGATCGTCATCGACGAGTTCGCGTCGATGATCCGCGACCTGCCGGACTTCGTGACCGGTCTGGTGAACATCGCACAGCGGGGACGGTCGCTCGGCATCCACCTGGTGCTGGCCACCCAACGTCCCGGCGGGGTGGTGTCACCCGAGATCCGGGCGAACACCAACCTGCGCATCGCCCTGCGGGTGACCGACACCAGCGAGAGCCAGGACGTGCTCAACGCCCCGGACGCCGCCGCCATCCTGAAGTCGACACCGGGCCGGGCCTTCGTCCGCCTCGCCCAGTCCTCGCTCGTGCCGTTCCAGGCCGGGCGGGTCGGCGGTTTCCGACCGGGCGCCCGCGCCGAGGTCCGGCAGGCACCCTGGCTCACCCCCGTCTCCTGGAAGGATCTGGGTCGGCCGCGCCCCAGCCGACCCGGGGTCAAGGCCGCGCCGTCGGGCGAACTCACCGACCTCGCCGTGCTGGTGGAGGCCATCAAGGGCGCCAGCGAGCAGCTCGCCATCGAGCGGCCGCACAGCCCGTGGCTGCCGGCGATCCCGGACATGCTGACCGTGGCCGAGCTTCCCGCGCCGCGCGGCAACGGCTACCACCTGCCCTCGGTGGCGTACGGCCTGGTCGACCTGCCGGCCGAGCAGGAGCAGGCGCCGTTGGAGCTGGACCTGGGAACGCTGGGGCACCTGCACGTCATCGGCTCGTCGCGCAGCGGCCGGTCCCAGGCGTTGCGGACGATCGCCGGCACCGTCGCCCGCGCCCACTCCACCCGCGACGTTCACCTCTACGGCGTCGACTGCGGCAACGGAGCCCTGCTCGCCCTCACCGAACTGCCGCACTGCGGCGCGGTGGTGCAGCGGACCGAGGCCGAACGGCTCGGCCGCCTGTTCACCCGCCTCGTCGCGGAGCTGGGACGCCGCCAGCAGCTGCTCGCATCCACCGGCTCGGCCGGGCTGGTGGAGTACCGGGCCGGGGCGGCTGAGGCCGACCGCCCACCGCACATCCTGGTGCTGCTCGACCGGTTCGAGGTCTTCGACAAGACGTTCGCCGACTACGACAACGGCAGTGTCATGGCGGCCCTGCTCACCCTGCTGCGCGAGGGTGCCGGGGCCGGAATCCACGTGGTGATGGCCGGCGACCGGAGCATGTTCAGCACCCGGATCTCGTCGACGACCGACGACAAGCTGGTCCTCCGCCTGACCGAACGCAGCGACTACAGTTTGGTCGGCATCAACTACCGCCAGCTGCCCGACGAGATCGGCACCGGCCGGGCGATCCGGGCGGTCGACGGCGCGGAGGCGCAGATCGCCCTCCTCGCCGACGACAGCTCCGGGCAGGGCCAGGCCCGCGCGCTCGCCGCCATCGCCGAGGCGGCCCGGCGTCGGGACGCCTCGGTCGGCGCCGCCGGCCGCCCGTTCCGGATCGACGTGCTGCCCGACGAGCTGACCCTGGCGCAGGCGAGCACCCTGCCCCGGCCGAGCGGTCCGCTCTGGACGATGCTGGGGGTCGGCGGGGACGAACTCTCCGCCATCGGCCCGGACCTCGGCACCAACCCCTCCTTCCTGCTGGCCGGACCGCCCCGGTCCGGGCGGAGCACGACCCTGCTGACGATGGTCGCCGGTCTGCTGGAGCGGGGGACGTCCGTGGTGATCGCGGCGCCGCGCCGATCCCCGCTGCGGGAGCTGGCCGGGGTGCCCGGGATCCTCGACCTGGTGACGAGCGAGAACTTCACCTCCGCCGGGCTCGCGGCGGCCCTCGACCGGCGCACCGGACCGGCCGTGGTCGTGCTGGACGACGCCGAGCAACTGCTCAGGTGTGACGCCGGCAGCGACCTCGGCGAGATCGCCCGGGCCGGGACGGAGCAGGGTCTCGGGCTGATCATGGGTGGTTCGATCGACGGTCTCTCCGGCGGCTTCGGCGGCTGGCACGTCGACGCCCGCCGCAACCGGCAGGGTGCGTTGCTCAGCCCGCAGGGCCTCGGCGACGGTGAGCTGATCGGCGTGAAGCTGTCCCGCAGCCAGCTCGGCGGGGGGCGGCCGGGCCGGGTGCACGCCCACTTCGGGGACGGCCGGCTGCACCTGGTGCAGGTGCCCCGGACCGAGCCGGACGCCCTGCGGGAGCTACTGACCGGGGTCGGCGGCGCCACCGAAACCACGTTGGGGGGACACCTGCAGGTGTCCCCCCAACGTCGGTCGGCAGCTACCCCCTAGCCGCCGACCTCCCCCGAGGAGGCCGCCGGCGGCGTGGACGCGGCGGCCTCCCCCTGATACGTGAAGGTCAGGGTCGCGGTGATCGTGGCGAAGAGTTCGAAGATCTCCTCCGCCTCGGCGAGATTCGGGCTCGAACCGGTGACCAACAGCACGTTCACGGTTCCGGGCAGTGGCACGACGGTGTGCATGACCGCGCAGCGCATGGTGGCACCGTCCTGGGTGACGTTCTGGATGCCGTGCACCCGGCCCACGGTGCCGATCGCGGGGATCTGGGTGGTGCTCACCCGACGCCAGGTGCCGTCGGTGTGGGCGGGCTGCGCCACCGCGGTCAACGCCCCGATGATGTCGCCCGTGGCGGGCGGGGTGACCACCGAGACCAGCACCGTGGCGATGAGCGCGCCGTCCTCGTACACCTGGAACGTGCCTGCGGCGTGCACCGCACCAGCGGTGCGGGCATGCCGCACCGACCGGCGGAGCTGCTCGGCGTACTGTCCCGCCTGCTCCTCGGTGAACCCACCCTCGCGGGCCCGGGTCCACACCTCGTCCGCGACGCGGTTCTCGCTCGCCTCGTCGGCGATCGAGAAGTCGACCCAGTCCTGCGGCGTCCGCAGCTCGAATCCGATCGGGACCGCCACCGCGGTACCTCCTCCGCCGGTCAACTCGTCGCCCCGTCCGACCCGAGCGAGGCTGCCGTCTGGTCGTCGGTCTCCCGGAACGCGTCGGCCACCGCCTTCGCGGCGTCGCGGACCCCTTCGAGGTCCTTGGCCACGACGTACCGTCCGTCACCCCAGCGCTTCTCGAACTCGCGTGCGGCGGCCTCCAACTCGCGCTGCCCCAGCGTGTCGACGACCGGACCCATCGACCTGATCGATGAGCTGTCCATCAGTTCCTTGGTGCGCTGCAACAGGTCATGCACCCGCTCCAGCTCCGCCCCGGGTACGTCGATCACACTCATGCCGCCACCCCGGCGCCGAGCCTGCCCCGCTTGCCCATCCCCGCTCTCCTCCCGGTCCGGCCAATGACTCCGCGCCGTACACGGACGGCCGATCGGATCGGTTCAGTCCCGCTGAACCGATCGGTCGCCGGCTACGTGTGCGAGTCGGCTCTCGGCGTTGGTCGGAGCGGGGAGCGGTCGGTGCGATGGGGAGGTTGGTCATGACGCGTCCGGGAGACGCCGAGTGGTCGGTGTTGCAGGTGGACTCCGACCCGGTACCCGGTGATCCGGAGTCCTTCGACGAGATCACTCGGGCCTACCAGGAGCTTTCCAGGACCACCCGGGAGGCGCACGACCTGCTCGCCTCCGGCGGTCAGGTCCAACTCGGTCAGGGCAAGGCGATGGAGGCGTTCCGTGACCTGATCGGCAAGCTGCCCGGACGGCTGGATCGAATGGCCAACTCGTACGCCGCGGCGGCTGACGCCTACCTGCGGTACCTGCCGTCGCTGGAGGAGGCGCAGGCGATGTCGCTGCGCGCCCTCGACCAGGCCCGGCAGGCATCCGGCGACCAGGTTGCGGCGCAGGCGGCCCTCGCCCTGGCGCAGGCGACGGTCACCGCGCTGGGTGCCGACCCGGCGGCGGACCAGGCCGCGAAGGACAGGGCCAGTGACGACGACGCCGCCGCGCAGAGCCGCGCGTCAGACGCCCAGCAGGCGCTCGACCAGGCGAAGGCGTTGCTGGGTCAGGCGACGGCGTTGCGTGATCAGGCTGCCCGGACGGCGGCGCAGACGCTGCGGGGGTTGGCGAAGGACGCGCCGCAGCGCTCGCTGTGGGAGAAGATCGTCGAGGCGTTCCAGGCGTTCATCGACTTCCTCCGCAGCACGGTCGTGCAGTGGATCACCGCGATCCTGGACGCGCTGTCGGTGATCGCCTCGTTCATCTTCCCGCCGCTCGGCCAGGCGATCGGCTTCCTCTCCGGTGCGATCGACCTCGCGGCGGCGGCAGTCTCCGGAGACCCCGCCGCGATCGGGTTGGCCGCCGGAGGTCTGGTGCTCGGTCTGGTGCCGGGCGGGCGGCTCGTCAGTCGCATCGTCAAGGCCGCCGGCAGTGTCGGCAACAAGCTGCCCGGTACCGTCTCGGACGGGATCAGGAACAGCATCAAGGGGCTCGGCGGCTCGCCGGGTGGCGCCAGTGCCCGGAACGTGGGCAAGGCCCCCACGCCGGGGGCGGGGATCGACACCACCGTCACCACGCTCGGCCTCGGCAAGACCATCAAGGGCGTGTTCACGTCGATCGGCAACAAGATCGAGGATCTGCGCTTCGCGCGCGACCTCAGGATCTCCAACGAGAGGCGCGCCAACGACCCCCGGCTCCTGGCAGGGATGGACCAGAAGGGCCGCCTGAGGACGTTCAGTATCGACGACGTCCAGTCGGTCCCCCTGAAGGACAGCAACGGCAGGCAGATCGGGGTCATCTTTCCCAGCAGATCGACCGATGTCGCGAACTTCACCGACTGGGGGGCGCAGAAGGCCAACCTCGCCGCGGGCAAGAACCTGGGCGGCTCGATGGACGTCGGGGGTCTGAAGATCATCCGACAACTACCCGGCAAGGAGCCCACCCTCGTCGGCAACGAGTTCCTGGCGGCTCCCTGGAGCAGGCTGAAGAGCGACCCGATGTTCATCTTCGCCCACGGCAGCCCGGACAGTGCCGCCGTGACCCTCACGAACGGCAGGGTGGTCAACGTCCCGGGCGCCAGCATGGCCAAGATCCTCAACGAGGACCCCAACTTCAGGGCGCTCGCGGAGGCCAACCCGAAGGCCGCGATCGCCATGATCTCCTGCAACTTCGGCAACAGTGCGGGCGACGCCGGCCAGCAGTTCGCGGACGTCATGCGCGACCTCGGCAACAAGCGACCGATCTTCGCGGCGAACAACACCGTGCACGCGACCCAGGGCCAGGATCTCGACGGCCTGTTCACCAACCCCGGTGAGACCATCGCGACCCTGGCCGTGGAGAGCACGAACGACGAGAACGACGGCAAGGGCGAATTCCGAAAGATCACTCCGACGCCGAGGGGAAGGGCCTGATGAACGAGTCCGACGAGACGGACGTGCGGCGCGACTGGATGCTGCTGCTGGACAGCGACGAACCCGACGAGGCCCCGACGCAGCCCCCTGCGGTGGAGACGATCGTCGGCGGCTGGCTGGTCGAGGACGACGGAACCATCGGGCGGTTCGAGAGCAACCCGCTGTACCAGCCGCGTAACGCCGACTCACCCACCAGCGCGGTGGACGCGGCGGTGAAGCTGGTCGCCACCGACCGGGCCGACGTCGGTCTGGTGCTGCGGACGCTGCGCGACAGCCTGGTCATGGTCGCGCTCGACGAGACGGGCGAGGTGGCCGTGGCATCCGCCCCGGACGGGGTGGCCTGCGTGGTGGTCGCCTCCGGCGCTCTCGACCAGGCGCGGGTCGACGCGGCACAGTGGCGGCAGGTCGATCTGACCGAGCTGGTGCGGCTGCTCCCGGACGGCCTCGACGTGCTGGTCAACCCGGGCGGCCCTCGGTCCATGCGCTTGCTGGCGGACGTCCTGCGCGAGTCGGTCGACGCGGACGGAGCCGAGTGAGATGTCCGTGACCAGGGTGTACGCCGGACGCCGGAAGACAGCCACGGGAGTGCTGCTGGCCGTGGTGGCCGCCCTGGTCCTGTCGGCCCCCGTCCGGGCCGGCGCCGTCGAGCCGCCGGTGCCGTACTGGGTGGTGCCCGGCCAACCTGGCGCGGAGAGTGAGCTGACGCTGCCGGGCGTCGCCGACCGGGTGCTCGGCGACAGCCGGCGCTGGCCGGAGATCTTCGAGCTGAACCAGGGGCGTACCCAACCGGACGGCCGCACGTTGACGGACCCGGCGCAGCCGATCCGCGCCGGCTGGGTATTCGTCCTGCCGGAGGGCGCGACCTCCGGCGAGATCCGCGTCGGTCCGCCACCGTCGGCCCTGCCGGACCCGGGTCAGCGGCCGGGGGCTCCGCCGGCCGAAGGACCGGGGCCCGGGGTGCCGGGGGCGCCGGTGACGGTGCCCCCGGCCGCCCCGGCCGACGACGGCCAGCCGCGCGTGCTCGGGCTCCGACCGGTCACGGCGGCGCTGCTCGGCGTCGGCGCGGTGCTGCTGGCGATCGTCGTAGCGGTGCTGATCCGGCTGGTCCGGCGCCGTCGCCCGACCGAGCCGGCGCGACCGGCGCCGGGCTCACGGCAGGTGTTGGACCGTGCCCTGCGGCAGCTCGCCGCGCAGGCGTCACCACCCCAGGTGTACGCGGCGATGGTCGGTGCGGACCGGGTGTCGCTGCGGCTGGCGCCGGCACTGCCGGACGCCCCGCCCCCGTGGCGGACGCGGCAGCAGGGTGCGATCTGGGAGGCGCCGAGCTGGGAGGTCGAGCAGGACAGCACCGGCGTCGGCGGCGGGTTGCCGCTGCTCGCCACCGTCGGCACCGTCGGCGGTGAGCTGACGGTCGTCAACCTGGGACGCGCGCCCGGCATCGTCGCGCTCACCGGGGATACGGCGGCGGCGCAGCGCCTGGCCGGCAACCTGCTGCACGAGATCAGTCGCCACGCCTCGGCGTCGGTGGCGATCAGCGTCGTCGGCCCACCACCCCCACCCTGGCCGATCCCGGAGCGGGTCCGGGTCGCCGTCGACGTGCGGACGGTGCTCACGCTGCCCGAGGAGAACGCGGGGGACGGCCACCGGTCCACAGTGCTCCGGAACCACCTGGTCGTGGTCACCACCGGGCTGCCGCCAGACGAGGTGGAGCGGCTCGGCGCGGTGGCGGCGGCCTCCGACGGCACGGCGGCCGTGGTGGTCGTCGGCGACGCGCCGAACACCGTCTGGCGGTTCGAGGTCGACGCCAACGGCGCGCTCGACGTCGGGGTGCTCGGCCTGCACCTGGACCGTCCCACTCCGCGCGGTCGGCTCATCCCGGTCCTCGGCGGTTGACCCTCCTGCCCGAACCCGGCAAAAGGATTGGTGTGGCGATGACGGCACCTGTTCCCCATCGACTGTTCGGCGCCCTGACACTGGGCGCGGCGCTGCTCGTCAGCGGGTGCACCACCACGGTGGGCGACCCGGTGGCATTGCCCGCCCCCGACGCCGCCACCACCTCGACCGGTGCCCCGCCACAGCCGGGTGCCGCCAACCCGGCCACCGACCTGGGGCAGCGCAGCCCGGACGGGGGTTACTGGCCGGCGTCGGTCCAACTTGGCGACCACCCCGAACTCGGCCCGGTGGTGCTCGACGGACAGGGCTTCACGCTCTACCGCTTCGACGGGGACAGCGCCGCGCCGTCGCAGTCGAACTGCGTCGGACAGTGTCTGGCCGCGTGGTTGCCGGTGTTGGCGAACGACAGGGTGCGTTTCAAGGATCTCGACCCCGCCCGGCTCGGTGCGGTGGCCCGCGCCGACGGAACCCAGCAGGTCACCGTGGGCGGGTGGCCGGTCTACCGCTTCGTGGACGACCGGGTGCCCGGTCAGGCCGCCGGGCAGGGCGCCGACGGGCAGTGGTTCGTGGTCGCTCCGGACGGGGGCAAGGCCGCCGCGCCGATCGGCCGAAAGCCCGAAAGTTCACCGACGTGAGCCTACAAACACATTCGTTCCGCATTGCCGGTATTTCCCGGTGTGACAGGCATCCTGGTTACCCGGACGCGCCGGTGACGACCGCCGGGGCGGGGGCAACGGAGGATGGTAGTCATGGCGGGTTTGCGGCCCGATCGTCGGCGAGACGTAGCGGACGAGGCCCTGATCCGATCCCTGTACGAGGAACACGGCCGCGCGATGCTCGCGTACGCGACGCAGCTGACCCGCGACCGGGCCACCGCCGAGGACATCGTCCAGGAGGCGCTGGTGCGCGCCTGGCGCCACCCCGACAGCCTGGTCAACGGCAAGGGATCGGTACGGGGGTGGCTGCTCACCGTGGTCCGTAACCTCATCACCGACGCGGTGCGCGCCCGCATGGCGCGACCTCCCGAGGTGCCGGAGAGCCCGACGGACGTCGCGGTCGAGCGCGACCACGCCGACCAGGTGGTCACCTCGATGGTGGTGGTGGATGCCCTCCACCGCCTCTCGAAGGAGCACCGCGAGGTCCTTGAGCAGGTCTATCTACTCGGGAGTACAGTCGCGGAAGCCGCGAAAGCGTTGGGTATCCCACCGGGAACGGTCAAGTCACGCTCCTACTACGCACTCCGGGCGCTACGCGACATCGCGGCGCACTGAACCGGGTGGAACGGGTCTGCCTCATGAAATCGGACAGCTCGACGCCGGCCGGTGACCACGTGGACATCGGCGGCTACCTGATGGGCGAACTCGACCAGGAGCAGCTCACGCAGGTGGAGCAGCACCTGGCAGGCTGTGCGGAGTGCCGCACCGAGGTCGAGTCGCTCGAGGAGTGGAAGAACGCCCTCGAAGCCGTACCCGAGGCGATGTTGCTCGACGGCCCGCCGGAGGGCGGCGACCTGCTGCTGCAGCGCACCCTGCGCCAGGTCCGCAGCGAGTCCTCCGGGCGTCGCCAACGCCGTCGGCTGCTGCTGAGCGCCGCCGCGGTGGTGGCCCTCGCCGCCGCGGCCTCCGGCGGTGTCCTGCTCGGTCGCACCACCGGCGACACACCTGACACATCCGCCCTACCGGCCCCGTCCACCACGGTGGCCGCCACCGGCCTGGCCACCCGCTACGCCAGCACGACCGACCTGGGCACGGGCGCCCGGCTCACCGTCGCGGTGGCCCCGGCGCCGGGCTGGGTACGGGTCAACGCGGCGGTGTCCGGGATCCCGCGGGGGGAACGCTGCCACCTGCTCGTCGTCGGCCAGGACGGCCAAGCCGTCCTGGCTGGCAGTTGGCTGGTGTCCGAGGACGGCGCGGCCGACGGCACCACGCTCGACGGCAGCGCGCTGATCGAGCCCGCCGAGGTCGGCGAGGTCCGCGTGGAGAACACCGACGGCAAGGTGTACGTCGTCGCGAAGCTGTGAGGGCGCCACGATGTTGCCGGGCCTCGCCGTACCGACCGTTGCGGTCGCTGCGGCGAGGCTCTAGCGGTACCTGCTCAGGCAGAGGGCTGCCGTGTCGGCGGTGAAGCCGTCCCGGAACGCCTCGACGCGGGCGAACCCGGAGGGGACACCGGCGCCGTTGACGTCGGCGGCGATGAGGCTGCGCGGTGCCAGCATCTCGGCGACGGCCTCGTCCAGATCACCGGGGGAGAGCTGCAGGGCCGCGCCCCGACCGGCCCGCACGGTCGCCGCCCAGACCCCGGTGAGGCACGCCGTACGCTGTGCCGTGGCCAGCCCGGTCAGCGGAAACCCGGCCCCGTGCTGCATCGCGAGCGCGTACCGGGAGGCGACCTCCGCGAAGGCGCCGAAGTCACCGATGCCGCCCTGTCCCTGCTCCGGTGAGGTCCCGAGGCGGGCCAGCGCGGCCAGGTCGAGCCCGACGGTGGTGGTGGCCGGGCAGTAGGTGGCGGGTGTGGTGACCTTCGCCTCCGGACAGGCCTGCGGGGACGGGCTGATCGTGGGCCCGGTGACGCCGTCCCGGTCGAAGGCCGCGCGCAGTGTCTCCTGGAGCGCGGACAGGGAAGCCCGGTCGATCGCCGGGACGGTGCCGGTCGCCTCGCCGGGCGTGGTCAGTCGGTCCCCGGCCGGCTGCGTGATCCGCCGTCGCACCTCGGTCTCGTCGATGCGGGCGCACCGGGCCGGGCCGTCGCCGAAGCCGAACTGGAACGCGGACACCCGGTCGAACGCGCTGCCGTGCGCCCCCTCGGCCTCGAAGCCGGTCTCCGTGCCGTCGCGGATGAAGAACAGTGTGGCAAGGATCTGGTTGAGGCCCGAGCCGGTGGACAGCTGGAAGTGTGGGGCGTTGCCCTCGGCCACCCACCGGATGAACGCGCCCGCGAAGCAGTCGGCCTGCTGCTCCTTGACGATCGAGCTGGTGCGTCCGTCGACAGTGCGCAGGCGGAACTGCACGGCGTGGCCCACCTCGTGGGCGAGGACCGCCACCACCGCCATCGGCCCGAACGAGTCGTCGAGCATGGGGAGCAGTTGCCCCCGGTCCCAGGCGACGGTGTCGTCGGACGGGCAGTAGAAGGCGTTCACCGCCCCTTGCGTGTCGGTGCCGCAGACGATGCGACCCGGGCCGGTGGAGTCGTACGAGAGGAGCCGTGCGACCGGCGCGAACCGGCGACCGAAGGTGACCGGCAGCTCCCGCGACCAGTACGCCTGCACGTCGTCGACGGCGTTGCGGGCGAGCCGGTCGGCCTCGCCGCCGTCGCTGCCGACAACGGCCAGTCGTGCGTCGACCACCCCGGGCCGGGGACCACTCGCTCCGGTGGTGATCTCCAGACCGGCGATCCGGGTGGCGCTCCAGCGTTCGGCGGTGCCGACACCCTCGACCGGCCGGACGCAGCCGGCGAGCAGTGCCGCCGCCACCCCGAGGGTCGCCATGCCTCGGGTCAGCGTCCGTCCGCGCCGTGCCGCCGGTGAGTCGTGCATCATCGTCTTCGTCACCTTCACTGCGTCTAGGCACCGACGGCGGCACCCCGATCGGCGTAGGCCGACCCGGGGACGTGCCGGGCCGCGGCTCGGCCGATACGACGACGGGTGTGCCGGTTCGGCAGAGCCGGACCGGCATACCCGGGGGTCGGACGGTCAGTTGAAGCGGACCGAGGCGACGGCGTTGTCGAAGCCGATCGTCCCGAGGTCGGCCACGTCACCGTTGATGGTCTGCACCCGGCCGGTGCAGTTGGGGCCGGCCCAGATCTTCAGCGAGCCGGGGGCGGCGACCGAGGAGGGGGCACCCGGGCGGGGCAGGTTCTGGCATCCGCTGCCGGACACACCCTGGGAGGCGCCGTTGTCGCTGAAGTTGGCCTCGTCGAAGAAGACGGCACTGGTGGCGGGCGGCGCGATCGCGTCACCGGTGTCCGGGTTGTCGTCCTGACCGCCCTGGGGCGCGCCGGCCTTGCCACCGGTCGGGGTCACCCCGAACCACGTACCGCCGACACCCTGACCGAGGGTGTCACCCCGCTTGGTGTCCTTGGCGAAGCGGTACACCGGCCAGCCGCCGATGGTGACCTGGAGGGTGCCGTCGGCCCGCTTGACCGTGCCGACCGCCGACTTCTTGACGCCCGCGATGAAGATCTTGCCGCGCGGCGCGACAGTGACCGCCGGCCAGGTCCGTGCGCACTCGCCGTCGCAGGTCGAGGTGGGCGGGTTGTTGCTGTCCTGGTCGAAGCGGTAGAGCGTCAGCCCCGCACCGTTGACGACCACGGGGTCGAGGCCGCCGGCCCGGCTCGCGGTCAACTGGACCCACCGCTGCGACGACTGACGGGCCGCCCCGGACGCGACGCCGCCGTTCGGCACCGCCCAGTCACCGGTGTTGGCCTCCGACTTGTTCGACTTCGCGGTGCCCGAGAGCAGCGCGAGGTCGCCGCCGTCCGTGGGCGCGGTGGCCTCGCCACCGGCCGGGGCGGACGCCCGCGCCGGGGCGGGTGCCTCCGAGGTCGAAC
Source organism: Plantactinospora sp. WMMC1484 (assembly GCF_049315195.1). Taxonomy (NCBI): domain Bacteria; kingdom Bacillati; phylum Actinomycetota; class Actinomycetes; order Micromonosporales; family Micromonosporaceae; genus Plantactinospora; species Plantactinospora sp. WMMC1484. Next base: position 1,837,312 of record NZ_CP186055.1, read on the forward strand.
CGCACGCGGTCAACGCCACCGCGCTGGCAGTCATCAGTGCGACGAAGGGCACTACGTACTTGCGCATCATCTCGGGATCTCCCAGTTCCTGTCCCGGCTCCCCCGGGTCCGGAAGCCGTTCGGCATCCACACGGGTCCGACCCGGGATCGGTTCAGCCGACTTCGGCCCGCCGCCGGGGGTTGGCGCCGCCGCCTCCCGCCGTCGTCACTGGCGTGCCACCTGCTCGGCTCGATCGTCCGTACCGGGCCGAGCGGTAGCGTGGGGGAGATGAGTGAGTCTGAGCGGCTGAATGACCGCGAGCGTCGTGCGTGGTTCGCGTTTCTGACCATGCAGGAGGACCTCCGGCGACACCTGAACCGTCAGTTGCTCCACGACGCGGAGATCTCCCTGGCCGACTTCGCCGTGCTGAGCACCCTGCGCTTGGCTCAGCACGGCCCGATGCGCGTGTTCGAGCTGCGGGACGCCCTCAGGTGGGAGAAGACCCGGGTGATCCACCAGGTCTCGCGCATGATCCGACGAGGGTTGTTGGAGCGGCAGACCTGCGTCGAGGACCGACGTGGCACGCGCATCGCCCTCACCGACGAGGGGCGCGCGGTGATCGACAAGGCGACGCCACTGCACCTGCGGTACGTGCGTCAGATCTTCCTCGACGTGCTCAGCCCCCGTCAGCTCGACACCCTTGCGGCCGTTTCGGAGACCGTGCTGGAGAACCTCGAGGACGAACTCTTCGAGGATTGAGCAGCTCCGCGTACGCGTTAGGTGACACGTCATCGCCTGATTCTGCAAGTGCGGTCCCTGGATGCCCGACAGGATGATGTATCACCCGTGTGAATGGTTGCTGTCATCGTCATAGCGGGACAGTAGGGCGGATTTGCCGACGCACAGAGGTGATGTGTCATCTGCCACTATCAGGTGACGAGTCACCAACTTTGCCCTACGTTTGGCCTCGGCAAGGCACCTCGTACCGACAGCCGGGAGGCACCGAGCCCCCGCTCGCAGAGAGAAGCACCGACACCATGTCCCACAACGTCAAGCTCGCCGTCATCTACTACTCGTCGACCGGCACGGGCACCGAGATCGCCAACACCATGGCGGACACGGCGCAGGCCGCCGGCGCACAGGTGCGAGTCCGCAAGGTCGCCGAGCTGGCGCCGCAGGCCGCGATCGAGGCGAACCCGGTCTGGGCCGCCCACCACGCGGCAACCGCGGAGGTGCCAACCCCGACCCCCGAGGACCTCACCTGGGCGGACGCGGTCATCTTCGGATCGCCGACCCGCTTCGGCAACATCGCCGCCCAGTTGAAGCAGTTCTTCGACACCCTGTCGCCGCTGTGGCAGACGGGTGCGCTGGCCGACAAGGTCTACAGCGGCTTCACCTCGACCGGCACCCGACACGGTGGGCACGAGTCGACCCTGCTCGCCATGTACAACAGCATCCACCACTTCGGCGGCATCATCGTGCCGCCCGGCTACACCGACGCGGTCAAGTTCGTCGACGGCAACCCGTACGGCACCTCGCACCACGCGGTGTTCGGTCCCGACCTCGGCTCCATCGACGACGACACCCGCAACTCGGCGCGGCACCAGGCCGAGCGTGTGGTGCGCATCGCGGGGGCCCTCAAGGTGGGAAGCGTCGCCTGATCGAGCGGCGTTCAGCTGACTCCCGCCCGCACCGTGCGGTCGGGACTTCGGAAAGGATCAATCGCCATGGAACGCATCTGGTTGGTCACCGGCGCCGGCTCCGGCCTGGGTCGGGAGATCGCCCGGGCGGCGCTCGCCGCAGGGGACACGGTCGTGCTGAGCGATCGGCGTACGGCGGGGGCCGAGGAGGTCGTCAGCGCCTACCCGGAGCGCTCCCGCACGCTGGAACTCGACGTCACCGACCGGGCCGGCGTCAGCGAGGCCGTCAAGGAGGTCGTCGGCCAGTACGGCCGGATAGACGTACTCGTCAACGCCGCCGGGCGGGGTCACATCGGTGCGGTCGAGGAAACCACCGACGACGAGATCCGGGCCCTCATGGAACTGATCTTCTTCGGTCCCGTGGCCCTCACCCGGGCGGTCCTGCCTCACATGCGCGAGCAGGGCGGCGGCGCGATCGTGCAGGTCAGCAGCCTCGGCGGTCAGCTGTCCGTGCCCGGGATGTCCGCGTACTCGGCGGGCAAGTTCGCGCTGGAGGGCTTCTCCGTCGCGCTCGCCCAGGAGGTCAACCCGCTTGGCATCAAGGTGCTCATCCCGCAGCCGGGTCCGATGCGCACCAACTTCGCCGGTGCCGCGATCAGCGAGTCGCCGCACATCGCGGCGTACGACGGCACGGTCCGCAAGCTGCGCGAGCACGTCAACGAGGTGGGCGGCAAGGAGGCGGGTGACCCGGTGAAGATCGCGAAGGCGATCCTGACCGCGCTGGCCGCCGAGGACACCCCGCTGCGGCTGCCGATGGGCAACGAGACCCTCGACCGCCTCAACGCCGCCGCGAAGCAGACCCAGGACGAGCGGACCGCCTGGGAAGCCGTCAGCCGGGGAACCGACTTCGCCGCATGAGATCCCCGCACCTCTGGTGCGGGAGAGGGGAACGTGTCATGACACGGCTACAGGGAAAGACGGCGGTCGTCACCGGCGGCGCGATGGGCATGGGCGCCGCCACCGTCCGCCAGTTCGTGACCGAGGGCGCGAACGTGGTCATCGCCGACGTGAACATCACGGCGGCGGAGGAGCTCGCCCGCGGACTCGGACCACAGGCGGTCGCCGAGCAGCTCGACGTCCGGTCGGTGGACGAGTGGGCCGCCCTCGTCGGGCGAACCGAGGAGCGCTTCGGCGCCGTCGACGTCCTGGTCAACAACGCGGGCATCGCCGACCCGGCTCCGTTGGAGCAGTGGGACACCGCCCGGTTCCAGCGCACGCTGGACGTGAACCTGATCGGAGTGTTCAACGGTATCCAGGCTGTGGTGCCGGCGATGAAGCGGTCCGGCGGCGGGTCGATCGTCAACATCGGCTCCGTCGGCGCTCTCCAGGGCGTACCGAGGATGTCCGGCTACGTGGTGTCGAAGTGGGGGGTACGCGGCCTGACCAAGACCTCCGCGCTGGAGCTGGGCGTACACGGGATCCGGGTGAACGCCGTTCACCCCGGTCAGATCCGGACGCCCATGACCGATGGCGTCACCTTCGACACGAGCAACGTCGCGCTCGGTCGGGTGGGGGAGCCGGACGACATCGCCCGGATCGTCCTCTTCTTCGCCAGCGACGACTCGCGGTTCGTCACCGGCAGCGAGGTCGCCGGTGACGGCGGGCAGATCGCCGGGCCCGCCGACTACCAAGGTCTGCCGCAGTAACGAGCACACCACGAGCGACGGTGGCCACCGCGCGATCCCCGGCCAGGCCGCAGAGGACGGGGACCGCGCGGCCCGTCGTCGCACGGCCGACAGCCGACCGGCAAGGCGACCATGAACCGCGACATCTGCGCGACCTCTTACAGCCAGTCGTGCTCGCGGGCGTAGCGCGCCGCCTCGTGGCGGGTCTGGGTCTGGGTCTTCTGCATGGCGTTGGAGAGGTAGTTGCGTACGGTGCCCTGTGCAAGGTGGAGTCGGGCGGCGATGTCGGCGACGGAGTAGCCCTCGCTGGTCACCCGCAGCACGTCGAGTTCGCGGTCGGTGAGGGGACAGTCGTCGACGATGGCGAGCGCGGAGACATCCGGGTCGATCCAGCGCTTGCCTTCGTGCAGGGTGCCGATGACCGAGGTGATGTGTGCCGGTTCGGCGGATTTGCTGACGAAGCCCTGGACGCCCAGCCGCAGCGCCTTGCGCAGCACGCCGGGCCGGGCGTGCCGGGTCAGCATCAGGATCACCTGCTCCGGCCGGACACGGCGGATCTGCGTGATCGCGCCCAGGCCGTCGACGCCCGGCATCTCGAGGTCGATGACCAGCACGTCGGGCCGGTACCGCAGGGTGGCCTCGACGGCCGTCCCGCCGTCCTCCGCCTCGGCGAGGACGGTGATGTCGCCTTCGAGCGGGAGCAGCGCGGCGAGGGCCCTGCGGAGCAGGGCCTCGTCGTCGGCGAGCACGACGGTGGTCATCGGGCCTCCTCCGGCGGATATGACGAGGTTGTCACGGATCGCGCGAAGGAGGCGCTCGTGGTGAACTCCCCGTTCTCCTGCTCGACCACCAGATCACCGCCGCCGTCCGCCACCCGCTGCCTGAGGGCGGCAAGTCCCTTCATCTCGGGTGGCGCGTCGCCCGGTACGCCGTCGTTGACGATCGCGATGCCGGAGGCGGAGAGTGTGATCCGTACCTGGGTGGCCTGTGCGTGCCGCAGAACGTTGGTGGTCGTCTCGCGGAGGACCAGGCCGAGCAGTTCGCTGACCCGGGTTTCGACCTCGGCCTCCCGCGTCACCCGTACGCGAATGCCGGCCGCCTCGAAGAGGTTTTTCGCGTTCTCGAGCTCCGCGGAGAGGTTGAGCCGTCGTTGGGCGTACGCGAGTTCTCTGGTCTGCGTGATGGTGTCGCTGACCAGGGCGTAGGTCTCGTGCAGTTCCCTCTTCGCCCGCTCGGCGTCGCCGGACACCAGCTTCTGCGCCAGCGCGAGCTTCAGCTTGACCACGTGCAGCGTGTGGCCCTGGATGTCGTGCAGATCGTTGGCGAACCGGACGCGTTCGCGGATGACGGCCAGCTCCGCTTCGCGCTTCCGGGACTGTTCGAGCTCCCGCACGATGTCGTAGAACCGCTCGCCGAGCAACGTCAGGACGGTCACGACCACGGTGACAGCCGTCGGGACGAGGAGGTAGGTGATCAGGACCTCGCTCACGTCGTCCTGGTCGACGAGCAGCCGTGCCGCGCCCACCGCGGCGACGTAGGAGAAGAGTGCGGCTGCCATCAGGCGGCGACGCCGCAGCGGCCGGGTGAGGGCGAGAGATCCGACGGTGCAGATCCCCCAGTAGGCGTTGGGGCTGGCGGTCACCAGCGCCCCGACCGGCCACACGGCCCCCGCCACGATGCTGCAGGGCAGGGCGACCCGCATGACGTCGTCCGCCGTCCACCGTTCGAAGATCACCAGGGCCGCCAGGACGCCCGGAGCCAGGATGACGGCGTGCCACCAGGTGTGCGCGTCGACGGCGACGATGAAGGCCGCCGCGATCACGAGTGGCGGAAGTGTCGTCATGAGGTTGAGCCGGCGCAGCCGTCCCTGCGTCGCCTCGGTGATGCGCAGGGATCTTGCCGTCACCAGCCCAGTATGCTTCCGGCCCCGACCGGTCGTCAGTGACACCACGTCACCTCGTTGTCGTGACACGCCGCCACTGCCGGGTAGCCGTGTTCGCTGGTGTCATTGGTGGCATGTCCACCACACCAGATGTCGACGTCGACGCACGGTCCTTCCGGTCCGGGCCGCCGGTCACGGCAGGACGCGGGGCAGGCCGAACGGCCCGAAGCGGTCGGCGTCGAGGAACGAGGTGAGGGCCGCGATCCGCGCGCCGCGCAGGGTCAGCACGGTGATCGACCAGGCGGCGTGTGGCGCGGCGGGTTCGGGTCCGAGATAACAGGCCACCGCCGGCTGCCCGTTCGCGCCGACCAGTCGGGTACGCCAGCTCGGACACCGGCCCAACGGGACCTGTCGGGCGAAGTCGGCGACGGCCTCGGCTCCCGAGTACCAGTGCGGCAGCGGCGGCATCGACCAGGTGACGTCCTCGGTCAGCAGCGCGATCAGCGCATCGACGTCGCGGCGTTCCAGGGCGTCGGCATAGCTGCGGGCGACCTGCCATGTCCGGTCGTCGCCGAGCCTGCGCAGGGTCTGTTGCTGGCTGGGAGCGGGAACCCGCTCGGTGACGAGCCGGCGGGCCCGGGCCAGGGCCGAGTGCACCGACGTCACGGAGGTGCCGAGGATGCCGGCGATCTCGGCGGCGGGGAAGCCGAGGACGTCCGCGAGCAGCAGTACGGCCCGCTGGTTGCCGGGTAGGTGCTGCAGGGTCGCGACGAACGCGAGTTCGACGGCCTCGCGCCGCTCGTAGCGGGCGTGCGGGCTGGCCGGCCCGTTCGCCACCCGGGCGTCCGGATAGGGGCCGAGCCAGCTGCCCTCGCGCGCCGGCCCGGCACCGTCCGGCACCACCTGGTCGCTGGCCGGGCCGAGGTCCACCGGGAGCGCCCGACGGCCGCGAGCCTTGACGATGTCCAGGCACGCCCGGGTGGCCACGGTGTATAGCCACGACCGCAGCGAGCCCCGGCCCGCGAAGCCGGCCAGCCCTCGCCAGGCCCGGAGCAGGGCGTCCTGCACGGCGTCGTCGGCGTCGTGGGTCGACCCCAGCATCCGGTAGCAGTGTGCGTGCAACTCGGGACGGAGCGGCGCCACCAGGCGGCCGAACGCCGCGTCGTCGCCGTCCCGGGCCGCATCGAGCAGATCATCGCTCACCGCAGCACCGGCGGTGAGGCTGGCCGGGGTCGCCGGAAAAACTTCGCTCACGAGCGACGATTCTCCGCCACGCCGGCAGTCCTTCTTCCCGGGCTGCCGGGCCGCCCCGCCCGTCGGCCACCGCCCCCACCGCACCACGAGCCCTCACCAGCACCACCAGCCCCACAGCCCTCACCAGCACCACGGACCCTCAAACGCACCACGAGTTCTCCATCCACCACGAGCCAGGAGGCTGCCTGAGATGACCGCATCGACACCGGCATCGCCCGACCGTACCGACCTCTGGCCGCTGGTCCACGCCGAGCGCGAGGCGCTGGCGGCCGACCTTGCGGAACTGCCCGACGAACGGTGGGCGACCCCGTCGCTCTGCGCGGGCCTCTCGGTGCGGGAGGTGCTGGCGCACCTGACCGCAGCCGCCAGCCTCACCCCGCTGCGCTGGCTGGCCGGAGTGCTCCGCTGCCGGTTCGACTTCGACCGGCAGGTCGCGATGCGGCTGGCCGAGCAGGTGGGCGCCACCCCAGCGGAGACGCTCGACCGGTTCCGCCGGGTGGCCGGCAGCACCACCAAACCGCCGCTGCCGACGATCGCGATGCTCGGGGAGACGATCGTGCACGGCGAGGACATCCGGCGGCCGCTGGGCATCCGGTACGACTACCCGGTCGCCACCGTGACCAGGGTGGCCGAGTACTACCGGGGCTCGGACATGGTCGTACTCGCCAAGGGTCGGATCGGCGGCCTCCGGCTCGCCGCGACCGACGGGCCGTTCGCCACCGGCGCCGGACCGGTGGTCTCCGGCCGCACAGTGGCGCTGGTGATGGCGATGACCGGGCGGGCCAGCCACTGCGACGAGCTGACCGGGGAGGGCGTCCCCGTCCTCCGCGACCGCTGCGCCACGGCCTGACCTCAACCCGCTCCGGCCAGCACCGTCGCCGCGACAGTGCCCGTCGCCACGACAGTGCCGACGCCGGTACGGAGGGTTTGCCGGCGGACAATTCGGGTACAGCCTCAGCAGCGTCGACGTCCGTCGACGGGTGCACGGCTAGTGCGACGGCCCGGCGCGCCGGCATCCGGATGAGCCTGGGAGGCGACGATGATGGAGAGCCGACTCAAGGTGCTGGGGCACCCCGTCCATCCGATGCTGGTGATGTTCCCGATCGCCCTCTTCGTGGCGGCCACCATCTTCGACGTCATCGACGTGGCCGGCGGTCCCGGCTTCCTCGGCGAACTGGCGTACTGGAACATCCTGGTCGGCCTGATCGGCGGGGTGCTGGCGCTGATGGCCGGCGTGGTGGACCTGCTCGCCGTGCCGGGCGGCACCCGTGCCAAGCGGGTGGGTGTGGCGCACGCCGCGACCAACATCGCCGTACTGCTGCTCTTCGCGGCGGTCTGGGCGGTGCGGCTGGCGGCGGAGACCCGCGCGGCCGGCGGCGCGCTGGTGGCGATCGAGGTGGTGGCGGTGGCGGGGGCCGGCGTCGGCGCCTGGCTCGGCGGGGAACTGGTGGACCGGCTCGGGGTCGGGGTGGACCCGGAGGCCGGCCTGAACGCGCCGAGTTCGCTGCGTCCCCGGACCGTCGCCGCAGCCTCCGCCGACCACCACGAGGAGCGGTGAACCCACGGCGAGGAGCGGTGAACCCACCGTGAGGAGCGGTGGCGAAGAGTGACGACGGGAGGGAACACGGCGGCATGGGCGAGCCAGGACGTGGTGCGGAATACCGGCGGGGTGCGGAAGACCGACGGGGTACGGGAGACCGAGGCGGCACGGGCGACCGACGGGGCACGGGCGACCGGGGTTGGGACCCGTTCGGCGAGTTGCAGGCGCTCCGCGCGGAGCTGGGCCGGGTGGTCGGCTCCGCGCTGGTCGGCGGCCGGAGCGGGCGGCCCGATGTCGAGTTGACGCCGGCCGAGGACGGCTGGACCGTCACCGCCCGGCTGCCCGGGGTGGCCCCGGAGGAGGTGGCACTCGAACTCGACGACCGCGAGCTCTGCATCCGGGACCGCTCCGAGGCCGAGGTGAACGCCGACCACGGGATGGCGGGAAGCGGATCGCAGAGCCGTGCCTTCGAGCACCGGGTGCACCTGCCGGCTCCGGTCGACCCGGACCGGATCGACGCCGTGATGGACCACGGCCTGCTCACCGTGCGGCTGCCGAAGGCGCCCCGGCCGGGACGGCGGACCATCACCATCGGTGGCCGGCGGCACGACCCGGGCCAGCCCGCCGGGGGTACGACCACGGCCGGCGGCCGGCCGGAGAACGTGGACCCCGCCGCCGACCGGGAACTGCACCGGCCGGACACCGCCGCCGGCACCCCGGCCCCGCGGTACGACGGTTGACCCGGCGCCGGCGGACCCGCAGCCGATGATCGGCAAGGTGCGCGACCTGGTCGCCGATGTCGAGCGGATCGCCGTACTCCGGGCCAACGCTCTCGGCGACTTCATTTTCGCGCTTCCGGCGCTCGACGCGCTGCGGGCCGGCTATCCGGCCGCCGAGCTGGTGCTGATCGGGGCACCCTGGCACGAGCGGCTGCTCCGGGACCGGCCCGGCCCGGTCGACCGGGTGCTGGTGGTGCCGCCCGCGCACGGCATCCGGCCCGCCGGGTCCGGCGAGCCGGAGCCGGCGCCGGAGTCGATGGCCCGGTTTCTCGACGCCGCCCGCCGGGAGCGGTTCGACCTCGTCCTGCAGATGCACGGGGGCGGGGCCAACTCCAACCCGCTCGTGGCCGGGCTCGGCGCCCGGGTGAGCGCGGGGTTGCGCGCCGAGGACGCGCCGCCGCTGGACCGGTGGCTGCGCTACGTCTACTACCAGCCGGAGGTCGTCCGCTATCTGGAGGTGGCCGGGCTGGTCGGGGCCACCCCGACCGGGCTGGTGCCCCGGCTGGCCGCGACCGGGGCGGACCTGGCCGAGGCGTACGCGGTGCTGGGCGAGCCGGAGCGGCCGAGGATCGCCCTGCACCCGGGCGCGAGCGATCCGCGCCGGCGCTGGCCGGCGGACCGGTTCGCCGCCGTCGCCGACGAGCTGGTCGCCGAGGGGTACGAGGTGCTGCTGACCGGTACGCCTGAGGAGCGGGCCCTCGTCGCGCAGGTGGTGGCGGCGGCCCGGCATCCGGTCCGGTCGCTGGTCGGCGAGCTTTCCCTGGGCGGCCTGATCGGCTGCTATGCCGGTTGCGAGGTGGTGGTGGCCAACGACACCGGGCCGGTGCACGTCGCCGCCGCGCTCGGCACCCCGACCGTCGGCATCTTCTGGGTCGGCAACATGATCAACTGTGCGGTGCCGTTGCGTGCCCGGCACCGGCCGATCGCCTCGTGGACCCTCAACTGCCCGGTCTGCGGGCAGGACTGCAGCCGGGAGCTCTATCCGGCCCGGGGCGGCGGGCCGGGCTGCCCGCACCGGGTCTCCTTCGTCACCGACGTACCGGTGGTGGAGGTGCTGGAGGCGGTGGCCGACCTGACCCGGCGGTGACCTCCCAGGCCTCCTGGCTCCGCTCGGTCACCGTGGTCGGCGCCTCCAGGTGGTACGCGCCGCTGGGCAGGACGCCGGCACCGGCGTACCGGGCCATCACGGCGAGCTGGGCGGCCGCGTCCTCGCCCTGGTGGCCGGGATCGAGCCGGGTCCAGAAGTCGAACCCCCCGGCCGCGCGGAGCCGGGCCCGGTCGTAGAGCACGCACCCGCCGATCCAGGAGACCTTGTACGCCCGCCACTGCCCCGGCGGCAGCCCCCGGGCCGAGGTGACGTGCAGCAGGTTGGCGGCCGAGTGGATCCGGGCCCGGTCCCACTCGGGCGAGCCGGGGTCCAGCCGTTCCGGTGCCGGTGGCCCGTCCCACTCGCAGTAGTGCCGATGGGTCTCCGGCCGTACGTCGTCCAGATAGGACAGACCGTGCACGGCGTTGCCGACGAAGCCGCAGCCGAGTCGCCGGATCGCGGTGAGCAGTCGGTCGATGGTGCCGGGTTCGAGCCAGACGTCGTCGTCGAGGTAGAGCACGTACCGGGCGGCCGAGGCGTCCAGCAGGTAGGCGCGGTGCTCGGCCAGGCCGCGCCGGGGCAGCCGGCGGGTGAGCAGCACCGGATGGCCCCGGTGCCGCAGTACCCGCACCATCGCCGCTGCCGCCGGTTGGGCCCAACCCGGCTCCCCGTCGGACTGGTCGCTGACCACCACCCCGAAAACCGTCGCACCCCTGGGGTCTGCTCCGGCCACCGCAGCCTCCGGGTCCGCTCCGGTCGCCGGGCGGTCCGGAGCGGCCTCCGTCTGCTGCGCGGCCAGCCCGGCCAGGGTGACCGCCAGTTCGGCGGGGCGGTTCCGGGTCGGGATCAGCACGTCCAGCAGCCGGGGGGCCCGGAAATCGGTCGGCCTGCCCGGGTCGAGTGGCCGCCGGCCAGCCGGGTCGGGACACGGCGCGCCGGTCACACCCGGTGGCTCGGCCCGGACGCGGTACCGCCCGCGTCGGCCGGCGCGGGAACCGGCTCGACACCACTGTCGGGGGCCTGGCGCACGCCGGTGCCGCCGTCGTGGGTGAGCTGCCGGCTCCGGTCGTCGGCGTGCGAACGGATCCGGTCGATCACCGCCGAGGTGGACCGGTCGGGTACGTAGCCGAGGGTGCGGACCTGGCCGCCGAGCCGGCGTACCAGGGGTGCCTCCGGAACCATCTCGGGCGGGTAGTCGCCGCCCTTGACGTACACGTCGGGGCGGACGGCCTCGATCAGCGCGGCGGGCGAGTCCTCCTCGAAGACCACGACGTGGTCCACACAGGAGAGTGCGGCGAGCAGGGCGACCCGGTCCTCCACCGGGTTCACCGGCCGGTCCGCGCCCTTGAGCCGCCGTACGCTCTCGTCCGAGTTGACCGCCACCACCAGCAGGTCGCCGAGTTCACGGGCCTGGTCGAGATAGCGCACGTGTCCCCGGTGCAGCACGTCGAAGCAGCCGTTGGTGAAGACGAGCGTCCGGCCCTCGGCCCGGTGCTGCCCGACGAGATCGAGCAGGGCGTCCCGGTCCAGCACGATCCGGGCCGGCTCCTCGTCGGCCGAGCCGAGCGCGGCGAGCAGGTCCTCGCGGAGGCAGACACAGGTGCCGGTGTCCGAGACGGTGGTGGTCGCGGCGAGCTGGGCGAGTTGGGCGGCGGTCGGCAGTGGTGCTCCGGCGGCGAGTGCCAGGGTCATCGCCGCCAGGTAGGCGTCACCGGCACCGACCGCGTAACTCGCCGGGACCGGGGTGGCGTGGCTGCGCCGGGACCGACCGTCGGCGCCGCCGACCACGGCCCCCTCGGCGTCCAGGGTGACCGCCACGACGTCGGCTCCGGTGCGTTCCCGCAGCTCGGCGAGGCGGGCCTGGGCAACCAGCGCCCGGCTGGCCCCGTCGGCCGCGACGGGTCGGCCACCGCCGGTGCTCGCCCGCTCGTCGCCGGCCACCACGATGTCGTCGCCGGAGACCCCGATCTCGTCGCTGGTCACCGTGATGCCGTCGCCGCCGACCGGTGCGGCGCCGTCACCGCCACCCGGCGGGGCTCCCTCCGGCGCGCCGGACCCGTCACCGTCCCGGCCGTCGTCCGTGCCACCGCCGCCGGCTGACGGGCCGCCGCCGGCTGACGGGCCGCCGCCGGCTGACGGGCCGCCGGCTGCTGCGCCGGTGGCCACGGCGGTACCGTCCTCGGCGAGGCTGACCCGGGTGCCGGCCACCGGAGACGTCGGGCTGGGCGGTGCGGCGGAGACCGCCTCGTCGAGCAGCCGGGTCGCCTCGGCGAAGCTCGGTGTCACCACGGTCGGGGCGAGCCCGCGCCAGTAGGCCAGGTCGTGGGCGTCCAGCGCGACCGTGGCGAAGTGGTCGCGGTGCCGGACCAGCCAGCTGCGTACCGGCTCGGGCAGCGCACCCAGGCCGTAGTCGCAGACCACCAGGGTCGGCGGCTGGCCGTCCCGGTCGGCCCGCAACTCCTCGGTGGCTCGGGCCAGGGCGTTCACCATCCGGTGTACGCCCTCCTCCGGCAGGGTCTCGTCGGCGTCGCCCTCGTCTTCCCGGAGCAGTATCTGGTCGGCGGCGAGCAGTCGCCGTTTCACCGGGGTGGGGCGGCCGGGCTGGCTGATGGTCCGGTCCCAGACGCCGGCCCGGTCCAGACAGTCGTGCAGCTCGTCACCTGCCACGTCGGCGCCGACCGGGGCGACCAGCGCCGCCCGACCCCCCAGAGCGGTCAGGTTCACGGCGGTGTTCGCGGCGCCACCGGCGGCGGTGAGCCGGCGGCGCAGGGTCAACACCGGGGCCGGTGCCTCCCGGCAGAGCCGGTCGGACTCGGCGAACCGCCACTCGTCCAGCATGGCGTCGCCGACCACCAGCACGCCCCTGCCGAGCCAGCTCTCCACCACCGAGGCCAACCGGCGCTGTTCCGCTGCGTCTGTCGCCATGTGGCTGCGGGTCCCCGGTGTCCGGCCGGGCAAACCTGGACCCGCCGAACCCCGCCCCGAGTCGGCCGCTGCGGCGTACGGTGCGGGGTTTGGCTGCTGCCGTACCGGGAACGTCTCTTATCGGGACGCGAGCGAAGAGTTCGTCGCCGCACATCCCCCGTTTCCACCCCGGAAAGGAGAACCGAGATGACTGCGACCTTGCAGGGCAAGCGGATCGCGTTTCTGGCCACCGACGGAGTGGAGGAGGTCGAGTACACCAAGCCCCGGGCGGCGGTCGAGGCCGCAGGTGGCCGGGCGGAGCTGGTCTCCCTCGACGGCGGCCAGATTCGGGCCTTCAACCATCTGGACAAGGCGGGGACGTACGACGTCGACACGACAGTGGCCCAGGCGGACCCGGCGGTCTACGACGGCCTGGTGCTGCCCGGCGGGGTGGCCAACCCGGACGCCCTGCGGGCCAACCCGGACGCGGTCCGGTTCGTCCGGGCCTTCTTCGACGCCGGCAAGCCGGTCGGGGCGATCTGTCACGCCCCCTGGACGATGATCGAGGCCGACGTGGTGAAGGGGCGGACGCTGACCTCCTGGCCCAGCCTGCGGACGGATCTGTCGAACGCGGGCGCGCACTGGGTCGACGAGGAGTGCCACGTCGACAACGGCCTGGTGACCAGCCGCAAGCCGGACGACCTGCCGGCGTTCTGCGCGAAGCTCGTGGAGGAACTCGCCGAGGGCATCCACTGAGCACCGCACCACTGACCTGATCAGCGGTGGGTTCGTTCCGGGCGGTCCGGCATGGCGCCGGGCCGCCCGGAGTGCGTCCGCCGCCGGTCCGGGCGCGACGGTAGGTAGACGGTAGGCAGACGGTAGGCATTTTCCGGGCCGACGGGGGGAGAAGGCACCATGACCACCGCTGCCGACCCCCGCCCCGCCCTGAGCCGTCGTCAGATCCTGCTCCTGATGGGCGGTCTGATGACCGGGATGCTGCTCGCCGCCCTGGACCAGACCATCGTCGGGACGGCGCTGCCGACGATCGTCGGTGAGCTGGGCGGGATCAACCACTACTCGTGGGTGGTCACCGCCTATCTGCTGGCGGCGACCGCCTCCACCCCGCTCTACGGGAAGACGGCCGACCTGTTCGGTCGCCGCCCCGTCTTCCTCTTCTCCATCGGGACGTTCCTGGTCGGCTCGCTCGCCGCCGGCTTCTCCCAGGACATGACCCAATTGATCATCACGCGCGGGGTGCAGGGGCTCGGTGCCGGCGGGCTGATGACGCTCGCCTTCACCATCATCTCCGACGTGGTCTCGCCCCGGGAGCGTGGCCGTTACCAGGGCCTCTTCGGGGCGGTCTTCGGGGTCTCCTCGGTGGCCGGACCGCTGGTCGGCGGCTATTTCGCCGAGCACGACTGGCGGTGGATCTTCTTCCTGAACGTGCCCCTGGCGGTCGTCGCCATCATCGTCTGCTACCACGTGATGCGGCTGATCCCGTTTCAGCGGCGGCAGCACGCGATCGACTGGCTCGGTGCCGGCCTGCTGGTGGCCGGGGTGAGCGCCCTGCTGCTCGCCCTGAGCTGGGGCGGCAACGAGTACGCCTGGGGCTCCGCCGTCATCCTCGGGCTCTTCGTGGCCGGCGCGGTGTGCGGTTTCCTCTTCCTCCGCCAGGAGGCCCGGGTGGCCGAGCCGATCCTGCCGCTGCGCCTCTTCCGCCGGTCCACCTTCGCGCTGGCGAACGCCGCCGGCTTCATCCTCGGTCTGGTGATGTTCGGGTCGATCATCTTCATCCCGCTCTATCTCCAGATCGTCAAGGGCGCCTCGCCGACCGACAGCGGCCTGCTGATGCTGCCGATGATGATCGGCGTGATCGTCACCTCGGTCCTGTCGGGCCAGGCGATCAGCCGGATCGGCCGGTACAAGTGGTTTCCGGTGGCCGGGGCGATCGTGCTGGTCGCCGGCATGCTGCTCTTCACCCGGTTGCAGGTCGACACCCCGCTCTGGAACGCCTTCGTCTACATGGTGATCATCGGTGTCGGGCTGGGCCTCTGCATGCAGTCGCTGATCCTCGCCGCACAGAACGCGGTGGCGGTCCGCGACCTCGGCGCCGGCACCTCGGCCGCCACCTTCTTCCGGTCGCTTGGCGGCTCCTTCGGGGTGGCGATTCTCGGCGCGCTGCTCTCCGCCGGGATCTCCGCCGGGCTCTCCGACCGGCTGCCCGGCGCGATCGCCCAGCTCCCGCCGGAGCAGCGGGCGCAGTTCGCCGGCGCCACCACGGAGTTCTCGGTCAACGAGCCGTCCCGGATCCTGGCGCTGCCGGATCCGATCCGGGCCGCCGTGCAGGAGTCGTTCGTCGGCGCACTGCACACCGTCTTCCTGGTCGCCGGGCTGATCGCCCTGCTGGCGGTGGCGATCACCCTGGCGATGCCGAACGACGAACTGCGCGGCGGCCCACCGGCCGGCTCCGGCGAGGGGCTGGCCGGGGAGCGGAAGGGGGACGCCGCCACCGAGATGGAGGCGAACGCCCAGACGATGATCTGAGGCCGCCGGTCGTGATGCTTTCGAGGCCGCCCCCGGCGCCGCGGGCGCGGCAGCGGGGGCGTCCGGCTCGGGCTGTCAGCGCGCGGCGACGCCGTGCAGGAAGTGCCGCCAGGCGGTCGGGCCGAAGGTCAGGGCCGGCCCGTGCGGGTCCTTGCTGTCCCGGACGAGCACGCGGCCGGGAAGGTTGTCGGCGACCTCGACGCAGGCGCCGCCGTTCGCGTTGCTGCGGGTCGACTTCCGCCAGGTGGGAGTCATAGCTCGTCCGCCATCCTCACGATCAGGTCCCGGGACATGTCTCGGGGGAGTGCCACCGAGCGTATCGCGTCCCAGGCCCGCGCCATCGCGGCGACCTGGTCCGGCTCGGCCAGCACCCGTCCCCCCGCCTGGTCTTCGAGGAACGCCGCGTCGCTCCCGCCGGGCAGGGAGGCCAGGATCAGCGGGCCCATCTGCCCGACATAGAGCCCGGCGGATCGCGGCACGACGTGGATGAAGATCTTCGGCCGGGTCGACATCTCGACCAGGTGCGCCAACTGTTCCTTCAGCATCGACCGGGGCTCGCCGCGCAGCAGCGCCAGCTCGTCGACGATGAAGGTGCAGACCGGCATCCTCTCGCGGCCGAACACGGCCGCCTGGCGCTCCATCCGGAGCGCCACCTGCGCCTCGACCTCGTCGGCGTCGAGCAGACCGGAGGTCAGCACCGCCCGGGCGTACGCCTCGGTCTGGAGCAGGCCGGGCACGTAGTTCGCCTCGTGCCACCGGATGGCGACCGCCTCGCGCTCCATGTCGGGCCACTGGCGGAACCACTCCTGCGGGGTCGTCCTCCGGGCGGCGGCCGAGGTGCTCTGGACCAGATCGCCGCTGCCGAACAGCTCGTCCAACAGTTTCGCGGTGTCCGGCATGGGCACCAGCCGGCCCGTCTCGAATTTGGCGATCAGGGACGTGGAGACATTCAGCCGTCCGGCGACCTGTTCCTGCGTCATACCGCCGTTGAGGGAGCGCAGGAACTTCAGGATCTGCGGAACACCACTGTGACTCATTTATTCTCGAACTTTCTCGCGGCGGCTCGGAGCCGGGATGGAAATGCTGACCGCCGCCAATTTTCCGCCGAGTTCGGGCAATGGTCCAGGGTGGATATAAAGGAATCCGGTCGTCTTGTCGCTTGCGCTCAACCCTCGCTATTTCAGGACGACGTGGCCGGTCTGCTCGAAGACGGTCAGGTCGTCCAGGGTCTCCAGCACGGTGGCGGAGACCGGCGCCGGCAGGGCCCGGGGTGCGAAGAAGCCGGCGTTCGTGGTCTCGTCGGTCGCGGTGACAAGCGTCCCGGACCAGGCGTCGACCCGGAAGGCGACCACGAAAAGCTGGTAGGTGTCGCCATACATGTTGGTGAAGGTGCGGTCCGGGCCGGTGTACATGGCGAACGGGGTGACCCCGGTGGCGGTCAGCCCGGTCTCCTCCCAGACCTCGCGCATCGCGCACTGGGCGATCGACTCGCCGAGTTCCATCGCGCCGGCCGGCATCGCCCAGTGACCGTTGTCGGAACGTTGGATCAGCAGCACCTGGCCGGCCGCGTCGCGTACCACTCCCCGGGCACCGACGAACATCAGCGTGCGGTCACCGGCGAGCGCGCGGAGCTGGCCGAGGTAGGACTCGGCCCACGGGATGCTGCTCATCTGCCTGCCTTCCGGGTGGTCAAGATGTGAGCTGCGCCACTAGGTTGTTGCCCATGCGTAGCACGATGATGGACGCGCCCCTGCTGGTTTCCCGAATCCTCGAGCACGGCAGCACGGTGCACGGCGCCGCCGAGGTGGCGACCTGGACCGGCGACGGTTCCCGCCGGGCGACGTACGCCGAGGTCGGTGCGGCGGCCGCCCGGCTCGCGCACGCGCTCCACGACGACCTCGGGGTCACCGGAGACCAGCGGGTCGGCACCTTCATGTGGAACAACACCGAGCACCTGGTCGCCTACTTCGCGGTGCCGAGCATGGGCGCGGTGCTGCACACCCTGAACATACGGCTCTTTCCCGACCAGGTGGCCTACATCGCCAACCACGCCGAGGACCGGGTGGTGCTCGTCGACTCGACGCTGATCCCGCTGCTGGCCAGGGCGTTGCCCGAGATGTCCACCGTGGAGCACGTGGTGGTGGTCGGTGCCGGTGACCCGGCTCCGCTGCTCGCCGCCGGGGGCGGTCGGGTCGCCGTACACCGCTGGGACGACCTGCTGCGGGACAGGCCCGACCGGTACGACTGGCCGGAGCTGGACGAGCGCGACGCCGCCGCCCTCTGCTACACCTCCGGCACCACCGGCAACCCGAAGGGCGTCGCCTACTCGCACCGCTCGATCTGGCTGCACTCGGTGCAGATCTGCCTGCCGGAGTCCTTCGGGTTCGGCCCGACCACCCGGGAACTCGCGATCGTGCCGATGTTCCACGCCATGTCCTGGGGCATCCCCTACGCGGCCTTCCTCTCCGGCGCCTCGCTGGTCATGCCGGACCGGTTCCTCCAGGGTGCGCCGATCGCCGCGATGATCGAGGCGGAACGACCGACCCTGGCCGGCGCGGTGCCGAGCATCTGGACGGACCTGCTCAACCACCTGGACGCCCACCAGGTCGACACCTCCTCGCTGACCGAGGTCATCGTCGGCGGCTCGGCCTGCCCGCCCGCGCTGATGCACGCCTTCGCGGAACGGCACGGCATCGACGTCATCCACGCCTGGGGGATGACCGAGATGTCCCCGCTCGGCTCGGTGGCCCGGCCGCCGGCCGGGGCGACCGGCGAGGACGCCTGGCGCTACCGCTACACCCAGGGCCGGGTGCCGGCCGGGGTCGCCGCCCGGATCGTCGGCCCGGACGGTCGGCACCTGCCCGCCGACGGCGAGGCCGTCGGAGAGCTGGAGGTCCGTGGGCCGTGGGTCACCGGCCGGTACGTCGGCGACGACGCACCCGACCCGGAGAAGTTCCGGGACGGCTGGCTGCGCACCGGTGACGTCGGCACGCTCTCGGCGGACGGCTTCATCACCCTCACCGACCGGGCCAAGGACGTGATCAAGTCGGGTGGGGAGTGGATCTCCTCGGTCGAGCTGGAGAACGCGCTGATGGCGCATCCGTCGGTGCTGGAGGCGTGCGTAATCGGCGTACCCGACCCACGCTGGGACGAGCGTCCACTCGCGACGGTGGTGCGCCGGGAGGGTGCCACGGTGGACGCCGAGGAGCTGCGGGGATTCCTCGCCGACCGGGTGGCCGGGTGGCAGCTCCCCGAACGGTGGGCCTTCGTCGAAACCGTACCGAAGACCTCGGTGGGCAAGTTCGACAAGAAGCGGGTACGCGCCGACTACGCCGCCGGCAGCCTGGACGTGACCGAGCTGGCCGACTGACCCGGCGGGCGGCATGGCGCGAACCGTTGCCAACCTGATGTTGGGCCGGGAAGGATGTCGGGCACGCGGAAGGGGCGTGCGATGCGAGCGGTGGCGGTGACGGCACTGGGCGGTCCCGGTGTGCTTGAGGTGGTCGAGCGACCGGACCCGGTCGCCGGCCCCGGTGAGATCCTCGTCCGGGTACGCGCGGCGGCGGTGCATCCCGCCGACGTGGCCGCGCGGATCGGGCCGATCCCCGGTGGGCCGGTCGAGCCACCCTTCCTGCTCGGCTGGGACTTCGCCGGTGACGTGGCGGCGGTCGGCGACGGTGTCCCCGGCCACCGACCCGGCGACCGGGTCGCCGGGATGGTGCCGTGGTATCAGACCCGGGGCAGCGTCGGCGCGTACGCCGAGTTTCTGGTGGCCCGGCCCGACTGGCTGGTCGGCGTGCCGGACGGCCTGGACGCGGCGGAGGCGGCGACCGTGGGGCTGAACGCGCTGACCGCCCGGCGGGCACTGGAGATGATGTCGCCGGCTCCCGGCTCGGCCCTGCTGGTCACCGGCGCCAGCGGTGGGGTGGGCGGCTTCGCGGCCCAGTTGGCGGCGCGGGCCGGGCTCCGGGTGATCGCGCTGGCCAGCACCGACGACGAGGAGTGGGTCGGCAGCCTCGGCGTCGCCGAGGTGGTGCCGCGCTCCGCCGGGCTGGCCGGGGTCGGGCCGGTGCCGGCGGTGCTCGACGCGGTGCCGCTCGGGCCGGAGGCCGCCGCCGCGGTCGCCGACGGCGGCACGCTGGTGTCGACCCGGCCGGTCCCGCCGGTCGACCCGGAGCGCGGGGTACGGCAGGAGATCGTGCTGATCCGGCTCGACCGGCCGATGCTGGCCGAGCTGATGGCGGAGGTCGCCGACGGGCGGCTGCGCACCCGGGTCGCGGCCACGCTGCCGCTGGCGGAGGCGGCCCACGCACACCGGCTGGTCGAGGCGGGACGGCTGCGCGGAAAGATCGTCCTCGTCCCGTAGCGGCGGCGGGCGGCGCCCCGGTGATCTGCGGCGGGCGGCGCCCCGGTGATCTGCGCGGTACTCAGGACTCGCTGGTCACCACCAGCACCTTGCCCACCGCCGAGTCCTGCACGGCCTGGTGCGCCCGGGCCACCTCGTCCAACGGGTAGTAGTGCAGCGGCAGGCCCACCTCGGCGCCGACCCGGAGCACCCCGGAGGACGCGGCGGCGGCCACGTCGGTCACGGCGTGCGCCTTGGCCACCGCCGGCAGGGTGTAGACGAGGACGAACTGCCAGCGGACGTTCGGCACCATCAGCGGGCGGACCGGCAGGGTGAGCGCCGCCCCGCCGTCGTCGGCGTAGACCGCGACCGCGCCGTTGGCGCCGATCACCTGGCTGTCGGTCTCGGCGTTGCTGGCGGCGGCGACCTCGACGATGGCGTCCACCCCGTCGGGAACGATCTTCCGGACCTCGGCCACCACGTCCTCGTCGCGGTAGTTGATCACGTGTGACGCGCCTGCGGCGACCGCGAGCTGTGCCTTCTCGGCGCTGCTGACCGTGGCGATGACGGTGGCGTCGGCCCAGCGGGCGAGCTGGACGGCGGCGTTGCCGACCGCACCCGCCCCGCCCTGGACCAGCACGGTGCGCCCGCTGAGCGCGCCGACGTCGAGCCGGTCCGGCATCGTCTCGCCGACCGTGAGGCAGCGGTGCGCGGTCAGGAACGGGATGCCGAGGCTGGCGCCGAGGTCGAAGGAGGCCGATCCGAGCCGGACGACCTGCCGGACCGGCACCACCGTGTACTCCGCCGCAGTGCCCCACGGCCGCTGCCAGGCCGCTTCCCAGATCCAGACCCGTTCGCCGGTCAGTTTCGCGTCCACCCCGGTGCCGACCGACTCGATGATCCCCGCACCGTCCTGGTGGGGGATCTGCCAGCCGTGCCGGGGCGGCGCCCCGGACCCGTCGCCCCGCCGCGACTTCCAGTCGGTCGGATTGACCCCGGAGACCGCCACCCGGACCAGCACCTCACCCGGGCCCGGCTCCGGCACCGGCCGGTCGACCACATCGAGGACGGACGGGTCGCCGGTGCGCTGGTAGACGGCTGCCTTCATCGTTGACCTCTCCGGTGCTGCCACCCACGATCACCTCTCGGTCTCGACCTCGGTCGGCGCGGTCGGCTCCGCGCGCTCGCCGGCCATCCACCCATCTTGCTGCCCGATCGGGTGGAGCGCCGGAGTTTCGCCGCGCCGTGGCGGGTGTGGGACCTCACACCCCCGCTCGCCACCCGCCTGCACCCGAAGGAGGGACATGCGCCGACCTGCGCCGACCCCGGTCAGGAATCGTTCAGGTTTGTCGGGTAGGACTGTTGGGCAACGTCCGTCTGTCGAAGCGCCTGCCCGTCTGGGCGGTTCTGGGCGGTGGGCGGGGGCCGCCGGGCGCGGTCCGACCGGAGACGTGGAGACGCCGATGACTTCGTCAACCGAGCCGACGGTGACGGCTGCCGTCGTACCGGCGGAGGATCGGCCTGCCGTGGCGGCGGAGGATCGGCCGGGCGTGGCGGCGGAGGGCCGGGACCGGTACCTCGACCTGTGGCGGGCGGCGGCACTGGTCCGGGTGGTGACCTACCACGTGCTCGGCTGGATCTGGCTGACCGTGCTCTTCCCGGCGATGGGGCTGATGTTCGCGCTCGCCGGATCGCTGATGGCCGGCTCGCTGGACCGCGCCGGGCACCGTGCGGTCGGCCGCCGGCTGCGCCGGCTGCTGCCACCCCTGTGGGGCTTCGGAGCGGTAACGGTCACGCTGTTGCTGGTGACCGGCTGGCGGACGGAGCCGGAGGCCCGGCTCGGCTGGGGCGAGCTGGCCTGGTGGGTCTTTCCGGCCCGCACGCCGCCGGTCGGCGACCAGCCGTGGGCCTGGGCCTACAACGTCGTGCTCTGGTACATCGTCACCTACCTGTGGCTGGTGCTGCTCTCGCCGGTGCTGCTCGCCGCCTTCCGGCGCTGGCCCTGGCAGAGCCTGGCGCTGGCGGTCGCGCTGCCGATCGCCTTCCGGTTCGACGTGGTGACCGTCGGTGGGTACTTCAACGAGCAGGCCACCAACGTCAGCACCTACCTCGCCTGCTGGCTGCTGGGGTTCGCGCACCACGACGGGCTGCTGCGCCGGATCCCCGCCCGGCGGTACGCGCTCGCCGTCGCCGCGCTCGCCGTGACCGGAGCCGCCTGGGTGCTCGTGGTGGGCTGGTCGACCGGGAACTACGACCTGAACCGGATCGCGGGCGGCAACACCCTGTGGTCGATGGCCTTCGTCGCCACGGTGCTCCGGTTCCGTCCGCGACTCGACTGGCTGGCCCGGATCCGCCCGCTCGACCGTCTCGTGGAGTTGCTGAACGCCCGGGCGGTCACCATCTACCTGTGGCACCTGCCGGCCGGGGTGCTGGCCGGGGCGCTGATCGCCCCGGTGGCCGTCTCCGGCTGGGTGCAGACCGTCGCGCTCCGGCTCGCCGCCGTCTGGCTGCTGGTCGCCGTGGTGGTGGCGCTCGTCGGCTGGATCGAGGATCTGGCCGCCCGGCGCCGGCCGGCGGTGATCCCGCCTTCCGTCCGTCCACGCCCGGCCGTCGGTGCCGGGCCGCCCGCCGGGCCGGCGGTGCGACCGGCCGCCGTACCGGTGGTGGCCGCCGTACCGGTGGCGGTGGCCGCCGTACCGCTGACGGCTGGCGCGGCCCGGCGCTGGCACCGGGCGATGACCGCGACGGTCGCGGTCATCGCCGTCGGCCTGGGGTTCGTGGCGCTCAACCTGTGGCCGGGCGTGACGACCCGCAGCCCGGCCCAGGTGGCTCGGGCCGAGGTCACCTACCGCCTCTCCGACCTGCCCATCCTGGTGGAGGGCAGCGCCGTGGACGGAGGTACGGCGCGGCGGTCACCGCCGCCGGCCGCAGGGCCGAGCCCCGGCTCGGTCACCGTGCACGGCCAGGTCTATCCACGCGCGGTGCTCACCGCGGCGCCGAGCCGGCTCCGGGTGCAACCACCGCTCGGCTGCGAGCGGCTCCGGGCCGTGATCGATGTCGGTGACGACGATGTCGAGGTGGTCTTCGCGGTACGCGCGGACGACGTCACCGTCTTCGAGTCGGGTGTGCGGAGCCGGGCGGACAGCGCCGAGCAGATCGACGTGCAGATCCCGAGGGCCAGCTTCGTCGACCTGGTGACCAGCAGTCCCTCCGGCGGTGCGGTCGGCGTCTGGGCGGATCCGCAGTTCGTCTGTGCCGCCTAGCCCGGCCGGGCCTGACGCCGCCACCACCCGGCCGGCCTACGGTCGCCACCGTCCGGCCTGCTGCGGCCGCCACCGCCCGGCCGGCCTACGGTCGCCACCGCCCGGCGGTCGCCACCGCCCGGCCTGCCTGCGGCTGCCGCCGGTCAGCGGGACCGGAGCACCACGTCCTTGCTGAGATCACCCCAGCCGCTCTCCCTGGCCCGGGCGACGGTGGCACGCAACTGCGCCTCGTCCACCGGCTCTTCCCGGTCGGCCCGCTGGAGAGTGACGGCGAAGTTGGCGCAGAGGTATTCCAGCAGAGCGTCGTCGGCGTGCAACACCTCGCAGATGCCGGCGACCCGCCGATGGCGGAGGAGCCCGGCCATGCCCTCCAGGGCAGCCTGCTCGTGACCCTCGACGTCGATTTTGAAGAGCAGCGAGTCGTCGTCGTGCAGGTGGATCCGCTCGTCCAGCCGGAAGCACTCCACCTCGACGCCCCGGTCGTTCTGTACCCGCAGCGACGCGACGCCGGTGTGCTGGTGCAGATAGAGCCGGGCGGTGCCGGACCGGTCGCTGGCGGCACCCGCGTGCAGCACGGTGCCGGGATAGTCGGCGGTGGCCGCCGCGATCGTCTTGCCCAGCCAGGGGAGCACCGCCGGGTTCGGCTCGACGAGATGCAGTTCCCGGAGCCCGTAGTAGCAGGTGGAAAAGGCCACCTCGCCGTAGTTGGCGCCGACGTCCACGGCCACGGTGGGCCGGATCTCGGCGACCAGGCGCCGCCAGGCGGCCACCGCCTTCCGGTCGAGGTTTCCCTTGTAGACGGCGAGTTCGGTGCCGCGGATGTCGGTGTGGTCGGCGTGCAGTATCACGCCGATCTCGTTGCGGAACGCCCCTGCCCGGGTCCGGAGGGCGATCCGGTGGGCGGCCCGACGGACGTGGTGTGCGCCGGACTGGTGAAAGGCGCGGCGCAGCGTCGATCGAAAAGTTGGCATACCGTTGACCGTTCTCGCTGATCGTTGGGGGATGTCGCATCGGGGTCTGCTCCTCGGGCATGGTACGCAGACAATCACGTTCAGCAACAGAGCAGCCACGAAGCGGAGTTATACGTGGAATGCTTTCGTATTTGTGCTGGTCATGGCCGGAGCGAGGGGCGATGCGGTCGGAGCCGGGCGTACTCCGCAGAAACGCCGTTGTCCGGCGCTGTTTCGCCGCCTCCGTGATCTCGTCATCGGCACCGGTGCCGCGCCCCGATCCGCCCCGGCCTGGTCCCTGCGCCTGCGCCGTCCTGACGTAAAGCCGACACCCGGCCAGCCGGCGGGCGCTGGGCCGACCGCACTGCCGGCCGCCTCGACCGCGTGGCGCCGGGCCCGGCCGGACCCGCGCCGCCTACGCTGCTCACATGGACTCGCCGAGCTTCGAGCTGATCTGCGAGATCGAGCCGCCGACCCGTCCCGACCTGCGGCACGTCCGCCACCAGATTGGGGTGCTGGCTCCGGTGGCCTCCTCGTTCCTGGTTCCCGACAACCACATCGGCCGGGCCACCGTGTCGAGCATCGCGGTCGCGCACGAGGTGGCCGCGATGGGCGGCCGGAGCATCGCCTGCCTGAACTCGCGGGACCGCAACCGGCTCGGGTTCCAGCGGGACATGCTGACCGCCGCCGCGTACGGGGTGCGGGAGTTCCTCTTCGTCTACGGCGACAAGCCGGCGGTCGGCGACCGGAGCGGCGAGCTCACCGTACGCGCGATGATCGACGAGGCCCGCGCGGCCGGCGAGGGACCGGTCTTCGCCGGGTTGCCGCCGTTCCGGGTGGGTGTGGCCGCCGGCCTGCGCCGGCTGCCGAGCTGGAAGCGTGCCGCCGACTTCGTCTTCGCGCAGGTCAGCTTCTCGGTCGACGCCCTGCTGCGCTGGCGCGAGTCCGTCGCGCTCGACGTGCCGGTCTACGCCGGGGTGATGGTGCTGGCGAGCCCGGCGATGGCGCAGCGGCTCGCGGCGACAATTCCGGACATCGAGATCCCGGCGGACCTGGTCGACCGGGTGGGGCAGGATCGGCGGGCCGGCGTGGACGCGGCCTGCGAGCAGATCGAGCGGCTGCGGGACAGCGGCGCGTTCGACGGCGTACACCTGGTGCCGGTGGCGCGCTACCGCGAGCTGGCTCTGCGGCTGGAGGGCCGGGGATAGTGCCAGGTCAGCAGGTGGAGTGGAAGAGGCCGCCGACCGGCTCCCGCGCGGCGAGGCTGTTGTAGAGGTCGACGGCCTCGCCGGTCCGGGCCACCTGGATCTCGACGCCCCGCTCCTGGAGGAACCGCAGGGTGGCCGGGTCGACCCGCAGCCGCCCGTCGAAACCCTCGGAGAGCACCACCCGGGTCGCCCCGTTGGCGAGAAGTTCCTCGACGTCGGCCGGCTGGATCCCCGGCTCGTGCCGGGTGCCGGTCTCGGACCAGTCCCACGGCCGGCCGCCGCCCGGATAGAGCTTGAAGTCCTTGCCGTCGCCGAGCCCGTCGACGCTCATGCTGCCCCAGGAGATCTGCAGGATCCGGGGTGACCGGGCCGGCGGCACGGACTCCTCGGTGAGGTCGGTCAGTCGCGGCAGGATCAGCGCGGCGAGCTGTTCGGCGTCCGGGTCGAGCGGGTACGCCCCGTGCGGGACCGCCACCACCCGCATGCCGGCGGCGGCGGCCGATCGTACGCCGTTGCTGGAATCCTCGATCGCGACGCAACGGCCGGCCGGCACGCCCAGGCGCTCCGCCACGGTCAGGTAGGCGTCCGGGGCCGGCTTGCCCCGGGCCACCTCCTCGGTGGAGAGGGTCACCCGGAACTCCTCGGCCAGGCCGGTGGCGGACAGCGCCACGTCGATCAGCCGGCGCGGGGACGAGCTGGCCAGCCCGAGCGGCCAGTGCCGGCCGAGCCGCCGGACCACCTCGGGCGCGTCGTCGATGACCGGCAACTGTGCCCGGTACTCCTCGGCCATCGCATCGATCACCTCGGTCGCGATCTGCTCGGTGCTGCCGGGGACGCCGAGCTCGCCGAGGTAGCTGGCCCACTCCCCGGTGCTCATCCCCATCAGTCGGCGCTGGGTGTCGGGCTGCCACCGGCCGCCGCGGGCGTCGACGTAGCGCCGGCGGACCCGCTCCCAGACCGGTTCCGAGTCCACAAGTACGCCGTCGAGGTCGAAGATCACAGCGTCCACCACGGCTTCCATCCTGCCTCACCCGGAAGATCCGGTCTCACGCCGGCGGCCAGCTGGTAGGTATTGACATCTGCCCATGTGGGTCAGTAGGTTCGGTTGACGACGTTGAAACGATTCATGAGTTCGGCGAGTCGAACCGGAGGTCGTCCATGTCCCGGAAGCCGTCGAGTCGGCACCTCCGCCTGCCGGGTGCCGGAGCGGTGCTCGCCCTGCTGGTCGCACTCGCCGGGGTGGCACCCACCACCCCGGCCGGCGCGGCACAGATCGAACCGACCGTGGTCACCAGCTTCGACACCAGTGCCGCCGGAGGTGGCGCCCGGCCGCTCCTCGGCGACGTCACCGGGGACGGCCGGTTGGACGTGGTGATGATGCAGCCGCACTACACCGCCGACGACCGCTACGAGGGCGCACTGGTCGCCGCGCTGACCGCGTACGACCTGGACGGGCGGCTGCTCTGGCAGGCCGGGGCGGTCGATCCGCGCGGGCGCAACAACGGCAGCGACATCCCGGCCCAGGTGCACGATGTGGACGGCGACGGGGACAACGAGGTCGTCGCGGTCATGCACCCCGGTGGCGACACCACGGCCGAGGGCCGGTTCATGATCTTCGACGGCCGGACCGGTCAGCTCGTCCGGGACTTCGCCCTGCCGGACCGGCTGGCGCACGACGCGATCATCTTCGCCAACCTCAGCGGCGGGAACACCGCCCGGGAGATCGTGCTGAAGGACCGCTACGAGACGGCCTGGGCGCTGGACAACCAGGGAAACCTGCTCTGGACCCACCGTGGCAACACGGGCCACTACCCCTGGCCGTACGACTTCACGGGTGACGGGCGCCAGGAGATCATGATCGGCTACGACATGCTGAGCCCGGACGGTGAACTGCTCTGGCAGCACCAGGGCGGCGGGCACGCCGACACGATGTGGATGGCCGACATCACCGGCAACGAGGAACTGGAGCTGATCCTCGGCGGGGACGCGGCAGTGGCGCACGACGGGCGTACCGGTGCGGAGATCTGGCGCAACGCCGACATCGTCGAGACCCAGAACATCATGACCGGCGACTACCTGCCCGACCTGCCCGGCCTGGAGTCCCTCGGCCTGGACCGGATCGACCGGAGCGCCCAGGGCTACGACGGGCTCTTCCTGCTCGACGTCGACGGCCGGCACGTCTGGCGGGAGGCGCGGGAAACCCGGGGCTGCTGGGGCTCCATTCCCGAGCCGATCCACAACTGGACCGGCGACTACAGCGATCTGATCATGGTGTGGAACCGGGGCTGCGGCGAGCCGACCACCATCATGAACGGTGCCGGGGAGGTGATCAGCACCCTCGATCCGGCGGCCCGGCTCTGGCACGCCGACTTCTGTGGCGACGACCGGGAAGAGGTCATCGAGTACATCCAGGGCCGGTCCGTGACGATCAAGAGCAACGGCCCGTGCGACCTCGCCGCCAAGGTGACCGGGCATCCGCTGCCGCAGGCCAAACGGCTCCACAACTACACCCGCTACACCGCCGGGGACAGCCCGGTGACGCTCTCCGCGGGCCGCCCCACCGCCACCAGCAGCGCGCTGCCCGACCAGCCCGGTGCGCTCGCCGTCGACGGCGACCCGGGCACCGCCTGGCGGGCCGCTGCCACCGGCACCGGGCAGACGTGGCAGGTCGACCTGGGTCGCTGGTACACGCTGACCGGCATCCAGCTCACCTTCCCCGCCACCGACCTGCGGGCGGCCTGCACGCGTACCGTGACAGGCCGGCACACCGGGCCGCTGACCGTACCCGCCGGGGTGACCTGTCTGGCCGCCGGTGCGACCGTGACCGGCCCGGTCACCGTGCTGCCGGGCGCCTCGCTGGCCGCCACCGACGCGACCGTGACCGGCCCGGTCTCGGCGCTCCGCGCCCGGTCCGTGCAGCTCACCGGCGTGCGCGTCACCGGCCCGCTGTCGGTGGTCGGCACGACCGGCCGGGTGGTGCTCACCGGCAACCAGGTGACCGGGCCGGTGAGCCTGGTCGGCAACCGGACCGGCGCGACCCCGCTGGTGGTCTCCGGCAACGGCGTGCGGGGCGGGCTGGCCTGCACCGGCAACCAGCCGGCACCGGTGCGCGACGGTGAGCCGAACAGCGTCGCCGGGCCGGCGGCCGGACAGTGTGCCGACGTCCCGGCCGGTGACCCGCACGGCGCCGAGTTCGGGTACGGCTACCTGGTGGAGACCTCCACCGATGCCCAGCACTGGGTGCCGGTGCTGGACCGCACCGACAACGCGCTGACCACCTCGACCCAGCGGGGACTCTTCACCGGGCTCGGCCGGTACGTCCGGGTCACCGTCACCGACCTGCCCGAGCTGCCGTACGCCCGGGCCGGGCTGGCCGAGGTGACGGTGCTCGGCAACCGCTGACGGCTGCGCGGTGACCGCTGGCGGTTGCGCGGTGACCGCTGGCGGTTGCGCGGTGACCGCTGGCGGTTGCGCGGTGACCGCTGACGGCTGCGCGGTGACCGCTGACGGCTGCGCGGTGACCGCTGACGGCTGCGCGGTGACCGCTGACGGCTGCGCGGTGACCGCTGACGGCTGCGCGGTGACCGCTGGCGGCTGCCGGCGGAATGCCCCGGCCGGTCCGCTCCGCCCGCAACCGGCGGACCGGCCGGGAGTCTCGGCACGGCGCGGTGTCGCCGGGTGTGACGACCGCTGCCGCGACCGGCCGTCAGGATAACTGCCGATCCCACCCTTTCTGCTGGTCGAGTCGGGTATCAGACCAACCTTTCTGACTGGTGACTCAGATTCGGAATGATGTTCTGAGATCGATGTCGATCACGATCTGAGGGGGCGGACATGGGACGGCGGATGGCACGGCGTGTCCTGCTGGCAGCCACGCTGGGCGTGACGGTGGCTGTTCCGGGCGCCCCACCGGCATCCGCGTCACCGACCGGATCGGCGCGGGCAGCGGCGGCGCGGGTTGAGGTGCCGGACAGCTGCCCGGACGGCGGTGCCGGATGCGTGGACGGCACCATCGCCGAACTCCGGGAGCGCTTCGCCGCGCTCGGGCAGTCCTGCGCCCACCACACCACCTTCGTTCTCGCCTACCTGCGGACCACCCAGGGCTTCAAGTGGGGACGGGACCAGGACGAATACTTCGCCGACAACGTCTGGGTCAACCGGGAGGGTGCGCTCTTCGCCGAGTACTACTACCGGGCGTACGACGACTGGGCGGCCGGGCGCCGCTCCGCCGTACCCGGTGCCTGGCTGGCCGCCCTGGACGCGGCGCGGTCCCGCCGGCTCACCGGAGCCGGTGACCTGATGCTCGGCATGAACGCGCACATCAACCGCGACCTGCCGTACGTGCTCGAACGGGTCGGGCTGACCACCCCGGACGGCAGCAGCCGCAAGCCCGACCACGACAAGGTCAACGAGATCCTCGAAGCGGTGATGAATCCGCTGCTGGCCGAGCTCATCGCCCGCTTCGACGCGCAGGGCTTCGACGTCGGCATCTCCACCGGCACCGTCCTGGCCCTGATCATCAGTTGGCGGGAGCAGGCGTGGCGCAACGCCGTCCGGCTGGCCGGCGCCCGTACGCCCTTTGCCCGTGCCGTGGTCGAGTTCGACATCGAGTCCAGCGCCGTGGCGATCGCCGCCGGACTGGCCGTGCTGACCAGCTATGTCCCGCCGTTCACCGGGCCCGGCCCCCGGGCGGCGTACTGTGCCGCCCACAATGCCGACGCGCCGCCGCAGGCGTATCCGTTCGGCACGCCGCCGGCATACTGAGCCCTGGTTAGGCGGGGGCCCTTCTACAACAGAAAACGATAAGCGGGGGCCCTTCCTTACACCTCAGGCGGACTTGCGCGGAGTTTTCTTCGCGGGGGTCTTCTTGGCGGCGGGGGTCTTCTTCGCGGTCTTCTTGGTCGCGGTGGACTTCTCCGCCGTCTTCTTGGCGGCCTTGTCGCTGGCCTTCTTCGCGGCCGGGGTGGCCTTCTTCGCCGCTGCCGCCTTCGCGGACTTGGCGGCGGAGATCGGGGTGGGCTGGCCGGCGCCGGCCCCGGCCGGCTCCTCGCCCCGGGCGGCCCGGGCCCGGTCCACCGACGCGCGCAGCGCCGCCATCAGGTCGACCGCCGCCGCCGGGGCCTCCTCGACCTCCTCCGGCTGCACCACCTCCCGGCCCTCCACCTTGGCGTCGATCACCTCCTGGAGCGCGGTCCGGTAGTCGTCGGTGAAGACGTCCGGCTCGAACTCGCCGGCCATCGAGTCGATGAGCGAGCTCGCCATCGCCAGCTCCGGCGGGCGTACCGTGATGTCCTCGTCGAGGAAGCCGAAGTCGGGGCGGCGGATCTCGTCCGGCCAGAGCATGGTGTTGAGCAGCAGCACGCCCTCCCGGACCCGCAGCGTGGCGAGCTGTTCCCGCTGCCGCAGCGCCACCTTGACGATGGCCACCCGTTCCGAGTCGGTCAGCGCGTCCCGGAGCAGCACGTACGGTTTCATCGCCGCGTTGTCCGGCTCCAGGAAGTAGGCCTTGTTGTAGAGGATCGGGTCGACCTGCTCGGCCGGGACGAACTCCAGCACGTCGATCGCGTGCGAGGTGCTCAGCGGCAGCTCGGCGAAGTCCTCGTCGCTGAGGATGACCATCTCGCCGCCGCCGATGTCGTACCCCTTGGCGATGTCGTCGTAGCTGACCTCCTCGCCGTCGATGGAGCAGACGCGCTTGTAGCGGATCCGGCCACCGTCGGTGCGGTGCACCTGGTGGAACCGGATATCCTTCTCCTCGGTCGCCGAGTAGACCCGCACACCGATCGAGACCAGCCCGAAGGAGACGGCGCCCCGCCAGATAGCCCGCATGATCCCGTACCTTCCCCTCTCCGGGTGGATATTCACCCGGTCGGGCGAGAAAGTCCCCCTGAGCAGCCGGTATCCCGCAGTTTGCCGGTGCGGGCGACCGGTTCGATCCAGGATCGCACCGGATCGAACCGGGCGCGAGTGTTTCGGGGCGGCCCTAGAGTGAGATCGTGCCCGGCACCCCGGTCAAGCCGATGCTCGCGGTCACCGGGGAGCTGCCCGCAGGCCCCGGCTGGGTGCATGAGTTCAAGTGGGACGGGGTACGCGCGCTCGGCGACTTCGCCGGTGGCGGCCTGCGGCTCTACGCCCGCTCCGGGGTGGAGATCACCGCCGCCTATCCGGAACTCACCGCGCTCGGGGCACAGTTGCGTGAACGGGAGCTGACCGACGCGGTGCTCGACGGCGAGGTGGTGGTGCTGACCGAGGGGGGCCAGCCGTCCTTCACCGCGCTCGCCGAGCGGATGCACGTCCGGGAGCGGAACCGGGCCGCCCGGCTCGCGGCGAGCCTGCCGGTGACGTACATGATCTTCGACCTGCTGCGGTGGGACGGGACGGACCTGACCGGCTGGCCCTACCTGCGCCGCCGGGAGGCGCTGGAGGCGCTCGGCCTGGCCGGGCCGCGCTGGGCGGTGCCGCCGGTCTTCCCGGACGGCGTCGCCACCTATCAGGCGGCCGGCGAGCACGGGCTGGAGGGCGTGGTCTCGAAGCGGGTCGACGCGGTCTACCGGCCCGGGGTCCGCTCGCCGGACTGGGTCAAGGTGAAGCTGGAGGTCACCGACGACTTCGTGGTCGGCGGCTGGCGGCCCGGCGTACGCCGGCTCGGTGGGCTGCTGGTCGGGGTGCCGGCGTCGGGCGGCGGGCTGGTCTACCGGGGCCGGGTCGGCGGTGGGATCGGCGCGGCGATCGAGCGGGAGCTGCTGGCGGTGCTGGAGCCGCTGCGCGCAGGCGGGTCGCCGTTCGTCACCCCGGTGCCCCGGGAGGATGCCCGGGGTGCGATCTGGGTACGTCCGGAGATCGTGGTGGAGGTGAAGTACGGCCAGCGGACGCCGGACGGCCGACTGCGGTTCCCCCGGATCCGCCGGCTGCGCCCGGACAAGGCGGTAACGGACGTGACCGACGTGGGCGACGTGGGGGAGTGACCGACGTGGGAAATGTGACCGACGTGGGAAATGTGACCGACGTGGGGAATGTGACCGACGTGGCGGACGTCGATGGCACGTGAACAGCGGATCCGGGTCGAGGTCGAGGGCCGGAGCCTTGAGCTCTCCAATCTGGACAAGGTTCTCTATCCGGCCTCCGGCTTCACCAAGGGCGAGGTGATCGACTACTACACGCGGGTCTCGGACGCGCTCCTGCCGCACCTGCGGAACCGCCCGTTGACCCGAATCCGCTACCCGAACGGCGTCGACGGCGCCTTTTTCTTCGAGAAGAACGCCCCGGCCAGCACCCCCGACTGGGTACGCCTGGAGCGGCTGCCGTCCCCCGGCTCCTCCCGGGACCGGGAGGAGCTGGACTACGTGGTCTGTGACGACCTGCCGACCCTGGTCTGGCTCGCCAACCTCGCCGCGCTGGAGCTGCACACCCCACAGTGGAAGGTCGGCGCCGACCCCGACCTGATGGTGATGGACCTGGACCCGGGCGCCCCGGCAGGGCTCGCCGAGTGCTGTGGGGTCGCCCTGCTGCTCCGGGAACGCCTCGCCGCCGACGGGGTGGGGAGCTATCCGAAGACCTCCGGGCGCAAGGGCATGCAACTGCTCTGCCCGATCTCGGGCCGGCAGTCCGCCGACACCGTCTCGGCGTACGCCCGGCGGGTCGCCGAGGAGCTGGCCCGGGAGGCGCCGAAGTCGATTACCGCCCAGATGGCGAAGCGGCTCCGCCCCGGCAAGGTCTTCATCGACTGGAGCCAGAACAACGCGGCGAAGACGACGGTGACGCCGTACTCGCTGCGGGCCCAGCCCACCCCGACCGCCTCTGCCCCGCTGACCTGGTCCGAGGTCGAGACGGCCGCCGAGGGGGAGCCGGGAGCCGTCCGCCAGCTGCCCGCCGCCGAGGTGCTGGACCGGATCGAGGAGTACGGCGACCTGCTGATCGAGCTGCTCGACGGCGGCCCGGAGCTGCCGGTCCGGTGACCGGTGCCGCACGGATACCGGGGGTGAAACCGATCTGAAGCCGCCGGTTGTCATCCTCGACGCCGTCGTGTCCTGAGGACGTATGGGGAGAACGCGTGCCGTACTTCAAGGCGGAACCGGCGATCATCCGCGAGTTCGGCGCCGAGATCGCCGGGCTGGTCGACGATGCCGAGGCCGCACAGCGCTACACCGAGCGGTGGTTGGAGATCAGCGGCGACCGGGGACCGCTCTATCAGACGGCCTTCGACGCCGTCGCCCGGATCAGGGGGACGCTGACGCTCTCGTATGCCCAGTTGGCGAACGTGCTGACCCTCTCCGCCCAGGAGGTGGACCGGGCCGCGGACTACTACCAGTCCACGGACGCCCGGTCGGCCGAGACGTTCGACCGCACGTACTGAGCGGGCCGGAGACGACGACGGCATGGCCGCACCCATCGACGATCTGGTCGAGCCGAAGGCGGCGGACCCGATGCCGGACAGCCTCGAGAACATACTCGGGCTGCCGCAGTACATCAGCCCGTCGTACTGGTTGGGCCGGGCGGCCGAGCTGGTCTGCGGCACCAACCCGTGGCAGTGGCTCGCCGGGGAGCTGACCGGTGACTGGCAGGCGCTGCAGACCGCCGGCGCGGCGGTGCAGAACCTGGCCGGGTTCAACGACGCCTGCGCGAGCGTCATCAACTCCGCCGTCGCGACCGTCGGGTACGGCTGGGAGGGCAACGCCTCAGACGCCGCCGACGAGTATTTCAGCGGGATCTCACAGGTGCTCAGGGGGCAGATCAGCGCCCTCGTCTCGCTCGGGCATCAACTGGAGACGACGGCGTTCAGCGTCTACGAGACGGCCGGCGCCCTCAAGGGCCTGCTGGAGGGACTGACCGATCTGCTGATCGCGATCGGCATCGAGATGGCGGCGACGGCCGCCTCGGCAGCCACCGTCATCGGCCCGCTGCTCGGCGGGGCCAGCATCGCGTTCACCGCCGCGCAGGCGACCGCGAGGTGGCAGCAGATTCTCAGCGTGCAGAACCACATCTGGAACATCGTGCAGGCGTTCACCGGAGTGGTCGCCGGGCTGCTCGGCGAGGTGGAGAACGCGAGCCTGCCGTACCTGCCCTCCCGGGAGTACGACCATCCGGCGGTGCGGCCGCCCAGGGAAACGCCCGTCTCCCACCACCGGGGCTGAAACGGAGTCGACGACACCATGACCCGAGCGGACGACACCCGAGGAAACGACGACGAACCGCTGCCCGACGAGGAACCGCTGCCCGACGAGGAACCGCTGCCCGACGAGGAACCGCTGCTCGACGAACCGCTGCTCAACGTCGCCGGTGGCGACCCGGCACTCTCCCGGCACCTGCGCGAGTCGCTGAGGACGCTCGGGGAGCGTACCGACGACCCGGACTTCCGCCGGCTGGTGGGCGAGGTGCTCGACGGCCGGCGCGGACTGCGCGAGGCGGCCACCTCCCCGGTCTTCGCCTCCGCGCTGGACACCCGGGTGGACCAGTTCATGCGGCGCTGGGAAGAGATCCCCGAGTCGGAGCGGGCCGAGTTGGCCGCCCGGGGCGAGCGGGAGTTCGCCGAACTACGCGAGCGGCTGGCTCGGGAGCGCCGGGACCGGGACCGCTGGCGACGCGACCACCCCGACGAGTGGTGAAGGTCAGCGTGGCAGGCGGCTGGTGTACGCGATAGGTCGTAGCGGGGAGATCCCGGGGTACGGCTCGGACGATTACGAGGCGGTCAACCGGGTGCTTGCGGCGCACAACAACTTGGCGATGTACATTCGCCGAGTGTGCTGATCCAAGCAGGCACCACCCGACGAATCCGATGGTGCCTGCTTTGCCCGCTCGACGCAGGACGTCGCGCTTGGTGACTGCCTATAGATCAGCGTGTGTAGGTTCCGAGATCGCCAAGGTCGATCTGATAGCCGTCCTGGATCTTCTCGTATTCGCCTTCAAAGTAGTCGTCTAGATATGAATGGCCAAGAATGAACCTGTCCGGATTCATGGCGCCGTAGTAGCCGGCATTGGCATTGTCCTCACTGTTGAACAGCACATAGCTTCCCTGCCATCCTGAACCGGATACGCCCCAGCTGATGATGTGATCGATGTACGGGGCGAACTTGGTGAACAGTTTGTACATCAGCGCGTACTCGTACCCAAGGGCGTCGGACTGCCTGACATTGAGCACTGCCGGAGCGATCGCGCCGCCGCCGGGGGCGCTGGTCGGCATCTTCAAGTCAAACTCGGAGTAGGAAATACCGGAAACAAGGCCCTGGTCAACGAGAGTGGCATAGAGGGCCATGGCGTATTGGTTATCGCTGGCCAGGGTCTTTCCAACTGAATCGTGTCCCTGGATACCGATGTCCTCGATAAGTGGTCTTCCGTCGTACAGCGGATCCGAGAGCCATGCGGTGTTCAATTCGCGGACCATATTGTATACGGTCCTCGCTTTGCTGCGGGTAGCAATACCGTAATCGTTGTATGTCAGCTTGGGAGGATTGTCAACAACATAGGCGTCGATGCTGCCGCCACTGTCGTGTCCGTCGAGCTTCATGTACTCGGGAAGATCGGCGTAGTTGGCTTTGTAGGCCGACGCCATCTCGGCGTTGGGGGCCGCGATGTGCGCGTACTTGAAGAGCAGGTAGATGTAATGCTCTTCGAGGTCGCCGCCAATTAGATCGTCCGACATCGCGACAAGCCAGTTGGTGTGTTTGAGGCTGGTTCTCCAGTTGTTCGGGTCCTGGGGGATGAGTTCGCTGTGACGGCTTTCGTGGACCTCTTCGTTGAGTACGTCCCACGAATTGAATGGGATTACTCCGCGGGATGTGCTTGAGCCGTACTTCGTATCCGTGGTCAAGAAGTGCCGCATCACGTACATTGCGTGATTGAACTGCACCCTTCTGGACATTTCTTTGCCTACCGGAACCGTCGTTGTAACGCCGTTGCCCAATCCGTAGAAATTGGTTGTGCCGTTATATCCGGAGGGAAGGGTCGCGGGAATAATCTGTCTCATCCATGTGGGGGCCTGGTTGTACCATGCCAGGACATGGGCGTGAGACTTGTACTCTCCGGGAACTCCGGAATCCCTGATCGCTTGATAGGCGTCGGTCGGGAAAGTATATTCACCTAGGCCAGGCGTGGTGTCCGCGCCGCTCAATGCCTCGCCAGTAACGCTCTTCAGCCAGCTTGGGCCGGTGGGATGCGTGCTCTCGGCCTTGAGATTGTTGCCGTCGACAAAGATCTCATAGTGCCGGGCTCTGGTTCCGGTTACTGGTCCGGTTCCGATCGCGCCAACCATGAACCGGCCATTTCCCCTGTTGTAAACACTCTTCAAAGGCGCTACGACACTCTGATTTTCCCTGTCGACCACGTCGGGAAGCGCAACGCCGTTGGGATCGGGTGCGGTTATCTTGATATCGGCGACAAGAAGCGTGCCAGTTTCTGCGGGACGACTTGTCTCGCCATGGAGCTCAAGAACGAAGTTCGAGGACATGCCCACCGAGGCGGTAACGCTGTGGTGTGCCCGCAACCAGCTTTCGCCGTCGTGGCTACCGACCCAGTCAGGGTTGAGATTGTTGTACTCGTAATCTCTGAGGTAGCTGTCGAGGTTGGAGTCGGCGTTTCTTATTCTCCACCTCATGTACTTGCCCTGCGCGCTCTTGGGATAGTACACATCAAACTCAATGGTTGAGCCTTCTGGGACATCTACCGTGGGAGACAACGGAGATTGAACGGTGATTCCGCCAAACGTGCTCGTCCCGTTATGGGCATAATTGATCTTGAGCACATCAGCTTTGCCTTCGGAATCCGCAAAAGGATACGGGATCATTTCGAATGTGCCACCAGCAAAGTCGGCGGGGACACGGCTGTCGAGGGGGGTTCTTGCGGTCCAGGCATTGGTGGGCGCGGAAACCTCTATAGCTATTTTGCCGGGGCCCGGATCAAGGCGAAAATACGGATCCGAACCGTCCGCTTTGATCTTGCCTGCGAAATTTTCCATTGCACTTTCAAGCCAGGCTATGGCTTCGTCGGCCCAGAAAACTGGTGCCCTGCGGGCGAACCAGAGTGCAAGATCAAGACCTTTGGTTTCATGGGAGTACACCCAGGGGAAGGCCTTGTTTACGTCGGATCCGCCGCGCGCACGGGAGATCTGGAGCGGGAATTCCGCGTTGCCGGTCCTCAGAGCTTCGGCTTGTGTGATGAGATTGTTCAGTTCATCTACAACTCCGGAATGTCGGGCGCCCTCAAGGTCCACGGCTTGAACTTTGTCGGCGTCGGCCGCAGCGGCCGGGACGGGGGCAACCGCGAACACGGAGAACAGTATCATGACTGCGAGACAGCGGTAGGCCCTGATCAACGGTCTATCACTCTTCATTTTTCAGTTGCTCCCTTTCTTGAGGCAACTTGCTAAAGGTTCTGGCCATGGGTGGCTATTCGGCGGGCGAGGCTGGCGTTGCGTCCGGCACCTCGTTCCTGTGGCTGGCGGTAGCTCTGACCGCAGATGGCCATGATGTGACCGTGGTGCGTCAGGCGGTCCAGGGCCGCATTGGCGACCAACCGTTGCCGAACACATCGCCCATTCCCCGGGGGACGCGGGCCCTGTCGGAAAGATCTGTTCGCCCGAGTGGGCGGCAGCCGCTTCGCTGCCAACTCTCCGGAGTTCGGCACCCTACCCTGCTGGCGGTGCGGCGCGGCCAGCCCGAAACTTTCGGTCTCCATCCGATACTTACGAGAAACCTAAGAGTCCGAGCATGGGCGTGTCAAGGTTCGCCTATGCGGGTGAAGTGGCCCGACCAGGTGGCCGCAGTGGGGGTCAGACACCAGGCGATCTCGCGCTTGCCGCGCCGGGCTGGTCCCTAGGCAAGATCCACATCTGGTATCGCCTTGCGACGCGGGGCGCGAGGGCGTCCACCTCGTGCTGGACTCCGTCCACGTGCGGGAGTGCCTGCGGAGGCGGCGTGGGCGTCTTCTGACTTCGTTACGGTGTCCAGTCTGTACTTCTACGCACCTAATCTCGCAACTTTCGGGGAGAGCGCCATGAGCTCGGCCGCGATGCGGACCTGCTGAAGAAGACTCGCCGTGGCAATGGCCGGACGCCGGCAGTCATTCCCGCACCGACGGGCGATCACCGGCCTCGTCCAGTCGCTGGCCGTGGAGCACGCGAAGCGCGTCGAGTGCGACCGCGGTGAGAACGCCGCGGCCGACACCGGCGCGGCCGAGCAACTCCATCCCTCGAGTGATGGCGACGAAGTAAACGGCCAGCGATTGCACGTTAGCGTCCTCTGGGATTTCCCCGCTCTCCCGCGCATGTTCCAGGCATTGAGCGTAGACACCGGCGAGCTGTTCGATGCCATCCTTCGCGGCCGTCGAGAGCGGATCCTCCTCACCGGTCGATTCGACCAGCGCACGCGTGGTAAGCGAGACCCGCCGATCGCTGCTACTGAACTCGATCGCCATCACGAGCATGTGACCACGAATGCGTTCCAGCGGCGAAGCGTCATCGTGTCCGAGCGCTTCCGAGACGGCGCGCGTCGCCTCGTCCCGATCCTCGGAGAGCGCCCGGAAAAATAATTCCCGCTTCCCGCCGAACGCATTGTACAAGCTCTGCTTCCCCAGGCCGGTCGCCCGTACAAGATCATCCAGTGTCGCAGCGGCAAGGCCGTGCACGGCGAACACCTCACTAGCGCTGCTGACGACATCGCTCTCGAGGAACTTGCGGGGACGAGGCATGTGAGCAAGCTTACGTTATTGACCATACGGTCAAAAACCTGCTAGCTTGGTTGGGCGCGCATCGGTGAAGCCACGACGGAGGCGTCGTCGACCTGGGAGACGGCGTCGTCACTCGACTCCTGTCGGACGGCAGAAACTCATGTCCTTCAGACACCAAGCATCAAGGGAAGAGCACAAGTGATAAGTAACGAAGAGGTTGTTCGTGAGGCATACCGGCTCTCGGAAGGGAACGTCCTCGATGGAGACGGTTTTCGCGCCCTGTTCAGCGAGGACGGGACGTTCAATGACGTGCCGAATTCGCTAACCTTCCGCGGGGACCAAATTCCTCAGGCGCTGACGGGCTTCGCAAGCGTTTTTCCCGACGTCCACCGTGAGCTTCTCGAAGTGCATGCGCTCGGTGACGTCGTTGCCGTCAAACTCCGAATTCAGGGCACGCATCTCGGCGGGTTCCCGACCCCGATCGGCGAAATCCCGCCGACCGGTAACCGGATCGACGTGCCGACGGCGGATCTCTGGTATCTCCGTGACGGAAAGATCGAAAGGTTCGACTGTTACAACGCAGCGAATGTGCTGCTCGCTCAGATCGGGGCCAGCCCCGATTTCAACTCGGCAATCGAGGCCGCCAAGACAGCCGCCACAGGGGCGTAAGTCTACGCGCGTCGCCGAGTACGCTACAGAATCCCCGAAGTGGCCGGCCGCACCACCAGGTGGCCACCGCCGCAGCCACCTTGGTGGTGCTCGTCGGGTGGCCTTCCCTCGACGTGGAAATTGGCGTACCGACCAACTGCAGGCTCACTGCGGCCGCCGGCGCCACAAACCCCGGGCTGATGAACGCGCCCTGCACGGAACTGCGACAGCATCATTCGTTCTGCGGGCAGTGCTGGAGGCCCAGCTTGTTGTGGCAGGAACGGCGGCGCCCGCCAGGCGGTGCCAGCGTTGCGCAGCTGGTCGACCTTCATGAAGGTGCCCAGGTTGGTCAGCAGGGTGGGCAACGACGACACGCTGGCACCGGGCTGTCCACCGTCGATCAGACAGCATGTGGACGTCTGCTGGCCGGGTGACAGCTCAGTCCACGCTGGGCAGCGGCGGGCCGAGCACGTCGTCGGCGTCGACGATCGTGTACGCGTACCCCTGCTCGGCGAGGAAGCGCTGCCGGTGTGCCGCGTATTCCGTGTCGATGGTGTCCCGGGAGACGACCGTGTAGAAGTGCGCCTGCCGACGGTCCGCCTTGGGCCGGAGCACCCGACCGAGCCGCTGCGCCTCCTCCTGCCGGGAGCCGAAGGTGCCGGAGACCTGGATCGCCACCGCCGCCTCCGGCAGGTCGATGGAGAAGTTGCCGACCTTGGAGATGACCAGGGTGGAGATCTCGCCGGCCCGGAAGGCGTCGAAGAGCCGCTCCCGTTCCCTGTTGGTGGTCGAGCCCTGCACGATCGGCACGCCCAGCGTCTCGCCCAGCTCGTGAAGCTGGTCGATGTAGGCGCCGATCACCAGCACCTGGTCGTTCGCGTGCCGCTGCACCAGCGCCTTCACCACCGGCAGCTTGGTCCGGGCGGTCGCCGCCACCCGGTAGCGCTCCTCCGGCTCCGCGATCGCGTACGTCATCCGCTCGGCGTCGGTGAGCGTGACGCGTACCTCGGTGCAGTCGGCCGGGGCGATCCAGCCCTGCGCCTCGATGTCCTTCCACGGCGCGTCGTACCGCTTCGGGCCGATCAGCGAGAAGACGTCGCCCTCCCGGCCGTCCTCCCGGACCAGGGTGGCGGTCAGGCCGAGCCGGCGCCGGGCCTGGAGGTCGGCGGTGAACCGGAAGATCGGCGCGGGCAGCAGGTGCACCTCGTCGTAGATCACCAGGCCCCAGTCGCGGGCGCCGAAGAGGTCCAGGTGGGTGAAGGCGCCGCCGCGCCGCGAGGTCAGCACCTGGTACGTCGCGATGGTGACCGGGCGGATCTCCTTGCGCTCACCGGAGTATTCCCCGATCTCCTCCTCGGTCAGCGAGGTGCGGGCGACCAGCTCCCGCTTCCACTGCCGGCCGGCGACGGTGTTGGTGACCAGGATCAGCGTGGTCGCCTTCGCCTCGGCCATCGCGGCGGCCCCGACCAGGGTCTTGCCGGCGCCGCAGGGCAGCACCACCACCCCCGACCCGCCGGCCCAGAACTGCTGCACCGCCTCCCGCTGGTACGACCGCAGCTCCCAGCCGGGCTTTCCGTCGGCGCCCTCGGTGGCCAGCTCGATCGGGTGCGCCTCGCCGTCGACGTAGCCGGCCAGGTCCTCGGCCGGCCAGCCGAGCTTGAGCAGCGCCTGCTTGAGCCGGCCCCGCTCCGACGGGTGCACGACCATCGTGTCGTCGTCGACCTTCGCGCCGAGCATCCCGGCCAGCTTCTTGCTCTTGGCGACCTCGATCAGCACCATCCGGTCCACGGCCCGCAGCACCAGGCCGTGCGTGGGGTGCGCGACGAGTTGCAGCCGGCCGTACCGGTCCATCGTCTCGGCGACGTCGACCAGCAGGGCGTGCGGCACCGGATAGCGGGAGAAGCGTAGCAGCGCGTCGACCACGCCCTCGGCGTCGTGCCCGGCCGCGCGGGCGTTCCACAGCCCCAGCGGGGTCAGCCGGTAGGTGTGCACGTGCTCCGGTGAGCGTTCCAACTCGGCGAAGGGAGCGATCGCCATCCGGCAGGCCAGCGCGTCCGGATGGTCGACCTCCAGCAGCAGGGTCTTGTCCGACTGCACGATCAGTGGTCCGCCGCTCACGCTCACGCCTTCCCGTCCGAGGGTCGGACCGCCTCCGGGCCGACCCTCCAGTCTTGCACGATGGATAACGAACCGGAAAAATTCTTCATCTGGTGCAACCGAAGTGGCACTCCCATGCGTCTAGCTGACGACGGCTTCTGGGGAGGGGCAGAGCAGATGGTACTGGCGCGTCTCGGCACCGGTCTGATCACTCTAGCGGCGGTCGCCCTGTTCGGCGCCGGTGCGTGCGCGTTTGATCCGCAGTCCGACGGTTCGGGAGCCGGGGGCCCCGCGCCGGTCGGGGCGGCGGAGGACGCAACGGGGGCGAGCGCGCCGCCCGCGCCGGACGAGGAGGCAGCGTCCGACGAGGCCGCCGAGCCGAGTCCGACCCCGCGCCGGAGCACGCCGACGACCAGGCCGCCGAGTCGGAAGCCGACGCCGAAGCCGACCACCGACTCACCGGAGCCGAAGCCGGCGGCCGGCTGCCCGCAGGGGGAGCGGCAGCGCGAGGTCGAGACCTACCTGGCCCGGTTGGGCGGGTTCGGCAAGGTCACCGTGGACGGCCGGCAGTCGGCCGCCGACTGCGCCGCCATCAAGAAGTTCCAGCGCCGCTACGACATCCGGCCGCCGGAGGGTCGGGCCGGACCGCTCACCGCCGACGTCGCGCGGCGGCTGGCCCGCACCGACACGGACCGGTGCAAGGCCGGCAGCGGCACCACCTTCTGCATCGACCTGACCCAGCAGACCGTCTGGGCGATGCGCGGCGGCACCGTGGTGATGCCGCCCACCGTCACCCGGACCGGCATGCCGGGGTACGCCACCCCGGCCGGCACCTACAAAATCAACTTCCGGAACACAAAGGAGTGGTCCGACCCGTACGAGGTCTGGTTGCCGTACTGGCAGCGGTTCGTCGGCGGGATCGGCTTCCACGAGACGACCACCTACCTGCACAACAAGTCGATCGGCTCGCACGGCTGCGTCAACCTGCTGCCGAGCGACGCCCGCCGGATGTGGCAGCTCGGCAAGGTCGGCACCCGGGTGCACGTGATGGGCCGCCGCCCGGGGACCTGACGCGGCCTCGGGGCGCCGCCGGAGGACGAGGACCCGACGCGACTTCGGGTCGTCGGACCTGTCATATCCGCCGGCCGGATGCGAGTCTTGAAACCCGGAGCAGACGCCCGTGGAGGTTCGCATGACGGTCGACCGCGAGGTGAGGTCAGAGACAGACCCTCCGACCGGCCCGGATCCCGCCTCGGAGCCCGCCCCGCCACCCGTCTCCCGGGCCACCCTGCTGGCCTACGCCGTGGTGGCGGCGCTGCTGGTCGGCTGGGTGCTCTTCGGGTGGCTGGTGCAGCGGCAGGGCTTCGTCAACTCCCTCGGCGAGGGGCTCGGTGCCGCCTTCACCCTGCTGCTCATCGTCTCCGTCGTCGGCTCCGTCCGCCGCCACCGCCGCGACTGAACCGGCTTCTCCTTCTTCGCCTACCCGGCCTCGTGGAGGACGGCGGCGGTGATCCGGTGCAGGGCGAAGGTGTGCAGCGTCTCGGTGCGCTCGTCCTCGGCCCGTAGGTAACCGGCCCCGATCGAGACCGGACGTACCAGCCGGGACGCGGTGGCGCCGTGCGCGTCGACGTACCCGACCCAGACCAGCGCCCTGTCCCGGACCGCCTGCTGGAGCACGGCGAGCGCCTGGGTGTGCGCGTGGGCGGTCGCCACTCCCGGGGCGGCGCCACCCGGCCGGCCGGCGTCGCGGACCGTGCTCGGTGCCCGGCGGGCGGCCCGGGCCGCCGCGTCGCCCCGGCGGATCTGCTCCACGATTCCGAGCAGCCGGGGCGTGGTCAGCCTGGGGGTGGCGAGCGGATCGGTGACCCGGTTGGCGATCGAGCCACGGGCGGGGGCCCGGCGCATCTTCGGCCGGGTCAGCACCGTTGCCCCGCTGGCATCCTCGGAGACCGGCGCATAGCCGGCGTCGCGCAGCGCGGTGAGCAGCCGCCCCACCAGGTGCGGCGTGACCAGCACCGTCGGGGCGAGGCGGCGCAGCGACATCGGGGCGAGCCGGCGGTCGGCGAGCACCTCGGCCAGCAGCGCCTCGTCGTCACTGCGCAGGTACGACCCGGCCGAGCCGGCCCGGAGCCCGCCGTGCTTGCGGGCCACGTCGTCGACGAGATAGGTCAGGCTCTGCGGGACCGGGGTACGGGACCGGCGTTTGAAGAGTGTGTGCAGGTCCTCGGCCGCGTACCCGGCGTCCAGGGCCCGCCGCACGCTCCCCGCGGTGACCCGGTGCACGCTGGCCCCGCCCGCCGACTCCTGCTCGGCCACGGTCGCCAGTTCGGCGGCGAGCGTCGGCTCGGGCGGTCCGGGCACCACCACGGTCAGGTCGGCCTGCACCAGGAAGTGGTCGACGGGTGCCGGCAGCAGCGCGTCCAGCGCCCGCACCGCGGCGGAGCCGCCGCCGGCCGCACCGGCCGCGTCCGGCCGGACGCCGAGCGGGTCGTCGCCGGGCTCGCCGAGCCGGCTGTCCCCGCCGCTCCACCGCGCCAGCAGCAGCCGGCCGTAGGTGGTGAGCGCGCCGAGCCCGGTGACGCCGAGCAGGGCAGCCTCGGCCAGCACCTCCCGCTGGCCGGTCTCCCGGCCGAGACTGCGCCGGGGCGCCCGCCAGGCGAGCAGGTCGACCACCTCGTCCGGGCCGGGCGCGGTGCCCGGTTCGAGACCGGCGAGTACGTCGAGGACGGCCTGCCGCACCGCCGGCACCCCGGCCCGCTCCGCCTCGGCGGAGAGTACGGTGATCGGCCGGTCCCGCTCGTCGCGCTGGCCGACCAGCCCCACCTGCCGGGTCATGGTGAGCCAGGCCCGAGCCAGGTGCTCCCAGCGGTGCGCCAGCGAGGCGTCCCGCCAGCCCTCGTAGCCGGCGGCCGGCAGCAT
Source organism: Plantactinospora sp. WMMC1484 (assembly GCF_049315195.1). NCBI lineage: Bacteria > Bacillati > Actinomycetota > Actinomycetes > Micromonosporales > Micromonosporaceae > Plantactinospora > Plantactinospora sp. WMMC1484. Next base: position 1,881,693 of record NZ_CP186055.1, read on the forward strand.
CTGCTGGTCCGCGCCGTTGCGGGTGGTGGCCGCCCCGGGCAGGTCGAGCTCGCCGGCCAGGCCCGCCGCGTATGCCACCTCCAGCAGCAGCGCGGCGGTCGACTCGTCCAGCCCGGTGGCCTTGGCCAGTCGGCGCAGGTCGCGTACGCCGAGCCCGCCGGAGCGGAGTACCGGGGCGGGTTCGGCGGCGAGCTGGTCGAGCAGCGCCTCGGTGTTCCGTACCGCCTCCATGGCCTGCCCGGCCCCGGCCGAGTCGGCGGCCTTCGGCTCCCGGGCGGCGCCGGCCACCGCCGGCGGCTGCGGGCGCAGCGGACCGAGCGGTCCGGTGTCGCGGCGCAACAGCAGGCCGACCTCCCGGGGCAGCTCCACGGCGGCCGGTGCGGCGGCTCCGCCGGCGGTCTCGGGGACCGGCACCAGCAGGCGGTTCTCCACCAGCCAGGAGACGGGCGCCGCCGCGCTGCCCGCTCCGGGTGCGGCTGGGCCGCCCTCTGCGGCTGGGGCGCCCTCTGCGGGCGGGGCGGCGGCCGGCGCCGGCAGAGTGCCGACCGGCGGCCCCGCAGCGAGCCGGTCCAGGATCGCCCGGGCCGGCGGCGGGGCGGCCAGCAGGGTACGGCGCAGCCGGGCCGGGTCCGCGACCAGCGCGGCCGCTTCCGGGTCCAGCTCCGCCGCCGGCCGGCCCAGCCCCGCCGGGTACGGCGGGCAGACCTCGTCGACCGCCGGCACGACCCGCAGGGCGTCCACCGGCCCGTAGAGCAGGAAGAGCGCCCGGAGCCGGTCGACGGCGGCCCGGACCGCGGCCCGGTCCACCCGGCGGCCGGTCCCGGCGGCCAGGGCGAGGATCGCCTCCGCCGACGTCTCGGCGCGACCTCCCGCCCCGGCATGATCTGTGTCACGGGTCAGCCGGGCCGCGTCCATGATCCGCAGGGTGAATTCGTCGAGCCCGTCCAGCGCCCGCGCCACCGACACCCGGGACTGGGCGCGGATCGCCAGGGCGGACAGATCGGTCGGTACCGGCACGACGAGATCGGGACGCAGCCGGAAAAGGGCGGCCAGCGCCTCGTCGGGCAGCGCCCGCAGGTGGTCGGCGAGTGTGCTCATCGTCGTTCCACGCTATCCGGCCGGGCCCCGGTCGTGCGCGTCGGACGCCGACGCGGCTGCCGGCCGTCGCACCCGCCGTGCGCGTTGGTCGCCGCCGCGCCGGGCCGTCGCACCTGGCGTGCGATCATGGCGGCGTGGCTGCCCCAGCGGTCGGGTTCGACCTCGACATGACCCTGATCGACACCCGGCCGGGGATCGCCGCCGCCTACCGGGCGCTCACCGCCGCTACCGGGGTGTACGTCGACGCGGACCTCGTGGTGAGCCGGCTCGGCCCGAAGCTCCGCACCGAGCTGCGGAACTGGTTCCCGCCGGAGCGGCTGGACGAGGCGGTCGAGATCTACCGGTCGCTCTATCCCGAGTACGCGATCACGCGGTCCCGCCCGCTGCCCGGCGCGGCCGAGGCACTGGCCGACGTCCGGGCGCGGGGGCTGCGGGTGGTGGTCGTCACCGGGAAGTACGGTCCGCTGGCCCGGCTGCACCTGGACCACCTCGGTCTGCCGGTCGACGACCTGGTCGGCGAACTCTTCGCGGCGGAGAAGGCGACCGCGCTGACCACGCACGGCGCGGAGCTCTACGTCGGTGACCACGTCGCCGACATGCAGGCGGCGCAGGCTGCGGGCATACCCGGGCTCGGCGTCACCACCGGGTCGCACGACGGTGACGAGCTGCGCGCGGCCGGCGCCGACCTGGTCCTGGCGGACCTTACCGGATTCCCGCAGGCGCTTGCGCGGGTGATGCGGCTAGCCTTGTGAGGACAGCAATCTCATCAGGGGAGTCGAGGTTCAGGTGCCGACGGGTCGAGTGAAGTGGTACGACGCGGCCAAGGGATACGGATTCGTCACCAGTGACGAGGGTGGCGACGTGTTCCTGCCGAAGGGCGCGCTGCCGGCTGGTGTCACCGACCTGAAGGGCGGCCAGCGGGTCGAGTTCGGCGTCGTGGACAGCCGCCGGGGCGCGCAGGCGCTCGGGGTGAAGCTGCTGGACGCGCCACCGTCCATGGCGGAGCTTCGCCGCCGGCCGGCCGAGGAGCTGCACGGCCTGGTCGAAGACATGATCAAGGTGTTGGAGGCGAAGGTCCAGCCGGACCTGCGCCGGGGCCGGTTCCCCGACCGGAAGACCGCGCAGACCGTGGCTCAGCTCGTCCACGCGGTCGCCCGCGAACTGGAGATCTGAGGGGTCAGCCCGGCCGTCGCCGCCCGACCGAGCAGGGCGTCGACCGCGGCCCGCCCCTCGTCGCCCAGCTCGGCGGTGAACTCGTTGACGTAGAGCGCGATGTGTCGGTCGACCACGTCGCGCTCCATCTCCTGGGCGTGCGCGAGCACGTACTCCTCGGTGCTGGCCGGGTCGGCCCAGGCCCGGCGTACCGAGTCGCGGATCCAACCGGCCGCCTCGACCGGGTCGACGCCGCCCCGGCGGGCCAGGATGGCGCCGAGCGGGATCGGCAGGCCGGTCTCGCCCTCCCACCATTCGCCGAGGTCGACCAGGGCGGTCAGGCCGTGTCGGGGATAGGTGAACCGGGCCTCGTGGATGACCAGCCCGGCGTCGTACCGGCCGGCCGCCACCGCCGGCATGATCTCGTGGAACGGGACCACCTCGATCCGGGCCGGGGGCCGCCGCGCCGACCAGAGCCGGAACAGCAGGTACGCCGTGGTCCGGTCGCCGGGCACCGCCACGGTCGCCCCGGTCAGGTCGGCGTCGCCGGCCCGGTCCGGCCGGGTCAGCACCAGCGGCCCGCAGCCCCGGCCGAGCGCCCCGCCGCAGGGCAGCAGGTGGTAGTCGTCGAGCAGCCAGGGCAGCGCCGCGTAGCTCACCTTCACCAGGTCGTACGCCCCCCGCTGCGCGGCGGTGTTGGTGACGTCCACGTCGGCGTAGGTCACCTCCATCGGCGGGGCACCGGGGACGAGCCCGTGCACCAGGGAGTGGAACACGAAGGTGTCGTTGGGGCAGGGCGAGATCGCCAGCGAGAGCGCCACGCCGCCCACCGTAACCCCACCCGCTCCGGCCGCCACCCGGATGGGCACCGCCGGTCGGCCAGATCACGTCCGCCCCCGAGTGTCGCGGGTTGGGTATCGGGCGCCGGCGGCTCAGAGCTGCTGACCGACCAGCCCGAAGGCGGCGGTGAGGGCCGCGAAGGCGGCACCGATCTGCCACGCCGAGCGGTCGCGCGGCCCGATCGGGTTGGAGATCGTACGCAGCTCGGCGAAGGGCAGGCCGGCGTCGGCGGCTGCGGTCGCCACCCCGTACCCCTCCATGGCCTCGGCCACCGCGTCCGGGTGCCGGGCCAGCAGGCCGGTGCTGGTTGCGGCCGTGCCGGTCACCGTGCTCAGGGTGAGGACGGCGCCGGTGACCGCCTGCGGTAGCCCGGCCCGCAACACGTCGAGCAGTGCCGGGTCGGCGGGCAGCGCCGTGACGCCGAAGCCCAACTCGTCGAGGGGGAGGAAGCCGCCCGGCGATTCGGCGCCGAGGTCGGCCGCGATGCTGCGGGTGGCGACGACGGTGCCGCCCACCGCGACCCGGCCCGGGAATCCGCCGCCGATGCCGACGCTGAGCACCCCCCGGTACGACCGGCCGGCCGCCTCGGCGAGTGCGATCAGCCGGGCGGTGCCGGCGGCGGCCGCGGCCGGGCCGACCCCGACGGGGGCGACGGTCACCCCGTCGCCGACCAGGCCGGCGCGTACCGCCTCGGCCTCGGCCGGGACGGCGGTGACCACCAGCAGCGTCCCACCCACTACGTCCCCCGCGATTCCTGGCGGGAGCCGTCGTCGCCCGGTCCCGATCCGGGTACGGCGGACGACGGCCGGTAGATGTGGTAGCCGGGGGGCGCCAGTCCCGGATCATCCTCGGCCTTCTCCACCGGTACGTCTTCGGCAGCGGGCACATCGGCGGAGGGCCCACCGCCGGAGGCGGGTGCGGCGGCGCCGGAGGCGGGTGCGGCGCCGCCGGCCGGTGCGGCGCGACCGCCGGCCGGCGCGGGGGAGGTCGGTGCCGTGACCTCGGCCGCCGCCCGGCCGGAGAGCCGCTCGCCCCGGAGCCGACTGGCGGAGACGACCGCCCAGACGGTCCCGGCGGCGGCGAGGGCGGTGAGTATCCCGATCCCGATCCGCCCCTCCACGGGCACCAGCCCGAGCCCGCCGCCGGCCACGAAGGCGAGCATCAGCACCGTCTCGGAGTGCGCGAACGCGGTCGCCCGGAGCCGCTCCGGCACGCGCTCCTGGATCGAGGCGTCCACGGCGAGCTTGGCGACGCCGCTGATCACGGCGGTGACCAGGCAGAGCAGCGCGACCAGCAGCAGCGAGAAGTGGAGCGTGGCCAGCACCCCGACCGCGGTCACCAGCACCAGGCCGGTGGCCTGGAGCACCACCGGGCGGTGGATCCGCAGCCGGGTGCCGAGGGCGGTGGCCAGAAACGTCCCGATGCCGAGCCCGGCCCCGATCACCCCGAGGGCGACCTCGGCGCCGTGTTGCCGGCCGAAGAGCTCGGTCTCCAGGTCGCCGGCCTTTATCGCGAAGGCGAGGAAGAGCAGCAGGAAGCCGTAGCCGCCGCGCAGCGCGGCGCTGCCGACCAGGGCGGCGACCACCAGCCGGCCGCCCGGGCCGCTGCGGCTGAGCGCACGCTCCCGCCCGTTGCGGCCTGGGCGGAGCGCGCGGAACGCCCTCGGCACGGTCTCCGGGGGATCCGAGTCGGCCCGGGGCGGCAGGCGGAGCGCGATCACCATGCCGACCAGGAAGATCACCGAGGCGACCCGGAGTGGCCACTGCGGGCCGAACCAGAACGCTGCCACCCCGATCGGCACGACCAGTCCGCCGGCGATCGAACCGTAGACGCTGGCCCGGGCGCCGGCCTGGGAGAGCCCGATCCCGTCCGGGAGCAGCCGGGGGACCGCCGCCGACCGGGCCACCCCGTAGGCGCGGGAGAGCGCCAGCACGCCGAAGGCGGCCGGATAGAGCCCGAAGCCGTGGATGTAGTCGGAGATCAGCCAGGCCAGGAAGGCCCGGCCCAGCATGGTGGCGGCGAGCGCGTACCGGCGGCCGTGCCGGAAGTGGTCGAGCAGCGGCCCGACCACCGGGGCGAGCAGCGCGAACGGCACCATGGTGACCAGCAGGTAGAGCGCGACCTTGCTCCGCGCCTCGCCGAGCGGGGCGTTGAAGAAGATCGTCCCGGCCAGGCCGATCGTGATCAGGGTGTCGCCGGCGCAGGAGGCGGCGTGCAGGTCGAAGAGGCGCACCATCCCGACCTCGCCGCCGGCACCCCTGGTGCGTACCCGGGCCACCCGGCGCGTCGTCCAGCGGGCGCTGCCGAGCGAACCTCGGAAGAGCAGCCTGACGGCACGGAACGCCGTACCGACGACGCGTCCGGGTATCGATCGCCCAGAGCGGCTGAACAGCGGCATGAGGACCATCCTCGCCCATCTGGTCGGTGACCGTCGGATCTGTGCCGAGATATGTCTGCGGTGAAAACAGCCGGGGAGTGCCGCCGACCCGCCGTCAAGGATAGGCAAGAATGGGTGGGTGACCAGGAGCAGCACCTCGCGCACGGCCCGCCTCGACCAGGTCTGCGCCACCGCCGTGGACGTGGCGCGGGCCGGGATCACCGAGGTCGACCCGGCGGAGGTCGGCGACCACCAGGGCGTCATCGCCGAGGCCGACCGGCTCGTGACGCACTTCTTCGAGTGCCGGCTCGCCGGCTACCGGGGGTGGCGCTGGGCCGTCACGGTGACCCGGGTGCCGCGCAGCCGGCACGTCACGGTCTGCGAGACCACCCTGCTGCCCGGCCCGGACGCGCTGCTGGCGCCGAGCTGGCTGCCGTGGCAGGAACGGCTCCAGCCGGGTGATCTCGGTGTCGGCGACCTGCTGCCCACTCCGGCCGACGACGAGCGGCTCGCCCCCGGCTACCTGCTCTCCGACGATCCCGCGGTGGAGGAGACGGCCTGGGAGCTGGGGCTCGGGCGGGCCCGGGTGATGTCCAGGGAGGGGCGCTCCGACACCGCCCAGCGGTGGTATGACGGCGACCACGGCCCGGCCGCCCCGATCGCGGTCGCCGCACCGCGCAGTGCCCGCTGTGGCACCTGCGGCTTCTATCTCCCGCTGGCCGGTGCGCTGCGCCAGTCCTTCGGGGTCTGCGGAAACTTCTACGCCCCGGACGACGGCCGGGCGGTCAGCGCCGACCACGGCTGCGGCGCGCACTCCGAGGCGTTGGTCGAGGCGGCCGAGGTGCCGGTCGAGGAGTTGCCGACCATCTACGACGACAGCGAGGTCGAGGCGGTCGCGGTGGGTCGGGCGTCCGGCCCGGCCGAGACCGGCGAACCGTCCGAGCCGTACGGGCAGGGCTGAGGTCGGAACCCGCTCACCTGCCGCTGCGGCGGCGACGGCGGTTGGCGTCGTGCCGGATCATCACGGCCAGCCCGGGAAACCCGACCACGACACCGGCGAGGCAGATCCAGAGCCAGTTCTCCCGGCCGGTGTCGGCGAGCCAGCCCCGGAAGAAGATCAGCAGCACCAGCCCGACGGCCGCCCAGACGACGATCCCGGCCACGGCGAACGGCACCATCGGTGGATCGAGTGGCTCGATCGGCGGTTCCTCGGACACCGTTCCAGCGTACGGCCGTACTGGTAGGGGTTGGTAACGAGGCGGGCCTTTGCCGGTAACGGTTGATCTGGGACGATGCCCCGATCACACTCGTACACCCCCTGCGAGGACGCGATGAACAACGCCTTCGACCGGTATTTCGAGATCACGGCGCGCGGCTCGACCCCGGGCCGGGAGGTGCGCGGTGGGCTCGCCACGTTCTTCACGATGGCCTACATCGTGGTGCTCAACCCGCTGATCCTGGGCAACGCGGTCGACGGGGACGGTGCGCAGCTGGCCATTCCGGCGCTGGCGGCGGCGACCGCCCTGGTGGCCGGGGTGATGACCATCCTGATGGGTGTGGTCGCCCGGTTCCCGCTGGCGCTGGCCGCCGGGCTTGGCGTCAACGCGTTGGTGGCGTACGAGATCGCGCCGCAGATGACCTGGGCCGACGCGATGGGCCTGGTGGTGATCGAGGGTGTGATCATCGCCGTCCTGGTGCTCACCGGGCTGCGTACCGCCGTGTTCCGGTCGGTGCCGACGCAGCTCAAGACCGCGATCGGGGTCGGCATCGGGCTCTTCCTGACCATCATCGGGCTGGTCGACGCCGGCTTCGTCCGCCGGATCCCGGACGCCGCCGGCACCACCGTCCCGGTCGGGCTCGGCATCGGCGGCAAACTGGTGACCTGGCCCGCCCTGGTCTTCGTCCTCGGGCTGCTGCTCACGCTTGTGCTGGTGGTGCGCCGGGTCAGGGGCGCGATCCTGATCGGCATCCTCGCCTCGACCGTGCTGGCGATCGTGGTGGAGGCGATCGTCAAGGTCGGGCCGTCGTTCGTGGACGGGCAGCCCAACCCGTCCGGTTGGTCGCTCAACGTGCCGAGGCTGCCGGAGACCGTGGTGGACACCCCGGACCTCTCCCTGCTGGGCCACTTCGACCTGCTCGGTTCCTGGCAGCGGGCCGGCGTGCTCGTCGCGATCATGTTCGTCTTCACCCTGCTGATCACCGACTTCTTCGACACCATGGGCACGATGGTGGCGGTCGGGCAGGAGGGCGGGCTGCTGGACGAGCAGAAGATGCCGCCGCGTACCCGGGAGATCCTGCTGGTGGACTCGATCGCCGCCGCGGCCGGCGGTGCGGCGAGCACGTCGAGCAACACCTCGTACATCGAGAGTGCGGCCGGGGTCGCGGAGGGGGCCAGGACCGGGGTGGCCAACCTGGTCACCGGCGGGCTCTTCCTGCTGGCCATGTTCCTGGCCCCGCTGGTCGTGGTGGTGCCCTTCGAGGCGGCCTCGACCGCGCTGGTGGTGGTCGGCTTCCTGATGATGACCGCGGTCCGGACCATCGACTGGACCGACTACGAGATCGCCATCCCGGCGTTCCTCACCATCGTGCTGATGCCGTTCACCTACTCGATCTCGAACGGCATCGGGGCCGGGGTGATCAGCTACGTGCTGCTGAAGGTGGCCCGGGGCAGGGCCCGGGAGGTGCATCCGCTGCTCTACGGGGTGGCCGTGCTCTTCGTGCTCTACTTCCTGCGTGGCCCGCTCGAGACCGTGCTGTTCTAGCCTGTGGCACACCACTCGCCGTCCGTCGGCACCGTGCCGACCGGGCGCCGAGTCCCGGTGACCGTGGTCATAATCGGTGGTCGTTAGCCTGGCTTATTAGTTAGGCTAACGACTGTGACGGAGTGGACGGTGATGGCGAAACGCATGTCCCCCGCGCAGCTTGCGACGGTGCTGCGGGACGCGATCACCCGACTCAACCGACGGGTACGGCAGACCCGGCCGGTCGGCGACCTCACCGGGACCCAGCTCTCCGCGCTGACCAGCCTGGAGCTGGCCGGTGCGCTGACCCCCCGCGAGCTGGCCGACACCGAGCGGGTGCAGCCGCCGACCATGACCAAGATCGTTGCGAAGCTGGAGGAGCGCGGCCTCGTGCAGCGCACCCCCCATCCGACCGACGGCCGGCAGGTCATCCTGGCGACCACCGACACCGGCCGCGCGATGCTCGCCCAGTTCGACCGGGCCCGCAACGAGTGGCTGGCGGGTCGGCTCGCCGAGCTGACCCCGGAGGAACGCGACGCGCTCCAGCGCGCCGCGGAGATCCTGCAGAAGGTGGCGCGCGACTGACCGCCGCCGGGGATCGGGTCCGCTTCGTCCGCGAGGACCTTCAGGCCGCAACGTCGAGGCCGAGGGTCGAGGATGACGCGTACGACCCGAGGAGGCGCACCCCGAGTGCGGGCAAAGCTGAGCACCATGTTCCAGTCCCTGACGGTCCGCAACTACCGGCTCTTCGCCACCGGTCAGCTGACCAAGCTGATCGGCGTGTGGATGATGTTCACCACCCAGGACTGGCTCGTCCTGAACCTCTCGGACGACTCGGCGTCCGCGCTCGGCGTGGTCATCGCGTTACAGTTCACCCCGGTGCTCCTGCTCACCCTCCTCTCCGGCCGGCTGGCCGACCGCTACGACAAGCGGCTGCTGCTCTTTCTCGCCAACACCACCTGGAGCGTGCTGGCGCTCGGGATGAGCGTGCTGGTGCTCACCGGCATCGTCCAGCTGTGGCACGTCTTCGTCTTCGCCGGCCTGCTCGGCGTGGCGAACGCGGTCGAGACGCCGGTGCGGCAGTCCTTCGTCTCCGAACTCGTCGGCACCCCGCTGCTGCCGAACGCGCTGGCGCTCTCCGCCGCCACCTTCAACTCCGCCCGGATCATCGGCCCGGCGGTGGCCGGGTTGGGGATCGCCCTCTTCGATGTCGGCCCGGTCTTCCTGGTCAGCGCGCTCAGCTCGATCGCCCCGGTGGTCTGCGTGGTGCTGATGCGCCCGGCCGAGCTGCACCGTGAGAAGCTTCCGCCGCTCGGCGAGCGCGGGTCCGCCCGGGTGATCGACGGCCTCCGGTACGTCGCCCGCCGCTCCGACCTGGTGCTGCCGATGGTGCTGATGTCGGTGCTGGGGTTGTCGCTCTTCAACTTCCAGCTCACCCTCTCGGCGCTCGCCAAGACCACCTTCAACACCGGAGCCGCCTCGTTCGGCCTCTTCACCACCGCCCTCGCGGTCGGTGCGCTGGTCGGGGCGCTCGCCGGCAGTGGCCGGCGCAGCCGCCCCTCGGTCTGGGTGGTGCTCGGCGCTGCCGTCGCCACCGGGCTCTGCGGCACGCTGGTCGGGCTCGCACCGACGTACTGGCTGGTGGTGGCGCTGCTGCCGCTGACCGGTTTCTTCATGGTCTTCTTCGCCCAGGCATCCAACCAGCGGGTGCAGCTCGGCGTCGACGCGGCGTTCCGGGGGCGGGTGATGTCGCTCTGGGTGCTGGTCTTCCTCGGTAGCAATCCGGTCGGCGCACCGATCATCGGCTGGATCGCCGAACGCTTCGGCGCCGGGGCGAGCATCTGGATCGGCGGCCTGATCTCGCTGACCGTCGCCGGTGCGGCGCTGGTCTGGCAGTTGCATCGCACCGGCACCCGGCTCCGGCTGCGCATCCTGCCGCTGCCCCGCTTCTACGTCGTGCACCCGGCGGACACCTGAAAGGGTAGTCCCCGCAGCTCGCAGCCTGCCTGCGGCGGCTGCCGGCGATCCGGTGACCGGCTCGGCGACCTGCGGGCGTCGGGCCCCTCTGGTTAGCTGGCCACATGCTGCGCGTGCGACTCCTGGAGTGCCTGGCCGCCGACCAGGCCCGGCTGCGGCAGGTCGCCTCCGCCGATCTGGCCGCCCCCGTGCCGGGCTGCCCGGGCTGGACGGTGGCCGACCTGGTCCGGCACCTCGCCCTGGTCTATCTGCACAAGGTGGAGTGCATGCGGGCCGGGCGGATGCCCGCGGCGTGGCCGCCGGACGTCTCCGGGGTGGAGCCGTTGGCCCTGCTCGACCGGGCCTGTCTCGCGCTCCGCGCCGAGTTCGACGCCCGGGACTCGGCCGCGCTGGCCCCCACCTGGTATGACCCGGACCAGACGGTCGGCTTCTGGCTCCGGCGGATGGCACAGGAGACGGTCGTCCACCGGGTCGACACCGAGCTGGCGACTGTCCAGCCGGTGACGGAGATCCCCGACGACCTCGCCACCGACGGCATCGACGAGGTGTTACGGATCTTCCTCGGCTACGGCACCCGGCGGTGGCCGGAGGAGTTCGCCGCCGTACTGCCTGACGCGGCGGTCCAGCTCGTCGCCACCGCCGGGCCGACAAGCTGGCTGGTCCGGCTCGGCCCCGAGGGCGCGACGGTGGTCTCCGACCCGGCCGATCCCGTCACCCGGGCCGACTCCGTCACCCGGGCCGACTCCGTCACCCGGGCCGAGCCCGTCACCCGGGTCGAAGGGCCGGCGGCTGGCGGGGCAACCGCGACCATCAGCGCCGCGCCCGAGGAGTTGCTGCTCTGGCTCTGGCGGCGCTCCGCCGACGACGCCGTCGGCTGGGCGGGCGACCGGGCGGCCGTCGACCGGTTGCGCCTGGCTCTCGCCCCGGCGACCAGGTGAATATTCGTTCACCGCAAAACCGGTGGCGGGGCGGGTTGCCGCCGGTTAGCGTCCGAGGATGTGGCCATCGTGCATGCTCTCGCGCTGCCGCTGGCACTTCTTGCCGTAGCCTGCCTGCCGGCCCTGGTGGCCGCGCTGGTCTTCGCGGACGAGCTGCTCGACCGGTGCGCCGGCTGGCTCGCCGACCGCCGGGACAGCCGGCGGTCGCGTCGCACCATAGACCGGCTCGACCGGACGTTCGAAGTGGATGTGCTGACCCGACAGGTCGACCCCACCCAGCTCGACCGGGTGGAGCATCCGGCGATCGAGCGCATCGCCGCCGACCTGCGCCGGCTGGGCGACCAGCGGCGCAGCGTCGCCGGGCGGTCCCGGCTCTGGCAGGATGCGGTGCTGGAGGCGTACGACGACCGGCTGCGCCTGGCCAGCCGGTGCCTGGGCGTGGCGGAGCACCTCGGCGACCTCGACGGGGTCGACCGGGAGATCGAGCGGGTACGCGTCGAGGGCGAGTTGCAGGCGGCCGGCCTGGTCCTTGCCTCTCCGCAGACCGGCCCGCGCCAGGGTGGCAGTTGAGTCACCGGCCACCGCCCCGCCCGCCGGAAAGAATTCCCCGGTGCGGCTCTTCGTAGCCATCTACCCGCCGCCGGAGGCGCTGGACGACGTCATGGCGCAGGTGCGCCGGCTCCGGACCGGCGCGGCGGCCGACGCCGGGATCAACGTCCGGCCGGCCGCCCGGTCGAACCTGCACGTGACCGTGGCGTTCCTCGGCGAGGTGCCGGACGACCGGTTGGGCACGGTGCAGGAGGCGCTCTCCCGAGCCGTCGAGCTGTGGCACCGGCCACCTCTCCGCCGCCGTCGCTCCCGCTCCGGCGAGGAGACCTCGGCCGCTGCCGAGCATCCGGGCTCGTCCGGCCGGCCACCTCCCCGGTTGCGGCTCGGCGGTGGTGGACGGTTCGGCCGGGGGCGGTTCACGGTGCTCTGGGTGGGGCTGCTCGGCGAGGTCGATGCCCTGCACAGGCTGGCCGAGACGATCCGGCGGGAGTTGCGCCGATCCAGGATCCCGTTCGACTGGAGGCCGCTGCGACCGCACCTCACCCTGGCCCGTCCCGGCGACCGGCTGGACCGGGCGAGCATCGACGAGGACCTGAGTGTCCTCGACAGCTACCTCGGGCCCTGCTGGCCGGCCACCGAGCTGGTGCTGGTCCGCAGCCACCTCGGCCCCCGGCCGACGTACGACCGGCTGGCGGCCTGGCCGCTCGGTAGCTGACCTCCGCCGCCGGGCCAGGATCCCTCGCGGCCGGCGGTCGGCGTCAGAAGGCCTCCCCTGCGGCGGCGGCCCACCGGGGACCTGCGGCGGTGGTCGCCGTCAGGAGGTTTCGCGTGCGGCGGCGGCCCACCGGGGACCTGCGGCGGTGGTCGCCGTCAGGAGGTTTCGCGTGCGGCGGCGGCCCACCGGGGACCTGCGGCGGTGGTCGCCGTCAGGAGGTTTCGCGTGCGGCGGCGGCCCACCGGGGACCTGCGGCGGTGGTCGCCGTCAGGAGGTTTCGCGTGCGGCGGGGCCGCTGCCGAAGAGCACGTCGTCCCAGCTCGGGAGGCGCTTGCGCGGCTTGCCCGAGGCGTCACCGGCCTCGCCGGAGCCTGCGGCGGCGGCGCGGCGCGGCCGTAGCACCGCCAGCGAGGGCACCGCCGGGACCTCCTTCGGCGCGTCGGCGTCGTCGTCGAAGGCGGAACCGGAGCCACCACCGAGCAGTGCGGCGGCACCGCCCGAAACCGGCCGCTGCCGGGGCGCGTCCGGCGACGCCATCGACGCGGCCGGGTCGAGGCCGCGCCCTGCGGACGAGCCGAGCGGGCGGTCGAGCCCGGCGAGCAGCGCGTCGCGGCCGGCCCGGATCGGGTCCCGACCGGAACGGGTGTGCTCGCCGGCCGGTGCCGGCAGCCCGTGACCGCCGCGGCTCGGCTCCACCCGGGACGGGCCGGGCAGGGCGTGACCGCCGCGTTCCGGCGCGGGCTCCTGACCGAGCAGCGGTGCCGGCCGCTCGGCGCAGAGGTACTGCGCCATGTCGTCGTGTGGCGTCACCGCCTGGCGCGCCTTGTCGAGATCCCAGATCGCCTGCGCGGTCGCCTTCCCTGACGGCCAGGTCGCGATGATCCGCCAGGTGCCGTCGTCGCGCCGGTAGGCGTCCCAGGAGATTTTCTCGGTGTCGATGCCGTGCTGGGAGAGCCGGCCGTCGACGATCTCGGCTAGCGGCGCCTGGTTTTCCGCGTTCCTGAGCCGGGTGCGTCGGGCGTGCTGAGCGAGCATCGCCCGCTCCTGGAGCACCGGCCCGGCGTAGCGCAGCACCCGGTCGACCGGAACCCCGGCAATCCGCGCCACGTCCTCGGCCGACTCGCCGGAGCGGATCCGGGCCTGGATGTCCCGCGGCGACAGTGAAGGGGCAGGCTCGGTGACGCCGCCGACCGCGGCCAGTGGGGCGCTGCCGGGCTCGTGGTGCAGGACGGTCGCGACCCGCTCGTCGATCGGCAGCGCGAGAAGTCGGCCCACCTCGTCGGTGAGCACCATAGCTTGGCCGTCCTCGGAGAGGGCGACGAAGCGTACTGGCCGCATCGCGTTGCCTCCGTCCCGCCTCGCTGGCCCCACGCCACAGGTCAGCCACCCGGGCGTCCTCCCACACGGTACGCCGGTCCGTCACTCCTTGGGGAGAGGCGCGCCCGCATGTCGCGGGTGAGCTGGGTAGATTGATCACTCGGGCCGGGTGGTTTGTCCGACCGGCCCGACCCGAGCGGCGAATCGGCTCAGAGCCGGTCGACCACGTAGTCGACGCAGGTGGTCAGGGCTTCCACGTCGCTGGGCTCGACGGCCGGGAAGAGCGCGATCCGGAGCTGGTTGCGGCCCAGCTTCCGGTACGGCTCGGTGTCGAGGATCCCGTTCGCCCGCAGCACCTTGGCGATCGCCGTGGCGTCGACGCCCTCGGCGAAGTCGACCGTGGCCACCACATTGGAGCGCAGTGCCGGGTCGGTCACGAAGGGTGTCGTCACGGCGGAGCGCTCGGCCCAGCCGTACACGATCGAGGCGCTCTCGGCGGTGCGCTTGGTCGCCCAGGCCAGCCCGCCCTGCGCGTTCATCCAGTCGGTCTGCTCGGCCGCGAGGAAGACGGTGGCCAGCGCCGGGGTGTTGTAGGTCTGCTCCAGCCGGGAGTTGTCGATCGCGGTGACCAGGTCGAGGAAGGCCGGGACGTAGCGGCCGGACGACTTGATCTCGGTGGCCCGGGCCAGCGCGGCCGGCGACATCAGCGCCAGCCAGATCCCGCCGTCGGAGCCGAAGCACTTCTGCGGGGCGAAGTAGTAGACGTCGGTCTCCCGGACATCCACCTCCAGGCCGCCCGCGCCGGAGGTGGCGTCCACCAGCAGCAGCGCGTCGTCGTCGGCGCCGGCCACCCGGCGGATCGGCACCGCGACGCCGGTCGAGGTCTCGTTCTGCGGCGTGCCGTAGACGTCGACCCCGGCCTCGGCGACCAGCGCCGGGGCGCTGCCCGGGTCGGACCTGTGGACGGTCGGCTCGCCGAGGAACGGCGCATCCTTCACCGACTTCGCGAACTTGGCGCCGAACTCGCCGAAGCTGGCGAACTGGGCCCGGTCCCGGACCAGCCCGAAGGTGGCGACCTCCCAGAAGGCGGTGGTGCCGCCGTTGCCGAGGACCACCTCGTAGCCCTCAGGCAGGGAGAAGAACTCGGCGATGCCGCGGCGCAGCCGGGCGACCTGGTCGCGTACGGTCTTCTGCCGGTGCGAGGTGCCGAGGTAGGTCGTGGCGACGTCGGCCAGCGCGGAGACCGCCGCGGGACGCACCTTGGACGGGCCGCAGCCGAACCGGCCGTCAGCGGGTTTGATCTCGTCAGGGATCCGAATGGTCGAAACGTCAGCCACGGTTAGAAGATCCTTCCGGTGGGCCGGGTGGCCCGTGAGCCGAGCGGTTGATCCGGCGACGCTGCCGCCCGCCCATCCTCGCACCCGCACCCCAGGACCCGCCCGGCGATCCCACCGCACCGGCTGAGTTCTCCCCCACACTCCCGCCGTGGGTGCAAGGAAGGGCCCCCGCTACAACAGAAAACGATAAGCGGGGGCCCTTCCTTGCACCTCAGACGTCGTGGGGGACGGCGTCCCAGCCTTCGACCTCGGTGGGCTTGCGGGGGCCGGGGCCGGTGTAGCGGGCGGCGGGTCGGACCAGCCGCTTCAGCTTCTTCTGCTCCAGGATGTGCGCGCTCCAACCGCCCATCCGGGCACAGGTGAACATGGAGGTGAACATGTGTGCCGGTACCTCGGCGAAGTCGAGGACCACGGCCGACCA
Organism: Plantactinospora sp. WMMC1484; assembly: GCF_049315195.1. NCBI lineage: Bacteria > Bacillati > Actinomycetota > Actinomycetes > Micromonosporales > Micromonosporaceae > Plantactinospora > Plantactinospora sp. WMMC1484. Next base: position 1,897,155 of record NZ_CP186055.1, read on the forward strand.
GAACTCGACGTTGGTGGCGAGCACCCGGTCGGGCTTACGGGCGTGCAACTCCTCCAGAGCGGCCTTCTCCAGCGCCTCGGCGATCTCGAAGCGGGGCGCGCCGAGCTCCTTGGCGGTGCGCCGGAGCACCCGGGCGCGCGGGTCCTCGGCCCGGTAGATCCGGTGTCCGAAGCCCATCAACCGCTCGCCCCGGTCGAGGACGCCCTTGACGTACCCCTCGGCGTCGCCGCTGCGCTCGACGGCCTCGATCATGTGCAGTACCCGGGAGGGCGCGCCGCCGTGCAGCGGGCCGGAGAGCGCGCCGATCCCGGACGAGATGCAGGCGGCGGCGTCCGCACCGGTCGAGGCGACGATCCGGGCGGTGAAGGTGGAGGCGTTCAGACCGTGTTCGGCGGCGGAGATGAAGTACGCGTCCACGGCCTTGACGTGCCGGGGGTCGGGCTCGCCACGCCAGCGCTTCATGAAGCGCTCGACGATGGTCTCCGCCTTGTCGATCTCCTTCTGCGGCACGGCCGGCAGACCCAGACCGCGCGCCGACTGGGCGACGAAGGAGAGCGCGGTCACGGAGACCCGGGCCAGATCCTCCCGGGCCTGCTCGTCGGAGATGTCGAGGAACTGCGACAGCCCCCAGTACGGGGCGAGCATCGCCACCGCGGACTGCACGTCGACCCGGATGTCGCCGGAGTGCACCGGCACCGGGAACGGTTCGGCCGGAGGCAGGCCGGGACCGAACCGGCCGTCTACGAGCAGCGCCCAGACGTTGCCGAAGGAGACCTGGCCGATGAGGTCCTCGATGTCGACCCCTCGATAGCGCAGCGCGCCTCCTTCCTTGTCGGGCTCGGCGATGGCGGTCTCGAAGGCGATCACGCCTTCGAGCCCCGGTTTGAAGTCGGACATGCGCGCTCCTGGATCGGTCGTCCGTGCAATCGAGGGCCCACCCGGCGGTGCCCGGCGTGAGCCCTCGGCCAACTCAGCTAGGTATTCGTGCCATCTTGCCTGCTGGGTAACTAACTTTGCGAGAGGTCACGGTTGTGCTACGCGCGACACGGCACGGTAAGCGGACACGGCACGGTAAGCGCAAGTCTCGCCGGGCCGGTGCCGGCCGCTGCCCGGCCGGCCCGGACCGGCCCGCTTTCGATAGACGACGAGGATGTGACGTGATGCGGGACACACCACCGGCCGACCTGCGCCGGGAGTACTCCGCGGTGGAGGGGCTGGTCGAGGCCGATCTGGCGGCCCGATGGTGGACCCAGTTCCACCACTGGTTCCTCGACGCGGTCGCGGCCGGGCTGCCCGAGCCGAACGCGATGGTGGTGGCCACCGCCGACGCGCAGGGGCGGCCCAGCACCCGGACGGTCCTGCTCAAGGGGTACGACGAACGCGGCCTGGTCTTCTACACCAACTACGAGTCGCGCAAGGGTGTCGAGGCGCTGGCGAACCCGCATGCCAGCCTCCTGCTGCCGTGGTTTCCGATGCAGCGGCAGGTGGTGATCTGCGGCACGATCGGGCCGGTCGACCGGGCCGAGACGGAGGCGTACTTCGCCGGCCGCCCGCGCGGCTCCCAACTCGGCGCCTGGGCGAGCCCGCAGTCCCGGGTGCTCGCCGACCGGAGCGTGCTGGATGCCCGGTTCCGGGACGCCGTCGAGCGGTTCGCCGGCGACGTGCCGGTGCCGGCGCCCCCGCACTGGGGCGGCCTGCGCGTGGTCCCGGAGACTGTGGAGTTCTGGCAGGGCCGGGCGAGCCGGCTGCACGATCGGCTGCGCTACCGTCGGACCGGTGCGGACGAGTGGATCATTGAGCGGCTGGCGCCTTGACCGGCGCTGACGCGTCGACCGGCCCTGACGATGTGATCGGCGCCGACAACGGCGTTCCCGGGGCGCGCTCCGGAGGCCGGTTCGCCCGATGGGCGATGGACGTACGTCCGCTGCGTGTGCCGGCGTACCGGCGGCTCTGGGTCGGCAACGGCGTCTCGATGTTCGGCTTCCAGCTCACCGCGGTCGCCGTGCCGGTGGAGATGTTCGCGCTGACCCGGGAGTCGTTCTGGGTCGGCCTGCTGGGCATCGCCGGCTTCGTTCCGCTGCTGGTCTTCGGGCTCTGGGGCGGTGCCGTGGCGGACACGGTGGACCGACGCCGGCTGCTGCTCGCCAGTTCGCTGCTGATGTGGCTCTCCACCCTCGGGCTGCTGCTCCAGGCGCTCTTCCGGGTCGGCAGCCCGGTGCTGCTGCTGCTCCTGGTCGCGGTGCAGACGGTCGCCTTCGCGGTCAGCTCGCCGGCCCGGCAGGCGATCATCGCCCGGCTGGTGCCCACCACGTTGGTGCCGGCGGCGAACACGCTCGGCTACACCACCTCGACCGCCGGTGGCGTACTCGGGCCGCTCGCCGCCGGTCTGGTCTTCTCGGCCGGCCCGGTCGAGGCGGTGCTGCCGGTGGCGTACGGGGTGGACGCGCTGCTCTTCACCGTCTCGCTCTGGGCCACCTACCGGTTGCCCGCGATGCCGCCGCTGGATGACGGCAACGGCGGGGCACCCCGGCGGGCCGGCCTGACCAGCGTGGTGGACGGGTTCCGCTACCTGGCCACCACGCCGGTACTGCTGCTCTCCTTCGCCGTCGACATCATCGCGATGGTGCTGGCCATGCCCCGGGCGCTCTTTCCCGAGGTCGCGCAGGAGCGGTTCGGCGGCGGTTCGGCCGTCGGCTGGCTCTTCAGCGCGATCGCGATCGGATCGGTGCTCGGCGGGCTCACCTCGGGCTGGATCAGCCGGGTCCGCCGGCAGGGGCTGGCCCTGGTCTGCGCCGTCGTCGGCTGGGGCGTGGCGATCGCCGCCGCCGGACTGGCCCGGCAGCTCTGGCTGGCGGTCGGGCTGCTCGCGCTCGCCGGCGCGGCCGACCTGGTCAGCGCGGTCTTCCGGCAGTCGATGTTGCAGGTCTACGCCCCGGACCGGCTGCGTGGCCGGTTGCAGGGCGTCAACATCACGGTGGTCGCCGGTGGGCCGCGCCTGGGCGACCTGCGCGCCGGCACCATGGCCGCCGGTTTCGGGGTCGGCATCGCCTGGGTGGGCGGCGGCGTGGCCGCGGCGGTACTCGCACTGCTGCTCGGACTCGCCTTCCCGGCACTGGTTCGCTACCGCGCGCCCACCGCTGCCGACGGCCCGGCTGCTGCCGACGGGCCGGCTGCTGCCGACGGGCCGGCTGCTGCCGACGGGCCGGCTGCTGCCGACGGGCCGGCTGCTGCCGACGGGCCGGCTGCTGCCGACGGGCCGGCTGCTGCCGACGGGCCAGCCGCCCCGACCACGGCTGGCGACGAACCGTCCGGCTCAGCGACGGCTGCCGGCCCGTCCGGTTCGGCTACGGCTGTCGGCCTGCCCGGCCCGTCCGGTTCGGCTACGGTCGCCGGCGGCGGGCCGGGCAGCGGCGCGGCGGGCGGGCAGCCGGGCGCCACCGCCGGGTAACCGCTATCGTCCCGGCATGGACAACGTCACAACCGCGATCCGGCCGCTCTCCGGTGCACAGTGGACCATTTCCGCCGCAGGCCAGGAGGCCGTGGTGGTCGAGATCGGTGGAGGGCTGCGGGCGTACCGGGCGAACGGCGTCGACTATGTCGACAGGTACGCGGAGGACGAGCTGCCGCCCGGCTGCGCGGGCCAGGTCCTGGCGCCGTGGCCGAACCGGATCCGCGACGGCCAGTACACCTTCGCCGGCCAGGAGTTGCAGCTCTCGCTGACCGAGCCGCAGCGGCACACCGCGATCCACGGCCTGGTCAACTGGCTGCCCTGGCGGCTGGTCGAGCAGCGGCCGGACGCGGTGGTGGTCGCCTGTGACCTGCCGGCCCAGGTCGGCTATCCGTGGCCGCTGGCGCTGCGGGCCGAGTGGCGGATCGGCGCGGACGGTCTGCGGGTACGGCACGAGGCGACCAACGTCGGTCGGGAAGCTTGCCCCTTCGGCTTCTCGGTACACCCGTACCTGCAACTGCCCGGGGTGGCCGTCGACGACCTGCTGCTGCGGGTGCCGGGGCGCAGCCGGCTGCTGCTGGACGGCCGGCTGCTGCCGATCGGGGCGGCGAAGGTGACCGGTGGCGAGTACGACTTCACCGAGCCGCGCCGGATCGGTCCGGCCGTCCTCGACCTGGCCTTCGGCGACCTCGACCCGGCGCTGGTGGACGACCGGGGTTCCCACGTCACGCTCTCCAGCCCGGACTCGGACGCTGCGGTCAGCATCTGGGCCGATCCGTCGTTCCGATGGTGGCAGGTCTTCACCGGGGACACCCTGGTCGGGGAGCGCCACCGGCGGTCGGTGGCGGTCGAGCCGATGACCTGCCCGCCGGACGCGTTCCGTTCCGGCCGGGACGTGATCGTGCTCGAACCGGGCCAGACCTGGCAGGGAAGCTGGGGCATCCGGCCCGGCACCTGAGCGGGAGGGCAGGCGCGATGGAGTTCTCGGCGGTCGTCCGGCGGCGGCGGATGGTGCGCAACTACGACCCGGAGCGGCCGGTGCCGCCGGAGCTGGTCGACCGGTTGCTGGAGCACGCCGTCCGAGCGCCGTCGGCCGGGTTCTCCCAGGGCTGGGCCTTCCTGGTGCTCACCGAGCCCACCGACCGCGAACTCTTCTGGACGGCGACCGCCCCCGCGCGGCCCGAGGTGTTAGGAAGGGGCCCTTCTACAACAGAAAACGATAAGCGGGGGCCCTTCCTTACACGGTGGCTGGCGGGGATGCGGCGGGCGCCGCTGATCGTCGTACCGCTCGCCGACCGTTCCGCCTATCTGGAGCGGTACGCCGAGCCGGACAAGGGATGGGTCGAGCACGACGAGCGCCGCTGGCCGGTGCCGTACTGGTTTGTCGACACCGGCTTCGCGGCGCTGCTGATGCTGTTGACGGCGGTGGACGAGGGTCTGGGGGCGTGCTTCTTCGGCATTCCGGGGGAGCGGGTCGGGTCGTTCCGGGAGGCGTTCGGGGTGCCCGGGTCGTTCACCCCGATCGGGGCGGTCAGCGTCGGTTACCCGGCGCCGGACCATCGGCCGTCATCGTTGCGGCGCGGCCGGCGCCCGATGACGCAGGTGGTGCACCGGGGACGGTGGGGCTGACATCCTGACCGAAGTCGGTCAGGATGTCACCGAAGGTAGTAACGAAACTGACATCGACGGACAAACCCCGGGCTCGCCGGAGGTCGCTAGGCTGGCGGGCGTCATTGACGCGGTGCGGCCGCTCACAGCAGGCCGCCGGAGCCGGGAAGCAAGGGGTCGGGCCAGCACGGCCATGGGGAGGGGAGCGTGCCGTCGTGATCTTCAAGGCGGTTCGGGACGGGCGACCGTACCCGGACCACGGGCTCACGTTGAAGCAGTGGGCAGAGATCCCGCCACGCCCGCTGCGCCTCGACCAGCTCATCACGACCAAGCGGGAGCTCGCGCTGGACAAGCTTCTCGCCGAGGACTCCACCTTCTACGGCGACCTCTTCCCGCACGTCGTGCAGTGGGGCGGCGGCCTCTATCTGGAGGACGGGCTGCACCGGGCGCTGCGCGCCGCCCTCCAGCAGCGCAACCAGATCCACGCCCGGGTGCTGGTGCTGCCGGCCAGCTGAGCCGCCGCTCCGCCGCTGACCGGTCGTTAGGGTGGCGGTCATGACCGAGGCAACCGACGTCCGGACGACGTCCCCGCTGGACCTGCTCGACCTGGACGGCTCGCTCACCGGGGAGGACCGCCAGATCCGGTCCGTCGTGGCCCAGCTCGTGACCGACCGGGTACGCCCGCACGTCGCCGGCTGGTACGAGGCAGGCCGGGCCCCGGTCCGGGAACTGGCCCTCGAGTTCGGCAGGGTCGGCCTGCTCGGCATGCACCTGTCCGGGTACGGCTGCGCCGGCGCCTCGGCTGTCGCGTACGGGCTGGCCTGCCTGGAGTTGGAGGCGGCGGACTCCGGCGTGCGCTCCCTGGTCTCGGTGCAGGGTTCGCTTGCCATGTACGCCATCTGGCGCTACGGCTCCGAGGAGCAGAAGCAGCGGTGGCTCCCCGCGATGGCGGCCGGCGAGGTGATCGGCTGCTTCGGGTTGACCGAGCCCGACCACGGCTCCGATCCGGCCTCGATGGCGACCCGGGCCCGGCGGGACGGCTCCGACTGGCTGCTCGGCGGCGGCAAGATGTGGATCACCAATGCGCCGGTCGCCGACGTCGCGGTGGTCTGGGCGAGAACGGACGAGGGGGTGCGGGGCTTCGTCGTACCGCTGCCGACGCCCGGGGTGACGGTGCGGGAGATCCGGCACAAGATGTCGCTGCGCGCCTCCTCGACCGGGGAGATCGTGCTCGACGAGGTCCGGCTGCCGGCAGACGCCCTGCTGCCGGCGGCGGCTGGCCTGCGGGCCCCGCTGGGCTGCCTGACCGAGGCGCGGTACGGCATCGTCTGGGGTGCGCTCGGCGCCGCCCGGGACTGCCTGCGCGTCGCACTCGACTACGCCGGCGGCCGGGAGCAGTTCGGCCGGCCGATCGCCGGCTTCCAGCTCACCCAGGCCAAGTTCGCCGACATGGCGGTGGAGTTGCAGAAGGGCTACCTGTTGGCGCTGCACCTGGGCCGGCTCGCCGACGCCGGCCGGCTGCGGCCGGAACAGGTGAGCGTCGGCAAGCTGAACAACGTCCGGGAGGCGCTGGCGATCGCCCGGCAGTGCCGGACGATCCTCGGCGCGAACGGCATCAGCGGGGAGTATCCGGTGCTCCGGCACGCCAACAACCTGGAGAGCGTGCTGACCTACGAGGGGACGTCGGAGATCCACCAGTTGGTGATCGGGCAGCGGCTCACCGGACTCTCCGCGTTCGGCGGCTGACTCGGGTCAGCCCAGCTTGCGGGCGGAGCGGAGCGCGGTGGCGAGGGTCTCCAGGGCGGCGGCGCTGCCCGCGTACGAGAAGCGGGGTTCGCTGTTCCAGCCGACGATCTGGTTGGCCTTGACCGCGGGCAGTTGCGCCCAGGTCGGCTTCCCGGTCAGGTCCTTGGGCTGCAGTGTGGAGCTGCGGTTGTCCAGCAGCAACACGTCGGCCGGGTACTTGTCGGCGTTCTCCCAGCTCAGGCTCTCGAAATAGCCGAGGTCGTCGAGCTTGTCCGGCACGATGACCTCCACACCCAGGGACTTGTAGTAGAGGATGTCGGAGTTGACGCCCGGGTTGGAGGCGTAGAAGAGGTCGGGCGAGGCCGAGCAGGCGAGGACCCGGATCCCCCTGTTCGCCGCGACGGCCTGCCGGATGCTCTCGGCGGCGGCCTCGAACCGTGCCTTCGCGTCGGTCACCTTCGGCGCGTCCAGGTCGGCGCCGAGCGAGGCGGCGAGTTCGGCGTGCCGGCCGATCACCTTGTCCAGCGGGGCCTTGGAGGCGGCCAGGGCCACGGTCGGGGCCAACGGGACGATCTGGTCCTTGCTCTCGTCCGGCACGTACCAGAGGGAGCCCTTCTCGTATTCGTGCGTGACCAGCAGTTCCGGCTTGACCGAGGCGTACGTCTCGATGTTGAACTCGCCCCAGGTGTTGCCGATGACGGTCAGCCGCGACACGTCCAGGTCGCCGGCCTGCACGTCGGGGCTGCCGTCGGCGCGCTTCGTCGGACCGAAGACCCCGACGAGCTGGTCGGTGACGCCGAAGTCGTGCAGCGCGGCGGCGGCGCCGACGAAGGCGACGACGCGCTGCGGCCGGCCGGCGGCGGAGGCGGTCTCGCCCCGGTCGTCGGTGAAGCTCCACGCACCGCCGCCGTCACCGGTCCCGGCGCCGGAGTCGTCGCCGTCCTGGCCGCAGGCGCCGAGCAGTGCGGTGAGGCCGAGCGCGCCGGCAGCGCCGAGCAGGTCGCGGCGGGTGAACTGGCGGGACTGTGACATGGCGTGGCGCTCCTTGGTCGGTGCGGGCGAGGGCGCGACGGCTGGACCACGGGGACCGGCGCCGCACCGGCGCTAGGTTAGCCTGCCCTAACTTCTGGTTGTCAAGTCGCTGGTCAGGGGCGCACGGATTAGAGCCGGCGGCCGAGGGTAGGCCGTCGCGTGGTGACCGGAGGACTCGCGGGGCACGGGCTACTGGCCGACGGGCGCAGCGCCGCCCTGGTCGACCTCGCCGGCTCGGTCAACTGGTGGTGCCCGGAGCGGTTCGACGCACCCTCGGTCTTCTGCCGGCTGCTGGACGCCTCCGGCGGGCACTGGTGGATCCGGCCGTCCGGACACTTCGAGGTGCACCGGGACTACCTACCCGACACCCTGGTGCTGCGTACGGTGTTCCGGACCGAACACGGTGCGGTCTCCGTCACCGACGGCCTGCTGCTGGCGGGGGGTGCCCGGGGGCACGACATCGGACTGCGCTCGCCCGGCATCCTGGCCCGGGTGGTGGAGGGGATCTCCGGCACGGTTCCGATGGAGATGTCCTACTGCCCCCGCTTCGAGTACGGCCGGCGCAGCGCCTACCTGGTCTGGCGGGACGGGAAACTGGTGGCGACGTCCGGGCCGACGACGGTGACGATGACCGCCCCGATGCCGTTGAGCTGCGACGGGTCCGAGGCGAGCGCCCGGTTCGTCGTCGGGCCCGGGCAGCGGGAGACGTTCGTGCTGGCGTACCGGCCGACGTACCACGAGCCGGAGCCGGATCCGACCGGTGGTGGCGGCGACGCGCTCGCCGACACGGTCGCGGGCTGGCGGTCCTGGGCGGCGCACCACGACTACCAGGGCCGCTATCCGGAGCAGGTCCGGCGCAGCGCCCTGGTGCTGCAGGGGCTCACCTACGCGCCCAGTGGTGCGGTGGTGGCCGCCGCGACCACCTCGCTGCCGGAGAAACTCGGCGGCGACCGCAACTACGACTACCGGTACGCCTGGCTGCGCGACTTCAGCCTGACGCTCCGGGCGCTCTGGATCGCCGCCTGCCCGACCGAGGCGAGCCGGCTCTTCGGCTGGGTCGCCTCGGCGGTCGGCCGGATCGACGGGCAGCCGGTGCCGATCATGTTCGGCGTCGAGGGCGAGCGGGACCTGACCGAGCGCCGGATCGAGACGTTGCGCGGCTATGCCGACAGCCGCCCGGTCTGGGTCGGTAACGAGGCCTGGCGGCAGCGCCAACTCGACGTACCGGGCGAGGTGATCGACGCGGCCTGGCGGCTGCGGGAGTACCTCGACCCGCTGACCCCGGAGATCCGTGACCTGTTGCGCAGCCTCGCCGACCAGGCGGTGACGAGCTGGCGGGAGCCGGACGCCGGGATGTGGGAGGCCCGGGACGCGCAGCGGCACTACCTGTCGTCCAAGGTGGGCTGCTGGACGGCGCTGGACCGGGCGGTGCGGTTCGGCGAGCGCCTGGGCGGGGCCGAGGAGCTGGCCCGCTGGTCGGCGGCCCGGGACGAGACCCGGGAGACGATTCTGCGGGAGGGCTGGAACCCGCAGGTCGGTGCCTACACCGGCGCCTTCGGCTCCGACCGGCTCGATGCCAGCGTGCTGCTCATGCCGATCGCCGGATTCCTGCCCGCCACCGACGACCGGATGCGGGCCACGATCCGGCTGATCGAGGAGCGGCTCACCCGGGGCGGCCTGGTACGGCGCTGGGAGGGCGACCCGGGCGCGTTCACCCTCTGCTCCTTCTGGCTGGTGCAGTGCCTCGCGCTCGCCGGAGAGCGGGACCGGGCGGCGGCGATGTTCGACAACGTGGCGGCCGTCGCCAACGACCTCGGGCTGCTCGCCGAGCAGGTGGACCCGTACACCGGAGAGCAGCTCGGCAACTTTCCGCAGGCGTTCTCCCACATCGGACTGATCAGCGCGGCGTGGGAACTCACCGCCGCCTCGACCGGGGCGGCGTCGACAGGGGGAGGAAACTGATGACTGGACGGCTGGCGGGGAGGACGGCACTGATCACCGGCTCCGATTCCGGGATCGGCCAGGCGACCGCGATCGAGTTCGCCCGCGAGGGTGCCGACGTCGTGGTCCACTATTTGCGCGACCACGACGGTGCGGAGCACACCCGGGAGCAGGTGGAACGGGCCGGCCGGCGGGCACACGTCGTGCAGGGTGACATCAGCGACGAGGATCAGGTGGGCGCGATGTTCGACTCGGCCCTGGCGGAGTTCGACGAGCTGAACGTGCTGATCAACGACGCCGGGGTGGACGCCTCCGGCATTCCCGTGATCGACCTGGACACCGAGACCTGGGACCGGGCGATCCGGGTCAACGTCTACGGCGCCTTCTTCTGCTCCCGGCGCTTCGCCCGGCACCGCCGCGACCAGGGTGGCAAGGGAAAGATCATCAATATCACCTCGATCCACCAGGAGGTGGCCCGGGCCGGCGGCTCGGACTACGACGCCAGCAAGGGCGCGCTGCTCAACCTCGCCAAGAGCATGGCGCTGGAACTCGCGCCGATGGGTATCAACGTCAACAACATCGGGCCCGGCATGGTGCTCACCCCGTTCAACCAGCGGGCCATCGACGACCCGAAGTATCTGGAGGAGCAGGTGCAGAGCATCCCGTTCCGGCGCGCCGCGGAGCCGGGCGAGGTCGGCCGGGTGGCGGTCTTTCTGGCCAGCTCCGACGGCGACTACGTCACCGGGTCGACGTACTTCGTCGACGGTGGACTGATGCAGAACCAGGGTCAGGGGGCGTAGGCATGGCGATCGACCAGGCGCGTTGGCAGCAGGAGAATCCCGTCTCCCTCTATCCGCGTCCGATGGTCCCGATCGACCACGTCGAACCCTGTCCCCGGCGGATCCGTGCCCTGCTGAACGGGGAGTGGGTGTTCGACACGAACGCCGCCCGGTATGTCTGGGAGTGGCCGCACTATCCGCACTACTACATCCCGCTCGCCGACATCCGGCAGGAACTGCTTGTCGACGAGCACGACCTGGAGCAGTACAGCGGGGGCACCGCCCGGCAGTACGGGATCCGGGTCGGTGACCGGTACCACCCGGGTTGCGTGCGGGTGCACACCGAGAAGTCCGTCGAAGGGCTGGCGGACATGGTCCGCTTCGACTGGAACGTGCTGGACACCTGGTTCGAGGAGGACGAGGAGGTCTTCGTGCATCCGCGCGATCCGTACACCCGGGTCGACGCACTGCGATCCACCCGGCGGGTCCGGATCGAGCTGGACGGCGAGGTGCTGGCCGAGAGCGGCTCACCGGTGTTGGTCTTCGAGACGGGCCTGCCGACCCGCTACTACCTGAACCGGGCCGAGGTGGCGCTCGGCCGGCTGATCCCGACCGAGACGGTCACCCCCTGCCCCTACAAGGGACGGACCAGCAACTACTGGTCGGTCCAGATCGGGGACACCAGGCACGAGGACATCGCCTGGTCGTACGACTTCCCGACCCACCTGTTGCAGCCGATCGCCGGGATGGTCGCCTTTTTCAACGAGCGGGTCGACATCGTCGTCGACGGCGAGCTGCTGCCCCGGCCGAAGACCCGCTGGTCGAGCTGAGGGTCGCCGGGGCCGGCCTCGGAGACGGCTCCGGCCGGCCCGGCGTGGGGTCCGGACCGGCCGGAGACCGGGTGGTGGTGGGATGGTCGGTGGTGCGGAAGCGGCCGGGAGCGGGTACGGGCCGAGCCCGCCCCCGGCCGCCTCCTAGAAGCCGCGCCTGCCGTTCGGGCCGGTGGCGACGGCGAGTACCTGCTGTAGACCGCGGTAGGCGGCCTTCGGCTGGAAGTTCTCGTCCAGCGGGGTGGCCGAGCCCTGGCCGTCGAAGAAGCCGGGGACCCAGGAGTACTTGTCGGTGAAGCCCCACACGGTGAACATCACGCAGCGCGGGGTGAGCAGGCAGGCCGTGAGCAGGGTGTTGAAGCTGCCCACCTGCCCGGCCTCCTTGTAGGTGTCGACCGGGAGGAAGAACCGCACGTCGACCTCGGTGAAGGCGGTCTCCATGCCGAGCTTGTCGAAGCGCGCCAGGTTCTGCGGGGCGTCGATCGGCAGCGGGTACTGGAGGTCGAGGTGGCCCTGGAAGCCCATGCCGTGCAGCGGCACCCGCTGCCTGCGCAGCTCCCTGGCCAGCTCGTAGTAGGCGGTGCTCTTCGGGTTGACGTTGTCGATCGCGTAGTCGTTGAGGTAGAGCTTGGCCCTCGGGTCGGCGGCGTGCGCCAGGCGCAGCGCGTAGGCGATGTAGTCCGGGCCGAGGTGCTGGCGGAAGATGGTGTCCCGGAGCACCGGGGAGTCGCCGTCGGTGAACGCCTCGTTGACGACGTCCCAGGCCCGGACCTTGCCCCGGTAGCGCTTCACCACCGTGGTGATGTGGTTGCGCACGATGTCGCGCAGCTCGGCCGAGTCGATCGAGCCGTCCGCGACGCCGTCGCTCAACCAGGCGGGAAGCTGGCTGTGCCAGAGCAGCGTGTGCCCGTGCACCTTCTGCCCGTTGCGCCGGGCGAACTCGACCAGCTTGTCGGCCGGGCCCCAGTTGTACTGCCCCCGGGTGGGCTCCAGCTCGGACCACTTCATCACGTTCTCGGCGGTCACCGCCGAGAACTCCTTCGCGGCCCGCTCCCGGTAGGTGGAGTCGTTCGCCAGGGCGTTCATGTCGATCGCCGTGCCGACGCCGAGGCCGTGCGGCCTGGCGAGGACCCGCAGCGGCAGGTCCGTGTTCGGCGTACCGGGGAAGTGCCCGCCGAAGCCGCCCTTCGTCTGCTGCTGCGCGGCCCCGACCGGCACCTGCGTCGGTGCCGCAGTGGCGGTCGACGGTCCGACCGCGTAGAGGGTGCCGGCCGCGAGCACGCCGACCAGAGCTGTCGAAAGCTTCTTCATCGAAACAGGGCCTCCAGGGTGGGGTTCGAGATCAACCGTCGGCCGGAGCCGTCGGGGCCGCGCGCGGGGGGACGGATGCGCGTGGATCCCTACCGGAACGCGAGCCGGACCCTGGATTGCTGCCGGATCCTCTGTCAGAGATCCGACAATTGTCGTGCGTGCCTCTGTCTTCTCAGGAGTCGGACTTTGTGCTAAGGCTGACGTTCAGCTCGCCTCGGTCATCGCGGCCGCGAACTGCTCGGGGCTGAGCTGTCCCCGGAAGAGCCGCCGCAGATTCGTGATGAGCGCGGCGGCGACCTCCGGCTCGACCGCCTGGTCCCAGGCCAGATTCTGCGACGGCGCCCGCACGACCAGCTCGTGCACCGCGGTGGTGAATGCGGCGTGCTCCGTGCCGCGCAACCGTGGCGCCGCATCGGTCACCGGCGGCACCTCCCCGTCCGCCACCACGGCGTCGAGGTGGGCGTCGGCGGTGGCGGCCCGGACGAAATCGAGCGCCGCCTCCCGGTGCCGGCTTCCGGCCGCCACCGAGAAGAAGTTGGTGGGTATCCCCACCAGGTCGGCCGGGTCCCCGACCCCGTCCTCGACCGCCGGGAACGGCACGAAACCGAGCTTGCCACCGGCCACGAACTCGGAGTTCCGGGCGAGCTGGGTCGGGTACTCCCAGGTCCCCATCAGTTGCATCGCGGCCTGACCGCTGGCCAGTCTTCCGGAGGCGTTGCCGTCGTCGTAGCCGACCGAGGCGAAGTCGGTGCCGAAGGCGCCCCGCTCGACCAGCTCCTGCGCGTCCCGCAGCGCCCGCAGCACCGCCGGGTGCGACCAGGCGTCCGGCCGGCCGGCGACGATGCCGGCGGTGGTGGCCGGGCCCCCGATCCGCTCGGCCAGATACATCACCCACATCAGCTCGGTCCAGCCCTGGGCACCACCGAGCGCGATCGGCGTGATCTTCTTGGCCTTGAACGTCTCCACCAGAGAGAGCAGGTCGGCATAGCTGCGCGGCGGCTCCACCCCGGCCCGGGCGAAGACGTCCCGGTGGTAGAAGAGCACCACCGGGTGGGTGCCGTTCATCGGCATCCCGTACTGCCGGCCCTCCACCGCGCCGCCGGCCAGCACCGTGGGCAGGAACCGGTCGCCCACCCCGGGCTCGTCGCGCAGCGGGGTGAGGTCGGCGAGCAGACCGTCCCGGGCCAGCCGGGTCAGGGTCGCCCCACCCCAGCTCGCGAAGACGTCCGGGCCGTCCGGCGAGCCGACCGCCGTACGGAGCTGCTCCTTGTACTCCTCGTTGCCGAAGGTGGTGAGTTCGACGTCGACCTCGGCGCTGCGGTGGTAGCGGTCGACGAGTTGCTGGAGCGCGGAATCGGCGTCCGGCGGCTTGACGGCCCAGACCCGCAGCACCGCCGCGCCCCGCTCGCCGGCCGGCGGCACCGGCGGCACCCCCCGGCCCCGGGTCAGCTCCGCACCGGTCAGGCTCGCCAGCACCACCAGGGCCGCGACCGTCACGCCGGCCAGCCCGGCCCGCAACCGCCGCTGCCGCCGGTAGCGCCGCCGGATCGTCGCGACGGCGCCCGGAGCCGCCGCGGGCAGTGCGTCCTGCGCCTCCGTCAGGGTGGTGCCCAGCTCCTCGGCGAGCCGCCGATCGTCCACCGGGCCGAACTCGTCAACCACGTCCGCTCCGCATCGTCTGTTTCTGCTGGGCGGGAGCCAGGTGCGCCCGTAGGACCCGCTTGGCTCTCGCGTACCGGCTGGAGACCGTGCCCGGCGGCTCGCCGCAGATCGCGGCGATCTCGCTGAACGTGTAGCGGTACAGCACGTGCAGCACCACGACGGTCCGCTCGGCCTTGCCGAGCTGCCGCAACGCGTGCCACAGCGCACTGTTGCCCACCGCCGTCGCCGCCGGGTCGTCGGGCCGGCGGTCGACGTCGTCGGTCGGCACCTCCCGGCGCCACCGGCGCCACCGGCTCACGTTACGGGTCACGATCACCTGCCGGGCGTACGCCTCGGGGTTCTCACCGGCCTTGCGCCAGCGCTGCCAGACCTCGACCACGGCGATCTGGGCCAGGTCGTCCGCCTCGGCCGCACTGCCACTGATCAGGTATGCGAACCGTCGTAGTGCGTCCAGGCGCGCCCGAGCGAACTCCTCGGCGTCGCTGAACGCTGTGCGGGCCATCCAGCTCCTCCTCCGGGCACCACGCCGGTCACCGTCGATGCGCCGTGCCCTTCCGAACCTAGTGGCTGAGGGCTGCACAATCACCTTGGCCGATTGTCTACCGCTCGACCGGCACGACGGCGGCCGCCTGCCGCTCGGCCAGCTCGACGGCGTTGCGGAAGAGCATCGCCACGGTCGTCGGGCCGACCCCGCCGACCCGGGGCGTGACCGCGCCCGCAACCGAGGCGCACGCCTCGTCGAGGTCGGGCAGGAGCCGGCGCCCCGCGTACCGGACCCCGCCGCCGATCGCGACCGCGCCGGGTCGCAGGTGCTCCGGCCGCACGATCCCGGGTACGCCCGCCGCGGCGACCACGATGTCGGCCCGTCGGGTGTGCCGTTCCCATCCGGGTACGCCGCCGTGCACCACCGTCACGGCCGCGTCGGCGGTGCGGCTCTTCCGGCTCAGCAGCAGCGACAGCGGGCGCCCCAGCGTCGTGCCGCGACCGAGGATCACCACGTCCCGGCCGGCGACCGGGATCTCGTGGAAGGCGAGCAGCGCCTCGATCCCGGCCGGCGTGCACGGCACCGGGCCGGGCAGCCCGGCGGCGAGCCGGCCCAGGCTCTCCGGGTGCAGCCCGTCGACATCCTTGGCCGGGTCGACGGCGAGGACGGCGCCGGGATAGTCGAGGTGGGTCGGGAGCGGATGCTGCACCAGGATGGCGTGCACCGTTCGGTCCTCGTTGTACGCCTCGATCGTCCGGACCAGTTCGGCCTGGGTGGCGGTGTCGGGCAGGTGGGTGTGCGGGGAGGCGAAACCGAGTTCGGTGGCCTGCCGCTGCTTCATCCGGATGTAGCCGGCGCTGGCGGAGTCGTCACCGACCAGGATCGTCGCCAGGCTCGGCACGACACCAGCCCGGCGCAGCGCGGCCACCCGGGCGGCGACCTCGACGAGGACCGCCTCGGCGACGGGACCACCCGGCAGCAGCCGGGCGCCGCGGTGCTCGGAGACACGGTGCGGCTCGGGCGTGTGGTGGGGCTCGGACGCGGTCACGGGGCTTCCTTCCGGCGTGGGGAGAAGCCCCGGCACCCAGGCGTACGGCGACGGAGTCGAGCCGGCGGGCCGCTTCCCGGTGGTGCTCCACCCGACGCCAGTCGCGTCCCGCCGGGCCGAGCGTACCTCCGGGGTGGCTCGAGTCGCGGGTGTCGTACCGGGGCCGTACCGTTTTCTCAGGTGCAACTGGAAAGAGGACGGTGAGGGCGGATGTCCCGAGAAGGCGATGTCAACCAGCCCACGGTCGACCAGCCCACGCGTGAATACCCCGGCTACGCCAAGGGGCAGGCCGCGCCACCCGACCCGGCCGACCCCTGGGCCGGCGGCGGGGACGACGGCACCCGGCCGTTCGACACCGACGAGGGCCGACCGACCCAGCCCGACCGGGAGCCGGTCGGCGGCGGTCGCGGGTGGGGTCGGGCGGTCTTCGCCCTGGTCGGCGTCATCGGCGTGATCGCCGTGCTGGTGCTCGGCGTGCAGGTCAGCGGGCTCCTGCCGGACTGGCGCAACCCGTTCGCCAAGGAGGAGACCGACCGCAGCCAGCCACCGCTGCTCAAGTCGATCCAGGATCTCAGCCGCTACGTCGCGGCCGAGGGCAACTTCGAGGTCGTCGTGGACCTGGAGCAGAACCGGAAGTACGTTCCGGACTTCCTGCTCGGCGAGCGCACCCTCTTCGTCGGGGCCGGCACCGTCGACGCGTACGTCGACTTCGGGCAGCTCGGCGAGGACGCGGTGGTCGTCTCCGAGGACCGCAGGTCGGTGGAGGTCAAGCTGCCGGCCCCGCAGCTCGGTGAGGTCAACCTCGATCTGGAGCGCAGCTACGTCTTCGCCGAGGAGCGCGGTGTGCTCAACCGCCTCGGCGAGGTCTTCGGCGGCGACCCGAACCGGCAGCGCGAGACCTACATCCGGGCCGAGCAGAAGATCGCCGAGTCGGCCCGGAGCAGCGGTCTCGGCGAACGCGCCCAGGAGAACACCCGCAAGATGCTGGACCAGATGCTCCGCTCGCTCGGCTACGAGCAGGTCACCATCACCTACGTCCAGCCGTGACCCAGCCGGCTGCGGCCGGCGAGGTGCCGTCCGGACCGGGTACGTGTCCGGACGGCACCGTTCCTTCAGGGGAGTGAAGGAGCCCGGCCAGCGGAGGTCAGTGGGCGCTGGCGTAGTAGCGGTCCTCGTTCGGCATGATGATCCAGAGCGCCAGATAGATCACCACCTGCGGGCCCGGCAGCAGCACGGACAGCACGAAGAGCAGCCGCATCATTCCGGCGGACATGCCGAAGCGGCGGGCCAGGCCGGAGCAGACACCGGCGATCATTCGGTTGTCCCGGGGGCGTACCAGCTTGCGACTCATCGTCGTCTTCTCCTCACTCGGCGGTGGAACTCCGTCGCCTCGCCGGTTCCACGCGCGCCTGTCTCCACGGTAGGAACGCCGTCGGGCGGCGCCCTCGGCCCGGAGGCGGATTCCGGCACCTCGTACCCGTAGGTATGTACCCGGGCGGGTGCGTGACCAACACCGCCGAAGCGGGTAGGGCACAGGATGTGCCCGGGAGCGGGATGCGCCCCGGGAGCGGTTCGGCGATGATGCCGGGGGAGAATTGGCAGGTCACCGGGGTAGCGGGCCGGCAACGGCGCCGGCATGGGAGGAATGTCGATGATCAGCGCTTTCGACCTTTTCACGGTGGGGATCGGGCCGTCCAGCTCGCACACCGTCGGGCCGATGCGGGCCGCCCGGACCTTCGCCGCCGGGCTCAAGGCCGACGGGCTGCTCGCCGGCACCGCACGGGTACGCGCCGAACTCTTCGGCTCGCTCGGTGCCACCGGACACGGGCACGGCAGCGGCCCCGCCGTGCTCCTGGGGCTGCTCGGCGAGGCGCCGGAGACGGTCGACCCGGACCGGGTCGCCGAGACCGTGGCGGGAATCCGTGCCGGCCGCCGGCTGAGCCTGTTGGGGGCGCACGAGGTCGACTTCGACATCGACCGGGATCTGATGCTGCACCGCCGCCGTTCGCTGCCGTTCCACCCGAACGGGATGACCTTCACCGCGTACGACCCGGCGGGTGAACCGCTGCGGACCCGGACCTACTACTCGGTCGGCGGCGGGTTCGTGGTGGACGAGACCGCGACCGGCGCGGACCGGATCAAGCCGGACAGCACCCGGGTCCGTCATCCCTTCAGCACCGGCGCCGAGTTGCTGGCGCTGACCGCCGATACCGGGTTGTCGATCAGCGGGATCATGCTCGCCAACGAGCGCTCCTGGCGCGGCGGGCCGGAGATCCGGGCCGGCCTGCTGGAGATCTGGCGGGTGATGCGGGAGTGCGTCGACCGGGGCAGCCTGCGGGACGGGACGCTGCCGGGTGGGCTGCGGGTCCGGCGCCGCGCCGCCGAGCTGCGCCGGAGCCTGGAGGCGGACCCGGGTTCGGCGGACCCGTTGCGGGTGATGGACTGGGTCACGCTCTTCGCGCTCGCGGTCAACGAGGAGAACGCGGCCGGCGGCCGGGTGGTGACCGCCCCGACCAACGGCGCGGCCGGGATCATCCCGGCGGTGCTGCACTACTACACCCGGTTCGTGCCGGGGGCCTCCGAGGAGGGCGTACTCCGGTTCCTGCTCGCCGCCGCCGCGATCGGCGTGCTCTTCAAGGAGAACGCCTCCATCTCCGGCGCCGAGGTGGGCTGCCAGGGCGAGGTCGGGTCGGCCTGCTCGATGGCGGCGGCCGGGCTGGCCGAGGCGCTCGGCGGTACGCCGGCCCAGGTGGAGAACGCGGCCGAGATCGGCATGGAGCACAACCTGGGGCTGACCTGTGATCCGGTCGGTGGTCTGGTGCAGATTCCCTGCATCGAGCGGAACGCGGTGGCCAGCATCAAGGCGATCACGGCGGCCCGGCTGGCACTGCGCGGCGACGGGGAGCACGCGGTCTCGCTGGACAAGGTGATCAAGACGATGCGGGAGACCGGCGCCGACATGAAGGTCAAGTACAAGGAGACCGCCCGGGGCGGGCTCGCCGTCAACGTCATCGAGTGCTGACCGCCGTCCTGCGGAAGGTGTCCGTCGGGCGTCTGTCGAGTGTCCGGCGGGCGTCCGTCGGGTAGCGTTGGCACGTTTCCCGGGCGAGAGAACTCGGTCCGGTCGATCCTTATTTGAGGCGATTTTTCCGACTGTTACCCTGTGTCGGGCCGACGGTCGGAGCGCCGACGGTCGGTGCCGAGCGGTCGGACCGGTGCGAGCGCAGGAGGCGGCTGTGACGTCTGGCGTGGTGGCGGTGTGGTCGCACCGCAACACGCTCCGGCTGCTCGTCCGGCGGGACCTGGCGGTGAAATACCAGCAGTCGGTGCTGGGCTACCTGTGGTCGCTGATCGAGCCGCTCGGCATGGGCGTCATCTACTTCTTCGTCTTCGGGGTGCTCTACCGGTCGGCCACCGACCGGCATCTCGGGGACGCCGCGGAGTCGTACCCGCTCTTCCTGATCACCGGGATCTTCGCCTGGATGTGGACCAGCGCGGCGATCGGCGAGGCCACGGCGGCGCTCACCGGGCAGGCCCGGCTGATCACCACGATGAACCTGCCCCGCGAGGTCTTCCCGATCGGCCGGGTGGCCAGCCGATTCGCCGAGTACGCCGCCGGGCTGCCGATCCTGGCCGGCGTCGCGATCGTCTACGCCTCGCTCGACAGGATCGGGTTCGGGGTCTCGCTGCTGGCGCTGCCGCTGGCCCTGCTGATCCAGTGGACCCTGCTGATCGGGATCGCGCTGCTGCTCTCCTCGCTCAACGTGCTGATGCGGGACATCGAGCGGCTGATGCGGCTCGTCACCCGGGTGCTCTTCTACGCCACCCCGATCATCTATCCGCTGAGTTTGGTCCGGGACTCCTCGCTGCCTGAATGGATCAAGATCGCGTACGAACTCAATCCGCTGGTCGGGATCTTCCAGCTCCACCACGCGGTCTGGTACCCGGACGAGTTCCCCGGGGCCCGGCTGCTCGCCGTGGCGGCCGGCGGCAGCCTGCTGGTCCTGCTCGCCGGCTGGTGGGTGTTCCGCCGGCTCGAACCGACCGTGCTCAAGGAGCTGTAGTGGGCCGGGCGATGATCGAGGCGGAGAACCTGGGCATCCGGTTCGTCCGTAACCGCCGGCGCAACCTGCGGCTGCGGGAGATGTTCATCCACCGGGGCAGCCGGCAGCCGGCCGCCGGGATCTTCTGGCCGCTGCGCAACGTCTCGTTCTCGGTCGACCCGGGCGACACCGTCGGGATCATCGGTCGCAACGGCACCGGCAAGAGCACCCTGCTCCGGCTGATCGCCGGGGTGCTGATCCCGGACGAGGGCCGGATCCGGGTCGGCGGCCCGGTGGCGCCGCTGCTGGAACTCTCCGCCGGTTTCTCCAACGAGCTGACCGGCCGGGAGAACGTCCATCTGGTCGGCTCGCTGCACGGGCTGCGCCCGAGCTTCCTGCGGCGGCACTTCGACGAGATCATCGATTTCGCCGGAGAGCAGATCGCCAACGCCATCGACACCCCGGTCCGGCACTACTCGTCCGGGATGAAGGTGCGGCTCGGCTTCGCGGTGATCGCCCAGCTCCAGCACCCGGTGCTGCTGATGGACGAGGTGACGGCGGTCGGTGACGCCGACTTCCGGGCGAAGTGCTACGACACGATCGACCGGCTGATCGCCGAGGGTCGTACCGTGATGCTGGTCTCGCACAACGAAAACGATCTCACCCGGTTCTGTAGCCGGGGACTCTACTTCGACGGAGGACGATTGCGGGTGGACGGCACCATACGCGAGGCTCTTGACGCATACCACGACGTGGTCAGGCCCTGATGCTGGCGATCCTGCTCACCCCGACCCGACCGGGCGCCCCGCTGACCCGGCCCGACGACAGGCCGCTCGCCGCGGACCTCCGGGAGCAGTTGCGGGCGGCCGGCGTCCGGGACGTCGTCCTCACCGACGATCCGGCCCAGGTCGCCCTGCTGGCCAGCACCGCCCGGGAGCCGGTGCTGCTCTGCTCGGGCGACCTGGTCGCGCACGCCGCCGTGCTCCGGCACCTGGCCACCAGCCCGATGCCGGGGACCGTCGCCCTGGTGCTGCCCGAGCCCACCGCCGGCCCGCTCGGTGTCGTGGAGGAGCGCAACCAGGTCGTCGCCACCGGCACCTTCGGCGGATCCGGCGCCGTCGGAACGCCGACCGGCGCCGTCGGGACGCTGACGGCAGCCCCGACCGGGGCCTTCGGCGGAGCGGTACGGGTCGCCGTTGCCGACCTGCCCACCCTGGCCACCGTGGCCCGGGCCGTCGCCACCGACGACGGCAGCACCCGCACCACCGCCACGGGCAGCGGCAGCGGCGCAGGGGGTTTCGCCGAGCCGAACCCGGTCCCGCTGCTGGACCGCCTGCTCGCCGGGCTGACAGCCGCCGGACGCGCCGCCGCACCGACCGGGACGGCCTCCGGGAACGGCGGCACGGCCCCGGGCGGGGACGTCACGATCTTCGCCCACCGGGTACGCCTGCTCGTCGCCCGCCGGGTCGCCGACCAGGGCGCGCTGGCCGAGGCCGAGGCGGCGGTGGCGGCGGTCGACTCCGACCGGGCCGAGCTGCGGCTCTCGGTGAAGGAGAAGGACGACTTCTTCACCACGTACTTCGTCAGCACCTGGTCGCCCTGGGTGACCAAGCTCTGCGCCCGGCTCCGGCTGACCCCGACCTGGGTCACCGCGATCTCGGTCGCCTTCGCGGCGGCGGCGGCGGTGCTCTTCGCGCTCGGCGGCCGGCCGGCCCTGGTCGGCGGTGCCGTCCTGCTTTACCTCGGCTTCGTGCTCGACTGCGTGGACGGCCAGCTGGCCCGGTACACCCGGCACTTCAGTCCGTGGGGCGGCTGGCTGGACACCATTGCCGACCGGGCCAAGGAATACCTGGTCTACGCCGGGCTCGGCATCGGGGTCGAGCGGGCCGGCGGCCCCGGCTGGGCGCTGGCGATCGCCGCGATGACCCTGCAGACCGTCCGGCACATGACCGACACCTGGTACGGCGCACTGCACGACGAGGCGGCCAGACGCCCCCGGCCGCCCCGAGCGGCAGGACCCGGCGGGGCAGGGCCCGGTGCCGGTGGCCTCGGCGACCGGCTCAGCCAGGCGTCGAACCGGGTGCAGGCCGACACGGGTTCGCTGACGTACTGGGCGAAACGGACAGTTGTCTTCCCGATCGGCGAGCGGTGGGCACTGATCGCGCTGACCGTGGCGATCTTCAGTCCGCTGGTCAGCCTGGCCGCCGTCCTGACCTGGGCCGGGCTGGCGGCGGTGTACACGCTGGCGCTGCGTACCCTGCGGGCCCGGTCGATGCGGGTGGCGGTGCTGACCGGCGTGGACGCGGCCCTGCACCGGGACGACGGGCCGGTGGCCCGCCGGCTGCCCGTCCTCGGCCGGGCCGCCGGGCTGCCCGGCCCGCTGCCGCTGGCGCTGGTCGGGGTGGTGGCCGGCCTGGCGCTGCTCGGCGCCGGCCTGGCCGGCCTCGGCACCGGCCCGGCGCGCTGGCTGGTGCCGCTCGCCGTGCTGGTGGCGCTCGTCGCCGGGCTGCCCTCCGCGACCCCGCACGGTGGCCCGCTGGACTGGCTGGTGCCGGCCGCCCTCCGGACCACCGAATACCTGCTGGTGATCGGGGCCGGGCTGCTGGTCGGCGCGGACGGCGCGGTGATCTTCGCACTGCTCTTCGTGCTGGCGCTGCGGCACTACGATCTCACCGCCCGGCTGGAGAAGCGGGAACGGGCGCCGCTGCTGCACGCGCTCGGCCTGGGCTGGGACGGCCGGCTGGTCGTGCTCGCCGCCGCCGTGCTGGCCGGCCCGTTCACCGGCCGGGTGGCGCTGCTCGCGCTCGCCGGCTACCTGGCGGCGATTTTCCTGGTGAGCGCGGTCCGTGGCTGGGTACCCAGGACTCCCGCACCACGCCGGCCGGCCGACGCCGGCGGTGGGCCGGCCGGACCGCACGCCGCCCCCGGCACCGTCGCAACCGCCGGGGTGGCGCCGGGGGACGGCCACGCCGGGACACCGGGGCCCGCCGCGATTCCGGGTCAGCCGGACCGGGCCGGTGCGGCACAGCGGGAACGGGACGGATGACGTCGCCAGCGGGATGACCGGGGGCGGCGTGGCGGAAAGGAACCGATGACGCTGCTCGCGGGAGTACGGCGCCGATGCCGCTGATCAGTTTTGTCGTGCCGGTCTACCGGGTGCAGGGCTACCTGCGGGAGTGCCTCGACTCGATCCTGGCGCAGCCGGTACGGAACGTCGAGGTGGTCGCGGTCGACGACTGTTCCCCGGACAGCTGCGGTGAGATCATCGCCGAGTACGCCGCCCGGGACGACCGGGTCCGGGTGGTGACCCTGGACCGCAACGTCGGGCTCGGCGAGGCACGCAACATCGGCCTCGACGCGGCGACCGGCGAGTACGTCTGGTTCCTGGACAGCGACGACTGGCTGGCCGGCGGCTGCCTGCCGGCGGTGGCGGAGCGGCTGTGCCGGGTCGCGCCGGAGGTGCTGGTCGTCGACCACCAGCGGGCATACTGCACCGGCGGGGTGCTCGGTGGCGGTCTGGGCGCGACGGTGCCGGACTCCGGCGACGAGGCGTTCGGGGTCCGGGACCGGCCGGCGGTGCTCGAGGTCCTGCACACCGCCTGGAACAAGGTGGTGTGCCGCCGGTTTCTCATCGACTCCGGGCTGCGCTTCGCCCCCGGCTGGTACGAGGACGTCTCGTTCAGCTATCCGGTGCTGCTTGCCGCCGCCCGGATCAGCGTGCTGGAGGTGGTCTGCGTCAACTACCGGCAGCGGCGCTCCGGCGCCATCACCGGGACCCGGGACGGCCGGCACTTCGAGATCTTCCCGCACTGGCACCGGGTCTTCGCGCTGATGGCCGGCCGGGGACCGGAGTACGACGCACTCCGGCCACTGATCTTCGAGCGGATGATCTGGCACTACCTGATCGTGCTCGGCAACGGGCGGCGGCTCTCGCCGGAGCTGCGCCGCGCCTTCTTCGCCCGGGTGGTGGCGGACTACCGGCGTTGGCTGCCGCCGGGCGGCTACCGGCGACCGGGTGGGGTCGACGGGTTGAAGCACCGGCTGGTGGCCGGCGACCACTGGCGGGCGTACGCGGCACTGCGCGCCGCATACCACATCGGCGGCCGGGTACGGCGGCTCGCCCGGCGGTCGCTGCCGGCGCTGTCCCGCCGGGTGCCGGGGCTCGGCCAGCGGCCGTCCGGAGACCGGCGCGGCTTCCTCCGCCCCGCGCCGAACCGGCCGCCCGGCCCGCCGTTGCTGGACCGGCTGCCCGCCCCGCTGGACCGGGCCGCCCAGCTGGCGCGGGAGGGGCTGCTGCGTGCTTACTACCACGCCGAGCTGCGCCGCCCGCTGGATCCGGCGCTCGCCCTCTATGCGGCCTACTGGTACCGGGGCTACGCCTGCAACCCGGCCGCGATCTACGAGAAGGCCCGCGAGCTGGCACCACAGGTGCGCGGCGTCTGGGTGGTCCGCCGCGACCGGGTGTCGAGCCTGCCACCCGGGGTGCCGTACGTGGTGGCCGGCGGCCGGGCCTACTTCCGGGCGCTGGCCAGGGCGAGCTGGCTGGTCAACAACGTGAACTTTCCGGACTACGTGGTCAAGCGGCCCGGCGCGGTGCACGTGCAGACCCATCACGGCACTCCGGTCAAGGTGATGGGACTTGACCAACAGCGCTATCCGCGCGGCGCGGCCGGGCTGAGTTTTGCCGGACTGCTGCGCCGGATCGACCGCTGGGACTACAGCGTCACCGCCAACAGCTTCTCCACCCAGATGTGGGAGCGGGCCTATCCGGCGGAGTACCAGACCCTGGAGGTCGGCTATCCCCGCAACGACCGGCTGGTGACCGCCGGGCCCGCCGAGGTCGAGGCCGTCCGGCGCCGGCTCGGCATCGGCCCGGACGAGCAGGTGGTGCTGTACGCGCCGACGCACCGTGAGCACCGGCCGGGGTATGCGCCGCCGTTCGACCCCCGGGCCCTGCTGCAGGCGCTCGGCCCGGCGGGCCGGCTGCTCATCCGGGGCCACTACCTGGACCCGGCCGCCCCGGAAGGCCCGGTGGAGCAGACCGGCTGGCCGGATCGGGTGGCGGAGGTGACCGGCCATCCCTCGGTGGAGGATCTCTACCTCGCCGCCGACGTGCTGCTCACCGACTACTCCTCGGCGATGTTCGACTACGGCACACTGGACCGGCCGATCGTCGTCTACGCGCCCGACTGGGCCGAGTACCGCCGGGAGCGCGGCGTCTACCTGGATGTCTTCGCCGAGGGGCCGGGGGTGGCGGTGGCGGACTTCGCGGAGCTGCTTGCCGCGTTCCGCGACGGTGCCGTGGACGGCCCGGCGGCCGGCGAGGCGCGGGAGCGGTTCCGGCGGCGCTTCTGCGCCCTCGACGACGGCCGGGCGGCGGAGCGCGTCGTCCGGCGCATCCTGCCCGGCGCCGTCCCGGCCGGCGAGGCGGCGACCGTCGCCGAGTAGCTTCCCGCCTGGCGGGCTCCGCGAGGATCTGTCTTCGTACACATGTGCCATCCACAGCCTGTGGATGGCACATGTGTACGACTGGCGTTCTCACCGGACCGAGTCCGGCTGCCTCCCTGCGGGATGGGCCGCGCTGAACGCCGCCACGTGGGTCGGCGGATCGGCGCGGCCGGGCGGCGCCAGCGCCACGTCCGGGCGGTGCGCATGCACGTTCGGCCGATGCGACGGCGCCTCACGCAGATCGCTGCGCGGTGGCGCCGCTGCGGAGGCGGTCCAGTTCGGCGAGATACATCGCCTGCATGCGGTCGTGATGCCGGACCAGCAGCATGATCTCCTCGACGCTGTAGCCCTCGATGAGCCGTTCCGCCCGCTCGGCGAACCGCTCGTACGGTCGCTCCAACTCGGCGATCCGCTCCGGCCGCAGGGTGACGATCACCCGCCGCCGGTCCGCCGGATCGCGTTCGGCGGTGATGTAGCCGGCCTGCTGGAGCCGGCGGAGCATGCTGGTCACGGCCCCGGTGGTGAGGTTGGTCCGCTCGGCGACCTGCCCCGCGGTGGCGGGTCCGACATCGGCCAGGAAGTCCAGACACTCCAGGTCGCTCACGGTGAGGCCCAGCCGGTCCGCGATGGCGTACCGGAACACCATGGACAGCCGCGACGTCTCCCGCCCGGCGCGCATGAGGTCGGCGATCGCGGACGCCCGGGCCGGCTCGTGGGACATGCCGGCAATCATGCCTCCGGTACGGTGACCCGGTGCAGCCGCGGTAGCACGCGGGTCAGCACCCAGTGTGGTGCCGCCGCGCCCCCGGTGAGGCGGCGCATCAGCCCGGCGGCGGTGTCGACGGCGCGGAAGGCGTAGGGCACCATCTCGTCCTGGTAACCGGCGATCGCCTTCTCCACCGGCGTGCCGTCCGCCAGGGCCCTGACGAGCCTGCGGGCGAGCAGGGCGGCGTCGCGGAGCGCGGTGTTGCCACCGTGAGCGCCGAACGGCGGCATGACGTGCACGGCGTCGCCCATCATCGTCGCCCGGGGCATCGCCCACTGTCGCGGGCGACGGCCGGTGGCGAAGAGGTTGAGCACCGTGGCGTCCAGCTCGGCCGTGTCGACCAGCCGCCGGATGAGCGGGTGGAAGTCCGTGCTCATCTCGGCGGCCAGCTCCCGCAGCGCCAGCAGGTTTCCGCGGACGCCGATGGGCACCTTCTCCTGCCGGAGCAGCAGACCCCACATGACGTAGTCGTCGCCCGTGGGTGCATAGCTGCCCGGGGCCAGGCGCGCGAACGCCTTCCGTGGGCTTTCGCCGAACCGCATGGAGGTGAAGAAGAAGGCGCGGCCCGGCTGGTCGGCGATGGCCAGGACCCCGCTGGTACGCAGCGGGTCCGGGATGACGCTTCCGCCGTTGCGCCGCAGGGGCGACCGGCCGTAGATCCCCGCCATCGGGGTGTTCGCCGGGGCTGCGCCCGGCATGAGCTGTTCGCGCAGTGCCGAGCCGACGCCGTCCGCGCCCACGACGACGGTCGCCGCGACTGCCCCGCCGTCGGTGAACCGCAGCCGCAGCCCGGTCGGGCCGCCGCTGTCCACCGCGACGGCGGCCTTGCCGTAGTGGATGCGTCCGTCCAGGCCGGACATCAGGATCGACCGCAGGGTCAGCCGGTCGACCTGCCGGGTCGCGTGCGGCTCGTCCTTGAAGGTGATGGTGAAGGCGTCCCGCAGTCGGCTGTCGGTGAAGCGCAGGTGCCCGCCGGGCTCGTCGCCGGTGGCCAGCGCCAGGCGGTACAGCGGGCGGGGCAGGCTCTCGCGCAGCGCCCGCAGCCCGTGCCGGTCGAGAATGATCCGATAGCCCTGCTGCCGAACGAAGGGGCCCGGGTCCCGCTCGTAGACGTGCACGTCGATGCCGGCGCGCATCAGGTACTGGGCGAGGCAGAGGCCGGAGAGGCCGGCGCCGGCGATTGCCACCGAGAAGTTAGTCGATATGCCCATGCAGTTATCTTAATGACTAAGATGATGAGCGCAAGGCTGCCGGCGTGCCGGGAAGTAGCACCTGCCGGCACTCCGCGACGGCCGCGGCCAACTGGTTGGCAACGACGGTCAGGACCGTTACCCACTCCGGGGGATGACCGGGGTCGTGCTCGGGCACACGGAACTCAGTCGGTCGGCGTGGTGGCCGAGCGGCGTACCCGCTGCCGCACCCGGTCGGCGGCGAGCCCGGCGTACCGGCCGGCGACGAAGCGGGTGGCGTGCGCCAGGGACCGGATGCCGCCGACGGGAATCGTCTCCACCCCGGCCAGCGCGGCCCGGCGGGCCCGCCTGTCCGGCCGGACCACCAGCCGGGGCCGGGGCGGCACCCAGCTCTTCTCCGGCAGGGTCCGCAGGTCGACCACCCCGAAGTCGTCGCCGCTGACCCAGCGCCGGCCGGCGACCTCGGCCACCACCTCGTCGAGGGGCTCGTCGGGCCGGCGTACCCGCAACGCCCGGCTGCGTGCCGAGGTGCGCCAGAGCGACAGCCCGCCGTCGGGTGCCGTCGCCCCGACCGGCAGCACCCGGACCAGGCCGACCTGCCACTGGTCGGCGACCGCCACCAGCCGGCGTACGGTGTCGGCGTCAACCCCCAGGTGTGAGCCGAGTTCCAGCAGGTAGGGGGCGGGAAAGGCGCTCCGCGGCGCCTGCCCGGCCAACTCCACCCGGGGCTCGGAGCGGTACGTCGCCGCGAGCAGTCGTCGGTCCAGCAGCGGGTCGGCCAGCACCGACCGCCGCTCGTCGGTCAGCTCCGCCCACGGCGCCACCAGCACCACCCGCAGGTCGGTCTGGTCGCCAGCGAGCAGCCGGTCCACGCAGGTGCGGACCATCTCGTACGGCCCGTCGGCCGGGACCACCGCGACGACCAGCGGCACCGCCCAGTTCCGCTGCGCGGCGGCCCGTAGGTAGCGGGGCAGTGGCATCAGCTCGGCCAGGAACGGCCGGTTGTAGCGGCGCAGCGCCTCCCCCCGGGTCATCATGTGCGACGGGCCGAGGTGCCAGCTCCGGGCTCGGGGCTCCGGCACGAAGACGGCACCCGCCTGGGCCAGCCGGTAGCCGAACTCGGTGTCCTCGCCGAGCCGCAGCTCCGGGTTGAGTCCGCCGGCCTCCCGGTAGAGGCTCCGGGGCAACGCGGCGGTGGCGCCGACGTGGGCCCGGAAGTTGAGGTGGTCACCGGCGCGGAGCTGGTCGGTGTCGTCGATGAGCCGTTCGACGTACTCGTGCGGCTCGGTCCCGTCGAGCCGGAAGAGCCGGTCGGCGCTGCCGGCCGCGCAGCTCTCGGCGACCTGCTCCGGGGTGGGCCACTCGGCGTCCACGAAGCGCTTGTAGCCGAGGGTGACCGCTTCGTCGCTGACGTGCTGCCAGCGGGCCTGCGCCGCCACGTGCTCGGGGAAGACCAGCATGTCGGCGTCGAGCCAGTGCAGGATCTCGCCCTCGCTCCGCTCCGCACCGACGTGCAGTGCCGTGGAGCGGCCCCAGCCGGCGCGGTGGTCGGCGACCCGGAGCAGCCGGCAGTTCTCGGGGCGGATCGCGGGCAGGACCAACGGCGGGTCGCTGCCGTCGTCGACCACCACCACCTCCAGCAACCCCGACGGGTACGTCTGGTGGCGCAGCGCGGCCAGGGTGAGGTCGAGGGAGCGTTGGCAGCCGTGGGCCGGGATGACCAGCGAGACGGACCGCGTCGGTTGCCAGCCGTCCAGCTCGGGTGGGGTGAGCCGGCTCCAGTCGTTGCGGAACAACCGGACCGGGGATTGGGCCCCGGTGGCCCGGGCGCGGCTCGACACGCACCACAGTGTAATCACTCCGTTGCCGAGAGCTGACAACTGCGCGCCGCGTGGCGGGTCTCGAGCGGAATTACCACGGTAGGGACTACTGTAAGTGCCTCCATGACAGCGTCACGTAGGCTCGGTTTCCGTCGGGCTCCGTCTGGTCGGGCCGGACTCCGGCGCCGGCCGGCGAAGGGATCGGCGTGCCAGGTGGGGATGGACTACCCGAGAAGTACCTCCGTTGGCGGATCGTCGCCGGCGAGCCCGACGGCCGGTTGCGGTGGCCGCTGGTCACGCGGGGATCCCGGCTGACCCGGATACCGGGGTCCGAGCCGCCGGCAGACGCAGACATGGTGGAAGGGTCGCCGGCCGGCCCCGCCTGGCCCCGGACCTTTGTCGGCCGGATGGCCGTCGTCGCACGCTCGGTGAGCTGGCTACGGCACCTGCTCGACCACCCGGTCTCGCTGAGCCGGGTACGCCGGATCACCGTTGCCGTGACCGACTGGCAGATCCCGCAGCGTGGCTGGTCCGGCCGGCTCGGACCGGTGCCCCATCTGCTCGCCCAGCGTGTCGCGCTGCCCCGGCAGGACCGGGGCAGGGCGGTGGTCGAGATCGAGCTGCGCTGGTCGGTGCCGCTCCGCTCGGTGCTGGTGGCCGTGCTGCCGCTGCTCACCCCGGTGCGTCCACTGCCGACTCCGGGAAGCCCGGAGGTGACAGCCCAGGACGTCCTCCCCGGCTGGCTGGGTGCGGGACCCACCCTCGCGGTCGCCGCCGGGGAACTGCCCGGCGGCATTGCCGTCCGCCCCTACGACATCGTGTTCCGGCCGGACGGGCGGACCCCGTCGGTCGCCGGCGACGCGGCCGGTACGGCGTACCGGACCCGGTTGGCCGTCGACCGGTTCGGCGTGCCGGATGTCGAACGCGGTGACCTCTGCCGGACGGGGCCCGACGAGCACGTGGACCGGCCAGGTCACGCCGTCCGGTGCGCCGGTCGCGAAGAGGGCGGCGTCCTGCTCGACGCCGAGTACGCCGTACCGATCGGCCGGTACGGCCCGTTCGGCCCCGACACGCCACGAGCGGAGTTGACCTTCTCCTCCGGCCCGGACGGCGGAAGCTGGCGGATCCGGGGGCCGGAGCCACTCGACCGTTCCGGTCGGCTCGACCGGCCGCGGCTGACCGAACGGACCTGGGCGGCGCTGGCCGGGATCGGCGTGCTCGACTGCCCGTCGGTGCCCGGACGGCGGCCCCGGGCCGAGGCTGCCCTGCTGCTGCACCTCGCGCTCGCCGGCGTACTGGTGCGGGCCCCCGGCCTGCCGCCGGCCTGCGCGGCGCACCTTTCCGACGAGGTCGTCGAGCTCCTGCGCGCCCCCCTGCCCGGTCTGGCCGCCGCGCGACCCGATCCGGATCTGGAGTGGGAGGTCCGGGCCGTGCGGCAGCGCCGTGCGGTGCTGCGCCGGCACGCCCGGGGCTTCGCGCTGCCCCGGCTGGCGGCGGCCACCTTCCCCGGCCTCGGCGCGCTGCCGTCGGTCTCGGTGCTGCTGGTGACCCGGCGGTTGGAGCACGTCCTCGACGCGGTCCGTGCCGTCGCGGCACAGACCTATCCGGAGCTGGAGATCGTGCTCTGCCTGCACGGTGTGGGCCTGCCCACCGGGCTGCGCCGCCGGCTCGCCGGGTACGGCCGGCCGGTGGAGGTGGTCGAGGTGCCGGCCGGGCGGAGCTTCGGCGAGGCGTTGGCCGCGGCCACCGCCCGGGCCCGGGGCACCCTGGTGACGAAGTTCGACGACGACGACACGTACGGGCCGGAGCATGTCTGGGACCTCGTCCTGGCCCGGCACCACTCGGGCGCGACAATGGTGGGCAAGGCGGCCGAGTTCGTCCATCTCGGCACGCTGGAGATCACCGTACGGCGGGATGCCGGAGCGCCGGAGAGCTTCGCCCCGATCGTCGCGGGCGGCACGATCCTGATCGGCCGGGGTGACCTGGCCGAGGTCGGTGGCTGGCGCCCGGTGCCGCGCTCGGTCGACCGGGGCCTGATCGACCGGGTCCGCCGGGCCGGTGGTCTGGTCTACCGCACCCATCCGCTCGGGTACGTCTACCAGCGCCGGCCGGCGGGGCACACCTGGGATCCCGGGCTGGAGTACTTCCTCCGGGACGGTGGCGCGCAGTGGACCGGGCTGCCCCGGCACGCCGAGTTCGGCACCTCCGGCCCGGCGGCGACCGGCACGGCCCGGCGGATCCCGAGGCCGCATCGAGTCAGGTAACCGCCATGTCACAACATGAACATGGCACGTTTACCCGATGGGCTTCCGTGATGATCCTCGTCACAGTCATTCCGGGGCCGGCCATTACGCTGCGGGGAGGTGACGGTGACCACCGTCGCGCTCAAAGACGTCACGAAGGTGTTCCCGGATGGGACAGTGGCGGTCGACAACATCAGTCTCGACGTCAACGACGGCGAGTTCATGGTGTTGCTCGGGCCTTCGGGCTGCGGAAAGTCCACCGTGCTCCGGATGGTCGCCGGGCTGGAGGATCCGACCACCGGCGCCGTCATGCTCGATGGTGAACTCGCGAACGACCTGCCTCC
The DNA here is from genome assembly GCF_049315195.1 of Plantactinospora sp. WMMC1484. Taxonomy (NCBI): domain Bacteria; kingdom Bacillati; phylum Actinomycetota; class Actinomycetes; order Micromonosporales; family Micromonosporaceae; genus Plantactinospora; species Plantactinospora sp. WMMC1484. The sequence goes on from NZ_CP186055.1 coordinate 1,928,898, forward strand.
GCGAGACCGCGGAATTGCCATGGTCTTCCAGGATTTCGCGCTGTATCCGCATATGTCGGTGGGAGCGAATATTGCCTTCCCGCTGCGGCTCTCCGGGATCGAGGAAGGGCCGCGCGGTGAGCGGGTCGCCGACGTGGCGAGTGCGCTCGGCATCGCCGACGTGTTGGGCCGCAAGCCCAGTCAGCTCTCCGGCGGGCAGCGGCAGCGGGTGGCGATGGGCCGGGCCATCGTGCGCCGGCCCGGGCTGTTCCTGATGGACGAGCCCCTCTCCAACCTGGACAGCGGGCTGCGCGCGGAGCTGCGGGCGGAGATCTCCGGACTGGTCCGGGAGCTCGGGGTGAGCACCGTCTACGTCACCCACGACCAGGCCGAGGCGTTGACCATGGCCGACCGGGTGGCGATCATGCGCAAGGGTGTCCTCCAGGACGTCGGGACGCCGACCCAGGTGTACGGCCGGCCGGCCACCCTCTACGTCGCCGCCTTCCTGGGCAGCCCCCGGATGAACCTGCTGGAGGCGACCGTCTACGTGCACCTCGACCGGTACGTCGCGCTCAACCTCGGTGAGCAGGCGCTCTATCTGCCCTGGGACGACATCCGGGCGCGAGCGGTGGCGCACTACCACGGCGAGCGGATCGTGGTCGGGATGCGGGCCGAGGCGCTGACCCCGGTGGCTCCGGACGCGCCTGGCGACGTGTTGCAGGGGCGGATCCGCTACCTGGAGCACCACGGGCACGAGTCGCTGGCGTTCCTCGACATCGGGGCCACCGCGATCGTCGTCGACGACCTGGGCGGCCCGGTGACCGAGGAGCGTCCCACCGGCGGGGGACGCGGCATCCGCCGGCTCAGCCAGGTCATGCAGCGGCTGACCGGACGGGTCGGTGGGCCGGAGCAGCCGGGCCCGGAGGCCCGGGACTCCCGGGGCAGCGTCCTGGACCCGGGCCGGCACCACCGCCGCCCCGCCGAACTCGCGGTACGGCTGGCGCCGTACCCGGCGGTCACCTCCGGCCACCCGATGGCGGTCTCGGTACGCATGGACGCGGTGCACTTCTTCGACGAGCGCGGTGACCGCATCGACGTGGGGTGGCGCTGACCACTCCTGAGGCTGGCCGAGCCCTTGCCGACGGAAGTTACCAGCAAGTAGCGTACGTTCATGTCTCCCGACGTACACCAGATCGAAGCTGGCCTGCTCCAGGCCGTACCCTTCGCCCGGACCCTCGGCTTCGAGTTGGTGGAGGTGGCGCCGGAGGAGCCCGACGGGATGCGCGCCGTCGTCCGGCTGCCCGACTCGCCGCCGACGCACAACCACGTCGGCGGTCCTCACGCCGGCGCGCTCTTCACGCTCGGCGAGACCGCCTCCGGCGCGGTGGTGCTCGCCGCGTTCGGGCAGCTCCTCGACCGTGCGGTGCCGCTGGCCGTCAGGGCGGAGATCCGCTACCGGCGGCTGGCGATGGGGACGGTGCGGGCCACCGCGCGGCTGGGCCGCCCGGCCGCCGAGGTGACGGCCGAGCTCGAGGCCGGTGAACGGCCGGAGTTTCCGGTGCCGATCGAGATCACCACCGAGGACGGCACGGTGACCACCGAGATGACGGTGCACTGGACCCTGAAGCCACGCTAGTCAGCTCGCCACCCCGGCGCGCCGGCGGGCGTGCTGCTGGCCGGCGGCACCGCGCCGAGCCGGCCGAGCGCCGGTGCGACGGCACCCGCCGCCCGCCGCCCGCCGCCCGGAGGCCGGGTCCGGGTCTCCCTGAATCACCCCTGACTTCCGGCTGCCGGTGTGGACGAGTGCACCTATGCGAAGCGAGGCTACATGTAGCTAGGTCACGCATAGGGAGGTGTCGGGATGACCGACGGGGGAACGCGGCGGATCCGGACGGTGCTGCTCGGGGTCTTATCGGCGATGCTGCTGCTCTGCGGGATCGGCACGGCCGTGGTGACCTGGGTCTGGACCGGCGGGGTCATCGACACCACCGGAAAGGTCGACTTCGTCAACCGGCTCGCCGTACCGCCGCTGGCGCCGTCCCGGATCGACGGGCAGGGGCGAAGGGTCTTCGACCTGCGAGCCCAGCCCGGCCGGCGGGACTTCGGCGCGGGCGGCCCGACCGCGACCTGGGGGTTCGACGGCGACTACCTCGGTCCGACGCTGCGGGCCAGGCGTGGCGAAAAGGTGCTGGTCAACGTCGTCAACGGGCTCGGGGAACCGACAAGCGTGCACTGGCACGGCATGCACCTGCCGGCCGCGATGGATGGCGGTCCGCACCAGATGGTCCGGCCCGGCGCCACGTGGTCACCGCGGTGGACCATCGACCAGCCGGCCGCCACGCTCTGGTACCACCCGCATCCGCACGGTCGGACCGCCGATCACGTCTACCGGGGCCTGGCCGGGATGTTCCTGCTGGACGACGGGGCGTCCGACCGGCTCGCGCTGCCCCGGCGGTACGGGGTCGACGACTTCCCGCTGATCGTCCAGGACCGGAAGTTCGACTCCGGCGGAAGGCTCGACCACGGCCGGGGAGCACTCGGCGGCGTCGGCATCCTCGGTGACACCCTGCTGGTCAACGGCACCGTCGGCCCATACCTCGACGTCTCGACCGAGCGGGTCCGGCTGCGGCTGCTCAACGGCTCCAACGCCCGGACCTACGACTTCGGCTTCGCCGACGGGCGCGGCTTCGCGCTGATCGGCACCGACGGAGGGCTGCTGGCCGCGCCACACCGGACCGGCCGGATCCGGCTCTCGCCCGGCGAACGGGCGGAGGTCGTCGTGTCGATGCGGCCGGGGGAGCGTGCGGTGCTGCGCAGCTTCCCGCCCGAGACCGGCGTCGACTTCTTCAACAGCCGCTTCACCGGCGGTGACGACACCTTCGACGTGCTGGAACTGCGTGCTGCCGGCACCCTCGCCCCGGCACCCGAGGTGCCGACCCGGCTCGTGCCGATCGACCCGCTCGACCCGGCGTCGGCGGTCACGCAGCGGAGGTTCCGGTTGAGCGGGCGGCAGATCAACGGCCGCGCCATGGACCCGGAACGGATCGACTTCGCGGTCACCCGCGACACCACCGAGATCTGGGAACTCGTCAAACAGGACGGTACGCCGCACAGCTTCCACGTGCACGACGTACAGTTCCAGGTGCTCTCGGTCGACGGTGCGCCGCCACCGCCCGAACTCGCGGGCTGGAAGGACACCGTACTGCTGACGGCCGGCCGGCCGATGCGGATCATCGCCCGGTTCACCGACCACGCCGACCCGAACATGCCGTACATGTTCCACTGCCACCTCCTCGACCACGAGGACCGGGGCATGATGGGGCAGTTCGTGGTGGTCGAGCCTGGTCAGCGGCCCGGCCGGCCACCCACCGGGCACGGGCACACCCAGGGCCACGCCGAGCATCCGTGAGTCAACACCGCCGAGGCTCCTCGCTACGCATCCGGCGTGGCCGAAGGCGAAACCGTGCCGGGACGTGGTAACCCGGTTAGGTTGTTAGGCGTGTTGGGCCTACCCGCGCACGTGACCGCGTGTCTCTTCGATCTCGACGGTGTGTTGACCCAGACCGCCCGGGTGCACAATGCCGCCTGGACGGAGACCTTCGACGAGTTTCTCCGGCGAAGAGCCGAGGCGATCGGCGAGCCGTTCCGGCCGTTCGATCCGGGCGACGACTACAACCGGTACGTCGACGGCCGTCCCCGGGCCGACGGCGTGCGGACCTTCCTCGCCTCCCGGCAGATCGTCCTGCCGGAGGGTGACCCGGACGACCCGCCGAGCGCCGACACCGTGCACGGGGTCGGCAACCGCAAGAACGTCCTGCTGCTGCACCGGATCCACACCGACGGTGTGCTGCCCTACCAGGGATCGGTGGACTATCTGCACGCCGCCCGGACGGCCGGACTGCGCCGGGTCGTCGTCTCGGCCAGCGCCAACGCCGGCGACGTCGTCGCGGCGGCGGGCCTCGAACCCCTGGTCGAGGGCCGGATCGACGGAGTGGTGGCCCGGGAGCGCGGGCTGCGCGGCAAGCCTCACCCGGACACCTTCCTGGCCGGGGCGGAGCTGCTCGGAGTCCGTCCCGACCAGGCCGCGGTCTTCGAGGACGCGCTTGCCGGCGTCGCCGCCGGCCGGGCCGGCGACTTCGGCTACGTGATCGGCGTCGACCGGGTGGGGCAGGCGGACGCGCTGCGCGAACACGGCGCCGACGTCGTGGTCAGCGACCTCGCCGAACTGCTCACCGGAGTCGACACCGGTCCGGAGGTGCTCCGGTGACCAGACCGAGCCGCCCGACCGCGAGGAACTGCCCGACTGTGAGGAACTGCCCGACCGCGGAGAACTGCCCGACCGCGAGGAGGGGGCGATGATCCGGGAACGGGCATACCCCGTCGAGCCGTGGCACGTCCGGGAGACCCGGCTCGACCTCGACGTACTCGCCCAGTCCGAATCGGTGTTCGCGCTCTCCAACGGGCACATCGGGCTGCGCGGCAACCTGGACGAGGGCGAGCCGCACGGCCTGCCGGGGACCTACCTGAACTCCTTCTACGAGCTGCGGCCGCTGCCGTACGCCGAGGCCGGCTACGGCTTCCCCGAATCCGGCCAGACCATCGTCAACGTCACGAACGGCAAGCCGATCCGGCTGCTCGTCGACGACGAGCCCTTCGACGTCCGCTACGGCGAACTGCTCAGCCACGAGCGGGTGCTCGACCTGCGCGCCGGCACCCTGCAACGCTCGGTCGAGTGGCGCTCGCCGGCCGGGCGTACGGTGCGGATCTGCAGCACCCGGATGGTCTCCTTCACCCAGCGCTCGGTGGCGGCGATCGAATACCGGGTCGAGCCGGTGGACGGTCCGATGCGGCTGATCATCCAGTCGGAGCTGGTCGCCAACGAGCAGCTTCCGACGCAGAGCCGGGACCCCCGGGTGGCGGCGGTGCTGGAGTCGCCGCTGCAGGCCGAGGAGCACCTGCTGCACGGCGACGGTGCGCTGCTGATCCACCGCACCAAGGCAAGTGGGCTGCGGGTGGCCGTCTCGATGAGCCACGAGGTGCACGGCCCGGAGCGCAAGCTGGTCGGCACCGAGGCGTACGAGGACTGGGCCCGGACCACCGTCACCTCCGTGATCAAGCCGGGCGAGCAGCTCCGGATCGTCAAGTACGTCGCGTACGGCTGGTCGAGCCGCCGCTCCCGCCCGGCCCTGCGCGACCAGGTGGCGGCGGCACTGGCCGGCGCCAAATTCTCCGGCTGGGACGGGCTCTGCGCGGAGCAGCACGGCTATCTCGACACCTTCTGGGACGACTCCGACGTGCAGGTCGAGGGCGACCCCGAGGTGCAGCAGGCGGTCCGGTTCGGCCTCTTCCACGTGCTCCAGGCCGGCGCCCGCGCCGAACTGCGGCCGATCGCGGCAAAGGGGTTGACCGGTCCGGGATACGACGGGCACGCGTTCTGGGACACCGAGACGTTCGTGCTGCCGGTGCTGACCTACACGCTGCCCTCGGCGGTCGCCTCGGCGCTGCGCTGGCGACACTCCACCCTGCACCTCGCCCAGGAGCGGGCCCGGACGCTGGGACTGCGCGGCGCCGCCTTCCCGTGGCGCACCATCCGGGGTCAGGAGACCTCGGCGTACTGGCCGGCCGGCACCGCCGGATTCCACATCGCCGCCGACATCGCCGACGCGGTGCGCCGGTACGTGCAGGCGACCGAGGACGAGCAGTTCGAGCGCGAGATCGGGCTGGAACTGCTGGTCGAGACCGCCCGGCTGTGGCGCTCGCTCGGGCACCACGACCGGCACGGCCGGTTCCACCTGGACGGGGTGACCGGGCCGGACGAGTACACCGCGGTCAAGAACGACAACGTCTACACCAACCTGATGGCCCAGCGGAACCTGCTCGCCGCCGCCGACGCCGCCGCCCGGCACAGCGCCGAGGCGTGGAAGCTCGGCGTCGACGAGGAGGAGATGGCCGCCTGGCGGGACGCCGCGCACGACATGCACATCCCGTACGACGCGGAGCTGGGCGTGCACCCGCAGGTGGAGGGCTTCACCCGCTATCAGGAGTGGGACTTCGCGAACACCCCGCCGGAGCAGTATCCGCTGCTGCTCAACTATCCCTACTTCGACCTCTACCGCAAGCAGGTGCTCAAGCAGGCCGACCTGGTGCTGGCGATGCACTGGCGGGGCGACGCCTTCACCGACGAGGAGAAGGCGGCGAACTTCGCCTACTACGAGCGGCGGACGGTACGCGACTCGTCGCTGTCGGCCTGCACCCAGGCGGTGCTGGCGGCCGAGGTCGGGCACCTCGAGCTCGCGCACGACTATCTGGGCGAGGCGGCCCTGATGGACCTGCACGACCTCAACCAGAACACCCGGGACGGCGTGCACGTCGCCTCGCTGGCCGGCGCCTGGATCGCCCTGGTGGCCGGCTTCGGCGGCATGCGGGACCACACCCCGACGCTCTCCTTCGCACCCCGGCTGCCGAGCCGGATCAACCGGCTGGAGTTCTCGCTCCGCTACCGGGGCGTGCACCTGCGGGTGGACGTCCGGGCCGGCGAGGCGACGTACTCGCTGCGCGACGGCGAGCCGGACGACACCCTGGAGTTGCTGCACCACGGCGAAAAGGTCCAGGTGACCTGCCTGGAGGCGGTCACCCGGCCGATCCCTCCGGTCCGTGCCTCGCGACCGCAGCCGGCCCAGCCGGCGGGTCGGGCCCCGGTCCGGCGTGCCCCGGAGGGCGAGCCGGGCTGACCGGAGCAGCGGAAGCTGACCGGAGCAGCGACAGCTGACCGGAGCAGCGACAGCTGACCGGAGCAGCGACAGCTGACTAGACCAGCGACAGGTGCACGTGGTTGGTGTGGTCGCTGGACGGGTCTCCGTGCGCCCCGCTGTACGACTTCCAGCCCGTCGTCGGAAGCCAGATCTGCCGGTACCAGATCACGTAGAGCACACCGAGCCGGTCGGCGTTGCGGACGAAGAACGCCGCGAGGTTGTTGCCGTAGGTCCGGTTCCCGCCGGTAGCGTCACCCCGGAAGCCACCCGCCTCGGCCGAGAAGTCGCAGGCCCGCCCCTTCGGGTGCTCGTACGGGCCGCCGGGGCGGTAGCAGGAGGTGTAGCGGGTGAACCCGGCGCGCCGTGCCTCCGAGTACGCGTGCAGGGTGCGTGCCGTGACGCAGCCCGAGGTGGTCGGGTCGGGCCTGCCGCACGACTGTGCCGGCCAGCCGCCGTCGGCGCCGCGTGGCGCGGGACGGGCCACCGGTGAGGTCGCCGAGACGAAGCCTCCGGTGGAGGCCCCGCCGACCTGGGCCAGCGCCCGCTCGGCCGCCCGCTTCTGCCGCAGCATGATGGCGAGCTGCCGGCGCTCCTCGGCGACCTCGGCATCCAGCGCCAGCTTCGCCCGCGCGGCCCGCTCCCGGGCCTGGCGCAGTGAGCGGAGCACCTCGTTGTCCCGCAGGGCCACCGCCTCCAGCCCGCGGGCCCGCTCCAGGAACTCGTCCGCCGAGCCGCTGTGCAGCAGCACCATCACCGGCCCGATCCGGCCGGTCCGGTACGCCGCCCGGGCCACCTGCTCGACCCGGGGCCGCAACTCCGTGATCCGCGCCTCGACCCGACGCAGCTCGGCGGCGATCCTCGCCTGCCGGGCCTGGGTGCTGGCCAGCGCGCTCTTGGCCTGCAGGTAGCCGCGACCGGTTGATTCGAGTACGTCGCGTAAGAGCGGCGTGTCGCCCTCGTCGCCGAGCACGGCAGGGCTGTCCGCCTCTGCCGCGCCGGGCTGGAGCGACGCTCCGGCGAGCGCGCCGAACGCGGCGATCAGGGCCAGGGCCAGCGGTATCCGCTGGCGTGTGGATCCCGTCATGCATGTCCCTCCGTCGCCCGCCTACCGGGTTAGCTGACGGGTTCGGGGACGGAACAAGGCCCCTACCGCGGTTGCGGACTCACCCCAACTACCTGGGTCCCCGGCTCACCCGTTCGGGTGACTCGGCGGCGGTGACGCCGGCGCGGAGGGGTGCGCCACCGGGCGAAACCGGGGTCAGACTACCTGATCAACCGGGCCGCTTCCGTGGATTTGGGGTGCTCCGGTGTGGAAATTGTGCCCTTGCGGCGCCGACCGGCACGCCTCGTCCACCGGAGTGGAGCACCGGCACACGTCCCGTCGGCGGGACGGGCCGGGGTCGTCCTGACCAGCCCCCGTGCTGTGGATGAGCGCGCGGCGCCGAGCCGGACAGCGGACGCATAGTCGACGCATAAGCGCCTTGCACATACTGGCCACCAATCAGGGCGTGGCGCGGAACCTCCGCGTGGCAGGAAGCCCTAACGGATCCGAGAAGGGACTGGTATGGCCGACAACAACGCCGCGGCTGTCACCGTGGCTGACCAGGCCGAGTATTTCGTCGACCTCGACGACCTCGACCTGGCCGGGGTTGACGTCGACACCTGGGACAAGACCGCGGGCGGCACCACCGTCGCATGCGTCACCCGCACGATCACGATCGTCACCCGGGCCGTCTGCGGCTCGATCGACTGTGGCCCGCCCCCTCCCGGTGGCAGCTACTGAGTTCCGCAGGTTCGGTTCTACAACGTTCCGTAGGTCTGGTTCACGACGTTCCGTGAGGTTGGTTTACGACCGGTGAAACAGCTCAGCTCTCCGTTGCTGTGGCTGCGGAACGGTCCGGATGAGGTCCAGAGCCTGGCTGCGGGCCTGGACCTCGTTCGGAGCGCCGCGCACAGGGACGCCAGCCACGCGTGGCTCTGCATGATCGCCAACGGCACCGCGCACTACCTGTCCACCTACGCGACGACGGACCTGCTGTCGAGGTGGTACGTGGGCGACAACGAGCTGTACGGCGTGGTCGCCCCGGTCGGGCGGTTGCGGACCGGCACGGATGGCGGGCTGATGCTCGACGGGTGCTGGCGGTTCGGCTCGGGATCTCACCGGGCTGCCGTGATGGCGATGGGGTGCGAGCCCGTGGCGGGCCGGCGCACCACCGTCCTCGTCGACCGGGGCCGGCTCGAGGTGGTGCACCCGTGGGAGGGGCCGGGGTTGCTCGCGACCGCCAGCCACACCCTGCGGGCCAGCGGCGTCCACGTGTCGCCGACGGACGTGGTCGACATGACCGACGTTCCGGCCGGTCGACCGGTCGGCATCTATGCCGATCCGGACCTGTTTCTGGCGAACATGCCCGGGGTGGCGATCGGCCTCGCCGAACGGCTGCTGGCGCTGCTCGGCCCCGGGCCGGTGCCCGGTGCGTGGCAGGCCACCTACGCCGACGCGGTCGCCCGGAACACCCTGGCCCGGCGTGGCCTGACCGGGATGCTGCACAGCTTCGACGCGATGGCCCGGGCAGGGCGACTCGGGCTGTTCTCGCCGGCGTTGCGGCAGGAGTTCCTGCTGATGTTGAGCGCCAGCTACCACATCGGTCTGGATGCCGCGCTCGCGCTGGCCGAGGGCTGCGACTCGACGGATCCGGAGCTGCGGCGGCAGCTGGAGCAGGCGCGCATCGACATCGCGACCATGCGGCCGCACGCGGCGATGCGACCGTCCAGGTTGGTCAACGCAAGGCCGGCCCCGGAAGGGAAGTCCCGATGACCGCGCCGCCGCCGCTGTCGACGCCGGGTTGGTGCCTGCTTCGAATTCCGGTGCTGCCGGCGGCGCCGGATGCCGCCGCGCCCGATGGCCTGGCGCAACAGCTACTGGAGTTGGCCGTCGACTACGCGACCGTGTTCCAGCGCGCGGCGGAGGAGGACCGGGACTGGCAGGACCCGGCGACGCGACTGGCGGTCTACGGCAGCCGGGCCACATACCGGCCCACCCCGTTCGGCGTGTTCAGCTTCAGCCTGCTTGCCGAGATCGACGACGAGGGTGACGGCGCACCGGCCACCCGGCTCGAACTCGGGACCGACGTGCGGCTGCGCCGCCTCGACCTGCCGCGGCAGACCGGCGGATGGTTCGTCAACCCCTCCCTCGCCGCCGAGCACGGTCGGTGGTCGTACCTGCACCCGGAGAAGGGCGGGGTCACCTCGATGTCGGACGCACCGGGCGCGCGTCAGCTCGCGGAGCGTCTCGCCGCACAGCTCGCCGCCGCGCCCCGGTCGGCCGGGGAGTGGGCGGCCGTGCTCGGCGACGAGGCCCAGTTCGACCTCGGCGTACGCCGGGATCTGCTGCTGCCGGAACATGTCCCGCCGGTACTGGTCGATCCGGCCGCGCCGCCCGCCGCGACCGAAGCGGTCAAGGCGGCGCTGACCGCGGAGCGGCCGTTCCGGGACGACCAGTTCGTGGACGCGTTCAGCGAGGTCCGGGCCGGACTGCCCCGCGCGGGCGCGACGGCGCTGCTCGACGGGGCCGCTCAGCTCATGGAGGCACCCTGGCGACCGGGGCGACTCGACGAGGTGCGTGCCCATCTTGCCGGCGGCTACAGCGGCGGGGCGGTGCCACTGGTGTGGCTGCTGACCGCTCCGGTGGACCACCCGCTGGGCAGTTGGCGGCGGCCGGAGGCCGAGGTCGAGAACGCCCACCGCCTGGACCCGGCACGACGACTCTTCGTGCCGCGGGTCCGTCGCGACAGCGGCGCGGTGCGGTGGTGGCAGGAAACGCTCACGCTGGACCAGTGGCGGGCTCGGCGCCCGTCACCGGCCGAGGACGCCACAGTGGTCACCCAACCGCAGTACGGAATGGCCAACGGCGCGCTGTTGGCCGAGCCGGTGGCCGGCGCGGACGCCTGGCTCAAACTGGTTCTGCCGGGCTTCTCGGCTGGGCCCGGCGCCCGGCTCAGTGAGCAGCTGGGAATTCCGGAGCCCGACCTCGGCGCGGCGGTCCCCGGCTGGCTTCCGGTGGAGATCGGGTGGGTCCCGCCGGACCGGCGTGCGCCGCTGGTCCGCCGGCCGGAGAGCGGGCTGCCCCGGCTCAGCCTGAACCTGCCGTACCGTACCGGTGACCTGCGACTGGCGGATCTGGCCGTGACCATGTTGGCGGGGCGGCTCCAGTTGGTTCACCGCTCCGACGGACGCTACGTGCAACTGCGCTGGGACAGCCCGTTGACGTTGAGCAACAGGTTCAACCCGTGGTCGGTGCAACTGCTGGGGCTACTGCTGGACGAGGCTCACGGCCCGGCGCTGGCCGCCGATCCGAGCCTGTGGGCGCCGCCGGGTGGGATGACCCCTCGCATCACCGCCGGCCGCTGCCTGGTGGCCCGGCGCAGCGTGGTCCTGGACGCGCAGCACCGCGCCGATCTCGTGGGGCTGGCCGAGGATCCGGCACAGTTGTGCGACGTGCTGGCGGAGGTGGGGCTCGGACCGCAGCTGGAGGTGAGCGAGGGACCGGACGCCACCATGCGGTTGGATCTCACCGACGCCACCCAGCGGTGGTGGTTCGCCCGGCGGCTGCGTCGCGAGGGCCGGCTGACGCTGCACGAGGCCCTGCCGGTGGCGACGCTTGTCGAGTCGGAGCTGGGCGGGCACATCCATGACGTGTGGGTGCCGTGGTCGCGGCCTGATCCGCAACCGGTGCGGCCGATGTCGCGGACCCGGCTGGTGGACCGGCAGCCGGCCGCGGACCCGACCTGGACCAGCTGGTTCGTCTACGCCCCGGAACGGGTGGTGGAGCTCTGGCTGGCGCGCCCCGAGGCGATGACGCTGATGCGCCGGGCGCAGCTGTTCTACATCCGCTACCACGACGAGCGGCCGCATCTGCGGTTACGCGTACACGACGGCGCCGACGCCGAGACGCTCCTGGCCGACCTGCGCGCCCACCTCGCCGCGATGGTGCCGCAGCAACCCTGCGACGTCGACCTCCGGACCTGGACACCGGAGGACCACCGGTACGGCGGCGCAGCGAGCCGGGCCGACGCCGTACGGCTGTTCTGCGCCGACTCCGCCTGGTGGGCGCAGCGGCTCGCGGCCGGCCCGGACCAGGCCGGCCGGTACGCCTTGGCGGTCACCCGGATCGCCGCCTGGTGTCAGCAGCTCGCGGGCGAGGAGCGGGCCCTGACCCTGCTCTGCGACCTGCGCGGGCTGGACCCCCGGCTACCCAGCTCGCGGGCCCAGCGGGAGTGGATGGCGACCTTCCGGGCTGCCCGGCCGGGCCTGGAGCAGGCCCTCGACGCCGCGCTCGCCGAACAGGAGCCGGCCCTGGGCTATCTGACCGGTCTGGACAGCGATGCCTACGCCACGGCGCTGAGCAGCCTCATCCACATGAGCGTCAACCGTGGGTTGCCGCTCGGGCGGGCGGTGCGCCGCGAGCCGGAAATCGTGCTGGCGGCGGCACGGTTGTTGAAGGGTCGGCAGGCGCGGGCGATCCGAAGCAGACCAGTCGATGGCTGAGGCCGATGCCGCCCGGCGACTGCTGCGCCGACTTGTCGTCGAGCTGCGGCAGCGGGGGCACGCGAGTCCGGAGGCGATGGCCGCCCTCGCCCTGCTCGCATCCCGGCTGGGTCAGCGGGCCCTGGCGGCGTCGCTCACCGAGTTGGCCGTGCGGGGCGGGCAGGTGCCCGACTTCCGGGTCGGCTGGCTGCGCCACCGGCTGGTGGGTGAGTGCCTTCCGCCCGGCCCCGGACACGCCACGTGGTTGGCCGGGACCCGGGCGGAGGCGGTGGAGCTGGGCGATGCCTTCTACCGGTACCACCTCGATGACGGTGACGTCGATCTGATCAACGGCGCGGGTGGGGTCGGGATGGCGCTGTGGGACCTCGCCGACGAGGCGGCCCGTGCCAGCCTGGTGCAGTCCCTGACCCAGGTGGCACTCGCCATCTCGGCGCAGGAGTCGCACGGTCTCTACCACGGCCGCAGCGGCGGCATCCTGCTGCTTCGGATGCTGGGCCGCCGCTACGGCCAGGACCGACCGATGACCGCGGCGGTCGACGCGCTGGTCCGGCATCTGGAGCAGTTGCCCCCCGACGTCCTCGACCGCGGCTGGTTGGGCGTCGGCGGCGTCACCATGTGTTATGGCCAGCCCGGGATGCTCACCGCGCTGGGGCCGGAGGTCGACCCGGGGGTGCTGGCGGGCTTCATCAATGCCTCGATCACCGGTCCCGCCGTCCAGCGGCTGGACGAGCTGCTGGCCGACCCCGGCTCCGACGTCACGGTCTGCCACGGCCTGGCCGGACTGAGCCTGGTCACCAAGCTTGCCCCCGGGTGGCGGGAACTGGTCGGCCCGGACCGCCGGGCGCGGTTGGCAGCCCGGCTCGCCGGTCACCTGGACGAGACCGATGACCGGACGGTCACCGCCGTCTTCGACACGCCGCTCAAGCTGTCGCTGATCGAGGGGACGCTCGGCGTGGCGTTGGCGCTGGCGGAGACCGAGACCACGTCGCGGCCGTGGTGGGGAGTCTGCGTGAGCCTGGGTGACGGGTCCGCCGCAGGGACAATGGGGAGCAGCCGATGACGGCGACGTTACAGATCGAAGACAACGACTGCGGTGTGTGGGCACTGGTCGCCAGCCTGCGCATCCAGGGACATCAGTTCTCCGAGCCGGCGTTGCGGGATGCGCTGGCGACCCGTGGCGCCCTGTCGCTACAGGACCTGCGGGACACCTGCGCCGCGGTGGTGGGCGTGCGGTACCGCGGCCGGCGGGACTTCCCGTTCGCCGAACTCACCCCGGGCACGATCATCCACCTACGCGCCGACCACTTCATCACGGTGGAGCGATGGCGAGGGCGGCGGGTACGGATCTACGATCCCTCGGCCGGATACGGGTGGCTGACCGAGCCGGCCTACCAGGAGCAGGCCAGCGGCTGGGTGCTCTCACCGCCCGTGCGGGAGCAGGAGGCCGGGGCGCCTCGACGTCCCCGGGCGGCGGGTCGGGCCGCCTGGTTGTGGCCGATGGTGCGCTCCGGGCAGGTCAGGTTCCGGCAGGTCGTGCCGATCCTCGCGATGAGCCTGCTGCTCTACACCGGCCTGACCCTGCTCAACATGATCCTGCTGCCGTACCTGAACGAGGTCGCCGTCGGCGGCACGGTTGCCACGGCCACCCTGGTCACCGCGTTGGTGGCGTTCAGCGTCGTGGTCAGCGCGCTGTTCTGGGTCCGACATCGGCAGCTGACCTCGCTCGGACTGTCGTTCGACCGGGCCATGCTCCGCGAGCTGGTCGACCGGTTGACCCGTACGTCGGCGCGGACCGAGATGACCTCGGGTGATGTGCTGCACCGGGTGCAGAGCGCCCGCGCCGTCCGGGAGGCCGGCACCGGCCTGGCGCTGTCGCTCTTCACCGACGCGGTCGCCGTGGTGATCCTGCTGGCGTTCATGGCGACGATGTCGCTGCCGCTGACCGGCGTGGTGGCCGGTGTCGCCGCGCTCCACATCGTCCTCACCGTCCTCGGGCGGATCCCGATCAACCGCCGTTTCGAGGAGCAACTGCGCCTCGACGGCGAGTTCCAGGATCTCCTGATCAGCATCTGTGAGGGGTTGACCACCTATCGGGGGCTCGGGGCGGTCTCACACCTTGAGGCCGAGCACTCCCGGCGGCTGGACCGGCTGCAACGGTCGGTCCGTGGGCTCGAATATCGGCTGGCCTGGGTGTACGGGCCGAGCAACGCCCTGCGGTTCGCCGGCCTGTACGTGATCCTCGTGGTCGGCTCGGTGCTGCTGTCGGCGGGCCTGGTCAGCACCGGAGAGCTCTTCGGGTTCCTCACCCTGGGGGGTACGGTGCTGTTCTCGATCACCGCGATCGCGCAGAGCCTCACCAACGCCGCCTCGCTGGAGCGGCAACTGCGTTACGTGACGAGCCTGTTCACGTTGCCGGTCATGGAACGGGGCGCCCGCACCGAGCCGGTGCCCGGGGCGCCGGCGGTGGTGCTGGAGGGGGTTCGGGTGCATCGCCCGAGGGAGCGCTTCGACCTGCGGCTGGACCTGCGGGTGGAGCGGGGCGAGACGGTGACCGTCAGCGGTGTGAGCGGAGTCGGCAAGTCCACGATGGCCCAGATCGTCAGCGGCCTGGACCCGGTGCCGGCCGGGCAGGCGACCGTCTACGGGGTGCCGCTGGCGGACTGGGACCCGGATCGGCTCCGCCCACTGGTGTGTTACGTCCCGCCCCGGTCCGACTTCCTGCACACGACGATCCGGGACAGCCTCTCCAGTGGGGCGGCCGACGTGACGGACCAGGAGATCCACGACCTGCTCGCCGAGATGGAGCTGACCGAGGTGATGCGTCCGTTGCGGCTCGGGCTGCGTACCAGGATGCGGATCAACGCCTCGACCTTCAGCGCGGGAGAGGTGCAGCGGTTCGCGTTGGCCCGGGCGCTGCTGCGCCGACCGTCGCTGCTGATCCTCGACGAGGCGACCAACTCGCTGGACCGGGACCTGGAGCTGCGGCTGCTCGTCGAGGCGAAGCGGCGGGTGGAGACGCTTCTCGTGATCAGTCATCGCCCGGTCGGTGAGCACCTCGACAGCCGGCACGTGCGGATCGTCCGTGACGATACCGGCGTGTCCCGGCTGGAGCCGACGGTGAGCGCGGCGGTTGTCGGTGGCTGAGGGAGTACGTGGTGTGCACGCCTACTGGCAGCTGCCCGGCACGCTGCCCCGGGCCTACCAGCAGCTGTCCCGGGTGACCTGGCTGCTGAGCGTTCTCTCGTGGCAGCGGTACGCCGGCCCGATCACGCTCTACGCCGACCCGCCCACAATGGAGTGGCTCGACCGGCTCGGCTGGCTCGACCGCTATGACCAGACCGAGACGCTGGACGACCGGGGCCTCGACCGGCGCTACGACCGGGTGGCCTGCTTCGCGTTGCCGAAACTGCTCGCGCTGGACCGGTATCCGGACGCGGTCCTGGTGGACACCGATGCCTACCTGTACACCCGGCTACGTCTGCCGGCCACCGGATCGATCTTCGCGCACCTGGAGCACGGTGACGCCGACTTCTACTCCCGGCTGCGGGAGCTGCGCAACCCCGCCGGGGTGGAGCTGCCCGACTCGCCGTCGACGGTCGGCAACACCTCACTGTTCCGGGCGGCCAGCCCGCACCTGGCGCGTCGGATCAGCCACGCCGGGCTAAGCTTCCTGGCCGGCAATCCGACCACCCCCGGCCGCGACGTGCACCTGCACATGACAGTTGCCGAGCAGGTGCTCGCCACCCATCTGACGACGGTCGCGGGGCAGCGGGTGGTGAACCTGTTCGACGCGCTGTGGTGCCCGCGGACGCTGCGCTGGCTCACCGATCCGCCGCGCTACGGCCACCTGTGGAACCTCAAACGAGGAGCGCCGGCGGAGCACCTGCTCGCCGCATACGTGTCAGTCACCCACACGCTCCGGGACGAGTACGGGGTTGCCCCGGACCGGGTACGCGCACTGCTGGAGCAGACATGATCTCGACCGAGTTGCTCGATCGGCTGGCGAACACGGGTGCCGGGCTGGCCCGCGCCGCCGGATCGACCGTACCCGGTGGGCACGTTCCGGACTGGGTGCTGGAGCCGGAGTCGACGGCCCAGCTCGTCGCGCTGGTCAGGATGCTGCACGACGGCGGCGTCGCCTGGCGGGTGGACGCCCGCGGCCGCAACTGGGGATACGACGACACCCGGGTCGCCGCCCCCGGGCTGATCGTCCGGCTGGCCCGGTTGGACCGGCTGGACCTCGACGTCGAGCTCGGCCTCGCCACGGTGCAGCCCGGGGTGACCTTCGCCCAGCTCGACGAGGCGTTGCGGCGGGCCGGGGCCCGTTTCCATCTGCCCGAGCCGGGCTCCGGCCCGCACACCTCGGTGCTGGGCAACGCCCTGGAGCGTGGCCTGCTGGCCGGCCTGGGCGAGCGGGAACGCCACTGCCGGGACTTTCTCCTGTTGAGCCGCGACGGCGAACTCACGCGTCTGGGCTGGCCGGACGCCTCCGACGAGCGGGTTCGGCGGGCGCTGCCCTACCCACCTGGCCCGCATCTACAGGGGACACTGTTCCAGACGGCCGGGTACGGACCGGTGGTGGTGGAGCTGACGCACGTGCTGCCGGTGGCGGCCGCGCACACGGTCACCCCGGTGCTGCTCGCCGGTGCCGAGCTGACCGAGGAGCTGCTGCGTTGTTGGCGGGACATGCTCCTGGACGAGCTGGTGGCCTCCACCGTCCTCACCTCGCCGGCCCGCCGCCGTGCCCAGGGCGTCACCGGCGGCCACGACGGGCTCGTCCTCGACCTGTACGTCACCGCTGGTTCGCCCGCGATGCTGCGGGCCAAGGCCGCCGACGTGCAGCGGCTGGCCCGCCAGCACGGGCAGCGGCTGGCCGCCCGACTCGGCGGCAACTACGACGACCTGGGCATCCTCGGTGGCAACCGGGACCATCCGGAGGCGGTCGGCCAACTGTCGCAGGGGCTGGAATGGCACACCGCGGCGCTGCCGTTCGCCCCGTCGGTTGTCGCCGCCTTCGCCCGCGCCGTGCGGGCGGACCCGGTGCTGGTGGACGTCCCGTGGAGCCTGCGCCCGCTCGACTCCCGGGCGTTGGTCTGGCTCGCGCCTCTCGTCTACCGCAAGGACGACCCGGACAGCGTCGCGCTGCTGCGGCGCCGGGTGGCAGCCGTCACCCGGCTCCGTGGCGAGTTCGCCCTCCCGGCCTACCGGTCCGGCGCGGTACGGGGCGATCGGTGAGCCATGTCCTGGTCACCAGCGTCCACCGGATCCATGCCGGCCGCTCCGGGGAGGCTGTCCACCTGCGCCAGCTCACCGGGGCGCTGCGGGCCGCCGGCGAGCGGGTGACCGTGCTCGACGGTCCGATGGATCCGGGTGGGGCCGACACCGGCCACGAGGCCGGGCTGCGGTCGCTCGCCGGGCGGCTGGACACCCTGCTGGCCCGGGACCGGCCCGACGCCGCCCTGCTCTGGGGGCATCAGGGCGAGGAGACCGGGCTGGCGCGGCGGCTGGCGGCGGCCCACGTGCCGACCGTGCTGGAGCATCCGGCCGCAGACCTGGTGCCCGTGCCGGAGACACTGCGGCTGGTCGACGAGGTGGTGGTCCCGTCCGAGTTCGCCCGGCGGCTGTTCGTGTCGCAGTCCGGCCGCCCGGCCCGGGCCATCGAGCCGTGCCTGCGTGGCTGCGACTGCTCCGCCGCGCCGCCCCGCGACCCGGAGCGCACCGGGCCGTACCGGCTGACGTTCATCAACCCGGAGCCAGCCAAGGGCCTCGGGGTCGTGCTGCACCTCGTGGCGGCCGCCGGTGCGGCGAAGCTGCCGTTCCGGTTCTGCTTCGTCGAGGGGCGGTGGACCGCGGCCCACCTCGCCCGGCTCGGCATCGACCCGGCGAACCTGCCCGGGGTGGAGATCATCGAATACCGTGCCGACATCTGCGCGCTCTACGCCGAGACGGACCTGCTGCTCGTGCCGAGCCTGTGGCAGGAGAGTTTCGGGATGGTCGCCCGCGAAGCCGTGATCCACGGCGTGCCGGTGGTGGCCACCCGGGTCGGCGGGCTACCGGAGGCGGTCCGTACCGGAGGGGTCTGCCTCGAACCGCCGGAGTGCGGCGACGGCTACCAGGTCCGGATGACCACGGCCGAGGTCAGGACCTGGCTGGCGGCCGTGGTCACCGCACTGCGCGGCACTCGCCGGCCTCAACCGGAGCTGCTCTCCCGGGCCACCTCGGACACTGTCCGGGCGTACCGGGCGGTGCTCGGCTCGTCGCCGGGGTGAGTGCGTCCGGCGGCCCGGACCACGGCACCGACGATCACCGCCGCCGGCCTGGTCCAGCCCCGCTCGTTCGCCGCCGCCACCACCGCCGCCAGGTTCGCCTGCTCCTCGTGGAGCCAGTCACGCGGCGCGGCGAGCAGCCTGTCCAGCTCCGCCGGTGAGAACAGTGGCCGGGACCTGCCGCGCGGTGACGGCTGCCGGGCAGCCATCCGCCGCGCGTGCGACGCCGTCAGCCGGTGCGCGGCCTCCCGCGCCAGGAAACTCCAGCCGTCGACCGCACGCGCCAGCGCCTGGTCGGCGGGGACGACGCCGTGCGGCGGTTGGTCCGCGGCGGTGGTGAGCGCGTAGGTCCGGACCAGGTCGGGGAGCACGTAGCGGTGCGGGCCGAAGCTCTGGCGCGGCACCGGCGTCAGCAGGTGGGAGCCGACCAGCTCGTCCAGGGCCTGCATCGCCTCCCGGGGGGCCAGGCCGGCGCAGACCGTGGGCGTCCAGTCCGGGATGGTGGCGGTCGGGAGGACGGCGACCCGGCGCAGTGCCAGCCTCGCCGCCGCGCTGAGCCTGCGGAACGATGGTGCGAGGGCGTCGCGCATCGAGCCGTCGTCGCTGCCCAGTTCGTCGAGCCGGTGCTGCGGGTCGCGCAGCAGCGCCACCAGGTCGGCGGCCCACCGGCCGCGGTACATCCGGCGGGCGGCGAACCACAGGGCCAGCGGCAGGCCGTCGCAGAGGATGGCGAGCGCCCGGACGGCGGCCGGTTCCGCCGCGAGTCGATCGGGCCCGAGATGACCGGCGAGGATGTCGAAGCCCTGCACGTGCGACACCGGTGCCACCAGGTGCCGGTGTGCCCCGGGGAGGTCGAGCTGCCAGCGGCTGGTGACCAGCACCGTGCAGCCAGCCCCGGCCGGCAGCAGCGGGAGCACCTGGTCGGCCGCGCCGGCGTCGTCCAGCAGCAGCAGGCAGCGCCGGTCCGCGAAGAGGCTGCGCAGGAGCGCGGCCCGTTCGGCCGGCTCGACCGGGACTGCGGCGGCGGCGACGCCCAGCGCACGGAGGATTCCGTCGAGCACCTGGTCCGGATTTCGCGGCTGACCGCTGCCGGCGAGGTCGACGTAGAGCTGGCCGTCGGGATGGGCGACGGCGACGGCGTGGGCGACCTGGAGCGCCAGGGCGGACTTGCCGACCCCGGGCATGCCGTGCAGCAGCGCGACCCGGGGCCCGGCGTCCACGGGGCGGTCCGGGTCGCTGCCAAGGCGCCGGATCAGGCTCGCCAGCTCGGCCTGGCGCCCCGCAAAGAGCGGCGGCGCGGGCGGCAACTGGGCCGGCCGTGGCTGGTCGGCGACGCGTGGGGCCGGCGGCTCGCCGACGGTGAGGTGGTCGGGATCGGGTGCACCGACGACGTCGAGGCTCGGATCCTGCCGGAGCATGGCGTGCTCCAACTCGCGCAGGAACGGACCTGGGTCGAGCCCGTGCTCGTCCACCAGCAACTGGCGGCCGTGCCGGGCCACCCCGAGCGCCTCCGGTTGCCGGTCGCTCCGATAGAGCGCCAGCATGAGCTGGCCGCGTAGTCGTTCCCGAAACGGATGCTCGGCGACGTACTGCGTCAACGCCGAGATGAGGTCGCGGTGCAGACCGAGCTGGAGCTCAATGTCGATCAGCCATTCCAGGTCGGTCAGCCGGGTCTCCTCCAGCCGTGCACGGGCCGGGGCGACGAACGCGGCGACGGCCCCTGCCAGCGCCGGGCCGCCCCAGAGCGCCAGCGCGTCGCGCATGAGTTTTCGGGCGCCCGGAAGCCGGCCGTGATCGCGCTCGGCTCGCGCCAACTCGGCAAGCTCGGTGTAGGTCGCCAGGTCGAGTTCGTCCGAGGAGAGGTTCAACACGTAGCCGCCGGCCCTGGTGAGCAGCGGGAGGGTCGCGTCGCCGGTTCGTTGGAACGTCCAGCGTAGCGCCGAGATCTCGGACTGCACCTGCGCCCGCGCGGTGGCCGGCGGCGTACTCTCCCAGATCGCCGTGGTCAACTGGTCGACCGACACCACACGGTTGGCGTTCAGCAGGAGGTGGGCGAGCACCGCCCGCCGGCGGGGCCGGGCCACACCGACCGGCTCACCGTCCGCGGTCGCGCCGACCGGACCAAGCACTGTGAACCGTATAGTCATGCCGTTACCCGGAGGGATTCGTCGGGTCTACGAAGAAGGTAGGTGCGGGTGGCGCCCGGCAAGCGGGTTGACGTAGGTCAATGCCACTTCGTCCACTGAGAACGCCAGAAGTGCCACGATCGCAAACAGCGCGCCGCGCAGTCCGCGATGTGCGCTAACGGTATGTGCCGTCATCGATAAACCTCAAGTATCCCGCCGACTCGATGTCACCCTGCTCCGAGACGTGTCAGAAGTTCAGGCTCGGGAGTCTCGACGACCCCGACGCTGTTCCATCGATGGTACGACCGACTGCGTATATTCGGCGTACAGGCTGGGCACATGCGGTAATCGTCTGTGCCGTCGCGTCAATGCGCGGCGGATGCCGACGGTGGCGATCAAGCATATGAGCCCGATTAACGGTGACGGTCCGACCGGCCCGGTCGGGGCGCGTTCAGTGGTCGCGTGGGTCTTCGGAGTATCGCTCTCCACTGGACGGCATGCCGACCGCGTCGCGCGGCGGCATCCGGCGCGGGTCGTCGAGCGACCTCGCCTTGGCCGCCTCGTCCGCCCACTCGCTCCGGTCGGGATTCTGCTGTCCCGCGTCGTCGCCCCGGGCCGAGCCGGACTTCGCCTTGCCGGATTTCTGGCGGGCCATAACGTCCCTTCCGTTCGTCTACCGGCCGGCGCGGTGACCGTCCCGGTGCCTGGTCGGATGTTGCGGTGGCCTTCCCCCGCTACGCGCCGGCAAACCCTGGCCGGCCAGGATCAGCGCGGAAGGCGGGCCGACAGGCAGGTGGTTGAGTCCCGTACCGCCGGGTAAGGCCGACAAAGCGGCGCTCGGCGGCATGGACCGGCTGCCGGCCGGCGACAGGCAGGAAGTAGTCAAAGGGAAGTAGTCAAGGGGAGCAGCCAGGACGCAGCCAGGGAGGCAGTCGGATGGATACCCGGAGGACCGAGACCACGATCCCGGCGGGAGGCGGACGACTCGTCGGTGACCTGGTCGTCCCCGCCGGTGCGCGCGGGTTCGTCCTCTTCGCGCACGGCAGCGGCAGTTCCCGGCACAGCCCGCGCAACCGGATGGTGGCCGAGGCGCTGAACCGGAGCGCGCTGGCCACCCTCCTGGTCGACCTGCTGACCGGGGACGAGGAGGAGATCGACGACCGGACCGGTGAACTGCGCTTCGACATCGGCCTGCTCACCGGGCGCCTCGTCGGCATCGTCGACTGGCTGGCCACCGGCGAGCCGGCCGGCCGGCTGCCGATCGGACTCTTCGGGGCCAGCACCGGCGCCGCCGCGGCGCTCTCCGCCGCCGTGCAACGCCCCGACCAGGTGTACGCGGTCGTTTCCCGGGGCGGCCGCCCGGATCTGGCCGGCGCAGACCTGCGCCGGGTACGCGCCGAGACGCTGTTGCTGGTCGGCGGGCTCGACGACGAGGTGCTGCGGCTCAACAACCGGGCACTGGCCGACCTCGACGCCGGGGCCGAGCTGCGGGTGGTGCCGGGCGCCAGCCACCTCTTCGAGGAACCGGGCACCCTGGACCGGGTAGCCCGGGAGGCGGCGGACTGGTTCGTCACCCACCTGCCCGGCTGACCGGCGCCACCGGTGGTCGGCGGCGGCCTGCCCTGACGCCGATCCGCGGTCCGCGGTGGGCGGCGAGCCGACCCGGCCAGCCTGGCGGTCAGTTCAGCCGAGGCGCAGGCTGGTCGGTGATGCCGGAGTGGGTCGGTGCCGGCGGTCCCGATGCCGGGTCGAGGGGTAGCACCGGGAAGCCGTCCGTGCGGTAGCAGAGCTCGTCGGAGGTGATGATGCCGACCTCGTGCTCCGGAAGCTCGGCCAGCCAGCGCAGCCCGGACTGCCCCATCGCCACCCCGGCCGTCGCGTACGCGTCGGTGCGGCCGAGATCCGTGCCGACCACCGTGACCGAGGTGAGCGCGGTGGCCGGTGCACCCCGGTACGGGTCGATCACGTGAAAGCCCCTCTCGTACGTGCCGGAGGTGGCGATCGCGAAGTCGTTTCCGCCGAGCGTCCAGCAGATCCTGTCGTCCTGCCAGGGGTGCCGGATGCCGATCCGCCACGGTTCACCGGGGCGGGGTCCACCCCGGGCCCGGATGTCCCCACCCGCGTTGATCCAGTGCGACCGGCAGCCGGCGGCCAGGAGCCGGTCCGAGGCCACCTGCACCGACCAGCCCTTGACATAGCCGGACGGGTCGAACCGGCCGGTGGCGTACGCGTCGAAGTAGCCGTCGGTCTCCCGCCACAGGTCGGCGCAGGCCTCGACCACCAGCCGCAGGTCGGCGGAGCAGTCCCCGATGGCGAGTTCGCCCCGGTGGAAGCGGTTGACCTCGCTGTTCTCCTTGTAGGTGCTGAACCGTTCGTCCACCTCACGGAACCAGTCGAACGTCTGCTCGGCCAGCGCCGCCAGACGCCGGGGCGGCAGCGGATCGGTGAGCTGCACGCTGATCGGCGTACCCATGATCTGTTCGACCCTGCGCAGCCCGGCGGTACCCATCGGCCTCGACCTCTCAGGCCTTCGCCTTGTCGAGCGCCGACTGCAGCGACGCCTTGTACGCCGCACTGGTCAGACTCGCCCCGGAGACCGTGTTCACCTTGCTGGCGCTCGTCGCCGCCAGCGTCTGCTGCCGCAGCTTGGGGATCGCACCCTCGTTGATCCCGGCGCTGGTCGGGTCCTCGTCGGGATAGGTGGCGTCGGCCTTCGTGATCTTGCCGCCGGAGACGGTGATGGTCACCTTGATGGCGCCGTAGTCGTAGTTGGCGGTCGCCCCGGTGAAGGTGCCGTTCTTCAACCCGCTCGCCGGTGGCTTGGCGGCGGCGTTCTTCGCCGGTGGCGCGCTGGTCTTCTTCCCGGCCGGGGCCTTGGCCTCCGGTGTCGGGCTGGCGGCGTCACCGGTCTCCTCCTCCAGTGCCACCTGGGTGCCGGGATCGGCGGTCGAGGTGCCGAGCTTGGCACCGATCAGCAGGCTGGTGCCGATGGCGGTGCCGAGGACGGCGAAGGCGGCGCGGCGCACGAGGGTACCTCCGTTGCGGGGTGGTGGCGGGGTCCGGGCTCAGAATTCGAACGGGTCGAGGTGGAGTTGCCGGCGCGGGACGCGGAGCTTGCGCATCGTCCGCATCGAGACGTCGACCAGGCCGGGCGGCCCGCAGAGGTAGACGTCCCGGCGACGTACGTCGGGCACGAGTTCCCGCATGCCCTTGGCCGTGAAGAGGTGCCGGGGGGCCGGGTCGTCGCGCGAGCCGATGACGTACCAGACCTGGGCGTTGCGGGAGCGGGCCAGGAAGTCCAGCTCGTCGCGGAAGAGCAGCTCCTCCTCGCTCCGGGAGCGGTAGATCACCACGGTCTGTTCGGGCAGGTCCTCCAGCAGTGCCCGGATCGGTGCGATGCCGCTGCCACCGGCGATGAGCAGCGCACGGGGCCGGATCGCCCGGTCGGCGGTGAAGACCCCGGACGGCCCCTCGGCGAAGATCCGGGTGCCGGGCTCCAGGTACTGCAGCGCCTCGGTGTGGTCACCGACCACCTTGACGGTCAGCCGGAGCCACTGCTCGTTCGGCGCGGCCGAGAGCGAGAAGGGATGCGCCTGCCACCAGCAGCCCTTGGTGAGGAACCGCCACCGGAAGTACTGCCCGGCCCGGGCGTCCAGCTCGTCGAGGCGGTTGCCGGAGATGTAGATCGACACCATCTCGTACGCCTCCGGCACCACGTCCTCGACGCGCAGCCGGTGCCGCAGGTTGAAGGCGATCGGCGAGATGATCCGTCCCCAGAGGACGCAGACGATGACGAAGACGTAGAGACCGGCCCAGAAGTACTGCCCGAAACCGGGCTTCGACAGCTCCCGGCCGGTGGCGAACTGGTGACCGTAGCTGAGGAGCAGCACCAGGTAGGTGCTCAGGTGCAGGTAGTACCAGAGCTCGTAGTTCATCATCCGGCGGATCGCCCGGATGGCGAGCAGCGCGATGCCGACCAGGATGCCGGTGGCCACCGTCGCGCTGATCATGTCTTCGTACGTGCTCAGCAGCGTCCAGGTGCCCTCGACGATCGGGGTGTTGGTGAGTTTGCTGTAGCCGACCGCGATCAGTCCGGCGTGCGCCAGGATGGCGAGCAGCAGGAAGGCGCCGAGCTCCCGGTGCCAGATCAGCAGCGAGTGCGCTCCGATCCAGCGTTCCAGCCAGCGTACCCGGCTCATCAGCAGCACCTGGGCGAGCAGCAGGAAGCCGCCGACCATGCCGGTCAGCCGGCCACCGGCGATCAGGATGTCGGCGGTGGTCCGAATCGAACCGTCCGGGGTGTTCAGCCACCAGAGCTCGACGCTGGTGGCCAGCGCCGACCAGAAGACGATGTGGAAGAAGAGCCGGCCGCTGCGGTCGTAGGGCTCGACCTCGGCGGTCTCCCGGTGCCGGGCCGCCTCCGCCGCCCCGCTGATCGGGTTGGGCCGGTATGCGGGAGCCTCGTCGGCGTACGACCGCGACTCGCGGTCGCGCCCCGACTGGCGGCCGCGCCTGGCCTCCCGGTCGCGTCCCGACTCGCCGTCGCGTTCCGACTGGCGGTCACGTGCCGGAGTGGACCAGGAGTCGTTCGCCGGGGCCGACCACGCGTCGTCCGTACGTGTCGGCTCGGCCGGGCGGCGGTATCGGTCGTGGTCGTCGTAGGGTTCGCGGTCCCGTCCGCGGGGCGGCCGGTCGTAGAGGTCCTCCGACGGCACCCGGGGCAGCAGGCCGGTCACCCATTCGGTGAGCGGCTCGGCCGTTTCGACATCCCGACGACGAGTCACGAAGAATATGTACCGGTCCGCCGGGCCGGAAACCAAGCCCGGGCGGCCCGCTTAGTTCAGTCTTAAGAATCGCTTGGATGAGGGCTAAGAAAGCGACCCGCGCGGCGCCCTACCCGTCTGCGCGCCCCGCCCCCGCACGGGCCGCGAGGGGGCGGAGCGCCGGTGCCGACGCGCGTCGCACCCTCGGCCGCCACGTCGGTGACGGACTCGGTGCTGGACATGCAGAGTGGACGGTGCGGTGCTCGGCGTTCGGTCGGGTGCCAGAGGAACCCCTCTGGCACCCGAAGCCCCGAACGCCGACCCCCGCGACCGGCCCGCCCCCCGCAGGCCTCTAGCAGCTTGGGGATGCCCACCACACGATCGCCACACGATTTCCACACGCTGCGTCGCCCGATGCCCGATGCGCGGCCGTACGCTGGCCGGAGAGCGTAGTACGGTTCCATGTCCGTGATTGGCCTGCGCTTCATGGGAGACGGCGAGTGAGGTTCGGGGTTCTCGGGCCGCTGCGGGTCTGCACGGACTCCGGCACCGAGGTGCTGCTGCGCAGCCGGCACCAGCGCACCGTGCTGGGTGCGTTGCTGGTGAGCGCGGGAAAGGTGGTCACGGTCGACCGGCTGGTGGAGACGCTCTGGGCCGACCGCCCGCCGGCCTCGTACGCCTCCAACCTGCAGACCTACGTCTCCCGGCTGCGCGACCGGCTGCCCGGCCCGACCATCGAGCACCGCAGCGACGGCTACCTGCTGCGGGTGGAACCAGACGACCTCGACGTGCTGGTGTTCCGGCGGGAGATCGCCACCGGCCGCGCGGCGCTGGCCGCCGGCGACCCGGTGCTGGCGGCACAGCGGTTCCGGCGCGCGCTGCGGCAGTGGCGCGGCCGTCCCCTCGCCGACCTGACGCTGCCGGCGCTGGAGCCGGAACTCGCGCAGTGGGAACTCGAACGGGTCGGCGCCCAGGAAGACTGCGTGGACGCCGACCTCGCGGCGGACGGGGACCTCGGCACCGTACTCAGCGACCTGCATCGGCTGGTCACCGAGCACCCGCTGCGGGAGCGCCCGTACGGGCAGTTGATGGTGGCGCTGCACCGCGCGGGACGCCGGGCCGACGCGCTCGCCGCCTACCAGCGAGCCCGGGAGATCCTCGTCACGGAGCTGGGCGTCGAGCCCGGGCCCGAGCTGCGCCGGCTGCACCAGGCGATCCTGCGCGGCGAGGAGCCCTCGACCGGCGGGGCGGGTGACCAAAGGGTGCTCCCGGCCCGGTCGCCGTTCCCGGTCTGCCAGTTGCCGCCGGCCCTCTCCGGCTTCGTCGGCCGGGCCGGCAGCATCGACCGGATCGAGCGGATGCTGGAGCCGGAGGCGGGCGCCGTGCCGGTGGTGGCGGTCTCCGGACAGCCGGGCGTCGGCAAGAGCGCGCTTGCGGTCACGGTGGCACACCGGATCCGGGACCGGTTTCCGGACGGTCAGCTCTTCGTGCACCTGGCCGGCGCCTCGGCCGCGCCACGGGACCCGGCCGCGGTCCTGGCCGACCTGCTCCGGGCGCTCGGCGTACCGGGCTCGGCGCTGCCCCAGAACCTCTCCGCACTGGCCGCGGCGTACCGGGCCCGGCTCGCCGACCGGCGGGTGCTGGTCGTCCTCGACGACGCCGCGACCGCCGCGCAGGTCCGGCCGCTGCTTCCGGGTACGCCCGGCAGCGCCGTACTGGCCACGAGCCGGCGCCGGCTGACCGGGCTGATCGATGCCCGGCACCTGCCGGTACACCCGCTGACCGACGAGGACGCCCAGGCCCTGCTGGCCCACGTGGTGGGTCCGGAACGGGTGGCGGAGGAGCCGGGTCAGGCGGCCAGGATCGCGGCCGCCTGCGGCAACCTGCCGCTGGCCGTCCGGATCGCCGGCACCCGGCTCGCCACCCGCGCCTGGCCACTGGCGCTCCTCGCCGACCGGCTCGACGACGAGCGGCAGCGCCTCGACGAACTCGCCGCCGGCGACCAGCAGGTCCGGGCCACCCTGGCGCTCAGCGTGCAGGCGCTGCCGGCGGCGACCCGCGAGGCGTTCGGCCTGCTCGGCTCGCTCGGTCCGGTCAGCTTCGCGGCGTGGGCGGTCGCCGAGTTGCTGGACGGCGCCGATGCCGACCGGGTGCTCGACGAACTGGTCGAGGCGAGCCTGCTGGAGGTGACCCGCCCGGCCGACGGCGGTGAACCCCGCTACCGCCTGCACGACCTGCTCCGGGTCTACGCCGAGGAACTCGCCGCCGCCGAGCCTGCAGGAGACGGCCGTGGGCCCGGCGACCGTACCTCCGGCCGGGCGGGTGCCGGGCGTGGGCGGGAGGCTGCCCAGCGGCGGCTGGTGGGGGCCGCCGCCGCGCTGGCCGGATCCGCCGCCCGCCGGCTGCCCCGGACCCTGACCTGGGCCCGCCTGGAGCAGGCGGCTCCACCGGTACGCCCGTCCCGGGCCGCCGAGCGCGCCGCCGAGCGCGCGGCCGCCGATCCGTTGAGCTGGTTCAGCGCCGAACTCGACTTTCTCAGCGGCCTGCTCGGGCTGGCCGCGGAGTGCGGCGCCGAGCGGAGCGCGATCGACCTCGCCGAACGACTCGCCCCGTTCTGCTGGGTACACGGCCACTGGACGGAGCTTCAGGCGGTGCAGCGGCTGGCCCGGCAGGCGGCCGAGCGGCTCGGTGACGACCGGGCGGTCGCCCGGGCCGACTTCGTCAGCGGCGTACTGCAGTTGGCCCGGGGCGACCTGGCCGGTGCCGCCGAGCGGCTGCGGGACGGCCGCGACCGGTACGAGCGACTCGCCGACCGGCACGGCCTGGCGTGCCTGCTCAGCGACCAGGCGGTGCTCTACGACTACCAGAACCGGGCCGAGGAGGCCGCCAGCACGGCGGAACGGGCGGTCGCGCTGTTCCGGGCCGAGGACGACCCGCTCGGCGCCCTGCTGGCCGCGCCGGTGCTCTCCGCCGCCTATCGAGGACTGGGCCGGCTCGACGAGGCGCTCGCCGTGGACGAGGCGGCTGTGGCCGGGGCCGACGAGTTGGGAGCCGCCGAGATCGTCACCGCCCGGTGCCTGAACGCGCTGGCGGTGACCCGGCTGCTCCGCGACGAGCCGGCGCTGGCGTACGCCGCCGCCGAGCGCGCCGTGGCGCTGCTGCGTACGGTGAACGACCGGTACGTGCTCCTCGCGGCGCTGCGCCATCTGGCCTCGGCGGCGGTCTGCCTGGGCCGGCGCGCCGAGGCGGTGCACCGGCTCCAGCAGAGTCACGACCTGGCGGTGCAGTTGGGTGACCGGCCCTGGGCCACCGGGCTGGCCCGGGACATCGCGGTGAGCTGGATCGGCGACGGGCGGGCCGCGGCAGCGGTCGAGGTGCTGCACCGCGCTGCCGTGGCCTTCGAGGAGATGAGCATGCCGTCGGCCCAGGCGGCGACGTTACAGATGTTGGCCCGGGCGTACGACGAGACCGGCGACCGGGGCGCGGCCCGGGACGCGCGGTTCTGGGCGGGGATGATCGGCGATCCTCGGGACACCCGGACTCCGGCGCTGGCCGGCATCGTGCTGCGGCTTGCCGACTCTCCTGGACTGGTCAGCAGCGGCTCGTGACCGGGTCGGCCCTGGCCGGATCGACCGTCGGCGCGGCGTAGCTCGGATCGGAGGTCGGCGAGGGGGCGGAGCGGCGCGGAAACGTCGTACCGAATCGGTAGTTTTGGCAGGTGAACCGTACCGATCGGCTTTATGCCCTGGTGGAAGAGTTGCGTGCGGTCGCACCCCGACCGCGCAGTGCACGCTGGCTCGCCGACCGATTCGAGGTCGACGCGCGCACGATCAGGCGGGACATCGGCGCCCTACAGGAGTCGGGCGTCCCCATCTATCCCGAGCTGGGCCGGACCGGCGGCTACGTGCTCGACCGGGCCTACACGCTACCGCCGGTCAACATCACTCCGCGGGAGGCGATCGCCGCCGCCGTCGCCCTGGAGACGATGGCCGACACCCCGTTCCTCGACGCGGCGCGGTCCGTGCTCAACAAGATTCTCGCGGTCATGCCATCCTCCGATGTGGAGGCGGCGCGCGAGGTCGCCGGCCGGATCCGGTTGACGGCCCCGGCACCCGAACCGGTGGCGGCGCCCGCCCGGCAGGTGCTCCGGGCCGCCGGTGACGCGCTGCTGAGCCGCACGGTGCTCGCGATCGAGTACGTCGACCGGCACGGCGCCATCTCGCACCGGTCGATCGAGCCGGTGGAGCTGCTCGGCGCGGGCCGACTGTGGTATCTGGTCGGCTGGTGCCGGCTCCGCCAGGAGGTGCGCGGGTTCCGGCTGGATCGGATGCGCCGGGCGGCGGCGACCGACGAGACCGCGCCGCCCCGGTCGATCGAGCCCGCCTGGCGGGCCGGCCCCGACGTGCCGGCGACCCGGCTGCAACTCCCCGGACGAGCGGATTCCTCGAAAAAAGCGGACAGGATGCTGTCCTGACCGGAGTCCAGGATGGTGTGCGACGAGGCCGGCCCGGTGCCGAGACGAACGGGGGGACCGGGCCGGATCACCGCCCACGGGAGGACTCTCGCGATGACCATCAACACCAACCACAGCTCGGCCGTGGTCCCCGTCGACTTCCGGCCGATGCTCTGGCACAACTGGATGGCGCTGCGCAACGGCGACCGCTCGCTCGTCGAGGAGATCCTCGCGCCCACGGTCCTCGCCCACCTGCCGGTGCCCGGCGGCTCACCGGAGCAGGTCCGGGGCCGGCAGGCACTCGTCGCCTGGGTGTCGGACCGGCACGCCGGCTGTCCGGACGCGCGGCTCACCGTCGAGGTCGGCCCCATCATCGGGCCCGACCTCATCGCCGGCCGCTGGACGCTCACCCGGGCCGGCGACGACCCGGCCGCCGTCTGTCCACATCGGCTTCTTGTCGCCTGTTCCGGGGTCGACATCCTGCGCATCCAGGATGAGCACATCGTCGAATACTGGAGCCACGACGACAGCGTCCAGGTGGA
Source organism: Plantactinospora sp. WMMC1484 (assembly GCF_049315195.1). Classification (NCBI taxonomy): domain Bacteria; kingdom Bacillati; phylum Actinomycetota; class Actinomycetes; order Micromonosporales; family Micromonosporaceae; genus Plantactinospora; species Plantactinospora sp. WMMC1484. The sequence continues at coordinate 1,959,323 of NZ_CP186055.1, forward strand.
GCGTTGCCTGACCTACAGCGTCGCGTGACGACCCGAAGCGGGGGTGTGGACCTCTTCCCGGGCCCACCCCCGCTCCCGTCCCTTTCCGGCCGACGATCAGCTCCGGCCGACGATCAGCTCCGGCCGACGATCAGCGTCGGCTACCGGGACGGGACGTTTGACCGGTGGCGGGACGGGTAGCCCGGCGCGGGCGACGAAGGGGGAGGCCGTGCGGATCGGCATCGTCGGTAGCGGGCACGTCGGCGGGACGCTGGCCCGGTTGTTCAGCGGGGCCGGACACGAGGTGGCGGTGGCCAATTCGCGCGGTCCCGACACCCTTCGCAGGTTCGCCAAGGAGGTGGGCGGTCAGGTGCGGCCGGCCACCGTCGAGGAGGCGGCCCGGTTCGGCGAGGTCGTCGTGGTGTCGGTCCCCGTCGGCCGGTACGGCGAACTGCCCGCCGCGCCGATGGCCGGCAAGACGGTGATCGACACCGGCAATTACTACCCGGAGCGGGACGGCAACGATCCGGATCTCGACCAGGACCGGACCACCTCCAGCGAACTCCTCCAGCACCACCTGCCGGAGGCGAGCGTGGTGAAGGCGTTCAACACGATGCGCTGGGAGCACCTGGGCGAGTACGGCCGGCAGTCCTCGGCGCAACGGCGCTACGGCATCCCGGTCTCGGGAGACGACGTCGCCGCGAAACGCCGGGTCTTCGACCTGATCGAGCAGGTGGGGTTCGAGCCGGTGGATGCCGGTCGGTTGGCCGAGGGGCGCCGGCACCAGCCGGGCACCCCGGTCTACCTCGCCGACCTGAGCGGCGCCGAGCTGCACAGCCGGCTCGGCGCGCCGTAGGTAGCCAGTAGCGCCGTAGGTAGCCAGCCGGGTAGGACTCGGCGCGCCGTAGCAGGCAGCAGGCGCTCAGAACTCCGGCGCGAGGTCCTGCCCGTCGTCGCGCCGGTTACGGTCGTCCGAGCCCTCGGCGGCCCGCCGGCCTGGCCCCGTGCTGCTGCCGGTCGCAGTGCCGCCGGTCGCAGTGCCGCCCGTAGCGGTTCTGGTGCCCGTAGTGGTGGTGCCGCTGGCGCCGTCGCCATCGCCGTCGCGGTCCCCGGTGCCGTCGTGATCTTCGGTGCCGGCACCGGATCGGCTGCTGCCGGCACCGGCCGGCGCGGCGGAGCGGATGCGGTCCGCCGCCACGGTGCTGACCACGTTGTAGAGGACCGCGGCGATCGGGACGGCGACGAAGGCGCCGACTATGCCACCGAGCAGTGTGCCGGCGGCGACCACCAGTAGCACCGCCACGGGATGCAGCCGGACCTGGCGCTTCATGATCAGCGGTTCGAGGAGATTGCCCTCGGTCTGCTGCACGGCGATCACCGCGGCCAGTACCAGCAGCGCGGTCGTCGGCCCCTTGGCGGCCAGCGCGACGAGTACCGCGACGCCCCCGGCGACCGTGGCACCGATGATCGGCACGAAGCCGCCGAGAAATGTGATCACCGCCAGTGGCAGCGCCAGTGGGACGCGGAGCACGACGAGCGCGATCCCGATCCCGATGGCGTCGATCGCGGCGATCATCATCGTGCCCCGGGTGTACGCCCCAAGCGTGTGCCAGCCGGCCTGACCGGCCGCCGCGACCCGGGCCCTGGAGCGCGCGGAGACCCAGCCCAACGCCCATCGCCACATCGGGCGGCCGTCCTTCAACAGGAAGAACAGCAGCACCAGGACCAGCAGGAGGCCGCCGACCGCCTCCGCCACGGTGGCCGCGCCGCTGACCGGGTCGGGCGCCGACTTCTGCACCCCGTTGACGGCCTGCTCGGTCCACCGGTCGAGTTGCTCGCGGCTGATCGGCAGCGTGTTGGTCACGAAGTCCCGGGCGTGCACCAGCCCCTGGTCGAGCTGCTGAGCCAGGTCGGAGAACTGGTCGGCGGTGAGCCGCCAGATCAGCACCACCACACCGCCGAGCAGGCCGAGCAGCAGCAGGATCGCGGTCAGCGCGGCCAGCGCCGGAGGAAACCGGAACCGGCGCAGCAGGCTGGCCACCGGATCGAGGAGTGCGGAGAGGAAGAGGGTGGCCGCGAGCGCGATGCTCAGCGGCCCGAGCCGGATGGCGATCTGCGCGAGGACGTACGCCCCGGCGGTGACGACGAGCAGGCAGAGGCTGGCCAGTACCACCCAACGCACCAGCCAGGGGAGGCGGTCCAGAAGCTGGCCGGGGCGCTCACCGCTCGACCGGTCGGCCACGTTGCCCATGATCAGCCTCCTGTCGACCTTGGCGTCACGGGTACCCGCCCGATGCCCGGGCGACACCTGCCGCTGTGGGTCGATGTAGGCGATTGCCGTCGGCGTCGGCCGCCGCCGGTGCTGGAGCGGGGCGCCGGTGTTGGAGCGGGGCGCCGGTGTTGGAGCGGGGCGCCGGTCAGGAGGCGGAGCCCGGCCGCCGCTCCGACCAGCGGGCCGCCGGGCCGGTGGGCATTCGGCCGGGTGCCGGCGAACTCCGGCCGGAGGGCGAAACGTTCCGGCCCGGGGTCGGCATGCCGGCGCCCGCCACCGGCGCGTTTCCGGTGGGCGGCGCCGAACTCCGATTCGATGCCGGCGCGTTCCTCCGGTGCAGCGAGCGGCGGTAGTAGTCGTCCCGGTGCGCGAACTCGACCGGCAGCGCTCCGGGCAGGTCGATGCCGCGTCGGGGGTCGGCGAGGGCGTCGGCGAAGAGCGCCGGCCCGGCGCGGGTGATCAGCGCGTCCCACTCGGGCGGGGCAAGCTCCATCATGGTCGGGTTGGCGAGCCGGAACCCGGCCACCGCCCGCCGGATCACGGTGGCCAGCCGTCGTACGCTCTGCGGCGAGTCGAGGGCGACGCCGGAGAGGGCCAGCGCCGGCCGGCCCGTGGCGCGGACCGCGTCGCAGACGACGAGCAGGCGCTCGGTGGGGACGCCGGTGCCGGCGTCCGGGCCGAGGACGCGTAGGCCGGCCGGCCACTGCCAGCGGATCTGCCCGGTCACCACCCGGCTGCCGACCGGGCCGCTCCGGCGCCGGTGCCGGGGATCGGTGCGCGGCGCGGGCGCGGGCCCGATGTGGCAGTCCGCGCAGATGTAGGTCAGCCGCCGGTCGGTGACGGTCACCTCCGCCTGCCGGGGCAGCGACCAGGCCAGCTCGTCCGGGCCACCGCCCGGGGTGAGCAGGTATCCGGTGACCTCGACCCGATCGCGCCACAGCACCCGCTCGTCCGCGTCCAGGATCAGCCGGCGGTGCCAGTCCAGCTGCGGAAAATAGGTGTCGTCCTGGTCCGGGTCGTCGAAACGGTAGGGCCGGATGAAGAACGGGGACGCGTTCTCGGTCATGGGCAGGGCCTCCCGGGTACGGGACGTCGTACTCAATAGGCTGGCGGACTTCCGATCCGCTGTCACGACGGTTGTTGGGGGGTCGGACGCTTGGCCGACTTGCGGACGGCCGTTGGGTCACGGCCGTCGCCCCTACCGCCCGGTGCCTTCCGCTCTGCCTGCCGTTCCTACCGTCCCGGGCCGGTGTCGCCGATTCGGCCGGTGTCGCCGGGGCGGCCGATCTCGTCGGCCCGGACGAGGCCGTCCTCGATGGCCCGGGCCAGCAGCGCCGCCTTGGTCGGGGCGGCGCGGCCGGCCCGGGCATACTTGATCCGGGCCCGGTCGATGTACTGCTTGACGGTGTGTTCGCTGATGCTCATCCGGCGCGCCACCGACGCCTTGGACATCGACTGGAACCAGAGCAGCAGCGCCTCCCGTTCCTTGTCCGACAGGACCGGCCTCCCCGTGCGCCGGTCACCGACGATCGCCCCGGCCAGCGCCGGTGGCACGTACGGCCGGTCGCTCGCCGCCGCCAGCACGGTGTCCACGCAGTGCTCCCGCCCCTCGTGCTTGGCCAGGAAGGCGACCGCGCCCGCGTCCAGGACCGCCAGGATCGTGTCGGAGTCGCTGTGTTCGGAGTAGACCACGACCCGCCGGCCCGAGCCGCTCAACTCGGCCACCTTGTCGATCACCATCCGGCCGTGCAGCCGCAGATCGAGCAGGATCACGTCGGCCGGTGGCTGTCCGGCGGCGAGTACCTCGTCGGGGTCCTCGCCGGTCGCCACGACCGCGAGACGTGGTTCGGTGGCCAGCCAGGAACGGATTCCCTCGATCACCACCGGATGGTCGTCGACGATCGCGACGGCGATCCGCGGCTCCTCGGGAATCATGCCGCCCGCCACCGGGTCTGCACCCATACCAGTTCCTCGTCCTTCTCGTAGACGTACTCGACCTCGCCGCCGCTGTTGCCGGAGGCGCCGTCGCCGGCCCAGTCGGCCGGGGCGCCGGCGGTGGTGGTGGCCGGCTCGGTGGTGATCGCGGACGTGCCAGGGGTGGTCAGGCTCACCACGACCTCGTCGGGCTGGCCCACCACGGTGAGCCGGGCCCACCGGGTCGCGGCGGCCAGGGTCGCGGTCAGCGGTTCGGCGAGCTGGCGGCGGATCTCGACCGGCAGCGGCGGTAGGGCGCCGACGGCCACGAAGTCCACCGGCAGGCCGTTGCGTTCCACGACGTCGACGCAGGCGCGCAGCTCGTGCAGGAGCGGGTCCGGCACGTCGTCGGACTCGGCGATCAACCGCCGCAGCCGGGACGCCTCCAGGGCGCAGCGGCGCTGCACCGCCGGATCCGCCGGATCGGCCCGCCCCTGTGCGAGTTCGGTGAGGATCGCTCCGGCGGTCCGGTCCAGTGCGGCGAGCCGGTCCCGGCGGGTCTGGTGCGTCCGGCCGGCGGCCGCCCGTTCGGTCTCGATCGCGGTCCGGGCCGCGACGGTCCGGGCGGTGCTGCCGGCGAGGGTGGTGAGCAGGTTGATCGCGATCATCATCGCGATCGGCAGGGTGGCGTTGCCGTAGACGGCCATCGCGTACCGGCTCAGCTCGGCGGCATCGGCGCCGCGTACCGCGACCACTCCTACCAGGGCGATGGCCGCGCCGACCGTCAGCACCGCGACCAGCGCCGGTATCCGACGCCCCCAGAGCAGGAGTACGACGAACCAGCCGAGTGTGGCCCAGCCGAAGTTGGCCGAGTCGAAGAGGAGTGGCCCCGGAGTGCAGGCGAAGACCGCCACGTCCACCAGGAGCAGTATCCCGACGAGTGGCCAGGTGGGCGACGGCCTTCCGCGCAGCAGGTTGACGGCGGCGACCGCCCCGACCGCGCCGAATACCAGCCAGCCCGCGGCGACGACCCACGGGAGCCGGTACTGCGACCAGGCGCCGAGCACCGCCGGCAGGTTGATGGCGACATGCCAGCCGAAGGCTATGAGCACCGCCGCGATCCGGGGTCCCCGCTCGACGGTGCTGCTGACGGTGCCCGCCGCGCCGCCGGCCAGGTCAGCGGACATCCGGCCACTCCAGCCGGATCCGGGTGCCCCGGCCGGGCGCGGAGTCGACCTCGGCCCGGCCGCCGACGGTGGCCATCCGGCCGTGCACGGACTCGCGCAGCCCGTACCGGTGCCGGGGAACCGCGGCCGGGTCGAAGCCGGGGCCGTCGTCGACCACCTCGACCGCGATGGTCCCGCCGGTCAGGCGCAGCCGCACCGACACGGCGGCCCCCGGCGCATGCCGGAGCACATTGGACAGTGCCTCGCCGGTGCTGTGCGTCACCGCCTCGGCGACCGGTGGTGGCACCCCGCACCGGTCAAGCTCCGAGCTGGCCCGCAGCTCCGGTAACCGACCGAGCAGTGCCCGCAGCCGCTCGTCGAGGGCGACGATCGGCGCCTCGTCCGCCGGCCCGCTCCCGGCCGGCGCATCGGGCGCCACCCGGGTCCCGGCCAGGTCGGCCAGGGTGCGCAGATCGGCGGCGGCCCGTTCGCGCAGCAGCGGCGACTGCCCGGCGAACGCCCCGAGGCCAACCACGGTGAGGGTGGAGAGCACCGTGTCGTGCAGGTCGCGGTTCTGCCGGCGCTCTGCGGCCCGCGCCGCCCGCGCCATCAGCGCCGCCCGGGCGGTCTCCTGGTAGCCGGCGAAGGCGGCGTCGGCGAGCCGGCTGCTGTGCCGGGCCACCCCGGCGAGCGCGGCTGCGGAGCCCGTCTGCACGGCGAGAGTGACCGCGTGCCCGACCGCCTCGGCGTCGTCGCCGGCCAGATGCGCGCCGAGCCCGTACGCGGCGGCGACCAGCAGCCCGGCCGGGACCGACCGGGTCATCGGCAGGACGAACTGGGCGACGATGACCGAGGTGCTGGACTGGATCGCCACCCAGCTGACCTCGCCGGGCAGTACCTCGGCGGCGACCAGGTGCCGGATCAGCAGGCAGGTGCCGACGGTGAGCAGGATGTCCAGGAGCATCGCGGACGACCGGCGGTGCCATCGGACCATCCAGACCGCGAAGAGCACGGACCAGGCGGTCAGCAGGCTCACCACGGCGATCAGCAGCGGGGTGGAGACCGGCGGCGTACGCACCGCGAGTGCCGCCACCGCGCAGGCGATCCCGCAGGTGAGCCGCAGCAGCGCCGGGAAGACGCTGTAGACCCAGCCCAGCGCGCTGGCCGCCGGCATCTCGGCGGTGCCCGAAGCCGGGCCGGACAAGCCGAACGGGCTGGCCGGGATGGCGGTGCCGGCCAGGTTGTCCGGCCCGACCGGGCTGTCAGGATCGACCGGGCTGTCAGGATCGACCGGGCTGTCAGGATCGACCGGGTTGGCCGAGATGGCCCTGCCGGCCGGGGTGGTCGGCATGGCCCGGGTGGTCCGCATGCCCCGGGTGATGGAGCGGAAGAGAGACATCCGGGCCCGCTCCTCCCGTCGTCTCCACCACCGTGCCGGCACGTCGGAACTCCGCCGCCCTGACGGCACGCCGGAACCGGACGGTATCCCTATATATCGAAGTCGAAGAATAGCAGAGGGATAACGGCTGGTTCCTGTCGGATCGCACCCGTTCGTCACCCGCCCTCCATCCGCCTCAACGCCGACGTGGCACCCGGCCGACCTGACCTCTGGACGGGGGTCACGGTGACCGCTGAACGGGGGTCAGTATGACCCCTGCACGGGGGTCGGCGTGACCCCGGCCGGCACCGGTTTCGATGGGTGTGCGGATCCCGGCCGGCTCGGGCGGAGAGCGGCGGCGGGATCAGGTGTGGTCGTTGGCGGGCGGGACGGCGTCGACCGGCATCCGGTAGATCCACACCGGGTAGTCGACGCTGGAGCTGCCGCCGGCCAGGCCCGGGGTCCGGTTGAGCTGGGCCGCCGGGATCCAGAGCTGGCCGGTGCCGTCGAGCCACAGCGCGTCGCCCCAGGCCAGCCGGGGATCGGCGACCAGGCTCCCGATCCGGCGGTCGGGGCCGATCGTCAGGATCCGGCGCCGGTCCACGTCGCTCAGGTAGATCACCCCGGCGGCGTCGATCGCGGTGCCGCCGGTCGTCGGGGTGTCCACCCAGGGCTCGACCTGCCGGGCGACGATCTCCGGCGGGATGCCCGGGTCGTCGAGGCAGCGGGTCTCGATCCGGTGCAGCGGCCCGCAGGCCGGCTGGTAGTAGAGGTACCGGCCGTCCGGCGACACCTCGAGCTGGTCGGCGTGAATGCGCAACTCCCGGCCGTGTGCGTCGCGGAGCAACTCGCCGTCGGCCCTCAGCGGCTGGCGTGCGACAGTGCTGGCGTGCCCGTCGAGCACCCGACGGCATGCCCCGGTCGCCAGGTCCAGCACGATCAGGCCGGGGGCGCCGGCATCGGTGAGGTACCCCGTGCGACCGTTGAAGCGGACGTCGTCGACGTAGCTCCGCGGCAACAGCGCCGGGCCGAGGTCGTAGCTGCGGAGCACCGCCGCCGAGTCCGGGTCGACGACGATCAGTCGCGGACCACCCGGTACGACCGGCAGCCCGATCCCGGGACTGCCGGCGTCGACGATCCACAGGTTGCCGTCGGGCCCGATCCGCAACCCGTTGACATGCACGAAGGTGCCGTCGGGGGCGAGATCGTCGCGTACCTCGTTCCAGGCGGCGTCCGGATAGGGGACGATCCGGCCGTCCGAGACCACCTCACCGACCTGGATCCCGGGCCCGTCCGCGGAGGGGAAGCTCACGAAGACCCGGCCGTCACCGGTGGTCGTCACGCCGGTCCAGACCCGGTCCGCCGCAGCCACCGGGCGCAGCCGGGGGTTCTCCTGGATGGTGGGGCGCACGCCGTCGAGCGTATCGCCGGGCAGGACCGGTAGGTCCGGTTTTGTCACAGGCAGTGCCGATGGTGGCCTGGCTCGCCTACGGTTGCCCACATGCCGATCCCGCCGTACGTCGCCCGGCTGCGTGCCGCAGTCGGGTCCGAACTGCTCCTGCTGCCCTCGGCCTCGGTGCTCCCCTTCGACGCGGCCGGCCGGCTGCTGCTGGTGCGGCACCGGGGGCACCACGACGGGTGGGGGCTGGTGGGTGGTGCGATCGAGCCCGGCGAGTCGCCCGCGGAGGCGGCCGTACGGGAGGCGAAGGAGGAGATCGGGGTCGAGATCCGGCTGGAGGGGCTGCTGGACGTACTGGGCGGGCCGGAGTTCGAGGTGACCTATCCGCACGGTGACCGGGCCGCGTACGTCACCGCGGTCTACCGGGCCGGGATCGTCGGCGGCACGCCCCGACCCGACGGGGACGAGGTCGTTGACTTCGGGTGGTTCGACAGGGCGGAACTCGCCGGTCTTCCGGTCAGCCGGTTCGCCCGCGCGGTGCTCCGGACCACCGGCCAGTACGACGGCCCGACGGTCTAGTCCCGGCGTCCCGGCCCGGCTGGTTCCCCCGTCCCGGCTGACTGGTTCCGGCCTTCCGGTTCCGGCCAGTCCCGGCATTTCCGGCGTTTCGGATCGGCGCCTCGGGCACGATGGCCGAGTGGAGCTCGCCCCGGCCGGTACGCCCGCGCGCCGCCGGCCCGGTGCCGGCTGACCGGGACGGCCGGCATGGACACGCTCATCGACACCCTCACCGCACTCTCCGGCTGGGCGGCCCTGCTGGTGGTCGGGGCGCTGGCCTTCGGTGAATCCGCCGCGTTCGTCGGGCTGTTCCTGCCCGGCGAGACCGCGCTGCTGCTGGGCGGAGCACTCGCCGCGACGGGCCGGGTCAGCCTGCCCGCGATGGTCGTCGTCTCGACCGTCGGTGCCATCGCCGGGGACAGCGTCGGATATGAGATCGGTCGCTGGAGCGGCCCGCCGTTACGGCGTAGCCGGCCGGGGCGGTGGGTGGGGGAACGGCGCTGGACCCGGGCCGAGCAGTTCGTGGCCCGGCACGGGCCGCTGGCGGTGCTGCTGGGGCGGTGGGTCGGCGTACTTCGGACGCTGGTGCCGGCCCTGGCCGGGATGAACCGGATGCCGTACCGCCGGTTCCTGCTCTTCAACGCCGTCGGCGGTGCGGCCTGGGCGACCACCGTGGTGCTGGTCGGCTACCTGGCCGGCGCCTCCTGGCGCCGCCTGGAGAACCACCTCGGCGAGGCCGGCGCGGGGATCGCCGCGCTGGTGCTGATCGGCCTGGCGGCGGCCTGGGTGATCCGGCGACGGCGACGGCGCCGCGCGGGGGCCGGCCGTGACCGGGGGCCGCGCGGCACCCGTTCGTGAACCCCCGTGGTCAGTCCGCATGTGGCCAGGGCGAGGAAGCCACCACGACGCCGTAGAGCAGATGATCGACGAGCAGGGCCGCCCGCTGCCGGACGCCCTCCCGGTGCTTGTCGATCCCGAGGGCGGGGGCCAGCGCCGCCTCGAAGACGGTCCAGAAGGCGAACCCGTAGAGCGGGCCGATCCAGCTCCGCCGGCGCAGCGGCCGGGGCAGCAGCCCGAAGAGCAGGCCACCGCCGGCACCGTAGCTCCAGTGGAGCAACTCGATGACAGCCCGTCGGCGCTCCACCGGCACCCGTTGGAAGAGGCGGGGTGCGGTATGCGCCAGTACCGACTCGGGCGGGGTCTGCCGAACCAGCCCGAGGCCGGTGGTCGCCTGGCGGAGGCCGGACATGGCCATCGCCGCGACCCCACCCCGGGCGGCGCCGCGCAGCACCGTCTTCGCCGTCACCGGTGGTCGCCGGAATCCGGTCATCTCGGCTCCCTTCCCGCAGCGCCTCCGCCGTTACCGCTGCTACCCCGGCTCGGCGCCGGGAAACTCACCCCGGGAAAGGGCCACCCGACCGCACCACCGCTCGACGGCCAATAGCAGGCGTTGGTCGACCGGCATGCCGTGATCGTCTCATCCCGCCGGTCACGGCGCGGTGCGGAGGACCGAGCTGGTCCTCCGCACCGGTTGCCGTCGTGGATCAGCTGGCACTACAGGTTGGTGACATGCCCGATCCGCTGCCGGTGCCCTGGAAGCCGAACTCGGTCGACCCTCCGGCGGGAATCCGGCCGTTGTAGCTGACGTTGGTGAAGGTCACCGCGCCGCTGTTGCCGCTGCGGTTGGCGTTCCAGGCGTTCGTGACGCTGGCGCCGGAGGGCAGGGTCATGCTCACCGACCAGCCGTTGGTGCCGGACGAGCCGGCGGTGATCCGTACCGTGGCGACGAAGCCGCCGTTCCAGGAGTTCAGCGAGACCGTGGCGGAGCAGCCACCCGGGCCCTGCGTCGGCGGGTTGGTCGGCGGGTTGGTCGGCGGGTTCGTCGGTGGGTTGGTCGGCGGATTGGTGGGCGGGTTGGTCGGCGGGTTGGTCGGCGAGACGCCGTTGTTCAGCGCGCTCAGGGTCGCGTCGTACGCCGGCTTCTTGTTGCCGTTGCACTCGAAGAGCAGCGGGGTGCCACCACTCCGCCACGAGTCGCAGTCCCGGACGCCCCAGACGGTGATGCCGAGGCAGCGCGACACGGCCAGGCAGTCGTTGACGACGTTGCGGTAGGTGTTGGCCTGGGTGGTGCCGGAACCCTCGATGTCCAGCTCGGTGATGTGGACGTCGACGCCGAGGGCGGCGAAGCTGCTCAGCGTGGTGCGGTAGTTGCTCGGGTACGGCGACCCGCTGTTGAAGTGCGACTGGAGGCCGACGCAGTCGATCGGTACGTTGCGGGACTTGAAGTCCTGCACCATCCGGTAGACGGCCTGGGTCTTGGCCCAGTTCCAGTTGTCGGTGTTGTAGTCGTTGTAGCAGAGCTTGGCCTCCGGGTCGGCGGCCCGGGCGGCCCGGAAGGCCGCCTCGATCCAGTCGTTGCCGGTGCGCTGGAGGTTGGAGTCGCGCCGGGCGCCGCTGTCGCCGTCGGCGTACGCCTCGTTCACCACGTCCCACGAGGCGATCTTGCCCCGGTAGTAGGTGGCGACCTGGGTGACGTGGTTGAGCATGGCCTGTCGCAGCGCGGTGCCGCTCATGTTCTGCATCCAGCCGGGCTGCTGCGAGTGCCAGGCCAGGGTGTGGCCACGGACCTTCATCCCCCGGCTGATCGCGTGGTTGACGATCCGATCCGCGTTGGCAAAGTTGAACTGGTTCTGCTGCGGCTCGGTCGCGTCGATCTTCATCTCGTTCTCGGGCGTCACCGAGTTGAACTCACGATTGAGGATCGTCGAGTAGGTGCTGTCGCTCAGCTTGTTCGCGGCCACGGCCGCGCCGAAGTAGCGGCCGCCCCGCTCCGCCGCCGACGCGCCGAGCGTCGTCGCGGCGTTGGCGGAGCCGGCGAAGGTGAGGGCCGCGCCGGCGGCGAGGACGCCGGCGGCGAGGACGCCGACGGCGAGGGAGACCAGCGCGGCACGGGGGCCGCCTCTCGCCATCAGGCGTCTGGTGTGGGGGACGGTGCCGTTGCTCATTGCCATGTGCCTCTCGGATCCGGGGTAGGGACGGTAGGGATGGTGGGGTGTGGCGTCGATGCACCCGTCCGGTGCCGGCTCGGCGGGCGGCCTTCGGGGGACGAGCAGCCCCGGTCGACCGGCGTCCCGGACGTCCTCGGTGAGCTCGGTGGGCACTCGGACCAAATATCTGCATCGACAGAACTCTATTTCAGGAGGCTAACGGAAAGATTCCGAAACTTCAATCTCGCCCACTCTAGCTCCATCGGCGTGGGTAAGGATATGTAAACTTCCGAACCCTCTCATGTCGCCGTTCGCCCGAGGAAAGCCACTGGTCGGGAGCGTTGGCCGTGCTGGGGGTCCTCGCCGGGCGTCGGGTCGCCAGGCGCCGAAACTTTCGAAGACGCGCCATTCGCCGGGATCGTCCGGCTCGAGTATTGTCGACGCTCCGGAATAGACTCGGCGACGGAGGTCGCGGGCGAGCCGCGTAGACGTACGCGCTGGCCGAGCGCCCGCCGTAGAAGTCGTTCTCGATCAGGTGTGCCTCGCGGCGCATGCCGAGGCGCTCGCAGACCCGGACGGACGCGGCGTTCTCACTGTCGAGCCGGGCGAACAGGCGGTGCACCCCCGAGAGCTGCCCTTGCGCGCCCACCGGGTGGCGTCGGCGAACTGGGAGATCGTCCGCGCGCACTGCTCCCGGTCCCGGGGCGGCCGGCACCACCCGTCCCGGCGGCCTCCGCGAGTCGCCTGCTCAGGAAGGCCCGTTCCGGCTCGTTGCCGACCAGGTCGAGTGCCCGACGGTACGCCGTCGCCGCCTCCGCACGCCGGCCGAGCCGCCGCCCGGGGCGGATGGTCAGCGCGCCACCCAGGACGAGCCGGCGACCCTCCTCGATCCGGTCCCGGTCCCAGAGCGTGCGGTCCTGGTCGTCGAGAAGCACGAGCTCACCCTCGGCGGTGCACCGGGCGGCCCGGCGCGCGTCCACCAGCAGGAGCAGGGCGAGCAGCCCGGCCACCTCCGGTTCCCGGGGCAGTAGGCGGCGCAGAAGCCGGGCCAGCCGGATCGCCTCGTCGGCGAGGTCGGCCCGGACGAGCCGCGGGCCGCTGCTCGCCGCGTACCCCTCGGTGAAAATCAGATAGATCACCCGGAGTACGCCCGGGAGCCGGGCCGGCAGTTCGGCGACGTCCGGCACCCGGAAAGGAATCCGGGCCTCCCGGATCTTCTTCTTCGCTCGCCCGATCCGCTGCGCCATCGTCGGCACCGGCACCAGAAACGCCCGGGCCACCTCGGCGGTGGTGAGTCCGGCGAGGCAGCGCAGTGTCAGTGCGACCTGCGCCGGGCCCGGCAGTGCCGGATGGCAGCAGGTGAAGAAGAGCCGCAGCCGCTCGTCAGGTACGTCGCCCTCGTGGCCTGGAACGGGTGCCGCCGTGTCGTCCCGAACCGCCTCGGCGCGGAGCACGGCCAGCCGCGCCGCCAGGGCACGGTCGCGGCGGAGCCGGTCGACGGCGCGGTGCCGGGCGGTGGTCAGCAGCCAGGCCGCCGGGCGGGTCGGCACGCCCTGCACGGGCCAGTGCCGCAGCGCCGCCTCGATCGCGTCCGAGGCGACCTCCTCGGCGAGGTCCAGGTCACCGAAGTGCCGGAGCAGGGTGGCGAGGAGCCGGCCGTGCTCCTCCCGGAACACCCGCTCGACGGTGTCGACGGTCGGCTGCCCGTCACCGGACACGGCTACCCACCACCTCCGTCACCCCTGGCCCGCCGCCCGGTGGGCTCACTCCGGATCGTAGATGCCGTCGTCGGCCGGTCACGGCTGCTCGAATTCCATGATGGGGCGGATCTCGATCGTGCCGCGCAACGCGCCTGGGCAGCGGGTGGCCCAGCCGATGGCGGCGTCGAGGTCGGGGAGGTCGACCAGGTAGTAGCCACCGAGGATCTCCCGCGTCTCCGCGAACGGCCCGTCGGTGACCGTATGCCCGCCGTCCCCGCCGACCCGCACCGACGTGGCCGTCTCGGTACCCTGCAACGCCTGGCTGTCGAGCAGGGCGCCGGCGTCGGTGAGCAGCTTGTCGTACGCCCAGTAGGCATCGATCTCCGCCTGGACCGCCTCCGGGCTGGTCGGGTCTCCGGTCGGATCGCCGTAGATCAGAAACATGTACTTCACGTCGATCGTCTCCTCCTTCTGCTCATGCTCCTCGTTGCGGGCGTCCCCCGCTGAGGGCTGCCGCACAGCATGACGACGAACGGGGTGGCGCGGGAACGACAACCGGCCGGAATTTCCCGGCGGTCGTGGCATCACCGACAGCAATTCCCGGCGGTCGAGGGCCGCGACACGGGCAGTACGGTGCTGCGGCTCGTGCAGAACGGCGTGCTCGGCGACGACTGGGAGACCGAGTACGAGGCGATGCAGGCCGGCTGGGACATGTACCTGAAGACCCTCGCCGCGTACGTTGCGCACTTTCCCGGCCGGTACGGCGTGCCGGTCGGCGGGTTCCGGCCGGGGGCCGGCGCCCCGGACCAGGTGTGGGCGGCCGTGGCGCGGGAGTTCGGCATCACCGGCGAGGTCGCCGAGGGCACCGCGGTCCGGTTCACCGTCGACGGCCTGCCGCCGATCGAGGGCGTCGTCGACCTGACCGGGCTACCCACCTGTCTCGGCGTACGCACCGCGGACGCGCTCTACCGCTTCCTGCACTCCGGCACCGACCGGGGCAACGCCCTCGTCGTCACGCACCACCTCTTCGGTGCCGAGGCGGACCCGGAGGACGCCGAGCGGGCCTGGCAGGACTGGCTCACCCGGTTGCCCGTCGACCCGTCCGACTGAGGTGTGCGCAGCCGTCGCTCATCCGCCTGAGGTAGGTCGCCGGCTGGCTACGGGGTGCGGGCGGCTCGTCAGCGGTGCCCGGCCGTCAACGGGTCAACCGCCTCGTCCTGGTCGGTGCCTCCGCTCGCGACGGGCGTCGGCGTGCCCAGAGGCCGTCCGCGGTGCCCTGCCGGACGGCCTCCTCGTAGGCGCCCCGGGCTACATCCTGACCCCGCTCCAGCGCCACCTGAGCCGGGCCGAGGTGGTCGCCGCCGGGTGGGTCGACGCCGATGGCAACCTGGTGGACGACGCGTTCAAGACGCCGGAGCAGGGTCCGGCGACGCAGGTCTGGGCCGCCAGCCCACCCGCGCTCGCGGGCACGGGCGGGCTGCACTGCGAGACTGCGCCGTCGCCCTGGGATACGAGGCGAGCAAGGTGGAGGCGGCGCGGCCGTGGGCACTCTCCGCCGAGCTGACCGGGATCGACCCGCCGGTGCGTGGCGCCACCTTCCGGTGAGCGTGCCGCCATTCGACGCCGTGCGACGACCGCCGGAGTTAGCCTCTTCCGGTCGGAACGGCGGACGGTGGGGGCGCATCGGTGGTGGGTACCGCAGATCCGGCGCTGCGTCGCTCCTCCGCGCCGCCCGCGGTCGCGGTGCCGCGTGCCTGTGGCGCGCGAGCCGGGTGACGGCTGGCGATGCGGTCAGGACCGCCTGGCAAGGGGGTGACCTGGGAAGAACTCTTCTTCGACCTCGCCTTCGTCTTCGCACTCACCCAGTTCTCCCGGTTGCTGCACGAGCACCAAGGCTGGATCGGGATCGCACACACCCTGATCGTCTTCGTCCCGGTCTACTGGGCCTGGGGCGGCGTGACCCTCTACATCAACCAGCGCGACGTCAACTCCGTGCTGGACCGGGTCGGCATCCTCACCCTGGGGCTCGGCAGCCTGCTGATGGCGCTCACGATCCCCCGGCGCGTACGGCGACCGCAGTCTGCCCTTCATCGTCATCTATCTCGCCAGCCGGGTTCTGCTGGCCCTCCTCGCCCTGCGCGGACGTGCGGTCTGGCGTACGCTCTTCGTCGGTCCCTACGGGGTCTTCCTGCTCACCGGGCCGCTGCTGCTGGCCGGCGCCGTGCTGCCGGGGACGACCCGGGTCGCCCTCTGGGGTGCTGCGGCCCTGGTCGACCTGCTGAGTCCCTGGGTCGCGCGCCACCTGGTCGCCCAGAGCCGGGTGCATCCGCTGCACTACACGCACCGCTACGGGCTGCTGATCATCCTGGTGCTCGGCGAGTCCGTGATCCAGGTCGGGGCGCGGGCCGTCGAGGATCCGCTGACCCCTGCCCGGGTCACCGCCGTCGGTGCCGCGTACGCCCTGGTCGGCGCCCTCTGGTGGGCGTACTTCCGCTATGGCGTGCCGGACTTCCGGCGCGCCATGGAGCGGGCCCCGGACCAGCCGGACCTGCGCCGTGCGGTCCTGGTCTACGGCCACCTGGCCTTCAGCTTCGGGATCATCACCCTCGCCGTGGGCCTGGCGGAGCTGGTGCCCTCGCCGCTCGACGAGATGCCCGAGCGGGAGATGTTGCTCCTCTTCGGCGGCAGCGCACTTTTCCTCTTCGCCTTCGCCTACACCCATTGGCGGATCCACCACATGATTGCCTGGGCCCGGGTCGCGGCGGCCGCGGCCTGCCTCGTCCTGGTGCCGGTCGCCACACTGGTGCCGGCTCTGGTGGCGCTCGCCGCCCTGGTTCTGGTGATCGTGCTGATGATCGCGGCGGAGGAGATGACCGCACGGCGGCACGGTGGCGACGCGGCCGGCGAAGGGGCCGAGGAGGAATCGCGCGGCAACGCGGCACGGGTGGACGAGGGGCCGGTGAGCGGCGACTGACCCTCCGGCCGGGCCGGTGAGGCTCGGCCACGCGTCCCCGGTCGGCGCCCGGCCGACGGGGGACGCGGCCTCCGCTCACTGCCGCACCCCCGCGACCACCAGGGCCGGCGTGGTCATGCCCGCGAAGCTCGGGCTCATGAAGGGGAGCTCGGCGGATTCAGCCTGGTGGCGTTCATGCCGGGGATGGTGGGTACCGGGACAACCCCGCTTGGTTCGTTGGTTTCGGTACAGAGCTGTGGAGGAAGCGTGTCAGCGCATGGCCGGCCGATTCAGGGCGATCGACTTCGGGTGCTTCAGCTGAACGTGTTCGGCCGCAGTGATCCATGGCCGGAGCGACGAGAGGCGCTCCGCAATGGTCTGCGGGAGCTGAACCCCGACCTTCTGGCGCTTGAGGAGACCATCGTCACGGACGACTACGACCAGGTTGAGGATCTACTGGGCCCAGGATACTCGGTGTGTCATCAGAGCGGCCGGGCTGACGATGGCACCGGCATATCGCTGGTCAGCCGCTGGCCATTGCAGGAGGTGCGGGAAATCAGTCTCAAGGTCACCGAAAGAGCCGCTGGCTTCCCGGGTGCGGCGTTGATTGCCCGTATAGAGGCTCCGGCGCCAATTGGGTCGTTACTGTTCGTCAATCAGAAGCCGACCTGGCAGCGCGGCTACGAACATGAGCGGGAGTTGCAGGCTGTAGCTACGGCGCAAGAGATCGAGAAGCTGGCACAGGACGACAATGTGCATGTAGTGGTGGCGGGAGACTTTGACGCAGTCCCAGATGCGGCGAGCGTGCGGTTCTGGACCGGTCGGCAGTCGTTGCGGCGGTGCAGCGTCATGTACCGAGACGCTTGGGAAGCGATCCACGGTACTGAGGAGGGGCACACCTTCAGCCCGAGCAACCCGCTGGTTACCGGCGGCGACATGCCACTGGAGCTGGGCCGGCGGATCGATTATGTCCTCGTCCGCGCCGTCGACCACGGTCCCACCCTGCGGATCGCCGACTGCCGGCTCGCGTTCGCTGAGCCGGTCGGGTCGGTGTGGGCTAGCGACCACTTCGGCGTGTTGGCTGACCTCGCGCCGCACCCGTGCCGGGACCGGGGCCGACCGGATCCGACGCGAGTGCGGCGCGGGCGCGGCAGGGTCACCTGCGGCCGCGGAGGATCCACGTTTGGTCAACGGCGGAGCGTGGGGATGCTGATGCCCGATCTCGATGTACTCCCGAAGGTAATACATCCGATCGCCGTCCGGCCTGCTCTCGACCACCGGGCGCAGGACGGTCGCATCCTTCGCCGCCGGGTCACGACGGTCGAAATGGAACTCCCCTCGTAACTCGGCGACCGCCCAATCCGGTAGGAGCCGGAGTACGTCGGAGACCCTGCGCAACACCGCCCAGGCACTCGTAGCTCAGGGGATAGAGCATCGGTTTCCCAACCGGACGCTCTGTCGGTGTCCACAGGCCGACGACCTGCGGCTTTCTGCCTTCTGCCGCTGCGTGCCGGCCGCTTCGCGGGCTCGCTGCGATCGCTTGCCGAAGATCAGCTGGAACGTTGTGGGGTCCTGCGTGTACAGGCTTACCCCGCCGGGAGCCGAGTCATCCTTCCTCGTCGTCGAGCAGTTCGCGGCGCCATTCGGCGAATCGGCTGCTGAGTTGTCCAGCGCTTGGCCGGTGACGTCGTACTGGGCGAAGTCGTCGGGATCGAGCTGGGCGGCTTGTCCGAGCAACGCTCGCGGCGTGGGCGGCAGAGCGACCCCGTGTGCTTGGCCCACACCGGTCGGCGGGGATGCACGTGGACCGTGTCGGCGTTGCGCACGGGTTCTGCCGGGCTCGCGTACGTCCTTCTTCCGACGCCGCTGGGCCTTCGCGCGGCTCGGCAGGTGCTGGACGTGGCTGGCGTCGCCACGGGTACGCAGGACCACCGGCTCCTCGCAGGTGCCGTGACACGAAGATCACATGGTGGCGCAACTGTGGTCGGGCATCGACGACCGTCGCGTGACGTGACCTCGCTGCCCTGCTGCTCGTGCCGGACGACCCGGTACGAGCAGCAGGGCGAGAGCGCACATGTGGACGTCGCAAACCCGACCTCGAACAACATCTACATCAGGATCAGGGCGAGGGTGCCCACCGTGGCCATGAGGAGGCACGTACCGGGGTGCATGCCGATCGACACCCGAAGATCCTGCTTGCGCCAGACGAGCCAGACCCCCGGGAACAAAAAGATGATCTTCGACAGTACGGTCCACGGCGCCCAAAAGTGGTACACGGAGAACAGGACAGTGTTCAGCACGGGCGCCCCCCAGCGCAGGTGGGCAATGCGGGGCAACAGAAACCCGCGGAAGTAGTACTCCTCGATCAACGGCAGGGTGAACCCGGTCAGTGGAAGGCAGATCAGCATCGTGGTGACCAGCATCGGCCGGGGGTACCCGTCGATGTAGGCGGTGGCGCTGCCGCCCGCGCCCTCGAAGGGGATCCAGGTGAAGAAGTTGTCGAAGATGAGATTGTCCAACGGGGTGAGCGACAGGGACACCACCGTCATCCAGACGATCAACCCGGCGACGAGGGCAATGATCTTCCCGCGGGAGATCGGCCTGTCCAGGTAGGCCAGGACTCCGCGCAGGGTCAGGCGGCCGGTGCGCTTTCGACCCAGCCACAAGAGGCCGAACTGGATCGGCACGAGCACGACGGTCAAAGCGATCGCCCAGGCCAGAAAGATCGGGTAGCCGATCGCCTTGACGAACGGTTCGGCCAGGAGCAGGTAAGCGCCGACGACCAGTGCTCCGGGCACGAGGTGCAACGCGATGGACAGCGGAAGCGAGTGACGGTCGGCGACCAGGAGTTCGACGAAGCGGTTCGGGCGGACACGTTCCGGCGCGGCGGTGAGGGTCGACATGCTCTGCATGGGTAGAGAATTGCCACACCTCCTGTCACCGCCCTGTCCTGCCGCTGACACGGCGACGCGACAATCCTGCCGGGTCACCCGGCGCAGGTGAGAGGCCGTGGATGGCGTGGCAGGATCTGCCAGGTGCAGATCAGGATGTTGGGACCGTTCGAGGTACGCGTGAACGGTGACGTCCCGGTCATCGTGACGGGCGCGCGGTTGCGTGGATTGTTGGTCGGGCTCGCGCTCAGCCCTGGTCGCGTGGTTTCCAAGGCGGCGCTCGTCGACTGGGTCTGGGGTGAGCAGCCACCCGCTGACGCGGCGAACGCCCTGCAACGTCTGGTTTCCCGGCTGCGGAAGGTGCTGCCGGAGGGGTTGATCGAGGGGCAGCCGGACGGCTACCGGTTGGCGGTTGAGCCGGACGCTGTCGACGCCGTACGGTTCGAACGCCTCCTCGGCCGGGCCCGCGACAGCGAGGAGCCGCAGTCGGTTGGGCGGCTGCGTGAGGCGCTCGCCCTGTGGCGCGGTGCGGCCATGCAGGACGTCGGGTTGACCGACAGCGCGGCGTTCGACGCGGCGGTTACCCGGCTCGACCGGCTACGCCTGGCGGCCTTGGAGGACCGGTTCGACCTGGAGGTCGGCCTCGGCCATGGCGCGGAGGTGGTTACCGAGCTGACCGACCTGGTGGCCGCGCACCCGGTGCGGGAACGCCTGGTCGCCGCGCTGATGCGTGCCCTCGCCGGAACGGGTCGTGACACCGAGGCGCTGCTGGTCTACGAGCGCGCGAGAGAGGCATTGGCGGACGCCCTGGGCGTCGATCCCTCACCGGAGCTCTCGACACTGCACGTCGCCCTGCTCCGGGGGGAGGTGGGTCGGCGGGAGGAACGGAAGACGAACCTACGGGCCGAGCTGAGCAGCTTCATCGGCCAGGACGAAGCCGTCGCGGCGGTCGGCGCACTTGCCGGCGAGCACCGGCTTGTCACCCTGATCGGGCCGGGCGGATCGGGAAAGACCAGGCTGGCCACGGAAACCGCGCGCCGGCTGCTGGACGACCTGCCGGACGGCGCGTGGCTGGTGGACCTCGCCGCCGTCGGCGCAGACGGTGAGGTGGCCCAGGCGACCCTCGCAGCGCTCGGCCTCCGGGACGCCCTGCTCGGCGAGGCGCCGAAAACGGAACTGACCGACCGGCTCGTCACGGCGATCCGGAGCCGGGCGATGTTGCTGATCCTCGACAACTGCGAGCACATGATCGAGTTGGCGGCGACGTTCGCCCACCGGCTGCTCGGGGAGTGCCGACGGTTGCGGATCCTGGCGACGAGCAGGGAACCGCTCGGCATCATCGGCGAGGCGCTGTGGCCGGTCACGCCGCTGGCCCTGCCGGCCCGGGAGGCCAGCCTCACCGAAATCGAGTCCTCTCCCGCCGTCCGGTTGCTGCGCGACCGGGCGAACGCGGTGCGCAGGGATCTCGCGGTCGACGCCCACACGTCGTCGATGTTGGCGCGCGTCTGCCGCGCGTTGGACGGGATGCCCCTGGCGATCGAACTGGCCGCGGCCAGGTTGCGCACCATGTCCGTCGACCAGCTCGCCAGCCGGCTCGACGACCGGTTCCGGCTGCTGACCGGCGGCAGCCGTACGGCGTTGCCCCGGCACCGAACGTTGCGGGCGATGGTCGACTGGAGCTGGGAACTGCTGACCGACGCCGAACGTACCGTCCTGCGCAGGCTGTCGGTGTTCGCCGGCGGGGCGAGCCTGGAAGCCGCCGAACGGGTCTGCGTGGACGACACGATCGAACAGGAGGAGGTGCTCGAGGTACTCACGGCATTGACCGAAAAGTCACTGCTGATCGCCGACGGTGAGGGCACGTTGCGCTACCGCATGCTCGCCACAATCAAGGAGTACGCCAGGCACCGGCTTGCCGAGGCGGGGGAATCGGATCTGGCGCGTCACGCGCATCTGGCCTACTTCACCGATCTCGCCGAGACCGCCGAGCCGCAGCTTCGCCGAGCCGACCAGCTGACATGGCTCGCCACGCTCGACGCCGAGCACGACAACATCGCCGCCGCGATGCGCGGTGCGCTCGCGGCGGGTGAAGCGCATGCGGCGATGCGACTGGCCGCTGGCGCCGGCTGGTACTGGTGGCTCGGCGGCTACCGGACCGAGGGCATGGAGCTGATCACGGCGGCCACCGAGACTCCCGGCGAGGTGCCCGACGACATCCGGGCCACGGTGTACGCGCTCGTGGTGCTGTTCGTGAACTCCGGACCGGGCGACGAACACCACGCCGCCGAGTGGATCCACAAGGCATACCGGTTCAGCCGGCACAGTCGGCGCGGCCACCCGGGCCAGTCGCTCGTCGTCCCGCTGGAGCGAATGTTGCGGGCGCCGGACGCGGTCCTGGCGGCATGGGAACCGCTGCTGGACGACGAGGACCCCTGGGTGCGCGCGTTGGCCCGGCTTCAGCTGGGCAAGATGCGGACCATGCTCGGCCAGGACGGGCCGGAGGCGGTCGGGTATCTCGAGCAGGCGCTCGCCGAGTTCCGGGCCCTCGGTGAACGGTTCGGCATCTCGTTCGCACTGACCGAGCTGGCGGAGCTACTCGCCGTGCGCGGCGATATCGCCGCCGCGTGCGCGTACTACGCACAGGCAGTCGCGGTCGTCACCGAGGTCGGCACCGCCGAGGAGATCATCCGGATCCGAGCCCGACAGGCTCGGCTCTACTGGTTGCTGGGTGATGAGGACTCCAGCGCGGCCGCGATGGCCGAGTCACAACAGCTCGCCCAGCGGGTCACCTGGCCGGGCGCGCTCGCCGAACTGGCCCTGTCGAAAGCGGAGCTGGCGCGCTGGGGCGGCCACGCCGAGGAGGCATACGAACAGCTCGGAGTCATGACGGCGCTGCTTGGCGACGAGGCACAGCAGGCAGGTATCCGGGCGGGAACCCACGACCTGCTGGGCTACCTGGCCGCCGACGTCGACCAGGCCCGTACGCATCGCGCGGCGGCGTGTCAGGCGGCGCTCGAGGCTGGCTACGCACCTCTGATCGCGCAGGTGCTCGTCGGGGTCGCGGATCTGGCGCTGCGTCGTGACAAGCCCGGGCAGGCCGCGCGGCTGCTCGGGGCGAGTGCCGCCGTGCGTGGTCGGCCGGATCGTTCCCACCCCGACGCGGCCCGGATCGAGCGGACGGTGCGGAGCCTCCTCGGCGAAGCGACGTTCGCCGAGGAGGCTCGAAAGGGCGCTGAGACGGACTGGAGCCAATTGGCCGCGGTCACGCTCGCTTCGTGAACGTGGACCGCGCCCACAGGTATCCGACAAGGGCGATGCCGACACACCAGGCGATGGCGGTGAGCGCCGTACCGGTGGACGGTGCGCCGTTGAGGAGGCCGCGCAGGGTTTCGATGATCGGAGTGAAGGGCTGGTACTCCGCGAACTGCCGGAGTCCGGCTCCCATCTTCTCCGCGGGAACGATCGCGCTGCTGAAGAACGGCAGCATGATCAGGGGTACGGCGGCCAGGCCCGCCGTCTCCGGAGATTTCGCCGACAGCCCGAGTGCGACGGTGAGCCAGCTCGCCGCGAAGCTGAGCAGCAGGATGACGCCGATCGCGCCGAGCCAGTCGAGGACACCCGCCGACGGGTCGAAGCCGAGCAGGAAGGCCACCCCGAGGAGGGCCGCGATGGCGACCATGTTGGTCAGCACAGTGGCGACGACATGGCCATTCAGCACGGCATCACGAGAGACCCGCATGACCTTGAACCGGTTGATGATGCCCTTCGTCATGTCGGAGTTCACCGCGGTCGCGGTCGTTCCCAGCCCATAGCAGACGGCCAGCAGCATGAGCCCCGGTGTCGCGTAGTCGATGTAGTCGACACCGACACTGAACGCGTTCCCGAACATGTAGACGAACATCAGCATGAGCACGATCGGCATCAGGACCGCGTTGAACACCGCCGCCGGGTTCCGGGCGATGTGTAGGAAGTTGCGACGCAACATGACCATCGAGTGGGATTTGCTGCTCATTTCGCGGCCACCTCCGTGGTGCGGCCCGTCAGGGCAAGGAAGACGTCATCAAGATCGGGGGTCTGTACGGAGAACTCCTCGGCGCTGATCGCGTACTCGTCGAGCCGGTCCAGCAGCGCCCGCAGCGACTTCGTCCCGCCGTCGCCGGGAACCCGCAGGGCCAGTGCCTCGTCGTCCCGCGTGGAGTCGCCGAGGACGCGCGCGGCCGCGTCGAGTTCGGCGACGGTGGCGAACCGGAGCCGCACGTGGGTCCCGGGGATCTGGCGCTTGAGGTCGTCGGGGCTGCCCTGGGCGACCAGTCGGCCCTGATCGAGTACCGCGATCCGGTCGGCGAGTTGGTCGGCTTCCTCGAGGTACTGCGTGGTGAGGAAGATGGTCACACCGTCCGCCACCAGGTCACGGATGATCGACCACATCGTGCGACGGCTGCGCGGGTCCAGCCCCGTCGTCGGCTCGTCGAGGAAGATGATCCGCGGGTCACCGACGAGCGTCATCGCCAGGTCGAGCTTCCGGCGCATGCCTCCCGAGTAGGTCGACGCCGGCTTGTCCGCCGACCCCGCCAGTTCGAACCGCTCCAGGAGTTGACCGATGACCTGTTTGCCGTCCTTGGTGCGCAGGCCATTGAGGTCCACCATCAGCTGTAGGTTCTCCCGCCCGGTCAGCAACTCGTCCACCGCCGCGAACTGACCGGTGACCCCGATCGCCGACCGCACCGCGTTCGCCTCGGTCGTGACGTCGTGCCCGGCGACGCGCACCGAGCCGCCGTCGGCCCGTACCAACGTGGTTAACACGTTCACCGTCGTCGTCTTGCCCGCCCCGTTCGGACCCAGCAGGGAGAAGATGGTGCCCGCGCGGACGTCCAGGTCGATGCCGTCGAGCACGACCTTGTCCTTGTACGCCTTCCGCAGCCCGGAGACCGCGATCGCTGAACTTGTCATGCGACCACCATGGGCGGCTCCCCTGACACTGCCCTGACACTGCCCTGACACGGCGCTTCACCGGCTCCCTGCGGCCGACCGCCGGTCGCGCACCGGGTCCGTGCGGTGGTCCTGGGCGGGGCGAACAGGGGTACGGCCGACGTGGGTGACGGCGGGACGTAGCACGTGGCTCTGCCGTCCCTGACCAGCGGTGAGCGAACGATGCCCGACCATGATCGCCGGTGTTGGTTCGCCCCGCCCGGGGCCGATCACGTGCGGTCGGTGCGCGTCGCCGGGCGGCGGTGCCAGCGCTGACCGCCGCCAGGGCTCCCTGCGGTACGCTGACAGCCGCCGCCAGCTAGCCTGGATCATGACGCCCTCGTAGCTCAGGGGATAGAGCATCGGTTTCCTAAACCGTGTGTCGCAGGTTCGAATCCTGCCGGGGGCACCAACACAAGGCCCTGGCCCGCAGCAATCCGGCCAGGGCCTTGGTGTTTATCTATGTGATATTGAATCGCCCCCGAAAACCCCTCAATAACACGCTGGTGGGCGACGGGTTCTGACGGGTCCGTACTGCGGCATGTCGGGGACGGGCCCCCTCCCTGTGTGTCTATCCGGTCCCGCCTGGGCCATGGGAGCGACGCTCCTGCCTGGTCGTGGCCTGGCCAGCGCCGAGCTGTTCGAGGATGTCTGAGCTGTCCGGGGCTAGAGCTGGCTTGACGATGTAGTGCCTTTTGGTGACCTGCTCGGTGGCGTACCCGAGCTGGGCTGCGGCGTGCTTGGCGTCAGCCTCCTTGTCTATCGGGGTGGCGACGGTTTTGCGGAAGGTGTGTGGCGTGACCCATTCGAGGCCAGCGTCGGCGCGGGCCTGACGCCACTGGCGGCGCACGTTCTGCGGAGACAGCCAGGTGCCGCGCCGGGAGGCGAAGATCGCATCGCGGGGTTGTCGGTGGCGTTGAGCTTTCGTTCCATCAGCATTCCGACTGCGAAACGAGGTAGGACAACGGTTCGGAAGCCGCGTCGGACTTCGTCCAGTCCTGCCGGAAGAAGCCCTTGCCCTTGAGGTAGACGATCGTGCCGCAGATGGTCAGTGTCGAGCCATCGGCGGCAAGGTCGAGGTATTCCCAGCGCGTTGGCAGGATCTCGCCGATGCGGGCGCCGGTGGCGAGCATGAGGTCGACGATGTCGCCCAGATCGCCGGTGTGCCGAGGCCCGGGTTTCCGGGTGTGGCCTGCTGCCACCACTGGATGGCCGCACGGACGCCCTCCAACTGCTCCGTCTTCAGGGCGACGATTTTGCGGCGTGGGTTGCGTAGCCGGCCGGTGTCGCGGACGGGGTTGGTCGTCAGCACGCCACGGCGTACGGCCAGGGCGAGCATTGCGTGAGGACGACCTTCGCGAGCCTGGCGGCTGTCGGGCGGTCCTCGGCGACCTTGCGCAGGAACTTGTCGATGCGGCCGACGCTGGCTCCCGGATACAAAGGTTGCCCAGGGCGGGCGCGACCGAGACGCGCTGGCCCGGATGGAGATGACTGCGCTGTTCGAGCTGCTGGCGGCCCGGTTCCCGGGGCTGGAACTCGCGGTGCCGGTCGAGTGGCTCCGGTTACGGGGCGACCTGGTCACCGGTGGGCTCCGGGAACTTCCGGTGTCGTGGTAGGGCGGTGGTCCTCCACCGAGGCTCCGCTCTGCTGACCTCTCCGGCGGCGCCATGCAGCTTGCCGCGGGCAAGGTCCAGGGCGGCGATCATGTGCCGAACGCCCTGGTCGCGGGTGTGACGTCTGTCCGTGATCGGGTCGACGAGCGCCCTGGGGGGAGGGCCGCAGGGCCAGGATCCCCGTGACGCCAAGTTCCCGCCAGTACCTCGGCGCGGGTAGCTGAACCTAAGGTCTTTAGGTTTTTGTCTACTAGGTGTAGGCTAGTGGGCGTGGGACGAGCGAACCTGACCTCAGCGGTCGTCGTCGCGGCGGCGGCGGAGCTGGCGGACCGAGAGGGATTCGACGCGATCACCCTGTCGGCGCTGGCCCGCCGCTTCGGGGTGCGGACCGCGAGTCTCTACTCGCACGTCCGCGA
Organism: Plantactinospora sp. WMMC1484; assembly: GCF_049315195.1. Lineage (NCBI taxonomy): Bacteria > Bacillati > Actinomycetota > Actinomycetes > Micromonosporales > Micromonosporaceae > Plantactinospora > Plantactinospora sp. WMMC1484. Next base: position 1,985,517 of record NZ_CP186055.1, read on the forward strand.
TCGGTCGTCCCTGCTCGACAGCGTGCACGAACTGGCACTCGGCGAGCTTGCCGACCGGATCGCGCTGTCCATCGGCGGCCGCTCAGGGCGGGACGCGCTCGTCGCTCTCGCCGATGCGCACCGCGACTATGCCCGCCAGTTCCCCGGTCGCTGGAGCGCTCTGCAACGCCCGGCCGCGGCATCGACCGTTCACTCGGACGCGGCCGGTCACCTTGTCGCGCTCACCCTGGCGGTGCTCCGCGGCTACCGGTTGCCCGAGACCGAGCTCGTGCATGCCACCCGGCTGCTCGGCGCAACCATCAACGGCTTCCTGGCGCTTGAGGCGAACGGCAGTCTGGGGCACCGCGAGCCCGCGCCGGAGGTCTCCTGGCGACGAGCGCTGGATGCGCTCGACACGGTTTTCCGCTCCTGGCCGACCGAAGGAAATTCCTGATGCATGTCTCCACACGTTTCCCCGAGCTTCTCCGCGGCGTCGCCGAGGTCGAGGTCACCCCGCGCGGCGTCCGGCCACACCGGCTGCCCGCCTGGGTACGGGAGCAATTCCCGGACGGCCAGCTGCTGTCGATGGAGAGCCAGCCGTCCGGCGTACGCATCGTGTTCCACACGGCGGCAACCGCGGTCGAGCTGGTGACACACCCGACCCGGATCGCCTACGCGGACACCGAGCGACCGCGCGGACGCATCGACGTCTACGCCGATGGCGAGCTCGTCATGCGCGACGTGCTGGACGGTGGCGACCGGATCGAGGTCGACCTCAGCACCGGCCAGACTGCCTTCCAGCCCGGGGAGCCGCACACGACAACGGTTTCCGGCCTGCCCGCGGGCCGTCACCGACTCGAGATCTGGCTGCCGCACAACGAGGCCGTCGAACTGATCGAGCTGCGGGCCGACGCACCGATCGAGCCGGACGACGCCAGGCTGCCGCTGTGGGTGCACCACGGCAGTTCGATCAGTCAGGGCTCGAACGCGCTGGCGCCGAGCGAGATCTGGCCGGCCGTCGCCGCCCGTCATGCCGGTGTCGAGCTACGCAACCTCGGCCTCGGTGGCAGCGCGCTGGTCGATCCGTTCCTGGCCCGCGTGATCCGCGATGCCCCGGCCGACTACATCAGCATCAAGCTCGGCATCAACGTCGTGAATCTCGACGTGATGCGGCTACGTGCCTTCGTCCCCGCGGTCCATGGCTTCCTCGACACGATCCGTGACGGGCACCCGGAGGTTCCGCTGCTCCTGATCTCGCCGTTGTTCTGCGGAATCCACGAGGAGACTCCCGGCCCGGGCGCGATCGACCCCGTCTCGATCGGCACCGGCCAGGTGCGTTTCCTTGCGACCGGAACGCCCGGGGACGTCACGCTGGGACGCCTGACGCTTCAGGTCATCCGGCGCGAGTTGCGCTCGCTGACCGACCGGCGCGCAGCCGACAAGGACCTGCACTACCTTGACGGCACCTCGTTGTACGGTGCCGCCGACGCCGCCGAGCTTCCGTTACCGGATGGCTTGCATCCGAGCCCCGAGGCGCACCAGCAGATCGGTGCCCGGTTCGCCGAGTACGCCTTCACCGGTGCCGGCCCGTTCGTCCGGTGACCCCGCCCCGGCATCTCCCGCCGGACTGGCCACTGTAGCTACTCGTCGAGCCGCTAACCTTCCGATCCTTGGCGCCGTCGCGTCCGGGTCTCCGCCGAGCGCGGCCTCCCCCGGGTGACGACGCTGGCGTGGGCGCGGGCATCGGGGTCGCGGCGAACCTTGACCAGGCTGGCAATGGTGGTGACGGTGAGCACGCCGATGATGACGGCCAGGGAGACCGGGGTGGAGATCTCCGGCACGCTGGGGTCCAGGTCGACGTGTGCCCAGTGCAGGACGAGCTTGACCCCGATGAACACGAGGATCAACGCCAGCCCGACCGAAAGGTAGACCAGCCGGTCGAGCAACCCGGTGACCAGGAAGTACAGGGCTCGCAGCCCGAGCAGGGCGAACGCGTTGGCGACGAAGACGATGTAGGGCTCGTCGGTCACGCCGAACACTGCCGGGATGGAGTCCAGGGCGAACAGGATGTCGGTACCGCCGATGGCGATCAGCACGACGAACAGTGGAGTCACCACCCGACGTCCGTCCAGGCGGGTGATCAGTCGGCCGCCGTCGTACTCGTCGGTGACCGGCAGCAGTCGTCGGGTGGCGCGGACCAGGACGTTGTTCTCGACGTCGGGGTCCTGATTACGGTGCCGGAACAGCTGGATCGCGGTCCAGATCAACAGCAGACCGAAGATCAGGAACATGAACGAGAAGAACGCCAGCAGGGTCGCGCCGAGCGCAATGAAGATCACACGCAGGATCAGCGCGGCGATGATGCCGAAGGTGAGCACCTTGTGCTGGTGCTCCTGCGGAACGGCGAACGTCGACAGGATGATCACGAAGACGAACAGGTTGTCGACGGAGAGGCTCTTCTCGACGACATAGCCGGCGAAGTACTCGGTGCCGTAGCCCCAACCGACGATGCCGGCGAGAACCAGGCCGAAGATCACTGCCACCGCGATGTAGAACACCGACCACGCGATCGCCTCCCGGAAGCCGACCGCATGTGGCCGTACGACGCCGACGAACAGGTCCAACGCCAGCAGGGCCAGAATGACCGCGACCGTCAGGGTCCAGCCCAGCGCAGTGACCCCCATTGGTTCAACCTCCACTCGTGCAGAATGCCGCCGGTGCCGGGCCGCCGCAGACCTTCTCCGCCGATATGCGGTCCCGTTCGGCGGCCAACCGGGCACGCGACTCCGGGGTGCTGACCCTCGCATCGACGCATGGCAGCAGCTCGGCGATGGTCCGGCTGGGAAGCCCGGTCGCGTAGAGCATCTGGATCAACTGCACCCGTTCGACGGCCGGCTCCGGGTAGTGTCGCTGCCCACTGTCGCTGCGTATCGGCGTCAGCAGTCCCTGTTCTTCGTAATAGCGCAGCGACCGCACGCTCACGCCGGCCTTCGTGCCAGCTCGCCGATCCGCACAGTTACCTCCATCGCAGGCCCTACCTCTGACAGGAACGTCAGGTTGTGGCCTCTGACATAAACGTCAGGGTTTCTAGCGTAGCCGAGACGCAGATCAACGGGGCATGCGTACTGGTCGTCGGCGCGAACCGCGCCGGCCGCACCGTCGCCCGCCGAGACAGACAGAAGACGACGAGGTTCCAGAGCCGTGGTGTCGGTGACCGACCGGTCGGTCGGTCGACAACCACGCCGGCAGGCGTCCCGCAATCTCCTTGACGCCGATGCCGGGCCTGCCGAGACTGGCGGGACCGGGGTCGAGAGGCGCTGCGACGGGCTCTGCCCGCCACGCTCGATGCCCGCCACCAAGGGACGAAGGGCGCCTCCACGTGGAGGAGTCCGCTGGTGTCCGACCCGATCTCGGCTCACTTCGGCAACGGTGTCGTCGGCGAGCTGACCACCTATCCGATCAAGGGATGCGCCGGCCTCTCCCTCACCAGGGCGGTGGTGGCACCGGCCGGCCTCGCCCACGACCGCAGCTTCATGGTCGTGGACCCGGCCGGCGTCTTCCGCAGCCAGCGGAGCGATCCACGGCTCGCGCTGATCCGGCCGGCCATCAGTGCGGACGGCGGGCACCTGACGCTGTCCGCGCCACAGCGCGAACCGCTGCAGCTGACGGTGGACATCGACGCGGCACGGCGGGACGTGCTGCTGTTCGGTGCACCACTGCGTGGAATCGACCAGGGTGACATCGTCGCCGGCTGGCTGTCGCAGGTGCTGGGCGCGCCGAGCAGGCTGGTGCGGGTGCCGCCGGAGCACGGCCGGCGTACCGACGGGGAGACTCCGGGAACCTCCGGCTACGCCGACAGCTCGGCGATCCACCTGCTGTCCCGAGCCTCGGTGGAGCTGCTCAACGAGCGGCTTCGCGCCCGTGGCGCCAGGGCGCTGCCGATCAGCCGGTTCCGTCCCAACATCGTGGTGGACGGGTGGCCGGGAGCGCACACCGAGGACCACCTCCGGCGCCTGTCGGTGGGCACCGCCGAGTTGGGCTTCGCCAAGCGTGCCGCGCGCTGCGCGGTCACCACCGTCGACCAGGAGCGTGGAGCGCGGACCGGGCCCGAGCCGCTGCGTACCCTGGCCGCCTACCGCCGTTCTCCGGAGGGCGTGGTGCTCGGTGTCAAGTTCGCCGTGATACGCCCCGGCGAGATCGAGGTCGGTGCCGGACTGGTTGTCGACCGCTGGGCCCCGGGGGCCGGCGTCCGGGCCGATGGCCGTCGCCTGCACCGCGAACCGGTTCGTCCCGGTGTTGAGCCGGGACAGCCCCGTGGTCAACAGCGGGTTCCCGCCGAGCCTGCGTAGCACGGCGAAGAATCCGGCGGTGCGCAGCCCGAAGGCGACGGCGGTGACCGCCCGGGAGTCGAAGGAGGTCCTGGTCGCGACCGGGACGCCGAGCGTCGCGGTCAGGGCGGACTGGTCGGAGAAGGAAAGCGGACTGGTCGGAGAAGGAAACCAGTGCCTGGTACGGCGGCCGAAATCCGGTAGCGCGGCCACTGCCCGGGACGGCGCGCCGGGTGCGGGCCGGACCGGTTCGCCGAGACGCTCGACCGTCCACCTGACCGAGTCCGGGCCATGGTCGCCGGCCGTGCCCAGCAGGATGGCGAGGTCGGCGGCGCGCGCCGGCCGGTCAGCTCGCCGCCACGGTCGACCGGTGCGGGCGCATGACGAGGACGTAGAGCACGGCACCGATGATCGCGCCGATCACCCAGGCGAACCCGCTCAGTTCGGCCAGCCACGGGACCCAGACCGCGGCCACCGAGAAGACGGCGGCGAGCAGGAAAGCGCCGACGGCCCGCAGGTTCCAGCCGGCGGTGTAGTGGTAGCGGCCGGCCGGATCCATGCTGTACAGGTCCTGGACGCGCAGCGTACCGCGCTGGACGACGTAGTAGTCGGCGACGAGGATCCCGTAGAGCGGGGCGAGCACGGCGCCGAGCGTGTCGACGAACTTCGGCAGTCCGATCTGGTCGATCACCGCCACCCAGAGGGCGCCGATGACGAAGCCGAAGACTGCCGTCAGGTAGCCACCGCGCTTGAAGCTGATCCGCTGCGGCGCCAGATTCGACAGGTCGTACGCGGGCGGGATGAAGTTGGCGACCAGGTTGATGCCGATCGTCGCGACCAGGAACGTCAGCGCTGCCACCACGGTGAGTGCGGTGTTGCCGACCTGGCCGACGATGGCGGCCGGGTTCGTCTGGGGCTCACCCTGGCCGTCCTGGTAGACGACGTACGCCCCGGCGGTGATGAAGAGCGAGAGGAGGGTGAAGAATGCGAGGCTGACCGGCAGGCCGGTGAAGTTGCCGATCTTCATGCCGCGCACGTTCCTGGAGAACCGGGAGAAGTCGCCGAAGTTGATGATGACGGCGGAGAAGTACGCCACCATCGTGCCGACCACGCCGAGGAACGCGGTGACGGCGGCCCAGCCCTGGACGTCGGCACTGCTGAAGATGGTGCCGACGGCGGGCAGCAGTTCGTCGCCGGCCTGCACCCAGATCGCCACCAGCAGCAGCGTCATCACGACGTAGACGGCGGGGCCGGCGATGTTGAGGAACCGCTCGATCCAGGCGATGCCCCGGACGAAGAGCAGGATCTGGATCGTCGCCACGATCAGGTACGAGATCCAGTCGACCCCGGTCATCCCGAGCACCTCCGGACCGCCCGGGGTGCCGAGGAGTGCGTTCAACGCCAGGGCCACGGCGGTGGAGGCGAAGTAGGTCTGGGCGCCGTACCAGAAGATCGCGACGATTCCCCGGACCAGCGCGGGAAACATCGCGCCGCGTACCCCCATCCCGCTGCGGGCCATCACCGCGTACGGGATGCCGTACCGGACGCTGGGCACGCCGGTGAGGTTGACCAGGTAGTTCACGAAGAGGCCGGCGAGGACGATCGCCGCGAAGACCCACCAGCCGTTGATCCCGGCGGTGATGAACAGGCTCGCTGCCAGGGTGTAGCCGGCGAGGCTCTGCACGTCGTTGGTCCAGACGTTGAAGATCTCGAACCAACCCCATCGGCGTCGGCCTTCGGGCAGCGGCGCCAGGTCGGCGTTGTGCAGGTCGGGATGCGGGTCGGCGCCGACGGCGAGCGGATCGTGCGGCGCGACGGTTCGGGTCTCGGCGGACACGGCTCCTCCTGGCATGTCTACCTGCCGATCGGTCGCGCCGGCGGCGGCGCGCGGGGCGCGAGGCCAGCCCGGCGGGACGGGCATCGGGCAGTCGTCCTACGGAGCAGGTCCACCCTAGAACCCGATGGGGAGGGCGCCGAGTGTGACAAATGTAAATCGTTCGTTTCGGCCGCCCCGATCGCGCGCCGTCCCGGCCGTTGGCGTAGCAGTACGGCCCGCTGCCCACGTAACCGAGGTGTGCATCGGCGATCAGCCGGGCGCGTGGCAACTGGTCGGGGCTCCCCGAACTCACCGGCCCGCAGGTACTTCCGCTGCACGCCGACAGTGTGCGGCGCACCTCCCGGGGCGAGGTCAACCTGCCGCCGCGGTCAGCGGACCCGGACCCACTCGCTGGCGCCGTTGCCGAAGAACCGCATCCGATCGCCGGTGCAGATGTATTCGCTCGGCTCCAGCAGCAGCGACAGGTCACTGCTGGCGTTGCGGCTGCTTCCCCGGTAGAGCACCATCGTCCCGTTGGCCCGCACGTCGCTGACGTACTCCAGGCCGTTGCGGTGGTAGACGTTCGCCGACACGGTGCCCCGGATCCGGTGCCGCCACCGTACGCCGTTGACCGTCGCGGTCGAGTCCTTGCTCTTGTTGAAGTCCATCGTCACGCGCCCGTTCGCGGCGTACGTCTGCAGTACGCCGGTGCCGCCGGTGAACTGCACCTCGTTGCCGTCGATCCGGTTGATCGACTGGCTGCTGATGCTCCGCCAGACCCCGACCAGGCAACTGTCCACCCCGGCCGCCGTCACGCTCGGCGTCGCGGCGGGGGTGGGCGACGGGCTCGGGCTCGGCGACGCGGAGGAGCCGGATCCGGCCGCACCGGCCCGGTCGGCGCGTTTCTGCGGGGGACCGCCGGCAGCGAGTACGGCGGCGACGGTGACCGCGCCCACGACGCCGGCGACCGCCACGCCCGCGCCGGCGACCACGGCCCGCCGCGACCGCCGCGACCGCCGTAGCCTGACCCAGCGGCCGGACCATCCGGTCGGGAGGCCCGCGGTCGCGTCCGTGCCGCCAGGGCCGCTGTCCAGCAGCACGCCGGCGGCGGGCGTCCCACCGGCGGCGGGCGGCGTAGCGGCGTCCGGCCGCGTAGCGGCGTCCGGTGGCGTACCGGCGTTCGGTGGGGCGGTGGCGTTCGGTGGGGCGCCATCGGCGGCCGGCGGTGCGTCGGCGGCGGCCGGCGATGCGGCGGTCGCCGCCGTGGCCGGTCCGGCGGAGCCGGGCGGGATGCGCAGGCTTCCCTCCGCCACGACCAGTTCGGGCTGCTCCACCACGCTTGGGGCGATCTGCAGCGCCCGGTGCAGCGCGGTGGCGACCGCCGGCATCCGGCTGGAGCCGCCGGAGAGGAAGACCGCGGCGACGGAGTCCCCGCCCTCCACCCGGCCGAGCAGCGTACGGGTGGTCGCCACGGTACGGCTGATCACCGGGGCGGCCAGCTCCTCCAGCTCCTCCCGGCCCAGCGGCATCTCCACGTCGAAGAGCGGCACGTGGATCAGCGTGCTGGTGGCGCGGGTCAGCATCTCCTTGCCGGCCCGTGCGTTGACCCACAGTTGCTGGCTCGCCCGCCGGTCCGAGGTGGTGTCCGGGCTGGTCAGCCGGGTCCAGGTGGCCGCGTCTCGGCCGCCTATGGTGGCGCCGATCCGGTCCACGACGGCGGCGTCGATGTCGAGGCCGCCGCAGTCGGTGAGCCCCTCGGTCGCCAGCACCTCGAAGCCGTCCGCGCCGCGGCGTACCACGGTCACGTCGAAGGTGCCGGCACCGAAGTCGTAGACCACGGCGCACCGCCCGACCGGCAGGTCCCGGCCGGCCACCTCGACGAAGAAGTTGGCGGCGGCGACCGGCTCGGCGACCAGCCGCACGGTCGGCAGCACCCTGCCGGCCGCGGCCAGCAGGGTGCCCCGGCGGTGCGCGCCCCAGGCGGCCGGATAGGTCAGCACCGCCTCGGTGACCGGCTCGCTGGTGATCAGGCGCGCCTCGCTGGCGACCCTGCGCAGCGGCGCGGCGAAGAGGTCCTCGACCGACATCTCCCGGCCGCCGAGCAGCACGGTGCCCTCATCGACGCAGCGTTTCGGATAGGGCTCGTAGGAGTGCGGCAGGGAGAGCGCGGTGTGCAGCGCATCCTGGCCGACCAGCAGCCGTTCACCGGTGTCGGCGCAGACGGCCGAGCGCAGCAGCGGCGATCCGTCGAAGAGCAGCGGCCGGGGGTCCCGGCCCGGCTGAGCCAGCACCGCGACCGTGTTGTAGGTGCCGAAGTCGATGCCGAGTCTCGCGCCTGCCCCACGCACAGCACACACGGTACGGGAGCGTCGCTCCACCATGGTCGCCCGTTCGGCACCATGGTCGCCCGTTCGGCGCGTCCTGGCGGGGCGTGGTGACGGCGCGGGCCCGGCCGGAATCCGGCCGGGCCCACTGGTGAGAGAGGGCTGGTCTACGGGATCAGGCCGCCGGCTGCCCGTCGCCCGACCCGAGGGCCGGGGTGGCCGGGCTGCCGGGGGTGACGGCGATAGGGCCGGGTGATTCCGATTCGGATCTTACTTGTAGAGAAACGGGTCGCGTCGGCGCCGCCGCCGGCGGAGCCGAGTCAGGCGGCGTACGGCGGATAGCACGGACCTCCACGATCGCGGCCAAACCATTTTTCCCCCGTGGGTGTGTGGCGGGGACCGGTGGTGGGACCGCTAACATCCCTCGCCAAAATATCGCCTTCGATCGGCCGTCGGCAACACCCGTCCTGGACTCTCCTGATGACTTCTCTGGTCGGGGGCGCAACGCTCCAGGCTCGGCGGGGAGCGCGTGGGAGCGCGTCCATCTGATCATGGTTGCCCTCTTGACGATTCACCCTCCATCGTATTGAGTCAATATCGATCCGAACGGGCAATGCACCCGACGACGGGAAAGGCAGGGGGTGGCATGTCCGTGTCCCGGTTTACTTTGGCGTGCCCCGGAGGATTTCTCCGGACCAATGGCGATCAAATAGTTGACGGCGACGGTCGGCCGGTTATCTGGCGGGGCATTGGCCTCGCCGGTTGGCTCAACTTCGAGAACTGGATGACCGGTTTCCCCGCGTACGAGCAGGGCATGCGGGCGGCCGTGCGGGACGTGCTCGGCCCGGAACGCGCGGCGTTCTTCTTCGACCGCTTCCTGGAGCACTTCTTCACCGCCGACGACGCCCGGTTCATCGCCGGGCTGGGCTGCAACGTGGTCCGGATCCCGGTCAACTACCGCCACCTGGAGGACGACCGCCGGCCGTTCGAGATCGTGGAGAGCGGCTTCCACCACCTCGACCGGGCGATCGAACTGCTGGCCCGGCACGGCGTACGCACCATCATCGACCTGCACGCGCTGCCGGGCTGGCAGAACCAGGACTGGCACAGCGACAACCCCACCCACGTGGCCCAGTTCTGGCAGCATCCGCACTTCCAGGATCGCGTGGTGCATCTCTGGCAGGCGATCGCCGCCCGCTACCGGGACGAGCCGTGGGTCGCCGCGTACAACCCGGTGAACGAGCCGGCCGACCCGACCGGGGAGGTGGTCGGGCCGTACTCGCGCCGCCTGGTCGAGGCGATCCGCGCCGTCGACCCGGAGCACATCGTGATCCTGGAGGGCAACCGCTACTCCAACGACTTCGACGTGTACGGCGACCCGCTGCCGAACGTCGTCTACTCGCACCACGACTACGCGCCGCCCGGCTACGTCCCGGACGGTCGCTATCCGGGGACGGCGCACCTGACCCACGTCTGGGAGTCACCGGACGGGATCGGCTACGAGCACGGCATCCTGCTACCGGAGCAGTCCCGGGACCAGTACTTCGACGCGGCCGTCCTGGAGCGGACCTATCTCAAGCGCAGCGAGTACATGCTCCGCACCGGCACGCCGGTCTACGTCGGCGAGTTCAACGTGGTCTTCACCGGTGACGCCGAACGGGACCGGATGCGGCTCGACCTGCTCACCGACCAGTTCGACATCTACACCCGGCACCGGGCCAACTGGGCGTTCTGGCCCTACAAGGACATCGGCGTCGCGGCGCCGCTCACCGTCGACCCGGAGAGCCCGTGGATGCGCCGCCTCCGCCCGGTGCTGGAGAAGAAGGCCCGGCTCGGCGTCGACCTGTGGGGCGGCCGGCACGACCACATCCAGCAGATCATGCGGCCGCTGCACGAACTCTTCGCCCGGGAGTTCCCCGACTACCTGCCGTTCCCGTTCGGCAGCGAGTTCCTGATCGGCCGGCTGGTGCCGCAGATCCTCTTCGCCGAGGCCCTGCTGCCGGAGTTCGGTGAGCTGTTCCGGGGGATGGACGAGCCGGCGATCGACGAGATGATGGCCTCGTTCCGGTTCGACCGGTGCCGGCCGCGCCAGCCCCTGGTGGACCTGCTGCGCCACGCCTGCGCCCAGCGGGCATCGGTCTGAGGCGATGTCACCGACGACGGGGGCCCCGACGACGGGAGGCCCGGCGACGGGAGGCCCGGCGACGGGAGGGCCGGCCCGGATCCGCGACCTGCCCCGGCCGGCACCGGCACCGACGCACGGGCTGAAGGACACGCTCCGGACCGAGCTGATCGACACCTTCGAGCTGCGGATGCGGCCGGAGCTGTGGCGGCCCGGCGATCCCACCCTGCTGCGGGCACTCGGCGGCGCGCGCCGGATCCTCGCCCTCTGCGACCGGCCGGAGCAGGAGCACCGGCTCGACGCCTATCTCGGGCACTGTCGGGAACGCGGCGCGCTGGACCGGTACCGCACGGTCCGCCTCCCGGACCTCCGCAACTCCCACGACCTCCGCGCGGCGGGCGACCACGCGCCGGTACGCGCGGTGGTCCGGGCCGCCGTCGAGGCCGGGCTCGGCCGGCGGGACGCCTTCGTCTGTCTCGCCGGAGCATCGGGCACCGCCGTCACCGCGCTCGCCGCCGCCATGTACCGCCGGCACGTCCGCGCGGTCCGGGTGCACGACGACCTGCCGGCGCTGCTGGCCTCCCTGCACTGGAGCGCCCGGGTGCTGGCCGGTGCGCCGGCGCTCGCCGCCGAGGCGCGGGACCCGGTGCTCCTGGTCGACGTCGACACCCTGCTCGCCGACCCCGCCCCGGTCCGCCCCGACGAGCGGTCGGCAGTACGTCACCTGGCCGGCTTCGACCCCGTACTCGCCGACCAGCTCGACCGGGGTTCCGACCCGGCGCGGATCCGAAGGGCGGCACTGGACGCGGTGGCCCGACTGCTGCACCGGTACGGCCCCGGCGACCGGCGGATCTGGCGCCCGCCCCCGCGATCCCGCTCCGGAACCCGCCCGGCGCCGTCGACACCCGCCCGGCCACCCTCCTCGGGCGTGCCACCGGCTCCGTGCGTGCCGGCGGGCTCGGCCTTCCCACCGCCGCTGAACTTCGCCGTAGGGCTCGCCGCCGCGCGCGGGGCGCCGGCCGCGCGGGAGGCGCCGCGGGTGGCCTCCGCTCCGGTGCCGGCGCCGGTCCGGGCGCACCGGATCCGCGAACTCAGCTACCGGGTCACCTTCACCACCGGCATACTCGACCCCGACAACGCGGCGCTCTCCGCGCACCTGCCGGCCGGCGCCCGGGTGCTGGCGGTGGTGGACGACTACTCCCCGGCGGTCACCGCCGCCGTCCGGGACACGCTCGCCAGCCGGTGCCGCGGGGGCCGGCTCGCCGGCTACACCGTGCTGCCGTTGCGCAGCTCGCCCCGGGGCAAGACCTTCGACGCCGCCGGGCGGCTGCTGCGCCGGGTGCACCGGCTCGGGCTGGGGCCGGCCGACCGGATCCTCGCGGTCGGCGGGGGCACCGTGCTCGACCTGGTCGGCTACGTCGCGGCCTGCCATCCCGGCGGCACACCGTACCTGCGCGTCCCGACCACGCTCGTCGGGCTGGTCGACGCCGGGGTCGGGCTGAAGGTCGGCGTCGACTCCGACGGCCGGAAGAACCTGCTCGGCGCGTACCACCCGCCGCTGGCCTGCCTCTGCGACGCCGGGTTCCTGGAGACCCTGCCCGACGCCGAGTTCCGGTGCGGCCTGGCCGAGATCGTCAAGATCGCACTGGTCCGGGACGCCCGCCTCTACGCCCTGGTCGAGGAGCATCACGCCGCGCTCCGCGACCCCGCCGCCGCACCGGTGCTCGACGAGGTGCTGCGGCGGGCGGTCGCCGCGATGCTGGTCGAGCTGGAGGAGAACCCCTGGGAGCGGCGGCTGCGCCGGCTGGCCGACTTCGGCCACGAGTTCGGGCACCTGCTGGAGGAGCGCTCCGGCCACCGGCTCCGGCACGGTGAGGCGGTGGCGGTCGGAATGGCGCTCTCCTGCCGGCTGGGCGTGGCCGCGGGGCGGCTGCCGCAGGGCCTCGCCGACCGCGCCGAGACGCTGCTGCGCCGGATCGGGCTGCCGACGTACGACGGCTGCTGCGACGCCGACGAGCTGTGGCGGGCGCTGCACACCCACGTACTGCCGCAGAAGGGCGGCGAGCTGCACCTGGCCGTACCGGTCGGGATCGGGATCGGCGGCTTCGTCGACTCGATCGACGAGATCGACGCGACACAGCTACGCCGGGCCTGGTCGGCGCTGCGCCGCCGGGCCGACCCGGCACCCCGGCGGCAGCGGCCCCACAGCACCGCGCCGTCCGCCCCCGCCGCCCACACCTGGAGCGCTCCATGACCGCCGAGGCGGTGAGAAAGGCCCCCGCCCTTCCACTCGCCGCGGTGGAAGGGCCCCCGCTCGCCCCCGCCGGCGCGACCGGGCCCGACGTCGTGGTCGACGTGGGCGGCACCTCGACCCGGCTGATCCTGGCCGAGGCGGGACGACCGATCGGCGAGCTGGTCCGGTTCACCACCCCGAACCGGCGCGACCGCCCGGGCCTGCCGCTGGCCGGCGTACGCGAGCGGCTGCTGGACCGGATCGCCGAGGAGGCCGACCGGCTGCACCGGACCGCCGAGCCCGCCGGCCGCCGGGACCTCGGGGTCGCCGTCGGCGCGGTGGTCGGCACCGACGGGGTGGTCCGGGACGCCAGCGTGCTCTGGCAGGCCCAGTCGGCCGGCTACGACATCCGGGCCGCCCTCCGGACCCGGCTGCCGTGGGCTCGGGTGACCGTGCTCAACGACGTGGCCGCCGCCGCCTGGCACTACCGGCGGCTCGGCCGGTTCGCCCTGGTCACCGTGAGTACAGGCGTCGCGGTCAAGGTCTTCGACGACCGGCTCCCCGGCGCCGCGAAGCTGCTCTCCGACCCGGCCGGGCTGGGCGGCGAGATCGGGCACGTACCGGTGGAACCGACCCGGCTCGACGCGCTGCCCGGCGGCCCGACCGGAGCCGCCCGGCTCGGCCGGGCCGCCGCCGCCGGGGAGCGGGGTGCGCGCGAGTTGCTGGACGGGCTCGACCTGCCGTGGTGCGAATGCGGTGCCGTGGCCGACCTCTGCGCGTACAGCTCGGGACCGGCGGTGGTGCGCGCGGCGATCCGGCGGGCCCGGCGCGACCGCGCCGACTTCGCCGGCTCGGTACTGCACCGCATGGTCGGCGGCGACCCCGCCCGGATCGACGCGCGGGCGCTGGCCGACGCGGCCCGCACCGGTGACGCCTTCGTCGCCGACGTGCTGCGGGCGGCGACCCGGCACCTCGCGGTGGCGCTGTTGCAGGTCTGTGCCCAGTCCGGGCTGCGCACCGTGGTCGTGGTCGGCGGCTTCGCGCACGGCGTCGGCGCGCCCTGGTTCGCCGCGCTGCGCGAGTGGTTGGCGACGCTGCTCGTCGACGCCGGCTGGTTCCAGGGCTGGACCACCGCCGACCGGGACGCCCTGCTGCACGTGCCCGGGGACGCGGAACACGCCACCCTGGCCGGGATGGCCGGCTATCTCGCGGCACGCCGTACCGAGACCCGGGAGGTGGTCAAGCCGGTCGGCGAGTCGCGGCTGCTCCTCACCACCGGCAGCTGGCCGCGCTGCGGCCGGGAGCAACTGCTGCTCCGCCCCAGGTACGCCGGACTCTGCGGCACCGACCTGCAGATCCTGCGTGGCGAGCGCGGGCTGGAGCCCGGCGTACTCGGGCACGAGTGCGTGGCCGAGGTGGTGGAGGCAGGGGCGGCGGTCACCGGATTCCGCCCGGGTGACCTGGTCACGTTCAACCCCAACCACCCGACGGACGACTACCTCAAACTCGGCCACAACGTGCCGGGAGTGTTCCGGGACGTCCTCGTCGCCGACCTGGGCGCGCTGGCCCAGGGCCAGATCCTCGGGGTGCCGCCCGGCTGCGGCCCGGAGTGGGTGCTGCTGGAGCCGCTCGCCGCGGTGTTGCACGCACACCGGGTGCTCGCCGGGGACTGGTCCGGCCGGGATGTCCTCGTCGTCGGGGCCGGAGTACTGGGCCTGCTACACGCCGCTGTCGCCCGCGCCCGCGGCGCCCGTACGGTGACCGTGGCGAGCCGGACCGACCGGCGGCTCCGGGCCGCGGTGCGGCGCGGGCTGCCGGCCCCGGACGCGGTGTTGCCGCTCGGGCCGGGACTCGCCGCCGGAGTCCGCTCCGCCACCGGCGGACGGGGCGCCGAGCTGGCCGTGGTGGCGGTGGCCGGCGACGGCGGGCCGGCGGCGACCGAACTCGTCTGGCCGGCGCTGGCCGACGGCGCCCGCCTGCACCTCTTCGGCGGTTTCGGACCAGGCCGGCCGGTCCGGGCCGGCGGCGGCACGGTGCTGGACCCGGTGCCGCTGCGGACCGGGAGCGGGCGCCGGGTCGTCGACAATCCGGCCGGTGGCCGGTGCACCGTGCTCGGCACCCGGGGCGGTCGCGGTAGCGACTTCGCGGTCGCCCGCGAGCTGCTGACCGGCGGCGGGTCCCGGCAGGAACGTCCACCCGGGCCGGGCGTGCTCGACCTGGCGCCACTGGTCAGCCATCTCGTCTCGCTTCCCGCGCTGCCTCAGGTCGCGGCGGAGCTGCTCGACCACGGGACGGTGTCGGGCAACGCGGCGCTGCGGGTCGTGGTCGACTTCCGGCTCGACGGCACGGTGCTGGCCCCGGCACCGGCCCCCGCGGGCCCACCACCCGCACCGCGGGGTACGCCGTGACCGCGCGGCACTGGCCGGAGCCGAGCGGCGCCGAACTGTGGGCGTATGTGCGGGCCGCCGCCAGCGGCGAGCGGTACGGGCCGGCCGGCACCATCGCCGCGCTCGCCAGCCTCGCCGGAGCTCCCCGGCTCGGCTGGGTGCATCCGCCCTCCTGGCCCCGGGTGGCCCGGCTCACCGCCGCGCGGGGAGACGGCACGCTGCTGCGCGGTTGCCGCCGGGCGGTCTTCGTCGGCACGGGCGGCTGGGCCTTCGGGCTGCGGGCGATCTCGGAGGCGGTGCCGGGGCAGCGCGCGATCCGGGTCCTGGACTCGCTCGACCCGCAGGCGATGCACCGGACCCTGTGGGAGCTGCGCGGGTGCCCGGGGACGGCCTGGTTCGCGGTCAGCGCCTCCGGGCGTACCCGGGAGACCCGGCTGCTGGCCGCGACCCTCGCGGCGGCCCGGCACCGGATCTGCGGGGCGGTCCCGGCCTGGCTCTGCGAACGCGCCGGCACCCTCTCCCTGGCCGGCGGCTACGACCAGGTGGCGCTCTACCACGCCCCGCTCTCCGTGCCGGCGCTGCTCGCCGCCCGGATCCTGACCCCGGAGCACTTCGAGGACGCCTACCGGGCGTTCGCCGGCGCCGCCCGGGCGATCGGGGAGTGGGCCGGCGAGGAGTCCGCGCGGCTGCCGGCCGTCGGCCGGCCACGGGTGCTGTTCCGGCTGCCGCCGGGCGCCGGTCCGGGCCTGCGGCTCTGGACCCTCCAGGCCGCCCGGCAGGGTTGGGGCGGCAAGTCCGAGCGGTTCCGGCCCTGGCCGGACGTGGTCTGGGAGCAGAGTCCGGCGGTGTCCGCGCAGGATGCGGCGGCGTCCGCGCAGGATGCGGCGGTGTCCGCGCAGGGCGGGGCGGCTCCGTGTGACGCCCCGGCCGGTCGGGTCGCGGCTCTGGCGGCGGAGCCGGCGCCCGGAGCGGTGGTCGTCGATGTCGCGGCGGGGATCGCGGCGCTGCACCGGCCCGAGGGGCCGGCCGACGCGGTCGCCGCCGCGATGGCGGCCTGCTACGCGGTCGCCGCCCTGGTCACCTGCGTCGGGGTCCGGCACGGGCTGCGGTTCGCCACGCACGACGCGGTGGACCACTACAAGCGACTGCTGCCGGTGGCACCGACCGCCGACGACCGGCCCGCCGGAAGCCGCCCGGTGGGCAGCGCCGACGAACTGGCCACCGCCCTGGCGGGCTGGCTGGCGGAGCGACCGGACCTCACCGCCGTGCACGTCGTCGGATATGGAGCCGAACCGGTCACCGCCGTCGGCCCCGAGTGGCTGGCGCGGCGGCTCGGCCGCCCGGTGGAGGTGCACGAGGGCAGCGCCTGGAACCACCACTCGTACCACCTGGCCTGGCACACCCGCTCGGTCGGGGTGGCGGTGCTGCTCACTCCGGAGCGGCCGGCTGGCGCGGGTGACCGGGCCCTGGCCGGCGCGCTCGCGGCCCAGCGGCACACCCTGGACGCCATCGCCGGAGCCACCTACCGGTCACTCGCCCCGCGTAGCCTGCTCCTGCACTGGCACGGCGGCAGCGGCACGCCGGGACGGCCCCGGTGACCTTCCGGATCGGCATCGTGGGCGCCGGCTTCCTGGCCCGCCGGTCGCTGCTGCCGGCGATCGCCGCCGCCGACGACCTGAGCCTGGTCGCCGTGCTGGACCGGGACGAGGCGGCGCTGCGGGCGGTCGCCGCCGGGCAGCCGGGAGTCTGGTACGGCACCGACGTGCGGGAGTTCCTGCGTACGCCGCTGGACGGGGTGCACGTGGCCACCCCCAACCGGCGACACGCCGAGTTCGCCTGCCGGGCCCTGGCCCGGGGCATCCCGACCCTGGTGGAGAAGCCGCTCGCCGACACCGTGGCCGGCGGGCAGTGGATCCTGCGGGCGGCGACGGCGTCCGGGGCGCCGGCGATGGTCGGCTACATGTCGCGCTACAACGCGTACAACCGGGCGGTGGTCGAGGAGGTCCGGTCCGGGCGGCTCGGCGCACCCCGGTCGATCACCGCCTGCCACCTCGGGCACCGCGACGGGGACTGGCGCAACCGGCGGGCCGACAGCGGCCTCGGCTGCCTCGGCGACCTGGCCATCTATCCGCTGCTGACCGCGGCGGACATTTTCGACGCGGCGCCGACGGCGTGCCGGGCCACCGGCTATCCGGGCGGTGATCCGGAGCTGACCGAGATCTTCGTCGAGGCGACCGTCTGGTTCGGCGAGGAGCGGCTGCTCCAGATCGAGTCGTCCTTCACCGAGCCGCCGGCGACCGGCGTCTCGCGGTACACGGTCGTCTGCGAGCGGGGCCTGCTGGTGGTCCGGAACTCGTGGGCGATGGACTCCGGCGGCTCGGTACTGGTCTGCGACGAGCGTGGCCGGTACTGGCTGCGCCCCGAGCCGGTGGACCCGTACCTCGCCCAGTACCGGGCCTTCGCCGCCTGCGCGGCCGGGGCGTCGGTGCCGGTGGAGGTGGGCGTCGCGCGCGGACTGCGGGACCTGCGGGTGCTGCACGCACTCGAACGAAGCGTCGCCAACCGCGGGATGCGGCTGGCGTTGACCGGAGGGCAGAACTGATGAAGCTCGTCCTGCACAGCTACACCTTCCGCCGGTATCCGCTGCGGCACGTCTTCGCGGTCGCGGCGCGGCACGGCTGGGACGGCATCGAGCTGGTCCACTTCCACTTCGACCCGGCCCGGCTGGAGACCGAGGTCGCCGGCGCGGTGGCGCTCGGCCGGCGGTACGGGGTCGGCGTGCACTGCCTCGGCTACACCGGTGACTTCGTCGGCACCGACCCGGCGGACCGGGCCGCGTCGCTGCACCAGGTCGAGCGGACCATCGCCGCCGCCGCCCGGCACGGGATCGGGCTGGTCAACGGCTGGTCCGGCACGCTGGAGCGGGATCCGGACGACTGGCGGCGCAACGGCAGCGCCATCGCCGGGGAGGCGCACTACGAGCGGGCGGCCGAGGGCTACCGCCGGCTCGGCGAGTACGCCCACCGGCACGGCGTACGGGTCGGGGTGGAGGTCTATCCCGGCTCCGTACACGACACGGTCGCCGGCACGGCCAGGCTGCTGGCGATGGTCGACCATCCGGCGGTGGTCGCCACGGCCGACCCGGGCAACGCCTACGTGGTGAGCCCGGCGGACCGGGATCCGGCCGTGCTCGACCAACTCGCCGGCAGGCTCGGCTACTTCCACCTGAAGAACCTCCGACCGGACGGCGGACGGGCCGACTTCAACGTGGACACCGCCGAGGGGGTGCTGGACAACTACGCCTGGATCACCCGGGCGGAATCGCTCGGCGTACCGGCGATCTGCGTCGAGTACTGCGGGGACGGCGACCCGCATCCGCCGATCGCCCGCGCCGGCGACTACGTACGCGACTGCCTCGCTCTCCGCGCGGACCTGGCCCGCCGGCACGAGCAGGCCGAGGCGGCGGGGCCCGGTGCTGGCGGGGCGGTGCTGGCCGGCGCGGCCCGGTCCGGCCGGTGAACCCGGCAGCGGCACCCGGGCGGTGGGGCGGGGTCCCGGG
Source organism: Plantactinospora sp. WMMC1484 (assembly GCF_049315195.1). NCBI lineage: Bacteria > Bacillati > Actinomycetota > Actinomycetes > Micromonosporales > Micromonosporaceae > Plantactinospora > Plantactinospora sp. WMMC1484. Next base: position 2,004,265 of record NZ_CP186055.1, read on the forward strand.
TGGCCTGCCGGACGGCCGCTCGGGTGGCCTGCCGGACGGCCGCTCGGGTGGCCTGCCGGACGGCCGCTCGGGTGGCCTGCCGGACGGCCGCTCGGGTGGCCTGCCGGCGGGGCGGCCGGTCCGGTGGGGTGTGCTCGGCACCGGCTGGATCGCCGGCCGGTTCGTCGAGGACCTGCGGCGGCTGCCGGACGCCGAGGTGGTGGCGGTCGGCTCGCGCACGCCGGAGGCGGCCGAGTGCTTCGCGGCCCGACACGCGATCCCGTACGCCCACGGCGGCTGGTCGCGGTTTGCCGCCGACGACCGGGTCGACGTCGTCTACGTCGCCACCCCGCACGCGAGCCACCACGCCGCGACCGCACTCTGCCTCGACGCCGGCCGTCCGGTGCTCTGCGAGAAGCCGTTCACGCTCAACACCGGCCAGGCCCTCGACCTGATCGCCCGGGCCCGATCCGCCGGCCTCTTCCTGATGGAGGCGATGTGGATGCGCTGCGTGCCGGCGATCCTCCGGTTGGCCGAACTCGTCCGGGAGGGTGTCATCGGGGCACCCCGGCTGGTGCAGGCGGACTTCGGCCTGGTGGGGCCGGACGATCCCGGCCACCGGCTGCGGGACCCGGCGCTCGGCGGCGGCGCCCTGCTGGACCTCGGGGTCTATCCGGTGACCCTGGCCCAACTCCTGCTCGGGGTGCCCGGGTCGGTCACCGGAGTCGCCACCCTCGACCCGCACGGCATCGACGAGACCACCTCGCTGGTGCTGGGCTATCCGGACGGTGCGCTGGCGGCCCTCTCCTGTTCGATCGTCGCCGACACGCCGTGGACGGCGACGGTCTGCGGCACCACCGGCCGGATCGAGCTGGGCCGGGGCTTCTTCCGGCCCGCCAGGCTGACCCTGTGCCGGGGCGACGCCGAGCCCCGGATCATCGAGGCGCCGTACCAGGGGGAGGGGTTCGTCCACGAGGCGGTCGAGGTGATGCGCTGCCTGCGGGCCGGGCTCACCGAGAGCCCGCTGGCCACCCTGGCCGACACCGTGGCGGTGCTGCGGATCCTGGACGAGGTGCGGGCGCGCGTCGGGGTCAGGTATCCGGCCGACGGGATGTGGTCGGGCCGGTCGGGGAGAGACGAGGCGGTTGTGCGGTCAGGGCGAAACGAGGCGGTTGTGCGGTCAGGGGAAGACGACGCGGTTGCGCAGGCTTCCGGCGAGCCGGCCGCAGCGCATCGCGCACCTGGTCACCCAGACGGCCCGGTGCCTGCGGGAGCGGAGCAGGTCGGGCAGGTGCCGAAGGAGCCAGCGCCACTCCCGGGCGGCAGACCGGACCGAGCAGGGTAGGCCGGCGGCGGCGAAGTCCCGGTACAGCCGGGGATGGCTGAGGCCGTACGAGTAGTACTGCCGGGCCATCGCGGGCAAGCGGCGGCGCAGCCGGTAGTGCACGACGGCGTCCGGCAGCGCCCCGATCCGGTGCCCGGCCAGTTGGGCCCGCCAGAAGAAGCTGACCTCGTCCGAGCCGTACCGGTAGGCGGGGTCGAAGCCGCCCAGCTCCTCGAAGACGGCCCGGCGTACCCCGCAGTTGGCGCCGAGCGCGTACGGGAGGAAGTCGAATCCGCCCTGGAGCGAGCCGGCCGGTTTCTCGGGCCGGGTGGCCAGTGAGACGTCGTCGTTGAGCAGCCGGCGCTCGACGTGTCCACCGACGGCGGGAAACTCGGCGAGGCCGCGTACCATCGCCGCCACCCAGCCCGGCGCGACCACGTCGTCCTGGTCGCAGAAGAGCAGCAGCTCGCCCCGGCTCACCCGGCAGCCCTCGTTCCGGGCGTAGCTGGTGCCGGGGTATGCGCCCGCCCGGTGCAGGCGGAGGTTGGGCAGCCGGCCGGCGAAACCGGCGACGAGCGCGGGCGTACCGTCGGTGGAGCCGTTGTCGACGACGATCAGCTCCCAGCGGCCGGCGTAGGTCTGCCGGGCCAGCGCCGCGAGCTGTGCGCCGATGGTCGCGGCGCCGTTGCGGGCCGGCATGATCACCGACACCAGCCCGGACCCGACCTGCCCGACCTGCCCGACCTGCCCGACCTGCCCGACCTGCCCGACCTGCCCGACCTGCCCGACCTGCCCGACCTGCCCGACCTGCCCGACCTGCCCGACCTGCCCGACCTGCCCGACCTGCCCGACCTGCCCGACCTGCCCGACCTGCCCGACCTGCCCGACCTGCCCGACCGGGCACGGTTGTACGGTCATCGGCCGCTCCGTCCGGTCACGGGGAATCGCAGCCGTTCGTCGCCGCCGAGCCAGCGCAGCATCGCCTCGGCGAACTGCTGGTGCCCCTCCCGGAGCGGATGGTCCCAGTCGCCGAAGGGCACCCGGCCGAAGACCATCTCCCGGAAGGTGTCCTCGGGCCGGGGCGGCAGCTCGCCGAAGACGAGGTCGGCGCGGAGTGCCCGCATCACCGGCACCGCCTCGGCCGGGACGGGGTCGGGCAGGATCTCCCAGGCGAACGCGAACCGACTCGGCACGCCGCAGCCGGTGAGATGGTGCTCCAGCAGCAGCCAGTCCACGAAGAAGTTGACGGTCTCGCCGGTGGTGCTGAAGAGGTGCCGCAGGTACGCCTTTGACGGCTTGTCCCCCTCGGCGGCCTTCCAGTCCGCGACCCGCTGCCAGTGCAGTTCCCCCGGCAGGTCGGGGCGCACCCCGAGGTCGGGCCGGACCGGGCCGTCCTCGATGCCGCTGTCGTGGTATTCGTTGCGACTCAGCGCGGTCCACATGCCGACGAAGAGCATCTGGTCGTAGCCTACGCCGTGTGCCGCCCGGATCGACTCCAGGTGCTGCACCGTGCTCCGGACGGCCCGCCGGTTGGAGCCGCCGTCGCAGGCCAGGTTCACCACGTCGATGCCGAGGTTCCGGCCGAGTACGGCCGGCCAGGCGTCCTTCTCCGGCTCGGCCAGCTCGGCGCCCCGGGCGAAGCTGCAGCCGTTGACCACGAGCAGCCGGATCGTGCTCATGCGGCGGTCCTCACCTCTGTCCTATTCGTCGAGCCGAGTCATCGAGGCGTCCATGGGAACGCTCCCACGATAAGGCAGGAGTAAATATATCCAGCACCGGTGGGGTGGGCAACGGGCTCGGACGTCAGGCTCCCCGACCCGGGCCGGCCAGGTCGGTCGAGGCGGCGACACGGGTCGCGGGGGCGGCGCGGGCCGACACCAGTGCCTCGATACCGTCCAGGACGCGTTGCAGCCCGAACTCGAACGCGCGGGCCGGATCCGCCGGTGCGTCGTACTCGGCGCCGGCCACCCCGCCGACCCGGGCCGCCATGGGATAACGCTCGGCGTCGAAGACCTGCGCCAGCAGGGGCTCGTAGCTCCGCCACCACTGCTCGGCGGTCATCCCGGTGCGCTGCGGCATCTGGGCGGCCTCCACCGCACCGCGCACCGCACCGTGCACGTAGTCGGCGACCAGGGTGACCACGAGGTCCATCTCGACCTCGGTCAGGCCCAGCCCGGCGACGGCGGTCAGCTCGCGGTCATACCTGGCCAGCAGGTTCGGGCCGAGCACCGGGACGCTGGTCGCCACCTGGAGCAGCCAGGGGTGCCGGCGGTAGCGGTCGTAGTTCTCCCTGGCCAGTCCTGCGAGCCGGCTCCGCCAGTCGCTCCGGTCGCCGTCCGGCTCGGCGGTCGGGGCATGCACGGTGTCGAGCATGACGTCGATCAGTTCGGCCTTGCCCGGCACGTACGTGTACAGCGACATCGCGGTGACGCCGAGCCGCTCGGCGACCCGTCGCATGGAGAGCCCCGCCAGCCCCTCGGCGTCGGCGATCTCGATCGCCGCGCGGACGATCCGGTCCACCGTGAGCCTGGGCTTCGGGCCTCGTCGCGGTCGATCCGGTACGCCCCAGAGCAGTTCCATGCTCCGTTTCGGGTCCCCGCTGCCGCTGTATTCCGTCGTCACCTCCTCATTCTCTCCAACCGGATAACCCCGTACGCCGTATGCCGTATGTCGTCGGTTGACCCGGCGGTTCCTGACTGGACTTGACCCGATTCGACGGACAGGGTCGATAAGTTGATCTCACGCTAGCTTGCCGAGTGGTCTGCTGGTATAGGCGGTGGCCTCGTAGGCGGCGGGGCTGAGGTAGCCGAGGGTGGAGTGCCGGCGGCGGGTGTTGTACCAGCCCTCGATCCAGTCGAAGATCGCCGTGCGGGCGGCGGCCCGGGTGGGCCAGGCCCGCCGGTCGAGTAGCTCGGTTTTGATGGTGGCGAAGAACGATTCGGCGACGGCGTTGTCCCAGCACTGCCCCTTGCGTCCGGCTGAGAGTTGGACGTTGTGCCGCTTCGCGAGGTGGGCGTACTGGCCGCTCGTATATTGACAGCCGCGGTCGCTGTGGAAGATCACCGGCCCGGTCGGTCGTCGTGACGTGATGGCGTTGGACAGGGCTTGGGCGGGCAGGTCGGTGCGGAGGTGGTCGGCGGTGGCCCAGCCGATGACCCGGCGGGTAGCCAGGTCGATGACGGTGGCCAGGTACAGCCAGCCCTCCCAGGTGTTGATGTACGTGATGTCGCCGCACCATCGGGTGTCGACGTCGGCGGGGCTGGTGGTGAAGTCCCGGCCGACCAGGTCCGGGCGCGGGGTTGCCGCCGGGTCGGGCACGGTGGTGGTGCGCCACCGCTTCGGTGTCCGACCGCACAGACCCGCCGTGCGCATCAGCCGGGCGATCCGTTTGCGGGAGTGCCGCCGGCCCTGGGCGCGGAGTTCGGCGTGTATCCGTGGGGAGCCGTAGGTGCCGGCCGAAGCGTCATACACCTGCGCGACCCGTTCGGCCAGCTCGGTGTCGACCCGCTGGCGGGGCGACGGGCCGGCGGCGCGGTGCTGGTAGTAGGCGGACCGGGAGACCTTCAACAGCTCACAGGCACGCTTCACGTTGCCCTGCTGCGCCTTCTCCGCCTCGATGAACGGGTACACGTTCACCGGGTCTCCTTCGCGAAGAAAGCCGTGGCCCGTTTGAGGATGTCCACATCTTCACGCAGCCGACGGTTCTCCTGCCGCAACCGCGCCAACTCCTCGCGCTCCGCGCTGGTCAGCCCGTCGGTACGGGCGCCGGCGTCGAGGTCGGCCTGTTTGACCCAGTCCCGGACCGCCGTCTCGGTCAGGTCGAAGTCCTTCGCGACCTGACCGACCGTACGGTCACCCCGCCGACACACCTCCACGATCTCCGCCTTGAACTCCGGCGTGAACGCCCTGCGCGGCCGGCGTGGCTTCTTACCCATGCCTTCCATGATGAACATCCTCCCGAGGGCCCACAGCCCCCTGATCTCGGATGTCCGTCAAACCGGGTCAGGCCCAGACCGTCTACGGAGGGTGTGCCGGACCGGGTTGGCGCCATCGGACCTGGGTATCCGCACCAGCGGCAGAGCCAGCGCCCGATCGGCGGCGTACGTCCGTGCTATGGCGGCGTACGTCCGTGCTATGGCGGCGTACGTCCGTGCTATGGCGGCGTACGTCCGTGCTACGGCGGCGCACGCCGGGAGACGGCGATGCGCGTGCGCAGAGCGGTGACCCACGCCCGGAAGAGGACATCATGCCCCTCATGCCCGCCGAACCGAGACCCGACACCGTCGTGCTGATCCACGGTCTGTGGCTGACCGCCCGAAGTTGGGAACATTGGGCCGACCGTTACCGCGCTGCCGGGTTTCAGGTGCTGACTCCGGCCTGGCCGGGCATGGACGAGGACGTCGAGGCGCTGAACCGGGATCCCAGGTCGATCGCGGAGCTGACCGCAGGCCAGATCGTCGATCACTACGAGCGGGTCGTACGCGACCTACCCAACCCGCCGATCATCATGGGCCATTCGTTCGGCGGCGCGTTCACCCAGATGCTCCTGGACCGGGGACTGGGCGCGGCGGGGGTGGCGATCGACTCGGCTGCCGTCAAGGGAGTCAGCCGGCTGCCGCTGTCGACCCTGCGGGCCAGCCTGCCGGTCCTGCGCAACCCGGCGAACCGGCACCGTGCGGTGCCGCTGAGCCTGGACGAGTTCCACTACGCCTTCACCAACACGATGTCCCGGGCCGAGGCCGAGCAGGTCTACCGGCGCTACCACGTACCGGCAGCCGGGCATGTGCTCTTCGAGGTGGCGCTGGCGAACCTGAACCCACGGGCAGCGCTGCGCGTCGACTTCGGCAACGAACGGCGGGCACCGCTGCTGCTGATCGCCGGGGGCGCGGATCACGTGGTGCCACCCTCGGTGACCCGGGCGATCGCCGGTCGTTACCGGAAGTCGACCGCGGTCACCGGATACAAGGAGTTTCCGGGCCGGCCCCACTACACCGTCGGCCAGGCCGGCTGGGAAGAGGTGGCCGACTATGCGCTCAACTGGGCCGTCCAGGCGGCACAGGCCCGCCAGCCGCAGCCCCGCCGGTAGTCGCGGCCCGCCGCCAGCGCCGTCCCGGCGCCCGCCGCCAGCGCCGTCCCGGCGGTGGTTCACGGACCGCCGACGACCGGTCTCCAGTGCCGCAGGGCGACCACGCTGACTCCGGGGGTCCGCTGGTAGTAGGGATCGGCGTCCAGCGCCTCCCGCACCGTGGCCTCGTCCGCGTCGAAGAGCAGGAGCGCGCCCGAGTCGTCCTGCCAGGGTCCGGCCGCCACCAGCCGGCCCTCGGCGTGCAGCCGGACCAGCAGTTCCCGGTGGGCCGGCCGTGCCGCCAGCCGGGCGGCGGGGTCGCCGGTGAATCGGAGTTCCACAACGATCATGCCGCGACCCTACGACCGGCAGCCGGGCAGGCGCAGTATCTGCTGATACAGCCGGTGACCGCCGGCACGGCGGCCCGCGCACCGGGCCGGCGGCGTGGGCACGAGCCGGAGGGCGATCGTGACCGGTCGGGACCAATTCAGTGATGGTGGCCGGTCGGGAACAATTCAGGGATGGAAGCGACCGAGATGCGACGCCTGGCGGCCGTACCCGTCTTCGCCGGGCTCGGAGTGGCGGAGCTGCACCGGCTGCTCGACCGCTCGGTGGTCCGGACCGCCCGGCCGGGCGAGGTGCTGGCGGTACGCGGGCAGCCAGCCGAGCACGTGATCGTGGTGGAGGCGGGCATCCTGGCCGGGGTCCACGAGACCGCCGGTGGGCGGCGCCGGCGGCTCGGCGACTTCCCGGCGCCGTGCGCGGTGGACAAGAGCGCGGTGCTGGACGGCGGCGGCTACACCGCCACCTGGCTGGCCGCCACCGTGCTGCGCTGCCGGTGGGTGCCGGCCGGCGAGCTGCTCCGGCTGATCGACGACGTGCCGGCGGTCCGTCGGCACGTGCTGCGGCACCTGGCCGGGCGCCTGCGGGACCGCCAGGTGGAGCTGGTGCGCACCTCCTTCGCCGACGCCGGGGCCCGGGTGGCGGCCTGGCTGGTCGCGGCGGCCGGCCGGACGGGGCGCCGGGTGCCGTTGCCCGGTGCGCAGCAGGGGCTGGCGGAGTCGATCGGGATGACCCGGGTGTCGGTCAACCGGGCGTTGCGGGCCCTGGCCGACGCCGGCCTGGTCCGGGTCGAGCCGGGCGTGGTGGTGGTGCTGGCACCCGAACTCCTCGCCGCCCGCGCCACCGCAGCCGACTGAGCCACGGCGGCCGCCGGGGCGCCGCACCTGCCGCTCCGGGGTGTTGCCGCACCTGCCCCTCCGGGGCGTCGCCGCACCTGCCCCCGGGGCTCAGCCGCCGATCGAGATGGCGAGCTTGCCGACGTTGCCGCTGTTGCTGAAGTCGGCGAACGCCTGCGGTACCTCGTCCAGCAGGTAGGTACGGGCGATGGACGGGCGCAGCCGGTCGGCGGCGGTCTCGGTGGCGAGGTGGTCGAGCACGATCCGGTCCGGGATCGCCTCGATCGCCGTGACGGTCAACGACCGGTCGCCGAGCTGTGCGGAGTTCACGCCGAGCGTCGAGGAGAACCGCCCGCCAGGAGTGACCAGGTCGGCGATCAGCTCCGGATCACCGGCCAGGTGGATCACACTGTCCACCCCGTCCGGGGCCAGTTGCCGGACCTGCGCGGCGAGGTCGCCGCGGTGGTCCACGGTGTGTGCGGCGCCGAGCTGATGCATCAGGTCGACCTGCGGCCCGGTCTCGGCGGTGGCGATCACCGCGGCTCCGCGTGCCGCGGCCAGCTGGACGGCGTAGTGGCCGACCCCGCCTGTGGCCCCGGAGATCAACAGCGTCTCGCCGTGCACCGGCGCGACCGCGTCCACGCAGGCCAGCGCGGCGACACCGGCCAGCCCGAGCACCCCGGCGGCCCGGTAGGGGAGCCCGGCCGGCAGCGGCGCGAGCCCGATCTCCTCCGGTACGACCACGTACTCGCCGAACGAGCCGTCGCCGAGCCCGGGCTTGGCCACCACGCCGAAGACCTTCTCGCCCGGCATGAACCCGCTGACGCCGCGCCCGACCTCGGTCACGATGCCGGCGAAGTCGCGCCCGAGAATCACCGGGAACTGGTGCTCCACGTCGCCGTCGAGAAACCCCCGGGCCAGCTTGGCGTCGAAGCCGTTCAGGGACGACGCCTGTACCTCGATCTTCACCTCGCCGTCGCCGGGCTCCGGCTCCGGTATCTCCCGGATCTCCGGCATCGCCCCATACGACTCAGACATCACGGCACGCATCAGCCGGCCTCCCCCGAATGCTCTTCCGATCCGACACCGGTCCATTCCCGCCGCTCCCCGCTACATGCCTCCGGACTCCGCCCGGCAGCCCGCAGCCCGCAGTCGGCACAGTCCGCGGCCCGGCGGCCCGGCGGCCCGGCAGCCCGCAGTCGGCACAGTCCGCGGCCCGCAGCCCGGCAGCCCGCATCGGGCCGGATCCGATCTCACTCGAAGAACCGGGCCAGGTGGCTGGGTTCCGGCCCCGGCTCGTCGGCGCCGAGCGGGGTGAGGTCCGCGAAGATCGACGCTCCGTCGCAGCCGGCGTGCAGCGGATACCAGCGTGGTGCGCCGGGATGGCGGTCACACATGTGCTTGATGGTCTGTACGTCCAGCAGCCGTACGTGGGTCGGGTCGGCCACCGCGTTGACATGCCCCCACCAGGGACTCATCACGTGTAGCACGCCACCGGGCCGGAGTACCCGGTGGCACTCGTCGACCAGGGTCAGAAAGTCGATCAGGTGCTCCAGGATGTGCACCGTGAAGATGACGTCGATCGAGTCGCCGGCCAGCGGGAGCGGGCCGGAGAGGTCGGCCCGGGCGTCCACCCCGGGAGCGACCCGCAGATCGAGTCCGAGGTTTCCGGGATATTGCTTGGTGGCGCCGCAGCCCAGGTCCATCACCACCGGCTCCCGCCCGGCCACCCGTACCCTGGACCAGACGGCCAGCACCCCGTCGAGCCGGCCGATGAGCTTCCGGACGGTGGCCAGCTCGTCCCGGTCGGCCACCTCGCCGGTCAGGTGCGCGACGCCCCGGTCGAACCGCACCTCCACCGCCGACCCGCGCAGCCGGTCGTCGTGCTTGACCAGGTCGGCATAGGCCATGGCGAGGAAGTCGTCGATCGCCCGCAACCGGTCACCGGAGGGCGCCCTGTGCAGTTGCGCGACCATTGCCCACCTCCCGGCCGTGCCTACCCGGAATCGCCCGCGCTACGCATCGGCGCGGGGCGCCGCTGCCGGTGGCCCGTCAGCAGTCGGAGGCGCGCTCAGCCGCTGGGGGCGTGCCGACTCGGTCTCAGCCGGTGGGGGCGCGCCGGCCGGTCCGGCCCAGGCTGCGGAGCCGCGGTCGGGGGTTCACCGGCCGGATCACCCTCTTCAGGTGGTAGCGGTGCAGTTCCGCGCTGCCCTGCATGTTGGGGTCCTCGCTGACCGAGACCAGCTCCCAACCCTCGGCTCCGGCCCGGTTCAGATGGGCCAACGCGGTGTCGCCGTATGGCGAGACGTCGAGCACGGCGCCGTCCGGGCCGTACCAGGTGAAGACGAGTTCCCAGCCGGTGTCGTCCAGCCGGGGCTGGCGCCGGCGCACCAACAGGGCGTACTCCCATCTGAGCATGGAGTAGCTATTGCCCAGCGGCGCGGCGGCAGAAACAGGGGTCGATGAGGGCCGCGGGCCTCCGCCCGGCGGCGGCCGGGCGCGGGGACAGCGGCCGGTCAGGCCCCGGTGACCCGGCCGCCGTCGACCCGGACGTGCCGGGTGGTCCGGACCGTCTCCAGCATCCGGCGGTCGTGGGTGACCAGCAGGAGGGTTCCCGGGTACGACTCCAGCGCCGACTCCAGCTGCTCGATCGCCGGCAGGTCGAGGTGGTTCGTCGGCTCGTCCAGGACCAGCAGGTTCACGCCCCGGGCCTGGAGCAGGGCCAGTGCCGCCCGGGTCCGCTCGCCCGGCGACAGCGTGCCGGCGGGGCGCAGCACGTGCCCCGCCCGCAGTCCGAACTTGGCCAGCAGCGTCCGCACGTCCGCCGGTGCCAGATCGGGTACGGCGGCACCGAACGCGTCAAGCAGGGGCTGGTCGCCGACGAAGTGCCCCCGGGCCTGGTCGACCTCGCCGACCACCACCCCGGGGCCGAGTGCGGCATGCCCGGCGTCCAGCGGCAGCCGGCCCAGCAGGGCCGCGAGCAGCGTCGACTTCCCCGAGCCGTTGGCGCCGGTGACCACCATCCGGTCGGCCCAGTCCACCTGGAGGTCGACCGGGCCGAGCGTGAAGTCGCCCCGGCGGACGACCGCGCCGCGCAGCGCCGCCACCACCGCCCCGGCGCGGGGCGCGGCGGCGATCTCCATCTTGAGCTGCCACTCCTTGCGCGGCTCCTCGACCACCTCCAGCCGCTCGATCAGCCGCTCGGTCTGCCGCGCCTTGGCCGCCTGCTTCTCGGTCGACTCGGCCCGGAACTTGCGGCCGACCTTGTCGTTGTCGGGCGCCTTCCGCCGGGCGTTCTTGACGCCCTTCTCCATCCAGGCCCGCTGGGTCCGGGCCCGCGCCTCCAGCCCGGCGCGGGTCTCGGCGTACTCCTCGTAGTCGGCGCGGGCGTGCCGGCGCGCCACCTCGCGCTCCTCCAGGTAGGCCGCGTACCCGCCGCCGTAGTGCCGTACCTGCTGCTGGTGCAGGTCGAGTTCGAGGACCCGGGTCACCGTCCGGGTCAGGAACTCCCGGTCGTGGCTGACCAGCACCGTGCCGGCGCGCAGTCCGGTGACGAACCCCTCCAACCGGTCCAGTCCGGCCAGGTCGAGATCGTTTGTCGGCTCGTCGAGGAGGAAGACGTCGTAGCGGCTGAGCAGCAGCGACGCCAGTCCGGCGCGGGCCGCCTGGCCGCCGGAGAGCGCCGTCATGGGCTGCTCCAGGTCGACCGTCAGCCCGAGTTCGGCGGCGATCTGGTCGGCCCGCTCCGCCAGGTCGGCGCCGCCGAGCGCGAGCCAGCGTTCGAGCGCGGCCGCGTACCGGTCGTCGGCTCCGGCGGCCCCCTCGGTCAGCGCCCCGGTGGCCGCGTCGAGTTCCGCCTGCGCGGCGGTCACCCCGGTCCGCCGGCCGAGGAACGCCCGTACGGTCTCGCCGGGCCGCCGCTCGGGCTCCTGCGGCAGGTGGCCGACGGTCGCCGACGGCGGGTTGAGGGCCAGGGTGCCCTGCTCGACCGGCTGCAGCCCGGCGAGGGTGCGCAGCAGCGTCGACTTGCCGGCGCCGTTGACCCCGACGACACCGATCACGTCGCCGGGGGCGACGACGAGTTCGAGGTCGGCGAAGAGGACCCGGTCGCCGTGGCCGGCGGCGAGGTCCTTGGCGACCAGGGTGGCGCTCATGAGACCCGAATGCTATCCGGTCGCCCGGCTGCGGAGCGGCGGTGGAGGCGCAGACTGATCCGGCGGTGGAGGCGCAGACTGATCCTGTGATGACCACGTTGGCGATCGACTGCGGCGGCGGCGGGATCAAGGCGTCCGTACTCGACGACGCCGGCACGATGCGGACCCGGCCGCTGCGGGTGCCGACCCCGTACCCGTTGCCGACCGGGCTCTTCGTCAAGACCCTGCTCGATCTCGGCGGCCGGCTGCCGGCGGCGGACCGGATCACCGTGGGGATGCCGGGGATGCTCCGGCACGGCGTGGTGGTGGCCACCCCGCACTACGTCACCCGGGCCGGGCCGCGCACCAGGCCCGTTCCCGAGCTGGTCGCCGAGTGGTCCGGTTTCGACGCGCAGAGCGCGCTCAGCGAGGCGTTCGGCCTGCCGGCGCTGGTGCTCAACGACGCCGAGGTGCACGGCGCCGGGGTGGTCGCCGGGACCGGGCTGGAGCTGGTGCTCACCCTCGGCACCGGGCTGGGCTGCGCCTTCTTCGACGGCGGGGTGCTCGCTCCGCACCTGGAACTGTCGCAGGCGCCGGTGCGGTGGGGGATGAGCTACGACACCTACATCGGTGAGCACGAGCGGCGCCGGCTCGGCGACGGGTTCTGGTCGCGCCGGGTCCGGGGGGTGGTGGAGGGGCTGCGCCCGGTCTTCCTCTGGGACCGGCTCTATCTTGGTGGCGGCAACTCCCGACTGCTCCGCCCGGAGCAGGTGGCCCGGATGGGCGACGACGTGGTGGTGGTGCCGAACAGCGCCGGCATCCTCGGCGGGGTACGCGCCTGGGAGGTGCGCCGTCGGCGTGCCTGACCTCAGGGACACCGACATGTCGTCCGTCGGAACAGTCGCGGTACCGGCGGTGTTGTGCCAGCGTCGGGGGGACGTAGTCGCGACACGAGGAGGTGGGTCTAGTGGATCTTCTGGCCGAGTACCGGCGGGCGACCATGTACTTCGAGACCGGGGACCCGTCCGGAGCCGCCCGGTTGCTGGAGCCCATCGTCGAGGCCGAGCCCGACAACGCCTCCGTGCGGCAGTTGCTCGCCCGCGCGTACTTCCAGTCGGCCCAGCTCGCCCGCGCCGAGGAGCAGTTGCGCACCCTGGTGCAGCGCGACCCCAGCGACCACTACGCGCACCACGTGCTGGGCCGGACCCTGGAGCGGGTCGGCCGCCCCGAGGAGGCGCTGCGGCACCTCCGGATCGCCGCCGCGATGTATGCCGAGAACGACGACTACCGGATCGCGCTGGAGCGCGTCGAGACCCGGGTCGGCGGTCGGCGATGAAGCTCAAGCTCGACCTGCACGACATCTTCAACCGTGGCCACGACATCGACCGGGCGCTGCGCGGGATCATGGACGAGGCGGTCGCCAAGAAGGCCACCATGGTGGAGATCATCCCGGGCAAGGGGTCCGGGCAGCTCAAGAAGCGGGTGCTGCGCTTCCTCGACCAGAAGGAGATCAAGCAGCTCTACCACCGGGTCGAGAAGGATTCGAAGAACTTCGGCCGGCTGTTCGTCCATTTCCGTTGGAAATAGTAGGCCGGCGGTGCCGTCCCATCGTCACCGGTCGACCGACATTCCCGGGTGATTCCCGGTCGGCACCGGCCCCCGGCGGATGCGGGGGAAGGGGCCGGTACCGACGTCTCAAGGGTGCCGGAATGGTGCTAGCGGCGCCGGGGGACCCAATAGAGAATCTGCCCGACAATCAGTGCGGGGTGCCGGTCGGGTAGCGCTTCCAGGGCGCGGGCGAGGTGCGCGGCGAGGTACATCATCAGCCCTACCCGATCGCCGTCGAAGCCGATCAGCAGGGACAGCCGGGCCGGCGGGCAGGGCCAGTCGTGTTCGCACTCTCGGCAGGCGTACGTCTTGGTGGGGACGTGCTGTCCGGCCGCCTGGCGCTCACGCGCCCGCCGCCGGGCGATGTGTCGCTCCCATCGCACCCACGGCCCGACCACCGTTCACACCCGCTCGGCGTGCCGGGCGCGGTGCTCCTGGGCGGGTGTCAGGTTGCCCGCGCGGCCGTTCGCCAGCCGGGGCACCACCCCGGCGGGTCGGTTCCACCCGGGACGGCGATTGGTCCACCGGGCGCGGGCCGGCCGGGACGGAGTGTCCGAGACCGGCGGGGTGTCCGGGACCGGCGGGGTGTCCGGGACCGGCGGAGTGTCCGGGACCGCTGGCGGGTCGGGCAGCGGGGGCGGGTCGGGGACAGGGACCACGGGCGCCGGAGGGCGGAGTGCGGCACGGTGGCGCCGGCCGGTCAACGGCGGCACGGGCGCCGGCTGGTAGGGCATCGGCACCAGCTCGATCGAGTCCGGGCAGCGCCAGCGGAATCCGCAGCGGCAGTATCGCCAGAGGCGCCACCACGCGCGACGGTGGTGCGGCTTGACTTTTCGGATGCGTCTCAATGGAAGCCTCCCGTAGGCGTTATGGGACGGGGACGGCACCTGGATTGCTCGCCGCGGCGCCGCCCCCGTTGGGCGCCCGCCCGGCCGCGAGGGCGTCGTGAGGAGAGCGGTCGGAAAAGCGCCTGAATTCCACCCTGGACTATCGGCCCGGATCGGCGAAAGATAACGGCGTGGACCGCTGAGCATTCAGCGGCAGACGGCTCACCGGAAAGGCCAGGAATTGTGAATAACAGCGATCTTCCGCTGATCCTGAAGTTCCTCCGCGGATCTCGGGGCATGACGCAGGAGCAGCTCGCGGGGCGCCTGAGCGTCAGTACCTCGTTGATCGCCAAATTCGAAACGGGCCGGCTGGCGCCGATGCCGGACACCGCCCCACGGCTGGACGAGGCGCTTGAGTCGGGCGACCTGATCCAGAAGCTGGCCGCCAGGGCGCGGAAGGAAGGGGCGCCGGACTGGTTCCAGCAGTGGCCGGACATCGAGCGGGAAGCCGCGTCACTGCGGTGGCATGAGCCCAACTTCGTGCCCGGCCTGCTCCAGACCGAGGCGTACGCGCGGGCCGTCCTGCGGGCCGGGCTGCTCAGCGACGACGAGGCGGAGAAACAACTGGCGCTCCGGCTGGAACGGGCGGCGGCCGTCTTCCACCGCGAGCGTCCCCCGGTCTGCACCTTCACGGTGGACGAGCTGACTCTGATGCGCGGCCCGGCCGACCTGATGAAAGACCAGTTGGAGCACCTGGCCGACCTCTCCACGCAACAACTGATCTTCGTGCATGTCGTGCCGCGATCGGCCGGGCTCTACGTCGGACAGACCGGGCCGCTGATCCTGGCGTCGCTGCCGGGCGGCGGCGACGTGGCGTTTCTCGAGGACCAGGCAGAGGGCCGCGTGATCAGCGATCCGGACCGGGTTGCCGGGTTGGTGCGGGCCTGGGACGCGATACGCTCGGTAGCACTACCCCGGGACATGTCCCGGGACCTGATAACGAGGATGGCGAACGAGCTATGAGCCCCATGTGGCGGAAGTCGACCCGCAGCAACACGAACGGCGGCGCGTGCGTGGAGGTCGCCGACAACGTCCCGGGCCGGGTGCTGGTCCGGGACACCAAGGACCGGGACGGCGGGACCCTGGCGTTCCCCCCGGCCGCGTGGCAGGCGTTCGTCAACCTGGCGAAGACGCACGGCTAGCCCCGGGGGCGGAGCACGTGATTCGAGAGATCGTTACCGACGTCCGGACCACCGCTTGCGTCCTCCTGCGCAGCGCCGCCTGAGTTCCACCTGGACAAGCACACGACCAACCGATCAGCGATCTCTCACGATCTTGGTAATTTGTGGTGCGCAGCGAGCCATAAGTTACCGAGAATCTTGCGGGTTGTTCCAGATTGTGGGCGCTGCGGAGTGGCCAGGGGCCGGCGGAGGCTTCGGTGGACGTTTCAGCGTCGGGCAGCGGCGGCATGCCCGGTCAGGTTCGACGATGCGTCCCAGGCCCGCCGGCCTCCACGCCGTCCATGGCACGCACCAGATAGCCCAAGTCGGGCTAGACTCGCCGGCCATGGGGCTCCTCACCTTCAGTATCAACGTCACTCTCGACGGTTGCGTCGACCACCAGGAGGGGATCGCCGACGACGAGACCCACGCCTTCTTCACCCGTCTCCTGGACGAGGGCGGGGCAATGCTGTGGGGGCGCGTCACCTACGAGATGATGGAGAGCTACTGGCCGGCCGTCGCCCGCGGCGACGAGGAGGCGCCGCCGGCCATCCGCGAGTGGGCGGTCAAGCTGGAGGCCAAACCCAAGTACGTGGTGTCGTCGACGCGCACGAACTTTACGTGGACCAACAGCCACCACCTCGCCGGCGATCTGCGCGAGGGCGTGCGGAAGCTCAAGGACGCCACCCCGGCCGGGGTCCTTCTCGGAAGCGGCACGCTCGCGACCGAGCTCGACCGGCTGGACCTGATCGACGAGTACAAGCTGCTCGTCCATCCCAGGATCGCCGGCCACGGCCCGACGCTGTACCAGGGCGGGCTGCCCGGCACGCGCCAGCTCGAGCTGCTCTCGACGGCGCCGCTCCGCAACGGTGCGGTGGCCATGCACTACCGCCGCGCGCGCTGAATCACCGGACGAGACACCCTGGGGGTTAACACGCCGGGGCCGGCCCTGCGAACTCCAGGGCCGGCCGGTTCGGCGGAGACGTCAGGAGGAGCAGGTGTTCAGCATCGTCTGCAGCGCGCTCTTCTCCGAGGACTGGAGGTGCAGGCCCCAGTTGTACTTGGTGCGGATCCACATCTTGGCGTAGGTGCAGTGGTAGGCGCTGCGGCTCGGCTTCCAGGTGGACGGGTCCTGGTCGCCCTTTGACTGGTTGACGTTGTCGGTGACCGCGATGAGCTGCGGCCCGTTGAGGTCGTTGGCGAAGGACTGCCGGCGACTGGTCGCCCATGAACTGGCCCCGGAACGCCACGCCTCGGCCAGCGGCACGATGTGGTCGATGTCGACGTCGGCCGGGTTGCTCCAGGTCGCGCCGTCGTACGGGCTGTACCAGCTCCCCGAGGTCGGATAGCAGGAGCCGTCCACACTCACCCCGCTGCCGTCGCGCCGCAGCACCGTCTCCCGGGTGTTGCAGGAGCCGCTGATGGTGATCCAGTGCGGGAAGAGGTCGCGGCTGTAGCCGCTC
This sequence comes from Plantactinospora sp. WMMC1484, assembly GCF_049315195.1. NCBI lineage: Bacteria > Bacillati > Actinomycetota > Actinomycetes > Micromonosporales > Micromonosporaceae > Plantactinospora > Plantactinospora sp. WMMC1484. The sequence goes on from NZ_CP186055.1 coordinate 2,021,062, forward strand.
ATCGAACCCTGGGCGGCGACCGTCAGCGCGTTCAGGTTCGACTGGGCGGTCGCCTTGGAGGGGATGCCGGGTGGTGCGGCGCCGGCCGGGGCGGCGACGAGCAGGGAACCGGCGATCGCCGCGGTGGCGGCGGTGGCGAGAAGCGTCAGCCGGATTCGGCGACGTCGGACGTGCAGCACGGATGCCTCCCGAGGCTCTGGGGGTGCGGGAGGCATCAACGTAGCTGTGCATCGTGGCCGGTCCGCCACGTCGACGTAACGAGCCATCGACGTGCGCCGGTCGCCGGAGTGGCCCGCAGGGTGTCTCCGCTCCGGGTGACCCGCCCCTACATTCTCCTCACTGCCGGGCGGGCTGCCTCGTGTCGGGGGTGGGTTGGCGTGGAGCCTGGTTGCCGGTGCCGTTGCTGGAGACCGCCGGAGCCGCGCCAACGCCCAGCACGGTGAGCGCGGCGAGCAGCAGCGCGATCCACTCGTTGGAGTCGAGTCCACCGAGGATCACCGTGGCCAGCACCTGGAGCACGCTCAGCACCACCGCGACAGCGGTCTTGGCCCAGCGGTACTCCGGCGTCAGCGGCACCAGATAGACGCCGACGGCGGTGGCGGCGGCGATCGCGATCTGCACCGCCTCGTCGGACTCGATGCGTTGGTCGCCGGAGAGTGCGCCGTACGCGACGGTGAGCGCCGCCCCGGCCACCGCGGCGAGGGCCTTGCCGTACTTGCGGATGAAGCTCATCTTCGTGTGCCTTCCCCGTAACCGGTCAGCCGGACATAGATACAACCGTCCGCCCGGACCCGGATACAACCGTCCGTTCTGTCGAGATGCTGCATCAACGGTTCGGCACCCGTCAGTCGGAGATCCGCCGTTCTGCGGTCGGATCTCCGGCTGGCACCGCCGGAGCCTGGCGGAGGGTCGTACCGCGCGGCGGAGGGTCGTACGCCTCGCGGAGGAGTGGTACGGGCGATCAGGTGGGCTCGCTCAACGACAGGACCTCGTCGGCACATCCCCAGGAGAGGGCGAGCCCCGACCCGCCGTGACCGTAGTTGTGGATCAGGACGTTTCCGTCCACGAGTTCGCGTTCGATGCGTACGCTCGGCCGGCTCGGCCGCAGCCCGACCAGGATCCGCCGGACCCGGGCGTGCCGCAGCGCGGGCTCGACCGCCGCGCACCGCTCGACGATCGCCGCCGCCCTGGCGGGATCCGGGGTCAGGCTCTCCGAGCCGGGTGTCGCGCTGCCGCCGAGGACGACGACGTCGCCGTGCGGCAGGATGTAGGTCATGTCCTCGTGCGCGGCCCAGTCCTGGAAGAATGTGTCTATTCCCGGATTGTCCACGACCACGAGCTGACCCCGGGTGGGATAGACCTGGTCGTCGGGGACCAGATATCGGGCGCCCAGTCCGGTGCAATTCACCAGCACCCGGGCGGCACCGGTGAGTTCCTTGAATGAGTTCACCGCGCCAATGTCGATTTCGACGCCGTTGCCGAGCAGTCGACGGGTCAGGTATTCGAGGTAGCGCGGCATGTTGACCAAGGGGCTGGTGTATCGCCAGCCGCTGACGTATCCCGGCGGAAGCTCCTCGGTGGGGCAGATCGCGAAGTCGCTGAGGTCGCGGACCCAGGCGGGCGGGTCGAGCGGGAATGGCGCCACCTCCAGGCCGCGGACGAGCCGGACGCCCGACGACCCGTCCTCGGCGATCTTCTCCAGGGTCAGCCGGGTCTGCTCGCTCCAGTGCAGGACGCGCTCGTCGGTCAACTCGTAGGGCCCCCAGCTCGCGCCGGCCGAGGCGGAGGTGGTCTCCTGCGGGGGGCGCGCCGCGCGGACCCGGACGGCGAGCCCCGCCTCGGCCAACCGGACCGCGGTGGAGAGTCCGATGACGCCCGCGCCGATCACCAGAGCGTCGGGCTGTCGGGATTGCGCCATCAGGCCATATTAACGGAGGTCTTACCCGTCCAACGGCCACGCGCTGCCGGATACCTGCTTGCGCGACCTGCGCCGAACACTTCGCCCCGTCAATATATATTCGGTGCCGATGTCGCCGGATGGAAATTGCGGGTCATGAATTACCGTGAGTGGTGGACGGCCCGATCGCCCGCCCGGCCGAATTCGTGGAGACCAGGGAATCCTTTCGGCCGGTTCTGCATTCAACTACACACGGTGAGCGAGAGGATGCGGCTGGTTGTGGCCGCGGGCGGGTGGCGCCGGAGAGAGGGCTCGGGCCTCCCGTCGGCCGAGTGCCGATGCGGGGTGGTTGACAGTTCGGAAACTCGATGTCAATCTCCCGGTATTCTCGGACTGGGAGCGCTTCCATAGATCTTGGTCCACGTCGTGCCACCCTGCCCCACGGTGCCCGGCCCTCGACCGGTCACCGCACGCTCCACCGGAAGGAATGACGTGCGCAGACCCCGCTCACCACATACCGTCCCACTCGCCGCGGCGACCGTCGTGGCACTCGCCGCCGCGACGCTGAGCGCATCGACATCTGCCGCCGCCGGGTACGCCCCGGCGGCCGCAGCCGACGCTCCGGAGCAGATCGTCAACGGCACCTTCGACGACGGCCACGCCCCCTGGTGGGGCACTGCCAACCTCACCCTCGACTCCAGCACCGGCCAGCTCTGCGCCGACGTCCCCGGCGGCACCGCCAACCCCTGGGACGTGATCATCGGCCAGAACGACATCGCGCTGGTCGCCGGCGAGTCGTACGAGTTCCGCTTCTTCGGTCAGGCCACCCCGAACAGGGTCGGCCGGGCGCTGGTGCAGTTGCCGGTCGACCCGTACACCCAGTATCTGTCGGCCAGTCCCGAGCTGAGCGTCTCCGGCAACGACTACCGCTACACCTTCACCTCACCGGTCGACCTGCCCGACGCGCAGGTCGTCTTCCAGCTCGGCGGCAGCACCGAGCCGTGGCGGATCTGCCTGGACAACATCTCGCTCACCGGCGGCGCCGAGCCGGACGTCTACGTCCCGGACACCGGCCCGAGGGTCCGGGTCAACCAGGTCGGCTACCTGCCGAAGGGGCCGAAGAACGCCACGGTGGTCACCGAGGCGACCACCGCGCTGCCCTACCAGCTGCGCGACGGCGCCGGCCGGGTCGTGAAGTACGGCCGCAGCACGCCGCGCGGGCTCGACCCCTCCTCCGGGCAGAACGTGCACACCATCGACTTCGGACACTTCACCCGACCCGGCACCGGCTACACGCTGACCGCCGACGGTGAGACCAGCCGGCCCTTCGACATCGGCACCAACTTCTACGAGCAACTCCGCATCGACGCGCTGAAGTTCTACTACACCCAGCGCAGCGGCATCGAGATCTCCGACGCGCTCCGCCCCGGCTACGGCCGCCCCGCCGGGCACGTCGGGGTGGCACCGAACCAGGGTGACACGGCGGTGCCCTGTCAGCCGGGCGTCTGCGACTACACCCTGGACGTCTCCGGCGGCTGGTACGACGCCGGTGACCACGGCAAGTACGTGGTCAACGGCGGCATCTCGGTGCACCAGCTGATGAGCGAGTACGAGCGCTCGCTGCGGGCCCGTACCGGCGAGCCGTGGCGGCTCGGTGACCGGACCCTGGCCCTGCCGGAGAGCGGCAACCGGGTGCCGGACATCCTCGACGAGGCGCGCTGGGAACAGGAGTTCCTGCTCAGCATGCAGGTGCCGGCCGGCCGGCCGCTGGCCGGAATGGCGCACCACAAGATCCACGACGACTCCTGGACCGGGCTGCCGCTGCTGCCGCACCTGGACGACAAGCGGCGCGAGCTGCACCCGCCGTCGACCGCCGCCACCCTCAACCTGGCCGCCACCGCCGCGCAGGCGGCCCGGGTCTTCCGGCCGTACGACCGGAAGTTCGCCGACCGCAACCTGGCGGCCGCGAAGACGGCCTGGGCCGCCGCGCGGGCCAACCCCGAGCGGTACGCCGACCCGGCCGACGCCAACGGCGGCGGCGCGTACAGCGACCCGGACGTCAGCGACGAGTTCTACTGGGCCGCCGCCGAGCTGTACCTGACCACCGGGGCGAAGGAGTACCGGGACTTCGTGCTCCGCTCGCCGCACCACACCGGCGACATCTGGCGGGAGCGCGGGATGGACTGGGGCAACACCGCAGCGCTCGGCCGGCTGCAACTGGCGACCATCCCAAACGGGCTGCCGGACCGGCACCGGGTACGCGCCTCGGTCGCCGAGGGCGCCGACCGCTACCTCGGCACCCTGAAGGCACACCCGTACGGGATCCCGTACAACCCGTCGGACAACGTCTTCGACTGGGGTTCCAACAACCTCATCGTCAACAACGCCATCGTGATGGCCACCGCCTTCGACCTGACCGGCAAGGACCGCTACCGGGACGGCGTACTGGAGACGATGGACTACATCTTCGGCCGTAACGCTCTCAACCAGTCGTACGTGACCGGCTACGGCGAGGTGGCCTCCCGCAACCAGCACAGCCGCTGGTACGCCCGCCAGCTCAACCCCGAGCTGCCCAACCCGCCCCGGGGCACCCTCTCCGGCGGGCCGAACTCGGCCATCCAGGACCCGGTCGCCCAGCAGAAGCTGCGGGGCTGCGCGCCGCAGTTCTGCTACATCGATGACATCGAGTCCTGGGCGACGAACGAGTTGACCATCAACTGGAACGCGCCGCTGGCCTGGATCGCCGCCTTCGTCGCCGACCAGGACAGCGGCAACGCCCGCGCCCGCTGAGCCGAGAGCCGTTAGGCGGGGGCCCTTCTACAACAGAAAACGATAAGAAGGGCCCCCGCCTTACAGCAAATAGCTGCGGGCGACCGCGACCAGTTCGGAGCTGTGCGAGCCGGCGATCCCGACGCCGGGCGGGCGCGGGCGGAAGCCGGGCAGCCCGGTGAGGCCGTCGCTGGCGTCCATGGCGCGGAGCCGGACGGGGAAGGTGCCGGTCGGCGCGGTGCCGGGTGGGGCGGTCGGGCGTAGTCGCAGCTCGATCTCGATTCCCTCGGGGGGTGGTGCGTGGAAGACCACTCCGAATGGCGGCGGCTCGGCGGCCCCGTCCGGCTCGGGGTCGCCGGTGGTCTCGACCGGGCGGTCCGCGACCCGGGCCCCGAGCACGGTGGCGGTGGCCGGGTCGACGTGCAGCGCGGCGAGGCGTACCGGGCGTTGCGGAACGAGCCGGACGCGCAGCGTACGCACGCCGGACTCGGTGACGTCGGCGAGCGGGTCGAGCCGGGGAGCGGGAAGTGCGGCCGGTTCGGCGGGTCCGGCGAGCAGTTCGTGGTCGCCCAGAAGCGGGAAGGTGTCCCCGATCCGGGTTCGGCCGTCGACGTACCGGTCGGTCCAGGGCTGTGGATCGGTCTCCTGGCTGAGCCAGCGGGCGGTGCCGGTGTCGGCGTCCAGTGCGTACATCAGGTGGGTCGGCACCGGGTGCGCGGCGTCGAACCGGTCGACCGCCAGGCCGGTGCCGGCGAAGACGACCGCGCCGAGCGCCGCCGCGAGTGCCGGCAGGGCGCCGCGCCGCCGGGCCCGCAGCGCGGCCATGCCGCGCTGCCCGCCGGCTTCCGGATGCAGCAGGTCGACGACAGGGAGCGCGGCGAGCCCGAGCAGGACGGCGAAGAGCGCCGCGACGCCGCCCATCGCCATGCCGAGCGCGGGGAAGAGCAGCACCACGGTGGGGAGCAGCACGAGTACGCCGACCGCCGCACCGGCGGACACCGCGACCACCGGCCACGGGCCGTCCCGGGGCACGGCCAGTGCCACCAGCCCGGCGAGCATGCCGGCCAGCGCCGGCAGGACCGTCAGGTACGATCCGCCGGGCGCCACCACGGCGAGCAACACCCCGAGTACGGCGAGCCAGCCCAGCCCGCCGACGGCGAGTGCCGCCGGGCCGGTGCGGCGGCGGGTCAGCGCGTACCAGCCGAGCAGCACCGCGGCGGCGAGCGCCACCACCGCCAATCGATACCACAGTGGACGGTACGGGTCGAGCAGCGTGGCGTAACCCGGCCTGATGGCGGTGACCGCCGCCCAGAGCAGTTGTGCCCCGAGCGGGGCCAGCACGACCGGCAGCAGCGCCAGGCCGAAGCCGGCGGCGAGCCGGGGCCAGGAGGCCCGCCCCCGACGCCGGACGGCCCAGGCCAGCCCGGCGACACCGGCCAGCGCCAGCAGCGCGAGCGGCAGGGTGAGCCAGCCGGGATAGCGGACCAGCCCGCCGGGGAGCGGGAAGTAGGTGGCGTCCCCGCCGGCCGGCAGCCGGGTCAGGTCGACGGTACCGAACTCCCGGGCCAGTGCGAGCGTGTTGGCGCCGTGCTGTTGCAGGCTGCCCCGGTCGACGCTCTCCGGCGTGTCCAGCGGGGTGTGGTAGATCGCGGCACCGTCGATGTAGGCGGCGTTCAGCCCGGTGAAGCCGTGGTCGAGGAAGGCGGTGAAGTCGGTGTCGTTGGGAAGCAGCCGGTAGACCTCGACCGCGAACGAGGTGCCGATCGGGTACGGCGCGGCCCGGCCGAAGACCTCCACCAGACCGGCGTTGCGCAGCGACGTCTCGAACATGATCACCGGACCGGTGCTGCCCCGCGCCTCCAGGTTGAGCACCACCCCGCCGTCGGCGGCCAGCGGATGGTCCGCGGCGAAGGCCGAGGCGCCGCAGAGGCAGGACTCCTCGGCGTCGGTGAAGACGAGCACGACGTCGTTGCGCGGGCGCGGGCCGGAGGTGAGGGCGCGGGCCACCTCCAGCAGCGCCGACGTGCCGGCCCCGTCGTCGTTGCCGCCCGGGCCGACCTGGACCGAGTCGTAGTGCGCGACCAGGAAGACCCGGCCGGTGGGATCGGTCCCGGGTATCCGGGCGACCACGTTGCGTACCCGGGCCAGCGTCGCGCCACCGGAGCCGCCGCTGAGCTGCCCGGCCTCCCCGGCGACGGTGTCCTGCAGCTCCGGGGTGAGCCCGAGATCGCTCAGCGTGTTCTCCAGGTGGCTCCTGACCCGGTCGTTGGCCGGACTGCCCGCCGGGTGGGTCTGCGCGGCGACCGTCCGCAGGTGCTGGTACGCCCGCTCGGCGCTGAACTCGTCGGCGGGCGTGTCGAGACCGGCGGGGCCCGGTGGGCGGAGGCCGAGCACGGTCGCGGTGCCGACCGCCAGCAGCGCGGCCAGGGCCGCCAGCGCGGCCAGCGACCGGCGTGCGGGTCGGGCCAGCGCCCGGTCGGCGGCGGGCATGCGCCCGGAAGCGGCGGGCATGCGCCCGGAAGGTGGCGGGCTGGACGGTGGAGGCGGTGGGTCGACGGATTCGGGACTCGCGGGGGTGGGCACGAGGGCCTCCAGGGGTCGGTAGCGACTGCCATCATCGCGGGTGGTTCCATCTTCGGCCGGCCGGGTCACCCTGCTGGCGAGCGGTCGCATAGCGTGATACGCATGTCCACGTACCGAGCGCCCGATCTCCTCGCCGTACTGCGCGATTTCGCCGCGCGGGTGGCGCCGTACGACCCCGAGCCGGAAGCCGGGGCGGCCGGCAGCCTCGATGTCCGGTTCGACGGGAAGGCGGTGACGGTCCCGCTCACCCCGTACCTGGCCGGGGCCATGGCCGAGGCGCTGGCCGGCCATCGGGACCGCTCCGATCGGGGCAGCTGCGCGGGTTGCGGGGGTCGGCGGCTGGACGAGAACCTGCACTGCCTCGACTGCGGCCGGTTGCACGGGGTGCTCGGCCAGGTGCTCGCCCACCAGGCCGAGCGGATCCGCCGGGCCGAGCGGGAGTACGAGGCCGAGCGGGAGTACGAGGCGGAGTGGGGGCACCGGGCGGAGTGGGGGCACGAGGCGGAGTGGGGGCACCGGGCAGAGTGGGGGCACCGGGCCGACTCGGGCGGCCGGGGCGGGTCGGAGGGCGCGGCCGGGTCGGAGCGTCGCCCGGCCATCGCGGACGCGTCGGCAAGCACCCCGTGACGTCGGGACGGGACACGCGCCGTGACATCGCGGCAGGGCGTCGGCGCTACCTGTGTTGTGTGGCAGCGTTGGGTGGGACAGGATCGGCGCGTCGAGCGCAGCGAGGAGGCGTGGTGACCGAGCGGAGGGGGACGACCCGGTGACCGGGTCCTCCGTCGTGCCCGCGCCGGCGTACCCGCACGGCGGGCTCGGGCGGCACGCCAAGCTGCCGCCCCGGGAGCGGCTGCGGGTACTCCTGATCGAGGACGACGACGCGGACGCCTTCCTCGTCGGCGAACTGCTCTCCGAGACCGACGCCGGTATCGACCTGCTCGTCGCGACCAGCCTGAACGCCGCCCGGCCTCAGGTCCCCGGGGTCGACTGCGTCCTGCTCGACCTGGGGCTGCCGGACGCCCAGGGCATGGACGGGCTCCGCCAGGTGCTCGCCATCTCCAGCGGTGCTGCGGTCTGCGTGCTCACCGGGCGCTCCGACGAGCACCTCGGCATCGGCGCGGTCGCCGAGGGTGCCCAGGACTACCTGGTGAAGGGGCAGGTCGACGGCGTCCTGCTGGCCCGGTCGCTGCGCTACGCGGTCGAGCGCAAGCGCGCCGACGAGAACGCCCGGCGGCTGCGCGAGGTGGAGCTGCGCCAGGCGGAGTCGGCGCGGTTGGAGCGCGGCCTGCTGCCGCAGCCGCTCATCGACACGGATCTGGTGCAGGTGCACCCCTTCTACCGCCCCGGCCGGCACGAGGCGCTGATCGGCGGCGACTTCTACGACGTGGTGCAGACCTCCCCGGACCGGATCGACCTGATCGTCGGCGACGTCTGCGGGCACGGGGTGGACGAGGCGGCCCTCGGCGTCGAGCTCCGGGTCGCCTGGCGGGCCCTGGTCCTCGCCGGGGTGCCGGACGAGCAGGTGCTGCCGGCGCTGGAACAGGTGCTGATGAGCGAGCGGTCGGCGCGGGAGATCTTCGCCACCGTCGCCGCCGTCCGGCTCGACCTGGCCGGCAACCGGGCCACGGTCCGGCTCGCCGGGCATCCGCCGCCGCTGCTGCTCGCCGGGGAGCGGGTGGTGCCGGTGCCGGCGCCGCACGGTCTGCTGCTCGGGGTACGGCCGCGGCCGCCGGTCGCGTACGAACTGCGTTTCGAGGCCGAGGACTGGTCACTGCTGATGTACACGGACGGGCTCATCGAGGGGCGGACCGGCGAGGGCGACGACCGGCTGGACGTACCCGGGCTGGGTGAACTGGTGGCCGATCACCGTACCCGCGGGGTGACGCTGCCGGACCTGCCCGGCTGGCTGGTGGAGCGGGCCGAGGAACGCAACGGCGGCCCGCTCGCCGACGACGTGGCGATGTTGCTGGTGAGCCGGGGGGTGGGTCGGTGAGTTCACGCATTCCATGGACGCTGCGTCGACGGGTCACCACGCTGTGTGTGATCGTCGGCGTGGTGCTCGGGCTCCTGGCGGTCGGCGCCGCCGTCGTCGCCACCAACAACCGGCAACACCTGGACACCCTGCTCACCAAGACCGGGCCGTTGCGCACCGACGGACTGGCGCTGCTCGGCGCCCTGGTCGACCAGCAGGCCGGGGTCCGCGGCTACGCCGTCACCGCGAACGAGGCGGACCTGGCACCGTACCGGGACGGGCAGGAACGGGAGGCGGCGCTGATCGCCTCGATGGAGACGCGGCTCGGCGACCAGCCCGAGATCCGCCGCGAACTGCACGTTGTCCGGGACCACGCCCGGCAGTGGCGGGAGACGGTGGCCGAGCCGGCGATCGAACTGACCGCCCGGAGCGGGCCGGACGCCGGGCAGGCGTTCCTGACCGCCCAGACCGGCAGCCGCTTCACGGAGCTGCGCGGCGAGGTGCAGGCCCTGCAGCAATCCATCCTCGCGCTGCGCAACACCGTCGCCGACGACGCCAGGCGTACCGGCAACACCCTGGTGCTGCTCCTGGTGCTGGCGGCGATCGTCGTGGTGCTCGCCGGCCTGGCCCTGGTCACCTCGCTGAACCGGCTGGTCATCGGGCCGGTCACCACGCTCGCCGCCCAGGTGCGCGAGGTCGCCGGCGGCCACTACCACCGCGACATCGAACAGGTCGGGCCGCCGGAGCTGGCCCGGCTGGCCGGCGACGTCGACGCGATGCGCCGGCGGATCGCGGCCGACCTCGCCGAGGTCCGGCAGGCCCGGGAGCGGATCGAGTGGGTCAACAGCCAACTGGAGAAGCAGGCCGAGGAACTGGTCCGGTCGAACCGGGACCTTGAGCAGTTCGCCTACGTCGCCTCGCACGACCTCCAGGAACCGCTGCGCAAGGTGGCCAGCTTCTGCCAGCTACTGCAACGCCGGTACGCGGGCAAGCTCGACGAGCGGGCCGACCAGTACATCTCGTTCGCGGTCGACGGTGCGCAGCGGATGCAGCGGCTCATCAACGACCTGCTGGCCTTCTCCCGGATCGGCCGGCTCACCACCGGCTTCACGGACGTGGACATGGACGCCGTGATGACCGAGGTCGCCGCGCAGACCGAGGCCACCCGGCGGTACGTCGGCGGCGAACTCACCTGGTCCGACCTGCCGGTGATCAGGGGCGAGGAGGCGCTGCTGATCAACCTGCTGGCCAACCTGGTGGGCAACTCGCTCAAGTTCCGCCGCCCGGACGTGGCGCCGAAGGTGCACGTCTCCGCCCGGCGGGTCGGTGATGAGTGGGAGATCAGCTGCCAGGACAACGGGATCGGCATCGAACCCGAGTTCGCCGACAAGATCTTCGTGATCTTCCAGCGGCTGCATGCCAAGGACGCCTACCCGGGCACCGGAATCGGCCTGGCCATCGTGAAGAAAATCGTCGAATATCACGGCGGCCGGGTCTGGGTGGAAACCGATGCCGTGCGGGATGGCACGATGATCCGGTTCACCCTTCCCGTACCGCCGGAGCTGCGCAGCTCGGCCGAGCCTGCCGAGGTGCGGCCTGCCGAGGTGCGGCCTGCCGAGGTCGAGCCCGCCGAGGTCGAGCCTTCGGAGGTCGGGCCCGCCGAGGTCGAGCCCTCGAAGGTCACCGGGCCGGCAGCGGCCCCGGCCGGGGCCGACGGTGGCGGCTCGGGGGAGTCGGCCCGCCCGGACGGCGGCATGAAGGAAACTGTGTAGCGAGGACTGGATCAACGAGGAGGGGTCGATGACGGCACCGGCGGACGGTAAGAGCCCGATCGAGGTGCTGCTGGTCGAGGACGACCCGGGCGACGTGCTGATGACGCAGGAGGCGTTCGACGAGCACAAGTTGCGCAACCGGCTGACCGTCGTCTCCGACGGTGCGGCGGCCCTGGACTACCTCCGCCAGCAGGGCGAGTACGCCGACGCGGTGCCGCCGGACCTGATCCTGCTCGACCTCAACCTGCCCCGCCGGGACGGCCGGGAGGTGCTGGCCGAGATCAAGCGGGACGAGCAGCTCTGCCGGATCCCGGTGGTGGTGTTGACCACGTCGCAGGCGGACGAGGACATCCTCCGCAGCTACCAGTTGCACGCGAACGCCTACGTCACGAAACCGGTCGACTTCGAGCGGTTCATCTCCGTGGTGCGGCAGATCGACGAGTTCTTCGTCAGCGTCGTGAAGCTCCCGCCGCGTGGCTGACCCCGAGGCGCGGCTCGTCGACGAGGTCGGCGCGCTGCTGCGCCGGGCCGCCACGGACGCCATCCTGCCGATGTTCCGGCACCTGGCCGACTCCGACGTGGTGGAGAAGGCGCCGGGCGAGGTGGTCACGGTGGCCGACCGCCGGGCCGAAGAGATCATCACTGCCGGACTGCACCGGCTCAGGCCGGATTCCGAGGTGGTCGGCGAGGAGGGGGTGGCCGCCGATCCGGCGGTGCTGGACCGGCTCGCCGGGGCGGCCGAGGTGTGGCTGGTCGACCCGCTGGACGGCACGGCGAACTTCGCGGCCGGTCGGCAGCCGTTCGCGGTGATGGCGGCGCGGCGCCGGGCCGGACGTACCGACGGCGCCTGGATTCTCGACCCGATGGCGGACCGCCTGCTGGTGGCGCGGGCCGGTGCGGGGGCGTACCGGGACGGGGATCCGGTCCGGACCACCGCCGAGGCGTTGCCGGCGCGGTCGCTGCGCGGCGTGGTGGCGACGCGGTTCCTCCCGGTCGAACTGCGGGAACGGGTGGTGGCCGGTGCCGGGCGGATCGACGCGGTGCTGCCCGGACAGCACTGCGCAGGTCAGGAATATGCTGATATTGTGGACAATAGGCAGCACTTCGCGATCTTCTGGCGCACCCTGCCCTGGGACCACGCGCCCGGAGCGCTGCTGACGGAGGCGGCCGGTGGCGTGGTCCGGCGCCTCGACGGCAGCGCCTACGACCCGACCGACGGGCGGTCCGGGCTGCTGGTCGCCGCCAACGAGTCGATCTGGGACACAGTGCACGCCACGCTCCTGGCCAGCGGCTGACAAAGCACGCCACGCTCCTGACCAAGGGCTGACAAAGGCGGCAGTTCCCTCCTCTTTGGCCCAACCTGGGGCGTTTATCCCCGTCGTACCGGGGGCCGACAGCGCGGCCGTCGTCCGGTAGGCTGGCCGGCGGTCTCCGCCAGGGGGCGCTGTGGAGGGCGCCGGCGGGGCCGCCGCCGAATGGGCACTGTGGATCCTCCGGGGTCGGCGGCCTATGGAAGGAACGGCTCTCGTGCGCAGAACGGCCAACCCCCGGCCGCGCGGCCCGCGCCGGTTCACGGCGTTGCTCCTCGCCGCCGCGGTCCTCGCCGTCATCCCCGCGGCCCTGCCGGGCGCGGCCGCCGCTCCGGCGGCCGCCGCACCCAGCTCGCCGGGTGACGAGGGCGGCACCAAGAAGCTCCGGGACGCCCTGGAGTCCGCCTCCAAGGGGCACGTCGAGGCGACCACCAAGCTCACCAACTCCAAGAAGCGGCAGCGCGAGCTCGGCACGCAGCTCAAGCAGGTCGAGTCGCGGATCGCCACCCTCACCCGGGAGGTGGGGGTGATTGCCGCCGAGTCGTACCGCCGGGGCCGGCTCACCCCGATCTCGGCGCTGCTCAACAGCGCCTCGCCGCAGTCGTTCCTGGAGCGGGCCGCCGGGCTCGAGATGATGGCCCAGCGCAACGACAAGCAGCTCCGCGAGCTCGCCGAGTCGCTGGACCAGGCGACCCGGGCGAAGAACGCGATCGACGCCGAGGTCCGCGAGCAGCAGCGGCAGGTCGAGGTGATCGCCCGCAAGAAGAGGGACGCCGAACGGGCCCTGGCCGCCGTGGGTGGCAACCCGTCGGGCGGGCTGATCAGCGCCAACTCGCCGCTGGCCAAACCGGCCCCGCGCAACTCCGACGGCTCCTGGCCCAGGGAGTCGTGCAGCATCGACGACCCGACCACCAACGGCTGCATCACCCCGCGCACCCTGCACGCGCTCAACCAGGCAAAGGCCAACGGCTTCAAGCGGCACGCCTCCTGCCACCGCAGCGGCGGCGGCGGGGAGCATCCCAAGGGACGGGCCTGCGACTTCTCCGCCGCCACCGGCGGCTTCGAGAACGTCGACGCGAGCGGCGGTGACCGCAGCTACGGCAACAGCCTCGCCGCGTTCTACGTCAAGAACGCCAGCCGGCTCGGCGTGCTCTACGTGATCTGGTACAGACAGATCTGGATGCCCGGCACCGGGTGGCGGGGCTACAACGGCAACGGCGACCCCGCCTCCGACCACACGAACCACGTTCATCTGTCGATGTTGTAGCCCGGAACGGCCGGGGACCTGCGTACCATCGCTGCGATGGACTCTTCACCACCTGAGGTGGCGGCCACCGCCACCGTCGCGGACCAGCCGGTCGCACCCGAGGTCCGGGCTCTGCCGCCGGGCCTGGCCGCCGCCTTGGTCTTCGTCTCCAGCGGGGCGGTGCTCGTGCTGGAGACCGCGTCGCTGCGGCTGGTCGGCCCGTACGTCGGCGTCACTCTCCAGGTCACCAGCTCGGTGATCGGGGTGGCGCTCGCCGCGATCGCGTACGGCGCCTGGACCGGTGGTTGGCTCGCCGACCGTCGCGACCCGCGCCGGCTGCTCGCCCCGGCCCTGGTTCTCGCCGGCATCTGCACCGCGCTGACCCTGCCGATCGTCCGGTACGCCGGCGAGGTGCTGCGCGGCGGCGCCGCCGTCGGCATCCTGCTGCTCACCGCACTGGCGATCTTCCTGCCGGCGGCCCTGCTCGCCGCGGTCACCCCGCTGGTGGTGAAGCTGCAGCTCGGTGACCTGCGCCAGACCGGGCAGGTGGTCGGGCGGCTCTCCAGCATCGGCACCCTCGGCGCGATCACCGCGACCCTGGGCACCGGTTTCGTGCTGGTCGCCGCCCTGCCGAGCACCGCCATCATCCTCGGCCTGGCCATCCTGCTCGGGGTGAGCGGGCTGGCGCTCGCCGGCTACCTGCACCGGCAGGCCGGTGGCACGCGGCCGAAGCCGTCCCGGCTCACCGCCGCCGCGGCGGTGCTCGGGCTCACCGGTGCCGCGCTCACCGCCGTTGCGCCGACCCCGTGCGACGTGGAGACGGCGTACCACTGCGCCTCGGTCGAGCAGGACCCGGACAACTCCACAGGCCGACTGCTGGTGCTCAACTCGGCCTGGCACTCGTACGTCGACCTCGCCGACCCCGGCCACCTCGAATTCGAGTACACCAAGTGGATCGGGGCGGTCGCCGACGTGATGGCACCGGCCCGGGCGCCGCTGGACGCCCTGCACCTCGGTGGCGGCGGCTTCACGATGCCCCGCTACCTGACCGAGACCCGGCCCGGCAGCCGCAACGAGGTTTACGAGATCGACGGCGAGCTGGTCGAATTGGGTCGCCGCGAGCTGGACGTCCGGACCGGGCCGGAACTCCGCGCCCGGGTCGGTGACGCGCGGATGCTGATCGGGGAGCGTCCCCGGCACAGCGCCGACCTGGTGGTCGGGGACGCCTTCGGGCACCTGGTGGTGCCCTGGCACCTGGCGACCCGGGAGATGGCCGCCGAGGTCCACCGGGTGGTCCGGCCCGGCGGGATCTACGCGCAGAACGTGATCGACTATCCGCCGCTGCGCTTCATCCGGGCGGAGGTGGCCACCGTGGCGGCCGAGTTCGCCCACGTCGCCCTGGTGGCGCCGCCGGCCGCGCTCTCCGGCGCGCAGGGCGCGAACTTCGTGATCCTCGCCTCCGACCAGCCGCTGCCGCTGGATCCGGTACGGGAACGGCTGATCGCCTCGGCGGGTGCCCCGGTCACCGTTCTCTCCGGTGCCGCGCTCGACGACTTCATCGATGACGCGATGGTGCTGACCGACGAGTACGCCCCGGTCGACCAACTGCTGGCCACCGCCTGAATCCCCGCCCCACGGGACCAATTTCGGGTTACCGGGGACCAATCGGCTCCGACAGGTGTAGCCGGACGTGATCAGGGCAAGAAAGTCTCGCATGACCGGGTGGGGCAGGTGGGGCGGAGCCGAGCGGCATGCCGCGGAACTGGTCGGTGACCGTTACCGGCTGATCGAGGAACTCGGCGAAGGCGGCATGTCGGTGGTCTGGCGGGGCCACGACGAGGTGCTCGGCCGGCCGGTGGCGGTGAAGATGCTCGCACCCAGGCTGACCGCCGACCGATCGTTCCGGCACCGGCTCCGGGCCGAAGCGCGGGCCGCCGCCCGGCTGTGCCATCCGCACATCACCGGCGTCTACGACTACGGCGAGTCGGTCCGGTACGGCCGGACCGTGCCGTACGTCGTGATGGAACTGGTCGACGGCGAGTCGCTGGCCAACCGGCTCGACCGGGACGGCCCACTGCCCTGGTGGGACGCCGTGGTGCTCGGTGCCCAGGTCGCGGCCGCGCTGGCCACCGCACACGCCCGGGGAGTGGTGCACCGCGACATCACCCCGGGCAACGTCATGCTGACCCCGATCGGCGCCAAGGTCGTCGACTTCGGCATCTCGGCACTGGTCGGCGAGCGGGACGGCGACGTCGAGGGCGGGCTCTTCGGCACGCCCGCGTACGTGGCTCCGGAGCGGCTCAACCGGGGCGAGGTCTGCCCCGCCACCGACGTGTACGCGCTCGGCCTGCTGCTCTACCGGGCGCTGAGTGGCAGGATGCCGTGGCGGGTGTCGACGCGTAGCCAGGTTCTCCGCGCGCACCTGCACGCCGAGCCGGCGCCACTCCCGCCGGTGCCGGGATTGCCGGGCGAGGTGGTCGAGGTCATCGACCGCTGTTTGGCAAAGGCGCCGCAGGACCGGCCGGAGAGCGCGGAACTGGCCCAGATGCTGGCCAGCTCGGCCGGGGTGGTGCTGCCGGTGGCGGCCGGATCGGGACCGGTTCCGCGGCCCGGACGGCCCGACCTCCACGCCGGAGGATCGGATGACACCTCGCCGGGTGGCCGCCCCGCCCCGCCGCTGCGTTCGGAGACCGCGATCCTGCCCCGGTCGATGGTGGCGACCGACCCAGCGCTGCCCGGGAGGCGTCGCTGGTCGGACAGCCGGTTGCGCAACCCGGTCCGGGTCGCGGCGGTCGGGATCGGCCTGATTGCGATGGGCGGTGCGGTCTGGGCGGGTAGCGGCGACGGTTCGCCACCGGCCGGCGGCGCCACGACGACGACCATGGCGATGGGCGGCTCCGCCCCCTGCCGGGTCGACTACGTGCTGCGCGCCGACGACGGCCGGTCCTTCCAGGCCGATCTCACGATCACCAACCTCGGCGCCCGAGCGGTGCCGGACTGGACACTGCGCTTCGAGTTCCCCGGCGAGCAGGTGCTGACCCGCGACGAGAAGGTGCTGACCCGCGACGAGAAGGTGCTGCCCCGCCAGCCGTCGCCGGAGTCCCGCCAGCCGTCGCCGGAGTCCCGCCAGCCGTCGCCGGAGTCCCGGCAGCAGGGCCGGGACGTGCTGATCCGACCCGCCGACGGCGCCGAGACGGCGCTGCCGGCCGGCAGCGCCGTTCAGCTCACGCTGATCGGCAACCATCCGGGCAGCAATCCGCTGCCCGTCGACTTCACGCTCGGCGACACCGCCTGCGCCGTCCGGGTCTCCGGGGTCCCCGGCGACAGCGGCGGGACGGCGGCCGGTGCCACGACCGGTAGCCTGCCGCCCGCGAAGAGCGGGAACCCGCCGCCGGCGAACTCGTCCGCGGATCACTCCGGGACCGCCCCCCGCCCGGGGCCGAAGGGGAAGGGCTCGCACCCGGAGAAGGAGGAGACCCAGCGGTCGGCCCCGGACAGGTCGCACCCGGAGAAGCGGAAGGGCGACGGGCGGAAGCCCGACGACCGCTGACCGCCTCTCCCAGACCTCCGCCCCGGCCCGCCCGCCCCGGCCCGGCCCGCCCGCTCACCCGTTCCTCCACCCGGCCCGCCCGGTCCCTCCCCGTGCCTCCACCCGGCCGCCGGCACGGCCCGCTCGGGCCATCGGCACGCTCCACGACCGCTGGCCGGCCGCCTGTCTGTGGCGACCATCCCCCTGCCGTTACTTGTGGGTTTCGGCCACATAGCACGTGCATGACGTCACTTCTACCGTGGGCCGACGATGCTTTCCCCAACGGCACCCCCAGGTGGAGCGATTATGACGGTCCGGACGACGCGGCGCGTAGTGGTCGCCGCAGCCACGCTGCTGGCAGGGGCGCTCGCCGCGACCGCCTGCGGCAGCCCGCAGGACACCGCCGACGGCGGCGGCGACAGCGCCGCCCCGGTCAAGGTCGGTCTGGTCTACTCGCAGTCGGGCGCGCTGGCCAGCTATGGCAAGCAGTACATCGAAGGCTTCCGGGCCGGCCTCGCGTACGCGACCGACGGCACCAACAAGATCGGTGACCGTACCGTCGAGGTGACCGAGGTCGACGACGCGGGCGATCCCGCCAAGGCGGTCTCGGCGGCAAAGGACCTGATCGGCAAGGGCCACAAGATCCTCGCCGGCTCCACGGCCTCCGGGGTCGCCCTCCAGGTCGCGCCGATCGCCGCGCAGAACAAGGTGCTCTTCATCTCCGGGCCGGCCGCGACCGACGGGGTGACCGGGGTGAACAGGTACACCTTCCGGTCCGGGCGACAGTCGTACCAGGACGTGATGACCGCGAAGTCCTTCATCGGTGACGCCGCCGGCAAGAAGGTCGTGGTCTTCGCCCAGGACAGCGCGTTCGGCAAGAGCAACGAGGCGGCGGTCAAGGCGGTCATCGGCGGTGCCGGCGCCACGGTGAGCAGCGTGCTCGCCCCGGCCAGCGCCACCGACTTCACTCCGTTCGCCAGCCAGTTGAGCGCGGCCAAGCCGGACCTGCTCTTCGTGGCCTGGGCCGGCACCACCGCTCCGGCGATGTGGCAGACCCTGGACCAGCAGGGCGTACTCGGCTCCACCACCGTGGTCACCGGGCTGGACATCCGGGCCTCCTGGCCGACCTTCGGAGCGGCCGGCACCAAGATCTCCTTCCTGTCGCACTTCTTCGACGGCGCCGCCGACAACCCGGCCGCGCAGGCGGCCAAGGCCGCCGTACCCGGTGGCGTGCTCGACCTGTTCCACCCGGACGGGTTCGCCGCCGCCCAGATGATCGTGCGCGCGGTCCAGGAGGGCGGCGACGACGTCGACAAGATGGTCGCCGGGCTGGAGGGCTGGAGCTTCGACGGGATCAAGGGCAAGATGACGGTCCGTGCCGAGGATCATGCCCTGCTCCAGCCGATGTTCCAGGCCACGCTCAGCGGCACCGGTGACGCGATGACGGCGCAGGCGCAGAAGACGCTGACCCCGGACGAGACGGCGCCGCCGGCCGCGGCGATGCAGGGCTGAGGTGTGCTCGCCACCCGCGACCTGACCTGGCGGATCGGCGAGGTTGCCATCGTCGACGGCGTCGACCTGGAGCTGGCACCGGGGGAGTTCCTCGGCGTGATCGGGCCGAACGGTGCCGGCAAGACCTCACTGTTCAACCTGGTCTCCGGGCTGCGCCGGCCGAGCGCCGGCCAGGTGCTGCTGGACGGTATTGACATCAGCGCGCTGCCGCCGCACCGCCGGGCCCGGCTCGGGTTGGGCCGGACGTTCCAGGCATCCTCGGTCTTCGGCTCGCTGAGCGTGCGGGAGAACGTCCGGCTGGCGGTGCAGGCGCACCGGGGTGGCTCGATGAAGCTGTGGCGCAGGGCGGCGGCCGACCGGGAGGTGGTCGCCGCCGCCGACGCGGCACTGGACCGGGTCGGCCTGGCGCACCGGGCCGGGGCGCTGGCCGGCACCCTCGCACACGGCGAGAAGCGGAAGCTGGAGATCGCGCTGCTGCTGGCCGGCGAGCCGAGGGTGATGCTGCTCGACGAGCCGATGGCCGGAGTGAGCGCCGAGGACGTACCGGAGCTGGTCGCGGTGATCCGGTCGTTGACCGGCGACAGCGGCCGGGCCGTACTCATGGTGGAGCACCACATGGACGTGATCCTCGGGCTGGCCGACCGGATCGCGGTGATGCACCACGGCGCGCTGCTCGCCTGCGACGTGCCGGAGACCGTGATGGCCAACCCCGTGGTGCAGGAGGCGTACCTAGGTGAGCAGCTATGACTGAGGCGCCCGTCCTCGCCGTCTCCGACCTGTCGGTGCGGATCGCCGGGCTGCACATCCTGCAGGGCGTCACCTTCACGGTCGCGCCACGCGGGGTGACCGTGCTGCTCGGCCGCAACGGCGTCGGCAAGACCACCACGCTGCGGGCGATCCTCGGCCTGACCCCGCGCGGCGGCGAGGTACGCGGCACGGTGCGCCTCGGCGACCGGTCGGTGGCCGGGGAGCGGACCCACCGGCTGGTCCGGGACGGCCTCGGCTACGTCCCCGAGGACCGGTGCGTCTTCGCCGGTCTCACCGTCGCGGAGAACCTGCGGCTCGCCGAGCGACGCGGTGGCAGCCCGGCGTACGACCGGGTCTTCGACCTCTTCCCGGAGCTGAGGCGGCGGTCCCGGCAGCGCGCCGGCTCGCTCTCCGGCGGGCAGCAGCAGATGCTGGCGATCGGCCGGGTGCTGCTCAACGACAACCGCCTGCTGCTGGTCGACGAGCCGACCAAGGGGCTGGCCCCGAAGGTGGTCACCGAGGTGACCGAGGTGCTGGAGCGGGTCGCGGGCGCCGTGCCGGTGCTGCTTGTCGAACAGAACCTCGCGGTGGTACGCCGGCTGGCCGCCGACGCGGTGGTGCTCGCCGCCGGTCGGGTCGCCTGGTCCGGCGCCGCCGACGAACTGCTGCGGGAGGCGGAGTTGACCAGATCCCTGCTCGGCGTCGGCGTGGCCGGCGAGCCGCACCCGGCGGTCGAGCCGGTCCGGGAGGTGCCGGCCGGATGAGCACCATCGTGCTGCTGACGCTGACCGGGCTGGGCCTGGCCGCGCTCTACTTCCTGGTCGCATCCGGACTCTCCCTGGTGTTCGGGCTGGCCGACGTGCTCAACTTCGCGCACGGGCTCTTCCTCTCCGTCGGCGCGTACGCCACCTGGTGGGCCGCGGGCAACCTGCCCGGCGCCGGCCCGGACGGCCTCGGCTTCGTGCTCGCGGTCGCCTTCGGGGTCGTCGCCGGTGCGGTGGTCGGGATCGCCGTCGAACTGGTGATGATCCGCCCGCTCTACTCCCGCACCATCGAGCAGGTGCTGGTCACCGTCGGGCTCTCTCTGGCCGGGGTGGCACTGCTCCAGGCGACCTGGGGCGCGGACCCACGCCCCTTCCCCCGCCCGGAATGGACCCAGCGGGTCACCTCCGTGCTCGGTGCGAAGGTGCCGAACTCCGGCCTCCTGCTGATCCTCGCCGCCGCGTTGGTGCTGGCGGCCCTGCTCGGCTTCCTCCGCTACACCCGGTACGGCCTGGTGATCCGGGCCGGGGTGGAGAACCGGGAGATGGTCACTGCGCTCGGCATCGACGTCCGGAAGGCGTTCACCCTGGTCTTCGCGATCGGCGGGGCCGCGGCGGCGCTGGCCGGGGCGCTCGGTGGCGTCTACTTCGGCTCGGTTTCGCCGAGCCAGGGCGGTTCCCTGCTGATCTTCGCCTTCATCGTGGTGGTGATCGGCGGGATGGGCTCGGTCGTCGGCTCCGCGTACGCCGCGGTCGCGGTCGGTCTGCTGCAGCAGTTCGTCAACTACTACGGCACCTCCGGGGCTGGAGACGTCTGCGTGGTCGCGCTGCTGGCGATCGTGCTGCTGCTCCGCCCCCAGGGCATCGCCGGAAGGGCGGCGACCACGTGACCGACCGCAGCGAGAGAACGGGCGAACTCGGCCGTGGCAGCGAGCTTGGCCGTGGCAGCGAGCTCGGCCGTGGCAGCGAGCTTGGCCGTGGCAGCGAGTTCGACGAGCGTGGGGAATCCGGCGTCGACGAGCGGAGCGAGGGGGCCGGCATGACGACCGGACTGAAGACGGCGGCGGCGAACCCGCCCGTCGCACCGCCGACCGCCGGTTCCGCGCCGGCACCCCGCCGGAACTGGCGGTCGGCCCTGCACACCTGGTCACCGCTGCTGGTGCTCCTGGTCTTCGCGGTGCTGCCGTACTCGACGCTGACCGTGCCCGGGGTCTTCGACGGGCCGATCAACGGGCCGGGAACCCTGCAACTGCTCGCCATCTGCCTGGTCTTCGGCGGTCTGGCCGCCGGCTACGACCTGCTCTTCGGCCGGACCGGCATGCTCTCCTTCGGGCACGCGCTCTATTTCGCCGCCGGTGTCTACGGCACCGACATCCTGGTCACCAGGGCCGGCGTGCCGCTGTGGCAGGCGGCGCTGCTGACCCTGGCCGGTGGGACCACCCTGGCCGCACTGCTCGGCGCGGTCGCGCTGCGTACCGCCGGAATCGCCTTCGCGATGGTGACCCTGGCCTTCGCCCAGGTCGGCGCGATCCTGGTTGCCCGGGACTTCGGCGGTCTCACCGGCGGCGAGGAGGGGCTCTCGCTGGACGTCTCGGGGCTGCCGGCGATGCTGGTCGGGGTGGGCAACACCGTCAACCTGTACTGGTTGGCGCTGGCCTACCTGGCCCTGGTCGTCTTCGTGGTGCACCGGGTGGCGGGTTCGCCGACCGGCCGGGTGCTCGCCGGGCTTCGCGACGACGAGCGGCGGGTCGGGGTGCTCGGGCTGGACCCGTACCGGTTCAAGCTGCTCGCGTTCACCCTGGCGGGCGGACTCGCCACCGCTGGCGGGACGGTCTACTGCCTGCTGGTCGGGGGCGCGTCGCCGCACGTGACCTCGTCGGAGCTGACCCTGTCACTGCTGGTGATGGTGGTGCTGGGTGGGCCGGGCACCCGGTGGGGTCCGGTGCTGGGCGGGATGCTCTACATGTACCTCGACCACCGGCTCACCGCTTTCGGCACCTCGTCGGCGGTCGAGTCGCTGCCCGGAGTGCTGAGCGGGCCGCTGTCACAGCCGCTCTTCGTGCTCGGCACCGTCTTCATCCTGGCGGTCTACTTCTTCCCCGGCGGCCTGGCCAGCCTCTCCACCCGGCTCGGCCCACTCCGCACCCTGCTACCCCCCACCCGCCGCCGCTCCCCCTGACCCCCTGCCCCCCTGACCCCCGCTCACTCCCCGCCTCAGAGCTTTCGTGATCGGGTAGCGTCCGGCCCATCCCAGCAGGCCGTCCGCCACCTGATCACTCGGAACTCACCGGCGCGGGAGGCGGACGGCGAGCAGGGCACCGGCGGCGACCACGGCCGCGCCGGCGAGGACAGCCGGACGGACGCCGTCCACATAGGATCCAGGATTGGAGTAGTCGCCGTTGGCGGCGAAGATCGAGGCGAGCGCAGCTACCCCGACGGCCACGCCGAGCTCCCGGACGGTGTTGTAGGTGCCGGAAGCCAGGCCGCGCGACTCCCTGGGCACGGTGGCCATGGTGGCCGTGCTCATCGGCGCGAACGTCAGGCCCATGCCGACGCCGGCCAGCGCCAGCGGGACGGCGAGCGCGGCGTAGGCGACCTCGGCGGTGCTGACCAGGGCGAGCCAGCCGAGCGCGAGGGCCAGCATCGCCTGTCCGGCGACGACCAGCGTACGGATGCCGAGCCGGCTCACCAGCAGCCCCGCGAGCGGGGCCACCACCATCGGCGCCATCGTCCACGGCATCGTCCGGATCCCGGCGTGCAGCGGGCTGTGCCCCTGTGCCACCTGGAAAAACTGGGCGAGCAGGAAGACCGAGCCGAAGACGCCGACGGAGAAGGTGAAGGCGACAGTGTTCACCACGCCGAAGCCCGGGGAGCGGAACAGCCGCAGCGGCAGCATCGGTACCGGCGTGCGGCTCTCCCAGCCGAGAAACGCGGCGAGCAGCAGGGTGCCGCCGACCAGGGCGATGAGGATTCGAGCAGAGGTCCAGCCGTGCTCCTGTCCGTGCACGACTCCCCAGACCAGGGCGAGTACGGCGGCCGTGGAGAGGACCAGCCCGACCGGATCCAGTCGGGACGCGGGCCCGGTGGACTCCCGCAGGACGGTGGCGGAAAGCCCGAGGGCGAGCAGGCCGATCGGCACGTTCAGCCAGAAGATCCAGGTCCAGTCGAGCCCTTCGACGACCGCACCGCCGACCACCGGGCCGACGGCGACACCGAGGCCGCTGATCCCACCCCAGACGCCGATGGCGGCGTTGCGGAGCCGGTCGGGGACGGCGGTGACGAGCAGGGTCAGCGACAGTGGCATCACGGCGGCGCCGGCCACGCCCTGGACCGCACGGGCGGCGGTCAGCATCCACGGCTCGGTGGCCAGTGCGCAGGCCGCCGAGGCGAGGGTGAAGAGCGCGATGCCGGCGAGGAAGAGTCGCCGCCGACCGACCCGGTCGCCGAGCGCGGCGGCGCTGAGCAGCAGGGCGGCAAAGGGCAGCGTGTAGGCGTTGACGAACCACTGCAGGTCGGTGACGGAGGCGCCGAGTTGGGTCCTGATCACCGGCAGTGCCGTGGTCACCACCAGGTTGTCGAGGGTGACCATGAACATCGGCACCCCGACCGCCGCGAGCACGGCGGCCAGGTGCCGACCCGCCCTGCCTCCGTCCGCCCCGGCCTCGTCGGCCGTGCTTCCGTCGGCGCTGGCCTCGTCGGCCGGGGCTTCGGTTGCCTTCGCCGGCGGAGTGACGCCGCCGAGAAGAGGTGGGCTGCTCATGAGGACTCCAAGTTGTTATTCGATGATAACTAAGCCTCTCCGACGGTAATTATCGACTGATAACATGTCAACGTCCAGGCGCTTGGTGACGGAGGAGGACGGCGATGACCAGGACCAGGTTGACCGCCGCCGAGCGGGGTGAGCAGCTCGCCGACGCCGCCGTCAAGGCGTTCGCCGTCTCCGGGTACGCCGGCACCTCCACCGACGACGTGGCCCGGCTGGCCGGTGTCTCGCAGCCATACGTCATCCGGCTCTTCGGCTCCAAGCAACGGCTGTTCATCGCGGCGGTCGAGCACGCCGCCATCCGGATCGAGCAGGCGTTCCGGGACGCCGCCGGGCGCTCGGCAGACCTGGAGACCCTTGCGGACGCGTACGAGGAACTGCTGGCCGAGCGGGACCTGCTCGCCGTACTCCTGCACGGCTTCGCGGCCAGTTCCGATCCGGTGATCGGTGGCGTCGTACGCAACTGCTTCGGCCGGATCTACCGCCTCGTCCAAGAGCTGACCGGGGCGGGTGCCGAGGAGACCGCGGAGTTCCTGGGCAGCGGGATGCTGCTCACCGTACTCGCCTCGATGCAGGTGCTCGGGCCCGGCGCGGTGCCGCCCGAACCCTGGATGTCGGAGATCGCCGCGGGGATCCACAAGTCGGGTGCGGCGCTGTGCAGCCCGGGTGCGGAGCCCCGGCCGGCGGGTAACGTGGCTCGCCGACCGGGGCGATCTCCGGGCGGCGCAGGCGTCCGGGCGCCGCTGGGATGAACCATGACCCGTCCCGGTGCCGGCGCGGCGGGAAACGACGGAACCAGGAAACGAGGCACGGGGAGGACGTATGCCGGATCGACGACTGGCAGTGGTCAGCGGCGGCGCGACCGGGATCGGCGCGGCCGTCGCCGAGGGCCTGGGCGAGGACGGGTACGACGTCATCGTGATCGGCCGCCGCGCCGACCTGCTGGACAAGGCCGCCGCCCGCATCGGGGCGGACCTCGGCCGACCGGGCTCGGTCGAGGCGGTGCCGGCCGATCTGACCGACCCGGCGCAGCTGGGCAGGGTCGTCGATGCGGTGGGCGGGCGCACCGTCGACATCGTGGTCAACAATGCGGGCGGCTATCTCAGCGGCGACTCGTCGAGTTTGGACGGTGTCGCCGCACTCTGGCGGGCCAGCCTCGACAGCAACGTGCTCACCGCCGTACTCCTGACGGAAGCCCTCCGGCCGGCGTTGCGCCGGCCCGGCGGGCGGGTGGTGCTGATCAGCTCGATCGCCGCGCAGCGCGGCGGCGGTGGTCCCTACTCTGCGGCGAAGGCGGCGCTGCACGGCTGGGCGTACCACCTGGCGCAGGAACTCGGGCCGGAGGAGATCACGGTCAACGTCGTGAGCCCGGGATATGTCGTTGACACCGAGTTCTTCGCGGGCCGGATGACGCCGGAGGGACACCAGCGACGGGTCGACGCGACCCTGGTGAAGCGGGCGGGCCAGCCGAGCGAGATCGCTTCGGCGATTCGCTACCTGGCCAGTCCGGCCGCCGGATACGTGACGGGTCAGGTGCTGGGCGTGAACGGCGGCTCGGTGTTCGGCCGCTGAGGGCGGGCCGCGTGGTGCTGCCCGGTGTGACGACGCGCGCCGGGCCGGGTGGCGATCCCCCGTGGCCACCACCCGGCCCCCGCCGCCCGGCAGGCTCGGCCTGCCAGCGGGCTGACGCAGATCGGCTCGTCAGCTGCTGGTGCGCACCCGCTCGGCTGTTGCGCAACCCGCTCGGCTGTTGAGCGACTCAGCTGTTGAGCGACTCAGCTGTTGAGTAACTCAGCTGTTGAGTAACTCGTACGCCTGCTCCGGTGCGTTCTGGACCTGCGCGTCCGCCGGTGCGGCGAGCTTCGGCGTACTGCCGTAGTCCCGGTAGCTGACGACGTACTGGAAGGGCTTGGCACTGCCGTTCGCCGGGACGTCGAGGGTGAGCGAGGTCAGCCGCTTCTCGGCGTCGACGACCGCCGTGAACGGCACCTGCTTCGCCGCCTCGCCGAGTCCACTCATCTGCTCCGCGTCCAGCACCTTCGCCGCCTCACCGGAGGTGAGGTCGACGGTGCCGGAGTAGGTGCCGGCGCCATCCTCGGTGACCGACGTGGCGGCCTGCACCAGCGGCCCGGCGTTGCCCGGGTCGGTTCCCTCCTCATACCTCGGCACGCTGTCGGCGTCCACCAGCTTCGTGGTGTCCAGCTTGAGCCACTTGTTCGGCAGTTTGGGCAGCCCGGTCAAGCCTTCGGTCCCGGTGAAGGAGATCTTCGTCCAGATGTCCTCACCGACGTTCCTGAACACGACGGTGGTGGTGAAGCCGTGCTCGGGATCCTTGATCGAGCTGCTCACCTCCAGACCCTTCGCCCCGGGGTCGACCGAGCCGGCGAAGGCCGTCGTACCGTCGTCGCCGCTGAACCGGAACGGTTCCCCGGTGCTGTCCGGCACGGCGTCCAGCAGCGTCTGCTTGGCCGTGACGGTCGCCACCTGCTCCTTCAGCTTTCCGCAGCCGCTCAGCATGACCGCCACGCCGACCAGCGCGGCCACCGGACCGGCTGCGTACCGGGCCCATCGTGCGGTGCGGGTGTCTCTTCTCATTGCTGTCCCTTCTCGGGGGTACCGCTGTCCGGGTACCGCTTTCCGACAGGGGGAAATGGTGCCGACGGGCACTGCCGTCGCACTGACCGTTCACTGCGTACGGGGTTCGACCACTGCCGTTATGCTGCCGTGGGACTGCCGTGAGCTGGTCCACGAGCAGTCGGGGGGTGGTGGGCGCATGGCGGAGGCGGTGCGCTTCGAGATCCTCGGGCCGCTGCGCGCCTGGGACGGCGACCGGGAGCTCGATCTCGGCCCCGGTAAACAGCGGGCGGTGCTGACCGTCCTACTGCTCCAGGCGGGCCGGCCGGTGCGGACGGGCCGGATCGTCGACGCGGTCTGGGCCGAGGAGCCCCCGGCGAACGGGCCGAATGTCGTGCAGAAGTACGTCGCCGGGCTCCGCCGGGTGCTGGAGCCGGAGCGTTCTCCGCGTACCCCGGGACACGTGTTGAGCCTGACCGACGCCGGTTACCTGTTGCGGGTCGGTCGCGACGACGTCGACGCCCTCCGGTTCGAGTGGTCGATCAGGCAGGCGTCGGCGGCCCGGGACGCCGGCCGGCGGCAGGAGGCGGTGGCCGGACTGCGCGCCGCCCTCGACCTCTGGCAGGGCGAGCCGTTTCCCGGCCTGACCGGCCCCTTCTTCGACTCGGCGCGGGACCGGCTGGTGGAGATGCGCACCGCCGCCCTCGAGGTCTGCGCCGAGCTCGAACTGCAACTCGGCCGCCACCATGAGCTGGTCGGGGAGCTGGCCCGGCTGGTCGCGGAGTTTCCGGTACGGGAGCGGCTGCGCGGCCTGCTGATGCTGGCGCTGTACCACGACGGGCGGCAGGCGGAGGCGCTCGACACGTTCCGCGAGGCACGGGTGCTGCTGCGCGAGGAGCATGGGCTGGAGCCCGGCGAGCAGCTTCAGGAGCTGCACCGCCGGATCCTGCGCTCCGATCCGACCCTGGTGTCCGTGTCCGTGACGTCCCATCCCGACGAGGCCGGTCGCCCCGAGCCACCGGGGGAGGGCGGGCCGGTCGCCGCTGTTCGGGGTGGGCCGGTAGGTGCTGTTCGAGGTGGGCCGGTAGGTGCTGTTCGGGGTGGGCCGGTAGGTGCCGCCGAGGGTGGGCCGGTCGATGCCGGCCGGAACGCGGCGTGGCTTCCGGTACCGGTGATTCCGTCGGCGCAGCTTCCACCGCCACCGCTGCCGATCCCGGCGCCCCGGCCGTTCGGTCTGTCGGGCGGCGCCGGTCCGGGCTGGATCAGCATTCTCGGCACCGTGTTCGGGGCGGTCGTGGTCCTGCTCTCGTTCGGCTTCCTCACCCCGCTGGTCGTCATCGTCTACGCCTGGCGGCGGCACAGTTGGCGACTGCTGGCTGCCGGGCTCGGCTACCTGGCGATAACGGTCGGGTTCGGCATCGGGATGGAGACCGGCGATCCGGACCCGCAGGCTCCGGTGTCCGTCGGGGAGGGGCTCGCGATACTCGGCCTCTTCGTGGTGAACTGGCTGGGCGGCATCCTGCACGTGATCGTGCTCAATCGCAGCGTGCAACGGATCCTCGCCCTCGGCCGGCGCCGGCCGACGACGCCGGCCGTTTCGCGTGCGGACGCCGAGCAGCGGGTACGCCGAGAGCATGCTCGCTACCTGCTCTACCAGAACCCGTCGGCCCGTACCGAGCTGCGGATCGGCCGGCCGGATCTGCCGCGCACATTCGACGACGGCGGCCTGATCGACATCAACGCCGTTGCCGAACATGTCGTGCTGGGGCTGCCCGGGTCGTCGCCGGAGCAGAACCGGCACATCCTGCTGGACCGGTGGCAACGCGGCCCGTACGCGTCAATGGAGGAACTGGTCGCGCGCTGCCTGCTGCCGATGGAGGTGGCCGACGCACTGCGGGAGGTGCTCCTGTTCCTGCCGCCGCCCGGCCAGCCTGTGCCGCCCGGCCAGCCTGTGCCGCCCGGCCAGCCTGCGGCGCCGGTGCGGCCACCGGCCCGGCCGGCCTGACTGTGGCCGGACCAACACCGGCCGGCGCGGGTTCAGGGCTGGCGGCAGCCCCGGTCGGCCGGTCCGTCCGCCGAGCCGCAGTGGAAGACCTCGACGGCTTCGGTGTCCACGTCGGTCACCCGGTCGACCCTGAGCAGCGAGAGCCGCTTCGCCACCGGCTCGCCCGAGTCGGGCGCGAACGTGATCAGGCCGCTCACCCCCGGATAGCCGCCCTCGGCGTTCTGCCGTAGCACCTCGGTGTGCACGCCGGCCGGGTTGACCGCCCGGGGGTTCCACGCCTCGCGCGGGCTGCCGTGCCGCAGCCGGGCGGCCAGGCTCTCCACCGCGCGTACGACCATCATGGCGGCGTCGTAGGCGAGGCTGACCCGCTCGCCGACCGGCACCCTCGGCCCCTCCTCCCGGCATCGGGGCGGATCGAGCAGGTTGTCGGCCTGGACCCAGGAGAGGAAGCTGCCGCGTACGTCGTCGCGCCGGTCCCGGGCCGCGCGCAGCGAGGCGCAGGTGGCCAGGGCGGCCTTCGAGACGTACGTGACCGGGAGGTTCCCGGGGGCGCTGGCCCGGAGCACCGGGTTGGCCATGTACCGGTTGACCGAGTCGTCCCCGACCAGGTGCCGGGGCGGGTTGGGGCCGCATTCCTTGAGGGCCCGGAGGAAACCGTCGAACTCGGACCAGCGACCGGCGAAGATCAGCATTCCCTGGTAGCCGCACTCCTGCGTCATCCGCTGACCGGTACGGAACTCCTCGACCCGGGTCAGCCGGTCCCCGAAGCGCTGGCGCAGGCCCTCCACCAGGGTGCCGACGTAGAGGTCCCGTTCCAGGGAACTGTTCTCGCCCGTGGTGTAGTAAACGTGCGCCCCGTCGACCCGCAGTACCTGGCGGGCGTACTCGTCGAGCAGCGCGACCTGGTCACGGTTGGGCGCGGAGATCTGCAGATAGAGCCGGGAGTTCTGGTACAGGCCGTCGGCCGACAGGGTGGGCGCGAGCGCCGGCAGGCCGATCCGGTTGAGTTCCCGCAGCGCGTTCGCGGTGCTCTGTCGGCTCTCCACCAGACCGACCACGCCGAGCACCGTCGGGTCGTCCCGGACCAGCCCCTCCAGCATCGCCACCGCACGGCCGGCGTACCGCATCTGGTGGCCGGCGTTGGCGACGACCACCCGGAGCAGCGCGGCGCCGTCGGCGCCGGCCGACTCCCGCAGCAGCGCGTACTGGGCGGTCGCCATGCCCTCCAGTTCCTCGCGCTCGGAGACGTAGGACTCCTCGTCGGCCCGGGTCCGGTTGCCGGTCAGGGTGCCGAGGTAGACCAGCGTGACCAGCGGCCGGCGCCGGGCGCTGCGCTGCCAGACCTGCTCGGCGTCGGCATTCTGCTGGAAGATCCGCCGCTGCACCGCCCGGAGCCGGTCCTGGCCGGGATCGCGGTTGAAGACGTGCCCGGCGGTGTCGCTGTAGCCGATGCACTCGCCGCCGACCAGTTCCACCGAGACGGTGCCGCCGAACGGCCGGGGATGGCAGTCCGGGCTCCACCGCGAGGTCACCCAGAGGCCGGCGCCGACCAGGAGCAGCAGCACCACCGCGGTGGGGAGGAGCCGCCGGCTCCACCACGGCGGGGCGGGCGGGGTGAAGTTGAGCAGGCCGCCCCTTGGCTCCGAGCCCGCGCTCGGGTCGCCGAGCAGCAGGGCGATGAGCCAGGCGGCCGGCCGGCGCAGCCGCCGGGTCTCCGGCAGGACGTCGACCCATTCGTCGTACGCCTCCTCGGCGTCGACAAGCGCGTACGGCTCGGGCAGTTCCGGTGGTGGTGCGGCGCCGGCCGCGACCACCAGGAGTGGATCGTTGCGCCCGGTCTCGTTGCGGACGTCGTTGACCAGGCGGACCAGGGTGTGCCCGGCGTCGCCGGAGGTGACGTTCCCGAGCAGCAGCACCGGATAGGCGGTGCGCCGCCAGCTCGACGGCCGCCAGAGTCGTCTTCGGTAGCCCTGCCGGAGATCCTCCAGGAAGGCGTGCACGAGCAGCTTGTTCACCTGGTCCGGTTGCTCGCCGTCCCGCCAGCCGGCGGTGAGTCGCTCGGCGAAGCCGAGGAAGGTGATCGACTGCCGGGGCGCGAGGTACTGCTGCCGCATGAACCACCGGTAGTGCGGCCCCAGCAGCGGCACCCGACCGGAGACCGCGATCCGGAAGACGGCGCTCGGGATCGCCCGCCGGACCAGCCAGAACGCGAGCTGGTAGGCGGTGGCGAAGAGGTCGTCGCCGCCGGAGGGGTCGCCGCCGGGGCGGGCGCCGCGCCGGTCCCGGAGCTGGCGGGCCAGGGCCGGCCGGCGGTCCTCGCCCGCGTCTCCCGGCACCGCGACGGGCCGGTGCAGCAGCCAGTCGGCCAGCGGGTAGTGCCGGAAGCGCAGCCGTTCGCCCCCGAACGCCTCCAGCGAGAGCTGCCGGTGTATCTCCCGTAGCTCGCCCGCGATGTCGAGGCCGGGAGCCTCGGCCAGGTCGAGGACGACATGCGGGATGCGACGCCGCTGGCCCCGCGCCAGCGCCCGGCGGAGCAGGGCGATCACGTCCGGTGCTCCCACGGAGCGGACCAGCCAGATCAGCGGGAGTCTCCGGTCTCCGCGTCGCGGCCGGCGCAGCAGCCGGGCCAGCAGGGCGAGAAACTCCGAACCTCCGGACGGGAGGCGTTCCCGTCCGGAGGTCGACTGCCCCTGGGACGCCATCGAGCGCATGCACACCTCCTCCGACCGTCGCCAGGCGTGGTCCACAGATCACCACAGTGTCGCGGATGGGGACAAGGGTGGCTGGGCACGTGTCCCGCCGGCCCGGCGGTGCCCTGGTAGAAAGGCCGGATGGACGGTGACCGGAGGACGGACGGCGATCGGCTCCCGGCACGGGAGGACCGACTGTCGGTACGCGAGCGGGCGGAGGCGGTACTGCGCCGGCTGGCGGGCGAGCACGCCCGGCTCCGGGACGACCAGTGGCGGGCGATCGAGGCGCTGGTGGTCGACCGGCGCCGGGTGCTCTGCGTGCAGCGGACCGGCTGGGGCAAGTCGGCCGTCTACTTCGTCGCGACCGCACTGCTGCGGCAGCCGGTCCACCCCGGACCAGAGGCTGCCGAGGGCGGCGCCGGGGCGGCGCCCGCCGGCCCGACCGTCATCGTCTCGCCGCTGCTGGCGCTGATGCGCAACCAGGTCGAGGCGGCGGCCCGGGCCGGCATCCGGGCCCGCACCATCAACTCCGCCAACCTCGACGAGTGGGACGAGATCGTCGCGGAGATCGGGGCCGGCACGGTCGACGTCCTGCTGATCAGCCCCGAGCGGCTGAACAACCCCGACTTCCGGGACACCGTCCTGCCCCGGCTCGCCGCCACCACCGGACTGCTGGTGGTGGACGAGGCGCACTGCGTCTCCGACTGGGGGCACGACTTCCGCCCCGACTACCGCCGGCTGCGCACCTTCCTGGCCGGGCTGCCCGCCGGGACGCCGGTGCTGGCCACCACCGCCACCGCCAACAGCCGGGTCACCGACGACGTGGCAGAGCAACTCGGCGACGCACTGGTGCTGCGCGGGCCGCTGGACCGGGAGTCGCTGCGGCTGGCCGTACTCGACCTGCCGAGCCCGGCGCACCGGCTCGGCTGGCTCGCCGACCAGCTCGACCGGCTGTCCGGCTCCGGGATCGTCTACACCCTCACGGTGGCGGCGGCCGGCGAGACCGCCGAGTTCCTCCGCGGCCGGGGGTACGCGGTCGCGGCGTACACCGGCCAGGCCGAGGACGCCGACCGGCGAGCCGCCGAGCGGGATCTCCTGGACAACAAGATCAAGGCATTGGTGGCGACCTCGGCGCTGGGCATGGGGTTCGACAAGCCGGACCTCGGCTTCGTGGTGCATCTCGGTGCACCGCCGTCGCCGATCGCGTACTACCAGCAGGTCGGCCGGGCCGGCCGGGCCGTCGGCGCGGCCGAGGTGCTGCTGCTGCCCGGCACCGAGGACCGGGCGATCTGGCGGTACTTCGCCTCGCTGGCCTTCCCGCCGGAGGAACAGGTCCGCTCGGTGCTCGCCGCCCTGCACCCCGACCGGCCCCTCTCCACGCAGGCGCTGGAGCCGATCGTCGACCTGCGCCGGACCCGGCTGGAGCTGATGCTCAAGGTCCTCGACGTCGACGGCGCGGTACGCCGGGTCCGGGGTGGCTGGCTGGCCACCGGCGAGCCGTGGCACTACGACGCGGCCCGGTTGCGCCGGGTGGCGCAGGCCCGCTCCGCCGAGCAGCAGGCCATGCTGGAGTACGCCTCCACCGGCAGCTGTCGGATGGAGTTCCTCCGCCGCTGCCTGGACGATCCGGCGGCCGCCCCCTGCGGGCGCTGCGACCGGTGCGCGGGCGCGCGGTTCGACGCGCAGGTGTCGGCGCCCGCGCTCGCCGCCGCACAGGCGTTCCTCGGCCGCCCCGGCGTGGAGATCCCGGCGAAGAAGCTCTGGCCGACCGGGCTGGAGGCGGTCGGCGTACCGTTGCGTGGCCGGATCGGGGCGGACGAGCAGGCGTATCCGGGGCGGGCCGTCGGGCGGCTCTCCGATCTCGGCTGGGGGGCCGGGCTGCGCGCACTGACCGGGCCGGACGCGCCGGACGCGGAGGTGCCGGAGGAGGTGGCGACCGCCGTGGTCGAGGTGCTGAAGGCGTGGGCGCACGGCGACGACCCCTGGCCCGCCCGGCCGGTTGCCGTGCTCGCGGTCGGCTCGCGGCGCCGACCCCGGCTGGTCCGGGGGCTGGCGGAGCGGATCGCCCGGGTCGGCCGGCTGCCGCTGCTGGGCGAGGTGCCGCCCCGGGAGGGCACCGCCGCGGATGCCCGGGGCAACAGCGCCCAGCGGGTACGTGCGCTGCACGACGCCTTCGATGTGCCCGCCCCGCTGGCCGCCGAGCTGTCCGGGCTGGCCGGTCCGGTGCTACTGGTCGACGATCTCGTCGACTCGGGCTGGACGATGACGATCGTGGCCCGCCTGCTGCGCCGGGCCGGTGCGCCCGGGGTGCTCCCGTTCGCGCTCGCCGTCGCCGGCTGAGCCCGCGCGGCCCGTCGCCCCCTGCGGGGGTCGCGCGGGCTCAGCCGGGCCGGCCGTAGCCGACGATCGGCTGGTAGTCGACCCGATCGATCCGGATGCGCGTGCCGGTGCGCGGGGCGTGGATGATTTTCCCGTCCCCGACGTAGATCGCGACGTGGTGCAGGTCGCGGTAGTAGAAGACGAGGTCACCGGCC
Source organism: Plantactinospora sp. WMMC1484 (assembly GCF_049315195.1). Taxonomy (NCBI): domain Bacteria; kingdom Bacillati; phylum Actinomycetota; class Actinomycetes; order Micromonosporales; family Micromonosporaceae; genus Plantactinospora; species Plantactinospora sp. WMMC1484. The sequence goes on from NZ_CP186055.1 coordinate 2,054,726, forward strand.
TGCCGGGCGGCCCGGCTGATTCGGGTCACCGCCCGCCACTGCCGGGCGGCGTTGTGCGGCAGCCGTATGCCGGCAGCCGCCCAGGCGGCCGAGGTCAGCCCCGAGCAGTCGTACCCGTCGGGGCCCTCGCCGCCCCACCGGTACGGCTTGCCGAGCTGGGCGTACGCGAACCGGACGGCCCTGCCGGCAGCCCCGGCGACCGGTCCGGGTAGCCGTGGGGCGGCCTCGGCGCGCGGCTCGACGTCCCCGGGTAGCCGGGCGAGCCGGGCCAGTTCGGTCTCGATCGCCAGCTTCCGGGCGGCGAGCTGCCGCTCCTGTCCGCGCTGCCGGGCGGCGAGCGCCTCGACGCCCCGGCGGGCGGCGGCCAGCCGGTCGTATGCCTCGGTCAGCGCGGCGACCGCCCGATGCTGCTCCCGGGTCACCCGGTCGAGCAGGATCAGCGGATCCACCAGGTTCTCCGGGTCGGCGGCGCGGAGCAGGGTGCCGAGCATCCCGACGGCGTGGATGTCGCCGGTCCGGTACGCGCGGGCGGCGATCAGACTGATCTCCGTGCGGTGCGCCTCGATCTCGCGTTCGAGCGGCATCATCTCGGCGTGTAGTGCCGTGCTGCGCGCCCGGGTCTCCCGCAACTCCTCGCGCAGGTCGTTGTACTGCTCGACGACGATCTCCAGCTGCTCCGCCGCCCTGGCGACCCGCTCCTCGGGATCGCCGGCCGGTGCTGCCCGGCCGGGCGCGGGGGCGAGCGCCAACGCCACGGTCATCCCGGCGGCGAGGGCGGCGGCACGACGGGGCAATGCGGTGGTCGGCACGACCGGTCTAACGATCGATGTCCCGGTTAGGCGACGCATCGAAGCCACTCAGATGCGTACGGTGATCGGTGTCGTTGGTTCCGGGGGTCGGCGGGCGGCCCTCCGCGGGTGCCGGCGGCGGGCGTCGCGGTGCCGCCGGGCCGGGACGGTAACCTGCGGATCGTGACGCGTGAACAGCCGGAGGCGCCGCAGACCGCTGGGGACCGGGCTGCGCCGGCAACTGCTCCGGGCGGTGCGCCGGCAACTGCTCCGGGCGGTGCGCCGGCAACTGCTCCGGGCGGTGCGCCGGCAACTGCTCCGGGCGCTGCTCGGGCCACGGCGACCGCTCCCGGCGGGCGGCGCCGGCCGGCCGCCGATCCGGCCGCGTCCGCCGTCGTGGACCGGGGAACCTTGCGCCTCGCGCTCACCGTGGGCGCGCTGGTCCTCAGCCTGCTCGCCGGCTTCGCACTCGGCAGGGTGAACGCCGGTGGCGATCCGGCGCCCGGTCCCGGCGCGGCACCGACGAGCGGCGTCGGGGCCCACACCCACCCGCCGGGGACCGGGCCGCACGAGCATCCGACCGGCGCGGCGGCCGGGCCGGCCGGAGCGGAGACAGGTGGGCTGAGCGTGAGCGCCGGCGGCTACACGCTGGTGCCGGCCGCCACCACCTTCACCGCCGGGCGGGGCCGGGACTTCCGGTTCCAGGTGCGCGGGCCGGACCGCCGGGCGGTGACCGGGTACGCCGTGGTGCACGAGAAGCCGATGCACATGATCGTGGTGCGTCGCGATCTCAGCGGCTACCAGCACCTGCACCCGACGATGGCGCCCGACGGCACCTGGAGCGTGCCGCTCACCCTGCCGTCGCCGGGGGTCTGGCGGGCGTACGCCGACTTCAGCGCGGTGGACGCCACGGGCGGGCAGCACCCGTCGACCCTCGGGGTCGACCTCGTCGTCGCTGGCAGCTACCAGCCCCGACCGCTGCCCGCGCCGGCCCGGGAGGCCACGGTCGGCGGGTTCACCGTCACCTACGAGGGGACACCGCAGGTGGGGACGAGCCAGCCGATGCTGTTCCGGGTCTTCACCGGTGGCAACCCGGTCACCACCCTGGAGCCCTACCTCGGCGCGTACGGGCACCTGGTGGTGGTCCGGGAGGGTGACCTCGGCTACGTGCACGTCCATCCGGAGCCCGAGCCGGCGGGCGGGGCGGTCAAGTTCTGGCTGGCCGCACCGAGCCCGGGGAGCTACCGCATGTACTTCGACTTCCAGGTGTCCGGCGCGGTGCGGACCGCCGAGTTCACCCTGACGATGCCCTGAGCCGGACCCTCGTCACGACCTGCCGGCCCGGTCAACCTGCGCGGCGGACCTGCCGGTGGGCGAGGTAGCGGAGCATGTCCCGGATCAGCTTCTTCTCCTCCGGCGGCACGCCGGAGTCGGCCAACCGGGCCATGATCACCCGGAGGTCGGCCTCCACCGGCGACTCGATCCGGTCCCGCCGGTGCGCGCCGGGCTGCTCGCCGTCGGGCAGGCCGAGGGCCCGGAAGGCTGTGCCGACCGGCACGTCCAGGGCAGAGCAGAAGCCGCGAACCTTGGCCAGCTCCGGATAGTCCTGCCAGTCTCCGGCGAGCCAGCGGAACAGGGTGGAGCGACCCACTCCGGTGTGCGCGGCGACCTCGCTGACCGTCCAGCCGCGCTCGCTCTTGGCGTCGTCGATGGCACGCCGTACGAAGCGGGCGAATGCCGCCTGTGGCGAGTCCTGTGCGGCACCGATACTCAGCGGAAAGCCCTTTCGCCCAGCGTCCGAATGACGTTTCGAGAGTAATCCGGAAGAGCGGGCCGGAAAGCCGACTGATCGAACCCACCCGGCCCGTACCATCGGCCGACCGGCATCGCCCCCGGCCATCCGATCATCCCGACTGTTCCGCCGATACGGCCGAAAGGGTCCGGGTCAGTGCGGTGGGCCAGGATGGGGGAAGGCGGTAATCCGGGTGGGAGACGCGATGACCCGGGTGCGGATTGCGGCGGCCCGGAGTGGGATCAGGGCGAGTCGAGCAGGGTCTGCAGGCGCGGCGTGATCTGCCAGTCACCGAGCAGCGTCCGGTAGTCGTCGCGCTGCCGCCCGGTCGGTGCGGTGCCGGTGTGCCGGGCCCGGAGCAGCAGGTTGCGCGGGGTGTGCTCGGAGTCGACGAACTCCACCACCTCGACCCGGTAGCCGTGCAGCCGGAGCAGCGCCGCCCGCAGCGCGTCGGTGAGCACGTCGGCGAAGCGCTCCCGGAGGATGCCCTGCCGCACCACCATGTCGTACGGGCCGGGTGCCGGGGTGGTCCGCAGTTGTGCGGCGAGGTCGTGGTGGCAGCACGGGGCGGCCAGTACCCAGCGCGCACCCCAGCGCACCGCCCGGGCCAGCGCCTCGTCGGTCGCGGTGTCGCAGGCGTGCAGTGCCAGCACCAGGTCGGGGGCGGGCTCCACCGCCGCCTCCAGGATGGTGCCGGCGACGAACCGGACCCGGTCGGCGTAGCCGAGCCGCTCGGCGAGCGCGGTGTTACGGCGCCGCTGGTCCTCGCGTACGTCCACGCCGACCAGCTCCACGTCGACGCCTCGCCCGGTCAGGTAGCGGTAGGCGGCGAAGGTCAGGTACGCGTTCCCGCAACCGAGGTCGACCACGCGCAGCGGACCGGTCAGCTCCGCCGGCAGCGTCGCGGCGAGGGCCCGCAGGAAGGCGTCGACCTGCCGCCGCTTCGCCGCGCTGCCGCCGATCGCGGCGAAGAGCGGGTCACCGGGATCGAGCAGGTGCTCCCGGAGCCGGTCGTGCGTGCCCACGGCCGTCGCCTCCCGCTGCGCGGCGACCCGGTGCAGCTGCGCCTCGCCCCGCTTGGTCACCCGCAGTTGCAGGGTGGTGCTCGCCGTCTCGACGTGCCAGTTGCCGAACGGCTCGGCCAGCAGCGCGTCGACCGCCGCGTCCGCCTCCGGCCCCGGGGCCACGTTACGGGTGTACGGCCGGGCACCGTCGTCGGTGACGATCTGCAGCCGGGCGCCCGACCTGAGCGCGATCGGGCGCAGCTCGGCGCGTACCACGGCGGGGAGTTGTCCGCGCCGCCGCCCGGCGGCGACGGCGCGGGTCAACCCGGGATCGAGCAGCAGCGCCCGCACCTCGGCGAGCGCGGCGTCGAGCTGCTGCGGCATCAGTCGCCGGCAGCGGCATCGCCACCCGCGCCGGAACCGCGGCGGCGGCGACGGCGGCGCGGCTTGGCGGAGCTGCCGGTGTCGGTCGAGACGCCGGCACCGCTCTCGGCCGAGGCGCCGGCCGAGGCCGCGGTGCCGCCGCCCGTCTCGCCCGCCTCCGCCGTGCCCGTGACGACCTCGCCCGCACGGCGCCGCCGGCGCTGCCGGCGGCGTGGCTCGTCCTGGCTCGCCGACTCGCCCTCGGGACCGGCCTGGTCGGCGGGACCGCCACTGCGGCTGCTGCCGCCGCGCCGGTCGCGGGACCTCCGCGCGCCGTCGCCGCGCCCGGGGGCGCGCCGGCCGCCGGTGCCCCGGGAGCGCCCGCCGAGGTCCTCCTCGACCTCGGCGGAGAGTCCGGCGCGGGTCCGCTCGGCCGACGGCAGGGTGCCGGCGACGTCGGTCGGGATCTCCAGGTCGGTGTAGAGGTGGCCGGAGGTGTGGTATGTCTCCGGTGGCTCCGGCATTTCCAGCCCGAGCGTCTTGTCGATGATCCGCCACCGGGGCATGTCGTCCCAGTCGACGAAGGTCACCGCGACTCCGGTCGCGCCGGCCCGGCCGGTGCGACCGATCCGGTGCGTGTAGGTGTCCTGGTCTTCCGGACAGTCGTAGTTGATCACGTGCGTGACCCCGGTGACGTCGAGCCCTCGGGCCGCGACGTCGGTGGCGACCAGAATATCGATCTTGCCGGACCGGAACGCCCGCAACGCCCGCTCCCGGGCGCCCTGGCCCAGGTCACCGTGGACGGCCGCGACCGCGAACCCGCGGAAGTCGAGATCCTCGGCGATCCGGTCGGCGGCCCGCTTGGTCCGGGTGAAGAGCATCGTGAGACCGCGTCCGCGCGCCTGGAGGATCCGGGCGACGATCTCGATCTTGTTGAGTGAGTGGGTGCGGTAGACCAGCTGCCGGGTCAGCGGCGACGGTCCGGTCTCGGCGGTGTGCCCGGCGTGGATGGTCACCGGATGCCGCAGGAACCGGCGGGAGAGCGTGACGATCGGCTCCGGCATGGTGGCCGAGAAGAGCATGGTCTGCCGGTCCTCCGGCAGCATCGCCAGGATCTTCTCGACGTCGTCCAGGAAGCCCAGGTCGAGCATCCGGTCCGCCTCGTCCAGGACGAGCGCGTGCACCCGGTCGAGCCGGAGCTGCTTCTGCTTGGCCAGGTCGAGCAGCCGACCGGGCGTGCCGACCAGGATCTCGACGCCCTTGCGCAGCGCCTCGACCTGCGGCTCGTACGCCACGCCGCCGTAGATCGGCAGCACCCGTACGCCCCGGGTCCGGCCCGCCGCGGCGATGTCCTTGGCGACCTGGAGTCCCAACTCCCGGGTCGGCACGACGACCAGCGCCTGCGGCAGCCCGTCGCCGCCCTCGGCCGGCGAGAAGACCCGCTCCAGCAGGGGTACGCCGAAGCCGAGCGTCTTGCCGGTGCCGGTCGGCGCCTGGCCGATCAGGTCGGTGCCGCGCAATGCGATCGGCAGGGCGTACTCCTGGATGGCGAAGGCTCGGGTGATGCCCGCCTCGGCGAGCGCGGTCACGGTCTCCGCGCGGGCGCCGAGTTCGGCGAAGGTGGGTGCCTCCGGGCGGAGTGGCGCGTCGGCCACCAGTGCGTCGCCGGCAGCGATGGCTTCCTCGCCGGTCAGAACCTGACCGGCTGTGATGTCTTCGATGTGCTCGCTCATGTGGTTGTGGGGGTGCCCTCTCGTGGTGCGCCCCGTTCGTCCGTAGGGCGCGGTGTCTTCTGTGGCGCGGGCCACACGGTCGACGGCTGAACGCCGAGTGGAAGACCGGGCCGCACGCGCGCGCCGGAGGGCAGATTTTCCGGAGACGATCAAGGTCTCCCGGACCCTGCCTCCTTCGGCAACTGATCCATGCTACCTGAGCCCGGCAAACGGCGTCTCCGGTACGGGTACACCTCCGGCGACCGGGGTCCGTCGATGTGACATCCGTTACAGATCACGTTCGCCACATTACCGACGGGTACGCAGGTGACGGGAATGAGACCGCCGAGACGTGTCGCGCGGAGGGTCCTGTTCCGGACGGCACCCCGGGCCGGTCCACCGGGCGGTAACCTGCGGGCGTGTCCGCCCCCGCAGAACCCGCCCCGGTTCCCTCCGCCGCCCCCGGCTCCACCCCTGCCTCCGGCCCCGTTCCCACCTCCGCCCCCCTGGGGTGGGAACCGTCCACCGCGGTCGTGGACCTGCTCGGCCTGGTCGCGTACGGCGAACTGATGGCCTTCGACCGGATGGCCGCCGACGCGCGGCTCGCGCCCGACCTGGCGCGGCGCGCCGTGCTGAGCGAGATGGCCGCCATCGAGATCGGCAACTACCGGCGGCTCGCCGACCGGCTGACGGCACTCGGCGTCGCACCCGGCGACGCGATGGCCCCGTTCGTGCCGGCCCTGCAGTCGTACCACGACTCGACCGAGCCGAAGGACTGGCTGGAGGCGCTGACCAAGGCATACGTCGGTGACGCCATCGCCGACGACTTCTTCCGGGAGATGGCGGCGCTTCTCGCCGAGCCCGACCGGCAGCTCGTGCTGGACGTGTTGCACGACTCCCGGTACGACGAGTTCGCCGGCAGGGAGATCCGGCTGGCCATCGAGGCGGACCCGAAGGTGGCGAACCGGCTCTCGATGTGGGCCCGGAGACTGGTCGGGGAGGGGCTGTCCCAGGCGGGCCGGACGGCCGGCGAGCGGGTGGCGCTGACCGCGCTGATCGCGACCGGCTTCGACGACCGGTCCGGCGTGCAGACACTGTTCAGGCGACTGACCGCCGCGCACACCACGCGGATGGCGGCGGTCGGACTGAACAACTGATCCCGGCCGCACGACCGGTCGACAGCCGGCAGCCGCTGGTCCGGTTGGCCGGAGTCAGCGGGTTTGGCCGGAGTCAGCGGGAGATCAGCGGGCCACGAAACCGACAGCGCGGGGAGATGCCTCGGCGATCTCCACGTAGGCCACCTTGCCGACCGGCACGATCACCCGGCGGCCCTTCTCATCCGTCAGCGACAGGGTGCCTTCGCTGTTGCCGAGGGCGTCGGTCACGATCTGCTCGATCTCGGCCGGCGTCTGCGCGCTCTCCAGGACCAGCTCGCGCGGCGCGTACTGCACGCCGATCTTGACCTCCACGTGGCCTCCTTGTTCGGGGCGAAAGATCCGCCGTCGGAAAGGCTATCCGATCGGCGCGGCTTACGTTGAGGCCGACTCGCCCTGCAGGGGAAAGCTCGCGATCCCTCGCCAGGTCAGGCCGGTGAGCAGCGCCTCGGCCTCGGCCTTCGGCACCTTCCGCCCGCCGGCCAGCCAGAACTGGGCCGCGGTCTCGGCGGCGCCGACCAGCCCGGAGGCGAGCAGTTCGGCCCGGGACCGGCTCACCCCCGTGTCGGAGATGATGGTGTCGGTGATGGCGGCGATGCAGCCCTGCTCCACCCGTTCGACCCGTTCGCGTACGGCTGGCTCGTTGCGCAGGTCGGACTCGAAGACCAGGCGGAACGCGCCACTCTCGTGATCGACGAAGTCGAAGTAGGCCCGGACCGCCCCGCTGACCCGCTCCTTGTTGTCGGTGGTCGCGGCCATCGCGTCCCGGACCTTGGCCACGATCGCGTCACAGTGCGTGTCGAGCAGCGCCAGATACAGCTCCAGCTTTCCCGGGAAGTGCTGGTAGAGGACGGGCTTGGAGACGCCGGCCCGCTCGGCGATGTCGTCCATCGCGGCCGAGTGGTATCCCTGGGCGACGAACACCTCCTGGGCTGCCGCCAGCAGCTGCTTACGTCGTGCCGAGCGCGGTAGGCGCGTTGGCCGCCCAGCCGTCTGCGCGCCGTTTCCCACCTGGGTCATGGTCACCTCCGCTTCACCTCGCACGCCGTCAATCTTCTTTCCGGCAGAGCGCTGGGTAGATCACTCGACTGCCGAATTAGCCCGCCGCTGTAACTTATCGGCACTGCCACCACACGGTAGCCTCAGCGGGGGCGACCAAGGAGCGCACGGTGGACGAAACAGGGCAACCCGGAGCCCCCACACCGGGAGAGCACGGTAACGGGGCAGGTCCGCAGGGTGACCCGGCCCGTCCGGCCAATGGCTGGGCGGGCGACGTGGGCTGGTCCGGTGCGGAGAACGGCGTCGATGCGTCGGGGCGGCAGTGGCACCCGGTCGTCGAGCCGGCGGTGACCCGCGGCTGGGGCGACCGTGCCGCCTACACTCCCCGGCCGATTCCGGCCACGCCCGGCATCCCGATCCGTGAACTCCGGCAACCGGTCAACGGCGTGCACCTGGGTGAGGTGGCCGAGCCCGCCCAGGGCTGGTCCGGCGGTCGGAGGCTGCCCGGCGAGCCGGGCCATGCGTACGACGCGGAGGTCGTCGAGCCCGCCGACCGGTGGGGTGCCGGTCCGGACCTGCCCGCCGGTGCCGCCGTGGACTATCCGGGGCAGCCGTCGGGACCGGCGGGTGAGCCGGATGCCGCCGGCACGGCGCGGCACGCCTTCGGCGAGCGCGGCTACATCGAACGCGGCTATGGCGAGCCGGAACGCGTCGGCATCGGGCCGGCAGGCCAACCACCGCGTTGGCGAGAGCCTGCTCAGCCGGTGCACCCGCAGCCGACCTCGGCACCGCCCGCCGCGGTCTCGGGACCGCCCAGCGCCATGCCCAGCACGCCGGCCGTGACGTCGGGGCCGCCGGCCGCGGTCTCCGGGCCGCCGGCGATGACCTCCGGCCCGCCGGCCGGCCAGGGGGGTGCCGGTGGGGTAGCGGAGCCGGCCGGTGCGGCGGAGGCCGAACGCGCCCGGAACTTCCGGTCCCCCTCCGACCACGATCACCCGCCGGTGACCGGACTGACCGCGCTCATGCCGGCCGTTCCCCGGCAACCGGACCGCTCGTCGTCACAGGCGACCGGTCCGGAACAGACCGGACCGGCAGGAGCTGGCTGGCGCCAGGTCGAGCCCGACGAGCGGGCGCCGACGCCGGTCGCCCCGACCGACTACCCGGCCCAGGAGTCGGCGAGCTATTCAGGCCAGGAGTCGGCGAGCTACCCGGCCCAGGAGTCGGCGAGCTATTCAGGCCAGGAGTCGGCGGGCTATCCCGTCCAGGAGTCGGCGGGCTATCCGGGCCAGGAGGGGGCGAACTGGTCCTCCGGTTGGGCGCCGCCCTGGGCCACCTCCGGCGCGCAACCGGAGCAGGAGGGCGTCCGGCACGCCGAGGGTCAGCACCCCGCCGAGCCGGCCCCGCAGACCGGGCCGACCCGCGAGGCGGAGACCTCCGGCGGGCCCGAGCAGCGCTGGTCGCCGAGTTGGTCCGACCCGCAGCCGCCGAGCTGGGCCGACCCGCATCCACAGCGCGTACCCGGCTCGCAGTCGCAGCGTGTAGGCGAACCGCCGCCCGCCGGGCCGGCGCACCGGGAGGGGCACCCCGCGCCGCCGCCGGCGCCGGCCGGCTACCCGGCCGCCGCGCACAGCCAGCCGGCGGCGCCGGAGGGCGCCGGTCGGCGGGTCGCGCCGGAGACCCCTGGCGGCTATCCAGGGCCGGTCGCCCCCGAGCCCGAGCCGCCGGGCTACCTGTCGGGGCTCGGCGGGGTGGCCGCATCGGCGCCCGGTGCGGAACCGGCGGGCTATCCCTCCGGGCCCGGCACCGAGCCGTCGGGGCCGGGTGGGCACTCCCCGGGCTATTCCCCAGGTGCGGTGCCCGGTGGAGAGCGGGCCGGTTATCCGGCGGCGCAGCAGGCACCGCCGGCCGGCTATCCGCCGGCAGCGGGCGGTTCACCGCCGGGCACCGAACCGCCGGGCCAGCCGCCGACCGGGCAGGCGCCCGGTTACCCGTACCGCCGGGAGGCGCTGGCCCTGCCGACGGCGCCGAGCTATCCCGGTTCGCCGTACCACTATCCGGAGGCGGCGGCGGATCCGGAGGCGGCACCTGTGCAATCCGGTGCCGTCCGGCCCGCGGAATCCGGTGACGTGCTGCCGCAGCGCGTACCCGCCGAGCCGGACGTGCCCACCGTGCCGGAACCGCTCGCCCCGGAGCCGCACGCCGAAACGCCCGAACTGGCCCGGATCGCCACCCATCTGCGTCGGGAGGACGGAACGGCAGAGCCGCGCGAGCGACCGGACGGCTTCGACGTCAACGCGATCCTGGACGCGGTCCGGGGAGTCGCCGGGGTACGCGACGCGTCGCTGCGTACCACTCCGGCCGGCGCACACAGCCTGCGCCTCGACCTGGCCGACGGGGCCGATCCGGCGGAGGTGAGCCGGCACGTGGCGCGGCTGCTCCAGGAGCGGATGGGCCTGGCCGCCGCCCCGCAGAACCTGCCCGCCCAGCCGGGTGGCGACCCGACCTTCGCCGCCGGCCCGGCCCGGCCCGGCGCGGCCCGACCCCGGCACGCGCCGCCGGCCGAGTCCGCTCCCCGGGCCGAGTCCGCTCCCCGGGCCGAGTCCGCCCCCCGGGCCGAGCCGGCGACCGACGAGCCGCGCCGGCGGCGCCAGGCGCCGGGGCACCGGGGCCGGGCAACGGTCGGGCAGCAGCCGGGGGAGGGCGGCCGGAGCGGGTCGCCGATCAGCGGCAACGCCAGCACGGTCGGCAGCTCCTACTCCGGTAGCCCGGTGACCACCACCGAGACGGCGCCGTCCCGGCCGCTGAACCCGGGTGCGCCGCCCGGCCCACGGGTGATCATCGACCACGTGCAGGTGAGCACCTTCGGCCTGGACGCCACCGTCGAGGTACGGCTCGCCGCCGGCAAGCAGCCGGCGACCGGGCTGGCCACCGGTCCCGCTGTCGACGGGTACGTGCTGCGGCTCTGCGCCGTGGCGGCGGCGGCAGCCATCGACGAGCTGCTCAGCGCCTCCACCCGGGTCACCGAGCGGGGCCGGTGCTTCGTCGAGCACGCGGCGGTGGTGCCGTTCGGCAGATGCGAGGTGGCCACCGTGGTGGTGCTGCTGGTCTGCGACGGCTGGGTCGAGCAGCTCGCCGGCTCGGCGCTGGTCTCCGGTGATCCCCGTCAGGCGGTGGTCCGGGCCACGCTGGCCGCCGTCAACCGCCGGCTTGAGGCATTGCTCACCTGAACCGGTCGGCAGGGTCCTCCGGGTGGCGGTGCGAATCCGTACGAACCAGAGTGGAAGGGTGCAGACGGCCAATCCGTCGAGCCGGCCGCCGTCCCGGCTTCACCGGCTCGGCGGCGTGATCACCGCGCTGCCGGCACACTTGGTTCATGAGGCGTGCGCTGCTGGCGGCGGACGAGTCGATCGTCCTGGACGGGATCCCGTCGCCCTGGCCTGGCCAGGGCGTGCGGATCGACGGCTCGATCACCTACGTCCGGCGTACCCCGGCCACCCGAGGGGGCGCCGAACCGGCGCTCTACGTGCACGGGCTGGGCGGCTCGGCGCAGAACTGGACCGACCTGGCCGGCCTGCTGTCCGACCGGCTCGACGGGCACGCCATCGACCTGCCCGGATTCGGGCTCAGCGACCCGGGGCGGAAGTACACGATCGCGGCCTTCGCCGACCGGGTCGTCCGGTACCTCGAGCACTCCGGCCGGGGGCCGGTGCACCTGTTCGGCAACTCCCTCGGCGGAGCGATCTCGGTACGGGTCGCCGGTCTCCGCCCCGACCTGGTCCGTACGCTTACCCTCATCTCCCCGGCGATGCCGTTCCTCGATCCGCGCCGCTCGTTGCAGGGCCGGGTGCTGCCGCTGCTCGCGGTGCCCCGGGCGGAGCGCCTGGCCGCCCGCTGGCTGACCCAGTTGCCACCGGAGGAGATGGCCCGGCAGGTGATGGAGGCGTGCGTGGCCGACACCCGCCGGATCTGTGACCAGCGGCGGATGGAGGCGATCGAGGAGATCCGGATCAGGTACACCGCCGAGCACTACGCGGCGGCCTACGTGCGTACGCTGCGCGGCCTGGTCGGCAGCTTCGTCCGGGCGTACCTGCCGGGCCCCGGTTCGCTGTGGCGGATCGCCGGGCAGATAACCGCGCCGACGCTGGTGATCGGCGGCGGGCTGGACCGGCTGGTCGACATCCGGGTGCCGGCCCAGGTGGCCCGGTTGGTCCCGGACAGCCGGCTCCTGCTGCTGGCCGGCGTCGGGCACGTCCCACAGTTGGAGGTGCCCCGCACGGTCGCCCGGGCGGTGCTCGCCCTGCTGGACGAGACCAGCCCGCAGCCGGCCGCCCGCTGATCTCCAGCCCGCAGCCGGCCGCCCGCTGATCTCCAGCCCGCAGCCGGCCGCTCGCTGATCTCCAGCCCGCCCTGTGCAAGCGTTGCCTGCTGATCTCACAGCCCGGCCCTCCGTGGGCGTTGCCTGCTGATCTCGTGACCCGCCCGCTGCGGGCGTTGCCAGCCGGGGCGTGGCGACACCTGTGGGGTGACCCCGGGGAGCGGATGCAACCAAATGATCGGGTCGGGCGTACTAAGTAAGCGTGCGTACCAACAGGCAGCGCCAACCTCAGGTAAGCGGCTCCGATGATCCGGAGCCCGGCACGCGGCCCCGGCGGCGGATGCGGTCGCTGCGGCACGCTCCGACGCTGGCGGTGCTGCTGTTGAGCGTGGCCGGCGCGGTAGCGGTGATCGGGTTGCTGGTGCCGCCCGCCGACCGGTTGGCGGCGGAGCAGTCGGTCGCCGCCCAGGCGGCCGGACCGACGACGCCGGCGACCGTCGCGCCGCCAACCCCCGCCACACCCACACCGAGCCGACCGCCCGCACCCGTGCTGCGGCTGGCCGGGCCGGTGCCGTCGACCGGGCCGGGCAGTTTCACGTACGCGAGCGGCCGGGGCGAGCTGGCGGGCCGGGCCGGAGCGGTACGACGCTACCGGGTGGCGGTGGAGCGGAACGTCGACGAGCACCTCCAGGAGTTCGTCGCCGAGGTCGACGCCGCGCTGGCCGACTCCCGGAGTTGGACCGGCAGCGGACGGTTGCGGCTGCAGCGGGTCCCGGACGGCACCGGCCACGACTTCACGATCTACCTGGTGACCGCCGGTACGGCCCGCACGATGTGCGCCGCCTCCGGCGTGGACATCCGAGTCGGCGGCAAGCCGTACACCTCCTGCCGGGGCTCCGGCCGGGTGATCATAAATCTGGACCGCTGGATGTTCTCGGTGCCGCACTACGTCGCCGGCAAGGTGCCGCTGGACCGCTACCGGACGTACGTGGTCAACCACGAGGTGGGGCACGAACTCGGCCACGGCCACGAGCGGTGTCCCCGGGACGACCGGCCCGCCCCGGTGATGATGCAGCAGACGCTCTTTCTCGACGGCTGCGTGGCGAACCCTTGGCCGTACCTGGACGGGAAGCGCTACGCCGGTCCGGCCCGGTAGCTCCCGGTCGTCGCCGTGGCCCCGACCCGGGCACACACCACCGCTGCCCGAGCTGCGCCGTTCCGTCTCCGGCGGTTATTCCCACTCCCGCATGTCGGGCAGGTGTTCCAGCTCATGGTCGAGCGCGGCTCCGGCGAGGAACAATGGCCGGACATGCCATTGTCGATGCGCTCAGCCGCCGGCTGAGCGGTGATCGGAACCGGGGAGTCCACCGTGTCACTGCCCCCGCTCGTCGAACCCGCCGCCGAGCTCTCCGTTGACGAGATTCGCCGCTACTCGCGCCACCTGATCATCCCGGACGTCGGGGTGGAGGGGCAGAAGCGGCTCAAGAACGCCCGGGTGCTCTGTGTCGGTGCCGGCGGTCTCGGCTCGCCCGCCCTGATGTACCTCGCCGCGGCCGGGGTCGGGACGCTCGGCATCATCGACTTCGACACCGTCGACGAGTCCAACCTCCAGCGGCAGATCATCCACGGCCAGTCGGACGTCGGCCGGTCGAAGGCCGAGTCCGCGGCGGCGAGCATCCGCGAGATCAACCCGCTGGTGCAGGTGGAGATTCACAACACCGCGCTGGACCGGGACAACGTGCTGGAGATTTTCGGCCAGTACGACCTGATCGTCGACGGTACGGACAACTTCGCCACCCGCTACATGGTCAACGACGCGGCGGTGCTGCTCGGCAAGCCGTACGTCTGGGGGTCGATCTACCGGTTCGACGGGCAGGCGTCGGTCTTCTGGGCCGAGCACGGCCCCTGCTACCGCTGCCTCTACCCGGAGCCGCCGCCGCCCGGCATGGTGCCGTCCTGCGCCGAGGGCGGCGTGCTCGGCGTGCTCTGCGCGTCGATCGGCTCGATCCAGGTCACCGAGGCGATCAAGCTGCTCACCGGGATCGGCGAGCCTCTGGTCGGGCGGCTGACGGTCTACGACGCGCTGGAGATGTCGTACCGGAAGATCAAGGTCCGCAAGGATCCGAACTGCGCGCTCTGCGGGGAGAACCCGACCGTCACGGAGCTGCTGGAGGACTACGAGGACTTCTGCGGTGCCGTCTCGCCGGAGGCGGAGGCGGCGGTGGCGGACGCCACCATCACGGCCCGCGAGCTGAAGGAGTGGCAGGACGCCGGCAAGGACATCTTCCTGGTCGACGTCCGGGAGCCGGCCGAGTACGAGATCGTCCGCATCCCCGGCGCGACGCTGATCCCGAAGGGCGACATCCTCTCCGGCGCCGCGCTCGCCTCGCTGCCGCAGGACAGGCAGATCGTGCTGCACTGCAAGTCCGGCGTACGCTCCGCCGAGGCACTGGCGGCGGTGAAGGCCGCCGGCTTCCGCGACGCGGTGCACGTGCAGGGCGGCGTGCTCTCCTGGATCAAGCAGATCGACCCGTCCCTGCCCGCCTACTGATCCGAGGTCGACGCCCGCGTCGACCGATCCCGCGTCGACGGCCGCGTCGACGTCCACTCCGACCCGATCTCCCGGCGCGGGGCGGCTCCATTCCGGAGCCGCCCCGCGCCGCGTCTCCGGCGGACCGCCCTCGCCCGGTGATCGTTCTTGCGCTAGCGTGATGTAGTAGATGTACTATCTGCTCGCGCAGGAGTTAGACGAGGGGGTGTAGATCTATGACCGTTGCCGAGACCCCGGGCCGGACCGCCGAGCCCGCCGGGACGCCGGTCGAGCGGCCGGTGCTGGAGGTCCGTGATCTGCGGATGCGCTACGGCAGCACCGACGTGCTGACCGGCGTCGACTTCACGGCCCGGGCCGGCGAGGTGCTGGCACTGCTCGGCCCCAACGGTGCCGGCAAGACGACCACCATCGAGATCCTGGAGGGGTTCCGGATGCGCTCGGCCGGCGAGGTGGCTGTGCTCGGGGTGGATCCGGCCCACGCTGACGAGCGGTGGCGCGCCCGGCTCGGCGTGGTGTTGCAGTCCTGGCGCGACCACGCCAAGTGGCGGGTCCGCGAGCTGCTCGAACACCTCGGCTCCTACTACCGCCCCTACTCGAGCGACCGGATCCGGCGGCCCTGGGACACCGACGACCTGATCGACGCCGTCGGGCTCAACCCGCACGCCGGCAAGCGGGTCGGCCAGCTCTCCGGCGGGCAGCGGCGGCGGCTGGACGTCGCGATCGGCATCGTCGGCCGCCCCGAGGTGCTCTTCCTCGACGAGCCCACCGCCGGCTTCGACCCGGAGGCGCGGCGCGAGTTCCACGACCTGGTGCACCGGCTCACCGACCTGGAGCAGACCACGATCCTGCTGACCACCCACGACCTGGACGAGGCCGAGAAGCTTGCCGACCGGATCCTGATCCTGGCCGGCGGGTCGATCATCGCCGACGGCTCGGCCGACGAACTCTCCCGGCGGATGTCCGGGGAGGCCGAGGTCAGGTGGAGCAGGGACGGCCAGCGCTTCGTACACGCCACCGCCGATGCCACCGGCTTCGTCCGGCAGTTGTTTCAGCAGTACGGCGACGGCATCGCCGACCTGGAGGTGCGGCGGGCCAGCCTGGAGGAGACCTACATGGCGTTGGTCCGGGAGTCCGAGTCCGGCCGGAGCCTGGCCGCGCTCCGCGAGTTCGAGGAGGCGAGCCGGTGAACCCGATCGTGATGGCGATGCGGGCCGGTCTGCGGCGGGGCGGGATCGAGGTGCGGCAGACCCTCACCAATCCGCAGGACCTGTGGAACTACCTCTTCCCCAACTTCTCGTTCCTGCTCGTGCTCTTCTTCATGCGTAACGCCACGGTGCCCGGCACGGACTTCTCGCTCGGCGCCCGTACGCTGCCCAGCGTGCTCGGTGGCGGCATGGCGTTCGGGGCCCTGACCACCATGATGATGACCCTGACGGTCGAGCGGGAGGACGGCACGCTACTGCGGGCCAAGGCGATCCCGAACGGCATGCTCGGCTATCTGGTCGGCAAGGTCGTGCAGGTCGCCGGGATGAGCCTGATCGGCGCGGCCATCCTGGTGGTGCCCGGGGCGCTCCTGGTGGGCGGCGTGGAGGTGGACGGTGCCCGCTCCTGGCTGACCCTGGCCTGGGTGGTGCCGTTGGGCCTCTTCGCCTGCCTGCCCCTCGGGGCGATCTTCGGCTCGATCTTCGACAACCCCCGCAACATCGGCATCATCATGCTGCCCATCATGGGCCTGGTCGCGACCTCGGGAATCTTCTATCCGATCACCAACTTCCCGGTGTGGTTGCAGTGGATCGGCCAGGCGTTCCCGATCTACTGGCTGGGTCTGGGCACGCGCTCGGCACTGTTGCCGGACGAGCTGGCGGCGGTGGAGATCGGTGGCTCCTGGCAGCATCTGGAGACGTTCGGCATGCTGGCCGGCTGGGCAGTACTGGGCCTGGTGGTGGCACCGATCGTGTTACGCCGGATGGCCCGCCGGGAGTCCGGCTCGAGCGTCGCCGCCCGGAAGGAGAAGGCGATGCAGAGGGTCACCTGATGAGCGAGGCCATATACAACCGCATCGCGGTGCTGCGGGCGGAGCGCGGGATCTCCCGGCGGGAGCTCGCCGACGCGCTCGGGGTGCACTACCAGACCGTCGGTTACCTGGAGCGGGGCGAATACAACCCGAGCCTGCACCTGGCGTTGCGGATAGCGCAGTACTTCGAGGTCTCGGTGGAGGTCGTCTTCTCCACCGAGCCCTTTCCCCGGATCGGCGCCCCTGAGCGCGCCAGCGCCTGAGCGCGCCAGCGCCTGAGCGCGCCAGCGCCTGAGCGCGCCAGCGCCTGAGCGCGCCAGCGCCTGAGCGCGCCGGCCGGGTCGGGATGCGCGTGGGGTGCCGTCGGGATCAGACCAGCAGGACCAGGTCGTCGCGGTGCACGACCTCCCGTTCGTAGCCGGGACCGAGGGCGGCGGCGAGCTCCGAGGTGGAGCGGCCGAGCAGGCCGGGCAGCTCCACCGCGTCATAGTTGACCAGCCCACGGGCGACCGCCGCGCCCGCGCCGTCCACCAGGTCCACCGGGTCGCCGGCGGTGAACGCGCCGTCGACGGCGGTGATCCCGGCCGGCAGCAGGGACTTGCGCCGGGCCACCACCGCCTGCACCGCGCCGGGGTCGAGGTGCAGCCGCCCCCGGGGCGAGGTGGCGTGGGCCAGCCAGAAGAGCCGGGCCGCCGGCCGCTGCCGTACCCGGTGGAAGAGCGTGCCGACCGGCTCGCCGGCGAGCGCCGCCGGAGCCAGCGGGGTCGCGGTCAGCACCACCGGGATGCCGAACCCGGTGGCGATCCGGGCCGCCTCGACCTTGGTGACCATGCCGCCGGTGCCGACCCCGGCCCGGCCGGCGCGCCCGATCGCCACGCCGGCCAGATCCTGCTCGTCGCGGACCTCCTCGATCCGTACGGTGCCGGGCCGGGCCGGGTCACCGGTGTAGAGGGCGTCCACGTCGGAGAGGAGCACCAGCAGGTCGGCGTGAACCAGCGCGGCCACCAGGGCGGCCAGCCGGTCGTTGTCGCCGAACCGGATCTCGTCGGTGGCGACCGTGTCGTTCTCGTTGACGATCGGCACCGCGCCCAGGTCGAGCAGCTTCCGCAGCGTCCGGTAGGCGTTGCGGTAGTGCGCCCGCCGGGTCACGTCGTCCACGGTCAGCAGCACCTGGCCGACCGTGCGGCCGTGCCGGGCGAACCCGGCCGAGTAGCGCCCGATCAGCAGCCCCTGCCCGACGCTGGCGGCGGCCTGCTGGGTGGCGAGGTCGCGGGGCCGGGCCGGCAACCCGAGCGGGGCGAGCCCGGCGGCGATCGCCCCGGACGAGACCAGCACCAGTTCCCGCCGCTCCGCCGCTGGGCCGCCCCGCCGGCGCCCCGCCCCGGACGGCCGCTGGCCGGGCTCGGTGGCGGGGCCGGCGGCCGGACCACCCGCCAGCCAGCCGGCGAGTACGTCGGCCAGCGCGTCGACCCGCTCCGCGTCGAGTCCACCGGCGGCGGTGGTCAGCGACGACGAGCCGACCTTGACCACGATCCGGTGTGCTGTGGTGACTGCTTCCCGCACCCGCCCATTCTGCTCGGCCGGCCCGTGTTGCCCCGCCCTGCCGCCCCGCCCTCCCATATCGTGGCAGCTCATGACACCTGAGGAGTACGTCGAAGAGGTGCTCGCGCTGGTCGAGCGGATCCCGCCCGGCCGGGTGATGTCGTACGGCTCGATCGCCGACCACCTCGCCGACCGCTCCGGCCGGTCGTCGGCCCGGCTGGTCGGCTCGATCATGGCCCGGCACGGTGGCGGGGTGCCGTGGTACCGGGTGGTCACCTCGGCGGGCCGGCTGCCACCAGGGCACGAAACCGAGGCACGGACCCGGCTGCGCGCCGAGGGCACCCCGCTGCGCGGCACCGGCGTCGACATGGCGGTCGCCGACTGGCATCCGGCCGACTGACTCACCAAGCGCCCAGCGGCCGTGCCGGCGGGTGTGTTCAGGTCGCCAGCGGAAACCGCTCGGCGCTGCGCCGCAGGACGCGCTCCCGGTCCGGACCGCCCGGCACGGTCACCAGCAGGCAACCCGAGCGCGGTGCGACCGAGGCCGCCGAGCCGAGCAGGTTGGCGCTGCGCACCAGCACGGCGGCGAGTTCGGTGTCGCGGATCCGTACCCCGAGGATGGTGGTGCGGACGTGCCGGCCGGCGGCGAGCAGCGCGGCGCGCCAGGCGGCGGCGGCCAGCGCCTGCCGACGGGCGTGCCGGGGCGCCGAGGCGCCGACGGCGGCCGGGTCGAGCAGGGCGGTACGCCCCTGCCGCCAGCCCATCGACAGCACGACCGGCTGCCCCGGCTCGGCCACGTGCAGGCGGTGCAGCTCGTAGCGGCGCCGGACACCGGCGGTGACCCGCTCCGACCGGGCGGGTGTGCCGAGCCGGGCCAGCAGTTCCGCGAGGCGGGTCGCGGCAGCCTCCGAGCTGAACTCGGCCACCAGGGTGGTCGGCTGCCGCACCTCCTCCGCTCGGATGCACCTGACCAGGCACGCCGCCTCGAAGGCATCCGCCAGCGAGGCTCGGTCCAGCAGGCTGGTTCTGCCGGACGGCCGTGGGGGCGGTGGCGTCAAGGCGTACGCCCCGGTGCTCCGGACCATCTGTCGCCCCCCGTACTCGCGACAACCAACTACCGTCAACGGTGGCCGTTGGCGCTGCGGGACGGTAGACATCGCTCGAAGGCTTGAGCAAAATTTGCGGTGAGTGTCGATCATCGCCGGGGTGGTGACGGGGTGGCCGGGAGAGCGCCGGGCCGGAGCGGACCCGGCTGGAGAGGAGCCCGCCGGCCGTTCGGCGTGCTCACCGTGGCGCTGGTCGCGGTCGCCACCGCCCTGCCGGCCGTCGCCGGCTGCACTCCGACGTCGGCGGAGCCGACCAGACTGCGCATCGCGACCGGCAGCGCGACCGCCGTCTACTATGCCGTCGGTCAGTCCCTGGCCACCATCCTCAACCGGGAGTTGCCGGACGTGACGGCCAGTGTCGTGGTGACCGCCGCCTCCGCGGAGAACGTCAGGCTGGTCCGCGCCGGCGAGGCCGAGCTGGCCTTCACCCAGGCCGACATCCTGGCCACCGAGCCGGTGCCCGGTGAGGGGCTGAGCGCGATCGCCCGGGTCTACGACGACCTGCTGCACCTGGTGACCCGGGCGCAGGGACCGATCCGCCACCTGGCGGACCTGAAGGGTCGGCGGGTGGCGATCGGCGCACCGGGGTCGGGGACGGCGATCACGGCGGAACGCCTGCTCAAGGTGGCCGAGGTCGACGACGACCTGGCCGAGCCGCTCCCACTCGGCATCGACGACTCGGTGGCCGCACTGCGGGCCGGCACCATCGACGCGTTCTTCTTCTCCGGCGGGCTGCCGGTGAAGGCGGTCGCCGACTTCGCCGCCGAGACCCCGGCCCGCTTCGTCGACCTGGGACAGTGGGTCGAGCCGCTGCGCCGATCCCATGAGGAGGTGTACGTCGCCCGGGACATCCCGGCCTCGGCGTACGGGACGGAGCCGGTGACCACCGTGGCTGTGCCCAACTACCTGGTCGTGGCGACGAGCATGCCGGAGCAGCTGGTCTACGACGTGACCCGGCTGTTGATGCAGCGCCGCGACGAGCTCAGCGGCGCGCATCCGGCCGCCGCCCGGCTGAACCCGCAGTCGGCGATCACCACCACCCCGCTCGCCCTGCACCCCGGCGCCGCCCGCTACTACCAGACCCACAAGCCCTGACCCGCCCGGTCCAGGGTGCAAGGCGGGGGCCCTTCTACAACAGAAAGCGATAAGCGGGGGCCCTTCCTTACGCCTCGGCTGCGCGGAACCAGGCTTCGGCGGTCAGTCCGGTCGGGGCGGCCGGGTGCATGGTGAGCCGGCCGCCGGAGGCGTCGACGAGAACCGCGACGATGGTCAGGCCCAGGCCGGCGCCGTCGATGTTCTGGGTGTCCGGGGCCCGCCAGAAGCGCTCGGTGGACGATTCGAGTTGTGCACCGGTCATTCCCGGACCGTCGTCGGTGACCCGGACGGCGACGCCGCCGTCGAGCCGGTGCACCGAGACCTCGACCCGGCCACCGGGGCGGCCGAACTTGATGGCGTTGTCGACGAGCGCGTCGAGGACCTGGTCGATCGCGGTACGAACCGCGTGCGCGTACGCCGGGCCGGCGGTCGGGGCCAGGGTCAGGGTGATGCCCCGGTGGTTCGCCAGCGGCTGCCACGCGGCGACCCGGGAGGCGGCCACCGCCGCCGCGTCGACCCGCACCATCGTGTGCCGGGCCCGCTCGGTACGGGCCAGCGTGAGCAGGCCGTCGAGGACCTGGGCCAGCCGGTCGGTCTCCTCCAGCGCCAGCCGGTGTTCGTCCCGGCCGGAGGAGTCGGTGAGGCTCGGGCCGAGTTCCTCGACCCGCAGCCGTAGCGCGGTCAGCGGGTTGCGGAGCTGGTGGCTGGCGTGTGCGACGAAGGCCCGCTGCCGGTCCAGGGCGTCGGCGACCGCGTCGGCCATCTCGTTGAAACTGGTGGCGAGCCGGCGCAGTTCCGGTGGCCCCTGCTGGGTCGGCACCCGGGCCTTGCCGTCGCCGGCCGCGATGTCGTGGGTCACCACGTCGAGTACGGTCACCGGGCGCAGCACCCAGCCGGCGAGCCGGAACGCCGTCATCACCCCGGCGGAGACGGCGAGCAGTCCGATGGCGGCCAGCGCCACCCACCAGACGGTGACGGTGCGGCGTACCCGGGTGGTGGCCGAGACCGTGACGACGGCGCCGATCACCTCGCCGCCGTCGTTCACCGGCACCGCCACCACCAGCGGGCCGGTCTGCCAGGGCCAGAGCACCTCCGGCACGGTCATCTGCCGGCCGGCGAGGGCGCCGAAGATCGCGGCGGCGGTCGGTTCGGAGTCCAGTGGGGTGCCGGCCGCTGCTACCACCGGACGTCGTTCCCGGTCGATGACCGCCGCGCCGATCCCGTACAGCTCGTGGTAGCGACGCAGTTCGTCGGTGATCGCGCTGACCGTGCCGGTCCGCAGTGCGGGCCCGGAGAGCGAGGCGAACCGGTTGGCGTCGGCGAGCCGGTCGGCCCGGATCCGCTCGGTCTCCCGGTTGGCGAGGGTCACCGCCAGCGGGGTTTCCAGGGCGAGCAGGACCAGGATCATGAGCAGCGAGTAGCTGAACACCAGGCGGCGGCGCACGGCGGGACTCCGGCTCTACTCGGCCCGGAGCCGGTAGCCGATGCCGCGTACCGTCTGCACCAGGTCGGGGTCGCCGAGCTTTCCGCGCAACGAGCCGACGTGCACCTCGACGGTGTGCCGGGCGGCGCCGGTGGTGGGCCAGACGTCGAGGACGATCCGCTCGTGCGGCACCACCACCCCGACCTGCCGGGCCAGCGAGACCAGGATGTCGAACTCCTTGCGGGTCAACGAGATCTCGGCACCGCGCACCGTGACCAGCCGGGCGGCGACGTCGATCCAGATCGGACCGACCTCGACGGACTCCGGGCGGGGCGCGCCGACCCGGGCCCGGCGCAGCACCGCGACGATCCGGGCCTCCAGCTCGGCCATGGAGAAGGGCTTCACCACGTAGTCGTCGGCGCCCATCCGTAGCCCGATGACCCGGTCGCGTTCCTCACCCCGGGCGGTGACCGCGATGATGCCGAGCTGCGCGCTGCGCTGCCGCAGGGCGCGGCAGACCTCGACCCCGTCGCCGTCGGGCAGCGTGAGGTCGAGCAGCACGAGGTCGCAGGGGGCGGCGGCGAGCGCCGCGGCGGCCGTGCCGGCCCGCTCCACGTCGTAGCCGCGCCGGGAGAGGGCGGCGGCCATCGCGCCGGCCACCCGGGCGTCGTCCTCGACCAACAGGATGCGCATGCCGGCCCGCTCCTCGTCTGTCGTAGGCAGCCGGTGCGATCATCCCGCATCGGCGCCACCGGACACAGCGGTGCGGAATGCCAGGATTCTCAAGATTGCCGCAAATTCGCACCGGCGTGGCGGTGGCCGATCGGTGGCAGGTAGCGCACGAAAGCGGGAGCCCAGAAACAAGATCGGGACCGCTACCATCCCAGCGCATGGACGCCGTGCCCGGCACCCACGCCGACAGGCCCGCCGGATCCCCTCTCCCGCCGGATTCCGCCACAGCGCCCTCCGGATCCGTGCTGCCGCGCCGGGTGCATGCCGGCTACGCGCTCGGCTCGCTCGCCACCGGCGCCTTCGGCACGGTGCCCGGCCTGGTGCTGCTGCCGTACCTGACCGACACCCTCGGGGTGGCCGCCGGGGTCGCCGCGCTGCTGGTGCTGCTGCCGAAGGCCTGGGACGTGCTGGTGAACCCGGTCGCCGGCCGGATCTCCGACCGGACCCGTTCGCGCTGGGGTGCCCGCCGGCCGTACCTGCTCGGCGGCGGGCTCGGCCTGGCCGTGCTCTTCGCCGGCATCTTCGCCGCGCCGTTTCCGCCCGGTCCGGCCGCCGCCGGCTACGTCGCGCTGGCCTTCCTGCTCACCGCGACCGCGTTCGCCTTCTTCCAGGTGCCGTACGTGGCGATGCCGGCCGAGCTGACCGACGACTACGCCGAGCGGACCCGCCTGATGACCTGGCGGATCGCGGTGCTGGCGCTCGCCATCCTGGTCTCCGGCGCGCTGGCCCCGATGGTGGTCCGGGCCGGTGGCGACGGGGTGGCCGGGCACCGCTGGCTGGGGCTCTTCGTGGCGGTGCTGATCGCGGTCGGCGCGGTCGGCACCTTCCTCGGCACCCGTTCCGCGCCGACCGGCGACGTGGTGGAGAGCGAGCCGAGCCTGCGGCGCCAGTTCGCCGTGGTGGCGGCCAACCGGCCGTTCCGGCTGCTGCTTGTCTGTTTCGTGGTCCAGGCCGCCGGCATCGCGACCGTGCTGGCCGGGGTCAACTACTTCGCCGAGCACGTGCTGCGGGACCGGCAGACCGGGCCGACGCTGCTCTTCGCCTGCTTCGTCGGGCCGGCGCTGCTGGTGATGCCGCTCTGGAGCCGGGCCGGCGCCCGGCTCGGCAAGCCCCGGGCCTTCGGGTACGCCTCGCTGCTCTTCGCCGGTGGCGCGCTGGCACTGGTCGCGGCGCCGGTGCTGCCGGCCCCGGCGGTCTACCTGGTGGTCGCGGCGATCGGCTGCGGCTACGCCGGCCAGCAGGTCTTCGGGATGGCGATGCTGCCGGACTGCATCGCCTACGACACCGCCCGCACCGGCCGGCGCCAGGCAGGCGTCTTCACCGGGGTCTGGACGGCCGGCGAGACGTTCGGGCTGGCGCTCGGGCCGGGCATCTACGGCCTGGTGCTGCAACTCTCCGGCTACGTCTCGTCGTCGACCGGTACGGCGGCGGCGCAGTCCGGCACCGCCCGGCTCGGGGTGCTGGTCGGCTTCAGCGTGCTCCCCGCCCTGCTGGTCGGGCTCGCCCTGCTGAGCATGCGCGGCTACGACCTCACCCCGGAGCGGCTGGCGGCGGCCTCCGCCGACGATCCGGAGCGCCGCGGGGCGCCGGCCGGCTGATCTCGGCCGGGCCGGCCGAGGGTACGCCGCCCGCCGCGCTCCGCCTTAACGGATCGAGGCGGGCGAGTTTCCGCCCGGCTCCAGATTGCCGAGCCGGCGGGAGCTGACCGAGCACTACGGCGTGACGGAGCCGGTGATCGACCGGGCCATGCAGAACCTCCGGGCCAAGGGCATCACGGAGACGCTGCCCGGCGTCGGGGTCTACGTCCGAGAGCGCTGATCCCGGCACCACGGCAGGGAATCGTGCCGTGGTGGCCGGTCGCGGGAGGGTCGACGGGGCGGTTCCGGCTGTTACGGTGGCCGCCATGATCGACGCGTTGCCGCCGGTGGGCGTACCTGCGGACAAGGTGCTGGCCGAGCTCGGCGACCTGCGCGCCGCGGACCTGCCGACGCACGGCGGCCGGCTCTTCGCCTACGTCTACGACCCGGCGGTGCCGGGCCTGGACGAGCTGGCGAATTCGGCGTACGCACTGGCGGCGCACGTCAACGGGCTGGACCCGACCGCCTTCCCCTCCCTGCTGGCGCTGGAGAACGCGCTGGTGGGCGCGGCCGCGCGGCTGCTCGGCGCCGGGCCGGGCACGGCGGCGCCGGAGGTCGTCGGCAGTGTCACCGGCGGCGGCACCGAGTCGCTGATCCTGGCCGTCAAGGCCGCCCGGGACGCCCGGCCCGAGGTGACCCGGCCCCGGCTGGTGGTGCCGGCCACCGGGCACGCCGCCTTCGCCAAGGCGGCCCACTATCTCGGGCTCGCCCTCGACCAGGTGCCGGTCTCGGCGGAGACGTTCCGGCCGGCGCCGGAGGAGGTGGCGGCGGCGATCGGCCCGGAGACGGTCCTGGTCGCCTGTTCGGCGCCGTCGTACCCGCACGGGGTGGTGGACCCGGTCGCCGAGATCGCCGAGGTCGCCGCCATCGCCGGGGTGCGCTGCCACGTGGACGCCTGTTTCGGCGGCTGGACCCTGCCCTACCTGCGCCGGCTCGGCGTGCCGGTGCCGCCGTTCGACTTCGCGCTGCCGGGGGTCACCTCGATCTCGGTGGACCTGCACAAGTACGCGTACGCCCCGAAGGGGGTCTCGGTGCTGCTGCACCGGGATGCCGGGCTGCGCCGCTCGCAGTACTACGCCTTCGCCGGCTGGCCCGGGTACACGCTGGTGAATCCGGTGCTCTCCTCGACCCGGTCGGGTGGGCCGATCGCCGCCGCGTACGCCACGCTGCGGCACCTCGGCGACGCCGGCTACCTGGCGCTGGCCGAGCGGACCCTGACGGCGGTACGGGGGCTCGCCGACGCGGTGTCCGCAGTGGATGGTCTGCGGCTGGTCGCCGAGGCGGAGTCGACGGTGGTCTGCTTCGCCGGTACCGAGCCGGGGCTCGACCTCTTCGTCCTCGCCGACGAGCTGACCCGACGCGGCTGGCACACCCAGCCCCAGCTCTCGTACGCCGGCCTGCCGGCCACCATCCACCTGTCGGTGACCGCCTCGGTGGCGCCGAGGGTGGCGGACTTCGCTGCCGACCTGGCGGCGGCGGTGGCGGACGCCCGGCTCGCCGGCCCGGTGCGGCTTCCGGCCGAGCTGCTGGGCATGCTCGACGCGCTGGCGCCGGAGCAGCTCACCCCGGAACTGGTTGCCCAGATGGCGGCTGGGCTGGGCCTGGATCCGACCGCCGCCGGACGGCCGCTGGAGCGGATGGCGCTGGTCAACACGCTGCTGGAGGCGTCGCCGGTCCCGGTCCGGGAACGGCTGCTCACCGAGTTTCTCGGCCTGCTCCAGCGCCCCGGTTGGTGAGTCCCGGTGGCGCCGGCCGGGAGCGTCCCGGTCGGGCCGCACCGGGGGCGATCCTCGCACCCATCGACGAATGTTGCCGTGCGGTATTTACTGTTAACAATCTTACCTTTATGTTGAGGAGACCTTCCCGTTGAAGTAAGGAGCCCACGATGCGAAGAACCGTGGTCCTGGCGGTCACGACGGTGGCGACCGTCCTCTCCGCCCTCCTCGTGGCCCCGCAGGCCGCCCAGGCACATGGCTACATCTCCTCACCGCCGAGCCGGCAGGCGCTCTGCGCCCAGCGGGCGGTGTCGTTCGACTGCGGTCAGATCCAGTGGGAGCCGCAGAGCGTCGAGGGTCCGAAGGGGCTGCGCAACTGCCACGCCAACATCGGACACTTCGCGATCCTCAACGACGACAGCCGGCCGTGGCCGGCCACCTCGGTCGGACAGTCGGTCAACTTCAACTGGGTCATCACCGCCCGGCACTCGACCAGCACCTGGGAGTACTACATCGGCGGCTCCAGGATCGCCGTCTTCAACGACGGCGGCCGGCAACCGGGCGCCACCGTCTCGCACAACGTCAACATGGGCGGCCGGAGCGGCCGGCAGAAGCTGCTGGCCATCTGGAACATCGCGGACACCGCGAACGCCTTCTACGTCTGCGTCGACCTCCAGATCGGCGGCGGGGGAGGCAACCCGCCTCCGCCGCCCACCACCGCCCCGCCGCCGCCGCCTCCGCCGCCCACCACCGCCCCGCCGCCGCCGGCCGGCGGCACCTGGCGGGCCGGCACGGCATACCAGGTCGGCAGCCAGGTGACCTACGGCGGAGCGACGTACCGCTGCCTCCAGGCGCACACCGCGATCGCCGGCTGGGAGCCGCCGAACGTCCCGGCGCTCTGGCAGCGCATCTGACCGCCCCCGGCGGGACGTTCCCCGTCGCGGATACGGACCCGTACCCCCTGCGGGTCCGTATCCGCCGCCGGAGCGCTCGCGCCGCCCGCACCTGGAGACGGAGAGCATGAGTCGCTGTCGCCGTACCCTGATCGTCACCAGCCTGGTGTTGCTCGGCGGCTGCGGGCCGGCTCCGGCCGGGACCGGTGCCCCGGTCGCGGCGCCCGCACCGGGCCCGAATGGATCCCCGTCCGCCCAGGCCGCCCCGGCCGCTTCCCGGCCGGCACAGGCCGCGCTGAGCGGCGCTTTCAACGAGACCGACGTCATGTTCCTGCAGATGATGGTGACCTCCCATGGCCAGGGGTTGGCGCTGGTCCGGCTGGCCTCCGGGCGGGCGGAGCGTGAAGAACTCAAGATCCTGGCTGCCGCGATAGACGTCACCCAGGAGGCCGAGCAGCAGAGCATGCGGGACTGGCTGCGCGGCTGGGGGCGGGCCACCGCGGCAGACCCGGACTCCGACGTGCACGCCGAACACGGCGGACTGCCGGTGCTCGGACCGGGGCAGCTTGCGGCGCTGGCCAAGACCCGAGGGACGGCGTTCGAGACCGATTTCCTCAACCTGCTGATCGGCCACCAGCACAACGCCGTGGAGCTGGCCCGAATGGAGACGAAGTCCGGCGCCCACCCGGAGGTGCGCGAACTCGCCCGGCGGATCGACCTTTCCCGGACCGCCCAGATCGACCAGATGTTGAAGATGCTGTCCCGGCCCGGCTAGTGCGTTGTCCATGAACGTTCACCGGATCGGCGACACACCGGGACATGTCCGTCGGTAGTCGTCTTCGAAGCCTCACTCTCAACGGCGGTGATATTGGCTGTTGAGAGTGAGGTGACGGCTTGGCTGAGCCGGTCAGGGCACGGCGGCTGACGCAGGAAGAGGGCCGCAAGCTGCAACAACTGGTCCGCCGGGGTAAGCATGATTCGGTCCGGGTGCGCCGGGCGCTGATCATCATGGCGTCGGCGTCCGGGACACCGGTGCCGGCGATCGCGAACCTGATCGCCGGGCACGAGGACACCGTCCGTGACGTGATCCACGCGTTCAACGAGATCGGTCTTCGCGCACTGGACCCTCAGTGGGCGGGAGGCCGTCCCCGCCTGATCAGTGACGACGACATCGCGTTCATCGTCGCGACGGCCAAGGCCCGCCCGAGCACGCTCGGGCGGCCCTTCACCTGCTGGAGCCTGCGCAAACTCGCCGACTACCTCGCCACCGACGCTGCCCGGACCGTGAACGTAGGCAGGGAACGGCTGCGGCAGATCCTGCGCCGTAACGAGGTCAGCTGGCAGCGGACCCGCACCTGGAAGGAATCCAAGGACCCGGACTTCGATGCCAAACTCGACCGGATCGAGGAAGTGACCACCAGGTTCCCGAACCGGTGTTTCGCCTTCGACCAGTTCGGGCCGCTGTCGATCCGCCCGCACCACGGCCGCGGCTGGGCACGGCGGTCGCATCCGGACCGGCTGCCGGCGACCTACCACCGCACGCACGGCATCCGCTACTTCCACGGCTGTTACAGCCTCGGCGACGACCAGCTCTGGGGTGTGAACCGGCGACGCAAAGGCGCCGATCACACCCTGTCCGCGCTGAAATCGATCCGCAGGACGCGGCCGGACGGCGCACCGATCTACGTCATCCTGGACAACCTGTCGGCGAACAAGACCCCGACGATCCGGGCCTGGGCGGCCCGGAACAAGGTCGAGCTGTGTCTCACGCCGACCAGCGCGTCCTGGGCCAACCCGATCGAGGCGCAGTTCGGACCGCTGCGCACGTTCACCATGGCGAACTCGAACCACCCCAACCACACCGTCCTGACCCGCAAGCTGCAGCAATACCTGCGCTGGCGCAACGCCAACGCCCGCCACCCCGACGTCCTCGCCGCCCAACGCCGCGAACGAGCCCGCGTCCGCAGCGAACGACAACACCGCTGGGGACGGCCCCGGCTCAAGGCCGCCTGACCCACTCAGACCCGGCAAACGTTCATGGACAACGCACTAGCCGGCGCCGGCCGCAGACGAGCCCGGGCTGCCGCCGGCGTCCAATCGGCCGGCGCGGCGCGCAATCGGCCGGCGCGCGGTCTGCCGGGCCGGGGTGGACGGTGCCCGGGTGGACGGTGCGCGGGCTGCGTCGCCCTTGCCCGGTTGCAGAGCGGATGCGCATATCCATCAAATTGGCTTGATC
Source organism: Plantactinospora sp. WMMC1484 (assembly GCF_049315195.1). Classification (NCBI taxonomy): domain Bacteria; kingdom Bacillati; phylum Actinomycetota; class Actinomycetes; order Micromonosporales; family Micromonosporaceae; genus Plantactinospora; species Plantactinospora sp. WMMC1484. The sequence goes on from NZ_CP186055.1 coordinate 2,083,797, forward strand.
TATCAGCTCAGTTTGATGTATCTTTCGTGGTGATGTCGAGTCGAGCGGTCCCAGCGTTTGCGCGTCTCGCCGCACATCCTCTGCGGTGGCGGTTGCTGACCGAGCTCACGGCCGGCGACTACCGGGTCCGAGAACTGGTGACACTGGTGGGTGAGCCGCAGAATCTGGTCTCCTACCACCTGCGGCTACTGCGCGACAGCGGGCTGGTCACCGTCACACGCAGCAGCTTCGACGGCCGCGACAGCTACTACCATCTGGACCTGGAGCGTTGCGCGGAAGCGCTGGCAGACACCGCTGCGGCGCTACACCCCGGGCTGCGCCCCGCACCCGGCGAGCCGCGCGTGCCCCCGGTGGACCTGCGACGTTCGCCCCGCATCGGGGTGCTCTTTCTCTGCACCGGCAACAGCGCCCGCTCGCCGATCGCCGAGGCGCTGCTGCGCCAGCACGCCAATGGGCAGGTCATGACGGCCAGTGCCGGCAGCCGGCCAAGGCCCGACCTGCACCCCAACGCCGTGCGGGTGATGCGAGAAGGCTTTGGCATCGACATCTCCGGTCAGCGTCCCCGGCCCTGGGGCACGCTGACCGGTCGCCGGTTCGACTATGTCGTCACCCTCTGCGACAAGGCTCGCGAGGTGTGCCCCGACTTTCCGGACCACCCGCGGCGAGTGCACTGGAGCGTCCCCGACCCGGACGCGTTCGGCGACACCGACCAGGCCAGCTTCCCCGCCTTCCAACGCACCGCAGCCGACATCGACACCCGGGTCAGACACCTGCTGCCCGTCCTCGGCAGCACACGATACTGAAGGAGATCCAGCCGTGACAGCGTCCGACCGGTACGCCAGTGTCCGCTACATCGTCGACGACGTGGCGGCGGCCGTCGACTTCTACACCACGCATCTCGGGTTCGTCCTGAACACCAGCGCCTCACCTGCCTTCGCCGACGTCGTGCGGGGCCCGCTGCGGCTGTTGCTGTCGGGGGCGGCCAGTTCCGGTGCCCGCGCCACTCCCGACGACGCCACCGCCGCCGGGCGTAACCGTGTCCATCTCACCGTCGATGATCTGGATGCCGAGATCGACCGGCTGCGGCGGGCCGGATTGCCGTTCCGCAGCGATGTGGTCGTCGGCCCGGGAGGACGCCAGATTCTCCTCGCCGATCCCGCCGGCAACCTCGTCGAGTTGTTCCAACCCGCGACGGCCAGTCGGTGAGCAGGGGGCGCTGATGGCTCGACGGCCGAGCCCGGGACTCCGGTCCTGTGGTTCACTGTCGGGTGGGCGACGGGAAGGAGGCCGGCCGTGCAGCTACCCGGGGTGCTCGGAGAGCCGATCCGGTTCGTGCTCAACTGGGGCCGGCGCTATTCCCTGTGGGTCTTCAACTTCGGGCTGGCCTGCTGCGCCATCGAGTTCATCGCGACCAGCATGGGCCGGCACGACTTCATCCGGCTCGGCGTGATCCCGTTCGCGCACGGCCCGCGCCAGGCCGACCTGATGGTGGTCTCCGGCACGGTCACCGACAAGATGGCCCCGGCGATCAAGCGCCTCTACGACCAGATGCCCGAGCCGAAGTACGTCATCTCGTTCGGCGCCTGCTCGAACTGCGGCGGGCCGTACTGGGACTCGTACTCGGTCACCAAGGGCGTCGACCAGATCGTTCCGGTCGACGTCTACGTCCCCGGCTGCCCGCCGCGCCCCGAGGCGCTGCTGCACGGCATCCTGCGGTTGCAGGACAAGATCGCGGCCGAGCGGTCCGGCATCGGCGGTGTCTCCCGACCCGACGACCTGGCGTCACCGGCCGACCGGGCCGGCGCGGCGGACCGGGCGGGCGAGCCGGCCGTCCGCACGGTCGAGTCGCTGACCGCCCCGCCGGTGCCACCACCGACCGGAGATCGCTGATTCCGTCGGGCAGCGGTCCGGTCTCGGGTACCCGTGGCGCGGGTGCCCGCGTCTGCTCCTGGCTCGTGGTCAGTGCGGAAACTCCAGCACCACCTTGATGTCGTCTGGCTCCGAGTGATACGCCGCCGCGTACCGGTCCACCGGGACCCGGCGGGTGATCATCCGGGCCAGCCAGTCCCGGTCGGCGGCGGCCAGCGCCTCGGCGGCGCGTTCCCAGTGCCGTCGGTTGGCGTTGACCGTGCCGAAGACCACGTTGTTCTCCAGCACCAGTGCCCGGTTGAGCGCGCCCGCGTCGAAGTCGATCATTCGTCCTGAGGAGACGCCGGTCAGGCAGACGATGCCGTTCGGCGCCGCCTGGCACATCGCGTCCAGCACCACCGTCGGGGCGCCGGTGCATTCCAGCACGATGTCGAACTCCATGCCGAGCTCGGGGAGGCTGCCGGTGTGGAACGTCCCACCGAGCGCCTCGACCAGGCCGGGCTTCTCTCCGTTCGCCGACCGGTTCAGCACGTGCAGTTCGTAGCCGCGCTGCGCGGCCAGCAGCGAGGCGAGCAGACCGATCGGCCCGGCCCCGGCGACCAGGACCCGCTTCGGTTCCCAGGCGGCCCGGGCACCGATCCGCTCGATGTGCTCCCATGCCTTCGCCAGCACGCTGGTCGGCTCGAGCAGCACTCCCAGCTCGGCCAGGGACGGGTCGAGACGTACGGCGAACTTCGGTGAGACCCGCCAGCGGTCCCGGGCGAAGCCCTGGAGGCACTTGATGCCGTGCTCGGTGTATTGGCCGTTGCGGCACATGTCCCACTCGCCGACGGCACAGTTGGCGCAGGGCACCGGATCCGGATGTCGGACGATCCCGGCCACCAGGTCGCCGGGGGAAAGCGAACCGGACGGATCGTCGAGCACCCGGCCGAGTGATTCGTGCCCGATGACCAGATCGGTGGCGCCGGGAGGCGCCTCGCCGTAGTCGCCGTCGATGATCTCGTGATCGGTGCCGCAGATGCCGACGGCCACGGCCTCCACCAGCACCGAACCTTCGTCAGGGATCGGCTCCGGGAAGTCGTCGACCAACCGCAGGGAATCCGCCCGGCCCGGGGTCACGGTAATCGCGCGCATTCGATGATTCTTCCCCGGGACGTCGCGGATAAGCCCCGGAGTTGCCGAAACCGGTCCACGACCGCCGGACCGGCCGGAGATGGCCCTAGGATCGCGGACATGACCCCGGAACAGGTCGGTGCCCGGCTACGCACGCTGCTCGCGGAAGCGGAACCCGGATCGGTGGCGGAGACCGGATCGGCGGTCGAGGCCGGATCGAAAGCGGAGGCCGAGACGGTGGTCGAGGCCGGATCGGTGGTCGAGACAGAGGCGGAGGTGACCGTCGGGCAGTCCGGCGGCCAGACGTACGCCCGGGCGACCGTTGACGTGCCGGTCGGCAGGTGGCGGGACGCGGTCCGGGCAGCCCGGGACGACACCGAGCTGGCCTGCGACTTCTTCGACTGGCTCTCCGCCGTTGACGAGCTGACCGACGGCTTCGACGTGGTGGCGCACCTCTGGTCGACGACACACCGGCACGGGCTGCTGCTCCGGACCCGGGTGCCCCGGGACGTCGCGGCCGTCGAATCCGTGGTGGACCTCTTCCCCGGCGCGGCCTGGCACGAGCGCGAGACCCACGAGATGTTCGGCATCGACTTCGCCGGGCATCCGGATCTGGCGCCGCTGCTGCTGCCGCCCGAGTTCGAGGGGCATCCGCTGCGCAAGGAATTCGTGCTCGCCTCCCGGGTGGCGAAGGCATGGCCCGGCGCCAAGGAGCCGGGCGAGTCCGAGGCCGGCACGTCGCGGCGGCAGGCGGTCCGGCCGCCGGGCGTGCCGGCGCCGGGGGAATGGGGGCCGCCGGCCGGAGAGTCCGGAGCGACCGGCGACGGAGGTGCCTGATGCCGCTCTGGCTGGAACTGCTGGTCCGGGTCGTCGGGGTGGTCGCCGCGTTTCTGCTGCTGCCGCTGATCGTCGGCCAGGCCGAGCACAAGGTGATGGCGCACATGCAGGGCCGGCTCGGCCCGATGTACGCGGGCGCCTTCCACGGCTGGGCACAGCTCGTCGCCGACGGCGTCAAGTTCGTGCAGAAGGAGGACGTGACGCCGCGCGAGGCGGACCGGGCGGTGTTCCGGCTCGCCCCGGTGGTGGCGCTGGTGCCATACCTGCTGGCCCTGCTGGTCATTCCGCTCGGCCCGAACGACCTGGTCGGACAGCCGCTGGACATCGGGTTGTTCTTCGTACTCGCGGTGGTCGGCGTCGGCGTGGTCGCGGTGCTGATGTCGGCGTGGGCGTCGGCCAACAAGTACAGCCTGCTCGGCGGGATCCGGGGCGCGGCCCAGTTGCTCGGCTACGAGCTGCCGCTGGTGCTGGCGGCGGCGAGCGTGGCGATGGCGGCCGGCACGCTGAGCCTGCCCGGCATCGTGGAAGCCTGGCAGCCGTGGTGGCTGGCGTGGCAGGCACCGGCGATGGTGGTCTTCTTCGTCGCCGGGCTCGCCGAGATCCGCCGCCCGCCGTTCGACATGCCGATCGCCGACTCGGAGCTGGTCTTCGGCTATCTGACGGAGTACACCGGGCTCCGGTTCGCCTTCTTCCTCCTCGCCGAGTACGTCGGCATCGTGGTGATCGCCGCCCTGACCACCGTGCTCTTCCTCGGCGGCTGGCAGGGGCCGTTCGGCGACGAGTACCTCGGCTGGCTCTGGACGCTGCTCAAGGTCTTCGCCGTCTCGTTCGTGATCATCTGGTTCCGAGTGACCTATCCTCGGCTCCGGGAGGACCAGTTGCAGCGGCTCTGCTGGCTGGTGCTGGTGCCGGTGGCGCTCGGCCAGCTCGTGCTGACCGCCGGGGTCAGGCTGGCGATCGCCTGACCGCCCGGCCGGCACACTCCGGTGTTCCGGCGCGCTGGAGTCGGGCCGTCGTTGCCGCGACGGTCCGACTCCACCGTGCCGGGAGGCGAACGGGGCCGAAAACGGGGCCGAGAGCGGAGGGGACAGGCACCATTCCACCCGCTATCGCGCCTTTGCCGCACCCGCCCTCCGGGCCGGCCCGTCCGACACCCGAACGACACACCTCGCCGATCATCCGAGCCGGCCGGACCGTTGCGCCGAGAGGAACGTCGCCCGGACGAGACGTCGACCGGTGTCGCTCGTCGATCGAGTGATGTCGACCTTTGCTAGAGGTGGCGCGGGGTCAGGCGGCTCACCGCGAGATTGATCGGCCAGGGCTCGCCGGTGTCGACGAACGTCGTCCACCGGCCCGTCTCGACGTAGATCTCCTCGACCGGGTCGAGCCGGTGGGTGTGCACGACCAGCCCGCCCCTGGTCTCGATCCGCCAGTAGTGGGGGATGCCGGCCCTGGCGTAGAGGGCGGGCTTGGTGAAGCGGTCCATGCTCTCCGAGCTCTCCGAGACGATCTCGACGGCGAGCACCACCTCGTGCGGCTCGTACCTCGCGGTCCGCCGGGCCGCCGCCTGCGCGGTGGTGACCAGCACGTCCGGGATGAACGACCGGCGCTGGTTGAGCCGCACCTCGACGGCCTGGGTGACGTCGTACTGCTCGGGGCAGTCCTCGTCCAACGCGGCGGCGAGCCGCCAGGCGATGGTCTGGTGCGCGGCGGTGGGGGAGGGCGACATGATCAGGACTCCGTCGAGAAGTTCGCGGCGGTGGCCGTCGTCGGGCATCGCGTCGAGGTCGTCCGTCGTCCACCCGCCGGCCGGCGGGTACGGATCGTTCAAGGCCGCGGTCATGGCTTCCCTCTCGCGGATGGCGGGCATGCGTCACCCCACGCCACCATACCGCCCATCTGGCCGGGGGTGGTCGCGCCGAAACCGCCGACACGGCAGGATATGGCGCATGAGTGCGCGCAGCGGAGTGCCGGCATGAGCATCCCGGGCGAAGGGTTGGCGAAAGGGCTCGCCGTCACCCTCAAGACCATGACCCGCCGCTCGCACACCCAGCAGTACCCGGACGTCGCCCCGGAGCTGCCGCCGCGCTCCCGGGGCGTGATCGCGCTGCTGGAGGAGAACTGCACGGTCTGCATGCTCTGCGCCCGGGAGTGCCCGGACTGGTGCATCTACATCGACTCCCACAAGGAGGAGGTGGCGATGCCGGGGGCGGCCCGGCCGCGCCAGCGCAACGTCCTGGACCGCTTCGACATCGACTTCTCGCTCTGCATGTACTGCGGCATCTGCATCGAGGTCTGCCCCTTCGACGCGCTCTACTGGTCGCCCGAGTTCGAATACGCCGAGTACGACATCCGGGACCTGCTGCACGACAAGGAGCACCTCGGGGAGTGGATGGCGACCGTGCCGCCGCCGCCCGCGCACGACCCGCGGGGCGAGCCGGCCAAGGAGGAGACCGCCGCCCGCAGGGCCGCCGAGGCGGGCCCGGCCGGGGAGCGGTCGTCCGGCCCGGCGGTACGCACCCGCCGCCCCACCCGTCCCACGACCGCCGAGCGCCCCGCCTCCGCCCCGCCCGCCGCCGAGCGCCCCGCCTCCGCCCCGCCCGCCGCCGAGCGTCCCGCCTCGGCCCCGCCCGCCGCCGAGCGTCCCGTCTCGGCCCCGCCCGCCGAGCCGGACCGGCCCGCTTCCGCGCCGCCGTCCGCGGAGGAGTCGACGTGAGCGGGGCCGACGTGCTGATGCTGGCCCTCGGGGCGGTGGCGGTCGGCTCCGGCGTGCTGGTGGTCTCCACCCGGCACCTCGTCCGGGCCGGCCTCTACCTGGTGGTCTGCCTCGGCGCGGTCGCCGGGCTCTATCTGGTGCTCACCGCCGAGCTGGTGGCCTGGGTGCAGTTGCTGATCTACGTCGGCGCGGTCGTCGTGCTGCTGCTCTTCGCGGTGATGCTGACCCGGGCACCGATCGGCGCCGCCGACGACCTCGACCGGCCCGGCTGGCCGGCCGCGCTGATCGGCGGCGGGACCGGCCTGGGGCTGGCCGCGCTGCTCGTCGACGCGTACCGCTGGTCCAGGGTGGAGCTGCCGGTGCCCGGCACCGCCGAGCGGATCGGCACGGAGATCTTCCGCTCCTGGGTGCTTCCCTTCGAGGTGCTCTCGGTGCTGCTCCTCTCCGCCCTGGTCGGGGCGATCGCGGTGAGCGTACGGCTCCCGGGGCGGCGGCAGTGAGGCCCGCCATCCCGTACGTCGTCGCCGCCCTCCTCTTCGGCCTGGGCGTCTACGGCGTGCTGCGCCGCCGCAACGCGGTGCTGGTGCTGATGGCCGTCGAGCTGATGCTGAACGCGGTCAACCTGCTGCTGGTCACCGCCGACGCCGCCCCGCTGCACGCCGCGCTCGGCCAGCCGCCCCCGGTCGCCGGCAGCGCCGACGGGCTACCGCTCACCGGACAGGTCTTCACCCTCTTCGTCATCGTGATCGCCGCTGCCGAGGTGGGAGTGGGGCTGGCAATCGTGCTCCAGCTCTACCGGCTGCGCGGCACCGTCACCGTCGACGACGTACGCCTCGACTCGCACGTGCCGGACGCCGGACCGGTGGCGATCCTGGCGGCACCGGCTCGCATCGGGTCGGCTGCACCGGGACCGGTGACGCGGGCAGCGACGGCACCGGAGACACCACCGGCACCTGACGCACCGGGAGCGCCCCGATGACCGGCACTGTCACGCTCGGCGCGCTGCTGCCGGCCGTACCGTTCGGGTTGGCCCTGGTCGGGCTGCTGCTGCCGCAGCGGTCCCGGACCGGTGCGGCGCTGCTCGGCATCGGTGGCGCGGCGGTGGCGCTGGCGGCGGCGGTCGGGCTGGTCGTCGCCCTCGACGGCCGGAGCACCGAGGCCGCAGCCGAGTGGGTCGACGTCGGCGGGCTCCCGGTCACCCTCACCCTCCGGCTGGACCCGGCCGCCGCGCTGGTCGCGGTCGCGGTGGCGGCGGTGGCGCTGGCCGTGCAGGTCTACTCGGTCGGCTACCTGCACGACGACGACCGGTACGCCCCCTACGCCGCCCAGATCAGCCTCTTCACCGCCGCGATGCTACTGGTGGTGGTGGCCGGTGACCTGATCATGCTGCTGGTCGGCTGGGAGGTGATGGGCATCTGCTCCTACCTCCTCATCGGCCACGACCGGCGGCTGCCGGAGGCGCCGGCCGCCGCCGTGAAGGCGTTCCTGGTGACCCGGGTCGGCGACGTCGGCTTCCTGCTCGGCATCGTGATCCTCGGCGTCGGGGCCGGCAGTTTCCGGATATCCGACGTGCTCGCCCACGACTTCACCCCCGGTACGCTCACCGCCGCCTGCCTGCTGCTGCTCGCCGGGGTGGCCGGAAAGAGCGCCCAGTTCCCGCTGCACACCTGGCTGCCGGACGCGATGGCCGGCCCGACCCCGATCTCGGCGCTGATCCACGCCGCGACGATGGTGGCGGCCGGGATCTACGCGGTGACCAGGCTCTTCCCGCTCTTCGCACGGGCGCCGGCCGCGCTCGCCGTGCTCGGCGTGATGTCGGCGGTGACCCTGCTGCTCGGCGCGCTCGCCGCCACCGCACAGGACGACATCAAGCGGGTACTGGCCTGGTCGACGGTCTCGCAGCTCGGTTACATGGCGGGGGCGCTGGCGGTCGGCTCGCCACCGGCAGCCCTCTTCCACCTGCTCAGCCACGCCGCCTTCAAGGCACTGCTCTTCCTCGCCGCCGGTGCGGTGATCCACGCGGTCGGCAGCAACCTGATGTCCGCGATGGGCGGGCTGCGCCGGCCGATGCCGGTGACCTTCTGGTGCACCGCGATCGGGCTCGCCGCGCTGGCCGGGGTGCCGCCGCTGGCCGGGTTCTGGAGCAAGGACGGCATCCTGGTCGTCGCCGAGCGGGCCGCCCGGCACCACGCCGGCCCGGCCGCCGCCTGGGTCGGCTGGCTGGTCTGGCTCGCCGGCCTGGCCGGGGTCGGGCTGACCGCCTGGTACGCCACCCGGCTGCTGCTGCGCACCTTCCTCGGCACCGCCCGCGCCCAGCCGCATCCGGTGGACACCCCGGTCGACACCCCGGCCGCCCCCGCCAGCCCGGCGAGCCCGGACTCGTCACCCGCCGAGCGGGGCACGTCCGCGATCGACGCGCCGGCCGGTGCGCCCGCGCACACCCCGGCCGGGGCCCCGCACGACCCACCCGGCCTGCTGCGCTGGCCGATCCTGCTGCTCGCGGTGCCGAGCGCGGCGCTCGGCCTCGCGCTCCTCGCCGCACCGTTCCGCGCCGCGCTGGCGCTGGACGAGACACACCTGGACAGCTTCGTGGTGATCCCGGTCGCGCTGCTGCTGGCCGGGGCCGGGCTCGCCTGGTGGCGCTGGCGCGCCGACCCGGCCGCCGACCCGGCGACCGCGCTGGGTCCGCTCCGCCCGGCCTTCGCCCGCGCCTTCTGGCTCGACGATCTCCAGCACGCCATCGTCGTACGCCCGGTGCGGGCGCTCGGCCGGCTCGCCCGGCGGGCCGACGAGACGGTGGTGGACGGGGCGGTCGAGGGGACCGGCCGGGGCACCGGTGGGCTCGGCGGCGGGCTGGAGCTGCTGCACCGGGCCGGGGTGCCCCGGGCGGTGGTGGCGGTGCTCGGCGGCGCCCTGCTGCTCGGTCTCGCCGCCGCCCTGGCCCTCGGGGGTACGACGTGACCCTCGGCGGGGCGGGTCTGGTCGCCACCCTGGCGTTGCCGGCGCTCGGCGCGGTGGTGCTGGCCCTGCTGCCGGGCCGCCTCGACCGGGCCGCCCGGATCACCGGCACGGCGTTCGCGGCAGCCACCCTGGCGCTGGCCGCCCTGCTGACGGTCGACGCCACCGACACCTGGGCCGTCTACCAGCCGGACCCGGCCGGCACCTCCGGGACCGGCCCGCCCGGGATCTGGCCGTGGCACGAGGTCGACCTGCCCTGGGTGCCCGGTCTCGACCTGCGGTTCCAGCTCGGCGTCGACGGGGTCTCCTACCCGCTCGTGGTGCTGACCGCGCTGCTGACGCTGCTCTGCTGCGCGTACACCTGGTGGCGGGTGCCGGCGCCGGGCCGGGGTCGTACCCTGGTGGCCCTGCTGCTGGTGGTCGAGGTCGGCATCCTCGGCACCTTCCTCGCCCTCGACCTGGTGCTCTTCTTCCTCTTCTTCGAGGTCGTCCTCCTGCCGATGTACGCGATCATCGCGGTCTGGGGCGGCGAGGAGCGGCGGCACGCGGCCCGGAAGTTCGCCCTCTACACCCTCTTCGGCTCGGTGCTGTTGCTGGTCGGGGTCTTCACGGTGGTCACCGCCGCCGGCACCGCCGACCTGACCGAGCTGACCGGCGGCACCGAGCTGTCCCGGGGCACCCAGCTCGCCGCCTTCACGCTGCTGGCGATCGCGTTCGCGGTGAAGAGCCCGCTCTGGCCGTTGCACACCTGGCTGCCGGACGCGCACACCCAGGCGCCGACGGTCGGCAGCGTGATCCTGGCCGGGGTGCTGCTCAAGATGGGCACCTACGGGCTGATCCGGGTGGCGGTCGGGGTGGCGCCGGAGGGGGCCCGGTGGGCCGCCCCGGTGCTCGGAGTGCTGGCGGTGGCGGCGATCATCGTCGGCTCGCTGGTCTGCCTGGCGCAGAGCGAGCTGAAACGGCTGATCGCCTACTCCAGCGTCGGGCACATGGGGTTCGTGCTGCTCGGCATCGCCACGCTCACCGCCACCGGCATCCAGGCGGCGCTGATCGGCAACATCGCGCACGGCGTCATCACCGGCCTGCTCTTCTTCCTCGCCGGGGCGGTCAAGGACCGGGCGCACACCGGGGCCCTGGCCGAGCTGGGCGGGCTGCGGGAGAGCACCCCGCGCCTCGCCGGCCTGCTCGGCTTCGCCGCGATCGCCTCGCTCGGACTCCCCGGCCTCGCCGGCTTCTGGGGCGAGTCGTTCGCCATCGTCGCCGCCTGGCGGGTCGGCGGCCCGCTCTGGATCAGCCTGGCGGTGCTCGCCGCGCTCGGCGGGGCGCTGACCGCCGCGTACCTGCTGCGGCTGCTGCGCCGGGTCACGCACGGTCCGGCGAGCCCACGGGTGCTGACCCTGACCCCGGGACTGGCCGGGGCCGAGCTGCTCGCCTGGGGCCCGCTGGTGCTGCTCGCCCTCGCGCTCGGGCTCGCCCCGGCCCTGGTGCTCGACTACGCCGAGGTGCCGGTCGGGGCACTCCTGGAGGCGATCCGATGAATCCGGGCACCGTCGGCTCCGCGCCTTCCGGCTGCTTCTCCGTGGACGGGTCTTCCGTGGACGGGCGGGCGTCGTGATCCAGAGTGTGGACAACGTGGCGCTGCTGCCGGCGTACCTGGCGGCCGGCACCGCCGTACTCGTGCTCCTGGCCGACCTGCTGGTCGCCCGGCGCGGCGCCACGGTCGCCGTCTTCGCCGCCGGCGCCGCCGCCACCGCCCTCGGCGCGGTGCTGGTCGGCGCCGCCGGCCCTCGGTCGACCTTCTGCGCCGGCAACGACTGCTCCTATCTCGCCAACGGCCGGGCGGCGCTGGTCGGCTGCCTCTTCGCGCTGCTCACCCTCGGGGTGCTGGGGCTCTCCGCGCCGCTGCTGCGCTCCGGGCAGGTGCCGCCGGGGGAATACTGCTTCCTGCTCGCCTGCTCGATGACCGGCGGCGTCGTACTCGGCGCGGCCGGCGACCTGATCACCCTGGTCGTCGCGCTGGAGACGCTTACCCTGCCGCTCTACGTGCTGGTCGGGCTCAGGCAGCGCAGCGTGGCCGGCGCCGAGGCGGCGTTGACCTTCTTCGTGGTCAGCGTGGTCGCCACCGCGATCACCCTGCTCGGCGCGGCGCTGCTCTACGCGGTCACCGGGGCGGTGCACCTGAGCCGGCTCGACGCGGTCTTCACCGCCGAGGCGGCCCGGCCGGTCCCGGTCGGTGAGGGCTTCCCGGCCGGCCCGGCGCTGCTGAACCTGCCGCTGACCGTGGTCGCGGTCGCCCTGGTCGTGCTCGGGCTGGCCTTCAAGGTGGCGGCGGTGCCGTTCCACGCCTGGGCGCCGGCCACCTACGACGGGGCGCCGGTGCCGGTGGCGGCGTACCTCTCGACCGCCTCCAAGCTCGGCGGCGTGATCGCGCTGCTCGTGGTCACCGCGACCGCGCTGCCGGCCCAGGTCACCGGCCCGCTGCTGGCCACGGTGGCGGTGCTGACGATGACCGTCGGCAACCTGGTGGCGCTCCGGCAGCGCCGGATGGTGCGGCTGCTGGCCTGGTCGTCGGTGGCCCAGGCCGGCTACATCGTCGCCCCGCTCGGCGCGCTGGCGCTCTCGTCCGGGCGGGGCGCCGAGGCGCTGGCGACGGCGGTCGCCGCCGCGGTGGCGTACACGGTCTTCTTCGTGGTGCTGGAGCTGGCCGCCTTCGGATCGGTGGTGGCGCTGCGCCCGGGGGCGGCCGACGGCGGCGAGATCGCCGACTACCGGGGCGCGGCCCGACGCCGGCCCTGGGTCGGTGCGGCGTTCGTGCTGGCGCTGATCGGGCTGGCCGGGCTGCCACCCGGGCTGGCCGGGCTCTTCGCCAAGGTCACCGTCGTGCGGTCGCTGCTGGCCGGTGGCGCCGGCTGGCTCGCCGTGGTGGTGGCACTGAACGCGGTGGTCGGACTCGCCTACTATGTCCGGGTCGCCGCCACCCTCTACGCCCCGGAGCCGGCCGCCGACCGGGCCGGTGACGCCGCCGCCGCTCCCGTCGCCCCGACCGAGCCGGGCGCCCCGGCCGCCCCCGCCACGGCCCCGGTGCCGGAACCCGGGCCGGTCCGGCCCGCCTGGGCGGTTGTGGCCGCGCTGGCCCTCGCCACCGCCGTCGCGATCGTCGCCGGCTTCGCCCCACAACTCATCCTGGACGTCGCCGCCCTGTGAGGTCGGCCGCTCCAGCGCCCAATTGAGGCTTACCGCACCTGGTTGAGGGGCTTTCCCAGGCAACTCACAGTCATATCCGGATTGTTGACGGGGTACCCCGGTGTTGTACCGGTCAACGGGCCCACCCACCCGTCGCACCGAAGGAGTCAACGTGCACAGCCATTACAACGGGCTCAAAACAGCCGCGCTTCTTGGCCTGCTCACCGCTTTGATCATCGGCGTCGGCTACTGGCTCGGCGGCAGCGGCGGTCTGGTGATCGCCGTCTTGCTCTCGCTGGTCATGAACGCCGTCAGTTACTTCTGGTCCGACAAGCTCGCGTTGCGCGCGATGCGGGCGAAACCGGTCAGCGAGGCCGAGTTCCCCGCGCTCTACCAGATGGTCCGGGAGCTGGCGACCGAGGCCGGGCAGCCGATGCCCCGGCTCTACGTCAGCCCCACCATGCAGCCCAACGCGTTCGCCACCGGTCGTAACCCGAAGAACGCGGCGGTCGCGGTCACCCAGGGCATCACCCAGATCCTGGACTACCGGGAGCTGCGGGGCGTCATCGGTCACGAGCTGTCCCACGTCTACAACCGGGACATCCTGATCTCCAGCGTGGCGGCCGGCCTCGCCGGCATCATCACCATGCTGGCCTACTTCGCCTGGTTCATCCCGCTTGGCGGCGGGGACGACGAGGACTCGCCGAACCCGCTGGTCCTGCTGCTGACGATCGTGCTCGGCCCGATCGCGGCCTCGCTGATCCAGCTCGCGATCAGCCGTAACCGCGAGTTCCAGGCGGACGCCTCGGGTGCCGCGCTGACCCGGGACCCGCTGGCACTGGCCAGCGCGCTCCGGAAGATCCACGCCGGCACGCAGCGGCTCCCGCTGCCGGCCGACAACCGGCTGACCAGCACCGCCCACCTGATGATCGACAACCCGTTCAAGGGCGGCGGCATGGCGAACCTCTTCTCCACCCACCCCAACATGGCGGAGCGGGTACGCCGCCTGGAGCAGATGGCCACCCGCAACGTCGGCCCCGTCCAGTACAGGTGAGTGCAAGGAAGGGCGTGCAAGGAAGGGCCCCCGCTTATCGCTTTCTGTTGTAGAAGGGCCCCCTCCTAACACCTCTGACCGAGAACCTGCGCCCACGGCAATGACGCCGAGCGGGCGCAGGTTCTCTGCTGTGTGGGGTGTGCTCGTGCTCGTCCAGCGGCGGGACGGGACGTGACCGGGAGCGCACGGTGGGAATCCGGTACTGCGGCAGGCCGGACGCAGGTTAGGGTCGGTTGGCTGTTCACCCGTTACACACCACCACCGACCCGTGAGGGAGTTCCGACCGTGACCGCGCTGCGCCAGTACCTGGGAGTGTGGCGGATCCCGGGTGCGCCGATGCTGTTCGTCGCCGGCCTGGTCGGCCGGCTCGGCATCGGCATGACCCCGCTGGCGCTGCTGCTCGTCGTCGAGCAGGTCACCGGCCGGTATTCGCTGGCCGCCGTGGCCGGCGGCGTCTACGCACTCTCCGGTGCCGCGCTCAGCCCGGTCGCCGGCCGGATCGCCGACCGGATCGGGCCGAGCCCGGTGCTGCTGGTCACCGCCGTCGCCCACCCGGTGGCGCTGGTCGGCCTGCTGCTCGCCAGCCGCGTCGGCTCCCACGCGCTGGCGTTGATCCTCACCGCCTCGGCGGTGGCCGGCGCGACGTTCCCACCGCTGACCGCCGCCATCCGGGGCGCCTGGAACGACCTCACCGACCCCGCCTCCGGCCGGTACGCCCTGCGCAACACCGCGCTCGCCGCCGAGACCACCCTCTTCGAGGTCGTCTTCGTGGTCGGCCCGCTGCTGGTCGCGGCCTTCGTCCTGCTCGCCGACGCCGGGGCCGCCCTGCTCGGCGCCGCCGTGGTGACCCTGGTCGGCACCGCGGTCGTGGCGCTCGGCCCGGTGATGCGCGGCTGGCGGCCACATCCCAGGGAGAACCACGCCAAGGGCCTCGGCCCGCTGCGGGTGCAGGGCTTCCCCGCCCTGCTCTTCTGCGTCGCCGGGCTCGGCATCGCGTTCGGCGCCGCCGGGGTGGCCGTGCCGGCGTACGCCTCCGCACACGATCCGGTCAACGCGGAGAGCGTGGCCGGCGTCCTGCTCGCCATGTGGGGCACGGGCAGCGCGCTCGGCGGCCTCTGGTTCGGCACCCGCAAGCCGGCCCGGAACGCCGCCCGCCAGTTCGCGCAGTTCCTCGGCCTGCTCGCGGCGACCTTCGCCGTCTTCGCGGTGATGCCCGGCCCGATCGCGCTCGGCATCGCCCTGGTGCTCGGCGGCGCGACCATCGCCCCCGCGCTGACCGTGGAGAACACCATGGTCGGCCGGATCTCCCCGGTGAGCATGCTGAACGAGTCGTACACCTGGGTGGTCACCGTGGCCGTCGCGGCGAGCGCGGCCGGCGGCGCGGTGGCCGGGGTGTTGGCCGACCAGGTCGGCGTACCGTGGGCGTTCGTCTTCGCCGGCGCGGCGGTCGCGGCCGCCGCCGTGGTCGCGGCCCTGCCGACCGGCTCGATCGCCCGCGCCGAGGCAAATGCCGAGGTACGCCTGGAGCAGGCCCTCGCCCCCGAGGGATAACGGCGGCCGTACGGCGACGAACACTCGCCGGGATGTTGCGTGTACTGTCCGAAGTGGTAAAGAGGTGCCTGCCGGATTGGCAGCCGGCGGAGCGCAGCCCACTTCGCTAGCCGGGAGCACGCATGCCGCGACCCGTGGCCGTCGACCCGAGATTCGGTGTCGAACTGAGACGCCTGCGCGGGCAGCGTGGCCTGTCGCTGCGCCAGTTGGCGGACGCCACGTGCTACTCGCACACCTACCTGTGGGAGCTGGAGAGCGGCCGGAAGCAGCCGGGTGGAGTCGACGTCGCCGAGCGCCTCGACGCCGCCCTGGACAGCGGCGGCACCCTGACGGCGCTGGTCACCGACACCGCGTTGGACCCGGACACCGCCGGGCGCCTCGACTGGATGGCCGCCCGGCCGCGCACCATCGACGCCCCGGCGGTCGACGCCCTGCACGCCATCCTCGACCAGCAGCGCCGGCTCGACGACGCGATCGGCGCTGTCCCACTCATCGATCCGACCATGTGCCACCTCGACATCGTCCGGGCAGCCCTCGGTCAGGTCCGGGGCGAGCTGCGTGACGACGTACTCGACCTGGCCGCGCAGTGGGCACAGTTCGCCGCCTGGCTGCACCTGGCAGCCGGGTCGCTGGAGCCGGCCGGTCGACTGCTCGACCAGGCGTGCGGGTGGGCGATCGAGACCGACGACTACGAGATGCTGACGACCCTGCTCAGCTATCAGGGACACCGAGCCTGGCTGTCGGGCGACGTCGGGGCGCTGGTCGGGCTCACCCGAGCCGCGCTGCGGGACCGCCGCGCCTACGTCGGGCAGCGCGCGTACGACCACTACCAGCTCGCGCGGGGTCTTGCGCTGGCAGGCGAGGACCGGGCCGCCGACGAGGTGCTGCGGATCGGTGCCGACCTGGCGGAGGAGGCGGTCGAGGACCGTGGCCCGGTTCCCGCCTGGCACTACTACCGCACCGCTGCCTTCTTCCGGCTGGAACGCGGCCTGGCGCTCCAGGTCGGTGGTCGGCATGACGAGGCGGTCGAACACCTGAGGGATGGGCTGGACGACCTGGATTCGGGTTCTCGCCGGGCGGAGTGGGTCGGCGACTATCTCGTACACCTGGGACTGGCACACGAGGCGACCGGAGACCGCGACCATGCCGGTGCTGCCGTGATCGAGGCGGCGAGCATCGCCGAGGCCACCCATTCGGTACGGCTGGCCCGCCGGGCAACGGAGCTGGAACGCCGGCTCGGCCTCTGAGAGTCACCGTCAGCAAACACGTCTGCTGACGGCCGCCTCCTGTCGCCCACGCCCTTGTCCGGACGACGCTGTACCCCGGGACGTGTTGATCGGCTCGCCGGAACTCTGGTCGGGGAGCCGCAGCCACGTCCGGTCGGTCGACGCCTGGTCCTGCGAGGGCGGGCTCGGCCGGCACCGGTGGGAGTAGAGAGTGGCGCTCCGCGATCGGTGATCCGGGGCGCCGCGACCGGGAGGAGGGGTGAGGATGGACAGCTCCCCGGACCAGCAGGTGACGGACCAGCGGATCTTCGATGCGCACGCGGATGGCGGGCGGTGCGCGGAGTGCGCGCCCAGGGGCGGATGCATCGTGCTGCTCGCCGCAGTCCGCCGACGGGTCGAGCGGGAGGAGACCGGCGTCCGACCCGGGCTGGAACGGCTGTGGTAGTTCGGATGGTGCGGCGCTGGCTGGCAGTGGAGTGGCCGGTTCCGGTCGAGTGCGCCTTCGCGCGACTCGTCCTCGGCAGTCACGCGCTGCGGGAGTGCGGCAGGTGCGGCCCGGACGGCTGCCCGCTCTGGTCGTGGGCGGTCGAGGTCCACCGGCGGGAGCACGCCGTCAGGGTGCTGTTGGGCGGGACGCTGCCGGCGGCGGTGACGGCCGGAGACGTGCGGGCGGCGTTGGAGCGTCGGAGACCATGAGCGCGCTGCCACGCGTCGGGGATCTGGTTCGGGTCGACGGCCGGGCTTCGGTCCAGTTCGCTGGCGACCGGGCACTGCTGCTGCGCATACTGCGCGTGGACCGGCGGCCGACGTACTACGGCTGGTGCTGGCTGACCGGCTACGTCCTGAATCGGAACGGCGAGGCGACGGAACGGCGTGAGGTCTACGTGCAGGTCGCCGGGCTGCGCCGGGTGGCGGACCTGCGGAAGCGGGCGGCTACGCGCGGCGCGCGTGATCAGGCGTTCGTCGCCAGAGCGTCCGGTTATCCACGGATCGGCTGCCTGCCCTGGCGTCGCGGCAACGATCCAGGGCAGGCAGCCGTCCGCACACCGTGCGGAAGGTGCCGCCTGCCCTGGATGCCGTGGCGCCGACGGAGAGAGTAGGGACGCGATCATGGCCAGCAATCCCCGCGACATCGAAGTCGTGGAGCTGAATGCGGAGGAAGAGCACGACCGCATCCGCTCCGAGCGCACCCGCCTGCTCGGGATGGATCTCGATGAGTTCGCCCGACGGTGGTACGCGGGGGAGTACCGCGACGATGCCGACCCGAGGGGGCACGCAGGTAGCCATGCTGCTGCCCGATGCCAGGTGGTGCGGCCCCGGCCGTCTCGTAAGAGGATGGCCGGGACCGCGTCGGGTCTGCCGGAAGTCGGCGGAGCCAGCACGCCGGAGGGTTGGGAACCTCGCGTGGTGGGGCGGTCCGTTCGGGAACGGCCAGTCTCAGCGGTAGTTGGTGAACTGGAGCGCGACGCCGAAGTCCTCACCCTTGAGCAGGGAGATCACGCTCTGCAGGTCGTCCTTCTTCTTGCCGGTCACCCGGAGCTGGTCGCCCTGGATCTGCGCCTGTACGCCCTTCGGCCCCTCGTCGCGGATCTTCTTGCTGATCGCCTTGGCCTTGTCGGAGTCGATGCCCTGGATGACCTTGCAGTCGACCTTGTACGCCTTGCCGGACTGGCGCGGCTCGCCGGCATCCAGCGACTTGAGCGAGATGTTCCGCTTGACCAGCTTCTCCTTGAAGACGTCCAGGGCCGCCCTGACCCGCTCCTCCGTCTCGGCCTGGAGGCTGATCCCCTCCTCGCCCGACCAGGAGATCTCGGCACCGGTGCCCCGGAAGTCGAAGCGGGTGGAGAGCTCCTTCTCCGTCTGTCGGAGGGCGTTGTCGATCTCCTGCCGGTCGACCTTGCTGACGATGTCGAACGACGGGTTGGCTGCCATGATTTCGCTCCTGCTGTATGCGACTGTAGGTGTGCCGGGCCGCACCCGGCGGTGGTACGACATGCCGACGGTACCCGGTTGCACGATCCCCCAACGTAGCCGCTATCCTTGCTTCCGCTGCCGCGCCACGCGTGGCGGCACGCCCTGGCGGGTTGCCCGAGCGGCCAATGGGAGCGGACTGTAAATCCGTCGCGAAAGCTACAGAGGTTCGAATCCTCTACCCGCCACACGGTGCGAAATCAGCCCCTGACCTGGGACAACCGGGTGAGGGGCTGATCTTGTTCGGTCCCGCCCCGTCCAGCCGAGTCCAGCCCTCCACAGCAAGTTGTGGGCAGATGGTGGGCAGGTCGATCTTGGTTCCTCTGGACCTCGCTCGGGTGGCTCGGCGCTGTCTGGGCCCGTCTTGGTGCCGGTGTCCGCCGTCCGGCTGAGGGCTGCGCCGGTTCGGGGCCGCAGCGAGAGATACGGCGGCCGTAGGGGCGCACGGTGCCCAGTGGGTGCGGCGGGACGGATGACGGTGCGGACGTAGACCGGTGGCAAGCCAGTCCCGGGGTTGGACTGGCGCGGCAGCCGGAAGCCAAGAGTTCGACGGCGGCCAGCCACGCCGGCTTCCGTACCGCCGTGCTCGGCGTCCTGGCCGTGGTCGACGAGCTGGCCCGCGTGCACCTTCGCACTGGCCTTCGCCCGGGAGCGGCGTCCGTCGGGTGTCGGTGGCCTCCGCCCCGGCCGCGTAGCGAGCCGGGGCGGCTTGCCACCGGACGGCCTACCGCTCCCGCCCGCCGCGCGGAGCGCGGCGGCTTGATCTAACAGAGAACGTTTCGGCAGCGCGTGACGTGTAGGGGTGTGACGTGTAGGGCTGGTTTGTGGACATAAGCGTCTTAGGGGAGATCCATCTCAGCGTGTCGTAGCCGAAGCGACACCCTCCGTTCGGTCGGAGCCTTCCGCCAAACAGGTACTACGGAAGCCTCTAACAAGCTAATACGAAGTGCTGTTTCTCACACAGAAAGACAAGGACGGCTTGCGCCAGTCGCTTGACGCGCGGGGAAAGGGCGTCGGCCCGTCATCGACGGCTCATCCGCAAGAGTCCAAGGATGCGGATATAAACCCTTAAGTCGCCCTCACGGACAGCGCCGAGTCTGGGGACTCAGCTCTCGGCTTTGCGGTCGTGGCGAGCGGTGCGGCCGAGCGCCGGTGTACCCCCGGGTCATGACGCCGTCTTCGCTGCTAAGGTCTACAAGTAAGACCGATATTTGATAGCTGAACAGCACCAAGATCCAACGTCCTGCGCGGGCGTACGGACGACCGGTAGCAGCCGGTCCAAGATCCACAAGGCCTTCTCAACACCACCGTCAGAAGGGTGTCTCACTATGGACGAGGCATATCAGGATGATCAGGCCAAGGGGTGCCCCAGTTGCCGCCTCCACTCATTGATCATCCGCTACATCATCATCGGGGTCGATGCCATGTCGACCGTGGTGGTCGCGATCGAGCTCGCATCTAAGCTCTTCGCTGGCTGACAACAAGCGATCCATAGGCCACTAGCTCAGGGGGCGCCACGCTGTGGTGCCCCCTGAAGAGGTTGATGGCACCCGGTAGCAGCCGGATGCCATCGTCCAGTCGGCCTTCTCAACGCCAACCGGGTGTTCCTAAGGCGAGGCTAAGCCTCAGGTGCAAGTCTAGACGAAGGCACGCCATGTTACCACCCAATCTGCCCGAACCGTAGCCACTGCGCCCCTGTGGGCGGCCGGTTGTAGGTGCATACGTCCGCGGCCCTAGAATTGGGCCGTGATGCCCTTTTTGGCGCATTCTGTCCTCTTTGCCTCAACGGTCGAGGTGCGGTCCTTGCTACTGATGCAACACCCACCTTGTCGCTACTGGGGGTTAGCCATACTACCGAGCGGTATGGCGACAACACTGATAGCGACGTGCTCAAAGTGTCGATAAGGTTTCGAGTGCTCTTCAAACCCCTACAGGAGCACGGAAGGCTCGCCTGTGCCGACGACCTGGCATCTCTATCGTGACGAGGATGGGCGCCCTGTTTTCCGTCGAGAGCTTGACGGTCTGGGGCAAAAGGCACAGGTCGTGATCCGATCGTTGATTCGCCGACAGACTGAGCTCAGTCAATTCATCGATGACACTACCGTCCAGGACTGCCCCCTGGACCACATCGCGCTGGGCGGCGGTCTGCAACTCATGCGGACGCGCGTCGATGGACAGGTGCACGGCCTCATCTGGGGCTACCAGGGGCGGCGCCGCCTGTTGAACGCCGATCAGGTTGCCATAGCGCTGGTCCCGTACGTCTCGGCCGATCGCACGCCCCCTGACCAGGCCATACGGGTGGCCAGAGTCAGGATGCGATCATGGAGCAGACTATGGCGGCTTGGTCAAGTGTAGGCAAAGTTGTCAGGGCGAAACCCTTCCATCGCACGGTCGTTGATGAGTATTATCGGTAACACCGATGCCCGACGTGGGGTATGCCTTGGCGACGGCGGAGGGAGTGGCGATGCCTAGGTTCGGTCGACGTAGGACCCTGTCCATGGACTCCACCCAGATCCAGCATCCGAGCGGCAGCGAGCTCGAAGATCCTGACTTCCGAGCTGCATGGGAGGATCAAGAGCTTCGAGACTCCTTGATCCTTCTCTTCTATCGTCTGCGGAAGGAGCGAGGTTGGTCCCAGGCGGAGGTTGCTCGGCGCCTAGAAACCACTCAGTCGGCGGTATCTGAATTTGAGAAGAGTATTAGCGAACCGCGGCTGCCCACATTGCAGCGCTGGGCGCGGGCATTTGGTTACAAATTGGATATTCAGCTTAAGGAGGGCCCTCTATCTCTATCCGGCTCCTGGGTTGAAAGGACTCTTTCTTATGAAACTGTCCTCGGCGATATTAAAGTTAACAACGAGATCGTCGATGAGTGGGTTTGTCCGTCCGGAGTTGATGCTACAGGACAGGCGATTTCGGTCCCATCGGGGAATGTGACGGTAGGAAACATTCACTATCGCGATCCAGGCGATCAAGCCGGCTACATGCAGCGGTTGACCAGCGAGCTTGTTGCGACAGGGACTAAATGACCCGCCCTAATGTCGAGCTGAGGCGCATGTCGGATCGCGTGTCTAGCCTCGTTTCGTTAGTAGATCTGCGCCTACGCGACATACAGGCAAAACTGTTAGGTGCTCTCAGTAGTCCACCCCTAACCCCAACCGTATCAGTCGAGCCTAATGTTGGCCGTGCTGGGGATTACGTGCTTTATGACTTCATCTACACCTTCTCGGCTAAGGATCGTACTGGGCAGGCGATATTTGAAGCGAATTTTGCGCTCAATCTAGTCTTTAGATTAGGGCAGCCAGACGAACTTTCTGCAGATGAGCTCAACGCATTTGGAAGTCTGGGGGTCGTCGAGATTGCTCATCCTTATGTCCGAGAGCTAGTTCACAATCTTACTTTTCGTATGGGGCTACCCGCCTTTATCATCGATGTGGCGCCGCCCATCGTTGGCAGAAAAGGCAAGTCCTAGGCTCAGCGACGAAGTGCGCCCGCTTGCCGTCGACCCACCGGATGCCGGATGGCTGCGGGGATCAGCCGGTCACCGGCCCACCGTGATGGATCAACAGTTCCAGGTTGAGGCGCCCGACGGGCCTGCGGTAATCACGCGAGACGCGCCGGACATCAGGAGCCTCGCAGAGTGAGTTCCGCAGCGGTCGCCGTGCGTCTTGGCGCGGATGCGACCCCTTTCGGTCAGCATCGCCGACGTAGAAAAGATTCGACAGTGAAAAGTTGAGAAGGACCGGCTCTTCAAGTCGGGCGGCATTCGCCGGAATGGGAGTGGTAGAGGGGACAGCGGGTTCCGTTGGGAAGTGGCCGATCACAGATGACACGATAGTGGTTGACCTGGTCGCCTTCGTATGTGACGGTGCTTTCGCCTCGGTCGAAGTCGGGGAGAAACAGGAAGATGTCGGCGACCAATCCCGCTCTTTCGAAGGCTGCGCCTACGTCTGCGGCCCGGAAGGGTATGTGAAGGACGAACCGTTCTTCCGGCTCGGCCGGCTCCGTCACCCATGATGGATGTTGGCTTGCCCCCGGGGTGATCGAGTTTCGGGGTGGCCACTCTCTGGGGCGTCGGCGTCCGGACACGTCCCGTTCTCCTATCGGTCCCGAAGTCGGGGCGCGGGCTAGAGGGTGATGACCCGCACCCCGACCGTTGGTGTCGTACTCACCTACCCTCGCGGCCATGGCGGCGAGCACGGAGACAGGGACAATTTCGTACGACGGTGTGTAGTCAACGGCTGGTGGCGGGTACGGCGCATCCGCCCTAGTGGACTGTCGGTCGACGTCTGGGGGCGTTGGGAAACGTCCTGTGACGGGCTTGAAACGTCCGGTGGAGGAAACGTCCAATAGAGAGATGAATGAACGTCTGCGGACGGTGATGGTTCGTCGTGGGGTGCGTGTTGAGGACCTGGCCGATGAGTGCGGTGTAGATCCGAAGACGGTGGAGCGGTGGATCAGTCTGGGTCGGGTTCCGCATCGGCGGCATCGGTGGGCGACGGCGCGGCGGTTGGGTGCGGAAGAGGCGTACCTGTGGCCGGCTGTGCTCGCGTCGGTCGCTGGTAAGCGTGAGGAAGCCAGCCGCGCGGAATTGATCGAGGTTTTCCCGGATCGGGCGTCGGTGCCGCGTGAGACGTGGCTACGGCTGCTCACTGAGGCCCAGGAGCGCATCGACGTGTTGGTGTTCTCCGGGACGTTCTTCGCGCAGACGCAGCCTCGGGTGGCGCGCATGCTCGCTGAGCGGCTGTCGGCCGGGGTGCAGGTCCGGTTGTGCTTCGGCGACCCGGCGAGCGAGGCGGTAGCGGTTCGGGACCGGGAGGAGGGGCTTGGCGGCACGCTGGCGGCGAAGATCCGGGCGTCGTTGACGTACTACCGGGAGCTGGCCGGCGTGGAGGGGTGTGAGGTTCGGCTTCATCCGACGACGCTGTACGCGAGTCTGTTCCGGTACGACGACGAGATCCTGACGAACCCGCATGCGTATGGTGAGCCGGCGTCGGCGAATCCGACGTTCCATCTCCGTAAGGTCGACGGTGGCGGGCTGTTCGAGCACTACGCGGCCAGCTTCGACCGGGTGTGGGCTACGGCGGTGCCGTGGCTGGGGACGGAGGTCTGAGGATGGGTCGTGTCGAGCACTGGAACGATCCGGACGCGCCGAAGGCGAACACGCTCGTTCCTGCCTGCGGGGTGTTGGCGGTCGACGACCAGGGCGCGATCCTGCTGCAACGGCGGCGCGACACCGACCAGTGGGCGTTGCCGATGGGCAAGATGGAGATCGGCGAGACTCCGTCAGAGTGCGCGGTCCGGGAAACTCTGGAAGAGACCGGAGTCGAGGTCGAGGTGATTGGCATCGTTGGCGTCTACTCCGACCCGGGGCACATCGTGGCGTACTCCGATGGTGAGGTCCGGCAGGAATACGAGGTGACGTTGCTGGCCCGGCCGGTGGGTGGTGCTCCGGCGGCGAACGACGAGGCGAGTGACGTTGCCTGGTTCCTGCCGGACGAGCTGGCGGAGCTGGACATCCATCCGACGATGCGGCGGCAGATCGCGGACTACCTCGCGGGTCGGGTGCCGCACGTCGACTGAGGCACGAGAAACGCCCCGGGAATGATCGTCCGGGGCGCTCGTGTGCGGGGGTGGATGCTGCTACAGCTCGTCGACGGCGAAGGCGGCTACCAGGTCGGCCATGCTGTCGATGACCGCGTCCGCTGCGGCGAGCCGTTCGCGTTTGCCGGGCTTGTTGGCGTACCCGATGGCGGCGACTCCGGCGGCGTGAGCGGCTTCGATGTCGCTGGCCGAGTCGCCGACCAGGACGCAATCCCGTGGGTCGGCGTGCAGCTCGCGGACGGCGTCCAGGACCGGTGCCGGGTTCGGCTTCATCCGGTCGGGGTTGGCGTGGGCGCGGCCGATGACCGGGTGTACGTAGCTGGTGAGCCGGCGACCGGTCAGGTAGGCGTGGACGGCGTCGGCGGAGTTGTTCGAAACCACGGCGACCCGGCGGCCGGTCTGGTGTGCGGCGACGATGACCTCCCGGCCGTACGGGGTCGGTTCGGCGGTACGGGCCGCGGTGACCTCTTCGCGGGTCAGCGCCTCGTCGACCTGGCGGACGACGGCGGGCCGTCCGAGTGTGGCGGTGAATCGCAGGACGGCCAGCGGATCGGGCTCGTGCAGGATCTCGGCGGGCAGCGTCACGCCCTGGTCGACGAGCAGGCGGCGCAGCTCGTGGGCGACGGTCGACGCGGGGCGCTGGGCGAAGATGTTGCACACCGGTCCGTCGAAGTCGAGCAGGATGACGCGGGCGCGGTCCACGACGGCGGC
This sequence comes from Plantactinospora sp. WMMC1484, assembly GCF_049315195.1. Classification (NCBI taxonomy): domain Bacteria; kingdom Bacillati; phylum Actinomycetota; class Actinomycetes; order Micromonosporales; family Micromonosporaceae; genus Plantactinospora; species Plantactinospora sp. WMMC1484. The sequence continues at coordinate 2,108,589 of NZ_CP186055.1, forward strand.
GAGGTCGGCGCGGCTCACGAGGCGTACTCGCGGGCGATCGTGGTCCACATGCTGTCGAACCAGGCGCGGGCCTGCTCGACGTAGAGGGCGTCATTGGAGGAGTCTTCATCGCTCGGGGTGAACGGGAACAGGATCGCGTCCTTGCCCATCGCGTCGTAGATCGCCATCGGCTTGCCGTCGACCATCACCGTGTGCTCGACCACGGGGTAGAAGCCGAAGAATGCTTCCTGCTCGTTGATGATGAACAGCTTGAACAGCGGGGCTGCCTTGTGGACCCGTACCTCTGCGGTGGCGGTCTTGACCAGGCCCAGGTCTGCGAGTTCCTGTACGGCGTCGGTCACGGCGTGGATCGACCGGTCGGTGATCCGGCGGGCGCGGTCGCGGATGGCGGGGTCGTCGGCCTGGTCCTCGGCGCGGCAGGGGATCGCCATCGGTGCGGTCATGTCGGAGATCAGCACCCGTAGCCGGATCGACTCCGGGGTGAGCCGGCCGATGCGTACCTTGTCCAGGGTTTCCTGAATCGCGTTGTAGAGCGTCTCTCCGGAGAAGCCGGCGAAGTCGATCGTGACGTTCGTGGCCTCGAAGGCACGTTCGACGTGCGGCCGTAGTCCGACCGGGCGCTCGGTGTTGGCGCGGACGAAGGTGCCGCTGCCCTGCCGGGTGACGATCAGCCGTTCCTCTTGCAGCTTCCGAAGCGCTGCCTTGATCGTCTCGCGGGCGACGCTGAACCGCTCGACGAGGTCGTGTTGGGACGGCAGTTTCTCGCCGGGGGCGAACCTGCCGGTCTTGATCTCGGCGCGGAGTACGGCGGCGATCTGCTGCGACGGTGTGCGCGGGTCATCAGGGTCAAGACTCATGGCCGGACACTACCGCTGACTAGCCAAGCTAGGAAAGTTCTCCAACTGTCGTTGACATGACTAGCCAAGCCGACCTACCTTTGATCCACACAACCTGGCTAGTCAAGCCAGCCAGGGCAACGGGTGGAGGTATTGGGCGATGGCTCTGCGTGGCGGTACGAGGTTCGCCGTGCGTTGTGAGGACGTGTTCCCGGCGGGGTGCGCGTTGGTGCCCGAGTCGCTGGGTGAGGTGGAGGACTACGACGAGAAGACGGGCCGGCGGTCTCCGGCGAAGGACAAGCTGACTGGTCAGCGGGTGTGGCAGGTCCGGGTGATGGACCTCGACCCGGAACTCGGGAAGCGGTCGCGGGAGACGACGGTCAAGATCTCGGCCGACTACCAGCCGGTCCCTCCGACCGGTGCGCCGTTCGAGGCGGTGGAGTTCGAGGGGATGACGGTCACGCCGTACGTGGCGAGCAATGGCCGGATGGCGTACTCCCTGCGGGCTACCGCGTTGCGTGCCCCGGCCGGTGTGGCCGGCAAGCAGAAGGCGGCTGCGTAGCCGCTTCAAGCGTGGGCGGGGCTGTCTGATCTTGGCGGAACGGCAGCCCCGCCCCTCTCTGTCTTCCCCCTGCTCGTGACGAGAGAGGTAGCGACGTGTCCAAGCGTAGGCGTCCGGCTGGCCAGAACCGGCCCCGGTGCAACGTGTGTCAGTCCCGATTCGACCCCGCCACCGGCGGTGAGGGCCAGTGCGGTAGCTGTGCGAATCAGCTCGTCCTTCCGCTGCCTCCGGTGCGTGACGCATCGGGCCGGTTCGTGTCCCTGCGGGGTGCCAAGTGATCGGGCGGCCTCGCGGTGAAGTGGTGACAACCTCGGCCGGTGACCTCCTGATCGCCCGGCCAAAGCGGTTCGAACTGCCGGTCTGGGCGGTGCTGCTCGGCCTGCTGCTGCGCTGGTCTTGGCGGGCGGCCTGGTGGTGCCTGCGTCACCCGGTCGCCACCGGCACGGCGACCCTGACTGTCTGGCTCTACGTCGAGTACGGCTGGCCCGGCCTGGTGGTGCCGGCGGTCCTGCTGTCGGCGGCGTCGGCGGTGTGGCGGTGGCGGCACGAGTCGTCGTGGTGGACCTGGTTGGCGGGTCCGCTGCTGGGCTCGTTCCGGCGGGTGTTCGTCTACCGCCGGGTCTGGCGTGAGGCGATGACCCTGTGCGGGCTGTCCGCGAAATACGACCATCGGACCGTCCTGCCGGAACTGCTGGCCGTCCGCTCAGATCCGGCGCTCGACGTGCTGACCATCCGGATGGTCCGGGGCCAGACACCGGAGGAGTTCCAGGCGGTCACGGCAAACCTGGCGTACGCCTTCGGCCGGCGGCATGCCCGCGTCTACTCCGAGCGTCCCGACGATCCGCCGATCCGTACCGGCCGGGCCGGGTGGCTGCTGCGGGCGGTCGACCGGGTCCGCTTCCGGGACCGTCCGACGGTCGTCTACCTGGCCCTGGTACGAACCGACGCGCTGCGTACCGTCGTCCCACCCTTCCCGGTCCCGACGGTGCCGGACTTCACCGCGCTTCCGCTGGCTCGGCGGGAAGACCTGCGTACCTGGTCGCTTCACCTGCTGGCGACACACGTCCTGGTCGGCGGCGCGACCCGGCGCGGCAAGGGCTCCGTCCTCTGGTCCCTGGTCCGGGCACTCGGCGGCGGAGTCGCCTCCGGCCTGGTGCGGCTGTGGGTCATCGACCCCAAGGGCGGGATGGAGTTCGCCATCGGCCGGCCGATGTTCGCCCGGTTCGCATGCAAGTCCTTCGAAGCGATGGCGGACCTGCTCGACGAGGCCGTAGCGGTACTGCGGGAACGTCAAGCCCGGCTGGCCGGCGTCGTCCGGGTACACACCCCGACAGAAGCCGACCCCCTGGTCGTAGTCGTCATCGACGAGATGGCCGCGCTCACGGCGTACCTGCAAGACGCCGACCTGCGCAAACGGATCGCGTCGTCGCTGGGCGTGCTGCTCTCCCAGGGGGCCGGCGTCGGGGTCCTGGTCGTCGCCGCGTTGCAGGACCCGCGCAAAGAGGTACTGCCGTTCCGGGACCTGTTCCCGACCCGGATCGCGCTCGGCCTGACCGAAGCGTCACAGGTCGACATGGTCCTCGGCGACGGTGCCCGCAACCGGGGTGCGCTCGCCGACCAGATGCCCCGATGGGCCAAGGGCGTCGGGTACGTGATCCTCGACGGCACCCCAGAACCGATGCGGGTCCGCTTCTCCTACGTCACCGACGACGACATCCGGACCATGGCCAGCCAGTACCCGGCACCGGTCGACGCGGCGGACATCCTCGCCCAGGTCGGCCGGGAAACCGCCACCGAACCGACCCGCGTGCCGCTGCCCCGACACCCATCCGGGCCGCTGCTGCCCGAATCGCTGCGGAACCTGCTCGACCGGGACAACGGCGGTGAACGCCGATGACCGCCCCGTCCGGACGACGGTTCTACCGGCTCCGCACCCCGGAACCCACCACGGCGGTATCCGTCCGGGTCGACCCCGACCGGCCCGACCCGTACCCGATCTATCTCGCCGTCGGTGCCGGCCGGCGCCGGATGTCCCTGACCCCCGACGAGGCGTGGGCGCTATGGCGCTGCCTCTCCGAAGCCGTCGCCTCCCTCGGTGACCCGCCCGACCACATCCGCACCGACGTTCGCCCGCACCGGAGGTAGCCGCCGTGAACCCCTTCACCCGACTCGCCAACAGACTCCGTCGGCCGATGCGCGTGCAGATCACCGGACCGGCTGACCAGGTCGCCGCCGCGTTGCACGGGATCGCGGAACTCGTCAAGCGCCGTGGCGACATGGTCGGTCCGCGCTTCCGTATCGACCTGACCATTCGGGAGAAGTCGAACGGAGGTCAGCAGTGACGCGCCACCGGGCCGAATCCGTCGCACGGGTGCTGATCCTGCTCGCCATCGGCGGGATGGCCGGCGCCGCCGCCTTCACCCATGTCCACGACCTCACCGTCGCGCACGGCCAACCCGACTGGATCGGCTGGGCCAACGCGGTAGCCGTCGAGCTGATGGCCATCTACCTCGGCCTGGAAATCCGCGCCCGGCGCCGCAACGGCCGACCCGTCGGCCTGGTCGGCGTGCTCCTGGTCGGGTTCGCGCTGCTGTCTCTGGCGGCCCAGGTGGCGGAAGCCGAACCGTCGGTGTGGGGATGGATCGTTGCCGCCGTTCCCTCACTGGCGTTCCTCGCCCTGGTCAAAGTCGTCCTGTCCAGCGCACCCGCCACCCCGGAAGCTGCTGACCCCGTGGCCGTCGAGCAGGTGACGGCCGTCAACGAGCAACCCGAGCCGACCAGTCATGTAGCCGTCCCTGTCGTCGCGTCCGAACCGGTCCCGTCGGCGGTCCGGCCTCCGCTGGGTGTGGTCCGTCCGGACCGGCCTCAGGTCGTCGGGATTGTGCGATGACCGCTCCGACGTTGCCCGGCCTCGCCCCGCCCGCCCCGGTCGTCGAGCCTCCCCGGCCGGGTTCCCGGGCGGCACGGATGGGCCTGCCCCGTGCAGTGGACGTGCTGCGGGACATCGCCACCGAGTACGGCGTCTGCATCCGCCCCCTGGCCATGCGCCGGACCGACCTCGCCACCGGGTTGACCGAGGTGATCGACCTACCGTGCGGCGCGACCCGGGAGGACAAGTGCCCGCCGTGCGCGAAGAAGAACCGCCGGCTGCGGCAGGCACAGATCCGGGAGGGCTGGCACCGCGACGACGAACCGCTACCCCCACCGGCACCCACGACCGAGGAGCAGAAGGCGCTGATCCTCCTGCGGGCTCACTTCGAGTTCGCCCGGGACGAAGCCTCCCGAGCCTCGGAAGCCGACCAGGTCGCCGACCTCGACGATGCGATCCGCGAGGTGGAGGAGGCCATCGCGGCGGAAGGGCTACGCGGGCGCGTCGGTCCGCCACATCACAGCGACGACGACCAGGGCGACGAGGACACCGGCCGGCGGCGGAAGCGTTCGACCCGGCGGCGGCAGGACGCACCCGAGCTGCCCCGGCGCAAGGTCGAACGGCGCACGGTCGGCAAGACTTACACCGCGCCGGACGGCTCGACCTACCGGCCGTCGATGTGGCTGACCCTCACCCTCGACTCCTACGGCCCGGTCCGTCCTGACGGCAGCCCGGTCAACCCCGGTCGGTACGACTACCAGCGGGCGGCCTGGGACGCAGTCCACTTTCCGCGACTCCTCGACCGGTTCTGGCAGAACCTCCGGCGCTGCGAGGGCTGGAACGTCCAATACGCCGGCTGCGTCGAGCCGCAACGGCGCCTCGCCCCTCACGCGCACTTCGCCATCCGGGGCACCATCCCCCGGGAGGTGCTGCGCACCGTGGCGGCGGCCACCTATCACCAGGTCTGGTGGCCCTCGACCGAGGTCCAGCGCTACACCCGCGACCATCCGCCCGTCTGGGACGAACAAGCGTCGGCATGGGTCGACCCGGCCACCGGGCAGCCGTTGGCCACCTGGACGGAAGCGCTCGACGCCATCGACCAGGACCCGGACGCCGAACCCGTCCATGTCGTCCGCTTCGGCGCCCAGGTTGACGCGCGCGGCGTCATGCCTGGCACCACCGACGCCGAACGCACCATCCGGTACGTCACGAAGTACATCACCAAGGCCACCGGCGACTGCCACAAGATCGCCACCGAGCGGCAGCAACGCCACCTCGACCGGCTCTGGCAGCAACTCCAGGTCACCCCCTGCACCGACCGTTGCGCGAACTGGCTGCTGTACGGCGTTCAGCCGAAGAAGGCGCACGCCAAGCTCAAGCCCGGACGGTGTCGGGGGAAGGTGCACCAGCGGGAAACCCTCGGCATCGGCGGCCGGCGCATCCTCATCTCCCGCGACTGGTCCGGCAAGACCCTCGCCGACCACAAACACGACGCCCGTGCCTGGGTGCGAGCACTCCTCGGCGTCACCACCGATCTAGCCAGCGTCGACGACGCCCAGGGCGAGGCGGCCGAACCGATCCGGCACGCCTGGGAACTCGCCCGGCCCGACGACGCGGACGTACCGCCGTTGGCGCACCGGCTCATGCGCTCCATCTCTGAGCGTGCCCGATGGCGCTCCGAACTGCTGGCCGCGAAGGATCGGGCTGCCCAGGGCGCCACGGTCGATCTTTCGGCAACCGACCACGCTAGGAACGTCCACGGGGAGGAACAGTGAAGGGCGACGAGTTGCTGACTGTGCCGGAGGTGCTGGCGGAACTGCGAGTTCCTCGGTCGACCTGGTACCACTGGCGGCAGGTCGGCAAGGCGCCTCGCGTGATCAAGCTTCCGAACGGGGAGCTTCGGATACGTCGTTCGGCCCTCGGCCAGTGGCTCGGCGATCTTGAGTGTGATGCCGCGTGAAGAGCTACGAGGTCCAGATTTGGGAGATCGGCAAGCGGGCGGATCGGAAGGCTCGGCCGTGGCGGGTCCGGTGGGCGGTCGGGGGCCGGCGGTTCGAGGACCTGTTCCGGACGAAGGCACTGGCGCACTCGTTCCGCGCCGAGCTGGTCCAGGCGGCCAACGCGGGGGAGCCCTTCGATCCGGCCACCGGCCGCCCGGTCTCCGAGGCAAGGACCAAGAACCCCACCACCTGGTACGCGCACAGCCGCGCGTACGTCGAGATGAAGTGGCCCCGGGCGGCGGCCAAGACCCGGCGCTCGATCGTCGAAGCGCTGACTACCATCACGGTGACCCTGACCCGGCCGACACGCCGGGGACGCCCGGATGACGCCCTGCTCCGTGAGGCGCTGTACCTCTACGGCCTCAATCCACGCCGCTGGTCCGAGGAGATTCCCACCGAACACGCGGCGGTGCTGGCTTGGCTGGAGACCGCGTCTCTCCGGGTCATCGAGCTGGACTCGCCCGCGATGGTGCGCCGGGTCCTCGACAGCCTCTGCGTACGCCTTGACGGCAAGCCCGCGGCTGCCTCCACCGTCCAGCGCAAGCGCGCCACCTTCTACAACGCCCTCGGGTACGCCGTTGAGCTGGACCTGATCGACTCCAACCCGGTCGACCGTGTCCAGTGGACCGCCCCGGAGGTCGCGCAGTCCATCGACCGCCGGGTGGTGGCGAGCCCGGCCCAGGTCGCCGCGCTGTTGGAGGCGGTCAGATCTCTCGGCAAACGCGCCGACAAGGTGACCGCTTTCCTCGGCTGCCTCTACTACGCGGGCATGCGCCCCTCCGAGGCCGCCGACCTCCGTCGTGACGACTGCGACTTGTCCTGCCGCTGCGCCGACTGCGGCGCCGACTTCGACGACCTGGCGGCCGTCAAGCCCTCAAAGGCCTGCGACCACCAGAAGATCGAATACCGTTGGGGCCGCCTGGTCCTCGCCGGCACCTCTCCGCGCGCCGGCTCTCACTGGACCGATGACGGTGGCTCCCACGAGCGGCGCGGCCTCAAGCACCGGGGGAGGGCCGAGACTCGTACCGTCCCGATCCCGCCCCGCCTCGTCGAGCTGCTCTGCGCCCACGTCGAGAATCACGGCATCGCCCCGGACGGTCGCTTCTTCCGGGGCCTGCACGGCGGCCCGCTCTCCGAATCGGTGTACGACCGCTGGTGGAAACTCGCCCGAGAGAAGGCGCTGACTGAATCGCAGGTCGCCTCGCCGCTGGCTCGCCGCCCGTACGACCTCCGCCACGCCGCAGCCTCGCTCTGGCTGAATGCCGGCGTCCCACCGACCGAGGTCGCTCGCCGCCTCGGCCACGGCGTCGCCGTCCTGCTCCGCGTCTACGCCAACTGCATCGACGGCGGCGACGACACCATGAACGACAAGATCGGCGACGCCCTCGGATGAAGCGGCCGATCAGCGCGGCGGTGGAAGTCTTGGGGCGATCCAGCCGAAGAGTGCGTGGGTCGCGCCTGCTGGCGGTAAACGTGCGTCTGTCTTGCTGACTGCTGAGGTGGACGGGTTGAGGTACAAGTTGGACATGAAGTTGCCCGCAGCAGACAAGCCGGCCCGATCTGGTGCCCATGTCGCGCCCAGCCCGGTCCTGCCTACCCAAGATCAGGTGCCGGCACTACGGCTCTCGGGCATCGGGTGGGCGATGGCTCTACCTGCTGTGAGTGCCTTGGTAGTCGCCTTCGGGCTATTCTTCGGCGCGCTTTGGTACGCGGACTGGCCAGACATTCAGCAGGATGGGAGCGTCAAGGTAACGACGCTTTTCGAATTGGTCAAACTTATATTTGCCGTTGTGGCGGGTGTTGGTGGCGTTGCGGCCTTGGTAGTCGCCTACCGCCGGCAGCGGGTCGCAGAGCACCAGAACGCGCTGGCGCATGCTGACGGCCGACGTGCTGAGAACGCCGACAAGCGGGCAAAGATCGAGACTGATCGTAACGGCGCCCGGCTGTTCAACGAACGTTTCACCAAGGCGTCCGAGCAGCTCGGGTCGGAGAAGGCAGCCGTCCGTCTGGCAGGCGTCTATGCTATGGCCGGCCTTGCTGATGACTGGCGGGAGGGCCGACAGACCTGCATTGACGTCCTCTGCGCCTACCTCCGCATGCCCTACATCCCAACCCCGGACGCCCCGGATGAAGCGCCGGCGCAGGCGGACGACCAGGTGCCGATCGTGGCCGTGGACCCGGTTCGAGCCGCTCGCGAAGAGCGGGAGGTGCGTCATACCGTCATCCGCCTCGTCGGCAGGCACTTACGCCTTAGCGAAGACGATGCAACCTCATGGCGTGGCTATGACTTTGACTTCACCGGCGCAGTCTTCGACGGCGGGAATTTCTCGGATGCAATGTTCGATGGTGGGCAGGTGTCTTTCGCGGAAGCGCTGTTCATCGGCGGGAATGTGTCTTTCGTCGGGGCGAGGTTCACTGGCGGCTGGGTGTCCTTCGACAGGGCGATGTTTACTGGCGCGGAGGTGGACTTCGTCGGGGCGCTGTTCAGCGGCGGGCGGGTGTCTTTCGTTAGGGCTGTGTTCAGCGGCGGTGCGGTGTCCTTCGACGGGGCGCAGGTCACTGGGGGACGGGTGCACTTTGGCAAGGCTGTGTTCAGTGGCGGTGCGGTGTCCTTCGACGGGGCGGAGTTCAGCGGCGGAGCGGTGCACTTTGCTAGGGCCGTGTTCAGTGGCGGAGCGGTATCCTTCAACAGTTCGGTGTTCGGTGGCGGGCTGGTGTCCCTCCAAGGGGCAGCGTTCCAAACCCCGCCCACGTTCGACGACTGGCCCGGCGGGCATCCTCCGGGCCGTCTGATCCTGCCAGGAGCGTGATGTCGGTGGGCGTGGGCAGATGGTGGGCGGCATGTCGGACAGCGTCGGCCTGGCAGTGAGAACCGCCAGATCAGAGCAGCTGACCGAGGCAAGATCGCCGACGCCCTGTAAATCCGTCGCGAAAGCTACAGAGGTTCGAATCCTCTACCCGCCACACGGTGCGAAATCAGCCCCTGACCTGCGACAAACAGGTGAGGGGCTGATCTTGTTGTGGTCCCGGCCTGTACAGCCGAGTCCGACTCTCCACGGCGACAGGTAAAGCTCGGCACCCGAGCCCAACTTTTGTCCGGTCCCGGCCGATGCTTGACACTCGCGTCCCACCAGACGCTTGACATGATCCCGGAAGCTAGGCGGTACGTTCTGACGCCGGGTGCCGATCGCGCATTCGGTGCAGCGTCTTCAGGCCCCTCTTCGCGGCCGTGCTGACGTGAGCACCGGTGGCGGTGGTGGCGTGGTCGCGGGCCGCCAGCCGGGTGAGTACGGGCTCGGCCCGGTCATCGCCCGTGGCCCCGAGGGCTCTGGCCGCCCAGTATCGAATTTCGGGATCCTCGTGCGCGGTGGCCTCCACGAGCCGCTGGCAGACTCTCGGGCCGAGCTGGGCCAGCGCCGAGGCCAGATGGCCGGCGCGGCGGTAGCGCCGGACCAGAAAGGCTGCCCAGAGCGTGTCGACCGCATCGTCGGTGCCGACATTGGCCAACGCCTTGCTGGCTGCGGCGCGGACGAACTCAGCCGGGTCGTCCAATCGGCGTGTCAGGGCATCGATTGCGGCGCTGCTGGCGATGCGGCCGAGAGCGTCGCAGGCGCTCTCGCGGACCAGTCCTTCCGGATGCTCCAGTAGTTGAATCAGCAGCGGCTCGGCGGCATGTATCCCCAGCCGCCCACATGCGGTAGCAGCCCACATCTGGCAGCCGTAGTCCGCGTCAGCCAGCGCCGCGAACAGCGACTCGGCCAACCGCTCATCGCCGAACGCCCACACCTGGTTCAGTGCCCGGCCGTAGATCTCGGAATCGAAGTCGCGGTAGTTCATCACGATCTCGCGAAGCAACTGCCGCGCTTCTTCGTCGTCGTGGCTGGCGCGCGAGAGCAATCCGTCCAGAGCTTCGACCCGCCCGGCCCGGTTCGAGGCGGTGAGCTGAGCGCGGATCGCGAGCACGGCGGCAGTCTACGGCGGCCGACTTCCGTCGCCAAGGTCAACTGTCGAGCATCGCCTGGGACGGAAACGCCGAGCATGAGGTGGGACAAGACGCCCGAGCGTGACTCTCCTGCGCGGACGGTGCTCTCTTCCCCTTCTCGTCTCCGCCTCCATCGCGACGGTCGATATGGCTGCGGGCGACCCCCGCGCTGTCACACGCTCAATGGAGCCGGTGCAGCCGCGTCCGCCCGACAGAAACGGAGAGACCATGCCATACGTGACGGTAGGGAACGAGAACTCCGCCCCCATCGACCTCTACTACGAGGACCACGGGTCGGGCCAGCCGGTCGTGTTGATCTCCGGCTACCCGTACGGAGGATCGTCCTGGGACAAGCAGTTGCGCCCGTTGCTCTCCGCCGGATACCGGACGATCACCTACGACCGGCGGGGTTTCGCCAACTCCAGCCAGCCCGCCAGCGGGTACGACTACGACACCTTCGCCGCCGACCTCGACGTGCTGATGCGCGAGCTGGACCTGCGGGACGCCGTCCTGATCGGTCACTCGATGGGGACCGGCGAAGTGATCCGCTACCTCGGCAGCTACGGCTCGGAACGGGTCAGCCGGGCGGTGGTGATGAGTCCGCTCGCGCCGTTCCTGCTCAAGACCTCGGACAACCCCGAAGGGGTGGATCAGAAGCTCTTCGACGGCTTCAAGAAGGCCGTGGTCGAGGACCGCTTCGCCTACCTGACCAGCTTCGTGACGTCGTTCTTCAACTGGGACGAGAATAAGGGTAAGCGGGTCAGCGAGGAGGCGTTCCGGGCACACTGGGACATCGGCGCCCGCGCGTCAGGCATCGCGACCCTGGACTGCATCGACGCCTGGCTCACCGACTTCCGTCCGGACCTGCCCCGCATCGACGTACCGCTGCTGATCATCCAGGGTGACAAGGACGCCGTCCTGCCCTTCCCGGCCACGGGGCAGCGGTTGGCGCCGATGGTGCCGGGCAGCCAACTCGTCGCCCTGAAGGGTGCGCCGCACGGGATCGCGTGGACCCACGCGGACGAGGTGAACAAGGCGATCATGGAGTTCATCGCCGCCAGGACGCCTGCGATGTCGCGCAACCGATGACGGCCACGCGCCACCGGAGCACCGCCCCGCCACCCGCCGACGAGGTGCCGGACCGGAGACGGACACCCGGGCCAGGGATCGACCCGGACGTCAGCGGCGGGCGAGCCGGGCCACGGTCGCGGCTCCCGGGTTGACCAGCCACTCGCCGGCCACGTGCACGGTCGGCACCGTCTCGTTGCCGTCGGCCACCGCGCCCGTACCGCCGCCGCGCCCCCGGCTTGGGCCATTTGGTGCGTGCCGTTTACGGCGTGCGGGCCGGCGGGCCTGTAACGCGTCTTGGAACGTGACTGGGCTTGTGTCGCTGCCCGGACGCTGAACCTCCACCGCCCCCTGCCCACCTCGCAGCGCCCACAATCTGGAACAGCCCTCAAGATTCTCGGTAACTTGTGGTTCGCCGCGAACCGCAGGTTACCAAGATTATGAAAATCCGCCGCAGGCAGCTCGCGCCCTGTGCCGCCCTCACCCGGGAACCGTCTTCATCCCCTGCGCCTACGCCGACAGAACCGCCCGTTAGTGCGTGCCATCTGACCCAACACCCCAGGTCACAGTCCTACCAGCCCGGAGATCAGCCAACCGTGGCCCAAGTCGGGTCAGCGGCGGGCGAGCCGGGCCACGGTCGCGGCTCCCGGGTTGACCAGCCACTCGCCGGCCACGTGCACCGTCGGCACCGTCTCGTTGCCGTCGGCCACCGCCCGTACCGCCGCCGCGGCCTCCGGATCGGTCCAGATGTTGATCTCATTGAACGCGATCCGGCGCCGCCGCAGCCCGAAGCGCAGCCGGAAGCAGTACGGGCAGCCGGGCCGGGTGTAGAGGGTGACCGGCACCTGCCCGGCAGCCGGATCGCCGCTGGTCCCCGCACCGCCGCCGGTCCCCGCACCGCCGCTGGTCCCCGCACCGCCGCTGGTCCCCGCACCGCCGCTGGTCATCGCGTCGCCTCCTCGCTCGGGCGGGTCGCCCTGCCCAGGATGTGCGGCGTGGCCGGAGTGAGCACGCCTCCGTCGGGGAACCGGAAGCGCCGCAACTCCTCCACCCGGAATCCGGCCTCGGCGATCGCGGCGGCGGTGTCACGGCCGCTGTGGCACCCTCCGCACAGCCACGGCCACACCGTCGCGTCGAGGATCCGCTGCGTCCGGCGCAGCGCACCGGGCCGCTCGGCCGCCACGTGCTCGTAGAAACGTAGCTCTCCGCCGGGGCGCAGCACCCGCCGGATCTCCGCCAGCGCGCTGGCCTGGTCCGGCACCGTGCAGAGCACCAGAGCCACCACGGCCGCATCGAACTCACCGTCTGCGCCCGGCAGGGCGTCCGCGGTCCCGTCCACCACCCTCACCGGTACGCCGGCAGCCGTCGCCGCCTCCGTCGCGGAGGCACGCAGCCGGGGCTCCGGTTCGACCGCCAGCACCTCGTCGACGGTGCCCGGATAGTGCGCGAACATCCGGCCGTTTCCGGCGCCCACCTCGATGATCCTGCCGTGCAGTCCGGCCACCACGGTCTGCCGGTGCTCCGCGACACCGGCACGGTCCATCACCACGCTCATCCGCTCGTACATCCGAGCGAAGATCGGATGCGACCTACCTGCCATTGTTTTCTCTCCTGGCGCTCGCCGGTGCCGCCGTCACCAAGCTTCGTGTCCGACGGCGTCGCGCCGCTCGCCACCAGCAACTCGCCACCAGAGCGGGCACGTCGCCACCGGCACCGGTCGGCCGGTCACTCCGGCCAGGGTAGGCCGTTTCGTCCATCGCCCGCACACCTACGGGACGGCACCGCCGGCCCGGGTGGCCTAGCGTCTCGGCATGTTCTCCACCGGTCAACTCCCCGCCCTGATACTCGCGTTGACCCTCTACCTCGCCGTCACGGTGGTGCTGTTCCTCGCCCTGTACTGGGTCGTCCGCCTGGCCGTGCGGCACGCGATCGAGGACACCGACCGCCGCCGGGCGAGCCAACGGCGCTGACCCCTGCCGCCGCGCCCACCCGGCACCGGGTAGCGGCGCGACACGCCTCCAAATGGCTGCCGGTGGTCACCGCCGACCTGCACTGTCACCCTGCGAGCCGCGCCACCGCTCCCGTCTCCAGGGCGACCCAGACCGTCCCGTCCGGACCGACCGTGATCCCGTGCGGCTCGGACGCCGGGGTCGGCAGGTCGTACTCCCGGATCGTGCCCTCCGGGCCGAGCCGCCCGACGCGGTTGGCGCCCCACTCCGTGAACCAGTAGCTGCCGTCCGTCCCGGCAGCGATGGCGTGCGGCCGGGCGGCCCGGTCCGGCAACGGCAGCTCGGTGATCTTTCCGTCCTGGGTGATCCGGCCGAGCTGCCCGGCAGCGATCTCGACGAACCAGATCGCGCCGTCGGTGCCGTCGGTACCGGCCGCGATGCCGACCGGCCCGGCTCCGGCGGTCGGCAGCGGGTGCAGCGCGATCTCACCGCCGAGGTCGAGCCGGCCGATCGCGTTCGCCTGGTTGAGGGTGAACCAGAGGGCACCGTCCGGCCCGGCGGCGATCCCCGACGGGTACGCCCCGGCCTGCGGCAGCGGGTACTCCTCGATGGCGCCGTCGGTGCCGATCCGTCCGATCCGGTCGGCGTTCATCTCGGTGAACCAGAGCGCGCCGTCGGGCCCGGCCGCGATGCCGTAGGGACCGCCCTCCCGCGACGGGACCGGATAGGAGGTGACCTGCCCCGAGGGCGTGATCCGGCCGATCCGGTGGTCCCGGAACCGGGTGAACCAGAGGGCGCCGTCCGAACCCGCCGTGATGACGGAGGGCCCACTCGCCGGATCGTCGAGTGGGAAACGCCGGATCTCCCCGTCCGGCGCCATCCGGGTGATTCCACCGGCATGCACCAGAGTGACCCAGATCGCCCCGTCCGGTCCCACAGTGATTCCGTACGGCCCGGCGGCGGAATCGGCTATCGGAAACTCCGTAACCGACGGTTGAGACGACGATGCCATGTCATTTTCCCCTTCCGAGATCTCGAATGGCGGACCGGCCGGAACGGCACCGCGCCGCGACCGAATCCGCCGCAGGGAACGCCGCAGCGGAAGCCCGTGCGGAATCAGCCGACCGGCGCACTGACCGGTTCCGGATCGAGCGATCCGGCGGTCATCGTCCGCTGCTCGCCGCGCCACCGCCCGCGCAGCCGGCGGTCGTGGCTGACCACGACCACTGCGCCCGGGTACGCCGCGAGGGCCGCCTCCAGCTCTTCGACCAGACCCGGCGACAGGTGGTTCGTCGGCTCGTCCAGCAGCAGTACGTCGGCCGGCGTGTCGACCAGCCGGGCCAGGGCGAGCCGCCGCCGCTGTCCGGTGGAGAGCTCTCCCACGGGTACGCCGAACTGCGCCCGGTCGAAGAGTCCCAGCGAGACCAACCGCTCCACGTGTTCCTCCACCGGCCCGGGACGGTCCCGCCCGAAGGCGGTGACCAACGCTTCCCCGGCCCGCTCGACGTCGACCTCCTGGGGCAGGTAACCGACCCGACCCCGCCGTAGCACCCGACCGGAGTCCGGCACGAGGTCACCGGCGAGGACCCGCAGCAGGGTGCTCTTGCCCGCGCCGTTGGCCCCGCTGACCAGCAGCCGCTCGCCGTCCCGCAGCAACAGCGTGGTCGGGCACAGCCGGCCGTCGACCGCCACCCCGTCGGCCGCCAGCAGCACTCGACCGGAGCCGTCAGCACGACCACCGGCCACCGGAGGAGCGAACCCGCCGGCCACCGGAGGAGCGAACCCGCCTGCACCCGCCACCGGAGGAGTGAAGCGGAGCGGCTCCGGCGGCGCCGGCACGGCTCGCTCCACCAGCCGGCGCAGCCGCTGCTCGGCGTTGCGTACCCGGCTGGCGACGGACTGCTGCACCCGGCCGCCGTTGCGGTCGTACGCCGCCTTGTTCCGATCCTTCATCTCCCGGCCGGGCGCGACCTGCCGGGCCGTGGTCGCCACCGCCTCCCGCAGCCGGGCGACCTCGGCCTGCCAGTCCAGGTGCGCCTGCACCCAGCGCTGCCGGGCCGCCGCCCTGGCGGCGAGGAACCCGGGGTATCCGTCGCCGTAGCGGACCAGGGTGTGCCGGTCACCGTCCACTTCGACCAGGGTGTCGGCGACCCGGTCGAGGAAGACCCGGTCGTGCGAGACCACCACCGTGCTGCCGCGCCGGCCGCGCAGGTGCTCCTCCAGCCAGGTCAGCGAGTCGTCGTCGAGATGGTTGGTGGGCTCGTCCAGCAGCAGCACCTCCGGGCCGGCGGCCAGCACCGCCGCCAGGTGCAGCCGGGACTGTTCCCCGCCGGAGAGCTCGCCGAGCCGCCGGCTTCGGTCGATCCCGGCCACGCCGAGGGCGTGCAGCGTCCGCTCGACCCGGGCGTCGGCGTCGTACCCGCCGCGCAGCTCGAAGACGGTGCTCAGGTCGCCGTACGCGGTGAGCAGCCGCTCGTCCCCGCCGCCGAGCCGCGGCTCCAGCTCCCGCAGCCGGGCCTCGATCCGGCGCAGCTCGGCCAGGGCCTCGTCGATCGCCTGCCGCACGGTCAGGTGCCCGGGCAGCGGCGCGTCCTGCCCCAGATAACCGAGGCCCCCGGTGGTGACGACGGTGACCCGGCCCTCGTCGGGTCGCTCCCGGCCGGCGAGCAGGCGGAGCAGGGTGGACTTACCGGAACCGTTCTCGCCGACGACCGCGGTGCGTTCGTCGGCGGCCAGGGCGCAACTGACCGCGTCGAGCACGGTCCGGTCGGCGTAGCGCTTGGTGACGGCGTGCAGGCTGAGCTGGGTGGGCATGGGTGCAACTCCGGGCGTCGACGGGTCGGCCGCCGTCGGTCGGGCGACGGCTCTCGGACACGGGGCGCTCAGCGGAGCATCGGAACGGACACCTGCCTCTGATCTGGCGGACGTGCCGTGCGGTCACGTCTGCGATGACCGCACGGGCCAACGACTAAGTCTACGGATGTAGCAGTAACATGCTGCCATGGCGCCACCGCGATCGACAACCAATTCCGGATCCGGCCCGATCCGCCGGCCGGGCGGGCGCAGTGCCGTGGTCCGACGCCGGGTGCTCGACGCGGTTCGGGCCCAGCTCGTCGAGTGCGGCTACGACGCGCTCGGCATCGACGCCGTCGCCGAGCGTTCCGGCGTGCACCGCACCACGGTCTACCGGCGCTGGCGCGACGTGGGTGGCCTGCTCGCCGACGTACTCGCCGAGGCCACGGCCGACGACTGGCGCCCGCCGGACACCGGCTCGCTGGAGGGGGACCTGCGCGCGCTCAACGCCGGGGTCTACGCCGCGCTGACCGAGGACCCCCCGGTCACGGCCGCGCTGATCGCGGCGTCGTTCCGGTCGGCGCCCGCGGCCGAGGCACTCCGCTCCTTCTGGGCCGACCGGTACGACCGCTGCGCCGTCGTCGTCGAGCGTGCCGTGCGGCGCGGCGAGATTCCGGCCGGAGCCGAGCCGCGTAGGTTGCTCGTTGCCGCCACCGCGCCGCTCTACCACGAACTGGTGCTGCTGCGGTCACCCGCCGACCCGCGGCTGGCCGCAGAGGCGGCCCGGGACGCCGCCGCTGCCGCTCGTGCCGGCGCCTTCGGTCCTACCACCGCCGCTCGTGCCGGCGCCTTCGGTGGCCCAATCGTCGCCGTTTCCGTCCGGAATGGTCACTGTTCAGTGGTTGAAGCGATTTAGGCAATATCTACCGACGGCGGCATTTGATGCGCCTGCCCGCGTACGTTCGGTGAGTCGCATTGAGCGCTGCGTGAATCGTGTCGGCCATTTGCCCACCAGGGGCTTGCAACCGGGCGGCGGAGTTGTACCTACCGAACGGTTAGACTTTGCCGATCGCCGGCTGGTCGCCCCTCCGATGGCTTTGCCGGTTCCCAGGACTGTGGCACCATCATGGAACATCTAGCTTTCACCTCGCCATCTCGACGGGAGCAACCAATGCCTGCATGGAGGCTGGGCCGCTACGTAGGCTCTCTTCTTGTGCTCGCCGTGCTCGCCGTCGGCGTTATCGCCGCGAGCGCGGGCATGGTCGGTTGGTCGGACCGCAGCGGTGTGGTCGCCTCCGAAACGTCCGACGAAGGCTGGTCCGACGACGGCGAGTCCGACGAAGGCGAGCAGCTTCCACCCGGGAGCGCCTTCCAGACCTTCGGCTTCGAGTGGTCGTAGCGGGATCACCTCGGTAGGCCGTGGGGATCCTCCCCGGCCAAGGAGCGGTTTCCCGGAGCCGCGGTTTCCCGGAGCCAAGGAGCAACCTCCCGGAGTTGACGAGCGATCTCCCGTAGATGGGGAGTGGTATGCCAAGGGGTTCTTCCGCGACACGTCGGTCCCCCGAGCATGCCTGGCTCGTCACCGGGCCGCTCGGAATCTTCGCCGTCGTCATGACGGTCGCGCTCGGTGTCCTCAGCAGGGAACCCGCTGGCGAGTGGGGAGTGGCCGCCCTGATCCTCGGGCTGGTCCTGCTCTCCGAGATGCCGATGCTCTACTTCGTCGTCCGGCGCCAGTCGATGTCCTTCACCATCACCGAGATCCCGCTGCTCTTCGCGCTCTTCCTGCTGCCGCCACTGACGGTCGTCCTGGTTTTCACCCTGGGTTCGTTGATCGCCCAGTTGCGCCGCCGGTTCGCCCCGCCCAAGGTCTGGTTCAACGTCGCCAAGGCGGCGGCGGCCAGCTCGCTGGCCAGCCTGGTCCTGCTGGCCCTGCCGGAGATGCGCGGGTTCGGGCCGGGGACCTGGTTCATCCTCTTCGCCGCCGTCGGCAGCCACACCCTGGTGACGCTCTTCGCCGTGGCGGCGCTGATCGCCGTGATCCACGGCAGCCCGGCCGGTTGGGAGATGATCCGCTCCTCCGGACCGGGCCTGATCACCGCGGCGATCAACGTCGCGGTGGGCCTGGTCATCATGCTCTGCATCCGGGCCACCTGGTGGTCCGCCCTGCTGCTGCTGGCGCTCGCGGCCGCCATGGCGGTCCTCTACCGGTCATACTCGCAGTTCTTCCGGCAGCACCGCACCCTGGCCGACGTCTACGAGCTGACCAAGGCGATGAGCGAGCGCGGTCAGGACGGCACGCTGGCCGACTCGCTGCTCGGCCGGGTCAGGGACATCATGCGGGCCGAGACCGCCACCCTCTGGCTGCCGGCGCAGGGCCGGCATCCGGAGGTGCTGCTGACCGCGCGGGTCGACGAGCGCGGGCTGCTCGACATCTCCCGGACCCCGGTCATCGCCCGGCAGCGGGCGGTCGACGAAGGGCGTACGGTCGCCGCCGGCGGTCGGGTGGGTGGAGACCGGGACATCCGGGAGGCGCTGCGCGACGCCGGCCTCAAGGACGTCATCGTCACACCGCTGCGCTCCGGCCAGGCGGTCATCGGCACCCTGGAGGTGGTGAACCGGCTCGGCGACATCGGCCATTTCGCCGAGGCCGACCTCCCGATCTTCGAGACGATCGCGGCGCACGCGGGGGTGGCCCTGGAGAACTCGCGGCTGGTGGACCGGCTGCGGCACGACGCGTACCACGACGGGTTGACCAACCTGCCCAACCGGCGGCGGGTGACCGGTGCGCTGGAGGAGGCGGTCCGGGTACGCGCCCCCAACGAGGTCGTCGCGCTGCTCCTCTTCGACGTGGCAGGGCTGCGCCAGGTCAACGAGTCCGTCGGGCACGCCGCCGGTGACCGGGTGCTCGTCGAGGTGGCCAACCGGCTGCGCACCTCCGCCCCCTCCGCCGCGCTGGTGGGCCGGGCCGGCAGCGACGAGTTCGTGGTGACCCTGCGGATGGAGAGCGTCGACGCGGCACTCGAGCTCGCCGCCGAGCTGCGCGAGCAGATCCGTGACCGGATGCTCTTCGAACCGCTGGTCCTCGACGTCGACACCGTCGTCGGGGTGGCGGTGCATCCGGACCACGGCGACGACCCGGCGACCCTGCTGCAACGTGCCGACCTGGCGGTGACGAGGGCCAAGACGACTCCGGAGGGCGTCCAGCTCTTCAGTCCCGGGCTGGAGTCCCGCTCGTCGCGCCGGCTCGGTCTCGCCGGGGACCTGCGGCGGGCGCTCGACCACGCCGAGGTCGAGGTCTACTACCAACCCAAGGTCGCGCTGACCGACCGGCGCTTCGTCGGGGTGGAGTGCCTGGCCCGGTGGGTGCATCCGGCACACGGCACGGTGGCCCCGGAGGACTTCGTGGCGGTGGCGGAGCACACCGGCCAGCTCTCGGAGCTGACCCGGCTGGTGCTCGGCGAGGCGCTGCGGCGCAGCCGCGACTGGACCAGCGGCGGCAACACGCTCGCGGTCTCGGTGAACATCTCCCCGCGTACCCTCGCCGACCAGCGGTTCCCGGCCCAGGTGCAGGAGATGCTCGCGGAGTACGGCGTCGCACCGGAACTGCTCACGCTGGAAATCCCGGAGTCCGGCGTGCTGGACGGCACCGACCGTGCCGTGCCCGCGCTGCGCCGGCTCCGCGACATCGGGGTACGCCTCTCCGTGGACGACTTCGGCACCGGCCACTCCTCCCTCTCCTACCTGCGCCGACTGCCCGTCAACGAGGTCAAGGTCGACCGGTCCTTCGTGCAGGGGATGGCGACCGACCCGGTGGACCTGGCGATCGTGAACGCCGTGGTGACCCTCTCCCAGCAGTTCGGCCTGGCGGTCGTCGCCGAGGGGGTGGAGAGCGAGCTGACCCTCGAACTCCTCCAGGACATCGGCTGCCAGATCGGGCAGGGCTTCCTGTTCAGCCGCCCGCTGCCGTACGAGCGCCTGGAAGCCTGGTTCGCGGCCCAGACGGAGTCCGACCTGCAGACCGGCCCGGCCGACGTACGCCGGCTGCGGGCGGTGCCCTGAGCTGCTCCGACGGCCCGGGACGGATGTCCCGGTCAGCCACCGGGGATCTGATTTCACCTCGTGCCCGCCGCCGTGTACTCTTACCCCTGCGCGCCCACCGGGAAAGATCGCGTGCGCGCCCCCTTAGCTCAGTCGGCAGAGCGTCTCCATGGTAAGGAGAAGGTCTACGGTTCGATTCCGTAAGGGGGCTCAGCGGGTTCAGCTGGACCCACCACGGCGGTGTAGCTCAGATGGCAGAGCAAGCGGCTCATAATCGCTGTGTCGCCGGTTCAAGTCCGGCCACCGCTACTCTCGGCCACCGGGCCCACCCGGAGACCGGAAACACAGGGCGCCACCGGCGCCCACTTTGCGTGTCCGCGTGGCAGGCGTCTACGCTGGTACGTCGTAGTTGAGTCCCGCTTACGAGGAAGGCGCCCCGCCGTGGCCAAGGCGACCGATGTCCGTCCCAAGATCACTTTGGCGTGTGTGGAGTGCAAGGAGCGCAACTACATCACGCGTAAGAACCGCCGCAACGACCCGGACCGCATCGAGCTGAAGAAGTTCTGCCCCCGGGACGGCAAGCACACCCTGCACCGCGAGACCCGCTGATCCGGGTCGACGCGAGTCGGACCTCCACCACGTCCCAAGACGTCGTAGATCGCCGTTCCGGCCCTCCGGTGAGCGTGCCTCGAGCCCGCCGCGCCGACGCCGGGGCGGCGATCGTGCCGTTTCCGGGCAGTCCGCGGTCCGCGGCGCACCGCCCGGTCTCCGGCGGCGGCTCCGGCTCGCACCGGCCGTGTAGGTTCGGCGGCATGTCCCTGGACCCGTCCTTCGTCGGCCGCAGTTATCCGCCGACCGCCCCCTATCAGGTAGGGCGCGAGAAGCTCCGAGAGTTCGCCACGGCGATCGGTGCCGCCGATCCGGCGTACCACGATCCGGAGGCGGCCCGGGCGCTCGGGCACAGCGACGTGGTGGCGCCGCCGACGTACCCGTTCACGATCACCATGGCGGCCAGCCGGCAGATCGTCGAGGATCCGGAACTCGGCATCGACTACAGCCGGGTGGTCCACGGCGACCAGCGGTTCCGGTACACCCGGCCGGTGGTGGCCGGCGACGAGCTGGTCTGCGTCAACACGATCGAGGAGATCGTCAGCCGGGGCGGGCACGCCTTCCTGACCACCCGCGCCGAGGTCAACACCGCCGCCGGGGAACCGGTGGTCACCGTCTGGACCAAGCTAGTCGTACGCGGAGAGGGCTGAGATGGCGGAGGCAACCGAGACGGCGGAGCGGGCCGGGACGGCGGAGCCGGCCGAGCGGGAGCTGACGCCCCGGACCTTCCGGGTCACCCGCGCGGACCTGGTCCGTTACGCCGGTGCCTCGGGCGACTTCAACCCCATCCACTGGAGCGACCGGTTCGCCACCGGAGTCGGCCTGCCCGGGGTGATCGCGCACGGCATGTTCACCATGGCGCTGGTCGGCCGGGCCGTCACCGACTGGGCCGGTGCGCCGGACGCCGTGGTCGAGTTCAGCGTCCGGTTCACCCGGCCGGTGGTGGTGCCGGACGACGACGAGGGGACCGAGATCGAGGTGAGCGCGGCCGTCCGGGGCGTACCCGAGGAGGGGTTGACCCGGCTCGACCTGACCGCCACCTGCCAGGGCGAGAAGGTGCTGGCACAGGCCCGGGCCGTGATCCGTACCCCGGCCTGAGTGGCTGCCGGCCCGCCCCCGGCGGTGCCGGCGGCGGCGCGGGTGGACCGGCCGCGACGCGCACTCCGACAGAGAGCGGTTGGGAAAGTCGTGCCTCTACCCGTACACTGGTCCGCCGTGGGGCAAGTGGCCTCTGCGAAGGCGTGCGTGCCTGAGTGGGTCCGCTGCCCGCACAGGGGTGTAGCTCAATTGGCAGAGCAGCGGTCTCCAAAACCGCAGGCTGCAGGTTCAAGTCCTGTCACCCCTGCGCCTACGGCCTGACCGGTCCCGGGATCGGCGTCGCCATCACCTGTGGCGACCGGCTCGTGTTGGTGGCATCGGCGGGGTCGAGCCGAGGTGGTGCATCCGCCCGGTTTGTCCCCGGCGGCTCCGCCGGCCGCGGGCCGTTCCGGGGGACGGTCGTCCGGGGGTTCGGTCGAGGCGGTCGGCGCCCCGGGCGGAAACCCGGGTCCGGCCGGCGTGACCAGCGCAGCGCGCGTCCACACCGACACGCGTACCAACCACCCGGCGACGGAGGGCGAAGTGGCCGAGAAGAACCGGCGCGACGAGGACGACAACGGCCGTCTCGACGACGAGATGATCGACGACGTTGTCGACGATGACGCTGACGAGGCGGACGAGCCGGTCGGTCGTGGCGGCACCGCCACCCGGGAGCGCACCAGGACCGACTCGGCGGACAGCAGGCCCAAGACCAGGACCGAGGGCCGGGTCGGAATATTCGGCCGGATCGCCCGGTTCATCCGCGAGGTCGTGGCAGAGCTGCGTAAGGTCATCTGGCCGACCCGCAAGGAGTTGCTGACCTACACCGCCGTGGTGGTCGTCTTCGTCGCCGTGGTGCTGACGATCGTGGCCGGGCTGGACTACGCCTTCGCCCGCGGCGTGCTGTGGGTCTTCGGCGGCTCCAGCTGACCACCTGCCCCACCTGATAGTGACGGAAGTGAGCGAGCGTGCCTGAGTACGACGAGACCGCCGAGACCCCGGACGAGCAGTCCGCGGTGGCGACGGCGAGCGGTAGCGAGTCGGTCGAGGCCGCCAACGAGCCGGAGTTCGGTGTCGACCAGGCGCCGGACGAGGATTACGACCCGGTGGCCGAGCTGCGGCAGAAGCTGCGCTACGCCCCCGGCGACTGGTATGTGGTCCACTCGTACGCCGGCTACGAGAACAAGGTCAAGACCAACCTGGAGACCCGGATCACCAGCCTCGACATGGAGGAGTTCATCTACCAGGTCGAGGTGCCGACCCGGGAAGAGGTCGAGGTCAAGAACGGCAAGCGCCTCCAGGTCCAGAACAAGGTCTTCCCGGGCTACATCCTGGTCCGGATGGAGCTGACCCCGGAGTCATACTCCTGCGTCCGCAACACCCCGGGGGTCACCGGCTTCGTCGGCTCCACCGACCGGGCCGACCGGCCTGCGCCGCTCTCGCTCGACGAGGTGCTCAAGTGGCTCGCCCCGGCGGTGGAGACCGAGACCAAGAAGGCGAAGCCCGAGGTCAAGGTGCTCGACTTCGAGGTCGGCGACTCGGTCACGGTGACCGACGGCGCCTTCGCGTCGCTGCCGGCCACGATCAGTGAGATCAACGCCGACCAGCAGAAGCTCAAGGTGCTGGTGTCGATCTTCGGTCGGGAGACCCCGGTCGAGCTGAACTTCAACCAGGTCGCCAAGATCTGACCGGCGCCGGCGCCGGCACCATCTCGGCGGCGGTTCCGCGCCGAGGTGTGGCGCCGGGCCTACCTCGGCGTGCCGCCCGGTCCGGCGCTGCGCTACTCTTGAACGTCGCCCGCACCGCAGGCGCGCTTGACCGTGCGCGCCCACCGGCGACGTCAGGTGCACGTTCCCCAGTTTCAAGCCCAGGAAGAGACATGCCTCCGAAGAAGAAGCTCGTCAAGACGTTCACGCTTCAGCTCCCGGCGGGCCAGGCCACCCCGGCGCCGCCGGTCGGTCCGGCGCTGGGTCAGCACGGCGTCAACATCATGGAGTTCTGCAAGTCCTACAACGCGCAGACCGAGTCGCAGCGCGGTGACATCGTGCCGGCCGAGATCAGCGTGTACGAGGACCGGACCTTCACCTTCGTGCTGAAGACCCCGCCCGCCGCCCGACTGCTGATCAAGGCCGCCGGCGTGCCGAAGGGCTCCGGCGTCCCGCAGAGCCAGAAGGTCGGCTCGGTCACCCGCGCCCAGTTGCGCGAGATCGCCGAGAAGAAGATGGCCGACCTCAACGCCAACGATCTCGACCAGGCCGAGAAGATCATCGCCGGCACCGCCCGGTCGATGGGCATCACGGTCAAGGAATAGCCCGCACCCCCGATCGACCAGTTCGTGGGAGGGCCGCGGAGCGCCGTGGCCCGACAGACACCACAGGAGTAACCAGATATGCAGCGCAGCAAGAACTACCGCAAGGCCGCCGAGGCCATCGACCGGGACAAGCTCTACACCCCGGTCGAGGCCGTACGCCTGGCCAAGGGGAGCAGCACGGTCAAGTTCGACGCCACGGTCGAGGTCGCGATGCGCCTCGGCGTCGACCCCCGGAAGGCCGACCAGATGGTCCGGGGCACGGTCAACCTGCCGCACGGCACCGGCAAGACCGCCCGGGTGATCGTCTTCGCGAGCGGCGCCAAGGCCGAGGAGGCGACCGCCGCCGGTGCGGACGTGGTCGGCACCGACGAGCTCGTGGCCCGGATCCAGGAGGGCTGGCTCGACTTCGACGCGGCGATCGCCACGCCGGACCAGATGGCCAAGATCGGCCGGATCGCGCGGATCCTGGGCCCGCGCGGTCTCATGCCGAACCCGAAGACCGGCACGGTGACGATGGACGTCAGCAAGGCCGTCTCGGACATCAAGGGCGGCAAGATCACCTTCCGGGTGGACAAGCACTCCAACCTGCACCTGATCATCGGCAAGGCCTCGTTCTCCGAGACCCAGTTGGTCGACAACTACGCCGCGGTGCTCGACGAGGTGCTCCGCTCCAAGCCGTCCGCGGCAAAGGGCAAGTACCTCAAGAAGATCACCCTCACCACCACCATGGGGCCGGGCGTTCCGGTCGACCCGAACGTGGTGAAGAACCTGCGGGAGTCCGACGCGGCCTGAGCCCCGACCGACCCGACAGTCCCGTCCGTTCGCGGGGCGCCCGTACGCCGGGCGCCCCGCGTCGGCGTTTCCGCCAGCCCACCTCCGCCGCGGGGATGTGCCGCTCGCGCGGGGCACGCCCTGCTCGGGAGCGCCGCCGCCCTGGCCGGGTACGCCTGGCTGCGCCGCCGGCGGACGTGACCCGGGACACCAGGGGTGATGTGGTTGTCACCCGCGCGGTCGCGTAGTCTTGAGGCCGGTCGTGTTCGTGCGGCCGACGTTATAACCCAGAGACCGCTGGTCACCGTGCTCCGGCACGGTCGAAGGTCCCGCTCGACGGGCGGCCCGCGCAGGGGGAGACGGTGAGCGTGCAGGTCGTGTCGCGCACATGACCTTCTTCGCCCCGTGCGCCCTGCGCCGGGGCTTTTCTCGTTGCGGTGTGAGCTTCCGATCTCCGTCCCCGGGGTTCGATCGCGCCTGCCGGCCGGTCGGCCGTGGCCAGCCTGGAGCAACGAGAGAGGAGGGACATGGCGGACAAGCCGGTTCGGGCCGACAAGGCCACCGCCGTCGCCGAGCTCACCGAGCACTTCCGCAACGCGGGAGCCACGGTGCTGACCGAGTACCGCGGGCTGACGGTCGCCCAGCTGACCCAGCTGCGCCGCTCGCTCGGTCGGGACACGACCTACGAGGTGGCGAAGAACACGCTGGCCAAGCGTGCCGCGACGGATGCTGGCATTGCCGGCCTCGACGAGCTGTTCACCGGTCCTACCGCGCTGACCTTCGTCTCCGGTGACGTGGTCGAGGCGGCGAAGGGTCTGCGGGAGTTCGCGAAGGCCAACCCGAGGCTCGTCATCAAGGGCGGCGTCTTCGAGGGCCGGGCGATCAGCGCGGACGAGGTCAACAAGCTCGCCGACCTGGAGTCCCGCGAGGTGCTGCTGGCCAAGATGGCCGGCGCGATGAAGGGCAGCCTGAGCAAGGCCGCTGCCCTGTTCCAGGCGCCGCTGGCGCAGACCGCCCGCCTGGCGGCTGCCCTGCAGGACAAGCGTGAGAAGGAGTCGCAGGGCTGAGCCCTGCCGAGGATCATTTAGAGAGGAATGCCGATCATGGCGAAGCTCAGCACCGAAGAGCTGCTCGACGCGTTCAAGGAGATGACGCTGATCGAGCTCTCCGAGTTCGTGAAGCAGTTCGAGACCACCTTCGACGTGACCGCCGCCGCGCCGGTGGCCGTCGCCGCCGGTGGCCCCGCCGCCCCGGCCGCCGAGGCCGAGCCGGAGCAGGACGAGTTCGACGTCATCCTGGAGGCCGACGGCGGCAAGAAGATCCAGGTTATCAAGGTCGTGCGCGAGCTGACCGGCCTGGGCCTGAAGGAGGCCAAGGACCTCGTCGAGGGCGCGCCGAAGGCGGTCCTGGAGAAGGCCAACAAGGAGACCGCCGACAAGGCCAAGGCCAAGCTCGAGGGTGAAGGCGCCAAGGTCACCCTCAAGTAGTCGTTCCCCGCGTCAGCCGAGTGAGCTGACGCACAGCAACGTCGTCGACGGGCGGCGATCCGGCGTCGGATCGCCGCCCGTTTCCGTCCGCTGACTGGCTGCGACCGTCGATGATCAGGGCTTTGGTGGCTCGGACGGCCCTCGTGGACCCGTCCGGGTGGCCAGCTCCGGATGGCGGGCCGGGCAAAGACGTGGCCCGACCCGGGCATCAGCCCTTGACGCGGCACGAAGCGGCAGGCACGCTGACATCAGCGAGACCTTCCGCGCTTGCGACGGCCGACACCTGGGTAAGAGCCGCGGCAGCACCACGAGCCGCAGGTGACCACGAGGCCTAGCGGGTTGCGTGCGGGACGTGTGAGCGCGTTCGACGCGCGCCAGCCAGCCTGCTGGCGACACGTTCTGCAACGCCCTGCCGTGGTGGGCTGGACAGCGGTTAGCCGCTCGGCTACACTGCTAGTTTGCGCTGCCTTCCGACTTGACCCCTGCTCGGAATGTCCAGTTTTGGGCGTTTGGAGTGGGGCCATTGGAGTGCACGCGTGACAGCCGCATCTAGCAGCACCGGTCCTCGGAAGGACGCATCTTGGCAGCTTCCCGCCCTGCGAAGACCAGTCGTACGTCGAGCGCTTTCGCGCCCCGCCGAATCTCCTTCGGCAGGATTACCGAACACCTCGAGGTCCCCAACCTCCTTGCCATCCAGAACGAGTCGTTCGACTGGCTGGTCGGCAACGAGGCTTGGCAGGGCCGGTCGGCCGACGACCCGCACGCTCGATCGGGTCTCGCTGAGATCCTCGACGAGATCAGTCCCATTGAGGACTTTTCTGGCACCATGTCGCTCTCCTTCTCCGCGCCCCGCTTCGACGAGGTCAAGGCCTCGATCGAGGAGTGCAAGGAGAAGGACCTGACCTACTGCGCACCACTCTTCGTGACCGCGGAGTTCACCAACAACACCACTGGCGAGATCAAGAGCCAGACGGTGTTCATGGGTGACTTCCCGATGATGACGCCGAAGGGCACCTTCATCATCAACGGCACCGAGCGCGTGGTGGTGAGTCAGCTCGTCCGGTCCCCGGGCGTCTACTTCGACAAGCAGCCGGACAAGACCTCCGACCGCGACCTCTCCAGCGTCAAGGTCATCCCGAGCCGGGGTGCCTGGCTGGAGTTCGACATCGACAAGCGCGACACCGTGGGTGTCCGCATCGACCGCAAGCGCCGGCAGGCCGTCACCGTCCTGCTCAAGGCGATCGGCTGGACCAACGAGCAGATCCGTGAGCGGTTCGGCTGGTCCGAGCTGATGATGACCACCCTGGAGAAGGACCACATCGCCGGGGTGGACGAGGCGCTGCTCGACATCTACCGCAAGCTCCGGCCGGGCGAGCCTCCCACCCGGGAGAACGCCCAGACCCTGCTCGACAACCTCTTCTTCAACCCGAAGCGGTACGACGTCGCCAAGGTCGGCCGATACAAGTTCAACAAGAAGCTCCAGCTCAGCGTGCCGATCAACACCGGCACGCTGACCGAGGACGACATCGTCGCCACCGTCGAATACCTCTGCCGGCTGCACGCCGGTGAGGAGGGCTACGAGGCCGACGACATCGACCACTTCGGCAACCGCCGGCTCCGTACGGTGGGCGAGCTGATCCAGAACCAGGTTCGGGTCGGCCTCTCCCGGATGGAGCGGGTGGTCCGGGAGCGGATGACCACCCAGGACGTCGAGGCGATCACCCCGCAGACCCTGATCAACATCCGCCCGGTGGTGGCGGCGATCAAGGAGTTCTTCGGCACGTCTCAGCTGTCCCAGTTCATGGACCAGACCAACCCGCTGGCGGGGCTGACCCACCGGCGCCGGCTGAGCGCGCTCGGCCCGGGTGGTCTGTCCCGGGAGCGGGCCGGCTTCGAGGTGCGGGACGTGCACCCGTCCCACTACGGCCGGATGTGCCCGATCGAGACGCCGGAAGGCCCGAACATCGGCCTGATCGGCGCCCTGTCGACCTTCGGCCGGGTCAACCCGTTCGGCTTCATCGAGACGCCATACCGCAAGGTCGTCGAGGGCCGGGTCACCGACCAGATCGACTACCTGACCGCCGACGAGGAGGACCGGTTCGTCAAGGCGCAGGCCAACACCGCGCTGCGCGCCGACGGCAGCTTCGCCGAGGGCCGGGTCCTGGTCCGCCGGAAGGGCGGTGAGGTCGACTTCGTCGCGCCCACCGCGGTCGACTACATGGATGTCTCGCCGCGCCAGATGGTGTCCGTGGCGACCGCCATGATCCCGTTCCTCGAGCACGACGACGCCAACCGGGCACTGATGGGCGCGAACATGCAGCGCCAGGCGGTGCCGCTGGTCAAGGCCGAGTCGCCGCTGGTCGGCACCGGCATGGAATACCGGGCCGCCGTCGACGCCGGTGACGTGGTCGTCGCCGAGGTCGGCGGCGTGGTCGAGGACCTCTGCGCCGACTACGTGACGGTGCACCAGGACGACGGCCACCGGCGCACCTACCTGCTGCACAAGTTCCGCCGCTCCAACGCGGGCTCCTGCGTCAACCAGAAGCCGGTCGTCTTCGAGGGCGACCGGGTGGAGGCCGGCCAGGTCATCGCGGACGGCCCGTGCACCGACGACGGTGAGATGGCGCTCGGCCGCAACCTGCTGGTCGCGTTCATGTCGTGGGAGGGCCACAACTACGAGGACGCGATCATCCTGTCGCAGCGCCTCGTGCAGCAGGACGTCCTCACCTCGATCCACATCGAGGAGCACGAGGTCGACGCCCGGGACACCAAGCTGGGTCCGGAGGAGATCACCCGCGACATCCCGAACGTCAGCGAGGAGATGCTCGCCGACCTCGACGAGCGGGGGATCATCCGGATCGGTGCCGAGGTCGTCACCGGGGACATCCTGGTCGGCAAGGTCACGCCGAAGGGCGAGACCGAGCTGACCCCGGAGGAGCGGCTGCTCCGCGCGATCTTCGGCGAGAAGGCGCGCGAGGTCCGGGACACCTCGCTGAAGGTGCCGCACGGCGAGACCGGCACGGTCATCGGGGTACGCACCTTCAGCCGCGAGGACGGCGACGAGCTGCCGCCGGGCGTCAACGAGCTGGTCCGGGTCTACGTGGCGCAGAAGCGGAAGATCCAGGACGGTGACAAGCTCGCGGGCCGGCACGGCAACAAGGGTGTCATCTCCAAGATCCTTCCGGTTGAGGACATGCCGTTCCTGGAGGACGGCACGCCCGTCGACATCGTGCTCAACCCGCTCGGCGTGCCGAGCCGGATGAACATCGGCCAGGTGCTGGAGACCCACCTCGGGTGGGTCGCCAAGACCGGCTGGCAGGTCGACGGCGACGACACCGACTGGAAGCGGGCGCTGCGGGCGATCGACGCGCACGAGTCCGAGCCGGACACCAACGTGGCGACTCCGGTTTTCGACGGCGTCAAGGAGGAGGAGATCTCCGGTCTGCTCTCGTCGACCCTGCCCAACCGGGACGGCAACCAGCTGATCGGCGCGAGCGGCAAGGCGCAGCTCTTCGACGGACGTTCCGGCGAGCCGCTGCCCGACCCGATCGCGGTCGGCTACCTCTACATCCTCAAGCTGAACCACCTGGTCGACGACAAGATTCACGCTCGGTCGACCGGCCCGTACTCCATGATCACGCAGCAGCCGCTGGGTGGTAAGGCGCAGTTCGGTGGCCAGCGGTTCGGTGAGATGGAGTGCTGGGCGATGCAGGCGTACGGCGCCGCATACGCCCTGCAGGAGCTGCTGACGATCAAGTCCGACGACGTCCTCGGCCGGGTCAAGGTCTACGAGGCGATCGTCAAGGGCGAGAACATCCCCGAACCGGGCATCCCGGAGTCCTTCAAGGTGCTGCTCAAGGAGCTGCAGTCGCTGTGCCTCAACGTCGAGGTGCTCTCCAGCGACGGTGTGGCCCTGGAGATGCGCGAGACCGACGACGAGGTCTTCCGGGCCGCGGAGGAACTCGGCATCGACCTGTCCCGGCGCGAGCCGAGCTCGGTCGAAGAGGTGTGAGGGTGCGTGGTGGGTTCGGGGCGGCTCGGGCCGTCCCGAACCCCCAGGCCAGTGAGCTAGTGGTAAAACGACACGACACGAGGGACGTATAACGTGCTCGACGTCAACTTCTTCGACGAGTTGCGGATTGGCCTGGCCACCGCCGACGACATCCGTCAGTGGTCGCACGGCGAGGTCAAGAAGCCTGAAACGATCAACTACCGCACCCTGAAGCCGGAAAAGGACGGGCTCTTCTGCGAGAAGATCTTCGGTCCGCAGCGGGACTGGGAGTGCTACTGCGGTAAGTACAAGCGGGTCCGGTTCAAGGGCATCATCTGCGAGCGCTGCGGCGTCGAGGTGACCCGCTCCAAGGTGCGGCGTGAGCGGATGGGCCACATCGAGCTGGCAGCCTCGGTGACGCACATCTGGTACTTCAAGGGTGTGCCGAGCCGGCTCGGCTACCTGCTGGACCTGGCGCCGAAGGATCTCGAAAAGATCATCTACTTCGCGTCGTACGTGGTCACCAGCGTGGACACCGAGGCGCGGCACCGTGACCTCGCCACGGTGGAGAACGAGATCCTCGCCGAGAAGCGGCAGGCCGAGAACAGCCGCGACTCGGAGATCGAGAAGCGGGCCGCCAAGCTCGAGGCCGACCTGGCCGAGCTGGAGGCCGAGGGTGCCAAGGCGGATGTGCGGCGCAAGGTCAAGGAGGGCGGAGAGCGCGAGATGCGCCAGATCCGTGACCGGGCGCAGCGCGAGATCGACCGCCTCGACGAGGTGCTGGACACCTTCCGCAAGCTGGAGCCGAAGCAGCTCGTCACCGACGAGCTGCTCTACCGCGAGCTGCGGGACCGGTTCGGCGAGTACTTCACCGGTGGCATGGGGGCCGAGGCGATCAAGGCGCTGGTCCAGAACATGGACCTGGACGCCGAGGCGGACAACCTCCGCGAAGTCATCCGCAGCGGCAAGGGCCAGCGGAAGATCCGGGCGCTCAAGCGGCTCAAGGTCGTGGCGGCGTTCCTGAACACCCGCAACTCGCCGCTCGGCATGGTGCTGGACTGCGTACCGGTGATCCCGCCGGACCTGCGCCCGATGGTGCAGCTCGACGGTGGCCGGTTCGCGACCTCGGACCTGAACGACCTCTACCGCCGTGTGATCAACCGGAACAACCGCCTCAAGCGACTGATCGACCTCGGTGCCCCCGAGATCATCGTCAACAACGAGAAGCGGATGCTCCAGGAGGCCGTCGACGCGCTCTTCGACAACGGGCGGCGTGGCCGGCCGGTCACCGGGCCGGGTAACCGGCCGCTGAAGTCGCTCTCGGACATGCTCAAGGGCAAGCAGGGTCGGTTCCGGCAGAACCTGCTGGGCAAGCGGGTCGACTACTCGGGTCGTTCCGTGATCGTGGTGGGTCCGCAGCTCAAGCTGCACCAGTGCGGCCTGCCCAAGCAGATGGCGCTGGAGCTGTTCAAGCCCTTCGTGATGAAGCGGCTGGTCGACCTCAACCACGCCCAGAACATCAAGTCCGCGAAGCGGATGGTCGAGCGGCAGCGGCCGGTCGTCTGGGACGTGCTGGAAGAGGTCATCGGCGAGCACCCGGTGTTGCTGAACCGGGCGCCGACCCTGCACCGGCTCGGCATCCAGGCGTTCGAGCCGCAGCTCGTCGAGGGCAAGGCGATTCAGATCCACCCGCTCGTCTGCACCGCGTTCAACGCGGACTTCGACGGCGACCAGATGGCGGTGCACGTGCCGCTGTCGGCCGAGGCGCAGGCCGAGGCCCGGATCCTGATGCTCTCCTCGAACAACATCCTCAAGCCGGCCGACGGCAAGCCGGTCACCATGCCCACCCAGGACATGGTCATCGGCCTCTACCACCTCACCCACCTCACCCCCGGTGAGCGGGGGGAGGGCCGGGTGTTCAGCTCGGACGCCGAGGGGCGGATGGCCTTCGACAGCGGCGAGCTGCACCTGCAGACCCCGGTGAAGATCCGGCTGCGGGGCGTCGTCGAGGTCGACAACGGGCCGGGTGCGACGCCGTGGGCGGCGCCGGAGGGCTGGACGCCGGGCGAGCCGCTGACCGTGGAGACCACGCTGGGGCGGGTGCTCTTCAACGAGACCCTGCCGCTGGGCTACCGGTTCGTCAACTACGAGATCCGCAAGGGGCAGCTCTCCGCGATCGTGAACGATCTCGCCGAGCGGTTCCCGAAGGTGGCCCTGGCCGCGACGCTCGACGGGCTCAAGGAGGCCGGCTTCCACTGGGCCACCTGGTCCGGTGTGACGATCGGCATGGAGGACGTCATCGCGCCGCCGCGCAAGCGGGACATCCTGGAGCGGTACGAGAAGGAAGCCGAGCAGATCGACAAGCAGTACCAGCGGGGTCTGATGACCGCCGAGGAACGCCGCGGCGAGCTCATCGAGATCTGGACCAAGGCGACCAACGAGGTCGCCAAGGAGATGGAGACCGCGCTGCCGCAGGAGAACCCACTGTGGAAGATGATCAACTCGGGTGCTCGCGGTAACCTGCTCCAGCTCCGCCAGATCGCCGCGATCCGTGGTCTGGTGGCCAACCCGAAGGGCGAGATCATCCCGCGGCCGATCAAGGCCAGCTACCGGGAGGGCCTCTCCGTGCTGGAATACTTCATCTCCACGCACGGTGCCCGGAAGGGTCTGGCGGACACCGCGCTGCGTACCGCCGACTCGGGTTACCTGACCCGCCGTCTGGTGGACGTCTCGCAGGACGTGATCATTCGCGAGGAGGACTGCGGGACGGACCGCGCCATCTCGATGCAGATCGCCGTCCAGTTCGACGGCAAGCTGATGGCGCACGAGCACGTCGAGACCGGCGTGCACGCCCGTACCCTGGCCGACGACATCAAGGGGCCCGACGGCAACCTGGTCGCCGAGCGGGGTGCCGACCTCAACTCGATCCTGGTCGACCGGATCGTGGCGGCGGGGGTGGACACCGTACGGGTGCGCAGCGTGCTCACCTGCGAGTCGAAGCTCGGCGTCTGCGGTGCGTGCTACGGCCGCTCGCTGCCGACGGGCAAGACCGTGGACGTCGGCGAGGCGGTCGGCATCATCGCCGCCCAGTCGATCGGTGAGCCGGGCACGCAGCTGACGATGCGGACCTTCCACACCGGTGGCGTCGCGGGTGAGGACATCACCCAGGGTCTGCCCCGGGTCCAGGAGATCTTCGAGGCCCGGGTCCCGAAGGGCAAGGCGCCGATCGCCGACACCCCGGGCCGGGTCCGGATCGAGGACGGAGAGCGGTCGCGCAAGATCATCGTCGTGCCGGACGACGGCAGCGACGAGATCGTGTACGACAAGATCTCCAAGCGGGTTCCGCTGCAGGTGCAGGAGGGTGGCCACGTCGACGTCGGCCAGAAGCTGACGAAGGGCACCATCGACCCGCACGAGCTGCTGCGGATCCTCGGCCCGCGGGCGGTCCAGGTCCACCTGACCCAGGAGGTCCAGGAGGTCTACCGGTCGCAGGGTGTGCTCATCCACGACAAGCACATCGAGATCATCATCCGCCAGATGCTCAAGCGGGTGACGGTGATCGACTCCGGCTCGACCGAGTTCCTGCCGGGCGTGCTGGTCGACCGGGCGCTCTTCGAGTCGGAGAACCGCCGACTCGTCTCCGAGGGCGGCGAGCCCGCCGCAGGGCGGCCGGTGCTGATGGGCATCACCAAGGCGTCGCTGGCCACCGACTCGTGGCTCTCGGCGGCCTCCTTCCAGGAGACCACCCGGGTGCTCACGGACGCGGCGATCCACGCCCGGAGCGACTCGCTGATCGGTCTGAAGGAGAACGTCATCATCGGAAAGCTCATCCCGGCCGGTACGGGCATCAGCAAGTACCGCAACATCCGGGTCGAGCCGACCGAGGAGGCGAAGGCCAAGGTCTACTCGATGACCGGCTACCCGGAGACCGACTACGGGTTCGGGCCGGCCAGCGGGCAGGCGGTGCCGCTGGACGACTTCGACTTCGGGTCGTACCGCTAGGCGACATCCGCGGCGCCCCGCTCCCGTCGGTGACGACGAGGGCGGGGCGCCGCAGCCTTTCCGGGTGGTGTGCGCCGGGTTCGATAGGCTGGCGGCGTGACGACGACGCCGGTCGCCGGTCCGGCCGGGCGCCATCCGCTCGACCCGGATCCGGTGCGCTCCACCAAGGCGCGGACCGTCTTCGCCCTCGGCCTGGTGGCACTGCTCACCGGTCCACTGGTCGGCGGCGTCGTTCCGGCGACCGTGGCGATGCTGCTGGCCCGGCAGGCCCGGCGCGAGGCGTACGCCTCGGGCGGCTACCTGACCGGCGCCGCCTGGTTGGATCGCGGTGAGTGGATGGCCTGGGCCGCTGTCGTCCTCGCGGCGACGGCGGTGGTGGTGGCGGCAGTGATCGGCGTGGTCAACCTAGCCGACGGCTCGGTCGGGCGGGACTTCGCGCCGGGTGTGGACTGAGCCCGACCGCAGCCCGGCCTCCCGAAGGGGTCGCCGACGGCAGGGGCAGCCCCGGCTGGTCCGGGCGACGACCCCGGACGTGGCTCATGGACGTAACCGGGCCGGTGCTGCGCGGCCCTGCGGCGGTAACCTGACCTTGGCGCGACGTGTCGGGCCCCGATCGGCGATTCCGGTCGGCCGATGATCGGTTCCGCCACCGGGCATGCGGCCCGATGGTTATGTCAGGGGGAGTTCGTGACGGACGAGGCGCAGCCGGACGGGGCGGAGCGCGCGGCGGACCGAACGCCGGAGCCGCCCGCCGAGCACGAGCCGCGCTACCACGAGCCGTCGTACACGCTGCCGACAGCCACCCCTCAGATGCCCTGGGCGGGCGGCCCGGGACAGCCGGCGGGACCTGTCAGCGAGTGGGCCCGGCCCGCGCAGGCCGGCCCCGAGCCCGGCCACCGGGGCTCCGCCCCGGCGGACCCGGGTGCTGTCCCGGCCGGCTGGGCTGCCGTCCCGAGTGGCTCGGGTGCTGCTCCGGCGCCGGTGAGTGCGACTCCTGGTGCGAGGCCGACCGCCGGGCCGGCACCTGCCGCGGTGGCCACCGGCGTCGGAGGTGCGCCGCCGCCGGGGCTGCGGACCGCAGCGTCGGGTGTGCCGCCTGCGGCCGCGTACCCAGGAATGTCCGGACCGGTGGGTGACCCGGCGGCGGCCGGCGGTGGTCTGCCGGCCCGGGTGCCGGCGCCGCCCCGGGAGTCGCTGCGGGCGCCCACCCGGGTGGACCCGGTGCCGGGTACGCCGTTCGGCCTGGTCTATCTCGACGTGGCTCCGGTCACCTCGGGACCGGCCGTGGCGTCGCTGGTCGCCGGAATTGGCTCCGTGCTCGTCGCCTTCATCGCCGGATGCCTGGGGCTGGCCGGCTCGCCGGAGGACTGGGGTGGCTGGGTGGCGGGAGCCTTCGCGGTGCTGGCCGGCGTGCTCGGCCTGGCCGGTCTGCTCCTCGGCGAGCTGGGCCGCAGGCAGACCGGGCCGGCGCGGCTGCCCTCCTGGTTCAGCCGCCAGGCGGCCGGCGGCACCGGGCCGGGCGGTGCCGCGCCGCCGGTCCGGTTCACCGGCCGGGGCCTGGCGATCGCGGGGATCACCTGCTCCGCCGTCGGGCTGGCGGTGACCGTGCTGGCGCTGGCCGTGGCGGTGCTGCTGCAACTGGTCTGAGCACCGGCGTCGGGCAGCCGGGCGACGGCTCCCGCGCAGTGGGTGGTGGGCCAGGGCGGCGGTGGGTTCTGGTCCTGTCCAGGTCGGGCGCCGGGCCCGCCTCGGGTCCGGGGCGGGTGCCGGGTTGTCGGGGCCACGCGTGCGATTGCGAAATCAGCCGGTACACTGGAAACCGGCAGTGCATGTCGTGAGCGACGCGGAGATGTGGGGCCTGGCCGGGGGACGGTGACGACCTCTCGGAGTCCTGTTTTGACGTGCCCACTCACGGTAGGTACTCTTTCCTCTCGTGCCCGGGCATGCCCGGGCAACTCGTGCGTGTGCCCGAGTCCACGTGGTGGCAAGTCCACGGGTGGCAATCGAGCACCGCCACGACACAGTCGAAACGAGTCGGCTACGCCCCGGCGTGCCGGCGAGCTGGAATCCGGCGTCGACGAGCGACGGCGGAAACCGCGAGCGAGCGACACGCCCGACCGCGGGTGCCGGGACCGCCGCCAGGCGGCCCTGGTCGGAAGGTAAGAGAGTCACCCGTACGGGCGGCTGAAGACACACGGCGCGGTCGCGAGCAGGCGGCCGGAGGGAGCGAAAAACCCGGTGCCCACGATCCAGCAGTTGGTCCGCAAGGGCCGCCAGGCGAAGACGAGCAAGACCAAGACGCCGGCGCTGAAGGGGAGTCCCCAGCGGCGCGGCGTGTGCACGCGCGTGTACACCACCACCCCCAAGAAGCCGAACTCCGCGCTGCGCAAGGTCGCTCGGGTGAAGCTCAGCAGCCAGATCGAGGTGACCGCCTACATCCCCGGTGTCGGGCACAACCTGCAGGAGCACTCGCTCGTGCTGGTCCGTGGCGGCCGGGTGAAGGACCTTCCGGGCGTGCGTTACAAGATCGTGCGCGGTTCGCTGGACACCCAGGGCGTCCGCAACCGCAAGCAGGCCCGCAGCCGTTACGGCGCGAAGAAGGAGAAGAGCTGACATGCCGCGTAAGGGCCCCGCTCCGCGCCGCCCGCTGGTCGCGGACCCGGTGTACAACTCCCCGCTGGTCACCCAGCTGGTGAACAAGATCCTGCTCCGCGGCAAGCGTCAGCTCGCCGAGCGCATCGTCTACGAGGCCCTGGAGGGCTGCCGGGAGAAGTCCGGCACCGACCCGGTGGTCACCCTCAAGCGGGCGATGGACAACGTGAAGCCGACCCTGGAGGTGCGCAGCCGCCGGGTCGGTGGCGCCACCTACCAGGTGCCGGTCGAGGTCAAGCCGCAGCGCGCCACCACGCTGGGCCTGCGCTGGCTGGTCACCTACTCCCGCGCCCGTCGGGAGAAGACGATGGTCGAGCGGCTGATGAACGAGCTGCTCGACGCGAGCAACGGTCTCGGCGCCGCCGTCAAGCGGCGCGAGGACACCCACAAGATGGCCGAGTCCAACAAGGCCTTCGCGCACTACCGCTGGTAACGGCCTTCGGGTTCCGGTGCGGTCCGCCGTACCGGAACCCGGCAACGGTCGCGATTACGCCGATCGAGACGACGAGACGATAAGTAGGGATTGAAGTGGCCGCCGCAGACGCGCTCGCCAACGTACGCAACATCGGCATCATGGCGCACATCGATGCCGGTAAGACCACTACCACCGAGCGGATCCTGTTCTACACCGGCATCACCTACAAGATCGGTGAGGTCCACGAGGGCGCCGCCGTCATGGACTGGATGGAGCAGGAGCAGGAGCGGGGGATCACCATCACCTCCGCCGCCACCAAGTGTGAGTGGAAGGGCCACACGATCCAGATCATCGACACGCCCGGCCACGTCGACTTCACTGTCGAGGTCGAGCGGTCGTTGCGGGTGCTCGACGGTGCCGTCGCCGTCTACGACGGCGTCGCCGGCGTGGAGCCGCAGACCGAGAACGTCTGGCGGCAGGCCGACAAGTACAACGTCCCCCGGATGTGCTTCGTCAACAAGCTCGACCGGACCGGGGCCGACTTCGACCGCTGCGTGCAGATGATGGTCGACCGGCTCAACGCGACCCCGCTGGTGCTGCAGATTCCGATCGGCCTGGAGGCCGGCCACATCGGTGTCGTGGACCTGATCGGGATGCGCGCGCTGACCTGGCGCGGTGAGACCCAGAAGGGCGAGGACTACGCGGTCGAGGAGATCCCGGCCGACCTCGCCGAGGCCGCCGCCGCCGGCCGCGAGACGCTGCTCGACACCCTCTCCAGCGTCGACGACGAGTTCACCGAGATCTACCTCGAGTCGCTGGACGGCGGGGAGCTCTCCGTCGACCAGATCAAGGCCGCCATCCGGCGGGCGACCATCGGTGGCCGGGCCAACCCGGTGCTCTGCGGCTCGGCCTTCAAGAACAAGGGCATCCAGCCGATGCTCGACGCCGTGGTGGACTACCTGCCGTCGCCGCTGGACATCCCGGCGATCGAGGGCACCGCCACCGACGGCGAGACCCCGCTGCTGCGCAAGCCGGACAGCAGCGAGCCGTTCTCGGGCCTGGCGTTCAAGATCCAGACGGACAAGCACCTGGGCAAGCTGACCTACGTGCGGGTCTACTCGGGCAAGGTCGACTCCGGTTCGCAGGTGATCAACTCCACCAAGGACCGCAAGGAGCGGATCGGCAAGATCTACCAGATGCACGCCAACAAGCGGGAAGAGCGCAGCTCCGCCCAGGCTGGCGACATCATCGCGGTGCAGGGTCTGAAGCAGACCACCACCGGTGACACCCTCTGCGACCCGGCCAACCCGGTCATCCTGGAGTCGATGACCTTCCCGGAGCCGGTCATCCAGGTCGCGATCGAGCCGAAGACCAAGTCCGACCAGGAGAAGCTCGGCACCGCCATCCAGCGGCTCGCCGAGGAGGACCCGACCTTCCGGGTCAGCCTCGACGAGGAGACCGGCCAGACGGTCATCGCCGGCATGGGCGAGCTGCACCTGGACATCCTGGTCGACCGGATGCGTCGCGAGTTCAACGTCGAGGCCAACATCGGCAAGCCGCAGGTGGCGTACCGCGAGACCATCCGCCGCAAGGTGGACAAGATCGAGTACACCCACAAGAAGCAGACCGGTGGCTCGGGTCAGTACGCGCGGGTGATCGTGAGCGTCGAGCCACTGCCGCTGACCAACGACTCGCCGACCTACGAGTTCGCCAACGCGGTCACCGGTGGCCGGGTGCCGAAGGAGTTCATCCCGTCGGTCGACGCCGGCGCCCAGGACGCCATGCAGTACGGCGTACTCGCCGGCTACCCGCTTGTCGGTCTGAAGCTCACGCTCCTCGACGGTCAGGCGCACGAGGTCGACTCGTCCGAGATGGCGTTCAAGATCGCTGGTTCGATGGTGCTCAAGGACGCGGCCCGCAAGGCCGACCCGGCGCTGCTCGAACCGATGATGTCGGTCGAGGTCACCACTCCGGAGGAGAACATGGGTGACGTGATCGGCGACCTCAACTCCCGTCGGGGCATCATCCAGGCGATGGAGGAGCGCGGCGGAGCCCGCGTCGTCCGCGCCCTGGTGCCGCTGTCGGAGATGTTCGGCTATGTCGGCGACCTGCGGTCGAAGACCCAGGGCCGGGCTAGCTACAGCATGCAGTTCGACTCCTACGCCGAGGTTCCCGCGAACGTGGCGAAGGAGATCATCGCGAAGGCGACGGGTGAGTAGGCGGGAACGCCGAGCTCACCCGGTGCCGGGCCGGTGATACCGCGAGGGCCGTGGGCGGGTAATCTCGCCCGCGGCGTTCACGGGCCGGGCTGCGAGACCGGGCCTGAAGGTTTCACCGCCGCAAGACCCACATGACCTCCCGGCCGGAAGTTCTCGGTCGGAAAGGCTGTCGACAGAGTCCTGAGCGCCGCATGGCGTGCCGGGCGTACGAACCAAGAAGTCCACAGGAGGACACCAGTGGCGAAGGCGAAGTTCGAGCGGACTAAGCCGCACGTCAACATCGGCACCATTGGTCACATCGACCACGGTAAGACGACGCTGACGGCGGCCATTACCAAGGTCCTGCACGACAGGATGCCGGACCTGAACCCGTACACGCCGTTCGACGAGATCGACAAGGCGCCGGAGGAGAAGGCCCGGGGCATCACGATCTCGATCGCACACGTCGAGTACCAGACCGAGGCGCGGCACTACGCACACGTCGACTGCCCCGGTCACGCCGACTACATCAAGAACATGATCACCGGTGCCGCGCAGATGGACGGCGCGATCCTGGTGGTCGCGGCGACCGACGGCCCGATGCCGCAG
This sequence comes from Plantactinospora sp. WMMC1484, assembly GCF_049315195.1. Taxonomy (NCBI): domain Bacteria; kingdom Bacillati; phylum Actinomycetota; class Actinomycetes; order Micromonosporales; family Micromonosporaceae; genus Plantactinospora; species Plantactinospora sp. WMMC1484. Next base: position 2,148,808 of record NZ_CP186055.1, read on the forward strand.
ACCCGCGAGCACGTGCTGCTGGCCCGCCAGGTCGGCGTTCCCTACATCGTCGTGGCGCTGAACAAGAGCGACATGGTCGACGACGAGGAGCTGCTCGAGCTCGTCGAGCTCGAGGTCCGCGAGCTGCTCTCGGCGCAGGAGTACCCCGGCGACGACCTGCCGGTCGTGCGGGTCTCGGCGCTGAAGGCCCTCGAGGGCGACCCGGAGTGGACCGACAAGCTCATGGACCTGATGAGCGCCGTCGACACCGCCATTCCGCAGCCGGAGCGGGAGACCGAGAAGCCGTTCCTGATGCCGATCGAGGACGTCTTCACGATCACCGGCCGGGGCACCGTGGTGACCGGTCGCGCCGAGCGCGGCATCCTCAAGCCGAACGAGGAGGTGGAGCTCGTCGGTATCCGCGAGAAGTCGCAGAAGACGGTCTGCACCGGCATCGAGATGTTCCGCAAGCTGCTCGACGAGGCCCGCGCGGGCGAGAACGTCGGCCTGCTGCTCCGGGGCATCAAGCGCGAGGACGTCGAGCGCGGCATGGTGGTCGTCAAGCCCGGCACCACCACCCCGCACACGGAGTTCGAGGCGACCGTCTACATCCTCTCCAAGGAGGAGGGCGGCCGGCACACCCCGTTCTTCCAGAACTACCGTCCGCAGTTCTACTTCCGGACCACGGACGTCACCGGCGTCGTCACGCTGCCCGAGGGCACCGAGATGGTCATGCCGGGTGACAACACCACGATGTCGGTCAAGCTCATCCAGCCGATCGCGATGGAGGAGAACCTCAAGTTCGCGATCCGCGAAGGTGGCCGTACGGTCGGCGCCGGGTTCGTCACGAAGATCGTCAAGTAATTCAGGTAACCCCGATTGGCGTTGCCGTGCGGTAGTACGGCATACTGGTCAGGTTGCGTACCGGCGGGGTGGCTGATTGCCCGGCAGTCAGCCACCCCTGCTGGGCGTCCGGAGGTAGTTGATCTACGTCCGGCGCCCCCGAAAACCTCCCGCACGGGCGGGGCCGTCTCGGACCTTCCGAGGTGGAGTCCGGCCCAGGGGTGCGACACGCCCGACCGCGGGGGTCGGACAAGCACGGGAAACTGGGCAGCGCCCGAGCCCGGCATGGAACATCCCACTCCCCTCCGGGAGAGCGGCTCCGCAGGAGCGGGCGGGCGGGACGGACAAGGCGAGAGAAGGAACAGAGGCCACCATGGCGGGACAGAAGATCCGCATCCGGCTCAAGGCGTACGACCACGAGGTGGTCGACTCCTCGGCGCGCAAGATCGTTGAGACGGTGACGCGTACCGGGGCTCAGGTCGCGGGCCCGGTGCCGCTGCCCACGGAGATCAACCGTTTCTGCGTGATCCGTTCGCCGCACAAGTACAAGGACTCGCGTGAGCACTTCGAGATGCGCACGCACAAGCGTCTGATCGACATCATCGACCCGACCCCCAAGACGGTCGACTCGCTCATGCGCCTCGACCTGCCGGCTGGCGTCGACATCGAGATCAAGCTGTAGGGACCGGACTAATGGACAGGCAAGTGAAGGGCATCCTGGGCGCCAAGCTCGGCATGACCCAGGTCTGGGACAACAACAGGGTTGTCCCGGTGACCGTGGTGCAGGCCGGACCGTGCGTGGTCACCCAGGTCCGCACCGCTGACAAGGACGGCTACTCCGCGGTCCAGCTGGCGTACGGCGCGATCGACCCCCGCAAGGTCAAGAAGCCGATCACCGGCCACTACGCCAAGGCCAACGTGGCGCCGCGCCGGCACATCGTCGAGCTGCGCACCACCGACGCCGGTGAGTACGAGCTGGGCCAGGAGGTCAGCGTCGAGACCTTCGCCCCCGGGGCCAGGGTCGACGTGACCGGCCGGACCAAGGGCAAGGGCTTCGCCGGTGTCATGAAGCGGCACGGCTTCCACGGCCTGCGCGCCAGCCACGGTGTCGAGCGCAAGCACCGCTCGCCGGGCTCGATCGGCGCCTGCGCCACCCCGGGTCGCGTCTTCAAGGGCGTCCGGATGGCCGGCCGGATGGGTGGGGCGCGCTACACGGTGCAGAACCTCACCGTCCAGGCGGTGGACCCGGAGAACAACCTGCTGCTGGTCCGCGGCGCCATCCCCGGCCCGAAGGGCGCGCTGGTGCTGGTCCGGTCGGCCGCGAAGGTCGAGGCGACGAAGGGTGGTGCCGCCTGATGGCCACCGTTGACGTGCTGGACGCCGAGGGCGCCAGGACCGGCTCCGTCGAGCTGCCGGCCGAGATCTTCGACGTGCAGGCGAACATCGCGCTGATGCACCAGGTCGTGGTCGCACAGCTCGCCGCCGCCCGCCAGGGCACGCACAAGACGAAGACCCGGGGCGAGGTCGCCGGCGGCGGCAAGAAGCCGTACAAGCAGAAGGGCACCGGTCGGGCCCGGCAGGGTTCGATCCGCGCGCCGCAGTTCGCCGGTGGCGGCGTCGTGCACGGGCCGGTCCCGCGCGACTACCGCCAGCGGACCCCGAAGAAGATGAAGGCCGCCGCGCTGCGCGGCGCCCTGTCGGACCGGGCCCGCGGCGGTCAGCTCCACGTGGTCGAGACCTTCGTCACCGGCGAGAAGCCGTCCACCAAGGCGGCGCTGGCGGTGCTCCGCAAGGTGACCGAGGCCAAGCGGGTACTTGTCGTGCTCAGCAGCACCGACGAGCAGAACTGGCTCTCGCTGCGCAACGAGCCCCGGGTGCACCTGCTGGAGGCGGGCCAGCTCAACACGTACGACGTGCTGGTCGCCGACGACGTGGTCTTCACCAGGGAGGCCCTGGACGAGTTTCTGGGCGGCCGTGGTGGGACGCAGGGTGAGGAGAGCGAGAAGTGAGTACCATCGCCGACCCGCGGGACATCATCTTCGCGCCGGTCGTCTCGGAGAAGAGCTATAGCGTTCTCGACCAGAACTGGTACACGTTCCTGGTGCATCCGGACGCCAACAAGACGCAGATCAAGATCGCTATCCAGCAGATCTTCAACGTCCGCGTGCTGACCGTCAACACGGCCAACCGCGAGGGGAAGCGCAAGCGCACCCGCACCGGGTACGGCAAGCGCAAGAACACCAAGCGGGCGTTGGTGAAGCTGGCCGAGGGCGACCGCATCGAGGCCTTCGGCGGCCCGGTCAGCTGAGGGGTGTAGACAATGGCTATCCGTAAGTACAAGCCGACGACGCCGGGCCGGCGTGGCGCCAGCGTCGCCGACTTCGCCGAGATCACCCGGTCGACCCCGGAGAAGTCGCTGCTGGCTCCGCTGCCGAAGAAGGGCGGTCGCAACGCCCACGGCCGGATCACCACCCGGCACCACGGCGGCGGGCACAAGCGGCAGTACCGGATCATCGACTTCAAGCGGGTCGACAAGGACGGCGTGCCGGCGAAGGTCGCGCACATCGAGTACGACCCCAACCGCACCGCGCGGATCGCGCTGCTGCACTACGCCGACGGCGAGAAGCGCTACATCATCGCGCCGAAGGACCTGAAGCAGGGCGACCGGGTCGAGTCCGGTCCGGGCGCCGACATCAAGCCGGGCAACAACCTGCCGCTGCGCAACATCCCGGTCGGTTCGACCGTGCACGGGGTGGAGCTGCGGCCCGGTGGCGGCGCCAAGCTGGCCCGCTCGGCCGGTGTCGGCATCCAGCTGCTGGGCCGGGAGGGGGCGTACGCCACGCTGCGGATGCCCTCCGGCGAGATCCGGCGGGTGGACGTGCGCTGCCGGGCCACCGTCGGTGAGATCGGCAACGCCGACCAGTCAAACATCAACTGGGGCAAGGCCGGCCGGATGCGCTGGAAGGGCCGGCGCCCCACCGTCCGGGGTGTGGCGATGAACCCGGTCGACCACCCGCACGGTGGTGGTGAGGGTAAGACCTCCGGTGGTCGTCACCCGGTGAACCCGCAGGGTAAGCCCGAGGGTCGTACCCGGCAGAAGGGCAAGGCGAGCGACCGCCTCATCGTCCGCCGCCGCTACGCCACCCGTAAGCGCGGCTAAGGGAGATAGGTAGACATGCCTCGCAGCCTGAAGAAGGGCCCGTTCATCGACGACCACCTGCTCAAGAAGGTGGAGACGCAGAACGAGAAGGGCTCGAAGAACGTCATCAAGACCTGGTCGCGCCGCTCGACGATCATCCCGGACATGCTCGGGCACACGATCGCCGTGCACGACGGGCGCAAGCACGTCCCGGTGTTCATCACCGAGGCGATGGTCGGGCACAAGCTCGGTGAGTTTGCGCTGACCCGCACGTTCAAGGGTCACGAGAAGGACGACCGGAAGAGCCGCCGGCGCTGAGCGCCGACCACGGATTAAGGATCAAGGGGTTTCAGCGATGCCAGTAAAGGGCGACGCTCCGGTGCTTCCGGGCGCGCGGGCGGTTGCGCGACACGTGCGCATCTCGCCGACCAAGGCGCGCCGGGTGGTCAACCTCGTCCGCGGTCTGCCCGCGAAGGAGGCGCTCACGGTGCTGCAGTTCGCGCCGCAGGCGGCGAGCGAGCAGGTTTACAAGGTGCTCGCGAGCGCGATCGCCAACGCGGAGAACAACGAGCGGCTGGACCCCGACGCGCTGCTCGTCAGCGAGGCGTTTGTGGACGAGGGCCCGACGATGAAGCGGTTCCAGCCGCGGGCGCAGGGCCGGGCGTACCGGATCCGCAAGCGGACCTGCCACATCACCATCGTGGTCGAGGCCGTGGCGCCGGCGGCGCCGGGCGGGCGGGGCGCGGCGAAGAAGGCCGCACCGGCCAAGAAGGCGGCTCCGGCCGGGGCGACGGCGTCGACCGAGCCGGCCGAGACCGAGCCGACGACCGAGGGCGCGGAGAAGCAGAGCAAGACGGAGGGTGCCGAGTAATGGGTCAGAAGGTTCACCCGCACGGGTTCCGGCTCGGCATCTCGACCGACTGGAAGTCCCGCTGGTACGCGGACAAGCTCTACAAGGACTACATCGCCGAGGACGTCAAGATTCGGCGCATGATGTCCAGCGGCCTGGAGCGGGCCGGCATCTCCAAGGTCGACATCGAGCGGACCCGGGACCGGGTCCGGGTCGACATCCACACCGCCCGGCCGGGCATCGTCATCGGCCGTAAGGGTGCCGAGGCCGACAAGATCCGCGGCAAGCTGGAGAAGCTCACCGGCAAGCAGGTGCAGCTCAACATCCTCGAGGTGAAGAGCCCGGAGTCGGACGCGCAGCTCGTCGCGCAGGGCGTGGCGGAGCAGCTCTCCAGCCGGGTCAGCTTCCGGCGGGCGATGCGCAAGGCCATGCAGTCCGCGATGAAGAACCCGATCGTACGGGGCATCCGGGTGCAGGTCTCCGGCCGGCTCGGCGGCGCCGAGATGAGCCGCACCGAGTTCTACCGAGAGGGCCGGGTGCCGCTGCACACGCTGCGGGCCAACATCGAGTACGGCTTTTTCGAGGCCCGGACCACCTTCGGCCGGATCGGCGTGAAGGTCTGGATCTACAAGGGCGACGCCGTACCGGGCCGGGAGGCCCCGGCCGAGACGGGTCCGGCCCGGCCGCGCCGGGAGCGGGGCGACCGTCCCGAGCGCCCGCGTCGTGGTCGCTCCGGCTCCTCCGGCACCACCGCCGGCGGCACCGAGGCGGGCCGGGCCGCGCAGGCGGAGATCTCCGGTACGCCCGCCGAGGCGACGAACGACAGCGCCGCGTCGGCTTCCGCCGCGGCGACTCCGGCGGCTTCCGCCGGAACGGACAGCTCAGCGCAGGAGGGCTGACATATGCTGATGCCGCGCAAGCCCCCGAAGGGCTTCCGCAAGCCGCACCACCCCGACCGCCACGGCGCGTCGAAGGGCGGCAACCGGGTGGTGTTCGGCGAGTTCGGAATCCAGGCGCTCGAGCCCGCGTACGTGACCAACCGGCAGATCGAGTCGGCGCGTATCGCGATGACCCGGCACATCAAGCGTGGCGGCAAGGTCTGGATCACGGTCTTCCCGGACCAGGCCCTGACCAAGAAGCCGGCCGAGACCCGGATGGGTTCCGGTAAGGGTTCGCCGGAGTGGTGGGTCGCCAACGTGAAGCCGGGGCGGGTCCTCTTCGAGATGTCCTTCCCCAACGAGCAGATCGCGCGAGAGGCGATGCGTCGCGCGATCCACAAGCTCCCGATGAAGTGCCGCATTGTGACGCGCGAAGTGGGTGAAAGCTGATGGCCGCGGGCGTGAAGGCCAGCGAGCTGCGTGAGCTCTCCGAGGAGGAGCTGGTCAGCCGGCTCCGGGAGGCCAAGGCCGAGCTGTTCAACCTCCGTGTCCAGGGGGCGACCGGTCAGCTGGACAACAACCGCCGGCTCCAGGTCATCCGCCGGGAGATCGCCCGGATCTACACGATCATGCGTGAGCGCGAGCTTGGGCTTTCGGCCGCGCCGACTGAGGTGACTGCATCATGAGTGACGAGAACACGACCACCGCCCAGGCCCGGCCGCAGCGCAAGGTCCGCGAGGGCCTCGTGGTCAGCGACAAGATGGAAAAGACCGTGGTCGTCGAGGTGGAGGACCGGGTCAAGCACGCGCTGTACGGCAAGGTCATGCGCCGCACCAGCAAGCTGAAGGCGCACGACGAGCAGAACGCGTGCGGCGTGGGCGACCGGGTGCTGCTCATGGAGACCCGTCCGCTCTCCGCCACCAAACGGTGGCGGGTCGTGGAGATCCTCGAGAAGGCCAAGTAAGAGCCGTACCGCAGGCTCAGGGTTCCGCCAAGCTCAGCCGGCACGGGACTCCGGTCGGGAAGGCAGACCGGAGCGACCACCGGCTGAGAACTGGCAGACATAGGAGATAGACGTGATTCAGCAGGAGTCGCGACTGCGTGTCGCCGACAACACGGGTGCACGGGAGATCCTGTGCATCCGGGTGCTCGGTGGCTCCGGTCGGCGCTACGCGGGCATCGGCGACGTCATCGTGGCCACGGTCAAGGACGCCATCCCCGGTGCCGGTGTGAAGAAGGGCGACGTCGTGAAGGCGGTCGTCGTCCGCACCGCGAAGGAGAAGCGGCGGCCGGACGGCTCGTACATCCGATTCGACGAGAACGCGGCCGTGATCATCAAGGACGGTGGTGACCCGCGGGGTACCCGTATCTTCGGCCCGGTCGGCCGGGAGCTGCGGAACAAGCGGTTCATGAAGATCATCTCGCTCGCGCCGGAGGTGTTGTAAACCGTGAAGGTGAAGAAGGGCGACACGGTGATCGTCATCGCCGGCAAGGACAAGGGTGCCAAGGGCAAGGTCATCGCGGCCTACCCGCGGCAGGACAAGGTCCTGGTCGAGGGCGTGAACCGGGTCAAGAAGCACACCCGCATCCAGACCACCCAGCGCGGTGCCAAGACCGGCGGCATCGTCACCCAGGAGGCCCCGATCCACGTCTCGAACGTGATGGTCCTGGACTCCGACGGCAACCCGACCCGGGTCGGGTACCGGATCGACGACGGCGGCCAGAAGATCCGCATCGCGCGCAGCACCGGTAAGGACCTGTGATGACGGCAACCGAGACCAAGACGCTGCCCCGGCTCAAGCAGCGCTACCGCGACGAGATCGTGGGGCAGCTGCGCGAGCAGTTCCAGTACGGCAACCCGATGCAGGTGCCCGGGCTGGTCAAGATCGTCGTCAACATGGGTGTCGGCGAGGCGGCCCGCGACGCGAAGCTGATCGACGGCGCCGTGCGTGACCTGGCCACCATCTCCGGCCAGAAGCCGCAGGTGCGCCGGGCCCGCAAGTCCATCGCGCAGTTCAAGCTCCGCGAGGGAATGCCGATCGGCGCCAAGGTCACCCTGCGCGGCGACCGGATGTGGGAGTTCCTGGACCGGCTGCTCTCCATCGCGCTGCCCCGGATCCGCGACTTCCGTGGCCTGGACGGGCGCAAGCTCGACGGACACGGCAACTACACGTTCGGGCTCACCGAGCAGTCGGTGTTCCACGAGATCGACCAGGACCGGATCGATCGCGTACGGGGCATGGACATCACGGTGGTGACCAGCGCGACGACCGACGACGAGGGCCGGGCGCTGCTCAAGCTGCTTGGCTTCCCGTTCAAGGAGAGCTGAGCCGCGTGACGGATCGAAACGAGGAGAACTGAGATGGCGAAGAAGGCGCTGATTCTCAAGGCCGCCGCGAAGCCGAAGTTCTCGGTTCGCGCGTACACCCGCTGCCAGCGGTGTGGTCGGCCGAAGGCGGTCTACCGCAAGTTCGGCCTCTGCCGGGTGTGCATCCGGGAGATGGCCCACCGGGGCGAGCTGCCCGGCGTGTCGAAGGCTTCCTGGTGACACTGCGCCCCATCCGCCGGTGGCGGAGCGAGCACCGCGACGCCACCTGCTTTGGGCCCAGCCACGTCCCGGCCGATGTCCGGGGCGAGGATCGCAACGCCGTAGGCCCGGGGCACTGCCCCGGGAACCCCGGCGAGAAAGGCTGACGAGATCCATGACGATGACCGACCCGATCGCAGACATGCTGACGCGTCTGCGTAACGCCAACCAGGCGTACCACGACCGGGTGACGATGCCCTACTCGAAGATCAAGGCGAACATCGCCGAGGTCCTCAAGTCCGAGGGCTACATCGCGACCTGGTCGGTCGAGGAGCCCGAGGAGGGCGCCGTCGGCAAGCGACTGGTCGTCGAACTGAAGTACGGCCAGAACCGGGAGCGGAGCCTGGCCGGCATCAAGCGCGTCTCCAAGCCCGGTCTCCGGGTGTACGCCAAGTCGGACGGGCTCCCGCGGGTGCTCGGCGGGCTGGGTGTGGCGATCATCTCGACGTCCCAGGGGCTGCTGACCGACCGGCAGGCTCGCAAGCGGAGCGTTGGCGGGGAAGTCCTCGCCTTCGTCTGGTAACGGGAGACTGCCGTGAGCGCGAGGAGTGCAGCGAAGCGGAGCCCCGCAGTCGCGAACGAAGGAAATGATCGATAATGTCGCGTATTGGACGCAAGTCGATCCCGGTGCCGTCCGGCGTCGAGGTGACGATCGACGGCTCGACCGTCAAGGTCAAGGGCCCCAAGGGCGAACTGTCGCACACCCTGGCCGAGCCGATCACGGCGGAGCGGGGCGACGACGGCCAGCTGCACGTCAACCGGCCGAACGACGAGCGCAAGGCCAAGGAACTGCACGGCCTGAGCCGTACCCTGGTGGCGAACATGATCGTCGGGGTGACCCAGGGCTACCGAAAGACCCTGGAGATCGCCGGCACCGGTTACCGGGTCACCGCCAAGGGCAGCGACCTGGAGTTCGCGCTCGGCTTCTCGCACCCGGTGCAGGTGAAGGCCCCGACGGGGATCACCTTCACGGTCGAGCGGCCCACCCTGTTCCACGTGGCCGGCATCGACAAGCAGCAGGTCGGCGAGGTCGCCGCCAACATCCGGAAGATCCGTCCGCCGGAGCCGTACAAGGGCAAGGGCGTCAAGTACCAGGGCGAAGTGATTCGTCGTAAGGCCGGGAAGGCAGGTAAGAAGTGACCGCCACACTGCTCAAGCGCCGGCGCGGCGTTGCCGCTCAGCGCGCCGTCGGGCGGGCGCGTCGGCACTTCCGGGTGCGTAAGACCGTCGTCGGCACCGCCGAGCGGCCGCGTCTCGTGGTCACCCGTTCGCTGCGGCACATCACCGCGCAGATCGTCGACGACGGCAAGGGGCACACCCTGGTCTCCGCGTCGACCCTGGACGACTCGATCCGGGGCAGCGAGGGCGACAAGAGCGCCCTGGCCGGCAAGGTCGGCGCGCTCGTGGCCGAGCGTGCCAGGGCGGCCGGGATCGCCAAGGTCGTCTTCGACCGCGGTGGCAACAAGTACGCCGGGCGGATCGCGGCGTTGGCCGACGCGGCCCGCGAAGCCGGGCTCGAGTTCTGAACCCCGTCACGAGAAGAGAGGAAGGCTGCTGATGCCAGGTCAACAGCGCCGTGGCGGCGGGTCCGGTGGCAACGAGGGTGGTCGCCGCGACAACCGCCGTGAGGGCGGCCGCGGAAACGCGCCCGCCGAGAAGACGCCGCATCTGGAGCGGGTCGTCGCGATCAACCGGGTTGCCAAGGTCGTGAAGGGTGGACGTCGGTTCAGCTTCACCGCCCTGGTGATCGTGGGCGACGGCGACGGCACGGTCGGGGTCGGCTACGGGAAGGCCAAGGAGGTGCCCGCGGCGATCGCCAAGGGTGTCGAGGAGGCCAAGAAGCACTTTTTCAAGGTGCCGCGGATCGGTGCCTCGATCCCGCACCCGGTGCAGGGCGAGGACGCCGCCGGCGTGGTGCTGCTCAAGCCGGCCAGCGCCGGTACGGGCGTCATCGCCGGTGGGCCGGTGCGTGCCGTGCTGGAGTGCGCCGGCATCCACGACGTGCTCTCCAAGAGCCTCGGTTCGGCCAACCCGATCAACATCGTGCACGCGACGGTGGCGGCCCTGAAGGGGCTGGAGTCGCCGGAGGCGGTGGCGAAGCGTCGGGGCCTGCCGGTCGAGGACGTCGCCCCGGCCGCCATGCTGGCGGCCCAGGCGGGGGTGACGGCCTGATGGCACGCCTGAAGGTGACCCAGGTCCGGTCCGGCATCGGGACCAAGCACAACCAGCGCGAGTCGCTGCGGTCGCTCGGTCTCAAGCGGATCAATGACGTGGTGGTCAAGGAGGACCGCCCCGAGATTCGGGGCATGATCTTCACTGTGAGCCACCTCGTGAAGGTCGAGGAGGTCGAGTAATGACCATCAAGGTTCACCACCTGCGCCCGGCCCCCGGAGCCAAGACCGAGAAGACCCGGGTGGGTCGCGGTGAGGGCTCCAAGGGGAAGACGGCCGGTCGGGGCACCAAGGGGTCCAAGGCCCGGAAGAACATCTCGGCGGCCTTCGAGGGTGGGCAGATGCCCATCCACATGCGGCTGCCGAAGCTGAAGGGCTTCAAGAACAAGTTCAAGGTCGTGTTCCAGGTGGTCAACCTGGACCGGCTCGCCGAGCTCTTCCCGGAGGGCGGCCAGGTCGGCCCGACCGAGCTGGTCGCGGCCGGCGCCGTCCGCAAGGGTCAACCGGTGAAGATCCTCGGTACCGGGGAGCTGGGCGGGGTCGCCCTCCAGGTGTCGGCGCACGCGTTCAGCGCGTCCGCCAAGGAGAAGATCACCGCTGCCGGCGGCTCGGCGACGGAGCTGTAGGAGACCGTGGTCGGGGCGCTCGCTCAGTTCAGGTGACTGGCGGGCGCCACGGCCCTACTACTAGGGGGGGTCGGGCCCGCAGCGCCCGGATGCCCCGTTAATATCGGAACCGGTGAATGCTCTCCGGGGTGGATCTGCCCGGAAGCCCGCCGGACTGTTAGAGTCCGAACCCAGCTATGGGTATCGGGTCACTCGCCCGACAACCAACCCCGTCCCGCCACGCACCAGCGGCGGCCGCCTCGCGCAGGAGGAAGAAGTTGCTCTCCGCCTTTCTCAGTGCGTTCCGCACGCCTGACCTGCGCAAGAAGTTGCTGTTCACCTTAGGCATCATCGCGGTCTACCGGCTCGGCGCGACGCTACCCAGCCCTGGCGTTTCCTACGGCAACGTGCAGCAGTGCATCAGGACCATGGAGTCGGGGGAGGGCAACGGCGTCTTCAACCTGCTCAACCTCTTCTCCGGCGGGGCGCTGCTCTCGCTCTCGGTCTTTGCGCTGGGCATCATGCCCTACATCACCGCCTCGATCATCCTGCAGCTGCTGACCGTGGTGATTCCCCGGTTGGAGCAGCTCCGCAAGGAGGGTCAGGCCGGCCAGGCGAAGATCACGCAGTACACCCGTTACCTGACCCTCGGGCTCGGTGTGCTGCAGGCGTCGGCCTTCGTGGCGCTGGCCCGTTCCGGTCAGCTCTTCAACGGGATGTGCCAGGAGTTCCCGATCATCCCAGAGGGCACTGGCCTGCCGACCTGGCTGACGGTGAGCATCCTGGTGATGACCATGACCGCCGGCACCGGCGTGGTGATGTGGCTCGGCGAGTTGATCACCGACCGGGGCGTCGGCAACGGCATGTCGGTGCTGATCTTCACCTCGATCGCGGCCCGGCTCCCCAGCGAGGGCTGGACGATCAAGAACAACAAGGGCTGGGCGATGTTCGCCCTGGTCCTGGTGCTGGTCTTGGTGGTCATCACCGCGGTGGTCTTCATCGAACAGGCGCAGCGCCGGATCCCGGTGCAGTACGCCAAGCGCATGATCGGCCGCCGGATGTACAGCGGTACCTCCACCTACATCCCGTTGAAGGTCAACCAGGCGGGTGTGATCCCGGTCATCTTCGGCTCGTCGCTGCTCTACCTGCCGTCGCTACTGCTCCAGTTCTTCGACCAGAACAACCTCAACAGCTGGCAGACCTGGGTGCAGAACCACCTCGTCCAGCCGGACAGCCCCACCTACATCAGCATCTACTTCCTGCTGATCATCTTCTTCACGTACTTCTACGTCTCGATCACGTTCAACCCGACCGAGGTAGCGGACAACATGAAGAAGTACGGCGGGTTCGTCCCCGGCATCCGGCCGGGCAAGCCGACCGCCGACTACCTGGACTTCATCCTGAGCCGGATCACCCTCCCCGGGTCGCTCTACCTGGGTGCCGTCGCGGTCCTGCCGAACTTCTTCTTCATCTGGCTGGACAACCAGCAGTTCCAGAACTTCCCGTTCGGCGGCACCGCCGTGCTGATCATGGTCGGCGTCGGGCTGGAGACGGTGAAGCAGATCGAGAGCCAGCTCATGCAGCGGAACTACGAAGGGTTCCTGCGGTAGATGCGACTCGTTCTGGTCGGTCCCCCCGGGGCGGGCAAGGGGACCCAGGCCGAGTTCATCGCCGCCCACCTCGCCGTGCCCAAGATCTCGACGGGTGACATCTTCCGGGCCAACGTTTCGCAGGGCACGCCGCTGGGCGTCGAGGCCAAGCGCTACATGGACGCCGGCAAGCTGGTGCCGGACGAGGTGACGATCAACATGGTCCGGGACCGGCTCGCCGAGCCGGACGCGGCCGAGGGGTTCCTGCTCGACGGCTTCCCCCGGACCACCCCGCAGGCCGCCGCGCTGGACAAGCTGCTGGCCGATCTCGGCACCGCGCTCGACCTGGTGCTGGAGCTGGTGGTCGACGACGACGAGGTGATCCGGCGGCTCTCCGGGCGGCGCACCTGCCGGGGCTGCGGCAAGGTCTGGCACATCGAGTTCGACCCCTCCTCGGTGGAGGGGCTCTGCGACCGCTGCGGCGGTGAGCTGTTCCAGCGGGACGACGACAAGGCGGAGACGATCGCCGAGCGGCTGCGCGAGTACGCCAGCAAGACCGCGCCGTTGATCGACTACTACGGCGCGCAGGGCAAGCTCGTCGGCATCGACGCCACCGGACCGGTGGAGGACGTCACCGTGCGGGCTATCGACGCCCTGCGCTCGTACGGCGGCTAGGCTGGCACCATGCGCCGTCCCCAGCTGGACATCCAGCTGAAGACCCCGGAGCAGGTCGAGCTGATGCGTGCCGCCGGGCTCGTCGTCGCGGCGGCCCTGGCACGGATGCGCGCCGCCGTGGCGCCCGGGATCTCCACCGCCGACCTCGACGCGATCGCCGAGTCGGTGATCCGGGAGGCTGGCGGCACCCCTTCGTTCAAGGGCTACCACGGCTTTCCCGCGTCGATCTGTTCCTCCGTCAACGAGCAGGTCGTGCACGCCATCCCGGCACCGACCCAGGTGCTCCGGGAGGGTGACCTGATCTCGATCGACTGCGGCGCGATCCTCGACGGCTGGCACGGCGACGCCGCGATCACCGTCGGGGTCGGCGAGGTCCGCCCGGAGCTGCTCCGGATGGCGGAGGCCACCGAGGACGCGATGTGGGCGGGGATCCGCGCCGCGGCGCGCGGCATGCTCAGCGGGCGCGGCCGGCTGACCGACATCTCGTACGCGGTGGAGCGCGCCGTCCGGGCCGCCGGCCGCTACGGAATCGTCGAGGGGTACGGCGGACACGGCATCGGCACCGAGATGCACCAGGACCCGCACGTGCTCAACCACGGCCGCCCCGGGCGCGGCCCCCGGCTGGTGCCGGGGATGGCGCTGGCCATCGAGCCGATGCTCACCATGGGCTCGCCCCGGACGACGGAGCTGGACGACGGCTGGACGGTGGTCACCCGGGACGGCTCGATCGCCGCGCACGTCGAGCACACCATGGCGCTGCTGGACGACGGCGTCTGGGTGTTGACCGCCCCGGACGGCGGCCGGTCCCGCCTCGGTGACCTGGTGACCGCACGCGAACCGGCCCGCTCTTCCTAGCCCTTCCTGACGAGAGTTGTTAGGCGGGGGCCCTTCTTATACAAAAAGCGATAACCGGGGGCCCTTCCTTGCACTGTGGCGCGGGGGTGGCATCCTCGTAGGCATGGACCGGCGGGACCAGATGCGCGCCGCTGACTCGGATCGGGCGTCGGTGGCCGATCAGCTGCTGCGGGCCTTGCAGGAGGGCCGGCTCGACCTCGCCGAGTACGAGGATCGGCTGCAGCGGGCGTACGCCGCCAAGACGTACGGGGACTTCGCCGGCCTCCTCGACGACCTGCCGGGTACGGTGCCGGTCGACCGGTCCGAGCTCGTCCCCGCGACCGGGTCGGGAGCCCCGGTGCCCCGACCCGGCCCGGACGGGCGGTATCCGGGCGCGACCCGCGCGTGGCTGGCCGACACCTGGGACGGCTATTTCGGGGTGGTCACGATCGTGGTGGCGATCTGGGCGGTCACCTCCCTGGCCGCCACCGAGTGGCTCTATTTCTGGCCGGTCTGGGTGGCCGGACCGTGGGGTGCGGTGCTGCTGGTCTCCACCGTGGGCGGGCTGGCGAGCGGTGAGCCGCAACGCTGGGCCGGCAAGCGTGCCGCGAAGCAGCAAGCCAAGATCGAGAAGAGGCGGCGGGCCGAGAGCGAGACGCGGGATCGCGGGCGGGGCGAGCAGAGCGGCCAGGAGGAACCCGCCTGATATAGTCGCCTTCGTCCGATCCGCCGCCCGGGAGTCCCCGGGTTGGCGCTGGCGTGCGGGCGCGCGTACACTGGCTGATCGGCGCACAGCGTCCACTCCGGCATGCCCACCCGCGCTTCGGTGGGTCCGGAGCCGCGGCTGGCTCGGATGTTCTCCGTCCGGGAAAGGCGTTGTGAGCCGTCCGGAGTAACCGACGTCAGGACAGCGGAGGACATGCCGAAAAAAGACGGAGCCATCGAGATCGAGGGCCGAGTGATCGAGCCACTTCCGAACGCCATGTTCCGGGTGGAACTCGCGAACGGTCACAAGGTGCTGGCTCACATCAGCGGCAAGATGCGGCAGCACTACATCCGCATCCTGCCCGAGGACCGGGTCGTCGTCGAACTCTCGCCGTACGACCTGACCCGAGGGCGCATCGTCTACCGCTACAAGTGAACGTCGCCGGCCCGGCCACCACCGGTCCGGCAGGACGTGAACTGTCTGACGACGGCCGGGTGTCCGTGTCCGTCCTCACGACTCGACGGCGTCAGCGCGCTGCCGGGCAGAGATGGGAAGTAAGGCAACCGTGAAGGTCAAGCCGAGCGTCAAGAGGATCTGCAACAAGTGCCGGATGATCCGCCGGCACGGCCGGGTCATGGTCATCTGCACCGACCCGCGCCACAAGCAGCGCCAGGGCTGATCCACGACCGCCAGCCGGTGACGTGCCGGCGGCGCCGACGGCCAGTCCGGGTCGCAGATCCCGTACAACAACACAAGCTCGTCCCAGCCGCGAGCGGCGAGATCGCCCAGCGAGAACGCAGTCGTGGCCGACCCCCGGTCGGAGGCCGGGGCCCGCAGGTCAGGGCAGGCGGGGTGGGGCGGGTCCAGACCTCCGCAAGCAATCCGAGGAGTACGCCCGCACATGGCACGGCTAGTCGGCGTCGATCTTCCCCGCGACAAGCGGCTGGAGATCGCGCTCACCTACATTTTCGGGGTCGGTCGGACCCGGGCGGTCGAGACGCTCGCCGCCACCGGCATCTCCCCCGACAAGCGCGCCAAGGACCTCACGGACGACGAGCTGCTTCAGCTCAGGAACCACATCGAGGCCAACTACAAGGTAGAAGGCGACCTGCGCCGCGAGGTCGCCGCTGACATCCGCCGCAAGGTCGAGATCGGCTGCTACGCGGGCATCCGGCACCGCCGGGGTCTGCCCGTCCGTGGCCAGCGGACCCGTACCAACGCCCGGACCCGGAAGGGCCCGAAGCGGACCGTCGCCGGCAAGAAGAAGCCCGGCAAGAAGTAGAACTGAACCGGAATCCGGGTCGGCATCCGCCGAGGTAGGCCGGACTCCGACCCGCACCGGAAAGTTCTCTGGTGACCGGCCGGTTCTGCCGAGCAGAGCCGTGCCCCGGTCCGGGAAGTCAACTAGGAGCGCACAGACTCATGCCACCGAAGGCTCGCGCCGGGGCCGCCGTCAAGAAGGTCCGGCGCAAGGAACGCAAGAACGTCGCCCACGGGCAGGCGCACATCAAGAGCACGTTCAACAACACCATCGTCTCCATCACCGACCCGACCGGAGCGGTCATCTCGTGGGCCTCCGCCGGCCAGGTCGGCTTCAAGGGCTCCCGCAAGTCGACTCCGTTCGCCGCCCAGCTGGCAGCCGAGGCCGCCGCGCGCCGGGCCATGGAGCACGGCATGCGCAAGGTCGACGTGTTCGTCAAGGGCCCCGGCTCCGGCCGGGAGACCGCCATCCGCTCGCTGCAGGCGGTCGGCCTGGAGGTCGGCCAGATCGCCGACGTCACGCCGCAGCCGCACAACGGGTGCCGTCCGCCGAAGCGTCGTCGGGTCTGAGAGGTAGACGAAAGAGATGGCTCGTTACACCGGCCCCGACTGCCGCCGTTGCCGTCGGGAGAAGATGAAGCTGTTCCTCAAGGGCAGCAAGTGCGATGGCCCCAAGTGCCCGTTCGAGTCCCGGCCGTTCCCGCCCGGGCAGCACGGCCGGGGCCGCACCAAGGAGACCGAATACCTGCTGCAGCTCCGCGAGAAGCAGAAGGCCCGCCGGGTCTACGGCGTGCTGGAGAAGCAGTTCCGGGGGTACTACGAGGAGGCCGTCGCCAAGAAGGGCAAGACCGGCGAGATCCTCCTGCAGATCCTCGAGTCCCGGCTCGACAACGTCGTCTACCGGGCCGGCCTGGCGAAGTCGCGTGACCACGCGCGGCAGCTCGTCAAGCACGGCCACCTGACGGTGAACGGCCGCAAGGTCGACGTCCCGTCGTACCGGGTGAAGGAGCACGACATCATCGAGGTCCGGGCCAAGTCCAAGGAGCTGACGCCGTTCATCGTGGCGCAGGCCGAGGCCGGCTCGAAGACGGTGCCGGCCTGGCTGGAGGCGATCCCCAGCCAGATGAAGGTGCTGATCCACTCGCTTCCGGCCCGGGGCGTCATCGACACCCAGGTCCAGGAGCAGCTGATCGTCGAGCTCTACTCGAAGTAACGTTTCTGGCGCTGTCGCGTCGGCTTCCGGGCGTACCGCTCGGGAGCCGGCGCGGAGCGCCGGACAAGAGTTTGGGCATCAAATAGCGGGTGCCCCGAACGAAAAGGAAACAGCATGCTCATCACCCAGCGGCCGACCCTCACCGAGGAGTCGATCAGCGAGACCCGGTCCCGGTTCACCATCGAGCCGCTCGAGCCCGGTTTCGGCTACACCCTGGGCAACTCGCTCCGGCGGACGCTGCTGTCGTCCATCCCGGGCGCGGCGGTCACCTCGATCAAGGTCGACGGTGTGCTGCACGAGTTCACCACCATCCCCGGTGTCAAGGAGGACGTGGTCGAGCTCGTCATGAACGTCAAGGAGCTCTGCGTCAGCTCCGACCACGACGAGCCGGTCAGCATGTACCTGCGCAAGCAGGGCCCCGGCGACGTCACCGCCGGTGACATCCAGCCCCCGGCCGGTGTCTCGGTGCACAACGCCGACCTCAAGCTCGCCACCCTGAACGGCAAGGGCCGGCTCGACATGGAGCTGACCGTCGAGCGGGGCCGTGGCTACGTCACCGCCGCACAGAACAAGCAGGCCGGCGCCGAGATCGGCCGGATCCCGGTCGACTCGATCTACTCGCCGGTGCTGAAGGTGACGTACCGGGTCGAGGCGACCCGGGTCGAGCAGCGTACCGACTTCGACCGGCTGATCATCGACGTCGAGACCAAGGCTTCGATCGGGCCGCGCACCGCGCTCGCCTCCGCCGGCTCCACCCTGGTCGAGCTCTTCGGCCTGGCCCGGGAGCTGGACGAGAGCGCCGAGGGCATCGACATCGGCCCGTCGCCGCAGGACGCGCAGCTCGCCGCCGACCTGGCGCTGCCGATCGAGGAGCTGGACCTCACCGTCCGCTCCTACAACTGCCTCAAGCGCGAGGGCATCAACACGGTTGGCGAGCTGATCGGGCGTACCGAGGCCGATCTGCTGGACATCCGCAACTTCGGTCAGAAGTCGATCGACGAGGTCAAGATGAAGCTCGCCGGCATGGGGCTGGGGCTGAAGGACTCGGCGCCCAACTTCGACCCGGCGCACGTCGTCGACTCCTTCGGCGAGGCCGACTACGACACCGACGACTACCGCGAGACCGAGCAGCTTTAGTCCGGGGCTAGCCGGATTTCCGGCCACCCACTGGAAATCCGGCCACCCACTATCGAGGAGCACCAAGAATGCCCACGCCCACCAAGGGCCCCCGCCTCGGCGGTAGCCCCGCGCACGAGCGGATGATCCTGGCCAACCTGGCCACCGCGCTGTTCCAGCACGGCCGCATCACCACCACCCAGACGAAGGCCAAGCGGCTCCGCCCGCTCGCGGAGCAGCTCATCACCAAGGCCAAGCGGGGAGACCTGGCGTCCCGCCGGCGGGTGCTGACCGTCGTACGGGACAAGGACGTGGTCTTCGCCCTCTTCGACCAGATCGCTCCCCGGTTCGCCAACCGCAACGGTGGCTACACCCGGATCGTGAAGACCGTCCCGCGCAAGGGCGACAACGCGCCGATGGCCATCATCGAGCTGGTCGAGGAGCTGGTCGTCGCCCCGGCGGCGCCGGCGAAGAAGGCCACCGCCCGCAAGGCGGCGCAGCAGGACAAGGTCGAGGCACTCGCCCCCGACGAGGAGACCCCGCGTTCCTCGTCCCCCGCCGACCAGGACGACCAGGACGCCGAGGCACCGGAGTCGCGCTCCGGTGACACCCCGGCGGCCCGGGAGGACAGCGACGAGGCGGACACCAAGTAGCACCGACGAACGGCGCCGGGCCCGGCATCCCCGCGGGGGTGTCGGGCCGCGGCGTATCTGGAGCGGGCCGTGGAGCACGAGGTGGATGAGGATCTGACCCGGGTACGCCTGGACGTCAGCTACGACGGCGGTGACTTCTCCGGCTGGGCCGCCCAGCCGGGGCGGCGTACCGTCGCGGGGGTGCTGGTCGAGGCGCTGACCAGGATCGTCGGGCCGGGCCGGGTCACCGGATTGACCGTGGCGGGGCGCACCGACGCTGGGGTGCACGCCAGCGGGCAGGTCTGCCACCTCGACCTGCCGACCGGGGTGTGGCGGCAGTGGGCGGAGACGCTGCCGCGCCGGCTCGCCGGAGTACTTCCGCCTGACGTGCGGGTCCGGGCCGTCACCGAGATGCCGGCCGAGTTCGACGCCCGGTTCTCGGCCACCTACCGGCGTTACGAATACCGGGTCACCGACGCCCCGTACGGCGCCGAGCCGCTGCGCCGGCACGAGGTGCTGGCCTGGCCGCGCCCGCTCGACCTGGCGGCGCTGAACCGGGCCGCCGCCGGACTGGTCGGCGAGCACGACTTCGCGGCGTACTGCCGGCGTAAGGAGAATGCCACGACGGTGCGGGAGCTGACCCGGCTGGACTGGCGACGGGACCCGGACGGCGTCCTGGTGGCGACCGTGCAGGCCGACGCGTTCTGCCAGTCGATGGTACGCAGCCTGGTCGGCGCGATGCTGGTTGCCGGCGACGGGCGCCGAGCGGTCGACTGGCCCGGCAGCCTGCTCGGTCGCCGGGAGCGGGCCAGCGAGGTGAGCGTGGCGCCGCCGCACGGGCTGATCCTGGTCGCGGTCGGCTACCCCGACGATCCCGCCGAGTACGCCGGCCGGGCCCTACGGACCCGCCGGCTCCGGCTCAGCACCTCGGCCTGAGGCCGGCGCCGGGCCGGTCTCAGGGCGCGGCGACCACGTCACCCCGTTGGCCTGGCCGGCGTCCGGCGGTCTTCAGCCGAGCTGGCTGTGTTCAGCCGAGCTGGCTGTGTTCAGCCGAGCTGGCTGTGTTCAGCCGGGCTGGGCGGGGCTGGACGGACCGGGCGGGGTCGACGCGGAGATGGCCCGCTTGTCGAGCACCTTGCCGCGCAGATAAACCTCGATCATGTCCGAGAGGATCTGCCGGGCGAAGAGGTCGTCCGTGCCGATCGTCTTGCCGTCGGCCTTGGCGACGACGCAGTAGATCAGGAAGTGCCCCCGGACGTGCCATCCGGCCTGAGCCGAGGCGAGCGTGACGGCCTCGGTGCCGCGCCCGGCGGCCAGGCCGCGAAAGCGTCCCTCCCCGGCGTCGACGATCGTCTTGATTTTCTCCCGCGCGGATGTCGCCCCCGCCTCGTCGGCGAGGTTGACGATCCCGGCGGTCGCAACGTAGACCCCTGTCGGGGACCGTACGGTGCCCCGGACGAACTGGCTGCATCCAGCGTCCGCCAGGACCGTGGCGATCTCGCCCTCGGCGACCAGGTCGCAGTCCGCCGACTCCTGGGTCTTGAGCAGCTCGTACGCCGACTGGTCGGCATCGACCTGCACCTCCTTGGCGGCGGGGAAGAGTTCTTTGACCGTCAACGGGGCCGGATCGGCGGCCCGGGAGCTGATGTCCCGGGGTGCGGCGGCCGCGCCCACCCCGTCGGCGGGCCGGGCGTCCCGCCCCACCGGCTCGTCGACGACGAAGAAATAGGAACTGAGCCCGCAGATGCCGAGCATGAGCAGGACTCCGAGCGAGCCGATGACCAGCTGCCAGGTGCGTTTCGTACTCCGGAGCGGCGTGTTGGCCTCGCCGGGCGGCGGTGTGCCGGTGGTGGCGGCGGAACCGGCGGGCGGTTTCGCCGACGGGGCGGCCGGCGCCGGAGCGGGTGGGGCGGCCCCGCCGGGGGTGGGATTCCGGTCCGGAGTCGACGTCCGGCCCGGGGAGACCGGGGTGGACGTGGTCGGGCCGGTACGCGTACCGGGTCCGGTCGGCCCGGACCGGCGGTCACCGGCGGGACCGGTCCGGGGCCCGGCAGGTGGCCGCGGTGCCCGATCCTGTGCCGGTCCGGTACGTGGCGCGGCCGGTGAGCCCGGTACCGCTCCGGGGCGTGGGGGGCCGGCTGTCGCTCCGGAGCGCGGTGTGGCCGGAGAGCCCGCCACCGGTCCGGAGGGCGGTGCGGCGGCTGCCGGTCCGGAGCGTGGTGCGATCGGCGAGCCGGGTGCCGGTCGGGAGCGTGGTGCGATCGGCGATTCCGGCGGGCCGCCGGCATCCCTGGGACGGCGCGGCCCGGTCTGTGGCAGCGGACCGCGCTGTGCCGCAGGGCCGGCGTGGGAGGGCCTACGCGGCTCGTCGTCGGGCCGTGGGCCGGCATCCCGGCCGAATCCCGGCCCCACCGGTCGGCTCCTCGGCGGCATCATCGGCGCTTCGCCAGGCCCGGAGGGCGGACCGGAGTGGGGGGCTCCGGCGGGTCCACCGACACCGGTCCGGGGCGCGGGGACTCCGCTGCGAGGCGCGGGGACGGCGCTGCGGGGTGCGGGGGCGGCGGCGGTCCGGGGGGCAGCGGGGCCGGGGCGACCGGGGGAGGCTTCGGGGCGGCCGGCAACGGGCGGTCGTCGTACCTCCGAATCCTCGTCAGCCCGACGAGGGCCGGTGCGGTCGGCCGCCGCCCGGCCCGGGACGCCTCGGTCAGGGCGATGCTCAACCGGCTCGGCCGCCCTACGCCGTCCGGCGGGCGCCGGCACGCCGGACGCGGTCGGGTCGGGGCGGGCGGCCTCCCGGTCGCTGGAGGGAGCCCGGCGCTGCCGTGGCGCCGGGGCCGACCGTGGGCCGGCGAGTGGGACCTCGCCGGAACCTGGCCGGTAGCGGCCGTCGGGCGGTGACGGATCGGGTTCGGCGCGACGCCGGCCGGCCGGGGACTGTTCGCGGAGATCGGCGATGCCGGGCGATGCCGGGCCCGACACGTTCCGGACGGACCCGAACGGCTCGGCGCCGGACGGCAGCGGTCCACTGCCGACGGATCGTCCGCCGGTCCGGCCCGGGCGGCCGTCGGGGCCGGACCTGCTCTCGGGGACAGTCCTGCTGGCCGGGCCCGATCGGCCCTCGGTGCCGGGTCTCTGGTCGGGGCCAGGCCGGTCGGGGGCCATCCTGCTGCCCGGAGCCATCCGGTCGCCCGGACCTGTCCGGTCGCCCGGACCTGTCCGGTCGCCCGGAACCATCCGTTCGCCCAGCCTCGCCCGGTCGCGCGGCACGGACCCCTCGCCGATGCCCGGCCTGCCGCCGGCCCCGGATGCGGGGCGGCCACCGGCGGGCGGAACGTCCGACGGTGCGGCCAGGTGCCGTCCGCCTTCGGCCGAGCGCGCCGGATGGCGGCCAGCCGGTGGAGGACGATCGGGGCTGATCCGGTCCCGTGACGGACGGTCGTGGACCGGGCGGCCCGGCGGTGGATAACCGGAGGCCGGCCCCACGTCGTCCGCCTCGGATACGCCGTGTCGGGCCCGACGAGCCGGGCCGGGATCTGGTGCGGAGCGCCCAAGGCCGTCCGTCTTGCGAGCGGTTGGTGACCCTGGGTATCGACCAGCCGGCCCATCCACATGTCGGCCGGCCGGCCCTTCGAGGTGCCGGCCACCCGGCTCGTCGCGGTGCCGCTCCGCCCCGTCCGGATAACGGCCGGGTGCCTCCGGATAGCGGTCCGGTGACTCCGGGTAGCGGCCCGGAGTGGGAGCCGAGCGAGCCGGGCGGTCTGCGGAGCGACCCGGCCCGTCCACCCGCCAGCCGTGGGCGGAGCCGGACCCGGTCGGCTCCGCATTGGACGCGTCGAACCGGGACGCCGCCGGGGACGCCTCCGCGCGGTCGGCCCCAGACCGGCGTCGGCCGGCCCGCCCCGGAGGTGGACCGGCCGCCACATCCGGATCGACCGAAGGCTGATCGGCGGGATCTCGTCGGGACCGTGGCGGTCCACCGCCCGGCCCAGGTCCACGCCCATAAACCATGTCGCACAGGGTAACGGAAATCCGCATCGGCGCGCCGCCGTAGATGAATCACAGTTCATGTGAGACTAGGCATTTGCCCGAAACCCGGGCAGGGTCCACCCTGCGGCCGCCGCCGGGCGCGCCGCCGCGGTAGGCGAGAATGCGTGCCGTGAGCGGAGACCACTACTTCAGCACCGAGCCCGTGGCCAGCGCCGACCGGCGTACGGTGGTGTTCTCCGCCGGAGGACGCGACTACTCGCTGACCTCTTCGGCCGGGGTCTTCTCCGCCGATCGGCTCGATCCGGGAACCGCCGTACTACTGCGTAAGGCCGAGCTGCCCGAGTCGGACATCTCCGGCGTACTGCTCGACCTGGGTTGTGGTTACGGTCCGATCACCTGCGTACTGGCCAGCCGCACGGATGCGGCGACGGTCTGGGCGGTCGACGTGAACGCACGGGCCCGCGCACTCACCGCCGAGAACGCCGGACGTCTCGGCCTCGCCGACCGGGTACGGGTGGTCGCTCCCGACGAGGTCCCGGACGACCTTTCCTTCGCTCAACTGTGGTCGAACCCGCCGATCCGGATCGGCAAGGAGGAACTGCACGGCATGCTGCGGCGCTGGTTACCCAGGCTCGCACCGGAAGGTGTGGCGTGGCTGGTGGTGGCCCGCCATCTCGGCGGTGACTCGCTCCAGCGCTGGCTCGCCGAGAGCGGTTGGCACGTCGAGCGGCGCGCCAGCCAGAAGGGCTACCGGGTGCTCCGGGTCACCCGCTGAGCGCCCGCCCGTTCCCGCAGCACCTGCGCGCCGCCGCCCTGCCCTGGCCGCCGGCCCACAGTCCTCCTGCCCTGACAACCGGCCCTCTTGTCGTGCCGCCGAAACCCGGTGTCGCCGGAGGGGGTGGCTGCGGCACGATGCCGACGTGGGTTACGTGGACGTCGCCGGAGTCGCGCACATCCTGCCGGACGGCCGGCAGTTGTTCGCCGACGTCTCGTTTCGGGTCGGCGAGGGTGCCAAGGTCGCCCTGGTCGGGCCGAACGGCGCAGGCAAGACCACCCTGCTGAAGATGGTGGCCGGCGACCTGCCCACCCGGACCGGTGCCATCGCCCGCTCCGGCGGCCTGGGCGTGATGCGGCAGTTCATCGGCATGATCGGCGACGAGTCGACGCTGCACGACCTCGTACTCTCGCTCTCGTCGCCGGAGCTGCGCGCGGCGGGGGAGCGGCTGGCGGCGGCCGAGGCGGCACTGCACGCCGCCGAGGTGCGCGGCAAGTTCAGCAGCGTGGCCGGCAGGGCGCAACTGGCGTACGCCGAGGCGCTGACCGAATGGGGCGAGGTGGGCGGGGGATACGACGCCGAGGTGCTCTTCGACACCGTCTCGACGATCGTGCTCGACCTGCCCTGGGAGAAGGCCCGCACCCGACCGGTGCGCACCCTCTCCGGCGGCCAGCAGAAGCGGTTCGCCCTGGAGCTGCTGCTGCGCGGTGTCGACGAGGTGCTGCTGCTCGACGAGCCGGACAACTTCCTCGACGTGCCGGGCAAGCGCTGGCTGGAGGGGCGGCTGCGGGAGTCGGCGAAGTCGGTGCTCTACGTCTCGCACGACCGGGAGTTGCTGGCCCGCACCGCGGACCGGGTGGTGGCGGTGGAGGGTGGCAGCGCCTGGGTGCATCCGGGCGGCTTCGACAGCTGGCACGAGGCGCGGGTCGCCCGGCACGACCGGCTGGAGGAGCAGCGCCGCCGCTGGGACGAGGGGCACCAGAAGCTCCGCGAGCTGATGCTGCTCTACAAGCAGAAGGCGGCCTACAACGACGGGATGGCCTCCCGCTACCAGGCGGCGCAGACCCGGCTGCGCAAGTTCGAGGAGGCCGGGCCGCCACCCGTACCGCCGAAGGACCAGGACATCCGGATGCGGCTGGGCGGCGGGCGCACCGGCAAGCGGGCCGTCGTCTGCGAACAGGTCGAGCTGGAGGACCTCACCTTCCCGTTCGACCTGGAGGTCTGGTACGGCGACCGGGTCGCCGTCCTCGGCGCGAACGGTACGGGAAAGTCGCACTTCCTTCGGCTGCTGGCCCGGGGCGGCACCGATCCGGATCCCGCCAACGGTCCGGTGGACGGCGGGCCGGCCCTGGCACCGGTCCGGCACGGCGGCGTGGCCCGGCTCGGCGCCCGGGTCCGGCCCGGCCACTTCTCGCAGACCCATGACCGGCCCGAGTTGCTCGACCGGACACTCGTCGAGGTGCTCTGGCGGGGCGACGACCACCGGGCCGGGCTGGACCGGCACGCCGCGATGAAGGCGCTGAACCGGTACGAGTTGGCGGGGCAGGGCGACCAGCGATTCGGCACGCTCTCCGGCGGGCAGCAGGCGCGCTTCCTGGTGCTGCTGCTGGAACTCTCCGGTGCGACGCTGCTGCTGCTCGACGAACCGACCGACAACCTGGACCTGGCCTCGGCCGAGGCCCTGGAGGCAGGGCTGCGGGCATTCGAGGGGACGGTGCTCGCGGTCACCCACGACCGATGGTTCACCCGGTCGTTCGACCGGTTCCTGCTCTTCCGGGGCGACGGTGAGGTGGTCGAGACGGCGCAACCGGTCTGGGACGTGGCCTGAAGCGGGACGGGACCGGTCTGGGGTGGCCTGAAGGGGACCGGTCCGGGGCCTGAAGCGGGACCCGTCTGGATGGCCTGAAGGGGACCGGTCCGGGGAGGTGGCCTGACGCGGGACCGCGTCCGGGGGCGGCCTGGGGCCGGACCGGTGGGTGGACGGGCGGACGGGCCGGTGGGCGGGCGGACGGGCCGGTGGGCGGGCGGACGGGCCGGTGGGCGGGCGGACGGGCCGGTGGGCGGGCGGACGGGCCGGTGGCGGCGGAGGTGGCGCAGCCTGGCCGCGTGGCTTTCCGGGGTCATGACGTCACGGCGAGTATCGTCCGTGCCGTGGTGCCGCAGAAGTCCGGGCGGCTGCCGAGGTCCGGGCGGTCGCGCCTGGCACGCAGCGCCGCACAGGTCGCGGTCACCGGGGCATTCCTCGCCCTGGTCGGCTGGGCGTTGGCGGGGCGGTGGGGGGAGATCCCGGCCGTACTGGGCGAGTTGTCGGCGCTGGGGCTGATTCTTGCCGGACTCGCCGCCGCCGCCAGCGGCCTCTGCGGCTGCCTGGGGTGGCGGGCGGTCCTGCGGGACTTCGGTGTCGACCTTCCGCCGCTCGGCGCGGCGCGGATCTTCTTCGTCGGGCAGTTGGCCAAATATCTGCCCGGCAAGGTCTGGCCGATCCTGGTCCAGGCCCGGCTCGGTCGGGCGTACGGGGTCCCGGCGCGGGCCTCGGCGGTGGCGGCGCTGCTGTCCATGCTCATCACCCTCGGCACCGGCCTGCTGCTCACCGCCGCCACCCTGCCGGTACTCGGCGGCCGGGCCACCACCCAGTACTGGTGGATCCTGCCGGCCATCCCGCCGCTGCTTCTGCTGCTCTGGCCGCCGCTGCTCAATCGCATCCTCGCCGGGTTGCTCCGGCTCGCCCGCCGGGAACCGATGCCCCGGCCGCTCTCCCTGCGCGGCATCGGCGGGGCCGTCGGCTGGTCGGCGGCGACCTGGCTCGGCTACGGTACGCACCTCTGGCTGCTCCTGGCAGACGTCGGTGTCGGCGGCGCTGTCGGCGGCGGTGGTGTCGGCGGCGGGCCCGGGTTGCTGCTCGTCTCGGTCGGCGCCTTTGCCGGCTCCTGGTCCGTCGGGTTCCTGCTGGCCGTCGCGCCGGCCGGAGTCGGCCCCCGGGAGGTGGCGCTGCCCCTGCTGCTCGCTCCGGCGGTCGCCCAGCCGGTCGCGCTGGTCGCCACCGTGGTGTCCCGGCTGCTGCTGACCCTGGTGGACCTCCTCCTGCCGGTCATCGCGATCTCGGCGGACTGGGCGGCACGGCGGCTGCCCCGATCCGCCCGTCGGGTGCCCCGGCAGCCGACGCCGGAGACGGTGGCGGCGGCGGAGAGGGCGGCGCCGGAGGCGGCGGGGAGGGTGGCGGCGCCGGAGGCGGAGGCGGCGGAGTGCCGACCATCGGAGGGCGCGACGGAGGGCGTGACCGGCAACGCGACGGGCGGCGCGACGCGCCAGCAGTGACGACGGAACGTGGTCGAAGGCGTACGACGGGTTACTCTGCTGGGCGTGCGCTGGCTGGTGTTCGGCAGCTACGACGTACGCCGACATCCCCGGGTCGGTGTGCTCGTCGAGGGGCTTCGGTCCGCCGGTGACGAGGTGACCGAGCTGAACGAGCCGCTGACCCTGGACACCGCCGGCCGGATAGCGATGCTCCGGCAGCCGTGGCGGCTTCCGTTGCTCGTCGGCAAGTTGGCCCGGTGCTGGGCCCTGCTCGTGCTCCGGACTCGCCGACACGGGCGGGGTGCTGCGGGGGCCGGCCCGGGAGCCGGAGTCGTCGACGCCGTACTCGTCGGCTATCTCGGGCACTTCGACGTCCATCTGGCCCGGTGGCTCTTCCGGCGTACGCCGATCGTGCTCGACCATCTCGTCTCCGCCGCCGGGACGGCCCGGGACCGAGGACTCGCCGGGAGCGGTGGGAGCGGAGGGCTCCGGGGACGGCTGCTGCGGGCGATCGACGACACCGCGGTGCGGCGGGCCGACGTCGTGCTCGTGGACACCGCCGAACACCTCGCCGCGCTGCCGGCACCGGCGCGGGAGCGGGGGGTGGTGGTGCCCGTCGGCGCGGGACCGGAGTGGTTCGCGGCCGGCGCCCGTACCGCCCGACAGCGCTGGTCGGGCGAGAGGTCAGCGGGCTCTGGTGAGAGGCCGGAGGGCTCTGCCGGGCAGCCGGAGTGCCGCGACGAGACGGACGGCGGCGGACGGCGCCGGCTGCGGGTCGTCTTCGTCGGACTCTTCACTCCGCTGCACGGCACCGGGACCCTGGGTGCCGCCCTGGCCGCGCTGGCCGCCGACGAGTCGATCGAGGTGACCGTGGTCGGCACCGGCCAGGACCACGCGGCCTGCCGCCGGGCCGCCGCCGCCAACCCGAGAGTCACCTGGTACGACTGGATACCCGCAGCCGAGCTACCGGCGCTCGTCGCCCGGCACCAGGTGTCGCTGGGCATCTTCGGCGAGACGGTGAAGGCCGGCCGGGTGGTCCCGACGAAGGTGTTCCAGGGCGCCGCCGCCGGCTGTGCGATCGTCACCTCCGACACCGGCCCACAGCGGCGCGCGCTCGGCGACGCGGCGGTCTACGTCCCGGCCGGCGATCCGTCCGCGCTGGCCGCCGCGCTGCGCGAGTTGGCCGGAGACCCGGAGCGGGTCGCCGGGCTTCGCAGGGCCGCCCGGCGCCGGGCGGTCGCGTACTTCTGGCCGGCCACGGTCGTCGAACCGGTCCGGCGTCGTATCGGCGCCATCCCCACGCCCGGCACCCCCACCGAACCGCTCGGCGTCCCAGCCGGACCGCCTGGCGCAGCGCCTGACGCGCGTGGCGCAGCGCCTGACCCGCGCGGCGCCCGGAGCGAGGCGGCAGACGTACCGGGCTGGTGGATCGGATGACCGCGCCCGTGGCCGATCCACCGCTGCCGCCCCGGGCGGCCCTGCGCTGGCACGTCGTACGCCGGATCGTGGCGGAGTGCCGGCCGGACACCATCCTGGAACTCGGCTGCGGACTCGGTGCGGTCGGAGCCCGGCTTGCCCGACTGGCCACCTACACCGCGGCCGAACCGGACGCGCGCAGCTACCGGACCGCGCACGCCCGGATCACCCCGCTGGGCGGGACGGTGCTGAACGGGGATCACCGGCAGGTGCCGACGGTCGACGGCTACGACCTGGTCTGCGCGTTCGAGGTGCTGGAACACATCGCCGACGACGAACCGGTGCTGGCCGAGTGGCTGGCGCTGGTCAGGCCCGGCGGTCACCTGCTGCTCTCGGTACCCGCCGATCCAGAGCGGTTCGGCGCCTGGGACAGCCTGGTCGGCCACTACCGGCGGTATTCCGCCGAACAGCTCCGGGAGCGGCTGTTCGGCGCCGGGGCGACCGCCGTGCGCCTCGTGCACTACGGCTGGCCGCTCGGCTACCTGCTCGACTCCGTCCGGGACCGGTGGGCCGGCCACCGTGCCGACCGGAACGCCGGAGCGGGGGGCGGGGCCGAAGCCGGTGACGGCGGCGGATCGGGCGGCCCTGAGGTGGGAGCGGAAACGGCGCGGGAGCGGACCGCCTTCTCAGGCCGGATCCTGCAACCGAGCGGAATGCTCGCCGGTGGCGCGATCCGACTGGCGGTGTCGCCGTTCGCCGTACTGCAACGCGCGCGCCCCGACCGCGGGCCGGGCCTGATCGCCGTCGCGACACGCTGACCGGCTCGGCGACGCCCCGTCAGCCGCAGATCGGTGGCGCGGGCCGGTCGGGCTCAAGACCCGGTGGGGCCGCCGCCGAGCACGGAGACCGGAACGAGCACGTACGGCCCGGCCCGCGCCACGGCACCGGCCTCGACCGGCCCGGACAGCCACTCCGGGGGCCGTCGCAGGTCGACCAGGACGAGATCCTCGGGGCGGGTCGGTTCGCTCGTCAGCGTCGCGGCGGTGAGCAGCCGTGGCGGCAGGTTCCAGTAGTAGGCGAGCCAGCGGGGACTGCTCGCGCCATCACCGGCCACCCAGGCGTACCGCTGACCGGGTGGCGGCGGATGCCCGGCAACGAGCCGGCCGGCCTGTGCCGGCTCGCTCAGCAGGCGGTGTCGGTCCGGGCCGGCGACCAGCACCCCGAGGTACGTCGCGAGCGCCGCCCCCACCAGCACGGCCGTCGCCACCCCGACCCGCCGCCGGCCCTCGCCCCGGCCCTCGCCCCGCCCGTTGAGCAGCCCGCTGAGCCGGCCGTTGAGCAGCCCGCTGAGCCGGCCGTTGAGCCGGCCGTTGAGCCGGCCGCTGAGCCGGCCGTTGAGCAGCCCGTTGAGCCGGCCGTTGAGCAGCCCGTTGAGCAGCCCGCTGAGCCGGCCGCTGAGCAGCTTGCTGAGCAGCTTGCTGAGCGGGCCGGTGGATCGAGCGCTGAGTCTGCTGGTGAGCTGTCCGGCGGGCGCCGTGGCGGGCGGCGGGGCGATCCCGTCCGTGACCCGGTCCAGCAGCACGCCCATCCCGACGAGCCCGACCACGAGGAGCGGATACGACCAGTACGAGTGGACATAGGCGGCGTTGCGCAGCCCGAAGATCCAGGCGGCGGTGAACCCGGCGGCGATCGCCAGGTAGCTCCGGCTTCGCCGGTCCAGCAGTCCGGCGACCAAGCCGAGCGGAAGGGCGCCGAGGTACCAGACCGGCAACAGGCCGGAGACGAAGAACCACTGCCGGCGCAGGATCTGCCGAAGGGTGTGGCCGCCACCGCTACTGCGCAGCTCGGCCTGCCCGCCGAGCAGGGCCATCCCGGTCACCCCGACCACGTAGGCCAGACTGATCGCGACTCCGAGCAGCATGCTCGTGCCGACCAGGATCGTCACCCGGTCGAACCGGCGGGCGGCGAACAGCCACAGCCCGAGTATGGCGGCGAGGCCGACGCCGGGCCAGGAGACCAGGGTGCAGAGCAGCGCGGAGGCGCAGGCGGCGAGGACGAGGCGGCGGGACGGCTCCGGACGGGCGCGCAGGCGTACCACCGTGGCGGAGAGCGCCAGGATCGGCCCCAGGTCGAACATCAGCGGGCTGAAGACCCAGTAGAAGGTGGTGGCCACCATCAGGCCGACCGCCAGCAGCGTCGCCGACCAGCGCAGGCCGATCGCGCGCAGCAGGGCGGCGGCGGCGGGGATGATGAGGAGGGCGAGCAGGTACGGCGGCAGCCACACCTGGTACTCCCCGTCGCCGGGAAGCAGACCGGTCATTGCGGTGAGCAGGTTGAGCAGCGGCGGATGGTGTGCGTATGGTGTCGCGGCGTACGGTGCCCAGTCGGCGCCGAAGTGCGAGCCGAGGATGCCCTGCTCCTGGAGATTGCGCAGGTGCAACGCGTACCGGCCGATGATCCGGCCCAGGTGGTTGTCGCCGAACGGCTCGTCGAGCTGCGGAATCCAGGTCAGCGCGACGATGCCGGTGAGGATGGCGACCGCCGCCCAACCCCGCCGCCCGCCCCGCTCCACCCGCTCGACACGCGCGCGATTTCGAACCAACGGGGCACCGGGTGGCAGGGCACCGGCGGGACGGGCGTCGACGGGACGGGCGCCGGCTGGCGTGTCCGGTCCCGTGGCAGTGGTCGGCACCGCTTCGGTCACGAGCGGTTTCCGGGCGGCCAGTCGATCCTGGACCGGACGATCAGGTCGGCGAGCAGCGCCACCGCGCCGACGATCAGCCCGGCACAGAGCAGCAGCACGGTGTTGGTGGCGATCCGGACCGGGTGCGCGACCAGGTCGTAGACCACCTTCCCGGAGCCGACGGTCAGCAGCAGCAGCGACGGCGGCATCAACACCTTGAGCGGGTTGAAGTACATCACCATCCGGAGCACCTGGAGGAAGTACCGGTAGGCGTCGCGGACGAAGTGGAACTTCGACGAGCCCGAGCGGCGGGCATAGGCGATCGGCAGGTAGCGCACGTCGTGCTGGTTGTGCAGGAAGGCCATCGTGATCGTGGTGACACAGGAGAACCCGGGGGGCAGCAGCCGGAGATAGGGCAGTGACACGTCCCGGCGGAAGGCGCGCAGCCCGGAGTTCAGGTCAGGGATGCGGGTGCCGGCCAGCCGCTCGGCGATCTTGCGGATGAGCCACTTGGCCGGAACCCGGAGGAACTTGTGGCTGCCCTGCTCGCTCGTGCGCGCGCCGACGACCTGGTCGACGTGCGGATCCTGGAGCAGGAGCTGCACGAACTCCGGGATCCGTTCGTTGGGATAGGTCATGTCCGCGTCTGTCCAGACCACGATCCTGCCGCGCGCCTGTTCGGTGCCGATCCGGCGTGCGGTGCCGGAGCCACCGTTGCGATGGAAGGCGAGCACCCGGAGTCGGGGAAAACGTCCGGCGGCCCCACGCAGGATCTCCAACGTGTGATCGGTGGACGCGTCGTCGATAGCCAGTAATTCGTATTGCAGGCCGCTGGTGTCCATTGCCGTGCAGATGCGCTCGATCTCCGCCAGCACGTGTGCCTGCTCGTTGTAACACGGCAGAACCACCGTCACCTCGACGGGTGCGTTGCTGTCCCTGCTGACCTGGGCGGGGACGACGGAGATGTCCGTGCCGGGCCGGTCGAACCGGCTGTTCACCGCCATGTGGACCGCCTTCCGGCACGAGCTGCGCGGCGACCGTGAACGGCAGGGAACATTACGGCGGTCGCCATATTCGTGGACACGATATAGCAGTTTCCGGCGTACGCACGCGACGCGCCATGCCGCCAATCAGTTTGGCGTACGTGAATCGACGCCGAAACAATTTCTCGAACGGATGTCTCGGGTCGGTGCCGAGGACATAGGGTTGATCTCGTGACTGAGATGAACTTTCGCCGGTTGGGCGACTCCGGACTCGTGGTCTCCGTCGTCGGGATCGGGTGCAACAACTTCGGCCGGAAGGTCGACGCCGCCGGCACCCGGGCCGTGGTCGACGCGGCCCTCGACGCCGGCATCAACTTCTTCGACACCGCGGACATCTACGGGGAGCCGCACGGTGGCTCCGAGGAACTGCTCGGCGCCGCGCTGCGCGGCCGGCGGGACGACGTCGTGCTGGCGTCCAAGTTCGGCATGAGCATGTCCGGGATGAACGGGCCGGACCACGGCGCCCGGGGCGCCCGGCGCTACGTCGTCCGGGCGGTCGAGGCGTCCCTGCGCCGGCTGGGCACCGACCATCTCGACCTCTACCAGATGCACGAGCCCGACCCGGGTACGCCGATCGAGGAGACCCTGAGCGCGCTCGACGACCTCGTCCGGGCCGGCACGGTCCGCTACCTCGGCAACTCCAACTTTGCCGGCTGGCAGATCGCCGACGCGGCCTGGACGGCACGGACCCGCGGCCTCACGCCGTTCGTCAGTGCCCAGAACCAATACAGCCTGCTGCACCGCGACGTCGAGGCGGAGGTGGTGCCGGCCGCCGAGCACTTCGGCCTCGGCCTGCTGCCGTTCTTTCCCCTCGCGGACGGGCTGCTCACCGGCAAGTACAAGCGGGGAGTGCAACCGCCGTCGGAGAGCCGGCTCGCCGGCAGCAGCCCCCGGTACGCCGCCCGCCTCGCCTCCGCGCCCTGGGACACCATCGAGGCACTGGAGAAGTACGCGGCCGAGCGTGGTCTGACCCTGCTGGACGTGGCGATCGGCGGTCTGGCAGCCCAA
Source organism: Plantactinospora sp. WMMC1484 (assembly GCF_049315195.1). NCBI lineage: Bacteria > Bacillati > Actinomycetota > Actinomycetes > Micromonosporales > Micromonosporaceae > Plantactinospora > Plantactinospora sp. WMMC1484. The sequence continues at coordinate 2,182,091 of NZ_CP186055.1, forward strand.
CCGGCGGTGACGTCGGTGATCGCCGGAGCGACCACTCCCGACCAGGTACGCGCCAACGCACAGGCGGGGCAGTGGCAACCCGCGCCCGACGACCTCGCCGCCCTCCGCGCCATCCTCTGACCGCCCCCGCCCCCCGCCCCCCGCCCCCGCCGCCGTATGTGCTGGCCCCCGTCTCCGCATGCGCCGGCCCCCGCCCCCACCTCGGCATGCGCCGCCCGCCGCCCGGGCCGCCCGCGGCCGCGCCGTTGCGCGGCTGCTGTCACGTCACCTGGGCATCAGAGGCGTTATGCGCGTCGATCAACGCCTCTGGTGTCCAGCTGAGTGCGCCGTTCCTGGATGGCGTGTCCGATCAGGGCGAGGGTGCGGGCGGGGTGGAGCAGGACATCGTCGGCGGTGAAGCGGAGGACGAGCCAGCCGGCGGCGCGCAGGGCGTTCAGCCGGGCGACGTCCTGACGGAAGTGGGCCCGCTCACGGTGGTGGTCGCCCTCGTACTCCAGCGCGATCCGGAGCTTCGGATAGGCCAGATCCACCCGGCCGATGAACCGACCCCGCGTGTCGCAGACGTCGTGTTGGACGGTCGGGGCGGGGAAGCCGGCGTCGACGAGGAGAAGCCGCAGGCGGGTCTCCATCGGCGACTCGCTGAGCGGTTCGGCCAGACCGAGCACCTTGCGCAACAGCGCGACCCCCGGCCAGCCGGGATGCTCGGCGAGATAGTCGCTCAGCGCGGCCGGCTTCACCAACCGCCGGTTGAGCAGCGCGTCCACCGCGACCACCGCCTCGGTGCGTGGCGCCTTCCGGCCGAGGTCGAAGGCGGTACGCAGCGGTGTCGTGACCGGTAGCCCCGCGAACCGGGTCACGTCGCCGGCGGTGAGCCTGGCGAGGGTGTAACGGACCCGAGGGTGCGAACGAGGGCGTGAGTTGCCGGGCAGCAGCACCGCGACCGGCGACTCTCGGGCGACTAGCCGGACGCCCCACAGGTAGGCCGCGCTGAGCCCGCCGATTGCCGCGCCAGGCGGAAGGGTGAGCCCGACGGCGTCGCACCACATCCGGTGGTCGTCCGCCCGGTAGCCGTCGCGGTGCACGTAGACGTCGGGAAGCAGTCGGTGCCAGGCCGGCCCGCGCAGCATGCTCCGGCTGATCAGCCCCTCGGCGACGGCGGCGCGGGCGGAGAACGGCAGGAACGCCAGTCGGGGCGGGACACGGGCCGGGCGGGACATCGGACCAGCCTGCCGCACCGCCCCCTGCCCCCGCTGCCCCGGACCGGCGCCCCGCCGTCCCAAACCGCGCCAGTGGACACTGCCAAATATCGGGTTACCGCGCACAGCCACGCTCGCGCTCGCCGGCTCGTCTCCCCGACCTGTACACCAGAGGCGTTAGGCGAGCCGGTTAACGCCTCTGATGTACAGGTGACGCTGCGATCCGCGCTGGCGCTGGCGCTGGCGCGGGCGCGGGCGCGGGCGCGGGGGGGCGGGTGGGGGTGGGGGTCAGGGGCGGCGGCGGGCGCGTACCAGTAGGGCACCGAGCGTGGCGATGGCGGCGAGTGCCAGGGCGGCCCCGGCCACCCACCCCAGTTGGGCGACCGGGGTGCCGCCGTCGCGTTCCGGTGCGGCCACCGGGACCGCCGGCGGGGCGGCCTGGGCGGCGCGGGCCTGCACCACCACCCGTACCTCGGCCGGGTTCGGCTTCGGCGCGGTGACCGTGACGTGCCACGGCCCGGGTGTGAGCAGCGGCCCGGTGCTGTAGAAGCCCTCACCCTCACCGGCCGGGGCGAGCTGGAGAGGGCCGACCGTCCGGCCGCCCTCGGCGGTGGCGGTCAGCACCAGCCGTAGGCCGTTGTCGACCGGGTGGCCGTCCTCGTAGCTCGCCTGCACGGTCACCCCCGTGGCGCCGTCACCGGCGACCGCGAGCTTGATCTTCTCTCCGTGCGCGGCTGCGGGTGCCGCCGGTGCCAGCCCGACCGCGAGCGCGGCGCCGAGCAGGGCGGCGAGCAACAGTGCGAGAAACGTGTCCCCGAAGGAGGCCGACGAGGCGGATGAGGCGGATGAGGCGGATGAGGCAGGGGAGAGCGGGCTGGGCAGTGGTGCGAGCGGCCGAGCCGCGGGGGTACGCGGAGTGGACCGGGCGGGTGTGCGTCGGTGCCGACGTCGCATCGGAGTACTCCTTCCCGGCGGATCGCCCGCCGGACGGGTGCGGGGGCGGTCGCCGTTGACCGCCCCCGCGCTTACCTGACTGTCCGCACCAGCCGGGCTTAGAGCCGGCTGCCCCGCTTCACCCGGGTCGGGTCCTCGAGCAGCCGGCCGGTGCCCTGCACCGACCTGCCGTCGTTGGCCCTGACCCCGGAGGCGCTCGGCGTGCCGCCGAGCCGCACGATCATCGCGTCGGCGTCCCTCACCAGCACGTCCCGGATCTCCGCCTCGCCGATCAGCGTGGCATCCGAGGCCAGCTCCTTGAAGGCGCCGAGCTGCTTGATCGCCCGGTTGTCGTTGCCGTCCGCCTCGGCGTCCCGGATCGTGTCGAGCTTCTTCGACAACTGCTTGTGCGCCTTGGCGGAGAGCCGACCCGTCGCCCTGAACCGGTCCAGCAGCATCTGCATGTCCCGGAACGAGGTGGTGACGAAGAACCGCACGGTCGAGGTCGTCGTGTTGCCGGCCCTGTCCGTGGCGGTCACGGTCAGCTCGTGCAGGCCGAGCGGTAGCTCGTACATCGCCTGCAGGGTGTTCGACTGGTAGGCGCGACCGTCCAGGGTGCCGACCGTCGTCTTGATCCCGGAGGTGGGGTCGACGGCCGACCAGGTCACCCGGACGTCCTGGCTGTCGCCGTAGAGCTGGCCGTCGGCCAGTCCGGAGACCAGCACCGTCGGCCTGGTGCCGTCGATCTTCAGGATCGCCGACTTCAGCGTCTCGGCGTTGCCGGCCGCGTCGGTGGCCCGGTAGAGCAGTTCGTGCTGCCCGTCCCCGGTCACGTTCACCGGCTCGGTGTACGCCGCCCAGGCGCCGCCGTCGAGCGACCACTCCAGTGTGGCGACCCCGGAACCGGCGTCGGTGGAGGTCAGCGTCACCGGGATGGTGCCGCTGTGCCAGCCGTCGTCGGTCGGCGGTGCGAACGCGGCGGTGCTGACCGGCGCGGTGGCGTCGATCTTCACCTCGACCGATTTCGCCGCCTCGACGTTGCCCGCCTCGTCGACGGAACGGAACCGCAGGGTGTGCGTGCCGTCCCCGGCGACCAGCACCGGCTCGGTGTAGCCGGTCCACTCCGTGGCGTCGTCGAGTTGGTATTCGGTGCGGGCCACCCCGCTACCACCGGCGTTGTCGGTGGCGGCGAGGGTCACGGTCACCGGCCCGGTGTGCCAGCCGGCCGTCGGGGTGCCCGACACGGTGACGGTGGTCACCGGCGCCGTCTCGTCCTCCTCTTCCACCGGCCCGGTGCTGAGCCGGAAGTAGTCGAACGAGACCGTCTTCGAGGCGGTCTGGGCGGCGCCGAGGCTGAACAGGCCGATCCGCGGCGTGCCGCCGACGGCGGCGTTGGTCAGCGGCGGAAGCTCCGTCCAGGTCGTCCCGTCGGCCGAGTACGCCGCCGTGTAGGTGTCACCGGCCCTGGAGAGCCGCAGGTGCCACACCGACTCGGTGAGGTTCCCGGCCTGCGGTTGCGGGTCCTGCACGATCGCGCCGATCTCGCTGCGGAACTCGATCCGCCGCGTCACCGGCTGGCCCACCTGGTTGTCGACGACGAAGTCGAGCTTCAAATAGTTGTCGTCGTCGCCGTAGACGAGCAGCCCGGCCTGCTGGTATTGCTCGTCCAGCCGGCTGGCGTCGACCTTCGTCTCGATCGTCCAGTCACCCTCCGGTGCGCCCTGCAGGATGAAGTTCGTCGGATCGGTGTTGTTGCCGGTGTAGATGTCGCCGTTCGGCACGTCGAGGTGCAGCGCGCCGTCGGCGACCCGGTACGCCGCCGGGTCCTCCCGGACGATTCCGTCCCAGCGGCACTTGTCCAGTGTGGTCCCGGTGAACTCGTCGTTCGGGGTCACCTCACCGGCGGGCTCGTCGGGGGTGATCTGGAACCAGTCGAAGCTGGCGTCCACCACCGGCGCGGTGCTGCCGCCGTTGAGCGCGAAGAGCCCGACCTTCGGGTTCTCGATCCCGGCCAGCGCCGCCGGCCGGCCGATCGGGGTGAAGTCCTGCCCGTCGGCCGAGTACGCCGCCGTCAGGTTCGTCCCGTCACTGGTCAGCCGCAGGTAGATCGTGCTGCCGGCCGGTGCGGCCGTCGAGTCGCCCCCCTCGTTGCGCGGGGTGCCGGCGGTCTCCCGGATGAACTCGATCCGGGGTGCCCCCGAGTGCAGCAGGTCCAGCTTGGCGTAGTTGTCGTCGTCGCCGTAGACGATCAGGCCGGCCTGCTGGTAGTTCTCCGTCACCGCCAGGCTGAGCCGGGTGGTGGCCTGCCAGCTCCCGTCCGGCGCCGGTTGCAGGACGACGTTCGTGGCGTCGTTGCGGGTGCCGTAGAGGTCGCCGACCGAGGTGGGCAGGACGAGCGAGCCGTCCCGGACCGCGTACAACTGGTTCTCCCGGACCACCGTCGACCAGCGCGACTTGTCCAGCTCGTCGCCGGTGAAGTCGTCCGAGCGGGCCCCGAAGCACGAGGTGTTCGGCGCCTCCACCTTCACCGTCACGACGGCGTACGCGGCGGCCCCGCGCGCGTCGGTGACGGTCAGGGTGGCGGTGAAGGTCCCCGGGGCGGTGTAGGTGTGCTCGGCGTCCAGGGTGGTCGCCGTGCCGCCGTCCCCGAAGTCCCAGGCGTACGTCAGCGGGTCGTCGCCCTCGGCGTCGCTGGCGGTGCCGTCGAAGCTCACCGTGACCGGCGCGGTGCCGCTGGTCGGGGTGGCGGTGACGGAGACCGTCGGCGGCGCGTTGTCGGTGACGCCCCGGCCGATGAAGTCGACCCAGTTGACGTTGACGATCGCACCCGTGCCGGTGGCCCCGACCGGGTTGCGCGCCACGAAGAACAGGGGACCCGTTGACGTGCTCGGCGTGCTGAGCTCTGCCGACGCGTTGGTGAAGGTCTGCCAGCCGCCGGTGTCCGGGACGGTGGCGGTGGCCAGCACCGGCCCGTCGGCCGCACCCGCGCGTACCTCGATCCGGGCGCCGCCGCCGGCCGAGGAGGCCCGGAACCGGACCCCGGTGATCCCGGTCAGGTTGGTCGGGTCGAAGGTCCAGTAGTCACCGTCCTCGATCCAGCCGATGTTCTCGAAGCCGCCCTCGACGTCCTCGGTGGCCTGGGTCTGCACGCCCGGGTCACCGCCGCCGACGCCGTCCGGCGCCCGGCCGGTGGCCGCGAAGTATTCCGCCTGCTTCCGCTTCGGCTGCAACTGCTCGATCGCCCGGCCGGTCAGCGGGTTGGCGCCGCCGGCCCCGCCGCCGTCGGTGTAGCTGGCCTCGAAGACCGCGAAGACGTTCGCGTCGGCGCCGTGCCCGGCGTCGAGTGAGGTCTGCACGGTGCCGCTGCACCCGGTCTGGTCGTCCAGCGGGTGGGCGTGCTCGTCGTGGCCGAGGTAGTACTGCAGGACCACCCGGTCACAGTCGATCTCCCCGTCCTCCGGGTCGGTGACCGTGACCGTGTATCTCACCTGGTCGCCCCAGTCGAAGAAGCCGCCGTCCGGCGGGAACTCGATGGTCACCGTCGGCGCGGTGTTGCCGACCGTCACCGGCACGTTCGCCACCGCCGTCCGGCCGGTGTCACCGGTCACGGTGAGCTGGGCGGTGTAGTTGCCGGCGGCGGCGTAGGTGTGCGTCGGGTTCGGCTCGGTCGAGGTGCCACCGTCGCCGAAGGTCCAGGCGTACGTGATCGGACCGCCGTCCGGGTCCCGGGAGCCCTCGCTGGAGAAGTTCACGGTCAGCGGGGCGGCGCCCGAGGTGGGCTCGGCGCTGGCGACCGCGATCGGCGCCCGGTCACCGGCGATGTAGTCGATCCGGTAGACGCCCGAGTTGTCGTTGTTGCCGCCGAAGCCGCTGCCCCACTCGATGAGGTAGAGCGCGCCGTCGGGGCCGAACTCGAAGTCCATCGGCCGGATGAAGGTCATCCCGGTGAGCAGCTGGTTGATGTCCACAAGCGACCGGCCGTCCTCGGTGACCTGGAAGGCGTACATCTTGTTCTGGTTCCACTCACCGAACATCGCCTTGCCGTCGTAGTACGCCGGCCACTTGCTCTCCGACGGGTTCTCCGGGTCGTACCGGTAGACCGGGCCGCCCATCGGGGCACCGCCGCCGCCGATCTCCGGGAAGAGCGGGTTGCCGCTGTAGTCGTAGTCGACGGTGGCCGGGATCGCCGGCGGCAGGTTGGTCAGCCCGGTGTTGTTCGGCGAGTTGTTCACCGGTGCGGCGCAGTCGAATTTCGCCCCGCTCGGCCCGGACGGGAACTGGTAGTCGTTGTAGGCGTAGTTCGCGCCGTGGCAGTACGGCCAGCCGAAGTTGCCGGCCTGCCCGATCGCGTTCCACTCGACGGTCCCCTCCGGGCCCCGGTTCGGGTTCGCCGCACCGGCGTCCGGGCCGTAGTCGGCGACGTAGAGGGTGTCGGTGGCCGGGTCGATGCCGATCCGGAACGGGTTCCGGAAGCCCATGCCGTAGATCTCCGGCCGGGTCTGCGCGGTCCCCGGCGCGAAGAGGTTCCCCTCCGGGATGGTGTATGTCCCGTCGTCCTCCGGGTGGATCCGGAGCACCTTGCCGCGCAGGTCGTTGGTGTTGCCGGAGGTACGCTGCGCGTCGAAGTCCTGCCGCCCCGGCCGCTCGTCGATGGGGGTGAACGAGTTGGACTCGAACGGGTTGGTGTTGTCGCCGGTGGCCAGATAGAGGTTGCCGGCGCTGTCGAAGACCATGCTGCCGCCCGCGTGGCAGCAGGTATTCCGCTGCGTCGTCACCTCGAGCACGACCTTTTCGCTGGCCAGGTCGAGCGTGTCACCGGTGACGGTGAACCGGGAGAGGTGGTTGCGGGGGCCGCCGCCGTTCGGGGCGTAGTAGAGGTAGACCCAGTTGTTGGTGGCGAAGTCCGGGTCGAGCCGGATGCCGATCAGCCCGTCCTCGTTGCCGGTGAAGACGTCGAGGTCGGCGGCGGTGACCGTGGTGCCGGTGTCCGGCTTGACGATCTGGACCCGGCCGTCCCGCTCGACGTAGAAGACCCGGCCGTCGGGGGCGACGTCCAGCTCCATCGGGTTGTTGGTGTTGCTGTCCAGGCTGATCTTCTCGAAGCTGCTGGTCAGCGAGGCGGAGCAGTCGGCCTCGACCGCGCCGGCCGCCGTCCGGATGCCGCCGAGCAGGTGGGCCAGGAACTCCGGTTCGGCGTACGACTGCTGGGTGTGCCCACCCGCCGTGTACCAGGCCCGGCCGCCGTCGTACTCCTGGCACCAGGCGAACGGGTGGTCGTGCCCCATCGCCCCGGCGCCCGGGGAGTAGCTGGTCTCGTCGAGCGAGGCGAGCACGTGCACGTCGCCGCGCGGGTTGTCGCGGAAGTTGTACCACTCGTCGTAGCGGGACCACCGTGCCGGCAGGTGCTCGGTGGACTCGTGCGCGTGGTCCTCGACCTTGATGGTGGCCTGCTGGTTGGCCGGGTGCGACGCGAAGTACGCCCCGACCAGCTCGCCGTACCAGGGCCAGTCGTATTCGGTGTCGGAGGCGGCGTGCACACCGGCGTACCCGCCACCGGCCTGGACGTACCGCTCGAACGCGGCCTGCTGCTCGGCGTTGAGTACGTCGCCGGTGGTGGAGAGCCAGATCACCGCCTGGTACTGCGCAAGGTTGGCGTCGGTGAAGGCCGTGGCGTCCTCGGTGGCGTCCACGGTGAAGCCGTGCTCGGCGCCGAGTTGCTGGATGGCCGCGATACCGGCCGGGATGGAGTCGTGCCGGAAGCCGGCGGTCTTGGAGAAGACCAGCACGGCGAAGGGCTCGGCGACCTCGTTGCGGACCTGCTGCCGGGCGGAGAGGTCACCCAGGTTGCGGGCGGAGGCTTCGGCCGGTGCGGGTAACCCGGCCAGGCCCGGTCTGGCCGAGGCGCTGCCGGGCAGGCCGACCAGCATGGTGGCGCCGAGCAGCACGGCAGTGGCCGCACCGGTCAGCCGGCGCCGCAGCCTGCGGGAAGGTGGGTGAGCGCGGTGTGGAGGATGATGCGAAGTGCCGCCGGAGCGGCCAGGGCTGGACACGAAGGATCTCCTTGGTCCGGGAAGGACAGCGGGGATCCCGGGTCGGACGCCGAAGACCGCCACGGGGTACGGAGTTCGGCCGGAGCTCGCCGAAGCGCCGGCCGCGGAATTTTGCCTTGTGGTTGAACAAATTAGGGCCGGGTCGGGGGCGGCCGGAATACGGCGGTGAGGTTAATTCGGGTAACGGTTGTGTAACGAGGTGGAATCATCCGGATAGGACAGACATATCCGCCAGACCATCCGACCCCTGTTCTCCGTGCCGGGGCGTCGGCCGCGTGGCGCAGGGTGGTTGACCGCTGACGTTGTGCGATACGTCACGGGTCTTTACGGATCCGTGATCGGCCGCGTACGCTCGCCGCTAGTAACCCACGGGAGCCCGGTGGACCGGGCTGAGAGGGGGGCTACCGAGCCCCCGACCGTCGAACCTGATCCGGGTAATGCCGGCGCAGGGAGGAGTGTTGCCGTGGTACACCTCGGACGACTTCATCTCGTCACCGACACCCGACCGGGCCGGGATCCGCTCGCCGTGGTCGAGGCGGCCCTCGCCGTCGCCGGCCCCGAGCTGGTCGTGCAGGTGCGGGTGGAGGACGACACCGACGACCGGACGGCGTACGAGCTGGCCGCCGCGGTCGCGGTGCGCTGCGCTGCCGCCGGGGCGTCCTGCCTGGTCAACGACCGTCTGCACGTCGCACTGGCGATCGGAGCGGCGGGCGGGCACGTCGGCGCCCTGGACCTGCCGGTGGACGCCGCCCGCCGGGTGCTCGGCCCGACCGCCGTGCTCGGCGCGACGGCCCGGGATCCGCAGGCCGGTGCGGCGGCGGTGGCGGCCGGAGCCAGCTACCTCGGTGTCGGCCCGTGCCACGCCACGTCCACGAAGGACGGCCTGCCGGCGCCGATCGGCCCGGAGGGGATCCGGCGGGTCGCCTCGGCGGTGCCGGTACCGGTGATCGCGATCGGCGGAATCACCCCGGAACGGGTGCCCGCGCTGCTCGCCGCCGGCGCGTACGGCGTGGCCGTGGTCGGCGCGATCTGCCACGCCCCGGATGCCGGCGAAGCCACCGCCGCCCTCCTGGCCGCCCTCTCCGCCGTCCCACCCCCACCCCTACCCGCGCCCCCGCTCGTGGTGGACCGGGGAACGTCATCGGGGCTCCCACCCCGGTCAGGTTCCCCGTCGTCCGCGCGGAGTGCGGGGGCGGGAGGATGGTAGGCGGCGAGCGGGGAGCCGACGTCGCGGTGGTCGGTGCCGGGCCGATCGGGCTCGCCGTCGCCTGGCGCTGCGCCACCCGGGGCCTGCGGGTCAGTGTGTACGACGCGACGCCCGGTTCCGGCGCCTCGGAGGTCGCGGCCGGAATGCTCGCCCCGGTCGCGGAGGCGTACTTCGGCGAGCGGATGCTGACCGGGCTGCTCGTCTCGTCGGCGGCGCGCTGGCCCGACTTCGCCGCCGAGCTCACCGCCGAGACCGGGATGGACCTGGGCTACCGGACCGAGGGGACGCTGACCGTCGCACTCACCCCCGACGACCTGGCCGAGGCGGAGCGGCTCTGGACGTACCAGCGGCAGGTGGGACTGCCGGTGACCCCGCTGCGGCCGGCGGAGCTGCGCGAGCGCGAACCGCTGCTCGCCACCCGGCTGCGCGGCGGCGCGCTCGCGCCCGGAGACCACCAGGTCGACCCGCGCCGGCTGGTGGCGGCGTTGCGGATCGCCGCCGAGCGGGCCGGGGCGACAATGCTGCCCCGGCCGGTGAGGGACCTGGCGGAACCGGACGCCGCGGTGACGGTGGTGGCGGCCGGCTGCGGTACGGCGGCACTCACCGGCCTGCCGGTCCGGCCGGTCAAGGGGCAGGTGCTGCGGCTGCGCGCTCCCGACGGTGCGGCGCCCCGGTTCCGGCACGTGATCCGGGGCCACGCCGACGGCCGGGGCGTCTATCTGGTGCCCCGGACCGACGGCGAGGTGGTGGTCGGGGCCACCGTCGAGGAGCGCAGCGACCTCGGGGTCACCGCCGGGGCGGTGCTGGAACTGCTCCGCGCCGCCACCGACCTCCTGCCGGAGATCGCCGAGTACGAGCTGGTCGAGGCGCGAGCCGGGCTGCGTCCCGGTACGCCGGACAACGCCCCGCTGCTCGGCCGGCTGCCGGACCGGCCCGAGGTGGTGGTGGCGGCCGGACACTTCCGGCACGGCATCGTGCTCACCCCGCTCACCGCCGACCTGGTCACCGACCTGATCGTCACCGGGACGCCGGATCCGGCGCTCGCGCCGCTGGATCCGGGCCGGTTCGGCGTGCCGGATCCAGCGGCAGCGGCGGAGGACGGACCGACCAACGAGGGGAGGACACTGTGGAGCTGACCGTGAACGGGATCGCACAGCGGCTGCCGGCCGAGCTGAGCGTGGCGGAGCTTGTGGAGCGGATCACCGACGCGCACCGTGGGGTGGCGGTCGCGGTGAACGGTGAGGTGGTGCCCCGGGGCGGCTGGCCGGGACGGCAGCTCCGGGACGGTGACCGGGTCGAGGTGCTGACCGCGGCACAGGGCGGGTGAGCGTCATGACCCTCCGACTCCCCGGAACCGGACCCGGACTCCCCGGAACCGGACCCGGACTCCCCGAGCCGGAACCCGGACCCGGACCCGATCCCGGGTCCGTGTTCGTGCTCGGCGGTGACAAGTTCGGGTCCCGGCTCATCCTCGGCACCGGCGGGGCGAGCAGCCCGCACGCGCTGGAACAGGCGATCCGGGCCAGCGGCACCGAGCTGGTCACGGTCGCGCTGCGCCGGATCGACAGCAGCGCCACCATGGGCGGCGGCCTGCTGGAGGTGCTCGCCAGGTGTGGCGTACGGCTGCTGCCCAACACCGCCGGATGCCGTACCGCAGCCGAGGCGGTGACCGTGGCCCATCTGGCCCGGGAGGCGTTCGAGACGTCCTGGGTCAAACTGGAGGTGATCGGCGACGAGCGGACTCTGCTCCCCGACGCGGTCGAGCTGGTCAGCGCCGCGGAGCGGCTGGTCGCCGACGGGTTCACCGTGCTGCCGTACACCACCGACGATCCGGTGCTGGCCCGACGGCTGGCCGATCTCGGCTGCGCGGCGGTGATGCCGGCAGGGGCGCCGATCGGCTCGGGGCTCGGCATCACCAACCCGCACAACCTGCGCCTGCTGCGGCAGAGCGTCGACGTCCCGGTGATCCTGGACGCGGGCGTCGGCACCGCCTCCGACGCGGCGTTGGGAATGGAGCTGGGCTGCGACGCGGTCCTGCTGGCCAGCGCGGTGACCCGGGCGGCCGACCCGGTGCGGATGGCGACCGCCATGCGGCTCGCCGTGGAGGCGGGGCGGCTGGCGGCCGGGGCGGGACGCATCCCCCGGCGCTTCCATGCGCTGGCCTCCACTCCGGACGAGGGGCGGCCGGAGCTGTGAACGGCCGTCAGGCGACCGTGCCGGGTGGGAACGGTCCGGGTGGGAACGGTCCGGGTGGGGTCGTGCCGGGTGGGAACGGTCCGGGTGGGGTCGTGCCGGTCGGGGTCGTGGTCGTCACCGACCGTTGGCAGGCGAGCCGGTCGCTTCACGAGGTGGTCGGTGCGGCGGTCGACGGCGGGGCTCGTCGGGTGCTGTTGCGGGAGCGGGACCTGCCGCGCCCGCAACGACTCGAGCTGGCCCGGCGGCTGCGGGCGATCCTCGCTCCGGTCCGCGGCACCCTGCTGGTAGCCGGGCCGGACCCGCTTGACGGTGATGCGGTGCACCTGCCCGCCGCCGGGCCCTACCCGCCGCCGACGCTGCCGCTGGTCGGTCGCTCCTGTCACGACGAGTCCGAGTTGAGCCGCCTCTCCACGGAGGACTACGTGACCCTCTCGCCGGTCTTCACCAGCCCGTCCAAGCCCGGGTACGGACCGCCGCTCGGTCCCGCCGGCCTGGCGCGGCTGGTCGCCCGCACTCCCGTGCCGGTGCTCGCGCTCGGTGGGATCGGCACGCCCGAGCAGGTCGAGGCGTGCGTGGCCGCCGGTGCGGTCGGGGTGGCGGTGATGGGTGCGGTGATGCGGTCGGACGACCCCGCCGGACTACTCCGTCGCCTCTGCGCGGCAGCCGCCACAGGCGCCGACGGCCCTCCGCCGGAGAGGACCGGTCTGCCGTCCGGAGCAGGTCTGCGGGTCCGAGTCGGTGACTCGGCTCTGCGGGTCCGAGTCGGTGACTCGGCTCTGCGGATCCGAGTCGGTGACTCGGCACCGGCACGGGGGTCGGGACCGGGGTCGGGACCAGGGTCGGTGCCAGGACCTGGATCGGGATCGGGGTGGTCGCCGTGACGGTGACGCCGCCGGTGGTGCTGACGGTGGCCGGCTCGGACTCCGGGGCCGGCGCGGGCATCCAGGCCGACCTGAAGGTCTTCGCCGCCCTCCGGGTGTACGGCACCTCGGTGATCACGGCGATCACCGCGCAGAACACCCGCCAGGTACGCGCGGTCTTCCCGATCCCCGCCGAGATGGTGACCGAGCAGCTCACCGCCCTGGTCGAGGACCTGCCGCCGGTGGCGGTCAAGACCGGCATGCTCGGTGAGGCGGCGGTCGCCTCGGCGGTGGCGGCGGCTGCCCGGGCCGGACTGCTGCCCAACCTGGTGGTCGATCCGGTGCTGGTCTCGACGAGTGGTGCCCGGCTCGGTGTGGTCGACGCGATCGAGCGGCTGCTGCCGTACGCCATGGTGGCGACGCCGAACCGGGCGGAGGCGGCGGCAATCCTCGGCCGTGCCGTCACCGGCCCGGACGAGATGGCGGAGGCGGCGCGTCAGCTCGCCGCCGGCGGTCCCCGGTACGTGGTGGTGACCGGCGGCGACGTCGACGGCTCGGGCCTGGCGACCGGCGGTGGCGAGGCGTTCGGGGGCGCGGTCGACGCGCTCTGGACCGGTACCGAGGTGCGGCTGCTGCGCCGGCCCTGGGTGCCGACCCGGAACACCCACGGCACCGGCTGTTCTTACTCGGCGGCGATCGCCGCTCGGCTGGCGCTCGGCGATCCGGTGCCGGAGGCGGTGGCCTCCGCCAAGGAGTACGTCACCCGCGCACTGCTCGGCGCCCGGAACTGGGCGCTGGGCGGCGGACACGGACCGCTCGACCACCACGACTGGTCCGGCACACCGACGGAAAACGGGTCCGGTTCATCCAGCATAGGGAGGTTGTCATGAAGGCTCGCCGCAAGGTGTACGTGACGGGGGCGCGTCCGGACGTCCGGGTGCCGTTCGCAGAGGTCGAGCTGACCGGGGACGAAGCGCCGGTCCGGCTCTACGACACGTCCGGTCCCGGCTCCGACCCGGCCGTCGGGCTGCCTCCGCTGCGCGGGACGTGGATCGCCGAACGGGGCGACGTGGCGCCGGTCCGGGGAGCGGGAACGCCGCTGGCCGGCCGGGACGGTGCCCGGCCCACCCAGTTGGCGTACGCCCGGGACGGGATCGTGACACCGGAGATGGAGTTCGTGGCGGTCCGCGAGGGCCTGCCGGCCGAGGTGGTGCGGGACGAGATCGCCGCCGGCCGGGCGGTGCTGCCGCTCAACGTCAACCATCCGGAGTGCGAACCGGCGATCATCGGGAAGAGGTTCCTGGTGAAGGTCAACGCCAACATCGGCACCTCGGCGGTGACCTCGTCCATCGCCGAGGAGGTGGAGAAGCTCACCTGGGCGACCCGGTGGGGTGCGGACACCGTGATGGACCTCTCCACGGGCAAGCGGATCCACGAGACCCGGGAAGCGATCATCCGCAACTCGCCGGTGCCGATCGGCACCGTGCCGATCTACCAGGCGCTGGAGAAGGTCGGCGGCGACCCGGTGAAGCTCTCCTGGGAGGTCTTCCGGGAGACCGTCATCGAGCAGGCCGAGCAGGGCGTCGACTACATGACGGTGCACGCCGGGGTACGCCTCGGCTACGTGCCGCTCGCGGTCGACCGGGTCACCGGGATCGTCTCCCGGGGCGGCTCGATCATGGCGGCCTGGTGCCTCGCGCACCACGAGGAGAACTTCCTCTACACCAACTTCGCCGAGCTCTGCCAGATCCTCGCCCGGTACGATGTCACCTTCTCGCTCGGTGACGGCCTGCGGCCGGGCTCGATCGCGGACGCCAACGACGAGGCGCAGTTCGCCGAGCTGCGTACGCTCGGGGAGCTGACCTCGGTCGCCTGGGAGCACGGCGTACAGGTGATGATCGAGGGACCCGGCCACGTGCCGATGCACAAGATCAAGGAGAATGTGGACCTCCAGCAGGAGCTCTGCCACGAGGCACCGTTCTACACCCTCGGCCCGCTGACCACGGACATCGCCCCGGCGTACGACCACATCACCTCGGCGATCGGCGCCGCGATGATCGGCATGTTCGGCACCGCCATGCTCTGCTACGTCACCCCGAAGGAGCACCTGGGGCTGCCGGACCGGGACGACGTCAAGGCGGGCGTCATCGCATACAAGATCGCGGCGCACGCGGCGGACCTGGCCAAGGGGCACCCCGGGGCGCAGGCATGGGACGACGCGCTCTCGAAGGCGCGGTTCGAGTTCCGCTGGGAGGACCAGTTCAACCTGTCGCTGGATCCGGAGACCGCGCGGGCGTACCACGACGCCACCCTGCCGGCGACGCCGGCCAAGACGGCGCACTTCTGCTCCATGTGCGGGCCGAAGTTCTGCTCCATGAAGATCACCCAGGAGCTGAAGGAGTACGCGGCCCAGGGCATGCGGGAGAAGTCGTCCGAGTTCGTGGCGACCGGCGGCAAGGTGTACCTGCCGCTGGCCTGATCGCTCGGTTCCGGGCCGGCTCGGCGGCCTCCCCCGGTCACCTGCGCACCGATGGCGTCATCGGCTGGAGATAACGCCATCGGTGTACAGGTGGTCAGTCGTCCGGGTCGGCGTGGTGGCGGCCGCTCGACCGCAGCGACCGTCGTACGCTGCGGTCGAGCCGGAGGTCGGATGCCGGGTCGGGTTCGCTGAGTCCGCTCACCCAGTCGACGTACTCCTCGTCGCGGGCGGGCACCGGATCGTTCGTACGGTTGCGCCCCTTCGGCTCCCGCTGCTTCGACTCGCCCTTGCCGTTGTCGGCGGTGTCGGAGTTGTCGTTGTCACTGCCCGTGGTGGCGGCGGTGGTGGCGGTGGTGGTGGCGGTCTGCTCCGGGTCGGTCGCGGCGCTGTTCCGGTTGCGCCGGAACAGACCACGGCGGATCCGTCCGGTAGGCCGGTCCGCCTCACCGCCCACGGCGGCCTCGGCAGCGGTGTCGGCCCCGGCTGTGGCCTGCAGGCCGGCGGTGGCGGCGGTCTCGGACTGGGCGGTCTCGGACTGGGCGGCGGTCTCGGACTGGGCGGTCTCGGACTGGGCGGCGGTCTCGGACTGCGCGGTGGCGGACTGCGCGGTGGCGGGGTGCGGCCCCGTCGTCGCCGTGGACCTGGTCCTGGGCGTGACCTGCGGGCCGTCCGTAGCGGCGGACCTGGTCCGCGGGCCGGCCGTGGCCCCCGGGCCGGCCGTGGCGGCGGGCGTCGCCTCGGATGTGGTCTCGGGTGAGGCGTGCGGGCCGGTCGCGGTCGGCGGGCTGGTCCGATTCGGCGTCGTCGGGACCGGGATGTCTCCGCTGATCACCGGAACGGGACGGATGCCAGCGGGGCCGGTCCGCCCGGCCGCACGCGCCTCCGTCCGGTTCCTCGCCGCATTCGCCTCCGCTGGGTTCCCGGCCGCGCCCGCCGGACCATCGCCGGTTCTGCTGGCCTCGCTGCCCTGCGCCGGCGGGTGGGCAGGGGCGGGGGTCGGGCGCGGTTCCTGGCGGTCGAGGCCGGGGCGGCTGACCGGGGCAAAGGCGTTCCAGGACGTCTCCGTCCGGGAGGGCGTGCCCGCCCCCCTGGAGGTGTCCGCACCGATGGCGGCAGCATCCGGTGACTCCGGCACTGGCTGCCCCGCCTGCGCTGACCGGGGCGCCGGCGCGGACTGCGCCGCCCGGGGCGCCGGTGCCGTCCATGGCGCAGACGCCGGTGGCGGCGGTGGCGACGATGGCGTCGCCGGTGATGTGGGCGGAGTCACCGGCCAGAAGTCCTCGGTGCGCAGCCGTCGGGCACCGGACCAACCGGGCGGGAGGCCGGCATCCGCCGGCTCGGTGCCCGGCCCGGTATCCGTCGCACCGCTGGATCCGGCGGCGTTCCGAGGCGGCTGCGGCGTCGTGTTCCGTGCCGGCTGCGGCGTCGTGTTCTGTGCCGGCTGCGGTGTCGTGTTACCTGGCGGGGTCTCGGATTCGACAGGCGCCGAGGAGCCGCCCAGGTCTGTGCTGGTCGGGCCGTCCCGGCCGGTCGACTGGCCGATCGGCCCCGTGGATGCCGAGTGCTCCGTGGAGCGGCGCGGGGTCGGGATCCCGGTGCGCCAGATCGTGTCGACCGGGGTGCCGCCGGGCGTGCCGATCGGCGGTGCGGTCGACGCACTCGACAATGTGCCCGACGTGCCCGACGTGCCCGACGTGCCCGACGTGCCCGACGTACCCGACGTGCCTGACGTGCCCGGCGGCATGTTCGACCTGCCGGGCCCGGCGGTCGTGGTGCCGGAGGGCGGCGTGGGTGTGGTCGACAGGATCGTGGTCGGCGCGTCCGTGCCGCTGCTGCCGGCGGCCAGCGGCACGGTGTCGTCGCCGCCCGCCCTGTGGCCGGGGCCCGCAGCGGTCGTGGGAATCGCCACGGTGTCGGTGTCGTCAGCGCTCCTGCCGGTGCCGGTGCCGGTGGTGGTGGTGCCGGTGGTTGCCACTTTGGTGGCGGGCCGGTCGGCGTCGTCGGTCGAATCAGTGGCGGCGGTCTCCGCCCGAGCGGTGGTGACCAGCGGCCACCGGAGCGTGGCCGCCAGCACCGAACCGAGCGCGCCCGCACCGACGGCGATCAGCGCCCCCCAGTACGGCGCCGCCTGGTAGGCGTCGGTCTGCTCGCCCCTACCCGCGACGACGTACGCCAGTCCGAGCATTGCCGGCCCTGCCACCCCGCAGCTCGCCACCACCGGCACCGGCCGCTCGCACCACCGGGCGAGCGCACCGACCAGCGCGCCCGCGACGAGGGCCAGCGCCGGCATGGCAACGACCGCCAGCCGCTGGCTGGTGCCGGCACTCAGCCAGTCGGGGTCGACGCCGCCGAGCCGGACGGCGGGTAGCGGGTCGGCGGGGCCGAGCGAGGGAAGCACGGAGACGATGGCCAGGAACCAGGCGGCGCCGGTGACGGTCGCGATGTTCCAGGCGACCGGGCGCAGGTTCAGCGCGGCCAGGGCGGCGACGAATCCGATCCCGGCGCCGATCGCCGCGGCCACGCCGGTCGTCGTCACCGGATCTGCCGAGGCGAGCTGGGCCGTGCGGGCGGGTTGCATGCAGAGCGGTGCGACCGCGAGCGCGCCGAGGGCCGCCACCGCGGCGATGGCCGCACGGGCACCGAGGGCGGTGGGTAGCGCGTAGCGGCGGGCCAGCCGGTCAGCCAGCATCCCGCCGAGCACCGCCGCGACCATGGCGAACCAGCTGACCCAGGCCACCTGGGCGGGCCACTGGTTTACCGTGGACGCGGCAAAGGGGCGGTCGAAGCGGACGAGGCCGAGCCCGTACGCGATCCCGAGCTGACCGGCGCCGCCGACGATCCCCACGAGGAGCGCGGCGAGCAGCACCCTGCCCCAGGTCCGGTAGGCCATGCGCGGCACGTTACGCACTCGGGGCACGTTACGCACTCGTCCGGCCGGGCGGCGCCCGGGGGCGGCCATCGGACATTACACATACGTGACGATGTGGAACGTCTGGCGACCAAGAGTGATTGGTAGTTGACTCAGTGCTGTTGGTCGCCCTGGGTGCCACCGCCGGGGCCGCTGCCGTGCAGGGCCAGGCCGGCGTCGCGCTCGGGGTGGTCGAGCAGGAGTTCGTGGAGCTCCGCGCTGGCCCGGGCGACGTCCTCGAAGTGCGCGTTGCGCCCGAGCGACCGCGGACGCGGGATGTCGATGTCGAGCACCTTGCGGATCCGTCCGGGGCGCGGGCTGAGTACGACGACCCGGTCGGCGAGCAGCACCGCCTCGTCGATGGAGTGCGTGACGAAGACGATGGTCGCCGAGTGCTCCATGTGAATCCGCTGGAGCTCGACCGAGAGCTCCTCCCTGGTCAGCGCGTCCAGCGCGGAGAACGGCTCGTCCATCAGCAGGACCTTCGGCTGCTGGATCAGGGCCCGGCACAGCGACACGCGCTGCTGCATCCCACCGGAGAGCTCGTGCGGGAGTCGCTTCTCGAACTCGGTGAGCCCGACCATCGCCAGCAGGTCGCGGGCCCGGTCGCGGTGCGCGGCCTTCTTCCAGCCGAAGATCTCGGTGGGCAGCAGCACGTTGTCGAGCACCGACCGCCAGGGCAGCAGGGCCGGCCGCTGGAACACCATGGCGATGTCCCGGCGTGGCCTCACGACGACCTCGTCTGCCACCCGGATCTCGCCCTCGGTCGCCGGGAGCAGGCCGGCCACCAGCCGCAACAGGGTGGACTTGCCGCAGCCGGAGCGGCCCACCACGGCGAGGAACTCGCCCTCGGCGACGTCGAGGTCGATACCCCGCAGCGCCTCCACGGCACCGGACCGACCGCCGAAGGTCCGGGACACCCCGGAGAGTCGGATCATGGTTGGGCCACCCCATTCGACGATCGACAGTGTGTCGACAGGCTATCGGAGGAGGTCTCCCGGCGGGGAAGGTCTTCTCCCGCCGCCTCCCGCCGCCGGGAGACCGTGTCCGGTCGCGGGCCTCAGCCGGCGAGCCGCCACCTGCCGCCGCGCGCCACCAGCAGGGTGAGCGCCTGCGGCATCAGTCCTGAGTGGTTTTCCGGCGTCATCCGGATCGGACCGGAGAGCCCGTCGGTCTCGGCGGTCTCCAGCAGGCTGCGGATGCGCCCCCGGTTCGGCGTCTCGCCGTCGCTGTCGGCCCGCACCGCCGCGTCCACGATGAGTTGCAGGGCGTCGGCGGCGAACGAGGAGTATCCGTAGTAGCCGCCGAAGCGTGCGGTGTAGTCCCGGAACCACTGCTTGCTCGCGGCCTTGGCCGGCGTCGTCGCGATGACGTCGTCGATCACCATGGTCTGGGTGAAGACCATGGTGGTGTTCTCCGCCGCGCGGCCACTGTTGCCGATGAACAGGTCACCGGCGGCGACGGCGTCGAAGAAGACGTGCCCCCGGTAGCCTTCGCCGCGCAGGCTCGTGATCGCGAGATTCGCCTGGTCCGCGGGGGCCCAGACGATCACCGCGTCGGGCTCCTCCTCCACCAGGGCACCGACCGCCTGGCTGACGTCGGTGTCGGTGGGCTTGACCGACCGGCGGATGACGATCGGAATGTCCGTCGCATCCTCTTCGGGGCCGACGAGTTCGTTCCGCAGGGCCGCCACACCCTCTTCGCCGTATTTGTCGGCGGTGTGCAGCAGTGCCACCGTCTTGACCCGGCGACTGCGGAGTTCGGCAGCGAGGGCAGCGACGTTGTCGCGCGCGTTGGGGCCGAGTTTGAACATGAATTCCCGGTCCTGCCCGGGTGCGGCCACGTCGCCGGCCGGCGCGAGGGCGATGGTCGGAACCTGTTTGCTCTTCACCGTCTTCGCCGCGCCGATGGCGCACTCGTTGCAGCTGCCCATGATGATGCCGCTGATCGCCGGGTCAGCCGTGAAATCACCGATGTTGGTTGCCGAGATGCTCGCGTCGAACTTGTTGTCCCGGACCTCCAGGCGGACCCGGCGTCCGCCGAGCGCGCCGGACTCGTTCAGTTGTTCGACCCGGAGCTCCAGGGCACGCTGGTAGGCCTTGCCCACCTGCGGGGCGGCGCCGGAAAGCTCCAGGTCGGCGCCGATCACAATCTCTCCGGAGTCTTCCTCCGGCGCGCCGAACTGACAGCCGGTCAGTGAGGTTGCCAGGATGGCCGACGCGAGCAGCGCGGGTATCGCGGAGCGGATGGGCCTCAACTCAGTCCTCCAGGTATCCGGCGCGGGGTGGGGGTTGCCCGGCCGCCGATCTAGTCGTCCACAATGGATGGGCAACGATCTGCCGTACGGTTCACGCGAAGCCTTCAAACCCGCAAAACCTTGCCAATGCCGGGGCGTCCCGGTCAAGCGGTGGATACGGCCCCGGTTTCGGGATGACGGGTCTCACATAGTGATAAGAGGGGGTACGGGTGCGAGATAACTTTCCAGATACAAGCGACCACTCTAGTGATATACATGCTGATCAGAGACTTGGCGTTCCGTCGATCTCTCGGCGCCGAGGGTAGTAGACGTCCCATGATGGACCTTTGCTGCCCTCCCGTCGCTTCCCAAAGCGGCCTTCTTCTGATGAAATCGCGGCCGTGCCGCGTGCGGCTCGATCCGCTGCAGCAGGCATCGGTCGACGGGTCACGTAAAGAAACGACGGAGGCGATGTCGTGAGCACCGGACCTACGACCCTGCCCGCCAAAGGTCTGCGGGGGGGCGTTGCACCACGCCGTTGGCTTCCCCGGCTTCGGGATACCCGGATCCGATCCAAGCTCGCGCTGCTGCTCGTCGTCCCTGTGGCCGCCGTGCTCGCGCTCGCCACGATCCGGCTCGTCGACATCGGACAGGGTGCCTACCAGGCCGGTGTGCTCCGGTCGCTTACCGAACTCTCCACCGACGTCTCGGCGCTCACCCAGGACGTGCACAAGGAACGGATGGCCGCCGCCCGGCTCCTCGCCAGGTCGCCGGAGACGACCACCGAGGTGTACGACGCGTACGTTCAGCGCACCGACGCGCGGATCGCCGCGTACAACGACCGGCGTGCCCAGGTCAGCGACATCCCGGCCTCCGTGGAGGACCGGCTCCGAATCATCGACGACCGGCTCACCACCCTCAACGCCACCCGGCAGGAGGTGCTGGAGCGCGGGCAGATGCCACCGGGCGAGGCGACCCTGCGGTACGGCATGATCATCGGTGAACTGGTGGCGTACGGCGAGGCGCTCGGCGAGATCTCCGGCGAGAGTGCGGTCGGTGACAGCCTGCGTACCCTGGCCGCCCTCGCCCAGGCCAAGGAGGCCGTGGCCGAAGAGGAGGCGGTGGTCTACGGCGCACTGGCAGGCAGCACCGGGGTGCTCGACCAGGAGCAGTTCTCGGCCTTCATCGCCACCCTCACCAGCCAGCAGGAGGCGTTGCTGGCGTTCGGGGCATCTGCCGACGCGCGACAGGAGGCGGTGGTCAACGGCAGCGTCACCGGCGACGCGGTGATCCTCGCCGACAAGGTGGCCCGGGACCTGAGCCGCTCGGTCGGGCAGCGGGCCCCGGTCAGCGCCAGTTCGGCGGCGATCGCGATCGGCTCGATCAACGACCTGATCCGCTGGGCCGAGACGCAGCTCGAGGCCGACCTGCTCGACCAGGCCGAGCAGGTCCGGTCCGAGGTCGTCCAGCAGGCGGTCGTGGAGTCGGTGATCGTGCTCCTCACCCTGGCGATCGCGCTGGCCCTCGCCGTCGTGCTGGCCCGGTCGCTCAACCAGTCGCTGCGCCGGCTCCGCGAGGGCGCGCTCTCGGTCGCCAACCACGACCTGCCGGAGGCGGTCCGCCAGCTTCGCGACGTCGGCACCGTCGGCGAGGGTGGCGTGGAGGAGATCGTCCGGCAGGTCCGGGATCCGATCCGGCTCAACAACAAGGACGAGGTCGGTCAGGTCGCCCTGGCGTTCAACGTGGTCCACAAGGAGGCGGTCCGGATCGCGGCCGAGCAGGCCGCCCTGCGGACCAGCGTCTCGGCGATGTTCCTCAGCCTGGCCCGGCGAAGCCAGGCGCTGGTCGACCGCATGATCGGTGAACTGGACGCGATCGAGCGGGGTGAGGAGGACCCGAAGCGTCTGGCCCGGCTCTTCGAGCTCGACCACCTGGCCACCCGGATGCGCCGCAACGACGAAAACCTTCTCGTGCTGGCCGGCGCGGACTCCACCGCACCCCGCCGGGAGGACGCGCTGCTGATCGACGTCCTCCGCGCCGCGCAGTCCGAGGTGGAGCTCTACAACCGGATCGAGTTCGGGACCGTCGACCCCGACATCTCGGTCGCCGCGCACGCGGTCAACGACGTGGTGCGGCTCGTCGCCGAGCTGCTCGACAACGCGACCCGCTTCTCACCGCCGCACACCACCGTGGTCGCCGACGCACGGCGGATCCGGGACTACGTCCTGATCCAGGTGGAGGACCGGGGCCTCGGGCTCAGCGAAGAGCAGATGGACGCTCTCAACCGCCGGCTGTCGGCTCCGCCCACCGTCGACGTGGCGGCCTTCCGGCTGATGGGTCTCGCGGTCGTCGGCCGGCTGGCGCACCGGCACGACATCCGGGTCGACCTGCGCCGCAACGTGGAGGGCGGCACGGTCGCCCAGATCACGCTGCCGGCCGCCACCGTGGTGCTGCCCGGTCCGCGCGGCGGCGGCCAGCTCATCGGCCGACCCCGGCAGCCACTCGCGGTGGAGCAGGGGCCGGCCACGAACCGGCCGACGAGCGGTGCGGCCTGGCAGGAGACGCTCTCCCCGGTGGGCGCGTCGCGTGGTGGCGGCACCCTTACCGAACAGTGGCGGAGCGCAGCGTCGCACCAGTGGCAGAGCGCGGGTGAGCCGGCCGGCACCGGTGCTCCGGTCAACAGCCACCTGACCGCGAACCACCTGTCGGCCCCGCCCGCCCCGGCGTACCAACAGAGCATGACGCCGACCTACCAGGCGCCGGCGTCGACGGCCCCGCCGGCCCACTCGGGCCTGGCCGGCTCGTCAGGGGTCACCTCGCCGACCGTGCAGTACCCGACGGTCGGCGGTGCCCTGCCGCACCGGGGTGCCGGTTCCGGCCAGAACGCCACGCACGCCATGACGCCGACGGCGGCACCGACGTCGGGACTGCCCTCCGGTCCGGTCGCAGGGGCGCCGGTCAACGCCGCGTCCGCGGTGGCACCCCGGGTGGAGGACACCGGCGAAGCGCCGATCTTCCGGGAGATGGAGGCGAGCTGGTTCCGTACCCACGGATCGGACTCGACCGCGATCTTCACCGTGCCGCCGGGCGGATACCAGTCGCCCCCCACGCCGAGCGGGTCGCCGAGCACGGCGACTCCGGGTCGGGCACCGTTGACCAGTCGCACACCGGGGCGGTCGGCGCCGCCGCCCGCCCCGTACGCACCACCATCCCCGCCGCCCGCCACCGCGCCACCACCCGCTGCGGCACCGCCGCCGGCCGCCCCCACGCCGACGCCGCCCGCCGCGGGGAGCGAGGGAGCCTGGCGGACGGCCGCCGACGAGGGCTGGGCCAGGGCCAGCCAGGCGGCCGAGCCGGCCAACGGCGGCACCACTCGCTCCGGCCTGCCCAAACGGGTGCCGCAGGCGCAACTCGTGCCGGGCGGCGTCGAGCCCAAGAGCGGGCGCGAGCGGACCCGTCGTACCCCGGACGAGGTGCGGGGGCTGTTGTCGGCCTACCACCGCGGCGTACAGCGTGGGCGGACGGCCGGTTCCGAGCAGAACGGCATGATCTCAACCAAGGAGACGAGCGGATGAACAGGCCAGCAGCGATGCAGGATATGGGTTGGCTGCTCAGCAACTTCGCCGACAGCGTCGCCGGCATCGCACACGTCGTGGCGGTCTCGGCGGACGGCCTGCTCCTCGCCTCCTCACGGGACCTGCCGCCGGACCGGGCCGACCAGCTCGCGGCGATCACCTCCGGCGTGGTCAGCCTGACCGACGGCGCCTCCCGGATGTTCAGCGCCGGCGGGGTGCTGCAGACCGTCATCGAGATGGACAGCGGATATCTGTTCCTGATGTCCATCAGCGACGGTTCCTCGATGGCGGTGCTGGCCGCTCGCAGTTGCGATGTCGGTCAGGTCGGCTACGAGATGGCGTTGCTTGTGGAACGGGTGGGTGCGGCCCTGGTGCCGCTGCCGCGCGAGGCTGTCGGGCGCCCGTAACCTCTGGGGTTGACGAAGGATGGCATCGATGCAGCCGCGACTGGACCTTGGGGAGGTGACCACGGCATGGAAGGACGACGCGACGACCCGCGTGGAGCGCTCGTCCGCCCGTACGCGGTCACCCGCGGCCGCACCGAGCCCCGTCAGGACATCGCGCTCGAGGCGGTGCTCGTGGCGAGCCCGGCCGCGGTCGTGGAGTCCCGGTTTGCCGGCCATGACAAGCACCGCATCGCCACGATCTGCGAGGGCCGGGCGCAGTCGCTGGCGGAGATCGCGGCGTACACCCGGCTGCCGTTGGGTGTCGCCCGGGTGCTGGTCGCCGACATGGTGGCCGACAGCCTGCTGACGCTGCACAATGCCGCTCCACCGTCTGAGGCGTACGAGGAGCGGATGGAACTGCTTGAGAGGGTGCTAAGTGGACTTCGCAGGCTATGACCCGGCCAGGCCGCGTCGCGGCGGTGGTGGCGGTGGCAGCGGCGGTGGTGGCGGTGGGATCACCTCCGCCAAGATCGTCATTGCCGGCGGGTTCGGGGTCGGCAAGACGACACTGGTGGGTGCGGTATCGGAGATCACTCCGCTGACCACCGAGGCGGTGATGACCGCGGCCGGAGTCGGCATCGACGATCCGTCCAAGGTGCCGGGCAAGGAGACCACCACGGTCGCTATGGACTTCGGTCGGATCACCATGGCCCAGGACCTGATCCTCTACCTGTTCGGTACGCCCGGACAGACCCGGTTCTGGTTCATGTGGGACGAGATCATCCGGGGTGCCGTCGGCGCGGCCGTGCTGGTCGACACCCGGCGGATCACCGATGCGTTCGCCCCGCTGGACTACTTCGAGAACCGGCACCTACCGTACGTGGTGGCGTTGAACTGCTTCGATGGCGCCCCGCAGTACGAGCCGGAGGAGGTGCGCGAGGCGCTCGCCATCTCTCCGCACGTGCCGCTGGTGATGTGCGACGCCCGGCAGCGCGAGTCGGTCAAGCACGTGCTGGTGAACGTGGTGCAGCACGCGATGGAGGTGCTGCGGGCGGAACACGGCCGGGGGCAACCCACGCCGGTCGGCTGACCCTCGCCGTCATGCAGGCTTGCCGGGCCCGGGGAGGCTCCGCGGTTCAATCCTGCACAACGAGAGGGACAGAACATGCCAC
This sequence comes from Plantactinospora sp. WMMC1484, assembly GCF_049315195.1. Lineage (NCBI taxonomy): Bacteria > Bacillati > Actinomycetota > Actinomycetes > Micromonosporales > Micromonosporaceae > Plantactinospora > Plantactinospora sp. WMMC1484. Next base: position 2,207,289 of record NZ_CP186055.1, read on the forward strand.
AGCACGACGGCCCCGATGACGGCTCCGTAGTCGTCATCGGGGGTACCTCCGGCCTCGGCCGGGACGTGGCCGAGCACTACGCGAAGCGGGGACGTGAGGTCGTCATCACCGGGCGCGACGCGGCCCGGACCGAGGCGATCGCCGCCGAGATCGGCGGCCGGACCAGCGGTGTCGCCGTCGACCTCTCCCAGCCTGAGACCATCGCCGCCGCGCTCGCCGGGATCGGCGAGGTCAGGCACCTGATCCTCTCCGCGTTCGTCCGGGACACCAACAAGATCTCGGACTACCAGATCGACCGGGCGGTCGGCCTGGTCATGGTGAAGATGGTCGGCTACACCGAGGTCGCGCACGTGCTGGCGCCGAGGATGGTGCGGGACGGCTCGGTGCTGATCTTCGGCGGTGGCTCCAAGGACCGGCCGTTCCCCGGGTCGGCGACGGTCTCCACGGTGAACGCCGGGGTGGTCGGCCTGGTGAACGTGCTCGCCGCCGAGCTTCGGCCGGTCCGGGTCAACGCCCTGCATCCGAGCATCGTCGCCGACAGCCCGTTCTGGGCCAGGCAGCCGGCCGAGATACACGAGACCTACGCGGCACGTACGCCGACGGGCCGGCTGACCACGATGGCGGACGTCACCGACGCGGCGGTCTTCCTGTTGGAGAACCGGGCCGTCAACGGGGTGAACCTCAACATCAACGGCGGTACCGGGCTGATCTGAGTTCCGGGCCGGTCCGCTCCGGAGCCGGTGTGGCCCCGGAGCGGACCGGCGCCGAGCGGCGGCCGTTGGCGAGCAGGCGGCGGGAGGTCCCGTCCCGTTCAGCCGGAGATCTTCTGGGCCCAGGGCACGACGAGCCGCTCGGCCATCACCACGGCGTAGAAGAGGCTGATCCCGAGCAGCCCGGTGAGGGTGATCGCGGCGAACGCCAGCGGGGTGTCGAAGGACTGCTGGGTGCTGTAGATGATCGCGCCGAGCCCCTTGTTCAGGGTCTGCAACTCGGCCACGACGGCGCCGATCAGGGAGAGCGTGATGCCGAGTTTCAGCCCCACGAAGACCTGGGGGAGCGCCCACGGCAGGCGTACCTTCAGATAGGTCTTCAGCCGGGACGCGGAGAGCGACCGGGTCAGTTCGTGGAGGTCGGCCGGGGTGGAGGTGAGGCCCGCCATGGTGGCGATCATGATGGGAAAGAACGCGATCAGGACGACGAGGGAGACCTTGGTCCGCGAGTCGTAACCGATCCAGAGGATCAGCAGCGGGACGAGGGAGACCTTCGGCACCGCGTTGAACGCCACGATCATCGGCAGGGTGGCCTGCTCCAGCAGGCGTGAACTGGTCAACAGGAGTGCGGCGAGCATCCCGCCGGCCGCCGCGACGCCGAAGCCGGCGAGGGTCACCCAGAGCGTCACCCAGGCCGCCTCGAACAGGTAGGCCGGCTCACGGTCGAAGGCGTCGACAACCTCCGGCGGCGACGGCAGGAAGAGCGTCTCGATGTCGAAGACGGCGGTCACCAGCCACCACAGGCCGATCGCGGCGATGGTGCCGACGACCGGCAGGGACGTTCTGGTGCCGGCGGAAAGCTCTCGCCTACCGCTCATCGGATCCGCTCCGGCGGTGTCCGCGCCAGACGCGCAACATTTTCTCTCCTCTGGGGTCGGCAAAGGGACGGCGAGTGGCTCTCCACTCGCCGTCCCCGAGGTGTCACGCCGAGGGTCAGGCCTTGGGCGCGATCGAGAAGTCGATGACCTTGTCCGGGGTGAGGCCGGCCGGGATCAGCTCGGCGCCCTGGAGGATGGCGATGGCGCGGGCGGCACGCTGCTCGTCGAGCGCACCGACCACCCCGCCGGGTGCGGAGGTGACGTACGGGGTCATCAGCTTGATCTCGGCGGCGGCACCCTGCTCCTGCACGTTCGGGTTGTTCGCCTTCATGATCTTGGCGGCCTCCTCCGGGTTCTCCACCGTGTACTTGAGGCCCTTCATCGCCGCGTCCTTGAACCGCTTGACGATGTCCGGGTTGTCGGCGGCGTACTTGGCGGTGGTGGTCAGCCCGGTGCCGAGCAGGTCACGCAGGTAGTCGGTGAGCGGCAGGACGGTCATCTGCTGCTTGGTGACCGTCTCCACCGTGTTCCGGGTGATGACGAAGGTGCTCAGCACGTCGACCTTCTTGCCGACCAGCAGGCCGACCAGGGTCTGCGGGGTGGCCTCCACGAACTGGAGCTTGTTGGCGTCGAAGCCGGCCAGCTTCCCGTACGCCGGAAGCAGGGTCTTGGTGATCGAGCCCTGCGCCACGCCGACCTTCTTACCCTCCAGGTCGGTCGGCTTGGTCACACCGGATCCGGGCGGGGCGAAGATCGCCACCAGGGTGCTCTGGTGCACGGCGGCGATGACCCGCATCTCGCTGATCTGGCCCTTGCCGGTCTGGATCATGAGCTGCGTCACGTCGCTGTAGGTGAACTGCGCCTTGCCGGAGAGCAGCCCCTGGTTGTTGGTGGCCGGGGCGCCCGGCTGGATGGTGACGTCGAGCCCGGCCTCGGTGAAGAAGCCCTTGTCCTTGGCCACCCACGCGAATGCGTCGTGGCCGCCGGTGCCGAACCCGGTGAGGTATGTCACCTTGTCCGGTGCCTTGCTGCCGCCGTCACCCTCGGAGTCGTCCGACCCCGAGCAGCCGGCGGTGACCAACAGTGCCGTGGCCAGCGCGGCGGCGGCCAGCACGCGTATACGCCTCGTCATTCCTACCTGTCCTTTGAGGAGAATCCATTGCGGATGTAGATCGGTTGCCCGGTTTCAGGATCGGTCGCGTCCCGCTGGTGTCGCCGCGCGGGTGCAGAGGATTACCGACGGATCTCCATGGCCGGTGCCCGCCATGATCGTAATGCCTTGCCCGATGTTTCCGGCAGTCCTCCTGACGCGTCCGCGAGCAGGGTGTGACGCGACCCGAAAAATCCTCCGCCAGGGGTGACGAAGCGCCTCCACCTGTCCCCTGTGTACGGACCCGGATGGCAGTTTACGGTCGCGTCCGGGACGTTGCGGCCCTACCCTGCCAACCGCCTGCCTGCCAGTCAAGGGATCAAACCGAGCCGATACCCAAGCGTGAGGCGGGCCGATGTCCCCGCGTGCGGCGGCCGATGTCCCCGCGTGCGGCGGGCCGGCGCCGGTCAGTCGACCGGCAGCCGGTAACCGCGTTTGACCACGGTCTGCACCACCCCGGGGGCGCGCAGTCCGGCCCGCAGCCGGGCCACCGCCATCTCGACGGCGTGCTCGTCGGCACCCCTGGGGAGGGTACGCAGCAGGGCGGCCCGGGACATCACCCGGCCGGGGGTACTGGCCAGGGCCCGGAGCACCGCCATCGGGGCGGGGGCGAGCGGGCGGAGTTCACCGTCCAGGATCGCGGCGTGCCCGCGCAACGTCAGCACATGCCCGGCGACCTTGACGCTGATCGCCCGCTGCGGCAGCTCGTCCACGATGGTCCGGACCAGCGCGCCGAGCCGGGCCCGGTTCGGCGAGACCACCGGTACGCCGTGCCGGCGCAGCGGAGCGGCGGTGACCGGCCCGACACAGGCGGCCAGCACGTCCGAGCGCATCGCGTCCAGCACCGCGTCGGTGCTCGGCCCGGCCGCCCGGAGCAGCGCGTCGACGGCCGGCGCCGAGGTGAAGGTGACCGCGTCCACCAGTCGGCCGGCGATCAGGTCGACCAGCCGGTGCAGCGGGGCCGGGTCGGTCGGCGCCGCCCACCGGTAGACCGGCACCTCGAGCACGTTCGCCCCGGCCGCCTCCAGCGCCGCCGTGCACTCCGGCTGCCGCTCGCCGTGCAGCTGCATCGCGATCAGCTGACCACGTACGCCGCGCTGCCGCAGGTGCTCGATCACCTCGTCACAGCTCTCGGAGGCGGGGGACCACTCGTCGTGCAGGCCGGCCGCCCGGATCGCACCCCGGGCCTTCGGGCCCCGGCTGACGATGTAGGCCCGGGAGAGCACCGAGCGCAGCGGCTCGGCCAGCCCCCAGCCCTCGGCAGCCTCCAGCCAGCCACGCATCCCGATCCCGGTGTTCGCCATCAGGACGTCCGGCGGGTTGTCCAGGCAGGCCCGGGTCGCCGCCCGCAGTTCGGTGTCGTCGGCCAGCGGCACGATCCGCAGGGCCGGGGCGAGCACCACCCGGGCACCCCGGCGCTCCAGCATCGCGGTGAGTTCGTCGCGGCGCCGGTCGGCGGTGACCCCGACCGTGAAGCCGGCGAGCTCGCCGGACATCAGCGGCCCCCGGCCGGCCGGTGCCGGGCCGCCACCTCTACCAGCCCGTCCCGGCAGCGCACCGGGTAGGTCGGCACGGTGACGCCGGAGACGTCCAGGCAGTCGCCGGTGCGCAGGTCGTACACCTGTTTGTGCAGTGGCGAGGCGACCGTCGGGATCTCGCCGCGGGTGCCGACGATGCCTCGGGCCATCACGTACGCCCCGGCGATCGGGTCCCGCTGTCCGATGGCGAAGAGCCGGCCGTCGTGCGTGCGGAAGACCGCCACCTGCTCGCCGCCGACCAGTGCCGCCACCCCGCGCTCGGGCTCCAGCCGCCGGTACGGGCAGACCGGCGTCCAGCTCGCCTCCTGGCCCGGCCCTGTGGTCTCCCCGTGCGGCCCTGTGGTCTCCCCGTGCGGCCCTGTGGTCTCCCCGTCCGGCCCTGTCGTCTCCCCGTCCGGCCCCGCCGCGACCCGTGGCTCTCCGCCCGGCTCGGCGGTGTCGGTCGACGCGTCGGAGATCGTCGTGTCCAGAGTCAACTCGGTACCCCCATGGTCGTCGGGAGGCCGAGCGACACCGGTCGGCGGTCTCCCATGGCCGGAACGGGCTGTCCCCGCTCCACCTCGAAGGTGATCGACGGATCGGGGACGTCCGGCGCGTTGACGAAGGAGGTGAACCGGCGCAGCCGCTCCGGGTCTCCCAGGGTGTCGCGCCACTCGTCCGAGTAGGAACCGACGTGCCGGGCCATCGCGGCGTCCAGCTCGGCGCAGAGCCCGAGCGAGTCGTCGACGATGACCGCCCGCAGGTGGTCCAGGCCGCCCTCCATCGCCTCGATCCAGGCGGCCGTCCGCTGTAGCCGGTCGGCGGTGCGGATGTAGAACATGAGGAACCGGTCGACGTACCGGACCAGCTCCTCGGTGGAGAGGTCCTGGCCGAAGAGTTCGGCGTGCCGGGGGCGGAAGCCGCCGTTGCCGCCGAGGTAGAGGTTCCAGCCGCCCTCGGTGGCGATGATGCCGAAGTCCTTGCTGCGGGCCTCGGCACACTCCCGGGCGCAGCCGGAGACCGCTGACTTGATCTTGTGTGGGGCGCGCAGTCCCCGGTAGCGCAGCTCCAGGGCGATCGCCAGCCCGACCGAGTCCTGCACCCCGTACCGGCACCAGGTGGAGCCGACGCAGGACTTGACCGTACGCAGCGCCTTGCCGTACGCGTGCCCGGACTCGAAGCCGGCGTCGACCAGCCGGCGCCAGATCTGCGGCAACTGCTCGACCCGGGCACCGAAGAGGTCGATCCGCTGGCCGCCGGTGATCTTCGTGTAGAGCTGGAAGTCCCGGGCCACCTCGCCGATCACGATCAGCTTCTCCGGGGTGATCTCGCCACCGGGTATCCGGGGCACCACCGAGTAGGTCCCGTCCCGCTGGATGTTGGCCAGGAAGTGGTCGTTGGTGTCCTGCAGCGACGCCTGTTCGCCGTCGAGCACGTAGCCGTTGCCGAGCGAGGCGAGGATCGACGCCACCGCCGGCTTGCAGATGTCGCAGCCCCGGCCCCGGCCGTGCTCGGCGACCAGCCGGGAGAAGGTGCGGATCCCCCGTACCCGGATGATCTCGAAGAGCTCCTGCCGGCTCTGGTCGAAGTGCTCGCAGAGCGCCTTGCTCAGCGTCACCCCGGAGACCGCGAGCAACTGCTTGAGCATCGGTACGCAGGACCCGCAGCTCGTCCCCGCCCGGGTGCACGCCTTCAGCGCCGGCACGTCCGCACAGCCCTCGGCGATCGCTCCGACGAGCTGGTCCTTGGTCACCCCGTTGCAGGAGCAGACCTGTGCCGAGCCGGGCAGCGCGGCGATCCCGGCTCCGGTCGCGGTGCCCTCGCCGGCCGGGGCGAGCAGTGCCAGCGGCGGGCCGGGCAGCGCACCGCCGACGCTGGCCCGCAGCGTCGGGTACGCCGTCACGTCGCCCACCAGCACCCCGCCGAGCAGCGTCTTCGCGTCGTCGGAGAGGACCAGCTTGGCGTAGACCCGGGTGGCCGGGTCGGTGAAGGTCACGTCCAGGCAGCCCGGGGTGCGGCCGTGCGCGTCGCCGAAGGACGCCACGTCCACCCCGAGCAGCTTCAGCTTGGTGGAGAGATCCGCACCCGGGAAGGTCGCCGTGCCGCCGACCAGCCGGTCGGCCACCACCTCCGCCATCGCGTAGCCCGGCGCGACCAGGCCGTAGCAGGTGCCCTCGACGGCGGCGCACTCACCGACCGCCCAGATCCGCTCGTCGGTGCTGCGGCAGCTCTCGTCCACCCGGATCCCGCCACGTTCGCCCAGCTCCAGGCCGGCGGCGCGGGCCAGCTCGTCCCGGGGTCGGATGCCGGCGGCCACCACCACCAGGTCGGCCGGGAGCCAACCGCCGTCGGAGAGGGTGAGCCCGGCCAGCTCGCCGTCCGGCCGGGACCGGATCGCGGTGGTGGCCACCCCGAGGTGTGGCAGCACCCCCAGCTCCTCGACGTACCGGCGCAGCATCGCGCCGCCGGCCTCGTCGACCTGCACCGGCATCAGCCTGGGCGCGAACTCCACCACGGAGGTGCTCAGGCCGAGCAGGCGCAGCGCGTTCGCCGCCTCCAGGCCGAGCAGTCCGCCGCCGATCACCGCGCCGGTCCGCCGCCCCTTGGCGAAGTCGCGGATCGCTGCCAGGTCGTCCAGGGTGCGGTAGACGAAGACCCCGGGCCGCAGCGCCGGGGTGGGGCCGGGGGTGTCCGGGCCCCGGTCGACGTAGGCGCCGTCGATCGGAGGCACGAACGGGTACGAGCCGGTTGCCAGCACCAGCGCGTCGTACGGATGGTCGCCGCCGCCGGTGACCACCCGCCGGCCGGCCCGGTCGATCTCCAGCACCGGCTCGCCGAGCCGCAGGTCGACACCGTCGTCGGGGCGGTGCAGGCTCAGTTCGTCCGCGTCCACCCCGTCGAAGAACGCGGAGAGCCGCACCCGGTCGTACGCCGGCCGGCCCTCCTCGGCCAGCACGGTGACCTGCCACCGGCCCTCGGTGTCCCGGGACCGCAGCGCCTCGACGAAGCGCTGCCCGACCATGCCGTTGCCGACCACCACGACGCGCTGCTGCTGCGGTCGTCCACTCATCAGGCCGCCACCTCTGCTTCCACCGGGTCGGGAGTGTCGATCGTGGAGAGCCAGCCGAGGATCCCCTCGACGGCGTCCCGGCAACTGCCGCAGCCGGTCGTGGCCCGGGTGCCGGTGACCAGGTCGTCCAGGGTTCGCGCGCCGGCCCGCCAGCAGGCCACCAGCGCGCCCTTGCGGACGGTGTTGCACTGGCAGACCGTTGCCGCGTCCGGCATCAGCGCCGGTGACTCGACCGGCGCCACGCTCGCCGTGTCGCGGCTGCGGCCCAGCAGCAGCGTCCGGCGGTCGATCGGCACCGGGGTGCCCCGGTCGAAGAGCTGGATCACCGTGCCGACCGCCGGGTTGTCGCCCAGCATGATCGCGCCGGTGAGCCGCTCGCCGACGATCCGGAGCCGGGCGTAGGTGCCGCGTACCGGGTCGGAGAAGCTGAGCTCCTCGACGTCCGGCTCGGGGCCGGCGGAGGCGTCGCCCATGGCCGCGAGGTCGATGCCGGCGGCCTTGAGCCGGGTGACCGCGGGCTGCGGCCGGTAACGCGCCCGCGGGTCGTCCCCGGCCAGCACCTGCGCCAGCACCCGGGCCTGCTCCCAGGCCGGCGCGACCAGCCCGGAGACCACCCCGGCGTGCTGGGCGCAGTCGCCGAGCGCCGAGATGTGCGGGTCGCTGCTGCGCAGCCGGTCGTCGACCACCACCCCCCGGTCGACGGTGAGCCCGGCGGCGCGGGCCAGCTCGACGTCCGGGCGGATCCCGCAGGAGAGCACCAGCAGGTCGGCGTCGAGTGCGCGGCCGTCGGAGAGGGTCAGGGTGACGCCGTCGGCGCGCGCGTCGACCGCGCTCGCCGCCACGTCCAGGTGGGTGGTGACGCCGAGTCCCGCCAGGGTACGGGCCAGCACCGCGCCGGCCGCCGGGTCGAGCTGGCGCTCCATCAGGTGCCCGACCGGGTGCACCACGCGCACGTCGAGCCCCCGGGTGGCCAGGCCCCGGGCCGCCTCCAGGCCGAGCAGTCCGCCGCCGAGCACCAGGGCCCGGCGGGCACCGTCGGCGGCGGCCAGGATCCGCCGGCAGTCGTCGAGGGTCCGGAACACCGCCACCCGCTCCGGCAACCGCTCCCGGTCGAGCCCGGCCAGCGGCGGCACCAGGGCCCGGCCACCGGTGGCGAGCACCAGGTGGTCGTAGCCGATCAGGTCGCCCTGTGCGGTCGTCACCGTGCGCGCCGCCCGGTCCACGGCGGTGACCTCGACGCCGGGGCGGACGTCGATGCCGTGCCCGGCCGCCTCGGCCAGCTCCACACCGGACTCGTCGACCTTGCCGGCGAGCAGGCTGGAGAGCATGATCCGGTTGTATACGCGGTGCGGCTCGGCACCGAGTACGGTGATCTTCGCCTCGCCGAGCCGGGCCGAGAGTTCCGACGCCAACCTGGCGCCGGCCATTCCGTGCCCGACGATCACGATCCGGTTCCGTGATCCTTCGGCGGTCTCCTCCGTCATACCCTCACCTCGCCGGGTTCGCTGGCTGCTGCCCTTGCGTCCACCCCTGCTTCCGCCGCCCTCTCCACCCGCACCGCGCAGATTTTGAACTCGGGCATCCGGGAGACCGGGTCGAGGGCGTCGCTGGTCACCGAGTTGATCCGGGCCGCGCCCGCCCAGTGGAACGGGGCGAAGACGGTGTCCGGGCGGATGCTCGGGCTCAACCGGGCCGGTGCGCGCATCTCGCCGCGTCGGCTGGTCACCAGGACCTCGTCGCCGTCCGCAACGCCGAGCCGGGCCGCCAGGTCGGGATGCAGCTCCAGGAACGCGGTCGGTGCGGCCCGGCGCAGCGCCGCGACCCGCCGGGTCTGTGCGCCGGACTGGTACTGCGCCAGCACCCGCCCGGTGGTGAGGTACAGCGGATAGTCCGGGCAGACCTCCTCGGCCGCCGCACGGTGCTCGACCGGCAGGAACCGGGCCCGGCCGTCCGGGGTGGGGAACGTGTCGGCGAACATCCGGGGCGTGCCCGGCCCCTCCTCGGCGGGGCAGGGCCAGAAGACCCCGTCCTCGGCGTCGATCCGCTCCCAGCTGATCCCCGCGTAGTCGGCCACGCCGCCGGCCGAGGCGCGGCGCAGCTCGTCGAAGACCAGGTCCGGCGCTGCCGGAAAGCGTTCCGGCCCGGCCGCACCGTCGACGTGGTCGAGCCGGCCGGCGAGGTCGGCCAGGAGCGCCAGATCGGTGCGTACCCCGGGTGGTGGCGGCCGGAGGGCGCGGCGGCGCAGCACCCGACCCTCCAGATTGGTCATCGTGCCGTCCTCTTCGGCCCACTGGGCGGTCGGTAGCACCACGTCGGCGAGCTCCGCCGTCTCCGAGCGGACGAAGTCGGCCACCACCAGCAGGTCGAGGTCGCGCAGCCGACCCTCCACCCGGGCCGCCCGGGGCGCCGAGACGACGGGGTTGGAGCCGAAGAGCAGTAGTCCCTTCGGGCCGGTGTCGGTGCCGAGCGCGTCGAGCAGCTCGTATGCCGAGACGCCCGGACCGGGCAGCAGATCCGGTTCCACGCCCCAGACCCCGGCGACGTGTGCCCGGCCGGCCGGGTCGTCGATGCGCCGGTAGCCGGGAAGCTGGTCGGCCTTCTGCCCGTGCTCGCGGCCGCCCTGGCCGTTGCCCTGCCCGGTCAGGCAGCCGTAGCCGGAGCCGGGCCGACCGGGCAGGCCGAGCGCGAGGGCGAGGTTGATGAAGGCGGTGACCGTGTCCACGCCCTTGGCGTGCTGCTCGGCGCCGCGCGCGGTGAGGATGATCGCCCGCCCGGCGGTGCCGAGCGCCCGAGCCGCCGCCTCCAGGTCGGCCACCGGCACCCCGGAGAGCCGCTCGGCCCGGGCCGGCCAGTATCCGGCCGCCGCCCGGCGGACCGCCTCGAAGCCCGTGGTCCGCTCGGCGATGTAGTCCCTGTCGAGCCAGCCCTCGGCCAGCGCGATGTGCAGCAGCGCGTTCGCCACCGCGAGGTCGGTGCCGGGGGTCGGTTGCAGGTGCAGGGTCGCCTGCCGGGCGGTCGCGGTGGCCCGGGGGTCGACCACGATCAACGTGCCGCCGCGCTGCCGCTGCTCCACCAGATAGCGGACCAGCGGCGGCATCGTCTCGGCGACGTTCGCGCCGACCAGCAGCAGGGTGTCGGCGGTGCCGAGGTCGGCAAGCGGAAAGGGCAGGCCCCGGTCGACGCCGAAGGCGCGCATCCCGGCGGCGGCCGCCGAGGACATGCAGAACCGGCCGTTGTAGTCGATGTTGCGGGTGCCGAGCGCGACCCGGGCGAACTTGCCGAGGGCGTACGCCTTCTCGTTGGTCAGCCCGCCGCCGCCGAAGACGGCCATCGCGTCCCGGCCGTGGCGGGACTGGATCCGGCGGATGCCGGTCACCACCCGGTCCAGCGCCTCGGGCCAGCTCGCCGGGCGGAGCTCGCCGCCGGGGCGGTCCCGCAGCAGCGGGGTGGTCAGCCGGTCGGGATGGTCGAGCAGCTCGGCGGCGGTCCAGCCCTTCTGACACAGCCCACCCCGGTTGGTGGGAAACTGCCGGGGCAGCACCTCCACCCGCTCGCCGGTACGGCGCAGCGTCATGCCGCACTGCAGGGCGCAGTATGGGCAGTGCGTGACGACGTCCTGGGACACATCCTCCGAATGCGTCGCAGTGCGTGCACCGTCTGTCATGTCCGAAGCGTGCCGGCGCCCCGTTTCACGGCCGGGTCCCTCTTGTTTCGGGCCTGTCAAGAGCCGCTCACACGGATTCGACTCAGCGGGTCGGCTTGCCCTCGCCCGGGATCCGGGGTTGCCTGGAACCTGCCGACCAGGACCTGAAATTTTTTCGCACCGTCGGGCGGGCGGGGTGGGTCGGCGGAGTTCGCGACGGTGCTGCTCCGGGCAGTGGATCTATGCTGTGGACGCTCGTTCCGCAGCTGAGGAGGCGCTCCGATGGGCGTGGTGTCGCTCTTCGAGGCGGTGGCCGGGTCGTACGACGAGTCCCGTCGCCGGCTGGTGCCGTGCTTCGACGACTTCTACGGCACCGCGGTGGAGGTGGCCGCCCCGCCGCTGCGCCGGGCCCTGGCCTCCGGGCGTACGCCGGCCGTGCTCGACCTCGGTGCCGGCACCGGACTGCTCTCGATGCTGGTCAGCACAGCCGTCCCCGGGGTGCGGGCCACCCTGCTCGACGGTGCCCCGGCGATGCTGGCCGTCGCGGCGGGACACCTGAGCCGGCGCGGGGTGCCGCACGAGACGCTCGTCGCCGACCTGGGTGCGGCGCTGCCCGCCGGCCCCTACGACGCGGTGGTCTCCGCGCTGGCCATCCACCACCTGTCCGACGCAGGCAAGCGCGACCTCTACCGCCGGATCCGGCAGGTGCTGGTGCCGGGCGGCGTCTTCGTCAACGCCGAGCAGGTGGCCGGGGGCACGCCCGACCTGGACTCCCGGTACGACGAGGTGTGGCTCGCCCAGGTCACCGCCCTCGGCGCCACCGAGGCGGAGATCGCCGCGGCGCGGGAGCGGATGGCGCACGACCGCCCGGCGCCGGTGCCGGACCAGTGCCGCTGGCTGGTCGAGGCGGGCTTCGTCGGCGTCGACTGCTTCTACAAGTCGTGGCGGTTCGCCGTCTTCGGCGGCCGGCGGGAGTTGGACTGAGTGCTGCCGGCTGCCGGCTGCCGGTGGGCCGGGTCCGCCGGTGGGCCGGATCGACGACCGGTGACAACCCGCCGGCATGACGGCCGGTCATACCACCGGTAGGGTAAGCGGCATGACCGCCAAGGTGACCCTCTCGTTTTCGGACGAGACCATCGAAGAGGCGCGACGCTTCGCCAAACGGGACGGGATGTCGCTCTCCGCCTGGATCGACCAGGCCGCCCGCGAGAAGGCTCTCCGCGAGGTCTTCGCCGCGCACGCCGAGGCGGTGGGCCGGGCCCGGCTGGACATCGAGGCCGCCGCCATCGCCGACGCCCAGGAGGCCGCACTTGTCGACGCGGCTCTCGGCGGGCGTCCGAGTGCTGCGTAGGGGTGAGATCTGGCGCATCGACGGGGCGCGGTCCCGGCTCGGCCTGGTGATCAGCTCCGACGTCTACAACTCCACAGACGTCCCGATCGTGATCGTGGCCGAGGTGGTCGACTCCGAACTGCTCCGGGACTCGCCGCTCGCCGTCACCATGGGAAAATACGTCGTGATGCCCGACCGGCTCTCGTCACCGATGAAGAAGTGGTTCACCGAGCGGGTCGGGGCCGCCGACACCGACACCATGTTCCGGGTGAGCCGGGCACTGCGTATCCTCCAGGGCATCTGAGCGGGCCGGGGCGCGCGTCCGGGCACCGGAGCGGCGCATCTCACGACCGGTCCGAGCGCGCCGTGCGCTGACCGTTGCCGGCCCGACCCCGAGTGCGAACCGGCGGGAAACCGCCCGCTCCTACGTTCGGGCGGCATGACGAGTACTGCCGCCCCCACGGGCACGACGACCGCTTCCGGCGCCGACGGCGCGACGGCCGATGTCCGCGCCGAGGGCGCGACGGCCGACGCCGGCGCCGCCACCGCGGCCACCGCTGCGGCGGCGGCCGGTACCAGCACGCTCCGGCCACCGGAGGGCGGCACCGCCGCACCGGGAGGTCGCCGGCACCAGCTCGACGACTGGCGCCCCGAGGACCCGGTCTTCTGGCGGGAGACCGGGGCACGGATCGCCCGGCGCAACCTGATCGTCTCGATCGCCTCCGAGCACATCGGCTTCTCGGTGTGGAGCCTCTGGTCGGTGATGGTGCTCTTCCTCGGTCCCGCGTACGGGATCGACCCGGCCGGGAAGTTCCTGCTGACCGCCGTACCGGCCGCGCTGGGCTCGGTGCTGCGGCTGCCGTACACCCTGGCGGTGGCGAGGTTCGGCGGGCGGAACTGGACCATCGTCAGTGCCCTGCTCCTCCTGCTGCCGGCGGTGCCGATGGCGATCCTGATCGAGCCGGGAGTGTCGTACGGCACGCTGATGGTGCTTGCCTGCCTGGCCGGCGTCGGCGGCGGCAACTTCGCCTCCTCGATGGCGAACATCAACCTCTTCTACCCGCAGCGCCTCAAGGGCTGGGCCCTCGGGCTCAACGCCGGCGGCGGCAACATCGGGGTGGCCGCGGTGCAGCTCGTCGGGCTGGCGGTGCTGGCCACCGCGGGTGCCGCGTACCCGCGTCTGGTGCCGGCGGTCTACATCCCGCTGATCGTGCTCGCCGCGCTCGCCTCGGCCCGCTACATGGACAACATCACCGGGGCCCGCAACGAGCGCGGGGCGATGCGCGAGGCGGCCCGGGACCCGCACACCTGGGTCATGTCGGTGCTCTACATCGGCACCTTCGGGTCCTTCATCGGCTTCGGCTTCGCCTTCGGGCAGGTGCTGTTGGTGCAGTTCGGCGACCGGTTCGCCACCCCGCTCGACGCGGCGTACCTGACCTTCCTCGGGCCGCTGGTCGGCTCGCTGATCCGGCCGGTCGGCGGCCACCTCGCCGACCGGTACGGCGGGGCCCGGGTGACCTGGGCCACCTTCGCGGCGATGGCGGCCGGCGCCGGACTGGTCTACTACGCCTCCCGGGAGCGGTCGCTGACCCTCTACCTGATCGGGTTCATCGCGCTCTTCGTGCTCTCCGGGGTCGGCAACGGGTCGACGTACAAGATGATTCCGGCGATCTTCCGGGCCAAGGCGGCGCGGGCGGTCGCCGCCGGCGAGCTGGAGCCGGACGCGGCGCAGCGGCGGGCCTGGCGGCTCTCCGGGGCGCTGATCGGCATCGCGGGCGCCGTCGGCGCCTTCGGCGGCGTACTGGTCAACATCGCCTTCCGGCAGTCGTTCCTGGTCTACTCCTCGGCCGAGGCCGCGTACGTCGCCTTCATCGTCTGGTACGCCCTCTGCCTCGTGATCACCTGGGTGGTCTACCTCCGCCCCTCCCCGCACCGCCTCCCCGGCGTCTGAGGTGCAAGGAAGGGCCCCCGCTTATCGTTTTCTGTTGTAGCGGGGGCCCTTCCTTGCACCTCGTTTTGACCCGGATGCTGGCGAGCGGGTATCGTTGCCTGCTGTTGTGTGACACCCAAGTTTTCACGTGACATCCGAGGGCGTGCCTCTTTCGGGTACGCTTAGTCGTTTGTGCGTGCCTGGCGACCGGTGCGCGACCCCAGACCGACGACGAGACAAGGTAGACCTGTGCGTACGTACAGCCCGAAGCCGGGTGAGATCGAGCGTCAGTGGCACGTCATCGACGCGTCAGACGTCGTGCTGGGCCGGCTGGCCAGCCATGTCGCCACGCTGCTGCGGGGCAAGCACAAGCCGACTTTCGCGCCGCACGTCGACACCGGCGACTTCGTCGTCATCGTGAACGCGGGCAAGGTCGCACTGACCGGCAACAAGCGCCACCAGAAGATCGCCTACCGCCACTCGGGCTACCCGGGCGGTCTGAAGCAGGTCGGCTACGACGAGCTGCTCTCCAAGCGGCCGGACCGGGCCATCGAGCTGGCCGTCAAGGGCATGCTCCCGCACAACAAGCTCGGCCGTAAGCTGATCAAGAAGCTGAAGGTCTACGCCGGTGCCGAGCACCCGCACGCCGCGCAGCAGCCGGTGCCGTTCGAGATCAAGCAGATCGCGCAGTGAGCGCGGGCGAAGGAAACAGCATGACCGACACCATCGCGACCGCCGAAGCCCCGGTGCCCGCCCCGGTGGCCCGGGCTCCTCGTGGCGACCGCCCGATCCAGACCGTGGGTCGCCGCAAGGAGGCGATCGTCCGGGTCCGGATCGTCCCGGGCAGCGGCAAGATCACCTGCAACGGTCGTGAGCTGGAGGCCTACTTCCCGAGCAAGGTGCACCAGCAGCTCATCAAGGAGCCGCTGGTCACCGCCGAGAAGGCCGAGAGCTTCGACGTGATCGCCAACCTGCGCGGCGGCGGCACCACCGGCCAGGCCGGCGGACTGCGACTGGCCATCGCCCGGGCCCTGATCGCGAGCGACCCCGACGACCGTCCGGCGCTGAAGAAGGCCGGCTTCCTCACCCGGGACGCCCGGGAGAAGGAAAGCAAGAAGTACGGTCTCAAGAAGGCCCGCAAGGCGCCCCAGTACTCCAAGCGCTGACCAGCGGCACCACCGTGTATCTCTGACGTACGGCCGGAACCGTCCCCTCGCGGTGGCGGTGTCCGGCCGTTTCGTTTCCATCGCTGCGCTTCCCGGAGGATCCCGCATGGGGCGGCTGTTCGGCACTGACGGCGTACGCGGGCGCGCGAACGCCGACCTCACCCCCGAGTTGTCACTCTCGGTCGCGGTCGCGGCCGCGCACACCCTTGCCGAGCAGGATCGGAGCCATCCGCCGCTCGCGGTGGTGGGCCGGGACACCCGGGCCAGCGGCGAGATGCTGGAGGCCGCGGTGGTGGCCGGGCTGACCAGCGCCGGAGCCAACGTGGTCCGGGTCGGTGTGCTGCCGACGCCGGGGGTGGCGTTCCTGGTCGGCGAGGCCAAGGCCGACTTCGGGGTGATGCTCTCGGCCTCGCACAACCCGATGCCGGACAACGGGATCAAACTCTTCGCGGCCGGCGGCCACAAGCTCCCCGACGACGTCGAGTTGAGGATCGAGGCCGCCGTCGAGGCGAACGGCTCGGCCGGCTGGCAGCGGCCGACCGGTGCCGGCGTCGGCCGGGTGCACGACCTGCTCGACGGCGCCGAGCACTACGTGCAGCACCTGGTCGGCACCATCCCGCACCGGCTCGACGGGTTGAAGGTCGTGGTCGACTGCGCGAACGGTGCCGCCTCCGAGGTCGCCCCGGTCGCATATCAGGAGGCCGGGGCCGAGGTGATCGCGATCCACGCCGAACCGGACGGGCTCAACATCAACGACGGCTGCGGCTCGCAGCATCTCGACGACCTGCGGGCCGCCGTCCTGGAACACGGCGCCGACGTCGGCATCGCGCACGACGGCGACGCCGACCGGTGTGTGGCGATCGCCGCCGACGGCAGCGAGGTGGACGGCGACCAGATCATGGCCATCCTGGCGCTGGCGATGCGGGAGGCCGGGACGCTCACCCAGGACACCCTGGTCGCGACCGTGATGAGCAACCTCGGCCTGCGGCTCGCGATGTCCGCGGCCGGCATCCGGCTGGTCGAGACCAAGGTCGGTGATCGGTACGTGCTTGAGGAGCTGCGCGCCTCCGGGCTGGCGCTGGGCGGCGAGCAGAGCGGGCACCTGGTGCTGCCGGCGTATGCGACCACCGGCGACGGCGTCCTCACCGGGTTGCACCTGATGTCCCGGATGGCGGCGACCGGCCGCAGCCTCGCCGAGCTGGCCTCGGTGGTGACGAAGCTGCCGCAGCTGCTGATCAACGTGCCCGTGGCGGACCGCACGGTCGGTGCCGGCGCGCCGGCAGTACTCGACGCGGTCGCGCGGGCCGAGGCCGAGCTGGGCGAGACGGGCCGGGTCCTGCTCCGCCCCTCCGGCACCGAGCCGCTGGTCCGGGTGATGGTGGAGGCGCCGACGCTGGAACTGGCCCGGGACGTCGCCGAGCGGATCGCCGCCGAGGTACGCGCCGCCAGCCCGGTGCCGGCGTAGCCTCGCCGAGGTACGCGCCGCGCCAGCCCGGTGCCGGCGTAGCCTCGCCGAGGTCTGGCTCAGCTGGCGCTGGTGCCGAGGGGGCGGAGCCGGGTCACGGCCTCGGCCAGCACCTCCGGGCGCTTGCAGAAGGCGAACCTGACCAGCCGCCGCCCGGCCTCGACATCGTCGTAGAAGACCTGGGTCGGCACGGCCACCACCCCGCAGCGCTCCGGCAGCGAGCGGCAGAACTCCACCCCGTCCCGCCCGCCCAACCTGGTGATGTCGGTGGTGACGAAGTAGGTGCCCTCCGGCCGCAGCACGCGGAAGCCGGCCTCGACGAGCCCCGCCGAGAGCTGGTCCCGGCGGGCCTGGAGGCCGGCGCGGAAGTCACGGTAGTAGCCGTCCGGCAGGGCCAGCGCCACGGCGACCGCCGGCTGCAGCGGTGCGCCGTTGACGAAGGTGAGAAACTGCTTGACCCGCATCGTCGCCGCGACGAGCGGGGCGGGGCCGCTGGCCCAGCCGATTTTCCAGCCGGTGCAGGAGAACGTCTTGCCGGCGGAGGAGATCCGCAGGGTCCGCTCCCGCATCCCCGGCAGCGTCGCCAGCGGGATGTGCGGGCTGCCGGCGTCGGTGAAGACGAGGTGCTCGTAGACCTCGTCGGTGACGGCGAGGACGTCGTACTCCTGGCACAGCTCGCCGATCAGCGCCAGCTCGTCGGCGGCGAAGACCTTGCCGGTCGGGTTGTGCGGCGAGTTGAGCAGGACCAGCCGGGTTCGTGGCCCGAAGGCGGCGCGCAGCTCCGCCGGGTCGAAGGCGTATCGGCCGTCGGCCGCGGGGCGGAGCGTGACCGGCCGCCGAACCGCGCCGGCGAGCGCGATCGAGGCGGCGTACGAGTCGTAGTACGGCTCGAAGCAGACCACCTCGTCCCCTGTCTCGCAGAGCCCGAGGATCGCCGCCGCGATCGCCTCGGTCGCCCCGGCGGTGACCAGCACCTGATTGTCCGGGTCGTAGTCCAGCCCCCAGAACCGGCGCTGGTGTGCGGCGATCGCGGCGCGCAGCGCCGGGATGCCCGGCCCGGGCGGATACTGGTTATGCCCGCCGCGCAGCGCCTCGGCCGCGGCGGCCAGCATCTCTGCCGGCCCGTCCGTGTCCGGGAAGCCCTGGCCCAGGTTGACCGCGCCGGTGCGCACCGCCAGCGCCGACATCTCCGCGAAGATGGTGGTGCCGAACGGGCGCATCCGGCGGACCAGGGGGTCGGGGTCGGCTGCTGTGGTCGTCACCCCGCCACCCTAGGCCGCCGCGCGCCGTGCCGTCAGATCCCGAAGTCGGAGCAGGTGACGGTGGCGTACGTGCCGCTGGAGGTCTTGGTCGCCGTCGGCGTGCCGTCGACGGTGATCGTGCAGGCGATGTCGCCGGTACCGCCGCCGGTGCGGATCGCGACCACCGTCTTGAGGTCGTCCTCGGGAATCCTGACCTCCTTCCGCCACGGCAGCTCGACGGAGGAGGAGTGCACCTGCTTGCCGGCCCCGTCGATGTAGGAGAGGGCGACGCGCCCCTGACCGGTCACCTCGTAGATCACCGTCTGGCCGCTGGTGCCCGGATCGCCGCCGTCCTGCCGGTCCTGGCCGGTTGGCGCGGAGGTGGTGTCGAGGCTTCCCTCCACGGTGTTGCGTAGCCGGTCCATGAACGCGAGCGGGCCGAGGCAGATGCCGACGCAGGCGACCAGCACGACGACCACCACGGCCACGATCACGATGATCATGGTCTTGTTGCTCTTCTTCGGTGCCGGCGGCGGGAACGGCCCGCCGGGGTAGCCCTGCTGGTAGCCCGCCTGGTAGCCGGGATTCTGCCCCTGCTGGTAGCCCGGCTGCGCGTGCTGGTAGCCCGGCTGACCCTGCTGGTATCCCGGCTGCGCGTACTGGTAGCCCGGCTGACCCTGCTGGTATCCGGGCTGCGCGTACTGGTAGCCGGGATAGGCACCATAACCGGCGTCGTGCTGGTTCGGCGCCCCGCTGGTCGGGTATGGCGTGGCTGGCGGGCTGGACTGCGGCGGGTACGCCGGGCCGGCACCGTAGGCCGGGCCCGGGCCGCTGTGTTGCGGCGGCTGGCCCCACGGGCCTGGTTGCGCCGGTTGACCGTATCCGGCGGTCTGCGGCGGCTGGTCGTACCCCGCCTGCGGCGGCTGACCCCAGGCCGGCTGCCCGTACGGGGCCGCCTGCGGCGGCTGGCCGTGGGTGTCCGGTTGCGCCGTAGGCTGCCCGTACGCCGGCTGTGCCTGCTCTCCGTGGCCGGTGGGCTGCGGTGGCGAGGGCGGGGCGTACCTCGTGGTGGGGGCCTCCTCCTCGTCGGTCGCCGGCGAGTTCTCCGGCCGGGGCTGCTGCGGCGGGCCGAATTTCGTCGTCGGCGGCTCCTCCTCCGCTGCGTACGGGTTGTGCGGGTCGTACGGGTTGTGCGGGGGCGGAGAGTCGCTCATGGGGTCCTGGCTCCAGATATGGCGGACAGCAGAAGGCGGCGGCGAAAGGGGGAGATGCCGGCGGAGATGGCAGCGAATGCGCCAGTCACGGTACCGCGTCCGCCCTGGCCGCGATGTACCCGAAAGGACAGGCACGCGACGAGTGCCGCCGGATCGTCCGATCCGCCGGCCACCAACGGTCACCGAACGTCACCGAGCAAATTCGCTGATCGAATGAGCACCTTTCGATCACGCCGGATGAGCGAACTTAGGTTAGGCTGCGGGCCATGTGCGGAATCGTGGGTTACGCCGGCGCCAGGCCGGCGCTGGGCATCGTGCTGGACGGGTTGCGGCGGCTGGAGTACCGCGGCTACGACTCGGCCGGCGTGGCGGTCGTCGCCGAGGGCGAGCTGCTGACCGAGAAGAAGGCCGGCAAGCTGGCCAACCTGGAGAAGGCGCTCGCCGAGCGGTCGTCGACCGACGACGGTGCCACGGCGCTCGGCATCGGGGCCGGGACGACCGGGATCGGGCACACGCGGTGGGCGACCCACGGCGGGCCCACCGACCGCAACGCCCACCCGCACAAGGCGACCGACGGCCGGGTGGCCGTGATCCACAACGGCATCATCGAGAACTTCGCCAAGCTCCGCGCCGACCTGGAGGCCGAGGGCGTCGAGTTCGGCAGCGACACCGACACCGAGTGCGCCGCGCACCTGATCGCCGGCGAGCTCGCCCGGCTGCGCGCCGCCGGTGAGGCCGACGGCCCGCGGCTGCTGGCGACCGCGATGCGCCAGGTCTGCCAGCGGCTGGAGGGTGCCTTCACGCTGCTCGCGGTGGACGCGGCGATTCCCGGGGCGGTGGTCGGCGCCCGGCGCAACTCGCCGCTCGTGGTCGGGCGCGGCGTCGGGGAGAACTACCTCGCCAGCGACGTCTCCGCCTTCATCGAGCACACCCGGGAGGCGGTCGAGCTCGGTCAGGACCAGGTCGTGCTGATCACGGCCGACGACATCGAGATCACCGACTTCACCGGCGCCCCGGCCAGCGGCAAGGACTTCCACATCGACTGGGACGCCTCGGCCGCCGAGAAGGGCGGCTACGACTACTTCATGCTCAAGGAGATCGCCGAGCAGCCGCAGGCGATCGCCGACACCCTGCTCGGCCGTCTCAAGGAGACCGGCGAGATCGTGCTGGACGAGGTCCGCCTCTCCGACCAGGACCTGCGGGACGCCGACAAGATCTTCATCGTCGCCTGCGGCACGTCGTACCATGCGGGGATGGTGGCGAAGTACGCCATCGAACACTGGACCAGGATCCCCTGCGAGGTCGAGCTGGCCAGCGAGTTCCGCTACCGCGACCCGGTGCTGGACCGTTCCACCCTGGTGGTGGCGATCTCGCAGTCCGGCGAGACCATGGACACCCTGATGGCGCTGCGGCACGCCAAGGAGCAGAAGGCCCGGGTGTTGGCGATCTGCAACACCAACGGCTCCACCATCCCGCGCGAGTCCGACGCGGTGCTCTACACCCACGGCGGTCCGGAGGTCGCGGTCGCCTCCACCAAGGCGTTCCTCACCCAGGTGGTGGCCTGCTATCTGATCGGCCTGCACCTGGCCCAGGTCCGCGGCATCAAGTACGCCGACGAGGTCTCCGCAGTGGTGGAGCAGCTCCAGGAGATGCCGGAGAAGCTGCGGAGGCTGCTCGCCGGGGTGGAGCCGGTCCGGGAACTCGCCCGTGACCTCAAGACGGCGCCGACGGTGCTCTTCATCGGCCGGCACGTCGGCTTCCCGGTCGCCCTGGAGGGTGCGCTCAAGCTCAAGGAACTGGCCTACATGCACGCCGAGGGGTTCGCCGCCGGTGAGTTGAAGCACGGGCCGATCTCGTTGATCGACCAGGGCACCCCGGTGGTCTGCATCGTCCCGTCGCCGCTCGGGCGGGGGATGCTGCACGACAAGATCGTCTCCAACATCCAGGAGATCCGGGCCCGGGGCGCCCGGACGATCGTGATCGCCGAGGAGGGCGACGAGGCGGTGACGCCCTACGCCGACCATCTGATCTACGTGCCGCGTACGCCGACCCTGCTGGCCCCGCTGGTCACCACGGTGCCGTTGCAGGTGCTCGCCTGTGAGATCGCCGCCGCCCGGGGGCACGACGTCGACCAGCCGCGCAACCTGGCCAAGTCGGTCACTGTGGAATGAGTCGACGCGGCCGCCGGTAGGGTGAGGCGGTGATCGTCGCAGTAGGCATCGACGTCGTGCTCGTCGATCGGTTCGCCCGGGCGCTCGCGCGTACCCCGCTGCTGGCCGATCGGCTCTTCACCGAGGCGGAGCGCGTCACCGGGGCGGGCGGTCCGCGTTCGGCCGAGTCGCTCGCCGCCCGGTTCGCCGCGAAGGAGGCGGTGGCCAAGGCGCTCGGCGCCCCGGTCGGGCTGCACTGGCACGACTGCGAGGTGGTCGCCGATCCGGACGGGCGACCGTGGCTGACCGTCTCCGGCACGGTCGCCGCCGCCGCCACCGAGCGTGGCGTGGAGCGCTGGCACCTGTCGCTCTCGCACGACGGCGGGATCGCCTCGGCGATGGTGGTGGCGGAGCGATGAGCGGGCCCCGGGCGGTGGCGACGGCGGTGCGATCGGAAGCGGGGCGGCGATGAGGTCGGCATGGCGGGTGGCGGACGTACGGGCCGCCGAAGGTGCCCTGATGGCCACCGTCCCGGACGGGACGCTGATGCGCCGCGCGGCCGGCGGGCTGGCCGGGCACTGCGCCCGGGTGCTCGCCGACCGGGGCGGGGTCTACGGCTCCCGGGTGCTGCTGCTGGTCGGCTCCGGCGACAACGGCGGCGACACCCTCTACGCGGGTGCCCGACTCGCCGGCCGGGGCGCGGCGGTGCAGGCGCTGCTCCTCTCTCCGGAGCGCGCGCATCCCGGCGGCCTGGCGGCGCTGCGCTCGGCCGGCGGGCGGCTCTGCGCCGGGCTGCCGGACCGGGCCGACCTGGTGCTGGACGGGATCGTCGGGATCGGTGGCTCGGGCGGGCTGCGGGAGCCGGCGGCCCGGGTGGTGGCCGGGCTGGCCGGCCTGACCGACCGGGCCGGGAAGCGCACCCCGGTGGTGTCGGTGGACGTGCCGAGCGGGGTCGAGGTGGACACCGGCGGCGTACCGCGCCCGGCCGGCCTGCCCGGCACGGTGACCGCCGATGTCACGGTCACCTTCGGCTGCCTGAAGCCGGCCCTGGTGGTCGGGCCGGCCGCACCCCGGGCCGGCCGGGTCGAGCTGGTCGACATCGGCCTGGGCCGGTGGCTCCGGGCCGATCCGGCGGTACGGGTGACCGAGTGGTCGGACGTCGTCGAGTGGTGGCCCCGGCTCGGCCCGGAGGAGGAGAAGTACAGCCGGGGCGTGGTGGGGTTGGCGACCGGCTCCGCGACCTACCCGGGCGCGGCCGTGCTCTCGGTCGGCGGCGCGGTCGCCGGGCCGACCGGCATGATCCGGTACGCCGGCGGCGCCCGCGCCGAGGTGCTCCGCCGCTATCCGTCGGTGGTCGCCGCCGAGCGGGTCACCGACGCCGGCCGGGTGCAGGCCTGGGTCTGCGGCTCGGGGCTGGGCACCGGCCCGGAGGCCGCCACCGAGCTGCGCTGCGTACTCGCCGCGCCGGTGCCGGTGGTGCTGGACGCGGACGCGCTCACCCTGCTGGTCGACGGCTCGATGGCGGAGCGGTTGCGGGGACGGGACGCGCCGATCGTCATCACCCCGCACGACCGGGAGTACGCGCGACTGGCCGGCGAGGAGCCCGGTGGGGACCGGGTGGGGGCGGCGCTGCGCCTGGCCACCTGGACGAACGCGGTGGTGCTGCTCAAGGGCGACCGGACGGTGGTCGCCACCCCGGACGGGCGGGCCTTCGCCAACCCGACCGGCACCCCGGCGCTGGCCACCGGCGGCACCGGCGACGTGCTGGCCGGGCTGCTGGGCTCGCTGCTCGCCACCGGCCTGGCTCCCGAGCGGGCGGCGGCGGCCGCCGCGTATCTGCACGGGCTGGCGGGGCAGGAGGCGGTCCGGCAGGGCCCGGTGACCGCAGCCGACGTGGCCGCCGCGCTGCGCCCGGTGATCGCCCGGCTGCCCCGGTGACCCGGACCGCCCCGCTGACGACTGTCCAGCTCACGCCACCTGCGGCCAACTGGATCTACTGACAAGTAGGCTGGGCACATGTGGCAGGCCGAGGTGCGGGTCGACCTTGACGCGATCCGCGACAACGTGGCCCGGCTGCGGGCCGGGACGAACGCCGAGCTGATGGCCGTGGTCAAGGGCGACGGCTACGGCCACGGCATGCTGCCCGCCGCGCGGGCGGCCCTGGACGCCGGGGCGGAGTGGCTCGGCGTCTGCACCCTCGACGAGGCGCTGACGCTGCGCCGCGAGGGTGTCACCGCGCCGGTGCTGGCCTGGCTGCTCGCGCCCGGGATGCCGCTGCACGAGGGGGTGACCGTCGGGGTGGACCTGGCCGCGGCCAGCCTTGGCCAGCTCGCCGAGCTGGTGACCGCGGCGGAACGGGCCGGCCGGCCGGCGCGGACCCACCTCAAGATCGATACGGGGCTCTCCCGGGGCGGCGCGACCGTGGCCGACTGGCCCGACCTGCTGGACGCGGCGGCGAAGGCGCAGGCGGACGGCGTACTCGAGGTGGTCGGGGTCTGGAGCCACCTGGTCTACGCCGACGCTCCCGGGCACGCCACCATCGACCGGCAACTCGCCGCCTTCACCGAGGGGCTCGCCCTCGCCGAGCGCGCCGGGCTGCGGCCCCGTTACCGGCACCTGGCCAACTCGGCGGCGACGCTGACCCGCCCCGACACCCACTTCGACCTGGTCCGGCCCGGCATCGCGCTCTACGGGCTCTCGCCGATCCCCGGCGAGCGGTTCGGGCTGCGGCCGGCGATGACCGCCCGGGCCCGGGTCACGCTGACCAAGCGGGTGCCGGCCGGCACGGGCGTCTCCTACGGGCACACCTACCACACCGAGCGGGAGACGACGCTCGCCGTCGTGCCGCTCGGCTACGCCGACGGGGTGCCCCGGCACGCCTCCAACGTCGGCCCGGTCCAGCTTGCCGGTGGGCGGCGCCGGATCGCCGGCCGGGTCTGCATGGACCAGATCGTGCTGGACTGCGGCGACGACCCGGTGGCCGCCGGCGACGTGGCGACGCTCTTCGGCAGCGGCGCGCAGGGCGAGCCGACCGCCGACGACTGGGCGGAGGCGGTCGGCACCATCAACTACGAGATCGTCACCAGGTTCGGCGGGGTCCGGGTGCCCCGGGTGTACGACGGGCGGCAGTCATGAGTTCCAGCAGGCTGGCCGGGAATCGCGTGCCGGCGCAGCGGCTGCCCGCCCGGCGTACGCCGAACCGGACCGGACTGTTCCGGGTGGCCGGCATCATCGGCGCGGCGGCCGGGGTCGCGGCGGCCGGGATCGCCGCCGGGGTGGCCGCCGAACGGGCGGTGGTACGCCGTTCCAGGTCCGCGCCCGGCGACCGGTACGCGGCGGAACCGTTCGGCGCGCTGCCGTACGACGAGTCCTGCACCGTCACCACCGCCGACGGCACCGACATCCATGTGGAAATGGTCGGGCCACCGGCCGGGCCGGGGCGACCGACCCTCGTCTTCGTGCACGGCTTCTGCCTGGACATGGGGACCTTCCACTTCCAGCGCAGCATGCTCACCGAGCTGGGCGAGGACCGGATGGTCTTCTACGACCAGCCCGGACACGGCCGCTCGGGCCGGCTGGAGTCGGGCGAGTACCAGCTCGCGGCGCTCGGCGAGACCCTCCGGTCGGTGATCGACCGGACCGCGCCGACCGGGCCACTGGTGCTGATCGGGCACTCGATGGGCGGCATGACCATCATGGCCTTCGCCGAACGCCATCCGGAGATCTTCGCCGAGCGGGTGGTCGGCACCGTGCTGATGGCCACCTCGGGCGGGCTGGTGGCGGAGACGAAGTTCGGCCTGCCCACGATCGTCGCCCGGGCCGGTGCCCCGCTGCTCCCGGTGGTCGACAACGCCACCCGGCTCACCGGCAGCGTGCTCGACCGGGCCCGGCGCGCCTCGGCGAACCTGGCCTGGCTGCTCACCCGCAAGTACGGCTTCGGCACCGCCACACCCAGCCCGGCGCTGGTCTCCTACGTGGAGAAGATGAACTCCCGGACCTCCACCGAGACCGTCGCCCGCTATCTGCGCACCATCTATCTGCATGCCCGCTATCCGGTGCTGGCCGCCCTGCGGGACGCCCCCGCCCTGGTCATCGTGGGTGAGCGCGACATGATCACGCCGGTGACCCACTCCGAGGAGATCGTCCGCTGGCTGCCGGACGCCGAATATGTGAAGGTGCCCGACAGCGGGCACGTGGTCATGCTGGAGCACGCCGACGAGGTCAACGAGATACTGCTCGACTTCCTCGACCGGCTGCCCGCCCGACGAGAGGATTGAGGCTTCCCCGATGAGCGACGCGTTGCGCGGCACCGAACTCGTCCGCGAGCTGCCGACCGTGGGCGACACCCGCGAGTTCGGGCGCCGGCTCGGCGGACTGCTCCGCTCCGGGGACCTGCTGGTGCTCGTCGGGCCGCTGGGCGCCGGCAAGACCGCGCTGGTGCAGGGGATCGGGGCCGGGCTCGGCGTGCTGGGCGACATCACGTCACCGACCTTCGTGATCGCCCGGGTGCACCGGCCGGACCCGGCCCGGGGCGGGCGGATCACGCTGGTGCACGCCGACGCGTACCGGCTGGGGGATGCCGTCGACCCGCGGGCCGAGATCGACGACCTCGACCTGGACGCCTCGGTGGACGAGGCGGTCACCGTGGTCGAGTGGGGGGAAGGGCTGGTCGAGCACCTGGTCGACACGCATCTGCAGGTCCGCATCGACCGGCGGGACGACGAGACCCGGCGGATCGAGCTGGTGCCGTCCGGCGGCGACTGGGCAGACCGGCTCGCCGCGCTGCGCTGAGCCGTCGCCGGGTTGGATGTGCGGTGTCGTACCGGACTTCTAGAGTGCGGGGGACGATCCCGCCGCCCGAGAGGTTACCGATGACCCTGGATCTTCCCGCCCTGCTGCCACCGGCCTGGCGGGCGGCGTTGGAGCCGCACCTCGACCCGGCCAGGACTGCCGCGTTGAGCGAGTTCGTCGCCGGGGAATACGCGACGCAGAGCGTCTTCCCGCCGGTCGAGGACCTCTTCACCGCCTACCGGCTCTGCGCACCGGAGGAGTGCCGGGTGCTGATCCTCGGTCAGGACCCCTACCACCGGGCCGGTCAGGCGCACGGGCTGAGCTTCAGCGTCCGGGGCGGGGTGGCGGTGCCGCCGTCGCTGCGCAACGTCTTCAAGGAGCTCGCCGACGACCTCGGGGTGCCGGTCTCCCGGGGCGGCAACCTGACCCGCTGGGCGAGCCAGGGCGTGCTGCTGCTCAACGCGGTGCTGACCGTCCGGCAGGCCACCCCGGGATCACACGCCAACAAGGGCTGGGAGGACTTCACCGACGCCACCATCAGGGCCCTCGACGCGCGCCCGGAGCGGGTCGTCTTCCTGCTCTGGGGCGGCTACGCGCGCAAGAAGGCCGCGCTGGTCAGCAACCCGGCGCACGTGGTGCTGGAGGCCGGCCACCCGAGCCCGATGAACCCGCGCGGCTTCCTCGGCAGCCGCCCCTTCAGCGCCTGCAACAAGGCGCTCGCCGACGCCGGCCGCCCGGCCGTCGACTGGGACCTCTCCGCCGGCTGACGTGGGTCGCGCCAAGCGTCGGCGGCCACCCGGTTAGGGTGCCTGTGTGCTCGTACTCGTGCTGGACTCCTCGACCCCGGCGGTGACCGCCGCGCTGGCGGAGATCACCGCCGACTCGGTCGCGCTGCGCGGCGAGCGCAGCGTCGTCGACGCGCGGGCCCACGGCGAACTGCTGGCGCCGCAGGTCTCCGAGCTGCTCGCCGAGGCCGGCGCCCGCCCGCCCGACCTGGCCGCCGTGGTGGCCGGGCTCGGGCCCGGGCCGTTCACCGGGCTGCGGGTCGGCCTGGTCACGGCGGCGAGCATGGGACAGGTGCTCGGCGTCCCGACCTACGGGGTGCCCTCGCTCGACGCCATCGGACACGCCGCCACGCATCCCCGCTCCGGCGCCGCGCCCGAGGTCGGACCGGTGCTGGTGGCCACCGACGCCCGCCGCCGGGAGATCTACTGGGCGGTCTACGACCTGACCGGCGACCGGCTGGCGGGCCCGGACGTCGACACCCCGGCCGCCGTCGCCGAGCAGGCCCGGGAGTTGGGCGTCCGGGTCGCGGTCGGCGAGGGGGCCCGCCGGTACGCCGACATCCTCGGGCTGCCGCCGAGGGCCGGCCTGGACCACCCACCGGCGTACGCCCTCGCGGAGCTCGCGGCCGCCCGGATCCGGGCCGGCGCCCCCGGTGACCGGCTCACACCGCTCTACCTGCGCCGGCCGGACGCCGTGGCGGCGACCGGCCGCAAGCCGGTCCTGCGGTGAGGACGGCGGCCGGCGCGGGCAGCGGTCGGTTGGTCCGGCTGGGCCCGTTCCGCTGGTGGCACATTGTCGAGGCACTGCCGATCGAGGCGGACCTCTTCGGCGACGAGCAGTGGTCGGCGGGAATGTTCTGGAACGAGCTGGCGAACGGCCACTACTACGTGGCGGCGCTGGACGCGAGCGACGCCCTCGTCGGCTACGCCGGGCTCGCCGTCGCGCCCCCCGACGAGGCATGGGTGCAGAACGTGGCGGTACGCCGGGATGCGCAGCGCTCCGGCATCGGCCGGATGCTCCTGGTCGACCTGCTGGCCGAGGCGGACCGGCACCGCGTACGCCGGGTGCTGCTGGAGGTGGCGGTGGACAACGCACCCGCCCAGCGCCTCTACGCCATGCACGGCTTCGAACCGGTCGGCGTGCGGCGCGGCTACTACCAACCGAGCAACACCGACGCGCTGGTGATGCAGCTCGAACTGGAGCAGGTGAATGGCTGACGAACCGCTGATCCTCGGGATCGAGACCTCCTGCGACGAGACCGGCGTCGGCGTCGTACGCGGGCACACCCTGCTCGCCGACGCGCTGGCCTCCAGTGTCGAGGAGCATGCCCGGTTCGGCGGGGTGGTGCCGGAGGTGGCGAGCCGGGCGCACCTGGAGGCGATCGTGCCGACCATGCGCCGTGCCCTCGACGACGCTCGCGTGACCCTGGCCGACATCGACGCGATCGCGGTCACCGCCGGCCCCGGGCTGGCCGGCGCGCTGCTGGTCGGGGTGGCCGCCGCCAAGGGCTACGCGCTCGCCGCCGAGAAGCCGGTCTACGGAGTGAACCACCTCGCCGCGCACGTCGCGGTGGACACCCTGGAGCACGGTCCGCTGCCCGAACCGGCGGTCGCGCTGCTGGTCTCTGGTGGACACTCGTCCCTGCTGCTGGTGGACGACCTGACGACCGGGGTCACCCCGCTCGGCGCCACCATCGACGACGCGGCGGGGGAGGCGTTCGACAAGGTGGCCCGACTGCTGGGGCTGCCGTTTCCGGGCGGCCCGCCGATCGACCGGGAGGCGAGGGCCGGCGCGGCGGACGCGATCGCCTTCCCGCGCGGGCTGACCGCCCCGAAGGACCTGGCCGCGCACCGGTTCGACTTCTCCTTCTCCGGGCTGAAGACCGCGGTCGCCCGCTGGGTGGAGGCGAGGCAGCGGGCCGGCGAGCCGGTGCCGGTGCCGGACGTGGCCGCCTCCTTCCAGGAGGCGGTCTGCGACGTACTCACCGGCAAGGCGGTCGCGGCCTGCCGCGACCAGGGCGTCGAGACCCTGGTGCTCGGCGGCGGCGTCGCGGCCAACTCCCGGCTGCGGGCGCTGGCCGAGGAGCGGGCGGCGAAGCACGGCATCCGGGTCCGGGTGCCCCGGCCGAAGCTCTGCACCGACAACGGCGCGATGGTGGCGGCGCTCGGCGCGCACCTGGTCGCCGCCGGGGTCGCCCCGAGCCGGCTGGACCTGCCCGCCGATTCCGCGCTGCCGCTGACCACGGTCAGCGTGTAGTGTTCCGGCGGCGTCGAGGGCGGGAGGAGTGATGGCCGACGTGATCGTACGGATGTGGGAGGTACGCGCCGAGCGGGCCGGCTTCGCCGACCTCCTCACCTGGGTCTGCGACACGGCCCTGCCCGAGCTGGAGCACAATCCGCTGCACATCTCCAGCGAGGTCTTCTCCTCCACCGACAACCGGCTCGTGGTCATTTCCAGGTGGCGGGCCAACCCGGTCTCGCTGCCCGACCCGCCCGCCCGGATGCTCGCCCGCACCCCGCACGTCTGGGACTTCACCCCGGTCGACCGCTGACCCGCCCTCGCCCGAGCCGCGGGGGCCGTCCGGCGGGTACAGCCTCGGTCTGACACGGCGAAGCGGGTGGTCTTCCGCCACGCCGAAGGCGGGTGACGGCGGGCAGGACCGGGAGCCCTATCTGGCCGCGCTCCGGGGTGGAGCGCACTATCTGCGCCGCGACCGGCTGGTGCACGGCATCGTGCTGATGCTCCTCGTCACGAATTTCGCCGACGCGGCGTACACCTCGATTCTCGCTCCGGTCTGGGCCACCGAGGTGGCCGGCTCGTCGACGGCGCTCGGCCTGCTCACCGCGGCGTTCGCGCTCGGTGCGGTGCTCGGCAACGCCGTCTTCACCCTCGGGGCGTCCCGGGTGCCACGGTTCGCCGTCTTCGCGGTGGGCTTCCTGCTCGCCGGGGCGCCCCGCTTCGTCGCGCTGGCCGTGCTGGACCGGCTCTGGGCGGTCTACCTGATCTCGTTCGTCGCCGGGGTGTCGGTTGCCGCGATCAACCCGATCCTCGGGGCGGCCACCTTCGAACGGATCCCGGAACGGCTCCGCGCCCGAGTGCTCGGGCTGACCCATGCGGCTTCCTGGGCCGGCATCCCGCTCGGCGGGCTGCTCGGCGGTCTCGCCGTCGAGCAGTTGCGGCTGCCGGCCGCCTGCCTGCTGCTCGGGGCGGCCTACCTGGTGGTGACCGTGCTTCCGTTCGTCCTGCCGGTCTGGCGCCAGCTCGACCAGCCGGCGACAGAAGCGACAGTGCGGTCCGGGTCATCGGTGGCGGAGCCGCCGGCTCGTCGGTCGACCGGGGCCGTCAGGGCCGGACCGCCCCGATGATCTGGCCGATCCGCTCCGGCGAGGTCTCCGAGCGCTGGTACTCCGGGCGGCTCAGCACGCCACCCATCCGGGGCAGCGGGTTGCGGTGGATCGCCGGACCGTCCGTGCTGACCCGGGCCGTGAAGTGGTATTCGTCGGCGCCGGTGGCCGCCGCGATCCGGGCGATGGTGCGCTCGGTGACCCCGCCGCCGGCCATCACCGCGAGCCGGCCGTCGGCCTTGGCGACCAGGTCCGCGATGAGCGGGGCACCGGCCAGTGCGCTCTCCTCCTGGCCCGACGTGAGCACCCGGGGCACGCCCAGCTCGACCAACTGCTCCAGCGCGTCGAACGGCTCCCGGACCATGTCGAAGGCCCGGTGAAACGTGACGTCGGCACCGTCGGCCGCGGCGAGCAGCCGCCGCATCGTCGGCAGGTCGATGGCGCCCTCGGGGGTCAGCGCCCCGATCACGACGCCGTGCGCGCCGACCGTCACCGCCGCCTGCACGTCGCGCACCATCGCGTCGACCTCGTACGGAGAGTAGATGAAGTCGCCGCCCCGGGGACGGACGAGCACGTGCACCCTGATCCGGCTCGCCGCGTGCAGCGTCACCTCGATGGTGCCGATACTCGGCGTCAACCCGCCCTCGAACAGCCCTGCGCAGAGTTCCACCCGGTCGGCACCGGCGCGTTCCGCGGCCAGCGTCCCCGCGACGCCGTCGACGCAGATCTCGAACGTGGTCATGCCAACCATCTCCAATAACCCCGAACCGACGTACACAACTCTGAGTAACCGTGAAGAGTCATTCAAGTTGGCGCCATCGATCCGAGTCAACCAGATGTGAGAATAAGCGCTGTGCAAGCGGGACGGGCGGGACGTAGCTCGTCATACCGACCCTGACCAGGGCATATCAGCAGGCGTCGGCTCGGCGGATGGCCGCCATGAGGACCACGGGCAGCAGGTGCCCGTCCACGTCGGACAGCGTGGGCCGCCTCACATCTCGAGGGGAGCGGCGAGGAGGTGTTCGAAGGCGAGTTCGGCGGCGCCGACCAGGGCGGCGTCCTCGCCGAGCTGGGGCGTACGCAGCCGGACCTGCTCGCGGGGTGTGGCCAGAGCCAGGGAGTTGAGCCGGCTGCGGACCCGGGCGGCGGCGGCGAGGTAGACGTCCCGGAGGGTGCCGCCGAAGATGACCACCCCGGGGTTGAAGATGTTGACCAGGTTGGCGACGCCGAAGCCGAGCCAGTCGCCGACCTGCCGGACCGCGGCCTGGGCGGCGGCGTCGCCCCGGGAGGCCGCGTCGACCAGCCGCAGGGCGGCCTCCCGACCGGCGGCCTCGCCCCGGCCGGCCGCCTGGAGCATGGCGTACTCGCCGATCTCGGTCTCCCAGCAGCCGTACGAGCCGCAGCCGCAGGGGCGGCCGCCGGGTTGCACCACCATGTGGCCGACCTCGCCGGCGTACCCGCCCTGCCCGGTGAGCCGCCGGCCGCCGACGATGATTCCGGCTTCGATGCCGACGTCCCGGTGCAGGTAGATGACGTCGTCGTAACCCCTGGCCGCCCCACGGGCGTGCTCGGCGACCGCGCTCACGTCGGCGGCGTTGCTGACCAGTACCGGGCGCTCCTGCGGCAGCAGCTCGCCGAGCGCCTCGGCCAGGGGCCCGTCCAGCTGGTCACCGGCGACCTCGGCAGCACCGTCGAGGCCGAGTCGCACGGCAGCCTCCGGGCCGAGTCGCATGGCAGCCTCCGGGCCGAGTCGCACGGCGGCCTCCGGACCGGGCTGCCCGGCGCTGTCGGGGCGGCGGAGCCGGCCGCAGACCGCGACACCGCTGCCAACGTAAACGGAGCCCTCCGGCACCGCCTGGTGCATCTCCTTCACGAAGCCGGCCAGCAGGGGAAGGGTCTCCACGGCCAGCAGCCCCGGTGGCCGTTCGGCCTGCCGGCGGTCCAGCACCACTCCGCCGAGACCGATCCGGGCGGCCCGGAGCCGGTCCGCCTCGATGCTGTACGCGTACGCGAAGACCCGGCCCGACTCGGGCCGGACGACCAGGGACGGTCGCCCGGCCCGCCCGGTCTCCCGGGGTGCCCGCTCGCTGACCAGTCCGGCGGCCGCCAGTTCGGCGGTGAGCGCGCCGATGGTGCTCCGGTTGAGCCCGAGCGAGGTGGTCAGCTCCGCCCGGGAGGTGGCGCCGTGGATGTGGACGTACCGCAGCAGCGCGCCGAGATTCTGCCGGCGAATCTCCTCCTGACTCGGCCCTGCGCGCATCGTGCCCCTATCGATTGCCTGTCACGCCGGCTCGACGTCGGGAGAGTGCGTCGACACTTGCCGCGAGGAGCAGCACCAGCCCGGTCACCACGAAGGTGAAGCCGGAACTGCGGCTGAGCAGCCCCATCCCGTTGTCGATGACGGCGATCACCGCACCGCCGAGCACCGCGTCGACGACCCGGCCCTTGCCGCCGAAGAGGCTGGTGCCGCCGATGACCGCCGCGCCGACGGCGTAGAGCAGGACCTTACTGCCCCCGGTGTTGGCGTCGACCGAGGTGGCCCGGCTGGCCGCCACGATGCCGCCGATCGCCGCCATCGACGAGCAGATCACAAAGACCGATATCCTGATCCGGTCGACATTGATGCCGGCCCGGCGCGCCGCCTCCCGGTTGCCGCCGACGGCGTAGATGTGCCGGCCGTACGCGGTGCGGTGCAGGACGAAGGTCAGCGCGACCAGCAGGACGACGATGACCGGCACGACGATCGGTACGCCCCGGAGCGAGACGAGCGGGTTGCGGCTGCGTTCGAGGTTGAGCAGGTACACGGCGGTGCCGACGAGCAGCGCGAGCGCGCCGATCCGGATCAGCACCACGGCGAGGGGTTCGCTCACCAGCCCGCGTGTGGTGCGGTTGCGGTGCCGTAGCAGTTGCACGGCGGCGTAGCCGGCGATGCCGAGCAGGGTCAGCGCCCAGCCGAGCCACGGCGGCATGTTCCGGTTGGCGATCGCCACCAGCACCTCGTCCCGGATCGAGACGTTGGTGCCGCCCTTGATCAGCAGCAGCACGACGCCCTGGAAGGCGAGGAACGCGGCGAGGGTGACCACGAAGGACGGGATGCCGATCTTGGCCACCAGGAAGCCGAGGGCGAACCCGATCACCATCCCGGTGACGATCGCGGCGGCGGCCGCGACGTACCAGGGATAGCCGTGCAGGGTGACCAGTTGGGCGAGGACCGCGGCGCAGACGCCGCTGGCGAAGCCGGCGGAGAGGTCGATCTCGCCGAGCAGCAGGACGAAGATCAGACCCATTGCGATCAGCGTCACCGCCGCACCCTGGGTGAAGAGGTTGGCGAAGTTTCCCTCGGTCATGAAGTTCGGGCGCAGCGCGGCGAAGACGCCGCAGAGCACGATCAGGCCGAGTACGGCCGGCAGCGCGCCCATGTCGCCGCCGCGCACCTTGGCCAGGTAGTCGCGGAAGTGGCTGCCGACCGTCGGCGTCGGCGCGGCCGGTGTCTCCACCGGCGGCGCGGCGATGGTGGGTGGGGCGCTCATCGATCGGCTCCTGCGCTCGTGGTTCCGGTGTGTGCGGTGTCGGCATTGCCGGTGCCGTTGCCGTTCTCGGAGGTGAGTCCGAGTCCGTTGCTGCGGCCTGCGGTGATCAGCTCGACCACCTGGGCGTGGGTCACGTCGCTCGTCCGCAGTTGCGCGACCATCTGGCCGAGATAGAGCATGGCGATCTGGTCGGAGACGGCGAAGACGTCGTTCATGTTGTGCGAGATGAGCACGACGGCGAGTCCGTTGTCGGCCAGCCGGCGGACCAGTTCGAGGACCTGGGCGGTCTGCGCCACGCCCAGCGCGGCGGTCGGCTCGTCGAGGATGACCAGCCGGCTGTTCCAGAGCACCGCCTTGGCGATCGCCACGGTCTGGCGCTGCCCGCCGGAGAGGCTGGAGACGTGCTGCCGCAACGACTTCACCGTCCGGACGGAGAGCCCGGCCAGGGTCTCGGCGGCCATCTGTTCCATGGTCGGCTCGTCCAGGACGAGGCCGCTGCGCTTCTCCCGGCCGAGGAACATGTTCTGCACGATGTCGAGGTTGTCGCAGAGGGCGAGGTCCTGGTAGACGACCTCGATGCCGAGCGAGGCGGCGTCCCGGGGATTGTGGATGTGCACCGGCCGGCCGTCGAAGAACATCTCGCCGCCGTCGGCGGCGTAGATGCCGGCGACGCACTTGACGAGGGTGGACTTGCCGGCGCCGTTGTCGCCGACGAGCGCGGTCACCTCGCCGGGGTGGACCGAGAAGTCGACGTTGCGGAGGACCTGGACGGGACCGAAACTCTTGTCGATCCCGCGCAGTTCCAGCAGGGGTGTCGCGGACACGGGTTGGTCTCCTTTGCGCGGGTGTCCGGTCGCGGGTGTCCGGTCGCGGGGTAACCGATCACGGGTCCGGTCCAGTTTGCTCTGGGGCGGGGGACGCCGCCCGGTACGGATGCGTGGCGTACCGGGCGGCGTCTCGGCAGGGCCGGTCGGGGCCCGGTGCCGTCGTGCGGGTCAGCTCACGCCGGCCTCGGTGCAGGCGGCGGCGAAGGCGCCGGTGCAGAGCTCGTCCTTGCTGATGAAGCCGTCGGCGACGACGTCCTTGACGTTCTCCTTGTAGATGGCCTTCGGCTCGAGCAGCACCGCCGGCACGTCCCGGTTGCCCTCCGGGTCCTTCACCGTGGTGGGCGCCTCCTTCTTCTCGCCCTTGGCCAGCGCGATCGCCAACTCGGCGGCGGCGTCGGCCTCCTGCTTGATCGCCTTGTAGACGGTCATGCACTGGTCACCGGCGAGGATGTTCTGCAGCCCCTGGAGGGTGGCGTCCTGGCCGGTCACCGGGACCTTGCCGTTCAGCTTGTTCTTCTTGAGGATGGAGATCACCGCGTTGCCCAGCCCGTCGTTGGCGGCGAGTACCCCGTCGATCTTGCCGTTCTGCTGGGTCATCATCTGCTCGAAGATGGTGCCGGCCTGGGTGTTGTCCCAGCCGGGCACCCACTGGTCCGGGCCCTTGACGTACTCGCCGGAGTCGTACTTCGGCTTGAGCACGCTGTCGTAGCCGTTCTTGAAGAGCGTGGCGTTGTTGTCGGTCTCCGAGCCGTTCAGCTCGGCGACGACCGGTTTCTGGGCGCCCTTGTCGGTCAGGCACTTGACCAGGCCCTCGCCCTGGAGCCTGCCGACGGCCTCGTTGTCGAAGCTGACGTAGTACTCCGCCGAGCCGCCCAGGGTCAGCCGGTCGTAGTCGATGGTGAGTACGCCCTGGGTCTTGGCCTTGTCCAGGACCGCCTTGCCGGTGCCGGAGTCCAGGTTGACGATCATGAGGACGGTGACGCCCTGGGTCATCATCTGGTCGGCGATGGTCTGGAACTGGGCCTTGTCGTTCTGGGCGTTCTGAATGATCGAGTCGACGCCTGCGGCCTGGAACGCCGCCTCCAGGTACTTGCGGTCCGCGGTTTCCCAGCGGTCCGACGAGGCGCTGTCCGGAAGGATGACGCCGATCTTGGGCTTGGCCTCGGTGCCACCTTCGCCGCCGGACTCTTCGCCGCAGGCGGCGAGGCCGCTGGTGGCCAGCAGGCCCACGGCAGCGATGGTGAGGATCCCTCTGCGCATTGCACGGGTCCTTTCGGGGTGGGTGTGGTGTCTCGGTCACAGCGGTGGTACGCCCGAGCGGGTCGCCGCGTTGCCCGCTGGCCTCCCCCCGTTGGGCTGCCTCGGAGCGCCTCCGTCCGGTCGCGACTCTGGCGGGGTGCGGGTGGGCTGTGGCGACCGGCCCGCCTCACTTTTGTTGTGTCCGGCAACGTATTTCGCGGGAAGTCGCCGGGGCAAGGTCGTAAGGGCCCCGAGTTTGTTGCAGGGGATAACAATTCGGCAACGTGACCGACATCCCCGGATTGGCCAGCGGTGATACGCCGGAAATGATCGATGGTGATGCAACTGCCCGGTGCGCCCGGCACGTCCGGCGGAGCCGGGCGCCTCAGGACGTCGCGACCGGTGCGGTGACAGCGCCGGTGAGTCGGATCAGGTCCGCCGGCGCGAGTTCGAGCTGCAACCCCCGCCGCCCGGCCGAGACGTAGACCGTGGGAAAGCGTTCGGCGGAGGCGTCGACGACGGTACGCAGCGCCTTCCGCTGCCCCAGCGGGCTGATCCCGCCCCGGACGTAGCCGGTGGTCCGCTCCGCCAGGGTCCGGTCGGCAAGCGTGGCCCGCTTGCCGCCCACCGCCGTGGCCAGCGTCTTCAGGTCCAGCTCGCCGGTGACCGGGACCACCGCCACGGTCAGCACCCCGTCGACGCTGGCGACCAGCGACTTGAAGACCCGTTCCGGCGGCACCCCGAGCGCCGCCGCCACCTCGGCGCCGTAGTTCGGGGTGTCCGGCGCCACGTCGTACGGGTGCAGGGTGTGCGGGATCCGCTGCCGCGTCAGCAGCGCGGTCGCCGGTGTCCCCCTGCCCGCCACAACCGGCACCCTATCGCCGGCCGACTGCCTGGACGGTGTTGGGAGGGGGCCCTTCTACGACAGAAAACGATAAGAAGGGGCCCTTCCTTACAGGCCGTCCCGCGGCGGGTGGCAGAGCAGCGCCGTGGGTGCGCCGGCGACCCGGGTGAGCACCAGGCTGATCGGCTCGGTCCCGGTGAGCCGCAGGTCGCGGCGGAGCCGCTCCGGTTCCAGTGCCGAACCGCGCTTGAGGATCTCGGCGCGGCCGACGCCGAGCTCCCGGAGTCGGGCCCGCAGCCGCTTGAGTGAGAAGGGGAGCGACTCGACGACCTCCAGGCACCGGGCGTACGGGGTGGGGGCGGCGGCGTCGGCGTACACGTACGCGATCTCCGGGTCGGCGAGCGTGCCGTCGACGGTGTCGGCGAACTCGGCGACCAGGTGGGCGCGGACCACGGCCGGGTCCGGGTCGTAGAGGTAGCGCCGGACGGGGCCGATCGGGGCCTGCCGGGTCCCGTCGCCGGTCAGTTCGTGCACCGCCGGATCAGTCGGCCCGTGCCGGGTCGGCCCGCCCGGCTCACCGGGCCGGGCGCCGGTTCGGACGTCGGCGCCGTGGGCTGCCGACCCGGTCAGCAGGGTCGCCCGGCGGGGGGTGCCGGCCAGTGGGGCGCTCCAGACGGTCGCCTCGACCAGGTCGCCTCCGACGCTGACCCACTCGCCCTCGGCGCCCGGCGGCAGCAGGGCGTGGTCGATGCCGGGTGCGACCTTGAAGACCGTCCGGGGGATCCGGCCGGCGAGGTCGAGCAGGAAGTCCCAGGAGGGGGAGTAGGCGGCCGGGTCGAAAACCCGCCGGCCGGTGCCGGGGCGGCGCCGGGCCGGATCGCAGAAGACCGCGTCGACCGGCCGCCCGTCGACGGCGGTGACGTCGAACCGGGCCGCGTCGCCGAGTTCGACCGTGAACCGGTCCGCCACCCCGGCCGCCCCGGCGTTCGCGGCGGCCATCGCCGCGGTGAGCGGGTCGGTCTCCACGCCGTACACCCGGATGCCGGCCCGGGCGGCGGCGATCGCGTCCGCGCCGAGACCGCAGCCGAGGTCGACCAGGGTGCGTACCCCGGCGGCGCGCAGCCGGGCGGCCCGGCGGGCCGCCACGCCGGGGCGGGTCGCCTGCTCCAGACCGGCCCGGGTGAAGAACATCCGGGCGGCGTCCGGGCCGAACTTGGCCGCCGCCCGCCGCCGCAGCTCGGCCTGGGTCAGCGCGGCGGCGGCGAGCCCACCGGATATCCCGGCCGAGCGCAGCGTGGCCGCCGCGACCAGCGGGTCGCCGCCGGCCAGGTCGGCGGCGGTGGCCAGCGCGGTTCCCCCTTCCGGGGTACGCAGTGCGGCCAGCTGGTCAAGGTCCACCGCAGCATTGTGCCGGCCGGAGTCCCCGGCGGGCGTGTCGGGTTGGCACTCTCCTTGACGGAGTGCTAGCCGCAGGCATAACCTGCGGTTAGCACTCTCAAACCGAGGGTGCCAACTTCCGGGCGTTGTCCGGAAGTTGAACGCCAGGCGGACCGGCACCCGCGACGACGGCCCCGCCAGGTGGCATGTGGCAGATTGACGCCGGTCGGCGCGCCGACCGGCACAGAAACCAGTACCCCAGGAGGGTATGCCCGTGACTACCGCGACCAAGGTTGCGATCAAGCCGCTCGAGGACCGGATCCTGGTCCAGGCGAACGAGGCTGAGACGACCACGGCGTCGGGCATCGTGATTCCCGACACCGCCAAGGAGAAGCCGCAGGAGGGCACCGTCCTCGCTGTCGGCCCCGGCCGTTTCGACGACGACGGCAACCGGATCCCGGTTGACGTCAAGGTCGGCGACACGGTCATCTACTCGAAGTACGGCGGCACCGAGGTCAAGTACGCCGGCGAGGAGTACCTGGTGCTCTCCGCCCGCGACGTCCTCGCCGTCATCGAGAAGTGATCTGACCGATCCAGTGACGCTGCCCCGGACCGGCCCTGCCGGGCCGGGGCAGCGCTGCGTGAAGGGACCCTGTTAACACAATGGCGAAGATTCTGAGCTTCTCGGATGACGCCCGGCACCTGCTGGAGCACGGTGTCAACACGCTCGCGGACACGGTCAAGGTCACTCTCGGCCCGCGCGGGCGCAACGTCGTCCTGGACAAGAAGTTCGGTGCCCCGACGATCACCAACGACGGTGTGACCATCGCCAAGGAGATCGAGCTCACCAACCCGTACGAGAACCTCGGCGCGCAGCTGGTCAAGGAGGTGGCGACCAAGACCAACGACATCGCTGGCGACGGGACCACCACCGCGACCGTGCTGGCCCAGGCGATGGTCCGGGAGGGCCTGCGCAACGTCGCGGCGGGCGCCGGTCCGGCCGGGCTGAAGCGGGGCATCGACGCGGCGGCCGAGAAGGTCTCCGCGGCGCTGCTGGAGAAGGCCGTCGAGGTGGGCAGCCGGGAGTCGGTCGCGCACGTGGCGACGATCTCGGCGCAGGACGCCACCATCGGCGACCTGATCGCCGAGGCGATGGAGAAGGTCGGCCGGGACGGCGTGATCACGGTCGAGGAGGGTTCGACCCTCGCCACCGAGCTGGAGGTCACCGAGGGTCTCCAGTTCGACAAGGGCTTCATCTCGCCGAACTTTGTCACCGACACCGAGTCGCAGGAGTCGGTGCTCGACGACCCGTACATCCTGATCACCACGCAGAAGATCTCGTCGATCGAGGAGCTGCTGCCGCTGCTGGAGAAGGTCCTCCAGAGCGCCAAGCCGCTGCTGATCATCGCCGAGGACGTGGAGGGGCAGGCGCTCTCCACCCTGGTGGTCAACGCGATCCGCAAGACCATCAAGGTCTGCGCGGTCAAGGCGCCCGGCTTCGGCGACCGCCGCAAGGCGATGCTGCAGGACATGGCGATCCTGACCGGCGGCGAGGTGGTCGCCCCCGAGCTGGGCTACAAGCTCGACTCGGTCGGCGTGGAGGTGCTCGGCACCGCCCGGCGGGTGGTGGTCGACAAGGACAACACCACCGTCATCGACGGCCGGGGCCGGGACACCGAGGTCGCCGACCGGATCACCCAGATCCGCAAGGAGATCGAGGCATCTGACTCCGACTGGGACCGGGAGAAGCTCCAGGAGCGGCTGGCGAAGCTCTCCGGCGGCATCGCGGTGATCAAGGCCGGTGCGGCGACCGAGGTCGAGATGAAGGAGCGTAAGCACCGCATCGAGGACGCCATCGCCGCGACCAAGGCCGCGGTGGAGGAGGGCACCGTACCGGGTGGCGGCGCCGCCCTGGTGCAGATCGTCTCGGTACTCGACGACGACCTGGGCCTGACCGGTGACGAGAAGGTGGGCGTCTCGATCGTCCGCAAGGCGCTGGTCGAGCCGCTGCGGTGGATCGCCCAGAACGCCGGGCACGACGGCTACGTTGTCGTGCAGAAGGTCGCCGACAGCGGTTGGGGCACGGGGCTGGACGCCGCCACCGGCGAGTACAAGGACCTGGCCAAGGCCGGCATCATCGACCCGGTGAAGGTGACCCGCAACGCGGTCTCCAACGCGGCCTCGATCGCCGGGCTGCTGTTGACCACCGAGAGCCTGGTCGTGGAGAAGCCGGAGAAGGCCGAGCCGGCCGCTGCCGGGGGCCACGGCCACGGGCACGGCCACGGCCACCAGCACGGTCCGGGCTTCTGACCGGTCCGGCGACCGGTCCGGCCTACTGACCGGTCAGGACCGGATCGACGCCGATCCTCGCCGGCCCGGCCGACCCGTGTGGTCGGCCGGGCCGGCGGAGTCCGGGTGCCGGCCCGGAAGAACCGGCGCCGGTATTACGAACTCCTGACGCGACTTTCCGCGCCGAGCCCGGCCGGTAACACTGGTCGGATGGACGCGAGCCCGCAGCAGATCCGAGCGGAGCCGGCCACGGTCCCGGTCCGGCGGCCCGTTCCGGCACGCCGCTTCGGCGCGCTGGCCGGGGTGGCCGCCGCCGCGGTCGCCGTCGGCGCGGCCGAGGCCGTGGCGGTGCTCACCGGGCCGCGCTCCGCGCCGCTGGTCGCGGTCGGCGGCGTCGTGGTGGACCTGGCGCCCGCACCGCTCAAGCAGTTCGCCGTCGACGTCTTCTACGTCTACGACAAGATCGCCCTCCTGGTTGGCACCGCGCTGCTGCTGGCCGGCTTCGCCGCCCTGGTCGGGCTGGTCGCGCTCCGCTCGCTGCTCCTCGGGTACGCCGGGATCGCCCTCTTCGGCGCGGTCGGGGTGGTGGCGGCGCTGACCCGGCCCGGGGCCGGCCCGCTCGCCGCGCTGCCGTCGCTGGTCGGGGCCGGACTGGCGGCCGGGGTGCTCTGGCTCTTCGTGGCCGGCCCGCTCGGCCGGGCGCTGGCCGTGCCGGCGGCTCCGGGTGACGTTGCCGCCCACCCGGGTGACGTTGCCGCATACCCGGACGCGTACGCCCGGCGGCGGTTCCTCACCGGCGTCGGGCTGACCCTCGGTGGTGCGGCGGTCGGCGGCCTCGGCGGGCGCTGGCTCTCCACCCGCCGGGGTGTCTCGGCCGCCCGCTCGGCGGTCCGGCTGCCCGCCCCGGCCAGCGCGGCGGCACCGGTGCCGGCCGGGGTCGACCCGGTGGTGCCGGGCCTGTCGCCGTACGTGACGCCGAACCGGGACTTCTACCGGATCGACACCGCGCTGGTGGTGCCGCAGGTGGATCCGGAGGCATGGCGGTTGCGGATCACCGGCCGGATACGCAACCCGATGACCCTGAGCTACGCCGACCTGCTCGCCCGGCCGATGATCGAACGGCACATCACCCTGGCCTGCGTCTCGAACGAGGTCGGCGGCGACCTGATCGGCAACGCCCGCTGGCTCGGCGTGCCGCTGGGCCCGCTGCTCGCCGAGGCCGGGCCGCTGGACGGGGCGGACCAGGTGGTGGGTCGCTCCGCCGACGGCTGGACCTGCGGCAGCCCGACGGCGCTGCTCACCGACGGGCGGGACGCGATGCTGGCCGTCGGGATGAACGGCGAGCCGCTGCCGGTCGAGCACGGCTTTCCGGTCCGGGTCGTGGTGCCCGGCCTCTACGGCTACGTCTCGGCCTGCAAGTGGCTCGTCGAACTGGAGCTGACCAGCTTTACCGACTTCGACGCGTACTGGGTGCGCCGGGGCTGGTCGGCACGGGGACCGATCAAGACACACTCGCGGATCGACACCCCGCGGGCGGGCCGGAGGCTGGCGGCCGGCGAGGTCGTCGTCGCCGGGGTGGCCTGGGCGCAGCACGTGGGGATCCGTCAGGTCGAGGTACGCGTCGACGACGGCGACTGGCAGCCGGCGACGCTGGCCGCGTCGGTCTCGACCGACACCTGGGTGCAGTGGTCCTGGCGGTGGCCCGCCACCCCGGGCGAGCACAGCCTGCAGGTGCGGGCGACGGACGCCAGCGGGGCGGTGCAGATCGGCCAGCCGCGCCCGGTCGCTCCCGACGGCGCCACCGGCTGGCACGCGGTCCAGGTCACCGTCTCCTGAGGAGCGGGACGCCGGT
Organism: Plantactinospora sp. WMMC1484; assembly: GCF_049315195.1. Classification (NCBI taxonomy): domain Bacteria; kingdom Bacillati; phylum Actinomycetota; class Actinomycetes; order Micromonosporales; family Micromonosporaceae; genus Plantactinospora; species Plantactinospora sp. WMMC1484. The sequence goes on from NZ_CP186055.1 coordinate 2,249,632, forward strand.
CTCGCTCCACCATTCGCCGCCCCGGATCGTCGTCACCCGCCGGACTCCTGCCGTCCATGTCGGAGACACCTCGCGTACACCATCGAAGGCGTTCACGGTGCCTACATTGTCTGCTGCGGGTCACCTCGACTTCCACTCGCCTGCCGTGTCGGTGGTGACCGTCGCGGGACGCCACGGGGGTGTGCGGTGCAGGACGGCCATTTCGTGATGAGCACGCAGGACAGGCCGCCAGCGGAGCGGCTCGACTACTGGCGCGAGATGTTGTCGCGGTCACTGGGGCGGGTGCAGGTCTGGGCCGAGCGCCCGGCCGACTTCGCCGCGTCGGTACGGACGGTCTGCCTCGGCGCCGTCGATCTCTCCGTCTACGAGCTCTCGTCGTTGCGGGTGGCGCGTACCCGGAAGATGATCCGATCCTCGGACGCCGAGATCTACAAGGTCAATATGGCCCTGCACGGCAGTGGTTTCATCGAGCAGAACCGCAACACCTGCGTGCCGGGCCCCGGCCACCTCAGCTTCCTCGACACATCGAGTCCGCACGACATCGGTTATGCGGAGGGTCCGCAGGGTCAGGGCGGCATGGCCGTGGCCGTGCGGATCCCTCACGCGCTCCTACCGATTCCTGTCGACCAGGCGAGACGGCTGTACGCGACGTCCCTGGATCCGGAGCGTGACAGCCTCGGTGCCGTGCTCGCCAACCATCTCACCAGCCTCGCCCGGCATGCGGATCGGCTCGCGCCCGCCGATGCCGTGCGGCTCGGGGCCGTCACGCTCGACCTCGTCGCGGCCGTGCTCGCCCGCCGGCTCGATCTGGAGGCGACGCTCCCGTACGAGAGCCGGCAGCAGGCGATCTACCGCCAGATGCTGAGCTTCGTCGAGTCCCAACTGGCCGATCCGGAGCTGTCACCCGCAGTGATCGCCACTGCCCATCACGTCTCGCTGCGCAGCCTGCACCGCCTCTTCGAGGCCGACGGACGGACCGTCGCCGGGTGGATCCGCCACCGCAGGCTCGACCGCTGCCGACGCGATCTCGCCGACCCCGAGCTTGCCGGTCAACCTATCCGTGCCATCGCCGCTCGATGGGGGTTTCCGCGCGGCGGCCACTTCACCCGCCTCTTCACCTCGGTCGTCGGGATGAGTCCGCTGGCCTACCGCCGCCTCCATCAGCACATGCGACCGGCGGTTCCGGCACGACAGCGGGCCGAGGGCGGTGGACCCGGGCGTCGGGAACCCTGAGCGAGGCCCGCCGGCGGTGGGGACGACCCGGCGGCGACGGCTGGCACGGATGACCAACCATCCGGCACGGAATGGCATCGGTGTGCGCCACCGCCCAGGCCATGCTTCTCCGGAATCACGACAGCCAGTGCCGCCCCGGAGCCCCGGGGCGCAGCGCCGCGACCAGGGGCCGTACTCGCGGGGAGCTTCATCCGACTCGTGCGCGCAGCATCCGGAGACAGAGATCTCCGAACACAAAATGAGGGTGAGGGAGTGCGATGCGTTCATTGAAAGTCGATCCTGCATCGGCGGGGCTGCCGAGACTGACAGTATTACGCGGGTTGGTCGCAGCCGCTTCGGTGATGCTGCCCGTCGGAGTGGCCCTGGTGCCGGCCGCACCTGCCGCCGCCAATCCGAATCCGGCCAGGATCACGGACGCGTCCTGGTGGCTCATGCAGGAGTTGCTGAAGCTGGATCCCGGCACGCAGAACGGCGGAATCTACGCCAACAAGCCCGGCTACCACAACACTCGCGCGGCGAACAGTTCCAACGACTATTCGGTCCGGGACGCCGAAGACAAGGGAGGGCCGTCCGACAAGGCCGCAGCCTACGACTGGACCTTTCCTGAGGCCCAGGGCGGTGCTGCCGGGCAGTTGGCGATTGATGTCGAGGGTTCCGCTGACAGCGATCACTCCTCACATTCCGACGGAATCGGCACTCCGGGCAGCCAGGCTCTCGCCGCCGACTACAGCAACATCGCCCGGTTCTCCAGTCGGCTCCTGGCCTCCGGCAGGGATTCCAACGATCCTCGGCTGGACGGCTGGCGGGAGTTCTACGGGCAGGCTGACAGCGACACCGCGGTAGAGGGCTGGGACTTCCGGTACGACCGTGCGGTCTCGTCGGACCAGTCGCACCTCTGGCACATTCACCTCAGCGAGGACCGCGACAAGGTGACGAGCTTGGAGAACAAGCGGGCCCTGCTGAGCGTTCTTCGGGGCGAAACCGTGGCGGAGTGGCTCAATCAGGGCGGCGGCAGAACCGCGGGAATCGACTACGACGGCGATCGTCGCAGCGACCTGGCTCTGTATCGGCGGGATGCGCAGGCGGGTTCGTCGTGGTGGGTGAAGAGTGCGACGGGTGCGCAGTTGTTCGCGGATCACAAGTATGGCGGTGCGGCGGACATTCCGGTGCCGGGTGATTACGACGGTGACGGGCGTGCGGATTTCGCGTTGTTCCGGCGTGACTGTGTGAATGGTTCGTCGTGGTGGGTGAAGACCGCGTCGGGGACCCAGTTGTTCGCCGGTCACAAGTACGGCGGTTGTGCGGACATCCCGGTCGCGGGTGACTACGACGGTGACGGCCGTGCGGATCTGGCTCTGTATCGGCGGGATGCGCAGGCGGGTTCGTCGTGGTGGGTGAAGAGTGCGACGGGTGCGCAGTTGTTCGCCGATCACAGGTATGGCGGTGCGGCGGACATTCCGGTTTCGGGTGACTACACCGGTGACGGGCGTGCGGATTTCGCGTTGTTCCGGCGTGACTGTGCGGATGGTTCGTCGTGGTGGGTGAAGAACTCGGCGACGGGTGCGCAGCTCTTCGCCGACCACCGGTACGGCGGTTGTGCGGACATCCCGGTCGCGGGTGACTACGACGGTGACGGCCGTGCGGATCTGGCTCTGTATCGGCGGGATGCGCAGGCGGGTTCGTCGTGGTGGGTGAAGAGTGCGACGGGTGCGCAGTTGTTCGCCGATCACAGGTATGGCGGTGCGGCGGACATTCCGGTTTCGGGTGACTACACCGGTGACGGGCGTGCGGATTTCGCGTTGTTCCGGCGTGACTGTGCGGATGGTTCGTCGTGGTGGGTGAAGAACTCGGCGACGGGTGCGCAGCTCTTCGCCGACCACCGGTACGGCGGCTGCGCCGACATCCCCGCCGCCAGCAACCCCGCCACCACCTGATTCCGCCGGGCCACCCGTCCATCGGGTGGCCCGGCCCCTCTCTGCTCGGCCGAGTCTTCCCCTCCGTCCGACAAGGAGCCCTGCATGAAACTCGCCCGTTACGCCCTGCTCACGGCGCTGGCAACCCTCACCACCCTCGTGGTCCAGCCGCCCGCGGCGCGGGCGGCGGTCATCCCGGATTGCACCTCCGCGGCGCCGACCAGTGCGGACGCGGAGTTCGCCGCGCGGGTCAAACCGACCTTGACCCGCACCATGTCCCACAGCTTCAACGCCAGCCGGGCAGCCTGCGTCCGGATCATCGTGCTGACGATCAAGAATCGGGGACTTCCGTCGCACGCCGCCACCCTCGCCATCACCACCGCCATTGTGGAGAGTGGCATCCAGAACCTGAATCACGGCGACCGGGACAGCCTCGGCCTCTACCAGCAGCGCCCGAGTCAGGGTTGGGGCACGGAGAGTCAGATCCTCGACCCGGTGTACTCCACGAACGCGTTCCTCAACGCGATGCTGCGCAAGTTTCCGAACAACAGTTGGCTCACCAGGCCGGTGGGCGAGGTGTGCCAGGCCGTGCAGGTCTCCGCATTTCCCGAGCGCTACGGTGAGCAGGCCGGCGACGGGGCGAAGATCGCCGCTGCCGCGTGGGGTGGGCAGGCCGGCGTGGCGGTGGACTACGACGCCGATCGTCGCGCCGATCTGGCGTTGTATCGGCGTAACGGTCAGACGGGTTCGTCGTGGTGGGTGAAGACGGTGTCGGGTTCGCAGCTGTTGGCTGATCATCGTTATGGCGGTGCGTCGGACATTCCGGTGCCGGGTGACTACGACGGTGACGGGCGTACGGATCTGGCGTTGTATCGGCGTGACTGTGTCAACGGTTCGTCGTGGTGGGTGAAGACCGCGTCGGGCACGCAGGTGTTGGCTGATCACCGGTACGGCGGTTGCGAGGACATTCCCGCGCCGGGTGACTACGACGGTGACGGGCGTACGGATCTGGCGTTGTTCCGGCGTGACTGTGTCAACGGTTCGTCGTGGTGGGTGAAGACCGCGTCGGGCACGCAGGTGTTGGCTGATCACCGGTACGGCGGTTGCGAGGACATTCCCGCGCCGGGTGACTACGACGGCGACGGGCGTACGGATCTTGCGTTGTATCGGCGTAACGGTCAGACGGGTTCGTCGTGGTGGGTGAAGACGGTGTCGGGCACGCAGCTGTTGGCTGATCACCGTTATGGTGGCGCGTCGGATATCCCCGCGCCGGGTGACTACGACGGTGACGGGCGTACGGATCTGGCGTTGTTCCGGCGTGACTGTGTCAACGGTTCGTCGTGGTGGGTGAAGACCGCGTCGGGCACGCAGGTGTTGGCCGATCACCGGTACGGCGGTTGCGAGGACATTCCCGCGCCGGGTGACTACACCGGGGACGGGCGTACGGATCTTGCGTTGTTCCGGCGTGACTGCGCGGACGGTTCGTCGTGGTGGGTGAAGAACTCGGCGACGGGCGCGCAGGTGCTCGCCGACCACCGGTACGGCGGCTGCGCCGACATCCCCGCCGCCAGCAACCCCGCCACCACCTGATCCTGGAGAGAGCCGGCCGGTGCCAGCCCTCGTTCGGAGGTGGCACCGGCCGGCACGTCGCGGTGTTCGGCCCGCGTGGTCAGGCGGAGCGCTGCGCCGGTACCGCCGACCGGAACGGCCGGCCGAGGCGGGCCTCCAGTCGGGCGACGTCCACCCGGCTCTGCCGCCGGTCGGCGAGATCCTCCCAGCCGACGGCGAGCAGCCGGAGCCGTTCGGACTCGCTGAAGCCGCCCCACACCCCGTACGGCTCGCGGACGGCCAGCGCGTGCGCGGCGCATTCGGCGCGGACGGGGCAGCTCACGCAGACCGCCTTGGCGTTGGCCTCCCGACGGTTGCGGGACGAACCCCGCTCGCCCTCGGGATGAAAGAACTGGGCGCTGTCCCGGCCCCGGCATGCGCCAAGCCGCTGCCACTCCCACAGGTCGACGATCGGTCCAGGCAGCCTGCGTACGTTCGACATCAGCACCCTCCCTCCGCGCGGCACCGCGATGACTGCTCCGTCGGAATACGGGGCGGCGGGCCGCGCAGGCGCACCGATCCGACCAACGGCTCCGGTACCCAGGGCGCCGACGGCTCACACGTACTTGATCGCGTGTGATCGCGAACTTCTTCCGGGCGAGCCCTCCGGTGAGGCGAATCGTCCAAAAAGTTTGTGGTTCATCCGTGGAAACTCATCATGATCATTCGACGGCGTGGTCTCCTCGTTGCGGAGAGGAGTAGCACCGTGCGCACCGTTCTTGTCTGCGTCCGGACCCCGCTCGCGGCCCAGAACGTCGCGGCGGCGGCAGCCCGGCTGGGGTTGGCCGCCGCGGTCCGCACCGCCGTATCCGATCCGGAAGCCATGCTCCGGCTCGCCGAGCGACCGGCGGACGTGGTACTCGCCGACACCGCGCTCACCCGCCCGGACAGCGTGGGCTTCACCCGGCGGGTACTGGCCCGCTCGCCCGGAGCGGCGATCCTGCTGCTCGGTGCCGAGGATCCGGGGGTGGCGGCGGCCACCATCGCCGCCGGTGCCAGAGGGCTGATCCAGGGCGGCGACCACGACCTGGTCACCGTGGTGGCAAAGGCGCTCCTGCTGCTCGGCGGCCGGTCCGGCCGGGGCGGTGGGTCGCTGCCCGGCGGCGCGATGGCCGCCGGAGGGCAGACGGCCGTCCCGAACGCCACCGGCCGCTCCGGGGAGCCCGGCGACCCGAGCGGTCAGCCGGGGGCCGGTCAGCGGCTGGGTAGTGCCGTCCGGGCGCCCACCGGACCGGGCCGGGAGGGCCCGACCGGGAACGGCGCGGGCGAGGACCCGACCGGGAACGGCACGGGCGAGGGCCGACGTCCGGCGAACGGATCGGCCGGGGCGCGCCGGCCTGACGACCCGCAGGCGCGGGCCGGCACCGGCGAGGCGACCGGCGGAGACCAGACCGTCGGGCCGGCGGTGGTGCCGGCCCAGCGCGGGGACGATCCGAACGCCCCGGCCGACCCGGCGGCGGCCGGTGCCGCCGCGAAGGGAACCGGACCGGGATACCCGCCGGGCACGACCGCCCGGGACGACCAGGGCGGGACCGACCCCTCGGGACCACGCGGTGCCGAACCGGGCAGCGCAGCGCCGGGTGGACCGGGACAGCCGGGGCCGGCCCGCCGGCCGGTGCTGACCGAGCGCGAGATGCAGGTGCTGGTCGGAATGGCGGACGGCAAGAGCAACGCGGAAATCGGCCGGGAGCTCTTCGTCTCCGAGGACACCGTGAAGACCCACGCCCGGCGGTTGTTCCGCAAGCTCGGCGCCCGGGACCGGGCGCACGCCGTGGCCGCGGGCTTCCGGGCCGGCCTGGTGGCCTGAACACTGCTCTGGCCTCGGCGCCGGGCCCGCGCGGGCCCGGCGCGCCTCCCGACGTCGCGCGGGCTCAGTCCGGGGTCTCCGCCTCGCCCTCGTTCTCGTCGGCGGTCTCGGTCAGCGTGTCGTGCACACCGTCGGCGTAGCCGCGCGCGTATTCCCAGGTGACGTAGTGGTCCGGGTCGGGATCGTAGGCGGGCTCGTGCACCCGGGGCCGGCCGGAGCTGAGCAGGTGCCGAAGGTTGCCCCGGAGCAGGTCCCAGTCGAAGTAGTGCGGCTCGCGGCAGTCCTCACACTCGATCACGAGACCACGCACCCCCACCGGACCCAGCAGCGCCTGGTAGATCTCCAGGTCGGCCAGGTCTTCCAGCACGTCCTGCCGCTCGACCTCGCTGAGCGGGTCGAGGTCGGTCTCCTCGCCCGGCTCGTCCAGTCCGGCGGAGGGATCGGCGGGGTCACCGTTGAACGGGTCGATCGGCTCCTCGTGCACCCCTCCACCGTAGTCCCAACACCGCCCGGCGTGGTCGCCCGTTGTGTGCCCGTACCCGCCGCTGTACCCGCGCCTGCGACGCCGGGCCCGCCGGATGGGTACGATGAACCATCGCGCACCGTAGCCCGGAGCGAGCGCTGACACCGCCCCTGCTGCCGCGGGGCCGCAGTCGACCGTCAGCACCAGCAGCGCAATCGATCGTCAACAACCGCAGCAGGGGACACATCGTGGAGAACCGACCCGCCACCGACCTTCCGCCGGCCACCGACGCCGACCAGCTCGCCGGGCACCTGCCCGAACTGCCGGCCGGGTCGGCCCGGGTGGTGCCGCTCGGGTTGACCTTCGACGACGTGCTGCTGCAACCCGGCGAGTCCGAGATCATCCCGAGCCGGGTGAACACCATCACCCGGCTCAGCCGCAACATCGAGCTCGCCATCCCGCTGGTCTCCAGCCCGATGGACACGGTGACCGAGGCCCGGATGGCGATCGCGATGGCCCGGCAGGGTGGCATCGGCGTCCTGCACCGCAACCTCTCGATCGAGGACCAGGCGGTCCAGGTCGACCTGGTCAAGCGCTCCGAGGCCGGCATGGTCACCCACCCGGTCACCTGCGGGCCGGACGACACCCTGCGCGACGTCGACGCGCTCTGCGGGCGCTACCGGATCTCCGGGGTGCCGGTGACCGACGCCCAGGGCACCCTGGTCGGCATCGTGACCAACCGCGACATGCGGTTCGTCACCGACGGCGCCACCCCGGTGCGCGAGATCATGACCCCGATGCCGCTGGTCACCGCCGAGGTCGGGGTCACCAAGGATCAGGCGCTCGACCTGCTGCGCCGGCACAAGGTCGAGAAGCTGCCGATCGTCGACCCGGACGGGCGGCTGCGCGGCCTGATCACCGTGAAGGACTTCGCCAAGAGCGAGCAGTACCCGCTCGCCACCAAGGACGGCGCCGGCCGGCTGCGGGTGGCCGCCGCCGTCGGGGTCGGCGAGGACGCCTACAAGCGGGCCCGCGCCCTGGTCGAGGCCGGGGTGGACGTGCTGATCGTGGACACCGCGCACGGGCACCAGCGGGCCGTGCTGGAGATGGTCGGCCGGCTCAAGAAGGACACCGCCGTCGACGTGATCGGCGGCAACGTGGCGACCTACGCGGGCGCGAAGGCGCTGGTCGAGGCGGGTGCCGACGCGGTGAAGGTCGGGGTCGGGCCCGGTGCGATCTGCACCACCCGGATCGTCGCCGGGGTGGGCGTGCCGCAGATCACCGCGATCATGGAGGCGGCCCGGGCCGCCCGCCCGGCCGGCGTGCCGGTGATCGCCGACGGCGGCATCCAATACTCCGGCGACATCGCCAAGGCGTTGGTGGCGGGCGGTGACACGGTGATGCTCGGCAGCCTGCTCGCCGGCTCCGAGGAGAGCCCGGGCGAGCTGATGTTCATCAACGGCAAGCAGTTCAAGGCGTACCGGGGGATGGGGTCGCTCGGCGCGATGCAGTCCCGGGGTCAGGCCCGGTCCTACTCCAAGGACCGCTACTTCCAGGACGACGTGACCAGCGAGGAGAAGCTGGTGCCGGAGGGCGTCGAGGGGCAGGTGCCCTACCGCGGCCCGCTGGCCCGGGTCGCACACCAGCTCATCGGCGGGCTGCGGCTGGCGATGGGCTACGTCGGCGCGGAGACCATCCCCGAGCTGCACCGGCGTGGTCAGCTCATCCGGATCACCGCGGCCGGGCTCAAGGAGAGCCACCCGCACGACATCCAGATGACGGTAGAGGCGCCCAACTACCACACCCGTTGACAGTCACCACCCCGGCGCCAACCACCCCCTTCTACTCTGGAGTAATCCATGCGTGACGTGGTCGAAATCGGGTTGGGCAAGACCGCACAGCGCGGCTACCACCTGGACGACATCGCGATCGTGCCGAGCCGGCGTACCCGGGATGTGGACGACGTCTCGACGGCCTGGCAACTCGACGCGTACCAGTTCGGCATTCCCTGCGTCGGGCACCCGTCGGACGCGACCATGAGCCCGGAGTCGGCGGTCGCCCTCGGCCGGCTCGGCGGGCTCGGGGTGCTCAACGTCGAGGGCCTCTGGACCCGCTACGAGGACCCCAGCAAGATCCTTGAGGAGCTCGCCCAACTGGAGGAGGGCTCCGCCGCCACCCGCCGGCTCCAGGAGGTCTACGCCGAGCCGATCCGCCCCGAGCTGATCGCGGAGCGGGTCCGGCAGATGCGCGAGGGCGGCAGCACCGTCGCCGTACGGGTCTCCCCGCAGCACACCCTGGCGCTGGCCCCGGTGATCCTGGACGCCGGGGTGGACATCCTGGTGATCCAGGGCACCATCGTCTCGGCCGAGCACGTCTCCACCACCGACGAGCCGCTCAACCTCAAGGAGTTCATCGCCGACCTCGACCTGCCGGTCGTCGCCGGTGGCTGCACCGACTACAAGACGGCGCTGCACCTGATGCGCACCGGCGCGGCCGGGGTCATCGTGGGGCTCGGCGGCGACGAGTGGTCGACCACCGAGTCGGTGCTCGGCATCCGGGTGCCGATGGCGACCGCGATCGCCGACGCCGCGGCGGCCCGCCGGGACTACCTCGACGAGACCGGCGGCCGGTACGTGCACCTGATCGCCGACGGTGACGTGCAGACCTCCGGCGACATCGCCAAGGCGCTCGGCTGCGGCGCGGACGCGGTGATGCTCGGCGAGCCGCTCTCGCTCTGCGCCGAGGCACCGGCCGGTGGCGCCTGGTGGCATCCGGCGGCCAGCCACCCGAAGCTGCCGCGCGGCGCCTACGGTGTCGCCGACGAGCCGCTCGGCCCGATGGAGAAACTGCTCTACGGGCCCTCGGACGACCCGGAGGGTCAGCTCAACCTCTTCGGCGGGCTGCGCCGGGCGATGGCCAAGTGCGGCTACCGGGACCTGAAGGAGTTCCAGAAGGTCGGGCTCGTCCTCGACCGGTAGCGGGGCGCACCGCGATCCGGAGAACGGTTGTCGAGAGCAGGTCGATGATCAGGGCGGGGCGATGATCGGGTCACGGCGGTGACCAGGACGGCGCGGCCGGTGCTGGCCGGCGTACTGGTGGCGGTGCTGGTGGTGTCGTCCGGCGGCGGCTGCACCGGCACCCGAGGGGACGGCCGGCCGGCCGACGGCTTCCGCCCGGGCGCGGCCGGCATCGGCGACCCCTACTTCCCGACCTACGGCAACGGCGGCTACGACGTGGCCGGCTACCACCTCCGGGTCCGCTACGACCCGGCGACCGACGAGCTGACCGGCGACGCCACCATCGAGGCGACCGCGACCCAGGACCTCTCCCGGTTCAACCTCGACCTGGCCGGGCTGACCGTCTCGTCGGTCCGGGTCGACGGCACCGAGGCCGCGCACGCCCGCGCCGAGGACGAGCTGGTGGTCACCCCGGCCACCGGCCTGGGCCGGGGCAGGGCGTTCAGCGTGCGGGTGCGCTACGCCGGCAAGCCGGCCCCGATCACCAGCCCCGACCTGGGCAGCGGCGGACTGTTGCACACCCCGGACGGCGCGATCGCGCTCGGCCAGCCGGAGTCGGCGAGCACCTGGTTTCCGGTCAACGACCATCCGCTGGACAAGGCGACGTACCGGATCGAGGCGACCGTCCCGGCAGGGCTGGCGGCGCTGAGCAACGGGGTGCCGGGCGGCAGCAGCACCGACGCCGGCTGGACCACCTGGCGCTGGGCGGAACGGGCGCCGATGGCCAGCTATCTGGTCACCCTGGTGATCGGCCGCTACCGGGTCAGCACCGGCACGCACGCCGGCAGGCCGCTGGTCACCGCGATCGCGGCCGGGCTGCCGGCGGGCGGGCCGGCGGAGGAGTCGCTGGCGCGCACCGCCGAGATCGCCGACTTTCTGGCCACCCGCTTCGGGCCCTACCCCTTCGACGCGTACGGCGGGATCGCCGTCGCCGACGACCGGATCGGGTACGCCCTGGAGACCCAGTCCCGCCCGGTGTACGGCCCGGCGTTCTTCGCCACCGGGCCGAACCTCGGGGTGGTGGCGCACGAACTGGCGCACCAGTGGTTCGGGAACAGCGTCTCGATCCGGCGCTGGAGCGACCTCTGGCTCAACGAGGGCTTCGCCACCTATGCCGAGTGGCTCTGGTCGGAGGAGGACGGCGGCCCGTCGGCGCAGGCCATCTTCGAGCGCGAGTACGCCGCCACGGACTGGGCGGAGCCGGCGCTCGACCCGGGGCGCTCGGAGATTTTCAGCCGGGCCGTCTACAAGCGGGGTGCGCTGGCCGTGCACGCCCTGCGGCGTACGGTCGGCGACGAGACGTTCTTCCGGATCCTGACCGGCTGGACGGCGGAGCGGCGCAACGGCAACGCGACCACCGACGATTTCGTCGCGTACGCCGAACGGGTTTCCGGGAAAGAGCTGCGTGCGTTCTTCGACGCCTGGCTTTCCGACGCCACGGGACCGCCGGTGCCCTGATCGACCGGCCGGACCGGCTGTGACTCGGATGTCGAGCCACAGCCGACTCCCATCGTCGCCGCGCTAGGCCGCTACGTAGCCGTTGAACACGTGGACCCCGTCGAAGGCGCCGTCCGCGTTCGCCCGGTTCGTGTTGAAGTACAGCTTGCCGTCGCTGATTCCCACGCCCTCGATCTCGAACAGGGTCGAGTATTTCGAGGACGTGATCCGGAAGGAGAGGTCGGTGGCCGCGGGCGCTGTCCCGGTCGTCGTCGGCAACACGTTGCGGTAGACCAGCACGATGCTGCGGTTGGCCTTGGTCAGCGGGTAGTAGAGCACCTTCCTCGGCGCGTCGTAGAAGAACCCCTGGTTGGTGAAGGTGGCCAGGTCCGGCACCGTGGCACCGTTGACGAGGGCACCGTCGACCTGGAGGGTGAACGCGGTCGTCAGTTCGACGGTCCCGGAGGAGGCGCGCAGCGGAAGACTGCCGTTGTAGATCGTCCGGCCACTCTTGAACATGAACGCGATCGTGGTGCTGGAGACCGAGACCCGGCTGATCCCGGACGGCGTCGCCACGGCCCCGTTGCGCCGCAACTGGTACGACCCGGCGTGGTAGTAGCTGGTGCCCTCGTAGCGGAGCTTCACGAGCTGCGCGCCGCTCGCGTTCATGGTGACGACGAACAGGTGGTGCTGCCCGTCGATGTCGACGATCGTCATGTCGTTTCCGTGCCCCAGCCAGGGGTTGGTCGACGTGTTGTCCGTGCCGTTCGTCATCAGCACCCGCGCACCGCTGGTCCGGTGGACGCGGTAGATGACGGAGACGTCGTCGTAGTTGGTGTGGTTCTTGATCGAGTAGAGGTAGGTGGATCCGGCGGCGAAGCCCTGTGCCCCGGTGCAGCAGCTCGTGTTGGGCGTGCTGGCTATGTCGGTGTACGTGTTGTAATAGGCGGCCTGGGCCGGATTTCCAGACAGGACCAGAAACCCGGTGACCATCGCGACCAGTAAGGTCATTCTCCTACCGAGTCTCATGCCGTCCTCCCCCGTCATCGACGACCTGGCCGGTTGCCCTGGAGATCATCGACTGCAGGCTATTGCCCGACCCCGGGAGGGTCAAGGCGACGGTCACGGCGACGACGAGACCTGTGGAAGTGCCCGCGAAGCGTCGGACCACCTCGCAGCACCCACAATCTGGAACGACCCTCAAGATCTTCGGTAACTTATGGCTCGCTGCGAACCACGGGTTACCAAGATCATGAGAAATCGTCTTTGTCTCCGCGCGTAGGGCGACAGCGGCGCGTGGCCACGGGCCAACCGCACGTTGCTCGGGTCGTCACCACCGCGCCGGCAGGTTCCGGGGGACCAGTCGAAGATTGTCGGGGCGGGCGTGGAGCGCTGCCCGGACCGCAGCCCAGGAGCTTTCTGGTGTCCGCCGGCACCGGTCCTGGTCGCGGGCGATCCTGGAGATGAGCGCCAGCCGGGCCCGCGCGTCGCAGAGCCGGCGGTGCAGGTCGAGCAGGACCCGTTCCTGCGACTGGGTCTGCTTCGTGAGCCGTTCGATCTGCTGTTCGGCGGTGAGTCGCAGTGGCTCTGGTGGCTGCGGAGCCGCATCGAACACGCTTCCTCCTCGGCGGTCGTGTTACCAGACAGGGGGCCTGGTCAGATCCTCCCCCAACCCTGGCTACCTGCGCAAGCGGCCAGGGCCGAACGATAAGAGGTCTAGGACAGGGCTGATCGGGAAGACCCATCGGGTGGATAGCTTCGCCCCTATGTCGGAGGGGCCTGGCGAGCTGATGGGCACGCAGGAGATTCAGAACCTCCTGGGTGTGTCTCGGACCCGCGCACGGCAGATCACCACGCAGCGAAACTTCCCGGAGCCGTACCAGCGGCTGGCCGCAGGCAGTATCTGGCTGCGGAAGGATGTCGAAGCCTGGATCACGAAGCACCGTCGGCCACGCCCCGCGACCAGCGGCGACGATGACGAGTCAGCCTGATCGGTCGGCGCGCGAGGTGCCGTACTCCCCGCCCGGAGGGATCAGTTCTTGATCACGAGCTTCGGGTTCGCCGTCAGGTACGCGTCGACCCGGCCGGCGCGCAACTCGGTGAAGAACGTCTTTCCCACCGTGGTGAGCTGTTCGCCCCGGTAGGAGCTGCCCCGGCCCACCCCGCTGCCGGGGAGCGCCACCAGGGTCAGCGTCTCGGGACGGAGCCGGTGCAGCGCGTACCCGAAGTCGACGATCTCGTGGCCGTCGCCGCTGACGAAGGTCAGCGCGTCGCCGAGCGAGCGGACCACCTGCGCCGTCCGGTCGGCGTCCCGGGCCAGGTCCCGGTCGAGGATCTTCCGCAGCATCGCCTTGATGAGCTGCTGCTGGTGCCGCTGCCGGGTGTACGCGCCGCCGGTGGTGTAGCGCTGCCGGGCATAGTCCAGCGCCTGCCAGCCGGTCAGCTTCCGGCGGCCCTTCTCGTAGACCATCTGCGGCCCGACGTAGCCGCCGCCGCGCAGCTCGCGGTGCGTACCGTCCGGTTCCCGGTGCTGCGAGACGACCCGCTGGTCGATGTAGAGCTCCACCCCGCCGAGCGCGTCGACCAACTCGTCGAAGCCGCCGAAGGTGAGGATGGCACCCGCGTCGAACCTCTCGATCCCGGTGTACGCGCTGACGGTGGTGGAGAGCAGCTCGAAGCCCTGCGCGGTGTCCGGCGGGGTGTTCTTCCCCGGCACCCGGCTACCGTAGCTCATCGCGTGGGTCAGCTTGGTGCGGTCGCCGCCGAAGTTGGCCTTCGGAAACCGGGGGATGTCCACCACCAGGTCGCGGGGGAGGGCGAAGAGATAGGCCCGGTCGAGTGCCCTGGTGACGTGCAGGATGAGCACCGCGTCGGCGTGCGGCTCCCACTCCGGGTCGCTGACCCGGGTGTCGACGCCGACCAGCAGCAGGTTGAGCGGGCCGGTGATGTCGGCCCCGGGCTCCGGGGTCGGGCTCGGGGTGGGCGTCGGGGCGGCAGAGGTCGGCGGCGGGGTGCTCGCCCCGGCTCCCGGCGGCGTCTCCGCGCCGCGACCGTCCCAGAACCGGCTGGCCGCGTACGCCGTACCGGCCAGCAGCACGGCCACCACGACGATCGCGGCGATCCAGGCGCTCCGCCGCCGTCCCGGCCGGCCACCACCGGCCGGCGCCGGCCCGTCGCCCCCGCCGTTTCCGGGCACGCCGGTAGCGCCTCCGCCGTGATCTGCCACGCGTCCACATCCCCTCGGCCGTACGGTCTGCCAGGACCGGCCGTACCTTTCAGACGCCCCGTCGGCCCGCCGACGTTGCATCCCGGAAGCGCGGCAGCAGGAATCATGGCCCAACCGCACCCTGGCGCGGTAGCTACCGGTCGGTAATGATGGCCGCCATGGAGCCCACCGCCCGCAGCGCGGACGCCGGTCCCGCCGACGCCGCCCCCGACGTCGATGTCGATGTCGATGTCGTCGTGATCGGCTCGGGCTTCGGCGGCAGCGTCGCGGCCCTGCGCCTGGCGGAGAAGGGCTACTCGGTCGTCGTCCTGGAGGCGGGGCGGCGCTTCGCCGACCACGAACTGCCGGAGACCTCCTGGCGGATCCGCCGCTTCCTCTGGGCACCGGCGCTGCGCTGCTTCGGCATCCAGCGGATGACCCTGCTCCGTGCCACCCGCCCGCACGGCCACGGCCAACCGGCAAAGGTGCTGGTGCTCTCCGGCGCGGGTGTCGGCGGCGGCTCGCTGGTCTACGCCAACACCCTCTACGAACCGCTGCCCGCCTTCTACGCCGATGCGCAGTGGCGGGACATCACCGACTGGCGCGCAGAACTCGCCCCGCACTACGACCAGGCGAAGCGGATGCTCGGCGTGACGACGTACCCGGAACGGACCGCCGCGGACCGGGCGATGCGCGCGGTGGCCGAGCGGATGGGGGTCGGGAAGACCTTCGCCGCCACCCCGGTCGGGGTCTACCTGGGCCGCCCGGGGGTGCGGGTCGACGACCCCTACTTCGGCGGGGCCGGGCCGGCCCGCACCGGCTGCCTGCACTGCGGCGCCTGCATGACCGGCTGCCGGCACGGCGCCAAGAACAGCCTGGTCAAGAACTATCTCTGGCTCGCCGAGCGGCTCGGCGCCGAGATCCGTCCGCTGACCACCGCAACGGCGGTCCGGCCGGCGCCGTCTGGCACCGGCTACGAGGTCGAGACGGTACGCACCGGAGCCTGGCCGCTCCGGCACCGCCGACGGATCCGTGCCGGCCAGGTGGTCGTCGCGGCCGGCGCGGTGCAGACCCAGCGGCTGCTGCACCGGATGCGCGCCACCGGGGCGCTGCCGCACCTCTCGCCTCGGCTCGGCGCGCTGACCCGGACCAACTCGGAGGCGATCCTCGGCGCGACGGTGCCGCTGCGCACCGCCCGCCGCGACGGCGTCGACTTCACCGTCGGGGCGGCGATCACCAGCTCCTTCCACCCCGATCCGGAGACCTCGGTCGAGCCGGTCCGGTACGGCTCCGGCGCCAACCTGATGGGGCTGCTCCAATCGGCGCTCGTCGACGGCGGGCCGCACCGGATCCGGCGCTGGCTCGGCACCCTGGCCCGGCGGCCCGGCACCTATCTTCCGCTGCTCTCGGTGCGGGAGTGGTCCCGGCGTACCGTGATCGCGCTGGTCATGCAGTCCCGGGACAACTCGCTGACGCTGCGCTACCACCGGGGCCGGCTCGGCCGCCGCCGGCTCGGCACCGTCGCCGGGCACGGTGCGGCGAACCCGACCTGGATTCCCGCCGGCAACCGGGCGGTCCGGCTGCTCGCCGAGGAGATCGGCGGCATCCCCGGCGGCTCGGTCACCGAGCCGTTCGACGTGCCGGTCACCGCGCACCTGCTCGGCGGCGCCGTGATCGGGACGGGCCCGGACGACGGGGTGGTGGACGCCTACCAGCGGGTCTTCGGGCATCCGGGACTGCACGTGCTGGACGGTGCGGCGGTCTCGGCCAACCTCGGGGTGAACCCGTCGCTGACCATCGCTGCCCAGGCGGAACGGGCGATCTCGTTCTGGCCGAACCGCGCCGATCCGGACCCCCGCCCCCCGCTCGGCGCCGCGTACGCCCGGATCGAGCCGGTGCCACCCCACCACCCGGCGGTCCCGCCGCACGCCCCGGCGGCACTCCGCTGGATGTAAGGAAGGGATGTAAGGAAGGGCCCCTCCTTATCGCTTTTTGTATAGGAAGGGCCCCCTCCTAACACCTGGTCGGGGGAGCAGCGTCCGGCGGCGGCTTACCGGTGCCGGCCGGGGCTCGGTAGGCTTCTTACACATGAACACGCCGCGCCCGGTCCTGGTGGTGGACTTCGGAGCCCAGTACGCCCAGCTCATCGCCCGCCGTGTGCGAGAGGCCCGGGTCTACTCGGAGATCGTGCCGCACACGATGCCGGTTTCCGAGATGCTGACCAGGGATCCGGCGGCGATCATCCTCTCCGGCGGCCCGGCCAGCGTCTACGCCCCGGGTGCGCCGCAGGTCGACCCGAAGCTCTTCGACACCGGCGTGCCGGTCCTCGGCATCTGCTACGGCTTCCAGGCGATGGCCCGGGCGCTCGGCGGCACCGTGGCGCACACCGGCGGCCGGGAGTACGGCGGCACCGTCCTGCGCACCTGCCCCGGCGTGAGCGCGACCGCGTTGCTCCGCGACCTTCCGGCCGAGCTCTCCGTCTGGATGAGCCACGGCGACTGTGTGACGGAGGCGCCCGCCGGGTTCACCGTGACCGCCGAGTCCGCCGGGGCGCCCGTGGCCGCCTTCGAGGATCTGGCCGGGCGCCGGGTCGGCACCCAGTTCCACCCCGAGGTGGGGCACACCGAGCACGGCCAGCGGATGCTGGAGCGATTCCTCTACGACGTGGCGGGGATCGAGCCGACCTGGAACCCGGAGAACATCATCTCCGACCAGATCGCCGAGATCCGCTCCCGGGTCGGCGACAAGGAGGTCATCTGCGGCCTCTCCGGCGGTGTCGACTCGGCCGTGGCCGCCGCCCTGGTGCACCGGGCCGTCGGTGACCAGCTCACCTGCGTCTTCGTCGACCACGGTCTGCTGCGGGCCGGCGAGGCCGAGCAGGTGGAGAAGGACTACGTCGCCGCCACCGGGATCAAGCTCAAGGTCGTCGACGCGGCCGACCGGTTTCTGGGCGCGCTGGCCGGGGTGACCGACCCGGAGCAGAAGCGCAAGATCATCGGCCGGGAGTTCATCCGGGTCTTCGAGGCGGCGGCCCGGGAGGTGGCGGCGAGCGGCGACGTCGAGTTCCTGGTGCAGGGCACCCTCTACCCCGACGTCGTGGAGTCCGGCGGCGGCAGCGGCACCGCCAACATCAAGTCGCACCACAACGTCGGCGGCCTGCCGGAGGATCTGACGTTTTCGCTGGTGGAGCCGCTGCGTACGCTCTTCAAGGACGAGGTACGCCAGCTCGGCCTGGCGCTGGGCCTACCCGAGGCGATGGTCTGGCGGCACCCGTTCCCCGGTCCGGGGCTCGCCATCCGGATCATCGGTGCGGTGGACCGGCAGCGGCTCGACCTGCTCCGGGCGGCCGATCTGATCGCCCGGGAGGAACTCACCGCCGCCGGTCTCGACCGGGATGTCTGGCAGTTCCCGGTGGTGCTGCTCGCCGACGTACGCAGCGTCGGGGTGCAGGGCGACGGACGCAGTTACGGGCACCCGGTGGTGCTCCGGCCGGTCTCCAGCTCCGACGCCATGACGGCGGACTGGTCCCGCCTGCCGTACGACGTGATCGGCCGGATCTCCACCCGGATCACCAACGAGGTCGCGGAGGTCAACCGGGTGGTGCTCGACGTGACGAGCAAACCGCCGGGCACCATCGAGTGGGAGTGACCCGCCGTCACGCCGGAGGGCGCGCGGCCGGCGGGGCCGGCGGGCTCTGTGGCTCGGAGGCGGTAGGCGGCTCCGATGCGCTCTGCGGTTCCGATGCGCTCTGCGGTTCCGATGCGCTCTGCGGTTCCGATGCGGTAGGCGGTTCCGATGCGGGAGGCGGGGCTGGCGGGGACGGTGGGGTGTTCGCGCCGGCGGGCCAGCTCGGCGGCCAGACCGGGCCACGGCCCGGGGCCGGGTGCGGCCAGGCCGGCGCGTCGGCCGGCTCCTCCGGCATCAGGAACCAGAGCACCGGGTACGCCAGCAGGCCGAGCCCGCCGGTGAAGACCGCGACCGCAGCGAAGATCACCCGTACCAGGGTGGGGTCGACGTTGAAGTAGCGGCCGAGGCCGCTCGCCACACCGGCGATCATCCGGTCCGTGGTCGGGCGGCGGAGCTGCTTGTACGGGGGCTGGCTGGGTGGCATCTGCGTCATACCTCCACGGTCCGCCCGGCGCGCCCGCATGTCCTCGGTGACCGCCCGGATAGCTACCCTGACCGTTCCCTGACCAGCGCTCGTCGGGTGCGGTGACGTGGTCAACTGTCAGGAATCCGACTCTTTTTGTGGCCGGGTCAGATGATCAAGGGAGAATTTGGTCCTGTGACCCCCGCGCTGGAACCCATCCGCAGGATCGCCGCGTACGCGATTTGCACCGATTCAACGGATCGTGTGCTCCTGGTCCGAGCCTCCACCCGCTCCGGGACGCCCGGTGTCTGGTCGCTGCCCGGCGGCGCCGTCGACCACGGCGAGGACCCGAACCACACGGTGGTACGCGAGACGGCAGCAGAGACCGGCCTCTCGGTCTCCGTGCTGGGTCTGCGTGACGTCCTCGCCGACATGAGATCGCTGCCGCACCGGGGCGTCACGATCCACACCGATCGCCTGCTCTACCAGGTCTCCGTCCGGGGCGGCACGCTCTGCGACCGCGTCGGCCAACCGACCGACCTCGCCCGCTGGCACACCGTGGAGGAGGCCGGCAGGCTGCTGCTGCGGCCCTTCACCGCGCGCGCCCTCGGCCTGCCGTGCGGGCCGATCGACCTGCGGCCGGAGGAGGCGCCGGAGTTCCCCTCCTTCCACGCCGTGCCCGGTCCGGACGGCCTGCACCGGGCTCAGCGCTTCGCGGCGTACGCGGTCGCCACCGACCCGGCCGGCCGGGTGCTGCTGACCCGGGTCGCCGACGGCTATCCCGGGGCGGGATGCTGGCACCTGCCCGGCGGCGGCACCGACTACGGCGAGCAGCCGGGGGCGGCGCTGATCCGGGAACTCGTCGAGGAGACCGGGCAGCGCGGCCGGCTGGTCGAGCTGATCGGGGTGGCGAGCCACCGGGACGCGGCCTCGCTCGGCCCGGAGGGCTATCCGATCGACTGGCACGGCGTACGCGCCTTCTACCGGGTGGTGGTCGACTCGCCGGCACCACCGACCGTCGGCGATGTCGGCGGCTCCACCTCCGAGGCCCGTTGGTTCGGCCGGGAGGAGTTGGAGGCACTGCCGGTGGACCGGCTGACCGAGGTGACCGCCGAGGCCGTCCAGGCTGCCCGACTGGGCTGAGTCGTTACCGGAAACCGACCGACCCCACCGGCCCGGCCGCCGTCGCACGCGGCATGATCGATACGGGTGCGGGAAGGGAGCGGTGGTGCGACGGCGACGGCGGATCGGGGCGTACGGGCTGTGCCGGGACGGGCAGCGGGTACTCCTCGTCCGGGGCTCCGCCACCTCCGGCTCTGCGCGGATCTGGCAACTCCCGGGCGGCGGTGTCGCGCACGGGGAGCACCCGGCCACGGCGGTGCGGCGCGAGTTTGCCGAGGAGACCGGGCTCAGCATCGAGGTGACCGGGCTGCGGGCGGTGCTCGCCGACGTGGTCCGGCTGGTCGACGCCGACGGGAAGGTGGCCGAGCACACCGACCGGATCGTCTACGACGTCGTCCCGACCGGCGGCAGGCTGCGCGCCGAGCCGGACGGTGGCGGTGACGAGGTCGCCTGGGTCACCCCGGACGACCTGGCCGGGCTGACCCTGATGCCGTTCACCGCCGACCTGCTGGGCCTGCCGGTGGAGCCGCTGCCTGAGGACGCCCGGCTCGCCCCGGAGGAGGCTCGGGGCGCCGGACCTGCCGTGCCGGTCGACCGGCACCAGCGCTTCGCGGCGTACGGGCTGGCCACCGATCCGGCCGGCCGGATCCTGCTCACCCGGATCGCGGCGGGATTTCCCGGTGCCGGCCGGTGGCACCTGCCGGGCGGCGGCACCGACCACGGCGAGCAGCCGGTCAGCGCGCTGCTGCGGGAACTGGTCGAGGAGACCGGCCAGCTCGGTCGGGTGACCGGCCTGCTGCACGTGTCGCACCGGCACAACACCGCCGAGTTCGGTCCGGAGGGCCGGCCGCTGGACTGGCACGGGGTCCGGGCGATCTACCGGGTCGAGGTCGACGCGCCCACCGAGGCGACGGTGACCGAGGCGGCGGGCGGATCGACCGAGATCGCCGGCTGGTTCCGGCCGGCCGAGGTGGGGCGGCTGGCGCGTACCGAGGTGGTGGACGCGGCACTCGCCGCGATCCAGCCGACTCGATCCGGCGAAGAGGTGCGCCCTGGCGAGCCGCGAAAATTCCTCCCGAAACGATGGTTGTGACTGGTTCGGCTACAGTTGTGGCAGGCTCGATACCGCACCCCGGTGGGGCCGGCGTCCCCTGATGAGAGGTCTGGGTGCCTCGGGTGGTTTGCGAGAAATAGCCTTCAGGTAGCTATCGCGGATCCCTGCCCGTCTGTGCGATGGTGTAGGCCGCAATTGGTTGCCGGCCAAGGAGTCCCGGTGCCCGATGGCGCTTGGGCGGTTGCCGCCACGGTGGCGGAGACGTTGATCCGGTGATGGAGGAAGAGTGCCGAGAGCCCCATGGCGTCGGCGTCGCACGTCGGAGAGCCCGCGCCCCGCAGGGCGCCGGTGGGCGGGACGGCTGCGCCGTAGCGGTGCGTTCGCCCGGCAGGTGTTGCTGGTCCGGGTAGGACGCCGGGAGCAGAGCCTGGGTGGCGGCACCGGCGCCCTCGTGCTGTCCGACCGCCGCCTCTACCGCGACGACCCCGCCCGGCACGACCCGTACGGGGTTGGCCGGCTCTCCGCCGCCGAGATCGAGTCGGTCGTGCCGGTGAGTCCGGCGGTCGGCCCGGCTGAGCCGGTCGGCCCGGCTGAGCCGGTCGACGCTCCCGACTCCGCCATGGCGGTCCCGCTCCTGCCCGGCGAGCGGACCGCGGCCCGCCGGATCAAGTTCGCGGTGGTGAACGCCTGCACCCTGGCCAGCCTGACCCTCGGGCTGCTCGCCATCTTCCAGGCGATGCAGGGCGACGTGCGGGTCGCGGCGTACTGCCTGATCGCCTGCGTCGCGTTCGACGGACTCGACGGGGCGCTGGCCCGCAAGATGGGCGTGGCCAGCCCGTTCGGCGCCCAGATGGACTCGCTGGCCGACATGTGCTCGTTCGGCCTGGCCGCCCCGGTGGTGGTCTACGCCTCGCTGGTGGGCTCGGTCTCGACCTCGGCTGCCGGCGTGGCCTGCGCGCTCGTGGCGGGGTGCGCGGCGGTGCGGCTCGCCCGGTTCAACGTGTCGCCGAAGGACGGCCGGTTCTTCTGCGGGGTACCGACCACGATGGCCGCGGCGGTCCTCGCCCTGGCGGTGCTGATCGGCCTGCCCGTCTCAGGCGAGATCCAGGTGGCCGGCATGGGACTGCTCGCCTTCGCCATGGTCTCCAGCTTCCCGTACGCCAAACTGGCGCGGTTGATCAAGTTTCCGCCGTGGGTGTGGCTGGTCCCGGTGATCGGTGCCCTGATCGACATCAGGCTCACCTTCGCGCTCCTGGTGGTCGGTTACCTGGTCAGCGGGCCGCTGGTCTGGCTCCGCCAGCGCCGTACCGTGTGACCCGGCTGCGCCGGACCGTCTGACCGACCGGAAGACGACGGCCCGTGCCGCAGAGTCCCTTCCGTGGACCCTGCGGCACGTGACACAGGGGCACGTCGCCGCCGTCGGTGGCCGGGACGGTCAGCGCCAGCGGGCGATGATCGAGGACCCGCCGATCACCCGTTCGCCCGGGCCGACCACCGGCTCGGCCGCGTCGGCGGGCAGGTAGACGTCGGTCCGCGAGCCGAACCGGATCAGGCCGAACCGTTCGCCCCGGGCCAGCAGCGCACCGACCGGGGCCCGCTGCACGATCCGCCGGGCGACCAGGCCGGTCCGCTGGGCCACCACCACGGTGCCGTGATCGGTGTCCAGCACCGTGTACGCGGCGACGTTGTGCTCGGCGTCCGGCTTCATCGCGGCGGCGAAACCGCCGTCCGAGACGAAGTAGTCGACCACCTTGCCCGCCACCGGCGAGCGGTTGACGTGCACGTCCAGCACGGAGAGGAAGACCGCGATCCGGAGGAACTCGCCGTCGCCGAAGCGCTCGTCCCGGAGCCGCTGCACGGAGAGGACCTGACCGTCGGCGGCGGCGACGACGGCGGACCCGTCGTCCGGTACGTCCCGCTCCGGGTCCCGGAAAAAGGCGGCCACCGGACCGGCGGCGAGTGCGGGCACCAGCCAGAGCCGGGACTTCGGCCGGGTGATCCGGGTGATCGCGGCGAGTCCCAACGCGATGCCGGCCGCGGCGATCCCGTTGGAGTCGATGTGCATCCGCCGGGTCAGCGGCACGCTCGACGTGCGGTAGGCGGGTGCCAGCCGGGCCGCGACCGACACGTCGGCCGGGGTGAACCGGAGCCGGTGCACCCGGACCGGAGGCTGGTTGACCAGGACGAGGTCGGTGGCGACGCCGAACAGGGCGCTCTGCCGGTCGAGCTCGGCGACGGCACCCGGGGACCGGCCGGGCAGCGCCGGCGCCAGCACGCTGAGCACGCCGCCGCCGGTCAGGTGTTTGGTCAGGCCGTCCAGCGTGGCCCGGGTCTCCTCGGCGGTGCCGGTCAACGGCTCGGCAGCGATCACGACGTCCGCCGCGTCCGCCTCGATCAGCGAGTCGACCACCCGTACCCGGTTGGTGGTCCACTGCCCGAGCGTCCCGAGGTGCTCCCGGAGCTGGTCCGCGGCGAGCGCGTCCGCCGGTACGACGGTGAGCACGTCGTCGTGCAGCTGCGCGTCGAGCGCTGCGGCCAGTACCGGCGAGTCGGTGGTGGCCCCGACCAGCAGGGTGGTCTTCGGGCCCTGGTGCCGGGAGGTCTCGGCGGTGAGGACGCGGGCGGCGCGCTCGCCGACGCGGACCGGACGGCCTGGGCCGGTGGCGCGTCCGGCGGGGGACTGGGTCATCTCGGGCGGGCTCCTCGCGAGGTCAGGACGGACGGCTGCCGATGCCGGCGCGGGCTACGCGGTGGGCGGTTCGCGGCTGCGGCACGTGATCGGCCGGCGGAGGGAAACCTCCGCCGGCCAGTCTAGGCACCGCCCGATTCCGCCGCACCGATCACGTGGGCCGCTCGGTGCCCCTGCCTGTTCCGGGGGCATCTCCGGGGAGGTTGCCGGCCGGCCCTTCCCGACGCGGCCCGTCGTCGCCGTCCTGCCCGCCGGAGAACGTGTCGGTGGGCCGCGGGAACGATTCGGTGGCACCCCGGGGGTACAACTCGGCGGTGGGCCGGTCGACGTCGATCTGCTCGGCCGGGTCGCGGTCGAACCGCCAGTTGGGGTCGGGTGCGGTTGATGCGGTCGGGACCGGGTCGACCGGGTCGACCGGAGCGACCGGAGCGACCGGGTCCGGGTCGGTCGGTCGGGTCTGGTCCGGGTCGATCGCTCCGCCCCGGTCCGGGCCGGTCGGTCGGGCCGACCCGGTATCGGTCGACCGGGCCGGTTCCGTGACCGTCGGCCCGGCCGGCTCTGTCGCCGGCTGCCGCCCCGACCGGTTCGCCCGGAGAACGCCGACCAGCCCCAGTGCGCCGACCCCGATCAGGCCCGCCGCCACCAACCAGCCGATGGCCGGCAGCGTGAGGTGCATGAGCTGCGCGAACAGCCACCAGGTGGCGATGGCGAGGAAGATCAGGGCGAACGTCAGCGACACCCCGTCGGTGCGGTGCGCCTTCATCGTGTCACCTCCGCAGTGGCGGCATCGACCGACAGGTCGAGCAGCAGTTTGCCACCGCCGGCTCCGTCCTCGCCGAGGTCGGTCACCTCGCGCGGGCTGCCGTTGAAGTGGCCGTACCGGTGGTCCAGGACCAGGGCGTCCCCCGCGTTCACATCGAGCCGTACGGTCACGTCGACGGTGGCCGGCAGGATCACCTTCACCTCACCGAGGTCGACGTCGACGCTCACCCGGGCGTCCTGACCGGTGAAGTCGATCCGGGTCAGGTCCAGCGTGGCCTTGCCGAGCCGGGTCTCGTAGCGGTCGGCGAGCACGGCGTAGCTGGCTGGCGCCCAGAGGACGTCCTCCTCGTGCTGGAGCCCGGTCTGCGACTCGGCCACGGTGGAGATGCCAAGGGCAAAGGCCGCGACCAGCCCGAGGGCTATCAGCCAGCGGGCTCGGCCGAACCAGGCGCCGACCAGCAGCCCGATGGCGATCGTCACCAGGACGGCGGCGAAGTAGGTGGACGGCGCGATCCGGATCGCGTTCGTCAGGTCGAGGATCGCGACCAGGCCGATCGCCACGAAGATCATCGAGAAGGTGGCACCGCCCAGCGCCGAGCGTTCGCGTGGCCGCTTCGGCTCCTTCACCCTCGGCGGTGGCGGCGGTGGTGGTGGGACCGGCCGCGCGGTGGCGTACGGGCCGTGCGGCGCGAACGGTGCCCGGTAGCCCCCGGGCACGGGCGGCACGGCCGGCTGCGCGCCGGTCGGCGCGACCGCCGGCGGCACGGTCGGCCATCCGGGTGCTGCCCAGCCGGGCGCAGCCCAGCCCGGTGCCGGCGGTGGCGGGGCGGTGGCCGTCGTGGCCCCCGCCGGATAGCCCGGTGCGGTGGGCGGTTGCGCGGCCGGCGGGTACCAGCCCGGATATCCGGGCCCGGTCCCCGGCGGCACCGGGTGGCCGGTACCCGGCGGTGGATAGCCCGGCGGCGGTGGTGGCGCGGTGCCCGGTTGCCAGTACACCCCGGCCCGTCCCCGGTCCCGGTCCCGGTTGAGCAGCAGTGCGCCGGTGATGAGGACGGCTGCGCCGAGCAGGACGGCCCGGAAGGTGTCGGTGACGATGAAGCCGAAGAGCACCGCGACGACGATCCCGAGCACCAGCACCGTGACCGGGGACATGCTCGACCGGCCCCGGCCCAGCATCGACTCCACCGGTGAGGCGCTGTCACCCTCGGACGGAATGACCAGCCAGGCGGCGAGGTACACCAGGATGCCGATGCCGCCGAAGAAGCCGAGTACGGCGAGGAGGACCCGCCAGAGGATCGGGTCGCTGTTCGTGGCCCGGCCGATCGCGGCGCAGACGCCGGCCAGGTAGCGACCCTCGCGTGGCCGGACGAGGTTGTACCGGTAGGCGAATCCGAACTCCGGTCCGCCGCCTCCAGGTGGTGGCTCGCCGGGTCCGGGTGCTGTGGGTCCGCCGGGTCCGGAAGGTGGTGGGCCACCGGCTCCGGGCGGAGTGGATCCGCCCGCTCCGGGGGGTGGGGTGTCGCCGGGCGGCGGTGGCCAGGCTGTTCCGGGGGGCGGGCGGTCCCGCGGCTCGGCCGGTGGTGGGCCGGCAGCGCCGGGATCCGGCACCCCGGGATCCGGCACCCCGGGCCGCTCCTGAGCGGGGC
Organism: Plantactinospora sp. WMMC1484; assembly: GCF_049315195.1. Classification (NCBI taxonomy): domain Bacteria; kingdom Bacillati; phylum Actinomycetota; class Actinomycetes; order Micromonosporales; family Micromonosporaceae; genus Plantactinospora; species Plantactinospora sp. WMMC1484. The sequence continues at coordinate 2,275,678 of NZ_CP186055.1, forward strand.
CCGGGCTGTCCGCTCGGTCAGGGCCGCCCACCGGACCAGGCGTTCCGCGGGCGGCAGCGTCGTCGGTCATGCTCAGATCCTCCGTCGGTCATGCTCCGGCGGCCTCCGGCGGTGACCCTGAGCCCACCCTGAGATATCTCGCCGGCAAAGTCCGGGGAGTCCCCATGGCCGCCGAGCGGGGCGCGTGTGACGATCGGAGCGCGCCCTCCACCACCTGGGACCAGCCACCACCTGGGACCCACCCGACGCCCGAGGAGCCCGACTATCCGCGCCGTGACCGAGCCACCCCGGCTGTACCGCGCCCGCGATCACCGCATGGTCGCCGGGGTGGCCGCCGGGATCGCCCTGCACCTGGGCGTCCGTGCGGTCTGGGTGCGGATGGTGTTCCTCCTGCTGCTCGGGTTCAGCGGGCTCGGCCTGCTGCTCTACGCGGCGTTCTGGGCGGTGGTGCCGCCGTTGCCCGGCGGTGCCCCACCCCGGCGCAACGTCTTCCAACTGCTGCCGTTCGTCGCTATCGGCCTCGGCGTGATCCTGATCGAGGTGCTGGCGTTCAAGTCGGGCGGGGTGGCCGGGACGGCCGGCTGGTTGGTGTCGATCATCGCGGTCGGTGCCGGGGTGATCTGGCACCAGTCCGCGCCGGAGCGCCGCTGGCAGTGGGAGCGGTCACTGCCGGTGCCGTGGCTCGGCGCGGTGGTGGCGGAGAGCGACCGTCGGGCCTTCATCCTGCGGTTCATCGGTGGCGGGGTGCTGGTCGCTGTCGGCCTGATCGGCGTGGTGGCGGTGTACCGCCCGCAGGGCAACTTCGACGCCGTGATCAACGGCGTGATCTTCGCCCTCGTCGCGCTCGCCGGGGTCGCCGTGGTGGCCGCGCCGGTGCTCTGGCGGACCTACAACCAGCTGCGGGCGGAGCGGGAGGGACGGATCCGGGAGCAGGAGCGGGCCGAGTTGGCCGCGATGATCCACGACCAGGTGCTGCACACCCTCGCCCTGATCCAGCGCAACGCGGCCGACGTCAAGACCGTCCAGCGGCTCGCCCGGGGGCAGGAGCGGTCGCTGCGGAACTGGCTGTACCGGCCGACCGGTTCTCCCAGCGAGCGGTTCGCCGCAGCGCTGGAGCAGGCCGCTGCCGAGGTGGAGGACACCTTCGCGATCACGGTGGAGGCGGTGGTGGTCGGCGACCGGGAAACCGACGAACGGGTCGGCGCGCTGGTGGCCGCGGCCCGGGAGGCACTCGTCAACGCCGCCCGGCACGCGAAGGTGCAGACGGTGTCGCTCTACGCCGAGGTCGAGCCGGAGCAGGTCAGCGTCTTCGTCCGGGACCGGGGCGCGGGCTTCGATCCGACTACCGTTGAGGAACACCGGCACGGCGTACGGGGCTCGATCGTCGGGCGGATGAAGCGGCACGGTGGGCGGGCCGAGATCCGCAGCGCGCCGGGGGACGGTACCGAGGTGCGACTCTTCCTGCCGATTCCGCGGGAGAGCGCAGCAGCAGGAAAGGACAGGTAAGAATCATGGTCGAGACGACGGGGCCGGCGCAGGAGGGCATCTCGGAGCCGCAGCCGCTGCGGGTCTTCCTCGTCGACGACCACGCGATGTTCCGGGCCGGCGTACGGGCCGAGCTGGGTGCGCACGTCGAGGTGGTGGGCGAGGCCAGCACGGTGACCGAGGCGATCACCCGGATCGCGGCGACCGAGCCGGACGTGGTGCTGCTCGACGTACACATGCCGGACGGGGGCGGTCGGGCGGTGCTGGAGGCGGTCCGGCGTACCCGCCCGGAGGTGCGTTTTCTGGCACTGAGCGTCTCGGACGCGGCGGAGGACGTGATCGGGCTGATCCGGGCGGGTGCCCGGGGGTACGTCACCAAGACGATCTCGCCGGACGAGCTGACCGCCGCCATCCGCCGGGTAGCCGACGGTGACGCGGTCTTCAGCCCTCGGCTGGCCGGGTTCGTGCTGGACTCCTTCGCCTCCCGGCCGGACGCGCCGGTCGCGGACCCGGAGCTGGACCAGCTCACCAACCGCGAGCGGGAGGTGCTCAGGCTGCTCGCCCGGGGCTACGCCTACAAGGAGATCGCCAAGGAGTTGTTCATTTCGATCAAGACGGTGGAGACACACGTCTCGAACGTGCTGCGCAAGCTGCAGATGTCCAACCGCTACGAACTCTCCCGCTGGGCCGCCGACCGCCGCCTGGTCTGATCCGGCGGCCGGGTGCGGCCAGCGGTTGCTGCCGAGTCGCACGACCGTCGGCACGCGGCGCGCCATCGGCGGATCCGCCGGTAGGACATCGGTCGAGCGGAGGGTGCCCGGTCGATGACGTTCAGATAGCCTACATCGATGAATCTCGCTATCCCGGCACCTGTCGGCTGCCCGTCCGTCCGGGGTCGCGTTGCCCGAACGGCCGAACACGGCAGGTATGCGCTTGACATCGGAGAGCGCCCGAAGTGACGCGGGGAAGGTCACAGCGTGCCGGGTCGGCATCCAGCAACGTAACTGTTGCTGGCGACGTTTTCCCAGCTCAGAGCCATATTGGAGAGGCGCCGGGGTGGCTCGTACACGCACCGGAAACATTGCCCCGCAACTAACGGGTTGATAACGGCACCTTTCCGCGCTAGGCAGCTCAGTGTCACAGTGTCAGTCACCTCACAGTCCCTCGTGAGCGCCCTGAGGAGGCTTCACTCATGCGCGGGCAATTCCCGTTAAAGATGGCGGTCGGAGCGACCGCCATAATGTTGTTGGCGGCAGGCTGCGGTGGCGGCGATGACGAGACCTCGGCGGCCGACGCCCTGGTGTCGATCGGCATCGGCGAGCCGCAGCACCTGATCCCCTCCAACACCACCGAGTCCAACGGTGCCGAGGTGCTGGCTGCGCTCTTCAGCCCGCTCGTGGACTTCGACGCCGACAACGAGCCGTACCTGGTCGCCGCCGAGTCGGTGGAGTCGACGGACAACAAGGTCTGGACGATCAAGCTGAAGGACGGCTACACCTTCCACAACGGCGAGAAGGTGACCTCCGACAGCTACATCAACGCGTGGAACCACGGCGCGTACGGCCCGAACGGCAACGGCGGCTCGTACTTCTACGAGCGCATCGAGGGCTACAACGACCTGCAGTCCAAGGACCCGGACGGCGAAGAGGGCCCGCAGAAGGCTCCGGAGCCGAAGGCGAAGACCATGACCGGCCTCAAGAAGGTCGACGACCTCACCTTCACGGTGACGCTGACCGAGCCGTTCTCCGGCTGGCGTTCGGTGATGGGCTACACCGTCTTCTACCCGCTGCCGCAGGCGGCGTGGGCCTCCGAGGGTGTGCTCAAGGAGGACTTCGAGCAGGCGCCGATCGGTAACGGCCCGTTCAAGATGAAGGGCACCTGGCAGCACGACTCGAAGATCGAGGTCGAGCGCTACGACGCCTACCCGGGCGACAAGCCCAAGGTCGGCGGCGTCAACTACAAGATCTACCAGGAGCAGACCGCCCAGTACGCCGACCTGATGGGTGGCGCCCTGGACGTGGTGACCCAGATTCCGATCGAGAACCTGGCGCAGGCCCCGGCCGACCTGGGTGACCGCTTCAAGACCGGCCCGAACTCGCTCTTCCAGTTCGTCGGCTTCCCGACCTTCCTCCCGCAGTACTCGAAGGTCGAGGTCCGCAAGGCGATCTCCATGGCGATCAACCGCAAGGAGATCACCGACAACATCTTCCGTGGCTCGCAGAGCCCGGCGACCTCGTTCGTCTCCCCGGCGGTGGCCGGCTACCGCGAGAACAGCTGCGGCGAGCCGTGCACCTACGACCCGGCCAAGGCCAAGGCGGACTACGCGGCCGCGGGCGGCCCGGCGCAGATCAAGATCACGTACAACGCCGACGGTGGTCACAAGCCGTGGGTCGACGCGACCTGCAACCAGCTCAAGGCCAACCTCGGCGTCGACTGCGTCGGTGTCGGCGAGCCCAAGTTCGCCGACCTGCTCACCAAGGTCGAGAACAAGGAAGACGTCGGCATGATCCGGCTCGGCTGGATCATGGACTACCCGCTGATGGAGAACTACCTCGGCCCGCTGTACGGGACCAACGGTTCGTCGAACTACTACGGCTACAGCAACCCGGAGTTCGACAACCTGGTCAAGCAGGGTTCGGCCGCGCCGACCGAGGAAGAGGCCATCAAGCTCTGGCAGCAGGCCGAGGACATCCTCGCCCGCGACATGCCGGTGATTCCGCTGCGGCTCGGCCAGAACGTCTACGGCCACTCGGAGCGGGTCAAGAACGTCGAGGTCGACAAGTTCCAGAAGGTCGAGCTCCTCAAGATCGAGGCGACGAGCTGACCTGACTGCTCCACGTCACGGACGGTCCGGTCCACCCGGCCAAACCCGGGTCGGATCGGACCGTCCGTGCGAGCCTCACCGGCCCGCCATCGGACCGGTGGGGCTGCAGTCGCTACCGTGCGCATCACGGTCTGCTGCCCACCAGGCAGTCGCCGATGCTCGTCTCGCTAAGGACTTGGGATATGTTCCGCTACTTCGTGCGGCGCGTGCTGCAGGGGGTCCTGACGTTTTTCGGGGCCACCTTCATCGTGTACGCGCTGATGTTCGCCAACCAGGACGACCCGCTCCAGGCTCTGGCGGGTGAGCGACCACTGCCGGAGAACGTCCGGCAGGCGCTCACCGAAAGGTACCATCTGGACGATCCGTTCATCCTCCAATATGGCCACTACATGCGCGGCCTGCTGACCGGGGACTTCGGCATCTCGCTGACCAACCGGCCGATCGCCGACATGATGCAGCAGGCCTGGCCGGTGACCATCCGGCTCGCCGTCTTCGCGATCATCATCTCGGCGCTCTTCGCCGTCACTGCCGGCATCATCTCCGGGATCCGGCGCGGTGGGCTCTTCGACAACACCACGCTGATCATCACGCTGATCCTGCTCTCCCTGCCGATCGTCGTGCTGGCGCCGCTGGCGCAGCTCATCTTCGGCGTGCAGTTGCGGTGGTTTCCCGCGACAGCCGGTGCCGAACCCGGGTTCTACCAACTCATCCTTCCGGCGGTGGTGCTGAGCTGTCTGGTCATCGCCACCCAGATCCGGGTCACCCGGGCGTCGGTCGCGGAGAACCTCCGCTCGGACTACGTCCGCACCGCCCGGGCCAAGGGCCTGGCGAACCGGCGGGTGATCGGCGTCCACGTGCTGCGCAACTCGCTGATCCCGGTCGTGACGCTGATCGGTCTCGACCTGGGGCAACTGATGGCCGGCGCGATCGTCACCGAGGGTGTCTTCAACATCCCGGGCGTCGGCTTCAACCTGTTCCGGGGTATCCGCACCGAGGACGGGCCGCTGGTGGTCGGGTTCGTCAGCATCCTGGTGATCGTCTTCCTGGTGGTCAACCTGATCGTCGACCTGCTGTACGCGGTCCTCGACCCGAGGATCCGTTATGAGTAAGCGAAACCGCCGGCTCAGCGCGTGTGTGCCTGATGGCGGCGCGGAGCGTAGCGAGATGGCGGGCAAGAGTGAGCGAGGCGCCCGATGAGTAACGTCGAATCTGCGGCCAAGGCCGAGGCCGATGCCATACCCGGAGGCCCGCCCGGAGCCCCGGAGGCCGGACCGGAGAAGCCACGCAGCCTGACCGGCGACGCCTGGGACGACCTGCGCCGGAACTGGATCTTCTGGGGAGCCGCGGTGCTGGTCGTGCTGGTCGTCACGATGGCGGCCTTCCCGACCCTGTTCACCTCGGCCGACCCGGGTGCCTGCGCGCTCTCCCGGCAGCACCAGGGGCCCTCCGGCGGGGCGATCTTCGGCTACAACTTCCAGGGCTGTGACGTCTACGCCCGGACGATCCACGGTGCCCGCAACTCGGTGCTGATCGGGCTCTTCGCCACCCTGATCGCCGGGACGATCGGCCTGGTCGTCGGGATGGCGGCCGGCTACTTCGGCGGCTGGATCGATGCCCTGCTCGCCCGCGGCATCGACATCGTGCTCGGCATCCCCACCCTGCTCGCGGCGATCGTGCTCGCCCGGCGGCTCTCCGCCGACCCGCAGAACTCGGGCTTCTGGGCGGTGGTCTTCACCCTGGGGGTGCTGACCTGGACCACCGGTGCCCGGATCATGCGTTCGTCGGTGATCGCGGCCAAGAGCCAGGACTACGTCGCGGCGGCCCGGATGCTGGGCGCCGGCCCGGTGCGGCTGATGTTCCGGCACATCCTGCCGAACGCGGCCGCGCCCTTCGTGGTGGTGCTGACCATCCTGCTCGGCATCAACATCGCCACCGAGGCCACCCTGACCTTCCTCGGTGTCGGCCTGAAGGGCAACGCCATCTCCTGGGGCATCGACATCTCGACGGCGGCGCCGTACGTCCGGGAGACGGCCACTCCGCTGGTCTGGCCGTCGGTCTTCCTGGCCATGACCGTGCTGGCGTTCATCATGCTCGGCGACGCGATCCGCGACGCCTTCGACCCGAGGCTGCGGTGAGCTGACCCATGACCGATATCAAGGCAGAGATCGACGTCCTGCCCGGGCTGGACTCGTCCGCCCGGCTGCTGGAGGTCGAGGGTCTGCGCGTCGAGTTCCGTACCCAGGTCGGGGTGGCCAAGGCGATCAACGGGGTGGACCTGTACCTGGATCCCGGTGAGACGCTGGCGATCCTGGGTGAGTCCGGCTGCGGCAAGTCCGTCACCGCCCAGGCGATCATGGGCATTCTCGATTCGCCGCCCGGCTTCGTCACCGGGGGTGCGATCCGCTATCGCGGCGTCGACCTGCTCAAGCTCCCCGAGGAGCAGCGTCGCAAGGTACGCGCCAACCACATCGCGATGATCTTCCAGGACGCGCTCTCCGCGCTGAACCCGGTCTTCTCGGTCGGGTTCCAGCTCGGCGAGCTGTTCCGGATGCATCGGGGGATGTCCCGGCACGACGCGAAGAAGCGGTCGATCGAGCTGCTCGACATGGTCAAGATCCCGGCCGCCCGGCAGCGGATCAACGACTATCCGCACCAGTTCTCCGGCGGCATGCGGCAGCGCGTCATGATCGCGATGGCACTGGCGCTGGACCCCAAGGTGCTGATCGCCGACGAGCCGACCACGGCGCTGGACGTGACCGTGCAGGCGCAGATCATGAACCTCCTCGCCGAGCTGCGGCGGGAGCGGAACATGGGACTGATCCTGATCACCCACGACATGGGCGTGGTCGCCGACGTGGCCGACCGGATCTCGGTGATGTACGCCGGGAAGGTGGTCGAGGAGGCGCCGGTGCTGGACATCTACGCCCGGCCGGCGCACCCCTACACCAAGGCGCTGCTGGAGTCCATTCCTCGGCTGGACCACAAGGGGCAGCAGCTCAACGTGATCCGGGGACTGCCGCCCAACCTGACCCGGATCCCGGCCGGCTGCCCGTTCCACCCGCGCTGCGGGTACGCCCGCGACGCCTGCCGGGTCGACCCGGCCCCGCAGCAGTACGACGTGGCACCGGGCCGGACGGCGCGTTGCCACTTCTGGACGGAGGTGGTCGGCGATGAGCCAGCCGTCAGGTAACGACGTGGTGCTGGAGACCCGCGACCTGGTCAAGCACTTCCCGATCACCCGGGGCATCGTCTTCCAGCGGAAGATCGGTGCGGTGCGCGCGGTCGACGGTGTCGACCTGCAACTGCGCCGGGGCGAAACCCTCGGCGTGGTGGGCGAGTCGGGGTGCGGCAAGTCGACGCTGGCCAAGCTGCTGGTCGGGCTGGAGAAGCCGACCAGCGGCTCGATCGACGTCCGGGGCCAGGACATGACCCGGCTGGCCGGCGGTGCCCTGCGGCGGGCGCGGCGTCACATTCAGATGGTGTTGCAGGACCCGTACACCTCGCTCAACCCGCGCATGACGGTCGGCGACATCATCGGCGAGCCGTTCGACATCCACCCGGACGTGGTGCCGGCGGGGCAGCGGAAGCAGCGGGTCCGGGAGCTGCTGGATCTTGTCGGGTTGAACCCGGAGCACATCAACCGGTACCCGCACCAGTTCTCGGGTGGGCAGCGGCAGCGGATCGGCATCGCCCGGGCGCTGGCGTTGCAGCCGGAGATCATCGTCTGTGACGAGCCGGTCTCGGCGCTGGACGTGTCGATCCAGGCCCAGGTGATCAACCTGTTGGAGAAGTTGCAGCACGAGCTCGGGCTCTCGTACATCTTCATCGCGCACGACCTGTCGGTGGTGCGGCACATCGCCAACCGGGTCGCGGTGATGTACCTCGGCAAGATCGTGGAGATCGGCGTCGAGGACGAGATCTACGAGCGGCCGACGCACCCCTACACCCAGGCGCTGCTCTCGGCGGTGCCGGTGCCGGACCCGACGCTGCGCGGTCAGCGCGACCAGATCGTCCTGGAGGGTGACGTGCCGTCGCCGGCCAACCCGCCCTCGGGGTGCCGGTTCCGGACCCGGTGCTGGAAGGCGCAGGAGATCTGCGCGACCCAGGAGCCGGCACTGGTCGAGCGGGAGCGTTCGGCGCACCCGAGCGCGTGCCACTTCGCCGAGGAGCGGGACGTGGTACACGCGCACGTGGTCGACTAGACCGGTCAGGCGTCGGTGGTGGGCCTGACCCGGCCGCCACCGGTGGTAGTAGAACGCCTCCTCACTGCCCGGGGCGCGGGCCGCCATCCATGCGGCCGGCGTCCCGGGCCCGCGTCAACCGGCTCCGCCCGCGTCACCAGGCTGCTGCTCAGGAAGCGCGGGTCGGCTGTCCAGAGCGCGTGGGCTGCTCAGAGCGGGCCGCGACCGGCGCGGAGCAGTAACAGGGCGAGCTGGGTGCCGTCCGCGCCGAGCGCCTCCCGGAAGCGGTCCAGGATCTCGCGCTCCCGGGAGAGGACGAGCCGGGTGCCGCCGGAGGCCATCCGGGTCCGGCCGACCTGCTGGGAGAGCGCGGCCCGCTCCCGCCAGAGCGCGATCAACTCGTGGTCGATCTCGTCGATCCGCCCGCGTAGCCCGAGAATGTGCTCCGAGGCTTCCGGTGCGCTGGTCCCGGTAACGGGCTCGGCACCGTTCGACTCGACGGGTTGCTCCGCCACCTCTGCTGCCACCTCTGCCGCCATGGGGTCCTCCCTGCCAGTTGGCCCCGGTGCCTGGAACCCGACGCTAAAAGCCCCGGGCTCCAGGAGCCCGGGGCTTTCGTAGGTCATGTCTCAGGCGCGACCCACGGCTGCCGGACTCCCGGAGCCGTAGTAAAAGTAGGGCCGCACCCGATGGATCACGGCTTGAGTATGCCCAGCCAGCGATGGCTTGGCAAGCACATCGCCGATCCCCGCCCAACGGTCCGGCGGGGGCGTACGGCCCGGCGGAGGCGTACCTTGTCCGCCCGGCGGCATAGACTCGCGGGGCGATGCATGCTCTCTTCGAACCCCCGCCGCCCTCCGTCCCGCCGGCCGAGGACGCGCCGCGCCGCCGGCCCTCGCCCGCCGACCCGCAGGCCCTGCTGGCCGGGCTGAACGGGCCGCAGCGGGCTGCGGTGACCCATTCGGGCTCGCCGCTGCTGATCGTGGCGGGCGCCGGTTCGGGCAAGACCCGGGTGCTCACCCACCGCATCGCCTACCTGCTCGCCGCCAGGGACGTGCATCCGGGGCAGATCATCGCGATCACCTTCACCAACAAGGCGGCCGGTGAGATGAAGGACCGGGTCGCCGCGCTGGTCGGGGGGCGGGCCCGGCTGATGTGGGTCTCGACGTTCCACTCGGCCTGCGTACGCATCCTGCGGGCCGAGCACGAGCACGCCGGCCTGAAGTCGACGTTCTCGATCTACGACGCCGACGACTCGCGCCGGCTGATGCAGCTTGTCACCCGCGAGCTCGACCTCGATCCGAAGCGCTATCCGGCGCGCGGGCTGACCACCCAGGTCTCCAACCTGAAGAACGAGCTGATCGACCCGGAGACCTTCGCCGCCCGGGCGTCGGGGCCGAACGAACGGGCACTCGCCGAGGCGTACACGCTCTACCAGCGGCGGCTGACCGAGGCGCACGCGCTGGACTTCGACGACCTGATCATGACGACGGTGCACCTGCTCCAGTCGCACCCGCACGTCGCGGAGAGCTACCGTCGTCGCTTCCGGCACGTTCTGGTCGACGAATACCAGGACACCAACCACGCGCAGTACACGCTGGTCAAGGAGCTGGTCGGCGGCACGCCGGGGTTGGAGCCCGCCGAGCTCTGCGTGGTCGGCGACGCCGACCAGTCGATCTACGCGTTCCGGGGCGCCACGATCCGCAACATCCTCGAGTTCGAGCGGGACTTCACCGACGCCCGCACCATCCTGCTGGAGCAGAACTACCGCTCCACCCAGACGATCCTCAACGCCGCCAACGCGGTCATCGAGCGCAACAGCTCGCGCAAGCCGAAGCGGCTCTGGAGCGAGGAGGGGGCCGGCGAGCAGATCGTCGGCTACGTCGCCGACACCGAGCACGCCGAGGCGGACTGGGTGGGCCGGGAGATCGACAGGCTCTGCGACGCCGGTGCGGCCCGTCCGGGTGACGTCGCGGTCTTCTACCGCACCAATGCCCAGTCCCGGGTCTTCGAGGAGGTCTTCATCCGGGTCGGCCTCCCCTACAAGGTGGTCGGCGGGGTCCGGTTCTACGAGCGCAAGGAGGTCAGGGACGCCCTGGCCTACCTGCGCGCGGTTGTCAACGACGACGACACGGTCAGCATCCGGCGCATCCTGAACACCCCGCGCCGGGGCATCGGCGACCGGGCCGAGGCCTGCGTGGCGGCGCTGGCCACCCGGGACCGGATCTCGTTCGGCGCCGCGCTGCGCCGGGCGGCCGAGGCGCCGGGCATCTCCACCCGGGCCGCCAACGCCATCGCCGAGTTCGTCTCACTCCTCGACGAGTTGCGCGAGTTGGCCGAAACGGCCCTGCCGGAGGAGGTGCTGGAGGCGGCCCTCACCCGCTCCGGCTACCTCGGCGAGCTGGAGGAGAGCATCGACCCGCAGGACGCCGGCCGGGTGGAGAACCTCCAGGAACTGGTGAGCGTCGCCCGGGAGTACACCGAGCGGGTCGAGGCGCTCGCCGGCGACGAGGACGGCCCCGGCGCCACCCTGGCCGGCTTCCTGGAGCAGGTCGCGCTGGTCGCCGACGCCGACCAGGTGCCGTCCGACGACCCCGACCACCAGGGTGTGGTCACCCTGATGACCCTGCACACCGCCAAGGGCCTGGAGTTCCCGGTGGTCTTCCTGACCGGCCTGGAGGACGGCGTCTTCCCGCACCTGCGCGCGCTCGGCGACAACCGGGAGCTGGAGGAGGAGCGCCGGCTGGCGTACGTCGGGATCACCCGGGCCCGCAAGCGGCTCTACCTCTCCCGGGCGGTGACCCGGTCGGCCTGGGGGCAGCCCTCCTACAACCCGCCGTCCCGGTTCGTCGACGAGCTGCCGGGCGACCTGGTCCGCTGGGAGCGCACCGGCGCCGCGTACACCTCCTGGTCGGGGACGGGCGGCGGCGTGGGTGGCCGGTCCGGCGCCGAGGAGCGCTCCGGCGGACACCGGGGCGGCGGCTTCGCCGGGGGTACGCCGAAGGCCGCCCAGCTCGCCTCGCGGCTCGGCATCGACGCCAGTCGGCTCAGCACCGCCAGTGAGCTGAAGCAGCCGCCCAAGGTCGCCGTCGGGGACCGGGTCAACCACCAGCGGTACGGCCTCGGCCGGGTGCTGGCGGTCGAGGGACACGGTCCGGGTGTCCGGGCCCAGATCGACTTCGGCGACCAGACGCTCTGGTTGGTGCTCCGGCACGCCCCGATCGACAAACTCTGAGCACCGTCGGCGACGAACGGCCCCGCCAGGGTCGAGGAGGGTTCGTGGAATACGTCGGCCAGGTGCCCGCCCCGCCGCTCGACCGGTTCATCGACGACATCTACTACCTGACCGGGGCCCCGCGGTACCGCAGGATGAACGTCCCACCGATGCCGTCGGCACACCTCTTCGTCAACCTGGGGGAACCCGTCCGCGTCTGGGATTCCGATCCTGCGGTGCCACCGGCGCTCTTCACCGACGGGTGGTTCGTGGGCGTGTGGACCAGGCGGTTTCTTGTCGAGTACCCCACGCGGGTCCGGCTGGTCGGGGTCCACTTCAAACCCTGGGGCATGTCGCCTTTCGTCGACATGCCGGCGACCGAGCTGCGGGACCGGTGGGTGCCGGTCGACGCTGTCTGGCAGGGGGCGCTGGACCGGATTCGCAACCAGGTCGGCGGCGTCGCATCGGCTATCGAGACGTTGCGGGTGCTGGAGGAGGAGCTGCGGTCGCGACTTGCCGAGGCGCCCGTGGGCGGCCTCGACCTGGTCCGGCGCACGGGCGGGCGATTGGAGACGTTCCACGGCGCGGTCCCGATCGGTGCGCTGACCGACGCCGCCGGGGTGAGCGGCACCCACCTGGCCACGCAGTTCAAGTCCCACATCGGGATCACTCCAAAGCGGATGGCGCGGATCTACCGATTCGCGCGCCTGATCCTCTCCGTGGACGCCATGCGCCCGGTCGACTGGTCGCAGCTCGCTCACCGCGGGGGCTACTTCGACCAGGCCCACTTCAGTAGGGAGTTCAAGGATTTCACCGGCCACACTCCGACCGAATACCTGGCCCTGCGGCGCCGGTTCCCGGCCGAGCAGGGGTTCCCGCCGGACAGCGGTCCGATGCCCGCTGTGTGATTTTTTACAAGCTCAGTCGCCCGAGGAGCGACAAGATCAGGGGCGAATACCCAAGGAGATGCCGAGGAGAATTCGTGGGCGCAGTGATCATGCACAACGTGGTGTCGGTGGACGGCTTCATCGCCGACGAGCGTGACGACGTCGGGCCGCTCCACGATTGGTACTTCAACGGCGACACGCCGATCACCGAAGGCGGCGATCAGCCGTACGATCATTCCGGAGTGGGCAGCAGTTTCAAGGTCTCGCGTGCATCGGCGGTGTACGTCCGGACGATGTGGGATCGCGTCGGCACCATCGTGCTGGGCAGGCACCTGTTCGACCTGGTGAACGGCTGGGAGGGTCATCCGCCCGTGGGTGACCACGTGGTCGTCGTGTCCCACCGCCCCAAGCCCGAGGGCTGGCACCCCGAGGCGTCGTACCACTTCCTCGATGACGTGACCGCTGCGATCGAGCGGGCCAGGGAACTCGCCGGGGAGCGGGACGTCGCCGTGAACGCCGGCAATGTGGGCAGCCAGATCTTCGGGGCCGGACTCGTGGACGAGGTGGCGATGGATGTGGTGCCCGTGGTGTTCGGGTCGGGCAAGAGCTATTTCGGCAGCATCGACGGGCAGCATCTGCTGGAGGATCCACACGTGGTCGTCCAGGGCGACCGGGTTTTACACCTGAGGTTCAAGGTGCGCCGATAGCCCCCCGACAGAAGGCCGCTTCACGATGACCGCGGACGATATCACCGCACACGCACGAGCGTTGCTTGATGCGAACGTGTTCCTGACCCTCGGCACGGTCGATTCGGCTGGCCGGCCCTGGACCTCCCCGGTCTACTTCGCCGCATCGGGCCTCCGCGAGTTCTACTGGAGCTCCGACACCGACGCCGTGCACTCACGCAACCTCACCGAACGCCCGCAGGTGAGCATTGTCGTGTTCGACTCGAGCGTCCGGCCCTACCACGGTCGTGCCCTGTACGCGGTCGGGCCGGCACGCGAACTGCACGGCGACGACCTCGAGCGCGGACTGCAGGCGTACCCCGGGCCCGCCGACCGGGGCGGTACCGCGCTGACCCGGGACGACGTGACCGGTTCCTCGCCGTACCGCCTCTACCGGGCGACGGCGACCGACCTGTGGGTCCTGTGCCCTCGGGCGCCGAGACAGCCATGCCCACTGCACGGCCTGGCCAAGGACCACCGCACCCGCGTCGAGTAGCGACCGCGGGAGACCTGCGAACCGGTCAGCAGCCCAGGTCGACGCCGCGGGCCCGCATCCAGGGGGCCGGGTCTATCTGGTTCCACAGCCCCTCGTGCACCTCGAAGTGCAGGTGCGGCCCGGTGGCGTCGCCGGTGGCCCCCTCGTAGCCGATCACCTGGCCGGGGGTGACCCGCTGCCCGACGCTGACCACCGTCCGGCTCTGGTGGGCATAGTGGGTCAGGTAGCCGTTGCCGTGGTCGACGACCACGGAGATGCCGTATCCGGCGAAGGCCCATCCCGCGTTCACCACCGTGCCGGCCCCGGCGGCCCGGATCGGGGTGTCCGCCGGCATCGCCAGGTCGATGCCGGCGTGCATCGTCCCCCAGCGGGGACCGAAACAGGAGGTGACGTCGGCGCCCGGCATCGGGTCGACCCAGGCCGGCGCCGCGCGGCTGGCGGTCGGGCTCGCCTTCGTCGCGGGCGTGCTGCTGCTGCGGGCCGGTCCGGCGGTTGCCGGCGTGCTGCTGGGGGACGGGCCGGTCGCGGCGGCGCTCGGCGGCGGGGCTGCGGTGACCTCGGGGATGCCCTCCCGCGCGGATCGGTCGGCACGTTGTGCGGCAGCGGCCCTGGCCGCCTCCTGCTCCGCCACCGAGACCCGCTCGGACGCCCGGTCACTGCCCGCACCGACGGTCACCGCCGTCACCGCGCCGGCCACCGCGACAACGAGCAGGGCGACCAGTCCGAGGACGAGGTACGGGCGGCGGCGGCGGCCGAGCCGGTGCCGGGCGACGCCGGAGCGGCTGCGGCGCGCGCCCGGCCCGGGGCCACGCGAAGTACCGCTCGACGTCGTGTCACCGCTCGACGTCGTGTCACCGCTCGACGTCGTGCGAGCGGTCGGCTCGGCGTCGCCGGTCGGCGTGGCGGTCGGCGCGGCGTCATCGGTCGGCTCGGGCTGGATCGGGTCGGTCTCCGGCACGACGCGGGTCCCTTCCTGAGGCGGGCATGGACCCGGAAATCGTGGCGGCGTGCCGGTGCCCGACCGCCGTCGGGGCGCCGGAGTGGACCGGCGGGCGGGGCACGGTGCGCGGAGCTACGCCGGAAATGCCAACCGTTGGGCGCTTTCCGGCGTACCGCCGTTGTGTGGCGGCTCACAGCGGCCGATGTGACGGAGGGAACTTCTCCGAAGTGCCGGAAACATCAAAACCGCCCGAACGGTAGCGATCGGGCAGTAAAGTGACGTTACAGATAGTCAGGAAACGGGTACGTCTCCGTAAAGGTCGTCGACCTGGAGCTGGATGTCCACTCCCCGGTCCCGCAGGTAGGGGATCGGGTCCGTCGGCTTGCCGTTGACATGCAGCTCGAGATGCAGGTGGGAGCCGTAGGAGTGGCCGGTGTTGCCGACCAGGCCGAGCGGATCGCCGGCCTTGACCTCCTGCCCCTCGCTCACCAGCAGCTTCGACGAGTGCCCGTAGATCGACTCGGTGCCGTCGGGATGCTGGACGATCACGCAGTAGCCGTATCCGCCGTACCAGCCGGCCTTGGTCACCGTGCCGGCGTGCACCGCGTTGTAGGGCGTGCCCTCGACGGCGGCCAGGTCGATGCCGGCGTGCAGCTTGTTCCACTTCATCCCGTAGGGCGAGGTGAAGTGGTATTCCTCGAGCGGGAGCCGCCAGACCTCCGGGGCGGCGGCCAGCGTGGAGGCGAGGCCATCCTCCCGCTCGTCGGTCCGGGAAGCCCGCTCGGTCTCGGCGTCGGCGGCCCGGGCGCTCAGGTCCTCACTGGTGGCGGCGGCCTTCTCCAGGTCGGCGAGTGCGGACGGGCTGACCGCCTTGGCGTCCGGCAGAGCCCCCGCGCCGAGCGCGACGACGCCGGCGCCGACGAACGCGGTGGTGACGACGGCGGCGTAGCGGCTGCGCGGGGGTGTGGGGACGCGTCGTCGCCCTCGATAGCGATCGGGCTCAGACGACAGGCGCTGGCGCACGCACACCCTCCGTTGTCGGGTCAGTGTTGCGACCGTCACCGGCGTTCGAGGATCGAGGTGAACTCCGGTTGACCGCGTTGTCACCCGGTCATGGACCTGATGGCAACCGTGGGCCACGGTAGCCAACCCCTAGGCGCGCCACAAGTCGCAGCGCCATATTGCCGGTTCGCTGTGCGGTTGTCCGTCATGGAATGCCACATCTCGTAACCTTTTGCGATCGGCCTCGTTATTGACGCTCAGTTACCTTGCTGACGGCGCGCTGTCATCGGATCGGCTCGACTCGGGGTGATCCCGGAGTCGCTGACCGGGGGTCGCCGGATGGCTTCCCGGGGGCCGGCGACTGGGTTACCGTTCGTTAAGGTGGGTCTGGTCGGTGTCCTGGAGAGGTGTTGCGCTGATGAGTTCTCGGATCCGGGTCGTCGTCGCCAAGCCCGGCCTGGACGGGCACGACCGGGGCGCGAAGGTGGTCGCCCGTGCCCTGCGGGACGCCGGCATGGAGGTCATCTACACCGGCCTGCACCAGACGCCGGAGCAGATAGTGGAGACGGCGATCCAGGAGGACGCCGACGCGATCGGCCTCTCGGTGCTCTCCGGGGCGCACATGACGCTCTTCCGCCGGGTGCTGGAACTGCTCACCGAGCGGGACGCGGCAGACCTGGTCGTCTTCGGCGGCGGGATCATTCCGGAGGCGGACATCCCGGAACTGGAGCGGATCGGCGTGGCAAGGATCTTCGGCCCGGGCGCCACCACCGGCTCGATCGTGGAGTGGGTCCGGGCCAACGTGGGTCAGCCCGTCGTCGGCTGAACGCCGCAACCGGTCCCGACGCCGGCCCGTCGACCCCGGCGCCCGGCCCATCGACCCGGCCCACGCCTTTCCGGTCGGCTGCGGCGTCTCCCCTCGAAGGACGGAGAGCCGGCGAGCAGGTCGGCGCGGGATGGGGGAGAGGCCGGACGCACCCCTCACACGTCCGGCCTCTCTATGCACGATGCCCCGCCGCCACCCCTCGACCGACAGGGCATCGGCCGTATCCGTCGTTGCGCTTCCCCCAGCACTCCGACATCAGACTCAACGACGTCCCTTACGCCGGGTTACGCCGCGCGGGGAATCTTTTCCGGGCCCACCGACTGCGAGTTTCCGCGCCCGCCGTGCACGAGCCCGTCCGGCGGCGGCGAAGGGTGCCTCCGGCGGCGGGGTGGGGGCACGTCCGGCGGTTGTGCGTTACCGCACACCGAGCACCCACGTGGATGCCGGCCGTGGTCGCCTCGCTAGGCTGCGGCGATGGCCTGTTTTGCGTACGTCGGGCCACACTCATTCACACGCTGGCGGCGGTGCGACGGCGCGCCGCGGAGACGGGACGGGACGCGCAATCGTGGACCTGTACGAATACCAGGGGCGTGAGCTGTTCGAGCGGCACGGGTTGCCCGTGCTGGCCGGCGGCGTAGCGACGAATCCCGAGGAGGCCCGCGCGATCGCCGAGCGCCTCGGCGGCCGGGTGGTCGTCAAGGCCCAGGTGAAGGTCGGTGGCCGGGGCAAGGCGGGCGGCGTCAAGCTGGCCGAGGGGGCGGACGAGGCGGTGGCCCGGGCCACCGACATCCTCGGCATGGACATCAAGGGCCACACGGTCGACAAGGTCATGCTGACCGTGACCGCGGACATCGCCGAGGAATACTACTTCTCCTACCTGCTCGACCGGGCGAACCGCACCTTCCTCTGCATCGCCAGCGTTGCCGGCGGCATGGACATCGAACAGGTCGCGGCCGAGACGCCGGAGCGGGTCGCCAAGGTGGCAATCGACGCGAACGCCGGCGTCGACGAGGCCAAGGCGCGCGAGATCGTCGAGGCGGCCGGCTTTCCCGCCGAGCTGACCGACCAGGTGGTGCCGATCGCCGTACGACTGTGGCAGGCATTCGTGGCCGAGGACGCCACCCTGGTCGAGGTGAACCCGCTGGCCCGGACGACCGACGGCACGGTGCTCTGCCTGGACGCCAAGGTCTCGCTCGACGAGAACGCCGCCTTCCGGCACCCCGACCACGAGGCGCTGGTGGATCAGGCGTCGGTGGACCCGCTGGAGCAGCGGGCCAAGGAGAAGGACCTCAACTACGTCAAGCTCGACGGCGAGGTCGGCATCATCGGCAACGGCGCCGGCCTGGTCATGTCCACCCTCGACGTGGTGGCGTACGCGGGCGAGTCGCACGGCGGCGTCAAGCCGGCGAACTTCCTCGACATCGGCGGCGGCGCGAGCGCCGCGGTGATGGCGAACGGACTCGAGATCGTGCTCTCCGACCCGTCGGTGCGCAGCGTCTTCGTCAACGTCTTCGGCGGTATCACCGCCTGTGACGAGGTCGCCAACGGCATCATCCAGGCCCTCGCCCTGCTGGCCGAGCGTGGCGAGACGGTCGAAAAGCCGCTCGTGGTGCGGCTCGACGGCAACAACGCCGAGGCGGGGCGGGCAATCCTCGACGGCGCCGCCAACCCGCTGGTGCAGCGGGTGGACACTATGGACGGTGCGGCCCAGCGGGCCGCCGAGCTCGCGGCTGCGGGGGTCTGAGATGGCAATCTGGCTGACGAAGGAATCGAAGGTCGTCGTACAGGGGATGACCGGTTCCGAGGGCATGAAGCACACCCGGCGGATGCTGGCGGCCGGGACCAACGTGGTCGGCGGGGTCAACCCGCGCAAGGCGGGCCAGAAGGTCGGCTTTGACGGCCTCAACGACGGGGTCGAGCTGCCGGTCTTCACGAACGTCGCCGAGGCGATGGCGGCCACCGGCGCCGACACGACGGTCATCTTCGTGCCGCCGCAGTTCACCCGGGCGGCCGTGGTCGAGGCGATTGACGCCGGCATCCCGCTCGCGGTGGTGATCACCGAGGGCGTGCCGGTGCACGACACCGCCGCGTTCTGGGCACACAATCTCGCGCAGGGGGAGCGGACCCGGATCATCGGCCCGAACTGCCCCGGTATCGCCTCGCCGGGCGCCTCCAACGCCGGCATCATCCCGGCCGACATCAGCGGTGCGGGCCGGATCGGCCTGGTCAGCAAGAGCGGCACCCTGACCTACCAGATGATGTACGAGCTGCGTGACATCGGCTTCTCCACCTGCGTCGGCATCGGCGGCGACCCGATCATCGGGACCACCCACATCGACGCGCTCGCCGCGTTCCAGGCCGACCCGGAGACCGACGCCATCGTGATGATCGGCGAGATCGGCGGTGACGCCGAGGAGCGGGCGGCCGAGTTCATCAAGTCCAACGTCACCAAGCCGGTGGTCGGCTACATCGCCGGGTTCACCGCCCCGCCTGGCAAGACCATGGGACACGCCGGTGCGATCATCTCCGGCTCGGCCGGCACCGCCGACGCCAAGAAGGCCGCCCTGGAGGCGGCGGGGGTGAAGGTCGGCAAGACGCCGAGCGAGACCGCCCGGCTGATGCGCGGGCTGATGTCGGGCAACTGACCGATCGGGGAGACCGGGGCCGGCTGAGGATGTCCGCCGGCTCCGGCCGCCCTTGTCGCACCGACTCGCGGATGTCGCGCCGGCTCCGGCCGGCCGTGTGGTGGCGCCGGCTCCGGCCGGCCGTGTGGTGGTGTCGTAGACGTGCGGACCCGCTGTTGTGCCAGAGTAGGCGCTGATGCCACCACCCACCGTTCCTGACCGGTCGGGCCGGCCGGAGCGGCCGGAGACCGACCCCACCGCGCCGGCCGGACGGCGTGCGGAGCCGGCGGAGGCCGATCCCGCTGGTCGGCGTGCGGAGCCGCGGAGCGATCCGGCCGGTCGACGTGCGGAGCCGGCGGAGCGCGCGGAACGGCGTCGCAACGGGCTGGGCGGAAAAGCTCCGCCGGAGGAACAGGCCGGGCTCGACCGTCGTGGTGCTGGCCACCGCCCCCGCCGGGTGCCCCGGCAGCGCCGGGGCGGGACGGGAGGTCCCGGCCGGGCTCCGCTGGCGGTGGCGGCGGCGGTGGCCGCCGGCTGGGCGGCCCTGATCTGCTACCTACCGGTCGCCGCCGTTCTCGGAGCGGCCCGGCTCGCCGACGGCGGCGACCTCGCCGGCGCGGCGCGCCTGGGGCTGGCCGGCTGGTTGCTCGGGCACGGCGTGCCGCTGCAGACCGACGCCGGGCCGTTCGGCCTGCCGCCGCTCGCCCTCGCCATGCTCGCGGCCTGGCGGCTGAACCGGGCCGGTGTGCACGTCAGTCGGGCGGCCCGGGTCCGGGAACGGCCGACGGCGGGACGGGCACTCGCCGTCGCGGGCGCGGTCGGCATCGGGTACGGCACACTCGGTGCACTGGCCGCGCTGCTGCTGGGCGGCGGTGGCCCGAGCGCCGCACCGCTGCGGGCCGGGTGGACGCTGACCGCCTTCGGTACCGTCGCCGCGCTGTTCGGGGCGCTGCGCGCCAGCGGCCTACTGGTGATCGTGGCCCGGCGTACCCCGCTGGTGCTCCGGGACGGGCTGCGTACCGGGGTCGTCGCGGCCCTGCTGTTGCTCGGGGCGGGGGCCGGAGCCGCCGGCTTGGCGGTGGCGACCGGCGGTGGGGAGGCGGCCGACATGATCGGGGCCTATCGCACCGGTCTGCTCGGCCAGGCCGGCATCACCCTGGTCAGCCTCGGCTACGCACCGAACGCGGCGGTCTGGGCCGCCAGCTATCTCCTCGGGCCAGGATTCGCCGTCGGCACCGACACCGCGGTCCGTACCTCCGAGGTCTCCATCGGGGCGTTGCCGGCCGTACCGCTGCTGGCCGGGCTGCCACAGGGGCCGCTCGGCGGGGTCGGTGGCGCCGTGCTCGCCGTTCCGGTGCTGGCCGGCATGGCCGCGGGATGGCTGCTCGCCCGGCGCAGGATGCGCTCCGCGATCGAGCGGAACGCGGCCCCGCCCGGCTGGGCCCCGCTGATCGGCGCGGCCGCGGTCGGCGGACCGGTCGCCGGGGCGGTGTTGGGGCTCGCGGCGTTCCTCTCCGGGGGGCCGCTCGGCGGCGGCCGGCTCGCCGAGGTGGGGCCGGCCTACTGGCAGGTGGCTGCCGGGGGAACCGTCGTCGTGCTGGTCGGCACCCTGATCGGCGCCGTCGCAACCCGCGCGATCGGCCGCGTCTGAGAGCGGTCGGGGCTTAGTTCGCCGGGCGTGTTGGGCGGGCGGGTTTGCCGGGCGGGTTCGGCAGGCTGGGAAAGCGCTTGGGGCGCCCCGGAACATCCGGAGCGCCCCACTGCGGCTGTCACCGTCTCCGGGCGGCGCTGCGCCCGCCGGAAACGGTCACGGGGTGTAGGAGAACCCGTTGACGTTCAGCACGACCGCGAGGATCGCATTGGCCACCCCGAGGACCAGGCCGACCGCGCCGCAGATCAGACCGGCCGTGGCCTGGCCCCCGTTGCTGGCCTCGCCCCGGCTGGCCTTGCCCCGGCCGAGGTAGCCGAGCACGATGGCGGCGATGCCGGCGACGATGCCGAGCGCGGCGCAGCACGCCGCCGGGATCGAGATGATGCCGACGATCATCGCGATCAGTCCGAGCGTGTTGTTCTGCCCGCCGGCCGGGGCGTACCCCCCGGTCTGGTAACCGGGAGCCGCGCCGTAGGGCTGGCCCGGCATCGGCTGCTGGCCGTACGGATCCTGGTACGGCTGCTGCGCATCCTGGTACTGCGGCTGACCGTAGGGCTGGCCCGAGGTGGGTGGCTGACCGTAGGGCTGGCCCGAGGTCGGCGGCTGACCGTAGGGCTGGCCCGAGGTCGGCGGCTGACCGTAGGGCTGGCCCGAGGTGGGCTGCTGCGGCTGGGCGTACGGATCCTGCGGTTGCGGTGTGTTCGGATCCGACGGCTGCTGCCCGTACGGGTCCTGGCCTGGGTAGCCGGGCTGCATGACAAGACTCCTTCGACAGGTCCTACGGGTTAGACGTTAGCCGCGTCTACTTGCCGGGGTACAGCGGTGCCCCGAGCGTCCGGCAGCGTACCTAATCAGCGCCACTTTGGTGGTCCGCCCTGCGCCCGACATGCCGATCGTGACCGGCGCCCCTCTCCCGCGGGCGAGCCGTCTCCCCGGCCAAACCGGATCGCCTGCTCCGCCGGGAAGTCAGCCTGACCTGCACGACAGCCGCCCGGTAGTCGACCTGACCTGCCCGATAGGGTGCTGGGGTGACTGAGCCCGCGGCGGCAGCCCGCATCGTCGTCCTCGTCTCCGGCTCCGGAAGCAACCTCCAGGCCCTGCTCGACGCCGCCGCGGACCCGGCGTACGGGGCCCGGGTGGTGGCTGTCGGCGCGGACCGGGACGGCATCGCCGGACTCGACCGGGCCGCCGCTGCCGGGGTGCCCACCTTCGTCGACCGGGTCCGGGACCACCCGACCCGCGAGGAGTGGGATCGCGCGCTCACCGCGCACGTCGCGGAGCACCGACCGGACCTGGTCGTCTCGGCCGGCTTTCTCAAGCTGGTCGGCGGGCACTTCCTGGCGGCCTTCGGCGACCGGTACGTCAACACCCACAACTCGCTGCTGCCCGCGTTTCCCGGCATGCACGGCCCGCGCGACGCCCTCCGCTACGGAGTCAAGCTTGCCGGGGCCACACTGTTCTTCGTCGACGCCGGTGTGGACACCGGACCGATCGTCGCCCAGGTGGCCGTGCCGGTGCTGGACGACGACGACGAGGAGACCCTCACCGAGCGGATCAAGGTGGCCGAGCGACGTCAGCTCGTCACTCAGGTCGGCCGGCTGCTCCGGGAGGGCTGGACGATCACTGGAAGAAAGGTCACGATCGGAGTGAGCGACTCACGTTCCGGCGCGGACGGCCGGCGGCCGGTCAGGCGTGCGCTGGTCAGCGTCTACGACAAGAGCGGGCTGGTCGAGCTCGCCAGGGCCCTGCACGCCGCCGGTGTCGAGATCGTCTCGACCGGAAGCACCGCGGCGACCATCGAGGCGGCCGGGATGCCGGTCATCCCGGTCGACACGGTGACCGGGTTCCCCGAGGTGCTGGACGGCCGGGTCAAGACGCTGCATCCGAAGGTGCACGCCGGGCTCCTGGCCGACCTGCGGCTCGATCGGCACGCGGCGCAGCTCGACGAGCTCGGCATCGCCCCGTTCGACCTGTTGGTCTCCAACCTCTACCCCTTCGCCGAGACGGTCGCCTCCGGCGCGGACTTCGACGGCTGCGTCGAGCAGATCGACATCGGTGGGCCGGCAATGGTCCGGGCGGCCGCCAAGAACCACGCCTCGGTGGCGGTGGTGACGTCGGTGTCGGCGTACCCGTCGGTGTTGGCGGCTCTGGCCGACGGCGGTTTCACCGCCGCGCAGCGCCGGCAGCTCGCGGCCCGCGCCTTCGCCGACATCGCCGAGTACGACGTCGCGGTGGCGAACTGGTTCGCGGTCCGGACCGGGCCGGAGGAGCAGGAGTGGCCGGCCTTTGCGGGTCAGGTGCTGACCGCACCCACCCCGCTGCGGTACGGCGAGAACCCGCACCAGGCGGCGGTGCTCTACGTCGATCCGGCCTCCCCGCCCGGGCTGGCCCAGGCGGTGCAGTTGCACGGCAAGGAGATGTCCTACAACAACTACGTCGACGCGGACGCGGCCTGGCGGGCGGCGAACGACTTCGTCGACCGGCCGGCGGTAGCGATCATCAAACACACCAACCCGTGCGGCATCGCCGTCGGGGTCGACGTGGCCGACGCGCACCGCAAGGCGCACGCCTGCGATCCGGTCTCCGCGTTCGGTGGGGTGATCGCGGTCAACCGGCCGGTCTCGGTCGCCATGGCCGAGCAGGTGGCGGAGGTCTTCACCGAGGTGGTCGTGGCACCCGACTTCGAGCCGGGCGCGGTCGACGTGCTCTCCGGCAAGAAGAACATCCGGCTGCTGCGGGCGCCGGCCTGGGCGCCGTACCCGGCGGAGTGGCGCCCGGTCAGCGGGGGCGTACTGGTGCAGATGGCCGACCGGGTGGACGCGCCGGGCGACGACCCGGCCGCGTGGCGGCTGGCCACCGGCGAGCCGGCCGACGCGGCGACCCTGGCCGACCTCGCCTTCGCCTGGCGTGCGGTCCGGGCGGTGAAGAGCAACGCGATCGTGCTCGCCGCCGACGGTGCGACGGTCGGGGTGGGGATGGGGCAGGTCAACCGGGTCGACTCGGCACAGCTCGCCGTCTCGCGGGCCGGTGCGGACCGGGCCCAGGGCGCGGTCGCCGCGTCGGACGCGTTCTTCCCGTTCCCGGACGGGCTCCAGGTGCTGGTCGGCGCCGGGGTCCGGGCGGTTGTCCAGCCCGGCGGCTCGCTGCGCGACGAGGAGGTCGTGGCGGCGGCCACGGCGGCCGGGATCACCATGTACTTCACCGGTACCCGGCACTTCTTCCACTGATTCCTGTCGGGCCGCCGGTCCCCTGTCCGGGGTGCCGCCGGTCCCTGACCGGGGGCGCCGGTCAGCCGACCCGCAACACCACGGTGCCGGTGGCACCGCCGGACCGGCTGGCCCGCACGGTCCAGCAGCCGGCGGTGGGAAAGTTCCAGCCGGTGCCCCACTCGTCACCCGGCCTGCTCCAGGAGCTGCCGCCGTGCGCGGTGGGTCCCCAGACCGGCTCGACGGTGGCGCCGTCCGGACCGGTGGCCCGGATGTGGAACGAGCCGGAGCCGGTCATCCGCCAAACGATCTTCTCGTCCCGGCCGGCCCGCAGCTCCGGGCCGCCGCGCGGGAAGAGCAGGCCCCAGAGGGAGTTTCCGGCGTTCGCGACACCCTGCACCTCGGGCGGTCCCTCCGCCCTCTCCACCGGCGCCGATGCCGTCGGGGTCGCTCCGGCGGTGCCCCGGCCGTCCCCGGTGCAGCCCACCAGCGGGACCGTCGAGGCGACCAGGGCCAGCGTCACGAGCACTCTTCGCACCATGCACACGAGCACTGTTCGCACCATGCACACGAGCACTCTTCGCACCATGTAGACGAGAGCCCGGGAGCCATTGTGTGGTTCCCGGGCTCTCCACCCCCGCCGTACGCTCGGTCCTGCCTCGCGCGCGGCGTCTATCCGTACCGGGCGGTCTGCCGCCCGGTCGGTCTCCCGGATCCGCCTGCCTGCTACCTGCTACCTCAGCTCGGCGAAGTGGCAGGCCGACGGGTGCGGCTCGACGGCCCGGAGGACGAGCTGCGGCTCCTGGGTGGCGCAGATCTCCTGCGCCTTCCAGCACCGGGTCCGGAACCGGCACCCCGAGGGCGGGTCGGCCGGCGACGGCACGTCGCCGTCGAGCCGGATGACCTCGCGGTGCGCCCGGGCCTTCGGGTCCGGCACCGGCACCGCCGAGAGCAGCGCCTGGGTGTAGGGGTGTGTCGGCCGCTCGTAGATCTCGTCCTCGGTGCCGATCTCCACGATCTTGCCCAGGTACATCACCGCGACCCGGTCGGCGATGTGCCGCACCACCGACAGGTCGTGTGCGATGAAGATGTAGGAGAGGTCCAGCTCGTCCTGGAGGCTCTCCAGCAGGTTGATCACCTGGGCCTGGATCGACACGTCCAGTGCCGAGACCGGCTCGTCACAGACGATGATCTCCGGCTTCAGGGCGAGCGCCCGGGCGATGCCGATCCGCTGCCGCTGCCCGCCGGAGAACTGGTGCGGATACCGGTTGACGTGCTCGGGGTTCAGTCCGACCAGGTCCAGCAGTTCCTGGACGCGGTGCCGCCGGGAGCCGCGCGGCGCCGCGTCCGGGTGGATGTCGAACGGCTCGCCGATGATGTCGCCGACCGTCATCCGGGGGTTCAACGAGGTGTACGGGTCCTGCATGACCATCTGCACGTTCCGGCGCATCCGGCGCAACTCCCCGCCGGAGAGCTTGAACATGTCCCGGCCCTCCAGCATCGCCCGGCCCGAGGTCGGCGTCTCCAGCCGCATCAGCAGCTTGGCCAGGGTCGACTTGCCGCAGCCCGACTCGCCGACGATGCCGAGGGTCTCGCCCCGGCCCAGTTCGAAGCTGACCCCGTCGACCGCCTTCACCGCGCCGATCTGACGCTTGAAGACGATGCCCTGGGTGATGGGGAAGTGCTTGACGACGTTCTCGACCCGCAGCACGGTCTCACCGCGCGACCTGGTCGGTGTCGTCGTCCGCTGCTCCTCAGAGCGTGCCATCGAGGACCTCCTGGGCGAAGTGGCAGGCGCTGGTCCGGCCGTTGCCGAGCGACCGGGCGGCCGGCACGACGTCGACGCACTCCTGCCGGGCGTACGGGCAGCGCGGGTGGAAGGGGCATCCGCTCGGGATGCGCATCAGGTTGGGCGGCAGGCCCCGGATGGTGGTCAGCCGCTGGCCCTTGAGGTCGAGCCGGGGAATCGACTCCAGCAACCCCCTGGTGTACGGGTGTGCCGGCGCCTCGTAGAGCGAGTGCACGTCGGCGTGCTCGACGATCCGGCCGGCGTACATCACGGCGATCCGGTCGGCCACGTCGGCGACGACCCCGAGATCGTGGGTGATCAGGATCATCGCCATGTTCAGGTCCCGGCGCAGTTCGCCGAGGAGGTCCATGATCTGGGCCTGCACCGTCACATCCAGCGCGGTGGTCGGCTCGTCGGCGATCAGCACCTTCGGGTCCAGCGCCAGCGACATCGCGATCATGACCCGCTGCCGCATCCCGCCGGAGAACTGGTGCGGATAGTCCCCGACCCGCTGCCGGGCGCCGGGGATCTTGACCAGTTCCATCAGCTCGATGGCCCGGCGCCTGGCCCGGGCCCGGGAGAGTCCCTCGCGCAGCCGCAGCATCTCGCCGATCTGCCAGCCAACCGGGAAGACCGGGTTCAGTGCGGAGAGCGCGTCCTGGAAGATCATCGAGATCTGCTTGCCGCGTACCTTCCGACGCTCCTCCTCGGGCAGCGAGAGCAGGTCGGTGCCGCGGTATCGGATCTGCCCGGACGGGATCACCGCCGGTGGCATGTCCAGGATCCCCATGATCGCCTGGGCGGTCACCGACTTGCCGGAGCCCGACTCACCCAGCACCGCCAGGGTCTCCCCGGCGTCCAGGTGGTACGAGACGCCGTTGATCACCTTGGCCACGCCGTCCCGGGTGTGGAACTCGACGAAGAGGTCGCGTACCTCCAGCAGGTGCCCGCCGTCGGTGGCGCCGGCACCCTGCGGTCCGCCCTGCCCGCTTCGTTCGTTCAGGTAAACCGACATGTGATCACCGCAGCTTCGGGTCGAAGGCGTCGCGGATCGCGTCGCCGAGCATGATGAAGGCCAGTACGGTCAGCGCCAGGAAGGTCGAGGGCACCACCAGCGGCAGCGCCGACTCCCGCATGTGGGTCCGCCCGGCGTCGATGTCGATGCCCCAGGAGATGGTCGGGGCCTTCAGGCCGATGCCGAGGAAGGAGAGCGTCGCCTCGGCGGCGATGAAGGAGCCGAGCGCGATGGTCAGCACCACGATCACCGGCGCCAGCGAGTTGGGCAGGATGTGTCGCCACATGATGCGGCCGTTGTTGGCGCCGAGCATCCGGGCCGCCGCCACGTAGTCCTGCTGCTTGGCGCTGATCACCGAGGAGCGGATCACCCGGGCGGCGGTGGTCCAGCCGAGGACGGCGAGGACGAGGATCACCGCGATGATCCGGACGTTCGGGCTGTCGCTGCCGATCCGCTTCAGCAGGACGATCGCGGCCAGCAGCAGCGGGATGCCGAGGACGATGTCGATCACCCGGGAGAGTGCCGCGTCGATCCACCGGCCGAAGTAGCCGGCGAGCATGCCGACGGTGATCGCGATCAGCCCGGTCAGCAGCGCGGAGAGGGCGCCGACCAGCAGGGAGGCGCGGGCACCGAAGACGGCTCGGGCGTAGATGTCGCAGCCCTGGAAGTCGTACCCGAACGGGGCCCCGCCGCCGGGTCCGGCGTGCTGCCGGGACAGCGTGCAGTCCTGCGGGTCGTTCGCGGTGAACAACCCGGGGAAGGCGGCCATCGCGGTGACGGCCACGACCAGGAACAGCGAGATCCAGAAGATCGGGTTGCGGCGCAGGTCGCGCCAGGCGTCACCGGCCAGGCTGCGTGGCCGGGTGGCCGGGTCGCCCGATCCGGTCCCGCTGCCGGCCGCCTCGGCCGTGGTGACGGTGTGCAGATCACTCATTGCGCTACGTCCCTCACTCGTACCGGATGCGGGGGTCGAGGACGGCGTAGAGGACGTCGACCACGAGGTTGGACACCAGGTAGACCACGACCAGCACGCTGACCAGGCCCACCACCAGCGGACCGTCCTCGGTCTTGATGCCGCGGAAGAGGTTGAACCCGACGCCCGGAATGTTGAAGACGCCCTCGGTGATGATCGCGCCGCTCATCAGGTTGCCGAGTTCGACGCCGAGAAAGGTGATCACGGGGATCAGGGAGTTCCGCAGCACGTGCACGCTGACCAGGCGCCGGGTCGGCAGGCCCTTGGCCCGCGCGGTCCGTACGTAGTCCGAGCGCATGTTCTCCGCCACCGACGTGCGGGTCAGCCGTAGCGCCGTGGCCAACGACAGGGAGCCGAGCACGATGCCGGGCAACAGCAGGGCGTAGAGGCTCGGCTCGGCACCGGCGGTCGGCGGGAAGAGCGGCAGCTTGACGCCGAGGAAGTACTGGGCGAGCGGCGCCAGCACGATGGTGGGGACGCCGAGCACCAGCAGGGTCAGCACCAGGGTGGCGTTGTCGAAGATGCCGCCCCGGCGCAGCCCGGCGACGACCCCGGCGGTGACCCCGACCAGGATCGCCACCAGCAGCCCGATGATCGCGAGTTTGGCGGTGACCGGCCAGGCCTGTGCCAGCATGTCGCTGATCTTCCGGCCGGTCAGGGAGTCGCCGAGGTCGCCCCGGAGCAGGTTGCCGACGTAGTCGAAGTAGCGGTAGAAGAACCCGCCGATCCCGGTCTGGTCGAGGTGGAACTTCTCGGTCAGGTACGCCCGCTGCGCGGCGCTGACCGGGCGCTCGCCCGCGAGCGCCTGGATCGGGTCACCCTGTCCGGCGAACATCAGCGCGTAGACGATCAGTGTGGTCCCGAAGAAGGCCAGGACCATCTGAAGCAGGCGCCGCACGATGTAGCGGAACATCCTTGCTTACTCCCCCGTGGCTTGCTCCCCTGTGGAAGCGGTCCAGTGGAACGGTCCGGGCCACCCGCTGGACGGGTGACCCGGACCGGCCCTGCGCTCAGCTCAGCTGACGACCTCGATCTTGGTCAGGTCGACGACCTGGAAGAGGTCGACCTCGACGTTGGTGACCCTGGTCGAGTGCGCGTAGACGTTCTGGCCGAACCGGAGCGGGATGACCGGCATGTCCTGGGCCAGGATCTGCTCGGCCTGCTGGTACTTCTGGATCGCCTCGTCCGGGGTCGCCGCGGCGGTGCCCTCCGCGACCAGCCGGTCGAACTCCGGGTTGCTGTAGCCGTAGTAGTTCGACGAACCGTTTGTGGTGTACAGCGGGCCGAGGTAGTTCTCCATGGACGGGTAGTCCATCAGCCAGCCCAGCCGGATCAGGCCGACCGGCTGCTTCTGCTCGACCTTGGTCAGCAGGTCCGAGAACTTCGGCTCGGCGGTGCCGACGCACTCCACGCCCAGGTTGGCCTTGAGCTGGTTGCAGGTGGCGTCGACCCAGTCCTTGTGCCCGCCGTCACCGTTGTAGGTGATCTTCAGCTCGGCGGGGCCACCGGCGGCCTGGTAGAGCTCCTTCGCCTTGGCCGGGCTGAACTCGCAGGCCTCGCCGCAGGTGTCCTCCTGGTAGCCGGCGACGACCGGCGAGACGAACGAGCGGGCGGAGATCTGCGACTCCTTGAAGATCGACTTTGCGATCTCGTCCCGGTCGATCGCCATGGAGATCGCCTTGCGCACCTCCGGCTTGCTGAACTCCTCCTGGAACGTGGGGAAGGCCACGAACTGGAAGGACGAGTTCTGGCTCTGCTGGAACCGGTCGCCCAGGTCGGTCGGCGCGGTGCTCAGGTTCTCGGTCGGCACCGTCACGTCCACGTCGAGGTTGTCCGAGAGCACGTCCGCGTACGCGGCGGTGAGCTGCTGGTAGATCCGGAACTCGGCGCCGGCGATCTTCGGCTTCTCACCCGGGTACGCGTCGTAGCGCTCGACCTCGACCTTGGCGTCGTGCAGCCAGGTGCCCTTCATCTTGAAGGGGCCGTTGCCGATCGGGGCGTCCTCGTAGCCGTCCTTGATCACACCGGGGGACGAGAACGCGGCGTCCGGCAGGGGGTAGAACGCGGTGTAGCCGAGGACGGTCTTGAACTCGGCGTACGGCTTGGCCAGCGTCACCGTGAAGGTCAGGTCGTCGACCTTCTCCAGCCCGCTCATGGTGGTGGCTTTCGGCTCCGGAGCCTTCTGTGGGCCCTCTTCGCCGTCCGGGTCCTTCGACTGGAGGTCGTCGTAGCCGGCAATCTTCTCGAAGAAGTAGCTGTTGCCCTGGCCGTTCGGTGCGTAGGCGCCGTAGTTCCAGGCGTTGATGTAGTTGTCGGCGGTCACCTTCTCGCCGTCGTGGAAGGTGTAGCCGTCCTTGAGCTTGATCGTCCAGGTCAGGTTGTCGGTCGACGTCACCGACTCGGCCGCGACCTCGTACGGCTTGTTCTCGGCGTCGTAGTCCACCAGGGGGGTGAACAGGGCCGAGAGCACCTGGTTGCCGCTCGAGTCGTTGGTGTTTGTGGAAATCAGGTGCTGCGGTTCCGAGATCTGGATCGAAACCGTGGCATTCGGGTCGCTCTCCCCCGAATCGCCGCCGCCACAGGCCGCGAGGCCGAGGGTCGCGGCAAGGGGGAGGGCGGTCCAGGCAGCGAGCCTACGAACCTGCATGAAGCCTCCTCGTCTCCTTTACGCTGAGCAGTCGTCCCGACACTGGGGTAACGCTGTGCAACGCTCGGTAAAGGTAGGTCGCGGCAGGAGCCATGGCCAAACTGGATGGTTACGGGTCAGTAACTCGGCAGGCTCTCAGGGCTTGCGCATATTCGGCACGAGCTGCTAAAGAGAGTCCGGCTCGACGTATCCGCAGAATCGGTCATCTAGCACTAATCCCCCTATAGCTGGCGCCATACCGATCTGTTGCCGAGGTCTGTTGCCTTGAAGATTAATCCCGTTTCGCCCCTGTCGGCTGGTCCAGAATGTGGACAACTCCACAAGGCCCTAACTCACCGTGACTAACGACACGGTTACACATAGTCATGGGGCGGTGCCAGTCGCGCGGACGACCGCCGCTGGGCCGAGTAGCCGATCCCGGCACCGACCGACCGGGTGCCGGGTCGGCTGGCCGTACCGCGTGAGACGATCTGCCTGTGACGGCCACCCTTCTCGACGGCAAAGCGACCGCGGCAATCATCAAGGACGAACTGCGCGACCGGGTGAAGGCGCTGGCCGATCGGGGCGTCGTACCAGGTCTCGGCACGGTGCTGGTCGGCGACGACCCCGGTTCCCAGGCGTACGTCAACGGCAAGCACCGGGACTGTGCCGAGGTCGGCATCGCCTCGATCCGCCGCCAGTTGCCGGCCGACGCCACCCAGGCACAGGTCGACGCCACCATCGCGGAACTGAACACCGATCCGGCCTGCCACGGCTACATCGTGCAGCTCCCGCTCCCGATCCAGCTGGACACCCAGCGTGTGCTGGAGATGATCGACCCGGAGAAGGACGCCGACGGGTTGCACCCGGTCAACCTCGGCCGGCTCGTCCTCGGCTATCCCGGCCCGCTGCCCTGCACCCCGCGCGGCATCGTCGAGCTGCTGCGCCGGCACGACGTGCCGCTGCGTGGCGCCGAGGTGGCCGTGGTCGGCCGGGGCAACACGGTCGGCCGACCGCTCGGGCTGCTGCTGACCCGGCGCAGCGAGAACGCCACAGTGACGCTCTGCCACACCGGCACCCTGGACCTGGCCGCGCACACCAGGTCCGCCGACATCGTGATCGTGGCCGCCGGCGTGCCCGGACTGCTCACCGCCGACATGGTTCGGCCGGGTGCGGTGGTGGTCGACGTCGGAATCACCCGGGTGATCGGCGCAGACGGCAAGGGCCGCTACACCGGCGACGTCGAGCCCGAGGTCGCCGAGGTGGCCGGCAAGCTGGTGCCGATGCCGGGCGGGGTGGGCCCGATGACCCGGGCCATGCTGCTCAGCAACGTCGTGGAGCGCGCCGAGGCCGACCTGGAGCCGGCCGGAGAGAGCTGACCCGGGCCGGCGATGCGGGCCGCCCGGGTGTGAGCCGGTGCCGGCCAATTCCGCCCCTGGCCAGAACCGCACACTCCTGGCTGATACCGTCCGGAAATAACCAGACGGGTATCAGGGAGTGGGACGACCATGGGCAAAAAGGTCACCGTAGTCGGTGCCGGCTTCTACGGCTCGACGACCGCGCAGCGCCTGGCGGAGTACGACGTCTTCGACACGGTCGTGATCACCGACATCATCGAGGGGAAGCCCGAGGGCATCGCGCTGGACCTCAACCAGTCGCGGCCGGTCGAGGGCTTCGAGACCAGGGTCGTCGGCGTGACGACCGGCAAGAACGGCGAGGGCTACGAGCAGATCGAGGGCTCCGACGTCGTGGTGATCACCGCCGGCCTGCCCCGCAAGCCGGGGATGAGCCGGATGGACCTGTTGGAGACCAACGCCCGGATCGTCCGCCAGGTCGCCGAGAACGTCGCCAAGTACGCCCCGAACGCCGTGGTCATCGTCGTCTCCAACCCGCTGGACGAGATGACCGCACTGGCCCAGATCGCCACCCAGTTCCCGCGCAACCGGGTACTCGGCCAGGCCGGCATGCTGGACACCGCCCGGTTCACCAACTTCGTCGCCGAGGCGCTCGGCGTGAAGGTCGGCTCGGTGCGAACCCTCACCCTCGGCTCGCACGGCGACACGATGGTGCCGGTGCCGTCCCGGAGCACCGTCGACGGCAAGCCGCTGCGCGACGTGATGCCGGCGGAGCAGATCGAGGAGCTGGTGGTGCGGACCCGCAACGGCGGGGCCGAGGTGGTGGCGCTGCTCAAGACGGGTTCGGCGTACTACGCCCCGTCGGCGGCCGCCGCCCGGATGGCCCGGGCCGTGGCGACCGACTCCGGCGAGGTGATGCCGGTCTGCGCCTGGGTCGACGGTGAGTACGGCATCTCCGGGGTCTACCTGGGCGTCGAGGCCGAGATCGGCCGGGAGGGCGTACGCCGGGTCGTGGAGACGCCGCTCGACGACGACGAGATCGCCAGCCTGAAGGCGGCCGCCGAGGCCGTCCGCGCCAAGCAGGCCGACGTCGCCGACATGTGACAGGTGCAAGGAAGGGCCCCCGCTTATCGTTTTCTGTTGTAGCGGGGGCCCTTCCTTGCACTTCAGGCTTGTGGTTCCTGGCTGACGACGGAGATGCCGGGGCGGCCGGCGAGCACCACGAACTCGGCGGCGGTGCGTACCGTGGCGGTGGGCGCCAGGACGGTGTCGACCAGGCGCAGCGAGCTGAGCATCCGCTCCGGGGTCACGTCGCAGACGACGTAGCCGCGCTGGTTGTCGATGTACTTCCAGTGCGGGCTCTCGGCCATGATCGGGTCGTAGCTGCGGTGGAACGCCGCGCGGTCGGAGTTGCCGCCGGAGGTGATGGAGGTGCCGGTGATCTCGGCACCGACGACCGGGGAGGCGGGGTCGTCGAAGTCCGGCTTCAGGTCGCAGACCCAGGTGCAGTGCCGGTCCCCGGTCAGCACGACCGGGTTGGCCACCTGGCCGGAGCCGAAGTATTCCAGCAGCCGGCGCCGCTGCACCCGGTAGCCGTCCCAGTTGTCCAGGTCGAAGGTCTGCCCCGGGCCGGCCTGGCGGTCGTTGGAGGCCCACATCACCTGGTTGGCGAGCAGGTTCCACCGGCTGCCCGACGAGCGCATCCCGTGCACCAGCCAGCGCTCCTGCTCCGGCCCGGTCATCGACAGCTCCGGGTTCTGCGCCTCGGCCAGGGTGGCCGGCTGGTCGCTGCGGTACTGCCGGGTGTCCAGCACGTGCACGCTGGCCAGGTCGCCGAAGCGAAGCCGCCGGTAGAGCCGCATGTCGATCCCGCGCGGCAGTGCCGACCGGCGCAGCGGCATGTGCTCGTAGTATGCCTGGAAGGCAGCCTTCCGTCGGGCCCGGAACGCCTCCGGGCTCTGCAGTTCGGGGTCCTGCGGGATCTCGTCGGCCCAGTTGTTGTCCAGCTCGTGGTCGTCGAGGGTGACGATCCAGGGGAACGCCGCGTGCGCCCGCTGGAGATCGGGGTCGGTCTTGTACTGGGCGTGCTGGTTGCGATAGTCGGTCAGCGAGTACGGCTCGTCGGTGCCCTGATGCGTCCGGTACGCCGCCGGGTTCGGCCGGTTCTCGTAGAGGTAGTCGCCGAGGAACGCCACGAACGCCAGGTCCTCCTGGGCCAGGTGCTGGTGCGCGGTGTACGCCTCGGCCTGGTAGTCCTGGCAGCTCGCGAAAGCGAAGCGCAGCCGCCGGGGCCGGGCGTGCGCGGCCGGCGCGGTCCGGGTCCGGCCCACCGGGGAGATCTCCTGGCCGACCCGGAACCGGTAGTGGTACTCGGTGTCGGCTCGCAGCCCGGCGAGCTCGACGTGCACCGAATGGGCGAGGTGGGGCGAGGCCAGCGCGACGCCCCGGCGGTGGATTCGGCGGAAGCGGTCGTCCTCGGCGACCTCCCAGTGCACCGGCACCGGCCGGTCCGGCATGCCGCCGCCGAGCAGTGGCTGCGGCGCGAGCCGGGTCCAGAGCACGACGCCGTCGGGCATCGGGTCGCCGGAGGCGACGCCGAGGGTGAAGAGGCCGGCGGGAAGCGGGCCGCCGGCCGTGGACGGGATGTGCGCCTCCGCGCCGTCGGCGCGGAGGAGCATCGGCCCGACCACCAGGCCGGCGGTCGCGGCACCGGCCGCCGAGACGAAACGCCGGCGGTTGAACGGGTACGGAGCAGTCATGCGATCGATGATCGTCAACCGGGGCGAAGCCCAGCTCCTCCGACAATCGACCTGAAGAGGTATTACAGCGGAACGAAAGGTGTACTCGGGTGCGGGGTGCCGAGGACGCCGTCGGGCCGGGCGGCGAGCTGGGCGAGGAGTCGCTCCCGCGAGGCGCGGGCGGCGACCGGACCCACCCGACGGCTGAGCATGGCAGGCAGTGTACGGGCGCTCCGCGCTCTCCAGTACGCTCGTACTGCTAGCGCAGATGTCCCGGAGAGGAGCGTCGCCCGATGGCGAAGATCAAGGTTACGAATCCGGTGGTAGAACTCGACGGCGACGAGATGACCCGGATTATCTGGAAGCAGATCCGCGAGCAGTTGATCCTGCCGTACCTCGACGTCGACCTGCACTACTACGACCTGTCGATCCAGTACCGCGACGAGACCGACGACCAGGTGACGGTCGACGCCGCCAACGCGATCAAGCAGCACGGCGTCGGCGTGAAGTGCGCCACCATCACCCCTGACGAGGCCCGGGTCGAGGAGTTCGGCCTCAAGAAGATGTGGCGCTCGCCGAACGGCACCATCCGGAACATCCTCGGCGGCGTGGTCTTCCGCGAGCCGATCATCATGTCCAACGTGCCCCGGCTGGTGCCGGGCTGGACCAAGCCGATCATCATCGGCCGGCACGCCCACGGCGACCAGTACAAGGCCACCGACTTCGTGGTGCCCGGGCCCGGCACGGTCACCATCACCTACACCCCGGCCGACGGCGGCGCCCCGGTCGAGATGGAGGTGGCGAACTTCCCCGGTGGCGGCGTCACGATGGGGATGTACAACTTCGACGACTCGATCCGCGACTTCGCCCGGGCGTCCTTCCGGTACGGCCTGGACCGCGGCTACCCGGTCTACCTGTCCACGAAGAACACCATCCTCAAGGCGTACGACGGCCGGTTCAAGGACCTCTTCGCCGAGGTCTTCGAGGCCGAGTTCAAATCGGAGTTCGACGCCGCCGGGATCACCTACGAGCACCGGCTGATCGACGACATGGTCGCCGCCGCGCTGAAGTGGGAGGGCGGCTTCGTCTGGGCCTGCAAGAACTACGACGGTGACGTGCAGTCCGACACCGTGGCGCAGGGCTTCGGCTCGCTGGGCCTGATGACCTCGGTGCTGATGACCCCGGACGGCCGTACGGTCGAGGCCGAGGCGGCGCACGGCACGGTCACCCGGCACTACCGGCAGTGGCAGAAGGGCGAGAAGACCTCCACCAACCCGATCGCGTCGATCTTCGCCTGGACGCGCGGCCTGGCGCATCGGGGCAAGCTGGACGGTACCCCGGAGGTGACCCGGTTCGCCGAGACCCTGGAGCAGGTCTGCGTGCAGACCGTCGAGGGTGGCCAGATGACCAAGGATCTGGCGCTGCTCATCTCCCGCGACGCCCCGTGGCTCACCACCGACGAGTTCATGGCCGCCCTGGACAGCAACCTGGCCCGCCGGCTCGCCGCCTGATCGCACCGTTCCGGATGGATGTTGACGACTTGTTGTCGCTCCCACAGCAACAAGTCGTCAACATCCACCGCTTTGTGCCGTTACTGGCGATGGTGGCGACTCGTTGAACGAGGTGGACGTGATGCCAGTCGCGTTCAGGAAGACCGGCCCGGTCTGAGGTCGCCGCGAGAGGCCCGTACCGGACGGACGGTCTTCCCGGCTGTTGCGCACAGCCGGCCGTCCCTTCCCTGCGGGGGGCCCTGTCCCGGGCCCCCCGCGCCCTCGTCTCCGAAACGGCAGGGCCGAGGGCGGTCGATCGACGGAGCCGGCGGGCGTCTCCAGCGTGGCACCGAACGTCGACGGTGACGCCTACTCGTCGACCGGGCCGAGGGTCACCCGGCCGTCCTCGGCGACCTGCCAGCCCGGGTTGTACGCGACCTCCCAGAGCGACTCGGGCTCACTCCGCTGCCGGGCTCACTCCGGTCCGGGCGGGCTCAGGCCAGTTACCGGAACGCGGCGAGTTCAGCCGGCGTCGCGGATCAGTTGGGCGGCCCGCTCCGGCGCGATGTCGTTGATGAAGACCCCCATCGCCGACTCCGAGCCGGCCAGGTACTTGAGCTTGTCCGCCGCACGCCGGATGCTGAACACCTGCAGGTGCAGGTGCCCGAGCTCCCGGTCGACCCGCACCGGTGCCTGGTGCCAGGCCGAGATGTACGGCAGCGGCCGGTCGAAGAGCCGGTCGAGCCGGCGTAGCAGATCCAGGTAGATCGGACCGAAGGCGTCCCGCTCGGCGTCGGTCAGGGCCGGGATGTCCGGCACCGGCCGGTGCGGCGCGAGGTGCACCTCGAACGGCCAGCGGGCGGCGGCCGGCACGTACGCGGTCCAGTGGTCGTTGGCCAGCACCACCCGCTCCCCGGCGGCGCGTTCGGCGGCGAGGACGTCGGCGTAGAGGTTGCGACCGCCGGTGCGTTCCGCGTGCCGCCGGGCGGCGGCCAGCATCGCCCGGGTACGCGGCGGCAGGAACGGGTACGCGTAGATCTGCCCGTGCGGGTGGTGCAGGGTCACCCCGATCTCCACGCCCCGGTTCTCGAAGCAGAAGACCTGCTCCACCCCGGGTAGTCCGCCGAGCGCTACCGTCCGGTCGGCGAGCGCGTCGACCACGGTGCGTACCCGTTCCGGCGGCAGGGTGCCGAACGACGCGGAATGGTCGGCGGTGAAGCAGACCACCTCGCACCGCCCCGTCCCCGGCCGCACCGGCGTGTACGGGGTGATCTCGCCGGGCGGGTCGCCGGGACGGTCGCTGAACGACGGGAAACGGTTCTCGAAGACCACCACGTCGTAGTCGTACGCCGGGATCTCGCTCGAACGCTCCGGAGTGGACGGGCAGAGCGGGCACTGGTCGCTGGGGGGTAGGAAGATCCGGCCCTGCCGGTGTGCGGCGACCGCCACCCACTCGTCGACCAGCGGGTCGTACCGGAGTTGCGAGGCGGGTGGTGGCGGCGGCAGGTCGCGCCGGTCCGGCTCGTCCCGCACCGCGTCCGGGTGCTCGTCGAAGTAGATCAGCTCGCGCCCGTCGGCCAGCTTGATCTCGGTCCGATTCACGCCGTCACCTCACAGAACAGCTCCACGCCGGCATCTCCCAGGTCAATCCTCACGCCGGCACCTCACAGAGCAGCAGGTCCGGGCCGGCGGCCCGGATGACCTCCCGGGCCGGTTCGGCGAGGTCGGAGTCTGACACCACGGTCTCCGCCTCGGCCAGGTCGGCGAAGGAGGAGATGCCCACCGTCGCCCACTTGGTGGAGTCGGCGAGCACCACCAACCGGTCCGCCGCGGCCACCAGGGCCCGGTTGGTCTCCGCCTCCAGCAGGTTCGGCGTGCTGAACCCGGCGCGCTCGCTCATCCCGTGCACCCCGAGGAAGACCACGTCGAGGTGGAGCGAGCGGATCGCGGCCACCGCCACCGGCCCGACAAGCGCGTCGGACGGGGTGCGTACCCCGCCGGTGAGCACCACCGTCTGGTCCGGGCGGCCGGAGCGGTGCAGGATCTCGGCGACCGGGATCGAGTTGGTCACCACGGTCAGTCCCGGCACGGCGACCAGCCGGTGTGCGAGCTCGGCTGTGGTCGTACCGGCGGAGAGCGCGACCGCCATCCCGGGGGTGACCAGCCGGGCGGCCTCGGCCGCGATGGCGGCCTTCTCGCCCCGCTGCCGGACCGACTTGGCCGCGAAGCCCGGCTCGTCGGTGGAGCCGGGCCGCGCGGTCGTCGCGCCGCCGTGCACCTTGGCCAGCAGGCCGCGTTCGGCCAGCGCCTCCAGGTCGCGCCGGATGGTCATGTCCGAGACGCCGAACTCTCCGGCCAGCTCGGTGACCCGGACCCCGCCGGTGGTGCGGACCCGGTGCAGGATCGCCTCCTGCCGCTGCTGGGCGAGCATCAGACCGCCCCGGCCGGATCCGGCTCCGCCGG
Organism: Plantactinospora sp. WMMC1484; assembly: GCF_049315195.1. NCBI lineage: Bacteria > Bacillati > Actinomycetota > Actinomycetes > Micromonosporales > Micromonosporaceae > Plantactinospora > Plantactinospora sp. WMMC1484. Next base: position 2,314,188 of record NZ_CP186055.1, read on the forward strand.
CTCCCCGGCCGGGCCGGACGGCGGCGCTGCCGGCGCGGTGGCCAGCACCGCGACGCCGCGCGGCTCGACCCGGGTCGGACCGGCCCACCGGATGCCGGTCAGCAGGTCCGTGCCGGCCGCGTCGACCTCCGCCGGCCGGTCGCCGTGGTTGAGCAGGAAGAGGTACGACCGGCCGTCCGGGTGCCGCCGCCGGATCTGCTCCACTCCGGGTACGGGCGTCTGCGCCGGCCCGGCACCGGCCTGCTCCGCGATCGTGCGCAGCAGCCGGCCGAGCGCGGTCGTCTCCAGCCGGGTGCCGAGATACCATGCGGCCCCACCGTCCCGGCTGTCCCCGTTGTCCCGGCCGTCCCCGTTGTCCCGGCTGCCCCCGGTGCCGCGGCGGGTGATCGCCGGGGCACCGGGCACCGGCCCGTTGTCGTAGCGCACCAGCACCTCGGCCTGCGGAGCGGCCAGCGCCTCGGTCCAGATCTCTGCCGTCGTGCCGTCGTCGAGGCGTACCCCGCCGGCGGCGGGGAGCGGGAAGAACTCCTCGACCCGGATGCCGAGCAGCTCGGCGAGGGCGCCGGGCAGCGGGGCCGGGCGGACCCGGTCGCACTCGTCGACCAGCCCGCTGTACGGGCCGACCACCAGGGTGCCGCCGGAGTCGGCGTACCGGGCGAGGTTGGCCACGGCCGCGTCGTCGACCAGGTAGAGCGCGGGTGCGAGTACCAGCCTGTAGCCGCTCAGGTCGGCGCCGGGCGGCGCCAGGTCGGCGGTGATCCCGGCCCGCCACAGCGCGCCGTGCCAGCGCCGAATCTCGTCGAAGGCGACCATGTCGGCGCTGGGCTGGTTGGCCGCCTCCTGCGCCCAGACGCTGGAGTAGTCGAGCAGCACCGCGACCTCGGCCTCGGTCCGGGAGCCCTCGATCTCGGCGAGCGCACGCAGGTGCCGGCCGAGCTGGACCACCTCGCGCCAGATCTTCGAGTCGGTGCCGGCATGCGGCAGCATCGCCGAGTGCCACTTCTCCGAACCCGCCCGGCTGGCCCGCCACTGGAAGAAGAGGGCACCCTCCGAGCCCCGGGCCACGTGCGCCAGGGCGTCCCGGACGAGCTGGCCGGCAGGTTTGGCCAGGTTGCGCGGCTGCCAGTTGACCGCGCTGGTGGAGTGCTCCATCAGCAGCCAGGGGCCGCCCGCCAGCGACCTGCTCAGGTCGGCGGCGAAGGCGATCTGGGCCGGCGGTTCGAGGGGGTGCTCGCCGAGCAGGTAGTGGTCGTTGGAGAGCAGCCGGTCCGGGCCGGTCAGCTCCCGGCCCCAGGCCCAGTAGTCCAGGTTGACGCAGCTGGCCGTCATCAGGTTGGTGGTGATCGGCACGCCGGGGGAGAGCCGGTGCAGCGCGTCCCGCTCGGCGGTGAAGCAGGCCAGGTGCTCGTCTGAGCTGAACCGCTTGAAGTCGAGCACCTGGCCGGGGTTGGACGAGGTCGGGGTGGCCCGGGGCGGCTGCACCTGCGCCCAGTCGGTGTAGGTCTGCGACCAGAATGCCGTACCCCAGGCGGCGTTGAGACCGTCGAGGTCGCCGTGGCGGTGCTGCAGCCAGGTCCGGAACGCCTCGGCCGAGACGTCGCAGTAGCAGTGCGCGTTGTGGCAGGCGTACTCGTTGTGCACGTGCCAGGCCGCCAGCGCCGGATGGTCTGAGTAGCGGCGGGCGAGCTGCTCGGTCAGGGCGAGCGCGGCTCGCCGGTACTCCGGTGAGCTGGGGCAGATGGCCTGCCGGCTGCCGTAGGTGAGCCGCCGGCCGTCGGCCTCCACCGGCAGCGTCTCCGGGTGGGCGTGGGAGAACCAGGGCGGCGGCGAGGCGGTCGCGGTGGCCAGGCAGACCCGGATCCCTCCGGCGTGCAGCCCGCCCATGATCCGGTCCAGCCGGTCGAAGGCATACACCCCTGGTGCCGGTTCGAGCCAGGCCCAGGCGAAGACGCCGACGGTGACCAGGTTGACCCCGGCCTCGCGCATCAGTGCGACGTCCTGCGCCCAGACCTCCTCGGGCCACTGCTCCGGGTTGTAGTCGCCCCCGTAACTCAACCCTTCGATTCTCGGCACCAGGTTGCCCACACCGCCTCCAAACGCGCCCGCACGTAATTCAACAGATATGAACACTAGCGCGCGGCTGGCTGCCGGGGTAAGGGGGTGTGGGCAGGTGTTAGGCGGGGGCCCTTTTTATGCAGAAAGCGATAAGAAGGGCCCCTTCCTTACATCTGGAGGCGGGACTCGACCCAGCCGGTCTCGGTCAGGTGCGCCAGCACCAGGTGTACGGACTCCTCGACCGTCAGGTCGGTGGTGTCCAGCACCAGGTCGGCGTCGGTCGGCTCCTCGTACGGGTCGTCGATGCCGGTCATCCCGGTGAGCTGGCCGGCGCGGGCACGGGCGTAGAGGCCCTTGCGGTCGCGCTGCTCGCAGACGGCGAGCGGGGTGGCGACGTGTACCAGCAGGAAGCCGGCCCCCGCCTGCCGGGCCATCTCCCGGGCCGCGGCCCGGGCTCGGGCGTACGGCGCGATCGGGCAGCATATGGCGAGCCCCCGGTGCCGGCCCACCTCGGCGGCGACCCAGCCGATCCGGCGGACGTTCAGGTCGCGGTCGGACCGGCTGAAGCCCAGCCCGGCGGAGAGTTCCCGGCGGACCACGTCGCCGTCGAGCAGGGTGATGGTGCGGTCGCCGCTCTCCCGCAGCGCGTCGGCGAGGCCACGGGCCACGGTCGACTTGCCCGAGCCGGAGAGGCCGGTGAAGAAGACCACCAGACCCCGGTGCCGGCGGGGTGGCCGGGCCCGGGTGAGCTCCTTGGCCACCGCCGGCGGAGTGTGCCACTCGGGCAGCGGAAAACCCCGGTCGAGCAGGTCCTCGATCTCGGCCTGCTCCAGCGGCAGCCGCCGGTTGCGCGGCGGGATGTCGTCCCGCCACCGCCACTGGCCGTCCCGGTTGTCGTAGGCCAGCTCGCGCGGGACCAGCATGCGCAGCCCGCCACCGGTGACCATCTCGGTGGTGGAGAGGACGTGGGTCACCCCGTAGGCCCGGGCCACCCTGGCCCGCAGCAGCGCGTCCCAGATGTCGTCGCCGCGCCGGGCGAGCGGCACCGCGACGATGGTGACCGGGGGCATCCGGTCCCGCGCGCCGAAGACGCTGCGGACCAGCACCTCCGGCGGCAGCCCGTCGGGGTTGGTGTCGGCGACCGGGATGAGGATGAGCAGGTGGGCGGCGAGCGCCCGGACCGCGTGGGCGATCTGCGCGAGCTGGGGCCGGTGCAGCGGTCGGTCGGCGATGACCCCGAGCACCCGGCCCGGAGGCAGCAGCTCCCGGACCTCGGCCGGGGGTCGGCGCAGCCGCTGGAACGGGCCGTGGCCGCCGTCGCCGATCCGGCGTACCGGGCCGCCGACGCCGTACCAGCCCTGGGTGGTGGGCCAGAGGTCGGCGACCTCGATCAGGGCGGTCGGCGCCCCCTCCGGGTCGGTGAGGACCAGCCCGCGTTCGACCGGGTTGGCCAGGTCGAGGCCGCTGACCAGCTCACCCGGGACCTGCAGGGTCACCGGCACCGGCCAGGCGGCGCCGTCGGCGAGACGGCCGCGCCGGGCCACCGAGGCCAGGTCGGACCGGCCCAGGAAGCCGGTGAGCGGGGCGTACGCCCCGGAGAGCAGCAACTCGAGGTCGGCCAGCTCATACGGGCGCGGCGTGTACGCCGGAGCGTCACGCAGCAGCTCATCGGGCAGCACCCACCCGTTGCTCATCCGCACCCCCAACTACCCGGCCGGCCGGCACACAGTTTCTCAGCCGGGCGCCGATCGGTCGAGACCGGCACTCCCGTTTGGACGCCCCGATCGGTGACGCCCCGGCCGTTGGTGCCGCCGCCGATGCCGTCCCGTGCGGTGGCAGCCCCGTGCGGTGGCAGCCCCGTGCGGCCGGTGGTCAGGTGGAGGTTACCCAACCCGGTGGAGTTCGGCCGCGCCGAACGATACCGCAAAGCGCCGACACCAGATGGATACGCTACGCAGCTGGTCAAGGTCGGTGCCGGCCGGGATGGCGTACGCCTGGTCGCCACGGTTCCCCTTCAGCCGGCCCAGCTCGACCCAGCGGCCGTCGTCGAAGACGTGCCAGCCGGCCGTGCCCTCGCGCACCGGCTGGTCGGTGAGCCAGACCCGCAGGTCGGGCCCGTTCGAGGTGTCCAGGTCGACCAGTTCCAGTCGGTGCCGGCCGCCCGGGTCGCGGACGATCCGGGCCGTCCCGCTGGTCCGGTGCTCGTGCGTGACGAAGCCTCCGCTGCGCAGCAGCACCGGTCCGCCCGGCGAGGCCGTTCCGGTCGGCCCGGCGCCGGCCGGTGGTGCCGGGGCCGGGTCGGTGAGCCGCTCGGCGACGGTCTGGTCGACGACGAGCTTCCACGGTTGGAACCAGTAGCCGCCGAAGGCCCCGGCGGCCACGAGGACGGCGGCGACCACCCAGGTCACCGGGGCGCGGAGCAGACGACGGGACATGCCGCGTGACATGCCACCCAGTCAACCCGATCACCGCCCGCCGTGTGGTGCCGGACGCCTTACCAAAGTCTTACCCCGGCCCCTAGGGGAGCCGGCCACGGCCGGCGGACTATTCAGGGTACTTCCAGGGTGGGTTCAGGGCCTCCGGCATGGTCCGCCGGCCATACCCTGGCAGGCGTGACACTGATCGCGACCCAGTCGCTGACCAAGACGTACGGCAATCGCGTGACCGCGTTGTCCGACCTGACGGTCACCGTCGAGCCGGGCATCGTCGGTCTGGTCGGGGCCAACGGGGCCGGCAAGTCGACGTTTATCAAGATCATGCTCGGTCTGCTCGAACCGACCGGCGGGCAGGCCAGGGTGCTCGGCCTCGACCCGACGGTGCAGGGGCACGAGGTTCGTGCCCGGGTCGGCTACATGCCCGAGCACGACTGCCTGCCGCCGGACCTGTCGGCCGCCGAGTTCGTGACGCACATGGGACGGATGAGCGGGCTGCCCCGCACCATCGCCCGGGAACGGGCCTCCGAGACCCTGCGGCACGTCGGCCTCTACGAGGAGCGCTACCGCCAGATCGGCGGCTACTCCACCGGCATGAAGCAGCGGGTCAAACTCGCCCAGGCGCTGGTGCACGACCCTGACCTGTTGCTGCTCGACGAGCCGACCAACGGGCTCGACCCGGCCGGCCGGGACGCCATGCTCAGCCTGATCGAGCGGATCGGCACCGAGTTCGGCATCTCGGTGCTGGTCTGCTCGCACCTGCTCGGCGAGGTGGAACGGATCTGCGACGCGCTGGTCGCGATCGAGGGCGGCCGGCTGCTCCGGGCGGCACAGGTGGCCGACATGACCGCGGTGACCGAGGTGCTCTCGGTGGAGGTCAGCGAGGGCAGCGAGGAGTTGGCCTCCCGGCTCGCCGCCGCCGACCTGCCGGTCCGGCGGGAGGGCCGGCTGCTGCTGGTCCCGCTGCTGGACGACATGACCTACGACCTGATCCTGACGGCAGTCGCCGAGCTGGACCTGCCGCTGCACCGGCTCGACCAGCGCCGGCACCGGGTCGTCGAACTCTTCGCCACCGATCCGGCCCGCCCGGCCGAGCCGGTCGGTGCCGGCGCGACCCCGGGAGGCGCCCGATGACCACCCTCGACACGCAGCGGTCCGACCGGCCGGCCGGGGTCATCCACGACATCGGCTACCGGCGCTACGACGGCTCCCGGCTCGGCCGGCGGCACCTGCTCGGCGCGCTCTACGTGCACAGCCTGCGTACCGCCTTCGGGCTCGGGCGCAGCGTCAAGGCGAAGATCTTCCCGTGGTTGATCGTCGGGGTGGTGGGTGTGGTCGCGGCGGTGCTGACCGCGGTCCGGGCCCAGACCGGCCAGGCGCCGATGAGCTACGCCGAGTTTCCCGAGACGCTCACCGTGCTGATCATCTTCTTCTGCGCCATCGTCGCGCCGGAGATCGCCTCCCGCGATCTGCACAGCGGGGTGCTGCCGCTCTACTTCGCCCGCCCGCTGCACCGCGGCGACTACGCGGTGGTCAAGCTGGCCGCACTGATCTCGGCGACGTTCCTGATGCTCGGTGTCCCGCTGACGGTGATGTTCGTCGGGGCCGCGTTCATGTTGGACGGCTTCGGGGCGGTCTGGTCCGAACTCGGCGACTTCCTGCCGGCGCTCGGCTACGTCGCCGTACACGCGGTGGTCTTCTCGGTGGTGGCGCTCCTGGTCGCCGCCCTGCTCCGGCGCCGGGCCGTCGCGGCCGGGGCGATCGTCGGCGCGTTCCTGGTGACCACCCCGGTCGTCGGGGTGCTCTTCCTGCTCCCCTACGAGGCGGCGAGCCAGCTCGCCGGGCTGGCCAGCCCGGTGACGCTGGTCGGCGGGCTCGGGGACTGGCTCTTCGAGTCGGGCGGCGAAACCGACGTCGGCAACTACGGCCCGCTCTACGGCCTGGTCGCGGTCGGGCTGGTCGCCGCCGGCGTCCTGCTGCTGCTCGTCCGCTACCGGAAGGTCGCTGCGAAGTGAGCCCGAGGAGCGAGCCGGTGTTGCGAGCCCCGCAGTCGCGAAGGAAAGGCGGCACTGCAAAATGACGGATCTGGAACTGGCCGCGGTGTCCCGCTGGTACGGCAACGTGGTGGCGGTCAACGACGTGTCGATGAGTCTCGGCGCCGGGGTGACCGGGCTGCTCGGGCCGAACGGCGCCGGCAAGACCACCGTGCTGCACATGATGGCCGGGTTCCTGGCCCCCTCCAAGGGCACGGTGACCCTCGGCGGCGAGCCCACCTGGCGCAACCCCGCCGTCTACCGGCGGCTCGGCCTGGTGACCGAGCGCGAGTCGGTGTACGACTTCCTCAGCGCGTACGAGTTCGTGCTCGCCAGTGCCAGGCTGCACGGCCTGGCCGACCCGGAGTCGGCGGCGCGGCGGGCGATCGCGCTCGTCGAGTTGACCGACGCGCAGGACCGCCGGATCGGGACGTACTCCAAGGGCATGCGCCAGCGGGCCCGGGTCGCCGCCGCGCTGGTGCACGACCCGGAGGTGCTGCTGCTGGACGAGCCCTTCAACGGGATGGACCCGAGGCAGCGGCTGCACATGATGGAGCTGCTGCACTCGCTCGGCGGTCAGGGCCGGACGATCCTGTTCAGCTCGCACATCCTGGAGGAGGTCGAGCAGGTCTCCGGCACCGTCCAGGTGATCGTCTCGGGCCGGCTGGCCGCCTCCGGCGACTTCCGGACCATCCGGCGGCTGATGACCAACCGGCCGCACGTCTTCGCGGTGCAGTCCAGCGACGACCGGCGGCTGGCGGTGGAGCTGATCGGGCAGCCCTCGGTGAACGGGGTGGACCTCGGCCGGGACGGGTTGACCGTCCGGGCCGGTGACTACGGCAGCTTCACCCGGGCCCTGCCGAAGATCGCGCTGGCCTCCGGCATCCGGGTACGCCGGCTGCTCCCCTCGGACGAGTCTCTGGAGAGTGTCTTCTCCTACCTGGTGGAGGCGTGACGTCGATGTCGACTGTTTCCTGGATCACCGCGCGTGGGCTCTTCGGCCGGCGCCGCTTCCTGCTGCTCTTCCCGCTGCCGATCCTGCTGGTCGGGCTCGCGGTGCTGGCCCGGTCGGCCGGGGTCGACCCGGGCGAGTGGGGCCCGCCCGTGGTGCAGGGGCTGGGGCTGGCCGTGCTGCTGCCGGTGACGGCGCTGATCGTCGGCACGGGCGTGCTCGGTTCCGAGATCGACGACGGGACCCTGCTGCACATCCTGACCAAGCCGCTGCCCCGATGGCAGATCGTGCTGCCGAAGCTCGTGGTGGCGACCGTGGTCACCGCGCTGACCGCGGCCATCCCGCTCTACGTCGCCGGGGTGCTGGTCGACTCCGTACGCTTCGGGCTCGGCCTGGCGGCGGCGAGCGCGGTCGGCGCGCTGGCGTACTCGGCCTTCTTCCTGGCGCTGAGCCTGGTCACCCGCCGTCCGGTGCTGCTCGGCCTGGTTTACGTCCTGATCTGGGAGGGCCTGCTGAACAACATCGTGAGCGGCACCCGGGTGCTCTCGGTGCAGCACTACGTGGTGACCCTGGCCGACCGGATCGCGCCGACGGCGCTGCTGGACGGCTCGGTGTCGCTGCCGGTGGCGATCGTGATGAGCGCGCTCTTCACGGTCGGCTTCACCCTGCTGGCGATCCGCCGGCTGCGCTCCTTCAGCGTGGCCGGCGAGACGAGCTGACGGTGTGGCGACCGGCCCGACGCGGTACCGGAGCCGCTGTCCCGGTCAGGGACGGCGGCTCCGGCCCGGGTTACCGCCGAGGTGTCTCCCGGCGGGCGAGGGGCGGCGCGGTCAGCTCAGCCCGAAGTAGCGGGCGATGCCCTGGGCATGCCCGACGGCGAGCGCCTGCCGGAACGTGGCCTGGCCGAGGAGGTTGGCGTCGGCCGCCCGGTCGACGAAGAGGTTCTCGGTGAGAATGGCCGCCATCACGGTCTCGCGCAGGACGTGGAAGTTCGCCGTCTTCTGGCCGCGGTCGGTGACCGGGGCGACGCTTCGGGCGTTGCTCAGCACCGCCGCGTGCACGTCGTCCTGGAGCCGTTGGGTCGCCGCACCGGCCGTGGGGTAGATGTAGCTCTCGAAGCCGGTGCCGCCACCGGCGTTGATGTGGATGCTCACGAAGATGTTGGCGCCCCAGGCGTTCGCGTCGTCGGTCCGCCAGGCCAGACTCCGGGTGATGTCCGTGGTGCGGGACATGCGTACCGAGACGGTCCAGTTGTTCTGCAGGTAGGTCCGGGTACGCAGCGCGATGTCGAGGGTCAGGGCCTTCTCCTGGAGACCGTTTCCGACCGCGCCGGTGTCGGTGCCGCCGTGCCCGGCGTCGAGATAGATCTTGGGCGTCGCGGCCTGGGCCGGGACGGCGAGCAGGGGTACGGCGGCGATACCGGCAGCCGCGGCGAGCAGGACCCGTCTACGTGCGAGGGGTGCGTCGGACATGAGTTCCTCCCAGGGGAGTGGACGGACGGTGCCGTCCACGGGCGGATGTGACAGCCGAAGCCGGGATGGTGTGACAGCGCGAATCGCGGATGAGGTCGACGGTGCGGGCATGTGTGCGGAGCCTCGCCCCCGAGTGGAACGCCACGGCCCTCCACCAGCAGCAGCGTTCAGACGGTAATTTTCGCTACCCGAGACACTGCCGTAAATTTTCGACATGACAGATGTCGATGTCAAGACCGGATCCGGCGGTCGACCCACCGTCGGTCGGGTGCGCCTCCTAGCCTGGTCCGGTGCGAGCCATCCTGATCTCCGGGGTGCCGGGTGCGGGAATCGGACCACCATGCCCCGGGTCGGGCTCTGGCTGGGGCTAAAACCCGCTTGTCCGGCCCGGCTGGATCAGCCGGTGTTGCGCATCCCGGCGGCGATGCCGTTGACCGTGGTGAGCAGCGCCCGTTCCAGTGCGGTGCCGTCGCCGGGGGCGCGCCGACCGCCGGGTGCGGTGGCCACGGCCCGGCCGGCGGCACCCGAGTCCCGGTACTGCCGCAACAGCGCCACCTGAAGGTGGTGCAGCGGCTCCAGGTAGGTGTCCCGGACGGCGAGGGTGCGTTGCAGCACCGGGGAGTTCTCCAGCAGGGCGGGGGAGGAGGTGATGGCCAGCACCTCCTGCTTGGTCAGCTCGTACTCCGCCTCGATCAGGTGGAAGATCGGGTGCAGCGGCTCGGGGACCAGGGTCTCGACGTACCGCCGGGCGATGGTCAGGTCGGTCTTGGTCAGCATCATCTCGACGTTCGACAGGAACGTGCCGAAGAAGTGCCAGGCCCGGTGCATCTCGGCCAGGACGTCGCCCATCCCGGCCTCGCGGGCGGCGGCCAGCCCCGTGCCGACGCCGAACCAGCCCGGCACGATCTGTCGGGTCTGGGTCCAGCCGAAGACCCACGGGATGGCGCGCAGCCCGGACAGTCCGGCCCCGGTGTTCGGGCGCTTCGCGGGCCGGGAGCCGATGTTGAGCGCGCCGAGCAGCTCGGTGGGGGTGGAGGCCCAGAAGTACGCCGGCAGGTCCGGGTTCTCCACGAGCGACCGGTAGCGCCGGTAGGCGGCGCCGGAGACCACGTCCATCGTGGCGTCCCAGCGGTCCAGCGCCTCGGCGGGCTGCCGGGGAGTGGTGTGCAGCAGGGTGCTCTGCAGCACGGCCGCCAGGGTCAGCTCCAGGTTTTCCCGGGCCAGCGAGGGCAGGGTGTACTTGTCGGAGATGACCTCGCCCTGCTCGGTGACCTTGATCTCGCCGTCCAGCGTGCCGTAGGGCTGGGCGAGGATCGCCTCGTGGGTCGGGCCGCCGCCCCGACCGACCGTACCGCCCCGGCCGTGGAAGAGCCGCAGCCGTACGTTGTGCCGGGCGGCCACGTCCCGCAACGCGCGCTGGGCCCGGTGGATGGCCCACTGCGAGGTGGTGATCCCGGCCTCCTTGTTGGAGTCGGAGTAGCCGAGCATCACCTCCTGGACGTCGCCCCGGGCCGCCACGATCGCCCGGTACGCCGGCAGCGACAGCATCTCGTCGAGGAGTTCGCCCCCGGCGTCCAGTTCGGCGGGGGTCTCCAGCAGCGGCACGAAGCCGATCCGGGCCCGGCCGGTGTGCACGTCGATCAGCCCGGCCTCCCGGGCCAGCACCACCGCCGCCAGTACGTCGTCGACGCCGAGCGTCATCGAGATGATGTACGACTCGATCACCTCGACCCCGAACCGCTCCTGCACCTCGCGGATGGCGCCGAAGACGTCGAAGGTCTTGCGGGCCGCCTCGGTCAGCGGGGTGTCCATCGTGGAGAGAGGGCGGCGGCCGGTCAGCTCCTCGGCGAGCAGCTTCGTCCGCTCGGTCCGGCTCAGCGCCGGATAGTCCGGCACCTCGCCGACCTGGGTGTAGAACTGCGCCAGGACGACGTGGTGCGCCTCGGCGTGCTCCCGGATGTCCATCGTCGCCAGGTGCGGCCCGAACGCGGCGACGGTGCGGATCGCCGAGGCGAGCCGGCCGACGGCGGTGAGCTGGCCGGAGTTGCGGGCCAGCGAGGCGCGCATCAGCTCCAGGTCGGCCAGTAGGTCGGCGGAGCCCCGGTAGTCCCGGCCGGGCACGTGCGGGGTGCCCTGGTTGAGCCGGCGCCGGGTGTTGGCGAGCTTGGCCCGGACGCACCGCGCCTTGAGCCGGTACGGCTCCTCGGCGTTGACCCGGCGGAATCTGGCGGCGACCTCGGGGAGTGCGTCCAGGTCCTTGGCGAGGCTCGCGGAGAGATCGAGAGAGACTCCGCGCAGCCGGCGGGAGACCGAGATCTCGTTGATCAGCTCCTCCATCGCCGCCTCGGTCGCCTGGATGCCGTGCTCGTGCTGGATCAGCAGCACGTCCCGGGTGACCTGGGGGGTGACGAAGGGGTTGCCGTCCCGGTCGCCGCCGATCCAGGTGCCGAAGGTCAGCGGCCGGGCGGTCGGCGCGGTCTCCACGCCCAGCCCGCGCAGCGTGTCGGCGAGGTCGTCGAGGACCTGCGGGGCGGCCTCGGCGTAGAGGTCACGCAGGTAGTAGATGGCGTTGCGGGCCTCGTCGGTCGGGTCGGGGCGGTCGAGCCGTAGCTCGTCGGTCTGCCAGAGCAGGTCGAGCAGCTCGGCGAGGCGCCGGCTCGCCGGGCCCTCGTCGCTGGCCCCGTAGAGGATCGCGGCGGCCGCCTCGGCGTCGAGTTCGTCGGCGACGGCACGCAGCTTCGACAGGATCGACCGGCGCGCCGCCTCGGTCGGGTGGGCGGTGAAGACCGGCCGGACGGAGAGCCGGCGGGCGACCGAGGCGATCTCCTCGGGTGGCACGCCGCGCTCCCGGATCAGCTGGGCGGCCTGGTCGAGCCAGCCGCCGTGGGTTGCCCGCTGCCGGCGCAGGTCGCGGGAGCGGTGCACCTGCTCGGTGATGTTGGCGAGGTGGAAGTAGGTGGAGAAGGCCCGGGCCAACTTGGTGCCGGTGGTCACGTCCATCGCACCGAGCCGTTGGGCGGCGGCCTCCGCGTCGTGCCGGACCAGCGCACGGATCTCCTCGACGAGGTCGAGGAGGGGTCGGCCCTCCTGGCGGGCGAGGGTCTGGCCGAGGAGCTTGCCGAGTCGCCGGATGTCGGCCCGCAGGGCGGCGTCGGGCCCGTCGTGATCATGCTGGTCGGTCACCGTGCGCTCCTTGGTCGAGTACGGAGGACAGCGTTGTCCGACAAGTGGATGTTATCGGCGGGCGGTCCCGGAACGCCAACGAGAGTCGTGCCGTCCCGCCCTGCCGTGGCTACTGGTAGAGCGTATCCAGTGCCGGCAAAACGTGCGTTATGTCGACCTTCGACGGGTCGGGCGATGCTCCGTTACCTTGCTCACGCCCCGGAGCCCTTCCCGACCCCGGACCGCTCACCGCCCGGCGGGGCGCACGTGCCGGCGGGGCGGGATGGCGGGGCGGGGTGGCGGGTCGACGGTGGTCCGGAGCCTGTCGGGCTCAGGGGATAGGCTTGAGCGCGGTGCCGAGAGGGCCCCTTCCGACAGCGACGGCGCACCGGCGACGGCGCGCGGAAGTCCTTCCCGCACTCCACCCCCGACCCCCGTCCGGCACGGACGCGGGGCCGCTTCCGCGTGCCCAGGCTCGAAGGTGTGATCAGTGTGCTTACCGGGTTGTTGACTGCGGCGCTGCGCGACCCCGCGCTGGCCCGGGCCCGAACGCTTGCCCGCACCGGCGGCGCGGAGGCCGACGGGCTGGACCTGACCGCCCCGCCCGCGCTGCGGCCGTTCCTGGTGGCCGCCGTGGCGGCCGGCGAGGAGGCGGGCGGCGCCGGGCGGCCGGTGCTGGCCGTCACCGCCACCACCCGGGAGGCCGACGACCTGGCCGCCGCGCTGGGCAGCCTGCTGCCACCGGAGCAGGTGGTGGTCTATCCGGCCTGGGAGACCCTGCCGCACGAGCGGCTCTCGCCCCGCTCCGACACGGTCGGCCGGCGGCTCGGCGTGCTGCGCCGGCTGGCCCATCCCGACCTCGCCGAGCACGCCGGCCCGCTCCGGGTGGTCGTCGCACCGGTCCGGTCGGTGTTGCAGCCGCAGCTCAGGGGGCTCGGCGACCTGGAGCCGGTCCGGCTCGCCGCCGGTGCCGAGGCGGGGCTGGAGGAGACCGCCCGCCGCCTCACCGACCTGGCGTACGCCCGGGTGGACCTGGTCACCAAGCGCGGGGAGTACGCCGTCCGGGGCGGCATCCTGGACGTCTTCCCGCCCACCGACGAGCATCCGTCCCGCGTCGAGTTCTGGGGCGACGAGGTGGAGGAGATCCGCACCTTCGCCGTCGCCGACCAGCGGACCATCGAGGCGGTGCCGGCGCTCTGGGCACCACCCTGCCGGGAGTTGCTGCTCACCGACACGGTCCGGCGGCGCGCGGCCGAGTTGGCCGAGGAGCACCCGGAGCTGGCCGAGATCCTGGACAGGCTCGCCGAGGGGATCCCGGTCGAGGGGATGGAGTCGCTCGCCCCGGCCCTGATCGGCGCGGACTCGCTCGAGCTCCTGCTGCACTGCCTGCCGGCCGGCAGCCACGTGCTGCTCTGCGACCCGGAGCGGATCCGGACCCGGGCGCACGACCTGGTGCGTACCTCGGCGGAGTTCCTGGAGGCGAGTTGGGCCGCGGCCGCCGTCGGTGGCCAGGCCCCGGTCGACCTCGGCGCCGCCGCCTTCAAGACCCTGGCGGAGGTACGCGCCACCGCCGCCGCCCTCGGCCAGCCCTGGTGGTCGGCGTCGCCGTTCGGGCTGGTCGAGGCCGCCCCCGGGCCGGCGGCCACGCCCGAGCCGTGGGCGGTGGAGCCGGAAGCCGAGGTGACCGTGGTGCCGGACGCCGGTGAGTCGCTGGCGATGCACGCCCAGCCGGTGCCGCTCTACCACGGCGAGACGGCCCGGGTCGTCGACGACCTGAAGCGCTGGGTGGGCGACGGCTGGGCAGTGGCGCTGGTCTTCGAGGGGCACGGCCCGGCGCAGCGCGCCGTCGAGGTGCTCCGGGACGCCGGGCTCGGCGCGGCGCTGACCGAGACCGTGCCGGCACCGCCGGGTGCCGGCGAGCTGGTCGTGACCTGCGGCTCGCTCAACCACGGCTTCCTGGACACCGCCTCCCGGATCGCGGTGATCACCGGCAACGACATCACCGGCGGCCGGGGTGCGTCGACCCGGGACATGCGGAAGATGCCGAGCCGGCGGCGCAACACCATCGACCCGCTGGAGCTGCGAGCCGGCGACCACGTCGTGCACGAGCAGCACGGCATCGGCCGCTACGTCGAGCTGGTCCAGCGCACCGTCAACGGCGCCGACCGGGAATACCTGGTCATCGAGTACGCGGCCAGCAAGCGCGGCCAGCCCGGCGACCGGCTCTTCGTCCCGACCGACCAGCTCGACCAGCTCTCCCGCTATGTCGGCGGCGAGACCCCGGCGCTGCACAAGATGGGCGGCGCCGAGTGGCAGAAGGCCAAGGCGCGGGCCCGCAAGGCGGTACGCGAGATCGCCGCCCAACTCGTCCAGCTCTACGCCGCCCGGAAGGCGTCCAAGGGGCACGCGTTCGCCCCGGACACCCCGTGGCAGCGGGAGTTGGAGGACGCCTTCCCCTACACCGAGACGCCGGACCAGCTCGCGGCGATCGAGGAGGTCAAGCGGGACATGGAGCAGTCGATCCCGATGGACCGGCTGATCTGTGGCGACGTCGGCTACGGCAAGACCGAGATCGCGGTCCGGGCCGCCTTCAAGGCGGTGCAGGACGGTCGGCAGGTGGCGGTGCTGGTGCCGACGACGCTGCTGGCGCAGCAGCACTACAACACCTTCGCGGAGCGGATGGGGCAGTTCCCGGTCAGCATCAGGCAGCTCTCCCGGTTCCAGACCCCGAAGGAGGCCGAGGCGACCCTGGCCGCCGTCGCCGACGGCAGCGCCGACATCGTGATCGGCACCCACCGGCTGCTCCAGGCGGCGACCCGGTTCAAGTCGCTCGGCATGGTGGTGGTGGACGAGGAGCAGCGCTTCGGGGTGGAGCACAAGGAGCACCTCAAGCAGCTCCGGACCGCCGTGGACGTGCTGACCATGTCGGCGACGCCGATCCCCCGGACCCTGGAGATGGCGATCACCGGCATCCGGGAGATGTCGACGATCGCCACCCCGCCGGAGGAGCGGCACCCGGTGTTGACCTTCGTCGGGGCGTACGACGACCGGCAGGTCGCCGCCGCGATCCACCGCGAGCTGCTCCGCGACGGCCAGGTCTTCTACCTGCACAACCGGGTCGAGTCGATCGACCGGGCGGCCCGGCGCATCCGCGAACTGGTGCCGGAGGCCCGGGTCGCCGTCGCGCACGGCCAGATGGGCGAGGACGCCCTGGAGAAGGTCATGGTCGGCTTCTGGGAGAAGGAGTACGACGTCCTGGTCTGCACCACGATCGTCGAGTCCGGCATCGACATCCCGAACGCCAACACGCTGATCGTGGAGCGGGCCGACCTGCTCGGGCTGGCCCAGCTGCACCAGATCCGCGGCCGGGTCGGCCGGGGCCGGGAGCGGGCGTACGCCTACTTCCTCTACCCGCCGGAGAAGCCGCTGACCGAGCACGCCCACGAGCGGCTGGCCACCATCGCCCAGCACACCGAGCTGGGCGCCGGGATGTACGTGGCAATGAAGGATCTGGAGATCCGGGGCGCCGGCAACCTGCTCGGCGGCGAGCAGTCCGGGCACATCGAGGGGGTCGGTTTCGACCTCTACGTCCGGATGGTCGGCGAGGCGGTGCAGGCGTTCAAGGGCGAGCGGCCGGAGGAGGAGGTCGACATCAAGATCGATCTGCCGGTCGACGCGCACCTGCCGCACGACTACATCGGGGTCGAGCGGCTGCGCCTGGAGATGTACCGCAAGCTCGCCGAGGCCCGGGACGCCGACCGGCTGGCCGAGGTGGTCGCCGAGATGACCGACCGCTACGGCGAGCCGCCCGAGCAGGTCGGCAACCTGGTGGCGGTGGCCCGGTTCCGGCTGCTGGCCCGCGCGTACGGGCTGACCGACGTCTCCGCCCAGGGCCGCCACCTGCGGTTCTCTCCGCTGCCGCTGCCGGACTCGAAGCAGCTCCGGCTCAAGCGCTACCACCCGGACGCGGTCTACAAGTCCGCGACCGACCAGGTGAGCGTGCCCCGCCCGACCACCCGGCGGATCGGCGGCGAGCCACTGCGCGACCAGGCACTGCTGGACTGGTGCGCCCAGCTCCTCCGCGACGTGCTCGGCGAACCCGCGACGGCGGCGAGGGCGGAGCCGGCGAGGTGAGCGCGGCCGGCGGGTCCGACCCCGTGCCGGAGGTGGCCGGGCTGCGTGAGAGAGTGTCGAGCATGCAGCGTGCCCGTCGTCTGGCGTCGATCGCGGTCATTGCCGTTCTCGGCGCCACCGCCCTCTCCGCCTGCCGGTCCGACTCCAGCGTCGCCGTCTACCTCGGTGACAAGAAGATCACCGAGGACGAGGTGACCGCCGTCCTCGACGACGTCCGGGACAGGGTGCCGCAGGGCGGTGACGAGGCCGGCGCCACGCCCGCGCCGGGCGCGCCCGAGGTGAAGGCGCCGACCCGCACCGAGGTCGTCACCACGCTGACGATGCGGGAGGTCTGCCTGGAGCTCGCCGCCGACAAGGGCTTCACCCCGTCGGAGCAGGCCCCGATCGAGCAGGTGGCGCAGGCGACCGGCCTGCCGGCGGACTCCCGCTACGTGCGGCTCTTCTCCGAGCTGGACGCCTGCCGGGCCGGCATCCCGGTGACCCAGCCGGTCGCGCCGACCCAGGAGGAGCTGATGGACGTGGTGGCCCGGGGGCGGGTCGCCGGGGTGATCCCGCCGGACGCGAAGGACGGCGAGGCCGGCCAGCAGCTCGACGGCGACGTGCTGCGCCGGGCGCTGGCCATGCGCAACACCCTGCACGAGGCGCTGGAGGGCTACGACGTCACCGTCAACCCCCGGTACCGTCCGCTGGAATACCCGGTGCTGACCTTCTCGGACAGCAGTCCGGCGCTGGTCGTCCCGATCGGGCAGAGCGGTCCCGACACCGTGATCGACGCCCGCTGAGCGCGCCCGACCCGTCGCCCGCGCCACGATGACTCCGCCACCGGCGTCCACCGACCTGCCGACGGCCGGTGTGCCGTCCGGCCCCGCCGGTCGGATCGTGCTGCTGGTCACCTCGCCCCGGCTGCCGGCCGGGCTGCTGACGGCGGCGGCCTGGGACGCCGTACGCGCCCATCCGGTACTGGCCGGCGCCGAGAGCGAGGTCTGCACGGCGGTACGCGCGGCGGGCGCCAAGGTCACCGTCACGGAGACCCCGGTGCCGGACCTGCTGGCCACGGTCGCCGCGTACGGTGTGGCGGTCTGGCTGGCCGGCCCGGCCGGCGACGAGGAGCTCGCCCGCGATCTGGGGCTGCGGCTGGCCCGCGAGCCGGGGCTCGCCGAGCTGGAGTTGATGTACGGCTCCTGGGACCCGCCCGGCGCCCGGCTCCTCGACGCGGTGGCGGTGATGGACCGGCTCGCCTCGCCCGGTGGCGACCCGTGGAAGCGGGCACAGACACACGCCACCCTGGCCCGCTATCTGCTGGAGGAGTGCTACGAGGCGTACGACGCGATCGTCGCCGACGACCTCGGCGCGCTCCGCGAGGAGCTGGGTGACGTGCTGTTGCAGGTGGTGCTGCACGCCCGGCTGGCCGAGAACCTGCCCGAGGGCGAGCGCTGGTCGATCGACGACGTGGCCGGCGGCCTGGTGGCGAAGATGGTCCGGCGCAACCCGCACGTCTTCGCCGGCACCGAGGTCGGCGGCCTCGACGAGATCACCGAGAACTGGGAGCGGATCAAGCGGACCGAGAAGCCCCTGACCTCGGTGCTGGACGGCGTCGCGCTCTCCCAGCCGGCGCTGGCGCTGGCGGCGAAGGTGCTGCACCGGGTGGAGCGGGCCGGGCTCGACCTGCCGCCGCCGTCCGCCGCCGGGCCGGACGAGACGGCCCGGCTCGGCGCCGGCCTGCTGGAGACGGTGGCCCGGGCCCGGGCGGCCGGGCTGGACGCGGAGGCGGCACTGCGCCGGGCGACCCTGGACTACGCGGCCTCGGTCCGCGCCGCCGAACCGGACTCCCTTCCGCCGTCCTGACTCCGGCCCTCGCCGTCCTGACTCCGGCCCCCGCCGTCCTGACTCCGGGGCCGTGCCCTGGCGGAGTATGTGCGAACGATGCCGTGGATGGCATTATGAATTGAAATACTTGAATGGCTATCTTCGGGCGGGCGGCCCGGCGGGCGAGCGCGACCGGCCTGCCGTATCCCGTCCCGACCCGGTACCGAGGAGCCAGCGTCATGACCATGCCCCGTTCCGGACGCGTGCCCGGCCGTCGCCGCACGGCCCTCGCCGCCCTCGCCGTGCCCGTACTGCTGGCCGGGACGCTCGGCAGCGCCGGGCCGGCCGGCGCCGCCGATCCGCCGCACCGGGTGGCCAATCCGTACGCCGGGGCCAGGGTGTACGTGAATCCCGAGTGGTCCGCCCGGGCCGCCGCCGAACCGGGGGGCGACGCGATCGCCGACCAGCCCACCGCCGTCTGGTTGGATCGGATCGCCGCTGTCGGGGGAACGGACGGGGCGATGGGCCTGCGCGACCATCTGGGCGCCGCCGTGGCGCAGCAGGCCGACGTCGTGCAGTTGACCCTCTACAACCTGCCGGCCCGCGACTGCGGCCGGCCGACCCCACAGGGCGAGCTCTCGATCGACGAACTCGACCGGTACCGGACGGAGTTCGTCGACCCGATCGTCGAGCTCCTCGCCGCTTTCCGCCACACCGGCCTGCGGATCGTCACCATCGTCGAGCCGAACTCGCTGCCCAACCTGGTCGTCAACACGAGCCCTCGGCACACCGCCACCTTTCTCTGCGACAGGGTGCTGGCCCGGGGCGTCTACCTGGACGGGATCGGGTACGCCCTGGCCCGGCTCGGCGCCCTGCCGAACGTCTACCCGTACCTGGACATCAGCCACCACGGGGAACTCGGCTGGCCGGACGACTCCGGCCCGATGACGGAACTGCTGCGCCGGGCCGCGACCGCCGCGGGCGGCACGACGGCGGACGTGCACGGCTTCGTCGCCAACACCGCCAACTACTCGCCGCTGCACGAGGCGTACCTCCGGGCCGACGACGTCGTCAACGGCCAGCCGGTGTACCAGTCGAGGTGGGTCGACTGGAACCCGTTCGTCGACGAGGTGCCGTACGCGCGACACATGCGGGATCTGCTGGCCGGGGTGGGCTTCTCCCCGCGGTCGAGTCTGCTCGTCGACACCTCGCGCAACGGTTGGGGCGGCCCGACCCGGCCCACCGGTCCGGCGGCCACCGGTGAGCTGAACTCGTACGTCGACGCCAGCCGGATCGACCGGCGGGCACACATCACGAACTGGTGCAACCAGGCGGGTTCCGGCCTCGGCGAGCGACCGGCCGCCGACCCGGAGCCCGGCATCGACGCGTACGTCTGGGTGAAGCCACCCGGTGAATCCGACGGGACCGGTAACCGCTCGGGTGCGGGCCAGCGGTACGAGCCGATGTGCGACCACTCCTACAACCCGCCGGGCGCCGCCCTCCGGATAACCGGGGCACTGCCGGACGCTCCGCCGTTCAGGGAGTGGTTCCCGGCGCATCTCCGGCAGTTGCTGGCCTATGCCTGGCCGCCGCTCTGACAGGCGGTCGGGGACGGCTCAGCTCCGCCGCCGCACCCTGCGCCGGAGCCGCAGCGTCGCCCCCGCGCTCGTGCCGGCGAGTAGCAGAACGGCGAAGATGAGCGCGAGCGGGCCGGGGCCGAGCCCGTCCACCCAGCCGGCGATCGTGGCCTGGACGGTGGCAGCGGTCTCAACCACCGGGTCCGCGTCGGCGCCGCCCCCGAAAACCCGGATCTCGTACCAGCCGTACCAGGCGACGTAGCCGCCGGCCAGCACCAGCAGCCCACCGGCGACCCGCCCGACGACCGGCGCCGCCCGGCGCAGGGCACGGACCAGGGAGACCTTGGCCAGGGCCACCGCCAGGGCGGCCAGCCCGACCACCAGGGCCATGCCGGCGGCGTACGCGAGGAAGAGCCCGACCCCGGCCGGGACCGAGTCGGTGCGGAAGCCCGCCACCACCACGGCGAGGAACGGGCCGATGGTGCAGCCCAGCGATGCGACCGCGTAGGAGGCCCCGAAGAGTGCCATCGAGCCGAACCGACGGGTCAGCTCCGGGGAGGCGCCGACCTTCGGGACGGCGCCGGGCAGCTCGCGGCCGGCCAGCAGCCAGGCGCCGAGCCCGACCAGGACCAGGCCGATCACGATGCCCACCCAGGGCAGGTGCCGGGCGAGCAGGTCGGCGGCGGGCGCGGCGAGCAGACCGAACGCCCCGAATACCGCGACGAAACCGGTCGTCATCGCCAGGGTCGACCAGAGCGCCCGGCCGACCGCCCGGGACCGTCCGGCGTCACCGTCGGCGAGCACCAGGAACGACAGGTACGCGGGGAGCAGTGCGAACCCGCACGGGTTGAGCGCGGCCAGCAGCCCGGCGGCGAGCGCCAGGGCGTACGGGGCGTCGAGCACCGGTACCGTCACCCGACCAGTGCGGTGACCCGCTCGCGCAGCGCGTTCGGCGTCAGCCCTCCGCTGTGCACGACCGTGCCGGTGGCGTCGAGCAGCACGTAGTACTCCTGGCTGGTGACGCCAAACCGCCGCCACACCCGGCCCTCGTCGTCGGCGAGGTTGACGAAGCCGCCGATGCCCTGGCCGCTGACGAACTCGCGCATCGCGCCGTCGCCGCTCTTCAGTCCGGCGACCCCGACCACGTGCACCCGGTCGGAAAAGCTCCGGTGCGTCTCGGCGACGTCGTCGGCGGCGGCCCGGCAGCGGGTGCACCACGCGGCCCAGAACCAGAGCACGACCGGCCGGCCGTGCAGCGCGGCGGCGTCGAACGGCTCGCCGTCCACGGTGGTGGCGGTGAACCGCAGCGTTTCCGGCACCGCCCCGCCGCTCGGCGGCCCGGTCTCGCCGGCCGCTGCCGGGGCGGAACCCGGCGACACGGCCGGGGGCGGCCCGCCGTCCGTGCCGCCCGGTGTGTCCGGCTCCGTCGCGCAGCCCGCCAGGGCGAGCGCGGCGGCGGCGACAAGTGCTCCCGCTCGACCTCTCCGTGCCATCCGACCCCTCCACGTACTCCCGTCAGGTGGAGGCCAATCTATCGACAGTGGGCCCGGGAGAACCCTTACCGGCTGATTACGTCGGTGCCGGCGGGACCATCCGACGGTCCAATACCGCGCCCCGTCGGGCAGGGCCGCTCCGGCCCGTCTAGGTTGGCCTCCATGCCACCATTCGTGCCGCTTGCCGAGCGAATCGTCGACGCACTCCTGGCCAGCGACCCCGAGCTGGCCTCGTCGGTCGGCGAACACGGCGTCGACGACCGATTGCCGGACCGCTCCGTGGACGCCGTGGCGGGGCGGGTGGCGATGTTGCGGGACGCCGCCCACGCGCTCTCCGAGGTGGACGCCGAGGAGCTGCCGGTGCCGGAGCGGGTCGACCACGCCGTGCTCACCGCCCTGGTCGACCGGGGCATCTTCGAGCTGGCCGAGGTGCGGGCGCACGAGTGGAACCCCCTGGTGCACAACCCCGGCCCGCTGCTGCACGCGCTGCTCGCCCGGCCGTTCGCCCCGGCCGACGTACGGCTGACCAGCCTCGCCGGGCGGCTGGCCGCCGTACCGGACGCGCTGGCGACCGCCCGGGCGGTGCTGCGCGACGTGCCCCGGATTCACGCCGAGACGGCCGTCGGGCAGTTCGAGGGGGCGGCGGCCCTGGTCCGGGACCAGGTGCCGGCCCTGCTCGCCGAGGCACCCGGCCTGGCCGGGACGGTCGAGCCGGTAGCCCGGGCGGCGGTACGCGAGCTGACCGGTTTCGCCGACCGGCTCCGCGCCGGCCTGCGGGACGATCCCGGACCAGGCCGGGATCCCCGGCTCGGACGGCGGCTCTGGGAGGCCCGGCTCTGGCACACCCTCGACACCGAGCTCGGCGCCCGGCAGGTGCTCGACTCGGCCTGGGCGAACCTGGAGCGGGTCACCGAGGAGATCCGGGCGGCGGCGGTGGAACTGGTCGGCGGCGCGCCCTCGGACGAGGCGGTACGCCAGGCGCTCTCCCTGCTCGCCGACGAGCACCCCGACAACGCCTCGGTGGTGCGGCTGGCCCGGGCGACCCTGGACGAGATCCTCGACTTCGTCGCCGACGCCGAGCTGGTGTCGCTGGTCGACGACGACTGCGTGATCAGGGAGATGCCGGAGCACGACCGGGGGGTGGCCGTCGCCTACTGCGACGCGCCGGGGCCGCTGGAGACCGCCGCGGTGCCGACGTACTACTGCATCGCGCCCACCCCGGCCGACTGGTCGGCGGCCCGGGTGGAGTCGTTCTTCCGCGAGTACAACGAGCACATGATCCGCAACCTGACGGTGCACGAGGCGGTGCCGGGCCACTTCCTCCAGTTGGCGCACGCCCGGCGCTACCGGGGCAGCAGCCGGGCCCGCGCGCTCGGCCACTCCGGGCCGTTCGTCGAGGGCTGGGCGGTCTACGCCGAGGAGGCCATGGTCGAGCGGGGGTACGGCGGCCTGGCGGTCCGGTTGCAGCAGCTCAAGATGCAGCTCCGGATGACCATCAACGCGATCCTCGACCAGTTGGTGCACTGCGAGGAGCTGACCGAGTCCGACGGGCTCGCGCTGATGACCGGGCGGGGCTTCCAGGAGGAGGGCGAGGCGGCCGGGAAGTGGCGCCGGGCACTGCTCACCTCGACGCAGCTCTCCACCTATTTCGTCGGCTACCACCAGGTGGCCGGGATCGCCGCGCGCCGGCCGGACGGGGTGCCGGTGCGGCAGTGGCACGACGCGATGCTCGCGCACGGCTCCCCGGCGCCGCGCCACCTGCCCGCCCTGCTCGGCCTCGACGGGTAACGGCGCGGCGTGGGCCCACCCGGCCGGGTGCGGCCCCCACCCGCGTCACTCCGGCGAGGGGCTCGGTGTGCCGCGTCGGTCGATCAGCCCGGCGCCGGGCGGCAGGTCGAAGGCGCTCTTCTCCACGGCGTCGCGGTAGCGGCTCAGCGCCACCTCGATCTCGGTGCCGTCGACCGTACCGGTGAAGCTGCCCAACGCGCCCTCGCTGGTGATGCAGGCGTCGAAGCCGGCGGCGGGCGCGTCGCTGAGCTGGCCGACCTCCACGCAGGTGGCGTGCCGCCCGGCGACGGTGGTGTCGTACTGCCTGATCGCCGCATCCGGATCGATCGCGGCGGCGGTGAGCAGGCCGATCACCACGGGCGGCGAGACCAGGCCCCGCCTGTTCATCTCCGTGAAGATCGTCAACGACGGCTTGGCGTTCGTCGCCGGGGGCGGGTCGAGCGTGCAGGTGGGCTTCTTCGCGCGGGTGTCGCAGGCCGTGGTCGCGTCGGCGGTGACGGTCAGCTTGCCGCCGGGATAGGTGTACGCCGCGCGCAGCGGATCCTGGGACTGCGAGATCGAGGCGCTCCGGCCGCCGGGGAGCTGGTAGTCGGCCGAGTAGGTGAGCTCGGTGGACTGGTCGAGCCGGGCGGCGAGGTCGTTGACCAGGTCGGCGCGGCCGATCACCCGGCCGGCGTCGTCCAGGGTCTGGCACCCGGAAACCGTCAGTACGGAAATGATCGCCCCCGCGAGTACCCGGAGTGAGATCGACACAGCCGGCATGGCCCACAGCCTTGTCGATCGGGTCGAGCCCGCGCAAACCGGTTGCCCCGTAGTGTGAAGGATATCCGCAAATGTCACCACTGGAGCGTGGACCGTCACCGGGCCCCGGAGGCAGCGCCCGGAGCGCCGGGGCGGCCCGATAGGCTGCCCTGCGGAGCCTGCGCCGCACCGTCGCGACGGGGACGACCGCCATCGGCTGTCGATGGATAGACTTCGATTCTGAGGAGCAGGACAGTGGCCACCATCGAGGGAATCGTCGCCCGGGAGATTCTCGACTCGCGCGGCAACCCGACCGTCGAGGTCGAGGTCGGCCTCGACGACGGTACGGTCGCCCGCGCCGCCGTGCCGTCCGGCGCGTCCACCGGAGCATTCGAGGCGATCGAGCTGCGCGACGGGGACAAGCAGCGCTACAACGGCAAGGGTGTGGAGAAGGCGGTCGCCAACATCGAGGACCGCATCGTCGACCAACTCGTCGGCTACGAGGCGAGCGAGCAGCGGCTGATCGACCAGAAGATGCTCGACATCGACGGCACCGACGACAAGTCCGAGCTGGGCGCCAACGCCATCCTCGGGGTCTCCCTCGCGGTGGCCAAGGCGGCGGCGAGCAGCGCCGAACTGAGCCTCTTCCGCTACCTGGGCGGGCCGCACGCGCACCTGCTGCCGGTGCCGATGATGAACATCCTCAACGGTGGCGCGCACGCCGACTCCAACGTCGACGTGCAGGAGTTCATGATCGCCCCGATCGGCGCGCCCTCGTTCCGGGAGGCGCTGCGTTCCGGCGCCGAGGTCTACCACGCGCTCAAGTCGGTGCTGAAGAAGAAGGGCCTGGCCACCGGCCTCGGCGACGAGGGCGGCTTCGCACCCGACCTGCCGACCAACTCCACCGCGCTCGACCTGATCGCCGAGGCGGTCGAGAAGGCCGGCTACCGGCTCGGCGCCGACATCGTCTTCGCGCTCGACGTCGCCGCCACCGAGTTCTTCTCCGACGGGGTCTACACCTTCGAGGGCGGCACCAAGACGGCGGACGAGATGACCGCCTACTACCACAAGCTCGCCGACGACTACCCGATCGTCTCCATCGAGGACCCGCTCTCCGAGGACGACTGGTCCGGCTGGGCCGGCCTGACCGCCTCGGTCGGCGACCGGATCCAGATCGTCGGTGACGACCTCTTCGTCACCAACCCGCAGCGGATCGCCCGGGGGATCGCGGAGCGGACCGCCAACGCCGTACTGGTCAAGGTGAACCAGATCGGTTCGCTCACCGAGACCTTCGAGGCGGTCGACATGGCCCACCGGGCCGGCTTCAGGTGCATGATGAGCCACCGCTCCGGCGAGACCGAGGACACCACCATCGCCGACCTGGCGGTCGCCACCGGCTGCGGCCAGATCAAGACCGGCGCACCGGCCCGCTCCGACCGGGTGGCGAAGTACAACCAGCTGCTGCGGATCGAGGAGGAACTGGCCGACGCGGCGCGGTACGCCGGCACCAGCGCCTTCCCGCGCTACCGTTCCAGCTGACGGTCGAGTCCAACTCACGATCAGATACACCTGACGGTCGAGCCTTCGGGGGAGGAGTGCGACGGCGATGACGCAACGCCGTACGCCGAGCGGGCAGGGGCCGGCCAGCCGGCCGGACCGCGCTGGCGGCCGAGCCGGTACGCCCCGGACGGCCCGGACCACCTCCCGGGACGCCGCGTCCCGGACGGAGCCACGGCAGGGCCAGGGCCGGCCGACCGGGTCGACCCGATCGGCCGGCGCCTCCCGGGGCGCGGGTGCCGCCCGCGGCAGCGGCTCCGCCCGGGGCGCCGACGGGACGCGCTCGGGCAGCCGGCCCGCGGCGGCGCGCCGGACCGTCGCCGCCCGGACGGTGAAGCGGACCTACGCCCAGCATCCCCGGCGCTACACAGGTCGGGCGACCGTCCTGGCCGGGGTGCTCGTCGCGCTCGCCCTCGCCTACACCTATCCGGTCCGGATCTATCTCAACCAGCAGTCCGACATCGCCCGGATCGAGGCCGCCCAGCAGGCGCAGCGGGAACACATCGGTGACCTGACCGAGAAGGCCGCACTCTGGGACGACCCGGAATACGTGAAGATCCAGGCCAGGGAGCGCTTCTACATGGTGGTTCCCGGCGAGACGCCGCTGGTGGTGCTCACCGACCACGAGGGCGCCGCCCGGGACGCCGGGATCGACCCGACGGCCGCCGAACGGGCCCCGGAGCCCTGGTACGACACCCTCTGGTCCAGCGTGCAGGCTGCCAACGAGCGGGATCGGGCCGGCCGGTGAGTCGACCGGAGGCGGTCGGCGTACCCGGTGCGGGTCGGCGGGACGCGGATTCGGCGGCGGCCGGCGCACCGGTGCCGGAGCCGGCCACCGACGCCGACCTGGCGGCGGTCGCCGCCCAGCTCGGTCGGACCCCGCGGGGCACCCGGGCCGTCGCACACCGCTGCCCCTGCGGTCGCCCCGACGTGGTGGAGACCACCCCACGGCTCGCCGACGGTACGCCGTTCCCGACGCTCTTCTACCTGACCTGTCCCCGGGCGGTGGCCGGATGCAGCCGGCTGGAGTCGGCCGGGCTGATGCGCCAGATGGCGCAGCGGCTGGCCGACGACCCCGAGCTGGCCGATCGTTACCTGGCGGCGCACCGCGACTATCTGGCCCGGCGGGAGGCGATCGGTCGGGTGCCGGAGATCGAGGGGATCTCGGCCGGTGGCATGCCGGGGCGGGTGAAGTGCCTGCACGTGCACCTCGGGCACGCACTGGCCGCCGGTCCGGGCGTCAACCCGTTCGGCGACGAGGTGCTGGAGCTGCTGGAGCCGTGGTGGGCCGACGGCCCCTGCGTGCAGTCGGTCGGGTCGGCGCGCTCGGCGGAGCCGACCGGATGACGGGGCCCGCCGAGCCGGTGCCGGCGGAGCTGATCATCCGGCGGGCGAGGACCGCCGACGTACGGGGCATCCGGGAGCTGATCGACATGTACAGCTCCGAGCGGCTGCTGCTCAGCAAGGCCACCGTCACGCTCTACGAGGACATCCAGGAGTTCTGGGTCGCGGTCGATCCGTCCCCCGGCACGGTGGTCGGCTGCGGCGCCCTGCACGTGATGTGGGAGGACCTGGCCGAGATCCGCACCGTGGCGGTGCATCCGGCGCACCGCGGCCGCAAGATCGGCCAGCGGATCGTGGCGGAGCTGCTGACCACCGCCCGGGAACTGGGTGTGGCCCGGGTCTTCGTGCTCACCTTCGAGACCCGCTTCTTCGCCACCTTCGGCTTTGTCGAGATCGACGGCGCACCGGTGCCACCGGCGGTCTTCGAGCAACTGCTCCGCTCGTACGACGAGGGCGTCGCCGAATTCCTCGGCCTGGAACGGGTCAAGCCCAACACCCTCGGCAACGTCCGCATGCTGCTACGCCTGTAAGGAAGGGCCCCCGCTTATCGTTTTCTGTAGAAGAAGGGCCCCCTCCTAACACCCCGGGCAGCCGAGGCGCGCGCCCCGGCCCGCCTTCGGGCCGATCGGTAGGCTGGTGGGCGTGACGACGCGAACGGGGCGCGACCGGGTGGCCGCGATCGACTGCGGGACGAACTCGATCCGGCTGCTCGTGGCCGACCTGCCTGATCAATCCGCCGGCCCGGACGCCGGGCTGGTCGACGTGGTCCGCCGGATGGAGATCGTCCGCCTCGGGCAGGATCTCGACCGGACCGGTTGGCTGGCGCCGGAGGCACTGGAGCGGACCCGGCAGGCGCTGATCGGGTACGCGACCAGGATCGAGTCGCTGGGTGTCGCCCGGGTACGCATGTGCGCCACCTCGGCATCGCGGGACGCGCAGAACGCGGGCGAGTTCCGGTCCATGGTGGTGGACACGCTCGGCGTCGAGCCGGAGGTGGTGACCGGTGACGAGGAGGCGCGGCTCTCCTTCACCGGCGCCGTACGCGGGCTCGGTGCCGACGTCGCCGAGCCGTACCTGGTGGTGGACATCGGCGGCGGGTCGACCGAGTTCGTGGTCGGTGGCCGGCCAACCGGTGGCGGTGCGGCGGTGTCGGCGGCGGACGTCGACGCGGCGGTGTCCGTGGACGTCGGCTGCGTCCGCATGAGCGAACGGCACCTGCACGGCGATCCGCCGACGCCGGAGCAGGTGGCGGCGGCCGAGGTGGAGATCATCGCCGTGGTGGACCGGGCGCTCTCGGCGGTGCCGGGGCGGGAGGCCGCGACGCTGATCGGGGTGGCCGGCTCGGTCACCACGGTCGCCGGGATCGCGCTGGGCCTGCCGGAGTACCGCGCCGACCGGATCCACCACGCCCGGCTGTCGTACGCGGAGGTGGCCAAGGTGACCGCCGACCTGCTGGCCCGGTCGGTGGCCGAGCGGCTGACCATCCCGGTGATGCACCCCGGCCGGGCCGACGTGATCGGTGCGGGTGCGCTGATCCTCCGGATCATCATGGAGCGGGCCGGGATGACGTCGGTGATCGCCAGCGAGCACGACATCCTCGACGGCATCGCCTGGAGCCTCGCCCAGACCTCCGGATAGGCATCGAGCCCGACGGCCACGGCCACAGCCACGGCCACAGCCACGGCCACGGCCACGGCCACGGCCACGGCCACGGGCGATTGCGTCAAACGGCAAATGACGGCTCGCATCCCCGCTACCGTGTGCCGGTGCGGCCGCCAGCGGAACCCGGGGTGACCTGGGAAGAACTTTTCTTCGACCTGGCCCTGGTGTTCGCGCTCATCCAGCTCTCGCAGGTGCTGCACGGTGATCACAGTTGGGGTGGCGTCGCCCGCGCGTTGATCCTGTTCGCCCTGATCTACTGGAGCTGGGTCGCCACCACCTATCACACCGACCAGCGCGACATCAACAACGCCGTCGACCGGTTGGGCCTGTTCACCCTCGCCCTGGGTAACCTGCTGCTGGCACTGATGATCTCCGACGCGTACGGCGACCGTGCGCTGTCACTGGTCGTCGTGTATCTGGCGATCCGGGTACTGCTGGCCGTACTGGCGCTGCGCAACCGCCGGGCCACTCGCGCGGTCTTCTCGGGGCCGTACGGGGTGGGCCTGGTCACCGGCCCGCTGCAACTGGCGGGTGGTTTCGTCGGTGGCACCGCCCGGCCCGTGCTCTGGGGGATCGCCGCGTTGATCGACATGTCCGGACCGTGGATCGCCCGCCGTGCCCTGGCCAGGGCACCGGTCCGACCGGCGCATTACGCGCATCGGTACGGACTGCTGATCATCCTCGTGCTCGGCGAGTCCATCATCCAGGTCGGCATGGTAGCCAGCGCCCTTACGCTCACCGCCGTCCGGATGACCACGGTGGGCATCGGGTTCACCCTGGTCTGCGGGCTGTGGTGGGTGTATTTCATCTATGGCGGGCGAGCCTTCCGGGAGGCGCTGGAGCGCCCCGACGCGGTGGACATCCGCCGGTCCGTCCTGGTCCACGGACACCTCTCGTTCGGCTTCGCGATCATCCTGACCGCGGGTGGCCTGGCCGAGGTGGTCTCGGCGCCGGTGAAGCCCCTGCCCAAGGGGGAGGCATGGCTGCTCTGCGCGGGCTGCGCCCTCTTCGTCGGCACCTTCGTCTACACGCACTGGCGCATCCACCGGCAGATTGCCTGGCGCCGGATCGGTGCGGCAGTCGCCTGCCTGGCCGTGTGGCCACTCGCGCTCCACATTCCCGCCATGATCGCGCTCGCCGTACTGTCCGTCGTGATCGTCGTCGTCAACCTGCTGGAGGAGGCGATCAGCCGGCACCGCCCGGCGGTTCAGCCGGGAGGCCCTGGCGGATCGGGGTAGGTCCCCCCGGTCAGCCGTTCCGAGACGTCCCAGGGCCTGGCTGTCCGCCGGGATCCAGCTGGCGGTGCCCGTCAGATCTTGACGACGTCTTGCGCCTGGAGCGACAACAGGTCGTCGAGATCTACTCGGGTGTGCCTTCGGGGCGAGCGTCAGCTGACCGCGAAGGGGAGACAGCCGCCGGTCGGCGGGTCGCGGTCGTCGGCCATGGCACCGACCAGCAGCGCGCCGCAGTGCGCGAGCGTACGCAGGTCGTCCTCGGACAGCCGGTCGAGGATCCGGCGCATCTTCTCCGTGCCCGCCGTCACGAACCGGTCGACCAGGTCCCGTCCGGGCCCGCTCAGCTCGATCCGGCGTACCCGGCGGTCGTGTGGGTCCTCGCGGCGGGTGACCAGGCCCTGTGCGACCAGCCGGTCGACCATGCCGGTCATGGTGGCCAGGCTGACGCCCATCGCGGCGCTGAGTTCCTGACCGGCGATGCTGCCGTGCGCGGAGAGCAGGAGCAGCGCCTTGAGCTGCGGCAGCGTCAGGTGGAGGGTGAAGAGCGGGTTCGCCGGGTCGTTGGCGAAGTGGTGCTGCATCTCACGTTGCGTGTCCATGATCTGCGCGATGAGATTCTCTCGGTCGCCCATCGCTGCCTCCTGACCCAGGGGGACGGCGCCTCGCCGTCGCTCACCACGCCCGCCGGGCGCCTGCGCGGTCTGCGGAGGCTACCAGGCACCATGCCCACCCCAAATACTTCGCATGAGTCGAACTGTTAGGGTCGGCCTAACTTTATCTACGGGGAGAAGGAGCGAGCCGCATGTCCGGGGCCGTCCCACCTGATGCCGGGAGCGACAAGCTCGATCCCGCCGTCCTGAGAGTCGCCGGTGTGGTGGTGCTCGGCGCCATCATGTCGATCCTCGACGTCACCGTGGTCAGCGTCGCCCTGCCCACCTTCCAGCGCGAGTTCGACGCCAGCTACGCCACCGTCGCCTGGACGATGACCGCCTACACGCTGGCGCTGGCGACCGTGATCCCGGTCACCGGCTGGGCCGCCGACCGGTTCGGCACCAAGCGCCTCTACCTGCTCTCCCTGGTGCTGTTCCTCGCCGGCTCGGCACTGTGCAGCGTGGCCTGGGACATCGGCCCGCTGATCGTCTTCCGGGCCCTCCAGGGTCTCGGCGGCGGCATGCTGATGCCGCTCGGCATGACGATCATGACCCGCGCCGCCGGCCCGCACCGGGTCGGCCGGGTGATGGCCGTGCTCGGCGTACCGATGCTGCTCGGCCCGATCGGCGGGCCGATCCTGGGCGGCTGGCTGATCGAGGCGGCGTCCTGGCACTGGATCTTCCTGATCAACATGCCGGTCGGTCTCGTCGCCTTCCTGCTGGCCCTGCGGGTGCTGCCGAAGGACCAGCCGCACCCCTCCGAGTCGTTCGACTTCGTCGGCATGCTGCTGCTCTCGCCGGGGCTCGCGCTCTTCCTCTACGGCGCCTCCTCCATCCCGGAGGCCGGCACCGTGGCCGCCGCCAAGGTGCTGGTCCCGGCGATCGCCGGTCTGGTCCTGATCATCGCGTTCGTGCTGCACGCCCTGCGCAAGGACCACCCGCTGATCGACCTCGGGCTGTTCAGGAACCGCAACCTCACCACCGCGGTCGTCACGATGACCCTCTTCACCGTGGCGTTCATGGGCGCGATGCTGCTGCTGCCCAGCTACTTCCTCCAGGTGCGCGGCGAGGGCACCCTCGACACCGGTCTGCTGCTGGCCCCGCAGGGCATCGGCGCGATGCTGACCATGCCGATCGCCGGCCGGCTCACCGACCGGACCGGGCCGGGCCGGATGGTGCTGGCCGGGATCGTCGTCCTGGCCCTCGGGCTCAGCACCTTCACCCAGATCACCGCCGACACCTCCTACCTGCTGCTCCTCGGCGGCCTCTTCGTGATGGGCCTCGGGATGGGCATGACGATGATGCCGATCATGTCCGCCGCGATGGCCAGCCTGACCCACCAGCAGGTGGCCCGGGGCTCCACGACGATGAACATCGTCCAGCAGACCGCAGGCTCGATCGGTACCGCCGTGATGTCGGTGGTCCTCACCAACCAGGTGCTGGCCAACCCGGCCGCCACGGCGTACACGGCGGTGACCCAGGGCCAGGTGCCTGCGGAGCAGGTGCCGCCGGAGGTACTCGCCCAGGGGCAGTCGTCGCTGGCCGACGCCTTCGGCCAGACGTACGTGATCGCGCTGGTCCTGATCGTCCTCTGTGTGATCCCCGCGCTGCTGCTGCCGCGTAGGCGGATCGAGCCGGCGACCCCGGAGCCGGGGGAGACGCCGATCCCGGTGGCCATGCACTGACCACGACGACCTGCGATAGCGCAGCGATCACGGGGCCCTTCCGCCGACCGGCGGAAGGGCCTCGCCGTCTGCGTGATTATCCCCGCCCTGTCCGGGTAGGCCCTGCCGCGAAAAGCCGCGATGCGGTGCGAAGCCGCAGCGCGGCACGGACGGAACGGAGAAGGCACCGATGGCCACCAGCGCGGGCGATGCGCGAACAGACGTCAGGCCGGCCAGCCTCCAGCTACCCGGAATCGTGCTGGGGGTGGGCCTGGGTGGGTTCGTCGACGGCATCCTGCTGCACCAGATCCTGCAGTGGCACCACATGCTCACCGGCACCGACAGCGACAACATCGGGGTCAGGTACTACAACCCGGAGACCGTCCCCGGGCTGGAGATGAACACGGTGTGGGACGGCATCTTCCACGCGGTGTGCTGGCTCGCCGTCCTGATCGGCCTGGCCGTCCTCTACTCCCGGGTCACCCACCACCGTCGCCGGGTCTGGACGTCCAGGGTGCTCTGGGGCTGGATCCTGGTCGGCTGGGGCCTCTTCAACCTCGTCGAGGGCATCCTCGACCACCACATCCTCGGCATCCACCACGTCTACGGCGGCGACCACCAGCTCTGGTGGGACATCGCCTTCCTGGTCCTGGGCGCGCTGCTGGTCGCCGGTGGCTGGCTGCTCCAGCGCGGCGGGCGCTCCTTCGACCCCGAGCCGCCCGCCGGCCGGCACGCGGCCACCGGGATGCCCGGGGGACCCCGACCGGAGGGCTGATGGACCACGACCACCCGATGCCGGGACACGGTACGGGCGGCGGCCTCCTCCCGGCCCTGCCGCCCGCCGCCGTTCTGCTGCCCGCGCTCGCCCTGCTGGTCTGTGCCGCCGGCTACCTGCACCTGGTCGGTCGGGCCCGGCGGCGCAACCCGGCGCGGGGCTGGAGCCGGTGGCGTACCGCCGGTTTCCTCACCGGGCTGCTCCTGCTGGCGGTCGGGCTGCTGCCGCCGCTCGCCACCTTCGGGCACACCGACTTCCGGGGTCACATGCTCGGGCACCTGCTCGTCGGGATGTACGCCCCGCTCGCCCTGGTGCTCGGCGCCCCCGTCACCCTGCTGCTGCGTACGCTGCCCGCCCGGCACGGCAGGCGGCTGGCGGCGGTGCTGCACAGTGCCCCCGCCCGGCTGCTGACCCATCCGGCACCCGCCTGGATCCTCTCCACCGGCAGCCTTGCGCTGCTCTACTTCACCCCGCTCTTCGACACGATCACGGCCCGGCCGGTCGGGCACTGGCTGCTGCACCTGCACTTCCTGCTCGCCGGATGCCTCTTCGTCCACGCCATCGCCGGTCCCGATCCCGCACCGGCCCGGCCCGACGTGCGCACCCGGCTGGTCTATCTCGGCTGCGCCATCGCGCTGCACGCCGTCGTCTCGCAGCTGATGTACGGCGGCTACTGGGTCCGGATCGCCGCTCCCGCCGCCGAGGTCCGCACCGGGGCGGAGCTGATGTACTACGGCGGCGACCTCGCCCAACTGCTGCTCGCTGCGGCCCTCGTCGCCACCTGGCGTCCGGAACGCGGCCCGGACCGCCGGCCGGAACGTCACCGGACCGTCGCGCCGGCCGCCGCCCCGCTCCGCACATCGACCGCCCCACAGTAGTGGCGCGTTGACGGTACTACGTATTGAACAGTAGTATTCCGGCGTGGACACGACCCAGTTGCTCAAAGGCGTGCTGGACCTCGCCGTCCTGGCCGTGCTGAGGGACGAGGACGGCTACGGCTACGACATCATGCGCCGGCTCCGCGCCGCCGGCCTCGACGAGATCGGTGACGCCTCGGTCTACGGCACGCTGCGCCGGCTCTTCCAGGCCGGTCTGCTCACCACCTACGTGGTGCCGAGCGAGTCGGGCCCGCACCGCAAGTACTACGCGCTCAACCCGGCCGGGCGCGACCAGCTCGTCCGATCCGGTAAGGTCTGGCGCTCGTTCGCCACCACCATGGACACGCTGCTCGACGACAAGGGGATGGCAGCCTGATGACCGTGACCGAGCAGGAGATCGCCCGGTACGTCGGGCAGGTCCGCGAGGCGCTGGCCGACCTGCCGCCCTCGGTCCGCGACGAGTTGCTCGAAGACCTGCCCGAGCACCTGGCCGAGGTGGCAGCCGAGGGCGAGGGCCCGCTGCACGAGCGGCTCGGCCCGCCCCAGGCGTACGCGACGGAGCTGCGCACCGCCGCCGGGGTCCGCCCGCCGGCCGGCGCCGTCAACCTCGACCAGCGGATCAACGCGGCGGTGCGCAGGGGACGGGCCCGGCTGCGTGCCGCCGACAGCCGGCTCGGGCCGGTCCTCGGCTACGCCCGGCTCAGCGACTTTCTCCGACTGCTCCGCCCCGCCTGGTGGATCCTTCGCGGCTACCTCGTCGCGATGCTGGTCACCGCGGTGCTGACCGGAGGCTCGTTCGGGCTGCTGCCCCGGCTCGGCGGCAGCACCCTGGCCGCGCTGCTGCTGCTCGCCGCCACCGTCACCGGGTCGGTCTGGCTCGGTCGCCGCACCGACCGGCTGGGCCGGCGTCCCAGGGCGGTGCTGCACCTGAGCGGGGCGCTGCTGGTCCTCTTCGGCCTGGCCGGCTTCGCCCTGCTCGACAGCCGGGCCGGCGGTGGCGGCGCTCCGATCCCGTACGAGCAGGTCTACACCGATCAATACTCCGGCGTGCAGGACGTCTACGTCTACGACAGCGAGGGGCGGCTGCTGGAGGGCGTACGCCTCTTCGACCAGAACGGCGAGCCGATCCGGCTGGGCAGCCCGTGGTGTGACGAGGCGTGGCAGCGGATCCAGCCCGGCCCGGACTACGTCGACCCGGTGCGGCAGCCCTACCCGTACTGCCCGCAGAACGCGCCGTTCCGGATCCACTCGCCCTCGGCCCCGCCGGCCCCCGAGCCGGCCGAGTCGGTGGCCACCCCGGAGACCGCGGCGCCGACCGCCACCCCGAGCGGCGGTCAGGCCACCCCGGGCGGCGGGCCGACGCCCACTCCCGCTCCGACCGGCTGAACCGCAACCGCCGCCCGGCGGACAGGCGACGACGTGGCGTACACCTCGGCAACAGGAGGTGTACGCCACGTCGCTCCTGGCTTCCGTACCCCGCTCGGGCGTGGCACGCTACCCGAACACCCGGCACGCAAGATCCGGCCATCGGATTTCGGTGCGGTGAAACTGTGCGACCAGCCAACGATGACTGACCGACAGGAGGGCCACCGATGGGCGAGATGGTGAGTTACCGGAGCAACGGGGGGACCAGCGAGGGCTACCTGGCGGTGCCGGCGGCCGGCGGCAGCGGGCCGGCGGTCATCGTCATCCAGGAGTGGTGGGGGCTGGTGCCGCACATCACATCGGTCGCCGACCGCTTCGCCGAGGCGGGTTTCGTGGCGCTCGCACCCGACCTCTACCACGGGATCTCCACCACCGAGCCGGACCACGCGGGCAAGCTGATCATGGGCCTGGCGATGGACCAGGCCGCCCGGGACATCGCCGGTGCCGCCGACTACCTGGTGGAGCGCCCCGAGGTTACCGGCGACAAGGTGGGCTGCGTCGGCTTCTGCGCGGGCGGCAGCCTGGCGCTCTGGTCGGCCACGCTCTCCGAGCGGATCGTCGCCACCGCGGGCTTCTATCCCGTACTGCCGTGGGAGCGGATGCGTCCCGAGTGGTCGAACTACGCCGGCAAGGCCGCGGTGATCCACTGCTCGGAGGAGGACGGCACCTCGGCCGCCGACGGCGTCAAGGCGGCCCGGCAGGCTATCGAGGCGGCCGGCGGCGACTGCGTCGCCCACGACTACCCGGGCACCCGGCACGCGTTCTTCAACGACGACCGGCCCGAGGTCTACGACCAGCCGGCCGCCGCGAGCGCCTGGGCCCGCACGCTGGAGCTCTTCCGGAGCAAGCTTGGCTGAGCAGCACCGCCCCACCGGGCCAGAGCGCCAGCCGTCCGGCCGGCGGCAGGAGCGCCAGTCGCCCGGCGCCGGTCCGGACCGGCGGTCGCGTACCGCCGGGGAGGTGCTCGCCCGCGCGGCGCGGGTGGGCGACCTGGCCGGGCTCGACGGCGCGGTCGCCGACTGTTTTGCCTGCCCCCGGCTGGTCGCCTGGCGGGAGGAGGTCGCGGTGGTCCGCCGGGCCGCCTTTCGTGACCAGGAATACTGGGGGCACCCCGTCCCCGGCTTCGGTGTCGCCGACGCCCGGATCGCGATCCTCGGGCTGGCCCCGGCCGCGCACGGCGGCAACCGGACCGGGCGGATCTTCACCGGCGACCGCTCCGGCGACGTCCTCTTCGCCGCGCTGCACCGGGCCGGCCTGGCCAACCAGCCGACCAGCGTCGCCGCCGACGACGGGCTCGCCCTGCGGCACACCCGGATCGCCGCCGCGGTTCGGTGCGCACCGCCGGACAACAGGCCGACCCCGGCGGAGCGGGACACCTGCGCACCCTGGCTACACCGGGAGATCGAGCTGATCAGGCCGACCCTGCGCGTCGTGGTCGCGCTCGGCGCGTTCGCCTGGGCGGCGTGGTGGCCGGTGCTCCACCAGGTGTACGGGGTGCGACCGCCCACCCCGCGACCCGCCTTCGGCCATGGGGCACACTGGTCCGGAGACGACGCCGTCCCGCAGGTGCTCGGCTGCTATCACGTCAGCCAGCAGAACACCTTTACCGGGCGGCTCACACCGACAATGCTGGACGAGGTGTTCGCCCGGACCCGGCGCCTGGCCGGGCTGGGCGATTTCCGCTAGGCG
Organism: Plantactinospora sp. WMMC1484; assembly: GCF_049315195.1. Classification (NCBI taxonomy): domain Bacteria; kingdom Bacillati; phylum Actinomycetota; class Actinomycetes; order Micromonosporales; family Micromonosporaceae; genus Plantactinospora; species Plantactinospora sp. WMMC1484. Next base: position 2,350,712 of record NZ_CP186055.1, read on the forward strand.
GCTCAGGAGGGCGGCGCGATGACCGACGGGCACTCCGGTCGTGCCCGTTCGGCACCCCCCGCCCCCCGGTCCGGTAGCACCGCCGCTCTGCTGCGCACGCTCTGGCCGCTGGCCGCCGTCGCCGGGTTGCTGGCGCTGGCCGCGCTGGCCGCCGCGCACTCGTCGCTCGGGGTGACCCGGGTCGCGCCGCCGGCCGACATCGTGCCGACCATCGAGCAGCCGGACCGGACCGCCGCGGTGACGGAGCCCAGCCCGACCCCGGTGGTGCCCGGTCAGCCCGGCGCCTACCTGCCCGGCTGGCTGCCGACGGTCGGTGCGGTGCTCTGCGGCGTCGTGGTGGCGGCGGTGCTCGGCGCGCTGCTCTGGGCCCTCCTCCGTGACCTGCTGCGCCGTCGCCGGAACCTCTCCCGCACCGCTGCCCGGCAACTGCGCTCGGCCGAGCAGACCGCGGAGGAGGTGGTCGCCGCGCTCGACGCCGGCCTGGTCGACCTCGACGACACCGACGGCGACCCGCGCAGGGCGGTGATCGCCTGCTGGGTACGCCTGGAGCAGGCCGCCGCGGCCGCCGGTGTCGAACGTCGCCCCGGTGACACCCCGACCGACCTCGTCACCCGGCTGCTCGGCGCCGGACGGCCGGTCAGCGCCGACGTGCTGGCCGCGTTCGCCGACGTCTACCGCGAGGCCCGGTACGCCACGCACACCGTCGACGAGCGGATGCGTCACCAGGCCAGGGCGGCGCTGCGCCGGCTGCGTACCGACCTCACCTCGCCCGCGGGCGGCCGGGTGCCGGCCGGGGACGCACCGGCATGAGCGGGTCCAGTGCGAGCATCTACGACCTCCTCCAGGACGAGGAGGAGGAACAGCAGCCCGCGCCCGCCCGCCGGCGTGCCGGGGTGGCGAGCTGGCTGCGGCTCGGGTTTGCCGCCGCCGGGCTCACCACGGCCGTCGTCCTCGGGCTGCGGATGGCCGGGGTCGGCGTGTCGCCGGCCGCCGTCTTCGCCGGCTTCCTCGCCCTGCTCCTGCTGCGCCGGCTCGGCCGGAGCCTCGTACCGCCGCCACCGGCGACGATCCGGCCGCTGCGCCGGGGCGAGGAGGACGGCACCTACAACTGGAACGTCGGGGACGCCCTGGGCAGCTCGGTCCACCGGTGGGAGGCGAAGCTGACCTGGTCGCAGGGGGAGCCGGAGCGGTTCGCCCGGTCGGTGCTGCCGGTGCTCGCCGAACTCGTCGACGAGCTGTTGCGGCAGCGGCACGGGGTCACCCGGGCCAGCGACCCGGGCCGGGCCCGCGCCCTGCTCGGCGACGCCCTCTGGAGCTTCCTCGACAAGCCGCCCAAGCGCACTCCGGCGCCGCGCGACCTCGCGGCGATCGTCGCCCAATTGGAGAAGCTATGACAGACGCGGAGCAGGTCAGCACGTTCGACGTGGGCCGGCTGGCGCAGGCCGTGCTGGACCAGGTCGGCACCGTGGTGGTGGGCAAGCGGGCGCCGCTGGAGCTCGTGCTGGCCGGAGTGCTGGCCGGCGGGCACGTGCTGCTGGAGGACCTGCCGGGGCTCGGCAAGACGCTGACCGCGCGCTCCTTCGCCCAGGCGCTCGGGCTCGACTTCCGGCGGTTGCAGTTCACCCCCGACCTGCTCCCGGCCGACGTCACCGGTTCGTTCCTCTACGACCAGCGCACCGCCGACTTCAGCTTCCGGGCCGGGCCGGTCTTCACCAACCTGTTGCTCGCCGACGAGATCAACCGTACGCCGCCGAAGACCCAGGCGGCGCTGCTGGAGGCGATGCAGGAGAAGCAGGTGTCGGTGGAGGGGGTCACCTACCGGCTCGACCCGCCGTTCCACGTGATCGCCACCGCCAACCCGATCGAGTACGAGGGCACCTACCCGCTGCCGGAGGCGCAGCTCGACCGGTTCCTGCTCCGGGTCTCGTTCGGCTATCCGGGCCACGAGGAGGAGTGGGACGTGCTGCGCCGCCGGATGGCCCGCCGCCAGGAGGAGGCGGAGCTGAAACCGGTGGTGAACGCCTCGACGCTGCGGGCCATGCAGGCGGCCCTGGAAAACGTGGTGGTGGAGGACTCGATCGGTCGCTACATCGTCGCGCTCACCGCCGCCACCCGGGAGCACGCCTCGGTGCTGGTCGGCGCCTCGCCGCGTGGCTCGCTGGCGCTGCTGCTGCTGGCCCGGGCGATCGCCGCGTTCGCCGGCCGGGACTACGTGATCCCCGAGGACGTCAAGGCGGTGGCGGTGCCGGTGCTGGCGCACCGGATCACGCTCCGCCCGGAGATGTGGCTGCGCCGGGTCGACCCCTCCTTCGTGGTCAACGAGGTGCTGGAGAGCACGCCCGCCCCGGCCAGCGGCGCGCTGCCCAGTTACGCCGCCCGACCGGCCGGGGCACACTCGCCGTGAGTTCCGGGCCGACCCTGCGTCCCGCCGTACCCGGGCAACGCACCGCCGCACCGGCCGAGCCGCACCCCTGGGACACCCCGCCGCCGGACTGGGTCTCCACCCGGGCGCTCGGCCGGGCGGTGCTGCTCACCGGCCTCCTCCTGGTGGCCGGCGCACTGCTCGGCCGGGTCGACCTCGTCGTGCTGGCCGCCCCCTTCGCGCTCGGCACCGCGTACGCGCTGCGGCGCCGCCCGACCCAGCCACCGGAGATCGGCATCGGCGCCGACGACACCAACCTGGTCGAGGGCGGTGCCCTGCTCGGCGGGATCAGCGTGGGCAACCGAAACGAGGTCGGCTACGACCTGGTGCTGGTCCGGACCGTGGTCTCGTCCTGGCTGCGGATCGACGAGGTCCACTTCGCGCCCGGCGGCGCCGGCTCGGCGGAGAACCCGCCGGAGGACGCACAGCCGGCCCCCGGAGACGCCGACCGGGCCGGGGCGCGCCGCCGGGACGCCACCGACCGCCCGTACGGCTTCACGGTACCGGCCGGCACCATCGCCGACCTGGAGCTGCGCGGCGAGACGCTGCGCTGGGGACGGCACTCGATCGGGCCGGCGGCGGTTCGGGCGATCGCCTGCGACGGGCTGGTGGCCAGCCAGACGGTGCTCAGCGAGGCCCGGTTGGTGCCGGTCTATCCGGTCACCGAGCCGTTCGACGCGGACGAGGCGATGCCCCGGGCCGCCGGCCTGGTCGGCGGGCACCGGTCGCGGCGACCGGGCGAGGGCGGCGAGCTGGCCGGGGTACGCATCTTCGGTCCCGGCGACCGGCTGCGCCGGATCGACTGGCGGGTCTCGCTGCGGGCCCGGCAACTGCACGTCGCGGCGATGCTCTCCGACCGGGACGCCGAGGTGGTGCTCCTGCTCGACGTGCTCGCCGAGGCGGGCCGGTCGGGCGGGATCCGGGGCAGTGCCTCGGTGCTGGACACCTGTGTCCGGGCCGCCGCCGCGATCGCCGAGCACTACCTGCACCGGGGCGACCGGGTCTCGCTGCTCGAGTACGGCCCGTCGGCCCGCCGGCTCCGGCCGGCCACCGGGCGCCGGCAGTACCTGACCCTGCTGGAGTGGCTGCTCGACGTCCGGGTCGAGCAGTCCCCGCACGAACCGTACGACCAGGTCTTCGGCCCGCAGCTGCTCTCCTCCAACGCGCTCGTGGTGGTGCTCACCCCACTGGTGGACGCCAGGTCGGCGGCGATGCTCGCCCGGCTGGCCCGCTCCGGCCGGTTCGTGGTGGCGGTGGACACCCTGCCCGGGTCGGCGGCGTCACCGAGCCGGGGGCAGTGGACCGAGGTGGCGCACCGGCTCTGGCGGCTGGACCGGGAGACCACCATCGGCCAGCTTCGCGAGCACGGGGTGCCGGTGGTGACCTGGGCCGGGGCCGGCAGCCTCGACCTGGTGCTCCGGGACGTCGCCCGGCTCGCCTCCGCACCCCGCCCGGCGCTGCGATGAGGGCCGGCAGGTCGAACGGAGGACCGCGATGGTGAGCCGGATCAGGGAACTCTACGTCGCGATCGGCCGAATCACCCTGGTGCCGCTGCTGGTCCGGGCCGGCGTCTTCGGATGTGCGCTGCTCGCGCTGCTGCTGGCGTACCCGTCCGGGCCGGCCGACCTGCGCCTCCTCGGCCTGCTGGTGGTCGCGGCGCTGGCGCCCGCGATCGCGCCCCGGCGGAACTGGCCCACCCTCGTGCTGCTGGCGGCGGTGGCCGCCTGGGTGGTGGCCACCGGCTGGTACGACCAGCGGGTGGAGCTGTGGCGGCTGCTCGCCCTGGCCACCTTCCTCTACCTGACCCACAGCCTGGCGGCGCTCGCCGCCCTGCTCTCGTACGACGTGGTGGTCGCGCCCGAGGTGCTGGCCCGGTGGGTGGGCCGGGCGCTCGGGGTCGCGCTGGCTTCGGCGGTGCTCGCGGTGCCGCTGCTCGCGCTCGACGGCCGGTGGGGCGACCGGGACTTCGTCGCCGCGCTGCTCGGCGGGCTCGTCCTGGCGGTCGGCGCCGCCGCCCTGCTCGGCTGGCTGTTCCGGCGCCGGTAGCGGTCGCCCGGCCGGCCGGGCGTGGTGGCGGCAAGATCAGCGCAAACCACGTAACGCGGGTCACCGGGCGTCCTCAGTCACAGAAGGGGGCATCTGGCCGGCATCCGGAGCCGGGTGGGGGAAGGATGGAGGCGTGAATCCGCAGCGGATCCTTGTGGTGGGTGCCGGTCACGTCGGGCTGTACGCGGCCCTGCGCCTGTCGAAGAAGCTCCGGTCGTGGGAGGCGGAGGTCGTCGTCGTCGACCCGCAGCCGCACATGACGTACCAGCCGTTCCTGCCCGAGGCGGCGGCCGGGAACATCTCGCCCCGGCACTCCGTGGTGCCGCTCCGCCGCGAGCTGCGCCGCTGCACCATCGTGGCCGGCACGGTCACCCGGGTCGAGCACGACCGGAAGACCGCCGTCGTGCAGCCGATCATCGGCCCGGCCCGGGAGATCCAGTATGACCACATCGTGGTGGCGCCCGGATCCGTCTCCCGGACCCTGCCGATCCCCGGGCTGGCCGAGCAGGGCATCGGGTTCAAGACCATCGGTGAGGCGATCTACCTGCGCAACCACGTGCTGGACCGGTTGGACGTGGCCGCCGCCACCACCGACCCGGACACCCGGCGCTGCGCGCTCACCTTCGTCTTCGTCGGCGGCGGCTACGCCGGCATCGAGGCGCTGGCCGAGATGGAGGACATGGCCCGGGACGCCCTGAAGTACTACCCGGAGCTGAAGCCCGACGACATGCGCTGGGTGCTGGTGGAGGCGACCCTGCGGGTGCTGCCCGAGGTCGACCGGGACATGGGCGCCTACACGGTCGCCCAGTTGCTGAAGCGGAAGATGGACATCCGGCTGGAGACCCGACTGGAGTCCTGTGTGGACGGCCTCGTCCGGCTCTCCGACGGGGACAGCTTCCGGGCCGACACGATCGTCTGGACGGCCGGGGTGAAGCCGTCGCCGATGCTGGCCAACACCGACCTGCCCCGGGACGAGCGGGGGCGGATCACCTGCCTGCCGACCCTCCAGGTGGTCGACGGCGACCGGCTCGTCGAGGGGGCGTGGAGCGCCGGCGACTGCGCGGCGGTGCCGGACCTGACCGGCCCGCCCGGGGCGTACTGCTCGCCCAGCGCGCAGCACGCGGTCCGGCAGGCGGTCCGGATGGCCGACAACATCCGGGCGGTGATCCGGGGGCGGCTGCCGGTGGACTACAAGCACAAGCACGCCGGCAGCGTGGCCAGCCTCGGCCTGCACAAGGGCGTCGCACAGGTCTACGGGATCAAGCTCAAGGGGCTGCCGGCCTGGTTCATGCACCGGACCTACCACATGAGCCGGATCCCGTCGTTCAACCGCAAGGTGCGGGTGATCGTGGACTGGACCCTCGCCTTCGTGCTCCGCCGGGAGGTGGTCGCGCTCGGCCAGTTGCACGACCCCCGGGAGGAGTTCGTCGAGGCGAGCACGGCGGCGGGGAGCCGGCCGGGCGACCGCCGCCCGGGCTGACCCGGGCCCGCGCCGCTGGATCTGTGCCGCTGAACCCGCCAGATCTGTGCCGCTAGACCCGCCAGATCCAGGCGTCGGCGACCCGGGTGCCGGGGCCGAGCAGTGCCTCAAGAGTGGCCCGCAGGCTCGCCACCTGCGCGGCGTCGTCGGCCAGTACGACGCAGGAGGCGCCCCAGAACTCGATGTCCCGACGGGCCTGGTCGCGCTGCTCCTGGTTGATCACCGGCACCCCGCCGTTCTTCGACACCTCGGTCAACAGTTGCGAGGTCGGCTGCTTGTAGGTGCCCATCGACGCCTCGCCGTTTGCCGCGTACGGACCGATGAAGAAGCCCTCGGGCAGCGCGAAGGCGGCGTCGGCGGCGACCGCCCAGCGCATCGGCCAGGGCTCCTTCGGGGTGGGCAGCGGCACCGGCACGAGCACGCCGCCCGGCTCGACACAGTCCCGCCAGTGCCCGGCGGTGATGAACTGCGGCACCGGCGGCCGGACGGTGGTCGGCAACTGGGCCGGGAAGACCGGCAGCAGCGCGACGACCGCCGCCGCCGGCACCATGATCCGTACCGACCGTTCCGGTGCGGCCAGGCCGTGGTCGACGGCGAGCACCAGTATCGTCGCGATCAGCGGGAGCAGCGCCAGGGCGAAGCGCATCGGCAGCGCGCCGTCCACCACGGGAACTCCCAGCAGGAGCGAGTACGGTCCGGTGACGCCGGTCTGCTCCCGGTCCACCACGACCGTCGGCCCCAGCGACAGCGCCGCCATCACCAGCCCGGACGCGAGGCAGCCGACGACGACCGGCCGCCGGATCAGCCAGCCGGCGGCGAGCACGGCGGCCAGCAGGAGCGGCCAGCCGAGGAAGGTGTTGTACTCGGCCGGCCCGGTGGTGAGCCGCGCCGCTTCCGGCGAGCCGGCGACCGACATGGGGGAGATCGCCGGCCAGCTCGCCAGGTCGGCGTAGAAGTAGTGCGGGCTGAACATGCCGTTGGGCACGCTCTGCGGCCCAGCGAACTGGAACCAGAGCGGATACGCCAGCACCGGGACGGCGAGCGCGACCGCCAGCAGCATGCCGGCGAGGAACCCGGGCAGCACCCGCAGGGCCAGCCGCCAGTGCACGGCGGCGTACGCCAGCACGAAGACGATCATGGCGACGGCGGTGAGGTAGAGCACCTCCTCGCCGACGAAGACCTGCACCGACACCCCGGCGGCGAGCCAGGCCGCCGAGGTCACGACGCGCCGCCGGTCGACACCCGGGCGGTCGGGCCGGGCCTGCGGGTCGGCCGCCCGCGCCATCCGGACGACCAGCCAGATCAGCACCGGAACCAGCCACTGGGCGGTCATGTGCAGGTGGCTGTTGGACTGGGAGATCATGCCCGGACCGAATCCGCAGAGCCCTCCGCCGAGCGCTGCGGCGAGCCGGCGGGCGCCGAGCAGCCGGTTGAAGAGCAGATACCACGCGATCGCGGTGCCGGCGAGGTTGCCGGCGACGAGCAGTGCGAAGGTGACCGGCGCCCCGAAGGTCAGGGTGATCGGCGCGAGGAGGAAACCGAGCGCGATGACCGTGGTGTTGGCCATCAGGTTCACCCCGTCGGGGGCGTTGAGCCGGTCGCTGAGCAGCGAGAAATCGCCGTGCAGGATCCGGGAGTCGACGGCCAGGAACCACTCGTAGAGGGCCTGGTCCTCCGGATTGAGCGCCAGGACCCGGGCACCGGGCGCCGGCCACATCCCTGCGGTGAGCCAGCCGGCCAGGAGGAGGAAGAGTAGACACACCACCAGGTCGGACCGGTGCCGGTGGAGCACGCCGAGCCAGCGCCCCCGCCCGGGGCCGGCCGGACCGGAGACGCTGTCTGTGCTGGCCGGGCCGGGGCCGGCGTCCTGCGCCGCGCGGGCAGTGCTGGTCACGACAGTGACCCTAGTGCCGATCCGAGAACGGGGTGCGCCGGGTGGGTCTTCACCCGCTACCGTGGCAGGCACCGGAACCGACCGAGTTCGGCCCACCTGCCCGGGTGGTGGAAAGGCAGACACGGCCGCCTTAAAAGCGGCTGCCGCAAGGCGTGCGGGTTCGACCCCCGCCCCGGGCACAACCTGCTCGGGTGGCCGCGTGACGTGGATCTCCACAACCTTGCCGGGGACCGTTACCCTGGATAGGGCACGGCATGGTGTACCCACCTTTCCAGGAGGCTTGACACAGTGAAGACGTCCAATCCGGTGCTGGCCCGACTCGGCCAGGCGGCCGAGCGGGAGCGGGCTGCGGGATACGCCCCGGCCGGCGCATACGGGCAGCCCGGTTACGGGCAGCCTTACCCGACGGACGCCGGTTACCCGGCCGCGCCGCCCACCGTAACGCCGATGTCCATCGACGACGTCGTCGTCAAGACGGTCACCCTGCTCGGCATCACCGGGCTCTCCGCCGCGCTCGCCTGGGTGCTGGTGCCCGACGCGCTGGTCGGCGTGGCCTGGATCGGTGCCGCCGTCGTCGGCCTGGTGCTCGGCCTGGTGATCTCGTTCATGCGGATCGCCAATCCGGCGCTGGTCGTCACCTACGCTGTCGTCGAGGGCGTCTTCGTCGGCATGGTCAGCAAGTACTTCGAGGTGATCGCCGGCTACCAGGGCATCGTCCTCCAGGCGGTGATCGCCACCTTCGGCGTCTTCTTCCTGATGGCCATGCTCTACAAGGCCAAGGTGATCCGGGCGACACCGAAGTTCGTCCGGGGCGTCATCGCGGCCATGATCGGCATCTTCGCCGTCATCTTGATCAACTTCGTGCTGGCTCTCTTCGGCATCGACACCGGCCTGCGCAGCGGCGGCCCACTCGCCATCGGCTTCAGCCTGATCTGCATCGTGATCGCCTCGCTCAGCTTCATCCTCAGCTTCCACGAGGTGGAGGAGGGCGTGCGGATGGGGCTGCCCCAGCGCTACTCCTGGACCGCCGCCTTCGGCATCCTGGTCAGCCTGATCTGGCTCTACATCGAGATTCTGCGGCTGCTGAGCTATTTCCAGGGCGACGACTGAGCCAGCCTGCTCGTCCCACGGGTGACCGAGCCAGCCTGCTCGTCCCGTGGCCGGCGGGATCATCGCCGGTCGATCCGCGACGCCCGTTTCCGGTCCAGCCGGGGGCGGGCGTCCGCCGTTTCGCGGGATCGGTGGACCGGTCGTCGTACGGCTTCGTGACCGGCCGCTCAGCTACCTCCGGCGCCGCCCGACCGTAGACTCGCAGCGATGAACGCCGCCGAACCCGTGCGCCCGGCCGAGCCGCTGAGCCGCCAGCTCGACCTGCTCGTGCGCCAGGTCGGCCACTGGACGCCACCGCGCTGGGCGGCGCCTGGTCGGTCCGGCGGCCCGGCCCGGGGCGACCGGGTGCACCGGCTCGTCCAGTTCCTCGCCGACCTGGGCGCGGACGCCGCCGGCGAGCCGCGGCGGAGCGTACCCCGGCTGGAGAACGACCTGGCCCTGCCCGACCAGCTCCGCGTGGTGGTGGCGGACCTGGTCGCCGTGGACCCGCCGGAGCCGGTGCTGGCCGGCGCCGCCGCCGAGGTGGCGGCCACCCGCCAGGCGCTCTGAGCCGCCGCCCGGGGCAGCGGCTCAGCTCCGCCGCGGGTTCGGCCCGCTCCGAGCGCCGGACGGGGCAGCGCCCCCGAACGGCCGGACGGTCAGCTCAGCCGCTCCAGCACCATCGCCATGCCCTGGCCACCACCCACGCACATGGTCTCCAGACCGATCGTCCGGTCGTGCCAATCCAGCGCGTTGAGCAACGTGCCGGTGATCCGGGCACCGGTCATCCCGAACGGGTGACCCACCGCGATCGCCCCGCCCATCACGTTGAGCTTCTCCAGCGGGACCTCCAACTGCCGGTACGAGGGGATCACCTGAGCCGCGAACGCCTCGTTGATCTCGACGAGGTCGATGTCGTTGATCGTCATCCCGGCGCGCCGCAGCGCCTGCCGGGAGGCCTCGACCGGGCCGAGTCCCATGATCTCCGGGGAGAGCGCGGTCACCCCGGTGGAGACGATCCGGGCCAGCGGAGTGATCTCCAGCTCGCGGGCCCGCTCCGCGCTCATGACGATCACCGCGGCCGCCCCGTCGTTGAGCGGGCAGCAGTTGCCGGCGGTGATCCGGCCGTCGGGGCGGAAGACCGGCTTCAGCCCGGCGACACCGTCCAGGGTCACTCCCGGGCGCGGCCCGTCGTCGGAGTCGACCCACTCGCCGGAGGGCAGGGTGATCGGGGTGATCTCCCGAGCCCAGAAGCCGTCCGCGATGGCCTTCTCCGCGAGGTTCTGGCTGCGTACGCCGAACTCGTCCATCTCGGCCCGGCTGACGTCGTAGACCTGGGCGAGGTTCTCGGCGGTCTGGCCCATCGCCAGGTAGACGTCCGGCAAGCCGCCGTCGAGCCGGGGATCGGTCCAGACCGGGGCGCCGGCCCCGGTCCGTGCCGCCGAGCGGGCCCGGGAGGCGTCGAACCTCGGGTTCTGCCAGCCGCCACCGACGCGTTCCTGCGCCTCCGGCGGCAGGGTGTCGGAGTTGCCCCGGGCGTACCGGGAGACGCACTCCACGCCGGCCGAGACGAAGACGTCACCCTCGCCGGCCCGGATCGCGTGGAACGCCATCCTGGTGGTCTGCAGGGACGAGGCACAGTATCGGGTGAGGGTCGCCCCCGGCACGGTGTCCAGGCCGAGCAGGGTGGTCACCACCCGGGCCATGTTGAAGCCCTGCTCGCCGCCGGGCAACCCGCAGCCGAGATAGAGGTCGTCGATCTGGGCAGGGTCGAGCTGCGGCACCTTGTCGAGCGCAGCCTGGACGATGGTCGCGGTCAGGTCGTCGGCGCGCAGTTCGCGCAGGGAGCCCTTGTGGGCCCGGCCGATGGGGGAGCGGGCGGTCGCGACGATAACGGCTTCGCGGGGGGACGCGGTCGACATGAACCAACGTTAGCCCGCGTCGACGCCACTCTCACCGCCGGGCCGTGCCGGACGATGTCGGCCAGCGCGTCCGCGCCGGGCCGCGTCCGTGCGCCGGGATCTACCGCTGCCGGGTGCCGGCGGCGGCCCTGGCCACGGCGGGCAGCAGGGCGTGCGCCCAGACCCGGTAGCCGTCGGCCGAGGGGTGGTAGCCGTCCGAGCAGAACGTCCCCGCGTCCGCCCGGAACACCGCGCCCGTCTCGGCGGCGAGATCCACGACCGTACCGCCGGCCTCCAGCACGGCGACGGCCTGCGCCCGGGCCGCCTGCCGGCCGAGCCACCCGGTGACCTGCCTCAGCGGCGGCGCGATCGCCCGGACCGCGCCGAGGTCGGGGCAGGTCCCGACCACCACCCGGACTCCGGCGCCGTGCAGCCGGCGCACCGCGGCGCCGAGGTACGCCGCCGCCTCACCTGGCCGGCGCAGTCCCAGCACGTCGTTCGCGCCGACCAGGATCACCGCGACGTCCGGCCGCCCACCGAGCAGCGCCCGGGCCACCTGGGTCGCCAGGTCGGTGGAGCGGGAGCCGGAGACGCCGACACTGGAGAGCCACACCTGGCGCTCGCCGCCGGCGGCCGGCCCGACACCCTCGGCGAGCAGCCGGGCGAGCTGCCCGCCGACCGTGTCGTCGGCGCGTTCCACACCGACGCCGAGCGCGGCCGAATCGCCGAGCAGCACCAGCCGGAGCGGAGGCGCCCCGGCCCGGCCGACAGTGGAACGCAGCGCCAGGCCCAGTTCCGGCTGGGCGTACTGCCGGTTGCGGGCCGCCACGGCCTCGCCGGCCAGTAACGCGATCCCGCCGACGGCCCCGGCGATCAGCGTGACCGCGGCCCCCCGGGCGATCCGGGTGGCCACCCCGTACGTCGCCGCGCCGCTCGTCATGTCGAGTCCCGTCATGCCCGTTCCTCTACCGTGGAGGTCGTCGCCTCGTCCAGCGATGCCGGTGTATCCGGCGGGCTCCCAGTCTCCCCCGACCGGGGGTGCCCGAACCAGGCCCTGCGGCGGCGAAGCTGTGCCCACCGCCCGCCGGGACCGTGCTCGCTGCCGCCGACCCGGACACCCCGGACCTCCGTACCGGCGTGCCGGGCCGCCTCCTGGGCCGCCGCCGGCAGCGACCGTAGCTCCTGGTCGGCGCCGAGCGACGGGCGGCGCTCGGCACCGGCGCCGAGCGCCGCCAGCACCGTCGGCAGCATGGCGGCTGCCGCGATCGCGTACCCCTCGGCGGAGGGGTGGAAGTGGTCCCAGGCGAACATCCGGGTCGGTTCGGCGGCGAACCGGGGACCGAGCAGGTCACCCAGGGAGACGGTCAGACCACCGGCCTCGACCACCGCGACGGTCTGCGCGGCGGCCAGTTGCCGGCTCCAACGCCGGGCCAGCCAGCGCAGCGGTGGCTTGATCGGCTGGATCGCGCCGAGATCGGGGCAGGTCCCGACCACCACCTGGGCACCGGCGGCGCGCAGCTCGCGTACCGCCTCGACGAGATAGCGGACCGCCACCGCCTGCGGCGTACGGTTCGTGACGTCGTTGCCGCCGACCAGGATCACCGCAACGTCCGGCTCGCGCTCCAGCGCCGCGTCGACCTGGGGGCGGAGCCCCGCGGAGAGGCAGCCGACCACGGCGAACCGGTACAGCCGCACCGGCCGGCGCAACCGGCGGGACGTGCCGATGGCGAGCAGCGCCCCCGGGGTCTCCCGGGGCCGGTGCACCCCGTAACCGGCGGCGGACGAGTCGCCGAGCACCACCATGGTGATCGGCTCGCCCGGGAACTTGGCACCGTAGACGCCGTCGCCGCGCGGCGGCGGGGCCTCGGCCAGCGGGATGACCCGGCGGGCCTGCCGGGCCTGCCCGAGCAGCAGCCCGTAGCCGGCGGCGGTGCTGAGCGCGGTCAGGCCCATTCCGAGGGCCGTCACCTTCGCCACCCGCCGGGCGACCGGCCACGGCGACCGTTCCCACGACGTCAGGTTCCGCTGCCGCGACTGCCGCCGCCGCCTCGATCCGGCCGGACTCATCAGGGCCCCCCACCTGTCACGCCGCACCCCCGCGACCTTCGAGATTAGCCCGGTCGCCCAGCTACACGCTGTCAGCGTCCCGCCTCACCCGGCGACCGCTTCTCCCGACGGGCGCGCTGTTGCGAACGGATGCATCATGAAACGAAAGGAGGGCGCGGACATGGCCACCAACACACTTCGACGAACTGCCGCCTTCAGAGCGCTGTTCCGGGCACTGACCGCCGGCTCCCGGGGCGGGCCGCCACTGGGCAGGCGGATCGCCGCGCTGCCCCGCATGGTCGCGGCCACCGTCCGGGGCGAGTACGACGGCGGCCTGCGGCTCGCCCTGATGACCGCCGCGACCGCGTACGTGCTGAGCCCCGTCGACCTGGTGCCGGAACTCGCCCTGATGATATTCGGTCTGGCGGACGACGCGGTGATGGTCACCTGGCTGGCCGGTGCCGTGCTTGACGAGACCGAGCGCTTCCTCGACTGGGAGGCCCGGCGTGCCTCCGTCGTCCCCGGCAAGGTGGTGCACTGACCCGTCTCCTCCGCCGACCCGTGCCCGCCGCCGGCAGGGATCGCCGGTCCGTGTCTGCCGCCGCGGCCGGGATCCCCGGCCGCGGGCCGGGGCGCGGACACGTAGGCTGGCGGCAGAAGAGACGATCCTTCGCCCCGACCGCACGCCACCAGCACCGACCCTGTGCCCGGCCAGTGCCGTCCGGCCGGCGAGCACCGAGGAGGGCACAACGTCGTGCGCTACTACGACAACGTCATCGAGCTGATCGGCGACACGCCGCTCGTCCGGCTCCGGCAGGTCACCGCCGGCATCCCGGCGACCGTCCTCGCCAAGGTGGAGTATTTCAACCCCGGCGGCTCGGTCAAGGACCGCATCGCGCTGCGGATGGTGGAGGACGCGGAGCGGGCCGGCCTGTTGGGGCCCGGCGGCACCATCGTCGAGCCGACCAGCGGCAACACCGGCGTCGGGCTGGCCCTCGTCGCCCAGACCCGCGGCTACCGGTGCGTCTTCGTCTGCCCCGACAAGGTCAGCGAGGACAAGCAGAACGTGCTGCGCGCGTACGGGGCCGAGGTGGTGGTCTGCCCCACGGCGGTGGCACCGGAGGACCCGCGCTCGTACTACAGCGTGTCGGACCGGCTGACCCGGGAGATCCCCGGCGCCTGGAAGCCCAACCAGTACGCCAACCCGGCGAACCCGCGCTCGCACTACGAGACCACCGGCCCCGAGCTGTGGGAGCAGACCGGTGGCCGGATCACGCACTTCGTGGCCGGGGTCGGCACCGGCGGCACCGTCTCCGGCACCGGTCGCTACCTCCGGGAGGTCTCCGGCGGGGCGGTGCGGATCATCGGCGCCGACCCGGAGGGCTCGGTCTACTCCGGCGGCACCGGCCGGCCGTACCTGGTCGAGGGGGTGGGCGAGGACTTCTGGCCGGAGACGTACGACCGGGGCATCTGCGACGAGATCGTGAAGATCTCCGACAAGACCTCCTTCGAGCTGACCCGCCGGCTCGCCCGCGAGGAGGGGCTGCTGGTCGGCGGCTCCTGCGGGATGGCGGTGGCGGCCGCCCTGGAGGTGGCCCGGCGGGCCGGCCCGGACGACGTCGTGGTGGTGTTGCTGCCGGACGGCGGTCGTGGCTACCTGTCGAAGATCTTCGACGACGAGTGGATGGCCCGGTACGGCTTCATGGGCACCAGCGCCACCGAGGCGACCGTGGCCGACGCGCTGGCGAGCAAGCCGAACGGCATTCCCGAGCTGGTCCACGTGCACCCGACCGAGACCGTCCGGGACGCCGTCGACTACATGCGGGAGTACGCCGTCTCCCAGCTCCCGGTCCTCAAGGCCGAGCCGCCGGTGGTGACCGGCGAGGTGGCCGGCTCGATCGCCGAGCGGGACCTGCTGGACGCGCTCTTCACCGGTCAGGCCAAGCTGCACGACACCATCGAACGGCACATGGGGCCGCCGCTGCCGATGATCGGCGGCGGGCAGCCGGTGAGCGAGGCCGTCGACCTGCTGGAGAAGTCCGACGCCGCCCTGGTGCTGGTGGACGGCAAGCCGAAGGGCGTACTCACCCGGCAGGACCTGCTGGCCCACCTCGGCGGCCACTCCCGCTGAGCCGAGGTGTTAGGAGGGGGCCCTTCTTATACAGAAAACGATAAGAAGGGCCCCCTCCTTTCACCTGGTGAGTTCGGCGGGTACGGCGATCACGTCGACGAAGGCGCCCCGGCGCAGCAGTGTGACCGGGAGGCGGCTGCCGATGGCGGGGCCGAGCATGAGGCGTTGCAGGCTCTGGCCGTTCGCCACCGGCCGGCCGCCGGCCGAGATGATCACGTCACCGAGGTAGATCCCGGCCTTTCCGGCGGGGCTCTCCGGGACCACCTCGACGACGCGGAGCCCGCGCTGCTGGCCGGTGCGTTCGGCCACGGCCGGCGGCAGCGGCACGGGCACCCCGGCGACGCCGAGCCAGGCCCGGCGTACCCGACCGGAGGTGACCAGGTCACCGATGATCTGCCGGGTGGTGGAGTTGATCGGCACCGCCAGGCCGAGGCCGTACCCGGCGACGGCGGTGTTGATCCCGACCACCCGGCCGGCGGCGTCGGCGAGCGCCCCGCCGGAGTTGCCCGGGTTGAGCGCGGCGTCGGTCTGGATGACGTCCTCGATCAGCCGGACCACCCGGCCGTCCCGGGCCGGCAGCGACCGGCCAAGCCCGGAGACCACTCCGGCGGTGACCGAGCCGGCCAGCCCCATCGGGTTGCCGACGGCGACCACGAGCTGCCCGATCCGGAGCGGGTCGGCGTCGCCGAGTTCGGCGGGTGGGGCGGTGGTCGCCCGGACCCGGAGCACGGCCAGGTCGGAGAGGGGATCGGTGCCGACCACGTCGAACCGGGCCTCGGCACCGTCGGCGAAGGTGGCGATCCCGCCGGTCGCCTCCTGCACCACGTGCGCGCTGGTGAGCAGGAACCCGTCGTCGGTGAAGGTCACCGCCGAGCCGGCCCCGGCGCCGCGCGGCCCACGTACGGCGAGCGCCGCCACGCTGGGCAGGACCCGCGCCGCCACCCCGGTCACCACCCGGGAGTACGCGTCCAGCGCGGCCCCTTCGATCCGCTCCGGAGCCTCCGGGCGCTCCGGGCGCTCCGGTTCGAGTTGTTCGGTGCTCATGTGCCGGTCAACGACGGTCCGGCCCCGGCCCATCCCCGGCGCCGCTGCGCCCAGAGCGAAATCCAGACTCCGCGCGCTGCCCGCCGTCAGGGGACCCGCGCGCTGCCCGCCGTCAGGGGAGGTCCCGGGCGTAGCGGAGTTGCCGGGTCATCGCCGGGCCGATGTCGCCGTCCCGCTCCGCCCCGTCGGGTGCCCAGCCGCCCCTGACATAGAAGTCCCGGGCGTGCGTGTTGTCGACGAGCACCCAGAGCACCGCCCGGCGCCAGCCCTGGGCACGCAGTCTGGCCAGCGCGTCGACCATCAGCGCCCGACCGGTTCCGCGTCCCTGCTCGGCCGGGTCGAGGTGGATCGCGTACAGCTCACCGACATCGGTGCCGGCCGAGTCCGGTTCGGTCGGGTCGTGCGGCCCGAGATAGGTGAAGCCGGCCAGCCGGCCGTCCCGTTCCGCCACCGTCATCAGGTGGGTGTCCCGCTCGTACGACCAGCGCTCCGACCAGTACCGCCCCATCATCTCGCCGGAGACGGTGGCCAGCGCCTCCGCCGGGACGATGTCCCGGTACGCCGCGGCGCGGGACCGGTGGTGCAGGTCGCCCACCGCCATCAGGTCGGCGGCGACGGCCGGGCGCAGGATGATCGTCATCAGTTGATCGTAGAGAGGCGGTGGGCGGGGCCGCCGTCAGACCGATCCGCGCGGCGGGGCCGCCGGCACACCGACCCGGCGGGCGGGCACCGGCACCCGGAGCAGGTCCTCGGCCACCACCAACTCGCCGTCGAAGTGTTTCCGGGCCTCGGCCGCGAAGCGTTCGGCGGCCGACGGCACACCGGCCCGGGACGCCGGGTGGTAGCGCTGGGAGAAGTGGGTGAGCACGAGCCGGCGTACCCCGGACTCGGCCGCCACCCGTGCCGCCTGGGCCGCGGTCAGGTGGCCGACCTCGGCGGCGAGCGCGGCGTCCTCGGTCAGGAAGGTCGACTCGATCACCAGCAGGTCGGCCCGGTCGGCCAGCTCGAAGACCGCGTCGCAGAGGCCGGTGTCCATCACGAAGCCGAACCGCTGCCCGGGACGCGGTGCACTCACCTCCGCCAGCGTCACCCGCCGCCCGGCAACGTCGATCCGACCCTCCCGGACCAGCGCGCCGATCGCCGGCCCCCGGATCCCGTACGCCGCCAGCCGGTCCGGCAGCATCCGGCGCTCATCCGGCTCGACCAGCTGATAGCCGTACGTCTCGACCGGGTGCCGGAGCCGGCGGGCGAGCAACCGGCCGGCGGGGGTCGCGAAGGTCTGGCCGTCCCGCAGCACCGGCAGCTCGCGCAGTTCGGCCGTTTCGTAGAAGGAGCTGGCGTGTCGTAGTCGGGCGAAGTAGTGGGCCTCGCCGCCGGGATAGTGCGCCTCGACCGGGTGGCCCACCCGGTCGAGCGAGAGCCGCTGGACCACGCCGGGCAGGCCGAGGCAGTGGTCGCCGTGGAAGTGCGTGACGCAGATCCTGGTCAGGTCGCCGGCCGGGATGCCGGCGAGCATCATCTGCCGCTGCGTGCCCTCGCCGGGATCGAAGAGGATCACCTCGCGGTCCCAGCGCAGGACGTAGCCGTTGTGGTTGCGGTGCCGGGTCGGCACCTGGCTGGCCGTGCCCAACACCGCCAGCTCGCGTCCTGACACGGCGGCCTTTCCGGCGGTACGTCGGCGGCGGGCGTGCCGGCCGACGGAGGAAATGATCGACCCCCGGGGTCCGCGTGACGGTCGTCACACGGAGGCCGACTGGACTATGGCCGGCTCCCCCGGGGGTCGGGTGGCTGTCGTGGATTCGCCGCACCGCTGCCACACGGTCTCGACGACTTTGCAACTGCCCGCCTGCGGCGGACACCGAAACTGTCAAGGACAGCGGCTAGCGGAAAGCCACCTCACGAGTCCTGTTGCTATACAAAGCTCGGACCACCTCCCTTCCCGTGTACGGCCACGCTATCCATCCCCGGTCGGCGCCGGCAACGGTTTTTGACCACACGTCTTCCAGCTCGGGAAGGCGCCCGACGAGCCCGCGTCACGCTCCGGTCCGGGCGACGCCGACCGGGCAGGTCATCCCGTTCGGGCCGTGGTTGCAGTAGCCGTTCGGGTTCTTGGTCGGCGCCAGGTACTGCTGGTGGTAGTCCTCGGCGTAGTAGTAGTCGCCCAACCTGCCGATCTCGGTGGTGATCTCGCCATGCCCGGCGGCCGCCACGATCGGGGCGAAGGCGTCCCGGGAGGCGGTCGCGGCCGCGAGCTGCTCGTCGGTGGTCGTGTAGATCGTCGACCGGTACTGGGTGCCGACGTCGTTACCCTGCCGCATCCCCTGGGTCGGGTCGTGGTTCTCCCAGAAGACCTTGAGCAGGTCCTCGTAGCCGATCTTCGATGGGTCGTAGACCACCTGGACCACCTCGGCGTGTGCCGTGCCGCCCGAGCAGACCTCCTCGTAGGTCGGGTTCCGGGTGTAACCGCCCGCATAGCCCACGGAGGTGGAAATCACCCCAGGAAGGGTCCAGAACAGCCGCTCGGCTCCCCAGAAACAACCCATGCCGAAGACCGCGACCCGGGCACCGGCGGGC
Organism: Plantactinospora sp. WMMC1484; assembly: GCF_049315195.1. NCBI lineage: Bacteria > Bacillati > Actinomycetota > Actinomycetes > Micromonosporales > Micromonosporaceae > Plantactinospora > Plantactinospora sp. WMMC1484. The sequence continues at coordinate 2,369,339 of NZ_CP186055.1, forward strand.
CACGGCCCCCGCAGCGGGGTGCCGAGCACCTCGTGCCGGTCGGAGACCGGCATCGCGATCGGCCGGCCGGGCAGGGCCTGGTCGGGAGTTGGTAGGTCGGCCTTGATGCGCCGTAGGAACACGGTGCGACTCCTTTCGTACCTCTGCCGGGTGCAACGCGGTACGCACCAGGATCCTTACCCGCGATCCTTACCCGCCCAGCGCGGCGGCGATCCGGTCGGCGTAGGAACGGGCCTCCTCGTCAGAGGCGTACGTCGTCCGGGGCCAGAAGAAGCCGCGCAGCCCGTCACCCTTCGTCCGCGGTACGACATGGGTGTGCAGGTGTGGCACCGACTGCGACACCCGGTTGTTCATCGCCACGAACGTCCCACCCGCGCCGAGCCCGGTCTCGACGGCGCGCGCCAGCCGCTGCACCAGCCGGAAATAGGGCGGCAGAACCGCCTCCGGCAGCTCGTCCAGCGTCTCGACGTGGTCGCGCGGCACCACCAGCAGGTGGCCCCTGAAGACCGGGCGGACGTCGAGGAAGGCCACCCCGTCGGAGGAGTCGACCACCCGGAACGCCGCCGCGCCCGCCACGATCCCGCAGAACACGCATCCCGCCACCAGTGCAGGCTAGCCTTCTGCAAATGAGTCACGGCTTCGAGACGATCGCCATCCACGCCGGCCAGGAGCCGGAACCCCGCACCGGAGCGGTGGTGCCGCCGATATACCAGACCAGCACGTACGCCCAGGACGCCGTCGGTGCCCCCCGGCTCGGCTACGAGTACAGCCGCTCCGCCAATCCGACCCGGGACGCGTTGCAGGACTGCCTGGCCGCCCTGGAGGGTGGGCCGGTCGGGCTGGCCTTCGCCAGCGGCCTGGCGGCCGAGGACACCCTGCTGCGGACCGTCTGCAAGCCGGGTGACCACGTGGTGATCCCCGACGACGCGTACGGCGGCACGTTCCGGCTCTTCGCCCGGGTGGCGCAGCGCTGGGGACTGCACTGGACCGCGGCCCGGATCTCCGACATCGACGCGGTGCGCGCGGCCGTCCGTCCGGGCGAGACCAGGATCATCTGGGTGGAGACGCCCACCAACCCGCTGCTCGGGATCGCCGACATCGCCGGGCTGGCGTCCCTGGCCGGCGACGTCGGCGCGCTGCTGGTGGTCGACAACACCTTCGCCTCGCCCTACCTTCAGCAGCCGATCGCGCTCGGCGCGGACGTGGTGGTGCACTCGACAACCAAGTACGTCGGTGGACACTCCGACGTGGTCGGTGGCGCCCTGGTCGCGGCGAGCGCCGCGCTCGGCGACGAACTCCGCTACCACCAGAACGCGATGGGGGCGGTGAACGGACCCTTCGACGCCTGGCTGACCCTGCGCGGGGTGAAGACCCTCGGCGTACGGATGGACCGGCACTGCGACAACGCCGAGCGGATCGCCGACTATCTCGACGGGCACCGGGCGGTGGCCCAGGTGCTCTATCCGGGTCTGACCGACCATCCCGGACACGAGATCGCGGCGAAGCAGATGCGCCGGTTCGGCGGGATGATCTCCTTCCGGGCGGCCGGCGGCGAGGAGCACGCCGTACAGATCTGTGACCGGGCGAAACTCTTCGTGCTCGCCGAGTCGCTGGGCGGAGTGGAGTCGCTGATCGAACATCCCGGCCGGATGACACACGCAAGCGCCGCCGGCTCGCCGCTTGAAGTTCCCGCCGATCTCGTGCGACTGTCTGTCGGCATCGAGACCGCCGACGACCTACTCGCAGACCTGGAGCAGGCGCTCGGCTGACCGCCGTCCGGCCGCCGTCCGCCGCCCGGACGGCGCCGCGGACAAGTCGATGGGGAGTGGCCGTGCAGGACATCATGCCGAGCTGGGTGGGCGCGACCGCGAAACAGATCGCCCGGGCGGTACGTCGGGGTGACACCTCCGCCACCCAGGTGGTGGCGGATCACCTCGACCACATCGACCGGTCCAACCGCGAGCTCGCCGCGTTCCGGGTGGTGCGCGGGGGCGAGGCGATCGTGGAGGCGGAGAAGGTCGACGAGCAGGACGACCTGGCGAACCTGCCGCTGGCCGGGGTGCCGGTCGCGGTGAAGGAGAACACCGCCGTGGCCGGGTTGCCGACCTGGAACGGGTCGGAGGCAGCCCGGACCCCGGTCGCGGAGGACGACCACGAGGTGGTCCGGCGACTGCGCGGCGCCGGGGCGGTGATTGTCGGGGTGACCCGGATGCCCGAGCTCGGGATCTTCGGGTTCACCGACGACGAGACGGCGGCGACCCGCAACCCGTGGGCGCCCGACCGTACTCCGGGCGGGTCGTCCGGCGGCTCGGCGGCGGCCGTGGCCTCCGGGATGGTGCCGATCGCGCACGGCAACGACGCGCTCGGCTCGATTCGGATCCCGGCCGCCTGCTGCGGGCTGGTCGGGCTCAAGCCCGGTCGGGGCGTCGTGCCGTGCCAACTCGGCGCCAACGACTGGTACGGCCTCGGCGAGCAGGGCATCCTCGCCACCACCGTGGCGGACGCCGCGGTCGGCTTCGCGGTGCTCGCCGGGCGCCGGCCGGAGAAGCTGGTTCCGCCGGAGCGGCTGCGGGTCGCGGTGTCGCTCCGCTCGCCGGTCGCGGGTGTACGCCCGGACCTGGCCAACCGGGACGCCGTCGCCGCCGCCGCCAAGCTGCTGGCCGTGGCCGGCCACGACACCGTCTCGGCCGATCCGGTCTATCCGACCTCGCTCGGGCTGCGCGGCATCGCCACCTGGTTGGCGGCGGCGGCGAACGAGGTCGAGGCGGCCGGGCTGCAACCCAGCACCCTGCAACGGCGCAGCCGCCGGCACGCCGCCCTCGGCGCCTGGGCGCTGCGCCGTGGCCTGGTACGCGAGCAGGACCGCACGCAGTGGCGGGAACGGAGCATCGCCTTCTTCACGGACCGTTCGGTCGACCTGCTCCTCACCCCGGCGTTGGCCGCCGCACCGCCGAGCGCCACCGGCTGGGCCGCCCGCTCCTGGCGGGCCAACCTGCTGACCTGCATCCGGTACGCCCCGTACGCCGGACCGTGGAACATGGCCGGGCTGCCGTCGCTGGTCGTGCCGGTCGGGTTGCGTCCGGACGGGTTGCCGGTCGGGGTGCAACTGACCGGTCCGCCCGGTTCGGAGCTGCTGCTGCTCGGCGTGGCCGGGCAGTTCGAGCTGGCCGGTCCCTGGCGGCGGCACGCGCCGGACTGGCCCCGCCTGCCCGCTCCGGCCGGCTGACCGACCGGCCCGTCGAGGGAGAGCCCCGCCGAGGGAGGGCCCGTCGAGGGAGTGGCCCCGTTGAGGGAGTGGCCCCGTTGAGGGAGTGGCCCGTCGAGGGGTGGCCCGTCAGGAGAGCGTGATCCCTGACCGCCGGGCGGGCCGGGACCGCGGCACCGGGATCGGGCGCCGCGAGGGCCTGGCCGCGCCGCGTCGCCGGGCCGTCAGCCAGGGCGCCGTCGGCTCGGGCGGCAGCACGGGTCCGGTCGGCGATAGGGTCCGGCCGGCGATCGTCACCGTGGCCACTGCCCCGGCGCGGGCACGCCGTGCAGCACCGCCCGCTCACGGCCGCGCCCGACCGTCGGGTCGAGATCCTCCGCGACCTCGATCTCGGCCAGTGGAAGCACGGCCGGGCCGGTGCCGGCGTAGACGTAGACCCGGTCGATGCCCCGGTGCACGTCGACCGTGCTGGCCGGCTGCGGCAGCCGGAAGAACCGGCGGCCGGCGTACATCCGGGCACCGGTCCGCCAGCCCAGCCCGAGCCCGGTCAGCCCGAGGACCGCGGCCAACGCCAGCCAGGGCGTCAGGTCGTACGGCTCGCTGACGAGTTGCCGCAGGCCCGCGTCGTCCACGGCGACGTCGATGGTCGAGCCGACCGGATAGCCGGCGGAGCTGTGGACGGAGACGACGAACCGCGGCCGGCCGTCGCCGAGATCGAGCTCGACATCGCTCCACGACGGGTGCGAGCGGACGGTCGCGGTGGCGATCGTCGCCCGGCGCTGCTGCTCGTCGACCTCGGCCTGCCGCAGGACGCTCCACCCGGTGAGGGCCAGCCCGGCGGTGAGCAGAGTCGTCGCGGCGACCGCCGGGACCAGGGCCGGTCCGGGCAGCCGGGCCGGTGGCGGTGGCACGCTCCGGCCCTCCCGGCCGTGCCACAGCCGCAGCTCCGACCGGTACGCCCCCACCCCGGCCAGCCGGGCGAGCAGCAGGCAGCCGACCGCGTACGCGACCAGCAGCACGTGGAACCACGGAGGCAGGTGCTCGGTCTGGGTCAGTTCGTATCCGAGGGTCGTGGCCACCATGGCGGCGGTCACCGCCGCGGCGAACTCCAGCCTGACCAGGGCGAGCAGCGGTATGCCGCCGGCCATCCCGAAGATCAGGTTTCCGACCGGATCGGGGCCGCACGGTGCCGCGGCCGTGCAGGGGGTGGCCGGTGCGACGATCAGGAGAAGGAGGCAGAGGGCCAGTCCGGCGAAGAACGCGAGCCACCTGGCGTACCGGATCAGCCATCCCGGAGGGCCGCCGTGCTCACCCGTCAGATGGAGCCGCTCACCCGCCAGATGGAGCCGGACGACGTCCCGCCACGGCAGCGGGGGAGGCAGTGGTCGACCCGCCTCCGACCCGGCCTCGGGGACAGGTTCGCCGCCAGCGGACATCTGTCACTCCGTCTCGTGCTCTTCTGCTCAGCCTCGCTCGGCCCGTGCCCGACAGGCGTCCGGCGAGCGGCACGACCGAGGGTAGAGCCCACCGGCCGGCGCGTCCCGACCGCCTCGGGGGCGCGGCTCGTGAGGTGAGCCGCGTGGGGTGAGCTCGGGCACGCCCGTACCGCCGGAGCGAGCGCTTCCGCAACGGGATGCGAGGATTTCGGGCATGACGGAGCTGGTCGGACTCGCCGAGGTCACCACCGCCCGCAAGCTGCTCGCCGAGGTCGTCCGGGCCACACCGCTGGAACCGTCCCGGCCGCTCTCCGCCGCACTGGGCGGACCGGTCTGGCTCAAGTGCGAACACCTGCAACGGGCCGGGTCGTACAAGGTCCGGGGCGCGTACGTGCGGATCGCCCGGCTCTCGGCGGCGGAGCGCGACCGGGGAGTGGTGGCCGCCAGCGCCGGCAACCACGCCCAGGGGGTGGCCCTGGCCGCCGGGCTGCTCGGCGCCGCCGCCACGGTCTTCATGCCGGTGGGAGCGCCGCTGCCGAAGGTGGCGGCCACCAAGGGGTACGGCGCCCGGGTGGAGTTGGTCGGCAACACCGTCGACGAGTCACTGGTGGCGGCGGAGGACTTCGCGAACCGTACCGGTGCGGTCTTCATCCACCCGTTCGACCACCCGGACGTGATCGCCGGGCAGGGCACGGTGGCGCTGGAGATCCTGGAGCAGTGCCCGGACGTGCAGACGATCATCGCCGGGGTGGGTGGCGGGGGCCTGATCTCCGGGATCGCGGTCGCCGCCAAGGCACAGCGGCCGGACGTTCGGGTGATCGGGGTGCAGGCCGCCGGTGCCGCCGCGTTCCCCGCCTCGCTGCGGGCCGGTGAGCCGGTACGCCTGCCGGCCTACGCCACGATCGCCGACGGTATCGCGGTCGGCTGCCCCGGCGAGATCACCTTCGCCCACGTCAGCAAGCTGGTGGACGAGATCGTGACGGTGCCGGACGAGGACATCTCCCGGGCCCTGCTGATGCTGCTTGAGCGGGGCAAGCAGGTGGTGGAGCCGGCCGGGGCGGCGGCGGTGGCCGCGCTGATGTCCGAAGCGGTCGCCGTGCGGCCGCCGGTGGTGGCGGTGCTCTCCGGTGGCAACATCGACCCACTGCTGATGTTGCGGGTGATCGAGCACGGGCTCGCCTCGGCGGGGCGGTTCCTCCGGATCACCGTCCGCTGTGCCGACCGGCCCGGCCAGCTCGCCTCGCTGCTGGGCCTGATCGCCGAGCACCGGGGCAACGTGGTCGACGTGGTGCACCAGCGGCAGAACCCGCACCTGCGGCTCGGCGAGGTCGAGGTGGCACTCTCGGTGGAAACCCGGGGTGCCGAGCACTCCGACCGGCTGATCGGTGCGCTGCGCGGCAGTGGTTACCAGGTGGACGTCGCCCAGCCGGGCTGACCCGGCCGGGCTCCGACGTCGATGGCGCGTCCGGGCTCCGGATGGCGGCGTGATGGCGTGTCCGTCTCCGGCCGGCGGCTTCGGTCAGCCGCCGTACGCCTCGAACCGGACCACCGTGACCTTGATCTCCGCGCCGCTCGGCGCCGTGTAGGTGACGGTCTGGCCGGGGCGGGCGCCGAGGATGGACTTGCCGAGGGCCGACTCCGGGCTGTACACGGTCAGGTCGGTGGTGGACGCGATCTCCCGGGAGCCGAGCAGGAAGGTCTCCGTGTCGTCGGTGTCGTCGTCGAAGTGGATCGTGACGACGCAGCCCGGCGCCACCACGTCGGCGGTGGGCGCCTCGCCCACCTGGGCGGTACGCAGCAGTTCCTGCAACTGACGGATGCGCGCCTCCTGCTTGCCCTGTTCCTCCCGGGCGGCGTGGTAACCGCCGTTCTCCCTGAGGTCACCCTCTTCGCGCCGAGCGTTGATCTCTGCGGCGATCGCCGGCCTCCCGGCGATCAGCTCGTCGAGCTCCGCCTGCAGCCGGTCGTGGGCCTCCTGCGACAGCCACGTGGCTGCCTCGCGGTCGGTCGTGGACACAGACGATCTCCTCGGGTAGTCGTGGACAGGGACGAATTACCAAGTTACCAGTGCGCTACACACCGGACGCCACGTCATTTGTCGCAGGACGGGGGTGGGAAGGGCGCCGCAGGGGGTCAGTCGACCGGGCGGCAGCGGAGCACCTCGCCCAGCAGGGGCCGTCCCGTGGTGACCAGCCGGTGTCGGACCGTGAGGTGTCGCTGCCCCGGCTCGGCGGTGACGCGCACCTGCTCGCGGCCGACCTCGGCGCCGTCTCGGGAGCGGGCCCGGACTACGCAGACCGCCGACCCGCCGGCCGGCACGGTCACCCGGAAGTCGACCACCACCTGACTGTCGGTGATCTCGGTGTAGGTGATCACCTGAGCGTCGTAGTTCGGATCGCCGTACTGCCGGTAGAGCCGGTACGAGACGGCACCGAGTGCCGCGACCAGGGCAACCGCCAGCAGCGCCGACACCCACGGCCGGCGGCGCCGGGGCGCCCGGCGGCGGCCGTACCGGCCGGGTGGGAACACCGGGGCTGTCGGTACGGGTGTGGCGGGCGTCTCGGGCACCGGCGGGTATCTCCTGGGACTGTTGTCGGTGGCATCGGCAAGAATGGGTAGGCCCATCTTCTCAGCCGGCGACCGGGCCGACCCCCCTCGGGGTCGGCGGAGGCGGGCGGTTCAGCGAACGGGGCGCCGGGTCCGGCCCGGGCACATACGAGGGAGCAGCTGAGTTGGCAGAGCAGCTACGTCTGATGGCCGTGCATGCCCATCCCGACGACGAGTCGAGCAAGGGCGCGGCGACCATGGCGAAATACGTCGCCGAAGGCGTGCAGGTCCTCGTCGTCACCTGCACCGGAGGTGAGCGGGGCAGCGTCCTCAACCCCAAGCTGGACCGGCCGGACGTCTGGGCCAACATCGCCGAGATCCGCCGGGCCGAGATGGATGCCGCCCGGGCGATCCTCGGCATAGAGCAGGCGTGGCTCGGTTTCGTCGACTCGGGGCTGCCGGAGGGTGACCCGTTGCCTCCGCTGCCCGAGGGGTGTTTCGCGCTCCAGGACGTCGAGGTCGCGGCGGCGCCGCTGGTCCGGCTGATGCGCGAGTTCCGACCGCACGTGGTGACCACCTACGACGAGGACGGCGGATATCCGCATCCCGACCACATCATGTGCCACAAGGTGAGCGTGGCGGCCTTCGACGCCGCCGGCGACCCCGGGCGCTATCCGGAGCTGGGTGCCCCGTGGCAGCCGTTGAAGCTCTACTACGACATCGGCTTCTCCAAGGCCAAGATCATGGCGCTGCACGAGGCGATGCTGGCCAGCGGCAGGGAGTCGCCGTACGCGGAGTGGCTGGAACGCTGGGAGGACCGGCCGGACAAGGGGCCGAGGATCACCACCCGGGTGGAGTGCGCCAACTACTTCCCGGTCCGCGACGACGCGTTGCGCGCCCACGCCACCCAGGTCGACCCCGACGGCTTCTGGTTCCACGTGCCGATGGAGTTGCAGCGCCAGGCCTGGCCGACGGAGGACTTCGAACTGGTCCGCTCGATGGTCGAGAGCCCGATGCCGGAGTCCGACCTCTTCGCCGGGGTGCGGGAGACCGCCCATGCCCGCTGAGCGGGGCTAGGCGTACCGTAGGGTGAGAGCCCGCCACATCGGAGGATTTCCACCCATGCTGACCGCTGCACAGGTGCTCGCGGAGAACAACTTCGGTGACACCCGGACCGGTGGTCTGGCCGGGCCCATGGGTCTCTTCCTGATCACGGTGCTGGCTGTTGCCACGGTGCTGTTGATCCGTAATATGAACGCCCGGCTGCGCCGGCTGCCGGACCGCTTTCCCGAGCAGCCGGAGGAGGAGGCGTCGGCGGGCGACACGCCCGCCGATGCACCATCTTCCGGCGAGGATTCTGGTGGAAGCGCTCCCACTCCTCCCACCAGCAGCGGGACGGTCAGTCCGGGACATGATTCACGCTAAACCGGCCAGGCGCCCCCTGTTGCGCTCAATCGGATTGGCTTAGCCTTCCGCCGGGGACCAAAAGTCCCGCAGCGTGCGCGGGAGGGGGCGCCGATGAGAACCAGACCCGACGCCCAGCGCCGGAGGCGGCACGGCCACGTCGCGCAACGACGCTCGGCGAACGGCGGCGATCCGTGACTGGCGACGGCCGGTTCGGGCGCTTCCTCGTCCGCGTCGGCATCGCCTCCGCACCCCGCCGGGTGCGCGTACTCACCCTCGTCCTGCTACCCGTCGCGCTGCTGCTCGCCGTGGCCGGCCTGCTCGTTCCCGTCGAAGCGTCCGGCGGCTCGCTGCCGGCAGCAGGGCGGCTCGGCATCGCCGCCGCCGCGATGGCGGTCGCGCAACTCTTCCGGCTGCGGCTCCGGGTCGGCACGGGCCGGGTCAGTGTCACCTGGGGCGAGGCGTCGTTCATCATCGGCCTCTCCCTGGTGCCGCCCGGTTGGCTGCCGGCCGCCGCGCTGCTCGGCGCGCTGCTCGGCTGGACGCTGCTGACCGTCTTCGTGGACCGGCGCTCCGCGCTGGACGTCGTACACACCACCGCCTCCCTGGCCACTGCCGTCGCGCTGGGCGTCGCGGCCGCGCTGGCCGTCGCGGCGGCGTTCGGCAGCGCGGTCCCGGAGGTGTTGCGTGCGCCGCTCGCCACCGACCTGACACCGCCACTGATCGCCGCCCTCGCGGTCGGCGCACTGACCTACCTGCTGGCCAGTGCCTGGCTCGTCGGGCTGACACTCTCGCTGCGGCACGGCGAACGGATCTGGCCCGCGCTGCTCGGCGCGCTACAGGGCAAGTTGCTGATGTTCGTCGGCAACGTCTTCGTCGGCCTGGCCGTGGTGGCCGTGCTCGCATACGACCCGCGCTGGCTGCTCTTCCTGCCGCCGGTGCTGTGGCTGCTCCAGCAGACGTACAGCCACCGGATCCGTGCCGACGACGAGCGCCGGGCCTGGCGTGCCCTGGCCGAGGCCACCGGTGCGCTCAACCAGCTCGACGAGCACAACGTCGCCACGGCCGGGGTGACCGGCCCGCTGACCCTCTTCGGCGCGGACTGGGTCGAGGTGGACGTCCGGCGCGGCGACGGCCGGTGGCGGCGCTACCGTGGCGAGCCGGGTCAGCCGGTGGTGCACCGCGACCTCGCCACGACCGAGCGGACCGACTCCGGGCCGGACGGCCCGTGGGGTCGCCCCGGCGTCGGTCGACTTCCGCTCACCAGCCGGCTCGGCCTGGAACTGGTCGGCAGCGACATCGGCGTCGACCTGGCGGCGGGGCGGGGTGTCACTCCGGCCGGCAGCCGTCCCGGCCCCGGTGCGGCCGCGCCGGCGAGCGGGCGTACCGAGCAGGAACTCGTCCGGCCGCTGGTGGTCGGCACCTCCCCGGTCGGCGAGCTGCGGGTCCGCTTTCCCCGCTCTGCCCCGCCCGGCCAACGGGAGCAGGACGCACTCTCGGCCTTCGGCGACGCCCTGGCGGCCGCGTTGCACGACGCCGCGACACACCGCCAGCTCCGACTGGTGACGGCGCAGTCGTCGTACGAGGCGGTGCACGACGCGCTGACCAACCTGATCAACCGGGCGGCGCTGCTGAGCAAGGGCGACCTGGCGCTGCACCAGCTCGGCCACGACCATCCGGTGGCCCTGCTGCTGCTCGACATCAACCATTTCAAAGAGGTCAACGACACGCTCGGCCACGCGGCCGGCGACGAGCTACTCCAGGTGACGGCGGACCGGCTGGAGGCGTTGGTCAACCCCGGCGAGCTGCTGGGCCGGCTGGGTGGCGACGAGTTTGCGCTGCTGATCCCGTTCCCGGCGGTGCCGACCCCCGCGCCGGTGGTGCTGACACCGGCTCCGGTGGTGCTGGCCCCGGCTCCGGTGGTGCTGACCCCGTCGCCGGTCGGTCCGGCCGAGCCGCCGGGCAGCGACCGCTCTCCGCTGCCGAACGTGCTGCGCCGGGCCCGCGAGATCGTCGAGCTGCTCGCCGATCCGATCGAGGTGGCCGGGGTGCGGATGTCGGTCGAGGTGTCGGTTGGAGTGGTGGTGGCCGGCGCCGGCACGGCCGACATGACCGAGCTGCTGCGCCGGGCGGACATCGCGATGTACCAGGCGAAGCAGGGTGGCGGCAGCGTCGCGTCGTACGACAGCGCGCGGGACGCCGCGAGCACCGACAAGCTCGCCCTCGTCGCCGAGCTGCGGGAGGCCCTGGACACCGACGACCAGCTCGAACTGGCGCTGCAGCCGGCGGTGGACCTGACCACCGGTGAGCCGACCGGGGTGGAGGCGTTGATCCGCTGGCGGCATCCCCGGCGGGGCCGGCTCACCCCGGCGGACTTCGTCCGGACCATCGAGGGCAGCGAGCTGCTCGGCGCCTTCACCCGGTATGTGGTGGACAAGGCGCTCGGGGTGGCGGCCGACTGGGCCCGGCACGGTCTCGACGTACCGATCTCGATCAACCTCTCCGCCCGCAGCCTGCTCGACCCGCGGCTGCCGGCCGAGGTCGCCGAGTCGCTGCGCCGGCATCAGGTACCGGCGCACCGGCTGGTGCTGGAGATCACCGAGACGGTGGTGATGAGCGAGCTGGAGGTGATCGACGAGGTGCTCTCCACGCTGCGCGCGATGGGCGTGCAACTGGCCGTCGACGACTTCGGCACCGGCTTCTCCTCGCTGACCTTCCTGACCCGGATCTCCGTGGACGAACTCAAGGTCGACCGCTCGTTCGTGATGAAGATGGCCGAGTCGCCGGAGGCGGCGGCGATCGTCCGGACCACTGTGGACCTCGGCCGCGAGCTGGGGCTGCGGGTGGTGGCCGAGGGAGTGGAGACCGCGGACCAGCGGGCCGCCCTCGCCGAGCTGGGCTGCACCGCCGCCCAGGGCTACCACTTCTTCCGCCCGATGCCGTCGGACAAGATCGTCGCGGTGCTGCGCTCGCTGCTCGACTCCGCCCAGGCCCGGATCCTCCCCCTCCGCGCCGACGGCGCCTCCTGACCCCCCACCGTTGGACCACCACCGGCGCGATCCCGGGCGGGCGGCGGGTGCGGGCGGTTGAGTAGCGTGGCTCATGGGAGAGCGGCGGATGTGGGGGACACTGAGCCGATGGGGAGAGCAGCGGGGGTAGTGGCGGTGCTCGCGGCGGCGGCGATGCTCGGCTGTGCCGGGCCGGGCGCACCGGGCGGGCCGACGGAGATCCCGGACGACGTGCTGCTGCGCGATTCCGACCTGGCCGGCGCCGCGGTCTCCGACGGTGGTCCGGACCCGGGCCATCCGCTGCCACCCTGGCCATGCCCGCCGCCCGTGGCAGCCCAGCCCCGATCCGCCCCGGTCTCGAACGCGATGGCCCCGACGGGTCCGTCCGGTACGGCGGTCGCCTCTCCGCCCGGCAGGGCCGTCGTCCCGGTTTCCCCGCCCGTCTCTCCGGGCGCGACGGTCGCTCCCGGGCCCGAGCGGCCCCGGCCGGTGGCCGAGCGCACGGTCAACGCGACCATGGGCGATCACCGCGTCTACGAGTACGTGGCGCGGTATCCGGCCGGAGTCGCCGGCACGGTGCGGGAGGCGCTCCGGGGCGAGCTGTCCCGGTGTGGCCGCCCGGCCGGGGGCGACGGCTGGAAGGTCCTCGCCGAGGACGCTGCCGGACTGCTGATCCTGCGTTCCTACTCCAACGGTGACGCGACCGCCGCGTACTACGTAGGGGTGGCCCGGGACTACCTGGTGGCGGTGCTGGTCATCGGCACCCGGACGGCGAGCGGCGACCCGACCACCGCCTCCGGGCTCGGCAGCACGGCGCTGGCCCGGGCCGGCGGTGCCCGGGGCACGCCGGCGCCGCCGACCACCGCCGCCGGGCCGGCCGAATGGTCGACGCTCCAGGCGGAGGTGACCGGGGTACGACGCGGCCCTGACCCGCGCACCCTGCTGGTCGACGTGGCGTTGCTCGCCGGGCACCCGGAATGCGCCCGCGATCCCCGGATCACCTACTACACCGAGGAGAACAACCTGATCCACGCCAACGTGGTCCAGGACTCGGCCCGCAGCGGGATGGTCGGTGGCTGCCCGACGACGGCGCCTGGGGTGGCCCGGCTGACCGCGCCGAAACCGCTAGGCGATCGGATCGTGGTGCTCAACGGCCAGCCGTGGGCGCCGGACGGCGACGGCTACCGCCGCTGCGCCCCGGATCTCGGCTGCACACCACCGGCCGACCACTGCGATACGACCTGGGTGCTGGCGGCGATGAAGGGGATGGACGTGCCCCGGAACAGCTCCCGGCACGTGGAGGAGTGCGACGGCCGCTGGCTGGTGATGACGGTCAACCTGAACAGTACGCAGTGCGGTGCGGGCGGTCGCCCCGGCTGCTCGGCACCGCCGTCCGTGTACCGGTACTTCCTGCGCTTCGAGCCGGCCGGCTGGCGGACCGTCGCGCGCAGCGCCGGACCGGGCTGCACCGACGTGCTGAGGGCGGCACCGGATTTCCCGCCGGCACTCTGTCGCACACTCCCCGCAACGCGCTAGCACTCCCCGCCATCCCCGTCAGTGCTCCCCGCCATCCCCGTCAGCACTCCCCGCCATCCTCGTCAGCGCTCGCCGCCGACTGACGGCTGCTTCCTGGACCACCACCGGCGCGATCCCGGGCGGGCGGTCCGTCGAGCGGTTATGGTCGTCGGGTGAATCGACTGGCCGACGCGACCAGCCCGTACCTGCTCCAGCACAAGGACAATCCGGTCGACTGGTGGCCCTGGACGGCCGAGGCGTTCGCCGATGCGCGCCGCCGGGACGTACCGGTGCTGATCTCGGTCGGCTACGCCGCCTGCCACTGGTGCCACGTGATGGCGCACGAGTCCTTCGAGGACGAGGCGGTCGGCGCACTGATGAACCAGAACTTCGTGTCGATCAAGGTGGACCGGGAGGAGCGGCCGGACGTCGACGCGGTCTACATGACCGCCACCCAGGCGATGACGGGGCAGGGCGGCTGGCCGATGACGGTCTTCGCCACCCCCGACGGCACCCCGTTCTTCTGCGGCACCTACTTCCCGAAGGCCAACTTCCTCCGGTTGCTCCAGTCGGTGACCGAGGCCTGGACCGGGCAGCGGGAGGCGGTGCTGCGCCAGGGCGCCGCCGTGGTCGAGGCGCTGGCCGGCGCCCAGGCCGTCGGCGGGCCGAGCGCCCCGCTCACCGCCGAACTGCTCGACGCCGCCGCCGACCAGCTCGCCCGGGAGTACGACGAGACCAACGGCGGCTTCGGCGGCGCACCCAAGTTCCCGCCGCAGATGAACCTGCTCTTCCTGCTCCGCCACCACCAGCGCACCGGCGCGGCCCGGGATCTGGAGATCGTCCGGCACACCTGCGAGGCGATGGCCCGGGGCGGCATCTACGACCAGCTCGCCGGCGGTTTCGCCCGCTATTCGGTGGACGGGCACTGGACGGTGCCGCACTTCGAGAAGATGCTCTACGACAACGCGCTGCTGCTGCGGGTCTACACGCAGCTCTGGCGGCTCACCGGCGACGGGCTGGCCGGCCGGGTCGCCGCCGAGACCGTCGCGTTCCTCCTCGACGACCTCGGCACCCCGGCCGGTGGCCTCGCCTCGGCGCTGGACGCCGACACCGACGGCGTGGAGGGCGCCACCTACGCCTGGACCCCGGCCCAGCTCGTCGAGGCGCTCGGCGACGAGGACGGCCGCTGGGCCGCCGACCTCTTCGCCGTCACCGCCACCGGCAGTTTCGAGCACGGCACCAGCGTGCTGCGGCTGGCCCGGGACATCGACGACGCCGACCCGGAGATCCGGGAACGCTGGCAGCGGGTCCGCGCCCGCCTCCGAGAGGTACGCGACCAGCGGCCCCAGCCGGCCCGGGACGACAAGGTCGTGGCGGCCTGGAACGGCCTGGCCGTCACCGCCCTGGTCGAGTACGCCACCCTCACCGCCGATCCGGTCTCCGGGGCGGCGGCCGTGCGGATCGCCGAGGTGCTGGCCGAGCGGCACCTCGTCGACGGGCGGCTGCGCCGGGTCTCCCGGGACGGCCGGGTCGGCGAGCCGGCGGGAGTGCTGGAGGACTACGGCTGCGTCGCCGAGGCGTTCTGTGCCGTGCACCAGTTCACCGGCGAGGGGCGCTGGCTGGAGCTGGCCGGGCAGCTGCTCGACGTCGCGCTGCAGCGGTTCGGCACCGGGCAGGGCGGGTTCTACGACACCGCCGACGACGCCGAGCAGCTGGTCAGCCGGCCGGCGGACCCGACCGACAACGCCACCCCGTCCGGACTATCGGCGGTGGCGGCGGCGCTGGTGGCGTACTCGGCGCTGGGCGGGCAGGTGCGCTACCGGGAGGCGGCTGGAACCGCCCTCGGCACGGTGGCGCCGATCGTCTCCCGGCACGCCCGGTTCACAGGTTATGCCGCCACTGTCGGCGAGGCGCTGCTCTCCGGCCCGTACGAGATCGCGGTGGTCACCGCCGAGCCGGCCGGTGACCCGCTGCTGGCGCTCGCCCGCCGGCACGCCCCGCCCGGCGCGGTGGTGGTGGCCGGGGAGCCGGACCGCCCCGGCGTACCGTTGCTGGCCGATCGCCCGATGCGCGAGGGCGCCACGACCGCGTACGTCTGCCGGGGTTTCGTCTGTGACCGCCCGGTCACCACCGCCGACGCCCTGCTCGCGCAGCTCGGCGCGGGCGGGGGTTAGGCTTGCGCCCGCTATGGATTCCCGCACGGGTCTGCCCGTTGTCGGCATGGTGGGCGGCGGCCAACTGGCCCGGATGACCCACCAGGCCGCGATCGCCCTCGGCCAGTCGCTCCGCGTGCTGGCCCTCGACCCCTCCGACGGGGCGGCGCTGGTCGCCGCCGACGTCCGGTACGGCAGGCACACCGACCTCGCCGCGCTGCGCGACTTCGCCGAGGGTTGCGACGTGGTCACCTTCGACCACGAGCACGTGCCGAACGAGCACGCGCGGGCCCTGGCCGAGGCCGGTGTCCCGGTCTACCCGCCCGCCGACGCGCTGCGATACGCCCAGGACAAGCGGGCGATGCGGGAGCGGCTGACCGAGCTGGGCGCCCCGGTACCGCGCTGGCGGCCGGTCACCGGAGCCGACGACCTGGTCGAGTTCGGCACGGAGCTGGGCTGGCCGGTGATCCTCAAGGCGGCCCGGGGCGGCTACGACGGGCGGGGCGTCTGGGTGGTTTCCGGCCCGGCCGAGGCCGCCGAGCTGGTCGGCCGGCTGCGCGCCGCCGGCACCGACCTGATCGCCGAGGAGCGGGTCGGGCTGCGCCGGGAACTGGCGGTGCAGGTCGCCCGCTCGCCGTTCGGCCAGGTGGCGGCGTACCCGGTGGTGGAGACCGTGCAGCGGGACGGCATCTGCGTCGAGGTGCTGGCTCCGGCGCCCCGGCTGCCGGAGGAGCTGGCGCTGCGGGCCCAACAGCTCGCCATCGATCTGGCGACCGCGCTCGGTGTGGTCGGCCTGCTCGCGGTGGAACTCTTCGAGGTGCCCGGCGCCGCCGGCCGGACGGACGACGGGTCACCGGCGACCGGCGGCGGCGAGCCGGCGTTGGTCGTCAACGAGCTGGCGATGCGGCCGCACAACTCCGGGCACTGGACGATCGAGGGGGCCCGGACCTCCCAGTTCGAGCAGCACCTGCGGGCGGTGCTCGACTATCCGATGGGGGACACCGCGCTGACCGCGCCGGTGGTGGTGATGGCGAACGTGCTCGGCGGCCCGGAGGGTGGGATGTCGACCGACGAGCGGCTGCACCACCTCTTCGCCGAGGATCCCGGCGCCAAGGTGCACCTCTACGGCAAGCAGGTCCGCCCCGGTCGCAAGATCGGGCACGTCACCGTGCTCGGCGACGACTTGGAGAAGGTACGCGCCCGCGCGGCACGGGCGGCCTGGTGGCTACGGGAGAGGCACGAGTGACGGAGTCGGTTCCACCGGTCGGCCTGATCATGGGCAGCGACTCGGACTGGCCCGTCATGGGCGCGGCGGCCGAGGCGCTGGCCGAGTTCGGTGTCGGTTACGAGGTCGGCGTCGTCTCGGCGCACCGCACCCCGGTCAAGATGATCGAGTACGCCCGGTCCGCCGCGGGGCGGGGCATCCGGGTGATCATCGCCGGTGCGGGCGGCGCGGCGGCCCTGCCCGGCATGGTCGCCTCGGCCACTCCGCTGCCGGTGGTCGGAGTTCCGGTGCCGCTGGCACACCTCGACGGGCTCGACTCGCTGCTCTCCATCGTGCAGATGCCGGCCGGAATCCCGGTGGCGACCGTCTCGATCGGCAACGGCCGCAACGCCGGCCTGCTCGCCGTACGCATCCTGGGCGCCGCCGACGAGGCGCTGCGGGAGCGGATGTCGGCGTACCAGGCCGAGCTGGAGCAGGTGGTCGCCCGCAAGGAGGCCAACCTGCTCGCCTCCCTCGGGCTACCGGCCGGCTGAGGAAGCCGCACCCCTGATGCGTTAGGAAGGGCCCCCGCATCTACAGAAAACGATAAGCGGGGGCCCTTCCTTACACCTCAGCGCATGCCGCGAACGGCGCGGAAGCGTTCCTGGGTGCGGCGGCGGTTCTCGTTGCTGGCGCCGAAGGCGAGCAAGAGCAGGCCGACCGGGATCAGCACCAGCCACGGTCCGTAGCTGAACAGGGCGCGCAGCGCGGTGAGCGCGGTGACCACCGCTCCGACGATCACCGGGGCCTGCTGGCGCCGGTTGGCGCCGTAGATGAGGGTTGCCACCCCGCCGAGCAGCAGTAGTACCTGGCGCGGCGCGCTGTCGTTGCCGAAGAGCACGATCACCAGGGTCGGCAGGAAGGCCGCCACCAGCGCCGGGCCGTACGCCGCCCAGCTGCTCAGGTCGGTGCGGTGCCGCAGCTCCAGGAGGCCGACCAGCAGGGCCAGGGCCGCGAACGGCAGTGTGTACGCCTCCGGCAGGACGACGTCGGCAAGCGCCATCAGCAGCCACCAGGCGACGATCTCGCACCCCACCGCCGACCAGAAGAGCGTGCGCCGCTCGACGGTGCTGCGGTACGGCCGCAGGGCGGCCATCCCGAGCACGGCGCCCCAGGCGGCGAGCAGGGCGGCGATGTGCCGGGGCGAGTCGTAGGCGAGCGCGGCGGCGATGAGCGCGGCGGCGTAGCCGGTCCACTCCACGGTGGCCGCCTCGCGCATCGCCTCCGGGCGACGCAGCCGGGGCAGCATCGCCGCGACCAGCAGCAGCACCGCGCCGACGGCCAGCACCCCGAACGCGGACCAGGCCGGGGCGAGCCCGAGGACCAGGCCGGCGGTGAAGACGAAGGTCTGCGCCATGATCGCGGCGAAGAGCCAGCCGAGGATGCGGGCATTCTGGCTCCGGCCGCCCAGCGCGGCGACCGCGCCGACGCCGACCGCCGCGCCGAGGGTGAAGAGGGTCAGCTCGCGGGTGGCCAGCGCGCCGGCCAGCCCGGCGCCACCGGCGGCCAGCCCGATGCCGAAGACCAGGATCCGGGTCAGCCGCAGCGAGCGGGCCACCTCGGCGTCCGGCGGCGGCGGGGTCAGGGCGAGCCCGAGCATCGCGATGGTGAAGACCGCGAGCGCGGCCAGGGTGACGTTCGGCCAGCGCAGGTCCAGCGAGATCGGTGTGATCAGCAGCGTGATCGCGGCTCCGGGCAGCACCACCGGCACCGCCCGGGCCGGCCGGCCCTCGCTGAACCCGGTCGCGGCGAGTCCGGCCGCGATGGTCAGCAGCAGCGCCGCCAGCACGTTGCCGGCGTCGACGGCGCCGGGCTCCGGATCGGTGAGCCCGGCCGGCGGCCCCTGCCAGACCTGGCCGAGCGTCTGGTACGGCTCGACCAGCGCCGCGACCAGGGCAGGGGCGAGTGCCGCCACGGCCAGCGCGGTCGGCAGCGCGGCGGCGAGCATCGCCCCGACGGCCGGGCTGACCGACCAGCGCCCCCGGCCCGGCTCGGGGAGCCGGCGGAACGCACCGCCGAGCATCACCGACCAGCGCCGGATCGGCTCGCGCAGCGGGGCCGGGGCCGGGGTGGCGGCCCGGACCAGTTCGGCGAGCACCCCGAGCAGGACGGCGGCGGCCGCGTAGACGCCCCAGGGCAGGCCGGTGAGGAGCGCCGCGACCGGGGCGGCGGTCGCGCCGCCGACGACGCCGATGGTGGCGTACGGGAGGTACTGCGGGACCTGCCGGCGGACGAGCCCGACCACCGCCACGCCGAGGCTGGCCCCGGCCAGGGTGGCCAGCACCACGACCTCGGCCGGCCAGCCCAGCGCCGCGGCGAGCGCGGCGAGCGAGCCGGCGGACGCGAAGAGCGCCCCGCCGGCGGCGAGCCCGCCGATCTGTGCCGTCTGTGGCGCCAGCGACAGGGAGTCGGCCTCCTCGGCCGGGCCGGAGAGGGTGCCGACGACCCGGGCCAGGACGGCGACGACGACGCCGATCAGCGCGACGACACCGAGCGCGGCAGCGGTCGTCCAGGGGCGGACCAGGCTCGCCCCGACGGCGTGCAGCGCCACCACGGCGGCGACGGTGGCCCGGGCCAGTCCGGCCCGGGGGTCGGCGGCGACGACGGAGGTCACCCCGTACACGGTGGCGACCGCACCGCCGACCACGATCGGTGACCACCACGGCAGCCCGAACGCGGCCGGGGTGCCGACGGCGGCGAGGCCGGCGCAGACGGCGGCGACATCGTAGGACCAGGGTCGGGGCAGGGCGATCGCGGCGGCCCCGGCGAGCAGCACCAGGGCGACCGGTGCCTGCCAACCGGTGCCGGTCGCGCTGACGTGCCACTGCGTGAGGTCGGCCTCCCAGAGCCGGCCGGGCGTGGCCAGCACCTCCAGCCCGCCGACCAGCGCCGTCCAGGCGGCGATCAGCCCGACGACGCCTCCGGTCAGCGCGATGCCGAGGACCGGGCCGCGCCGCCAGTGCTCCGGCATGGCCCGGATCCCGGCCGCCACGACCAGGATCACGAAGGCGGCGGCGGCCAACTCGGCGCCGTCGCCGAGAACGCCGGCGATCCGGGCGAGGGTGCCGACCAGGGCGGCGGTCACCGCGGCGGCCGCGATGTCGGAGCCGTCGAGCAGCCGGTCCGCCCGCCGGCCGGCGTCGATCGACGGTGCCAGTACCAGCAGCACCGCACTCACCAGCAGCAGCGCGCCGACCAGGGTGTCCGGCAGGGTGGCGCCGGGCGCACCGAAGGCCGCCGCCGTGACCGCGAGCGCGCCGAGTCCGGTGCCGACGGCCAGGGGGAGGCTGATCTGCCGCTGGGCGACCTGGGTGACCGCCGCGTAGCAGAGCACGGCGCAGACGGCGAGGAAGCTGGCGGCGAGGACCGGCTCGGTCGCCTCCCGTACCGACATCGCGGTCGGGGTCGGGTCGACCGGCACCGCCGACGCGACGAAGGCGGCCACCGCGCCGGGGAAGGCGAACGCGGCGCCACCGGCCGCCCAGTCGGCGACCAGCCCGGACCAGCGGCCCAGTGGCAGCGAGCGGGCGGTGGGTGCCAGCGCCACCGCCGCCCCGGCGACGGCGAGGGTGAAGAGGACGGCGGCGGTCAGGCCCGGCCGGGCCACCGAGGCCGCCGCACCGGCGAGCCCGACCACGGCAGCGGCGGTGGCGTGGGTGAGCGCGACCCGCCGGGTCTCGGCGGTCAGCCCGACCAGACCGATGCCGATGGCGACCAGCACCGGTGGCCAGGGTGCCGCCGCCCAGCCGAGCCCGAACGAGGCGGGCATGGCCAGCGCGGTGAGTGCCGCACCGACCACCGCGAACTCGCGGCGTACCTCGGGTGGTGAGGAGAGCACCGCGGCGACGGTCAGCAGCAGGGCGGTGACGGCGAGCTGCCAGGAGGTGTCACCGACCCCGGCGGCAAGTGCGCCGGGGTATGCGGCGAGGTCGGCCTCCCAGACCGGCAGCGCGGCCCGGATCGGGGCCAGGGCGGCCCGGAGCACGCCGCCGGCCACCACGATGCCGATCACGATCAGCGCGGCGGCGGAGGCCAGTTGCGGCCCGCGCCGGGCAGCCTCGGGCACCGCCCGTACGCCGATTCCGGTGAGCGCGATGACGGCGGCGATCACCACCAGGGCCCGCCCCGGCAGCGCCACCGCGGCGACCCGGCCGAAGGCGCCGATCACGGCCAGCGTCATGATCCCGGCGCCGATGTCCGGCAGGGGCGGCCGGCGCAGCGTCAGCGCACCGGCCAGGCCCACCCCGGCGGCGAGCAGCAGCGCCATGCCCGCCCGGGCCGCGTCGGGCACGGTGTCGGCGTCCACCAGCGCCACCACCGCACAGACCACGGCGGCGGCGAAGGCCACGCCGTGCAGGGTCCAGGTCAGCTCCCGCAGCCAGGGGATGCTGGCGGTCGGCCGGACCCCCGGGGTGCGGACCCGCCGCGCCGGCCCGCCCGGTGCCGGCTCCCCCTCGACGACCGCGTCCGCCTCCTCCGGGAACGTCTCCGGCCGGCCCGGGCCGGTCCCGCCGGTCCGGGTGCCGGGCGCGCCCCGGTCCGGTCGGTCCGGCCGGTCCGGATCGTCGGGAGAGCCGTCCGGACGGCCTCCGGAGCCGCCCCCGGGAGGATCTCCGGACCCGCCGTCGGGGCGGGACGGCCGGGCCTCCAGCGGCACCTCGGGACCGAACCGGAAACGGGCCGGCCAGCCGGTCAGCTGCCCGTCGTCACCGAAGAGCCGGGCGAGATAGAGATTGCCGACGGCCACCGCGGCGAGCACCACGGACCAACCGACCGGCCCGGTGGTCCAGCCGTACGCCAGCAGCGGCAGGATCGGCTGGACGGCGAGTACCGCCGCGTAGCGGGGGGCGTTCAGCCCGGTCGCCCCGGCGTAACCGGCCGCCACGACGGCGGTGATCGCGAAGGTGAGTCCTCCGAAGAGCGACCCGGGCAGGTCGCTGTCGGCGAACCGGTCGACGGTCCAGAGCGCGTACCCGGTCAGCGGCACCAGCAGTAGCCCGACCGCCGCGACGGTCTCGGCGGTGGCGCTCAGCCCACGCCCGGCGACCCGGGGCGGTACGGCCAGCATCAGCGCGGTGGCCAGGACCAGGATCGCCACCCGGCTGAAGTCGTCGAGCGAGCTGAGCGCCACCGCGACGAAGACCACGGCCGCGATGCCGAGCAGCAGCGCACCGAGCCCGAGCAGGATGTTCTGTACCTCGCGGGTGGAGGCCTCCGGCCGCGCCTTGCCGTCGTCCCAGGCCGGTTCGGCGCCGGGCGACGGTGGCGGGGGTGGGGGCGGCGGGACGGTCGACACCCGCTCGGTGCCGCCGCCCTTCGACTGCCGGGGTACCCGGGGTGCCGGCCCGGCCGGCCCGCCGGCACCACCGGGCCCGCCCGCACCACCGGGCCCGCCCGGGGCGGTTGGTGCGGCCGTCGGCGGGCGTCGGTCGGCCCGGCGCCGGAGCACCCGGCGCGGCTTGTTGCTCTGCTTGCGGCGCTGGTCCGCCGCGTGCCCCAGGATGTCCCGCTGGAAGAGCGCCGCCTGCATCTGCGAGGCGATCGTCTTCTGCTCCTTGGCGAGCGCCGCCTCGCGGATCTTCATCTCGGCGATCGAACGTTCGATCCGGGCCAGGTCGTCGGCGTACTGGAGCTGCTCGGCGCCGCAGTACGGGCAGTGTGGCGCCGGCTCGATCTCCCGGCCGCACGAGGAGCACTGGTACGTCGTACTCACGGCATCCCCTCCAGCCGGCGCATGGCCGCGTCACGGGCTTCCACCGAAGCATGCCCATGGAGGGCAACCGTTGAACAGCCCCCGATCGCGTGCGTGACCGGGCTGAGGAGATCCTAAAAGGCCGGCCGTGCACCCGGTCGGGTCCACGGCCGGCAAGTCGGCGTCGAATTCACGATTGTCGCCGTCACGCCCCTGCGGTATCGGTCGGGTGCGGCGGCGCTGCCGGAGCTACGGCCGGCCCATGCCCCGGTATTCCCAGCCGGCCTGGGTCCAGAGTGCGGAGTCGAGGCAGTTGCGACCGTCCACGATCCGCCGTCCGGCGGCGAGTTCACCGAGGGCGACCGGGTCGGCGTTGCGGAAGTCGGCCCACTCGGTCAGCACGCAGACCAGGTCGGCGCCGCGGACGGCCTCGTTCATGCTGATCGCGTACGTCAGCTCGGGCCGCTCCCGGCGGGCGTTCTCCATCCCCTCCGGGTCGTAGACGTGCACCTCGGCGCCGGCCTTGTGCAGGGCGGCGGCGACGGCGAGCGACGGGGCGTCCCGGACGTCGTCGGAGTTCGGTTTGAAGGTGGCGCCGAGGACCGCGACCCGGGTGCCGGAGAGGTCCGGGCCGGCCGGCCCGTAGCGGCGGCCGAGCAG
The DNA here is from genome assembly GCF_049315195.1 of Plantactinospora sp. WMMC1484. Classification (NCBI taxonomy): domain Bacteria; kingdom Bacillati; phylum Actinomycetota; class Actinomycetes; order Micromonosporales; family Micromonosporaceae; genus Plantactinospora; species Plantactinospora sp. WMMC1484. The sequence continues at coordinate 2,392,223 of NZ_CP186055.1, forward strand.
CTCGGCGGCGAGCTGGAGTACGCGGCTGCGGCGGCGCAGGTTGATCAGGTCGACCTCGTGCAGGAAGCGCAGCGCCTCGCCGGCACCGAGCTCCTGGGCCCGGGCCTGGAACGCCCGGATGTCCTTGGGTAGGCAGCCGCCGCCGAAGCCGACGCCGGCCTGGAGGAAGCGGTTGCCGATCCGGGGGTCGTAGCCGATCGCCCGGGCGAGCTGGGTGACGTCGCCGCCGGCCACCTCGCAGACCTCGGCCATCGCGTTGATGAACGAGATCTTGGTGGCGAGGAAGGCGTTCGCGGCCACCTTGACCAGTTCGGCGGTGGCGAAGTCGGTCACCACCAGCGGAACCTCCCGGTCCTCGGTGGCGGCCAGGTCGAAGACGCCCTTGTGCGCGGCGTAGAGCATGCCGTTGGCCCACTCGCTCTTGACGCCGACCACGATCCGGTTGGGCCGGAGCACGTCCTCGACCGCGAAGCCCTCCTGGAGGAACTCCGGGCTCCAGGCGACCTCGACCCCGAGGTCGGCCTCGGCGTGCTTGCCGACGAGCTGCTCGATCCACTCGGCGGTGCCGACCGGGACGGTGGACTTGCCGACGATCAGGGCCTTGCGGGTCAGGTGCTGGGAGAGGCCGGTGACGGCCGCCTCGACGTACGACAGGTCGGCGCCCATCCCGTCGGCCCGCTGCGGGGTGCCGACGCAGATGAAGTGCACGTCGCCGAAGGCGGCGGTCTCGGCGATGTCGGTCGAGAACCGCAGCCGCCCGGCGGCCAGGTTGCGCTTGAGCAGCTCGTCCAGGCCGGGCTCGTGGAACGGCACCTCGCCACCGGCCAGCTTGGTGATCTTCTCGGCGTCGACGTCGAAGCCGATCACCTCGTAGCCGAGTTCGGCGAAGCAGATGGCGTACGTCGCGCCCAGGTAGCCCGTGCCGAGGAAGGTGAGACGCGGGCGGGAGGCGCCGGAGGGCGGAGTCACCGCCGGGATCGTCGGCATGGGCTGGCTGCTCGGGTACGGGATCGTCACGCCTGTGTTCTCCGCTCGCAGTGGCGGCGCTTCATTGCGTCGCGGTGGTGGGGAGGCCGGCGCCGGAGGAGAGCGCCGCTGCCGGACATTGTGTGGTCTTGTCGGTGGTGTCGAGGCTGCGGGGTCGGCGGGTCGGCCGCGCGTGCCGGTACGACAAGCGCTGAGCCTACGCGGACGGCGCTTCCCGGCGCATCTTCGGTCGGCATCTTCACAGCCCTCGCCGACCGGGTACGCCGCCCGCCTGCCCGAGCCGCCCCTTCCCGCCGCTATTCCCCCGATTTCTGGTGATAGGCGTGTTTGGTAGCTGGTGGGAAGACGCCGTACCTAGAAGATCTTGACCGCCGGAAATGGCCGCTCATAGGCTCCGAGCCACTCCCAGGTCGATCTTCCGAGACGTCCCGGCCATCCCCGAGAAGGGAATCCGAACTTCACATGACGATTCCGAAGTTCCCCCTGACGTTTCCGTCGAATCCCCCGGGATCGATGTTCCGGCGACTCGGCGGGGCCGCGGTCGCCCTGCTGCTCGCCCCGCTGCCGCTGCTGCCCGGCACCCCGGCCGGCGCTCACCCCGACGGCCACCCCGGCGGCCACCCGCCGGCGCCGCCCGTGTGCAGCCCCGATCCGGCCGCCCGGCTCGCCGGGGTGCCGAGCCCCGAGCGCCACCTCGGCTTCCCGCTCGGCCTCGGCCAGGAACGGGTGGTCACCGACGACGAGATCCGCTCCTACCTCGGCGCCGTCGACGCCGCCTCGGACCGGGTGGTCACCGGCAACGTCGGCGACAGCGTGCTCGGCCAGTCGATGCCGTACGCGATCGTCTCCGACCCCGACCACCTCCGGCGCGGCGCCCTGGAACGGATCGCGCGCGACGTCCGCGACCTGCGCGACCCGCGCGGGCTGTCGAGCCGGAGGGCGGCGGAGATCGCCAGGAGCGGCCCGGCGATCGTCTGGGTCACCGGCAACGTGCACGGCGGCGAGAAGTCGGGCGCCGACGCCGCGCTGAAGACCCTCTACGAGCTCGCCGCCGGTCTCTCCTGCGAGGTACGCGAGCGCAACGACAACCTTGTCACGATCATCATGCCGACGCAGAACCCGGACGGCCGGGACGCCTCACGCCGGCAGAACGAGTACGGCTTCGACCTGAACCGGGACTGGTTCGCCCGGACCCAGCCGGAGACCGACGCCAAGCTGGAGCTGCTGCGCCGTTACCCGCCGCAGGTCTTCGTCGACGCACACGAGATGGGTGGCCGGCAGTACTTCTTCCCGCCGAACGCCGACCCGATCCACCACGAGATCGCCGACGAGCCGGTCGACTGGATCAACCGGATCGGCGCGGCGAACGCCGCCGGTTTCGGCTACAACGGCGCCTGCACCGACGCGGTGACCACCGAGTGCTACTTCAACTACGACGTCTACGACCTCTTCTTCATGGGGTACGGCGACACGGTGCCCGCCACCGGCTTCGGTGCCGCCGGGATGACCTACGAGAAGGGCAGCGCCTCGGCGGTTCAGGACCGGGTGCAGCAGCAGTTCCACACCCAGTGGGCCACCGTCGGCTGGGCCTCGGAGCACAGGCGGGAGATCCTCTCCGGCTACTACCGGATCTGGTCCGACGCGCTCGCCGAGGGGCGGGTTGGGGCGCTGCAGCCCAACGAGGTGGTGCAGCCGACCAACGAGGTCCGGTTCCCGGTGCCGGACGTGACGGTCCGCTCCTACTTCCTGCTGCCCGGCCGGCAGCTCGGCGACGTCCGCCAGCTCGTCGAGCGGCTGCGCCGGATGGACGTCGAGGTCTACCGGCTGACGAAGCCGGTGCGGATACCGAACGCCCGGGTCTTCGGCGGCCGGTCGGCCCGGAACCACACGGTGCCGGCGGGCGCGTACTGGATCCCGATGGAGCAGCCGCAGAAGCACTGGATCCAGGCGACCATGGGCGAGGACCCGTACGTCCCGTTCCCGTACTTCTACGACGTCTCCTCCTGGAGCAACCCGCTGCTGATGGGCGTGGAGACGGTCTACACCGGTGACCGGCTCTCGCCGAGGGCGGAACGGGTCCGCGACATCGACGGCGGGCGGAGCGGCCACGCACCCCGGTTCGGCTCGTACGCCTATCCGCTGGACTCGGCGGCGGCGGCCGAGCTGACCTTCGCGCTGCTCGGCGCGGGCGTCGAGGTGCGCCGCGACCAGCGCAGCGGCGTCGTCACCCTGCCGGCGGCCGCCCTCACCGGCTCCCGCGACCGGCTCGCCGAATCGCTCGGGGTGACCCTGACCCCGAGCTGGCGCGGCGTCACCGGCACCCGGCTGGCCCTGCCCGACGTCGGACTGTTCGCCGGCACCGGCGTCTCCACCACCTCCGGCTCGCACGGCGAGGCCCGCTACGTCCTCGGCAAGCGCTGGGGCCTCGACCTCACCCCGGTCGGCACGGCGGACATCAACGACAACACCGCCGCCTTCACCGACCGGGACGTGCTGCTGGTGCCGGACGGCAGCAACCCGACCGGCGGCCTGAGCGCGAGCGGCCAGGCCAACCTGCGGGCCTGGGTGGCGGCCGGCGGCACCTATCTCGGGCTGCGCAACCAGGGCACCCGGATGGCCCGCGCGGCCGGGCTCACCTCCACGGTCGAGCTGCCGAAGCCGGCCGACTACACGGTGATCGGCTCGCACCTGCGGGTCGACGTCGACCGGAGCAGCCCGGTCGGGCTCGGCCGGCCGGCCGAGGACTTCGAGTTCAACAACAACGACTCGATCCTCGCCCCGTCCAGCACGGGCACGAACGTGCTGACGTACCCGGCCGACGGGCGGTTCTGGCACAACGGCTACACGGTGCGGGCCGACGCGCTCAGGGGCACGGTCGCGCTGGTCGACGAGCCGACCGGGGCGGGCCGGGCGGTGCTCTTCGCGTTCAACCCGCTGTTCCGGGCGTACAACGAGAGCGGGCTGCACCTGGTCGCCAACGCGCTGCTGGCACCACGGCCGAGCGCGGCTCCGGCGTCGCCGGGTGCCCGGTCGACGGCTCCGCCGGTACCGCCGGCCCGGGCCTCGGCCGCCGCCGCGCCGGCACCGGAGAACCTGGGCGGAGAGTGGCGCCCGATCACCATCGCGGTCGCCGCCGCCGACGCGGAGCGCACCCGCGGCATCGTCGCCCGGCACGCGGCTGAGCCGCGCGTGGCCACCGCGAACGGCGCGACCTATTTCACCATCCCCAACCCGGACGGTCTCGCCGCGGACGAGCACCCGTTCCTTCGTACGCTCATCCGCGACCTCCGCGCCGCAGAAATCCCACTCCGCTCCGTCGTGGCCTGATCCCCGTCCCGCACGCTCGCACTACAGGAGGTCCGTAGCCCGGCAGCCGCCCGTTCGGGGCCCGGGTCGGCCGCGTTGCGCAATACCGAAATGGATTGACGGCCGTTTCTTCTCCTCCGTGCTGGCCCTCATCTAGGTTGGCGCCCGAATAACCCCTGAGGAGAGAGATGCGGCTATGAAGAGGATGCGTTCGCTGTTGGCCGGTGTCGCTGCTGTTACCCTGCTGGTGATGCTCTGCCCGGGAGCGGCCCGGGCGAACCCGTCCGGCGGGAGTGCCGATTCGGGCGTGGCGCCGGCACCGGTGGCGCCGGGGGTGGTGGACGTCAGGGAGATCGCGCCGGGCGTCTTCACCGGGCAGACCGTGGCGGCGTGGGGATGCAACTCCGGCGCCGTCTGTTTCTACACCCAGCGGGACGGCAACGGTTCTGTCTGCTGGTCGACGGGGAACGCACCCTCGTCGAGCTGTGGTTACCGGGCGTCGTACTTCAACAACGGCGTGCCCTGTGCCGGATGCGACCACGTCTACGTCTACGAGGCCGCCAACTACAGGGGCATCCTGCTGGCGTGCCTGCACTACGGCTGGGCCGAGGGGCGCGGCAACTTCCCGTACTCGGTCCCGGTCGGCTCCTACCGCTGGGGCGGCGAGTGCTGACCAGGTAGCAGCTCGCCTCGGGCGGGGCCCGGTGACGGGCGGCCGGGCGCCACCCGGGCACGGTGGTCGCCCGGTGGTGGTCCGGGGGAGGGGTGCCGGAAGTTGGTTACTGGCGGGTATCGTCGGGCTGCCGGGGGTGCCCGCCACCGGAGAACGAGTGCCGGGGAGGCTGCGGTGACCAGTGAGCCGTCGTTCGACGCATACCTGCTGCCCGAGGAGCACGAGGCGGTCCGCGAGGCCGTCCGGGAGGTCTGCGACGCCAAGGTCGCCCCGAACGCGGCCGAGGCCGACGAGACGGGCGAGTTCCCCAAGGCGTCGTACGACGCACTCAGGGCCGCCGACTTCCACGCCCCGCACATCCCCGAGGAGTACGGCGGCGCCGGGGCCGACGCGCTGGCCACCGCGATCGTCATCGAGGAGGTGGCCCGGGCCTGCGCCGCCTCCTCCCTGATCCCGGCCGTCAACAAGCTCGGCACCCTGCCGCTGCTGCTCGCCGCCTCCGAGGAGCTGAAGCGGCGCTACCTGCCGCCGGTGGCCCGGGGCGAGGCGATGTTCTCGTACTGCCTCTCCGAGCCGGAGGCGGGCAGCGACGCCGCGTCGATGACCACCCGAGCCGTGCGGGACGGCGACCACTACGTGCTCGACGGCGTCAAGCGGTGGATCACCAACGCCGGGGTGTCGGAGTACTACACCGTCTTCGCGGTCACCGATCCGGCGGCGCGGTCGCGCGGCATCTCCGCCTTCGTGGTGGAGAAGTCGGATCCCGGGGTCAGCTTCGGGGCACCGGAGAAGAAGCTCGGCATCAAGGGCTCGCCGACCCGCGAGGTCTACCTGGACAGCGTGCGGATCCCGGCGGACCGCATGATCGGCGAGGCGGGCACCGGCTTCGGCACCGCGATGCGCACCCTCGACCACACCCGGGTCACCATCGCCGCCCAGGCGGTCGGGATCGCGCAGGGGGCGCTGGACTACGCGAAGGCGTACGTGCGGGAGCGGAAGCAGTTCGGCAGGGCGGTCGCCGAGTTCCAGGGCATCCAGTTCATGCTCGCCGAGATGGGCATGAAGCTGGAGGCGGCCCGGCAGTTGACGTACGCGGCGGCCGGGAGGTCGGAACGGGGCGACGCCGACCTGACCTACTTCGGCGCGGCGGCGAAGTGCTTCGCCTCGGACGCCGCCATGGAGATCACCACCGACGCGGTGCAGCTCCTCGGCGGGTACGGCTACACCCGGGACTACCCGGTCGAGCGGATGATGCGGGACGCCAAGATCACCCAGATCTACGAGGGCACCAACCAGGTGCAGCGGATCGTGATGGCCCGACAGCTGCTCAGGACCGACGGATAGCCGCCACCGTCAGGAGGTCTGCCAGACCGTCAGGAGGTCTGCCAGAGCAGCCTGGCCCGGGACCAGTCCGCCGACCGGAAGACGTACGCCACACCGCCGTCGCCGAACGTGATCATCCCGCGCTCGTCCGGGAAGCTGGCGAGCTGGGCGACGAAGATCGGCGCGGCGGCCGGGGTCTGGTCGTACTGCACCCACACCGGGTGGGTTCCCGGAGTCCAGCCGGCCGGTACGAGCACCTCGGTGCCGAGTGCCACCGGCCCGTCCGGGTCGGCCGTGACGCTCACCCACTCCGGCACGGCACCGTCCGGCTCCACGAGGGCCGCGTTGGCGCCACCCTCGGCAGGCCAGGACTCGGCGTCCTCGGCGTACGACATGAAGACCAGCACCAGCCGCTCCTGTACGGCGAACTGGCCCACGAACTCCAGCGGCTCACCCCGGTGCGCCGGCCAGCGCGGCGCTCCGGACCAGCAGGGCCGGCCGCCCAGCCGGGTGATCGGAGCCACCGCCTCGGCCGGGGTGGCCGGCCGCCAGCCGCGGTCGCTCACTCCGCCACCGAGAGGTTGACCTGGGCGCCGTCCGGCAGGCCCTTGAGCTGCACCGCGATCGGGCCCCGGATCCGCATCGCGGTGGCGGCGTCCCTGGCGATCAGGTTGTCCAGCTCGTAGCCGCCGCCGAGCACGAAGAACTGCCGGGGGATCAGCCGCTCGTCCGGGCCGAGCGCGCCGTGTTCGTCCTGCCAGGCCCGGGCCAGGTTCGCGGTGGCATTGACCGGTGGATCGTCCAGCAGCCAGGCCGCCCAGGACTCCAGCGACGGGCCGATCACCCGCACCTGCGCGGTCTCCGGATCGAGGCTGACCACGTGCTCGTGCATGATCGCGAACTGGGTCCCGAGCACGTCCTGCCCGAAGCAGAAGGTCTCGCCGGTCAGTCCCTCGTAGGTGTGTTTCCAGGTGCTCTCGTCGTTCCAGGTGACCAGCTCGGGGCCGACGCCCGGCCCACCGGCGTGGAACACCTGCACCCCGGCGTCGAAGGCGAAGAAGCCGTTGAGCCGGCTGAGCATCCGGCCCAGTTCGGCGAAGGGGCCGGTGGCGGGTCCGAAGTCCACCTCCGCGTTCGCGCCGAGCGGGCCCCTGGCCCGGCCGAGCAGCGTCTCCAGCGCGGTCTGGGTCATCAGGCTTCCCCCTCGCTCGCTTCGGGGCCCAGCGGCCCGGAGAGATAACGATCCCAGACGGCCGGCGTCACCGCCCGGCGCAGTGTCGGTTCGACGGCCAGGTCGGTCGGCAGGCAGTCCCAGCTCGCGTACGGCCGCCAGAGCGGGGCGGCCGAGAGCAGCAGCCGCTCCGCCTCGGCCGGATCGCCGTCGTGCACCGCCCAGCCGGCCAGCCAGACCCGGCCGGGATAGCTCGGCGGATCGTCACCGCCAGCGCCGCGCAGCCGCCGGGCGGCGTCGATGTCGTTGGCCGACTCCAGGGCCGACCAGAGTGCCCGCCGCTGGTTGGGGCGGAGTGTGGCGTACGGCTGTTTCCGCAGTGCCTCGCCGACCGGCCCGAGCGCGCCCGGTGCGCCGCCCCAGTCGTGGTGGTTGGGGAGCAGCGCCGCCGGGCCGGTGCCGTCGAGCCGCCCGGCGAGCCAGTCCAGCCGACGGGCCAGGACGCTGCCGGCCGGCGGCAGCCCGGCGAGCCGGCGCAGCCGGGGCCCGGCCGGTATTCCGGCGTGCAGGTCGGCCGCGAGCAGTGCGGTGTCGAACGGGAAGTCCTGCTTGGCCAGCGCGGTGTCGGCCTCGGCCGTGATCACCGACTCGGCCAGCTCGGCGGCGTCGCCGGGCCGCTCGGTCCAGAGCAGCAACTCGATCGCCGACGCGGCCGCCTGCCACCGGTCGTCACCGGCGGCGGGATCACCGGCCAGCGCCAGCAGCTCGGGCAGGACCTCGCGGCCCCGGCTCTGCCGGGCCCGGCTGGCCAGCGCGGTGGCGTCCACGGTCGATGACTCCTAGATCGCTACGGCGTTCGTCGCTACGGCATTCGTCTCTTCGGGATTCACCTGACGGTTATCTTGATCATCGCACCGTCGGGCAGGCCTCTCAGCCGGTTGCCCATGCTAGCCCCCGCGCCGGTGTTGTCGCTGCTGTCGATGTATTTCACGCTCGCGCCCTCGCCGCCCTCGGCGAACATGGCCGGCGGGTACTCGTCGCGGTCCAGGCCGTCCCGGCCGCGCGGCTCGACCCCGCGCAGCGAGTCGGCCCGGTTGGCGTCGGCGCCGGCCCGGTCGATGGTCAGGATCGACGGCTTCGGGTCACCCTGGACCACCCGGTCGCCCCGCCAGATCTGGCCGGACTGCGCGTCCAGGATGTGCTGGGCGGACTCCGGGTGCCGGGAGCTGTTGATCGGGATCTCCTTGACGTACTCGGCCCGGCCCTCGCGGAACGCGGTCAGCCGCTCCTGGAGGTTGAACCGGGGCGCCGGGGTCGCCCGCATCATCAGGGCGCCGTCGGCGGTGATCCCGGCGATGTCGTCGGCGACCGGCACCCGGGCCGCCGCGCGGAGGCCGCTGCCCAGCCGGCCGGCCTCGTAGGCGAGCCGGTTGCCGCCGGCCCGCAGCGCCCCGCCGAGGGGCTTGACCAGTTTGCCCACTCCGGGCAGGAGATTCAGCCCGACGTCGATCAAGATGGTCTGCAGCGAGCCCTCGCCGGTGGCGGCGTAGATCGACAGATCGATCGCGGAGGCGGCCAGCGCGGTGCCGAGCGCGATCGGCGCCATGATCGGGGTGAGCACCGGGATGAAGGAGAGCAGGCCGGCGACGAGGGAGACGACCTTCAGCGCGCCGGAGAGCTGCTGGAGCAGCTCCTTGTTGTCCCGGACGAAGTTGGTGAACTGGCCGCCGAGGTCCCACCACTTTGGATTTTCCGTGAACCGCATCCCCTTGGCGTCGTTGACGACGGCGACACAGTCCCGTACGGCGGTGGTCAACTGCCCCCGCAGGTTGCCCGCCTCGGCGACGCAGGCGTCCCAGTCACGCTGGGCCTGCCCGAGTGCGGCTCCGGCGGCGCCGCTGTCCGAGCGGTAGGTGTCCGGGGTGGTCTCCTCCGGCGGGCGGTTCGCCATCTCCCGTTCGTGCCGGGCGTCGGCGGCCTCGGCCCGGTCCGCCCGCCCCCGGGCGGCCTGCAACGCCTGCCAGAGCCCAGGAGCGCGCTGGGCCACCGGGCGCATCTGCCCCTGGAGGGTGTCGAGCCGGTCGGCGAAGGTGGTGAGCCCGGTGGAGACCCTGTCGAAAGCGTCGCCGGTGATCCGCAGATGCCGGGGCATGTCGGCGTTGAGCCCGTCGCGGAACTGGTCACCCTCCGGCCCGACGAACTGGCTGGTGTCCAGGCCGGTGATCTGGCCGGCCGCCCCGGTCGCCGCGCCGGCGAACTGGTGCCACCGGCCGGCGGAGGCACGGATCGCGGCCGGGTCGCCGTCCATCCTGAACAGGTGCGCCGGAAACTCGGCCATGCGACGCCTCCCCACCTAACGACCAATACCTATTTCAGCACTCCTCGGCAACAGGTGGGATTCCTCGCCGGAACTGTGGCGCTGTGGCGGTGTCGGCGCACGGGGTCAGCGGTCGCCGAGCCGGCGGGTGACTCCGTCCATGTCGTCGTCCGGGCCGGTGATCTGGGTCGTCTCGTCCGCACTCGACGGCTCGGCCGGTCGCGACGCCGGTGTCGGGGGTGGACCGTGGTGCGTCGCCCCGGCCGGTGCGTGGTACGGCGGTGCCGGGGGCGGCGGTGCCGGGGGTCCGTAGTGCGGTGGCACCGCCGGGCCGAAGTTCGGCGGTGCGGACTGGGGGAAGCTCGGTGCGGCCGAGGGACCGTAGTTCGGCGGGTGCCCGGCGGGCCCGGGCATGCCCGGCGCAGGCTGCCCAGGCACCGGGCCACCGGGCGGGAACTGCCCGGGCACCGGGCCACCGGGCGGGAACTGACCACCGGGCGGGAACTGAGGACCGTGTGGCGCGTAGGTGCCCGGGTATGGCCGGTATCCGGGCTGACCGGGGGCGCCCGGCGGGCCGGCCGGGGCCGGACGGGCGGAACGCCACCGGTGCGGTACGGCGACGGTGGCGAAGAGCAGGACGCCGAGCAGCACGGAGAGCGCCCCGGACGGCGCGGTGAGCGCGAACCGGACCCCGAAGAGCGAGTCCGGCATGACGTCGATGAGTGAGCCGAAGTCGACAAGCGACCAGAGTGCCATGATCATGAAAAGGGCCCCGGCGACCGCCGGACCGACCGGGGACCAGCGGGGGAGCAGCAGTGCGGCGAGCAGTCCGCCGACGACCAGCAGGACGGCGAACCCAAGGAGTTTGTCACCGAGCTCGTCGACCTGGATGCCACCGTTGAACCTGATCCACCCGATGCCGGTCAACACCCAGATCGTCGGGGCGCTGACCAGGCCGAAAAACAGCGATCCAAGGTGTCGCACGGCGGCGTCCCCTCTCCGGGTGTCTTCCGGCACCGTACCGGTACCGGGCAACGCCGTGCCCCCGGCGGCGTGCTGGTCCGGGGCGGATCGACTGAACGACCCGCCCCGGCACGGTCGGGCTCCGTCGTGGTGCCGGCTCGTCGTACGGGTCGGTCAGCCTGTGGTGCTGTCCGCCGCGTCGTCGCGCTTGGGGCCGGTCCGGGGCGGTGCCGCCCACGGAGATCCGGCCTCGCGGCGTGGCAGCGGCGTTGTCGGCGTGGTGTCCGGCTCGGGGTAACCGAGCGTCGGGGGCCTGACGTCGCTCTCCGGCGGGTTGGTCAGCGCGGACCAGTCGGTCCGGGGCGCCTCCTCCACATCGGATGCCGACGGGGCGGAGCCGGCGGTCGCCGGGCAGGGCCAGCGGCGCCACCGCTGGGTGCTGAAGGTCGCCATCAGCAGCAGCGCGCCGATCACGAACGTCGTGCCGTTGTCCAGAACCTGGACCAGCGGCAGCGGGTCGCCGAAGAGGCTCCAGTTCGCCGGCACCGCGTCGCGTACGGCGAACGGGTCGATGAAGAACCCGACGTACGGGGCGGCCAGCAGTAGGCCGGCGACGAGCGGACCGGCCGGGGAGAGGCGCAGCGTGCCGAGCAGGCCGAGCAGGATGCCCGCGACCGCGAGATAGACGGCCCCCTGGATCAGGTTGGCCGTGTTGTACGTGCCGAGTTCCTCCCACCGGGTGACCGTGCGGGCCGACCCGTCCTGACCGAGCGCGATCAGGATCCAGGCAAGTGGCGCCGCCACCACTCCGGCGAGGAAGCTCCAGAGATGTCGCATCCGCGCACCGTACCGCCTGGAACGGCGTGGAGCAGCCTGCCCCGGCGCGTCTAAATCGATCTTGCTGACTGTCACCGTGGGGTGACCGGGGTGAGCTGGGTAACCGGCGAGGGTGACACGACCCGCTCCCACCGTACCGTTGCCGGCATGACCGAGCAGTTCCTGCCACCGCCGCCGGGGAAGCCGACCGCGTACTCCCGGGTCACGCTGAGCCGGATCATGACGGCGGTCGATGTCAACCTCTACGGCACGGTGCACGGTGGCGTGCTGATGAAGTTCGTCGACGACGTGGCGGGAGCCTCGGCGGCGCGCCACTCCGGCGGTACGGCGGTGACGGCCGCGATCGACGAGATCGTCTTCGCCGAGCCGGTCCGGGTCGGCGACCTGGTGCACGCGCACGCCCAGGTCAACTGGACCGGGCAGACGTCGATGGAGGTCGGGGTCCGGGTGGTCGCCGAGCGCTGGGACAGCGCCGAGGACGCCCCGATCCTGGTGGCCACCGCGTACCTGGTCTTCGTCGGGGTGGACGTGGCCGGCAACCCCCGCCCGGTCCGCCCGGTGCTGCCGGAGACCCCCGAGGACGAGCGACGGTTCCGTGAGGCGGAGATCCGCCGGGAGCACCGGCTGGCCAAGCGCAAGGCCATCCAGGCGCACCGGGGCGCCGCCTGACGCACCCACCCCTCCGAAGGGCGGTTAGGAAGGGGCCCTGCTACGACAGAAAACGATATGCGGGGGCCCTTCCTTGTGTGGGGTGGGCACACGTCGGGTGGGGTGGCGGGGGCGGACAATGGCGGGTCGGGTGTTGGGCGCAGGGGAGGAGCGGGCGGATGGTCGACGGCGAGGTGCTCTGGACGCCACCGGCCGACGTACGGGAGCGGAGCCGGATCGGGGACTACCTGGGTTGGCTGCGCCGGCACCGGGGTCTCGACCTCGACGACTACGAGGCGCTGTGGCGCTGGTCGGTCACTGATCTCGACGGCTTCTGGCGCTCGATCTGGGACTACTTCGAGGTCCGGGCGTACGCCGAGCCGACCGTGGCGCTCGCCGATCCGGCGATGCCGGGGGCCCGCTGGTTTCCCGGTGCCACCCTCAACTACGCGGAGCACGTGCTCCGGATGCCCGGGATCGCCGACGACGAGCCGGTGGTGATCGCGCACAGCCAGACCCGCGCCCCGGTCACCCTGACCGCCGCCGACCTGCGCGAGCAGGTACGCCGGGTCCGGGCCGGGCTCGTCCGGCTCGGTGTCGGTGCCGGTGACCGGGTGGCGGCGTACGCCCCGAACATCCCCGAGACCCTCGTGCTGATGCTCGCCACCGCCAGCCTCGGTGCGGTCTTCTCGTCCTGCGCGCCGGAGTTCGGCACCCGCAGCGTGCTGGACCGCTGGCGGCAGATCGCCCCGACCGTGCTGGTGGCGGTGGATGGCTACCGCTACGGGGAGAAGCCCGTCGACCGCCGGACCGAGCTGGCGACGATCCGGGCCGAGCTGCCGTCGGTGGCGCACACGGTGGTGATCCCCTACCTGGCGCGGGGCGACGCGTCGGAGCCCGACGGCGGGCCGGTCTCCGGCGGTGCGCCGGGGTCCGCCGCCGGGCCGGGGCGGGTGGCGGGGACGTCGAACTGGGCGGAACTGGCGGCCGAGACCGGGGAGCCGCTGAGCTTCGCGGCGGTGCCGTTCGACCATCCGCTCTACGTGCTCTATTCCTCGGGCACCACCGGGCTGCCGAAGCCGATCGTGCACGGGCACGGCGGGATCCTGCTCGAACACCTGAAGATGCTGGCGCTGCACCACGACCTCGGGCCGGGCGACCGGTTCTTCTGGTTCACCACCACCGGCTGGATGATGTGGAACTTCCTCGTCTCCGGCCCGGCGGTGGGCGCGGCGATCGTGCTCTTCGACGGCAACCCGGCGGTCCGGGTCGAGCCGGGCCGGCCGGCCGAGCCGGACCTCGGCACCCTGTGGCGGCTGGCCGCCGAGACCGGCACCACCTACTTCGGCACCTCGGCGCCGTTCCTGCTGGCCTGCCGCAAGGCCGGGCTGCGCCCGGCGGAGCTGGTCGACCTCTCCGCCGTGCGCGGGGTCGGTTCGACCGGTGCGCCGCTGCCGGCCGAGGGCTTCCGCTGGGTGTACGACGAGATCGGCGCCGACCTGCGGCTCGACTCGATCTCCGGCGGGACGGACGTCTGCACCGGGTTCGTCGGCGGCGTGCCGCTGCTGCCGGTCCGGGCCGGCGAGATCAGCTGCCGTTGTCTGGGCGCCCGGGTCGAGGCGCGGTCGGCCGGCGGCGATCCGGTGCTCGGCCAGCTCGGCGAGTTGGTGATCACCGCGCCGATGCCGAGCATGCCGGTCGGGTTCTGGAACGACCCGGACGGGAGCCGCTACCGGGAGGCGTACTTCGACGTCTATCCGGGAGTGTGGCGGCACGGCGACTGGATCACGGTCAGCGAGCGGGGGAGCTGTGTGATCACGGGTCGGTCGGACGCCACCCTGAACCGGGGCGGGGTGCGGCTCGGCACCGCCGAGTTCTACTCGGTGGTGGAGGGGCTGCCCGAGGTGACCGACTCGCTGGTGGTGCACCTGGAGGACGACGAGGGCGGTGCGGGGGAGTTGCTGCTCTTCGTCGTCCTGGCCGAGGGGCTGGAGCTGGGGCCGGAGTTGACCGCGCGGATCAACCGGGAGCTGCGTACCGGCCTCTCGCCCCGGCACGTGCCGGACGGGATCCACCAGGTCGGCGCGGTGCCGAGGACGCTCTCGGCGAAGAAGCTGGAGGTGCCGGTGAAGAAGATCCTCACCGGGGTGGCGGTGGATTCGGCCGCCGCCACCGGCGCCCTGGCCAATCCGGAGTCGCTGGCCGCCTTCGAGCGGCTGGCCCGGCAACGGACCGGGGCGGCGCCGGCCGGCTCGGCGTGACGTGGGCGGGCCGGTGTGACGTAGGTTACCTCAACCGGACCGTGACCTTTTCCGCCAGCGCCCGGTCGGCGAGCCGGGCCGGGTCGAGGTTGCCGCAGAGCACCGTGCTGGCGCCGACGGCCAGCGGGGCCAACAGCCAGTCCACCGGGTCGGGGTGCCGGGCCGCGTCGACCAGCACCCGGTCACCGGCCCCGATTCCCAGCTCGGCGGCGCGCGTGCTCGCCAGGTCGACCAGCACCGGGTCCTGTGGCCCGGCCGCGGGGTACGGCGCGAAGTGGTCGCCGTGCCCGCGTACCTCGACCACGTAGTCGGTCCAGCCGGCCGGCAGGTCCCGCAGCGGGGCGGCGAGCGGGGCGAGCGCGAGGGCGTACCGCTCACCGGCCGGCCAGGCGTCCGCCTCGGCGACCCGGTCGGCGGCGGCGAAGAGTACCTCGACCGGGTGCCCGGCCCGCTCGCCGGGGCGGGCACCGTCGACCGCCAGCCCGGCCGACCAGCAGCCGAGCAGCACGGCGGCGGTCTGCCAGTGCGGCGGGAGCAGCACCCCGGCCGGGTCGCCCGGTGCCACGCCGGCCGAGTCGACCAGCAGGTTGGCGGTCTTGGCCACCCAGTTCGCCAGGGTCGCACCGGAGAGTTCCGTGCGGTCGCCGGTCGCGTCGTCGTACCAGGTCAGCAGCGGTCGGGTCGGGTCGGTGGCGATCGCGGCGGCGACGAGCGCGGCAATGTTCTCGGTCATCGCCCGCGACGATACCGATCGGGTGAGCGCCGGTCCGGAGAGCGCCGCTCCGGACGGCCGGCGAGGTCGGTCTCCGGCCGGGCCGGCGCCGACGGTGACGGTGCGTGGCGGCCGTGTCAGAGTCACCGGAAAGACAGTTGCCCGACGGGTCGCAGTCGACGCGTCCGGGACCGTGCGGCGTAGGCTTGGAGCAAGTGTTGTTCCCCACATCACATCCAAGTCGAGGAGTTGCCCAGTGACCGCCGGTCGCCCGCCCCGCGTGCTCATTGACGCCACCAGCGTCCCCGCCGATCGCGGCGGCGTGGGCAGATACGTCGACGGCCTGCTCGGCGCCCTGGGCAAGCTGATCGGGCCGGGCCTGGAGCTGGCCGTGGTCGGACTCCGCACCGACGTCGAGCGATACTCGCGGATGCTGCCGGCCGCCGAGGTGATCGCCGCACCGGCGGCGGTGGCGCACCGGCCGGCCCGGCTCGCGTGGGAGCAGACCGGGCTGCCGCTGCTGGCCCAGCAGGTCGGCGCGCACGTGCTGCACTCGCCCTTTTACACCTGCCCGCTGAGGGCGGGCTGTCCGGTGACGGTCACCGTGCACGACGCGACCTTCTTCACCGAGCCGGAGCACTACGACAAATCAAAGCGGACCTTCTTCCGCAGCGCGATCAAGACCTCGCTGCGCCGGGCCGACCGGGTGATCGTGCCGAGCAAGGCCACCCGGGACGAGCTGATCCGGCTGCTGGACGCCGACCCGACCCGGATCGACGTCGCCTACCACGGGGTGGACCAGGCGGCGTTCCACGCACCGAGCGACGAGGAGAAGGCCCGGGTACGCGCCCGGCTCGGCCTCGGCGGGCACAGCTACGTGGCGTTCCTCGGCTCCAAGGAGCCCCGCAAGAACGTGCCGAACCTGATCCGGGGCTGGGTGCTGGCGGTCAAGGACCGGCCGGAGCCGCCGGCCCTGGTGATCGCCGGTGGTCAGGGGCACGACGACGACATCGACCACGCGGTGACCGACGTCCCGGGCCACCTACGGCTGCTCCGCCCCGGTTACCTGCGCTACGCCGACCTGCCGGGCTTTCTCGGTGGTGCGCTGGTCGCCGCCTATCCCTCCTACGGCGAGGGCTTCGGGCTGCCGATCCTGGAGGCGATGGCCTGCGCCGCCCCGGTGCTCACCACGCCGCGGCTCTCGCTGCCGGAGGTGGGCGGCGACGCGGTCGCGTACACCAGCGAGGATCCGCAGCAGATCGCGACCGATCTTGCCGCGCTCCTCGACGACGAGGCGCGCCGGCTCGCCCTGGCGAAGGCCGGCTTCGACCGGGCCAAGGAGTTCACCTGGGAGTCCAGCGCGGAGGTGCACCTGGCGGCCTGGGGCCGGGCCCGGGCCGCGTAACGAGTCGGGTGGAAATCGGGTGCTATCAGCCGGTGTGCGCGTGCCGCACCTGACGTCTCGGGCATGATGTGGCGATGTTCTACGCCGTGATTCCGGCCGGCGGCAGTGGCACGCGTCTGTGGCCACTCTCGCGCGCCGGCCGCCCCAAGTTTCTCCTCCCGCTGACCGGCTCGGACGAGTCGCTGCTCCAGGCGACCGTACGCCGGGTGCGCCCACTCTCCGGCCCGGACACCACGTTCGTGGTCACCGGCGCCGCGCACGCGGTGGCGGTGGCCCGGCAGTTGCCGGACGTACCCGAGGAGAACGTCCTCGTCGAGCCCTCCCGCCGGGACTCCTGCGCCGCCATCGGGCTGGCGGCGGCGATCATCGCCCGACGCGATCCCGACGCGGTGATGGGTGCCTTCTCCGCCGACCACGTGGTCGGCGACCAGACGCGCTTCCTCGAGGTGCTCCGCGCGGCGATCTCGACGGCACAGGACGGCCTGATGGTCGCGGTCGGCATCACCCCGACCCACCCGGAGACCGGCTACGGCTACCTGGAGTCGGGCGAGCCGATCGGCGACGGCCCGGCCCGGCAGGTCGTCCGCTTCAAGGAGAAGCCCGAGTACGATCTCGCGGTCAAGTACGTGGAGTCCGGCCGCTTCTACTGGAACGCCTCGATGTTCGTCTGGCGGGTCGACATCTTCCTCGGCGAGCTGGCCCGGCAGCAACCGGAGCTGCACGCCGGACTGATTGAGATCGCCGAGGCATGGCACACCCCCGAGCAGGCCGCGGTGCTGGACCGGATGTGGCCGAAGCTGACCAAGATCTCGGTCGACTTCGCGGTGATGGAGGGTGCGGCGGAGCGCGGCCTGGTCGCCACCGTGCCGGCGGACTTCCGCTGGAACGACGTCGGCGACTTCCACACCCTCGGCGAGGCGCTGTCCGGCGACGACGCCAGCAACGTGGTGCTCCGGGAGGGGCCCGACGGCACGCAACCGGCCGGCCGGGTCGTGCTCCGGGACACCGAACGCTCGGTGGTGGTGAGCCAGTCGGGCCGGCTGCTGGTGACCCTCGGTGTCCAGGACACCGTGGTGGTCGACATGCCGGACGCACTCTTCGTCTGTGCCCGGTCCCGCGCGCAGGAGGTCAAGGAGATCGTCGCCGCGCTGGAGGCCGAGGAGGCCCACCCCTACCTGTGAGGTGCCGGGTGCGGGAAGTTTCGCTCGAAGACGGCGATGGCCGGTGCCACCAGGTGGGCGGTGGCACCGGCCAGCGGTTCGGGCAGCGCGTCCGGCGGAAACCAGCCGAGCTCGACCGACTCCGGGCTGACCCGCTCCACAGCACCGGGCGGGGCGACGGCGGCGAACCGCAGGTCGTGGTGGAACGAGCCGCCCCCGCAGGAGACCGGGTGGACGTCCAGGTCGATCGGGGTCGGGTCGAGCCGCAGGCCGGGGATCCCGGACTCCTCGGTCGCCTCCCGCAGCGCCGTGCCGGCCAGGGTCGCGTCGCCGGGCTCGCAGTGCCCGCCGAGCTGGACCCAGCGGCGGAACCGGCCGTGCAGGCAGAGCAGCACCCGGCTTCCGGTCGCGTCCAGCACCAGGGCGCTGGCCGTGACGTGCCCGGCCCGGTGCTCCCGGGTCAGCGCAGCCGGGCCCGCCTCGTGCAGCAGCCGCAGCGTCCCGGCCAGGTTGGCGGTCGCCTCGGGCGTCGGCGGCCGCCAGGCGGTGAGCAGGGCCAACGCGTCGGCGTAGAGGGCATCGGGCACGGCCCCACCCTAGTGCTGTGACACCAACCTGCACGGTGATGGACGGCACCAGGGGTCATCGTGGCGGTTGGCCAGGCGGGGCAGGCCGGGTCCCGCACCCGAGGAGGCGTGACCAAGGGCCGCACGAACTTGTCCGTGACGCAGGTCGCACGACGCCCGACACCGTGCACGCTCGTGGCCAGGGAGCTGGTGCGGAGTTCGTAGCATGATCGGTATGACGTGCCCTACGCGTACGGTCGAACTCGCCGTGGCCGGCAACGAGGCGAGCGACCTGCTGCCCGTCCACGCCCGCGAGGTGCTCGCCGCGCACGGTGCGCGGCGGGCGTTCTGGACGGTGCTCGACGAGGGGTCGGTCGAGCACTGCCTGGCCCTGCTGGTGGAGCGGCACGACGGCGAGTGGCAGACGCACCACATGTGGATGGACGCCGGGACCGAGAACGGCCGGACCGAGGACGGCGAGGCGCTGGCCCGGCACGACGGGTGGATCTACGTCTTCGGTTCGCACTTCGGCTCCAAGCGCGGGCCGCTGCGCCCCCGGCGGGCCTTCGTGGCCCGGTTCCGCGAGGCGGAGGCGGCCGGTCCGCTGCTCCGGCTGCACGTGGTCCGCAACCAGTTCCGGCTGCACCGGGCGGTGAACGACGCCCTGGTGGCGGCCGGGATCGCCGTGCTGCCGCCGGGTGAGCGGGTGCGGCACCGCTTCATCGCCGCGACCCGGGACCGGGGCATCGCTCGAGCCAAGAGCTGGGCCGGCCGACTGGGCGCGGAGGACCTGCCGGTGAACGTCGAGGCGGCGGCCTTCACCCCGGCCGGTACGGTGCTGCTCGGGCTGCGGTTCCCGGTCACCGACCGGGGCGAGCCGATCCTGGTGGAGCTGGCCGACGTGGCCGGGATGTTCGACCGGCGGAGCTGGCCGCACGCCGTCGGGGCGTACGCGTTGACCGGGGTGACCCGGCCCGGCGAGCTGACCGGCTTCCGGGCGCTGTCGGCCCGGGACGACGGCGGGTACGACGCGGTGGTCGGCTCGATCGACGCGCTCGGCAAGCGGTCGGTGCTGCTCGACGACCATCCGGCCGGTGGCGACGTGACCAGCCGGCACGTCCGGTTCCGCTGGCCCCCCGCTCCGGCCGGGGCCAGCGTCGCCGGCGATCTGGTGGCGGACCTCGCGCCGCTGCACAACGTGGAGGGGCTGACCGAACTGGACGGCGCCCGCTACTACGTGACCGACGAGGACCACCGGGTCGCGTTGTTGATCATGTCAGAGCTGCCCGGCTGAGCACGGCAACGGGCACGCCCACTCCGCGCCGAGACACGCCCTCCGCATGCGGCGCCGATCCCGATCCGCAGCAGGGCGCTCGGAGTGTGGAGAGGGTGTAGAGAAGGGAGGCGACAACCCGGACGGCGCGCTTCGCGGACGGCTGTCCGCGAACCCTCGTGGCGATCGTCCGGGTCGCCGCGTTCCTCCCCTACCCCCCAGCACGCCGCAGAACCAGCGGGCGGTTAGGCACCGCGTGACTCCGTATCGGCACAGTGAGCATGCCCGCCCGCGTCGCCGGGCGTCGAGGTATTTCGACTGACACTGAAAGACGCTGATAGATAGCGCCCGGTAGAGTGCGACTGGTTGCCGGCCAACCCCATCCGGCCCCGGGAGTGCATGCCATGCTGCGGATCTTCTTCTCCGGTGAGGACGTCGCCCGGACCCGTGTCGCTCCTGCCGCCGACCAGATCTGGGAGCTGGTCCTCAGCCTGCACCTGTTGCAGGGACGCAGCCGGGACCCGGTGATGGCGGGCTGGCGACGTGGCGTCTCCGGCGGGCTGCGCCGGGACACCGTACCGGGCCAGTTGCGACTGCTGCTCGCCCTCAACCCGCCCCGGGGCTACTTTCCCGACTTCCTGACCCCCTACCACAGCATGTACGGCCTGGCGGCAGGGCTCGACGCCGTCCGCTCCACCCCGATCGGCGCGCTGGAGCGCGACCTCAACGTGCTGGCCGCGGAGAGTCCGCTGCCACTGCCCAGCTCGGCGAGCACCCTGGCGCGGGGTGACGTCGAGGTACTGGAGCACCTCACCGACTCGATGCGGGTCTACCAGGCGACCGCGATCGAGCCGTACTGGGACCGGATCCAGGCCGCGGTGGAGGCGGACCGGGCGCGCCGGGCCCGAGCCCTGCTCGACGGCGGGACCGAAGGGCTGCTGGCCAGCCTCCGCCCGGCGATGCGCTGGGAGGCGGGGCTGCTGGAGGTGCCGGGCTATCCGGTGAAGCGGGAGTTGCATCTCGACGGGCGCGGGCTGCTGCTGGTGCCGTCGTTCTTCTGTGCCCGCATCCCGGTGACCCTGGTCGATCCCGAGCTGCCGCCGGTCCTGGTCTATCCGGTCGATCGGCTGGGTGGCCTGACCCCGGCGCCCGGCGAGGGCGCAGGCCCGGCCCGGGGGACCGGCCGGCCGGAGAACCAGGCCGCGCTCGCCGCGCTGATCGGCCGGACCCGGGCCCGGGTACTCGAGGTGGTGGGCGACGGCTGCTCCACCGGAGAGGTGGCCCGGAGGCTGAACATCTCGCCGGCCGCCGCGAGTCAGCACACCACGGTGCTGCGTAACGCCGGGCTGCTGGTCAGCCACCGTGACCGCAACACCGTGCTGCACATCCTGACCCCGCTCGGCCGGGCCATGCTGACCGGCTGACCGCCGGCCCCGCTGCTGCCCCTCTCCGAAGCTGGCTCCGTGGCCCCCGCCCGGTTCCGTCCGGCGGCAGATTAGCGTCTTCGCCGAGGACGTCCGCGGACCGACGGCGGGCGTCGGCGGCTCAGCCGGCGACGGTCGGCGGGGGCAGCGGAGCGCTGACCAACAGGGTCACCCCGACGCCGGCCTCGCCGCCGCCGGCAGCCGGTAGCGCCGGCAGGAGAGCCGAGCCGATCCCCTCGGCGGCCAGGGCGGCCCGCAGCCGGTGCAGGTCGGCACCGAACCGGATCAGGGCGTCGGGGTCGGGCCCGGTCGGCCCGGGTGGCGCGCAGTCGAGCAGCGCGGTGGCCGGTAGCTTCTCGGCCGGCACCGTCGCGCCGAGCCGGGCGCGTACCCGCTGCTCGTCGGTGACCAGGGTGCAGACCGTGCCGGGCGCGACCACCCCGGCCACCGTCCGCAGTGCCCGGTCCACCGCCGCACGGTCGAGTCCGCCGTCCGCGCCGTCCAGCACCGCCGGCACCACCGGAGCGGGTGTGCCCGGCGTCGACTCGCCGAGGGTGGCGGCGGCGCGCAGCCCGTCCGCCCGCGCCTCGGCGGTGCCGAGGGCGAACAGGTCGTGCTCGGCGTCGCGGACCAGCACCGCCGCGCCGGGCCCGTCGTCGGGGTCGGCCGTGCCGAGATAGCCGCGGACCACCGCGACCGGCACCTGGTCGCACTTGCCCTTGACCAGCTCGCCCGCGCCGGCCAGCTCGTCGACGACGGCCATCTGGGTGATGTGCAGCTTGTTGCCGTACGGGTCGACCTCGCCCCGGTGATCGCGGACCGCCGGCATCCCGGCGACCCCGAGCGCGACGTCGGTGAGGCCGTTGCGCCAGGGCCGGCCCATGGTGTCCGAGACGATGACCGCGATGTCGGCGCCGTGCCGCTCCCGGATCCCGGCCCGCAGCGCCCGCGCGGAGGCGTCCGGATCCTTCGGCAGCAGGACCAGCCGGGAACGGTCCACATTGGAGGCATCGATCCCGGCGGAGGCCATCACGAAGCCGTGGTGCGTCTGGACGATCCGGGTCCCGCCGCGCCGGGCCACCGGACGGGCGGTCTCGCCGGCCAGCACCTCCGCCCGGGCCGCCTCCCGCTCCGGCCCGTCGACCGGCACGTCGACCAGCCGCCCCTCGGCCTTCGAGACGACCTTGCTGGTCACCACCAGCACGTCACCGTCCCGTAGCCACGGCGCGGCGGTTGCGATCATCGCCGACAGGTCGTCACCTTCGGTGACGTCGCCGATGCCGAGCACCGGAAGCACCTCAAGTCTCATCCCAGCTCCACCGCGGTCCGCACCATCGCCGTGGTCGCCGCCTCGTCGGTCATCCAGAGCGGAGCAGCCCGCACGGTCACCCCCTCTACCTCGGTCCCGGCGTCTGCGGTGTCCACCAGCCAGGCGTCCAGGATGCCACCGGTCGACCGGGCGCCGTAGAGCCCGCCCACCCCGGCAGCGGTGCATGGCACGCCGAGCACCGCCAGGCAACGGTCGGCCATCCCGCGTACCGGGGCGCCGCCGATGATCGGCGAGACTCCGATCACGGGTGCCCGGCCGCCGACCAGCGCGTCCCGCAGGTCGGCGACGGCGAGCACGGGGGCGATGCTCACCACCGGGTTGCTCGGGGCGAGCAGCACCACGTCGGCGGCGGCCAGCGCGTCGAGCACCCCGGCAGCCGGCTTGGCCGCCTCCGCGCCGACGAAGACGAAGCGGGAGGTGGGCAGGTCGCCGCGGTGGCGTACCCACCACTCCTGGAAGTGGATCGCCCGCTGGGCGTCCGGGCCGCCGGCGTCGGATGCGCCCACCACGACGTGGGTCTCCAGGCGGTCGTCGGTGGCGGGAAGCAGGCGTACCCCGGGCTGCCAGCGGGCGCAGAGTGCCTCGGTGACCGCCGAGAGGGGATAGCCGGCGTTCAGCATGGTGGTCCGGACCAGGTGGGTCGCCACGTCCCGGTCGCCGAGGCCGAACCAGGTGGGCTCCGCGCCGTACGCGGCCAGCTCCTCCTTGACGGTCCAGGTCTCGCCGGCGCGGCCCCAACCCCGCTCCCGGTCCGCCCCGCCGCCGAGGGTGTACATGACACTGTCCAGGTCCGGGGAGATCCTCAGGCCGTGCATGACGACGTCGTCGCCGACGTTCACCACCGCGGTCACGTCGGCGCCGACCTGACGGGCGTACGCACGGACGCCGATCAGGAAGCGGGCGCCGCCGATGCCCCCCGTCAAAACTGCGATGCGCATGGCCTCCATCCTGGCCCATCCGCGTCGAACGGGCGGCGGTCGGGCCGGCCGACTAGGCTCAGGCGTCGCAGGAGTCCGTCACCGCCCTCAGGGGGAGCCTTGACCAGCCAGCCCGGGCCCGCGCCGAGCGAGGCGCCGCAGGCCAGTTCGACAACCAAGCCGCTGCGCGAGCTGATCGCGCTGGTGCTCGTCGGAGCGAACGCCCTCTTCCTGTTCAGCGGGCTGATCGAGCTCTTCTTCGGCGGCTGGGAGGGCTCCGACTTCGGTGGCCGCTCGCTCAGCCTCTTCTACGCCTTCGCCGGGTTGGAGCAGATCGCCCTGCCGGTGCTCGCGGTGCTGCTCGCCACGCACCTCCAGCCGGTGGTCGGGCACGCCCGGCTGATCACGCTCATCGCGCTCGTCGAGTACGGTGTCTCGCTGCTGCTCGGCGTGATCACCCTGCTCGCCGGGATCTTCGGACTGCTCGCGGAGACGCAGTTCCGGCAGGCGTTCACCAGGACCCTCGTCTTCGGCGGGATGTTCCTGATGCTGCTGGTCGCGGCCTTCGTGGTCTTCCGGGTGTGGCGGCTGCTCTTCCAGGTGCCGAAGCCGAAACCCCAGCCCGGTGTCTACGGCCAGCCCGGCGTCTACGGCCATCCCCAGTCCTACGGCCAGCAGCCTGCGTACGGCCAGCCGCCGTACGGCCAGCCGCCGTACGGCCAGCCGCCGTACGGCCAGCCGCCGTACGGCCAGCCGCCGTACGGCCAGCCGCCGTACGGCCAGCCGCCGTACGGCCAGCCGGTCGCTCCACACCAGGGGTATCCGCCCGCCGCCCCGCACGTCTACGGCCAGCATGGCCAGCCCACGGTCTACGGTCAGCCGACCGGCTACGGTCAACCCGGGTACGCCGCGCCCTCCGCCGCTCCGTCGTCCGCCCCGCCGGCCTCGGCTGCTCCCGCGGCTCCCTCCTCGGCGCCGCCGTCGTCCGCTCCACCGGCTCCCTCCTCGGCCCCGCCAGCGCCTCGTGCCGAGTCGTCCGCACCGCAGGTTGAGACCGGGCCAACGGACGCTCCCGCGGACGCCCCGGCCGGCGAGCCGGAGACGGAGGAGACCGGGCGCACCCAGGTGATCTCGCAGCGGAGCGGGTCCGACGTCCCCGACCGTACGCAGCGGATCAACCCGGCCAGCCAGCAGCCGTCGGCCGGCGTCCAGCCGCCGCCGGCGGATCGCGACGACGACCCGACCCAACCACGCTGATCCGACCAGGGCCCGGCCGCCGGCTGTGACCGTTGCCACCTCCGCCCGGCTACGGCAGCAGGCTGGCGGGCACGGTGTCGGTGGAGATACGGCCTAGGCTGCACGAGTGGCTGATGGGAGTGACCAACCGACCGTCGCGAGTCTGCGTCGGGCGCTGCGCCGGGCGGCGGAGGGCCGGACCCTCGACCCGGACGAGGCGACGACACTGCTTTCCGCGCGCGGCGAGT
The DNA here is from genome assembly GCF_049315195.1 of Plantactinospora sp. WMMC1484. Taxonomy (NCBI): domain Bacteria; kingdom Bacillati; phylum Actinomycetota; class Actinomycetes; order Micromonosporales; family Micromonosporaceae; genus Plantactinospora; species Plantactinospora sp. WMMC1484. The sequence goes on from NZ_CP186055.1 coordinate 2,416,980, forward strand.
TCCTGGACGAGTTGCTGGCGACCGCCGGCCGGATCCGTGACGCCGGGCTGGCCGATGCCGGGCGCCCCGGCGTGGTCACCTTCTCCAAGAAGGTCTTCGTCCCGCTCACCCGGCTGTGCCAGGACCGCTGCCACTACTGCACCTTCGCCACGGTGCCGCACCGGCTCCCCGCCGCCTATCTGGAGCGGGACGAGGTGCTGGCGATCGCGGCGGCCGGGGCGGCGCAGGGCTGCAAGGAGGCGCTCTTCACCCTCGGCGACCGGCCCGAGGCGCGCTGGCCGCAGGCCCGGCAGTGGCTGAGCGAGCGGGGCTACGACTCGACCCTGGACTACCTCCGGGCGTGCGCGATCGCGGTGCTGGAGGAGACCGGCCTGCTGCCGCATTTCAACCCCGGCGTGCTCTCCTGGGCCGAGCTGCAGCGGCTCAAGCCGGTGGCGCCGAGCATGGGGATGATGCTGGAGACCACCGCCACCCGGCTCTGGGCCGAGCCGGGTGGGCCGCACTACGGCTCACCGGACAAGGAACCGGCCGTCCGGCTGCGGGTGCTGGCCGACGCCGGGCGGGTGGCGGTGCCGTTCACCACCGGCATCCTGATCGGGATCGGCGAGACGCCCGCCGAGCGGATCGACTCGATCTTCGCCATCCGGCGCAGTGCCCGGGAGTACGGCCACATCCAGGAAGTCATCGTGCAGAACTTCCGGGCCAAGCCGGACACCGCGATGCGCGGGATGCCCGACGCCGAGCTGCACGACCTCGCGGCGACCGTGGCGGTGACCCGGATCCTGCTCGGGCCGGGCGCGCGGGTCCAGGCGCCGCCCAACCTGATCGAGGGGGAGTACGACCTCCTGCTGCGGGCCGGCATCGACGACTGGGGAGGCGTCTCGCCGGTGACCCCGGATCACGTCAACCCGGAGCGACCCTGGCCGCACCTGGACGAGCTGGCGGCGCGTACCGCCGCCGCCGGGTTCACCCTGCGGGAGCGGCTGACCGTCTATCCCGAGTACGTCCGGCGCGCCGATCCGTGGCTGGATCCGCGGCTCGCCGCCCACGTCGGGGCGCTCGCCGACCCGGGCACCGGGCTGGCGGTCGAGTCGGCCCGGCCGACCGGCCGGCCCTGGCAGGAGCCGGACGACGCCTTTGTGCCGGGCGGCCGGACCGACCTGCATGCCACGATCGACAGCACCGGCCGGACCGGTGACCGGCGCGGCGACTTCGACTCCGTCTACGGCGACTGGTCCGCCGTCGGCGCCCGGGTGCCGGCCGACGTGTCCGGGGCGCTGCGCGCGGCAGCACCCGCGCCGCCCCGGCAAGACGATCCGGAGCTGCGGGCCGGGCTGCGGCTGGCCGCCGACGATCCGGCGGCACTGCTGGAGCCCCGGCACGAGGCGGCGGCGCTCGCCCTCCTCACCGCCGACGGCGCGGCCCTGGACGAGCTGTGTCGGATTGCCGACGACGTGCGCCGGGCCGCCGTGGGCGACGACGTGACGTACGTGGTCAACCGCAACATCAACTTCTCCAACGTCTGCTACGTGGGCTGCCGGTTCTGCGCCTTCGCCCAGCGGGAGCGGGACGCGGACGCGTACCGCCTCTCGGTGGAGCAGGTTGCCGACCGGGCGGAGGAGGCATGGGCGGCCGGCGCCACCGAGGTCTGCATGCAGGGTGGCATCGATCCCAAGCTGCCGGTCGGCGCCTACGCCGAGCTGGTGCGGGCGATCAAGGCCCGGGTGCCCGGCATGCACGTGCACGCCTTCTCGCCGATGGAGATCGTCACCGGTGCGGCCAAGGCCGGCGTGCCGGTCCGGGACTGGCTCACCGAGCTGCGCGACGCCGGGCTGGACACCATCCCGGGCACCGCCGCCGAGATCCTCGACGACGAGGTGCGCTGGGTGCTCACCAAGGGCAAACTGCCGGCCGCCACCTGGGTCGAGGTGGTCGGCACCGCGCACGAGCTGGGCATCCGGTCCAGCTCCACAATGATGTACGGCCACGTCGACCACCCCCGGCAGTGGCTGGGTCACTTCCGGGTGCTGGCCGGGTTGCAGGACCGCACCGGCGGGTTCACCGAGTTCGTCGCGCTGCCGTTCGTGCACACCAACGCGCCGATCTATCTTGCCGGCATCGCCCGGCCTGGTCCCACCTGGCGGGAAAATCGCGTCGTGCACGCCATGGCCCGGCTGCTGCTGCACGGGCGGATCGACAACATCCAGTGCTCCTGGGTCAAGCTCGGCGACTCCGGTGCGGCGGAGTTGCTCCGGAGCGGCTGCAACGATCTCGGCGGCACGCTGATGGAGGAGACGATCTCCCGGATGGCTGGCTCGGACCACGGCTCCGCCCGTACCATCGGCCAGCTCGAAGGGATCGCGGCGGCCGCCGGCCGGCCGGCGCGGCGTCGGACGACGGTCTACGGATACGCCGGTTGATCCGCGCGGCGGCGCACGGCGCTCGTGGCGCGCCGGGCGCGCCACGCCGGATATCCGACGCAACTCGCCGAGCGGGCGTTACCCGCACCCGGTCTGAATCGATAGGGCAGGTTGCGAGACCCGATGACTCCACAGTCGTCCGGGCACGCGGCAAGGGTGGCTCCACTTAGCAGGTTCGGCTTGACGACGCACGTATGACACACGTGTAATTTCAGTGGGGTCGTTCGTACGGAGCGCATCAAATCGCTACCGGACGGACAAACACGCCTTCCGCGTGGGGGGTTGCGCCGGCCGCCGCGCCGGTGCGCGATAAGGAGGCAACTGGATGGACGGCCGACTCGAGGTGGCCGACCTGCTCGGAAACGCTCCGGAATGGCAAGAGCAGGCGCTCTGCTCGCAGACCGATCCGGAGGCGTTTTTTCCCGAGAAGGGCGGCTCGACCCGCGAGGCGAAGCGGATCTGCTCCCGGTGTGAGGTCAAGGCCGAGTGTCTGGAATACGCGCTCGGGCACGACGAACGGTTCGGAATCTGGGGCGGGTTGTCCGAACGCGAACGGCGCAAGTTGAAGCGTCGCGTCGCCTGAGCGGCCGCGCCCGGGTGGTGGGGGCCGCCCGGGTCAGGCCAGCCTCAGGGGCAGGCCAGCCGGTGGGGTGGGCGGCGCCTGTCCGTGGCTCAGTCCAGCTCGTCCGGATCGACGCCGAGCAGGTTCGCGACCTGCTCGATGATCACATCGTGCACCAGGTCGGCCAGGTCGTCCCGGTCTATCGCCCGGAACTCCAGGGGGCGGCGGTAGAGCACGATCCGGGGTGGTACGTCCTGCCGGCCCGGGCGTCCGGGCAGCAGCCGGGCCAACGGGACCTCGCCGTCCTCCAGGACGTCCGAGTCGTAGACGTTGAGGTCCGGCGGCACGTCCTCGACCGCGAACTCGACCCCGGCGAGCTCCTTGGCGAAGCGCCGCTCCAGCGTCTCGACGGTGTCCAGGACCAGGTCGTCGAAGATCTCCGATTTGGTCCGGGCCAGCGGGACGGTGGCCGGAACGAGCCGGCCGCGCAACCCGCGCCCGTGCCGGTCCCGGCGTGACCGGTGCCCGGAACCCGGCCGGCGGTTCTCCGGACTGGTCATCTGTACCCCGCTTCGCTCGTCGTGGACGACCGCCCACGACGACAGGGTAGACCTGCCGCGATCAAGATCGGCTCGGGGACTCGGCCATGTCGGAGTCGGGTGTCCGGAATGTGATCACGCCGTACCGGCGTGTCGCAAGCCCAAGCGTGGTGGCGGAGCCGGTAATGGAGATACCGTGCCGCCGTGAGGTCACCACGGCGTTGCTCCCGCAACGGCTGCCCCCGACAGGCCGTAGCCACGCTGACCTATGTCTACAACGAGTCGACAGCCGTGGTGGGCCCCCTGGCGGCCTTTGCCGAGCCGCACACCTACGACCTCTGCGAGCCGCACGCCCGGAGCCTGACCGCTCCCCGGGGCTGGGACGTCGTCCGGCACGAGGGCGAGTTCGAGCCGCCGCCGCCGACCACCGACGATCTGGTGGCGCTCGCCGAGGCCGTCCGCGAGGCGGCCCGCCCCGCCCCGCCCCGCCCGGACGAGACCGAGTTCGATCCGCACACCGGGCAGCAGACCGGCCGGCGCGGCCACCTCCGGGTCATCCCACCCAGCCACTGAGCTGCGCCCTACCGTCTTCCGCCCTGCTCGCTCGCGTCAGCGCCTCGTCTCTGGCCGCCGCCACCGCCCGGCGGGGTGGCGGGCATTGGATATCGTCAACGCATGGTTGACCTGGTGCTGGTCGGCACTGGCCGGGACGCGGACGTCTTCGTCCTCGACGCGGGGCGGGTGCTGCGCCGTTACCGCGACGGTGGCGACGTCAGGCGCGAGGCCGAGATCATGCGGTATGCGGCGGAGCACGGTTTTCCGGTGCCGCGGGTCGACCGGGCCGACGGCACCGACCTGGTGATGGAGCGGATCGACGGCCCGACGCTGCGGGAGGCGATGGTCGGCGGTGGCCTGGAGCTGGCGGCCGGCGCGGAGATCCTGGCCGACCTGCATCGGCGACTCCGCGAACTGCCGCCCCGGCCGGGTGCGGAACCCGGCAGCAAGATCGTGCACCTGGACCTGCATCCAGAGAACGTCCTGCTCGGCCCCGACGGTCCCGTCGTGATCGACTGGCTCAACGGCCGGGACGACGAGCCGGATCTGGACGTCGCCATGACCGCGCTGATCATGGCCGAGGTGGTGGTCGGCGACATGTTCGGACTCGGTGCGCCCGCCGCCACCCTGCTGGCTGCGTTCCTCGACCGTACGCCGGGCGATCCGGTACGCATGCTGGAGTCGGCCGTGGCGATCCGTCGGGCCAGCGCCACCCTGAGCGCCGAGGAAAAAGCTCGACTCGGCGCGGCGGCGGCCCTGGTCCGGAATGGCTACCTCGGACTCCGCCGAGCCCGCTGACGGCCCGGAGGCCGGGGTGGAAGACGCCCGCGAGCCCGCTACCGGCGGCGGAGAGTCGGTTCGGAGCCCGGCTGCGGGTGCTGAGGCCGGCCCGGTTTCATGCGGGACAGAGGTTGGTCGGCCGGGCTCGGGCCGGCTCGCGCCAGCCGGGTGGCGCGGGTTCGTCACCGACGTAGCCCGGCGTCCGTAGCGCCGGCAGCAAAGCCGCCAGCGCCCCGTGCCCCGTGGCTTGTCCTCCAGGGGCACGGGACGCTGTGCCGTCATCGGTCGGCCGTGGATTCCGCCCGGGGCCGGTGCCCGGACCGGCCCCGGGCAGCCGGTCAGCCGGTCGGGCCGGCGGTGCCGTTCGCAGTTTCCGCGGCGGCCCAAGCCGCGAGGTCTGCGGTGCCGGTGGGCTCGCCCGGCTCGGCGAGGTCGGCGAGGTCCCGCTCGGTGAGGCGCAGCGAGGCCGCCGCCACGTTCTCCGCCAGGTGCGCCGGCGACCCGGTGCCGGGGATGGCGAGCATGACCGGCGAGAGGGCCAACAGCCAGGCAAGGGCGACCTGGGCCGGGGTCGCGCCGTGCCGGTCCGCGACATCCTGGTACCGACCCGGGTCGATCGGCCGGTTCCCGCCACCGAGCGGGAAGTACGGCACGTAGCCGGTGCCGGCGGAGGTGCAGCTGGCCAGCAGCTCGGCGTCATCCCGGTACTGGAGGTGGAAGTGGTTCTGCACCGCCGCGACCGGTGCGATGGCTGCCGCCTCGGCCAGCTGCGCCGCGTCGACGTGGCTGACCCCGAGATGCCGGATCAACCCCTCCTCGCGGAGCGCCGCCAGTGCCTCGAAGCGCGGGGCGATCGACGTACCGCCGGCCGGGCCCAGGCCGCCCACCCGGAGGTAGACGAGATCGAGCCGGTCGAGGCCGAGCCGGCGCAGATCCTCCTCGACCAGGCCGCGGAGCTGGTCGGGGGTCGCCTCCCCGGAGGGCATGCCGGAGGCGTCCCGCAGTGGGCCGACCTTGGTCGCGATCACCAGGCCGTCCGGGTACGGCGCGAGGGCTTCCCGGATCAGCTCGTGCGCGTGTACCGTGCCGCGCCCGTAGAAGCCGGCCGTGTCGATGTGGTCGACCCCGAGCTCGACCGCCCGGCGCAGCACGGTGATGCCGGTCCGCGGATCCCTGGGCGGTCCGGTCAGACTGTTCACGGCCAGTCGCATCGCCCCGAAGCCGAGCCGGTTGATGCGCAGGTCGCCGCCGAGCAGGAAGGTGCCGGCGACGTCGGTTGTGTTCGTCATGCCATAGAGCGTCGGCCGGGCGGCCGCCCGGCAGCCACGGTTGGCAGGAAGTTGCCATCCGGCCGCCATGGGACCGGCGGGTTCGCCGGAGCGGAGGCGAGGGAGGTGGCGCCGCCCGGCCGGACCGGGTCAGACTGGGTGGGTGACGGACGGCCGGTTGATCACCGTACGCGGCGAAGACGAACTGGTCCGACAGGCCGGGCACCTTTTCGCCGGTACCCGGACCGAGTTCGCCTGCGCCGCGACCGACCTGGGGACCTGGTCCCGAGCCACCGCCCGGATGGGGCTGGTCGCCGACGTCCGGCCGCGCCTCCGGGCCGGTCTCACCATACGGAAGCTCTACACCCCCGCCGCGCTCGTCGACGACGCGCAACGCGATCAGCTGGCTGCTGCCGCCGCCTCGGGAGTCGGGGTACGGATCTGCGCAGCGCCGCTGCCGCACGAGACGATCATCATCGACCGGAGGGTCATGATCCTGGCCGGGGCGACGAGTGGCGCGGACCGGGAGTTCACCGTGGTCACCGTCCCGGCGCTGATCGCCGGGGTACGCGCGTTGTTCCAGGCCACCTGGGAATCCGCCGACGACCTCGACGGCTGGCTGCGGGCGGAGCCGCCGCAGCTCGACCCGGCCGGCCGCTCGGTACTGCGGGTGCTCGCCTCCGGCCTCACCGACGAGGCGGCGGCGCGGCGGCTCGGCATGTCGCTGCGGACGTACCGGCGGCGGGTGGCCGAGCTGCTGCAGCAGCTCAACGCCGACTCCCGCTTCCAGGCCGGCCTGCGGGCCGGAAGCCTCGGCCTGGGCCGCTGACCCGTGCCCGTCAGCTCGGGCTGCGCGGCGCGAGCAGGGCTGCGACCGGCGTCTTCGCGAAGTCGGTGGTGCTGTCGTAGTCGGTGCTCCGGCTGACGTCCGCCCAGGCGGTGGCCTCCCGGGAACGGGACTGTGCCGACTCCTCGGCCAGCCGGAGGGCGTCGGAGCCGAGCAGCAGCCGCAGCGGGGGCACGGCGAGCCCGACGATGTCGGCGATCACCCGGGCGGCCCGTTCGGGGTCGCCGGCCTGCTGGCCGTCCATCTCCCGCCGCAGGCCGTGCATGCGCCCGACGGTCTGCTGGTAGTCCTCGCCGACCTCGGCCATCTGCATCGACGCGCCTCCCCAGTCGGTGCGGAAGGCGCCGGGCTCGATGATGGTGACCCGGATGCCGAAGGGCTTGACCTCGTTGTGCAGCACCTCGGAGAAACCCTCCACGCCGAATTTCGCGGTCTGGTACGCGCCCAGCCCGGGACTTCCGCCGACCCGGCCGCCGACCGAGGAGAACTGGAGGAAGTGCCCGGATCGGCGGGCCCGCAGCACCGGCAGGGCCGCCCGGGTGACGTTGACGACCCCGAAGAGGTTGGTCTCGATCTGCGCCCGGAAGTCCTCCTCCGGGGTCTCCTCGATCGGCGCGCTGTTGGCGTAGCCGGCGTTGTTGGCGACCACGTCCAGGCCGCCGAAGGTCTGCACCGCCGCCTGGACCGCCGACCGTGCGCCGGCCGGGTCGGTGACGTCGAGCGCGAACGGCCGCACCTGGTCGCCGTAGCGGTCGACGAGGTCGGCGAGCTGGTCAGGCTGCCGGGCGGTGGCGAGCAGGTTGTCGCCCCGGTCCAGCACCTCACGGCTGAGCGCCCGGCCCAGGCCGCGGGAACTTCCGGTGATCAGCCACGTCTTCGCCATGCTGTCGGTTCCCTTCGGGGCGAGCGGTGTCCAGGGCCGAGCGGTGTCCTGGTCGGAGTGGCGTCCGGGTCACGGTGCGGGCCGGGACAGACCTGTCGTGCTCGACTCTGCTATGTGCCGAGCCTGCCGGCGGCGGAAAGCGGAGCGCCGCCACCCGTCCGGCTGATCGGCCGGTGCGTCGGCCGACATTCCGGGCGGGACGCCGGCCCGGGTGGTGGGTGAGCGGACGGGCCGGCGCCTGCGCCATCTGCGTACCGGGCTCGGTGAGCAACTCGGTGCCGGGACACCGCCGGCCGAGCGCACGTATCGGGCTCCTACCGCGCGCAGCGGATCACGACGGTGGGTTGGTCAGGGTCGCCCGGACCAGCGCACCCGGTTCCGGACCCGCCTCGGCCACCACGATCCCGTCCGGGTTCCAGATCCTCGACCGCCCGGCGGTGTCGGCGAACCCGCCGCCGGTCGGGCCGGCGAAACTTGCGGTCGCCACCCAGACCCGGTGTGCGGCGGCGGTCCGGCGGGCGCGTTCCTCCTGGACGTGCCACTCCGACGCGGAGTCGACCGCCCCCGCGACGTAGGCGTCGATGCCGAGGGCAGCGGTGTCGGCGGCGTGCCGGGGCACCCCGGTGTCCTTGCAGACCGCGAGCCCCAGCCGCCAGCCGGCCACCTCGACGACCGCCGGTGCGGGGCCGGGAGCGAAGTGCTCCGGCTCGGCTCCGCCCAGCCACATCTTCCGATACGCCACCCGGGCGCCGGTGCCGTCGACGGCCAGGATCCCGATGTGCCGCCGCCCGCCGCCGCCCGGCACGGGGGCGCCGGCCAGGGCCAGCGCACCCGTCTCGGCACATGCCGCCACGATCGGGGCGAGGCGGGAGTCGTCGGCGTCGACCGGGGCGGCGTCCAACTCGTACCCGGTGAGGGAGAGCTCGGGAAAGACCACCACCCGGGCGCCGGCGGCCCGGACCGCCCCGGCGTGGCTGCGCGCGTTCGCCGCGACGTCCTGGGCCAGGCAGTGGGGCTGGGCGACGGCGAGGATCAATGGCTCACGCACCCGGCCGATGGTAGTCCGGCACTGCCGGCCCGAGACGGTCACCGGGCACTGCCGGCCCGAGCCGGTCACCGGGCACTGCCGGTGCGGGGCGCTCCAGGGCGACCCGGGGGAGCCAGCGCCCCAGCCGGGACGGCAGCCACCAGGCGCGGGCGCCGAAGAGTTGCATGGCGGCGGGCAGGAGCAGACAGCGGATGACGAAGCCGTCGACGAAGATGGCGACCGCCAGGCCGAGCCCGAACTGCTGGAGCATCCTGCCCGGGTCGAAGAGGAAGGCGCTGAAGACCACGATCATGATGGCGGCGGCGGCCGTCACCACCCGTCCGGTGGTGGCCAGCCCTTCGCGGATCGCGCCCGCCGCGTCGTGATGCCGTGCCCAGTGCTCGTGCATCCGGGAGACGAGGAAGACCTCGTAGTCCATCGAGAGGCCGAAGACGATCGCGAAGATCAGTACGGGTACGAACGCCTCGACCGGTCCGGGCTGGACACCCAGGTTGCCGTCCTGGAAGACCCAGCTGGTCACGCCGAGCGCGGCGGCGACGCTGAGCAGGTTGAGCAGCGCCGCCTTGACCGGGATGAGCAGGGACCGGAAGACGACCACCAGCAGCAGCGCGGAGAGGCCGACCACGACGACCACGAAGAGCGGCAGCCGGTCCGCTACCGCGTCGGCGAAGTCGACGGCCGCCGCCGTACTGCCGCCGACCAGGACCGGCACGCCGGTGCTCCGCTCGACCGGCGGCAGCACCTCGGTGCGGAGCCGGTCGACCAGTTCCATCGTCGCCGCGTCCTGCGGGGCCGAGGTGGGGAACAGCAGCAGGGTGTGCACCTGCCCGTCGGGTGCCGGAAACGGCGGGGTGACCGAGGCGACACCGTCGGCACCGGCCAGTGCGGCCCCCACCTCGGTCGCGGCCGGGTGGCCGCCCTCGACGACCACCACGAGCGGGCCGTTGCGCCCCGGGCCGAAGCCGGTCGAGATCAGGTCGTACGCCTGCCGGCTGGTGCTGCCCGGCGCGTCGCTGCCGGCGTCGGCGAAGCCCAGCCGCATGTCGAGGGCGGGCGTCGCCAGCAGGAGCAGCAGCGCGGTGGGGAGCAGCAGGGCCAGCCAGGGCCGGCGCTGCACCGTTGCCGACCAGCGGCGCCAGAGCGTGCCCTCGGCGCGCTTCGCCCGCTCCGCCCGGCGGCGGATGCCCCGCTCGACGTGGTCGCCGACGATCGCCAGCAGCGCGGGGAGCAGGGTGAGCGAGGCGAGCATCGTGACCAGGACGGTCAACGCCACCGCCACGGCCACGCCCTGGAGCGAGCCGAGACCGAGTACGACGAGGCCGAGCAGCGCGATCACCACCGTGCAGGCGGCGAAGAAGACGGTACGGCCGGCGCTGTCCAGGGCGGTGCGGGTGGCGGTGCCCCGGTCGGCGCCGTGCAGCAGCTCCGACCGGAAGCGCGAGAAGACCAGTAGTGCGTAGTCGATGCCGACGCCGAGCCCGACCAGCGCCATCAGCGGGGCGGTGTAGTCGGCGACGGTGGCGACGTGCGAGGCGAGTACGACCAGACCGAGCGTGCTGCCCACCGCGAAGATCGCGATTCCGATCGGCAGGGCGGCGGCGAGCAGGGAGCCGAAGAGGATCACCAGGATGACCAACGCCGCCAGCAGGCCCGCGCCCTCCGCCGCGCCGCCCTCGGACTCCTCGGCGACCCGGACCGGGTCACCGGCAAGTTCCACCCGCAACCCGTCGCCGGCCACCGACCGGGCGGTGTCGATGACGGCCCGTACGTCCTCGGCCGGCACCTCCTCGCTCGGCCCGGTGAGGGTGACGCCGGCGTAGCCGATGGTGCCGTCCGCGGAGACCGCCCGGGGATCCTCGTACGGGCTGGTCAGCTCGGCCACCGAGGTCGTCCCGCGTACCTGGGCGAGCATCGGCTCGACACGCTGCCGGACCTCGGCGTTGCCGATGCCGTCCGGGTGGTGCAGGACGATCTGCACGCTGCCCGCCGTCTGCGTCGAGCCGTGCGCCCGGAGCGCGTCGCTGGCGGCCTGGGACTCGGTCCCGGGCAGTGAGTGGTCGTTGTGGTAGTCCGGGCCGACCGTCTGGGCGGCCAGGGTGAGGCCGGCGAGCACGACGACCCAGATCAGCAGGGCGATCCACCGCCGTCGGTAGGACCAGCCGGCCATCCGGGCAAAGACGCCGGCCCGGGGCGGCCCAACCTCGCCGAGCTGGTGCGTCCCGGCCCCGCCGGCCGGGGGCAGTGTGGTGGCACCTCGTGGTGTGGGGCCTGACTCGGTGGGCATCGGATCTCTCCTCGTGCTCTCGGGACCGGCCTCGGACCGGCTCCGCCGACTGGTGTGCCAAGGAGTTAAAAGACTACATGTAGGCTTGCTACTTATATGCGGAGGAGTCCGTGTGGCGCTCGCATCGCACCGGGAGCGGCAACGTGCCTGAGTGGGGTGGGATCAGCCGGTCCGGCGCGCAGGCGCGCCGTCAGCGTGAGGTCGTTGCCGCCCGCGCCGTCGCGAGGCAGCGTGCGCCGTCTCGGGCGACCAGGAGCATCGGGAGGATCAGGAAGACCAGCGCCAGTGGGATCCGGGCGTGGGCCAGCAGACCCGTCCCCGGGCCGACGAGCGCCAGCAGCAGGCCGATCGCGCTGAAGGCGACCGCCACGGCGCAGGCGAACAGCCCGGTGAGCCGGGTGCGCCAGGGCGTGCTGCCGAGCCGTGTGCCGCCGAGCCGTGTGCTGCCGCGCCGGCGTGTCCCGGTGCCGAAGGTCCAGACGACGACCAGTGTGACCACGATGGTCAGCGCTCCCAGCCAGCTCACCAGCGTGTCGAGGAAACTGGCCAGGCCGGGCAGCGGATCCGGTTCGCCCCCGATCCATTCGACCAGGTGCCAGATCGGAGGCTGGGCGATGAGGGTGGCGAAGACCAGCAGCGCCGTGCGCCGCCCCTGCGCCAGCGCGAGTTCGGCCTGGTAGTCGGGCGCGATCCGGGCGACGTCGCCGAAGTCGTCGACCGCGTGCCGTGCGGCGGCCTCGGGGGTCAGGCCGGTTTCCGTGTACGCCTCGGCGGCGTCGACCAGACTGTCCCGGGCCTCCCGGAGCAGGCTCGCCTTGGCCCGCCGTGGCCCTCTCAGGGCCCGGTCGAGGTCGGCGAGGTAGCCCTCTATCGCAGCAGTCACAGCCCACAATCCGTCGCGTACCGGCGTCCCAGTATGCCGGTCGGACCGCCCGAAGCGAAGCCTGCCCGACCCGGAGATCCCCCTGGGTGGCGGGCACCTACGGGTGTCGCCGGCACCCTTGCCGGGCGGCGCTCAGGCGGGTACGACGTAGGGAAACGAGCCGGAGCGGGCCTCCGCGGTGAGGCCGGAGGTCATCCCGGTGCATGCGGTGCGGGGTCATGACGACGGTACGTCCCGAAGCCGCCCATTTCGGGAGTTCCGGCCATAACCCCCGGAAGGTACCCCCGGAAGGTCAGGCCGGGGCGACGGCGGTACTCGACCGGACGACGAGCCGGGTGGGCACGAGGTCGGTGCCCGGGTCGGCGGGCTCGTCGCGGATCTGCCGCAGCAGTGCCTGCACGCAGCGGCGCCCCACCTCGGCGAAGTCCTGGTGCACGGTGGTGAGCGGGGGAAGGTAGGCGGAGGCGTCCGGGATGTCGTCGAAGCCGACCACGCTCACCTCGCCCGGCACCTGCCGGCCGCGCTCGTGCAGGGCCCGGAGCACGCCGAGCGCCATCTGGTCGTTGGCGGCGAAGACGGCGGTGCAGTCCGGCTCGCCGGCCAGCCGCAGCCCGGCCCGGTAGCCGGACTCGGCGGACCAGTCGCCGCGCTCGAGCGGCGGCACGGGGCGGCCGTCCGCCTCGAGAACGGCGCGCCACGCCCTGGCGCGCCGCTCGCTGGCGAACGACTCGGCCGGGCCGGCGACGTGCCACACCGTACGGTGCCCGAGGTCGAGCAGGTGGCGTACGGCCTGCCGGGCGCCGTCGGCCTGGTCGGTGTCGACCACCGGATGCCGGTCACCCGCGTCGGAGTCCACCACCACCGCGTGCACGCCGGGCGGCAGCGCCACGGTGCCGGTGTCGAGCAGGTGGATCTCGATGATGACGATCACACCGTCGACGGCGAGCTCGCCCATCCGGGTGAAGGCGCCGAGCACGTTGTCCTGGGTGGGTGCGCCGAGCGGGATCAGCGTGATCGCGTACCCCTCCATCGCGGCGTGCGTCGCGATCGCCTCGACGGTCCGGCTGTTGCCGGTGGAGGAGAGGTTGAACAGGATCACGCCGATGGTGTTGAACTGCCCGTAGCGCAGGGCCCGGGCGGCGCTGTTGGGTCGGTAGCCGAGCTGCCGCATCGCGGCCAGCACCTGCTGCCGGGTCGTCTCGACCACGGCCGGATGGCCGTTGGAGACCCGGGAGACGGTCTGCGACGACACGCCCGCCAGTCGGGCGACGTCCGCCATGGAGACCCGCTGCTTGCGGCGGCCGCCCGGGATCCCCGAGCCGCCGCGCTGGGCGCCACCGACCTGCACCGGTGGCCGATGTCCCCGGGTCTCCGCCTCCATCGTCGCTCCTGCCATGCGCCCGGACCGAAAGAAGCCCACGCCGAAAACCCACGCCCGCGTCAGCCCACTCCCCGCGTCCAAGCGGTTACTTGACGGCCGTGGAGCGGAGTGCCACTATACCGCAACGCGAGTTTACGTAAACATTGCTCTCCGGGCCCCAGTCGGTACCCCCTGTCACCAGGCACGAATCCCGTGGCAATGTTTACGTAACCGTCATCGCCCGGGGTCCGGGCGGGGAAGGAGCACACCGGTGGCTTCGGCAGGGCAGACGTACCGCCCGGCGGGCCGGAGAGCGCGGTCCGGCAGCCGGCGGTCCTGGGTCGGCTGGCAGTTCGTCGGCCCGTTCATGGCGGTCTTCGCGCTGGTCTTCCTCGCGCCGATCGCGTACTCGCTCTACCTGAGCGTGTTCCGGACCCAGTTGATCGGCGGCACCACCTTCGTCGGCCTGGAGAACTACGCCAACGCGCTGAGCGACCCGCAGTTCTGGTCCGCGTTCGGCCGGGTGGCGCTCTTCCTCGCCGTACAGGTGCCGATCATGCTGTTCCTGGCGCTGCTGATCGCCCTCGCCATCGACAGCGGCCGGCTCTACGGCTCGGCGTTCTTCCGGATCTCGGTCTTCCTGCCCTACGCGGTGCCCGCGGTCGTCGCCACCCTGATGTGGGGCTTCATGTACGGCACCCGGTTCGGCCTGGTCGGCAACCTCAACGAGGCGTTCGGCATCTCGCTGCCCGACCCGCTCTCGCCCGACCTGATCCTCGCCTCGATCGGCAACATCGTGACCTGGGAGTTCGTCGGCTACAACATGCTGATCCTCTACTCGGCCCTGCGGGTGGTGAACCCGTCCCTCTACGAGGCCGCGGCGATCGACGGGGCCGGGCAACTGCGGATCATCACCGCGATCAAGCTGCCGGCGCTGCGCGGCCCACTGCTGATCGCCACGATCTTCTCGATCATCGGCAGCTTCCAGCTCTTCAACGAGCCGACCATCCTGAAGACCCTGGCGCCGAACTCGATCACCACCTACTTCACGCCGAACCTCTACGCGTACTCGCTCTCCTTCGCCGGACAGCAGTTCAACTACGCCGCGACGGTGGCGATCGTGATGGGCGTGATCACCATGGTCGTCGCCTACCTGGTCCAGCTCCGCGCCACCCGGAAGGCGGTCTGAGCATGGCGACTGTGACCACCCCGACCGTGCCGCGCGGGGCAACCCGGCGCCGGCCGCCGACCGTACGCCGGCAGGCTCCGCGCCGCCGCCGGAGCGTCACGCTGACCGTGCTGGCCAGCCTGATGCTGATCTACGCGCTGCTGCCGCTCGCCTGGCTGCTGATCAACGCGACAAAGACCCAGCAGGGCCTCTTCGACTCCTTCGGGCTGGCCCCGGCCGGCGACTTCGCGCTCTTCGACAACATCGTCGACACCTTCCGCTACGACGGCGGCATCTTCACCCGGTGGCTACTCAACACCCTGCTCTACGTGACCCTGGGGGCCGGCGGCGCCACCCTGCTGGCCGCGCTCGCCGGCTACGGGCTGGCGAAGTTCGACTTCCCCGGCCGGAAGGGCGTCTTCGCGGTGGTGATCGGCGCCGTCGCCGTGCCCGGCACCGCGCTGGCGGTACCGACCTTCCTGATGTTCTCCCGGCTCGGGCTCACCAACACCCCGTGGGCGATCATCATCCCCTCGCTGATCTCGCCGTTCGGGCTGTATCTGATGTGGACCTTCGCCAACGACGCGGTGCCGAACGAGATGCTCGAGTCGGCGCGGATCGACGGCGCCGGCGAGTTCCGCACCTTCTTCTCGGTCAGCGCGCCGCTGCTGGCACCGGGGACGGTCACCGTGCTGCTCTTCAACGTCGTGGCCACCTGGAACAACTACTTCCTGCCCCTGATCATGCTCAAGGACCCGGACTGGTATCCGCTCACCATCGGGCTCGACGCCTGGAACCGGCAGGCCGGCACCGCGGGCGGTGAGGCGGTCTTCAACCTCGTGATCACAGGTTCCCTGCTCACCATCGTCCCGCTGATCGCCGCGTTCCTGCTGCTCCAGCGTTACTGGCAGTCGGGCCTGGCCACCGGAAGCGTCAAGGAATAGCCCACCCCGCACATCCGCGACAGAAGAATTCCACGAAGGGAACCCCTGATGATGCGCATACGACGCCGAACGATACTGGCGAGCGCGGTCCTCTCCGCCTCGCTGCTGGTCACCGCCTGCGGCTCCGGCGGCGACGACGGCGGTTCCGCCGGGCCGGCGGCCGGCGCCTCCGAGGCCGAGATCCAGGCGGCGCTGGAGGCCGGTGGCACCATCACCGTCTGGGCCTGGGAGCCGACCCTCAAGCAGGTGGCCGCCGACTTCCAGGCCAAGTATCCGAAGGTCACGGTCGACCTGGTCAACGCCGGCACCGGCAACGACCAGTACACCGCGTTGCAGAACGCCGTCAAGGCGGGCTCCGGGGTGCCGGACGTCGCCCAGGTCGAGTACTACGCGCTGCCGCAGTTCGTGCTCTCCAAGGCGCTGACCAGCCTCGACGGATACGGCACCGACGCGCTCGACGGCACCTTCACGCCCGGCCCGTGGAACGCCGTGCGCTCCGGGGACGCCGTCTACGGACTGCCGATGGACTCCGGCCCGATGGCGCTCTTCTACAACAAGGAGGTCTTCGACAAGCACGGCCTCACGGTCCCGACCACCTGGGACGAGTACGTCGCCGAGGCCGAGAAGCTGCACAAGGCCGACCCGAAGGCGTACATCACCAGCGACACCGGCGACGCCGGCTTCACCACCAGCATGATCTGGCAGGCCGGCGGCCGCCCCTACAGCGTCGACGGCACCACGGTCGGGGTCGACTTCGCCGACCCCGGCACGCAGAAGTTCACCGCCACCTGGCAGAAGCTCATCGACGGCAAGCTGCTCTCGCCCGTCACCGGATGGAGCGACGCCTGGTACAAGGGGCTCGGCGACGGCACCATCGCGACGCTGGTGATCGGCGCCTGGATGCCGGCGAACCTGGAATCAGGCGTCACGGCCGCGAACGGCAAGTGGCGGGTCGCGCCCATGCCGCAGTGGGAGGCCGGCGGCAAGGTCACCGCCGAGAACGGCGGCAGCTCGCTGGCGATCCCGGAACAGGGCGACAACAAGACCCTCGCGTACGCCTTCCTCAAGTACGCCACCGTGGACGAGGGCGCGCAGACCCGCGCCGACGGCGGCGCCTTCCCGGCCACCACCGCCCAGCTCAGCTCGCCGCAGTTCCTGGAGAAGGAGTTCCCGTACTTCGGTGGCCAGAAGGTCAACCAGGTGCTGGCCGAGTCCGCCCAGCAGGTCGCGCCCGGCTGGTCGTACCTGCCGTTCCAGGTCTACGCCAACAGCATCTTCGGCGACACCGTCGGCAAGGCGTACCTCGGCCAGGCCACCCTCGCCGAAGGGCTCAAGGCCTGGCAGGACGCCTCGGTCAAGTACGGCCAGGAACAGGGCTTCACCGTCAAGTAGCAGGGCTCGTCGCGCACCGGCCGGCCGCCCGAGCGGTGGCCGGCCGGTCGTGTCCGCCCAAGCAGCACCGTCACCCTGGGGAGTTCGTCGTGGGAGAAGACCGCAGGCACCGCTGGCTCCGTTGGCCCTCGGACCCGGGCCGGGCACGGCTGGCGTACGGCGCCGACTACAACCCGGAGCAGTGGCCCCGCGAGGTGTGGCCGGAGGACGCCCGTGCGATGCGGACCGCCGGGGTGAACATCGTCTCGCTGGCGATCTTTTCCTGGGCCCGGCTCCAGCCCGCCGAGCAGGAGTGGGACTTCGGCTGGCTCGACGAGGTCGTCGAGCTGATGGCCGCCAACGACATCGCGGTCGACCTGGCCACCGCCACCGCCTCACCGCCACCCTGGCTCAGCACGAAGCACCCGGAGATCCTGCCGGTCGACCGCGACGGGCGTACCCTCTGGCCCGGCGGTCGGCAGCACTGGCGGCCGACCTCGCCGATCTTCCGCGAGCACGCCCTGCGGCTGACCCGCCGGCTCGCCGAGCGCTACGGCACGCATCCCGCGCTCGCCGCCTGGCACGTCTCCAACGAACTCGGCTGCCACAACGTCTACGACTACTCCGACGACGCGGCGGCGGCGTTCCGGGCCTGGCTGCGCGACCGCTACGGCACCCTGGCGGCGCTGAACCGGGCCTGGTCGACCTCGTTCTGGTCGCAGCACTACAGCGACTGGGCGCAGATCCTGCCGCCCCGCCGGGCCGCCTCCTATCCCAATCCCGGCCAGCAACTGGACTTCAAGCGCTTCTCCTCCGACGCGCTGAAGCAGCACCTGCGGGCCGAACGCGACCTGCTGCGCGCCCTGACCCCGGAGATCCCGGTCACCACCAACTTCATGGTGATGGGCGAGACCAGCGGCATGAACTACGCCGACTGGGCCGCCGAGGTCGACTTCGTCGCCAACGACCACTACCGCACCCCCGGGCCGCAGTCCTACGACGAACTCTCCTTCTCGGCCAACCTCGTCGGCAACCTGGCGCAGGGCCGGCCCTGGTTTCTGATGGAACACTCCACCAGCGCCGTCAACTGGCAGCCGGTCAACGTCGCCAAGCGCCCCGGCGAGCTGGCCCGGGACTCGCTCGCGCACGTGGCACACGGTGCCGACGCGGTCTGCTTCTTCCAGTGGCGGCAGTCGGCGGGCGGCGCCGAGAAGTACCACTCCGGGATGATTCCGCACGCGGGCGAGGAGAGCGAGGTCTTCCGGGCCGTGACCGAACTCGGCGCCACGCTGCGGACGCTGGCCCCGGTCGCCGGCACCCGGCGCGGGCGGGCGAGGGCGGCGATCCTCTTCGACTGGGAGTCCTGGTGGACCGCGGAACTCGACTCCCACCCCACCGACCGGCTCCGCTACCGGCAGGAGGCGCTGGACTGGTACACCGCCTTCCTCGACCTCGGGATCCGCGCCGACGTCGTGCCGGTCGCGGCGCCGCTGGAGGAGTACGACCTGCTGGTCGCGCCGATCCTGCACGTCGTGCCGGCGTCGCTGGCCGACCGGCTCCACGGCTTCGTCGCGGGCGGCGGCCACCTGGTCACCACCTACTTCTCCGGGATCGTCGACGAGCACGACCGGGTGTGGCTCGGCGGCTATCCGGGAGCGCTGCGTGAGCTGCTCGGTATCCGGATCGAGGAGTTCGCCCCGCTGCGCGACGGGGAGAGCGTCGAGCTGGACAACGGCGGCACCGGCACGCTCTGGACGGACCGGATCGAGCGCACCGATCCCGACACGGAGGTGCTGGCCTGGTACAAGACCGGCGACCAGGCCGGACGGGCGGCGATCACCCGCCGGGTGGTCGGCAGCGGCTCGGCCGCGTACGTCTCCACCCGGCTCGGCCCGGCGGGCCTGACGGCCGTGCTGGCCGACCTGGCACACCGGGCCGCTGTCCGGAGTGAGCTGCCGGAGCACCTGCGGGGCCACGTCGACCTCGCGGTACGCGGCCGCTACCGGTTCCTGGTCAACCGGACCGGGGCTTCCCTCGACGCCGCCACGCTCGCCACCCTCCCCGCGACCGCCGGTGCGGTCCTGCTGGAGCGGGACGGGGTGCTGGTCGTCGAGGGTGAGCCGGACTGACCCCGGGCAGGGTCAGAAGGCGTACGGGCCGAACCGGCCCCAGGCGACGAAGGCGGCAAGCACGAGCAACACCAGGTTCATCACGACCGACTGGGTCTCCCCGCGCCGGCCGTGCGTCACGGTGGCACCGACCATGATCACGACGAGCCCGGTGGCGGCGAGCGGCACGAGGATCGGGGCGATGTCCAGCAGGGCCGGCAGGGTCAGCCCGATGGCGGCGAGGATCTCCAGGGCGCCGATCGTCTTGATGAGGTTGGGCGGGAACGGCTCGGCCCAGCCCATCCGGGGGTCGGTGACGAGCTTCTCCTTCGGCTGGAGCAGCTTCATCGCGCCGGCACCGAGGAAGGCGGCGGCGAGCCCGATGGCGACGATCCAGAGGGCGATGTTCATGGTCGGGGAACTCCTTCGAGGGGTGGGGGAGGGTCGTCAGGGTCGTGCGCGGGCCTGGCCGACGGCGCGACCACGCTCGGTGTCGGGGAAGCGGTCGAGCATCGCCTGCACGCCGGCCGCGTCGGTGTTCGCGCCGAAGAGCTCGGTGCCGGGTTCCATCCGTACGCCCTCGGCCAGGTCGCCGGCGACGACCGGGTCGAAGCCGAGCGTGTCGACCAGGGCGGCGACCGTGCCGAGGGCGTCCGGGTCGTCCCCGGCGATCGCGATCGCCCGGCGTCCGGGCGTGCCGGCGGGCCGGGCCTCGGACTCGAGGTCGTGGTAGCCCATGTGGTTGAACGCCTTGACCACCCGCGACCCGGACAGGAAGCTCTGCACGGTCTCGCTGGAGGAGGTGCGCGGGTCGGTGAGGTCGTCGCGGATCCCGTCCACCTCCCACCAGTAGTTCATCGCGTCGATCACCAGCTTGCCGCGCAGCGCCTCGGCCGGCACGCTGCGATGCTTGCCCAGCGGGAGCGCCAGGATGACGACGTCGGCCCGCTCGGCGGCCTCGGTCGCGGTCACCGTACTCGCGCCGGGGGCGAGGATCTCGACGATGAGTGCGATCTTCGACGGGTCGCCGGAGCCGGCGACCAGGACCCGGTGACCGGCGGCGACGGCGAGCCGGGCCAGCACGGTGCCGAGCTTGCCGGCACCGAGGATGCCGATGGTGGTGCTGCCCGTGCTGCCGGTGGTGCCCGTGCTGCGTGTCTCCATCGCCTCAGCCTGCCAGGATGTCGCGGACCATCGGCGCCACCTTGGCGCCGAAGAGCTCGACGGCGCGCATCCGGGCGGCGGCGGGCTGGGCTCCGGTGGAGTAGATCAGGTCGAACCGGCCGACGCCGAGCGCCCTGACGGCTCGGGCGATCTTCCGGGCGACGGTCTCCGGCGAGCCGATGTAGAGCGACCCCTCCGCCACCTCGGCCTCGAACTCCGCCCGGCGCAGCGGCGGCCAGCCGCGCTGCGCGCCGATCCGGTCCCGGATCACCTTGTACGGCGCGTAGTACAGCCGCACGGCCTCCTCGTCGGTGTCGGCGACGAAACCGGGCGAGTGCATGCCGACCGGGTGTGCCACCGTGCCGAGCTGGTCGGCGGCCCGCCGGTAGAGGTCGAGATAGGGCGCGAACCGCTGCGGGTGCCCGCCGATGATGGCGAGCATCAGCGGCAGCCCGTGCCGTGCGGTGCGGACCACCGACTGTGGCGAGCCGCCGACCCCGACCCAGGTGGGGAGCCGGCCGGACTCGGTCTTGGGGAAGACGTCGGCGTCGTGCAGGGCTGCCCGGGTGGTGCCGCGCCAGGTGACCGGCTTCTCGTCGAGCAGCTTCACGAAGAGGTCGAGCTTCTCCTCGAAGAGCACGTCGTAGTCGCTCAGGTCGTAGCCGAAGAGCGGGAACGACTCGGTGAAGGAGCCGCGTCCGAGGATGACCTCGGCCCGGCCGTGCGACAGTGCGTCGACGGTGGCGAACCGCTGGAAGACCCGGACCGGGTCGTCCGAGCTGAGCACGGTCACCCCGGAGGCGAGCCTGATCCGCGAGGTGCGCCCGGCGATGCCGGCCAGGACGGTCTCCGGGGTGGAGATCGAGTACTCCGGCCGATGGTGCTCGCCGAGCGCGATCACGTCGACGCCGAGTTCGTCGGCGAGCACCGCCTCGTCGACGACCTGCCGGATCGCGGCGGCGTACGACAGCGGTGCGCCGGCCCGGTCCACCGGCACGTCGCCGAAGGTGTCGAGGCCGAGCTGGAACTCACTCATGGTGCTGCCCTCCGGGTGATTGACGCGTCAATCATGGCGCCATATGCTTGACGCGTCAAGTAGTGGAGGTGTGGGCGTTGGGAAGGGCGCGGAAGCTTCCCACCCGGGACGAACTACGCGTGTGGCGCGAGTTCGTCGAGACGACCGAGGCGCTGCGCAGCGTGCTCGCCGGCAGACTGCACCAGGACACCGGGCTCTCCCGGAGCGACTACGCCGTGCTGCTCGTCCTGAGCGAGGCGAGCGGGCACCGGCTCCGCTCCTCCGAGCTGGCGGCGCGGATCGGCTGGGAACGCAGCCGCCTCTCCCATCACCTCAACCGGATGGAGCGGCGGCACCTGATCCGACGCGAGGAGTGCGCCGTCGACAGCCGGGGCGCCGAGGTCGTGCTGGAGTCGGCCGGCGCCGAGGCGTTCCGCGCCGCCACGGTCCCGCACCTGCGCGCCGTACGCGAGCTGTTCGTCGATGCCCTCACCGCCGACCAGCTCGCCGCCGCCGCCGAGATCGCCACCGCCCTGCGGGCCCACCTGGCGCGGCCGGCCCCGTCGCCGCCGGGGCAAGCCGGAACTCCTGAGGAATGACCTGGCGGGGTGGGCGTCCCGGCACATCAACGAAGAACACCGGCTTGTCTGCCGCGTCCTCGATGCTCACGGCCAGTTGGAGATCCCCTCCTGTCGACACCACTATGGAGACCGCTAGGGATTCCGCCGACGATACGACGGCGCGAGGTGATCCCGCCGCCCACCGCGCATCCAGGAGGCCGTTGTGCATCCCGACCAGCACACCGTCGAGCCGTCCACCCGCGACTCCGGCCATCGACACGACACCGGTTCGGCCCCCGGGGCCGCCCGCCAGACCTCGTGGCGGATGGCGGCGCAGGCGACGCTGCACTGTTTGACCGGCTGCGCCATCGGTGAGGTGCTGGGCATGGTCATCGGCACCGCGCTGGGTTGGCCCGTCTGGCCCACCGTGGCCCTGGCGGTCGGGCTGGCGTTCGTCTTCGGCTACGCCCTGACGATGCGCGGGGTGCTGCGGGCCGGAGTGGATCTCCGTACCGCGCTGAAGGTCGCCCTGGCCGCCGACACCGTGTCGATCGCGGTGATGGAGATCCTGGACAACGCCGTGATGCTCGCGGTGCCCGGCGCCATGCACGCCGGCCTCACCGGTTGGCTGTTCTGGGCGTCGCTGGCGTTCGCCCTGGCCGCGGCCTTCGTGCTGACCACCCCGGTCAACCGGTGGCTGATCTCACGCGGCAGGGGTCACGCCGTGGTCCACCGGTACCACCACGCGCACTGACCGCCATGCTTGCGATCGTGGGCGTCGAGAACTACACGCGTAGGGGTGCTACCCGGCGGGTGCCGCCTCGACGGTCACCGGCTGTCGGAGGATGGTGCGCTGCCTGGCGGGAGCGACCCTGCGGAAATCGCTGAGATAGATCTCGTGATGGGTGCCGGCCATCCGAAACCCGTGCTCGGGGATGACCTCGTGATGCAGTTGCGCGAGCACGCCCGCCTCGTCGTCGAAGGAGCCGACGTGCAGCGTCTGCACGCACCGCCCCTCGGACAGCGTCTCCAGACGGACGTCGACCAGACGCGCCGGCTGGCTCCTGGCCCCGGCCTGCTCGACAGCGGTGACGAACATGGCGCGGTCGATCCAGTCCGGGACCATGAGCATCAGCGTCCAGTCCCACCGCGACTTGTCCCGCGCCGAGGTGAAGGAGGCCATCTCCTCGGCCCACCACAGGCCCTCCAGCGGCGGGACGACATAGTCGCGCCCGAGGTCGCGCTTGCTGGCGAACTTCAGTTTGTACGCCACCGGGTAGAGCGCCTCGACCGCCCTGCCGAAGGCGGGCGAGGTGTTGGGGTCACCGTGGCCGTCGATCATGAGATATCGCATGTCGGGCACGTCCACGACCCGGAACCGGCCCCGCTGTGCCTGGTAGGCGTCGAGGGTCTTCTTGAAGTCAATCTTGGTCGTCATCGGGCACCTGGGGTCGGGCGGCGAGCACTGCCTCTCCGCCTCGGAAGCTCGGTGAGTACGGGATCACCTTACGCGCGGCCGGTGCACGGGGGAGCCTGGGCCAGGGTCGAAGCGATCACCAGCCCTTTTCCGGACGGGCGAGTTGCCGCAGGACGAGCAGGCCGCCGATGCCCGGGACCACGGCCGTGGCCCGGGTGCGGCGGACCCGGCTCAACCGGACGGTGAGGACGATGACGAACAGGTAGGCGCAGCCGTGGATCGGTCCGATCGCCGAGGAGACCTGCGGCCAGTGCACCGTGGCGAGGTTCGTCAGCAGGATGGCCAGGGTCGCGAGTTCCGCCCCTGCCGCAAGGCGCAGTGCCAGTAACGGATCCACGCCTACACCCCGGTGGTGGAGCCGGGTCGGACGATCATCAGTACGGTGACCACGGCCCACAGGATGTTGAACATCCCGGTGTACATGGCCAGCCGTGCCGGCCCCCGCGTATCGACGTCCGGGCCCGCCGCCACGGGGCCGAGGATGCGGGCCTGGCGCGGCAGGACGAGCAGCACGAGTACGCCCGCGGCGGCCGTGGTCAACGCGATCGAGGTGATCAGCCACGCGTCGCCGAGCACGCCGAGACTGCTGGCGGTGGCGAGCCCGAACACGGGCACCACGATCCCGACGGCGGCGTAGACGCGGCAGATCCGGTGCAGGGAGTGCAGCACGGCCAGGTCCCGGTCGGTGCCGGACTCGGCCAGGGCGCGGCGCGCCATCCGGGGAAACATGCTGGCGGCGACGGTCACCGGCCCGATCGCCACGATGGCGGCGAGCACGTGGACCGAGAGCAGAAACTTGGTCATCGGCGCTCTCAGCAGCTCACGGTGTGTGCGGGTCGGGCGGTGCGCCGCCCGGCGGTGCCTCGGCGTTCGCGGCCGGACAACCGCTGTGTGCCGGGGGTGACACGTGGGCTCAGCTGCGCGAGCAATCGGATCAGTCCTTCTTCGTCGGCGGTGAGGCCGACACTATTCAGCCGGTACGAGGCCGGGAAGCGGCTGGATTGCCGCACTCCAACGGTTTCTCGCCAACGTGCTCCGACCCCGGTCTGCTCCAACCCCGGTCGACCGCATTGCCGACCGGATCGGGTTCGCTGTGCGGGTCGGGACCTTCCCGGCCGGGCCCCTACGGCCAACCGACAGCCAGCGTCGTCGTCCACCGGGACGAACGGTGTGGCCGCGACCGTCGCCGGGGTCAGCATCACGAACTCGTCCGGGATACGCCACATCATCGGGAAGCGGTGCGCGTTCAGCAGCGCCTCCACGGTGGCGGTCCGGGAGGTGCGGGAGGCGGCGGGCTTCGGTCTCCGGCGAGATGCCGCGTTCGCCGCGCTCCTGGCCGACCGACGCGATGAAATGGAGGTCGTCATCGGCGAACGGGTGGTCGTTCTCGGCGAGTTCGGCGGTACGGCGGTACGGCGGCGCAGGGTCCACACTGGAATGTGCGGCAGTCGGTGGCGGCGATGCCGTCGACGAGCCGCCAAACGGATCGTCGACGAGCCACCAAACGGATGAGGGTCAGAAGGTGACGAGAACCTTGAGAGCTTCGCGGTTGTCCATGGCGCGGTAAGCGGCGGGCACCTCGTCGAGCGGGGCCGTGCGGTCGAAGACCCTGCCGGGGTCGACGGTGCCGTCGAGGATGCCGGGCAACAGATCGTCGATGTAGGCGCGTACGGGAGCCGGGCCGCCGTTGAGGGTGATATTGCGGCCGAAGAGGCTGCCGAAGCCGACCGGTGCCTCCTCGTACTGCGGAACGCCGACCCGGCTGATGACGCCGCCGGCTCGGACGATGCCGACGGCCTGGTCGTAGGCGGGTCGGTGCCCGACGGCTTCCAGGACCTTCGGCGCTCCGCCGTCGGTGAGGTCGCACACGAGTGCGATGCCCTCCTCGCCACGTTCGGCGACGACGTCGGTCGCGCCGAACTCGCGGCCGAGGTCCGTACGCATCTTGTGGCGGCCCATCAGGATGATGCGTTCGGCACCCAACCGCGTGGCCGACAGCACGGCGAGCAGCCCGACCGCGCCGTCACCGACGACAGCCACGGTGTCGCCGGCGCCGACGTTGGCGCGCTTGGCGGCGTGGTAGCCGGTGCCGTAGACGTCGGCCAGCGTCAGCAGCGAGGGCAGCAGCTCGGAGTCGGCGCCGACGGGCAGCGTGACGAGGGTGCCGTCGGCGAGCGGGACGCGGACCAGCTCGGCCTGCGCGGCGCTGAAGAACCCGCCGTGTACGCAGGCGGTCTGCACACCGGCGCGGCAGAACTCGCAGGTGTTGTCCTGGTACGAGAAGGAGGCCACGACCAGGTCGCCGACCCGCACGATGGTGACGTCGGCGCCGGTCTGCTCGACGACGCCGAGGAACTCGTGGCCCATCTGCTGGCCCTGCTCGCGGGCGGGCAGGTTGCGGTAGGGGTGCAGGTCGCTGCCGCAGACACAGGCCCGCACGACGCGCACGACCGCGTCGGTCGGCTGCTGGATGGTGGGGTCGGCGATGGTTTCGACGCGGACGTCACCGGCGCCGTACATCAGGGTGGCACGCATGCTGAGTGTCTCCAGACTCGGGGAAGGGGCGCGCTGACCAGCCGGATCGGCCGAGCTTACGCCATCCATGGAAGCCGCTGCCGGGCCCCGGTGGGAGGGGTTGCCGAAACAGGTAATGACAGACCCCCTCTGCCCGGGGACCGGGGCGTAGCGTGGCGGTCGTGGACCTCCAGGACGACGTACGCGAGTTCCTGGGCTCACGGCGCGCCCGGATCACCCCCGAGCAGGCCGGGCTGCCCTCCTTCGGCGGCATCCGCCGCGTCGCCGGGCTACGCCGCGCCGAGGTCGCGATGCTCGCCGGGGTCAGCCCCGACTACTACACCCGCCTGGAACGCGGCAACCTGTCGGGCGCCTCCGACGGCGTCCTGGACGCCATCGCCCGTGCCCTGCAGCTCGACGAGGCCGAACGCTCTCATCTGTACGACCTGGCCCGCGCCGCCAATACCAGCCCGCGAGCTCGCCGCCGGCCGGCCAGGCAACGGATCCGACCCGGGGTGCAGAGCCTGCTCGACGCGATGACCGACGCCGCCGCCTTCGTGCGCAACGGTCGCCTGGACATCCTCGCGGCGAACCAGCTCGGCCGGGCGCTCTACGCCCCGGCTTTCGACACCCCGGATCGGCCGGTCAACCTTGCCCGTTTCTGCTTCCTCGACCCGCGCGCCCAGGACTTCTACGCCAACTGGGACGAGGCGGCCGACACCACCGTCGCGGTGCTGCGCACCGAAGCCGGACGCGATCCGTACGACAGGGCCCTGACCAACCTGGTCGGAGAGCTCGCCACCCGCAGCGACGACTTCCGCACGCGCTGGGCAATGCACAACGTGCGCCTGCACCAGACCGGTGCCAAACGCTTCCAGCACCCGGTCATCGGCCGCCTCGACCTTGCCTTCGAAGCCATGCCGCTCTCCGCCGACCCCGGGTTGACCCTCACCGCCTACAGCGCCCCACTGGGCACCCCGGCGCACGACACCCTCCGCCTGCTCGCCAGCTGGGCGGCGACCACTGTGGACGCCGCCACCACCACCGGACAAGTGGAGTCGCCGGGCTGATGGAAACGCCGAGCGGCTGCCGTACTAGGATCATGGAAGTCTGTTGATCCATTCCGTTGCCGCGATCCGCCACAGGACATGGATCGGCACGTAGGCGGGTGCGGGTACGTCGGTGTGGTCGCGGGCCGTCGCGGCACGGGTCACCGATGAGCAAAGTGATCGAGAAGGGTGGCCGTGGCCGATCAGACCACAGCGGTGCCGTTGCGCATGCGACCCATCGACCAGCTCTTCGTCGCATTCTTCGTGGTCAACGCGGTTGTCGTCACCTACACCGTCGATGTGGAGCAGGTGGTCATCGACAACCCGGCGCAGTTCGCCTATCCGCTCTGGCCACCGCCGCCCGTGGTCGACCTCGTCCACTGGTACGGACGTTCCTTCGACCCGCTGCTCATGGCGCGGCCGGCGTTCTGGCGCATGACCATCTGGATCGACATCCTGCTCTTCGGCCCCTTCTACCTGGCCGCCATTTACGCCTTTGTTCGGTCGCGCGCCTGGATCCGAACGCCGGCGCTCGTCTGGTCCGGCATGATGGCCGCCAACGTATCGATCATCTTGATGGAGGAGCGGTACGGTGTCACCGCCAGCCCGCACTTCGGTGTCGTGGCCGGGGCCTACCTGCCGTGGCTGCTGGCGGCGGTCGCGATAATCCTGCGGATGCGGCGAGCCGACGTGTTTCCCCGGCGGCGCGTGGCGCAGGAGGAAGAGCCCCGATGATCGATGTCGACGTGTTGCGCGAGACGCTGCCCGGATCGTGGCGGGTGCTGGCCACGACGTTCCCGATGTGGTTGTCCGGACGGAGGAAGGAGCCGGTCTTCACATATGCGCTGCTGCGCGGCTCGCCGCTCGTCCTGAGTGATGAGGTCAGCTATCGGACCAGATCGGGTGCCACCCGGCGGATCGTCGGGGTGGACCGCCTCGACGCCGCGTCGGGCGTGTTCACGTGGCGTGGCAGGGGTGCGCTCGGCGTTCTGTCGAGCAGGTGGCGGATAACGCATCTGAGTGACGACCGGGAGCTGATCGTGCTCGCCTTCGAGCGTTCCCTGGTCACCCCGGCAGGCATGGATGTGATCGGCCGCGGGACGGGGCGCAGGCCGGACGCCCGTGACCGGGTGCCGGCGGGCGAGGCGTTGCAGTGGCTCCCCTGACGCGGAGGTAGATGATCTTATGAGGGACGATCAATCGCCGCCGCCGCCCGTCGTGCCCGGGCTACCGCTGCTCGGCAACGCGCTGCGGATGATGGGGGACGTCCAGGGGTTCCTCGTGGACACGCATCGCAGGATGGGTCCGGTGTTCCGGGTCCGCGCGTTGAATCAGGCATTCGTCATCATGGCCGGGGAACGCGCCAACCAGTTCCTGCTCAAGCAAGGCGATGAGGTTCTCACCAGCGAGGAGGCCTTCGGCGGGCTCAACCGGGAGTTCAACATGCGCGTACACGTGCTGCGTGACCGTCCGCACCGCCACCTGCGCAAGCAACTCGCCGCCGGCCTGTCCCGGGACCTGCTGGCCGCACGCTGGGACGACGTCATCGCCATCACCGAGCGGACCTTCCAGAGGTGGGAGGGCGTAGCCGCCCTGCCGGTGGTTGACCGGTTTCAGCGGCTGGCCGCGGAGCAGCTGTCGATCGCGTTCACCGGTGCCAGCTCGGCGGCCCGGTTCGAGCAGTTGCGATGGGCGTTCGAACTGGTACTCGACGTCACGATCGCCGGAAAGTGGCCGCCGTCGGTGCTGCGGTGGCCGGTCTATCGTCGGGCCCGCGCCGAGATCCTCGCCTTCGCCCGGGACTCGTTGGAGCAGCGCGCGAAACAACCCGTCGGCGGACCGGCCGACCTGCTGGACAAGGCGCTCGCCGCAGTGGACGAGAACGGCCGGCCGTACCCGCCGGAGGTGCGCGCGGGCATGGCGTTGCAGGGCTACTTCGCTGGTATCAACACGGTCGCCTACCTCTACAGTTTCATGCTCTACGCGCTGCTGCGGCACCCCGATGTGCTGGCGCGCGTGACCGCCGAGACGGACGGCGCCGGACCGTTCACCTTCGACCGGCTGCGCGACATGCCGGCGCTGCGCGGGCTGGTGCTCGAGACACTGCGCATGTATCCACCGGCGCCGGGCTCCGCCCGTACGGCGACGAAAGCCTTTGATTTTGAGGGTTACCGGATCGAGAAGGGGCGCCGGGTGCTCGTGGCGACGTCGGTGCCGCACCACCTACCGGAGCACTTTCCCTCGCCCGAGCGCTTCGACATCGACCGCGACTTCGCGGCGGCGCGCAAGGCATCGGTGTACGCGCCGTTCTCGGTGGGCAGCCACACCTGCCTTGGCGCCGGCATGACCGAGGTGCTCGCGGTCGTGACGATGGCGACGCTGGTCCGCAGCCTTACCGCCACGCTACCGCGCCCCGATCAACCTCTGAAGATCACCGCGACGCCGGGCCCCAATCCCGGCAAACGCTTCAAGGTCGCGGTGAACGTCCGGAGGGCTTAGTGGTCCAGGTTGTAAATCCGTCGGGAGGCGCGGCGACTCCTGAAACATCATGGATAGCAGCGGGTGCCGAGGCAGGTCGCAGCAGTTGAGTGAATGAGGAAGGTCGCGTCGGTGTACCGCACCGACCGGGAGAGCTGGGTGGTGCAGGGTTGGGTGGTGTCGGATCCGGCGGTGTTGGCGCAGATGAGCATCCCGGAGGGTGAGTCCTGCGTGGAGATCCCGGACCGGATGCTCCGGGTCTTCAGGCAGGGGGATCGTGACCTCGATCAGTGAGGACGAGTTCGAGCGGCTGCTGGTGAGCTTCGAGGGCGATGCCATCCACTTGGAGACGCGCGACGCCTACGGCACTGCGGTGGAGTTGCCGCACATGGCCAAGTGGACTGCGGGTGAACCGGATGACCTGGCGTGGTTGGACGGCTGGTGCGAGAGCCTGCGCGAGCACGTCAAGGCAGGCCGGTCAGTGCGCCGGGCGCGTATCGTCTCTGAGCCGCTGAGCGACTATCAGCGCTGGTCGTACAGCATCGCGGCGCCCATGGTTGACGCTGGCGAGGACATCCGGTGGGTGCCGCGTCGGCTGGTGTCGTCGCTGGGGTTGCCGGGCAACGATTACTACCTGCTCGACGACCGGTTGGCGGTTTTCCTGATCTACGCGGGCAACGGCCTGGCCGTGGATAGGGTGGCGTCCACCGACCCGGCTGACCTGCGGTTGTACCGGTCGGCGTTCGAGGCTGTTTGGCAGTTGGCTGTCCCGCACCGTGACTACCAACCCGTCTAGCGCTGCCCGGCAGGGCCAGGAGGCGCTCGGCGTCCGTCTCCGTGAGCTGAGTAAGGAAGCAGGGCTCACGGGGCGGGCGCTGGCGGCCTTGACCGGCCAGCACTTCATGCGGGTCAGCAAGATCGAGCATTGGCGTGCAGCCGCCGACCGACAACGACATCCGGGCCTGGTGCCGGGTGTGCAACGCCGAAGACCAGATTCCGGATCTGATCGCCACGCTGCGGGCGGTGGAGTCGGCGTACCTGGAGTTCCGGCGGCAGAGCCGGGCGGGCATGAAGCGTATGCTCGGCGCGCACACCGTTGCCCTGTACGAGCAGACGTCGGTGTTCCGGATCTACGAGCAGAACGCCATCCCCGGGCTGTTCCAGACCGCCGACTACACGGCGGCGATGCTGTCGTTCTGGATCGACTTCCTGGAGACACCGAACGACCTGGACGAGGCCGTGGCGGTGCGGATGGAGCGTCAGCGGGTGCTCTACCAGCGGGGCAAGCGATTCGTGGTGGTGCTGGAGGAACAGGCGCTGCGCACCTGGTTCGGGGACGCCGCCACCCAAGCCGGGCAGCTGGACCGGCTGCTCGCGGTGATGTCCCTGCCAAACGTCTCGGTGGGCATCATCCCCCTGATGACCGAACGCCCGGCGGTCGCGTCCACTGGCTTCTGGATCTTTGACAACCTGCTGGTCGCGCTGGAGACGCCGACTGCGAGCCTCGAGGTCACCCGGCCACACGAGATCGAGCTGTACGCCCGGATGTTCGATTGGCTACAGGTGTCGGCTGTGTACGGGCCGGAGGCGCGGGCGCTGATCGGGCGCACAATCGATCAACTCGGCCAGTAGCGTCGCAACACTTCGCAACATCATGGACGCCGTTGACGGCCCGCTCATACCGGCTGACGGGGTACGTGCTCGATGGCAAGGGCCGGGCCAAGGAGCGTCGGGAGATATTTGTGCAGCGGAAGGGGCTGCGGTTGCTACCAGGTAGATCCTGCCCGACTACACCAGGAGATGACCATGCACGCCGAGAAGTTCACCAACTGGCGCAAGTCCAGCCGCTCCGGCGGCGGCGACAACTGCGTCGAGGTCGCCTTCGCACCCGACGGCACTGTGGGCATGCGGGACTCGAAGGACCGGACCGGTGCTGGAGTTCACGCCAAACGAGTGGGCGACGTTCACCGGCGGGGTGCGCGACGGCGAGTTCGACGCGTAGCCCTGACCGCAGACGGTCGCAGCCCGGGGCATCGAGCCTGGGGTCATAGCGACATACTTCTATGTCAATGCGAACTTCGCCTCAACCTGTGGTCGTCGACCAGTCACGTTGCGACTTCGCCGTTCTGTAGTGTGCCCCCGGCTAGAGACGAACCTGCACGGCTTGACCGTGCCGTTGCTTGGGTTGAGCTGGGGCAATGTGCAGGTTGACCTTGCATTCGAGCTGCCGATGCGGTTGCAGGCTGGCGGTTCCGAACGGGGTTTCGTGTGCTGACGGCCGACCCCGTTGCTGGTGCTCACACCATGCCTCACCGCTCGGCTAGGGCGCCCGCACTGCAGCCCTCACCGGCGAATCATCGAGGTTAGTGCACGACCCGAACTGCGCATACAGTAGCACCGCGTCAACCAGCCAGGGCGCCGGCCGACTCCTCGGCTGCGCCGAGACACAACCCGCGAAGGGCATCTGGCGCTACTTGAAGTGGCGGCGGAAGATGCCCGGTCCGCCGCGAGCTGAACCCGGAGATTGACGTCCGCTGAGACGGGGCAGCGGTTCGGCAGGCTGACCAGGCAAGGGGCTCAGCGGCTTTTCGTACAACTACCGACCAGCCATTGAACCTGGCCAACGTCCGAGGCGACGATGGGTGTTGGGACGACTCCGGCGCGTGAGACCGCTGGCCGTCCTGCCTCGTGGTCGGATCTCGCGAAGGTCAGGTGCAAGCCGATGAATGCGCAGGTCGAACCGCCCGCTCTCGCTCAGTTCGTCCTCAAGCCGACGGTCTACTGCTATCACCGCTGCCCGTACTGCGATCTTCGGCAGGACTACTACCAGGGCATGGTCGCGGAAAAGAAGCAAGCGCTGCGGCTGCTGCCCAACAACGGGTCGACCCGCATCCCGAATCCGGGACACATGCCGCTGGACCTGGCGCTGCGCAGCATCGATGAGGCGGCGGGGCTGGGCATGAAGGAGTTCCAACTGTCCGGCGGCGACCCGCTGCTGTATCCCCATCTGGTCGAGGTCATCCAGGCGGCGAAGCGGCACCCGGGGGTGTTCGTGTTCATGAACTCGGTAGGCACCGGTGTGACGGTCGAGAAGGCACGGGAGATCATTGACGCCGGACTCGGGGCGTGGAACTTTTCGGTGGACACCCTGGACCCGGCGAAGTACGCCAAGCTTCGAGGGGTCCGCAACGCCCTACCGACGATCATGAAGGCGATCGACACGGTTCGGCGGGCGGGGGCCGACTTCCCGGAGTTCCGGATGAACTACATGACCGTGATCACCCGCGACAACTTCCGGGACATCCCGGAGCTAGTGGCGCACTGTGTGGACACGGGCATCGCCTCGATCTACCTGATGAATGTCTACGGCGACACCACGGGGACGTCGCTGCTCACCGAACCGGAGATCCGCGAGTTCCGGAACGAGACGGTACCGGCGATCCTGGCGATTTTGCAGGAGAGGAAGACCGCCGAGATCGTCCAGGCGAACGCAGTGCAGGTGTTGGCCACGTTCTTCTCCCGGGAGAACCCCGACTCCAACTACGCGCAGGGCATCTACTGGCCGGACATGGCCTCCGTGCGCAAAGCCTGCACAGTGCCGAACTACTACGCGCTGGCCGAGCCGGACGGTCGGGTGCTGCCGTGCTGCCTGGTGGAGATCTCACACGAGGGCGAGGTCGGCAACATCACGGACCGGCCGCTGAGCGACGTGTGGACCGGCCAGGAGTTCGAGCGGTTTCGCCGTGACCGAATCTCGTTCTGCCAGCAGTGTTCGGCGCCTCGGCACATGACCTTGGGGCTGGTTCCGTCGATGTGTAGGCAGTTCCGTGGCTGATTCCGCTCTGCTGGCCTCGGTGGTCGTCGCGGTCAGCGGGGATGGCCGGGTCCGACGGCTGCTCGACTCCCTCACCCATCAGACGATCCCGCCAGATGCGTACGAGGTCTGGATTGTGGAGAACGGCAGCGCTGTCCTGGCGGATGTAGACGGGTTGGGCGGGGTGGTGCGGTATCTGCATCTGCCCGTGGCGAACATGGCGGCGGCGCGCAACGTCGGGCTAGCCGCCGCCCGGGGTCGGTTTCTGCTCATGACCGATGCGGATTGTGTGGCCCGTCCTGACTGGATCGAGAAGATGACCACGGGGCTCGCTGACGGTCGGTTCGGGGCAGTCGGTGGCGCTATCGAGAAGTACGAGCCGCGGACGTGGACTCAGCGGCATGCGATCACCGTGGTCGACGGGCAGACCTCGTTGAACTATCTTCCCGCTCTACACCTGCCATACGTCGCTGGGGCGAACTCCGGCTTCGTCACCGAGTACCTGCGCCGGGCGGGTGGCTTCGATGAGGAACTGCGGTCGGGCAACGACGTGGACGCCTGCTACAAACTCGGTCTCGCCGGGCATCCGATCGGGCTGGTACCCGATGCGGTGATCTTGCATGAGGACCGGTCCGGGCTGGCCGCTCACTTCCGCCGGTTCCGGGGCTACGCCGTCTATCAGGTGTTGCTGTTCGCCAAGTACAGGCGGGTGTCGGGCAGACGGTTCGTGTTCGACACATACCCATGGCGGCGCGCTGGGCGGGCGCTGACGGCCGTTCCCCGGGCGCTGCGGGCGTTGGCCAGGGGCGATGGCGGGCCGGCGTCGCGGGCCGCCCTGCAACTCGTGGAAGCGGCCGGCGTGCTCGTCGGCGAGCTGCACGGCGCTATCCGGTTCCGCCAGCTCTACCTATGACACCTGACCAACGACACGGCTCACTCGGAGGAGGAGACGGCGATGACTACGACCCCCTTGCCGCCCGTCTGGTCAACACAGCGGCAACCGACCCGGCGCGGCGTCCTGTGGTTGGGTTTGCGCTGCGACGTGCGGTGCAAGTTCTGCTACGACGAACTCGTGTCCAGCCGGGAGAAGGCGTGGATGCCAGTCGGTGAGGCCACCGCCGCGCTGGACAAGTTCCACCACTTCTACGGCAACGAGTTCGTGGACTTCATGGGCGGCGAACCGACCCTGCACCCGCAGGCTTTGGACATCGTGGCGCATGCTGCTCGGATCGGGCTGCGTCCGACGGTCATCACCCACGGGATGCACCTGGCCGCCCTGGACCGCGCCCGCGCCTACGTTGAGGCGGGTATCCACGACTTCCTCGTGTCGATCCACGGTATCGGTGACACGGTGGCCGAGATCCACGGCCGGGGCCGGGACAACTTCGCCCGGCAGATGGCCGCGTTGGACAACCTGAACACCCTCGGTGTGCCGTTCCGGTTCAACGTGACCATGATTCGGGACAACCTCACCGAGCTGGAGGCCATCGCTGACCTCGCCGGGGAGAAGGGTGCCCGAGTGGTCAACTTCCTCACCTTCAACCCGTACTTCGAATGGACCGCGCAGCCGGAGATCGAGTTCCAGGCGCGACACTCGGACATCGCCCCCTACCTGGCCAGGGCGATCGACCGGTGCACCGCCCACGGCGTCGAGGCGAACGTACGGTACATGCCGCCGTGCCAGCTCCCCGGCCGCGAGGCGCACGTTTACACCGGCTACCAGCTCCCTTATGACCCGCACGAGTGGGACTACAACTCCTGGTACGACGCGGGCCATGAGGGACCGCCGTCGCCGCAGTGGTACGGCGAGGCGTCCCAGCGTCAGCAGCAGCGTCACCATTACGTGCACGTGCCCGCCTGTGACGGGTGCGCGTTTTCGCCAGTGTGCGACGGTTTCCAAGCCCAGTACGTCGCCCGGTGGGGCGGAGACGAGGCCGTTCCCTACGCCGGAACACCGATCACGGATCCGACCCACTTCATCCAAGAGCAGCGCAAGCTCAGCTACCAGCCGGCCAACCCGGCCCGCGACAGCACAGCGGAGCCGGCCGCAGCGGAGACACACGCTGGCACACACCTCCCGGTCGGCGATGACGGGCGCGCCGGAGTCAAGCGTGTTCGGGCCACGGCCCCATGACCGTGTCGGCACTCGCCGTTTCCGGGCTGCTCGGCGCTGTCCTGGTACGGCAACTGTTCGTCCTGTCCGGCGTTATCCATTCCTGCCGCTTCACCGCCGCCGGCATCCCTCCGGCCTCCGCACACTCGACCCCGGGGCCGATCTTCTTCGTCGTGGTTCCGGTGCTGCGTGAGGCAGGCATCATCGCCGATGCCGCCGCTCACCTGAACGCATTGGCGCGTGGACATGCCGCGCAGCTCATCGTGATCACCACCGCACGGGAGGCCGTCGAGGCGTTGCAGCACGACAGCGAGGACACGGTGAAGGTCGTCGAGCAACTCGCCGCTGAGCACAAGCTGATCCACCTTCACTGCGACGACCCGGACGGGCTGAAGGGTGACCAGCTCAACTTCGCCGCGGCCCAATGCGCGTCTCTGCTGCCGCCCGGGGTGTCGCCCTCGGAGGCGTTCCTTACGTGCTACGACGCGGACTCCCGCCCACCGAACGATTCCCTCGACCAGTTCACCCGAGCCATAGCGGCCTTACCCGAGGCCAGCGTCTTCCACCAGTCCTCCCGCTTCGAGGTCCGCACCCGGCCACCGGTGCGCGGTGTGCTGTCCTGGCTGGCGTGGGCCGTCGGTGAAGGCGGCGCCCTGCGCGCTAACCGGTTCGTCGCCGGATTCGAGATACCTCGGCTGCGTAACCGGTCCGCCGCAGCCGGCCCACTTAAACGGTGGCTGTGCTCGTACGTATACGCCCACGTCACCACCCACGGTCTGTGCATACGACTGTCCCTGCTGCTTGACCTGCCGTTCCCCGCGTGCTCGCCGTTGGAGGACATGCGCTACAGCTTCTATCTCGGGTCACGGAACGTGCCCATGGTCGCCGTGCCCAGCCTCGACCAGGCTGAGGTTCCGGACACGCCCGCACGGCAGGTGGAACAAGCCTCGCGGTGGTTCTTCGGCCCCGCCCGTGCCTGGCGGTACCTGCATGATCCATCAACCCAACCGGGGTGGCGGGCACGGTTGCAGACGGCCTCGGCCTGGGGGTCGGCGTTGGAATGGCTCGGCTGCGCCGTCGTGCCGCCGGCAACAGTGGGCCTGCTGCTCCTCGGGCCCGTCGCCCTGCGTATCGCGGCCGGCGTGCTCACCGCTGTCTACCTGCTCCAACTGGTGGCGATTGATCGCGTCTTCGGCGTGCCCGCCTCGGCGCGTCGGCGGCTGCTCCGGCTGCTGGCATGTCCGGTGGCGACCATCCTGTTCGGCGTTGGCGGCTTCGTCGGCGCTATCCGTCTGTTGAGAGGAGGGTCCGGCGTCGGCAAGACCGAACGCCGGCAGATCGCATGACTGATACCCGCCTGTGGGTAGCTGTGGAAGGACCGTGCTGCGCCGGGAAGACCACCCTGGCCCGTCGGCTGCTGTCGGAGCTGCGTGGCCCGGGAGCCACATATGTGGAGTGCTTCGCCGATCACGTCGGCGGTGGCCGGTTCCTGCCCCCGGCAGTGCCACAGTCCCTCGCCGAGGACGACGCTGGGCTGCGTCGGCTGTTGGCTATCGAGTCCGACCGCACCAGGTACGCCCGCTCGAACCCGACCGCGGTCGTCGTGCTCGACCGCAGCGTGCACACACTACTGGCGCACCGCTACGCCCTTGACCGGGTGACTGGCCTCGGCTGCTACGAACACGCCAGCCGAATGATGGCGGGAGCGGACATCCCAACCTGGCCGGATCTCGTACTATACCTAGACGTGCCACAGGACGTCGTTCTTGATCGCAATAAAGGAAAATTCGCCGACGACAGCATCTTCATCAACCCAACGTTCAACTCCGGTATCCGAGGCTACTATCGCCGGCTAGTAGATCAAGGAAGCCCGGTTGTTTGGATCGATGCCGCACAGAATGTTCAGCAAACTCTCGAACGCGCCACGTCATATGTCACGAGACTCTTGCAGGGCCAGCACGCCTAAAGGGAGGACAGTCGGTGAGGCAAGTGCCGTTGGGAGGCCGGGTCATCTTTGTGGACTGGCATGGAGTGCTGTCCCGTGACCCGTTCTGGATGTCTATCCGTGACAGCGCCACACATCCGCTCCGCGCCCAGCTAGAAGCGAACCTCGCCAACGTATTCTCGCGCGAGACTGGCACCGCGAATGAGTGGATGAAAGGGCTGCTGTCGTCGGAGCAGATCATCGAAGCCATGGATATCCGCTTGGATCGCCGGTTCCGCGACGATTTCCTCAGCAGGCGCCTCTACGTCGACTGCGCGCGGATGAGGGTTAACGTTGAACTGTTCGACGTGCTACGCACCATGAAGGCCATGGCCCTGGTCGTAATCGCCACCGACAACATGGACTGCTTCGTTGACACCTTCGACAAGGCCCGCAACCGCCGCACACGCCCGCCATCACCACAGTCGGAAACCCTCGCCGAATGGGCCTTCACCTGTGACGACATTATCTGCTCAAGCAACGTGGCAGCCCTGAAGAGTGAAGATCCGGTTGGCTTCTTCGGACCATGGCTCGCGCAGACCGGCCTAAACTTCACCGACGCTATCCTCGTTGATGACCGCGCCGACAACTGCGCGGCTTTCCGTGAGCGCGGCGGCGCCACTTTGCAATGGAAGATGGGGGCGCAGCCCGTCAGCGAAGCAGCCGACAGACTGCGGCGATGGTTAAACGTTATGACGCTCGCATAATCAACCAGGTCACCGGTGTTGCTGCGACTCGATCTGCCGAGCAACTCCGTCGCGCAACGGGGTCCAGTTCAACGGGCCACACATCCGTAACAGTTTTCTGTTATCGCCCCATGTATGTGCCGCGCCGATCGCCTCAACGCTCGTAGTCTGATCGGCCGAGATGCGCAAGGATCGGCCTGTCAACTCTCCCACGAGATCGACCAATTCCAGCACCGACCTGCTCGCACCAGTGCAGACATTGAGCACATCTGAACATTCAACGTGCAGAAGGTGCATCAGGCAGGTGACCACATCGTCAATGAACGTAAAGTCACGTCGCTGTGTCCCATCGCCATGCACTGTGAACACATCGCCGGTGAGGGCGCAGTCGATCAAACGGGACAACAGCAAGTCCTCGCGCTGACCCGGCCCGTACACCGAGAACAGCCGGGCTGTCACCAAGGTCTTGCCGCAGCCTGCGAGACGGACCTCGGCGACGCGCTCGGCGGCAAGCTTCGACCCCCCGTACGGCGATGCCGGCGCGACGGCGGACTCCTCCGACCACGGCAGCAACCGCCCCCCGTACACGCTGGAGGATGATGCCAACACCATCACGCGGGGCCGCTCTGCCATCGCGACATGCCGGCACAGCCGATCGGTGGCCTCAACGTTGTCTCGCAGGTAGGGGCCGGGGTCGTGCCAGGAAGCGCGGACGTTGCCCCGCCCCGCTAGGTGAACGACGGCGTCCACGTCGGCCAGCAACTCATCCAGATCCACGTTCAGCAGGTCGTCTCCAATGAGCCGCAGTCGGGCGCCTCCAACGTCCGCGACGTCGGGCCACCGCAGGCGGCCAGGCTGCCGATCGAGTGCGGTGACCGCATGCCCGTCCTGGATCAGCCGTTCGGTAGTCGCACGGCCTATGAATCCGCCGGCCCCGGTGACTAGGACTCTCACCGGTCCACCTCTCCAACGTCGCGCGGCTGGCGAGACGACCGGCGGCCGTCCTGGCGCAGCCGTTCACGTTCAACTTCCGGCCACAGCCGCGTGAGCGCACCTCCAGTCTTTAGGACCTGGTCACAGCGCTGGGCAAGATCCTCCGGCGGCCACCGCTGCGCTTTCTCCACCTTGGCTACCGCCTCCTGGCTATAGAGCACCACAAGGGCAAGGGCCCGCTGTGTCAGGCCCCGCCTTGTCCGCCAGCTACGCAGCTCGGCACCGAACCGGGCCTGCGCCGATGCCTCCGGCGTCAACCCTCGTGCTCTCCTACCCACCGCAAAGTCTCAACGGACTGCACGGCGGGAACCATCGGCTGCGAAGCGGGCCTCCCTGTCGTGTCGAAAATCCATCGACACAGGTGGATGAAATGGTAGCGGCGTTGCTGCAAAGTCGAGGACAGCGGGACCGATGGTGTCGGCGAGCCGCTTGAGCCTGTCGGAGGTACGCGCTTCCTTGGCTGGGGCGGTGGCCGGGATCCGTGTGGTCTGGACAGGGGAAACATCGAGCATTGGAGATGCGTCCTTGGTGCGGACGGCTGCGGTGAGGAGTAGTACCACGATGAGCGGCATCAGGGCGTAGCCGCTACCGGGGCGGCGGATACGGCGGAAGGCCGGTGGCGTGATGGCGTTGCCGAGTGGCGTCATGGGAACCCGTCACCCCGGGTTTCTGGGGAGTGCCTCGACAGCGCAGGGCTGGCGCCACATCGGCCAGAATGTTGGGCCGCCGTGCGGTAGACGGATCGGTGCCTGGCGCATGAGCCGGTAGCCGTGACGTGCGAACAGGTCCCGGTTGCCGGTGCTTGTTGCCACGAGATATGCGGGGATGCCTGCGGCGTCGAAGGTGGCGTGCCGGTGGCGTAGCAAGGCGGTGCCCAAGCCGGTGCATTGGCGGTCGGGTGCGACGGCAAGGTACCCGAGGCGGTGGTGTCGGATGCTGGGAGTGTGGGCGGCGAGTGCGGCTTCGGCTAGGCGGATGCGCTCGGCGGCCGGGGTGTGGGCGTGAGCGTGGCTGAGGAAGGCGACCAGATTGGGCGGCGTGCTGGTATCCGGATACCAAATGCCGACGGCGCTGTGGGCATCGACGGTGTAGACCGCGCCGCTGCGGTTGTCGAGGACGTAGTCGATCAGGCCGGCACACAGTTCGGCGTAGACGGCGCGCCGCGACTCCTCGTCTGGGATGAACCATTCGGCGTCCGGAGTATCGACTAGCGCGTTGACCAGGGTGCTGGTGAGGGCTGGTGCGTCGTGGAGGGTGGCGTGCCGCACGCTGACGTGCATGGTGGTACGCATGGGAGGTGCCGCTCCTTTCGGTTCGGTCCAGGGCACGGTGGCCGGGAGTTTGGTGAGGGCAGCGGGTTCGTCGGGCGGGTCGCAGTGGGGTGGCCCACGGATGAACTGCCGCCACCCGGAGCAACTGGGTGCTCGGTTGGGGGCATGGCGGTGACGGGACGTGATGCGGCCGGTTGGCTTGGGTGTTGACACCGAGGTCGGTCGTAGGGCCGTGAGGCGCTGAGGAACTCATCTGCGTTCATTTGGCGCCTTGTTGTGTAGTGGTCGGGTTGTCGCCGCGCTGGAGCCCGGCGAGTTGGATGAGTGCACGCTGGAGCCGTTCGACGGCGAGATTGATGACGACGCGGGCCGTAGCCATCCAATCCGGGCTCGCGGCCTCCCCGCAGCTTGCATGGGCGGCTTGGCGAACAGGTGGTCGGTGAGGAGCAGGGGCACCGTGCGGATGTAGCGGCAGGCAGCGGCAGCGGGATCGCTGTCCCACGGGGGACGACGGTCGACACCTGTCGCATCCATCGCAAGTGGTCGCCTGTCGGATCGGACCTGGCGCCACATCTTGGGAACTCGGTTGACTAGGATCGGCCGAGTTCGCTTTTCAGGTGGATCAGGACGGCCGAGATCAAGAGCAGGGCCAGGCCGACGGTGAGTAACCGCGAGAGACGCAACCGGAACAGCAACCACGTGATGCCCGATGTGCCACTCCTAACGAGCGCTGCGATCAGCAGCAGCAAGCCGATGGCCAGGGCGACCAGCTCATCCATGGTCGTGCCCCGTTGACCTGTGGCCGGAGGGCAGGGATAAGGCGCTCAACTGCGGGAGGATGATGGGCAGTGACCGTTTGACGAAGCTGGTGATTCGCATGTTCGGCTTCCCGGCCAGGTGCTGCGGACTGAAGTGCGCGATCCGCTCGACCTCATGTCTCTCGACCTGCACCGGTCCGTCATAGCAGCCGAGGAAGGCGCCAACCATCTCGCGGTCCGGCTCCGAGTAGAACTTGCCGACGTACTTGAGAGGCACCTCGATGCCGAGTTCCTCCTTCAGTTCCCGTCTTGCGCCCGCCTCGTACGTCTCGCCGCTGGCCAGGTGGCCTGCCGCCGCTCCCGACCAGTAGAGCGGGTACGTGTTCTTTTTGGCAGAGCGCTGTTGTAGAAGGAATTCGCCGTTACTGTTTACTAACATCACGAATGCGACGCGGCATATCAGCCTTCCTCCCGCAACCTCTTCCCTTGTGGCTCGGCCGACTATCTCGTCCCGCTCGTTGACAATGTCCCGCATTACCGCCTCCACGATGGTTGGACCTTGAAGCGAGACCGCGAGGTTACGAACGCGGCCCGGCCTCGGAGCACTTGGGGATCGTTCGTCTTGCGGGCGGTGCCGCCGTCGCTTGTGCGGGACGGCGCCACACCGGTGCCGGGGTAGGTGGTACTCGGACGGGTGTCCGCTGGTCCCGTCGGCGGTGGGTAGCTGTCGGGCTTCGGTTCATGCGGTGACGGCCTCGGCCTTACGCGGGGCCGCCCTCGCCATAGGTCCCGGACTCCGGTTGTGAGACGGCTGCCTCGGCAGGGGCCAGGGAACGGGTCGATGACGGTGTGGGGGCGTAGCGCATGGGCCAGATGGGCGGGCCGCCGCGTGGCAGGTAGAAGGGGCCGGTCGTGTGGTAGCCGTGCCGTAGGTACAGGTCGCGGTTGCGCTCGTTACTTGCTTCCAGATAGGCCGGCTGGGAACCGAGCCGGGCGTGGTGATGGCGCAGCAGGGCGCTGCCGATTCCGGCGGACTGCCGCTGCGGGGCTACGGCGAGGAACGCCAGGTAATGGTGCGGCCAGGTGGGATGGTGTTTGGCGAAGGTGTCTTCGAGCATGAAGAACCTGAACCGCCATGTTCCTGCCGCTTCGGCGAGGCGTTTGTGGTAGTTGACCGGTTCGGCTGTGTGCGCCGGGGGATACCAGAGTGCTGCGCCGGACAGGTCGGCGGTCGTGTAGACCAGCCCGTTGTGGAGGGCGTGTTCCGTCCAGATGGCGAAGTAGCCGAGGTAGACCTGCCGGCGAATGGCCTCGTTGGGGACGAGCCAGTCGGCGACCGGACCGGTCAGGAACGCATCGGTGAGGAGCTGCACGAGCTGTTCCGCGTCGGTCTCGGTAGCGCGGCGGATCTTTGCTTGCGGGGCCGTGGCGGTCATCGAGTTATTTCCTCCCGGCGTCAGCGCGGGTTGGTCCGGCGAGAGCGGCATCGACGCGGTGGGCCGTGGGCGTGACGCTGTTGGCGCCGAGGCCGATCGCCTCGTACACGTTCGGCTTCGTCACTCGTAGGAACACCGCCCAGCCGATGCCGGCCAGGGCGGCAACCGCGTAGGCGGCGGGGAACATCCACATCAACGAGCTGTTCGGGGTAACGCCGAGGAGGGTCGCGAACTCGGCGAGGGTTACCCAGAGCACGACGGCCAGCAGGATCGCGGCCATGCCGGGCGCGACCAGGCGCTTCCACGCGCTCTCATCGTGGGGATGGCGGGCGAAGTAGCCGACCACGGCGGCTGAGGTGCCCGTCATGAGGATCAGCACGCCCAGGCCGCCGGTGACCGTGACCCAGAAGAACAGGTGGACGATCGGGTCCGCGCCTGCGGCGGCGTAGCCGATGAGCACGGCGAGGGCGAGCCCTGTTTGGGCGATCGAGCCGGCGGCGGGTGCGCCGGTGCGGCGGCTGGTCCGTCCCATCCATTCGGGCAGGACGCCTTCGCGGCCGAGTGCGAACGAGTAGCGGGCGACCGTGTTGTGGAACGCCAGCAACGCGGCGAACAGACTGGTGATGAAGAGGATGTGCATGATGTCGACGACGGTGTGGCCGAGGTGGGGCAGGACCAGGTTGAAGATGAGTTCGGTGCCGTCCGCCGTGGCCGCGTCCACGATCCGGTCCGGGCCGGTGGCGACCGACATGGACCAGGACGACAGCCCGTAGAGGAGGCCGGTTGTCGCGACGGCGATGTAGGTAGCGCGGGCGATCGTCCGCTTCGGGTCGCGGGTCTCCTCGGAGAACACGACGGTTGCCTCGAAGCCGACGAACCCGGTGATGGCGGTGACGAGCGCGGCGCCGATCCCCGCGGCGAACAGGTGCGACGGGGACAGGGTGGCCAGGCTGAGGCCGTCGTCGGCGGGGTGGCTCAGCATCACGGCGTCCGCGATCACCGCGACGAGGATTTCGGCGCTCAGCATGACCGCGAGGACCCGGCCGTTGAGGTCGACCCGGAGCACGCCGAGGATGGCGACGATCGTCCAGGCGGCGAGAGCGTACGCCCACCACGAGATGCCCCAGCCCACCCGGGGGTTGATGAAGCTCGCCGTCACGGCGCCGAAGCCGCCATAGAGGCCGATCTGCATCGCGTTGTAGGCCACCAGAGCGACCAGCGCACCGGCGACACCGGCGGGTTTGCCGAGGCCGTGGGTGATGTAGGTGTAGAACGCACCGGCGTTGAGGATGTGTCGGGACATGGCCACGTAGCCAACGGCGAACAGGGCGAGGATCACCGCGACCGTCAGGTACGCGACGGGGATACCGGTGACGCCGGTGATGGCGAATCCGGTTGTGGCGCCACCCGCGACGACCGTGAGGGGCGCGGCGGCGGCCACGACGAAGAACACCACGGACGGGACGCCGAGGCGGTTGCGGGCCAGGGCGCTGGTCACGGGGCTGACACGGGCAGGTTGGGAACTGGTCACGGCAACTCCGGGGAAAGGGGG
Organism: Plantactinospora sp. WMMC1484; assembly: GCF_049315195.1. NCBI lineage: Bacteria > Bacillati > Actinomycetota > Actinomycetes > Micromonosporales > Micromonosporaceae > Plantactinospora > Plantactinospora sp. WMMC1484. The sequence continues at coordinate 2,460,864 of NZ_CP186055.1, forward strand.
TTGTTGGAGGGGCGGGGGGATCTTCAGGTGCGATGAGCGAGCACGGCGTCGCCGATCGCGGCTTGGGTGTGCGCGAGCAGTTCTCTCATCGGGGGCCACAAGCCGGCCGCGATGTGACGGAGGTACTCGGGAGCGCGCGGAGGTGCGCCTTCCAGAACGAACTTGTCCAAGCCGGTCGCGAGCGTGAGCCCGGCCAGGCACGCCGAGTCGTAGTCGAACGGTTGCTGCTGCCGTAGCCGCATCGACAGCGACAACCACGGCCAAGCCGCCTTGTTCATGTCCGCGGGGACATAGATCGTTTGGGCCGGGCGGAATAGCCGCCGCGATGTCACCGGCTGGAGATGGCCGGCCCGCAACAGCCGCTCGGCCACCTGCCGGCGGGCGTCGTGTGAGAGGAACGTCAGCCAGTTCCGTACGGTGTGTCGCTCCGGCTCCATGACCAGGGTGTCGAGCACCGTGTGGGAAACAGCGTCGGTCGGTGGGGTGCGGTCCACGACGACCAGCACGCCATCGCGGACCTCAACCCGCTTGTCGGAGACCAGCTCTCCGAGCAACGCGGCGGCCAAGCCGATCTCGACCGCGCGGGCGTGCAGCCGCAGCCTTCCTGTTACGTCGTGATGGGCCAACCGGAAGAAGTCATCAGCGAGCACAACCCACGCCCTTTCACATGGCGGTCAAGCGAATACGCGACGTCTGTCCTGCCCACCGCCACGCCTTCCTGGCAGCGACAGCGAGCAGGGGTCTCAGACTCGCCAGACGAACGCCAAGTCCTCTGGCACAGCGCCGATCCCGACGGAAACCAACGTTCGTGCGAAGAGTTCGCCCCATGCTGGCTCGGGAACACCTTCAGCGGGTGTGAGGCTGCGCCGTTTGAGTGCCTCGTAGGTCAACCGCTCAGCGGTAGCCGCGTCGACCAGGTTCATCCGGCATCCGCACGCCGACCGGTAGCTGCGCCGACTGTCGGCGGATTCGAGCGGGCACAGCGGCAGGCCGCAGCCGTTGCAGACCAGCAACCCCCACAGGGGGTAGGGGTGTTCCGGCATATTCGTGCCCCGCGCCATCGCCGCGAGGATCTTCATGGCGTGCAGCCGCGACCGGCATGCCGATCGGTCACATCCACAGCCCTGTGGCGTCGCCGGATGCGCTCTATAAACGTCGGCAGCCAGGTTGAGCATGCGCGAGCCGTTCAGACTCGACACGAGAACGCTCATCACGTCCACCCCTCTCCGGCCGCTGCCCGAGTCTCGCCGCGTCGTTCGGGCACGGCCACAAACCCGGGTAGCGTGCGTTGCGCTTATGGCGTCCAAATCGCCTCCTCCGCACCTCGGAATGCCGGGTATCCGCCGCGAACCTGTCGCCGCGTGACCCACCCCAAGCCATAGACACATCGCTTGTGGTGCTTCCACGATCACGGTTCGTCGGCACCCTGGGAACACCGGTCTATGAGGAAAGTTGTGGGGAGACTTGCCGGTCGCCGATCGCCTGGCCTGGGCTTTGTGTGGGAGGCAAGATCGGAAACAGTGCTGTTTGGCGAAACCAGGGGTTACGATCTCGCCGCCGAGATCCACGCAGGACGGATCACGGGCTTTCGCGTCTCGTTCCGGAGGTGCCGGTGATCAGTCCCTACGTGCGTCGTCGCCGACTCGCCGCCGAACTCATTCAGCTACGTGAGGAGCACGACTACTCTGCCGAGCGGCTCTGCAAAGAGGCGAAGATCGCCAAGCAGAAGCTAAGCCGTATCGAGAACGCAAGAGTCCGACCGGACCAGGACGAGATTATGCGGGTCCTCGACCACTTCCGAGTGGACGAGCAGCGGTGGGAAAGGATCATGACCATCGCTCGCGAGTCCCAGGAAAACGGTTGGTGGGAGAAGTTCCGCGTCGAGATGGGGCCACGGCAGGCGCTCTATGCGGACCTGGAAGCGGGCGCGGAGCACATCGCGGAATATCACATCACGTTGCTGCCAGGCTTATTGCAGATCCCGGCGTACACCGAGGTTCGCGCGGTAGCCGATCGTGCCGCCTATCCCCGCAGGTTCACAGTTGAGCGAGCCTTGGAGGCGCGAACTGCCCGGCAACGGGTCCTTGACCGGCCCGGCGGACCCAAGTATGAAGTGATTATCGATGAACCGCTATCCGTCGGTACGCGGCGCCGCCGGAGATTGTCCGCGCGCAGCTCGATCATTTGATCAACGTCGGTCACGAGAAGAAGAAGATCGCTATTCAGGTGTTACGGCTGGACGCACGGATTGCTGACAACGCGGTACCCCGGTCGGCATTCTTCAGCTACCGCTACCCGGACCCGAACGATCCGGTGGTTGTCGCGGTCGACACCATCACCAGTGACCTCGTCCTCACCGACCCGGACGAGGTTGCCAACTATGCCGCCTTGTACGAGCGGTTGCGGTCCGCGGCGCTCAGCCCCGCCGACAGTCTCGACTTCCTCGCCAGCGTGGCCGAGGAGTTGCCCGACTACACCAGGAGATGACCATGCACGCCGAAAAGTTCACCAACTGGCGCAAGTCCAGCCGCTCCGGCGGCGGTGACAACTGCGTCGAGGTCGGCTTCGCAGCCGACGGCACCGTGGGCATGCGGGACTCGAAGGACCGGACCGGACCGGTGCTGACGTTCACGCCGGACGAGTGGACGGCGTTCACCGGCGGGGTCCGCGACGGCGAGTTCGACGCGTAGCCCTGAGCTGCTGCCTCGTCGGCGCGCCCGGTCCTCGGGCGCGCCGCAGACCGCCCCGGCTGACGCGAGTATCACGGCTTGTAAACGCTAGTTCACGCTGCCATGCTGGGCGGCGGGTGCCCACTACCCGCCCGCCCGCCAACCCCGCACGCCGTAGAGGGGAACAGGATGGCGCCCCTCGTCGCCGTGAGTTGCCGCCCAGCGGCCTGCTGCGCGCGGCTCGCCTTCGTCTGCTGCCGCCGACTGGGTCAGGGTTGCCGATGTCGCGACGAGAACTCGCTGACGCCATCAACGGCTATCTCGCTGGCCGTACGACGAGCGTCATCGACGCGAAGCATGGGCGAGTTCGATCGGTAGGGGAACGAGGAGGAGGGCCTCGCATCCCGTGAGGACCACGGGGACGGGTGTACTGCGAGGACGTCGATATGCTGCCAACAGCGCGGACACCATCGGACGGGGAGGACGCATGTCACCCTCAGCCGCCCAGCCGGAGGCACGTCATGCCCCAGTCTGACGGCGGTGCTCGGAAACCGAACACCTTCCTACGTGACGCCCGCCTCCGGCTCCAGTCTCCCTCCGGGTCCGGTCGGCCGATGTCTCGCCAGGAGCTGGCCGAAGCAGTCAACACCTACCTGTGGGAAAAGCACCGACAGCGGGCAGCCCTGGACCGCACCTACATCGGCAAGCTGGAACGTGGCCAGCATCGATGGCCACAACTGCTATACCGGAAAGCATTCCGCGCGGTCCTCGGAGCGACAACCGACAAAGAAGTGGGCTTCCACATCGCCCGTACCTCCCCGCCACCACCCAGGCAGCCCAAAGCAGAAGGTGGCGAGGTAACGGTGGCCGTCTCTCTACAAGAATCTTTTCCAGGCTCTCAAGAACTCCGGTTACCCGAGCTGCCTGACACTCTTTCGACCTTCATGGACGACAGCGCCGGGAGGAACACGTCGGACGGGAACGAGCCTACTCCGCTCCTCGTTACCCGGCGACAGTCACTGCTTATCTTTGCCATGGCGACCATAGCTGCGGGCGTCGGGCTGGGCGGACCAACAGCCGGCCCTCGTCGCCGGATCGGCGTCAACGATCTGTCCAGGGTGAACGCCGTCATCTCGCTCTACAGATCTATGGATTCCGAATTCGGCGGCGGAGTACTGGCCGACGACGTTGATCAGGTGGCTCAGGCAGCGTCTGGGCTGCTTGATCACACCGTTCCAGAAACGTTGCTACCTCAACTGTTCACAGTCCTAGCCAACGCGCGGTACCTCGCCGCGTGGACCGCCTTCGATGCTACCCGGCACGTCGATGCACAACGGCATTTCATGGCCGCCGAGCGGTACGCCATGGAGTCAGGTGATCGCCGACTACTCGCACATGTGCGGTACGGCCAAGCCAGGCAGCTCCAGCACCTTCGACAAAACCGCGACGCGCTCCACACCCTGCGCCTGGCTCACCATCAACTCGACGCGACACCAGGCATCCTGGCGGTCCTGTATGGCGCAGAAGCCGCCTCCCATGCAGCGCTCGACGACCCCAAGGAGGCAAGACGCGCGCTCAGCCGATCCAGCGAAGCCTTCGGCGCCGTCGAACCCACCAACGAGCCGGAATGGCTGGGCTTCCTGGACAAAGGCGAGCTACTGGCCCAGTACGGACGCGTGTATCGCGACATGGCTCGCAATGATAGAGACTACGGTGACGATGCCGTCCGATGGGTCACCGAGGCCATCACCTCGTTCGGGCCACAGAATGTGCGCAGCACCGTGCTCAACCAGGTCGGACTATGCAGCGCCCTTTTTCTTGCCGGAGCCCCCGACCTGGCCATCAAGGCCGGCAACACCGCCCAACAGTTAGCCACCACGGTGACCTCCCCGCGCGTCATTGACCGCATTGCCAACCTGCGACGCGACGCGACCAACCACCTCCGCCGCAGCGACGTAGCGGACTTCATTCATTCACTGCCAAAACTGTCTGACCAACCACGGAGCAGCAGCCCATGATCGCCGATGGCGGCAGATTCACTGAATCCGCAATGCGAGAGACGCTCGACCGCATCGCTGAACGCCTCCACGTTGACGCAACCGGTGCCCATCTGCTCCGACTGACCAACAACGCCGTATTTGCGTTGCCGTACGCCGACCTCGTGGTACGCATCACTCGCACCCACCGACTACACGCCCGGGTCCACAAAGTGGCCAAGCTCGGCGCCTGGTTCCCGACCGTTGACGCCCCCACCATCCGACTCGCCGAAGACATTGAACAGCCGGTCGCCGACGGCCATCTCCTCGCAACCATCTGGCAATACGTACGTCCGAGCCCACCAGCCATCGATGCCACCGACCTTGGCAACGTCCTCCGAACATTTCACCGCCTCGACCCGCCCCCATTCGATCTACCACGATGGGACCCAATCGGAGACGCCCGTGCCCGTATCTGGGATGCCGAAGCCCTAGACGACGCCGACCGCGAATACCTGCTTGCCTGGTGTGACCGACTAGCGCCGAGCCTAGACGCCTTCGCCGTCTCCACGAAGACCGGACTCCTACACGGCGATGCGCATGAAGGAAACCTTCTGCGTGACGGAAGCGGAAAGGTGCTCCTATGCGACTTCGACGCTACATGCATCGGTCCATTTCAAGTCGACCTGGTGCCGCCGCCGACAAACGAGGCACGGTTCGGCCCAACTGGCGGCCACGCCAAACTTGCCGACGCATACGGTTATGACATCACTACCGACCCCGCCTGGCCCTTGCTCCGCGAAGCACGCGAGTTGAAGATGATCGCTGCCGGAGCGCCTCTACTTGCCTCCGCTCCAGGCGTTGCAGCCGAGTTCCAGCTCCGTCTGAACTCGATTCGTCACAACGATGCAGCTGTGCGATGGACCGCATTTGGCGACTTGTACTGAACGACTGAAACCGCGTCCCGAGTTTGGTCACTGGCTTGCGGGGCGATGGGGCGTAGGGCGCTGACCTGGGGTGTTGGGTGTTGGTGGGTTGTTTCTGAGGCACTAATTGGTGTCTTACGCTCGGGTTCGTGGCGTGGATTCGGCGGGTGCGGACGGCCTCGGGCCCTGAGTTTGGTCACCGGCTCGCGGCGTGACGGTGGGCGGCGCGCTGACCTGGGGTGTTGGGTGTTGGTGGGTTGTTCCTGAGGCACTAATTGGTGTCCTACGCTCGGGTTCGTGGCGTGGATTCGGCGGGTGCGGACGGCCTCGGGCGCGACGGCGGTGCAGATCGCCGAGTCCGTGGGCGGGCGTCGGCGGATCGTGGCTCATGTGGGCTCGGCCCATACCGAGGCCGAGTTGGGGCTGCTGGTCTCGCGGGCCCGCGAGTTGCTTGCCGATCTCGGGCAGGGCGAGTTCGACCTCGGTGTAGAGCCGGTCGTGTCGAGGGCGACGTTGGTCGGCCCGGCTGGTGACGCGGCGCTGTTTGACCTCGGCGGGTCACCGGAGCGTGGACCGGCGGTGCCCGCCGCGCCGCGGGTGGTGTCGACGGCGTCGCGGGTGTTGTACGAGGTGCTGGCCTCGGTGTTCACATCGCTTGGATTCGACCGCTTGGGCGACAGGGTGTTCCGGGACTTGGTGATCGCGCGGGTCGTGGAGCCGACCTCGATCCGCGACACCGGTCGGGTGCTGATCGACCTGGGCCGTAAGCCGTCCAGCGAGAAGACGATGCGCCGCACCCTGATCCGCGCTCACGAGGGCGGCTACCGCGATCAGATCGCACGGCTGTGCTTCGCCCACGCCCTGAACAGCGGCGACGTCAGCCTCTGCTTGTACGACGTGACCACCCTGTATTTCGAGGCCGACAAGGAGGACGACCTGCGCAAGGTCGGATACTCCAAGGAACGGCGCGTGGACCCGCAGATCGTCGTCGGTCTGCTGGTCGACCGGCACGGGTTCCCGTTGGAGATCAGCTGCTTCGCCGGCAACAAGGCCGAGACGTTGACGTTGCTGCCCGTCATCCGCCAGTTCCAGGCCCGCCACCACATCGCGGGCATGGTCATCGTCGCCGACGCCGGCATGCTCTCGGCCACCAACCTACGCGAACTCGACGCCGCCGGCCTCGGCTTCATCGTCGGTTCCCGCACCACCAAAGCGCCGATCGACCTGGAGTCCCACTACCGCTGGCACGGGGACTACTTCACCGACGGACAGATCATCGACACGATCACCCCCCGCACCGGCGTCAACCGGGACAACGACCCCGCCCTCAAGGCCGAACCGGTGTGGAACCCACGAACACACACATCGGCATGGCGGGCGGTGTGGGCGTACTCGGCCACCCGCGCTGCCCGGGACAACAAAACCCTCAACGCCCAAGAGGCAAAGGCGCGAGCCGTGGTCGCCGGAGAGAAGACGACCCGAACCCCGAGATTCGTCACCATCAACGGCAACGCCCGCACCCTCGACGAAGCGTCGCTGGCCAGGGCTCGGAAGCTGGTCGGGCTCAAGGGCTACGTCACCAACATCGCCCACAACGTGATGAGCCCGGCCGAGGTGATCTCCAACTACCACGACCTGTGGCACGTGGAGCAGTCCTTCCGCATGTCCAAGACCGACCTCGCCGCCCGACCCATGTTCCACCACACGAAAGACGCCATCGAGGCGCACCTGACCATCGTCTTCACCGCCCTGGCCGTCACCCGCGAAGTCCAGACCCGCACCGGACTCGCGATCCGCAACGTCCTCCGTCAGCTACGCCCGCTACGATCCGCGACCCTCGCGATCAACGAAGCCACGCAGACGTTCCCACCCCAGATCGACCCCAACCGGCAAGCCATCATCGACGCCCTCGTCACGAGGGACGTCAGGCACTAACGATATGACCGAACTCGGGTTCAAGCGTCACCGCTACCGGCCCAAGCTGTCACACCGGCAGAAGTCCGTGAACAAGGCGCACGCCCGTATCCGCGCCCTCGGTGAACGAGCCGTCGCCACCTTGAAGACCTGGAAAGTCCTGACCAAGCTGCGCTGCAGCCCGTCCCGGACAACCGCGATCGTGCAGGCCATCCTGGCCCTGCACCACGTCGAGAACCCGACCTACCGAGGATGAAAAACGCTCAATGAGGATCGGTCAAGCGGCCGGCCAGCGGAGCAGATGCAGCACCGAATCATCGAGGCTAGTTGAGTCTGGTGCATAAAGCATGTTCTACAGATGATGTAACAAACCCTCGATGGTCGGCGAAATTGGGTTCGATATGAATACTCCCGTTCGCCGATACACTAAACACCATTGTCCCGGCACAGCATCCGCCTTTGCGTTTTCCGTCGGCCGGGCGTAGTGCCAAATGGCGGGGTTGGGGTATTACTCTTCGACCGTCACAACCAAGTCCCAGTTGCGTGCAGAGCATCTTCACGTTGCTGCTGTAATCTCGAATGCCTTGGATGATTTCCGGCCTTGGCGTCCCGTAGCCGCTGTGTCTGCCGTGCGAGAATACGATGACGTCCGGGTGTACCGCCTCACACAACTCTCGTGCGAACCGTCGATCATCGCCTCCGGAATGGCCACCGTGATGCGGAAAAACAAGCAGTGGCGCTGCCATGGGAAGCTTGCGAGAGACCATTCGATCGAAGCCGTACCGAGTCACATCCCCTGCAAGGGTCCAAAGATCCCCGTCGCCACCACCCTGCCGCTGGTCAACCGACCTTGAACCTCGCGACGTAGGCGGCTATACCTGGATCCGGTCCGAAGCACGTCCGGCAGGATCGCGATCACCGTAGAGCCGGGGTTCTGCTGCACTGCAGCGTGGAGGAACACGGCTGCCGAAGAGACGCCCCCGCTGCCCCACTTCGTCCCTCCCGGGGCTAATTGGGTAATAAAGGGAGGGTTCATGATGATACCTTGCGGCGGCATCGCCTGATGCAAGGCAGCAAGGCCGTCGCCCGCTCGGACGTTTGGGAAGATCGTCTTCTTGTTTATTCGTTCCGTTGGGGCGTTCGGGTGTACTGCGCGGAAGCGGCTGACGGCACATACCAACAAGCGCAGGCGCGTGGCCTCTACGAATTCTGGCTCGAGGTCCGCGCCATGGAGCTGTGAGCCCCAGGACTTCAGCGTTGCTCGTAGTGAGTCTCGTATGGCGAGCCGCTGAGCGACACACAGTAGAAGGTCGCCAGCGCCGCAGGCCGGGTCTAGCCAGGTGCCCGTGATCTTCTTCGGCAGCAGGGCATCGAGCTGGCTGCGCCATGCTGATGAGGTGAAGTAGGCCCCAGCGTCTCGACGTACAGAGCGCTCGACCAACGTCGCTACAGCGGTTGAAAGTCTGGGGTCTGTTTCGGTCATGGTGGTTCCGGTTCCAGGCTGAGTCCGGTCTGGGTGAGGAAGCCGGGGATCAGGTCGGGTCGGTACTGGATGCGTTTGAGTCGGTTGCGGATGATCGCGGCGAGGTGGTCCACGCCGTCGACGGCGAGGTTGCCGAGGCTGGACTTCATCGTTGACCACAGGCCCTCGACGGGGTTGAGGTCGGGTGCGTACGCGGGTAGTTGGACCACGGTCAGCCACCGGTGGCGGGCGGCGATGAGCTGGCGCATCGCGGTGCTGGTGTGGGTGTTGACTCCGTCCCAGATCAGGATGATCGGGGCGTGGAGCCGGTGGTGCGCGGCGGTGATCAGGGTGGCGTAGTCGTCCTCGGACAGGCTGCGGCGCTCGCCGGTACGGTTGCGGTGGACGCGCAGGCGGTAGAAGACGTGGCCGCGCTGGCCGGGTTTGTAGGCGATCAGTCCGGCGATCGAGACCCGGCCTGAGCCCTTGCCCGATACCCGCACGGTGGGTGTGTGGCCCGTGCGGGCCCAGGTTCGGGCCCTGGACGGGCGCAGGGTCTGTCCGGCCTCGTCTTCGAAGACGATCCACGCCCTGGTCGCCGCCGCTAGCCTCGTACCTTGGCCCAGGTCGTGGCCCGCCAGTCGGCGATCGCGTCCTCATCGCGCTGGACGGCTCGGTGTGTGGGTACCTGAGGGGTGTAGCCCATGCGGTGCAGCAGGTAGGACACGCCGCGCAGGGTGTAGGAGACGTGGAACAGTCGGCCGATCAGGGTGGCGACCCGGGCCAGGGTCCAGCGTTGGTCCTCGATCCAGCCGTGTGCGGCCGGGCCGAGGTCCAACTCCGCGCGTAGCCGCAGTAGCTGGTCCGGTGAGAGCCGGGAGACGTTTCCACCCGGGCCGGTCGAGGCCAGGGCGGTCATCCCACCCGCACGCCAGCGGCGTCGCCACTGGTAGATCGACTTCGTCGACACCCGTAGCCGGGCCGCGACCTGCGCCGCCGGCACATCGACGGCGAACATCCGCGCGGCCTGCATCCGTACCTGCTCCCGCTTGGCCCGTCCGGCAGCGGACAGGCCACCACTATCGGCGTACCTCACACCCCAGGTATAGATCGACACCGACCGGTCGTCCATAGTGGTTGATCACAGGCGATCGACCGAGCCAGACCCCAGCCATTCAACCGCTGTAGCGCACGGTTGGCGGCGCCATCTAGGGCTGCCGCCACCTCGGCCGCTGTGTGAGTGCCCTTCACCGCGCGCCCGGCGAGATCCCGCAAGGAGCCAACGAAGGGCTCATAGTTGGCGAATCGGTTCGTTGCAGGCGATTTCAGCGCGGGGGAGATCGTCACAGGCCCAGTCTGCAGCAGTGTCCCCGCAAAGGACAGCACCCTGTCCCTACGGGGGACCTGGTGGCTCCGTTAAACCCGACTCCCCTCGGGGTGGTACGTCAGCTTGCGTGAGGTACAACGCCTACGCGCTGAGCCTCGGAGGGCCTCCCGCTTCAAGCCGAAGCTTGCCCCTTTCGGAAAGCCTCAGCGGCCTGACGCCGCCGGTGCGTCCACGGCGGCAGACAACGCACCCGGGCGGTCTTGGAGGCCGGGCACTCGAATGGTCACCGTCTAATGGTCCCGAGGTGGGAGTTACTGAGCAACGGGTCGCACCGACGCCCGCGCGTGAAGGCGAACACGATGATGCCTCAGCGCGCCCAGGCCGAGGCATCATCGTTGTGTTCACGTAAGTGCGAAGCTAGCGTCTACGACTAGTGATCTACCAGCTACGTCCTGCTTTTGCAGTTCTGTGAGGTGCCCCCGGCAGGATTCGAACCTGCGCTCCCGCCTCCGGAGGGCGGTGCTCTATCCCCTGAGCTACGGGGGCTCAGCGACCCAGGAAGAGTAGCAGGCGTGGTTGCCGGGACACGAATCGGTATGCCCCGGGTCGGTGCACCTGCCGCACCTGCCGAAACCCGCTACCCGACGCTCACCGGCCGCAGCTCGGCAGCGGGTGCAGCACGATCCGGCGGGGGAGCCGGCGGGGCCACTCGGCCCTGGTCCAGGAGCCGTCGACCACGACGTGGACGGCGTTCCCCTCCGCGCCGCTGAGCCGGAGCAGGAAGTCGCGGGGGAGGGCCGGGTCGACGTTGGGGGTGGCGATGACGAACCGCACGCGGCCGCGTACGGAGACCGCGGAGAGGACGTCGGCGGCGGGGACCACCCCGTGCAGCCGGGTACGGCCGATCCAGCAGAGTTCGGCGCGGTGCTCCTCGGCCGCGCGGACGATGGCCGGGTACTCCCGCTCTACCCAGAGGGCCACCGCGTCGACGCAGAGCCCACAGGCCCGCTCGGTCGGCTGGCGGGGGCCGAGGCCCCAGGCGCGCAGGTAGCCGCCGACCTCGGTGGTGTCGACACGCAGGTCGTACCGGTGGCGTACGAGGTTGGCGACGCTCTGGCGGGTCCAGAGTTCGTCCTCCAGGCCAAGCTCGTCGGGGTAGCAGCCGCGCAGCGTCTCGATCAGGTCCAGCTCCTGGTCTCGGCTGAGCGTCCCCGCCTCGCCGGACCGCTGCCCGCGCCGGACGGCAGCGACCGCGCCGTCCCCGCCGATGGTGTGCCGACGGCACCAGCTGGTGACCGACCGGCGTCCGTCCCGGAGAGCAACCGTCATGTCTAGGACAACGACGGCAGATCCTGACTGGTCACGTTATGTATGGAGAAAACTCGCCAAAGCGGGCAAGTATCCCAAGCCGGACCTAATGGCTGCGGATGGAGATCGCACCTCGAACGGATCCGGCGGCCGTCCCATCGGTGGGAACGGCCGCCGGAGCGGTGGTCGTGCGGGAGCCAGGAACCGGCGCTCAGCCGGCGCCGATCCTGCTCTGCAGGCTCTGGATCAGCTCGATCTCCTTCTTCTGCCCGGCGACCATGGACCGGGCCAACTCGGCCACCTGCTCGTCGTCGGAGAGCTCGAGGATGCCATCGGCCATGTGGATCCCACCGAGGTGGTGGTCGAGCATCAGCCGCAGGAAGAGCAGGTCGAAGTCGCGCCCGGTGGCGGCGCGCAACTCGGCCCGCTCGGCGTCGGAGGCCATCCCGGGCATCAGTCCGTCCTGCACCGCCTCGGCGCCCTCCGGCATCCAGGCCATCCGGGGATCCCGGCCGGTTGGGCCGAGCCCCCACTGCTTGAGCCAGCTCTGCATGGTGCCGATCTGGGCCTGCTGGGTCAGCGCGATGTCCGCCGCCAGGGTCCGCACGTCCGGGTCGGTGCCCTTCGCGTGCGCCAGGATCGACATCTCGACCGCCTGGGCGTGATGTGACGACATGTCCCGGGCGAAGCCGGCCTCGGGGGAGCTGTCACCTGGGCGCAGCAGCCCGGGGGCGAGCAGGCCGGCGGCGAAGCCGAGCAGCATCCCCAGCAGGATGGCGAGGGCCAGCGGGGCCGGGCCCGCGCTCCACCTGCGGCTCCGGCCGGCGGCGACCCCGGTCTCCTCCCGGGCGGTGGCGGTCGCCACCGCCCCCGGTCCGCTGGTCACCCCGATCAACCGCCCGCCGGAGGCATCGGCTGGTCACCCGGCACGTTGTCCCGCGGGGTCGTGCCGGTGGCGGTGATGCCGCCGGAGCAGGGGGCGCCGGGCTCCATGGAGGCGTTCTGCCGCAGTGCGGTGATGAACTCGTCGATCCGGCTGTCGTCGGCGCTGTCGAGCTTGAGCTGGTAGCCCCAGGCCTGCAGCGAGATCGGGCGGTCGAGGTTCTCCACCGGGCTCATCAGCATGAACTCGTTGCCCCGGACCTTGCCGGCCAACTGCTCCACCTGCTCGGCCGGCAGGTCGGACCTGTAGGTGACCCAGACGGCGCCGTGCTCCAGGCTGTGCACCGCGTGCTCGTTGGCGATCGGGGCGTCGTAGACGTCACCCATGCAGTTCTGCCAGGCGTTGTTGTGCGAGCTGCCGACCGGCGGGTTGATCGCGTAGGTCAGCGGGCCGGCCTCGTGGGACTGCTTGCCCGGCATCGGGTTCACCGCCGACGGGTCGCTCTCCCGGAAGTTGACGATCCCGCCGATCGCGGCGGCCTTGTCCTCCCAGCTCCTGCCGTTCTGGATCACCGCGTACGCGCCGTACCCGATGATGCCGGCGGCGATCACGCCGACCGCGACGAAGAGGCCGATGGAGCCCCACGACCGGCCCTGGCTGACCCTGACCGGGGCGACCGGGCGGCGCTGCTGCGGCTTCTTACCACCCCCAGCCCCGCCGGCGCGACCGGCCGGGACGCGGGCACCCGAGCCCGCAGACTTGGCCCCGGCCCCCTTCCCCGCCGCGGCGGGCTTGCCGCCGGCCGGCGGCTTCTTGCCGGTACTGACCACGGACGGACGGCGCTGTTCGCCGCCCGAGGTGCTGATGCTCATGGTCCCTCGTCATGTCGGTCGGTCAGGGCATGGCGGGCCACACACGCGCAGGGTCGCCACCGAGTGACCGAGTCTACCCCCGGTAGCATGGTTCGGTGACTCCCGCCAATCTCGCCGAGGCCGTCCTCGCCGCCGCGCACGCCGTCTTCGACCGGCGTGGGCTCGACCGCTCGGTCCTGCCCGGGTCCGTGACGCTGGAGCGACCCCGGAACCCCGAGCACGGCGACTACGCCTCCACCATCGCCCTCCAGTCGAGCAAGCGGGTCGGCATGCCGCCCCGGGACCTGGCCACCGCCCTCGCCGAGGAGCTGGCCCGGACCCCGGGCGTCAAATCGGTCGAGATCGCCGGTCCCGGCTTCCTCAACATCCGGCTCGACGCGGCCGCCGCCGGGCAGCTCGCCCGCGAGGTGGTCCGGGCCGGTCAGGCGTACGGGCGGAGCGACCGGCTCACCGGCCAGCGGGTGAACCTGGAGTTCGTCTCGGCCAACCCGACCGGCCCGATCCACCTCGGGCACACCCGGTGGGCGGCGGTCGGCGACTCGCTGCGCCGGATCCTCACCGCGGCCGGCGCCGAGGTGACCAGCGAGCACTACGTCAACGACGCGGGCGCCCAGGTCGACCGCTTCGGCCGCTCTCTCCTCGCCGCCGCCAGCGGCGAGCCGGCCCCGGAGGACGGCTACGCCGGCGAGTACGTCGCGGAGATCGCCGAGCGGATCGTCGCCGAGCACCCCGGCCTGCGCGACCTGCCGGAGGGCGAGGCGCTGCCGATCTTCCGGGACCGGGGCTACCGGCTGATGCTCGACGAGATGCGCGCCAGCCTGGAGCGCTTCGGCGTGCACTTCGACGTCTGGTTCTCCGAGCGCACCCTGCACACCAGCGGCGCCATCGAGCACGCGCTCGCCCGGCTGCGCGAGCAGGGCCACGTCTACGACGCCGACGGCGCGATCTGGCTGCGCACCACCGACTTCGACGACGACAAGGACCGGGTGCTGATCCGCAGCAACGGCGAGCTGACCTACTTCGCCGCCGACTCGGCGTACTACATCGACAAGCGGGAGCGGGGCTTCGACCGCTGCGTCTACCTGCTCGGCGCCGACCACCACGGCTACGTCAACCGGCTCCGGGCGATCGCCGCCTGCGCCGGGGACGATCCCGACGTCAACATCGAGATCCTGATCGGCCAGCTCGTCAACCTGGTTCGCGACGGCGCGCCGGTCCGGCTCTCCAAGCGGGCCGGCAACATCATCACGCTGGACGAGATCGTCGACGCGGTGGGCGTGGACGCGGCCCGCTACTCGCTGGCCCGCTCCTCGACCGACTCGCCGCTGACCCTGGACATCGACGTCATCACCAGGAACTCCAACGACAACCCGGTCTTCTACGTCCAGTACGCGCACGCCCGGATCGCCTCGCTGCTGCGCAACGCCGCCGACTCGGGGATCGACCGGGGCGACGACTTCGACCCCGGGCTGCTCGGCCACGAGAAGGAGAACGACCTGCTCAAGACGCTCGGCGAGTTTCCGGTGGTGGTCGCCACCGCCGCCGAGCTGCGCGAGCCGCACCGGGTCGCCCGCTACCTGGAGGAGCTGGCCGGCACCTACCACCGGTTCTACGACGCCTGCCAGGTGCTGCCGCGCGCCGACCGGCCGGTGCCGCCGCCGCTGACCCAGGCCCGGCTCTGGCTGGTGGAGGCGTCCCGGACCGTCCTGGCCAACGGCCTGGACCTGCTCGGCGTCTCCGCACCGGAGCAGATGTGACCCGGCTCCGGCTTTCCGGACAGCGACGGGGAAGACGCGGGTAGCGAAGGGAAACGACGACAGACATGCGCGCTCACGAAGCGGGGGCACTCCACGGCGACCTCGGGGTACGGGGTCCGGCCTGGCTGCGTACCCCGGAGGACGTCAACGCCCTGGTGCCGCACCTGTGGCCGCGCAACGTGGCGCGGCACGCCGACGGCGCGCTCGTGGTCGCCGGCCTCGGCGTCCGCGAGCTGGCGGCCGAGTTCGGCACTCCCGCCTACGTCCTCGACTCCGACGACCTGCGCAGCCGCTGCCGGGACTTCCGGGCCGCCTTTCCCGACGAGGACGTCTACTACGCCGGCAAGGCGTTCCTCTGCCGGGCCGTGGTGCGGATCGTCGCCGAGGAGGGGCTGCACCTGGACGTCTGCTCCGGCGGGGAGCTGGCGGTGGCGCTGGCCGCCGGGATGCCGCCGGAGCGGATCGGGTTCCACGGCAACAACAAGTCCCCGGCCGAGCTGGCCCGCGCCGTCGACGCGGGGGTGGGGCGGATCGTCGTCGACTCGTTCCAGGAGATCGACCGGCTGACCGCGCTGGCCCGGGAGCGCGGCGTCCGGCCCAGGGTGCTGGTCCGGGTCACCGTCGGCGTCGAGGCGCACACCCACGAGTTCATCGCCACCGCGCACGAGGACCAGAAGTTCGGCTTCTCGCTGGCCGGCGGCGCGGCGGCCGCCGCCGCGTTCCGGATCCTCGACGAGGGCGTGCTCGAACTGCGCGGGCTGCACTCGCACATCGGCTCGCAGATCTTCGACACCAGCGGCTTCGAGGTCTCCGCCCGGCGCGTCCTCGGCCTGGCCGCGCAGATCCGGGACGCCCGCGGGGTCGAGCTGCCGGAGCTGGACCTCGGCGGCGGCTTCGGCATCGCGTACACCACCCAGGACGATCCGGCGCCACCGCACGACCTGGCGAAGCGGCTCCGCAAGATCGTGGACGGGGAGTGCGAGGGGCTGCGGCTGGCCGTACCCCGGCTCTCGATCGAGCCGGGGCGGGCGATCGTCGGCCCGGCCGTCTTCACCCTCTACGAGGTCGGCACGGTCAAGGACGTGGACGGGATCCGGACGTACGTCAGCGTGGACGGCGGGATGAGCGACAACATCCGAACGGCGCTCTACGGCGCCTCCTACTCGGCGACGGTCGCCTCCCGGCGGTCGACCGCCGAGCCGATCCTCGCCCGGGTGGTGGGAAAGCATTGCGAGGCCGGGGATGTGGTGGTGAAGGATGAATTCCTGCCCGCCGACGTGCAGCCCGGAGATCTTCTCGCCGTTCCTGGCACGGGCGCCTACTGCCGGAGCATGGCCAGCAACTACAACCATGTTCCCCGGCCCCCTGTGGTGGCGGTCCGGGACGGGCGCGCGCGGGTGATCGTCCGGCGGGAGACCGAAGACGATCTGCTGGCATTGGATGTGGGTTGACCTTGACGAAGCCTGTCCGTCTCGCCCTGCTCGGTTGCGGCACCGTCGGCGCGGAGGTGGTCCGCCTGCTGCACGAGCAGGCCGCCGACCTGACCGCCCGGGTCGGCGCGCCGCTGCAGCTCGCCGGGATCGCCGTCCGCCGGCCCGGCCGGGACCGGGGTGAGCTGCCGGTCGACCCCGCCATCTTCACCACCGACGCGCTCGGTCTGGTCAAGCGGGACGACATCGACCTGGTGATCGAGGTCGTCGGCGGCATCGAGCCGGCCCGAACCTGGCTGGTCGAGGCGCTGCGCGCCGGCAAGAGCGTGGTGACCGCCAACAAGGCGCTGCTGGCCGAGGATGGCGGGGCGCTGCACGATGCGGCCGCCGAGGGCGGTGCCGACCTCTACTACGAGGCGGCGGTGGCCGGAGCCATCCCGCTGCTCCGCTCGCTGCGCGAGTCGCTGCACGGCGACACGATCACCCGGGTCACCGGGATCGTCAACGGCACCACCAACTTCATCCTCTCCGCGATGGACGCCACCGGTGCCGGCTTCACCGAGGCGCTCGACGAGGCGACCGAGCTCGGCTACGCCGAGGCCGACCCGACCGCCGACGTGGAGGGCTTCGACGCCGCCGCGAAGGCGGCCATCCTGGCCTCGCTGGCCTTCCACACCCGGGTCACCGCCGCGCACGTGCACCGGGAGGGCATCACCGAGGTCACCGCCGCCGACATGGCCAGCGCCAAGGCGATGGGCTGCACCATCAAGCTGCTCTGCATCGCCTCCCGGGGGCCGGACTCGACCGGCGCCGACTCGGTGAGCGTCCGGGTCCACCCGGCGATGATCCCGGTCGGGCACCCGCTGGCCAGCGTCGGCGACGCCTTCAACGCGGTCTTCGTCGAGGCCGCCGCCGCCGGTGAACTGATGTTCTACGGGCGCGGGGCGGGCGGCGCGCCGACCGCGAGCGCGGTGCTCGGCGACATCGTCGCGGCGGCCCGGAACAACCTCGCCGGGGTACGCGCACCCAGCGAGTCCGTCTACGCCGCGCTGCCGATCCGGCCGATGGGCGAGGCGGTCACCCGCTACCACATCAGCCTCGACGTGGCCGACCGGCCCGGCGTGCTGGCCGCGGTCGCCGGGGTCTTCGCCCGGCACGACGTGTCGATCGCGACCGTGCGGCAGGCCCCCGCCCCGGGCGGCCCGGCCGACGGTGCGGCTGGCGCGGTGGGCCGGGGCGACGACGCCGTCCTGGTGATCGTCACGCACGCCGCACCGGACGCCGCGCTCGCCGCCACCGTCGACGAGCTGCGCCGGCTGGAGATCGTCCGGTCGATCGCCAGCGTGCTCCGGGTGGAGGGCGGCGGCCGGTAACGATCCGGGGGTCCGCCGTCTCGTCAGGTGGTTACCGGCTGGTGCCGGTGCGGGGGATCGGCGACGCTGGGTCACCGTGGTGAGCAGAGTTGTTCGCCGCCGGTGACGACCGGGCGGGCGCGAGGCGAGGAGAGCGAGATGTGGCGGGGCTTGATCGAGGCATACCGGGAGCGGCTGCCGGTCAGCGACGCCACGCCGGTGATCACCCTCTACGAGGGAAACACCCCGCTGCTGCCCGCCCCGGTGCTCTCGGCCCGGCTCGGCTGTGACGTCTATCTGAAGGTGGAGGGGGCCAACCCGACCGGCTCGTTCAAGGACCGTGGCATGACGCTCGCGGTCTCCCGGGCGGTCGAGGCCGGCAACAAGGCGATCATCTGCGCCTCCACGGGCAACACCAGCGCCTCGGCGGCGGCGTACGCGGCCCGGGCCGGGCTCACCTGCGCGGTGCTGGTGCCGCAGGGCAAGATCGCGCTGGGCAAGCTGGCCCAGGCGCTGGTGCACGGCGCCCGGCTGCTCCAGATCAACGGCAACTTCGACGACTGCCTGGCGCTCGCTGCCAAGCTGGCCCTGGACTACCCGGTGGCGCTTGTCAACTCGGTCAACATCGACCGGCTGCACGGGCAGAAGACCGCCGCCTTCGAGGTCGTCGCCGCGCTCGGCGACGCCCCCGACATCCACTGCCTGCCGGTCGGCAACGCCGGCAACATCACCGCGTACTGGATGGGCTACTCGGAGGAGACCGAGGCCGGCAACGCCACCCGGCGGCCGAAGATGTACGGCTTCCAGGCCGCCGGCGCCGCCCCGATCGTCACCGGCGAGGCGGTCCGGGAGCCCTCCACCATCGCCACCGCGATCCGGATCGGCAACCCGGCGAGCTGGACCAAGGCGGTGGACGCCCGGGACGCCTCCGGCGGGCTGATCGCGGCGGTGACCGACCGGGAGATCCTCTCCGCATACCGGCTGCTCGCCCGGGAGGTCGGCGTCTTCGTCGAGCTGGCCAGCGCGGCCAGCGTCGCCGGGCTGCTGCAACAGGCCGCCGAGGGCAGGGTGCCGAGCGGCTCCACCGTGGTCTGCACCGTCACCGGGCACGGGCTCAAGGACCCGGAGTGGGCGATCTCCACCGCCCCCTCGCCGATCACCATCCGCAACGACGTGCCGACGGCGGCCCGCGCGCTCGACCTGGCCTGACCGCGGGGCACGATCCGGGCGGTACGGCGAGCTGAGAATGTGCTGAGCAGGGGTTGCCGTTCGACTGAGTCGTCACGCAGGCTGGCCGAGCGCCCCGGGGCCGGGGCCGCGTTCCGGGTCAGGCAGACTCTCCCTGCCGCGCCGAGTCGGAACTCGCGCGAAGAGCATTCTCGCGCCAACTCGATCATCTCAGGAGTGAGCCGCCGATGTCCTTCCTCGCCAGACTCAGTCTCGCCAACCGAGGGCTCGTCGCGCTCATCGCGATCGTGATCACAGGCTTCGGCGTCTACGCCGTGCCGTCGCTGAAGCAGCAGCTCCTGCCGTCGCTGGAGTTTCCGGCGGCCTTCATCGTCGCGCCCTACCCCGGTGCCGGACCGGAGGTGGTGGAGCAGCAGGTCGCCGAGCCGATCGAGAACAGCATCCAGGGCATCGCCGGGCTGACCACGGTCACCTCCACCTCGCAGGAGGGCAGCGCCACCCTGCAGGTCGAGTACGAGTTCGGCACCGATCTGGACGACGCGGTCAACAAGATGCAGACCGCGCTGAACCGGACCCCGCTTCCGGAGGGCGTCGAGCCGCAGGTGATCGCCGGCAGCACCGACGACCTGCCGGCGGTGGTGCTGGCGGCGGCCGGCAACGGCGACGAGCGCGTCCTCGCCGACCGGCTCGCCCAGACCGTCGTACCGGAGTTGGAGTCGATCGACGGCGTTCGGGCCGTCGAGGTGACCGGTGCCCGCGACGAACAGGTGGTGATCACCCCGGACCCGGCCAGGCTGGCCGGGGCAGGCGTCACGCCGGCCGCGATCGGCGAGGCGCTGCGGGCCAACGGCGTGACCATTCCGGCCGGGGCGCTGGCCGAGGGTGACCAGACCCGGGCGGTCCAGGTCGGTGGCCGGATCACCTCGGTCGACGACCTCGCCGGCATCTACCTGCCGGCGCGCTCCGGCGGTCAGCCCGTCCGGCTCGGCGACGTGGCAGCGGTCGAGCAGCAGCTCGCCGCCCCGACCTCGTTCACCCGCACCGACGGTGCGGAGAGCCTCGGTATCATGATCACCGCCAGCCCGGACGGCAACGCGGTACGGATCTCGCACGACATCCGGGACCGGCTCGACGAGCTCTCCACCGCCTCCGGCGCCACCCTCACCGTCGTCTTCGACCAGGCGCCCTTCGTCGAGAAGTCGATCGAGAGCCTGACCACCGAGGGCCTGCTCGGCCTGGTCATGGCCGTACTGGTGATCCTGGTCTTCCTGCTCTCGATCCGCTCCACCCTGGTCACCGCGGTCTCCATCCCGCTCTCGGTGGTGGTGGCGCTGATCTCGCTCTGGGTCGCCGACTACTCTCTCAACCTGCTCACCCTCGGCGCCCTCACCATCGCGGTCGGCCGGGTGGTCGACGACTCCATCGTGGTGTTGGAGAACATCAAACGGCATCTCGGCTACGGCGAGGAAAAGCGCGCCGCCATCCTCGGCGCCGTACGCGAGGTGGCCGGCGCGGTCGTCGCCTCCACCCTCACCACCGTCGCCGTCTTCACCCCGATCGTCCTGGTCGGCGGCTTCGTCGGGCAGCTCTTCGCACCGTTCGCGATCACCGTCACGGTGGCGCTGCTCGCCTCGCTGCTGGTCTCGCTGACCATCGTCCCGGTGCTCGCCTACTGGTTCCTCCGGCCGGCGGGCGGCGGCGCCACCGAGGAGGAGGTCCGGCGGGCGGCGGAGGAGAAGGAGCTGCGCAGTCCGCTGCAGCGCGGGTACCTGCCGGTGATCCGGTTCGCCACCCGGCGGCGCTGGCTCACCGTCGCCCTCGGCCTGGTGGTGCTGGTCGGCACCTTCGTCCTCTCCACCCGGCTGGAGACCAACTTCCTGGACGACTCCGGCCAGGACACCCTGAACATCAGCCAGGAGATGCCGGTCGGCAGCAGCCTGGCCGCCACCGACGCGGCCGCCAGGAAGGTCGAGGGGGTGCTCTCCCGCGCCGACGGGGTGCGGTCGTACCAGGTGACGGTCGGCGGGGGCGGCGGCAACCCGTTCGCCGGCGGTGGCGGCGCCAACGAGGCGAGCTTCTCGGTCGCGCTGGACGAGGAGGCCGACGCCGAGCGGGTCGAGGAGGCGCTCCGGGCCGAGTTCGGCCGGCTGGCCGGGGTCGGTGAGCTCAGCTTCGGCGGTGGCGGTGGACCGGGCGGCGGTGCCGTCGACGAGATCCAGGTGATCGTCCGCGCCGCGGACACCGCCGTACTGACCCGGGCGAGCGAGCAGGTGCGCGAGGCGATGGCGGAGGTGCCGGACGTCACCGACGTGCGGAGCAGCCTCGCCGAGAGCGCCCCGCGGATCGACGTGACGGTGGACCGGGCCGCCGCCGCCCGGCTCGGGCTCTCCGAGGCGGCCGTCGGGCAGCTCGTCGCGCAGCAGTTCCGGGGCAGCCCGCTCGGGCAGGTGGCGCTGGACGGGCGGCAGCAGGACGTGGTGCTGCGTACCGGGCAGCCGCCGGCCGGCATCGAGGCGCTCCGGGCGATGCCGGTGGGGCCGCCCGGACCGGGTGGCGTGGTCACGCTCGACGACATCGCCGACGTCACCGAGATGCGGGGACCGGTCGCGGTGACCCGGATCGACGGCGAGCGCAGCGTGACGATCAGCGGTACGGCGGCCGGCTCCAACCTGGGTGCCACCACCACGCAGCTGCGGGAACGCCTGGACGGGATCGACGTGCCGGGCGCGAGCTTCGAGATCGGTGGCGTCAGCGCCGAGCAGCAGGAGGCCTTCGCCGACCTGGGGCTGGCGGTGCTGGCCGCGATCGCGATCGTCTTCGTGATCATGGTCGCCACCTTCGGCAGCCTGGTCCAGCCGCTGATCCTGCTCGTCTCCGTTCCGTTCGCCGCGACCGGCGCGATCGGCCTGCTGCTGGCCACCGGCACCCCGCTGGGGGTACCGGCGCTGATCGGCGTGCTGATGCTCGTCGGCATCGTGGTGACCAACGCGATCGTCCTGATGGACCTGATCAACCAGTACCGGGCCCGGGGGATGGGCGTGGTCGAGGCGGTGATCGAGGGCGGACGGCGCCGGCTGCGGCCGATCCTGATGACCGCGATCGCGACGATCTGCGCCCTGCTGCCGATGGCGCTCGGGCTGACCGGTGAGGGCGGGTTCATCTCGCAGCCGCTGGCGATCGTGGTGATCGGCGGCCTGATCAGCTCGACGCTGCTCACCCTGGTGCTGGTGCCGACCCTCTACACGATGGTGGAGCGGGCCAAGGAGCGGCTCCGGGGCGGCTCCGGTGCGGAGCGGGACGGTGCGGAGCGGGACGGTGCGGACGGGGCCGGCACCGCGGGCGTACCGGCGGGCGAGCCGGTGCCGGTCGGCGCCGGGCAGACCGGCGGTGCCCCGGCCCGTCCGGCCGGCGGGTCTCCGGGGCCGGTGCCGGCCCGTCCCGCCCCGTCGGGCGCGCTGATCGACGGGACCGACCAGTTCGAGGTGCTCCGACTGCCGAAGAGCCGGAGGTCGCCCCTGCCGCCGGCCGAGGACTGACAACGCCCGACAGCATCGACGCCGACCGCCGGTCGGGCCGGTGGGGCCGGTGGGGCCGCGCCGGTCGGCGTCGATCGCCGGCCCGCAGGCGGCCGGGTAGGGTTCCGGTACGTGTCGCCCGTTGTTTCAGTCCTTACCCGCAACCGGGATTTCCGCCGCCTCTTCACCGCCGAACTCGTCGTCTTCGGAGCCGACTGGTTCATCATGGTGCCGCTGCTGGTGCTGCTTCCCGAGCTGACCGGCAGCGGGGTGTGGGGAGCGCTGGTGCTCGCCGCCGACAACGGCATCCTGGCGCTGCTGCTGCCGTACGCCGGAACGGTCGCGGACCGGCTGGACCGCAAGCGCATCCTGATCGCGTCCAACCTGGTCGCGGTGACCGCGATCGTGCTGCTGCTCGGCGTGCGCTCGCCCGGCACCGCCTGGCTGGCGCTGGTGGCGGTCGGCACGGTGGCGGTGGCCAAGGCGTTCTACTCGCCCGCCGCGCAGGCCGCGCTGCCGAACATCGTCGACCCGGAGGATCTCGCCGCCGCGAACGCGGTCGCCGGTTCGGCGTGGGGCACGATGAGCATCGTCGGCGCCTCGCTCGGCGGTGTGCTGACCGCCGTCATCGGGCCGTACGCCTGCTTCTGGGTGGCCCTGGGCGGCCTGGCGCTGGCCGCGGGCCTGACCTGGCTGATCCGCCGTCCCCTGCAGCAGCCGCGCGACCACGACCTGCCGGCGCCGCACCCGTGGGCGGCGCTCGGCGAGGCGGTGCGCTACATCGGGCGCCGCCCCCGGGTGCTGGCGCTGGTCACCGTGAAGAGCGCGGTCGGGCTCGGCAACGGCGTGCTGACCGTCTTCCCGCTGCTGGCCGCGGTCTACGGGGTCGGCGCGATCGGCACCGGCCTGCTCTTCGCGGTACGCGGCGCCGGCGCGCTGGTCGGTCCGCTGCTGATGCGCCGGGTGCTGAAGCACCGCTCCTGGCTCCTCACCGGACTGGCCCTGTCGATGTCGCTGTACGGGCTGGGCTACCTCGGTGTGTCGGTGACCCGGTGGTTTCCGCTGGTGCTGGTCCTGGTCTTCGTCGCGCACCTGGCGGGCGGCAGCAACTGGGTGATGTCCAACTACGCGTTGCAGGCCGAGGTGCCGGACCGGTTGCGGGGTCGGGTCTTCGCCACCGACATGATGCTGGCGACGGTGGCCATCGCGCTGAGCCAGCTCGTGGTGGCCGGCGTGGTGGACCACGTCGACCAGCGGGTGGTGCTGGCCGGATGCGGCCTGACCACCCTGGTGTACGCGATCGGCTGGTGGGTGGCGACCCGCCGGCTCGACCCCTCCGACGACGAGAACCCGGAGCCGGTCGCCCGCCCGGTCAACCAGCCCGGCTGACCCTGCCGGGCTCGGTCGGTCTGCCTGGCCGGGCTCGGTCTGCCTGGCCGGGCTCGGGTCGGTCTGCCTGGCCGGGCTCGGGTCGGTCTGGCCGCTCCGTCGGCCGTCCCGCCCCGGCCCGTCGGCCCGACGGGTCTGATGGGGCTCGGCTCGGTCGGCCGCGGCGTGCATTGCCCGGCCGGAGGGTGGGTATCCAGAGCCCATCGACACGATTCCGGAGTCCCGGGGCTCCCGAGCGTCCAGCCGTGCCGCCCGGTGGCGCGGCGGTCGCCTGCTGCATCCACGTGGGCTCTCCTTCACCGGCCAGGTCGAGGTCTGGGGGCCGCTCGCCGGTCCGCTGGCCGGTGGCGCCGGCCGGTACGCCGGCACGGTGCGGCTTTCCCGGGGCATCCCGACTCCGGAGGGTTGGCCCGACGTGCTGGGCTTCGCCCTCCGGCTGCACGGTGCCGAGGGCGCGGTCGACCTGCTGCTCTCCAGCGCCGGTCGGCCGCCGGTGCTCCGGCACCTGCCGCTGCCGCGCTGTGACTTCGCCGGGCCGTACGGCAGCCTGCTGGCGTACCGGTTCGGTGGCCGGCGGGTCTATCTGCTGGCCCGCGCCGGTCGTCCGCTCGGCTGCTCCCTGGCCGGGGTGGCCGAGCTCGCCGCCCGGAACGAGGCCCGGATCGACCTGCTCGCGGCCAGCGCCGGTGGCCCCTGGTGGCCCTACGGCCGGGTCACCTTCGGCACCCGGCTCCCCGCCGAGGTCGATGCCGCGCTGGCCTTCGATCCGAACGGCCGGGGCGGTTTCGACCTGCGACCGCGCGGGCTGCTCCAGCGGCTGCGGACGGTCGGCTATCCGTGGTCGCGCCGCGGCCGGGGTGCCGCCGATGACCAGACACGGCTGCCCTGAGCTCGCCACCGAACGCGTTAACCGGGGGCCCTTCCTCTACCGGAAGCGATAAGCGGGGGCCCTTCCTTGCGCCCCCGGCTGGTGGATATCCTTGTGATATCACTTCGCTAGCAGGGGGATTCGTTTCCGAGCCGGTCCGGGTCCGGGTGCCGGCGACCAGCGCCAACCTGGGTCCGGGCTTCGACGCGCTCGGTCTGGCACTGGCGCTCTACGACGACGTCAGCGCGTGGACGGCTCCGACCGGTTGCCGGGTCGAGGTCACCGGGGAGGGTGCCGGGGAGCTTCCGGCGGGTGAGGACCACCTGGTCGTCAGGGCTATGCGGGCCTGTTTCGACGCGCTCGGTGCGCAGCCGCCCGGACTGGCCGTCGAGTGCGTCAACCGGATTCCGCAGGCACGCGGGCTGGGCTCCTCGTCGGCGGCGATCGTCGCCGGCATCCAACTGGCCCGGGCCCTGGTCGTGGACGGGATGCGGCAGCTCGACGACGCGGCGGCGCTGCGACTGGCGGCCGAGCTGGAGGGCCACCCGGACAACGTCGCGCCCTGCCTGCTCGGGGGCTTCACCATCGCCTGGACGGATCCGGCCGGTCCGGCGAGGGCGGTCCGGCTGCCGGTCGCGCCGCAGATCAGGGCCACGGTTCTCGTGCCGGAGGAGCGGGGCCTGACCGCGACGGCCCGGGCCGCGCTGCCGGCGACGGTGCCGCACGCGGACGCGGCCCGCAACGCCGGCCGGGCCGCCCTGCTGGTGCACGCCCTGACCGCCGCTCCGGCGCTGCTCTTCGCGGCCACCGAGGACCGGTTGCACCAGGACTACCGGGCGGCCGGAATGCCGGCGACGGCGGCCCGACTGGCCGAGTTGCGTGGGGCTGGTGTGCCGGCCGTGGTCAGTGGGGCGGGACCGTCGATCCTGGCGCTGACCGGCGCCGACGAGGAATTCGACGCGGGAATGGGTTGGACCGCGCAAAGGTTACCGATAGACGTAGCCGGGGCCCGGGTCGATGGGGGTAGACTGGGACACGCCGAGCGGGACCCTGTTGCCGCAGGTCGGAAGAGTTGATTACGCTCTAGACCTAGCACAGCCGCGAAGCAATGCGACTCCTGCGGGTCGGTGCACCCCCGAAGCTCTCGGCGGTCAGCCCGTCTCACCCCTGCCTAGGTCTACGCCGCACCGCAGTTTCCACAGGTCGCCGCAGGCGGCGAGACCTGCCCACCGATGTTGGTGGGTCGGGAAACCAACCGGCTGCTGTGTTACAGACTCCCGCTACGCGTCACGCGAGGCGGGTGCACCGAGGCCGCCCGGCCAGCCAGCACTTCCGGCCACGGGCGGGCCCCGGCCTTACGAGGGAAGGAATCCATTGAGCGACACCACCGACGTGACGTCGGATGTTTCCAACGTCGCTGGCGAAGCCACCGCAGGCGCCACCCGCCGTCGGCGGACCGGCACCGGACTGTCGGCGATGCTGCTGCCGGAGTTGCAGAGCCTGGCCGCGTCGCTCGGCATCTCCGGTACGGCCCGGATGCGCAAGGGCGAGCTGATCGCCGCCATCTCGGAACGGCAGGCTGGTGCCACCAACACCGCGGGTGGAGGTGCGCCGCGGCCCCGCGTCGAGGTGTCGGCGGCGTCCGCTCCGGCCCGCGAGGAGGTCCGGGCCGACGTGCGGGAGAGCGCCGACCGGCCCGACGGTGAGCATCGGGCCGCCGAGCAGGCGCCCGCTGGTGGGGAGGGCCGGGCCCGGTCGTCCCGCCGGTCGTCCGGCCGAGCCGCCACCTCCGAGCTGGAGACCGACACGGCTCCGGCGGAGCGGGGTGAGCGGGCCGACCGGTCCGAGCGCGGTGAGCGTGCGGATCGGTCCGAGCGCGGTGAGCGTGCGGATCGGTCCGAGCGCGGCGAACGCGGTGAGAGTGCCGAGCGGAGCGACGGTGGCGAGCGCGGCGAACGTGCCGACCGGAGCGAGTCGCGCAACGGCCGGGACCGCAACGACCGGGGTGACCGGGGTGACCGCAACGAGCGGGGTGACCGCAACGAGCGGGGCGAGCGCGGTGAGTCGCGCGGCGACCGCGGGCAGCGTTCGGCGGACCGGGACAACGACGGCGACGACGACGGTGAGGGCGGCGGCCGGCGCAGTCGGCGGAGCCGCTTCCGGGACCGGCGGCGTGGCCGTGGCGACCGGTCGGACAACGGCGAGGGCGGTGGCGGCCGGGAGCCGCAGGTCAACGAGGACGACGTGCTTGTCCCGGTGGCCGGCATCATCGACGTTCTCGACAACTACGCCTTCGTCCGGACCACTGGCTACCTCTCCGGCCCGAACGACGTCTACGTGTCGATGTCCCAGGTCAAGAAGTACGGCCTGCGTCGCGGTGACGCGGTCACCGGCGCGGTCCGGGCGGCCCGGGAGGGCGAGCAGCGGCGGGACAA
This sequence comes from Plantactinospora sp. WMMC1484, assembly GCF_049315195.1. NCBI lineage: Bacteria > Bacillati > Actinomycetota > Actinomycetes > Micromonosporales > Micromonosporaceae > Plantactinospora > Plantactinospora sp. WMMC1484. The sequence goes on from NZ_CP186055.1 coordinate 2,488,135, forward strand.
GTACAACCCGCTCGTGCGGCTCGACACCATCAACGGGATGGACCCGGACGAGGCGAAGCGGCGTCCCGAGTTCTACAAGCTGACCCCGCTCTACCCGCAGGAGCGGCTCCGGTTGGAGACCGAGCCGCACATCCTGACCACCCGGGTCATCGACCTGGTCACCCCGATCGGCAAGGGGCAGCGGGCGCTCATCATGTCGCCGCCCAAGGCCGGTAAGACCATGGTGTTGCAGGCGATCGCCAACGCGATCACCCACAACAACCCCGAGTGCCACCTGATGGTCGTGCTCGTCGACGAGCGGCCCGAAGAGGTCACCGACATGCAGCGCTCGGTCAAGGGCGAGGTTGTCGCGGCCACCTTCGACCGCCCGCCGCAGGACCACACCACGGTCGCGGAGCTCGCCATCGAGCGGGCCAAGCGCCTGGTCGAGCTCGGCCACGACGTGGTCGTACTGCTCGACTCGGTGACCCGGCTCGGCCGCTCGTACAACCTGGCGGCCCCGGCCAGCGGCCGGATCATGTCCGGCGGCATCGACTCCACCGCGCTCTACCCGCCGAAGCGGTTCCTCGGCGCGGCACGGAACATCGAGAACGGCGGCTCGCTGACCATCCTCGCCACCGCCCTGGTGGAGACCGGTTCCGTGATGGACACGGTCATCTTCGAGGAGTTCAAGGGCACCGGCAACGCGGAGCTGAAGCTGGACCGGAAGATCGCCGACAAGCGGGTCTTCCCGGCCATCGACATCCACACCTCCGGCACCCGCAAGGAGGAGATCCTGCTGGCCCCGGAGGAACTGGCGATCACGCACAAGCTGCGCAAGGTGCTGCACTCGCTCGACTCGCAGGCCGCACTGGATCTGTTGCTGGACCGGCTCAAGCAGTCCCGGACCAACATCGAGTTCCTGATGCAGATCGCGAAGTCGACACCGGGCGAGTAGCTGCCCAGATCCCGACAGAGACAGTCGTGGGGCCCGGCCGGTTCCGGCCGGGCCCTCGGTGTCTGCCAGATCGGTTATCGGGGCCGGGTCAGCCGGTCAGCAGGTCGACCACTCCGGTTCCGCTCTCCGCGCCGTGGCCGTCGGCGAGCCGGCGCGCCATCAGCGTCAGGTACGGCTGCAACAGCTCAGCACTGACGCCCTGCTCCTGCGCCGTACGCCGCAGCGTGTCGTTGGCCGCGACCATCATCGCGAGGTTGGACCCGGTGCCGCCGTACCCCGGGCCGCTCAAGTACGCACTTCGTTGTGGGTGGTTACCCGGGGGAAAGCGAGCTGGCCGGGGGAGTGCGACCGTGGCGACGGTGACGAGGCCGAGCGCGCCGGGCGGGTACGTCTGCGGCATCGACGCGGCGATGGCGGTGGTCGGCGGGAAGTGGAAGGTCCTGATCCTCTGGGCGCTCGGCGAGCAGGTGTGCCGGTTCGGCGAGCTGCGCCGGCTGGTACCGGGCGTGACCGAGAAGGTGCTCGCCTCGCACCTGCGCGAGCTGGAGGCGGACGGCATCGTGCACCGGGAGGTGTACGACGAGGTGCCGCCGAGGGTCGAATATTCGCTGACCCCGCTCGGTGTCTCGCTCAACGCGGCCCTGGAACCGCTCGGCGCGTGGGGTCGGCAGCACGTCTTCGGTGCCGGCGCGAGCGGGACCTCTGCCCCGGCTGCCTCTTCCCGGACGTGACCACGCCTCGGCGCTGGTCCGGCCGTGCCGGTGCAGCCCAGCAGCACGGTCCGGCCACACAACGGTCCGGTCCGGCAGCACGGTCCGGCCACACAACGGTCCGGTCCGGCAGCACGGTCCGGCACCACAACGGTCCGGTCCGGCAGCACGGTCCGGCACCACAACGGTCCGGTCCGGCCCCACCACCGTTTGGTCCGGTCCCACGATCCTCTGGTCGCACGGTCCGGTCGATCGTCGTACGCCCCGCCGACACGGCTCAGTCGCTGGTCGCGGTCGCCTCGTCGGCCGGGACGGCCGAGGCTGTGCTGCCCAGTCCGGCGGTGTCCGGCCCGCGCGGAACGGCGAGCCTGGCCCGCAGTTGGTCCGCGTCGGGGTGGTGCAGCTCGTCGTAGATCGCCAGGGCCTGTCGCCAGGCGGTCCGGGCGGCGTCGAGGTCTCCGGCCGCCCGGTGGCTGTCCCCGAGGTTCGCGAGCACCTCGGCCTCGTCGTACCGGTCGCCGAGCTCCCGGTGCAGGGCCAGGGCCCGCCGCTGGCACTCGACCGCCCGGTCGTGCTGGCCGAGCCGCTGGTGGGCGTAGCCGAGACTGTCCCAGGTGAGCGCGGCACCGCGCCGGTCGTCGTTGCGGGCGTGCAGGGCGAGGGCCTGGTGGCAGCAGGCGACGGCCCGGTGGTGGTCGCCGAGCCGGGCGTGCAGCCAGCCGATGTTGTTGAGCGTCTTCGCCTGCCCCACCGTGGCGGCGGTGGCCTGATAGAGCAGCAGCGCGCGTTCGGCGTGCTCCAGGGCCGTCCGGTGCCGGCCCTGGCGGGCGAGCAGCCAACTGATCCCGACGTGGGTGTGCGCCTGGCCGGCCCGGTCGCCGAGCTCCTCGTAGAGGTCGATGACCCGCCGGAAGTGGCGGTGCGCCTCGCCGTGCCGGCCCAGCCAGGTATACGCGACGGCCAGCCCTCGGTGCGCGTGCGCCTGGCCCGGCAGGTCGGCGCGGCGCTGCGCCGCCGCCAGGGCGACGCGCTGGGCTGCGGCCAGCTCCGCCCAGTGCCCCTGCCGGTCCAGGAACGTCGTGACCAGCGCGGCAAGCTGCCAGGCGTGGCCGTCGAAGCCGGTCGTGGCGGCCTGGGCAACCGCCGCGAGCAGCACCCGGTGTTCGGCGGAGAGCCAGGCCATCGCCTCGGCGTGCCCGTCCGGCCGCTCGACGGTCACCCCCGGCCGGGGCGGCGCTGGCCGGACCCGGGGCGCGAGCCCGTGTGGGTCGAGCAGGTGGTCGGCGGCTCCGGCGGCGTGCAGGTAGTGGTCGAGCAGCCGGTGCCGGGCGGCCTCTCGCTCGGTGTCGCCGTCTGTCCGCCGGCAGAGCTCGGCGGCGTACGTGCGCAGCAGGTCGTGGAAGGCGTACCGCCCCGGTTGGTCCTCGGCGAGCAGGTGTGCCCGGGTCAGCCCGGCCAGCAGTGGGCGTACCCGGGGCAGCGGTAGCCCGGCCATACTGGCCGCGGCCGGTGCCGAGACGTCCGGGCCGGGGTGCAGCCCGAGCAGCCGGAAGAGCCGTGCCTCGGCGGCGTCCAGGGTCCGGTACGACCAGGAGAGCACCGCCCGGACCCCGGTGGCCGGGTCGACGGCGTCGAACGCCGTCAGGGCGTCCTCGGCGTCCCGCAACTCGGCGGCGAGGGCGGCGAGTGGAAACCGGGGATTGATCGCGGCCCGCGCTCCCGCCACGGCCAGGGCCAGGGGCAGCCGTGCGCACCGCTCGACGATCTCGTCGACCGCGCCCGGCTCGGCGGCGGCCCGGTGGGCGCCGACGCGCCGTCCCAGCAGCTGCCGCGCCTCCACTGTGGATAGGCGGTCCAGGGTGAGCGGGCGCGCCCCCTCGGTCACGACCAGCGGCAGCAACTGGTCGCGGCTGGTCACCACGACCAGGCAGCCCGACGCGCCGGGCAGCAGAGCCCGGACCTGGTCGGCGTCACGGGCGTTGTCCAGCAGGACCAGCATCCGCCGGCCCGCCAGCGTGCTGCGGTAGAGGGCGGCCTGCCGGGACTCCTCGGTGGGAACCTGGTGCGGGGGTACCCGCAGCCCGTCCAGGAAGTCCCGGAGCGCCTCGCCCGGCGTCACCGCCCGCCCGTCGAGGTCGAAGCCCCGCAGGTTGACGTAGAGCTGCCCGTCGGGAAAGCGGTGGGCGACCCGGTGTGCCCAGTGCACCGCAAGCGCGGTCTTGCCCACCCCGGCGGTGCCGCCGATCGCCGAGATCACGACCGGGGCGGGTCCGGCATCCTCGCCGGTCGCGTGGGGGAGCAGCGCGTCGAGTTGGCGGAGGAACGCCGTACGCCCGGTGAACCCGGCGACGTCGGCCGGCAGCTGTGCCGGCACCGGCCGCTCCGGGGAGTCCTCGGTGACCACCGCGGCGGCCGGCGCGACGGCGTCGACCGCGGCGGCCGGCACCTCGTGCCGGAGGACCCGCAGCTGGGCCGAGGCCAGTTCGGCACAGGGCTCGACGCCGAGTTCGTCGGCGAGCCGGGCCCGGGTCTCGGCGTAGAGCCGCAGCGCGGGTTCCTGCTGACCGCAGCCGGCCAGCGCCAGCATGCAGCGGGCGACCAGCCGTTCCCGCAGCGGATGCTCGGCCAGCAGCGGGCGCAGCGTGCCGAGCAGCCGCTCGTGCCGGCCCAGCGCCAGTTCGACCTCGGCGAGCTGCTCATACGCCGCCAGTCGCTGCTCGGCCAGCCCGGCCGCGGCCGTCGCGACGAAGTCGCCGGCCGCACCGGCCAGCGCCGGACCGCGCCAGAGCGCGAGCCCGGCGCGCAGCTCCGCGGCGGCCTCCTCGGGCCGCCCGTCCCGGGCGGCGATTCGCGCCCGTTCCACGGCCCCGGCGAATTCCGCCAGGTCGAGGCTGCCGTCGGCGACGGCGAGCCGGTATCCGCCGGCCCGGTGCGCGAGCAGGTCGCCGGCATCGGCGGTACGCAGGGCGGCGCGGAGCTGCGAGACGCAGACCTGCACCTGCGTACGGGCACTGGCCGGCGGCTCGTCGCCCCAGAGTGCCCGCTCGATCTGCGCCACCGACACCACGCGGTTCGGGTTGAGCAGCAGCAGCGCCAGCAGGCCGCGGTACTGCGGCCGCCGGATCTCCAGCGGCCGTCCGGAGACCGTCGCTTCGACCGGGCCGAGGAGGCTCCAGCGCATCGCCCCACCTCACGGTGTGCCGTGAACGTCCTCATCGTAGGTTCGCCACCGGTGCGGCGGTCGCTGCCTAGCGGTCGGATAGCGGACGCCAAGGGGCGGCTCGGAGGCTGGACCCGCAGCACCTTCCGGCCCTCCCCGGGCTGCACTCCGGCGGGTTCGGACGGGTCTGCCGGGTGGCCGGCGGTCGGCTCCCGGAGGGGGAACAGGAGGCAGCACGATGAGCAGCTCCACACGATCCGCCCGCGCCGTACTGGGCGGGCTGGCCGGCGTCGCCGTCGCCGTCGCGATGGCGTCGGTGCCGGCCGCACCGGCCGCGGCCGACCCGCCGGGCCTGGTGAAGGTCGGCGTCAACTCGGCCCGGAACAGCATCGACAAGGGGGTGACCGCGAGGTGCCCGGCGGACACGGTGGTCACCGGTGGTGGTGGCTATCTCGCCGCCTCGGGCAGCGCGTGGGGGCACGTCGGCATCGAGCGGTTCGAACCGCTGGCCGGCGGTACCGGTTTCGCGGTGACGATGCGCGAGGCCGGCAGCGTCAACTTCGAGGGCGACTGGACACTGACCGGGCAGGCAATCTGCGCTCCGGCCCCGGCCGGCTGGCAGGTGGTCGCCGCCACCGGCCCGGCCGAGAGCCAGTACGTCACCGCCAGTTGCGGGACCAAGCGGGTGATCGGGATGGGGGGCCGGATCAACGGTGGTGGTGCCGGTGACGTCCTGCTGGACCAGGTGGTGCCCGCCGCCGACCTGCGTTCGGTGACCGCCCGGGGCGTGGAGGTGCCGGGCTCGGGGCCGCCGCCCGGCTGGAGCGTGACGGCGTACGCGGTCTGCGCCACCAACCCGGCCGGGCTGGAGCGGATCTCCTTCTCGTCCAGCCCGGACGCTGCCGGGCACGCCGGGGCCAGCCAGTCCTGCCCGGCCGGCAAGGCGCTCTACAGTGCGGGCTCCGACATCGTCGCCGGCAACGGCGCGGTGCTGCTCTCCGGCGTGAACATCATCGACTCGGACACCACGTCGGCCTGGGCCGACGAGTACGACGGCGGTCCGTCGAACGTGTGGAGCTTCCTCGGCTACGGCATCTGCGGAAGCTGACCGGACCGGGACGCGGGAGCAGCTGGCCGGGGGCGTCGGCCAGCGGCTCCCGCCCACCATGCTGGAGTTTTTCTTCGTTTCACTCGGATGCTATTGAAACTTCTAAACAATGTCGGGTTGACTACCGGGCATGCGTACCCGCCGAACCCTCCGCTCCGCCGGACTGCTCCTGCTGGCGCCGCTGCTCACCGTCGTCGGGCCCGTACCACCCGCAGCCGCGCACTCGGCACCGCCCGCCCGGTACCCCGTCAGCGCGCCCGCCGCCCCGGCGGAGGCATCAGCCGCCGAAGAGGGGATCGAGACCGACACCCGGACCCGACCGGTCGCACCCGGGCTCGCGCTGACCTCCTTCGACCGCTACGACGCCGACGGCTGGCTCCGGGCCGACGCCCTCACCGCCGACCTGGGCGGCGGGCTCACCGTCGACTACGTCAACTCCGGCGAGGTGGCCAGGGTCGAGCCGCTGCGCGCGGCCGCCGACCGGGCCGGTGCGGTGGCTGCGGTCAACGGCGACTTCTTCGACATCAACAACTCGGGCGCGGCCCAGGGGATCGGCATCCAGAGTGGAAACCTGATCCAGTCGCCGGTCAGCGGCCACCACGAGGCGGTCGGGATCACCGCCGACGGGGTGGGCCGGGTCATCCAGGTGCACTTCGACGGCACCGCCACCCTGCCGGCCGGGCCGCTCACCCTCACCCAGTTCAACAACATGGTCGCCACGAACGGCGTCGGCGTCTTCACCCCGCTCTGGGGGTCGTACCCCCGCACCCGCGCCGTCGAGGGCGCCGGCCGGGTCACCGAGGTGACGGTGCGCGGCGGCCGGGTCGGCACCGTCTCCGCCGCCGCCGGCAGCGGCGCGATCCCGGCCGGCACGACGATCCTGCTCGGCCGGGAGGCCGGCGCCGACGCACTCGCCGCGCTCCGCCCCGGCGACCCGGTCGAGATCGCGTACGCGCCGAAGTCCTCCGACGGCAGCACCCTGCACGCCGCGATCGGCGGCAACCGGGTACTGGTCCGCGACGGCGTGCCGCAGGAGATCGGTGACGTCAACCCCGAACCTCGGACAGCGGTCGGGTTCTCCGCCGACGGCCGGAAGATGTTCCTGCTCACCGTGGACGGCCGGCAGGCCGACAGCCGGGGCGTGACGCTCACCGACCTCGGCCGGATGATGGCCGACCTCGGCGCGCACAGCGCACTCAACCTCGACGGCGGCGGCTCGTCGACGCTGCTCGCCCGGGAGCCGGGCCAGGCCGCCGTCCGGGTCGAGAACAGCCCCTCGGACTCCTCGGAGCGGTCGGTGCCGAACGGGCTCGCGCTCTTCGCGCCGCAGGGGAGCGGTCGGCTGAAGGCGTACTGGGTGACGACCGTGCTCGACGCGGCGGTGGCGCCGGGCGTCGGGCCGGTGCGCGGCGGGCGCCCCGACCGGGTCTTCCCCGGGCTGACCCGGCGGCTCTCGGCGGCCGGCCACGACGAGACGTACGGGCCGGCGGCCGGCGCGCCGACGTGGCGGGCCGAGCCGGGCAGCCGGGGCACGGTCGACTCCGCCGGGCTGTTCCGGGCCCGCGGCACCGGCGAGGTGACCGTCACCGCCTCGCGAGGGTGGGCGCGGGGCGAGCTGGAGCTGACCGTGCTCGGTCCGCTGGCCCGGATCGACGGCACCGTCGACAAGGTCGGACTGGCCGGTGCGGGCGGCACCGGGACGTTCGGCGTGGTCGGCTTCGACGCCGAGGGGAACACCGCGCCGATCGAGCCGGCCGACCTGCGGCTGGAGTACGACCGGGAGCTGCTGGAGATCACCCCGGCGCCGAGCGGCGGACTCAGCGTGAAGGCCAGGGTGAGCAGCGGTGCCGGACTGGTCACCGTCCGGGTCGGCGCGACCAGCACCGTGCTGCCGGTGACGATCGGGCTCACCGACGTGCCGGTGGCGACATTCGACGACGACGCGGCGAGCTGGCGGTTCAGCGCCGCCCGGGCCACCGGCTCGGTCAGCCCGGTGCCGGGCCGCACCGGGACCGGCCTGAAGCTGGCGTACGACTTCGGCCAGTCCACCGGCACCCGGGCCGCGTACGCCGACCCGCCCGCCTACATCCCGGTGGCCGGCCAGCCGCAGGCGTTCGGGATGTGGATATACGCCAACGGGCACGGCGAGTGGCCGAGCCTGCACCTGCACGACGCGCTCGACCAGCAGCACGTGCTCCGCGGCCCCTACCTGGACTGGACCGGCTGGCGGTACGTGGAGATGCCGGTCCCGGCCGGCGTGGCGTACCCGGTGCGGGTCCGCCGCTTCTACGTGGCCGAGACCGACGCGGCGGCGGCATACACCGGCGAGGTCATCATCGACGACATCGTGGCGAAGGTGCCGGTCGAGGTGACGCCGCCGGCCGAGCCGTTCCGCACCGACCGGGTGGTGCTGACCGACGGCACCGTGGAGCGGGCACCCTGGCGGTTCGCGGTCCTCTCCGACGTGCAGTTCGTCGCCGCCGACCCCGACAGCGACCTGGTCGCCCAGGCCCGCCGTACGCTGCGCGAGGTGCGGGCCGCGAAGCCCGACCTCCTGGTCATCAACGGGGACTTCGTGGACACCGCCTATCCGGCGGACTTCGCGCTGGCCAAGCGGATCCTGGACGAGGAGTTGCGCGGCGAGCTGCCGTACGTCTACGTGCCGGGCAACCATGAGATCATGGGGGCGCCGATCGGCAACTTCCGGGCGGTCTTCGGTGAGACGTCGCGGGTCTTCGACCACGCCCCGCGCCGGGGCGGCACCCGGACCCGGTTCATCACCCTGGACACCTCCACCGGCACCCTCCGAGGCGGTGGCTTCGGGCAGGTGCTGGCGCTGCGTACCGCCCTGGACGGCGCGGCCCACGACCCGGGGGTCGGCTCGGTGGTGGTGCTGGAGCACCACCCGCTGCGCGACCCGACCCCGGCCAGGGCGAGCCAGCTCGGCGACCGCAAGGAGGCGGCGCTGCTGGAGCGCTGGCTCGCCGAGTTCCAGCAGGAGACCGGCAAGGGCGTCCTCTTCGTCGGCGCGCACGTCGGCAGCTTCTCCGCCGACCGGGTCGACGGGGTGCCGTACCTGGTCAACGGCAACGCCGGCAAGAACCCGTCGACCGCGCCGCAGCTCGGCGGGTTCAGCGGCTGGACGATGTTCGGGGTCGACCCGGTCAGCCCGGCGGAGTCGGCGGCGGCCCGCCGTGACCCGCTGGCCGCCGGCCCGGAGTGGGTGACCGCGCAGACCCGGGCACACGTGGACCAGCTCGCCCTGGCCGCCCCGCAGACGCTGCCGGCCGGCACCGCCGTCACCGTCACCGCCACGGTCACCCAGCCCGGCGGCCGGCAGGTGCCGGTCGCCGCCCCGCTCTCGGCCGACTGGGCCGGCTCGGCGAACCTGTACGTCGGATCATCGCTGTGGGGGCTGCGGCCCTGGCACGCCGCCTGGTTCGACCCGGGCACCGGCCGGCTCATCGCGCTGCGCTCGTCCGGCTCGGTGCGGCTCGCCGTCACCGTCAACGAGGTGACCGCCGCGGCCACCATCCCTCTCACCCGCCGCCGGGCCTGACCCTGCCGACCCGGCTCCCCACTCACCGTACGCCGGTTCGATCTTCGTGGCCGGGGCGTCGGGTCGGAACACTAGGTTCGGAGTTTCGGCCGTTCCCGTCCGTTCGTCCGGTATCGCCTGGTCCACCGAGGTGTGTGGCTGGCCAGGGCGGGAATGCCGCGTAGCGGAGCGGCGTTGTCCGTCACGGATCAGGTGTGCCTGCCCGCTGCCGGGGCGACCCGGCCGCCATGGCACACTGGTCAGTCGGCCACCGGTTCCGGTTCACGCCCGAGTCCGCCATGCCGCGCGATACCCGACATCGCGCCGGTGGCGGGTGCCGAGGGCGACCCGGCGACCAACCACGAAAGGACCGAGGCGACATGAAGCCCAACATTCACCCGGAGTACGTGACCACCGAGGTCACCTGCTCGTGCGGCAACACCTTCACGACCCGCAGCACGGCGAAGGGCGGCTCGATCCACGTCGAGACCTGCAGCGCCTGCCACCCGTTCTACACCGGCAAGCAGCGCGTGCTCGACACCGCCGGCCGGGTCGCGAAGTTCCAGCAGAAGTACGCCAAGGTTCAGGCCAAGAAGGCCAAGTAGCCGCGTCGACGGCGCCCGCCTCCGGCTCTCCGCCGGGGGCGGGCGCCGTCGTGCCGTATCGGCCGTGGACGGTTCCAGCAGAAGGAGTACGAGCATGAGCGGCGATCGGCTGGCCGGTCTCCTCGACGAGTACGCGGAGCTGGAACGACGGCTCGCCGATCCGGCGATCCACGCCGACCAGGCCACCGCCCGGCGGGTGGGTCGGCGGTTCGCGGAGTTGACCCCGCTGCACAAGGCCGCCGGTGAGCTGGAGCAGGCCCGCGCCGACCTGGCCGCGGCCCGGGAACTGGCCGCCGAGGACCCCTCCTTCGCGGCCGAGGTCGAGTCGCTGGCCGAGACGCTGCCGGTGCTGGAGGGGCGCCTCGCCGAGCTGCTGATCCCGCGTGACCCACACGACGCCAAGGACGTGATCCTGGAGATCAAGGCTGGCGAGGGCGGCGAAGAGTCGGCGCTCTTCGCCGGCGACCTGCTCCGGATGTACCTGCGGTACGCCGAACGGCACGGCTGGGCGACCGAGGTGCTCGACGCACAGGACTCCGACCTCGGCGGCGTGAAGGACGTCTCGCTCGCGGTGAAGGCGCGGGGCGTCCCGGAGGGCGGCAACGGGGTCTGGTCCCGGCTCAAGTGGGAGGGGGGCGTGCACCGGGTGCAGCGGGTGCCGGTCACCGAGTCCCAGGGGCGGATCCACACCAGCGCGGCCGGCGTACTGGTGCTGCCGGAGGCCGAGGAGGTGGACGTCACCATCGACCCGAACGAGCTGCGGATCGACGTTTTCCGGTCGTCCGGGCCGGGTGGCCAGTCGGTGAACACCACCGACTCGGCGGTCCGGATCACGCACCTGCCGACCGGGATCGTGGTCTCCTGCCAGAACGAGAAGTCCCAGTTGCAGAACCGGGAGCAGGCGATGCGGATCCTGCGGGCCCGGCTGCTCGCCAACGCGCGGGAGCAGGCCGACGCGGCGGCCTCGGACGCCCGCCGGTCGCAGGTGCGCACGGTGGACCGCTCGGAGCGGATCCGGACGTACAACTTCCCGCAGAACCGGATCACCGACCACCGGATCGGCTTCACGGCGTACAACCTCGACCTGGTGCTCGCGGGCGAGCTGGACGGAGTGCTCGACGCGCTGGCCGAGGCGGACCGTTCGGCCCGGCTGGCCGGCGAGACCGAGCTGTCCCGTCGCTGAGCGGAGCTGTCCCGCTGGTGAGCGGAGCTGTCTCACCGCTCGGCGGTGCCCTCCGTCCCGGCCCGGGTCCGTGCCCGGTCGGCGCGGGCGACCGCGGCGCCCAGCACGTCCTGCCGCCCGACACCCGAACCCTGCATCTCGGCGAAGCCGACGCTCACCCCGACCGAGCTGCCGGGGATGAGCGTCTCCCACTCCTCGGCGGCGACCGCCGCCCGGATCCGCCGGCCCACCTCGGTCGCCTCGATCATCCCGGCGCCGGGCAGCACCACCACGAACTCGTCGCCGCCGTATCGGGCCACGAAGTCGCCGCGGCGCATCACCCGGTTGACCACTCCGGCGATCCGTTGCAGCACCAGGTCTCCGCAGCGGTGACCGTGCCGGTCGTTCACCGCCCGGAAGCCGTCGATGTCGCAGACGCCGAGCACCGCCCGCTCGCCCCGGCTCACCATCGCGGCCACATAGCGCTCCAGGCGGCGGCGGTTGGGCAGCCCGGTGAGCGGGTCGGTCAACGCCTCGCCCTCGTAGCGGGCCGCCTCGCGCCGCATCTCCTCGTGCTCGATCCGGGCCGCGATGCCGTCCACGTAGACGTCCCGCAGCCGGTCGTTGCGCTGGGTCGCCAGCCGGAACGCGTACCGGTCGGCCCGGTGCGCCGCCGCGTGGTCGCCGACCCCGGCGTACGCCAGGCTGGAGAGCCGGGCGTGTTCGGCCGCGCCCAGCGTCTCGGCCGAGACGTGCACCGTCTCCAGCCGGGCCAGCGCCTCCGCCGAACGGCCGCCGGCGATCGCCAGGCACGCCCCGCCGAGTTGGCGCATGTCCCGGGTCCGGGCGCTGTCCCCGCCGTTGCCGAGCAGCCATCCGGGATCGAACTCGGGCACGGCCGGCCGGTCGGGTGCCGCCCCGAGCGCCGCCTGCCGGGCCAGCGCGTAGCCGTACGCCGCCCGGCTGCTCGGCCGCAACCGGCTCGCGGTCCCGGCGGTGACGAAGCGCTCCAGGTCGCCGCCGACGTCCCGGAGCACCCGCAGGCAGCCGTCGCTGTCCCCGTGGTGGTCGAGCGCGACCGCGTTGCGCAGCCGGATGCCGGGCGCGGCGAAGGTCTCCTCCGGAATGCCGGCGCCGACGCCCAGCCGGCGGGCCCGCTCGATGGCGCCGAGGGCGTAGCCGTGGAAGCTGAGGTAGGAGTAGGCCATCGCCAGGTCGTGCCAGCCCCAGGCGGTCTGCCGGTCCGGGTCGTCGACCGAGCCGAGCGCCCGGGCGCCGCGTACCAGGTGTGTGACGCAACGGTCGAGCGCGCCCTGGTTGTGCGCGGCGAGCGCGGCCAGCGCGTGCAGGTGCCCGTGCAGGTACGGCTCGGGCAGGTCCCGGGCGGCGTCGAAGGCCCGCTCCACCGCCCGGGTGTATTCGGCGGTGCGGCCCAGGTTGAGGATCGCGGAGAGCCGCTGGAGCAGCGCCTCGGCCCGGGAATAGGGGTCGTCGGTGGTGTTGACGACCCGTTCGAAGATCAGGCAGGCCTCGGCGGAACGACTGCTCTCCATGAGGTCACGGGCGTGTCTCAACTCCTCGGCCTGGTCTCGGACCCGGTCGAGCCAACTCACGCACAACCTCCATCGCCTCGCCAGCCAGACCCCGTCTGCCGTGGGCCCGGCCCGTCGGCAGACCGGAGAGGAGGCCCTCCGGGACGCTCGACCGGCCCGAGCACCCGGTCGACCCGGGATTGCGCCCGCGACGCGATGATCCCCGGTCGACGTTTCATGATTATGTCGTGACACGTATTCCCCGGCATAGCTCCCCGGCGCCAGCGGACGTTCCGCCGTCGGCCGCGATCACGGCGGCGACGTCCACGCTGGCCCGGGCCGGTGTCGGCCCGGCCCGGATCGAAGCGGAATTGTTGCTCGCGCACGTCCTCGGCGTGTCGCGCGGCGGTCTGGCCCTGGCCGGCCCGGTCACGCCGGCACAGCAGGAGCGGCTGCGGGACCTGGTCGACCGGCGCGCCCGGCACGAGCCGCTGCAGCACCTGCTCGGCACGGCCGCGTTCCGCTACCTGGAGCTGGCGGTCGGCCCCGGGGTCTTCATCCCGCGCCCGGAGACCGAACTGCTCGCCGGCTGGGGCGTCGAGCAGGCACGCCGGAGCGTCGATTCTGGCGGCGGCCTCGTCGTCGACCTCTGCAGCGGCAGCGGTGCCATCGCGCTCGCCGTCGCCGCCGAGGTGCCCGGGACCCGGGTGATCGCGGTGGAGCGGGCGGCGCCGGCGCTCGACTGGCTGCGGCGCAACGCCGCCGACCGGGCCGCCGCCGGGGACCGGCCCGTCGAGGTGGTGGCCGGGGACGTGACAGATCCGGAGCTGCTCGCCGACCTCGCCGGGCGGGTGGACGTGCTGCTCTGCAACCCGCCGTACGTGCCGGACGGCACCGCCGTACCGGCGGAGGTGGCCGAGCACGACCCGGCGGAGGCGGTCTTCGGCGGCCCGGACGGGCTCGCGGTGATCCGGCCGGTGCTGGACCGGGCGGCCCGGCTGCTGCGCCCGGGCGGGGCGCTCGGGATCGAACACGACGACACGCACGGTACGGCGGTTCCGGAGCTGCTCCGCGCCGACGGCCGGTTCGTCCGGATCGCCGACCGTCCGGACCTGGTCGGCCGGCCGCGTTTCAGCACCGCCCGGCGGGCCGACGCCGGCTCGTGACCGGCCCGAAGTCCCCGTGCCACGGCGGGGGTCCCGGCGTGGCAGACTGGCTCCCCGTGATGCTCTACGACTGCCGGTCGCTCGAGGACCGTGACCGAGGCATCGCCGCGGCGATCGAGGCGGTCAAGAACGGCGAGCTGGTCGTGATCCCGACCGACACGGTCTACGGGATCGGGGCGGACGCGTTCACTCCGTACGCGGTCACGGCGCTGCTCAACGCGAAGGGACGGGACCGGCAGCATCCGCCGCCGGTGCTGGTCGGCTCCAGGCGCACCCTGGACGGGCTGGTCTTCCTGCTGCCGAGCGCGGCCCGCGACCTCGCCGACGCGTTCTGGCCGGGTGCCCTGACCATCGTGGTCGAGCACTCGCCGAGCCTGCAGTGGGACATCGGCGACACCGGCGGCACGGTGGCGGTGCGGATGCCGCTGCACCCGGTCGCCCTGGAGGTGCTCCGCGAGACGGGCCCGATGGCGGTCTCGTCGGCGAACAAGACCGGCCAGCCGGCGGCGGTGACCGCCGAGGAGGCGCGGGAGCAGCTCGGCTACTCGGTCCGGGCCTACCTGGAGGCCGGGCAGTGCCCGGAGCCGGTGCCGAGCACCATCGTCGACGTCACCGGCGAGGTGCCCCGGGTGCTGCGCCAGGGCGCCATCCCGCTGGAGAAGCTCCGTGACGTGGTGCCGGACATCCAGGGCCAGGTGTCCTGAGTGCCGCCCTTCACCGTCCTGCACGTCTGCCTGGGCAACATCTGCCGGTCGCCGATGGCGGAGCGGCTGCTCGCGCTGGCCGTACGGGAACGGCTCGCCCGCCGGCCGGCGGCGGAGGTGGCCGACGTCGACCGCCTGGTGCACAGCCACAGCGCCGGCACCGGCGGCTGGCACGCGGGTGAGGAGATGAACCCGCCGGCCGCCCGGCAGGTGCGGTCCCGGGGTGGGGACGTCGACGACTTCGGCGCCCGCAAGCTCCGCTCCGAGCACATCGACGCGGCCGACCTGGTGCTGACCGCAACCGCCGACCAGCAGGAGTACGTCGTGGCGCTGCGCCCCGACGCCGCCGACCGCACCTTCGTGCTCGGCGAGTTCGGCCGGCTGCTGCCCACGGTCGACGCCACCGCCCTGCCGCCGGTCAGCGACCCGCCCGATCCGGACGCCGTCTACGCTCGGGGCAGCGCCCTGGTGGCCGCGGTGGCGGCAGCCCGGCACGGCTCGTCGCCGCTTCCCGGCGACGACCTCGACGACCCGTGGGGCCGCGGCGACCAGTGCTTCAGCCGGGTCGCCGACGAGATCGAGGAGGCGGTCCAGCCGCTCGCCGCCGTCCTCCTGCCCTGAGGTGTAAGGAAGGGCCCCCGCTTATCGCTTTTTGTATAAGAAGGGCCCCCTCCTAACTCGCTTGGTTGATTTGGCGCGAAACGGGTGCGGAGTTCCGAAAGTGCCGTCAGGCTGACGGGGTCCTGAACCCGGTCGACTGTCCGGGTTGTCGTCCCGAACGCTGTCCCGCCGGGAGGTACGGCATGCTCCGGCAGCGGCTGAGCCAGCTCTGGACCCTGACCCTGGCCGGGATACTGGCCGGCACCATCCTGGCCGCGGCCGCCCTGCCGGCCTCGGTGCTGGCCGCCGTCGGGCTGAGGTCGCTGGGCGCCCGTTACGAAGACCTGCCGCAGGACCTGCGGACCCCGCCCACCGCCCAGCGTTCCTACCTCTACGCCAGCGACGGCCGCACGCTGATCACCTCGTTCTACGACGAGAACCGGACGAACGTGCCGCTGGCCCAGGTGGCCGAGGTGATGCGGCAGGCCACGGTGGCGGCGGAGGACGCCCGCTTCTACTCGCACCGGGGCGTCGACGTCCGGGGCGTGCTCCGGGCCGCCGTGGCGAACAGGGTGGGTGGGGAGGTCCGGCAGGGCGCCTCCACGCTGACCATGCAGTACGTCCGTAACGTCCTCGCCAGCGATCCCGGCCTGAGCGTGGAGCAGCGGGCCGAGGCCACCGAGACCAGCGCCGCCCGCAAGATTCAGGAGGTGCGGTACGCGGTCGCGCTGGAGCGCCGGCTCGCCAAGGACGAGATCCTCGGCCGCTACCTGAACATCGCCTACTTCGG
This sequence comes from Plantactinospora sp. WMMC1484, assembly GCF_049315195.1. Taxonomy (NCBI): domain Bacteria; kingdom Bacillati; phylum Actinomycetota; class Actinomycetes; order Micromonosporales; family Micromonosporaceae; genus Plantactinospora; species Plantactinospora sp. WMMC1484. Next base: position 2,504,147 of record NZ_CP186055.1, read on the forward strand.
CGCGGGGGCGTACGGTGTCGCCGCCGCCAGCCAGCGGTACTTCTCCAAGCCGGCCCGGAGCCTCACCCTGGCCGAGGCCGCCCTGCTGGCCGGCCTGGTGCGCTCGCCGGAGACGGACACGCCGATCGGCGGTGACGCCGACGCCGCGCTGGTCCGCCGGGGGTACGTGCTGCGGCAGATGGCCGAGAACGGGATGATCTCCGCCGAGACCGCCACGCGTGCCCAGGCGGAGCCGATCCGGCTGCGCCCCGGCGCCGAGCCGAACGACTGCGCCGGTATCCCGGACGGGCACTCCGACTGGGGCTTCTTCTGCGACTACTTCCGGCAGTGGTGGGACGCGAACCCGGCGTTCGGGCTCACCGTCGACGAGCGGCGGGAGACGCTGCGGCGCGGCGGCTACCGGATCGTCACCTCGCTCGACCCGGCCATCCAGGCCGGCGCGCTGCAGCAGAGTCTGACCGTGTACGACCTCGACGACCGCAGGGCCGCCCCGATCGCCGTGGTGCAGCCCGGGACGGGCCGGGTACTGGCGTTGGCGGTGAACCGCAACTACCGGCTGGATCCCAATCCGGCGGGACAGCGCAACCACCCGAACACCGTCAACCAACTGCTCGCCGGCGGTGGCGGGATCAACGGCTACCAGGCCGGTTCCACCTTCAAGATCTTCACGTTGCTGGCCGCGCTGGAGTCCGGGATGCCGCTCAGCGCGGGCTACGACGCGCCGTCCCGGCTGCTGACCCGCTATCCGGTGGACGGCCCGAACAGCTGCGGCGGCTACTGGTGCCCGGCCAACGCCAACCCGGGGTGGATGGACGGCTACCACACCATGTGGACCGCCTTCGGGCGCTCCGTCAACACCTACTTCGTCGCGCTGCAACAGTGGATCGGCGCGGAGCGGGCGGTCCGGATGGCCGAGCGGCTGGGCATCGTGTTCCGGGCCGACCGCGACGCCCAACTGGCGGCGTACGGCGCACGGGGCTGGGGTGCCTTCACCCTCGGCGTGGCCGCCACCACACCGCTGGAGCTGGCGAACGCGTACGCCACGCTGGCCGCCGAGGGGAGGTACTGCAAGCCGCTGCCGGTGATCAGGATCGTCGACCCCACCGGTCGGGCGCTGCCGGCCGCCGCGCCGAGCTGCGGAAAGATGCTCAAGGCGGAGGTGGCCCGAGCGGCGACCGACGCGGCCCGCTGTCCGGTCGGCGGCCAGTCGGCGTACGCCCAGTGTGACGGTGGCAGCGCGCCGGAGGTGGCGAGGATCCTCGGCACCCAGCCGGTGGCCGGCAAGACCGGCAGCACCGAGGGGTACGCCACGGAGACCTTCGTCGCCTTCACCCCGCAGCTCGCGGCAGCGGGCATCGCCACCAACCCGGACGACCCGAGCGACGCCGTCGGCCGGGCGGCGCAGCGGAGGGTGATCGCGGCGGTGGCGAACACCATGGCCGGCGCGTTGCGGGGGGCGCCACGGCGGGACTTCATGCCGCCCGGCCGGGAGATTGCCTTCGGTGCCGGCCTCGGCGCCGCTCCCGGCGAACTCGGTCCGGAGCCGTTCGCCCCGGCACCCGCCCGGACCACGCCGCCGGCCGCCCTGCCGACCCCGCCGCCCGCCGTCCCGACCCCGCCGCCCGGCGTCGTGCCCCGGCCGACGCCGGTGCGCACGGCCGCCGTTCCCCCGCCCACGTCGCCACGCAGCACCGCCACCGCCCCGCGCCCCCCGCTCCGTTAGGGGCGTCGGCGCGACGACCGGGCGTCCGCGCTGCGACAGGGCGTCCGTGCGGCGACCGGGCGTCCGTGCGGCGACCGGGCGTCCGCGCGGCTACGGAGGGCGTCCGGCGCGTTGGGTCAGAAAGGATGCCGTGCCGCCAGGCGCTACGCTGCCCAGATGGTTTCGAACGCGCAGGCGCCGGCCGCCGCCCTCGCGGCCGCGGGGGTCCGCCCGGTGTCCGGTCCGGCGTACCGGCGTGGCTGAGCAGGCGGACCGGCCGGTCGAGGTGGCGGACGTGCCGGTGGAGACCGCGGACAGGCCGGGCGAGGCGGCGGACCGGCCGGTGGAGGCCGCGGAGCGGCACTGGCGACTGGCGCACCTGCCGGTGGTGCTCGGGGCCTCGGCGGCCCTGCTGGTCGTTGCCACGGTGCTCGGCGCGGTGCTGGGTGGCGGGATCGGCGCGGTCGGCGCGGCGGCCGGAGTCGGTTTGGTGACGCTGAGTTACCTTATCTCCACCCTGGTGATCGCCTGGGCCGACTCGGTCCACCCCAACCTGGTCCTGCCGTTCGGGCTGGCGATGTACGTGGCCAAGTTCAGCGTGATCGGCGTGGTGATGGCCGGAGTGGCCGCGCAGGGCTGGGCCGGGCTGGTGCCGTTCGGTTGGGGCGTACTCGCCGGGGTGGTGGCCTGGATCGGCGCGAACATCTGGTGGGTGGTGACCGTGCACGCCGCACGGACGGGGTCCGGCTCCGCCGGGTGACATGGGTCACGGCCACCGGGCCGGAATTACCGTAGTCCCGTAGACGGGACGGCACAGGAAACTGTCAGTGATCGGTCATTTTCCCAGTGGCGGAACCGGAGTAGCGTGCCCACAGACGACGCGCCCACCCAGAGGCCCACACAACGAGGTTGTGCGGGGGGTGAGGCACAGCCTCGTATCCCCGGCTGATATCGTTCGGCCGTCATGACCGGTGACCAAACCCCCCAACCCCCTGGCGGTCCGGGCACTCCCGAGGCCGGCGAGGGTTGGACCGCGCTGGCATACCTCATCGGAGGTCTGGCGGTGTGGGGCTTCATCGGTTGGTTGGTCGACCAGTGGCTCGAGACCGATGGCCTGGCCACCGGGATCGGGTTCCTGCTCGGCGGGGCCGGGGGCGTCTACCTGGTCATCCGCCGGCTCGGCACCCCTAGCTAGGGAAGGGACGCGGTGATCGGAGAGTCGGTCGTCCTCGCGGAGGGCCTCGCGGAGGGCGAAGTTCCGTTTCCACCCAGCGTGGAAGACTTCTTTCTGCCGAGCATCGTGCCCTGGGGCGGGCACAACGTTTACTGGATCACGAAATTCACGGTGCTCATCTGGCTGGGCGCCGCGCTGCTCATCATCTTCTTCCTGGCGACCTACCGGAATCCGAAGCTGGTGCCGACGAAGGGGCAGTGGATCGCCGAGTCGATCTACGGCTTCGTCCGGAACAACATCGCGGTCGACATGATCGGGCACCGGGGCGTCGCCTTCGCGCCGTATCTCACCACGCTCTTCTGCTTCATTTTCATCAACAACCTGTGGCAGATCATCCCGGTCGTGCAGATATCGCCGATGTCGCACATCGCGTTCCCGGCGTTCCTGGCGATCATCAGCTACGTGCTCTTCATCTGGGTCGGCATCCGGCACCACGGTTTCGGAAAGTTCTTCAAACATTCACTCATGCCGCCGGCGCCGTGGTTCATGCAGCCGCTGCTGATCCCGATCGAGCTCTTCTCGACGTTCGTCGCCCGGCCGGTCTCGCTGGCGCTGCGGTTGTTCGCCAACCTGTTCGCCGGGCACATCATCCTGCTGGTCTTCACCCTCGGCGGCTTCGTATTGCTGAACGCCGACTCGTTTTTCCTGAAGCCGATCTCGGTGCTCTCCTGGACGGTGTCGATCGCGATCACCTTCCTGGAGGCCCTGGTCATCGTCCTGCAGGCCTACATCTTCACCGTGCTGACCGCCAGCTACGTGCAGGGCGCGCTCGCCGACGAACACTGATCCGCATCCGACGAACACCGACCCGCACGCCACAACCGCACAACCGTTGTCGTCCCGCGTGAACCGTCACGCGTGATTTCAGGAGGAACCAACCCATGTTGTCGTCGACCCTCGCCGCCGTCGAAATCACCGGCAGCCTCAGCGCCATCGGCTACGGCCTCGCGGCCATCGGCCCCGGCATCGGTGTCGGCCTGGTCTTCAGCGCCTACATCCAGTCGACCGCCCGGCAGCCCGAGTCGTCCCGGATCACGCTGCCGTACGTCTGGATCGGCTTCGCCGTCATCGAGCTGCTGGCGCTGCTGGGCATCGCCTTCGGTTACGCCTTCGGCAACTAGCCGTCCCCTCGACCGAGGAGGTTCCGATGCTGCGCTACCTAGCCGCCGAGGGCGGCACCGAGCACAACCCGATCATCCCGCTCTGGCAGGAGATCGTGGTCGGCTCAATCGCCTTCGCCATCCTCTGCTTCGTGCTGATGAAGTTCGTCTTCCCGCGGATGGAGCAGACCTTCCAGGCCCGGGTCGACGCGATCGAGGGCGGGATCAAGCGCGCCGAGGCCGCCCAGGCCGAGGCCAACCAGCTTCTCGAGCAATATCGTGCCCAGCTCGCCGAGGCCCGGACCGACGCGGCGAAGATCCGCGACGACGCCCGGGCAGACGCCGAGGGCATCCGGCAGGACGTCCTGGCCAAGGCCAGGGAGGAGTCCGACCGGATCATCGCGGCCGGCAAGGAGCAACTCGCCGCGGAGCGGGCCACCATCGTGCGTGAGCTGCGTACCGAGGTGGGCACGATCGCCGTCGACCTGGCCAGCCGGATCGTCGGCGAGTCGCTGGCCGACGAGGCGCGGCGCACGGGGACGGTCGAGCGGTTCCTGGCCGACCTCGACGGTGTCGCTTCGGCCAACGGCTCCGCCGTCCGGACGAGCTGATGCAGGCCGCCAGCCGGGAGTCGTACGCCGCCGCGCGGCAGCGTCTCGACGAGTACGCCCGGCAGACCGACGCGGCGCGGATCTCCGCCACCGGTGACGAGCTCGGCTCGGTCGCCGGCCTGCTGCGGCGCGAGCCGCGGCTGCGCCGGGCCCTCTCCGACCCGGCGCGGGCCGGTGAGGACCGGGCCGCGCTGCTGGACTCGCTGCTCGGCGACAAGATCGGCGCGGACGCCAAGGAGCTGCTCGGCGTGCTGGTCTCCGGCCGCTGGTCGGCGCCGTCCGAGCTGCTCGACGCCGCCGAACGGCTCGGGGTCGAGGCGCTGCTGGCCAGCGCCGAGCAGGCCGGGGACCTGGGCGAGGTGGAGGACGAGCTGTTCCGCTTCGGCCAGGTGGTCGCCGCCGACGCGCGGCTCTCCAACGTGCTCTCCGACCCGATCGCGCCCGTGTCGCAGCGGGCCGAGCTGACCGGGGCGCTGCTGGAAGGCAAGGCCAGGCCGGTCACGGTCAGGCTGGTCGAGGTGGCGCTCGCCGGGTTCGGCGGGCGGTCCTTCACCGGCGCGCTGACCCGGCTGGTCGAGCTCGCCGCCGACCGGCGGGACCGCCAGGTGGCGTACGTCACCGTCGCGGCCCCGCTGACCGAGCAGGAGGAGCAGCGGTTGGGAAGCAAGCTCGCCGAGCTATACGGTCGGGAGGTCAGCGTCAAGCAGACCGTCGACCCGGCGGTGCTCGGTGGGCTGAGCGTCCGGATCGGCTCCGATCTCTACGACGGCACGATCCTGCGCCGCCTCACCGACACCCGAAACGCGCTCGCGCGGCGATGAGCACCGCCGACGCCGCGCAGCGCTGAGAACCACATCCACGCCGTTCCGGTTAACCGGGCCCTGAATAGAGGAAGAAGAGGATGGCCGAGCTGACCATCTCGTCGGAGGAGATCCGCGGCGCGCTGGAGCGCTACGTCTCCTCCTATTCGCCCGACGTCTCCCGTGAGGAGGTCGGCACCGTCGCCGACGCCGGTGACGGCATCGCCCACGTCGAGGGCCTCCCCTCGACCATGACCAACGAGCTGCTCGAGTTCGAGGACGGCACCCTCGGCCTGGCGCTGAACCTCGACGTCCGCGAGATCGGCGTCGTCGTGCTCGGCGACTACCGCGGTATCGAGGAGGGGCAGCGGGTCAAGCGGACCGGCCGGGTCCTCTCGGTGCCGGTCGGCGACGCGTTCCTCGGCCGGGTGGTCGACCCGCTCGGGCAGCCGATCGACGGCCTCGGCGACATCGAGAACGAGGGTTACCGCGAGCTGGAGCTGCAGGCGCCGAACGTGATGGCCCGGCAGAGCGTCTTCGAGGCGCTGCAGACCGGCCTCAAGGCCGTCGACGCGATGACCGCGATCGGCCGGGGCCAGCGGCAGCTCATCATCGGTGACCGGCGGACCGGCAAGACCACCGTCGCGCTGGACACCATCCTCAACCAGCGGGACAACTGGCGCTCCGGCGACCCGGCCAAGCAGGTCCGCTGCATCTACGTGGCGATCGGCCAGAAGGGCTCCACCGTCGCCTCCGTGAAGGGGCTGCTGGAGGAGCAGGGCGCGATGGAATACACCACCATCGTCTCCGCGCCCGCCTCCGACCCGGCCGGCTACAAGTACATCGCCCCGTACACCGGCTCGGCCATCGGCCAGCACTGGATGTACGCCGGCAAGCACGTCCTGATCGTCTTCGACGACCTGACCAAGCAGGCCGAGGCGTACCGTGCCGTGTCGCTGCTGCTGCGCCGCCCGCCGGGCCGCGAGGCGTACCCGGGTGACGTCTTCTACCTGCACTCCCGGCTGCTGGAGCGCTGCGCGAAGCTCTCCGACGAGATGGGCGGCGGCTCGATGACCGGTCTGCCGATCATCGAGACCAAGGGCAACGACATCTCCGCGTTCATCCCGACGAACGTCATCTCGATCACCGACGGCCAGATCTTCCTGGAAACCGACCTCTTCAACCAGGGTGTTCGGCCGGCGATCAACGTCGGTACCTCGGTCTCCCGGGTCGGCGGCGCCGCACAGGTGAAGCCGATGAAGAAGGTGGCCGGCCGGCTCCGGCTGGACCTGGCGCAGTACCGGGAGCTGGAGGCGTTCGCCGCGCTCGCCTCGGATTTGGACAAGGCCTCGCAGGACCAGCTCAGCCGGGGTGCCCGCCTCGTCGAGCTGCTCAAGCAGACCAACTACTCGCCGTTCCCGGTACAGGAGCAGGTGGTCTCGGTCTGGATCGGCACCGAGGGCAAGCTGGACGACATCCCGATCGGCGAGGTCCGGCGCTTCGAGTCCGAGTTCCTGGAGTTCCTCCGCCACCAGTACAAGCCGACGTTGCAGTCGATCGCGGACAACAACTGGGACGACGACATCGTCAACGCGCTGAACGAGGCGGTCGCCCGGTTTAAGCAGATGTTCCTCGGCAAGGAGGACGAGGTGCGGATCAACGAGGCACCCGCCGAGCCGATGGAGGGCGAGCAGGACCGCGAGACGGTCACCCGCTACCGCGACGGCGGCGAGTCGGCCCCGGCCGAGAAGCAGTAGGGCCGACCGGTGGCTGCCCAGGTACGCGTTCTTCGTCAACGAATCCGCTCGGCGAAGTCGATGAAGAAGATCACCAAGGCGATGGAGCTCGTCGCGACGAGCCGGCTCGCCAAGGCCCAGTCCCGGGTCGCGGCCTCGCTGCCGTACGCCCAGGCCATCACCGGCGTGCTCACGGCGCTGGCGTCCAACGCGGCCATCGACCACCCGCTGCTCACCGCCCGGCCGAAGGTCCGGCGGGCCGGGGTGGTCGTGGTGACCAGCGACCGCGGCCTCGCCGGCGGTTACACCTCCAACGCGATCAAGGCCGCGGAGTCGCTTATCGCCCGGCTGAGGGCCGACGGCAAGGAGCCGGTGCTCTACGTCATCGGCCGCAAGGGCGTCGGCTACTACCGGTTCCGGCAGCGGAAGGTGGAGGCGAGCTGGACCGGCTTCTCGGAGCAGCCGACCTTCGCCGACGCCAAGCAGGTGGGCGAGACGCTGATCAAGGCGTTCGTCTCCGGCGCGGACGATCTGGAGGGCGGCGACCCGGGGATCGACGGCGTGCTCGGCGTGGACGAGCTGCACATCGTCTTCACCGAGTTCAAGTCGCTGATGTCGCAGACCCCGGTGACCCGGATCATCGGCCCGATGGAGGTCGAGGACCGGCCGCGCTCCGAGGGGGTGCTGCCGGCGTACGAGTTCGAGCCGGAGGCGGACGCGCTGCTCGACGCGCTGCTGCCGAAGTACATCAACACGCGGATCTACGCGGCGTTGCTGGAGTCGGCGGCGAGCGAGTCGGCGTCCCGTCGCCGGGCGATGAAGAGCGCGACGGACAACGCCGAAGAGATGATCGAGAACTACACGCGCGAGATGAACTCGGCCCGCCAGGCCGGGATCACCCAGGAGATCAGCGAGATCGTCGGCGGCGCCAACGCGCTGGCCGCGTCGGGAAGTGAAGTGTGATGACTGCTCCTACAGAGACCAAGACCGCGACGGGCCGCGTGGTCCGGGTCATCGGCCCGGTCGTCGACGCCGAGTTCCCGCGCGACGCCATGCCGGACATCTTCAACGCCATGCACGTCGACGTGACCCTCTCCGGGGGCGAGAAGACCCTGACCCTGGAGGTCGCCCAGCACCTGGGCGACAACATGGTCCGGGCGATCTCGATGCAGCCGACCGACGGCCTGGTCCGGGGCACCGAGGTCCGGGACACCGGCTCGCCGATCATGGTGCCGGTCGGTGACGAGGTGAAGGGCCACGTCTTCAACACCATCGGTGAGGTGCTCAACCTCAAGGAGGGCGAGACCTTCAAGGCGACCGACCGGTGGCAGATCCACCGCAAGGCGCCGGCCTTCGCCGACCTGGAGCCGAAGACCGAGATGCTGGAGACCGGCATCAAGGTCATCGACCTGCTCGCCCCGTACGTCAAGGGCGGCAAGATCGGCCTCTTCGGCGGTGCCGGCGTGGGCAAGACGGTGCTGATCCAGGAGATGATCACCCGGGTCGCGAACAACTTCGGCGGTACCTCGGTCTTCGCCGGGGTGGGTGAGCGGACCCGTGAGGGCAACGACCTCATCCACGAGATGACCGAGTCCGGCGTCATCGACAAGACCGCGCTGGTCTACGGCCAGATGGACGAGCCGCCGGGCACCCGGCTCCGGGTCGCGCTCTCCGCGCTGACCATGGCGGAGTACTTCCGGGACGTGAACAAGCAGGAAGTGCTGCTCTTCATCGACAACATCTTCCGGTTCACCCAGGCCGGTTCGGAGGTCTCCACCCTGCTCGGCCGGATGCCGAGCGCGGTGGGCTACCAGCCGACCCTGGCCGACGAGATGGGCGAGCTGCAGGAGCGGATCACCTCGGTCCGGGGCCAGGCGATCACCTCGATGCAGGCGATCTACGTGCCGGCGGACGACTACACCGACCCGGCGCCGGCCACCACCTTCGCGCACCTCGACGCCACCACCAACCTGGAGCGGTCGATCTCCGACAAGGGCATCTACCCGGCGGTGGACCCTCTGGCGTCCTCGTCCCGGATCCTCGCGCCGGAGTTCGTCGGCGCCGAGCACTTCGCGGTCGCCTCCGAGGTGAAGCGGATTCTGCAGCGCTACAAGGACCTGCAGGACATCATCGCCATCCTCGGCATCGAGGAGCTCTCGGAGGAGGACAAGCTCACCGTCGGCCGGGCCCGCCGGATCGAGCGGTTCCTCTCCCAGAACACCTACGCGGCCGAGGTCTTCACCGGCATCAAGGGCTCGTACGTGCCGGTCAAGGACACCGTCGAGGCGTTCAAGAAGATCAGCGAGGGTGAGTACGACCACTTCCCCGAGCAGGCCTTCTTCATGTGCGGTGGCCTGGACGACCTGGAGCGCAACGCCCGGGAGCTGATGAAGGACTAGTTCTCCGACCCGTGCCCGCAGGAAGCCGCACCGGCAGTTGCCGGTGCGGCTTCGGCGCTTTACGTGTTGTTCACCTGCGCGCTCTGGTCGGTTTATCCGCGCTTCGCGTGGTTCCGGTGCTTTGGTAACCCGCGTTCGCCGGGTACCGTCGGGTGCGCCGCTACCGTGGCGAGCAGTCCCATCGATCGGACGTGGGGTTGTGGCGCGTTCGAAGCTGTGGCTCTGCAACACTTTTGCCCCGTCATCCCGTCATTAGTGAGGGGGGCGTGACACTCGCGGTGCGCGACGGATGGAGATTCAGGTGAGCGAGGGCATGGGCGCCGGTCGGTCGGGCAGGCGGACGGCCCGGCCGGAACGTGGCCGGAGCTACGGTGGTCCCGGCCCGGCCGACGACGGCCGGGTGGGCGACCTCACCGGCGCCGGACGGCCGATCAGGGAGAAGCGGCGCCGGAAGTCCGCGGTGCCTCTCTGGGCCCGGCTCTGCGCGATCTTCGGTGCGGTGCTCGTGGTGCTCAGCGGCGGGACGCTGGTCGGCCTGGAGACGGTGCTCGCCCGGTTCGAGGGTGCGGTCACCGAGCAGGACCTCTTCGGCGACCAGGCCGCCGGGGCGGCGGAGAAGAAGTCGGATATCAAGGGGCCGCTGAACATCCTGCTGGTCGGGATCGACCCCCGGAAGCCGGAGACGCCGCCACTGGCCGACTCGATCATGGTGTTGCACGTGAACGAGACGCTGGACGATGCGTACCTCTTCTCGATGCCCCGGGACCTGCTGGTGGACATCCCCCGCTTCTCGAAGGCGGACTTCCCGGGTGACCGGACGAAGCTGAACGCCGCCATGTCGTACGGCAGCAGGGTGCCCGGCGAGAAGTTGCCGAGCGCCGCCCAGGGCTTCGAGTTGCTCTCCATGACGGTCTCCAAGGTGACCGGGATCAAGCGCTTCGACGCGGGCGCGATCATCAACTTCGGCGGCTTCCTGAAGATCGTTGACGCCATGGGCGGCGTCACGATGTACATCGACCAGAACGTCAAGTCGGAGCACCGCCGTCCGGACGGCACGCACCGGACGCTCAAGCCCGGTGGCGGCGGCTACCTCGGCCCGCAGGCCACCTACAAGAAGGGCACCCGGCACCTGGAGGGTTGGCAGGCGCTGGACTACGTCCGGCAGCGGTACCCGGAGAACGGGGTCACCGACGGCGACTACGGCCGCCAGCGGCACCAGCAGCAGTTCGTCCGGGCAATGGCCGACCAGGCACTGAGCAAGGACGTGGTGACCAACCCGATCAAGCTGGACAAGGTGATCCGGGCGGCCGGCGAGTCGCTGATCTTCAGTGGCCGGGGTAACAAGCTGATCGACTTCGGCTTTGCCCTGCGCAACCTGCGGTCCAACTCGATCCAGATGATCAAGTTGCCGGGTGGCGGCGTCTACAACGGTGACAAATACCAGGGTGAGCAGTTCCAACCGATCGCCCAGGAGTTCTTCGACGCGCTCCAGGCGGGTACCGTCGACAGCTTCGTGATCAACAACCCGAAGTTGTTGAACAAGGTCAAGTGAACGGCCCGCGAGAAGCCACCCGGCTGCCGGCGGCGGTGGGAGCGGGGCTAGACTCTGCAGCATCCCGCCGCCGCAGCAAGGAGACAGCGTGGCACAGCTTCAGGTCGAGCTCGTAGCCGTCGAGGAGAAGATCTGGACGGGCGAGGCCGAGATGGTCGTCGCGCGGACGACCGAGGGTGAGCTCGGGGTGCTGCCGGGTCACGCCCCCCTCCTGGGGCAGCTCGCCGAGCCCGGCCAGGTACGCATCAAGTTGTCCGGCGGCGAGCAGTTGACCTACGAGGTGAACGGCGGCTTCCTCTCGGTGACCGGGGCCGGGGTCACGGTCCTGGCCGAGAGCGCCAGCCCGGTGACCGAAGCCACGAGCCGCTGATCAGACACGTCGATGCTGGTCTTGCGGTGGATCGGAATCGGCGTCCTGGTGCTGCTGCTCGCGGTGGCGGCGCTCTTCCTCCGGCGGGCCCTGATGACCCGCGCCGGTGGGATCATCCGGCTCAGCGTGCGCGTCTCGACCATTCTCGACGGCCGCGGTTGGTCGCCGGGGTTCGCGCGGTTCGCCGAGACCGAGCTTCGTTGGTACCGGATGTTCAGCTTCGCCTTCCGGCCGAAGCGGGTGCTGTCCCGGCGGGGCCTCGCGGTGGAGCGCCGGCGGCTGCCCGAGGGTCAGGAACGGCTCATCATGCCCGCCGACTGGGTGATCCTGCGATGTGTCAGCCACCAGGCGCCCGTGGAGATCGCCATGGCGAAGTCCACGGTCACCGGCTTTCTCTCCTGGCTTGAATCCGCCCCTCCGGGGGCGGTTTCTTCTTCTCTAGCCGTGCACGACTAGGCCGCCGGCCGCCGGGATGCCCCACTGCTCCCGGACACCGGCCAACTGCCGGACCGGTCGGCGGCAGTGGTAGACCACGGCCGGGGGCAGGTTGGCCCAGACCGTCGAGCCGACCACGACCTCTTCGAAGAGGTCCCGGAGGTTGCGGTGCAGGCGCCGGGCCGGCGGCGACCATCGGGCGTGCTGGTAGGCGAAGGTGGTGAAGACCCCGTGGTCGGCGAGCGCCGCGACGACGGAGGCCAGGATCGCCCGCTGCCGGTCCGCGCCGAAGACCGCCCAGGGCAGGCCGCTGACGATCACCTCGGCCGGCGGCAGGTTCCGCTCTGCGAGCAGTCCGGCCAGCGTACTGGCGTCGGCCTGTAGCACGTCGACCGCCGGATGTTCCCGGGCCAGACGGTCGGCGAAGGTCGGGTTGATCTCCAGGGCGAGGTGCCGCCCCTGCCCCGCCAGCCGGCGCTGGATCACCCGGGTGAACGCACCGGTGCCCGGACCGAGTTCGACGACCAGCGGCTGCCCGGTCCGGGGAATCGTCGCGGTGATCCGTTCGGCGAGGGGTGCCCCGCTGGGCGCGATGGCGCCGACCGATCGGGGGTCGCGGGCCAGCTGGGCCAAAAACGAGATCATCTCGGTGGGCACGGACCGAAGCTAGGCGACGTGATCCTCTTTCGATGTCGTCCGGACGGCCGGTGTACCGGCCACTCGGAGGAGGCGCCGTGCGCGGTGGCAGGACTCGCTCCCCGACGGCCGGCTCCGTATCGTTGCCCAGGTGCATGATCGGCGCAGGTGGTGGCCCGATGTCCGGATGGGTCTGGTCGGTGGCGTCTTCGGACTGGTGAAGGCCGGCTGGCCGGTGGTGTGGAGCCGCGTCCCGCTGGTGACCGGCGTGGCGCTCGGCCTGGCGTACGCGGCCTCGCTGCTGCACCTGATCCGTCCCGGCAGCACCGGCCTGCTGCCGGGGCAGCAGGGCATCATCCAGCTCGCCGGCTTCTTCGGGATCGCCGTCGCCCCGGTCGCACTCGCCCGCTACCTCGCCGGGGTACGCCGGGCGGCACACTCGGCCGAGGAGCGCGCCCGGGAGGTCGAGGAGCAGCAGGAGGTCCAGACCCGGGCGGCCCGCCTGGCCGAACGGGCCGCCATCGCCCGGGACCTGCACGACATCGTCGCGCACCACGTCGGGGCGATCGCGTTGCAGGCCGGCGCGGCCCAGTACGCGGCCCGGCGTACCGGCCGGGTGGACGACGCGGTGCAGGCGCTGGGGGAGCTGCGGGTCACCGCCGGTCAGGTGCTCGACGAACTGCGGGCGCTGCTGGAGGTGCTGCGTGACCCCGACGCGATCACGACGGGCGGGCCGCCGATCGAGCCGGAGCAGCTCATCATGGACGCGGGGCAGCGGGTCCGGGCGGCCGGGGTGGCGGTCCGGATGAACCTGGCCGGTGACGTCGGGAAGGCGCCGCTGGTGGTGCGTACCACCGCCGCACGGGTGATCCAGGAGGGGCTGACCAACACCCTCAAGCACGCCGGACCGGGCGCGACCGCCGTGGTGGACATCCGGCCGGAGGGCTCCGGGCTGCTGGTGGAGGTGCTCGACACCGGTCCGGAGCGGCCCCGACCGTCGCTGCTGCCGCCCTCCGGGCACGGGCTGGCCGGGATGCGGGAGCGGGTCCGGCTGCTCGGCGGCACGCTGCTCGCCGGCCCGACCGGCACCGGCGGCTGGCGGCTCGCCGCCCACCTGCCGATCCGGGAGAAGGCACCGGGGGTCCGGGAGAGGTCGGAGTGCCGTACCGGCGCGGAGCCGGCCGGGTGGTGCCGGTGACCGTACGGGTGCTCGTCGTCGACGACCAGGCCCTGGTCCGGGCCGGGGTGACGCTGCTGCTGCGCACCGCCGGCGGGTTCGACATCGTGGGCGAGGCCGGCGACGGGCCAGAGGCGGTCCGGCTGGCCGAGCGGCTCCGCCCGGACGTGGTCCTGATGGACCTGCGGATGCCCCGGATGGACGGGATCGAGGCCACCCGCCGAATCCTCGACCGGCATCCCGCGACCCGGGTACTGGTGCTGACCACCTTCGCCGACGACGCAAACATCTACGGGGCGCTCGGTGCCGGTGCGATCGGCTACCTGGTCAAGGACGGCGCCCCGGAGGACCTGGTGGAGGCGGTCGGCCGGGCTGCCCGGGGCGAGCCGCTGCTCGCCCCGGCCGTGCTCTCCCGGATCGTCCAGCGGGCCCTGCAGGCGCACAGCCGGGACACCGAACGGGGCTCGGCGAGCGTACGGCCGTCGGGCCGGCGGCTGCTCAGCGGTCGGGAGCGCGAGGTGCTGGCCCTGGTCGGGGCCGGGCTCTCCAACGCCGAGATCGCCGCCCGGATGCACGTCGGCGTCACCACGGTGAAGACGCACGTCTCGGCGGCGATGGAGAAGCTCGGGCTGCGCAACCGGGTCCAGGCGGCGGTGGTGGCGCACCGGCTCGGCCTGGTCGACGACGAGTTCCGGCCGGTCCCGGCCGGCCGGTCACCCCTGACCGGCGGGGACTGAGCCGGCGCAGAGCTCCACCTCGAAACCGGATCCGTCGGCGAGGTAACCGGCGTAGGTCTCCGGCCCGCCGGCGTACGGGTGGCGGTCGGCGAAGAGCAGCGACCAGCCGTACTCCGGGGCCTGCGCGACCAGCCGGTCCACGACGGCGGGCGGACCGGCGTGGAAGGCCAGGTGGTTGAGGCCCGGCGCGAGCCGGTCGTGCCGCCGCGAGGAGAGCGCGGGAGACTCCTCCAGCACCAGGTAGGTCGGGCCGAACCGCCAGGAGCGGCCGGCGTTCCAGCTCTGGTACGGCGTCCAGCCCAGCTCGCCGAGGAGCCAGCCCCAGCTGGCGGCGGCCCGGTCGAGATCCGGCACCCAGATTTCCACGTGGTGCAGCCCGCCGGGCTCGGCGTCAGCGCTGGGCACCGGGGACCCATAGCACATCTCCGGCCGGATTTGCCGTTCTTGCCAGGATGAAGAGCAGATCCGAGAGGCGGTTGAGATACTTTGCCGGGAGAGTGTTGGTTCGATCCGGTTCGGCGTTGACCAGGGTCCACGCCGAGCGCTCGGCGCGGCGGGCGACCGTGCGCGCCACGTGCAGCAGTGCCGCTCCCGGAGTGCCGCCGGGCAGGACGAAGGAGTCGAGTTTGGCCAGTCGGGCGTTGTACCGGTCGCACCAGCCCTCAAGGCGCCGCACGTACTCCTCGGTGACCCGCAGCGGCGGATACGCCGGCTCGGGCTCGACCGGGTTGGCGAGATCGGCCCCGACGTCGAAGAGGTCGTTCTGGACCGTGCCGAGCACGGTACGGACGTCGTCGTCGAGCCGGCCGAGCGCCAGCGCCACCCCGATCGCCGCGTTGCACTCGTCGACGTCGGCGTACGCGCCGATCCGCGGGTCGGTCTTGGCGACCTCTTCGTTGTTGACCAGCCTGGTCGTGCCGGCGTCGCCGGCCCGGGTGTAGATGCGGGTGAGGTGGACGGCCATGACCAACAGCGTACGGGCGTCGGCGCCGGCCGCACCCGCGCGGGAGCTCAGCCCGGCGGCGGGGTCGGGCTGGCCCGACGCTACCGGGCCGGGTGGCGCGGGCGACTCTACGATGTGCGACGTGGACGTCATCAGAGTCGGCGGTGGTGCCCGACTGGCCGGCCAGGTGCACGTGGTGGGTGCCAAGAACTCCGCGCTGAAGCTGATGGCCGCGGCGCTGCTCGCCCCCGGACGAAGCGTGATCACGAATGTGCCCCGGATCACCGATATCGCGATCATGGCGGAGGTGCTGCGGCGGCTCGGCTGCGAGGTCTCCTTCGCCGACGACGTGGGCGGCGACGGAGCGATCGCGGGAGGTGACACGGCGATCGCGGACGGCGGGCCGCCCCGCTCCTGCTCGGTGACGATCGACGTGCCGGCCGAGCCGGGCACCGAGGCGGACTACGACCTGGTACGCCGGCTCCGCGCCTCGATCTGCGTACTCGGGCCGCTGCTGGCCCGGCGCGGATACGTCCGGGTCGCCCACCCCGGCGGCGACGCCATCGGCTCGCGCGGCCTGGACATGCACGTGGCCGGGCTGGCCCGGATGGGTGCGGAGATCTCCGGCGAGCACGGGTTCGTCATCGCTTCGGCGCCTCGTGGCCTGCGCGGCGCGACCATCTGGCTCGACTTCCCGAGTGTCGGCGCCACGGAGAACCTGGTGATGGCGGCGGTACTGGCCAGGGGCGTCACCGAGATCGACAATGCCGCCCGGGAACCGGAGATCGTGGACATCTGCACCCTGTTGAACCGGATGGGTGCCCGGATCGACGGAGCGGGCACCTCGATGCTGCGCATCGAGGGCGTACCCGAGTTGCAGCCGGTCCGGCACGCCACGGTCGGCGACCGGATCGTCGCCGGCACCTGGGCCTTCGCGGCGGCGATGACCCGGGGCGACGTCACGGTTACCGGCGCGAGCCCGGCCTTTCTGGAGATCGCGCTCGACAAGCTGGTCTCGGCCGGCTGCCTGGTCGAGACGCGGCCGGACGCGTTCCGGGTCCAGCTGGACCGGCGACCCTCCGCCGTCGACGTGGTGACGCTGCCGTATCCCGGCTTCGCCACCGATCTGCTGCCGATGGCGATCGGGCTCGCCTCGGTCAGCGAGGGGGCCTCGCTGGTCACCGAGAACATCTTCGACGGCCGTTTCATGTTCGTGAACGAGATGGCCCGGCTGGGGGCGGACATCAAGACCGACGGGCACCACGCGGTGGTCCGGGGTCGGGAGCGGCTCTCCAGCGCTCCGGTGCGGGCCACCGACATCCGGGCCGGTGCGGGGCTGGTGATCGCCGGGCTCTGCGCCGACGGCGTCACCGAGATCTCACACGTGCACCACGTCGACCGGGGCTACCCGGACTTCATCGCCGACCTGCGGGCTCTCGGCGTCGAGGTGGAGCGGGCGACCGCTCCCGAAGAGCCGGCGTTCACGATATGACCGGGCGCCCGGCCCGGTCAGCGGGCGGATCCGGGCTCGGGGTGCTCGGCACACGTGCCGGTGGTGGCGAAGCGGCGCAGGGCGTCGGCGAGCTGGGCGAGGTCGAGCCCGTCGAGGTGGTCGACGATGTGCCGGCGGACGCTGGCCAGGTGGGTCGGGTAGGCCGCGCGCAGCCGGGCCAGCCCGGCGTCGGTGAGCACCGCGTTCCAGCCACGGGCGTCCTCGGGGCAGCGGACCCGCTGGACGAAGCCGTGCTGCTCCAGCCGGCCGACGATCCGGGTCATCCCGCTCAGCGACAGGTCGACGGCGGTGGCCAGCTCGTTCATCCGCATCCGGCGGTCAGCTGCCTCGGAGAGGTGCATCAGCACCCCGTACTCGTTGATCGACAGGCGCTGCTCGCGGGTGAGGTCGGCGTCCAGCGCCCGCGGGACGACGGTGATCGCTCGGCCCAGGGCCCGGACGACGGCCTCCTCGTCGCGGCTCAGCGGACGCAACGGCGCTGTCATGGAAAACACAGTAGCACGGCAGTTGCTTGACAAAGCAAGTACCTGCCTATTTGCTTGACGCGGCAAGTAAAAATGCCGCTCACGTCGGAGGGAAACACCGGTAATGACCAGAATCGGCATCATCCTCGGCAGCACCCGCCCGGGGCGCAACGGCGAGGCCGTGGCGCGCTGGGTGTACGACATCGCGAGTCAGCGCGGCGACGCGGAGTACGAACTCGTCGACCTGCTCGACTACAAGCTGCCGCACCTCGACGAGGCGATTCCGCCGAGCATGGGCCAGTACGCCAACCCGCACACCCTGGAGTGGGCCGCCAAGATCGGGTCGTTCGACGGCTTCGTGATCGTGACCCCGGAGTACAACCACTCCACCTCGGGGGCGCTGAAGAACGCCATCGACTTCCTCTTCGCGGAGTGGAACAACAAGGCGGTCGGCTTCGTGAGCTACGGCAGCGTCGGCGGCGCCAGGGCGGTGGAGCACCTGCGACTGGTCGCCGGTGAGCTGATGATGGCCGACGTGCGGGCTCAGGTGACGCTCTCGCTGCGTACCGACTTCGAGAACTTCAGCACCTTCACACCGGGCGACTACCAGCGGGAGGCGCTGGGTGCGGTGCTGGACCAGACCGTGACCTGGAGCAAGGCGCTGGCCCCACTGCGCGCCAGCTGACCCTGCGACCAACCGACCGCCCGACCAACCGACCGCCCGACCAACCGACCGCCCGACCAACCGACTGCCCGTCCGCCCGTCCGGCGGCACCCGGTGCGCGACGGGGTGCCGCCGGGCGGAAGTGTTACCGGAGGGTAGCTGGGCCCGCGCCGCCGGTTAAGGTGCTCCGGAGGGACACAGTCCAGCCGAAGGAGTGCAGAGATGGTGGGTCGACTCGCGGTCGTTGGAGCCGGTCTGATGGGTTCGGGCATCGCGCAGGTCGCGGCGCAGGCGGGGTGGCAGGTGACCCTGCGCGACCTGGACGACGCGGCCACCCGGCGGGGCCTCTCCGGCATCCGCACGTCACTGGAGAAGTTCGCGGCCAAGGGCACCATCGACACCTCGGACGTCGAGGCGGCGCTGGACCGGATCACCCCGACCACCGAACTGGAGGCGGCGGCCGACGCCGACATCGTGGTCGAGGCGGTCTTCGAGCGCCTGGAGATCAAGCAGGAGGTGTTCCGGGCGCTGGACAAGATCTGTGCGCCCGACGCGGTGCTCGCCACCAACACCTCGGCGATCCCGGTCACCCAGATCGCGGCGGTGACCGCCCGACCGGAGTCGGTCGTCGGCACGCACTTCTTCTCGCCGGTGCCGATGATGAAGCTCTGCGAGCTGGTCCGGGGCTACAAGACCAGCGACGAGACGCTGGCCACCGCCCGGGCGTTCGCCGAGGAGATCGGCAAGACCTGCGTGGTGGTCAACCGGGACATCGCCGGCTTCGTCACCACCCGACTGATCACCGCCCTGGTGATGGAGGCGGTCACGCTCGTGGAATCCGGGGTGATCTCGCCGGAGGACCTGGACACCGCCTGCAAGCTCGGCTTCGGGCACGCCATGGGCCCGCTGGCCACCACCGACCTGACCGGCGTCGACGTGCTGCTGCATGCGACGAAGAACATCTACGCGGACACCGCCGACGAGAAGTTCTTCCCGCCGGAGCTGCTCCAGCGGATGGTCGCCGCCGGTGACCTGGGGCGGAAGACCGGCAAGGGCTTCTACTCGTACTGATCCCGCAGGAGCCGTGCGCGACAGACTCCGGGCATCGGGTGTCGCGCCCCGCTGCTGCGCCCAGCTCGACAGGGTGCCGACGAGCGTGTCGATCCGGGGGCAGAGCGGCTCCGCCTCAGCCGTCGCGCCGGCTGGTCCAGCGGAAGGTGGTCAGGCAGAGCAACAGGCCGACGAGGCACCAGGCGGCGAGCACCAGCGCGACCCGGGTCAGCTCGAAGGAGCCGGCCGGCTCCTGCGCGCCGAACGACTCGGGCAGGAAGACCGAGCGCAGGCCCTGGCACATCCACTTCAGCGGAAAGATCGCCGCGACCTGCTGCATCCAGGGCGGCAGGCTGGTGAAGACGAAGAAGACCCCGGAGATGAACTGGAGGACCAGGGCGACCGGGGTGACCACCGCCGAGGCGCCCCGGCCGGTGCGCGGCAGCGTGGAGAAGGCGATGCCGCAGAGCGTGCAGGCGGTGATGCCGAGCACCGAGACCCAGAGCAGGGTCAGCCACGCGGTGGCGGTCCGCGGCAGGGAGAGGTCGAAGAGGAGGGCGGCGACCGCGAGCAGCAGCACCGTCTCGGCGACACCGATTACGGCCACCATGACGACCTTGCCGGCGAAGTAGACCCACTTCGGCATCGGCGTGCCGCGCAGCCGCTTCAGCACCCCCCGATCCCGCTCGATCGGGATCTGGATCGCCAGGCTCTGGAAGCCGACCGTCATCAGGCCGGTGGCGATCATGCCGGTGACGAAGTACTGCGTGAACCGGACTCCGCCGCCTATCTCGCCCGTGAAGATCGACGCGAAGATCACGATCATCACCACCGGGAAGAGCATGGTGAAGACCACGGACTCCCGGCTGCGCAGGAACTGGCGTACCTCCAGCCGGCCCTGTCGCAGGCCCAGGGCGACCGGCCCGACCCGCCGGGCCGGCGCGGACGCCGGCGGGCTGGTGGCGCTGCTCGGTGCGGTGGTCGAGGTACTCATCGGTGCCCGATCATCCTTAGGTAGACGTCCTCCAGGGTGGGCCGGGTCACGGTCAGCCCCGGCACCTCGCCGCCGAACCGCGCGGCCAGCTCGCCGACCAGCGCCGTAGGCGTCGCGGTCTCGACGCGTTCCACGCTGCCGGACGGGGTACGCCAGGAGACCGTGGCCAGCGCTTCGGCCCGGTTGCCGAGCCGCTCCGGAGTGGCGACCTCGACCAGCCGCCCGGCGGTGATCACACCTACCCGGTCGGCCAGCGCCTCGGCCTCGTCCAGATAGTGCGTGGTCAGCACGATGGTGGTGCCGGCGGCGGCCAGGTCGCGGATCAGCTCCCAGAACTCGCGCCGGGCCTCGGGGTCGAAACCGGTGGTCGGTTCGTCCAGGAAGAGCAGCTCGGGCCGGCCGATGATGCCCAGCGCCACGTCCAGCCGGCGCTTCTGCCCGCCGGAGAGGGTGTGGGTTCGTGCCGTCGCCTTGCCAGCCAGCCCGACCCGCTCGATGACCTTGTCCGGGTCGTCGGGGTCGGGGTAGAAGCCGGCAAAGTGGTGCACCACCTCGGCCGCCGTGAGATCGTCGAACTCGCCGGTGCCCTGGAGCACGATGCCGACCCGGGACCGCCACCCCGCGTCCGCGCGGTCCGGGTCGACGCCGAGCACGGTGACCTCGCCCGCGTCCCGGCGGCGATAGCCCTCCAGGATTTCCACCGTGGTGGTCTTGCCGGCACCGTTCGGGCCGAGCAGGGCGAAGACCTCGCCCCGGTGCACCGCCAGGTCGACGCCGTCCACGGCGACCGTCCCGCCGTAGGCCTTGCGCAACCCCCGTACGGAGATCGCGAGCTGCTCTGCCATGGGTCAACTATGCGTGACGGACCGGCGGTGCCGGGGACCGGGTCGCCCGGGTAGCCCGGGTAGCCCGGCCCGCGCCCCGGAGCATCAGTACTTCGCCATGTCCCGGGTGTCCCGGGTGTCCCGCGCGACCTGGGCGGCCTGCCGCTCCGCCCGGCGACGGCGTCGCCGACGTACCACCCAGAGCACGAGCAGCGGCAAGGCCAGCAGGAAGAGCAGCACCAGCACCGGCAGCAGGATCGCGGCCAGCGAGAAGACCACACTCGTGGCGTCCTCGGCGGTGCTCGCCACCGGGGCGCCGAGGCCCGCCGTACCGGCGTTGATCACCGGTCGGGCAGCCGCCTTCAGCCCGTGTACGCCGAGCGCGATCAGCACCCCGATGACCACCGGCACCCACTGGCTGGAGCCGAAGAAGGCGCCCGGATCGCTCACCGTCACCGTCTCCGCCCCTGAACCCGCGCCGAAGGCGAGCCCGCCGGCGGTCGGCCGGACCACGGTCTGCACCACGTCGTTGACGTGGTCGACCACCGGCACCTTGTCGGCGACCGCCTCGATCGCGAGCAGCACCGCCAGGATCGCCAGCACCCAGCCGTTGGAGATCCACTGCCAGCCGCCGGGCAGCTGTATGACGTCGGTGTACCGGGCCAGCAGGCCCATGGTGAGCAGCGGGATGTACGCGTTGAGTCCGGCCGATGCGGCGAGGCCGGTTCCGGTGAGGGCTTCCAGCACGGCTACCAGGATGGCACCGACTCGCCAGTACGGCGCGTCGGGTGGAGATCGACGCTTCCGCTACCCTCGTCGGGTGCGGTTGGTGATTGCGCGGTGCTCGGTGGACTATGTCGGACGGCTTTCGGCCCACCTGCCGCCCGCGACCCGGTTGCTGATGGTCAAGGCGGACGGGTCGGTCTCCATCCACGCCGACGACCGGGCCTACAAGCCGCTCAACTGGATGAGCCCGCCGTGCCGGCTGGAGGAGGCCCCCGGCGTGTGGCGGGTGGTCAACAAGGCCGGCGAGGAGCTGCGGATCACGCTGGAGGAGATCTTCCAGGACTCGTCGTACGAGTTGGGTGTGGACCCCGGACTGCGCAAGGACGGCGTGGAGGCGCACCTGCAGGAGTTGCTGGCCGCCAGCCCGACCGCACTGGGCGACGGCTTCACGTTGATCCGCCGGGAGTACATGACCGCGATCGGCCCGGTCGACCTGCTCTGCCGGGACGGCGCCGGTGCCACGGTGGCGGTGGAGGTGAAGCGGCGCGGTGAGATCGACGGCGTCGAGCAGCTCACGCGCTATCTGGAGCTGCTCAACCGCGATCCGCTGCTCGCACCGGTCGGTGGCGTCTTCGCCGCCCAGGAGATCAAGCCGCAGGCCCGGGTGCTCGCCACCGATCGGGGCATCCGGTGCGTGGTGGTCGACTACGACCGGCTGCGCGGCATCGAGCGCGACGAACTGACGCTCTTCTGATCGCAGAGCAGACGCGTCTGACCGCAGAGCAGACGGGCTCTGACCGCAGAGCAGACGGGCTCTGACCGCAGAGCAGACGGGCTCTGACCGCAGAGCAGACGGGCTCTGACCGCAGAACGGACGCGCCCGGGTCGGGGGCGACCGCCCGGGTGGGCGGCGCCGTGCGCCGAAGCTGAAGAAAACTTTCAGTTACATCGATTGACGCTGAGCATTTCCGCCGTAATAATTGGCGTCAATATTGATCAACGTCGTTTCCCTTAAACCCCCGAAGGGAGGACCGATCATGGCAGCTGTGACCGGGGAGGTGTCCTGGTTCTGTTGCGGCAGTTCCTGGGGCCCCTGCGGCACGGCCGGTGGCGGTGCCTGCGGCACCTGCAGATCCGGCAACCTCCAGCACGCCTGGCCGAACACCTCGCAGGCGTGCCTGGACATCACCCGACCGCACGTCTGCGGGCCCAGTCTGGCCCGCCGGACCTGCGGGTTCGTCCACTACACCACCAACCTCTGCAACGGCGCCCGGGTCCGCACCTCGATCGCCGACTGCGGGCCGCAGACCGACCTGTTCTGCGGCGAGCGCACCTGCTGTGGCTCGTCCTGCGGGACGAACCGGATCATCGACCTGACCCCGGCCGCCTACAGCGCGATCGCCAGCCTCTCCACCGGGCTGCGGCCGTGCTCGGTCGACACGGTGTAGGGGAGGAGCCGCGATGACGAACACCATGGACCGTCGACGGCTGCTCAGCACCGCCGTGCTCGGCGGCGCGGGTCTCGCCGGAGCCTCCGTGCTCGGCCCGCTCGCCCCGGAGGCGGCCCTCGCCGCCGAACCCGTCAAGCTCGAACCCGGGGCTCCCGACCCCAACTTCGCGGAGGGGCGGGTCACCTCGATCACCGGCACCGTGGTGCTGCTGGCCGCCTCGGACGGTGCGCTGCACCGGATCCAGGTCACGAACGGCACCAGCATCTGGAAGTTCCAGCCGACCACCTTCGACCGGCTGGAGAAGGGCGACGGCATGTACGTCCGGGGCGTGCGGCTGCCCGACGGCACCCTGGCCGCCGACTCGCTCTGGGCCAACATCGTCAACCTGACCGCGCACATCGTCTCGGTCGGGCGCAACGTGCTGCATCTCGACCACCACGGCAGGCGGCTGGTCGGGCACGTCGTACCCGGCACCACCGCCGCCGTCTACAACGGCACGCCCGCCATCTCCGACGTGTCGCTGCTGCGGGTCGGCGGGCACGTCCAGGTGATCGGCGCCTGGCACCCCGACACCAACGAGATCAGCATCGCCACCGTCTACGCCGCCAACTGAGGTGCAAGGAAGGGCCCCCGCATATCGTTTTCTGTTGTAGCGGGGGCCCTTCCTTGCACCTCTTCCCCTGGAAGAGGAGGCATCATGCTGCAACTCCTGGCGGCGCTCCAGCCCCTGCTGGTGGGCGTCGTGCTGATCTGGTCGGCCCGGGTCAAGCTGCTGGACCGGGGGGCGGCCGAGCAGGCGCGCCGCTCGGCGCTCGGCACACTGGTCGGCGAGGAGCGGGCGGTGCCGGCGTACCGGCTGCTCGGCGGGGTCGAGCTGCTGCTCGGCATCGTGCTGGTGCTGCCGCCGGCCTCCGTCGCCGAGCCGGTCGCGGCGGCCGGGCTGGCCGCCGGCTTTGTCGGCTACCTCTGGTACGCCCGCCGCGCCGCACCCGGCTCGTCGTGCGGGTGCCTGAGCGCCAAGGTCACCCCGGTCACCGGCCGCAGCATCGGTCGGGCCGGTCTGCTGGTGCTGGCCGGACTCGTCGGCGCGGCGGCCGGCGGCGTCCACTGGCTGCCGGCGCTGCTCGACGGGCCGGTCGGCGCGGTCGGACTGCTGCTGGCCGAGGCGGCCGTGCTGGTGGCGCTCTCCCCCGAGTTCGACTCGGCCTGGCTGCTGCCGCTGCGCCGGCTCCGCGTGCGGCTCACCTCTCCGCTGCGGGGCGGCTCCGGCGTACCGCTGCTGGCCAGCGTGCAGCAGCTCCAGCTCAGTGGCGCGTACCGGCAGGTGGCCGCGCTGCTCACCTCCGACGTCCGGGACCACTGGCTGGAGGAGCCGTGGCGGATGGTCTGCTACTCGGCCCGCTACCAGGGCCGGCCGGCGACGGCGGTCTTCGCCGTACCGGCGGAGGAGATGGCACCGGAGCGGGTGCGGGTCGCCGTGGTGGACGACTCGACCGGGGCCACGCTGGTCAGCCTGGCCGGGGAGCGGGCGTACGCTGCCTGACGCCGCGGTGGCAGCCGCCTCCGGCCGCTCAGCCGCCTCCGGCCGCTCAGCCGCCTCCGGCCGCTCAGCCGCCTCCGGCCGCTCAGCTGCCGGTGCGGACCGCGATCAGAGACTTGATCATCCCGGCCAGCCGTTCGGTCCGGACCTGGGAGTGTGGGAAGTAGTGCCGCATCTGCGACCGGTCCACCAGCTCGGTCCAGAGCACCTGCTGGATCGCGGTCTCGCGGGAGTCCGGCCGGGTGTGCGCCAGCGGCCAGTGCCGGGCCAGCGCCACCCGCAGCCGGACCGGGGCGAACTGCATGCCCGGGGCGATCCAGTGCGGCTCGATGGGAAAGTAGCGGTAGGGAGTCTGCACCCAGTGCGCGTCGGCGAGCGCGTGCACGGTCTCGGCGAACCGCAGCCGGCGCTCGTGCCCGCCGACGTGCTCCAGCACCGAGTTGGAGAAGACCAGGTCGTAGCGGCGGGCGGCGATGTGCCGGGGCAGCGCGCAGGCGTCGCCCCGGTCGACCTCCGCCCACTCCGGTACGTCGGCAGACGCCTCCTCGAGGTTCACCACGTGCAGGTGTTTGGGTCGTACCCGGGCCCGGACCCAGGTGTCGAGCCGTCCGCCGAGGTCGATCACGGACATCTGGGCCAGATCCGGGAAGGTCTCCGCAAGCCAGCCGGCCCGCCGCTGTCGCCGCCGGGCACCCCAGGAGTTGTCGCCGTCGACCAGGCGGAATCGCAACGCGTGCAGTCCCATTGGGCGAACGGTACCGATGCGAGAGGCGGCCAGGGATGACCTACTCGCCCCTTTTGTCGCTACGATCGGTCAGATCGTCGTCACCGGCCGTACATTAATTTGGTCGCCTTGACGATGCGGTCGAGATGTGCCGGGGTGCGCTCGAACGTCATCGCCGGCAGCAGCGAGGGACCGCGCCGTCTGGTCACCGCCTTGCTGCGGGCGAACTCGCGCAGCCCGTCCGCGCCGTGAATCCGGCCGAAGCCGGAATTGCCGACCCCGCCGAACGGCAGTGTCGGCATCCCGACGAAGGTCAGGGTGGAGTTGATCGCGGTCATCCCGGAGCGCATCCGGGCGGCGATCCGCGTGGCCCGGCGCCGGCCGAAGACCGCACCACCCAGGGCGTACTGCGCGGCGTTGGCGCGGGTCAGTGCCTCCTCGGCGTCGCTGACCCGGCTGATGGTGAGGGTGGGGCCGAAGGTCTCCTCACGGACGGCCTCGGCGTCCTCCGGCACGTCGACCAGGACCGTCGGGTGTACGTACGGCGGCCGGACGGCGTCGGGGCCACCGAGTACGGCCCGGCCGCCACGCTCGACGGCATCCTCGATGTGCCGGCGGATCGTGGCGATCTGGTCGGGCATGGTGATCGGGCCGAGGTCGGCGTCGTCCAGGCCGACGGTCAGCCGGCCGGCCCTGGTCACCACCTTGTCGACGAAGGCGTCGTAGACGGGCGCGGCGACATAGGCGCGCTCGATGCCGATACAGGTCTGGCCGGCGTTGGTGAACGCGCCCCAGACGCAGGCTTCGGCGGCGGCGTCCAGGTCGGCGTCGGTGTCGACGATGACGGCATCCTTGCCGCCGGCCTCGATGACGAGCGGGGTGAGCGTCTCGGCGCAGGCGGCCATGACCACCTTGGCCGTACGGGTGGAGCCGGTGAAGGCGAGCTTGTCGATGCCGGAACGGCAGAGTGCGGCGCCGACGTCGCCGAGCCCCTGCACCGCCTGCAGCACCGGCTGTTCCGGCACGACCTCGGCGAAGGTGTCCACGAGCCACTGGCCGACGGCGGGGGTGTATTCGCTCGGCTTGGAGACGACCGCGTTCCCGGCGGCGAGGGCATAGCCGATGGAGCCCAGCGGGGTCAGTACCGGATAGTTCCACGGGCCGATCACGCCGACCACGCCGAACGGCTGGTATTCGAGCCGGGCGGAGAACTCCGCTACGGGGAGCCGGGAGCGCACCCGGCGGCGTCCGAGCACCCGCTTGGCGTTCCGGGCGGCCCAGTCGAGGTGGTCGATGGCGCTGACCGCCTCGACCACGGCTTCGACGACCGGCTTGCCGGTCTCCAGGTGCGACAACCCGGCGAGTTCGGTGATCCGGTTGGCCATCAGCGCCCGCCAGCGCAGCAGCCGGGCCCGCCGGCCGGCGAAGCCGAGCCCCGCCCACCACTCCGCGGCCAGCCGGGCCCGTTCGACGGCCCGGCCGACGGCGTCGGCGTCCGCGACCGGGAACTGCCCGGCCAACTCGCCGGTGGCGGGGTTGGTGGAGATCAGCTCTCCGTCGGAGACGCGCGGTACGCCGGGAGCGTGCATTCCGGGTACGCCGGGAGCGTGCACGGTCGTCATGACGGGAGTCTAGACCCGAGGATTACCCGCGGGTAAGTATGTGCGACGACAACGCATCGGCCGAACCGGCGAGGTTGCGGTCCCCTTGCTGGTCAGTGCGGTTCGACCCGGCGGGACGTGGAACCCGGCCGTTCCGGGTGGGAAGCTGACCGGGGGCCGACGTTGTCGCGTCGGCGTGGGGGTGGAGCCGGATGGAGACATCCATGTCCGACGGACGCGAGCTGTTGCCGATACTGACCGTGACCAGCGGGTCGCTGCGAGGTGCGAGCTTCCGACTCGGTCCGGGGTTGCGCCGGATCGGTCGGGAGGACGGCGCCGACGTGCTGCTGGACGATCCGAAGGTGAGCCGCTGGCACGCCACGGTCGAACTCGCCGCCGGCCGGGTGCTGTTGACCGACACCGGATCGACGAACGGGACGTGGCTCAACGACGAGCGACTCCACGGGCACGGTGAGCTGCGGGACGGTGACCGAATCCGGTTGGGCAACCTGGAGCTGCGCTTCTTTGATCCCGGAGCCGCCGCCACCGACCGCCTCGGCACGTACCGTGACATGCTCGGGCCGCCGGCGCCCCCGCCCGGGCCGCCCGCGCCGGCGGTTGCCGGCGCTCCGGCAGCGGCGGCAGGCGCGCTCGCCGCACCGACCCAGCTGATCGGTACGCCTGCCGGGCGGTCCCGCCGGATGCTCCTGATGATCAGTGGTTGCGCCGTGCTCGCCGGCGGAATGGCCTGGGCATACCTCGTCCTCGGATAGCTGGGCACACACGTGGTCCGACCGCACGTGGCACACCCGGTCATGCTTCCGGGGCGGGATATGGGGCCGGGCCACATATCCGCAGCCGCAACCGGCTGGCATCATCGCCCGGATGGAGATCCGGGCACACGAGGTTTCGGCTAACGGCATCCGGCAGCGGGTCCTGGTGGCGGGCCCGCCGGACGGCCGCCCGGTCCTGCTGATCCACGGCAACTGCTCCTCCGCCGACTTCTGGCGACCGCTCCTCCGACACCTGCCGGCCGACCTGCGCCTGGTCGCCCCCGACCTGCGCGGTTACGGCGGCACCGAGGCCGCGCCGGTGGACGCGACCCGAGGGCTGGGAGTCTTCGCCGACGACGTCGCCGCACTGTTCGACGAGCCGACCCTCTTCGAGCCGACCCTCTTCGAGCCGGCCCTCTCCGACCCGGCCCTCTCCGGTGCGGCGGGCGCCCGGCCGGTGGTGGTCGGCCACTCGCTCGGCGGTGGTGTGGCGATGCGGCTGCTGGTGGACCACCCCGAGCGGGTGGCCGGGCTGCTGCTGGCGGCGCCGGTCTCGCCGTACGGCTTCGGCGGCACCCGGGACCTGGCCGGCACCCCGACCACCCCGGACTTCGCCGGCACCGGCGGCGGTACGGCGAACTCCGACTTCGTCCGCCGGCTGGCCGCCGGTGACCGCGGCGCCGACGAGCGGACCAGTCCGCGTACGGTGCTGCGCACCGCCTACGTCGCCGACCCGGCCAGCCTCGGCGCGGACGAGGAACTGCTGCTCGACTCGGTGCTCTCCACCGCCACCGGCGACGACAACTACCCGGGCACACACCGGTCCAGCGACAACTGGCCGGGGATGGCGCCGGGGGACCGGGGCGTGCTCAACGCCCTCGCGCCGAACCACTTCCGGATCGCGGACGAGCTGGTCGCCGTCGCGCGGAAGCCGCCGATCACCTGGGTACGCGGCGACGCCGACGCCATCGTCTCGGACACCTCCCTCTTCGACCTGGCGCAGCTCGGCGCGCTCGGCGTACTGCCCGGCTGGCCCGGCGCGGAGGCGTGCCCGCCGCAGCCGATGATCGGGCAGACCCGGGCGGTGCTGGACCGGTACGCGGCGGCGGGCGGCAGCTACCGGGAGATCGTCTTCGCCGGTTGCGGCCATTCGCCCAACATCGAACGCCCCACCGAGTTCGCCGCCGCCCTGCGGGACCTGGTGTCCGGGGCGCACCGGGTCGGGGCCGCCGGGCGCGCCGTGACAGACTCGCCGCAGTGACGTGGCGGCCGCTGCGCCGGCCGCACGCGACACAGCGGCGCGACGCATCGGCGCGACACAGCGGGAGGCCACGGGTGGCAGGCGGAACGACAGGTGCCGGCGGCACCCCGAGCGGGCCTGGTGCCGGCGGCACCCCGAGCGGGCACGGTGCCGGCGGCACCCCGAGCGGGCCCGGTGTGCAGGGCGCTCCCCTCGCCACCGTCGGCGTCGTCGGGCTCGGCGCCATGGGCGCCGGCATCGCCGAGGTCTTCGCCCGCAGCGGTCTCCAGGTGGTCGCTGTCGAGATCATCGAGGAGGCACTCGACCGGGGCCGCGCCACCCTGACCCGCTCCACCGACCGGGCGGTCGCCCGGGGGCGGCTGAGCGGCACCGACCGGGACGCCCTGCTGGGCCGGATCACCTTCGCCGTGGGGCTGTCCGCGCTCGCCGAGGTCGACCTGGTGATCGAGGCGGTGCCGGAGCGGCTCGACCTCAAGCGGCGGCTCTTCGCCGACCTGGACCGGATATGCCGGCCCGGCACGATCCTGGCCAGCAACACCTCCTCGCTGAGCGTCACCGAGATCGCCGTCGCGACCGGCCGGCCGGACCGGGTGGTCGGGATGCACTTCTTCAACCCCGCGCCGGTGATGAAGCTGGTCGAGGTGGTCCGGACCGTGACCACCTCGACCGAGGTGGTCGGCGCGGTGCAGGAGCTCTGCGCCCGGCTGGGCAAGGTCGCCGTGACCATCGCCGACCGGGCCGGTTTCGTCGCCAACGCCCTGCTCTTCGGCTATCTCAACCAGGCCGTCGGGATGCTCGAGTCGGGGTACGCCGGCCGCGAGGAGATCGACACCGCGATGCGGCTGGGCGCCGGGCTGCCGATGGGGCCGCTGACCCTGCTCGACCTGATCGGCCTGGACACGGCGTACGAGATCCTGGAGACCATGTACCGGCGCGGTGGCCGGGACCGCCGGCACGCGCCGGTACCGCTGCTGCGCCAGATGGTCACGGCGGGACTGCTCGGCCGCAAGTCCGGTGGGGGTTTCTACCGCTACGAGCGGCCCGGTTCGGCCATCGTCGTACCCGACGGGCAGACCCCGGCGGCGGCGCCGCTCGACGGTGCCCGTCCGGTGCGTCGGGTCGGGGTGGTCGGGCCGGGGGAGGCCGCCGAGGGGCTTGGCGAAATCTTCCGTCGAGCCGGCTACGACGTGGTCGTGGTCGCCCGGGACGCCGGGCGTTCCGGCGGGTCGCCGGGGCTGACCGCACTGGCCGACGCCGACCTGGTCGTCGAGGCGGTCGCCGACGAACTCGCCAGCAAGCAGGCGCTCTTCGCCGAGCTGGCCGAGGTCTGCAAGCCGGAGGCGCTGCTCGCCACCACCACCGGCACGCTTCCGGTGATCGACATCGCGATGGCCGCCCGGCGGCCGGCCGAGGTGGTCGGCCTGCACCTGCTCGACCCGACCCCGGCCGGCGCGGTGGTGGAGATCGTGCGTACCGTCCGCTCCTCGCCGGAGGCGGTTACGACCGCCCGGGCGGTCTGCGCCGGGCTGGGCCGCGCCGGGGTGGTCTGCGGGGACCGGGCCGGGTTCGTGGTGCGGGCGCTGCTGCATCCCTACCTGAACGACGCCGTGCGGATGCTGGAGGCGTCGTACGCGACGGTGGACGACATCGACCACGCGATGACGCTGGGCTGCGGCTATCCCGCCGGCCCGTTCGAGGTACTGGACCGGGTCGGCCCGGAGGCGGCGCTGCGGATCCAGCGGCGGCTCTACCGGGAGTCCCGGGAGCCGGGGCTCGCCCCGGCTCCGCTGCTCGAACAGGTGGTCACCGCCGGCCGATCGTTCCGGGGACAACCGGCGGAGTGACTCCCCGCCGGTGTCGCCGGGCGATCCCGTGGACGCGTGTCCGTGACCGCGCCGCTACCGGGCGATCCGCAGACTGACGGCGGCGTTGCTGCTCCGGCCGCCGTCGGTGAGCCGGTAGACGAAGCGGTCGCTGCCGGCCCGGCGGTCGCCGTTCGGCCGGTAGATGATCGTCCGGCCGGTGGTGACCTGCACGGTGCCGTGCGTAGGCGGAGTGACGATGGTGAGCCGGGTGGTGCCGGTGGCGAAGTCGTTGGCCAGCACCGGGATGCCGGTCGCCTTGACCGCGCTGACCCGGGGGTTGTCCCGCACCGCCCGCGGAGCCGTAACGAACCCGCCGCTGCCGGTGCCGATGAACACCGTCTGCGCGGCGGTCACCTCGCTGGTGGTGACGATGTCCAGGATCCCGTCGCCGTTGCGGTCCGCCACCGCGACGCTCCAGCTCTCGTCGCCGTAGACGTCGCCGTGCAGGTCCAGCACCGTGCCGTCGTCGAGCACCACGACCACGCCGGTGAAGTAGTCACCGCAGCCCTCGGCGTACGCGATCGTCACGTCCATCGCGCCGTCCTGGTCGAAGTCGGCCAGATGGTGCTGTGGGCGGCCGGAGCAGTACCGCACCGGGCCCGGCGTCAGCGTGCCGCCGGCGGTGGCCAGGTAGGTGGCGAACCCCTCGCCCTGGTCGGTCCACTCGTAGACGTCCTGCCGCCCGTCGCCGTTGAAGTCGGCGGTGCCGATGTAGCTGGGCTGCCAGATGGTGTCGAAGCCGCGGACGACCTGGAAGCCGTCCAGCAGCAGCAGGGTGTCGTCGATCGACGGCGGCGGGCCGGCGAACCAGGTGACCACGAGTTCGTTGGCGGCGTCGCTGTCGAGGTCGAGCCCGACTCCCATGTCCGGGCAGTACTCCGCCGAGGGGAGGTACGGGTAGGACTGTGCCGGGTCGTAACCGCCGCCGGGGCGGCCGAGTTCGACCCGTACCAGGCAGCCGGACGTGCCGGGCGCGGCGCCGAGGGTGCTCCGGTCCGGCCGTCCGTCCCCGTTCACGTCGGCGACGATCGGCTCGTCCTGCCAGCCCGCCAGCGCGGGCGGCGCGGTCAGGCCGGCGCTGGCGGTGGCCACCGCGGCCGCGACCGCGAAGATGTTGATGCGTCGGCTCCACATGGTGCCTCCTCCGACCCAGTTGGCGCTTCCGGACAAATCGCTTTCCTGGTGGAGAATAGGGTGTACGTGGGGCAAAAATGTATCTGCTGACCGCAATGCGACACGCCGTTTCATCGGCCTCTGGGTGGGTACCAGCGCGGGCGGGGTCGGGCCTGGCCCGACCCCGCCGGTCCGCGCTCAGCCGACGATCCTCAGGCTGACCGCGGCGTTGCTGGTCCTGCCGTCCTGGGTGAGCCGGTAGATGAAGACGTCGGTCCTGCCGTGCACCGGGTGGGGGGTGTAGATCACGGTGCCGTTCGTGGTGACCTTCACCGTGCCGTGCCGGGGCGGTGTCCAGATGCTGACCTTCACCCGGTCGGTGGCGGCGAAGTCGTTGGCGAGCACCACGATGCCGGTCGCCTTGATCCCGCTCACCGTCGGATAGTCGCGGATCGCGACGGGCGACCGGACGAAGGTGCCGTTGCCCACGCCGATGAACGTGCTGACCTCGCCGGTCAGGTCGTTGTGGGTGGTCACGTCCGGCACGCCGTCCCGGTTGGCGTCCTCGGTCTCGACCGTCCAACTGCCGAACCCCTCGACATCGGCGTGCAGGTGGATCAGCCGGCCGTCGTCGAGGACCACCACCACCCCGCTGAAGTAGTCACCACAGCCCTCGACGTACGCGATCGCCACGTCCATCGCGCCGTTCCGGTTGAAGTCGGCGAGCCGGTGGGTCAGCGGGCCGGAGCAGTGCCGCACCGGGCCCGGCGTCAGGGTGCGGGTGCCGGTGGCCAGGTAGGTGGCGAATCCCTCGCCCTGGTCGGTCCACTCGTAGACGTCCTGCCGCCCGTCGCCGTTGAAGTCGGCGGTGCCGATGAAGCTGGGCTGGTAGATCGTGTTGAAGCCGCCCGAGACCCGAAAGTTGTCCAGCACCAGCAGGGTGTGCGCCACCGTGCTCGGCGGACCGGCGAACCAGGTCACCGCGAGTTCGGCCGGCGGATCGGCGTCGAGGTTGAGCCCCACCCCCATGTCCGGACAGTTGGGCTCGGTGGCCGGCAGGGTGAGATAGGTGTACGGGCGCCCCACCCCGTAGCCACCGCCGGGCAGCCCCAGACCGACCACCGCCCGGCAGGACGTCGAGGCCCCGACAAGGTGGTCGAGCACCACCCTGTCCGGGTGGGCGTCCCCGTTGACGTCGGCGATGATCGCCTCCCCCGGGCCGCCCGCGGTGGCGCCGGACGTCCCCGCGCCCACCGAACCGGCTGTCGTGATCGTTGCCGCCATGGTGACGGCGACCCACCTACCCTTCATGCCCCGCCTCCCTGGGCTCGCCAACCCCTCCCAGGTTGGGTTATCCGGTCCACCGCAGATAGACGACACCGCTGCTACGGTGCTCGCCATCCGTGATCTGGTACGTGAACCGATCGGTAACACCATGGTCGGCCCGGGGACGGTAGACGATGCGACGGTCGCTGATGACCTGGACGGTGCCGTACCGGGGCGGCGCGCTGATCGTGACCGTGGCCCGGGAACTGACGTAGTCGTTCGCGAGGACGTCGATCGCCACCGCCCTGGTGCCGGTGAGTGTGACGGAGTCGGTGTTCGCCCTGGGGGACTGGACGAAGACGCCGGTCGGGGTGCCGATGAAGAACTCGATCTCTCCGGTCAGTCGCGAGACCGTGCGGATGTCCGGAATCCGGTCGCCGTTGGCGTTCACCACCTGGCTGGTCCAGGTCTCCAGGCCGACCGGATCGTGCTGGAGCTCCTGCGGCGTACCGTCGTCGAGCACCACTGCGACGCCGCTGTTGAAGGTGATCGACCGGCAGCGTTCGCTGTAGCTGTTGACCAGGTCGGCGGCACCGTCGAGATCGAAGTCGGCCAGCTCGTAGTCGATCGGGATGCCGCACCACTGGGTCGGCCCCTGCGCCAGCGTGCCGTTGCCCTGGTTCAGGTACGTCTCGATGCCCTGCCCCTGGTCGGTGACCGCGTAGACGTCCTCCCGGCCGTCGCCGTTGAAGTCGGCGGTGCCGAGGTGATAGGGGGCGAAAATCGCCGAGTGCAGTCCGGAGGCCGGCCGGAAGGAGTTGTCGAGGTACATGAGGTTGTACGGCACGGTCGGCGGTGGCCCCGGATACCAGGCCACGACCAGTTCCTCCCGCCCGTCACCGTTCAGGTCGGCGGCCACGCCGAGTTCCGG
Source organism: Plantactinospora sp. WMMC1484 (assembly GCF_049315195.1). NCBI lineage: Bacteria > Bacillati > Actinomycetota > Actinomycetes > Micromonosporales > Micromonosporaceae > Plantactinospora > Plantactinospora sp. WMMC1484. Next base: position 2,538,339 of record NZ_CP186055.1, read on the forward strand.
ACAGCGGGTGCCGATGCCGGTACCGCCCGGACGCAGATAGACGAAGGCGACGGGCAACCGGTAGTCGCCGGAGGCGGTGCCGTACTCCACGATGACGGAACAGAAGTCGGGCTGGACCAGGCCGAGGGTGATCCGGTCGGTGAAGCCGTCCCCGTTGACGTCGCCGAGGACCTGCTCACCCCGACCGCCGGCCCAGGCGAGCGGTGCCCGGGCCACCGCTCCACCCGTCGCGGCCACGATCACCATCACCACCACGAGCGCGGTACGTCTCCGCAACATGGCCCCTCCCTGGTACGTCGACGTGTCCGGCCGTGTCCGGCTGTGTCCGGCCCGGGACGGTCCTGCCAGCCCCGGAATTGTCCGGTTCACTCCGGAAAGCTGAGATAGACGGTGGCACTGGATCGTCGGCCATCCTCCGCCACCACGTAGGTGAACCGATCGGTGCGGCCGTGCCGCGGGGCCGGCCGGTAGATGATCCGGCGGTCGGAGAGGACCTGGACGGTGCCGTACCGGGGTGGCGTGCTGACCGTGACCGTGGCTGACAGGCTGACGTGGTCGTTGTCGAGCACGTCGATGGCGAGCGGCTTGACCCGGTCCAGCGTGACCCGGTCGGTGTTCGCGTCGGGCGCCCGGACCAGGAGGAACATGCCGCCGGTCTCGGTGTTGATGAAGTGGCTGACCCGGCCGGTACGCCGATCCGTGGTACGCACGTCGGGATAGCCGTCCCCGTCGGCGTCCACGACCCGGGCGGTCCACCGGGTCTGTCCGGTGGGATCGTTCTCCAACTGCTGGACCGTGCCGTTCTGGCGGATCCGGACGACTCCGCTGCTGCCGTCGCCGCACGCCTCGCCGTAGGCCAGCAGGACGCCGTCGACTCCGCTGCGGGTCCAGTCGGCGAGTTCCGCGGTCGGGGCGTCGACGGAGCAGAACCGGATCGGTCCCGGCACCGCCGTGCCGTCCTGGATGATGGCGTTGACGATCCCACCCGGACCGATCGCGTACGGGGAGGGTGCGGCGCCGGGGCTGAAGACGCCGACTCCGAAGTAGGTGGGGTAGTTGAGCTCCGACGTGTATGTCAGTGCCGGCTGGAACGTCGGGGGAAAGAGGATGAGGCGGTTGAAGGTGAGCCCGGCCGGTGCGCCCCTGCTCCACCCGATGCCGAGGTCGTCGCGCCCGTCTCCGTTGAGATCGGCGGCGACTCCCATGTCCGGGCACTCCGGCATCGGCGCGGTACCCACCCTCAGGTAGACGAAGGCGATCGGCGGCAGCAGGGTCCCCCCGGCCGTCCCGTACTGCACGATCGTGGAGCAGAGGTTCGGGCTGACCGAGCCCAGTTGCACGGCGTCCCGGATGCCGTCGGCGTTGAAGTCGCCGTAGACGGTCTCACCGGGGCCGGCGGCCCACGCGGGGGGTACCGGCGCCATCCCGCCGCCGACGACGACGATGGTGATGATTGCAGCGCTGAGGCGAACGCTCCACATATCGTTCCCCATATCATGCTTTGGCTGGCCAATCGGACCAGACCATATTCGGGACGCTAGACCGGTTCTGCCCGGTACTGACCTGAGCTGACGGTGATCCGACACCGAATCGGCACGGCGTAATCCCAGGTTGGTGGGGACGGTCGGCCGCCGGTGCCGACGGCCTCAGGGGAAGCTGATGTAGACCACCGCGCTGCTCCTGCGGTCGGCACGCTGGATCTGGTAGGTGAACCGGTCGGTACGGCCGTGCTCGGCCCGGGGGCGGTACAGGATCCGCTCGTCGGAGAGCACCTGTGTGGTGCCGTACCGGGGCGGTGTGGTGACGACGATCCGGGCCTCGGCCGCCGTGTAGTCGTTGGCCTGGACGTCGATGGCCAGCGGTTTGACGGTGGTGAGGCGGACGCGGTCCGTGTTCGCTTTCGGGCCCCGGACGAACTCGCCGTCGCCGACGCTGTGGTAGTAGTTGATCTCGCCGGTGCGGGTGTTCTGGGTGCGGACGTCCGGGAACTGGTCGGCGCCGAGGCGGCTGACCTGGATCCGCCAGATGGCCTGCCCGGTGAGATCGCGTTCCAACTGCCGGGTCCGCCCGTCGTCGAGCACCACCACCACGCCGTTCTCCTCGTCCGCGCAGCCGCCGGTGTAGGCCAGTACGGCGTCCGTCCTGCCGTTCAGGTCGAAGTCGGTGTGCTGGAAGGTGGGCGTGCCGGTCGAGCACCACCGGGCCGGACCGAGGACGGCCGTGCCGTTCTCGATGATCGCCGTGTAGTAGCCGCCGGGCCCGACGGCGTACGGCGTGACGGTGCCGTTTCCGGTGAAGTCCTCCGTGCCGAGATAGCGCGGGTTGGGCAGCGGCGACGTGTACGTGAGGAGCGTGTCGAAGTCATCGTCGATGGCGATCCGGTTGTAGGAGATGCCCGGCGGGACGGCCTCGCTCCAGGCGAGCCAGAGCTCGTTGCGGTCGTCGTCGTCCCCGTCGAAGGCGGTGCCGATGTCCGGACAGTTGGTCCCGACGTCGACACCGGGACGCTGGTAGGTGTAGGCGATCGGCGGCAGGTAGACGCCGGGGCTGGAGCCGTACTGGATGATCAATGAGCAGAGGTTGGGGTGGATGGCTCCGAGGATCGCCCGGTCGGTCACGCCGTCGTCATTGAAGTCGACCAGGATCGGGTCGCCCGGCGCAGCGGCCCAGGCAGCCCGGGGAGGGGCTCCGGCGGCGAGTAGTGCCGTCACCAGCAGGCCCGTGAGGATACGTCTGCTCCACATCGCGTCCTCCTCCTGTGGGCCGGGAATCACCATCCGAAGGGATCCGGATCGCCGACCGACGAGATGTTCCTGGAACGTAACTCCCTGTACACAGGAAGGGCTCGATGCTGACCGTGATTTGACAGTTACGCACAGCAATAATGTGTTGGTGGATGCATGGATCGACCCGTGCCGGATGCTGCGTACCCTGGAAGACGTGAGCCCGCGTCGCAACCGCCCGCGTCCGGAGGACGCCCCGCCGCTGGACCGCGCGCGCCTGGAGCGCGGGGTCGGCTCGGTGCAGGACTGGCGGGACGGCGAGTGGCAGGTCCGCAACATCCCGGGCAGCGCGGCGACCAAGACCTATCGCTGCCCCGGCTGCGCCCAGGAGATCCGGCCCGGCGTCGCCCACATGGTCGCCTGGCCTGCCGACGGGCAGGGCGACCTGACCGACCGCCGGCACTGGCACACCGGCTGCTGGCGGGCCCGGGACCGGCGCGGCCCCGGCGTGGAACGCTCGCGCAGCGCCCCGCGCTACGGCTGACGCTCCGCACCCCGGCGGCGACAGCGAGGGATCTTCGTCACGGTGCCCCGGCCGGCTGCACCGGCCGGCGGTCGGCGGGTAAGACTTGTCCCTGTGAGTCCCGCCATCCGCGCCGCCAGCATCCTGCCCGCCCGCCGCGAGGAGATCGAGCTGCACACCGCCGACGGCCTCCGGCTCGTCGGCGAGCTGGCGCTGCCCGCCGAGCGGGACCCGGTCGCCACCCTGGTCTGTCTGCACCCGCTCCCCACCCACGGCGGGATGATGGACAGCCATGTCTTCCGCAAGGCCGCCTGGCGGCTGCCGGCACTGGCCGACCTCGCGGTGCTCAGGTTCAACACCCGGGGCACCAGCAGCGTGCGCGGCACCAGCGAGGGGAGCTTCGACGGCGGCGAGGCGGAGCGGTACGACGTGGCGGCGGCCATCGAGTACGCCGAGTTCGCCGAGCTGCCGCAGATCTGGCTGCTCGGCTGGTCGTTCGGCACCGACCTGACTCTGCGGCACGGCTGCGACCCGGGCGTCGTCGGCGCCATCCTGCTCTCCCCGCCGCTGCGCAGCAGCACCGACGCCGACCTGGCCGAGTGGGCGAAGTCCGGCAAGCCGCTGACCGCGCTCGTCCCCGAGTTCGACGACTACCTGCGGCCGGACGAGGCCCGTCGCCGGTTCGAGGCGGTGCCCCGGGCCGAGGTCGTCGGCGTGCCGGGCGCCAAGCACCTCTGGGTCGGCGACGCCGAGACCGTACTCGACGAGGTGGTCCGGCGGGTCAACCCGGCGGTGCCGGTACCGCTGCCGACCACCTGGGACGGGCCGATGGAGACCGGCGACGCCAGCGCGTACGCCGACCGCACCGTGGCGGCCTTCGCCGACGTGCCCGCGCCCGGGGAGGAGCCGGACTGAGCCGGTCCGCCCGGCTGGTCGTGTCGGGTCACTACGCCGGGTCGGCGGTGCCGCGCGGGCCGGGCGGCACCGGCGCGGTGACCTCGGCCGGGGGCAGCTCGGACGTCGGTGGCCAGCCGGCCAGCCAGGTGCGGCGGTGCCGCCAGACCTCCCGCCAGTAGCCGGCCCGGCCGGTGAGCCGGGATCCGGCCGCCCGGGCGGCGATGCCGACCGCCAGCAGCGTCCGGCCCAGCGCGGCCCGGGGCGGCGACCAGTGCAGCCGGAGGAAGGTGACCTGGCCGCGCAGCAGCATCACCCGCTTGCCGGCGCTGGTCGAGGCGGCCCCGCCGACGTGCAGGACCCGGGCCGCCGGCACCAGCACCGGCCGGGCGCCGAGCGCGGTCGCCCGCAGGCAGAGATCGAGGTCCTCGCTGTACATGAAGTAGTCCGGAGTGAAGCCGCCGAGCTGGGCGAAGAGGGTCCGCCGAACCAGCAGCAGGCAACCGGAGGCGGCCGGCACCCGGACCGAAGCCGACCGGTCCAGCCAGGGCAGCGCCTCCCGGTTGAAGAGCCGGGACCGGGGGAGGAGCTTCGAGAGGCCGGTGGCGAAGCAGGTGAGCGTCCAGAGCGAGGGCGGGCCGAAGACCGAGTGCCCGTCGTCGCTGCCGTCCGGCGCCAGGGTGCGACCGGCGTAGATGCCGTGCCCGGGGTGGGCCCGGGTGAACGCCAGCAGCTCGCCGATGACGTTGCCGACCGGTTCGGTGTCCGGGTTGAGCAGCAGCAGCCATTCTCCCCGGGCCCGGGCCGCGCCGACGTTGACCGCCCGGCCGAAGCCGACGTTGCGGGCCAGCCGGAGCACCCGGGCCTCCGGGAAGGCCGCCGCGACCGCCGCCGCCGAACCGTCGGTCGAGGCGTTGTCGACCACGATCACCTCGTACGGCTCCGCGGGGCAGGCGGCACGCAGGGTGGCCAGCGCGGTTATGATCAACTCGCGGGTCTGGTACGAGACGACGACGACGCTCACCACCGGGGTCACGACGCCGCTCCGGTCGCGCCGTCGGTGTCGGCCGGAACGCGGCTGGAGTCGTCGCGCCCCCAGCCGTCCCGTACCGCCGGGCGGCGGGCGGCCGCCGCCGCCAGCAGGGTCAGCCCGGCATAGCAGACCCCGGCCGGCAGCAGCCAGGGCCGGGGCAGCACCACGTCGACCAGCCAGGAACTGCGGCGGGCCCGGCGTACCCGGTCGTCGGCGGCGCGCAGGCTGGCGTTGCCGGCCCGGACCCGGCCGAGCCGGCGGAGCAGGTCGGCGGTGCGCCGGGGCGTCGCCACCACCGTCGCCACCTCGGCGACCTCCCGTTTCTCGGCCGCGCCGAAGAGCGAGTCGAGGAAGAGGTCGTCGGCGACGATGTCGGGAAACGGGCCGAACCGGGCCCGGCCGGCCGCCGAGAGCGCGATCGCACCCCGGCCGAAGAGCGCGTCCCGGTACGCCGGGTGCCGCCCGTTGATCGCGTAGTAGCCGCGTACCAGCAGGGGGCGGCCGGTGGTGTCGAGCCGGCGGCGCGGCGCGGCGGCCAGCACCCCCGGCGCGGCGACCGCGGCGGCGAGGGCGCGCGCCCCGGTGGTCTCCAGCGCGATGTCGGCGTCGAGGTAGATCCGCGGGAAGCCGCGCACCGCCTCGTCGCCCGCGTTGAGCGCGGCCGGCTTGCCCGGCTCGGGCAGCTCCCGCACCGCGACCCCGGGCACCGACCGGGCCACCGCCGCCGTGGCGTCGGTGCAGCCGTTCGCGACCACGACCACCTCGAACTCGCCCGGCTCGGCGTCGGCGAGCAGGGTCCGCAGGGTCTGGCCGAGCACCGCCGCCTCGTCGTGCGCGGCGACCACCACGCTGGTCACCACGGGGCCCGCCCGGTCAGCGCGAGCCGGAGCCGGCGGGTGGCGTTGCGGCGCCGCAGCCGCCAACCCTGGTACTCGCGCAGGTCCAGCGGGGCGGCCTGGACGACCCGGGCGGAGTGGCGCATCTGCGCCGTCCACTCGGCGAGCGTCGTCACCCCGGTCCGCCGGGCCGACAGCGGCCGCCGGGCGATGAAGTCGGCGTCGGTGCGGTAGATGGTGTGCGGGCTGCGCGGATCGTCCATGTGGTCCTCCGGCAGGAACGGGTGGTACCAGCCGTTCAGCCAGCCGAGCCGGGCGGCCCGCAGGCACCACGCGGTGAAGGTCTCGCCGCCGGCCAACGGCCCCACCTGGGCCAGCGTCTCCCGTTTGAGCAGGTAGCCGCTGCCCTGCACCCAGTGGTTGCGGAAGAGCCGGTGCCCGCCCGGATAGTCGGCGAGCTTCGCCGCCACCAGCGCCTCGTCGACGTCCTCGGCGGGGAACCGCCAGGTGCCGATCACCCCGAAGCCGGGCACGTCCTGGTGCGCCTGACGCAGGATGGTGAGCCAGTCCGGGTCGGGCAGGCAGTCGTCGTCGACCTTGCTCAGGTAGGAGCCGGTCGCCTCCGACCAGAGCCAGTTGGTGGGCTCGGTCAGCCCGGCGTTGACCGGGCTGGACCGGAAGCGGTGCACCCGGGGGTGGTGCCGGAGTTCCTCGACCGCGGTCAGGGTCGGCTGGTCGGTGCCGTTGTGCCAGAGCCAGACCCGGGCGTCCGCCGGACAGGTGTCGAGCAGGTGCGGCAGCGAGAGCCGGACGTACTCCGGGCGGTCGTACGTGATCATGAGGATGTCGATGCCACCGTCGCCGGTCATCCGACCGCTCCCCTCGGCTCGGCTTCGTCGGACTGCCGGCCCGGCCGGCCCGACTCGATCCGGTTGGTGCGTTCCGCCCTGGTCAGCCGCCACAGCGCTCCGGTCAGGCCGAGCAGCACGTGCACGGTGATGAAGAAGGTCGTGAAGTACATGGAGTCGAAGGTGAAGCCGGAGGCGGCGGCCACCCCGATCGCCACCGCCAGCACCGCCGCCAGGTCGCGGTCCCGCTCGGTGCGGGCGAACCGGCGTACCCGGCCGGCGACCACCACTCCGGCTCCGAAGAGGATGGCGAGCCCGGCCACCCCGATGATGCCGCCCTGGACCAGGGTGGTCAGCCACTGGTTGTCCAGCAACTGGTAGAGCTCCGGCAGGAAGGTGCCGACCCCGCGCCCCAGCCAGGGCCGTTCCCAAATGAACGGGGTCACGTAGTCGTAGTCCTCCACCCGCGCCTGCACGCTGGGATCGCTCTCTCCGGCGAGCAGCAGGGACTTGATCGCGGCCAGCAGCCCCGGCCGGACGACCTGGATCAGCGCGGCCAGGAAGCAGCCGACCACCAGCACGTTGAAGGTGGTGCGCAGCGGCCAGACCAGGACGAAGAGCAGCATCGCGGCGGCGAGGGCGAGCACGCCGGTGCGGGAGAGCGAGATCGGGATCACCGCCGCCTGGAACATCGCCAGCGCGCCGTAGATCTGCCGGCCCCGCCGCGTCGAGGAGAACCGGGCGAAGTGGATCGCCACCACCAGGCTGATCACCATCAGCACGCTGAACTCGATGTAGTGCCCGGCTGTGCCGGCGACCCGGACCAGACCGTCGCCGCCCCGGTCGCGGAAGCCGATCACCTCCCGGTGGAAGGTCAGCAGCGGCGGCAGCTTCATGTAGGCGGTCAGGTCGATCCGGGTCACGAACTGGACCAGCGCGACCAGGGCCATGAAGCTGGCACCCCAGCAGAGGCAGCGGAGCACCTTGTCGATGCGCTCCCGGGTCAGCACGCCGTCGGCGGCGGCGAGCAGGATCCCGGCGCCGGCGAGCGCCATCAGCAGGGTCCGCTCGGCGCCGTTCGCCTCCAGTACCGGCATGCCCCGGGCCTGCCCGGCGACGTAGGAGAGGAAGAGGGTGACCAGGTAGATCGCCAGCGCCCAGCGCATCGGCTGCTGCCCCCGGGTGAGCAGGGTGGGATGCAGCCGACTCAGCGCCCACCAGACCAGCAGGCCGAACCCGATCATCAGTCCCGGCTTGCCCAGGTCGCTCAGGGGCGGAAAGACCAGCCGGAACGGGAGCAGGTAGGCGAGCATGACCGAGGCGACGACCGCCGCTGTCGCGTCCGGGAAGTGGCGTACGGCGGGGGTTATGCCGTCGTACACGGTGTCGGACCGCCGCGCGGATAGGTAGGTCGGCACGTCGCTCGTCTCGTCCCTGCGCCGTCAACCGGCGCTCGTGGGCTTCCGGGAGGTCATCGGCCGGATTCGTCGAGGACGTTTCGGGCGGTGGCGGTGAGCAGGACGGTCTCCTCGGTCGATGGCGCGGTGCCCCGGCCGTTACCGGTCTCGGTAGGCTCGCGTCCGGAGCCACCGGGGACCGGTGTGGACCGGGGACCCGGGGTGGGGGAGATCGGGGCCGGCGAAACCGGGGCCGGGGTCACCGCCGGTGCCGGGCGCGGAGCCCTGACCGGCGCCTGGCCGGCGTTCCAGGCCATCGGGGCACGCGCGTCGCGGCGCCGCCCGAGCCGGGCGCTCGCCCGGCGGCGGACCAGCGCGTCGTGCACCACGGCGGCGACGGCGGCCAGCAGCATACCGATGGCCACGATCACGACCTGCGCGCGCAGCACGTTGGAGCGGGACGGCACGATGTTCAGCCCCGGGTCCAGCACCTCGGTGGTGATCTGCTCACCCGGGTTGGGCTGGTACGGCGCCTGCCGTCCGGCGACGTCGTCGTGGATGAGCTGGGTCACCGCCTCGACCGTCTTGCGGGCACTCTCCTCGCTCGCCGCCGTCACCGCCACGGTCAGGATCGAGCTGCGGTTCACCAGGCCGACCTCGTAGTCGGGGTCGCCGCCGGCCGCCGCGATCCTGGTCCGGGCGTCGTGCGCGGAGGTCGAGATCTGCACCGCCTGCGCCATCGCGTTCTCGCCGATCCGCAGCCAGGGGTTGCCCGGCCGGGGTGCCGCGTCCGGTTCCGGGGCCGCCGTGGTGGTCGGCGGCACGAGCAGGATGGCCACCTCGGTCTTGTACTCGGGCTGGATCGCCACGCCGAACGCGAGGGCCGCGCCGAGCGTCACGACGACGATCGGCGCCGAGACGTACCACCGCCGAAACATGAGCTTCAGCAGGTCGAGAAGGTCCATCGGGCGGCCCTTTCGAGAGCGCGGAAGTGTGGTGCGGACGGTCAGAGTGGTAGACGCGCGGCATCGGCCCCGTTACCGTGTGAGACTTCGTTGTAGTCGCTCCGCGACCGGCGGAGCAATCGATCCCAGAGTCGGATGTACGACTTCACCTGGTGGTCCCAGGCGAGTTCATCGACGAAGCGCTGCCGTCCGGTGGCACTCATCGCCGCACGGGCCCGCTCGTCGCTGAGTAGCTGGTCGATCGCCTTGGCGAACTCGTCCGGGCTGCCGTTCTCCACGTAACTCGCGGCCTTCTCGGCGGTACGCCGGGTTTCCAGCAGGTCCACCGCGACCACCGGTACGCCACGGGCGACGTACTCCACGGTCTTGGCCATGGTGTACATCTCGGCCATCGGGCTCGGCTTGTCCGGCTGGATGGCTACCGACGCCGAGCAGAGCAGGGCGTCGACCTCCTCGGCCTCCAGCCAGCCGGTGAAGCGTACGACGTCGTCCACCCCCCGCTCGGTGGCGAGCCGGCGCAGCTCCGGCATGCTCTCGCCGTCGCCGGCGACGACCAGCTCCCAGTCCTCGGTGCCGCGTAACCCCGCCAGCCGTTCGGCGGCCAGCACGGTGGCCTCGACGTTGTCCTGTGGGTTGATCACGCCGACGTAGACCACCCGCTGCCGGGAATCCTCCGGGGTCGGACCCTCGCCGTGCCTGACCTCCGCCAACGCGGGCCCGTTGCGGACCACCACCACCTTCTCCGGCGGGCAGCCGCCCCGGCGCAGGGCCAGCTCGCGGAACGACTCGTTGGTGGCGACCACGGCGGTGGCGGTGCGCCAGGAGAACCGTTCGAAGAGCCGGAGCAGCCACAGCACGCTCGCCCGGGGCTCGCCCGCCTTGCACTGGTAGAGTTCCGGGCTCAGGTCGTGGTGGTCGAAGACGAAGGGGCGGCCGAGGGCCCGCATCAGCAGCCCGATCACCCAGAAGACGTCCGGTGGATTGCATGCCTGGACGGCGTCGACCCGGGTCCGCAGCATCAGGCCGAGCAACCGGGTGGCGACGGCGATCAGCGCCCAGGCGAACTCGGCGGCGAAGGAGAGCACGCCCCTGCCCGCCAGCGGCTGTGGAAAGGAGTGGATCCGGGTTGCCGTGGTGCCGGGTAACACGGTCAGCCGGCGCGGTCCGCGCGGGCAGATCACCGATGCCCGGTAGCCGGCCGCCTCCAGCGCCTGGCACTCCCGGATCACCCGGCGGTCCCGCTCGGCCGGCAGATTCACCACCACGATGACGACATGGGGGCGCCGATCCGCCATCTCTAACTCCCATCCGCGCAGCTCGGACGACGTTTTCGATGGAAGGTCGCGACGGAAGGAAATTGCGTCGCGATCCGAATGAGGTCCACTCGCGCCGGTTGTCCCGCCACCGGCCCGGTGCTGCCAAAGACATTGCTCTACCAACCCGGTCCGGGCAAGGACCGGGGAATGGCGGATGTGTCGAGTTACTTACATGGTCAACGACCGATCGGGTGATTGTTCCTTCACTCACTCATCCGCGTGTCGGGGCCGCAACGGCAGGTCACAGGGTTGATCCACACTGATTTGCCGCCACAATGGATGAACCGCCGGGCAGGCGCGGGTTTCATGATCTCTGTCCTGTTTCGTGATTTGACGCGCCCCTGGTGGAACGTGGGGGGTCGAAACTACTCTGTGCCGACAAACGTGAGCCGGCGTTCACCTCGGGCCCGCAGGGCGGCCGTCGGACTCAGGGAGAAGGAGTGCGCCGTGGGGCTGCGACGTGGCATGCGACTCGGGCTGGTGCTGGCGCTGCTGGCGAGCGCCGTGGTCCCACTGCCCGGAACGTCGGCGTCGGCGATGCCGTTGCCGACCGGGTTCGGAGAACAGGTCGTGTTCAGCGGGCTGGACAAGCCGACGAACATCGAGTTCGCCCCGGACGGGCGGATCTTCGTCGCCGAGCAGGGTGGCCGGATCAAGGTCTTCAGCGACCTGGCCGACCCGACCCCGACGGTCTTCGCCGACCTCTCCACGGTCGTACACCACCAGTGGGACCGTGGGCTGCTCGGCCTGGCGCTGCCGCCCGGCTTCCCTTCCGACCCGTGGGTCTACGTCCTCTACAGCTACGACGCGCCGCCCGGCCAGACCGCCCCCTACTGGAACGACACCTGCGGCAACGCCAACAGTGGCCAGTGTGTCGTCACCGGCCGGCTCTCCCGGTTGCGGGCCGGCGGCGACGTGATGACCGGCGCGGAGCAGGTGCTGATCTCCGACTGGTGCCAGCAGTTCCCCAGTCACTCCGTCGGCGACCTGCACTTCGGCGCCGACGGCATGCTCTACGCGACCGCCGGGGACGGGGCCAACTTCAACACCGTCGACTACGGCCAGTTGGGCTCTCCGGCCAACCCCTGCGGCGACCCGCCCGGCGGCACCATGACCCCACCCACGGCCGAGGGCGGTGCGTTGCGCGCCCAGGACGTGCGGAGCACCGCCGACCCGACCGGACTGGACGGCGCGGTGCTCCGGCTCGACCCGGCCACCGGTGCCGCCGCGCCCGGCAACCCGCTGATCGGCGCCGCCGACCCCAACGCCCGGCGGATCGTCGGCCACGGCACCCGCAACGCGTTCCGGTTCACCATCCGGCCCGGCACCAACGAGATCTGGCTCGGCGACGTCGGCTGGCGCACCTGGGAGGAGATCAACCGGATCGTCGACCCGACGGCGGGGGTGACGAACTTCGGCTGGCCCTGCTACGAGGGGACCGGCAAGATGGGCAGCTACGACAACGCCAACCTGAACCTCTGCGAGCGGCTCTACAGCGGGGGCGGGCACACCGCGCCGTACTACAGCTACCACCACAGCGCGGCGGTGGTGTCGGGGGAGAACTGCGGCTCGGGCGGCGACGCCGTCACCGGGCTCGCGTTCTATCCCGGCAGCGGCGGCAGCTATCCGGCGGCGTACGCGGGGGCGCTCTTCTTCGCCGACTACTCGCGCGGCTGCATCTGGGCGATGCGCTCGAACAGCCCCGGCGGGTTGCCGAACCGGGCCGACATCGAGGCGTTCGGCCAGGCCGCTGCGGCACCGGTCGACCTGGCGATCGGCCCCGGGGGCGAGCTCTACTACGCCGACGTCACCGGCGGCACCGTACGCCGGATCCGCTACTTCCCCGGCAACCAGCCGCCGACCGCGGTGATCAGCGCGACCCCGACCAGCGGACCGACGCCGCTCACCGTCACCTTCGACGGCACCGCCTCCACCGACCCGGACCCGGCCGACGCCGGCCGGTTGCGCTACCGGTGGGACTTCACCAGCGACGGTACGGTCGACGCCACCGGACCCACTGCCACCTTCAGATATCCGGACGCGGGCCGCTACACCGCGACGCTTACCGTCATCGACACCCTGGACGCCACGGCGAGCGGCACGGTCACCATCCAGCCCGGCAACTCCGCCCCGACGGCCCTGCTGGATGCCCCGGTGCTCGGCACCACCTGGCGGGTCGGGGACACGCTCGACTTCGCCGGCCGGGCCACCGACCCGCAGCAGGGCGACCTGCCGGCCTCCGCGCTGCGCTGGCGGCTGCGGATGGAGCACTGCGAGTCGGTCGGCAACTGCCACACCCACCACCTCCAGGAGTGGTCCGGGGTGGCCGCCGGCTCCTTCGTCGCACCGGACCACGAATATCCCTCCTATCTGGAGCTGGAGCTGACCGCCACCGACGGGCAGGGTCTGTCGAACACCGTGGTACGCCGGCTCGACCCGCGCACCGTGGACCTCACCTTCGCCAGCAACCCGCCCGGGCTGCGGCTGAGCGTCGGCGCCAGCACCGGGACGGCCCCGTTCACGCGTACGGTGATCGTCGGCTCGACGAACACGGTCAGCGCGCCCAGCCCACAGTCGGCCGGCGGCTCGGCGTACGACTTCGAGAGCTGGAGCGGCGGGGAGCCGGCGACGCACGTGATCACCGCGCCGGCCACCGCCCGCACCTACACCGCGACCTACCGCCGCGCCTCCGGTTGCGGCGCCGTGCCGGGCTACTCCTGTAGCACGGAGACCGGTCTTCCCTGGCGCGGGGCGGGCAGCGTGCTGCCGCTGGCCGGCGACGACGTCGTCACCTCGGTGGAGCTGCCGTTCCCGGTGCCGTTCTTCGGCCGGACCTACCGCACCGCCTGGATCTCCGCGAACGGGTTCGTCTCCTTCGCCGACCCGGGCCACTCGCAGCCGTCCAACAGCGTGTTGCCGGTGACCGGCCTGCCGAACGCGGGGATCTATCCGTTCTGGGACGACCTCTACGTGCGCGCGGACTCCAGCGTCCGTACCACGGTGACCGGTACGGCGCCGAACCGTCGCTTCGTGGTGGAGTGGCGCAACGTCGGGATGTACGGCTTCGTCTCCGCCCGGATCAGCTTCGAGGCGGTGATCGCGGAGAACGGGGAGATCGTGTTCAACTACGCGGATCTGGACGGCACCGGGCGGGAGCGGGGCAGCGCGGCGACGGTCGGCATCGAGGACCCGGCTGGTACGGCGGGGTTGCAGTACTCGTTCAACCGGGCGGCGCTCACGAACGGCACCTCGATCCTCTTCCACCCGAACGGTCAGCCACCCTTGGTAGTCGACCGATCCCCCGACCGCCAACCATCGCTTCCGGCTCGACGACCCAGGTGACCGCTCGGCAAACGGCTGACCAGGGATGCTGATCGACCGTTAAGGAACGTCCGGTCGGTTAGCCGCCGTGGTCAACCTCGCGACAGCCCGCACCCGCTACTCACGGTGATCCTGAGAACTGCGGCGGGCCGCCGATCGGCGGCGCCGCGGGGAGGAGACCGCCATGTTGCGGATTGTGCGGCACAGCTCGGCCCTGGCCCTGGCACTCGTGCTGGGCGCACCGGTCGTGGCCGGGCTGCCGCCGCTCGAACCCGGGCCCGCGGCGGCACTGCCGACCGGCTTCACCCAACAGGTCGTCTTCGCCGGGCTGACCCGCCCCACCAAGCTGGTCTTCGCGCCGGACGGCCGGGTCTTCGTCGCGGAGAAGAGCGGCATCGTCAAGGTCTTCGACGGCCTGGCCGACAGCACCCCCACGGTCGTCGCCGACCTGCGCACCCAGGTGTACGACTACGACGACCTCGGCCTGATCGGCCTGGCGCTGCCACCGACCTTCCCCACCGACCCGTACCTCTACGTCAGCTACACCTACGACGGCGTCGTCGGCGGTGGCGCACCCACCTACCGGGACAACTGCACGTCCCAGAACAACTGCGTGGCCAGCGCCCGGGTCTCCCGGCTGCGCCTCGCCGGCGACGTGGCGACCGGCGCCGAGCAGGTGCTGCTGCACGACTGGTGCCACCAGATCGAGAGCCACTCCATCGGCGACCTGGCGTTCGGCCCGGACGGCGCGCTCTACGTCGCCGGTGGCGACGGCGCCTCGGCGACCTTCACCGACTACGGACAGGCGGGCACCCCGTCGAACCCCTGCGCCGACCCACCCGGACCGGTCGGTGCGACGATGGCGCCGCCGAACGCCGAGGGCGGTGCGTTGCGGTCCCAGGACATCCGCACCCCGGCCGACCCGACCGGGCTCTCCGGCACCCTGATCCGGATCTCCCCGAGCACCGGCGCGGGGCTGCCGGACAACCCGCTGGCGGCCAGCACCGACCCGAACAACCGGCGGATCCTGGCGTACGGGCTGCGCAACCCGTACCGCTGGACGTTCCGGCCGGGTACGAGCGAGATCTGGCTCGGCGACGTGGGGTGGCGCACCTGGGAGGAGATCAACCGGGTGGTCGACCCGGCGATCGGGCCGGTCCGCAACTACGGCTGGCCCTGCTACGAGGGGAACGCGCCGCAGGGCGGCTACAACGCGGCCAACCTGACGCTCTGCGAGAGCCTCTACGCCGCGCCCGCCGGCACGGTCACCCCGCCGTACCACACCTACCAGCACAGCCAGCAGGTCGCGCCCGGCGACGGCTGCCGGACCGGCGGCTCGGCACCGTCCGGGGTGGCCTTCTATCCGACCAGTGGCGGAGGCTATCCGGCGACGTACGCGGGTGCGCTCTTCTTCGCCGACTACTCCCGGGGCTGCGTCTGGGCGATGCGGGCCGGCGCCAACGGGCTGCCGGACCCGGCCCGGATCGTGCCGTTCGCGGCGGCACCAGGCGTGGCGGACCTGCGGATCGGGCCGGAGAACGACCTGTACTACGTCGACCTGCTCGGCGGCACGGTGCGGCGCTTCCACCACAGCTCCGGCAACCGGGCCCCGGCCGCCGCCCTCGTGGCGACCCCGACCAGCGGAACCGCGCCGCTGACCGTCTCGTTCGACGCGGTCGGGTCCACCGACCCGGACGCCGGCGACATCCTCGAATACCAGTGGGACTTCACCGACGACGGGACCGTGGACGCCACCGGGCTGACCGCCAGCCACCGCTACACCGCCGTGGGCACCTACACCGCCCGGTTGCGGGTCGTCGACTTCGCCGGCCTCGCCGACACCGCCACGGTGCAGATCAGGGTCGGCACCAGCGCGCCGGTGCCGGTGATCGACACGCCGACCGCCGCGCTGCGCTGGTCGACCGGGGACACGGTCACCTTCGGCGGCCGGGCCACCGATCCGCAACAGGGCGCCCTGCCGCCCTCCGCGCTCTCCTGGACCCTGGTCAACCGGCACTGCAGCACGCCGGAGAACTGCCACAGCCACCCGGTCCGGGAGCTGACCGGGGTCTCCTCCGGCACGTTCGTGGCACCGGACCACGAATATCCGTCCTATCTGGAGCTGACCCTGACCGCGCGGGACGGCACCGGGCTGACCGGCAGCACGACGCTGCGGCTCGACCCGAAGACGGTGCAGCTCAACCTGGCGACCCGACCCGCCGGGCTGCGGGTCAACGTCAACGGCCGCACCCTCACCACGCCGTACGCCGTGCAGGTGATCGCCGGTTCCACCACCACGGTCAGCGCGCCCGGCCCGCAGCGGCTCGGCCCGGCGACGTACGCCTTCGAGAGCTGGTCGGACGGGGGTGCCGCGACCCACGTGATCACGGCGCCGGCCACCTCCCGGAGTTACACCGCCACCTACGACGGCGCACCGGGTAGCTGCGCGGACGGCTTCGGCTACGTCTGTACGACCGTCAGCGGCCGCCCGTTCCTGCCGGCCGACGAGGTGATCCTCCCGCTCACCGGCGACAACGGGGTGGCGCCGGTGACGCTGCCGTTCCCGGTCCCGTTCTACGGGCAGTCGTACACCCGGGCGTGGGTGGACATCAACGGCACGCTCTCCTTCGCCGACCCGGGCGGGTCGTACCCGACCAACAAGGCACTGCCGAGCACCGCCCGGCCGAACGCCACGCTCCATCCGTTCTGGGACGACATCGTGCTGCACCCGGACTCGAGCGTCCGGACCGCCCTGCTCGGCGGTGCGCCGGACCGACAGTTCGTGGTGGAGTGGCGCAACGTCGGCCTCTACGGCGCCTCCGCCGCGCGGGTCAGCTTCCAGGTGCTCGTCTCGGAGTGGGGCCAGATCACCTTCAACTACACCGGCCTGAACGCCGGTCGGGAGCTGGGCAACTCGGCGACGATCGGCATCGAGAACCCGACCGGCACCGACGCGGTGCAGTACTCGGTCAACCAGTTGGTGCTGGCCAACGGCAAGGCGATCGTCTTCACCCCGCCGGCCGCGACCCTCGGGTAAGGAAGGGCGGCATCCAGGCGTTGGCGGTGGCCGACCTGAGCCAGCAGTCGGCGTTCTTCCCGACGACCGCCTACCCGAACGCGGTCGAGGTGTCCCGGGACGGCACCCGCATCGCGGCCGGCTCGGACGCCACCTACGACCCGGACGTCGTCGTCCTGCGGCTACCGGACGGCATCCGGGAGAGCGCGGTCGAGCTGGGGGAGAATCTCGTGTCCGGTGCACTGGCCTGGGCGCCCGGCGGCGGCCGGCTCTACGCGGTAAGCCAGCACTGGTCGGCGGTTGAGCCGCCCGTCCTGCACGTTCTGCCGGTGCCCGCCGCCTAGCGGAGGGGCGACGGGCGGCCGGGCAGTCCGGCCGCCCGGTCGTCAGCCTCGCCGTGCTCCGCGACCAGCAACTCGACCAGCGGCTCGTCAGCGGCGACACCCGGCGGGCTTGCGTCTCTG
Organism: Plantactinospora sp. WMMC1484; assembly: GCF_049315195.1. Taxonomy (NCBI): domain Bacteria; kingdom Bacillati; phylum Actinomycetota; class Actinomycetes; order Micromonosporales; family Micromonosporaceae; genus Plantactinospora; species Plantactinospora sp. WMMC1484. Next base: position 2,555,675 of record NZ_CP186055.1, read on the forward strand.
GCGTTCATGTCGCGTCGCTGCGCCGGCGGGGGAGCCGGGTCAGCACGAGGCGGCGCAGCCGGGCGTCGGTGGCCCAGAGCAGCACCCCGGCGACCAGGCCGGCGGCTCCGGCCAGCACCAGCAGCTCGACCAGCGGCCCGGCGTGCGGGCCGGTCCGGGCGACCGCCAGCGGCACCAGCGCCGCGGCCGTCGCGGCCAGCACCGCCGGCACCGTCGGGGCGAGGAACGCCGCGACCGACGCCCCGGCGGCCCGGCGCACCGTGACCCAGACCGCCAGGGCGGTCACCACGAGCTGCATTCCCACCCCGGCAACGGCCACGGCGGTAGCCTCGGCCACGTCGTTGTACCCGGTGAAGAGCACGCCGACGGCGGCCAGCGTCGCCACCCCGAGCACCCCCCGGGTCCAGAGGATCGCGGCGAGCTTGCCCGGCTGGCCGATCGCCTGGAGCGCCGGGCCGAGCAGCACCCCGTACACGTTGACGGCGCCGAAGAGGCAGAGCAGCCGCAGCGGCACCTCGGTGCCGGCCCACTGCGGGCCCAGGAGCGTGACCAGCGGATGCGCCGCCGCCGCCAGTACGCCGAGCACCGGCAGCCCGGCCAGCGCGCCGAGGTGCTGGAGCTGGTTGAGCTGCGCGGCCAGCGCCGTACGGTCCCGCTGCAACCGGGACAGCGAGGGGAGCGCCACCTGCTGCAACGAACGGACCGTCACGTCGACAAGCATGTCGGGCAGCCGGGCCGCCAGCCGGTAGATCCCGGTCGCCACCGGCCCGAAGAAGAGCCCGGTGAAGATGACGTCCGCCTTGGAGCTGAGCATCAGGGCCAGCCCGGCGTTTGCCGAGTGGGCGGAGAAGACCAGCAGCTCCCTGATCCCGGCGAGCCGGGGTCGCCGGCTCGGTCGCCACGGGCAGACCACCCAGAGCACCACCAGGCCGACCACCGCGTTCACCAACTGCTGCGCCACCAACGCCCAGAGGCCGGCGCCGACCAGCGCCAGCACCACCCCGACGACGCCGCTGAGCAGCGAGGCGAGCAGGGTACGGATGGCGACCGCCCGGAACCGCAGCTCGCGGCGGAGCACCGCCTCCGGGACGATCGAGAGTCCCTGCAGCAGGACCAGCGGGGAGAGCGCCACGCAGATCGCGGTCAGCTCCGGCGCCCGGTTGGCCAGTGCCCAGAGTGGACTGGCAGCCGCCGTCAACCCGCCGATCACCAGACCGGCCAGCACCAGCACCACGAAGGCGCCGTCCAGGTGCTCGCGGGTGAGCCGGTCGCGCTGCACGATCGCCGAGACCAGCCCTTGCTGGATCAGCGTCTGCGCCACCGTGATGAAGACGGTGGCCATCGCCACCAGGCCGAACTCGGTCGGCCCGAGCAGCCGGGCGAGCAGGAAGGTGACCAGGATCGACGAGCCGATCCGGCCCGCGGTGAGCAGGTACGACCAGCCGATCGCCGAGCGCAGCCGACCACCACCACCGTCGCCACTCCCGTTTCCGGTCGCGGCCCCGGGCGCGCCGGCCTGGAGCGGCGACGGGGGTGACTCCGGATCCGCCGGGGGCGGCTGCTCCGGAGCCGTCCGGGCGGGCTGGAGCCCGGCCACCCTAGGCGCTGCCCTTCGCCGCGCTGGTACGGCGCCGGATCAGCCGGCCGAGCCAGACCGCGGCCCGGCGGCGCAGCCGGCCCAGCCGGACCCGGACCCGTCGCGCCCACCAGGTGGCCAGGAACGCCACCGCCGAACTGAGCCGGGTGCCGAGCGGCTGCGAACCGGTGGAGAGCGTCCGCAGCGTCTCGACGAGCATCCGCAGCCGGGGCGCCCGGACCCGCTTGCCGCTCTGGGCGAACCAGGCGAGTGCGGAGGCCGGAGTGGCGTCCTTCGCCTGCCGGGTGGAGGCGCCGTGCATCCGGCGCAGGAAGAGCGGCTCGGCCACCTCGTGGATCTCGCCGAGCCGGGCCACCTCGGCGATCAGCGTGTAGTCGGAGGAGAGGAACGGGCGAATCATGCCGGTGCGGCGCAGCGCCGACATCCGGAAGACCCCGAAGTGCGCGTGGCAGAGGTTGATGTTCTTCGCCACCCCGGCGACCCGGCGCCACGCCCGCCGGTCGCGCAGGTCCAGTCGGTCGGCGTACGGGCCGATCACCTCGCCGGCCTCGTCGATCAGGACGGTACGCGGATAGGCGAGCACGGCGTGCGGCCCGGCCGCGTCCAGCGCAGCCACGCAGGTGCTCAGGTACGCCGGCAGGCAGACGTCGTCGTACGCCACCCACTTGAAGAGCTCACCCCTGGCCAGCTCCACCACCCGGGCGTAGTTGACGTGCCCGCCGAAGTTGCGCGGGTTGCGGTGGAGCCGGATCCGGGGGTCCTTCGCGGCGTAGCTCTGGCAGATCTCCCAGGTCCGGTCGGTGGAGGCGTTGTCGCTGACGATGATCTCGAAGTCGGGGTAGTCCTGGGCGAGCAGGGCGTCGAGGCAACCTTCGAGGTAGCGCTCGGCGTTGTAGAGGGGCACACCCAGGCTCACCCGCGGCGCTGGCTCCATCGTCTCCTCCGCTTTCAGGCGACCAGCAGCTCGGCCTGCACGCCGAGCTGGCGCAGCGCGGCGTCGATCTCGTCCCGGTAGGCCGGGTTGGTGATGATGACCGTGCGGGTGCCGGAGCCGGCGAGGCTGGCCGGGTCCCGCACCTCGTGCCCGGTCACCGGCAGGTAGCGGCCCCACTTGCGCGGGTTGACGTCCACCACGGCGGCGAGCCGGCACTCCGGGTCGGCCAGGTGCAGGAACTGCACCCCCCGCGAGCCGGCGCCCCAGAGCACCGGCCGGTCACCGGCGGCCAGCAGCCGGTCGATCGTGCCCCGCCATCGTGCCCGCTCGGCGGCGTGCCGGTCGGCGAAGCCGGCGATCGCGGCGAGCTGGCGGTCCCGGTCGGCCGTCCCCGGCGTCTCCGCTCCGGGTAGTTCGGGGCCGGCCAGACCCGCCCCGGCCAGCTTGGGGCCGGCGGCCGGGTCGGGGGCGTTCACCGCGATCTCGACGTACCGGAACATGCCGGAGAAGAGCCGACCGGTGGCGAGTACCCGCCAGCCGGCCCGCTCGACGATCCGGCAGAGCGAGTAGCCGTCGAAGTAGGAGACGTGCGGATAGATCACCTCCCAGCCGGCGGTGGCCAGGTCGTAGCCGGCGTCCGGCACCTCCAGGTAGCCGTGGACGGGACGGTTGCCGGCCAGCTCGCGGAGCCGGACCAGGAAGGCGTACGGGTCGGCCAGGTGCTCGAACCAGTGCCTGGAGGTGACCAGGTCGAAGGCGGGGGTGCCGGCGTCCAGCGGTGCGTGGCCCCGGACGAAGGTCGCGCCGGACGGGTCCGGGCCGGGTGGGCCGGCGTACATGGCGTCGTAGCCGACGCCCCGGCAGCCGGCGACGTGGCAGAGCTCGCGGAGGAACTCGCCCTGGCCGCAGCCGACGTCCAGCACCGTGCCGCCGCGCAGCGGGAACCGCCCGGCGAGGTGCTTGACCAGTTCCGCCGAGAAGACGCCGAACGCGGGCGAGTGGTGCAGGTTGGTGTCCATGGTGGTGTCGTAGACCAGAACGGCCGGGTCGAAGGCGAGGTTGCGCACGTAGCCGCATCCCGGGCAGTAGGCCAGCCACATCCGACCGAGCGGGCTGGTCAGCGCCTCGGCCCGGCTGGCCCAGTGCACCCCGCAGTAGACCGGGATCTCGCCCAGGTCGGCGAAGGGCACCAGGTCGTGCCGCCCGCACGCCGCGCAGCGGTGCTCCGGATGGCGGCCACCAGCCAGCCCGGCAGCGCTCACCGTGCGCTCCAGCGCAGCCCGGTGTCGAGCCGGCCGGCCTCGGTCAGCGCCCGGATCCGCCGCAGTCGCTGGTGCCGCTCGCCCCGGAACGCCTCGATGGTCAGCCCGTACCGCTGGTACGCCTCGACCAGTTCCTCGATCCCCTTCCGCACCGTCCAGCGGGGACGGAAGCCGGGCACCTCGGCGGCGACCCGGTCGCAGCTCACCCGGTAGTTGCGGGTGTCGGCCGAGGCGCCGCCCGCGAAGGTCACCCGGGAACCGGGCACCACCTCGGCGACGAGTTCGGCGACGTCCCGGATCAGGTAGTTCTCGCCGGTGACCCCGATGTTGTACGCCCGGCCGTGCACCACGGCCCGGTCCGCCTCCAGCAGGGCGAGGAAGGCGGCGCAGATGTCCTCGGCGTGCACCAGGGGCCGCCAGGCCGAGCCGTCGGAGAGCAGCCGCACCTCGCCGGTGAGCAGGGCGTGCGCGGTCAGGTCGTTGACCACCAGGTCGCCGCGGAGCCGGGGTGAGAAGCCGTACGCGGTGGCGTTGCGCAGGAAGACCGGGGAGAAGTCGTCGCTGGCGAGGGCGGCGAGATCCTGCTCGGCCAGGATTTTCGACTCGCCGTACGGGGTGACCGGCGCGAAGCCGGCGCTCTCGTCGAGTGGCCGGTCGTCGGTGCCGGCCCCGTAGAGGCTGCACGAGGAGGAGAAGAGGAACCGGGTCACTCCGGCCGCCCTGGCGGCGCGGGCCAGCCGCAGCGTCGCCCGGTGGTTGACCTCGTAGGTCAGCTCGGGATTGAGGTTGCCGATCGGGTCGTTGCAGAGCGCCGCGAGGTGGCAGACCGCGTCGAACCCGGCACAGTGCTCGGGCCGGACGTCCCGCAGGTCCATCCGGAGCGACGGCACGGCCGCCGGTGCCGGACTGAGCAGGCAGTCGGCGTAGTAATCGGTGTCCAGGCCGGTCACGTCGTGCCCGGCCGCCTGAATCATCGGGGTGAGTACGCTGCCGAGGTAACCATGGTGGCCGGTCACGAGAACACGCACGGCAAAGCTCCCGTCGTCGCCCGGGTGAGAAGGCGAGTTTATGGGTGGCCCCCGGGGCGGCCCGGCTATTGTCGGACTTTTTACTGAACCCCTTCCGTGCTCCGGCGGCGCTGGTTAGCGTGTCGCGCAGGCGGGCGGGCGCCGCGCCGGTATTCCGATCACATCGGGGTGGGTGGGGCATGACCGATGCCAGATGCCGGCTGTGTACAGCGGTTTTGACCGAGACCTTTGTCGATCTGGGTATGTCACCGCTCTGCGAGAGCTATCTGAGCGCCGATCGTCTCGACGCGCCGGAGACGTTCTATCCGCTGCACGTCCGAATCTGTTCGAACTGCCTGCTCGTGCAACTTCCGGCGTACGTGTCCGGAGAGGAAATCTTCTCCGACTATGCCTATTTCTCGTCCTATTCCGACTCCTGGGTCGCGCACGCGAGGCGCTATGCCGACGCGATGACCGAGACGCTGCGGCTCGGGCCGGACTCCCTGGTGACCGAGGTGGCGAGCAACGACGGCTACCTGCTGCAGCACTTCGTCGCCCGGGGGGTGCCGGTGCTCGGGGTGGAGCCGGCCGGCAACGTCGCCGAGGCGGCCCGGCAGCGGGGCGTACGCACGGAGGTGCGCTTCCTCGGCGCGGAGTCCGGCGCCGAGCTGGCCGACCGGTACGGCCGGGCCGACCTGGTGGCGGCGAACAACGTCTACGCGCACGTGCCCGACCTGATCGGCTTCACCGCCGGGCTGGCCGCACTGGTCAAGCCGACCGGGCTGGTCACCTGCGAGTTCCCGCACCTGCTGCGGCTGATCGAGCGCCGGCAGTACGACACGATCTACCACGAGCATTATCAATACCTGACGCTGCGTACCGCGATGCGGGCGCTGGCCACCGCGGGCCTGATCGTGGTCGACGTGGACGAGTTGTCGTCGCACGGCGGGTCGCTGCGGGTGCACGCCCGCCCGGCCGCGGCGGCGGGTGAGCCGTCCGGCAACGTCAAGTCGGTGCTGGACGCCGAGTCCGAGGCTGGCCTGCACACCGTCGCCGGACACCTCGGCTTCGCCGACGCGGTCCTCGACATCAAGCGGGAGCTGCTGGACTTCCTGCTCACCGCGCGGGCGCAGGGCCAGCGGGTGGTCGGCTACGGCGCGCCGGGCAAGGGCAACACCCTGCTCAACCACTGCGCGATCCGCGCCGACCTCCTCGAATACACCGTGGACCGCAGCCCGCACAAGCAGGGGCTCTTCCTGCCCGGCACGCACATCCCGATCCACTCCCCGGAGCGGATCGCCTGGGACCGCCCCGACTACGTGCTGGTGCTGCCCTGGAACCTGCGCACCGAGATCTCGGCGCAACTGGCCTACGTACGGCACTGGGGCGGGCGGCTGGTCTTCCCGATCCCGGCCCTGGAGGTGATCTGATGAGGGAGGAAGTCCACGGATGAAGGTCGTGCTCTTCTGCGGCGGCCTCGGGATGCGGATGCGTGAGGACGCCGCCTCCGCGCCCAAGCCGATGGCGATGATCGGGGATCGTCCGCTGCTCTGGCACGTGATGCGCTACTACGCCCACTTCGGGCACACCGACTTCATCCTCTGCCTCGGCTACGGTGCCGTGGCGGTCAAGGACTACTTCCTGCGCTACGACGAGACCCTCTCCAACGACTTCAGTCTCGCCATGCACCGCCGGGACGTGCGGCTGCACTCCGCCGACATCACCGACTGGAACATCACCTTCATCGACACCGGCCTCGGGGCCAGTATCGGGGAACGGCTGATGCGGGTTCGCCGGTACGTCGAGGACGAGCCGATGTTCCTGGCCAACTACGCCGACACCCTCACCGACGCACCGCTGCCGGAGATGGTCGACCGGTTCCACCGCACCGACGCGGTGGCCAGCCTGCTCGCCGTGCCGGTGCAGTCGACGCACCACGTCATCGACATCGCCGCTGGCGACCAGGTCACCCGGGTACGCCCGATACGCGAGCTGATGCAGTGGGAGAACGGCGGCTACTTCCTGCTCCGCCCGGGGATCTTCGAGGTGCTCCGGGAGGGCGAGGACCTGGTGCCGCACGCCTTCGAGCGGCTGCTGTCGGAGCAGCGGCTGATCGCCCAGCGCTACACCGGGTTCTGGCGGGCCGCCGACACCTTCAAGGACCGGGCCGAACTGGAGCAGCTCTACCACTCGGCCCGCTGCCCCTGGATGCTCTGGGACGCCAACCGCAACCGGGGCCGTCGGCCAGCCACCCTGGAGCCGGTGCTCGCCGGTGCCGGCGGGGGAGCCCGCGACCCGGGACCGATCGGCGGATGATGCCGCTGCGCCTCTCCGCGGCCCGTTCGGTGACGCTGCTCGGGGCACATCCGGACGACATCGAGATCGGGGCCGGGGGCCTGCTGCTCGCCCTCGGCGACGTACCCGGGCTCCGGGTGCACTACGTGCTGCTCACCGGCACCCCCGACCGGCAGGCCGAGGCGCGGGCGGCGGCCGGGGCGTTCCTGCCCGACGCCCGGCTCAGCTTCGCCCTGCACGACCTGCCGGACGGCCGGGTGCCGGCCCGGTGGGGCGAGGCGAAGGAGATCGTCCAGGCCGCCGCCGCGACGCTCCGCGCCGACCTGGTCCTGGCGCCGGCCCCGGACGACGCGCACCAGGACCACCACACACTCGCCGCCCTGGTGCCCACGTCGTTTCGGGACGCCACGGTGTTGTACTACGAAATCCCCAAGTGGGACGGGGACCTGGGCCGGCGCAACGTCTACCTGCCGCTGACCGAGGAGCGGATCCGCCGCAAGGTCGAGCTGCTGCACGCCGGCTATCCGTCCCAGCGGGCCCGGGACTGGTGGGACGAGGAGGTCTTCCTCGGCCTGGCGCGACTGCGCGGAATGGAGTGCCGGTCCCGGTATGCCGAGGCGTTCCGGTGCGAGAAAGCGGTGATCGAACAGTGACCGAAGCAACTGACACGACCGGGTCGAGTGCCGGCAGGCCGATCTCCGCCTGCCTCTTCGGGGTCCCCGGGGCTCATCTGAACCTCGGGGTCGGTGCGCTGCGGGCGGCCACCCTGGGCGGCCTGCTGGCCCGCGAGCCGGGCGCGCAGGTCACCGTCTTCGACGACGGCTGGGGGCAGCGCGCCGGGCACACCTTCGTGGCCGGCCGGCCGGTGCCGATCTCGCTCGCCGGTGCCCGGCACTCGCGGCGCTACCACCGGCCGGAGTCGTACCTGAACATGCGGATCAGTGCGGCGCTCGGCGGGCTCGGCAACGCCGGGCTGGCCCGGATCGACGCCGCCGACGTGGTGCTCGACGTCAGCGGCGGGGACAGCTTCAGCGACATCTACGGCGAGCACCGGTTCCGGACCGTGACCTGGCCGAAGCGGCTCGCCCTGCTCCGCCGCCGCCCGCTGGTGCTGCTGCCGCAGACGTACGGGCCGTTCCGGTCGGCCCGGCTCCGGGCCGAGGCGGCAGCGCTGGTCCGGGGCGCCCGGGCGGCCTGGGCGCGCGACCCGGAGAGCTTCGCCGCCCTCGCCGACCTGCTCGGCCCGGACCTCGACCCGTCGCGGCACCGGGAGGGCGTGGACGTCGCCTTCGGGCTGGAGCCGAGGGTGCCGGACGAGCCGGCGTACCAGCGGCTGGCCGGATGGTTCGAGGCGGATCCCGGTCCGGTGGCGGGGATCAACGTCAGCGGGCTGATCGCCCGGCCGGAGGGGCGGGCCCGGTTCGGGCTGACCGGGGACACCGCCGAGGTGGCGACCCGGCTCTGCGAGCGCCTGCTCGACCGGTCGGAGGCCCGGGTGATCATCGTGCCGCACGTGCTCACCCCGAACGGTGCCGACGACGACCGGTCGGCCAGCGAACGGCTCTACGCCACCCTGGCCCCCCGGTACGGCGACCGGGTCTACCTGGTCCCGTCCGGCCTCGACCCGCACCAGAGCAAGTGGGCCATCGCCCGGACGAGCTGGTTCTGCGGGATGCGGATGCACGCGACGATCGCGGCGCTCTCCTCCGGCGTACCGGCGGCGGTGGTGGCCTACAGCGACAAGGCGCGGGGCGTCTTCGCCAGCGTGGGGCAGCGGGCACACGTCGCCGACGCCCGCCGGCTCGCCGGTGCCGACCTGCTCGACGCGCTCTGGGCCTCCTGGACCGGCCGGGCCGCGGCCGCCGCCGAGCTGGCGGTGCGCGCCCCCGCCGCGATCGCGCGGGCCGCCGCCCAGATGGACGAGTTCGTCGCGTTGGCCCGGACCGAACGGGACCGCCGCCACCCGGCCGGGGTGCGCTGATGGCCCGGCCGCGCACCGTGCACGACGTCGCCACCGGCAGGCTCTGCACCGGCTGCGGGGTCTGCGCCTATCTGGCCCCGGACGAGGTGCGGATGGTCGACGTACTCGACCACGGCCGTCGGCCGCTCCCGATCACCCCGGTCGGCGCGGCGGGCCGCCCGACCTCGGTCGGTGCCGCTGCGACCGGCCCCGGTGCGGTGGCGGCGCTGAGCTGCTGCCCGGGAGCGCGGCTGGCCCACGACAACCCCCGGCCGGCGCCGGGCGAAATCGCCGCGCTGCACGCGGCCTGGGGACCGGTCCGGGCCCTCTGGGAGGGGTACGCTGCCGACCCGCGAATCCGGCACGCCGGCTCCAGCGGCGGGGTGGCGACCGCACTGGCCGGATACTGTCTGACCGGCGAGGGGATGGCCGGGGTGCTGCACATCGGCGCCCGGGCCGACGTGCCGTACCTGAACGAGACCCGGCTCTCCCGCACCCCGACCGAGCTGCTCGCCCACGCCGGCTCCCGGTACGCCCCGGCGAGTCCCTGTGACCGGCTGGACCTGGTCGAGGCGGCCGAGGGTCCCTGCGTCTTCGTCGGCAAGCCCTGCGACGTGGCGGCGGTCCGGATGGCCCGGCGGCTCCGGCCGGAGCTGGACCGCAGGCTCGGCCTGAGCATCGCGATCTTCTGCGCCGGCACCCCGACCACCCGGGGCACCCTGGAGATGCTGGCCAGGCTCGGCGTGCCCGACCCGGCCGGGCTGGCCTCGGTGCACTACCGGGGCGCCGGCTGGCCCGGCCGGGCCCGGGCCCGGCTCGTCGACGACCCGCCCGGGACCCGCCGCGAGCTGAGCTACGCCGAGTCCTGGGGCGACATCCTGCAGAAGCACCGGCAGTGGCGCTGCTATCTCTGCGCCGACCACACCGGCGAGTTCGCCGACGTGGCGGTCGGGGACCCGTGGTACAGGCCGACCGGCGACGACCCGGGGCAGTCCCTGGTGCTGGCCCGCACCGAGCGGGGCGTCCGGCTGGTGGAGGCCGCCGTCGCGGCCGGTGCGCTGGTGCTGACCCCGGTGGCTCCGGGCATCCTGCCCGCCTCGCAGCCGAACCTGCTGCGGGCCCGGGGCGCGGTCTGGGGGCGGCTGGCCACGCTGCGCGCCGCCGGCCTGATGACGCCCCGGCTGCGTAACCTGCCGATGGCCGGGATCTGGTGGCGGCACCTGTCCACGGGGGAGAAGCTGCGTTCCACCGTCGGCACGCTGCGCCGGATCGGCCGCAAGCGGCTCCGCGAGCCGGCGACCCTGGAGCCGTACCGCCCGCCGGTCCAGGCGGGTCCGGCGCCGTCGGCTCGGTCCGCTCCGGCATCGCCGTCGGCTCAGAGCACCGGTTGGCCGTTGTCGAAGTAGACGTTCGTGGCCCGCTCCCAGATGACCCCGGGCCGGTTCCAGCCGGAGGCCACCCCGTAGCGGTAGTCGCGGCCGTACTTGTTGTTCCGGAACAGGATGTTGGAGCCGACCAGCCGAGGGCTGATCCCGATCGAGTAGTTGCCGCCGTTGCAGTAGTTGTCCTGGTAGGTGAGGTTCGTCAGCGACGGCGCGGTCTCCGAACCGATCGTGAGACAGGAGTTGAACGGGTCCTGGGTCTCCGGCTTGTACGACAGCAGCGTGTTGTGCTGGACGAGGATGTTGTTGCCGCCGGTGCTCTGCAGGATGTCGTTGTGCGAACCGGCCACCCGGTTCAGGCTGTGGATGTAGGAGTCGTAGACCCGGGTGTTGCTGCTCAGCCGCGGACCGTCGATCATGTTGTAGATGTTGGCCCGGCGCAGCGTGTAGTCACTGCAACAGATCGAGGCCGAGTTTCGCCCCATGCCGTTGATCTCGACGTCCTGGATCAGCAGGTTGGTGGTACCGGTGAGCGTCCGGATCGAGTACGTCGTGCTGTTGCAGGTGATCTTGGAACGCAGAATCTGCACGTTGGCGGCGGAGACGGTGACGCAGCCGACGATGTTCAGCCCGCTCACCACCTGCCCGGCCCTGCTCAGTCTGAGCGAGCCGGAGTTCCGCAGTGCCGTTCCGGCCGGTACGCCGGTGGTCGCCGCGCTCGGCCAGTACGTGATCGGGGTCGGCGGCGCGGCGGCCGGCGCGTACGGCGGCTCCTCGGCCATCGCCTGGGAGTCGGGGTCCGGGGTCGGGATCGGCCCGGTCGGGCTGCTCGGCACCCCGCCCCGGTACGGCCGGCCGTCCTGGTAGGAGTCGACGATCGTGGCAGGGTTGTCGTCGGTCTGCCGGAACGCCTGGCGGCAACCGTTCACCCGCACCCGCAGCGCCGAGTAGCCGCCAGGTGTCACGCCGTCGGTTCCGGTCGAGGTGCAACGGATCTCGGTCTCCTCGATGAGGGTGCCGGTCACGCCGTCCCGGATCACGATGACGGCGGTGCCCCCGGTGCGGATCTTCACCCGCCGGATGGTGACGTTGTCGGCCGCGACCTCGATGGGCCGGTTCACGGTCTGTCCCCAGAGCACGGCGGCGGGCTGGTCCAGCACCAGCGGCGCGGCCCGGACCGGCTGCCCCGCGACGGTGAGCACGAGGTATCCGCTGGCCGCGAGGAGGGCGACGGTGAGGCCGAAGATGCCGGCGACGGTGGCCCGGCGGCGGACGCGCTCCCGCTGGCCGCGTTCCCGCTCGCGGTCGAGGTCTGCCGGCTCGGTCGGAGGTGTGGCGTTGGTGTCGGTCACGGCTACCCCCCACGGGCGCGTTGCAGACGGCCATGGCCCACAGCTCGTGCCGCAACGAGGGCCGCTCCCACCACCGATCCGGCCTGTCCCGCGCCGACTCCCCCCGAGCCGACACGATCGCCCGCGACCGACGCACCCGCCCAGGTCAGAAGGGGTGTGTCTCCGGTCGTCTCGATCCGTTGGCCATGAGTGAATACTACAAGCGGTGTTGGAGCGGCTACAATTCGCGATTGAGACGGATTGCGGACAGAAGCCGCTGATCAGCGGTGCTGCTGGCGGGGGAGGATCACCTCGCGGAGTACCAGTTGGATCGCGGCCACCGCCGGGATCGCCACCAGCGCGCCGATCACCCCGAACAGCGCCACCCCGAGCAGCGCCGCGACGATCGCCGCCACGTCGTTGACCTGCACCGAGCGCCGCATCACCCGGGGATAGACCAGATAGTTCTCCAACTGCTGGTAGATGACGAAGAAGACCACGCAGGTGATCCCGGTAGGCACGTCGGCGGCGAAGCCGACCAGGCTGATCACCACCGCCCCGATGGTCGCGCCGATCTGCGGGATGAGGTCGCAGATCGCCACCACCACCGCGAGGGCGAACGGGTACGCCAGCCCGACGATGACCGCGAAGACGAAGGTGCTCACCCCGGCCAGCAGCCCGATGGCGAGCGCCCCCACCATGTACGCGCCGACCTTGGTCAGGATCTCGTCGACGATCAACCGGACCCGGTCGCGCCGGCTGGCCGGGACCAGACCGTAGCCGAGGTCGCGTAGCCGCTCGAAGGTCGCCATGAAGTAGATGGTCAGGACGATCACCGTCACGATGTTGAAGACCGTGCCGAAGATGAACCCGGCCGCCCCGAAGACCCCGCCCAGCGCCCGGGTGATGTTCTCGGTGGTGACGGCCGATTCGATCTGGCCCATCAGGTCGTATTCGCCGATCAGGTCGTTGACGCGGTCGTTGCGGCGCAGTTGGCCGACGTATCCCGGAAGCTGGTCGATGAGTTCGCCGGTCTGGCTGACAATCGGCGGGACCAGCGCGTAGACCCCACCGGCGATGATGCCGAGCAGGGTCAGTGTGACCACCGTGACGGCGAGGCCACGGGGCAACCCCCAGGCGCGCAGCCGGACCACGGCCGGATGCAGGCCGATCGCCAGGAAGAGCGCGATGAAGACCAGCACCAGCATCGAGCCCGCGTTGCGGACCGCGAGAAAGATCGCGTACGCCAGCAGCACGCCCAGCCCGCCGGTGAGCCCGATCAGGAAGGGGCTGCGCCGCAGCGGCCGGCCGGGCTGACCGAACCGCCCCGACTCGACGTCACCAGCGTCGCCGCGCTCGGCAGCATCTCCGGAGGACAGCTCGGCGCTGCTCTCCGAGGGCTCGGCGGTGCGTTGCGGCTCGGCGGTGCGCTGCGGCTCGGCCGGCCCGGGCGCGCCACCGGCCTCCCCGCCGGCCGACGGGGTGCCGCCGCCCACCGTCGACCGCGTGCTCTCCATCCGAACCTCCCCGACGCGACGCCTGCGCCGAGGCTACCGGCCACCCCCGACGCCCGCCGCGCCGAAGGCAGGCCATGATCCGGTAGCGTCCGGCCCGTTGTGTGGCGGACCGGACGCTACCGGATCATGAATGGCGATCCGCCGGCTACTCCGAGTCGACGGAGACCTTGGTGGACTTGGTGGCCTGGTCCTCGACGGTCGGCTTGCCGCTCCGCTTCGCGGAGTCGCCGGTGCTGGTGATCCGGGTCGGCATCGGCTCCCGGCCGCCGCTGCCCGGCACCGCAGCCACGGTGGGCTCGCCGTCGATGCCGGCGCCGTCGGCCCCGGCGGTCACCGGCTCGGCCACCCGGTTGCCGCCGTCGGTCAACCGGTTACCCCCGGACGGCCCGCCACCCGCCGTCCCGCCACCCGCCGGCCCGTCGCCCGCCACTCCGGCGTGCTGGTCGGCGGCGGCCTGCTCGGCGGCTGCCTCGACAATCTGCTGCATGTCCGCCTCGGCCCGGGCCAACTGCTGCTCGGCCTGTTGCGCCGACTGCTCGGTGCCGGTCAGCCGGTCCTGCTCGCCGGCGAGCTGATCCCGCGCGGCGGCGAGCTGTCGCTGGATGCGGTCGGACTCCTGGCGGGAGGCGACCGTCTCCTGCCGGATGTCCGCGAGCGCCTGCTGCGCCTCCGCGATTTCCTGCATCACCCCGGCCAACTGCTGCCGGCCGGCGACCGCCTCCTGCTGCGTACTCGCCAGGTGCTGCTGGGTGGTGGCCAGGTGCTGCTGCGCCGTCGCCATGTACTCCTCGAACTGGCGGCGGGACGTCGCGGCCTGCTCGTCGGCCTGCCGCTGCAACTCGGCGAGCCGCTCCTCGGCCTCCCGCCGGATCGCGGCTGCCCGCTCCTCGGCCTCCCCGCGCACCCGGGTGGCGTACTCCTCGGCGTCCCGGCGGAGCTGGTCGGCGCCGCCCTCGATTTCCTGGCGGCGGCTCTCGTAGGAGTCATCCAGCTCGGCCCGCCGCTCCGCGAACTGCCGCTCCAACTCGCTCTGCCGCTCCTGGTACTGCTGTTCCAGCTCGGCCCTGCGCTGGTTGAACTCGTTGTCGGCTCCGGCCCGGTAGGCGGCCAGTTCCTCCTCCAACGCGGTCCGGGCGGCGGTGATCTCCTGCTCGGCCTCGGCCCGCTTGGCGGCGATCTCCTCGTCGGCGGCGGAGATGCGCCGGTTCACCTCCTGCTCGACGCCGGTGCGCCAGGAGCCCAACTCCTGCTGCGTCTCCGCCCGCGCCTTCTGGGCGTACTCCTCGACCTCGGCCCGGGACCGACGGACGTACTCGGCGGTCTCCTCGTTGATCCGGGTCGCCTCCTGTTGGGCCTTGGCGTGTGCCGCCTGGCCCGCCTCGCGGAGCTGGGTGGCCTCGTGCTTCGCCTTGGCGTGCAGCCCCTGGCCGGCCTCGCGCAGCCGGGTGGCCTCCTGCTTGGCGATCTCGACCATCCGGTCGGCTTCCTGGCTCGCCGCGTCGACCAGCCGCTGCGCCTCCTGTTGGGCCTTGACGTGTGCCGCCTGGCCCGCCTCGCGCAGCCGGGTCGCCTCCTGCTGGGCGGCGTCGCGCAGCCGGTTGGCCTCGTGCTGTGCCGCGTGCCGGAGCCGGGCGGACTCCTGGCGGGCGCGCTCGACGACCTGCTGGCTCTCCCGCTCGGTCCGCTCGGTCAGCTCCTGGGCCTCCCGCGTGGTCCGCTCGGTGAGCCGCTGCGCCTCCTCCTCGGCGGTGTCCCGGAGCTGCTTCGCCTCCTGGACGGCCTTGGCGTGTGCCGCCTGGCTCGCCTCGCGGAGCCGGTTCGCCTCCTCGGCGGCCCGGTTGCGCAGCTCGGAGCCCTCCTGCTTGGCCTTCTCGAAGGCGGCCTGCGCGGCCTCACGCAGCCGGGTGGCCTCCTCGGCGGCGGCGGTGACGGCGGCGTCCGCCTCCGCCCGGCGCGCAGTGTTGACCTTCTCCTCCTCCGCCCGCCGGGCGGCGAGGGCGAGTTCGAAATCGCGCAGCGCGTCGGCGGCCTGCTGGCGGGCATCCTCCAACACCTGCTCCGCCTCGACCCGCCGGGCTTCGATCTCCTGGAGCGTCTCCCGGTGGATGATCTCGGCCTGCTCCTCGGCGAGGGTCAGGATCTGTTCGACCACCGGTCCGAGGTGCCGGAACGACGCGCGGTCCACCACGCCGACCTGCCGGCGCACCGCCGTGAGGTCGCGTTGCAACGCCTCGACCTGGCCGGCCAGATTGTGGATCTGGCTGTACGCGTGCTCGCGCTGGGCCGCCAGGGTGGCGATGTCGTTCTCGGCACGAGCGACGTACCGGTCCACCTGCCCTCTGTCGTAGCCCCGGAAGGCCGGCTCGAAGCTCGGCTCCGTAGCGACATCTCCGTTCAGGGCAAAGAGTTCCTCGCCGTGCGACATAGTTCCATCCTCACACGGGTCGCCCCGTTCTGCGGCGATACAGGGCGGGGCTGATGGGACGAAGCTCACCGGTGCGGACAGGACCTCACCCAATGCCTCGTACGCCGTGCAGCGCGCAGGGCCGTACCGGAAACTCCGGTACGGCCCTGGCCGTGCTGCTGCCCCGCAGTCCGACCCGCGACCGTCGTGGGGTTAGCTTGCCGCGTCGGCGGGAACCCGCTCCTCCGCGTCGTCCTTCTCGGCGACCGCCGCGGTGGGCGCCTCGGGCTTGCCGCCCGCCGCGCCCACGCCCGGCACGATGCCGGCGAGGCCGGAGAGCATCTGGCCGAGCTGCGAGGTGACCGCGTCCTTCTGCCGGGTGAGGTCCTCGACCTCGCGGCGGGCCGCCTGCGTGGTCAGGTCCGCCTCGGTACGCGCCTCGCTGAGCAGGCGGTGCGCCTCGGCGCGGGCCTCGTTCAGGGTCTTGTCGGCGAGCGCCTTGGCCTTGTCGATGGTCTCGGCGGCGTTCCGTTCCGACTCGACCCGGCGGGCCTCGGCGCGCTGCTCGATCTCCTTGGCGCGGTCCTGGGCCGCCCGGGCCCGCTGTTCGGCCTCGGCGACGAGCTTCTGGGTCTGTGCCACCTGGGCGGCGTGCCGCTCCGACTCCTCGCGCTCGGCCTTCTCACGGCGCTCCGCGAGCTGGAGTTCCAGCGCCTGGAGGTCCTTGTCCCGCTTGTCCCGGGCGTCGGTGAGCAGCTTGGTCGCCTCGGCGCGCTTCTCCTCGGCCTCCCGGGCCGCCTTGGCGCGCTGCTGGGTGATCTCCCGCTCGGCGGTGGCCCGGAGGGTCGCGACCTCGCGCTCGACCGTGGACTTCAGCTCGGCGACCTCGTGCGCGGTCACCGTGCGGAGCTGCTTGGTCTCCCGCTCGGCGTCGGCGCGCAGGGTGTCCGCCTCCCGGCGGGCCTGCACCCGGACCTCGGCGGCCTCCCGCTCGGCGGCGGTGCGTACGCTGCCCGCCTCCCGCTCGGCGGTGGCCTTCATCGCGGCGGCCTCGGCACGGGCCTTGTCGGTGATCTCCCGCGCCTCCAGCCGGGCGGCCGAGAGGATGCCCTCCGACTCGCGCTTGGCCTCACCGCGGTGGTCGTTCGCCTGCTCCTCGGCGAGGCGCAGGATCTGCTCGACCCGGGTGCCCAGGCCGGAGAGGGTGGGGCGGTTGTTCTCCTCGAGCTGCTTGTTGGTGTCGGTGAGCTTCTGTTCCACCGACGCGAGCCGCTGCTCGGCCTGACGGAGCCGGCGCTGGGCGTCGTTCATCCGCTGCTCGGCCTCGGCCCGGGCCTGCTCGGACTGGTTCAGTGCGGCGTTCAACCGGCCAAGGTGGCTGTTGACCTGCTCACGGTCGTAGCCGCGCAGGGCGACCGTGAAGTCTGGTTGCGAGTTCGCGTTGTCGAAGAACGCGAGAGGGGAGGACTGCTGCTGGGGCATTGGGACATACTTGCAGACTTACCGGGGTGCTTCGCAAGGGCCGGACCGTACTATCGCGTCCAGTTCACAAGGTCAACTCGACCCGCCGTCCGGTCGGGCCATTTGCCCGGTCAGCGTCCCGCCAGTCGGGCCACGATCGGAGCGGCGGCGTCCAGGTTGCCGCCGAGGTGCAGATAGCTGACGCCGTACCGGTCACGGAGCGCGACCAGCCGGTCGACGCACTCGACGACGCTGCCGTGCAGCACCGACGGCGAGTCGGCCAGCGCGGCCGGGTCGGCGAGGCGGGCGTGGCTGGAGGAGGCGCGGTACTCGACACCGCGGTGTTGCACGCGTACGTCGAACATCCGGGCCTGGAACTCCAGATCGGCCGGGTCCCGGCCGGCGGCGGCTGCTGCGTCCCGGGCCCAGGCCACCTTCCGGGCGAAGCGTGCCGGGCTCATCTCCTCGACGGCGGCCAGCGGGTCGACGTCCGGGGCGAGTCGCGGGTTGATCCCGACGATGTCGGCGCGCCGGCCGGCCAGCTCGAGGATCCGGCGGCTGCCGCCGCCGACCAGCAGCGGTGGATGCGGGCGCTGCACCGGCTCCGGAAGCCCGGCGAGTCCGGTGACCCGGTAGTGCTGCCCTGCGAAGTCGACCGGCTTGTCGCCGAAGAGCCGGAGCAGTATCTCGATCGACTCGGCCAACCGGGCGACGCGCACCTGCGGGGGATCGAACGGCAGTCCCGCCGCGTCGTGGTCGTCGCGGAGCCAGCCGGCGCCGAGCCCGATCTCCACCCGGCCGCCGGAGAAGACGTCGAGGTTGGCCAGGGCCTTGTGCAGCAGGACCGGGTGTCGGAAGTCGTTGCAGAAGACCATGCCGAGCACCCGGAGCCGGGTGGTCGCCTCGGCGGCGACGGTCATCGCGACCAGCGGGTCCATCGACCAGCCGCCGGTGAAGTGGTCGGAGACGGAAACCGAGTCGAAGCCGAGGTCCTCGATCCGGCGGATCTCGCCGCGCCACCGCGCGACCGGCCGGTCCAACCCGGGCATCGCCGCGGTGAACCGGAACGGTCGTACCGCGCCGGAGGCCGGCCCCGCCGTGACGCTGGCCGTGGCCGTGGCCGTGGCCGTGGCCGTGGCCGTGGCCGTTGTCGCGGTGGCGGTGGTGGTGGCGGGTGGGGACGGCCGCGTGGGGGGCATTGCCCGACCATATGCGGGCCGGGCGGGCACGTAGGGCGTTCCCGGCGGGTACCCGAGGCGAAGTCGGATTGTCGACAGGGACGCGGGCCCGACCGGACGGCGGCTTCCGACCCGCGGGCTCCCGGCCTAGCGTGACCGCTGCGTAGAGGACCTATCGGGAGCTATCGCGGGAGGCCGCCGTGACGGTGCTGCACTTCGACTCGCCGATCTCCGACGACGAGCGTCGGGAACGGCTCTTCGCCGGGGACCTGTTCGTCTACTCGCCGACACCGCACTCGATGGCGCTGGTCGCCTTCGCCCGGGAGATGACCGAGACCGCGTTCGCGCCGCACTTCCCGCCGGAGGCCCAGCACCACCTGGCCGGGCCGGACTACGTGCGGGTGCTGGCCGACCTGAAGCCCGGCTTCATCAACCACCCGCGCAGCGCAGACCTCGTCCGGGGACTCCTCGCCGACCTGGGTGCGGATCCGGCGCAGACCTACTTCGACGTTCCCCGGCTGCGCTCGATGACCAGCGAATATCTCAACGCCGGCCTGACCCTGCAGTTCGAGTCGCACCGGGACACCTGGTTCTCCGCGCCGATGTCACAGATCAACTTCTGGATGCCGGTCTACGAGGTGGCGGAGTCCAACGTGATGGCCTTCCACCCGAGATACTTCGACACCGGGGTCCGCAACAGCTCACGGGACTACAACTACGCCCGGTGGGTGGCGCACGGCCGCAGTGCCGCGGCGGCGCAGGTGCACGCCGAAACCCGCCGGCAACCCCGGCTGGAGCAGGAGCTGGAGCGGGAGCCTGACCTTCGGGTGATCACCCCGCCCGGCGGGGTGCTGGTCTTCTCCGGCGCCCAACTGCACGCCACGGTGCCGAACACGTCCGGCCGGACGCGGTTCTCGATCGACTTCCGGGCGGTCAACCTCGCCGACGTGCGGGGGCGGGCCGGCGCCCGCAACGTCGACTCGGAGTGCACCGGCACCACCCTCGGCGACTTCCGCCGGGCCACCGACCTGGCCCCGATGCCGACCGAGTTGGTCGAGTCCTACGACACCGTGCCCGCCTGAGGTGCTGGGAAGGGCCCCCGCTACAACAGAAAGCGATAACGGGGGGCCCTTCCTTGCAGCTAAGCCTTCTGCGCAGCTAAGCCTTCTGCGCAGCTAAGCCTTCTGCACGAGTTCGACGAGGACGCCGCCGGTGTCGCGGGGATGCACGAAGTTGACCCGCGAGCCGGCGGTGCCGCGCTTGGGCGTCTCGTAGAGCAGCTTGACGCCCCGTTCGCGCAGCGCCGCGCAGGCCGCGTCGACGTCCGCCACGAGATAGGCGATCTGCTGCAACCCGGGGCCCCTGCGGTCCAGGAACCTGCCGATCGTGGAGTCCGGGGTCAGGGGCGCCAGCAGTTGTATCTCCGCGCCGTCCGGGGTCGGGCCGACCCGGAGCATCGCCTCCCGGACTCCCTGCTCGGGGTTGGTCTCGGTGTGTACGCAGCGCATGCCGAAGACCCGCTGGTGGAATTCGATCGCCGCGTCGAGGTCCGGCACGGCCACCCCGACGTGGTCGATGCCGAGCAGGCCGATGCCTGTGAGATAGTCGGCAGCCGGGCCGCCCGAGGTGTCGTCGTCCATCGGGCTAGTCTGACCTAATCGACGTTAAGGTGCTTCGTCAGGCCCCCCGGAGGCGACAGGTCAAATGGCATCCGTGATCGTGAACGGCGCCCGTACCCCGATGGGTCGGCTGCTCGGCAACCTCAAGGACTTCTCGGCGACGACGCTCGGCGGGATCGCCATCCGGGCCGCCCTGGAGCGCTCCGGGGTCCCCGCCGACCAGGTCCAGTACGTGATCATGGGTCAGGTGCTCCAGGCGGGTGCCGGCCAGATCCCGGCCCGCCAGGCGGCGGTCGAGGCGGGCATCCCGATGTCCGTGCCGGCGCTGACGATCAACAAGGTCTGCCTCTCCGGCCTGGACGCGATCGCCCTGGCCGACCAGCTCATCCGGGCCGGCGAGTTCGACATCGTGGTGGCCGGCGGGATGGAGTCGATGACGAACGCCCCGCACCTGCTGCTCGGCCAGCGCGCCGGCTACAGGTACGGCGACGTGACGGTCCGGGACCACATGGCGCTGGACGGCCTCACCGACCCGTGGGACTGCTGCGCGATGGGCGAGTCCACCGAGCGGCACAACGCCCGGCACGCCATCAGCCGGGCCGAGCAGGACGCCTTCGCGGCAGCCAGCCACCAGCGGGCCGCCGCCGCGCAGAAGAACGGTGCCTTTGCCGAGGAGATCGTTCCGGTGACGGTGCCGCAGCGCAGGGGCGAGCCGCTGGTGATCGACGAGGACGAGGGGATCCGGCCGGACACCACCGCCGAAGGGCTGGCGCGGCTGCGCCCGGCCTTCACCCCGGACGGCACGATCACCGCCGGAAGCTCGTCGCCGATCTCCGACGGTGCCTGCGCGGTGGTGGTGATGAGCGAGGCGAAGGCGCGGGAACTCGGCCTGACCTGGCTCGCCCGGATCGGCGCGCACGGCAACGTCGCCGGCCCGGACAACTCGCTGCACTCGCAGCCGGCGAACGCCATCGAGCACGCGCTGCGTAAGGCCGGGTTCGGTGTCGCCGACCTCGACCTGATCGAGATCAACGAGGCGTTCGCGCAGGTCGGCATCAAGTCGATGCGCGACCTCGGCGTCTCCGACGAGATCGTGAACGTCAACGGCGGCGCGATCGCGCTGGGCCACCCGATCGGGATGTCCGGCGCCCGCCTGGTGCTCACCCTGGCGATGGAGCTGCGCCGCCGGGGCGGCGGCACCGGCGCGGCGGCGCTCTGCGGGGGCGGTGGCCAGGGCGATGCGCTGCTCGTGCACGTGCCGGGACAGGCCGGCGGGCGCGAGTGACGGCAGGGGCGGCCGGGGACCGGCCCGCTTCCGGCTCGGCCGGGGACCGGCCCGCTTCCGCTCCGGCCGTACCGACCCGTGGCGCCGGCTCGGTGCGGCGCAGCCGGGACGTCCCGGGACTGGTGACGCTGGCCCGGGAGGGCGATCCCCGCGCGGTGGCCCGGCTGATCACCCTGGTCGAGTCCGGGGACGAGCTGCTGCCGCGGGTGGCGGCGGCCCTCGCGCCGTACACCGGGCGGGCCCAGGTGATCGGGCTGACCGGTTCGCCCGGGGTGGGTAAGTCGACCACCAGCAACGAACTGGTCCGGGCGCTGCGCTGCCGCGGCCACCGGGTCGGGGTGCTCGCGGTCGACCCGTCCAGCCCGTTCACCGGCGGGGCGATCCTCGGTGACCGGGTCCGGATGCAGGACCATGCCACCGACCCCGGGGTCTACATCCGGTCGATGTCCAGCCGGGGACACCTGGGCGGGCTGGCGGCGGCGACCCCGCAGGCGGTCCGGGTGCTGGAGGGGGCCGGCTGCGACGTCGTACTCGTGGAGACCGTCGGGGTGGGCCAGGCCGAGGTGGAGGTCGCCTCGCTCGCCGACACCACAGTGGTGCTGCTGGCGCCCGGGATGGGCGACGCGATCCAGGCGGTCAAGGCCGGCATCCTGGAGATCGCCGACGTCTTCGTGGTCAACAAGGCCGACCGGGACGGCGCCGACGCCACCGTGCGGGACATCAACGGCATGATCGCGCTGGGTGAGCGCGGCCCAGGCGAGTGGCGACCCCGGGTGGTGCGCGCGGTCGCGGCCCGGGGTGAGGGGATCGACGACCTGGTCACCGCCGTCGAGAAGCACCACGGCTGGCTGGTCGACAACGGTGAGCTGCGCCGTCGGCGAGAGGCGCGGGCCGCCGCCGAGGTCGAGGCGATCGCGCTCGGCACGCTCCGGGACCGGATGGGCTCGCTCCGCGCGGGTACGTCGCTCGCGGCGCTCGCCGCCCGGGTCGCCGACGGGTCGGTGGACCCGTACGCGGCCGCCGGAGAGCTGCTCGACCAGCTCGACCGGGTCACGGGTGCAGCACGGCGCCCTTGAACACCTTGTCGACCGCGTTCCTCGGCCCGTGTACGGCCAGCCCCACCAGGTCGAGCCGGTCGCGGGCGACCGCCCGTACGACGGCCCGGTTGTCCCGGTCGTTGCCGGTCGAGAAGAGATCTCCGGTGAAGATGGCGATCCGCATCCCGCGCTCGACGGCCCGCCGGTGCGCGCCCACCAGGACGTCCCGGGCGCCGGTGAAGACCAGCACCGGCTGGCGGAACATCGGCAGGTAGCGGGTGCCGTCGGCGTCCTGGTAGTCGGCTCCGAGCAGCTCCGGCTCGGCCCCGGCGACGCCGCTGGTCAGGAACGCCGTGACGTTGAGCCGTTGCCAGCTCGCCAGGTCGTCGCGGAGCAGGATGGCGATCTTGGTGTCGAAGCGGACGCGTGCCGGCTCCGGCCCGGCAGTCGGGACGGCAGCGGTCATCGGGTACCTCCTCGGTCGGTCGTCGACCCGAGCCTCTCCCGCGGGCGGCAGCGCGGTCTTGTACGTTCCTTGCCCGCGCCGTCCCCCGCCGGCTCGCCGTTGCCGAGTAGGCTCCGTCAACGCCGACGGTGCCGTGCCGGACCGTCGAGACCAGGGGAGAGAGACGAGCAGATGACCGAGGTTCAGAACGGTTCCGACCAGGCCCCGGAGAGCGTCGCGCCGGCGGCACAGCCCGCCGCCCCGAGGGGCGGCACCGAGGTGTCCGAAGAGGTCATCGAGAAGATCGCCGGTACGGCGGCCCGTTCGGTGCCCGGTGTCGCCGATCTCGGTGGCGACGTGGCCCGGTTCTTCAACAACGTGCTGGACCGGGTCGGCCTGGACGAGGTGGGCGACGCCGGGCGGGGGGTCTCGGCCGAGGTGAAGGGGACCAGCGCGACGATCCGGATCGTCCTGGTGATCGCGGCCGGTTCGGTCGTGCAGGAGGTGACCGAGGCGGTCCGGGCGAAGGTCGTCGAGGCGGTGGAGGCGTACGGCATCACGGTCGCCGAGGTGAACGTCAAGGTCGACGACATCGAGCTGAACGCCGGGCCGGCCGGCGGAGCCTGACCGGACGCCGCGATCAGGGATCTTCCGGACAGAGTCGCACCGGTCACCGCACCGGCAGGGGCGGTTGAGGAGCAGGTCGGGGTCAGCCCCGGGCCGGAAGATCCCTGGATCGCGGGTCCTTAGCGATCGTTCAGGGACCCCCTCTACACTCGGGCGGAGTCGAGGAGTGCGAGGAGGCCCCCGCGATGAACGCCGAGGAGATCGCCGCCGGTCGAGCCCGCTGGCAGGCCCGGTACGACGCGGCACGCACACGGGAGGCGGACTTCACCACACTCTCCGGGCTGCCCGTCGAGCCGGTCTACGGCCCGCCGGAGGGGAGCGCCGATCCCCGGTTCGCCCGGATCGGCTGGCCGGGCGAATATCCGTACACCCGGGGGTTGTATCCGACCGGTTACCGGGGGCGGACCTGGACGATCCGGCAGTTCGCCGGCTTCGGTAACGCCCGGCAGACCAACGAGCGCTACCGGATGATCCTCGGCGCGGGCGGCGGTGGTCTCTCCGTCGCCTTCGACATGCCGACCCTGATGGGGCGGGACTCCGACGACCCGCAGGCGCTCGGCGAGGTCGGACACTGCGGCGTCGCCGTCGACTCGGCCGCCGACATGGAGGTGCTCTTCGACGGGATCGACCTGGCCGCCGTCACCACCTCGATGACCATCTCCGGACCGGCGGTGCCGGTCTTCTGCATGTACCTGGTCGCCGCCGAGCGGCAGGGGGCGGATCTCTCCACCCTGGACGGCACGCTGCAGACCGACATCTTCAAGGAGTACATCGCGCAGAAGGAGTGGCTCTTCGACCCCGAGCCGCACCTGCGGCTCATCGGTGACCTGATGGAGTACTGCGCGCGGGAGATTCCGCGCTACAAGCCGCTCTCCGTCTCCGGCTACCACATCCGGGAGGCCGGGTCGACCGCCGCGCAGGAGCTGGCGTACACCCTGGCGGACGGGTTCGGCTACGTCGAGCTGGGGCTCTCCCGAGGGCTCGACGTCAACCGCTTCGCACCCGGGCTGAGCTTCTTCTTCGACTCGCACATCGACTTCTTCGAGGAGATCGCCAAGTTCCGGGCCGCCCGCCGCATCTGGGCCCGCTGGCTGCGCGAGGTCTACGGCGCCACCGACGAGCGGGCGCTCTGGCTGCGCTTCCACACCCAGACCGCGGGTGTCTCGCTTACCGCCCAGCAGCCGGTCAACAACGTGGTGCGTACCGCCGTGGAAGCGCTGGCGGCGGTGCTCGGCGGCACCAACTCGTTGCACACCAACGCGCTGGACGAGACCCTCGCGCTCCCCACCGACTCGTCGGCCGAGATCGCGCTCCGGACCCAGCAGGTGCTGATGGAGGAGACCGGGGTCACCAACGTCGCCGACCCGCTCGGCGGCTCCTGGTACGTCGAGGCGCTGACCGACCGGATCGAGGCCGAGGCGGAGGAGATCTTCGCCCGGATCCGGCAGCTCGGCGGCGACGGCCCGCACCGGATCGGACCGATGACCTCCGGCATCCTGCGCGGCATCGAGGAGGGCTGGTTCACCGGCCAGATCGCCGAGTCGGCCTTCACCTACCAGCAGGCACTGGAGAAGGGCGACAAGAAGATCGTCGGGGTCAACTGCCACACCGGCACGGTCGCCAAGGAGCTGGAGATCCTGCGGGTCTCGCACGAGGTGGAACTGGAGCAGCGGCGGGTGCTGGCCGGGCGCAAGGCAGGCCGCGACGTCGCCGAGGTGACCGCCGCGCTCGGCCGGATGGTCGAGGTCGCCCGGACCGGGGAGAACCTGATCCCGCCGATGCTGGCGGCGGTGCGCGCCGAGGCCACCCTCGGCGAGATCTGCGACGCGCTCCGCGCCGAGTGGGGCGTCTACCGCGAACCGGCCCGGTTCTGAGGTGATCCCCGGGGCGGGGTGCGGTCCGGGCGGTCCGGGCGGTTGGCACGTCCGGCACGGGCGGTTGGACAGGGTTGGCGACACCGCGTGCGAGACTAGGGAACCATGAGCGACCCACGGATCACCTCGTCGATCTTCACCCGCGGCGCGGTCGACCTCGGCGCGTTGCGCGCCGCCCAGACGCCCGCGACACCGGCGGCAGCCGCCCCCTCGCCGGCCGGTCCCGGCAATGCCGGCGGTCCGGGCACACCTCCGGCGGGCGGAGGTGGGGTCACGGTGATCGACGTCACCGAGGCCACGTTCCAGTCCGAGGTGCTGGAACGGTCCCTGAACACACCCGTCGTCATCGACTTCTGGGCCGAGTGGTGCGAGCCCTGCAAGCAGCTCTCCCCGGTGCTGGAGCGGCTGGCCGTCGAGGGCGGCGGCTCCTGGGTGCTGGCCAAGATCGATGTCGACGCCAACCAGCGGCTCGCGCAGATGTTCCGGGTGCAGAGCATCCCGATGGTCTACGCGGTGGTGGGCGGCCAGCCGGTCGACGCCTTCGCCGGAGTGGTGCCCGAGGCCCAGCTGCGGCAGTGGATCGGCGCTGTCCTCAAGGCCGGCGGGGTGTCGGTCGAGGCCCCGGAGGACCCCCGGCTCAGCGAGGCCGACGAGGCGCTGATCAGCGGTGACCTGGACGCCGCCGAGCGGGCGTACAAGAAGATCCTCTCGGACGCGCCCTCGGACGCCGCGGCCGAGGCCGGCCTGGCGCACGTCGCGCTGGCCCGCCGGGTGAGCGGCGCGGACCCGGCGGCGGCGCTGGCCGCGGCCGCGGCGGCGCCGGACGACGTACCGGCGCAGCTGCTCGCTGCCGATGTGGAGGTGCTCAGCGGTCAGGCGGAGCAGGCGTACGCCCGGCTGGTCGAGCTGGTTCGCCGGACGGCCGGCGATGACCGGGAGGTGGCCCGGCAGCACCTGGTGTCCCTCTTCACCATCGCCGGTCCGGACGATCCTGCGGTGGCCAGCGCCCGGCGGGCCCTCTCGCGTGCGCTTTTCTAGACAATAGGCAGCTGGAGACAGTAGGCACCACGAGCGGCACGAGTGCCGGCCTGGCAGCCGCGATACCGGACGGGAGCACAGTATGCGCCGGATCGCCGTCCTGGACGCTCCGTCCAACCTGGGCCTGCGTCCGCCGACCCCCACGTCGGTGCCGGGCTGCGCCAAGGCGCCGGGCGCGCTGCGCGACCACGACCTGCTCGGCCGGCTCGCCGCCCGGGACGCCGGCTGCCTCACCCCGCCCCGGTACGACCCGGGCGACTGGCGTCCCGGGGACGGGGTGTGCCACGCCGACGCGATCGCGCGATACTCGGCGGAGCTGGCCGAGCGGATCGGCGCCATCATCGACCAGGGGGAGTTCCCGCTCGTGCTCGGCGGGGACTGCTCGATTCTGCTCGGTTCGGCACTGGCCATGCACCGGCTCGGCGAGGCGGTCGGTGGTCGGATCGGTCTGGTATTCGTCGACGGCCACTCCGACTTCCGGCACCCGGGCAACGCCTCCTACGTCGGCGCCGCCGCCGGGGAGGACCTGGCCCTGGTCACCGGGCGGGGCCAGGCCGACCTGGCCGCCATCGAGGGTCGCCGGCCGTACTTCCGGGACATCGACGTGGTGGTGCTCGGCATCCGGGCGCACGACGAGTACCGGCTCGATCTCCAGGCGGCCGGGATCGTGACCCGGCCGGTGCCGGCGCTGCGGGTCGAGGGGGCGGCCCGGACGGCACAGTGGGCACACGACCAGTTGACCGACTGCGCGGGTTACTGGCTGCACGTCGATGTCGACGTACTCGACCCGGCCGTGATGCCGGCGGTGGACGCACCGGACCCGGGCGGGATCGCCTTCACCGAACTGGAACTGCTGCTGGCCGGGCTGGTCGACACCCCGCACTGCCTGGGGGTGGAGCTCACCGTCTTCGACCCGGACTACGACCCGGACGGCAGTTACGCGGCGGAGATCGTGGAGACCCTGGTCGCCGGTCTGGCCCCGGTCGCCGCGCCGGAGGCGGTGCCGCCCCGGCTCCCGCCGAGCCGAGGCGCCGTCGCTGTCCGCGGCCCAGCCGTGCCGGCTCCCCGGTTGGTCCCGTCGGAGTTGCCGGCACCGGCCGGTGCCCGCCGGGGCGGACCGGCCGTCGAGATTCCCGCATTCTCCCGGCCCGGTCCGGCCGCGACAGCACGTGATCCGCTACCGGTACCGGAACTGCCGGAGACTCCGGCCGTCGCCGACCCCGATCCGTCCCCGGTCCGTCCGACCGGCCGGCAGGGCGAGGTCGGCTCGCAGGGCGAGGTCGGCGGCCCGCAGGGCGAGGTCGCCGCGGAGGTCGTGCTCGAAAACAGTGCCGGAAACGTCAGGCCAGGTGAGCCGGCCGCCGCCGCACCAGCGGCGTCGTCAGCCCTGTCAGCCGCCCCGGAGCGCGCTGCCGAGCGGCCGGTTCCCGCCGACGGGCCGGTTCCCTGGGTGGAGCCGGTCGGCCCGCCCGCCTCGGCCGGTCCGGGACGGCTCCGCCGGAACCCACCGGCCGTCGCCGAGGAGGGGGCCACGGAGGTCGCCCCGGCCGACGCGCCTCCCCGCGACGGGCCCGGGGCAGAGGCGGAGATTGCCTGATCGGTGCGGCGGCCCTCGCGGAGCGCCGGACACGCGTGCAGCGGATGCACGTGTGCGGGGTGGTGGGTGCGCGGGGCGCGGGCGCACAAGCGGGGTAGCTCGACAGTCCCGGGTCGATACGTCCGTGGTACGTCCGTCCACCCGTCGATTTGACACCGAAGGCTATGCTAACTAGCTTTCTGGCTATGTTGGGTAGCGCAGCTGGCGGGTCACGTGCAGCCTCGCAAGCGTGGGGAACGCGGTCCGCTACCCCGGTGGAACGGATTTGCGGTGCCTAGGGCGGGTCTCTCCACCACTGCCGTGGTCAGCACGGCGATCGAGCTGATCGACGAGCACGGTCCGGACGCCCTGACCCTGGCGGCCGTCGCCGCACGCACCAGGGTCGCCCCGCCCTCGCTCTACAAGCATGTCGCCGGCCTGGCCGAGTTGCGGACGCTGGTCGGTATCCGGGTGATGACCGAGATGACCGACCGGTTCGTGGCGGCGGTGCTGGGCCGCAGCGGTGACGACGCCGTGGCGGTGCTGCTGCGTACCTACCGCGACTACGTCCGCGAGCACCCGGCCCGGTACGCCGCGATGCCGCCCAACCCCCTGCACGAGCCGGCCATGGTCGACGCCGCCAACCGGATGTTGCAGGTCTTCCTCGCGGCGCTGCGCGGGTACGGTCTCACCGACTCGGCCGCGATCCACGCCACCCGGTGCGGTCGGAGCATCGCGCACGGTTTCGCCTCGCTGGAGGCGAGCGGCGGTTTCGGGCTGCCGGAGGACCTGGACGAGACGTACGAGCGACTCATCGCGATGTTCGTCGCCAGCCTGCACCGCCGCTGAGCCGTGACGGCACCGCCGAGCGGGACAGCGCAGCCGGCTGGGGTGCGGTAGTGTGCGCGATCGCTGTTCGCGTCGGCTCTTCACAGCCGCCTGAACGCCCTTCCTTCTGAGTGTCCTGAAAGGAATAGACCATGTCCACAACCGCCGCTGTTCCGGCCACCGGGCAGAAGTCCTGGATCGTCGCGGTGCTGCTCTGCTTCTTCCTCGGTGCGCTGGGCGTGCACCGGTTCTACGTCGGCAAGGTCGGCACCGGCATCCTGATGCTCCTCACCTTCGGCGGGCTGGGCCTCTGGGTTCTGATCGATTTCATCATGATCCTGATCGGCAAGTTCACCGACAAGCAGGGGCAGGCGCTCGCCCGCTGAGGCAGCCCGCAACTCCTGTGCCGGCCGGGACGGTCCGGGAAATGTTCCCCGTCGACCGTCCCGGCCGTCGCGTCTGACGGTCGTCCGCCGCCTGCCGTCCGCCGCCTGGCCAGCCGCGACGGTTCAGGCGAGGCCGCGCAGGAACCTTTCGGCGATCGGCACGGCGGTGGCCGTACCCGATCCGCCCTTCTCGACGAAGACGGCGAAGGCGACATCCCCCTGCCAGCCCACGAACCAGGCGTGCGTGTGCGCCGGGTTGTCGTCGTACTCGGCGGTGCCGGTCTTGCCGTGGACCGGGCCGCCCGGGACGTCCGCCAGCGCCGTGCCGGTGCCCTTGGTGACCACCTCGCGCATCATCGTGCGGAGCGCCTCGACCGATCCGGCCTTCAGCTGTGGCCCGGCCGGCGCGGGCTCACCCGGCGACGGCTCCAGCACCAGCTTCGGCTGCTGCCACTGGCCACGGGCGACTCCGGCGGTCGCCGCCGCCATCGCCACCGGGCTGACCAGGGTGGTGCCCTGGCCGAAGGCGGCGGCGGCCCGCTCGGCCGGCGGCCCGCCCGCCGACACCCTGCCGGAGAAGACGTCCATCCCGAGCTTCCACTCGGCCTCCAGGCCGAGGCCGCGTCCGGCGTTGGCGAGCCCGTCCGGCCCCAGCTTCGGGGCGAGCGCCGCAAAGGCGGTGTTGCAGGAGCGCGCGAAGTCGGTCCGGAACGGCACCGTGCCGAGCGCGAAGTTGTCGGAGTTCTTGAACGAGCGCCCGTCGACGGTGAACGTCCTCTCGCAGGCGACCGGGGCGTCCAGGGTGACCGCACCGGCGTCGAGCAGGCCGAGTGTGCTGACCATCTTGAAGGTCGAGCCCGGTGGCACCTGGGCGGTGAAGGCGAGGTTCTCGGCGGTGCCGCCGTTCGCCGCCGCCAGCACGGCAGCGTCGCTGATCCGCACCGCCACCAGGGCGGAGCGCTGCCGGGTGCCGCGCAGCGCGTCGTCCGCCGCGTTCTGGGTCGGCACGTCGAGGGTGGTCTTCAGCGGTACGCCGGGCTCCGGCTCGCGCCGGAAGACCTCGGTGCCGCTCGGCGTGACCGTACCGTCCGGCCGCTTGCTCGCGATGATCACGCTCAGCCCGGTCCCGCCGCGAAGCTGCTTGTCGTACCGGCCCTGGAGCCCGCCGTGGCCGACCAGGTCACCCTCCTCGAAGAGCCCGGGGTTGGCGGTCATGTCGTCGGCCTGCACCGGGTCGACCGAGCCGAGCAGGGCCCGGGCGAAGTCCCGGGTCGGGGCGAGTTCCCGCTCCTCGTCGCGGAACTTCGTCCCCTCAAGTGGGTGGATGCGCGGTTTGACCTGGAGGTAGGCATCCCGGCGCAGGGTGACCACCTCGACGAAGGCGTCGGGTTTCGCCTCCCGCATCCGGCCCGGCAGGTCGGTCAGGTCGATCGCCGGGGTGATCGGTGGCCGGATCGTCCTGAACGCCGCGTCCAGTTGCCGCACCAGCCCCGGTACGTCGGTCACCTGGCCGGGCTGCACGCCGACCACCACCACCGGCCGGGGCGCCACCAGGGGCGCACCTGCACCGTCTGTCACCACCGCCCGGGTGGCGGTCAGGCGCCGCAGCGCCAGCTCGTCACCCCTGGTCAGGCGCGACTCGACGACCTTCGGTTCCCAGATCACCTGCCACTCGTCGTCCTCGCCGCGGTTGAGCTGGATCTCCGACGGGTACGTCCAGTGCGTGTCACCCGGTAACGTCCAGTCGACCCGTACCGTCACGGTCGCGAGGTTTTCAGTGATCTTCGCCTCGCCCTCCCGGCGGAGCGCCGGCGGGGTCTTGGCCAGCTCACCGGAGAGTTGCTTGATCTCCTCGGCCACCTCCTCGGCCGGGACCCGCTGCCCGGCCGGGTTACGGAAACCGACCTTGTGGAGATCACCGCCGCGCCAGCCCGCCAGGAACGCGTCGACCGCGCGGTCCGGCCCGTCCGAGGCGGTGCAGCCTGCCAGCGCCCCGGCGGCCAGCAGCACGCCGACCAGTGCGGTGGCGGTGCCGCGCCAGGTGTGCTGCCGGGCGCGGAACTGACGAGGTGGCGTCGGAAAGCGCATGCCGCGGTTACCTCCCGGGTCGGCGGTGCGCCGGGGCGTCGGCTCCGGCGGCAGGTCAACGCAGCGCCGGACCTCGTTCCGGCGGCAGCCTGACGGTAGTACGCGGGACCGAATGCCTGCTGTCCCGGCATGCGCCCCTGCGGGCCGGATCACCCCGGTTTTCGGCGCCGTTCTCAGGTTTCCGTGCTGGTCAGGGTGGAGATCACTGCCGTTGGCACGTGCCGGACCGGTTGTCCGCCGCACGGATCGGGTGATGGCGGAGCGTGCGTGGGTACTCCGGGGCGGGCGTGTCGGGTGCCCGCACCGCAGGAAAGGACATCACTCGGATCCGACATCCGGCCGCCGGTCCACCGACAGAGGGGCTTATCGGTAGGGCCTAGTCTGGGCGGAGAGTGACCCACGGCGTGGTGGGTCGAGGGGAGTTGCACGATGGACCGGCGTCCGGCGATCTCACCGGAACCCGTCCTTCGGCCGGAGGATGCCGGCCGGGACGACAGCTACGACGCGGCGATCGACGACGACGGGGCGGGCTCTCGACTCGCCTCCGGCGTCACCGGTGTGCCGGGGGCCAGCATCGACACGCTCTACGATCTCGGACTGCCGCCGGAGGCCCTCGTCGACGACGTCGAGGACGCCGACCTGGACGAGCCGGTGCCGAACGCCGAGCGGCTGGTCGCCCAGGCGGTGGCGCTGGCCGGCGACGACCACGACGCGGCGACCCTGGTCGACCGGTTCTGGCGCTTCGCCCCGGACGAGGAGCTGATCGGGTTCACCGCGGAGGAGATGCTGACCGCGGCCCGGGAACACCGGGATCTCGCCCAGCAGCGCGTACCGGGTGAGCTGAAGCTGCGGATCCGCGAGCCGGACGAGGACCAGCAGCACACCGTGATCGAGATCGTCACGGACGACATGCCCTTTCTGGTGGATTCCGTCACCGCGCTGCTGACCGGGCACCACCTCGACGTGCACATGCTGGTACACCCGCTCGTGGTGGTCCGCCGCGAGCCGCTCGGCAGGTTGACCGAGGTCGCCGCCGACGTCGAGCCGGACGACGCGATCGACGGCGACATCGTCGAGAGCTGGATGCGGATCGAGATCGACCCGGTGCGCGGCGAGGCCGACCGGAACCGATTGCGCGCCGAGCTGCAGCGGGTGCTCACCGACGTCCGCGAGGCGGTGGAGGACTGGCCCAAGATGCGCCAGCGGGCACTCTCCCTCGCCGACGAGCTGGCCGCCGCCCGTACGTCGGAGAACCGCCCACCCGTGCCGGAAAAGGACATCACCGACTCGGTGGAGCTGCTCCGCTGGCTCGCCCACGAGCACTTCACCTTCCTCGGCTACCGCGAGTACCGGCTGATCGAGACCGAGCAGGGGCCGGCGCTGGAGGCGATCCTCGGCAGCGGGCTGGGCATCCTGCGCCAGGACTCCACCACGCCCCGCACGCTCTCCTCGATGACGCCGGAGGCGCACCAGAAGGTGACCGAGAAGCGCCTGCTGATCATCACGAAGGCGAACTCCCGGGCCACCGTGCACCGCTCGGCCTACCTCGACTACATCGGCTTCAAGATCTTCAACTCGGCGGGCGAGGTGGTGGGGGAGCGGCGCTTCCTCGGCCTGCTCGCCACTGCGGCGTACCGGACCAGCGTCCGGGAGCTGCCGGTGGTCCGGCGCAAGGTCGCCGAGGTGCTGGACCGCTCCGGGCTGAGCCCGCGCAGCCACTCCGGCAAGGACCTGCTGCAGATCCTGGAGACCTATCCCAGGGACGAGCTCTTCCAGATCAAGACCGACGACCTCTACCACGCCGTCGTCGGGGTGCTCCGGATGGCGGGCCGCCGGCAGCTGCGGGTCTTTCTGCGCCGGGACGGCTACGGGAGGTTCATCTCCTGCCTGATCTACCTGCCCCGGGACCGGTTCACCACGCAGAACCGGCTGCGGATGCAGGAGATCCTGCTCCGCGAGCTGAACGGAATCGGCGTCGACTACACCACCCGGGTCACCGAGTCGATGCTGGCCCGGGTGCACTTCATCGTCCGGACCGACCCGTCCAACCCGCCCGGCGAGGTGGACGCGGACCTGCTGGCCGAGGAGCTCGCCGACGCGACCCGACTCTGGGACGACGACTACCGGCTGGTGCTGGAGCGCAAGCTCGGTGACGAGCAGGCCAAGCAGCTCTTCACCCGGTACGCCGACGCCTTCCCCGAGGGCTACAAGGACGGGCACACCCCGTACGAGGCGATGAAGGACCTGGCAAAGCTCGAACTGCTCGAGGAGCCGGGCCAGCTCGAGATGCACATGTTCCGCAAGCACCAGGCGGCCCGGCCGGGCGGGCCGGCCCCGGCCACCACAGTGGAGGACGTCCGGTTCAAGGTCTACCGGTACGGCGAACCGATGGTGCTCTCCGCCGTGCTGCCGGTGCTGCACTCGCTCGGCGTTCGGGTGATCGACGAGCACCCGTACGAGGTGGAGCGGATCGACGGCCGGATCTACCTCTACGACTTCGGCCTGGAGCTGCCGGATGGCGCTCGGGACCTGACCGAGGTACGCCCGCACGTGGAGAACGCCTTCTCCGCCACCTGGCGGGGCGAGGCGGAGGTGGACGGCTTCAACGAGTTGGTGCTGCGCGGCGGCCTGACCTGGCGGCAGGTGGTGGTGCTGCGGGCGTACGCGAAATATCTGCGCCAGGCCGGCACGGTCTTCTCGCAGGACTACATGGAGTCGACCTTCATCGCGTACCCGCAGGTCGCCGCCTCGCTTGTGGAACTCTTCGAGGTGCGGTTCTCCCCGACGCTCGGGCTGGGCGCCGAAGAGCGCAACCTGCGGAGCAAGGAACTGGTCACCTCCATCAACCAGCAGCTCGACGACGTGAGCAGCCTGGACCAGGACCGCATCCTGCGGTCGTATCTGACGCTGATCCAGGCGACCCTGCGGACCAGCTTCTACCAGCGGCGCACCGACGGGCGGCCGAAGTCGTACGTGGCGTTCAAGCTCGACCCGCAGGCCGTGCCCGACCTGCCGGCGCCCCGCCCGAAGTACGAGATCTTCGTCTACTCGCCTCGTTTCGAGGGCGTGCACCTGCGGTTCGGGCCGGTGGCCCGGGGTGGCATCCGCTGGTCGGACCGGCGGGAGGACTTCCGGACCGAGGTGCTCGGCCTGGTCAAGGCACAGATGGTGAAGAACG
Source organism: Plantactinospora sp. WMMC1484 (assembly GCF_049315195.1). Classification (NCBI taxonomy): domain Bacteria; kingdom Bacillati; phylum Actinomycetota; class Actinomycetes; order Micromonosporales; family Micromonosporaceae; genus Plantactinospora; species Plantactinospora sp. WMMC1484. Next base: position 2,589,984 of record NZ_CP186055.1, read on the forward strand.
CCGTGATCGTGCCGGTGGGTGCCAAGGGCGGCTTCGTGCTCAAGCAGAAGCCGGGTGACCGGGACGAGGCGGTCGCCTGCTACCAGGGCTTCATCTCGGCCCTGCTGGACGTGACCGACAACCTGGTCGGCGGGCAGATCGTGCCGCCGCACGACGTGGTCCGGCACGACGCCGACGACCCGTACCTGGTGGTGGCGGCGGACAAGGGCACCGCCAGCTTCTCCGACATCGCCAACGAGATCTCGATGCGGCAGGGCTTCTGGCTGGCCGACGCCTTCGCCTCCGGCGGCTCGGCCGGCTACGACCACAAGAAGATGGGGATCACCGCCCGGGGTGCCTGGGAGTCGGTGAAGCGGCACTTCCGGGACATGGGGATCGACACCCAGAGCCAGGACTTCACCGTGGTCGGCGTCGGCGACATGTCCGGGGACGTCTTCGGCAACGGGATGCTGCTCTCCGAGCACATCAGGCTGGTGGCCGCCTTCGACCACCGGCACATCTTCCTGGACCCGGATCCGGACCCGGCCGTCTCCTACGCGGAGCGCCGCCGCCTCTTCGACACGCCGCGCTCCTCCTGGGAGGAGTACAACGCAGAGTTGATCAGCGAGGGCGGCGGGATCTATCCGCGTACCGCGAAGTCGATCCCGATCAGCCCGCAGGTCCGGGCGGTGCTCGACCTCGGCGACGTCGAGTCGATGTCGCCCCAGGAGCTGATGAAGGCGATCCTCTGCGCTCCGGTCGACCTCTTCTGGAACGGCGGCATCGGCACCTACGTCAAGGCGTCGTCGGAGTCGAACGCCGAGGTCGGGGACAAGTCCAACGACGCGATCCGGGTGGACGGCAAGGACCTGCGTTGCCGGGTGGTCGGCGAGGGCGGCAACCTGGGCTGCACCCAGGTCGGCCGGATCGAGTACGCGCTGGCCGGCGGCCGGATCTTCACCGACTTCATCGACAACGCGGCCGGGGTGGACACCTCGGACCACGAGGTGAACATCAAGATCCTGCTCGGCGCGGCGGTCGCCGACGGCGAGCTGAGCGGTCCCGACCGGGACGCGCTGCTGGCCGAGATGACCGACGAGGTCGCCGAGCTGGTGCTCCGGGACAACTACGACCAGGCGCGGGCGATCGGCAACGCGCAGGCGCAGGCGGCCTCGCTGCTGCCGGTGCACCGCAGGATGATCTCGGACTTCGAGCGCGCCGGTCACCTCAACCGGGAGCTGGAGGCGCTGCCGCCGGACGAGGAGCTGGCGGCCCGCGGCGACACCGGACTGACCGCGCCGGAGTTCGCGGTGCTGCTCGCGTACGTCAAGATCGTGCTGGAGCGGGAGATCCTGGCCGACACGTTGCCGGACGAGGAGTGGACCTTCCAGGTGCTCTCCGGCTACTTCCCGTCCCCGCTGCGCGAGCGGTACGCCGGCCGGATGCCCGAGCACCGGCTGCACCGGGACATCGTCACCACCGTGCTGGTCAACGAGGCGGTGAACCGGGGCGGCATCTCCTTCATCTACCGGGTGGTGGAGGAGACCGGCGCGACGCCCGCCGACGTGATCCGGGCGTACGTGGTGGTCCGCGAGGTCTTCGGGCTGCGGCAGGTCTGGGCCGACATCGAGGCACTGGACAACAAGGTGCCGACCGATGTGCAGACCGCCGTCTACCTCGACACCCGCCGACTGCTCGACCGTGCGGTGCGGTGGCTGGTGACCAACCGGCGCTCGCCGATGGACGTGCCGGCCGAGATCTCCCGGCTGCACGACGGGGTGTCCCGGCTCCTGCCCCTGCTGGACAGGCTTTTCTGCGGCGGCGAGCGGGCGGCGCTGGAGGCACACGTCGACATGTGCGTGCGGCGCGGGCTGCCCCGGGAGCTGGCCGAGCGCTCCACCCGGCTGATGTACAGCTTCGGCCTGCTCGACGTCGTGGAGACCGCCACGGCGACCGGCCGGGAGGTGGGCGAGGTGGCGGCGGTCTACTTCGTTCTCTCCGACCGGTTCCGGGTCGACTCGCTGCTGTCGAAGATCTCGCTGCTGCCCCGGGAGGACCGCTGGCAGACGCTGGCCCGGATGGCCCTGCGCTACGACCTCTACGCGGCGCTGGCCGCGCTCACCGCCGAGGTGCTCGGCGCGACCTCGGGCGAGCTTCCGCCGGCCGAGCGGGTGCGGGAGTGGGAGGAGTCGAACTCGATCTCGGTGGGCCGTACCCGTAGGGCGATGGGCGAGTTCGACGAGTCCCGGGCCGATCTCTCCGCGCTGTCGGTGCTGCTACGGCAGATCCGTACCCTGGTGCGGACCTCGGCCGCCTCCTGATCCGCCCGCTGGACCTGGTCGTACCGGGCCGGCAGGCGGCCGGCCCGGTACGCGCGGTCGCAATCAGCGGAGCCGGGTCGCGGAGACGACGATGTTGTGTGGATAGCTGCCCTTCTTGCGGTCGAAGGTGCCGCCACAGGTCACCACCTGGAGCTGGGCGGTCTCCGCGTCCCCGTAGACCAGTTCGGACGGAAAGTCCGTCTTCGGATACGACGTGACGGCGTCCACCGTGAAGCGGGCGACCTTGCCGTCCTTGCGGGTCACCTCGATCCGGTCGCCGCGCTTCAGCGAGCCGAGCCGGAAGAAGACCGCCGGCCCGATCGCGGCCGAGTCGACGTGCCCGACCACGACCGCGTTGCCGATCTCGCCGGGGCTGGCGCCACCCTTGTACCAGCCGGCGAGCCGGGCCTCCTTCAGCGACGGCACCTGCACGGTGCCGTCATCCTCCACCCCGAGAGGGATGATCTTCGCGTTCACCTTGATCTTCGGGATGGTGATCCGGACCGGCTCGGAGCGGGGTAGTGCCACCGCCGGGGGCGGTGCGGGCAACCCGGGAAGCGGGCCGGAGGCGGTGCCAGGGGTCGTCGTCGGGGTCGGAATGGCCGTTTCCGGGCCGGGCGCTGGCTGCGCCGACGCCTCGCCGGCCTCGGTCAGGGCGGGCTGCGGCGGTTGCGCCGGTGCCGGGTTCAGCCCGGCGGTGAGCAGCGCGGTCCCGCTGAGCGCGAGGAGGGCGACCAGGGTGACGCCGGCGGCACGCCACGGTCGCCCGTGCCGGCCGCCGGCGCGCCTGGTCGGCACGTCAGGCGAGTGAGCCATCGGTACGACGCCGCCGGATCATCAGGAAGCCACCGAGCGCGGCCGCTCCCAGCAGACCCGCACCAGCGGCTACCCGACTCTGGTCGGTGCTGGCGCCACCGTCACCGCCGTTCACCCAGCCCTTGGGCAGCACGATGATCTTGCCCTTGCCGTCGCAGGCACCCCAGGCGGAGTAGTGACCGGGCTTGGTCTTGTACGACACCTTGGCCCAGCCCCAGTAGGTGGCCTCGTCGCCGTACGCGGCCTGGCCGCCCTGGCCGCCCTCCGGCTGCGCACCGGCACCCTCGTCGGCGCCGTCCGGCGCCGCGGGCTGCGCCCCGTCGGGCAGCGGCGGCTGTCCGTCGTCCGGTGGCAGCGGTGGCTGTCCGCCGTTGGGCGGGAGCGGTGGCTGTCCGCCGTTCGGTGGCAGCGGTGGCTGTCCGCCGTTGGGCGGGAGCGGTGGCTGTCCGCCGTTGGGCGGCAGCGGTGGCTGTCCGCCGTTCGGCGGCTCCGGCGGCTGGACGTCGTCGGGCACCCGGACCCCGTCCTCCAGAGGCTTGAGCCAGATCTTGCCGGTGACCTTCGACGAAACCCAGGGCTTCTCCACGGGACGGTCACACTTCAGGATGATCTTGAATTTGTGCCCTGCCTTCACCCCTTTGGGCACGGTGTAGATGTGTCCGCCCTCCTCCCCGTCGTACGGGCCACCGTCGGCGAGGGCGGTCCCGGGTGCGCAGATCAGTAGGGCTGCGGCGCCCAGGCCGGCGCCGGCCATCACCTTGCCCAGCAGCTTGTTACCCATGACTCGTAGTCACTTCCTTCCCCGTTTTGGTTGCTCGACGGCCAGTCGAGCCAGGAACGACGCTAACCACTTTGTGAGCTGATGTCGTGATTACGAGTAATTCCCCGGAAAGCTCACCTCTGGGTGGTAAAGGATATTGGCTCCGAGCGTGTCCGGATCGGCGTACCAGAGCAGGGGACAGCGTCGGGCGCTGTCCCCTGCGGGCCCGGGATGCCCCGGGCGCCGTCGTGGGCGGAGTCGGGTGAGAGCCGCCTACCTGGCGAGCCTCGCGAAGGCGATGACGTTGTCCGGATAGGAGCCGGTCCGCTCGTCGAAGTCTCCGCCGCAGGTCACCAGGCGGAGCCCCGGGGTCTCGCTCGGGCCGTAGACGAGTTCGGTGGGGAAGGCGCTCTTCGGGTACGACTTCACGCCCTCCACCACGAAGCTGGCCAGGCTGCCGTCCCGCCGGATCACCTCCACGCCGTCCCCGGGCAGCAGGGCACCGAGCCGGAAGAAGACCGCCGGCCCGACCTCCCGGGAGTCGACGTGCCCGACGATCACGGAGTTGCCGGGTTCGCCGGGAGTCGGGCCCAGTTGATACCAGCCGGCCAGTTCCGCCCTGGTCAGTGGCGGCACCTGCACCATGCCGTCCGGGGTGAGCCCGAGCGGCAGGATGGTCGCGACCACGCCGATCTTCGGAATTCTGATCATCACCGGTTCCGACCTGGCCAGGCCGGTACCGCCGGTGAGCTCCGGTCCGGGGGGCGCAGAGGCGTCCCCGGGGCCGCCCACCGGACGGTCGCCGGAGAGCCGGTCAGGATTGTCCGGTGCGGCACCAGCGCCCGGCGCGGGCGGAGCGACCGGATCCGGCGCGGCGACCGCAACACCGATCAGACCGGCGCCGACCAGGGCCAGCGCCGCAACGAGGGCGGTGCCGGCGGTGCGCCACGGTCTCCCGGGGGCGCCGCCGGCACGGCCCGCCGTCGCCTCAGTTGGGCGACTCATCGGTACGGCGCCGGCGCAGCAACGCCAGTCCGCCGAGCGCGGCCAACCCGAGCATCCCGGTGCCCGCGACGGCGAGGTTGTCGCCGCTACCGGAGGGCGTGCCGCCGGCACCGCCGTCGACCCAGCCCTTCGGCGCGACGACCAGCTCGCCCTCGCCACAGGAGCCCTTGAGCTCGTACGACCCCGGCTCGGCGTCCCGTGGGACGGTGACCGTGGTCCCGTACTCGAAGCCGGTCCGCCCGCCGCCGGTCCAGCCGTCCGGGCCGGCTGCCCGGTGATCGGCACCGGGCCGGCCGCTCGCCGACGGGGACGGCGCCGGGACGGCACCGGCAGACGGGCCGGGCGGCGAGGGTGTTTCCTGCTTGTCGTCCTCGCCCTTGTACTCCCCGTAGTCGCCGGAGTTCGAGGGCCTCTCGGTCGCCGCCGTCTCTCCGCCGCCTTCCCGACCGTCCCCGCTCTCCCCGGACCCCCCGCCGGCCGGGTGGCCGTCGCGGTGCTCGGGTGTCAGGTCCACCTTTCCGGTGACCCGCGACCACAACCACGCGTGCTGCTGTGCCTCGGGACAGACCTCGACAACTTCGATCTTGTCTCCGGCCTTTACGACGTGCGGTTTCGTGAAGATCCGGCCCGCGTGGCCGGACCGCTGCCCCTCCGGGGGGTACCCGCCGTCCGCGAGCGCCGCCGAGGGGGTGAAGACGAGTAGCGACGCGCCACCGAACGCGGCTGCGGCGATCACCTTGCCGAGGAACTTCTTGGACATGACTTCCGTCATCCTTCCGTCTTGCCTCAACTCGCCGGCAGACGAGCCATGACTGAGAGTAGCGAGTTTGTGAGTTTTCATCTTATTTTCGTCACATTTCCCCGATTAGCCCCGGACGCGGACTGCCCGTGCTACCTGGGGCCTCTGGCGGCGTACCGGCCGGCTCGCACCGGCTGCGCCGGCTGGCCGGAGCAGGCGCGATTCGCCGCGATTGGCGCCGATCACCTGATCCGGGGGACTGCAGCCGGTCTGCCGGAATCGCCCGGCCCTCTTCGTGCGGTTGACGGCCCGGTCCCGGGGGGCGAGAGTGGGGGGCAGCCCTCGTCCGGGATGCCTCCACTGTGTCCGTCCGGGCCCGCCGTCCCAGGTCGGCAGAGGTGAGCGCGGCAGGTCCGGACGAGCAGGGAATCGTCATCCATCAGTGTCGGGGTGTTGTGGTGGAAGCGCTCCCATGCAAGAATTCATCCACTGTGCTGGGGGAGCCACACCGCGCAGCAGAGACGCCGAGGGCAGCCGGTTCACCGGACGGCGTCACCACGGCCGCCAGCCGCGGCCGGCACCACCACCACATGCGCCCGTCCGGGTCGGGCAACTTGCAATCCCCCATGGCGTCCACGGAGTACCCCACCTGACGTGACGTCCGTGACCGCCGCGCCGGTTCCGCCTGTCGTGACCGGCTGGCCCAAGGAGATCAGTGGCATGAATTTACGGAGTAGACTGTCCGTCCGGCAGAAGGCCGTCGCGGTGGCAGGCGCCAGCGCTTTGGTCGCCGCCGGTCTGGTCACCATCCCGGCGTCGATGGCGCAGGCGGCCCCCGGGTGCAGTGTCACCTACACCGCCAACCAGTGGCAGGGTGGCTTCAGCGCCAGCATCACGATCCGGAACGTCGGTGACGCGATCAACGGCTGGACCCTCCGCTTCACCTTCCCCGACAGCGGCCAGCGGGTGACCCAGGGCTGGTCGGCGAACTGGACCCAGTCCGGCAGCCAGGTGACCGCGACGAACCTGTCCTGGAACGGCAACCTGGCCACCGGCGCCTCCACCGGCATCGGGTTCAACGGCTCCTGGAGCGGCAGCAACCCGGCGCCGACGTCCTTCAGCGTCAACGGGACGACCTGCAACGGCACCGCGCCGACGAACCCGCCGACGAACCCGCCGACGAACCCGCCGACGAACCCGCCGACCGGCAACCCGACGAACCCGCCGACCGGCAACCCGGGCCAGCGGGTCGACAACCCGTACGCGGGCGCCCGGGGTTACGTGAACCCGGAGTGGAAGGCCAAGGCGGAGAGCGTCTCCGGCGGCAGCCGGATCTCGAGCAACCCGACCGGCGTCTGGCTCGACCGGATCGCGGCGATCAACGGCACCCCGGACAGCAGCTCCAACGGCCCGATGGGCCTGCGGGCGCACCTGGACGAGGCGCTGGCGCAGAACGCCGGCTACATCCAGATCGTCATCTACAACCTGCCCGGCCGGGACTGCGCGGCGCTTGCCTCGAACGGTGAGCTTCCGGCGGACGCACTGCCCAGGTACAAGACCGAGTACATCGACCCGATCGCGGCGATCATGGGAGACTCGAAGTACCGGAACCTGCGGATCATCGCGATCATCGAGATCGACTCGCTGCCGAACCTGGTGACCAACGTGGCGCCGCGGGAGACCGCGACGGCGCAGTGCGACACGATGAAGGCCAACGGCAACTACGTCAAGGGTGTCGGCTACGCCCTGGCCAAGCTCGGTGCGGTCCCGAACGTCTACAACTACATCGACGCCGGCCACCACGGCTGGATCGGTTGGGACGACAACTTCCGGGCCTCCGCACAGATCTTTGCCGAGGCCGCCCGGGCCGAGGGCAGCACCACGGCCAACGTGCACGGCTTCATCGCCAACACCGCCAACTACTCGGCCACGCTCGAGCCCTACCTGAACGTGACCGAGCAGAACCGGCTCTCCAAGTGGATCGACTACAACCGGTACGTGGACGAGCAGCGCTTCGCCCAGGCACTCCGCACCGAACTGGTCTCGCAGGGCTTCGACCGCAACATCGGTATGCTGATCGACACCTCGCGTAACGGTTGGGGTGGCTCGGCTCGGCCCACCGGCCCGGTCACCAGCGGCACCGTGGACCAGCAGGTCGACGGCTCCCGGATCGACCGCCGGATCCACCTCGGCAACTGGTGCAACCAGAGCGGTGCCGGCCTCGGCGAGCGGCCGCGGGCCAACCCGGCGACCGGGATCGACGCGTACGTCTGGATCAAGCCCCCGGGCGAGTCGGACGGCTCCAGCACCCAGATCGACAACGACGAGGGCAAGGGCTTCGACCGGATGTGCGACCCGACCTACGGTGGCAACCCGCGTAACAACAACAACATGACCGGTGCGCTCTCCGGCGCCCCGATCTCCGGTGCCTGGTTCCCGGCACAGCTCACCCAGCTGATGCAGAACGCCTACCCGGCGCTCTGATCCGACGGCACCAACTGGGGTAGCACGACGAAGTCAGTACCGTCCGGGCGGTCCCCGGGTCGGCGCGGCGACGCGCGGGCCCGGGGACCGTCGCATGTGGCCGAATAGGTGCGGGGCAGCCGGTCAGGGCACCGTCTTCTCCACCGTGGCGGCGGTGCCCTCCCGGTCCAGTTCGTCGCGGGCCCGCCCGACGTTGTCCGGTGTCGGGTCCCGGCCCTGTGCGGCCGCCACGTCCTCCGGATCCCACGGCTGTTCGGCGCCGGTACGGGCGTCGCCGGCACTGCCCGCCCCCTGCCCGTGCGGGTCGCCGAGCAGGTCGTCGGTAGCCGGAAAATCGCCGGGAACATCCTCGACGTCCACGAAGTCCGGATTGTCGGCGCCTCGTCCGCCGTCGGAGGCCAACTGCGGTACGGCGGTCTCGTCCTCGACCGCCGCTGCCACCTCGGGACTCTCCTCCAGCGGCCGGTTCGGCATCGGATCGCGCTCCGTCATCGTGCTGCCCTCCTGTCCGGATGCGGCGTGCGGCTGACCGGTCTTCCGGATCGACTACCCCGGATGACCGGCACCATGCCTGCGCATCCGCCTACCTGCCGGTCGCGCCGGAACACCCGTGCTCCGGCAGCCGACTGCGGTCGGCAACCGGCGTGCGGTGCCGGGAGTCGATCGCGCTGCCGCGAACTCAGCCGTCGCGGTCGACCGGGCGCAGCCACTGCCAGAGCAGGAACCCGAAGCCGACACCGAGCATGGCCAGACCGGCCCAGAGGTTGATCCGGATACCCTGGGCCTTCTCCACCGCCGCCGGGCCGTCGAAGATGCCGGTCACGCCGACGATCACGCCGTACACGACGAAGAGCCCGCCGATCACCCGGCGGATGTCGAACAGCCGGGCGGCGGCCGAGCGGCGCTCCTGGTCGGCCTCGTCCACCGGTGTCTCCGTCGGTGGCCCGTTCTGGTCTTCCATCGCCTCGTCCCTTCTCGCTGTCCTGCCGGCCGTCACAGCACCGGCAGGTAGAGCAGTGCGGATATGGCCAGCGCGATCCCGCCGAGCAGCAGCGGCGAGCGGTACCAACGGGCGTCTCCGGCCAGCACCTCGCCCCCGGGGTCGGCGCGCCCCACCCCGTAGACCAGGCCACGCAACTCGCCCTCCGGCTTACCGGCCGTCAGCGGCGTGATGATCGCCGTGACGACCACGACCAGGACGAAGGCGACGCCTGCACCCCAGAAGCTCTCCTCCAGGTCGGAGTCGAACGGCAGCACCCCGGCCGCGTAGAGCAGATAGGTGGCGAGCGCGCCGAGGGTGCCGACCAGCAGCGACCAGAATCCGGCCCAGGCTGTCATCCGCTTCCAGAACATGCCGATGATGAAGGTCGCGAAGAGGGGCGCGTTGAAGACCGAGAAGAGCATCTGAATGTAGTTCATGATGTTGTTGAACCCGGCGGCGATGAACGCGGTGCCGATTCCGACCAGCACCCCGACGACGGTGGCGAGCCGGCCGACCCGCAGGTAGTAGCCGTCCGACCGGTCCCGCCGCACGTACGCCTGCCAGATGTCGTAGGTGAAGACGGTGTTGAAGCCACTGACGTTGGCCGCCATGCCGGCCATGAAGGAGGCGAGCAGGCCGGTCACCGCCACCCCGAGCACCCCGGTCGGCAGCAGGTCGCGCATCAGCAGCGGGATCGCGTTGTTGTAGGTCAGGTCACCGGTCTCGGCGCCCAGGCCGGTGACGGTAACCACCGCGACGAGGCCGGGGATGACCGTGACCAGCGGGATGAACATCTTCGGGTACGCGGCGATGATCGGCGTACGCCGGGCGGCGCTCATGTCCTTCGCCGAGATCGCCCGCTGTACCTCGGCGAAGTTGGTGGTCCAGTAGCCGAAGGAGAGCACGAAGCCGAGTCCGAAGACGATGCCGATCCAGCTCGCACCCAGCGGGTTCTCGGCGCTGCCCGTGCCCGACCAGGTGTGCAGCCCGGCCTCGCCGAGGTCCGAGCCGCGGACCGCGTCCCAGAGCCCGTCCACCCCGCCGACCTTGACCAGCCCGATGACGGTGATCGGGATCAGGCCGGCGAGGATGACGAAGAACTGGAGCACCTCGTTGTAGATCGCCGAGGAGAGACCGCCGATCGTGATGTACACCAGCACGATCAGCGCACCGACCACGATGGAGACCCAGAGCGGCCAGCCGAGCAGCGCCTGCATGATCAGGGCGAGCGCGTAGAGGTTGACGCCCGCGATCAGCACCTGCGCGACCGCGAAGCTGAGCGCGTTGAGCAGGTGGGCGGGGCGGTTGAACCGCAGCCGGAGGTACTCGGGCACGCTGCGTACCTTGGAACCGTAGTAGAAGGGCATCATCACGATGCCCAGGAAGACCATCGCCGGCACGGCGCCGATCCAGTAGTAGTGCAGGGTCATCAGGCCGTACTGGGCGCCGTTGGCGGCCATCCCGATGATTTCCAGCGCACCGAGGTTCGCGGAGACGAAGGCGAGCCCGGTCACCCAGGCCGGCAGCGACCGGCCGGAGAGGAAGAAGTCGACGCTGGTCCGGATTGCCCGCCGGGCCGCGAAGCCGACGCCGAGGACGGTGCCGAAATAGAGCACCAGGATCAGATAGTCCAGCGCGTTCATGTCCAGCCGCAGGCCGCCGTCCACACCGCCACCTCGTTCACATGCTCGATCCGGCTGCCGCCCGGTGGCAGCGACCGCCGGAGGCGAGGGGCCTACTACCCGAGGTGAGGAGAATTCACGCCTGAAGCGTGTGGCGAGCCCTGAGCCGTCGACGGGGTGCAGGAAGGGCTCCCGCCACGCCAGGAGGCGATACAGCGGTTGAAAGTCTGGGGTCTGTTTCGGTCATGGTGGTTCCGGTTCCAGGCTGAGTCCGGTCTGGGTGAGGAAGCCGGGGATCAGGTCGGGTCGGTACTGGATGCGTTTGAGTCGGTTGCGGATGATCGCGGCGAGGTGGTCCACGCCGTCGACGGCGAGGTTGCCGAGGCTGGACTTCATCGTTGACCACAGGCCCTCGACGGGGTTGAGGTCGGGTGCGTACGCGGGTAGTTGGACCACGGTCAGCCACCGGTGGCGGGCGGCGATGAGCTGGCGCATCGCGGTGCTGGTGTGGGTGTTGACTCCGTCCCAGATCAGGATGATCGGGGCGTGGAGCCGGTGGTGCGCGGCGGTGATCAGGGTGGCGTAGTCGTCCTCGGACAGGCTGCGGCGCTCGCCGGTACGGTTGCGGTGGACGCGCAGGCGGTAGAAGACGTGGCCGCGCTGGCCGGGTTTGTAGGCGATCAGTCCGGCGATCGAGATTCGGCCTGAGCCCTTGCCCGATACCCGCACGGTGGGTGTGTGGCCCGTGCGGGCCCAGGTTCGGGCCCTGGACGGGCGCAGGGTCTGTCCGGCCTCGTCTTCGAAGACGATCCACGCCCTGGTCGCCGCCGCTAGCCTCGTACCTTGGCCCAGGTCGTGGCCCGCCAGTCGGCGATCGCGTCCTCATCGCGCTGGACGGCTCGGTGTGTGGGTACCTGAGGGGTGTAGCCCATGCGGTGCAGCAGGTAGGACACGCCGCGCAGGGTGTAGGAGACGTGGAACAGTCGGCCGATCAGGGTGGCGACCCGGGCCAGGGTCCAGCGTTGGTCCTCGATCCAGCCGTGTGCGGCCGGGCCGAGGTCCAACTCCGCTCGTAGCCGCAGTAGCTGGTCCGGTGAGAGCCGGGAGACGTTTCCACCCGGGCCGGTCGAGGCCAGGGCGGTCATCCCACCCGCACGCCAGCGGCGTCGCCACTGGTAGATCGACTTCGTCGACACCCGTAGCCGGGCCGCGACCTGCGCCGCCGGCACATCGACGGCGAACATCCGCGCGGCCTGCATCCGTACCTGCTCCCGCTTGGCCCGTCCGGCAGCGGACAGGCCACCACTATCGGCGTACCTCACACCCCAGGTATAGATCGACACCGACCGGTCGTCCATAGTGGTTGATCACAGGCGATCGACCGAGCCAGACCCCAGCCATTCAACCGCTGTAGCGGGAGCCCTCGGTCGCACCGCGACGGTTACCGGCCGAGCAGGCGGTCCAGGAAGTCGCGGTGGCGGCGTACCACCATGCGGAGCTGCTCGGTGTCGGTGGTGCCGTCGCGCTGCCAGTCCCCGATGTCGTCGCGCTGGCGGCTCAGGGCGGCGGTGACGGCCTCGACGGTCTCCTCGACCACGCGGTGCGCGTCGGCGGTGGCGCCCGGCGGGTCGTCGACGAAGCGCAGCTGCACCTCCCGCCAACGGTCCCGGAAGCCCTGTACCGCCTGCTCGTCCAGGAGCCCGACGATCGGTTCGGCCTGCGGTGCCGTGCCGGGGCGCAGCCCGCCGTCCACGCGGCCGTCCGGGTCGCGGCCGTCCGGGTCGCGGTCGGCGTTGGTCAGCACGTCGGGGTTGCCCGCGCTGAGCACGTTGGGGGTCGGCGGGTGCGCCACCCCGACCGCCACCGTCTGCGCCGGCTCGGCCCGGCCGAGCGGGTCGACCGGCTGGTCGCCCTCGCCCTCGGCGTCGTGCCGGACGTCGGGCCGGGTGGCGGTGGTGGCGTCGGCCGCACCGAGACTCCGGTCCGGCACGTCCGGCTGCGCGACGCCGTCGACCGGCTCGGCGCCGGCACCCCCGGACGGCCGCGTGGCACTGCCGGCGGGCTCGTCGCCGGCACCGTCGATCCGGTCCTCGGCCGGCCCGTCACCGCTGCGTACGGTGTCGTCGTTGCGGGGATCGCGGTGGCTGCCGGCCATCGCCGCCGCCGCCACCGCACCGCCGACCGTGGGCGCACCGAAGCTGGTGGGTACCGGGGCCGGCTCGTGAAACTCCGGCTCGTCGTCGCGGACCTTCCCGGTGTCAACCTCGTCGGCGTCGGCGTCGGCGTCGGCTCCGGCGTGCCTGTCGGCGTCGGCGTCGGCCGGCCCCGCCGTGCCGCGGTCCCCGGGCGAGCGCTCGGGAAGCGCGTCGTCGTCGAGCGCGGCGTCCTCGGTCCGTTCCTCACCCGAGCGGCCCTCGCCCTGCCGGTCGTCCCTGGCGCGTGCCGCCGCGGCCGGATCGGTCGGCCAGGCCGGTCCCGCCCCGCTGGTGGCGAGGTCGCTGTCGTAGGAGCCCCGCTCGTCCAGGGCGTCCGGGCCCTGGTCGCCGGTGCCCTCCGGATACTCCGGCCGGTGCCGGCCCTCGTCGGTGGGGCCGGCACCGACCTCGCCCGGACCGGTCACGGGCACCGGCTCGGAGCGGATCAGGTCGGGGCCGTTCTCGGTGGTCTGCTCTTCCTTCTGGCGCATGACGGCGTTCCTCCTCACCGGCTCGGTACGTCGTGCGTGGTGTCCGGACGGGACTCGACACCGGCCTCGTCCGACGGCTGCTGTACGGGGTCCTCGCCGAGCAGGTCGGCGAAGAGTTCCCGATAGTGCACGACGGCCTGGCGAAGCTGCTCGGTGCTGGCCTCGCCGCGCTCGTTGCGCAGATGGATCTCGTGGGCGTCCCGGTAGTGGCCCAGGGTGCGGGAGTGCTCGACGGAAAGGTGGGAGAGCTGGTCGTCGTACTCCCCGACCGGATATCCACGTTCGGCGATCAGCCGGGTGACCAGTTCGTCCGCCGCACCCACCGCCTCGGCGGGCGAGTCGACGAACCGGGCCTGGATCTCCTCCCAGTCGGCCGCGTACTGGCGGCGGGAGTCGGCGGAGAGCGGGGTGAGGGCGAGGTCGGCGTGCCGGCGTTCGCGCTCCCGGAGTTCGCGTTCGGCGGCCGACCGGCTCTGCTCTTCGGCGACCACCCGGTCGTACTCCGGCCCGAACCTGTTGCGCAGCGCGCGGCGGCGGCTTGCCACCCAGATGGCGGGGACGGCTGCGGCGACGGCGAGGACCACAAGGACGATGAGGATGACTTCTATGGGCGACATGACTCCTCCTTCGTCTCCTGGTATTCCCGCTCAGCCCTGATCACCAATCCAGATCCGGCACACTTTCGGGCCCGGCGCCGGGAGGCGACGCAGGCAGCCGGAAAACGGCCGGTACAGCGTCCGACCGCCGAAATCGGGCCGAACCGGTGGATGATGTCGTGATCATTGCCCTGCGGCCCTGTCGTGATCATTGCCCTGTGGCCTGTCGTGATCATTGCCCAGCCGCACCGGCCGGGCGCGGTCGTGGCCGCCCGCCGCTACACTCAGCCGCATGACGCAGCGACATTAACTTCCCACCGGAGGCCGGCCCGGCCCGCGCTGCCGGGGCCCGCCGAGGGGCGTTCGTGACCCGATCCGAGAGTCCGAATCGTCCCCGTGGGAAGGTCTCATGCCCGTCGCCCCGTCCGCCGCGCCGACAACCTCTGCGCGGCGATTGACCGTCAGCTTCTACCTGTACGCGTTCCTGGACGAGTTCGTCCTGCTCTACCCGGTCTACGCCCTGCTCTTCACCGACACCGGGCTCTCGGTCGCCCAGATCTCCTCGCTCTTCGTGATCTGGTCGCTGACCGGCATCGTGCTCGAAGTCCCCTCCGGGGTCTGGGCCGATGCCGTGTCACGGCGGCTGCTGCTCGCCGGAGCCCCGCTGCTCGGCGCCGTCGGCTTCGGGCTCTGGGTGGTGGCTCCGTCATACTGGGCGTTCGCGCTCGGCTTCGTGCTCTGGGGCGCCCGGGGCGCGCTGCAGTCCGGTGCCGCCGAGGCGCTGCTCTTCGACGAGCTCGACCGGCTCGGCGTGGCCGACCGGTACGGGCGGGTCATCGGCCGGGCCAGCACCATCGGCCTGCTCGCCGCCCTGCTGGCGATCGCGGTCGCCGGGCCGGTCTTCGCGGCCGGCGGCTACGTCGCGGTGGGGGCCGCCAGCGTGCTCGCCAGCCTGCTCTGTGCGGTCGTGGGCCTGACGCTGCCGGAGCACCGGGCACCGGTGCCGGTCGGCGGGCCGGGCGGGAAGACCGCGAATCCCGGATCGCCCGGTTACCTCGCGATCCTGCGCTCCGCGCTCGCCGAGGCCCGACAGAATCCGGGAGTACGGCGGGCACTGCTGCTCCTGCCGGCGATGCTGGGCATCTGGGGGGCGCTGGAGGAGTACGTCCCGCTGTTGGCCGGCGCGGTCGCACCGGCCTCCGGCGTGCCGCTGCTGGTGCTGCTGGTCTGGCTCGGGGTCATGCTGGGTGGCCTGCTGACCCCGATCGGGCAGCGCCTGCCGGCGGGACGGTTCGCGGTGACGGTCGGAGCGGCTCCGCTCGCCCTGGCCCTGGGCGCGCTGACCAACCGACCGGCCGGCTTCGTACTGGTGGCGGCGGCGTTCTGCGTGTTGCAGATGGCGAGCCTGGTGGCGGACGTACGCCTTCAGGAGAGCATCGGTGGATCGGCGCGGGCCACGATGACCTCGCTGGCGGGGCTCGGCACCGAACTCGTCACGATCGGTGTGTACGGCGGTTACGCCCTCGCATCGACGGTCGCCGGGCATGGCACCATCTTCGCGTTGTTCGCTCTTCCGTACCTGGCCCTGGCGGTGGCGCTGCGGCGAGCCGGGCCGCCGGCGGAGCCCGGGTCAGACGCACGGGAAGGCGTCGAGACAAATTAATAAAGACAGATATCAATGATTTTTCCTCGGTCCGATCAACTCGGAGCCCTCCGTCCAGTAGTGCCGACGCCCTCGATTACGTATCCTGCCGAAGGCACGCGCGCCCGTGACCCTCGGACTCTGGCCGGAGCCGCGGGCCGCCGGTGCGGGTGTCGTCCCTGACACAACCCATTCCGGCGAGGTCTGATGGAAACCCAGAACTGGCCGATCCGCTCGAAGATCGTCGCGCTGGTCGCCGTGCCGATCCTCGCGTTGTCGGCTCTCTGGATCTTCGCGACGACGCTCACGGTCGGGCCGGCGTCGGATCTGCTGGCCGCGCGGACCCTCTTCGACGAGGTCGGCCGGCCGGGCGAGGCGCTGGTGGCGGAGTTGCAGCGGGAGCGCCGGCTCTCCGTGCTCCGACTGGCCGATCCGAACGCCGCCGCCGCCCTCGCCGACCAGCGGATCCGTACCGATCGCGCGATAGTGGAGTTTCGGCGCCGGACCTCGGACGGCGGTGTGCGGGACACCACCGGCGAGCTGCTCGACGCCCGGATCGACCAGTTGCTCACCGCTGTCGACGCGTTGCAGTCCGGCCGGCTCTTCGTCGACCGCCGCAGCGTCGACGCCAGCGGAGCACTGGGCCTCTACAGCGGCATCATCGACGCCGCGTTCCGCACCTTCTCCGCGCTGAGCACCCTCCCGGACGACAGGCTCGACCGGGAGGCGCGCACCCTGACCGAGCTTGGCCGGGCCCGCGAGGTGCTGGCCCAGGCCGACGCGCTGCTCGCCGGGGTCTTCAACGAGGGGCGCTTCGGGCCGGGAGAGCACGCCCAGTTCGTCCAGATCGTCGGTACCCAGCGGTTTCTCTACGCGACGGCGACGGCGGAACTGCCCGACGCCGACCGGGTCGAATACCAGCAGCTCACCGAGGGCGACTCGTACGTCCGGCTGCGTCGGATGGAGGACGAACTGATCGGCCGGGGCAACGGAAACACGCTGCCGGTCCGTGCCACGCAGTGGCAGGGCAGCTACGACTCGGTGCAGCGACAACTGCGCGACTTCGAACTGGCCGGTGCGGAGGCACTCACCGAGCGCAGTCGGCCGGTTGCTGCCGGCATCCTGCTCCGGTTGGGCCTGGCCGGCCTGCTCGGCTTCGTCGCCGTGCTGCTCTCGGTGGTCGTCGCGCTCCGGATCGGACGCTCCCTGGTCCGGCGGCTGACCGGCCTACGTGCCGCCGCGCTGACCATGGCCGACGAACGGCTGCCCGACGTCGTCGCCCGGCTGCGCAAGGGCGAGGAGGTGGACGTCGACACCGAGGCGCCACCGCTGGACTACGGCCAGGACGAGATCGGCCAGGTCGGCCAGGCATTCAACGAGGTGCAGCGGACCGCCATCGCGTCGGCGATCGACGAGGCCGCGTTGCGCCGCGGCCTCCGGGAGGTCTTCCTCAACATCGCCCGGCGAAGCCAGACGCTGCTGCACCGCCAGTTGGCGCTGCTCGACCGGATGGAGCGGCGGGCCACGCAGCCGCAGGAGTTGGAGGACCTCTTCCGGCTGGACCACATGGCGACCCGAATGCGGCGGCACGCGGAGGACCTGGTGGTACTCGCCGGAGCGGCGCCCGGACGGGGCTGGCGCAACCCGGTGTCGATGGTCGACGTGATCCGGGGCGCGATCTCCGAGGTCGAGGAGTACGCGCGGGTCCACCTGGTCAACGTGTCACCGGCCGCCTGTGCCGGCCGGGCGGTCGGCGACGTCATCCACCTGCTCGCGGAGCTGATCGAGAACGCGACGTCGTTCTCGCCGCCGCACACCCGGGTGCAGATCACCGGCCAGGTGGTCTCCAACGGCTACGCGATCGAGATCGAGGATCGTGGCCTGGGCATGGCCGCGGACGCCATCGAGCAGGCGAACCGCAGGCTGGTCGACCCACCGGACTTCGACCCGTCGAACAGCGCCCGGCTCGGCCTCTTCGTCGTCGCCCTGCTCGGCGCCCGGCACGGAGTACGGGTCCAACTGCGCACCTCGCCGTACGGCGGGGTGACCGCGGTCGCGCTCGTACCCGGCGATCTCGTGGTCCCGGAGAGCACCGCCACCGCCCTCTCCGGCGGGCAGGGAGAGGCGTCCGGCGCCGTCCCGGCCGCACAGCGGGGAATCGCCGGCCGGAAGGCTCCGCTGGCCATCGCCGGCCCGGACGCCCCGCCTGCGACGGCCACCCCTGCGACGGCCACCCCTGACCGGGACACCACAGGCGTGGGCGGTCCTGGCACGGCGGTCCCGCCGGAGAGGAGTGTGGCCACCCCGGACGGCGACGAACCGGCCACGGATCCCGGTCCGGATTCCGGACCAGGCGCCGGACTCGGGCCGAGGCGGCAGGCGGGGGCGGCGCTCGCCGCGCTGGTCGCCGCCGCCGGCCCCCGCGAGTCGAAGCCGGCGCCTGCCGCTCCAGGCGAGTCGAAGCCGGCTCCTGCCGGCTTGCGGAAATCGACATCGGCCCCTGCCGCCCCGATGGACTCGACATCGGCCCCTGCCGCCCCGGGGGATTCGCCGGCCGCTGCCGGCATGGAGCCGGGGTCGGTGCACCGGGCGACGGACGACGACACCGTGGTCCTTCCGGCGGTCCCGCCGGGCGGCCCGGTGCGGCCGGTCGTCGCCCCGATCGGCCCGGACGGCCTGCCCCGACGGATCCGGCAGACGAGCCTGGCCCCGCAACTGCGCCACGGCCCGGACGCCAGCTCCGACCGGTCCGCGCGACCGGCCGCCGGCGCGGCCGCCACCGCAGAGCGCGGTGCGGCGCTGGACGAGCCGCAGCCGCGTACTCCCGAGCAGGTCCGGGCGGTGATGGCGGCATTGCAGGCAGGCACGGCGCGGGGACGCCGAGACGCCGAGACGCCGGCGCAGGCCGACGCGGAGACCTCCGATGCCACCTCCCGGATCGCCGATCCGGGAGTCACACACTCTGAAGGGGACGGGTGACTGGTGCACACGACGAAGCCGGGTGCGGACCTCGGTTGGCTGCTCGACGATCTCGTGGAGCGGGTGCCCTCCGCGCAGCAGGCCGTACTACTCTCCGCGGACGGTCTGCTGATGGCCACCTCACGGGAGATGGGCCGGGAGGCCGCCGAGCACATGGCGGCGATGGCGGCCGGCTTCCACAGCCTGGCCAAGGGGGCCAGCCGGCACTTCCAGGCCGGTCCGGTACGGCAGACCGTGATCGAGATGGAGGGCGCCTTCCTCTTCGTCACCGCCGCCGGTCAGGGCGCCTGTCTCGCCGTACTGGCCAGCGCCGCATCGGACATCGGCGTCATCGCGTACGAGATGGCGATGCTGGTGACCCGGGTCGGGCAGACCCTCTCCGCGCCGAGCCGATCGCCCAGGGCGCCGGCAGATGCGCAGTGACGCCCCGGGGCCCCACCACGACTGGCTGGACGACGAGGCCGGGCCGGTCGTCCGGCCCTACACGATGACCGGTGGTCGGGTCCAGCCCTCCGCGGGCCGGTTCGACCTGGTGGCGTACGTGGTGGCTGGTCCGCTGGAGGACGAGGGCGGCGACGATCCGCCGCCCCAGCCGGAGCACCGGGCGATCATCACGCGGGCGCAGCAGCCGGTGACCGTCGCCGACCTCGCCGCCGACCTCGACCTGCCGGTGGGGGTGATCCGGGTCCTGCTCGGAGACCTGATCGCCACCGGCCAGGTTTCGATGTACGACCCACCCACCTCTCGCCAGTTCCCCGACGACGACATCCTCAAGGCGGTGGTCAATGGACTCCGGGCTCTCTGACCAGGAGACGGGTAGGCGGCGCATTCCGCTCGCCCTGAAAATCCTGATCGCCGGTGGCTTCGGGGTCGGCAAGACGACCCTGGTCGGGGCGGTGAGCGAGATCCGTCCACTACAGACCGAAGAGGTGCTCACCGACGCCGGGACCGGCACCGACGACCTCTACGGGGTGGAAGGCAAGCAGACCACCACCGTCGCGATGGACTTCGGCCGGATCACCATCAACGAGGATCTCCAGGTCTATCTCTTCGGCACCCCGGGGCAGGACCGGTTCTGGTTCCTCTGGGACGAGTTGGCGTTCGGTGCGCTCGGTGCGGTGGTGCTCGCCGACACCCGACGGCTCGCCGACTGCTTCCCGTCGGTCGACTACTTCGAGCGCCGGGGCATCCCCTTCGTGGTCGCGGTCAACTGCTTCGACGGCGCCAAGCGGTTCGGCCCCGACGCGGTGCGCGGCGCGCTCGACCTGGACCCGGACGTCCCGGTCGTGCTCTGCGACGCCCGTAGCCGCCAGTCGGGCAAGGTGGTGCTGGTCGCCCTGGTGGAGCACGTCGCCGCCCGGCGAGCCGACCGCGTCCCGGCCAACTGAACCGGCCTGCCGGACCGTCCGTCTGAACGGGCCTGCTGGACCGCCCGACCGAACCGGCCTGCCGGACCGCCCCCACCTCAGCCGCTGACGACCAGCACGTCCAGCCGGCGTGGTCCGTGTACCCCCTCCACCCGGTTGAGCTCGATGTCGCTGGTTGCCGACGGTCCGGAGACCAGCGTGATCGGCCTTTGCGGCGCGGCGAGTCGGGCCAGCGCCTCCGGTACCCCGTCGACCACCCGATCGGCGCGGACCACGCAGAGGTGATGGTCGGGCACCAGGCTGAGCAGCCGCCGCCCCTGGTCGGGAGCGGCGTCCAGCAGCAGCGTGCCGGTCTGCGCGATCGCCACCGCGCAGCCGGTGACCACGGCCACACCGGGGGTGTCGAGGTCGGCCACCGTAAGCGGCTCCGGGTCGCCGTCCCGCCGGATCCGGCCGAGGTACGCCGACAGCCACTCCGCCGGAGCTCCCGGTGGCACCACCACGGTCGGCACCTCACCCAGCAGATCGGTCAACGCCTCCGGCACCTCCCGGGACCCGCAGCGGCGTACCGTGGCCCGGTAGTCGACGAGGCGATCGACCAGCAGGTCGAGAAGCGCCCCGTCCGGCGGCGACCGGTCCGGCACACCGGTCGGACCGGTCCGGTAGTCCCGGGGCACCGGCACCGGCCCGTCGGGGCGGGCGGCCCGGATCCGGGCCAGGATCTCCTGCCGAGCCGATGTCACGCCCGATCACCCCGCCCCGCTCCACCGGCGCGATCCCGCTCACGCTCGGCCCACCAATCCCGGAAGGTCTGCGCCGCCGGAAGCGGGGCGTCCCGGCTCGCGGTCCAGGCCGAGAGCGGCCACGGGAGCCGGCGTACCTGCCCCCGGCGCCCCCCGACCAACCGCAGCGGCGCCGAGCCGCGGCGGGCGGCCCGGAGCGCGGCCGCGTACCGTCGCCGGTCGCGCATGGCCCAGGAGAGCGCCCGCATCGCGGTGCGTTCCGCCGAGGGTCTGCCCCGGCGGGCGTCCACGCCGCGCTGCCGCAGGTGCACCAGCACCTCCGGGATGTCGATCCGGACCGGGCAGGCGTCGAAGCAGGCGCCGCAGAGCGTCGAGGCGTACGGCAGGGTGCGGTTCGCGCCCGCCTCGGGGCCGGTCATCTGCGGCGACAGGATCGCGCCGATCGGACCCGGATAGACCGACCCGTACGCATGCCCGCCGACCCGTTCGTAGACCGGGCAGACGTTCAGGCAGGCCGAGCAGCGGATGCAGCGCAGCGCCTGCCGCCCGACCGGATCGGCCAGCGTCTCGGTACGCCCGTTGTCCACCAGCACGACGTGCATGGTCTGCGGGCCGTCCCCCGGAGTGACCCCGGTCCAGAGCGAGGTGTACGGGTTCATCCGCTCGCCGGTCGAGGAGCGGGGCAGCAGTTGCAGGAAGACCTCCAGGTCGCGGAAGGTCGGCAGCAGCTTCTCCACCCCGACCACCGAGATCAGCGTCTCGGGAAGGGTCAGGCACATCCGGCCGTTCCCCTCGGACTCCACCACGACCAGGGTGCCGGTCTCGGCGACCGCGAAGTTGGCGCCGGAGACCGCCACCCGCGCGCCGAGGAACTTCGCCCGCAGGTGCCGGCGGGCCGCCTCGGCGAGCGCGGGCGGGTCGTCGGTGAGCGCGTCGACGTCGACCCCGGGCATCCGGCTGGCGAAGATGTCCCGGATCTGCCGGCGGTTGTAGTGGATCGCCGGCACCAGGATGTGCGACGGGGTGTCGTCGGCGAGCTGCACGATGAGCTCGGCCAGGTCGGTCTCGACCGCCGCGATGCCGGCCTCGGCGAGCGCCTCGTTGAGGCCGATCTCCTGGGTGGCCATCGACTTGACCTTGACCACCTCCCGGCTGCCGGTCTGCTGGACCAGCCCGGTGACCACCTCGCACGCCTCGGCGGCGTCCCGGGCCCAGTGCACCGTTGCGCCGGCAGCGGTCGCGGCCTCCTCGAACTGCTCCAGCAGCTCGGGGAGGCGGGCCAGTACGTCGTCCTTGATGGCCGCACCCGAGCGGCGCAGCGCCGCCCAGTCCGGCACCTCGCCGACGACCCGGAGCCGCTTGTCCCGGATCGTGTGAGTGGCCCGGCGCAGGTTGGCCCGGAGCTGCCCGTCGGCGAGCTCCCGCCGGGCCGCCACCGGAAACGGCACCGCCGCCACGATGTTCCCCGTGCCCGAGGTGTAAGGAGGGGGCCCTTCTACAACAGAAAACGATAATGGGGGGCCCTTCCTTGCACTCATGGCTGCTCCTCGGTGTGGGCCAGGATTTCGGCGTAGTGGATGGGGCGGGGGCCGCCGGGCGGTGCGTCGGTGCGTCGGGAGAGGCCGCCGCCGATGTGGGCCAGACAGGAGTTGTCCGCCGCCGCCACGTACGCCGCCCCGGTGTCGCGGACGGCGCCGCACTTGTCGGCGAGCATCGCGGCCGAGACGTCGGCGTTCTTCACCGCGAAGGTGCCGCCGAAGCCGCAGCACTCCTCGGCGCCGGGCAGCTCCACCAGCTCCAGCCCGCGCACGGCGCGCAGCAGCCGCAGCGGCCGGTCACGCAGCCGTAGTATCCGCAGGCCGTGGCAGGTGGGGTGGTAGGTCACCCGGTGTGGGAAGGCGGCGCCGACGTCGGTGACCCCCAGCACGTCGACCAGCAGTTCGGAGAGTTCGTGGACCCGGGGTGCGAGGTCGGCGACCACCGCTGCGAGGTGCGGGTCCGGTCCGGCGAGCCGAGGGTACGACTCCCGCACCATCGCCACACACGAGCCGGAGGGCGCCACCACGGCGTCGTAGCCGGCGAAGGTGTCGACGAAGTGTCGGACCAGTGGCAGCGCCTCGGCCCGGTAGCCGCTGTTGGCGTGCATCTGCCCGCAGCAGGACTGCGCGGCAGGGAACTCGACGGTGTGGCCGAGCCGCTCCAGTACGCGTACCACGGCCCGGCCGGTGGCCGGGTAGACCAGGTCGTTGACGCAGGTCACGAAGAGAGCTATGCGCATGGGGTTCCCTCGAAGAACGGCAGGTGCCGGTCGGCGGCGGCGAGCAGGTGGTCCCGCATGGCGGTGCCGGCGGCGTCCGGGTCGCCGGTGCCGACGGCGTCGACGATCCGCAGGTGCTCGCGGGCACTGGTGCCGTGGTGTGCGGTGGGGAAGTGCAGCCGGAACAGGTGCAGGTGGGCCCGGAGCCGTACCACGGCGGCGTGCAGCATCCGGTTGTCGGACCACTCGGCGAGCAGATGGTGGAAGCGTGCGTCCTGGGCGGTGAACGCGGCGATCGCCGCGAAGCCCTCGGTGCCGGGGACCTGGTCGGGCAGCTCTGCCTCGCGGCGGAGCCGGGCGAGTTCGCCGGCCGCTCCGGTGTCGGGCCCGGCGAACCGGTCCGCGAACCGGTCGGCGACCCGGCGCGCGGAGGCGGTCTCCAGGATCAGCCGCATCTCGACCAGCTCGTCGAACTCGGCCCGGGTGAGCAGCGGCGCGGCGGTGTAGCCGGCCAGCGGTCGCTTTCGGACCAGACCGTCGGACTCCAGTCGGGCGAGGGCCTCGCGGACCGGGGTCGGCGACACCTCCAGCCGCCGGGCGAGGGCGTCGATATTGATCCGTTCCCCGGGGGCGACGGCATGGTCCATCAGGAGGGCCCGGACCGATTCGTACACGTCGTCGGCGAGGGTGGTCCGGCGGGCCGGCCGGAGGAGACCGTTCACGATCGAAGATCCTATAGGAAACGCGGTCGTGGCGGGAGGGTGCGGAAGCGATTGCCCTGCCGCCCGGGGCGGGCTCTGGTTTGATCGGGCGGAACGGCGCGACCCGGGGGCGGTCGGCCGGGAACGGAGCGGCGCATGTCGGACAGGGCGGGGATCGTGTACATCGGCTGCTACACCGTCGAGAGCGGTGGGCGGGGTACCGGCATCGTGGCGGCCCGCCGGGATGCCGACACCGGGGGGTTGGAGCTACTCGGCGTGGCGGCGGCCACGCCGTCGCCATCGTTCCTGGCCCGCCATCCCCGGCTCCCCGTGCTCTACGCGGTCAACGAGCTGGCCGAGGGGACCGTCAGCGCATGGACGGTCCAGCCGGACGGCGCGCTCACCGCGCTCCCGGTCCGCTCCACCGGTGGTGCCGATCCGTGCCACCTCGCCGTCGACCCGGAGGGAACGTTCCTGTACGTGGCGAACTACGGCAGCGGCAGTGTCGCCGTACACCCGTTGGACCGGACCGGGGCGCCGGGTGACCGGAGCGATCTGGTTGTGCACGACGGTCGGGGGCCGGTGCCCGACCGCCAGGCAGGGCCGCACGCGCACATGGTCTCGCCGGATCCGGCCGGCACCGGGCTGCTCGCCGTCGACCTCGGCGCCGACACGCTCTACCGGCACCACCGCGACGCCGCCGGACGTCTGCGCACCACCGCCCGGATCCCGACGGCGCCCGGCACCGGCCCCCGGCATCTGGCCCGGCACCCGGACGGGCGGCGCTGCTTCGTCGCTGGTGAGCTGGACGCCTCCGTCACCACGTACGCCTGGGACGGCCCCGACCGGTTGGCCGAGCGCGGTCGGGTCCGGGCCAGCGAACGGCCGGGCCCGGTCCAACCCTCCGAGATCGCGGTGGGGCCGGACGGCCGCTTCCTCTACCTGGCCAACCGGGGCGCCGGCACGGTGACGGTCTTCGCCCTCGACGCGGAGGTGCCCCGCCATCTGGCGGAGGTCCGGGGCATCGGCGACTGGCCCCGGCACCTCGCGCTGCTCGGCGAGCACCTCTATGTCGCGGAGGAGCGGGCCGACGCGGTCGCGGTGTTCGCGGTCGACCGCGAATCCGGGATCCCGGCGGCGCCGCCGACCCGGGTCGCGGTGGCCAGCCCGACGTGTGTCCTCGGATAGCGGTCCTTAATTCCTGCATAAGTCTCCATAAGATCTTTTTGGTGCGCGGTGTGCAGATCGGGCCCCGTTGGGCCCGATCCTCGACGTTCCGAGGCCACCCGACTACCGAAAGTCAACAATTTTCAGAAACTCTTTCCCGGGTCGATAACATTCCGCCGTTCGCCCCTGGCACGACTTCGCAGAAGCCCTCAAGATGGTCAGGTGCCTGGCCGCCATCGCATGCGTAGAAGTATCCGTGGGGCGGGCGCCATCGCCGGTGCGATGGCGTTCGTCCTTGTCGCGGTTGGAGGGTGGTTCGGCTATCAGCAATGGGCGGGGTCGAACTGCTCGGGTGAGCTGACGCTCACCGTCGCCGCGGCGCCGGAGATCGCTCCGGCCGTCAAGGAGACCGCCGCCGACCTGACCGCCGACGGTGCCGAGGTCGACGGCCTCTGCGTCGCCGTCGAGGTCACCGCCAGCGAACCCGTGGAGGTGGCGGCGGCCATCGCCGGTCAGCACGGCGTGTCGCTCTCCGGCGTCGGGCAGGCCAGTGGCAGCGCCGTACTGCCCAACGTCTGGCTGGCGGACTCCTCCACCTGGCTGCTGCGGCTGCGGCAGCAGGCCCCCGCGTTCGCCTCCCGCAACAACGCCTCGGTCGCCCGTAGCCCCATCGTGGTGGCCATGCCGGAGCCGCTCGCCACCACCGTCGGCTGGCCGCAGAAGAAGCTCGGCTGGAAGGACCTGCTGGGCCGGATCACCACCGGTACCCAGCTCAAGACCGGCCTCGTGGAGCCGAGTCGGGACGCCGCCGGGCTGGCCGGCCTGCTCTCGCTGGCCACCGCCGCGCAGTCAGGTGGCGGGGCCCAGGCGCAGCAGGCGACCACCGCAGCCCTGCGGGCCCTGGCCACCGGCGTCTCGGCCGTCCGCGAGGAGCTGATCGCCCGGTTCCCCCGGGCGACCGACCCGACCTCGCTGGCCCGAGGGCTGGGTGCGGCGGCTCTCTCCGAAGAGGAGGTCATCAAGTTCAACGCGGAGAAGCCGCCCGTTCCGCTCGCCGCGCTCTATCTCGAACCGGCGCCGATCTCACTCGACTACCCGTACGCGGTGATGCCCGGCACCGAACCCGCCAAGGCGGAGGCCGCGGGGAAGCTCTTCGCCGCGCTCGGCACCCCGGCCTTCCGGGGCAGGCTGGCCGGGCAGGGGCTCCGGGCGCCGGACGGCACCTGGGCCGACGGCTTCGCGCCGCCCCGGGGCGCGCCGAGCCCGGCCGGCACCGAGCCGGCGCCGACCACCGCGGCGCCCAACCCCGGCGGTACGGCCGGCGGCGGCGACGGGGCGACCATCGAACGGGTGCTCTCCAGTTGGTCGGTCGCCACCCAGTCCGGCCGGATGCTGGCGGTCATCGACGTCTCCGGTTCGATGTTCGAGCGGGTGCCCACCGCCAACAACGCCACCCGGATGCAGGTCACCCTGGAGGCGGCCCGGCGAGGCCTGGCGCTCTTCGACGACAACTGGGCGCTCGGCCTCTGGATCTTCTCCACCGAACTGAACGGTTCCCGCGACTACCGTTCGCTGGTGCCGATCGGACCGATGTCCAGTCAGCGGGAGGAGTTGGAGCGCGCGCTCGGCGGGATCACCCCCAAGCGGGGTGGCGACACCGGCATGTACGACACGATCCTCGCCGCGTACCGGGCGGTCCAGGACGAGTGGGAGCCCGGTCGGGTCAACTCGGTCGTGCTGATGACCGACGGCAAGAACGAGGACGACAACGGCATCAGCCAGGCGACCCTGCTCGCCGAGCTGAAGCGGATCAGTGACCCGGACCGTCCGGTCCAGGTGATCATCGTCGGCATCGGCGCCGAGGTCAGCAAGGCCGAGCTGGATCCGATCCCGAAGGTGACCGGCGGCGCGGCCTTCGTCACCGAGGACCCGGCGAAGATCGGCGACATCTTCCTCCAGGCCATCGCCAGCCGGCCGTCCGCCCCGCGCTGACGCCGCGGCTTCACCCGGTCGGGGCCGGCGGTGCTTACCGCCCACACGACCTGATCGACGACGCCCGCCGTACCGGCCAGCCGTGCCGGTACGGCGGGCAGGTTGTTTGCCCGGGAGACCGAGTCCGCCGCATCGCCCGACGCCGAGCACCGTTGTGGCTTGTTGCCCTGGGGGCTGGCGGCGCGGCCACGGAGGTGAGCAGCCGGATCACCGGCGACGCAAACAAGTGACAGTAATCTGTCGGAAGCTCTACGTGATGGTGCCGCCGGGTGAAGATGTCCAGGTGCCTCCGGGCCGCTCGGTCAGACGGCGGGCGGCCGATCGGGTGGTGCCCCCTGGAGCGAGGGAGGGCCGGTGACGTCGGCGACACTGCTGAGCCCCACCACGATGCCTCCGGAGTCGACTGCGGGGGCATCCGTCACGTCGTCCCGGACGCGCCAGCGCGGCTACATCCGCACGCTGCTGTTACTCGACGCGGTCATCCTGGTGGTGGCGGTGACCGGCGGCTACGTCGCCCGGTTCGGCGGCGACGAGGCGGTCGGCTCCGACATCCCGTACGTGATCGTCGGGCCGGCCCTGGTGCTCGCCTGGCTGGCCTCGCTCAAGGCGCTGCGCTGCTACGACCACCGGGTGCTCGGCTACGGCGCCGACGAGTACCGCCGGGTCGTCTCGGCCGGTCTCCGGCTCGCCGGGGGCGTCGCGATCGCCGGCTACCTCGCCGATGTCGGCGTCTCCCGGGGCTTCCTCGGCATCTCGTTCGCGGTCGGCACCGTCGGGCTGGTACTCGCCCGGTTCGCCGCGCGGAAGCGGCTGCACTGGTCCCGCTCGCGGGGGGCCGGCTGGTCCCGGCGGGTGTTGGCGGTCGGCGACACCGCACACGTACTGGAACTGGTGCACACGCTGCGTCGTGAGCCGTACGCTGGTTACCAGGTCGTCGGTGCCTGCATCCCGGACGCGCTGCTGGCCCCGGTGCCGCAGCGACTCGGTGACGTGCCGGTGCTGGGATCGTTCCGGGCGATCGTCGACGCCGCGGCGGCGATCAACGCCGACACGGTGGCGGTGACCGCCTCCAACGAGCTGACCGCCACCCGGCTGCGTCGGCTCGGCTGGCAGCTTGAGGGCACCGGGATCGACCTGGTGCTCGCCCCGGCGCTGACCGACGTCGCCGGCCCGCGCATCCACACCCAACCGGTCGCCGGGTTGCCGCTGATCCACGTGGAGGCGCCCGAGTTCCGTGGTGCCCGCAAGGTCGTCAAGGCATTTGTGGACCGGACGCTGGCCGCCGCCGCGCTGGCCGTCGCCCTGCCGCTGCTCGCCGTCATCGCGCTCGCCGTCAAGCTGGACAGCCGGGGGCCGGTGATTTTCCGGCAGATCCGCGTGGGCCAGGGTGGCCGGGAGTTCGGGGTCTACAAGTTCCGGACCATGGTGGTGAACGCGGACGCGCTCCTGGCCGACCTGGCCGCCAAGAACGAGACCGACGGCCTGATGTTCAAGATGCGGGTCGATCCCCGGGTCACCCGGGTAGGTCGGATACTGCGCAAGTGGTCCCTTGACGAGTTGCCGCAGCTCGCCAACGTGCTCTTCGGGCACATGAGCCTGGTCGGCCCCCGTCCGCCGCTGCCGTCCGAGGTGGCCCGCTACGACGGCGACGTCGCCCGCCGGCTGCTGGTGAAGCCGGGCATCACCGGCCTCTGGCAGATCAGCGGCCGGTCGGACCTGAGCTGGGAGGACGGCATCCGGCTCGACCTCTACTACGTGGAGAACTGGTCGCTCGCCGCCGATCTGACCATCCTCTGGAAGACGTTCGGCGCGGTGGTCCGGACCAGGGGGGCCTACTGACCCTGGTCGGGTCCCGTCCGCTCCCCGCCGCGCTCTCCGGAGAGGGCGTCCCCGCCGCGTCCTTCGAGGGAGGTGTCCCCGCCGCGTCCTCCGAGGGAGGTGTCCCCGCCGCGTCCTCCGGACAGGGTGTCCCCGGTGTGCCACACGGAAGGGTCGTGGAGGTGCTCGGCGCGGAAGCCCCGCCACTCCAGGCAGACCACCACCGCGTCGTCCACCAGGTCGGTGCCGACGAACGCGCGCAGGTCACCGAGGAGCGAGCGTACCGCCTCGAGCGGCGCCATCGACCTGGTGCGCCGGACGGAGCGGTGCAGCGCGGTGTCGCCGTACCGGGCAATGCGGGAGGTCGCGTCGAAGACGCCGTCGCTGACCACGAAGAGCCGGTCACCGAGGGTGAGCGTGAAGCTCTGCGACTGGTAGATGGTGCCGTCGAACATCCCCAGCGGGAACTGGTCGTCCAGCGACTGTTCGATCACCTCGCCGTCGCGTAGCACGAGCAGCCGTGGCGAGCCGGCGTCCACCGCCGTCACCACCCCGGTACGCAGGTCCAGCTCCAGCAGCAGTGCCGAGAGGTGCTGGATGCCCTGGTGGTAGGCGTAGATCGCCTGGTCGGCCAGGGCCGCCTGGTCGGCGAGTTCGAGGCCGGCCCGGCGCGCGTTGCGCAGGGCGTTGGTGCCGAGGCAGGTGAGCATCGAGGCGGTCACCCCCTCGCCCATGCCGTTGACGGTGGAGAGCCAGAGCCGCTGGTCGTCGTCGGCCCAGTCGAAGCTGTCGCCGCGCACCGCGTACGCCGGCTCGAGTTGGCCGGCGAGGCTGAAGGAGGGACGGATGCGGCTCCGGCCGGGCAGCAGTTCCCACTGCATCTCGGCGGCGAGCGTCAGCCGGCGGGTCCGGGCGCCCACGGCGTACTTGTCGGTGCCGGGTCGCACCACGATCAGCTCGTGCGCCAGTGCGTCGGCCGCCTCCGCCAGTTCGTCGCGCCGCCGCGGATCCTCGGGTGCCGGCGCCAGCCGGAGCACGCCGAGCCGCTCGCCGCGCATCGTGACCGGTAGGTGGAGAATCCCGTCCTGGAACGCGGGTGCCTGGTGGTCGAAGCAGCGCCAGGCCGGGGTGCCAGCCCCGGTCACCGGGTCGCCGCCGTGCAGCGGGACCAGGGCGGCGAGTCGGTAGTCGACCTGGAGCAGTTCGGTCTCCACCGTCCCGTACGCTCTGGCCAGCTCCGTGGCCAGGCACTCCACCACGAGATCGGCCGGAGCCTCGGCCAGGCGGCGGCGGATGTCGGAGAGCCGATCCGTCATTTCCGACCCGTCGCAACAGCGGCGCCGCGCGGGGATCGTCCGCGCCGGTCCGGATGGGCCGTCCGGACCCGCAGCGATGCGGCCGGCCGCGTGACGGCGGTAGTGTCGAGACCACCATGGCTGATTCCGGCGGTCCCGGCGGACCGGACGTGACGCTCGCTACGGCGGTGGACACCGCCGCGGCGGCGCTGCTGTCGATCTGGGACGCGGCCCGGGAGCGGACGAGTGGGCGGCTCTCCAGCTCGCAACTGCGCGCTCTGATGGTGGTCGAGCAGTTCGACGGGATCAATCTGCGGGGACTTGCCGGGATCCTCGGGATGCTGCTCTCGTCGGCGAGCCGGCTCTGTGACCGGCTCGTCGCCGCCGGGCTGCTCGAACGCGAGCCGGGCCGGGCCGACCGCCGGGAGATCTCGCTGCATCTCACCACGGTTGCGCAGAAGCTGCTGTCCGAGATCCGCGCCGACCGTCGGGAGCGGCTCGCCGAGACGCTGGGCGGGATGAGTCCCGCCGGACGGCAGGCGCTGCTGCGTGGTCTCGTCGAGTTCGACCAGGCCTTCCGGGGCAGCGCGGAGCGGACCGAGCGCTCGGCCTGAACGGAGCGTCGGCGGCGCGCCGGCGCGGTCCTGTGGCCGGCGCGGGCAGCGGTGGTCCGCGGGCCCCTCTCCGGCTCGTCGAGCTGTGCGCATCGGCGCTGGCACTCCCGTCGCCATGACAATGATTGCTGATCGGAATAGTTGCTCGGGGGCAACAATAGCGAGCCGGTCTCGGCACCGTCGCCGAGGTCGCCCGGGTTGTCGTGCCGCGTGTCACCTCCGTTCCGCCCCGGGCACGAGCGGCACATCCGGCCGTTCCCGCCCGGGCACGAGCGGCACATCCGGCCGGTCCCGCCCCGCGTGCCGAGCGGCGCGGCGGGCCGGACGTCCGATTGTCTCCCGTTCCGGGCCGTCGGTGCTCCCGCTCACGCCGTGCCGTTGCCGGCGGCTCCTGACACGGCCCGCTTCCGAGGGCCTCGCGGCCCGCTTCCGGGGGGGTGTCCCTATGGGTTGTGTCAAGCAGCGAGGCGGGGTTCGTCCGCCGTTTTGGGCTGGTATGGCCGCTGGGTGCGGAGCATGGCGTGGAGGACGTCGACGCGGCGGCGGGCGAGGCAGATGAGGGCGGCGTTGTGTTTCTTGCCCTCAGCGCGTTTGCGGTCGTAGTAGGCGCGGCTGAGCGGGTCGGCGAGAGCGGCGAACGCGGACAGGAAGAACGCGCGTTTCAGCTGCTTGTTGCCACCCTTGGGTGGGTGTTCACCGCGGATGCTGGTGCCGGAGCGGCGGGTGACCGGGGCCAGGCCGGCGTACGCGGCCAGATGGCCGGGGGTGGGGAACGAGCTGCCGTCGCCGACTTCGAGCAGGATTCGGGCTGCGGTCCTGACGCCGATGCCGGGCATCGACGTCAGGACCGGGGCAAGAGGGTGCGTATCGAGCATCCCTTCGACCTGTTCGGCGACCTGGTCGCGTTGTCGCAGCAGGTCACGCAGGTTGTCGGCGAGTCGGGGAAGGACGGTCTCGGCGGCGGTGGTGCCCGGGACCACGACGGTCTGCGCGTCGAGTGCGGCGAAGATCTGCTCGACCAGGCGGGTGCCCATGCGCGGCGCGCGGGCCTTGACGATCTCGGTGAGTTTCGCCCGGCCGGCCTTGCGCAGACCGGTGGGTCCGCCGCACCGCGAGAGCGCCTCGAGTACTGCGGGGTGCTGCAGCTTCGGTCCCAGGACGCGTTCCAGGGGTGGGTGGATCTGGGTGAGCAGGCCCCGGATGCGGTTGGCCACGCGGGTGACCTCGCTGGCGAGGTCGTCGTCGTAGCCGACCATCACCTCCAGTTCGGCCAGGGTCTCGTCGCCGGTGTCGACCCGACGCAGGGTGTGGGGCAGGGTGCGGGCGGCGTCGGCGATGACGTAGGCGTCGCGGGCGTCGGTCTTCGCGGTGCCGGGGTGCAGGTCGGCCAGCCGGCGCATGACCAGACCGGGCAGGTAGGCCACTTGGTGGCCGCCGGCGCGGGCGACCGCGACAGGCAGCGCACCGATCGAGGCGGGCTGGTCGACCACGGCCAGGATCCGGCCGTGGCGGGCGAGTTTGTCGAACAGTTTCCGCAGCCCGGTCTCGGTGTTGGGCAGGGTCGCGTCGTGCAGCCGCTTGCCCTCACGGTTCAACGCGACCGCGTGGTGTCCTTCCTTGCCCACATCGAGTCCGATGAAGACGCCGAACCCGTCGTGCACAGCCTGCCCTCCTCACCGCGATGTCCTGGCTCGGCCGCTGGTCACAGCGCCGGACTGCCGGCATCCACGTTACGGAGAGACCTACCCCACGGACGGGGTGGCCGGGTCCCTATCAGCGGTCCGCCGACGCCACCCGGCCCGGCGACAACACCCCCCGGATCATGCGTACGACAGGGGCAGAAAGTCATACCGGACCGAGCGACCGAGCAGTCCCCGGATGGGGACGATCAAAAAGGTAACGGGCCTCGTGGCCCGCCTCCGGCTAGCGGCTGGGCCGGCCGAGCCAGCGGGCGGGGTGCTCCAGCACCGTGCGGACGACCGATCCGGCGGCGCCGAGCGCGGCCGCGTCCCCGCCGAGCAGTGCGGGCCGGACGGTCACCGGTGACCAGGCTGCGGTGAGCACCCGGCGGCGGATCTCGGCCTCCACGGTCGGAGCCAGCCAGCGGGCCAGTGGGGCGTAGACGCCGCCGAGCACCACCGTGTCGACGTCCAGCAGGTTGATCACTCCGGCGACCGCGACTCCGAGCGCGGTTGCCGCCTCGACCAGTGCCCGCTCGGCGGCCGGCTCGTCCCGGGTGGCCGCCGCCACCAGCCGGGTGACCGCCGCGCCCGGCACCGGCGCCGTCGGCGGGGAGTCGGCCCGGCCGGCGTCGACGGCGGCCGGGTCGGTCAGCCCCGCCCGGGCCAGGATGGCCTCCTGGCCGGCGTACTGCTCCAGGCAGCCCCGACCGCCGCAGCGGCACGGCCGGCCCTCCGGGTGCACCGGCACGTGGCCGATCTCCCCGCTCCAGCCCCGCGCGCCCCGGAACAGCGTGCCGTGCAGCACGATTCCGGCGCCGATGCCGACCTCGCCGGAGATGTAGATGAAGTTGGCCGAGCCGGGCGGTGCGGCGTGCAGCTCGCCGAGTGCGGCAAGGTTTGCCTCGTTGTCCACGCCGAGCCCACGCCCGCCCAGCCCTGGATGTGTCCCGAGCAGGGCCGGTACGTCCACATCCCGCCAGCCGAGGTTCGGTGCGAGCCGGACCAGCCCGGTGGCGGTGACCAGGCCGGGCACCGCGAGCGCCGTGCCGGCCAGGGTCAGGTCCTGCCGGTCCGCCTCGGCACCCGCCTCCGTGATCAGGTCGCCGACCAGCGCCAGGGCCTCGACCGGGGGGACCGGGCGCAGGTCGACCCGGCGTACCGCCCGGTGCCGTACCGTCCCGGCGAGGTCGACCAGGACGGCGGCGAGATAGTCGACGTTGATCTCCAGGCCGAGGCCGGCCGGGCCGTGACCGGCGAGCGTGAGGCCGACCGCCGGGCGGCCGGCGCCGGAACGGGGCGTCGGGGCGACCTCGGTGAGCAACCGCCCGGCGATCAGGTCGTCGACGAGTGCGGAGACGGTGGCCCGGGTCAGCCCGGTGGCGGCGGCCAGGCCGGCCCGGGACGGCGGGCGGTCGGCGGCGGCGATCTGCCGTAGCACCAGGGCCAGGTTGTGTTCGCGCAGGCTCGCCTGCCGGACGGCGCTCACCGCCGCGCCAACCGGCACCGCCGCGGGTTGCGTCACGCTATTGACAATGCCATACCGCAGTCAAATAATTCAACCGATAAACAAATCGGCCGGGTAGCCGGCGCATCAACCCGGGATTTCACCACCCGCGCCCCTCACCTCGACGTCGAGTCGGTTCCTCTGGAGGTCCGCCATGGCAGCCCAACCAACCCCTGCCGACAAGTTCTCCTTCGGTCTCTGGACGGTGGGCTGGACCGCCCGGGATCCGTTCGGTGAGGCGACCCGGGAGGCGCTCGACCCGGTCGAGGCGGTCAACCGGCTCGCCGAGCTGGGTGCGTACGGGATCACCTTCCACGACGACGACCTGGTCCCGTTCGGCTCCGACGACTCTGCCCGGGAGCAGCACGTCGCCCGGTTCCGCAAGGCGCTGGAGGCGACCGGTCTCGTGGTGCCGATGGTCACCACCAACCTCTTCGCCCATCCGGTCTTCAAGGACGGCGGCTTCACCAGCAACGACCGGGACGTCCGCCGCTACGCCCTGCGCAAGGTGCTGCGCAACCTGGACCTCGCCGCCGAGCTGGGCGCGCAGACCTTCGTGATGTGGGGCGGCCGGGAGGGCTCGGAATACGATCACGCCAAGGACGTCCGGGCCGCGCTGGACCGTTACCGCGAGGCGGTGAACCTGCTGGCCCAGTACGTCATCGACCGGGGCTACGGGCTGAGGTTCGCGATCGAGCCGAAGCCGAACGAGCCGCGCGGTGACATCCTGCTGCCGACGGTCGGGCACGCGCTCGCCTTCATCAACGAGCTGGACCACCCGGAGCTGGTCGGGCTGAACCCCGAGGTCGGGCACGAGCAGATGGCCGGGCTCAACTTCATGCACGGGATCGCCCAGGCGCTCTGGGCCGGCAAGCTCTTCCACATCGACCTCAACGGGCAGCGCGGGGTCAAGTACGACCAGGACCTGGTCTTCGGGCACGGTGACCTGATGAACGCCTTCGCGCTGGTGGACCTGCTGGAGTTCGGCGGGTCGCAGGGCGGGCCGGCCTACACCGGGCCCCGGCACTTCGACTACAAGCCGTCCCGCACCGAGGACTACGCCGGGGTGTGGGCCTCGGCGGCGGCGAACATGCGAACCTACCTCCTGCTCAAGGAGCGGGCGGCGGCGTTCCGGGCCGACCCGGAGGTGCGTGAGGCGCTGGCGGCCAGCAAGGTGGCGGAACTCTCGACACCGACGCTGAACCCGGGTGAGACCTACGCGGACCTGCTGGCCGATCGGAGCGCGTTCGAGGATGTGGACGTCGACGCGGTGGCGGCGCGCGGGTTCGGGTTCGTCCGGTTGAACCAGTTGGCCGTGGAGCATCTGCTCGGGGCCCGCTGAGGTCCCTGCCGCTTTCGTGCGGTCGGGGACCGTAACCGTCCGTTGAGCCCGGAGGGAGGGCATGAGATGGCGCTCGTCGCCGGGGTCGACTCGTCGACCCAGTCGTGCAAGGTGGTGATCCGGGACGCCGGGACCGGGGCGTTGGTCCGCAGCGGCCGGGCGGCGCATCCGGACGGGACCGAGGTCGATCCACAGGCGTGGTGGGAGGCGTTGCGGGCCGCCGTCGACGAGGCCGGCGG
Organism: Plantactinospora sp. WMMC1484; assembly: GCF_049315195.1. Lineage (NCBI taxonomy): Bacteria > Bacillati > Actinomycetota > Actinomycetes > Micromonosporales > Micromonosporaceae > Plantactinospora > Plantactinospora sp. WMMC1484. The sequence goes on from NZ_CP186055.1 coordinate 2,625,316, forward strand.
GTTCGACGACGTGGCGGCGGTGTCGGTCGGTGGCCAGCAGCACGGGATGGTCTGCCTGGACGAGTCCGGTGCCGTGGTGCGCCCGGCCCTGTTGTGGAACGACACCCGCTCGGCGGAGGCGGCGGCCGAGCTGGTGCAGGAGCTGGGTGGCGGCGAGGCCGGGGGGCGGGCCTGGGCGGACGCGGTCGGCAGCGTGCCGGTGGCGAGCTTCACCGTCACCAAGCTGCGCTGGCTGGCGCGGCACGAGCCGGAGAACGCGGCCCGGGTGGCGGCGGTATGTCTGCCGCACGACTGGCTGACCTGGCGGCTGGCGGGTGCGCCCGGCCTCGACGCGCTGCGAACCGACCGGGGAGATGCCAGTGGGACGGGCTACTGGTCGCCGGTGACCGGCGAATACCGGCTCGACCTGCTGGAGCGGGCGCTCGGTCGGGTGCCGGTGGTCCCGGCGGTGCTGGGGCCGGCGGAGGCGGCCGGGCGGCTGCCGGGTGGCGCGCTGCTGGGTCCCGGGACCGGGGACAACGCGGCCGCCGGGCTCGGCGTCGGTGCGATGCCGGGAGACGTCGTCGTCTCGATCGGTACGTCGGGGACGGTGTTCAGCGTCGCGGACACTCCCGCCGCGGACCCGTCGGGTGCGGTGGCCGGGTTCGCCGACGCCACCGGGCGGTTCCTGCCACTGGTCTGCACCCTCAACGCGGCACGGGTGCTGGACGCGGCGGCGGCGATGCTCGGCGTCGGGCTTGACGAACTGGCCAGGCTGGCGCTGTCGGCACCGGCCGGCGCGGAGGGGCTGGTCATGGTGCCGTATCTGGAGGGGGAGCGGACGCCGAACCGTCCCCTTGCGACCGGCGCGGTGCACGGACTGACCCTGCGGACCGCCACCGCGGCACACCTGGCCCGGGCAGCGGTGGAGGGGATGCTCTGCGCGCTGGCCGACGGGCTGGACGCGCTGCTCGCGCAGGGGGCGACGGCGAACCGGATCATCCTGGTGGGTGGCGGTGCCCGGTCGGAGGCGGTGCGCCGGATCGCGCCGGAGGTCTTCGGCTGTCCGGTGCTGGTGCCCGAGCCGGGGGAGTACGTCGCGGACGGGGCCGCCCGGCAGGCCGCCTGGGTCCTCCAGGGTGGGTCGCAGCCGCCCTCGTGGTCGGCTGGCCAGGTCCAGGAGTACGCCGGCAACGGCGTCCGGCAGATCCGTGAGCAGTACGCCCGCGCCCGCGACCTGATCCTGGAACGGACGACCGGCTGACCGCTGCCGACCCACCGTTCCACGGACATCCACCGACGCCTATGGAACGGTCGGTCGGCGTTTGGCACACTGCCTGTGGCCGGCGTTCCGGCCGTGACGGTGTGCGAGCGTGAGGGGGGCCTGTCGATGGACGCTCCGGTGGTCGACGGGGTCCGGGAGGGGCCCGGCGAGCGGTCGAGGTCCGAGCGGTCGAGGTCCGAGCGGTCGAGGTCCGAGCGGTCGAGGTCCGAGCGGTCGGAGTCCGAGCGGTCGGAGTCCGGGGAGCCCGCGGAGGGGTCCGGACGGTCCCCGGAGGCGCCGGGCGGGGCGGCGGAGCGGTCGGGCGGCGGCGTCGCGGCGGTGGTGGAGCCATTTCTGATCGCGGCCGGCATGGCGCTGCTGGCGTTCACCCCCCGCCCGCCGATGATGGGTGACGGTCTCGCCCGTTACCAGGCACTACTTCAACTGCTCGAACAGCGGCAGCTGCCGGAGATGCCGTACTCGCTGATCGGGCCGCTCTTCGCGACGCCGCTCTGGCTGATCGGCCGCTGGTACGGCGACCCGCAGCCGTTCCTGGCGCAGTACAACCTGCTGCTCTTCACCCTGGCGCTGGTCGCGGTCCACCAGCTGCTCCGGGACCGGATGGAGCCCCGGCTGCTCCGGCGGTTCCTGCTGGTGCTGGTCGCCGGCAGCATGATCGCGGTGCACGTGCAGGACTTCTACGGCGAGGTCTTCACCGCGACGACGGTCGGCGTCGGGCTGCTCGCCGCGACGCTGCCCGGGACGAGCCGGTGGACCCGGCTCGCCGGCTGGGGCGGCGTGGTGCTCGGGGTGGCGAACACCCCGGCGTCGGTGGTCGCGCTCGGCCTCGTCGTCGCGGTGCGCTGCCTCCGCGAGCGGCGGCTGCGCTACCTGTCGGTGCTGGTGGCCACCGGCCTGCTGATCGCCGCGGAGGCGTGGCTGCGCTTCGGTGACCCGCTGCACCGGGCGTACGCCGGCAACGGCGGCGGCCAGACCGTGATGCCGTACTCGGGCGAGCCGGGCTTCTCCTATCCGTTCCTGCTCGGGGTGGCCGCGATCCTCTTCTCCTTCGGCAAGGGGCTGTTCTGGTTCACCCCAGGACTGTTCCTGCGGCTGCGCCGGCCGGGTGACGCGGTCTCCGATGTCTGGCTGTCGTGGCTGCTCTTCGTGGCCGGTCTGGTGCTGGTCTACGCCTCCTGGTGGGCCTGGTACGGCGGTCTGTACTGGGGACCCAGGTTCTTCCTGATCGCCATCCTGCCGGCGAGCCTGGCCCTCGCCGTACGGCTCGGGGCCCGGGACGCCGGGCCGTGGGCGAACCTCGCCACCCTGGCTGCCGCGCTGCTCTCGGTCTGGGGCGCGGCCAGCAGTCTCGTGTATGGGCAACTCTGGCCGTGGACCTGCTACGAGAACAACTACTACCTGGAGTCGCTCTGCCACTTCACCCCGGAGTTCAGCCCGCTGTGGTATCCACTGGTCGAGGCGCCGGCCCTGACGGGCTGGCAACGGGTCGCACTCGGCGGGTACGGCGTGGTGCTGCTCTGGCTGGTGGCGCCGCTGCTCGGGCGGATGCTGCGGCAGGCCGGCGCGGCAATGGCCGGCCGGCGCCGGCTGCTCTCCTGGCGGACCTGGCGCTGGTAGGGCGAGGGGAGACCTGCCGGTCCCTCCGGGGACCGGATTGGCCGGCTCGGGGATTGGGTAGCAGCACCATGACAGCCAACACCCCCTGCAAGGAGGCGTGTCATGGGTATCGGCACCAGCATCTTCCTGATCGCGCTCGGTGCGATCCTGACCTTCGCGGTGGACGTCGCCATCGGCGGCCTGGACCTGGACGTGGTCGGCTGGGTCCTGATGGCGGCCGGTGTGCTCGGCCTGATCCTGACCATGGTGTTCTGGAACAACCGGCGCCGTTCCGCCGCGACCACGACAACGACCACCGAGCCGACGGAGTACCGGCAGGCGGAGACCGAGCCGGTCGAGTACCGGCGGGGTGTCGCCGGCGAGCCGGCCGAGTACCGGCGGGTCGAGGAGCGCCGGGACGTGACGCCGCCGCGCTGACCGACGGACCGGTCGACGGGGTCGGCGCCGCCGACCCGGTCGACCGGTCCGGACCGCTGGGTTGGCGGTCGTGCCGCCCGTCAGGTGTGGATGACCCGTCAGGTGTGGATGACCCGTCAGGTGTGGATGACCCGTCAGGTGTGGACGGGCCGCCGCAGCAGAACACCGGCCAGGCGTCCCCGGTGATCCTGTCACCTCACCGTTACCTGATCCTGGTTGGGTGCCACACATGACGATCGGCGGCCGTGTCGCCCGAGGTGGGGGGCCGGTCCACCGGTTCTACAGCGTCGCGGTCTTCGTCGTGCTCGCCTCGCTGGACAACGTCGCCATCGGGCTGGTGCCACCGCTCTACGGCTCGATCGCACCGGCGCTCGGCGTCGGCACCGGCGCGATCGGCGCGGTGACCGCGACGAGTTTCCTGGTCAGCGCGGTGGCCGCGGTCGGCTGGGCATACGTCGGGGACCAGACCAACCGCAAGCCGCTGCTGATGACCGGCACCCTGCTCTGGGCCGCCGGGACCGCCGGCAGCGCGTTCGCCGGCACGTACCCGGCGTTCTTCGGCGCGCAACTGCTGGCCGCGATCGGGCTCGGCGCGGTGGGCTCGGTCGGCTTCTCCGTCGTCACCGACCTGGTCAGCCCGCGCCGCCGGGGCGTGGTGCTCAGCTTCTGGGGGCTTTCCCAGGGCGTCGGCACCCTGGCCGGCACCCTGGTCGGCGGCGTGCTCGGCGCGCACGACTGGCGCCGGCCGTTCCTGCTGCTCAGCGTCGCGGGCCTGGTGGCGACCCTGGCCTACCTGCTGACCTACGACATCCGGCGCGGCCAGAGCGAGCCGGAGCTGACCGAGGCGATGGCCGCCGGCGGGGACTACGACTACCGGATCAGCCACGCCGACCTGCCGGTGATCCTGCACCGCAGGACGAACCGGTGGCTCGTCCTGCAGGGGCTCACGGCCCAGGTGGCGTTCGGCTCGCTGGTCTGGCTGCCGGCGCTCTTCCGGGAGCGTGCCGAGGCACAGGGTTACTCGTCGGCCACCGCCACCATGGTGGGGAGCATCTTCGCCGTGCTGTTCCAGCTCGGCGGGGTGCTCTCGATCGTCGGCGGACTGGTCGGCGACGCCGCGCAACGGCGTACGCCCCGGGGCCGGGCGCTGGTCGCGGCGATCGGAATTCTCGCGGCGGTGCCGTTCTACGCGGTGTTGTTCTTCGTGCCGATCCGGATCGACGTGCCGGACGGCGCCGGCGCCGGCGCGGTGGCCGGGGCGGTGCTCGGCAGCGTCCTCACCGAACCGACGGTCGGGATCGGCCTGCTCACCGCCCTGCTCGCGCTCGGCCTCACCTCGGCCAACTCACCGAACTGGTTCGCGCTGATCGCCGACGTCAACCCGCCGGAGCACCGGGGCACGGTCTACAGCCTCGGCAACCTGGTCAACGGGGTGGGCCGGGCAGCCGGCAACGGGCTGATCGGGGTGGCCGCCCAAGCGCTGCGCTCGGCCTTCCCACCGCCGCTGAACTTCGCCGTAGGACTCGCCGCCTTCCAGCTCTTCTTCCTGCCCACCGGGATCATGTACTGGCTGGCCTCCCGCACCGCCCCCGACGACATCCGGGGCGTGCACTCCCTGCTCACCGAACGCGCCGAAGCCGCCGCCCCACCGGTTAGGAAGGGCCCCCGCTACAACAGAAAACGATAAGCGGGGGCCCTTCCTTACTCCTGAAACCAGACGGTGACGTCGGTGGGCACCCGGCCGTCGGGGTCGAGCGGGCCGCTGGCGTGCAGCAGCTGCGCTCCCTCGGGCAGCGGGACGGGGTCGGCGCCGAAGTTGGTGAGCACCCGGGTCGCGCCGTTGCGGAAGTGCAGCACCTCGTCCGGGCTGGTCAGCCACTGCACCGTGCCGGTGCCGAGCCCCAGCTCCCGGCGCAGCCGCAGGCTGGTCCGGTAGAGCTCGTAGGTCGAGCCGGCCACCCCGCGCTGCCGGTCCAGGGCGTACTCGGCCCAGATCTCCGGCTGCGGCAGCCAGCTCGCGTCCCCCGGGCCGAAGCCGTACGACGGGGCGTCCGCCTCCCAGGGGATCGGCACCCGGCAGCCGTCCCGGCCGCGCTCGGTGTGCCCGCTACGCTCCCAGGTCGGGTCCTGCCGGGCCTCGTCCGGCAGGGTGGTGTGCTCCGGCAGGCCCAACTCCTCGCCCTGGTAGAGGTAGGCGGAGCCGGGCAGTGCGAGCATCAGCACGGTGGCGGCGCGGGCCCGGCGCAGCCCGACGACGGAATCGGGCTGCGGGTCGTCGACCCCGATGCCCCGGGGTCGGGGCGTGCCGACCGGGAGCCCGAGCCGGCTGGCGTGCCGCAGCACGTCGTGGTTGGAGAGCACCCAGGTGGTGGGCGCGCCGACCGCCTCGTTTGCCTCGAGCGAGCGGGTGATCACCGCGTACTGGATCGGAGCGGTCCAGGTCGCCTCCAGGTACTCGAAGTTGAACGCCTGGTGCATCTCGTCCGGCCGGACGTAGGCGGCCAGCCGCTCTGAGGACTGCACCCACGCCTCGGCGACCAGGATCCGCTCGCCCGGATACTCCGCCAGCACCCGCCGCCACTCCCGGTAGATCTCGTGTACGCCGTCCTGGTCCCACATCGGCGGCCGGGGGCCCTCGGTGCCCTCTCCGGTCACGGGCTCCACCGGCGGATGCCAGTCCGCCAGGTCGGCCTGCTTGACCAGCCCGTTCGCCACGTCGACGCGGAAACCGTCCACCCCCCGGTCGAGCCAGTGGCGCAGGATGTCCAGAAACTCGGCGCGTACCTCGGGGAGGTCCCAGTTGAGGTCGGGCTGCTCCCGGTCGAACAGGTGCAGGTACCACTGCCCGGGGTTGCCGTCCGGCTCGGTCACCCGGGTCCAGGCGGGGCCGCCGAAGACGCTCTGCCAGTCGTTCGGCGGCTCGGTGCCGCCGGGGCCGCGACCGTCCCGGAATATGTAGCGCTGCCGCTCCGGGCTGCCCGGTCCGGCGGCGAGGGCGGCGGTGAACCAGCGATGTGCCGACGAGGTGTGGTTGGGCACCAGGTCCACGATGAACCGGAGGCCGCGTTCCCGGGCTGCGGCGATGAGCCGGTCCAGGTCGGCCAGGGTGCCGAAGAGCGGGTCCACCTCCCGGTAGTCGGCCACGTCGTAGCCGGCGTCCGCCTGCGGGGACGGGTAGAACGGTGAGAGCCAGACCGCGTCGACGCCGAGCTCGACCAGGTGGTCGAGCCGGGCGGTGATCCCGGGCAGGTCGCCGACGCCGTCGCCGTTGGAGTCGGCGAACGAGCGGGGATAGATCTGGTAGATGACCGCGTGCCGCCACCACGGCACCGCGCCGGCCGGGTCGGTGGACATGGCGGCGGAGGAGGTCGTTGCGGTGCTGTTCAGGGTGCTCTCCCTACGTTCGCCCGCTCGGCGGCGGTGTCGGCCTACGGTCTCAGCCGTTCTGGTGCTGGCCGGTTCGGATTGGGTCGGTCGGTTCAGTCTGCCCGGGGCGGGCCGGTCGAATCCCGGACGACGAGCCGGGTGGGCAGGATCACCGGGTCCAGTTCCTCCTGGCTCCGCGCCCGGCCGGCCAGCGGGCCCAGCAGGCTGGCGGCGGCGAGCTGGCCCTGTTCGGCGGCGGGCTGGGCGACGGTGGTCAGACCGAACGCGCCGGCCAGGTCGTGGTCGTCGACGCCGACCACGCTCACCTCCTGCGGCACCCGCAGGCCGGCCAGGCGTACCGCGTTGACCACACCCATTGCCATCTCGTCACAGCTCGCGAAGATCGCGGTGGGGGGATCACCCCGGGTGATCAACTGTTCGGTCGCCGAACGGCCCCCCTCGGCATCCGCCCGGGTCTCGATGCCGAGCCGAGGATCGGGGCGGATCCCGGCGGCGTCCAGCGCCTCGCGGTAGCCGAGCTGCCGTTCCAGATGGGCGGGATGGGCGAAGTCGTCGGCCGGGTCGCCGAAGACGCAGGCGATCCGCCGGTGCCCGAGCCGCAGCAGGTGTTCGGTGGCGGCCCGGCCGGCCGCCCGGTCGTCGATCCGGATGCTCGGCCAGCCCGGCACCACCGTGCCGGAGCTGACGGTGACCCCTGGCAGCGCCAGGTGGGCGATGACGGCCAGGTCGCCGGCGCCGATCGGCGTCGCGACCAGCATCACCGCGTCGGCCCGCTTGGGCAGGTTGGCCTTGCGCAGCAGGCGTGCCCGGGCCTGCTCGCGGCCACCGATGTTGTAGAGCAGCAGGTCGTATCCGGCGGCGTGCAGGATCTCCTCGGCACCCTCCAACACGGCGCCGACGAACCAGGGTGTGATCCTGGGGACGATCACGGCGACGGTGCAGGTTTTTCCGCCGGCCAGCCGGGAGGCGCTGGGCGAGGCGGCGTAGTCGAGTTGCTCCGCGGCGAGCAGCACCCGGATCCGGGTCGTCTCGGAGACGGTCGGCAGCCCGCGTAGGGCACGGGAGACGGTGGCGGTGGAGACCCCCGCCAGACGGGCCACGTCGTCGATTGTGGTCACGGGTGCCATCCTGATCCGACCTTACCGCCGGTGCCGAGCGCCCGCACGGTCACGGGCCGCCGGGCGGGGTGCCCGGCGACCCCGTTCGGTCCGGGCCGACCGGTCAGCCCTTGACACCGCCGGCGAGCAGGCCACGTACGAAGTAGCGCTGGAGGGAGAGGAAGACGATCAGCGGTACGACGATCGAGATGAAGGCGCCGGAGGTCAGCCGCTGCCACTCGTTGGCCCGGGTGCCGGCCAGCTCGGCCAGGCGTACGGTCAGCGGCGCCGTCTCGCTGCCGCCTCCGGCGAAGATCAGCGCGACCAGCAGGTCGTTCCAGACCCAGAGGAACTGGAAGATGCCGAAGGCGGCCAGGGCCGGGACGATCAGCGGCAGCGCGATGGAGCGGAAGATCTTCGGATGGGTGGCGCCGTCCACCCGGGCGGCCTCCATCAGGTCCTTCGGGAGCTGCGACATGAAGTTGTGCAGCAGGAAGACGGCGATCGGCAGCGCGAAGCAGGTGTGTGCGAACCAGACCTGGACGAACTTCTCCTCGTCGTCGAGGTTCCACGCCGGGAGCAGCCCGATGCCGCCCAGGCTGACGCCCTCGGAGAAGAAGCTGAGCAGCGGCACCAGCGCCATCTGCAACGGCACGATCTGCAGCGCGAAGACGGCGATGTAGATCCAGTCCCGACCCCGGAAGTTCATCCAGGCCAGCGCGTACGCGGCCAGCGCGGCGAAGGCGAGGGGGAAGAGCACGGACGGGATGGTGATCACCAGGGAGTTGACGAAGTATCCGGCGAGTTGCCCGGCCGATGCCGAGCGGCCGAAGAGCACCTCCTGGTAGTTCTCCAGGGTGAACTGGGGGTTGCTGAAGGCGGTCCACCAGCCGGTCGTCTTGATCTCGTCCTCGGGCCGGAACGAGGAGACGAAGAGGCCGAAGGTGGGAATCGTCCAGAGCACCGCGATCACGATCGAGACGGCGGTCGCGACCGGGGTGTTGAGCCGGCGGCGGACCCGGGCGCCCCGGGTGGCCGGCGGCGTGTCCGCGTCCCGGGTGCCGGCCGGCGCGGGAGGAGTCGTGGTGGTCATCTCATACCTCCCGTTGCCTGCGCAGGTTGCGGATCTGGTAGATCACGATCGGGATCACCAGGACGAAGAGGAAGACGGCCAGCGCGGATCCCTGTCCGGTCTGGCCGAACCGGAACGCCTGGTTGTACATCTCGTTGGCGATCACACCGGTGTCGAAGTTGCCGTTGGTGGTGGTCCGGACGATGTCGAAGACCTTCAACGTGGCGATCGAGACGGTGACCACCACGACGATCAGGGCCGGCCGGATGCTCGGCAGGGTGATCTGCCAGAACATCTGCCACGGGTTCACCCCGTCCAGCCGGGCCGCCTCCACGACGTCGTTCGGGATCGCCTTGATCGCCGCCGAGAGCACCACCATCGCGAACCCGGCCTGGATCCAAATCATGATCACGATCAGCAGCAGGGTGTTCAGCGGCGGGTTGGCGAGCCACTGCCGGGGCTCGCCGCCGAGCAGCACCCAGACCTGGTTGAGCAGGCCGATCTGGTCGTAGTCGGCGCTGCGGTAGGCGTAGACGAACTTCCAGATGATGCTGGCGCCGACGAACGAGATCGCCATCGGCATGAAGATCAGCGCCTTGGCCACCGCCTCGAACCGGGCCCGGTCCACCAGGACCGCGTAGACCAGCCCGACCGTGGTGGCCACCAGCGGCACCAGGATCACCCAGATCAGGGTGTTGGTGAGGATGCCGAGGATCTCGTCCTGGGCGAACATCCACCGGTAGTTGGCGAACCCGACCCAGCTGTCGCTGCCACCGTCCATGAAGGAGAGCACTGTGGTCCGGACGGCCGGGACGACCAGGCCGACCGCCAGCAGGAGCAGGGCGGGCAGCAGGAAGAAGAGCGCGAGCCCGCCCTCGGGACGGTTCGCCACCGAGCGGCGGCGCGGCCGAGGGCCGGCGGCGGGCGGGGCGTCGGCCCGGGCCGCCGCGACCAGCGCCGCCTCGCGGCGCCGGGCGAACCAGTTGGGTACGACGTCGAGCAGCACGAGCAGTCCGCCGACCACGACCGCGAAGGCGATCAGGCCGTAGAGCAGCATCAGCAGTTTCGGTGCCTCGTCGGCGAATTCCATCAGCGCCTCCAACGCCGGGTTGAGCGGAAACGACGGTCCGGCCCGCGCAGGTGCGGGCCGGACCGTCGGCGGACTACTTCGGCCAGGAGCCTTCGACGAAGTCGAGAGTGCTCTTGGTGTCCTTGCCGTTGACCCAGTCGACCATGCCCTTCCAGAGGGTGCCCGAGCCGACCGCGGCCGGCATCAGGTCGGAGCCGTCGAACCGGAAGACCGCGCTCTCATCGAGCAGGACCTCCATCGAGAGCTTGTCCACCGCCTGGGTGACGTTGTTGACGTCGAGCTTGTTGTTCGGCGAGATCCAGTTGCCGAGCTTCGCCCGGGAGTTGGCGTACTCGCCGGTCATCAGGTACTGCCGGACGGCCTGCACCGCCGGACCGTCGGTGAAGGCCACCGTGAACTCGCCGCCGCCCAGCACCGGCTTGCCCTTGCTCGGGTCGACCGCCGGGAAGTAGAAGGCGTAGATGTCGCCCTCCGGCCCGATCTTGGTGCCCTCGGGCAGGTAGTTGGCGTAGAAGTTCGCCTGCCGGTGCATCGAGCACTGGCCCTGGAGGATCGGCAGGCCGCCCTCCTGGAACGGGGTCGTGATCAGGCTCTTCACGTTGCCGTAGCCGCCGTTGACGTACTCGGGGTTCTTGAGTACCTGGCCGGCCTGGTCGACCGCCTGCACGACCCGGGGGTCGTTGAACGGGATGCCGTGGGTGGTCCACTGGTCGTAGACCTCCGGCGGCTGCGTACGCAGCATCAGGTCCTCGATCCAGTCGGTGGCCGGCCAGCCGGTGGCCTCACCCGACTCCAGGCCGACGCACCACGGCTTCTGGTCGGTCGCCGCGATCTTGTCGCTGAGCTCCATCATCTGCTGCCAGGTGGTGGGCACCTGGTAGCCCTTGTCGGCGAACGCCTTCGGCGAGTACCAGACGAAGGACTTCACGTTCGCGCCGAGCGGGGTGCCGTAGGACTGGCCGCCCACCGTGGCGTACGTGAGCCAGTCGGCCGGGTAGTTCGACTCGGCCAGGCTCTTCTGCTCGGCCGTCATCGGCTTGAGCTTGCTGGCGTTGGCGAACCGGGCGAGCAGTCCGGGCTGGGGGATGAAGGCCAGGTCGGGCGGGTTGCCGCCGTCCACCTGGACCTGGAGCTGCGCCTCGAACTCGCCGCTGCCGTCGTAGTCGATCTCGATCCCGGTGCAGTCCTCGAACTGCTTCCAGGACTCCCGCAGCAGGTCGGCCTCGGCGTCCCGGATCGACGCGTAGATCGAGACGTTCTCGCCGTCGTGGCCCTGGTATGCCGAGTACGGCTCGCACTCCGCAGAGTCGGGGTCGAGCCCGCTCTCGCTCTCGCCGGAACAGGCGGTGGCGCCGAGTGCCAGGGCCAACACACCGGCGATCGCGAAGGCCTGGCGTGGTCTGGACTGGACCGCCATGCCGTCCTCCTTTCGTGCCGGCATGCCGGTCACCTGTTGGCGTCCGAGCCGGCCTGTGGGCGTCACCACATGTAAGCGCTTGCAGCCAAGATCGTCCAGACCCAGTGAGCCACGAGGCCGTAACGATTCGGAAACCTGCTCAGCGCCGCGCTCGGGGATGCCCGATGAATCCGGGCTAGTCGCCGGTGCGAGCCGCCGGCATGCCGGCCGGGCCGTCGAGGATCGCGGCGAAGCGCTGCTCGGCGAGGTCGATCTGGCCGAGGATGTGCGTCCGGGCCTCGGTGGAGAGCGGGGTGTCCGGTCGGGTGACCAGGTCGCGGAAGAGCGGCACCAGGGGGCGGTACTTCCGCGCCGAGCGCTGCACCTTTTCCCCGGTGGTGTGGATGATCCCCACCCCGTTGTCGGTGAAGTCGGAGACCTTGATCACCCGGGCCCAGGGTTCCCGGTCCAGGCTCTCCGTCAGGTGGGCGAGGTACTGCTCGTCCCGGTCCCGGCCGGGGTCGTACTCCGGATTGGTGACCGCCGCGACGAGTCGGGCGACCCGGGGATTGAACCGCCGGGCGACCTCGGCCAGGCCGGCCTCGGTGGCCACGGCACGGTTCGTCTCGGCGGGCAGGCCGGCCAGCTCCGCCGGGTGGTCCTCCACGGCGTCGTGCAACAGCGCCGCCACGATCACGTCGACGTCGGTCACCGAGTAGTAGCAGATGATCCGGATCGCCACCCGGAGCAGGTGGTTGAGGTAGGGCTCGCGTACCCGGCGGTCGTCGCGGTGCAGGGTGGCGGCCAGCTCCAGCGCTGTCGCCAGCCGGGCCTGGTCGGCGGCGCCGAAGCGCGCCGCCACCTCCAGCCGGAAGCGGTCCCGCAGGCCGGCCTCGCCGTAGACCTCGGTCACGGCGTGCAGCGGCATGCTCATCAGGTGCGTCGGCGAGGCCATGTCGTCCAGGTATACCGGATCGTCCCGGCTGCCGAGGTCCGTCCGCGCCTGGTCCGGCCCCTTCCGCTGGGTGAAGTTTTCTGCCACGATCCATCTATACATGGAAAACTTTCGCCATGGGAGGTCCTCGTGCGCTTCCGCCCGCTCGCGTCCGTCGGTGCCGGCCTGCTGCTGGCCGCCACGGTGCTGCTGCCGGCCTCGCCGGCCGCTGCCGCACCCACCTTCAAGGTCCCCTTCCCCTGCGGCCAGTCCTGGTCCGGCCAGACCCGGACCAACCACAGCCCGGCGTACGCCGTCGACTTCAACCGCACCGACGACCAGGGCGACCCGGTGGTGGCCAGCGCGCCCGGCACCGTCGACGTCGTCACCGACCTCGGCAACACCAGCTACGGCAGGTACGTCCGGATCAACCACGGCAGCGGCTACACGACCTACTACGCCCATTTGAGCAGTTTCAACACCGCCGTCGGGCGGACCGTCGGCTACGGCACCGTGATCGGGTACGTCGGCTCGACCGGCGGTTCCACCGGGCCGCACCTGCATTACGAGCAGCGCCTGAACGGCTCCGACATCCAGGTGAGGTTCAACGGCACGCTCGCGCTCTACTGGGGCACCCGGACCTACACCAGCGACAACGCCTGCTCCGGCAACAACACCGGATCCGGCACGGTCAACACCGCCGGCAGCCCGCTCACCGTCCGCTCCGGGCCGGGCACGGGCTACTCCTCGGTCGGCACGGTCGCCGACGGCGCCGGGGTCACCATCCACTGCCAGACCACCGGCACGACGGTGACCGGCACCTACGGCACCAGCAACATCTGGGACCGGATCGGTTCCGGTCGCTTCGTCTCCGACGCCTACGTCTACACCGGCTACGACGGCTTCATCCCCGGCGTACCACGCTGCTGAACCGACGTTCCGGCGAACCAGGCAGACGATTGCGCCGGGGCCGCCGGGCCCGGGTCACCAGGGGGAGAGAGGAGACCCGGGCGCGGCGACCCCGGCTTGCCTGTGGGGGTTTCCGATCCTGTGGGGGTTTTCGGTTGGAGGTTCTTCGATCGGGTGAGGCCGGCGCAGCACCGACGTCGGCCCCGCTGTCAGGTGAAGAGGCTGACGCCGCCCGGCCCGACGAGCAGACCGACGATGATCAGCACGACCCCCCAGAGGATCTGCCGCCGGAACAGCGCCAACACGCCGGCGACCACGAGTACGACCGCAAGGATCCAGAGCAAGAATTCCATGCCTCATGACCTACCCGAGGCGCTGCTCGCGGAAACCTTCGCGGTGGCCGCCCCGGCACGGCGCGGGTGCAGGTGGAAGACGCTGTACGCCTGCTTGATCACCGGGTGCGCCACGTTGCGGACCCGTACGCCGCCGGGGGTGGTGCCCCGCTCGGTGCCCGCGTGCGCGTGCCCGTGCAGGGCGAGGTCGGTCGGTGCCGAGTCGATGGCCTGGCCGAGCAGGTACGAGCCGAGGAACGGATAGATCTCCAGCGGCTCACCGGCCAGCGTGTCGGGCACCGGCGCGTAGTGCGTCAGCGCCACCCGGACGTCGCACTCCATCTCGCGCAGCGCCTCGCCGAGCTGGTCGGCGATGGCGCTGGTGGTGCCGACGAATGCCTTCATCTCCGGTTCGCCGAACTCGCTGGCGCAGCGCCCGGCGAAGCCGCCGCCGAACCCCTTGGCACCGGCGATGCCGAGCCGCGTCCCGAAACAGTCCAGCACCACGTTGGTGCCCTCCAGCACCTGGATGCCGGCGTCCTCCAGGACCCGGATCACCGCCGGCACCTCGTCGCAGTGGTGGTCGTGGTTGCCGAGCACGGCGACCACCGGCACGCCGAGGTTGCCGAACTCGGTCGCCACGCAACGCGCCTCGGACTCGGTGCCGTGCCGGGTCAGGTCACCGGCGAGCAGCAGCACGTCGGCGACGTCCGGCAACTGTTCCAGGGCGGGCCGGAACCGGCCCACCACGTCCTGGTCCAGGTGTACGTCGCCGACCGCCGCGATCCGGATCACCATGTTCCCTCCCTCACCGCAACTCCTCCACCTCGGTCGGTGCCTGGGTGCGGATCAGTCCTATGTCGACCGTCACCGGCACCTTCGGGAAGTGCTCCAGCACCAGCCGGAGGATCTCCTCGCGGCGCTGTGCGCTCTCCACCTCGCCGCAGAGCACCACCGAGTGGTCCCGCCGGGTCACCGTGATGCCCTGCTCGGCGATCTCCGTACGCTCGGTGAGCAGGCGTTGGATCGCCGCCTCCAGATAGTCGTCGGGCGGCTCGGTGCCGCCCGTGCCGCGCTGGTTCATGTCGCCACCTCACTCCGCTCGTCCATGACGGTGATCTCCTTCTCCCGGCTGGCCTGCGCGTAGCGCCGCTCGTCGCCGGTTGCCGAGTAGGGCACGACGTCGAGCCGGTCCAGCAGCACCAGGAAGGCCTCGGCGTAGGGGGAGTGCGCCGTCTCCTTGCGGACCCGGTCCCAGTCGATCTGCTCGCGTAGCGAGCGGGCGAGCGGCAGTCCCCGGGCGAAGTCGCAGTAGTGCTGGGAGAAGCTCAACAGCTTGTGCACCATCAGATGGGTGGCGGAGAGCACCGGCATGTGGATGGCGTCGACCGGCCGGATCACGGTGTCCCGGAAGGTCTCGTCGGTCACCGGGGTCTCGATCGGCCGGTGGATCAGGTCCACCATCCGGTCGTTGTCCCAGACCTTCACCAGCCAGTCCTCCGGCGGGCGCTCGGCGGTGAAGCCGGCCTCGACGAGCGCCTCCAGCGCACGCTCGGTGTCCTGCTCCCGGATGAGGAAGTCGACGTCGTGGTCGCTGGAGTGGCCGCCGTGTGCGTACACCGCGAAGCTGCCGCCCAGCGCGAAGGGGATCTCGGACTGCTTCAGGACGGCGGCGACCCGCTTGAGCGTGGCAAGTAGGGTCTCGTCGCCGCGATCATCCATCAGGGTCTCCCGGGTCGGTGGTCGGATGGGCATCTGGTCAACGGGGTGGAGATTTACCGGTACCCGGCACTTCGTTCCTTCACACCTGGCCCAGGTTCCGGCAACCGCCCGACACGGACCGAACCGGGCGTACGGCGCGGGTCGCCGCAGACCGCGCCCGGCGGCCGTTGCCGGGTGGGGAGGATGCGCCCGCCGGGTACCGTTGCTGAGCGTGGCCCGGACACTGGTTCACCGGCGGAACGTGCGGCTGCGGACCGTGGCCCTGGTCGGGATCGACGGCTCGGGCAAGACGACGCAGGCGCACCGGCTGGCGGAGACGTTGACCGCAGCCGGCCTACCGGCGACGTACTGGCAGAACGCCGGCGGCCGGCGGTGGTTCGGCCGGCTGGCCCGGAAACTGGGCCGGCGGGACGCCCAGCGCCTGCTGGGGCGGGACGGAATGCTCCTCGCCGAGTCGGTACTGCGCTGGCTCGCCGTCGCGCGGGCACTGCTCCGGTCCCGGCTGCGCTCCCGGGTCGCCGTGATGGACCGCTACTCCGTCTGCCAGTACGCCAGCATCCGGGCACACGGTGGTGGGCGCCGCTGGGAGGGGCTCGCCCGGTTGCTCTACCGCGTCTTTCCGCCCCCGGACGTCACCTTCCTGCTCGCGGTGGACCCGGGGGAGGCGTACCGGCGGATCGAGGCCCGTGGCACCGACCACGAGGACATCACCTATCTGGCGGCCGGAGGGGCGGCGTACCGCTCGCTGCCGGAGTTCGCCGGCTTCGTGGTGGTCGACGCCAACCGCACACCCGACGAGGTGAGCCGGGCGATCCATGCCGGGTTGGGCGAGTGGCTGCCGGATGGCCGCCCACCGTCGGACCCTGGGCCCATGCCGCCCGTCCCGCCGCCCGTCCCGCCGGACGAGGCCGGCCGCGAGCCGGACGGGGCAGCCGGTCTGTCGGACGGGGCAGGCGCTCGGCCGGAGGCGGATCTCGCCCGGCCGGGCGAGGTCGGGCACCAGTCCGGTGCTCCCGAGCCGGCCGGCTCGGCGCCGCTCAGGCCCGCCCGTACACCGGTATCGTCGCGCCACTCGTCGGCGCAGACTCGTCACTGGCCAGAAAGCGGATCACACCGGCGATCTCGGCCGGAGGCACCCAACGAGAGTGGTCCGCGCTGGGCTGCGCCGCCCGGTTGGCCGGCGTGTCGATGATGCTGGGCACCACCGTGTTGCACCGGACACCCGACTGGCGGTACTCGACGTCCACCGCCGAGGCAAAGGCCAACACCGCCGCCTTCGCCGTCACGTAGCCGGCGGCACCGGGGAACGGGCGTAGCGCCGCCCGGGACGAGACGCAGACCACCGATCCGCCGCCGGCTTCGACGAGGTACGGCAACGCGCTCCGGGTGACCAGGTACGTCGGGCGCAGGTTGCGCGCGAGCATCTCCTCGAAGTCGGCGAGCGGGGTCTCGTGCACCAGGCCGCCCGTCGCGTATCCGCCGGCCAGGTTGACCACGGCCCGCAACGGTGCCCCGGCATCGCCCCCGGCCAGCTCCACCGCCACGCGGACCTGGTCCGGGTCGCTGAGTTCCGCCGGAATCCGCAGCACACCGTCGACGGGGCCCGACCCGTCACCGGGCGCGGCCGGGGCGCCCTCGGTGCTGGCCGGCACGCCGCCAGTGGTGCCGGTCCCGGCCGGTCGCACCGGGACCACCACCCGCCAGCCGGCCGCGACGAACGCGGCGCTCACCGCTCGGCCGAGCCCGCCCGCGCCGCCGCTGACGAGTACACTGCGATCCGCCATGGGCGTCACGCTATCGTCACGGCACCGGCGGGCGCCGGCAACCCCGGCGCATCCGGCCCGTTCCGCCGGCCTATCGATCGATGCCTATTCATCCGGACGCTGTCCGGTACCGCGTCTCGGTGACCCCGCCGAGACGAAGGTGTGGTGGGAATGGCACGCTCGGCTGGTTTGGCCGGCCGCAAATTCCCACGGGGTGGGCGTACTTTCGCAGGTATAGCGCGTCGCGGTTGACGCTTCCGCCTCCGTGAAAGTAAGTTTCATCCGTGGTGAAGACTGCGAAGGTTTCTGCGAGTCACGAGACGGGCGGGCTGATAGTCCATATCAGCGGCCTGCTCCCGTCGTTGTCGCCCGCCGAGCAACGGGTCGCCAGACTCGTCGTGGCGGATCCTGCGGACGCCGCTCGCCGCACCATCACAGACCTTGCGACCGCGGCCGAGACGTCGGAGGCCACGGTCATCCGGTTCTGCCGTTCCGTCGGCATGGACGGCTACCCGCAACTGCGGATCCGGCTCGCCGCCGAGGCGGCCCGGCGGGTCGAGCCGCCGGACGCCAGGGTCGTGGGCGGTGACATCCCGCCCGGTGCCGATCTGGCGCAGATCATCGCGACGATCGCGTTCAGCGACGCGCGGGCGGTCGAGGAGACCGCGGAACAGCTCGATCCGGCAGTCTGCGAGCAGGTGGTCGAGGCGATCAACGGGGCCGGCCGGATCGACATCTACGGCGCCGGAGCGAGTGGCTTCGTCGCCTCCGACTTCCAGCAGAAGCTGCACCGGATCGGCCGGACCGCCTTCTACTTCCCGGACGTGCACACCGCGCTCACCTCGGCGGCCCTGCTCGGCAAGGGCGACGTCGCGATGGGCATCTCGCACACCGGCACCACCCTGGACTCGGTCGAGGTGCTGGAGCAGGCGCGGGCCCGGGGTGCGACAACCGTCGCTCTCACCAACTTCCCACGGTCACCGATCACCGATGTCGCGGACTACGTACTCACCACGGCGGCGCGGGAGACGACCTACCGGTCCGGCGCGATGGCCAGCAGGCTCGCCCAGTTGACGGTGGTGGACTGCCTCTTCGTCGGGGTCGCGGCCCGTAACCGGGCGAAGGCGAAGAAGGCCCTGGAGGTGACCGCCGAGGCGGTACAACCGCACCGGGTCAAGGGGAGGCGGGCATGAGAAGCGGGCGGATCGGCCGGCCCGGTGCGGCAGTTCCGGCCGCTGGTGCCGGCGCGGCGGGGCGGCGATGACGGCCGGCCGGGCCGAGCCCGGTGCACCGCCCGCCGCCACCCCGCGTCCTGATTCCGACGCGGGGTCCTCTTACCCGGCCGAGTCCTCTTCCCCGGCGACCGGCGGCGGATCCCCCTGTCCGGTGGACGAGCCGGGCTACCGGCCCGACGGCACGGGGGCGCGACAGCAGGAGGTCCGGACCATGGTTCGGGTCAGCTCCCCGACGGAGCTGCGCAACCCGAGCAGTCTCGACCTCGATCTGATGTCCGTCCGGGACGTCCTGAAGGTGATCAACGAGAACGACCGGCGGGTGCCGGCGGCGGTCACGAAGGTGCTGGACGAGATCACCGTGGCGGTCGAACTGGCCGTGACGGCGCTGCGCGCCGGCGGGCGGGTGCACTACTTCGGTGCGGGCACCTCGGGTCGGCTGGGTGTACTCGACGCCGCCGAGCTGGCCCCGACGTTCAACGCCCCCGACCGCTGGTTCTGCGCGCATCTGGCGGGTGGGCCGGAGGCGATGTGGCGGGCCGTCGAGGACGCCGAGGACGACGAGGCCGGCGGTGCCGAGGAGGCCCGGTCGTGCGTGGCCGCCGGTGATCTGGTGGTCGGCCTGGCCGCCAGCGGGCGTACGCCGTACGTGCTGGGCGCGCTGCGCGCCTCGACCGAGGCGGGCGCCGACACCGTACTGATCTGCGCCGATCCGGACGCCGCGACGGCTCGGTCGGTGACCGTCTTCATCGGGGTGGAGACGGGCCCGGAGGTGGTAACCGGTTCGACCCGGATGAAGGCGGCGACCGCCCAGAAACTGGTGTTGAACGGGTTTTCCACGGCCGTGATGGTGCGGCTCGGACGGGTCTACTCAAACCTGATGATCGACATGGTCGCCACCAACGCGAAACTGCGGGGACGGATGATCTCGATCCTCGTGGAGGCGACCGGATGTGCCGAGGAGATCGCACGGCGTGCACTGACCGAGGCGGATGGTGATCTCAAGGCCGCGCTGGTCTCGCTGCTCTCCGGCGCGGCGATCGCGGACGCCCGTGCGGCGCTGGACCGTTCGGCCAACCAGGTCCGGGGCGCCATCGCCCTGCTCGCCGGCTGAACCCCGCCCCGTCGTCGATCCGGCGTCTCGGGGCGGGGACTATCTCCGGGCTCCGGATTGTTAGCCAGACGGAGGGGTAACCCTCACGCGGTGAGATGAACCGACGAGCCGCGCCGTACGTATGACCAGGCGTGACGAGAATCGCAGCAACCGGGTGACCTACATCGCTGTGCGTCGTTCTCCGGTGATGATGCGATAGCCGACGGACGGCCGCGGTAGGCCGCGGAGCTGCGGCGTCGCCGGGGCGGCACACCCCCCGATCAGGACGACTGACAGCAAACGTCGATCGTGCTTTCAGCAACTACTCAGGCATTCGTGACACTTTCGACTCACCAGATGGAATCCCCAACGCGTCTCAACTGTTGTGTAGGTGTCAGCACCACGGGGCACAGCGGAGGTTACGGGGAGGGCTGATGAACGTGGGGATGGCAGGAGCAGGAACCCGGGCCACCGGGAGGAACGACGAGGGGACCGTGGGGAACGTGGAGAAGAAGATTGTCATGCGGACCGACGAGGTCGCCGAGGAGCGCGACCTGGTCGGCGTCTACCTGCACGAGATCTCCCGCACACCGCTGCTCGACGCCGCCGCCGAGGTCGACCTCTCCAAGTCCATCGAGGCTGGCCTCTACGCTGAGCATCTGATCGACGAGGACAAGGTCCCCGTGGGCGTCACCCGCGCCGAGCTGGAGCGGCTGGTGGTCGAGGGAGAGCGGGCCAAGGACCTGTTCATCCGGGCCAACCTCCGGCTGGTGGTCTCCATCGCCCGCCGGTACGTCCGGTCCGGGATGCCGATGCTGGATCTGATCCAGGAGGGCAACACCGGTCTGGTCCGGGCGGTCGAGAAGTTCGACTACGAGCGCGGCTACAAGTTCTCGACGTACGCGACCTGGTGGATCCGACAGGCGATCAGCCGGGCGATCGCGCAGCAGGAGCGCACCGTACGACTGCCCGTGCACCTGGTCGAGGACGTCAACCGGATGCGCAACGTGGCCCGGCAGCTCACCCGCGAGCTGGGCACCGACCCCGAGCCGGAGCAGATCGCGACGGCGCTGGGGGTGCCGGTGGAGCGGGTGCACGAGCTGGTCCGCTGGTCGCAGGACACCGTCTCGCTCGACACCCCGGTCGGCGACGACGGCGACACCAACCTCGGGGACCTGGTCGCGGACAGCGACGCCCCGTCGCCGGAGGAGATCGTGCTCACCGGGCTGGAGCGGCAGCGCATCGAGGGCCTGCTCAACCACCTCGACGACCGGTCGGCCGGGATCATGCGGGCCCGCTACGGACTGGAGGACGGGCGCGAGCACTCGCTGACCGAGGTCGCCTCCCGCTTCTCCCTCTCCCGGGAGCGGATCCGGCAGCTGGAGATCCAGGCGCTCGGCCGGCTGCGCGAGCTGGCCCGCGCGGAGGGGCTGCAGGCGGCCTGAGCAACCGACCCGGCGGTCGACGGCCGGCGCGAGCGATCGGCCGGCGCGGCACGTGGCGGTAGCGGTTGGCATATACGGCGGTAGCGGTTGGCATACATGACGGCGAGTGGCCGGCGTCCTGACGGGACGCCGGCCACTCGCCGTCGTACCCCGGAATTCCCGCCCGGTGCCCGCGGACCGTGACTCCGGGCCAACCAATTAGGGTGACCGGCACCACGACTGTGCGTTCGTTCGTGGCGGCGCCCGGGCCGCAGCCGACGACGGCGCGCTCGGCACCGACGAAAGGTTTCTACGGGGAGGATTCCGTGCCGATCAGTCCGACCGCCCGGCGTCGCCGGCTCGGCATCGAGCTGCGCCGCCTACGCGAGCGGGAGCAGCTCACTCTCCTCCAGGTAGCGCAGCGGATGAAGTGCTCCGACGCGAAGATCTCCCGGATCGAGGCGGGCAAGCACTCCACCCGGACCCGGGACGTCCTCGCCCTGCTCGACATCTACCGGGTCTCGGACGAGCGCACCCGCGAGGTGCTGGCGACCCTCGCGAAGCAGTCGACCCAGCGCGGTTGGTGGGTCACCTACGGCGGCGCGATCCCGGACTGGTTCGAGGTGTACGTCGGACTGGAGTCCGAGGCGACCGAGATCCGGACCGTGGAGAGTCACCTGGTGCCCGGCCTGTTGCAGACCGAGGCGTACGCGGCGGCGCTCATCCGGGCCACCCAGCCGCTCGCCCCGGCCGAGGAACTGACCCGTCAGGTCGAACTCCGGCTCGCCCGGCAGCGGCGCCTCTTCGAGCACGAGCCGATGCGGCTGAGGGTGGTGCTCGGTGAGGCGGTGCTGCGCTGCCGGGTCGGCGACAACGCCGTCATGCGCGACCAACTCGGCAACCTGGCGGTGCTTGCCGAGCGGTCGAACGTCGAGCTCCGGGTGGTCCGGTTCAGCAGTCCGGCGTACACCGCCTTCGGCCGTCCCTTCGCGATCCTCGGCTTCCCCGAGCCCACCGATCCGGGGCTGGTCTACACCGAACATCGCACCGGCGCGCTCTACATCGACGAGCCGGCCCAGATCGCATCCTTCGCGCTTGCCTTCGACCACCTCGTTGCGGCAGCGTTGTCGCAGAAAGAATCGGCGCGGCTGCTCAGGGAGACGGCGGCCTTCTGGACGTGAGGGAGGGCCGGAGGGGATGCGACCGGACGAAACCATGCTGAGCTGGCAAAAGAGCAGCCGCTCGGGCGGTGAGGGTGGCAACTGTGTCGAGGTGGCCGGCCTCGCCGCCGGAGTCGCCGTGCGTGATTCGAAGGACACTGCCGGTCCCGTACTCCGGTTCGGATCGGCCGCCTGGACGGCCTTTCTCGGCGACCTCCACCCCGGTCGGCGTCCCGACCGATCGCAGTCCGGGCACGCCATAGCTGCTTGACCTGGCCGGCGCTGTCGGTGAGTTCGACGACGCTGGCGCGCCTGTCGCAGGGGCCGGCGTTGCGGTGGCGGGCCGGCGTCGGTTCAGTCGTCGAAGCGGGCGAGCAGGTCGCCGATCCGCGTCGACGGCTGCGTCTCGCAGAGCTGGTCCACCGCCGTCATCACCAGTGGGCTGTCGACCCCGGAGATCCCCTTGGCCAGACCGATCCGCCGGATCGCCGCCACCCGCTCCTCGGGTGGCGCCTGCCGATATTCCGTACAGGTCGAGTCGGCGGTCAGGCCGCCGGCGTCGGCCATCCCGCCGAGCACCGCGCGGACGACCAGACCGCCCACCAGCATGAGCAGCACGACCGTGCCGAGCGCGACCCAGGGAGCGTAGCGGCGGGGCCGGCGACCTTCTGCCGAGCCCGGTACGTCGGCACCGGCCGGGCCGTCCTCCTCGCGTGTGATCGATGCCGGCGCCACGGTGCCGGGTGCCGGGTCGGCGGAAACCGGCTCACCGGCTCGGGGCGGAAGCGCCGCCACGGCGGCAGCCAACGTTGCCGCGTACTCCGGATCACCAGCTGCGGCGGTGCCCAGCAGGCGTCGGACGAGCGAGTTGTTCCGGGGTTCCCTGACCAGGTCGGCCAGTGCCTCCCGTTCGTCGAGGGCGTGCAGGCGCTCCGCCACCACCGCGTAGAGCCGGCGTGCCGGCGATGACGCCCCCGGACGACCCTCGACGGAGGCGACCCCGGGCAGGTGTGGCGCGAGGCGGTCGAGCGCCAGCTCGGCCACCTTCCTGGCCTTCTCGGGAGTGCCGGCGGGCGGGGTCGTTCCGGCGGGAGGGGTCACCCCGGCAGGTTAGCGCCTGGCCGTGGAGGGCACCGGGGCGAGGCCGGCGGCGGAACCTTGCACAGCTACCGCATTCCACCTTCACGAGATCCGCACAGCCGCCTCCTAGGCTCGTGCGACGTGACCAGGATCGGGGGAGCATCGGGAGCGGGAAGATCCGGGGGACCAGGGGCACCAGGGGGACCAGGGGGACCAGGGGCACTGCGGCCGCTCGCGGAGGCGGTCGTCGACCTCGACGCGGTCGCGCACAACGTTCGTACCCTGGTCGGCTTGACCGGGGCGGAGCTGCTCGCCGTGGTCAAGGCGGACGCCTTCGGGCACGGCTTCCTGCCGGTGGCGCGGACCGCGTTGGCGGCGGGGGCGCGGTGGCTGGGCGTGACCTCCCGGGCCGAGGCGTTGACGCTGCGGGCGGCCGATGTCGAGGCGCCGGTGCTGAGTTGGCTGCACGCCGAGGACGAGGACTTCGGCCCGGTCGTCGCGGCCGGGATCGACCTGTCGGTGGCCTCGGTGGCGCACCTGCGCGGGGTCGCGGCCGGAGCCGCCCGGGTCGGCGTACGGGCCGACGTCCATCTCAAGGCCGACACCGGCCTGTCCCGCAACGGGGCGGCCGAGGGCGACTGGCCCGAGTTGGTGCGGGCGGCCCGGTCCCTGGAGGCGGTGGGTCGGATCCGGGTCCGGGGGGTCTGGTCGCACCTGGCCGGCGGCGAGGTGCCGGACGATCCACGGGACATCGCACAACTGCGCCGGTTCGGCCGGGCGCTCGCGCTGGCCCGGGCCACCGGGCTGACTCCGGATCTCGTGCACCTGGCGAACTCGGCCGCCCTGGTCGGCCTCCCGGAGACGCACTTCGACCTGGTCCGGGCCGGCATCGCGGTGTACGGGGTCGAGCCGTTGCCGGCGCGGCCGGCCGGGCTGCGCCCGGCAATGACACTGCGGTCCCGGGTCATCCTGACCAAGCGGGTGGCGGCGGGCACCGGGATCTCGTACGGGCACGACTACGTCACCGCCGCGCCGACCACCCTGGCGCTGGTGCCGGTCGGTTACGCCGACGGCATTCCCCGGGCGGCGGCCGGGGCGGCCCGGGTCTGGATCCAGGGCCGGCGCTGCCCGGTGGCCGGGCGGGTGACCATGGACCAGATCGTCGTCGACGTCGGGGACCTGCCGGTGCGTACCGGCGACGAGGTGCTGCTCTTCGGCCCCGGGGACCGGGGCGAGCCGACGGTCGTGGACTGGGCCGGCTGGGCCGGCACGAACCCGCACGAGATCTTCACCGGCATCGGCGCCCGGGTCGGCCGTCGCTACCAGCCGGTGCGGGCCGGGCGACACACCGGGCGGGAGCGGGTCAATGTCTGAGTCCCCGATCAGGGTCGCGGTTGTCACGGGCGGGCGCAGCGGCGAGCACGACGTCTCGCGCCGGTCGGCGGCGGCCGTCCTGGCGAATCTGGATCCGGTGCGCTATCGGCCGGAGCCGGTGCTGATCACCAGGACCGGGCAGTGGGTCTTCGGTGCCGAGGCGCCGGTGACGGTCTTCGAGGCGGTGCAGCGGCTGCGTACGGCGGACGTGATCTTTCCGACCCTGCACGGCCCGTACGGCGAGGACGGCACCCTCCAGGCGGTGCTGGAGCTGACCGGCGTGCCGTACGTCGGCAACGGCGTGCTGGCCAGCGCCGCCGGGATGGACAAGGAGTTCACCAAGAAGCTGCTCGCCGCCGAGGGGATACCGGTGGCCGACGCGGTGGTGTCCCGGCCGACCGATCCGGAGGGCGTGCCGCCGGAGGCGGAACTGCGCCGGCTGGGCCTGCCGGTCTTCGTCAAGCCCGCCCGGGCCGGCTCCAGCCTCGGGGTGACCAGGGTGAACGACTGGGCGGAGCTGCCGGCGGCGCTGGAGTGGGCCCGGTCGAGCGACCCCAAGGTGCTGGTCGAGGCGGCGGTGCCCGGCCGGGAGATCGACCTGGCGGTCCTCGAACGTCCGGACGGCCGGCTCGATGTCGGGCCACCGCTGGAGATCCGGGTCGCGGATGAGCGGTCGTTCTTCGACTACGACGCCAAGTACGGCGATCCCGGCACGGTCTTCGAGATCCCGGCCCGGCTGCCCGACGGGGTACGGGCGGAACTGGCCGACCTCGCGGTGCGCGCGTTCCGGGCGCTCGGCTGCGCCGGACTGGCCCGGATCGACTTCTTCCTCCGCGACGACGGTCTGCCCGGCGACGGCGGTCGCTTCGCCGGTGGTGGCGGCGTGCCGGTGCTCAACGAGGTGAACACGTTCCCCGGGTTCACGCCGGTGTCGCAGTACCCGCAGATCTGGCAGGTCGCCGGGGTGGCCTATCCGGAGCTGCTGGACATCCTGGTCGAGAACGCGCTCGCGCGCCGGACCCGCCGGTCCGGCGCGCGAGCACCGCGCTGATCTGACCCCGCCGCGTCCGACCCTGCTGATCCGACCCTGCCGCGTCCGATCCGCTGCGGGGCTGCCGTCTAGCGGACGCGCCCGTATCCGTACGGGCTCATCATGTCCACGCTGGCGAGTCTGACGGTCTCGCCGGCCCGGGGCGCGTGGATCACCTTCCCACCGCCCACGAAGAGCGCGACATGCCCGAGTCCACTGTAGAAGACCAGGTCACCGGGCTTCAGTTGGCCCCGGCTGATGTGTGCCACCTTGTTCCACTGCATCGCGGCGTTGTGCGGCAGGGACTTGCCGGCCGCCCGCCAGGCGGCCAGGGTGAGCCCGGAGCAGTCGTAGCCGCCCGGACCCTCGGCGGCCCAGACGTAGGGCTTGCCGATCGCACCGTACGCGTACCGGACGGCGACACCGGCCTTGCCGGAGACGGCCGGGACGGTGCCGGTGTAGCGGCTGCCGGCCGAGGTCGCTGATCCATACGCCTCGCGGCGCATCTCGTAGAGCTTGGTCAGCTCACCCTCGATCTTCTTCTTGCCGGCGGCCAACTGCTTCGCCTGGGCGTTCTGCCGGGCCAGCGTGGCGTCGAGCCGGGACTTCTCCTCGGTGTACTGGCGCTGGGCCGCGTCGAACCCGGCGATCTGCCGGTCCCGGTCGCGGGCCAACTGCTCCAACACACCGAGCCGGTCGGCCAGACTGCTGCCGTCGCCGCGATTGAGCAGCGCGCTCGCCGTGGTCAAGCCACCGATCTTGTATGCCCGATTGGCGAGCTCGGCCACCTCGGCCCGGCTCTGATCGGCCTGCTGCCGGAGCGGCTCGATCCGGGCGCCGAGCGCGGCTGCGGCGGCCTTGGTGTCCTTGATCTCCTCGTTCAGCTTGTTGTAGGACTCGACGACCTTCTCCAGTTCGGCGGAGGCCTTGTTGATCCGCTGCGTGAGCTCGCCGACCGACGGTTCGGCCCGGACCGCCGATGCCGGGGCGAGGAGCGCCGCCGACAGGCCGGCCACGACGAGGGTCCGCAGCAGGATCCGCACCGAAGACAACGTGTGCAGAACCCTTCTTCCCGTACGCCGCCGCGAGGTCCCTTGCGGCGGCACCGGACCGGCACCACCCCTCCGGGATGACTGACGACCGGTCCAGCCGGTTCACGGTAGCCCGGCATGGCGGTCGCCGACAGCGGTCGGCGGGCGAGATGCGGCAGTAGCGCGGGAAAGCCGGAATGTCATGATCACGATCGGTATCGAGGTCGATTCCGAAAGTGATATTGCCGGCGAGCGGCCGGCGGTCCGGCCGCTCGTCCCGCCGTTCGCCCGATAGGTCGGTTCCGGCGAATGGTGGCCGGTGTCGATTGTGGGCAAACCACCATCAGGCAGGACAGAGGATCGCCGGTGGCCAAGCTGCCGCCTGGAAATCTGCCAGGTGGCTGTCTGCGCCACTACCACTAGCTGGTATCCCGTTCGCACAATGAAAGCAGGAGTCGTCAGGCTCGACGGCACCGGAGCCGTCAGGCTCCCCGGGGGGACCGGCGCAGCACGGGAGCCAGCACCAGCACGCGGGACCGGCACAGCACGTAGATGGCGTAGCCGCCAGCAGGGGGCGAGGTCGCTTGCAGTGAACCAGTCGTAGTCGCGGGCCGCCGATGCCCGGAATGTCCCCGTCAGCATGTGGCCCCGAAGGCATGCCGCCCACACGACGATCGGCACCCGGCTGCCACCAGATGCCGATCTCTACGAACCACCACACCAGCCCGCCTCAGGAGCCGTTGGAGGCAAGAATGGAGCCTACCCGCCCCCCAGTCCACCTGCCAGACGCGTCATTCGAGGTATCTGGACCGGGCCGCCCGCGTCCGGTCGACCTCTACCGCCAACCCGGAGTACGGGTCACCAGCGAGGCGTTCTTCGTCGCCGGGCGGAAGTTCCTGATAACCGAACTCACCCATCTACAGACCGCCCGGGGACCGCACGACCGGCTGACACTGCGGGCCGTAGGGATCACCGCGGCGGTGCTGATCGGCATCGGTGTCGCCCTCGGCTACACCGGTGATCTCTACCGGCTCCCTGCCACCACCTACGCCGGGCTCGGGCTCGCCGCCTTCGTGCCGGTAGGACTCGCGCTCGCCGGTGCCCGCTGGCGACCGCCGGCGTACGAGCTGTGGGGGCGGCACAGGGGCGACATGGTGCTGCTGTTCAGCTCCGACCACGAGCGTCAGTTCGGCCAGGTGACACGGGCGCTGATCCGTGCCCGGGAAGCCGTCCGGCTGGGCGGGCTCGCCTACCCGCCCGCCTCCACCACCCCCTACGAGCCGATGTCCTAGCCCGGTCATGTCTGTCGATGCAGATCGCGCGCCACGCTGCGAGCGGCGTACGCACAGCACTCACCTGCCGCCGCGGTCCCGGCCCCCGGGCGAGCGGGCGGGCGGGAAGCGCTGCCGTCGCCGAGCGCACATGGTCGGGCCTGGAGCGATGTCCTAACATCGCCGCATGGGCGACGGCGCGGCCTCGGCGGATGCCCCGAACACGCTGTCCGGCCGGCCCACGGTGGGCAGGCTGCTCCGGACGTACCGCCTGCACAGCGGGCTGACCCAGCGCGAGCTGGCGGTCCGGGCCGGCCTCAGCATCGCCGCGCTCCGGGACCTGGAACAGGGGCGGAGCACCAGGCCGAGACATGCCTCGGTGGCGGCGATCGCGGCGGCGCTCGGCCTCGACGACCGGGCCAGGGAAGCGCTGCACACCTCGGCCACCGCGGCGACGCGGGCGGACGAGCCGGGCCGGGTGGCCGACCCCGGTGCGCCCGTACAGATCCGGGTGCTGGGGCCGCTCGAACTTCGGCGCGGAAACGAACCCGTCGCCATCGGCTCGGCCACCCGACGGGTACTGCTCGCGAAGCTCGCCCTCGGCGCCCCGGAACCGGTCTCCCGGGACTCCCTCCGCGAACTGCTGCAGGGCCGGTACTCGTCGGAGGACGCGACGAAGCTGCTGCGTACGCACCTCACCCGACTACGCCGGCTGGTCGAGCCCTCGGGCCAGCGCCTCATCGTCGCGACCCCGTCGGGCTACCGCCTCGTCGCCACCGCCGAACAGCTCGACCTGGCCCGACTCCGGCAGTTGGCCGCGCAGGCGGGCGACGCGTCGCCCGAGTATGCGCTCACGCTCCTCGCACAGGCGGCGGAACTGTGGCGGGGCGGGTGCGCCTTGGACGAGCTGGCCGGCGACCCGCTGCTCGCCTCGGTCACCGAGGAGTACGCCATCCTGCTGCGGCGCTTCGCCGAGGTCGCCCGGACCGTCGGCGAGCCGGAGCGGCCACTGCCACGCCTGCGTGAGCTGGCCGGTCGGCTGGAGTTCCACGAGCCGCTGCACACCGCACTGATCGTCACGCTGGCGGCAAGCGGGCGGCAGGCGGAGGCGCTGGCGGCGTACCGGCGCGTTCGGGCCAACCTGCGCGAACAGCTCGGGCTCGATCCCGGGGAGTTGCTGCGGGACGCCCAGGCGGGCGTGCTCCAGCAGCGTTGGCGGGTGCCCGAGACGGCCGCCCGTAACGTGGTCCAGCAGCTGCCGGCCGCCCCGACCGGATTCGTCGGCCGGGAGCCGGAACTCGCCCGCATCGTCGCCGCCGTCGCGCGTACGGGGCACGAGCTGCGGCAGGCGTCGTCGCGGGTCGTCCTCGTGCACGGTGCGGCCGGTTCGGGGAAGACGGCCCTGGCACACACCGCCGGGCAGCGGCTGCGCCCACGGTATCCCGGCGGCCAGCTCTATGCCGATCTCGGTGGCGCCTCGCCCGAGCCCGCCTCCCCGGCGGCGGTCCTCGGCCGGTTCCTGCGGGCACTCGGCGTGCCGGCCGACCGTATCGGCGGCGACCTCGTCGAGGACTCGGCCCTGCTGCGTACCGAGTTGGCCGGGCGCCGGATGCTCGTCGTGCTCGACAACGCGAGCGACGCGGCGCAGGTGCGACCGCTGCTGCCGGGTACCGGCCGAAGTGACGTCCTGGTGACGAGCCGGCGGCTGCTGCGCGGGCTGGAGGTCGCGGCCTCGGTGTCGCTCGGCACCCTGACGGCGGCCGAGTCGCTCGACATGATCGCGGCGGCGGCCGGCGCCGAACGGGTCGCGGCCGATGCCCGGTCCGCGCAGGAGCTGGCGACCGTCTGCGGTCACCTTCCGCTCGCGTTGCGGATCGCGGCGGCGCGGCTGGCGAGCCGTCCGTCGTGGGCGATCGGCGACCTGGTGCAGCGACTGCGTGACGAGAGTGGCCGCCTCGCCCAGCTCGACGACGGGTCGACGAGCGTACTGGCCAGCTTCCAGCTCAGCTACGACAGTCTCCGCGAACCGGCCCGGCGGGCGTTCCGGCTCTGCGCGCTGCACCCGGCGCAGGACTTCGGAGTGACCGCCACCGGCGCCCTGCTCGA
Source organism: Plantactinospora sp. WMMC1484 (assembly GCF_049315195.1). Lineage (NCBI taxonomy): Bacteria > Bacillati > Actinomycetota > Actinomycetes > Micromonosporales > Micromonosporaceae > Plantactinospora > Plantactinospora sp. WMMC1484. The sequence goes on from NZ_CP186055.1 coordinate 2,655,117, forward strand.
CACCGACGACGCCACGGCCGAGCGGATCCTGGACGAACTGCTCGACGCCAACATGCTGCTGCAGTACTCGGCACACCGGTTCCGGTTCCACGACCTGCTCCGGCTCTACGCCGGCAAGCTGGTCGAGGCGGAGAGCGCCCGGACCCGACACGCCGCCTTCGCACGGCTGCTGGCCTGGTATGCCGAGCGGGTGACCGCCGCGATGGACCGGACGTTGCCGCAGATGGTCCGGCTCGCCGGCCATCCCCGGCCGGAGAGCCAGTTCCCCGACGAGGAGCAGGCGGCGGCCTGGCTCGACGTCGAGGCGACCGCGCTGGTGCTGCTGGCCGAGCGGGCCGGCCGGGACGACGGGCTCGCCGACTTCGCCTGGCGGATCGCCGACCAGCTGCGCGGCTACTTCCTGGTCAACCCGCACGTCGACGGCTGGAGCCGGATCGTCGAGGCCGGCTGGTCGGCGGCGGAGCGTTCGGCCGACCGCCGGGCGCGGGCGGCGATGCTGATGTCCAGGGGGCAGGCCCGGAGCATGGTCGGTCGCGACCTCGAAGGTCTCGACGACGCGCTCACCGCCCTGCGGCTGGCGCAGGAGTGCGGCTGGGACGCGGCGGCGGCCTATCTCTCCCACAACGTCGGCTGGCAGTACTACGAGTTCGGCCGGCTCGCCGACGCCGAGACGTGGTTCGGTCGCACTCTCGACCTGACCGCGCACGAGCCCCTGGGGCACATCCGCGCGGCGGTCCTGAACGGCATCGGCATGATCATGCTCGATCGTGGCCGCTGCGAGGACGCCGCGACCAGCCTCACCGCCGCGCTGGAGATCAACAAGGCGACGGGGCGCGAGCGTTCCGCGCTTGTCAACCGGGGAAACCTCGCGAGCGTACTCCGGCAGCGTGGTGAACTCCTCGACGCGGCCGAGCAGCTCGACAGCGTCCTGCGCGGGTACCGGCGGCGCGGCGACCTGCGCGGTGAACTCTCCACCCTGGACGAGATGAGTCGGCTGGAGATCGACCGGCGGAATCTCGCCACCGGGTTGGGCCTGGCCCGGCAGGCACACGATCTCGCGGTCAAGACGTACGACCGGCGGGCCCAGGCGATGACCGCCGGCACGCTCGGAAACGCGCTCCGGGAGAACGGCGAGATCGGGCAGGCGCTCGACGTCCTCCGGGACGGGGTTGCGATGGCGAGGCGGCACTCGTACCGCTGTCTGGAGACCAGGGCACGGGTCGGCCTGGCCCGTGCCCTGGCGCTGGCGGGTGAACCGGATGCGGCGCGACACGAGGCCGGCCGGGCCGAGCGGGTCGCCCACGACCTGGGATTCGGGACGCTCGCGACGGAGGCGAGGGCGATCGGGGCGAACCCGCCGGCTCCCGATCAGCCGGTGACGCCGACCACCCGGTAGTAGCCCAGTGGGGGCTTGAAGTCGACGCTCATGTAACCGATCCCCGCCGCCGGGCTCATGGCCGAGTACAACTGCCCACCGCCCGCGTACTGGCCGACGTGGCCGTCGTAGAAGACCAGGTCGCCGATCTTCAGCTGGCTGCGGCTGACCCGGATGGCGTCACGGCTCTTCAGGTTGGTGAGGTCGGCGTTGTTGTTGTCGGCCTCCGAACGCGCCCAGGCGTACTGCTGCGCCGACGACCTGACGCCGCCCCAGCCGGGGAAGTTGACCACCCGTTCGTAGGCGAACTTGACCAGGCCCGAGCAGTCGTACGCGTCCGGACCCTCGGCGCCCAGGACGTAACGCTTGTCGATCTGGTTGAGGGCGTACTGGTAGGCGAGCCGGGTGTAGTTGTAGGTCTTCTTCGTCACCGAGCACGTGGTGCCCTGCGCGCTCGTACCGTTGCTGACCTTCACCTCCAGGTGGTTGAACTGGGCGATCCCGGCCGGGTCCCAGGAGTGACCGCCGCCGCTGGCGGAGGCGCCGTAGCCGCCGTCGACCCCGAACACCACCTCGTCGTTCCGGAAGACCCAGCTCCGGCCGTCACCGGAGTCGTCCCTGGCGGCGATCTTGATCAACGGCGACTTTCCGTCCGAGCTGGTGTCGGTCAGTTCCCAGTGCACCTTTGCGGTGCGGGTGCCCTCCCACTCGACCTGGATGACCGCGCGGGCACCCGGGCAGCCGACCGGGATCTCCAGGCTCGGGTTGCCGATCGGCGCGGCCGCGGCCGGCGCGGCCATGGCGACGCTGGTGGCCAGGAACACCGGTACGGCGAGCAGTATCGCGGGAAGTGACCGGCGGCGCCGGCCGGGCGTCTTCGTGAGCATTCGACTCTCTCCCTCGGTTCGTCCGTCCTGTGATCGGACATCAGGGAGACTAGGAATCCGGCTGGCGCCGCCGATTCCCGTACCTCACCCGTACCGGGTGCGGCCTTCGAGGAGCAGGCCGGTCCGGTGACCGGCCCGGCACGCGTCCGGTCATCCGGCCAGCGCGACGGCGATCTCCGAGATCCGGCGCAGCGAGTCTGCCGGATCCAGGGCCGCCGCCCGGAGCCCGGTGAAGGTGCGCAGGTGGGCGGTCACCTCGTCGGGATCGTCGATGACGTCCTCGAGGCCGGTGCTCTCCAGATAGACGACATCGGCATCCTCGGCCGCGGCGAAGCGCACGATCACGAACTGGCCGAGCGGCGTGTAGATGGTGGAGGTGAACGGCAGTATCTGCACGGTGATCCGGCCGGATTCGGCAAGGTCGACCAGGTGCAGAAGTTGTCCCCGAATGACCGCCGGCCCGCCGGTCTGCCGGTGCAGTGCCGCCTCGTCGAACACCACGACGATTGCCGGCGGATCGGCCCGGTCGAACACTTCCCGTTGCCGGCGCAAACGGAGCGCGACCGACGCCTGCGCCTCGTCGGGATCGTCCAGCCTGGGAATTGCCGACCTGAGGACCGCCTGCGCGTACGCCTCTGTCTGGAGCAGGCCGGGCATGCCGACGGACTGATAGAAGTAAAGCTCCGAGGACTCCGCCTCCAAGCCTATGTACGAATAGTAGGCGGGTCGCAGCGCGTCGCGATACTGCGACCACCAGGTCCGTTTCCGGGACACCCGGGCAAGTTGCACGAGTTCGTCGACCTGTTTCGGATCCCGCACCCGGTAGTAATCGAGCAGCGCCTTGACGTCATTGGTGGAAATGGAGACGTAGCCGGCCTCGATCCGGATCAGCTTGGAGAGCGACCAGTCCATAGCGACGGCCACCTGCTCCTGCGTGAACCCGGCGGCTTCCCGGGCCCGCCGGATCGCGGAGCGGAGCTTGCGGCGCCCCACGGTCGGGCCGTAGGCCGTAGTCATCGGGAACGCTCCCTTCACACGGCGCCCCGGCGGCCGAGTGGGGGATCAATTCGGCTGATTTTGATCCCTCAAACGTGCCACCTGGCTACCGGCCACCTGCCGGAATGCCAGGCTTTTGTGCAGGCTACACGGACCGGTCGGGTTCCACCAGCGCAGATGCTTGCCGCGACCGGCTCATCACCGGTCGTGTCCATTGTCGACGACATCATAATCCTGGTTTCTCGGGCTGTGCCAAATTGGGAGCGACGGGTAGCCTCTGTCCGTTGTCGCGGCATCCGCCGCGGCATCTGTCGCAACAGTATTGGCCGCCAAGGAGGGCGCATGTCACAGACTGGTTCCGCCGAGCTCGTATGGCGGAAGGGCACCCGATGCGAATCGCAGCATTGTGTCGAGGTGGCTCAGGTCAGGGGCGGTGCCGCCGCCGTCCGTGACTCGGTCGATCCCGCCCACTCGCTGCTGTTCGGTGCCGCCGCCTGGCGAGCATTTCTGCACGGTCTCCGTCGCGGGTGAAGGCCGGACCGGCTACGTGATTCATTCACGTCCGGCTCTGGTCGGTCGCCGTGAGCACGGAGTTTGGCCGGCATATTGCGAGACATTCACATGAATGACCGATCCGGGGTGGCGCGTTGGCGAGCCGCCCCGGATCGGGCAATGTCGTTCAGCCGGCCGCCGGCTGTGGCTCGCGCATCTGCCGGGTGACCAACCGCTCGGCGTAGAACGAGACGAACGGCACCGTCCCGGCCAGCATGACCAGCACCATCCGCCCCAGCGACCAGCGCGCCCGGCGGCCCAGGTCGAAGGTGGCCACCAGGTAGACCATGTAGAGGAAGCCGTGCGCCGGGCCGACCGTCTCGACGATCACCGGGTCGTGCCAGGCGTACTTGAGCGGCATGCCCAGCACCACGAGCACGATCAAGACGACGCCGACGACGTATGCGACCACACGGTAGCGGGTCAGGGCTGCGCCCACGATCCATCCTTCCTACTGCCGGCCCGGGCCGGGATAGTCGACGGGCCGAGCGCCCGGATTGGCGTTCAGCCACGCCAGGTAGTGGTTGTATTCGGCCAGCGCGGGGTCGTCCGGGCCCTCGACGGCCGGCCGGGGACGGGCCGTGCGCACCGGTCGGCGTACCCCCTCGGTGGCCGTGCGGGCCGGCTGCGCGGCCGGCTCGGGATGTGTCGGCCGGCCACCGCGCAGCGTGTACCGGACCTCGCGCACCCAGAGGAAGATCACGAACCCGGCGAAGATCGGCCACTCGAAGGCGTATGCCCAGCTCAGCGCATTGCCCGACAGCGCCCGGCTGGTCTGCCACCAGCCGAGCGCCAGAAAGGCCACGACCAGCGCGACGGTGAGCACGTGGCGCGCGATCCACGCCGGTGTGCACAGCCGTCTCATGCCCCCGAGCGTACCGGCAGCCGGTGCCATCTCCGACGAGGCGTCGTAGTGTCGTCCGCGCCGCGCGGAGGGGTTTGCGGGTACCCGGTTTGGGCAACCGTCTAGTCGTCAACCCAAACGGAGATATCGGGGGCGACGATGTCCGAATCAGTACGTAACGACGAGTTCTCCCCGGCCGGCGCGCCGGTCGACGCCAGTCCCGAGCAGCGGATCGGCCAGTGGGACGGTGACCCGGTCCGTGGCGGCGGTACGGCCGGCGACTTCGCCGTCGCCGAGGAGGAGAACCTCGGGGTCGACCCGGTCGAGCTGAGCGACGAGGACCTGATCCGGGAGATGCACAGCCTGCACCGGACCAGGCTCGACACTCTCCGGCACGCTCCTGACACCGCACTCGGCAACCATCTGCGGCGCACCGCCGAGCTGGAGACCGAGTACCTGACCCGGCACCCGGGCCGCGAGGTCGACCCGGGCCGCCTCCGGGACGGCGCATGGTGAGTGCCGGCGTCGAGCGGGGCATGTCCGCCCCGCCGGAGGTGGTGTTCAACACCGCAACCGACCCCGATCGGGTCGCCGCCTGGCTCCCTGCCCAACTGCGGGACAACGGCGGACCCGGGCCGGAGCTGGCAACCGCCGACCTGCGGGCCCGGTGGCGCAGCGCCGGGGAGCCGGACTGGTCGGCCCGGTTGCAGGTGTCGTCGACCGGGGCCGGCGGCGCCACGGTACGACTCGAACTGGAGGCGGAGTCCGACCCGTCGTCGGCGCGGGAGCTGCGTGCGATCGCCGACCAGTCGCTGGCGAGCCTCGCCCGGGAGGTCGACGACAACCTCACCGCGGGGTGAGCCGGCCCTACCCGTGGGGAGCGGCCGTACCGGGTGGTGGGGAAGAGGGGACAGGGATGAACGTACGGGACAGGGTGGCGCGGCTGCGCAAGGCGTACGCGCCCGACGAGCACCGGCCGCTCGGCGGCTACCTGGCGGCGATGGGTACCTATGCAGGGGTGGCACTGGCGCTGGCGACGGCCGCGAAGACCACCGGGCGGCGGGTGCCGGAGCGGCCCACGGCCGGCGATGTCGTGCTGCTCTCGATCGCCACCCACAAGCTGAGCCGGATGCTCTCCAAGGACGCCGTGACCAGCCCGCTGCGCGCCCCGTTCACCCGCTACGACCGGCCCATCGGCAGCGGCGAGGTGATGGAGCAGGTACGCGACGATGGCAGCTCGGCCCGGCACGCCGTCGGAGAGCTGCTCAGTTGCCCGTTCTGCCTGGCCGTCTGGGTGGCGACCGGGATGACCGGCGGCCTCGTGCTCGCCCCCCGGCTGACCCGGCTCGTGGCGACCGCCTTCACCGCCGTGGCCGCCTCCGACTTCCTCCAGATGGGCTACGCCGTCGCGCAACGGGCCGCCTCCCGCCCGTAGTCGCCGCCTCCCGCCCGTGGTCGGGGTCTGCGACCGTCGTCAGCGCCTCGGATCAGGGGTCGCGTCGGATCAGAGGTCGGGTCGGATCAGAGGTCGCTCAGCGCTGCATGCCCGACCAGCCCCGGGGAGACTCCGGCTCCCGTTCGGTGTCCGTGTCGGTGATGATGTCGTCGGCCACCGCCGTCTTGTCGTGTTCGGTGGTGAAGTCCGGGTCGTCCTGCGGGTCGGTCTCGTCGGGCGGCTGCCCGAGCGGGGCCAGACGGGCCGGACCGGGCTTGTCGTCTCTGCTACTCATCAGCTGCCTCTCCTCGCCGTCTCGGGCTGCCCGCGCCGCCGTCGGTCAGCCCGCCGTACCGCCCAGCAGGTCGGCGACCTCGTCGGCGGCGTACTCGCCCTCGGGCAGGGCGGTGATCCTGGTCAACAGCTCGGCGGGGACGTCCGCGGCGACGGCCCGCCGCTGGATCTCCGACTGGGTGACCCGCTCCTGACCGGCGTAGAGGTCGTCGAGCAGGGCGTCGAGTTCCGGGCTGGCCGCGCCGTCCGGGGCCGGTAGATGGGTCACGGAGATCAGCTACCCAGCGCCGAACCGGCCAAACGCACCCGTAGCCCTGCCGCCGGATGCGAGTCGGTCAGGTGACGTGCGTCACGGCGGAAGCCGGAACAGCGGACCGGGACCTGCGGTTGACTAGGTATGTCGGTGTGTCCAGTGTCCCCGGGCCTCACCCAAATTGCCTTCGCGGAATACCGTCCGGCTGGAGCCGCGTCGCGCCACTCGCCGAGAGGCGACCTGCACACCGACGACCACGCCGCCCATGGCTCCGCGCCATGGGCGGCGTAATGCTTTCCGGCCGCCGAGTCCCGCTCGCGCGGGTGGGCTCGTCAGCCGGGGTCAGCGGCCCAGCGGGGTCGGCGGCCAGCGGGGTCAGCGGCGCCGCCCCGGCCGGTCCGCCGTGCCCGCACCGGCCCCGGCTGCGCCGTCGGGCGGATCCTGTCCGTTGCCGGGACCGCCCGCCGAGGGCTGGCCGTTGCTGATCCGGAGCATCACCACACCACCGGAGACGGTCCGGTCGGACGGGTCGGTGCCGGCGACCGAGCCGGCGGGGCAGCTCGAGGCCACCTGGTGTGAATCCACCTCGACCGTGAACCCGGCGTCGCGCAGCACCGCGGTCGCGTCGTCGACCGACCGGCAGCTCACCGACGGCACGGAACGCTGGTCTCCGAAGACCAGGGCCTCACCCGGCTTGGGAAAGTCCTTCTCCGGCTTCCCCTTCATTGCGTCGGCCAGGGTCTCGTAGACCGCCGGGTTGACGATGTCGTGGTCCATGTCGGCGGTCGTCTCGGGCCAGTCCGGGTTCGCCATGATGCCGGCGACCGAGAGCGTCGTGGTCATGGCGACGAGCGACGCCGTCCGGTCGCTGTCCGTGGTGCCGGTCTTGCCCGCCACCGGGTGGCCCACCACGCGGTGCACGTCCGACTCGGTCGCGCCACGGCACTTGCCGTACGCGGACTGGTCGCCGACCGGGCATCGGGCCGCGTCCACGGCCGCCCGGGCCACCTCCGGTTGAACCGCCTGGTCGCAGCGCGGCTCGGCGATGTCGAGGGGTTTGCCGGCCTGGTCCTTGATCTCCTGCACCGGGATCGGCTCACAGTGCCGGCCGTCGGCGGCCAGCGTGGCGTACGCGTTGGCCAGGTCCAGCGGCGTGGTCGCCGACACGCCGAGGGTGAACGAGCCCCAGGTGTCGGCCTGCGCCGGGTCGTCGGCCATCGCCGCCTCGCCCGGCTCCCGGAACCGGATGCCGAGCCGCTTGGCCGCGTCGACCACCTCGGCCGCGCCGACCCGCTCCTCCAGCGGCACGAAGTAGGTGTTCACGGACCGGCCGAACGCGCTCCACATGTCGTGCCTGCCGGCCATGCTCGTGTTGTCGTTGCTCGGGCACCACCGCTCGGTGCCGGGGCAGGCGGACTCGGTGCCGGCCGCCGCCGAGTATTTCGACGGGTAGCGCTGCGGGGCGTTGTAGCTGTGGCTGAGCGGATAGCCCTGCTCCAGCGCCGCCACCATGGTGAACGCCTTGAACGTCGAGCCGGCCTGGTAGCCGGTGATGTCGCCGCCGCCGGTGAGCAGCGGGTTCGTCGTACGCGGATAGGTGGCACGCATCCCGGCGTCCGCCTGCCTCGGGTTGCTGGAGATCGGGTTCTTCGGCTTCGCGGGATCGTCCAGCCCGAAGGTCCGGTTGGTGGCCAGGGCGCGTACCCGGCCGGTGCCCGGTTCGACGGCGGCGACCATCAGGGCGTCCCGCTTCCCGGTCGGCAGGTACTGCTGCACGTTGGAGTACGCCGCCTTCTGCACCGCCGGGTCGAGCGTGGTGACGATCCGGTAGCCGCCGCTCATCAGCCGCCGCTCCCGGTCGTACGCGCTGTCGCCGAAGGCCGGCTGGTCCAGCCACCACCGCCGGAAGTAGTCGCAGAAGAAGCCCCAGTCGTTATGCACCGAGCTGGTGCAGCCGTTGGTCGGCCCCTTCCCCCTGACCTTCAGCGGGGTGGCGAGCGCCGCCTCCTTTTCCTGCTCGGTGATTGCGCCGATCTCCCGCATCTGCCCGATCACCCAGTTGCGCCGCTCCACCGTCCGGTCGTAGCCGGGCCCCTCGGTGTCCAGCGCGTCGTAGTAGCCCGGCGACTTGACCAGGCCGGCGATCATCGCGGCCTCCGGCACGGTGAGCGCCTTCGGCTCCTTGCCGAAGTAGAACCGGCTCGCCGCGGCCACCCCGTAGGTGCCGTGGCCGAACGGCGCCATGTTCAGGTAGCGCTCCAGGATCTCGTCCTTGCTGAGCCTGTTCTCCAGGGCCGCTGCCAGCCGCATCTCGCGCAGCTTCCGGGCGTTGGTGTCCTCGCTCGCCGCCACCACGTCGTTCGGGTCGGTCGCCCCGTAGACGATCGACATCCGGACGAGCTGCATGGTCAGGGTCGAGGCGCCCTGCCGGGAGTTGCCGGTGAAGTTCGAGATCAACGCTCGGATGAAACCCTTGATGTCGACCCCGCTGTGCCGGTGGAATGCGTGGTCCTCGGCGCCGATCATGGCGTCCTGCATCGCCTGGGAGATCTCGGCGAGCGGGACGTCCTGGCGGTTCTGGTCGAAGAACGTCGCCATCAGCGTCTTGCCGTCCGCCGCGTAGACCTGGGTCGCCTCCGGCACCTGCGGCACGGTCAGCTCGGTGGGCAGGTCCTGGAACGAGTCGGCTCCCGCCTTCGCCGCCAGCCCGGACATCGCCACCGCCGGAAAGGCCGCCCCGGCGACCACCACCCCGGCGAGCACGGCACAGGTGAGCAGCGTGCCGGCCTTGGTCAGACCGCGTCGGCGGGGCTGCCGCCCCGGGCTGTGCGGGCGGCCGGGGCCCCGGCCTGGTAAGCGGCTGAGCTTGGGCATGATCGCGGAAACCTCTGGGTCTGGCGGACAGGTCGCGGCGGGGCGGCCGGCGCGAGCACAACCGTACGCGCGTCTTTTACCCCTATTGATCCAGACGCAGCCCGGAACCACGCGGTTGCGTCGCGGCCGCCCGCCCAATTGACTGCTACGTCACACCCGGTCCGTCACACCCGGTCGCCCCCACCCGCCTGACGCGTTGCCCCGCCTGACGCGTTGCCCCGCCCGAGGCTCAGCCGAGGGCGGTGCCGGCCGGGGCCGCCGCCCGCCGGGCCCGGACCGCCGCCGCCAGATCCGCGAGGACGTCCTCGGTCTCCGCCCAGCCGAGGCAGGCGTCGGTGATCGACTGCCCGTACTCCAGCGGCCGGGTCGGGTCCAGGTCCTGCCGGCCGGGGACCAGGAACGACTCCAACATCACCCCGACGATCCCGCGCTGGCCGTCGGCCATCTGCCGGGCCACGTCGGCGGCGACCACCGGCTGACGGCGGTGGTCCTTGCCGCTGTTGTCGTGGCTCGCGTCGATCACCAGCCGCTCGGGCAGCCCGGCCGCCCGGAGCAGCGCCAGCGACGCCGCCACCGACTCGGCGCCGTAGTTCGGCTCGCCCCGCCCACCGCGCAGCACCAGGTGGCAGTCGGCGTTGCCCCGGGTGTGCATGATCGCCGGAGCGCCGGAGATGTCGATGCCGGGGAAGACGTGCGGCACCCCGGCGGCCCGGATCGCGTCCACCGCCGTGCCCACGCTGCCGTCCGGGCGGTTCTTCATCCCGATCGGCATGGAGAGGCCGGAGGAGAGCTGCCGGTGCACCTGGCTCTCGACCGTCCGGGCCCCGATGGCGCCCCAGGCGACGGTGTCGGCGATGTACTGCGGGGTGATCGGGTCCAGGAACTCGCAGCCGACCGGCAGCCCCAGCCGGAGGACGTCCACCAGCAGTGCGCGGGCGGCCCGCAGCCCGGCGTTGACGTCGCCGGAGCCGTCCAGCCCGGGGTCGTTGATCAGGCCCTTCCAGCCGACGGTGGAGCGGGGCTTCTCGAAGTAGACCCGCATCACCACCAGCAGGTCGTCGGCGTGCTCGGCCGCCGCCTCCCGCAGCCGCCGCGCGTAGTCCAGGGCCGCCTCCGGATCATGGACCGAGCAGGGCCCGACCACGACGAGCAGCCGGTCGTCCTCCCGGTCCAGGACCCGGGCGACGGATCGTCGGCCGTCCAGGACGGCGCCGGCCAGCTCGTCGCCGAGCGGAAGTTCGTGGTGCAGCATGGCCGGGGTGGTCAGCGGCACGACCCGGTCGATGCGCTGGTCGCTGACCCGACCCAATCCGGTGGTGGTCATCGTCGAGGCTCCCTCTCTGCCGACCGCCGCCCGGGGCCGGCGCCCGGGAGCCGAGCCGGCTGCTCACACAAAAAGCAGGGACGATGTCCCTGCTCGAGCCGGCTCTGCTGGATCTGGTGACGTCAGGTCATGGCCGAGTCACCGGCTCCGGGGCCGGCTGACTAAACCATCGATACGAGCGTGCCACGCAGCGAACCATACCCGATGCGGGCCCGCGCCGGAGCCAGGTGCCCAACCTCTGGTACGCCCGGGATGCCCTCCCGGCCGCCTGCTGGGCTCCTCGCCGTCGTTTCTCGCCGTCGCGTCCAGTCGATGTTCGTCGTGTCCAGTCGATGTCCAGTCGTGCTTGGCAACGTCTCCTTCCGTAACCGAAGCCCTATCGGCCGGTTCGACCCGGTCGCGGCCACAGGGAGGAGACCCGAAGTGAGAGCCAGATTGTTGCGCGGCGTCGTGTGGCGTGGCATCACCGCGGCGGTGCTGGCGGTGATGGTGGCGGTGCCCGCCGCGGTCACCCCGGCGCAGGCGACCGTCGGGGTCGACGCGATCAAGAAGATCGGTGTGAAGGCCTTCAGCCTGTTCCTCCAGGCCCGCGACGGCGACCTTACCGAGCAGCAGCTCTTCGAGGCGTTGCAGGAGTTCGTCGCGGTGGTCGGCGAGGCCGAGGACGCGATCATGGCGCATCTGGACGCGCTCGCCTCGGCCCCGTGGGTCGGTGCGGCCGAGCACGCGATCCTGGAGGTCCCCACGCTGCCCGTACTCACCGAGGACACGTTGCAGGACTATGCGCTGGAGGTCGCCCTGCACGCGCGTCAGGCCAGGCGTGTCTTCGACGCCGTCGACTCCGAGGTCGAGGCAGACCACCTAGGCTTCGCCATCTACTCGCTCTACTCGGTCGGGCTCGAGGCGCGGGTCGCGGCGGGGATCGGCACCAGCACGTACATGCCGAACTACCGGGAGGCGATGCAGGCGATCGTCGACCGGCTGCGGCCGAGGTGTGTGCCGAGCGAGGGAGACATGGACTGGCATCCGTCGATCTATCACGTGGTCTGGACCTGCTCGACCCCGCACGGCAACCGCGTCTACCAGGACCGCCAGGAGTTCGGCGAGTGGAAGGAAGGGCCGTGGACCCAGCCGGCGCTGGAGGCCGCGGCCGGCGCCGGCACGAGTTGGGAACTGGCCACGGACCAGTTGCAGCGGATGACCGACGGGGGAGTCTGACGGTGGGAACCAGGCTGAGGAAGATGGTGACCCGGGGGCTGGTCGCCACCGTGGCGGCGACCGGGGCGGCGGTGCCGGCCGCCCCACGGCCGGCGCAGGCGGTGGACCCGGGCACCCTCATCCAGGTGGCGCAGTTCGCCTACGCCGCGTACTCGCTCTACAGCGACTCGCGCGGCGGCGGGCTGACGCTTGAGCAGGCCGTCACCATGATGGTCAGCGCGGTCCGCGAATCCGAGCAGGCCATCAAGAACCACATGGACGCGCTCACCGTCGCCGAGGTCCGGGGCTGCACCGAGCACGCCATGCTGGAGTTCGTCGAGAGTCAGGACTTCCCGCTGAGCCTCAAGCAGCGGTTCGCGCAGGACGCGACCGCCTGCGTCACGGCGATCAACGTCCGGTACGACGTGGTCGGGCAGAACTTCAACTTCGGGGCAATGCGCGACCTCGGCGTCCTGCTCGTCGCACTGGGGCCGGTGGCCCTGGCGGCGCGCGCGCAGGCCAACCTCCAGACCGCGCAGCTCGAGCAGTACCTGATCGCCGCCTTCACCAAGATCAAGACGACCTTCCAGATCTTCTGCCACGAGTACTTCGACCGGTTCTATCTCCCGATCCCGAACGAGGAGGAGGTGTGGCAGGTCTACCCCGAGCTCTACATCCCCGGCTATTTCCAGTGCGCGGAACACGCCGGTGGGCCGATGGCGGGCCGGCATGAGTACGCGCTGTGGCGCTGGGGAGCGTTCGCCGGTTATCGCGACCCGGCCAACCCCAACCAGATGCTGAGCTACTACCCGCACTACCCGGCGCTCCGCCAGGAGGTCGCGGAGCAGTCGCTGCACGGCATGCTCACGGCGGCCCTGGCGGAGCTCCAGTCCTGACCGGACACTCCCGGCCGGCGTTACGGGCCTCTCCGTGTCGAGTACGCGGGGAGGCCCGTCGCGTTACCCGTCGGAGGTCGGTGGTCAGCCGGTCGGGGCCTGCTTCGCGTGTGCGACGAACGCCCGCCACCGGTCGGGGGCGAAGGCCAGCGTGCCGCCCTCCGGGTCCCTGCTGTCCCGGACGCCGACGACCCCGGGAAGGTTGTCGGCCACCGCCACGCACTCCCCGCCCGCCCCGTTGCTGCGGGTCGAGGTCCGCCACACCGCTCCGGTCAGGTTGCTCATCGCTGCATCTCCTCGGCGATCTGCGCCAGTAGCTCCATGGACCGCTCCGGGTCGAGCGAGAGTCCCTCGAGCGCCTTCCATGCCACAGCGTACGTCGCCACCTCCTTCGGCTTGTCCAGATAGAGGGCCCCGGTCAGCGACTCGCTGTAGACGGTGACCGGCTCCGGCGTGCGGAGGCCGGCGGTCGGGAACTCCAGGATGGCGAAGCCGCCGTTGGTCAGCGCGTAGTTCGGCGGCGCCGACCGGGGCACGATCCGGATCGTCGCGACGCCGTCGGCGGCCTGCCGGCGCAGGTGGCCGAGCTGCGCGACCATCCCGGGAAAGGGGCGGCGCAGCACGCCCTCGTCCACGATCACGTCCAGCCGCGGCGGCGGAGGGTTCCGCCGGGTCAGGATCTTCTGGCGCTCCATCCGCACCTCGACCAGCCGGTCGACCTCCCGGGGCGGTAGGTCCGGGTGCGAGCGGAGCAGGAACGCGGCGTACTCCCTGGTCTGGAGCAGGCCGGGGATCGCGGCCGGCTCCCAGCGTCGGAGTCGGGAGGCCGCCGCCTCCATCCCGACGTAGAGCTCGAACCAGGCGGGCAGGGTGTCCCCGTACGCGTGCCACCAGCCCTTCGCCTTGGTCTCGGCGGCGAGCTTCTTCAGCGCCTCGGTCCACTCGCCCGAGGCGCCGTAGAGCCGGCACATCGCCTCGACGTCGCGCGCCTTGACGGCGGCCTGGCCGCCCTCGATCCGGTACATCGTGGAGCGCGACCACTCCAGGTCGGCGCCGGCGGCCTCCAGCGAGAGCCCGGCCTCCTCCCGGGCCTGTCGGAGAAACCGGCCGAGTTGCCGGCGCGGGATGGACGATCCGGCGTACGTCATCGTCGAGCCCTCCTGTCTCGAATTGGAAGCAACAATGTGGCCGGCGCTGCGACCCTTTCCAGTGGAATGTGAGAAAGGATCAACTGGTGTGGGATGTGCCAGCTTAAACGCTTGCAGGCGAGTTGTGGGGGCACCGAGAGTGGCAGCAGCAGGACCGCTCGGTGACCGCCGGCCGCCCGGGTGGAACCCCGCCAACGGAGAGCCGGTCTCACTTCCCCCGCCGGGACCGGCTTCCCGCCCATCTGGACCTCGGCGTCGGGCCCTCGTACCTCTCGGCGCCCACGTAGCCCGTGTGCTGCGCGCGCTGCCCCACACGCATCCCGCTGTTCGCCTATCCCAATCTTGTCGACTTGTTGCGCCTGGAACGACAACAACTCGTCAAGATCTCCTCGTCGACCACGGCGTGTTCGGCGTGGTCGACCCGCCGGACGAGCGGCGGGGTGCGCAGGTGCGGTTGGAGGCGGCGCAGGGGGAGCGGCGGGGTGCGCAGGTGCGGTTGGAGGCGGCGCAGGGGGAGCGGCGGGGCGGGATCGGCGGCGGCCAGTGCGGCGGTCGCTTCCGCAGCCGTCTGGGGTCCGGAGCTACCGGATCGACCGTCAGCGCTGACATGCGCTCGGCCTTCCCGACCGACACCGCCCCGAGCTGTCAGGGTGGTCATGACAGCTCGGGGCGGGTCTGGTGGGGCGTGCCGTCAGAGGATGACGAGCGTTCCGCTGGTCAGGTTGTGCTCCTGGGTGGTGAGGCCGGTCCAGTCGGAGGAGAGGAGCAGCCGGTCGCCCCCGGTCAGGGTGACCCCGAGGCTGTCCCTACCGCCGAGCAGGCCACGGTCGGTGCCGGTGATCCGCAGGGTGAGCCCGGTCGCCACCGTCACCGGGCGGCGCGGGTCGGTGACGTCGTAGAGACCGGCCCGGGTGCGCAGGTCCAGCCGGTCCGCGCCGCCGGCCGACCGTACGCCGAACGAGTCGAGCCCGACGCCCCGGATCTCGTACCGCCGACCGTCGGAGCGGAACGAGATCGTCGCCGTGCCGGTGCCGCCGAGCCGGGTCTGCGCGACCAGCAGACTGAAGTCGGCCCGCGAGCGCGGGTCCACCGGGTACGCCCCGGCCGACCTGGCCGGGGTCAGCGAGCCGCCGCCGAGCACCACCCGGGTGCCGGGCCGGGCCACCTCCACCCGTGCCGTCGTGCTGCCGGCGTAGTTGCCGCCGAGCGTCACCGTCAGCTCGGTGCCGCCGACCGGCAGGGTCGCCGTGCAGCTCGCCACCGAGGCGGAGCCGCCACCCTCCATCGGGGCCGGCACGTCGGTGCAGAGCGTCCGGCCACCGGCGGTGAAGGTCACCGTCGCGGTCGAGACGTCACCGGGCCACGGCTCGGCCCCCGGATACGGCGAGACCTCCCGCAGGGTGGCCCGGAGCAGCACCGCCGCCCCGGAGGAACCGCCGGAGACCAGGGTGTCCCCGGTGTAGGCGACCTCGGCAGCCTCCGGCAGCACCCGGATCACGAACGAGACCGTCCCGGTCAGGCCGTGCTGGTCGGTGACGGTCACCGCCACCGGATAGTCGCCGGGGGCCGCCCGGGTGTTGCCGATGATGCCCCAGGTGGCGGTGCCACCGGCGGCGTCCGGGTCCGCCGGCAGCTTGGCGGTGCCGAGCAGCAGGCCGGCCGGAAGCCCGGTGGCGGTCGCGGTGAGCCCGGCCGGTGCGCCGTCCGGGTCGGTCGCGGTGACCCGCACCTCGGGCAGGATCGGATCGCTGTACTCGACCGTCACCACCCCACCCGGCCCGTCCAGCGCCACCTGCGGGGTGGCCCGGAGCGCGAAGTCGGCGTCGTTGAGGTCGAAGAAGACGTTGCCGACCGCCTCGACCCTGATCCGGGCCGCCTTGGCGCCGACGTTCGGCAACGTCACCGTCTCGGCGCCGTCGTTGGCGGTCCGCTCCGCGAGGACGTACCCGAAGGTCCGGCCGCCGTCGACGGAGAGCGAGATCTTCACCTCGCCGACCCCGACCGGGGCGGCGTCGGTGCCGGCCACGTCCCAGCTGACCGGCACGGCCGAGCCGCCGGCCAGCGGCGCGCCGTCCGCCTGCGAGGTGACCAGGAACGGCCCGGCGTCCGGGGCCAGGGTCAGTGCGGTGTCGGCGCTGGCGATCCCGCCCGCACCCGGATGGCCGTCCCGGACGGTGAGCCGGAAGTGCAGGGTCCGGTCACCGGTGAAGCCGACCCAGTCGGCGGTGGGCAGGAACTCCGAGTAGCAGTCGACGAGCTCCGGCGGCACGTTGCTCGCCCCGCCGCTCGGCGGCGCCGGCGGCGCGGGCGGGCAGGCGCCGGTCGCCGCGTTGGTGTTGTTCGCCAGGATCTGCGCCAGGTCCGGGAAGACCCGCGTCGGGTCGGTGCTGACCGCGTTCAGCCCGGGGGAGTGGTATTCCAGGGTGTCGTCCGGGCCGACGATCGCCGCCGTGCCGAACTGCCGGAAGAGCGGGCCGTTGGTCTTGGTGTTGTTGACCAGTGCGGTCCCGGCGCTGCTGCCGCCGCTGACCCCGCCCCGGTCGTTCTGCTCCCAGAGGTACGTCACCGTGTCGCCGTCCGGGTCGGTGGCGCTGCCGGTCAGCGCGAACGGCGTGCGGACCGGGACGGTGTACGCCTCCGGCGCGCTGACCGTCGGGGCGGAGTTGCCGGTCTGCTCGACCAGGGCGCCGCCGTTGTCGATCGGGCCGCCCTTGACCGTCTCGCCGACGAACCCGTCCGTGCCGGTGGTGCCGGTGACGCCGAGCGCGTCCACGTTGGTGGCCGCCACCGGCCCGCCGGAGAAGGTGACCTGGAAGCCGGTGTCGTCCAGCGCCCCGCTGCCGCCGAACGCCGCGACCGAGACGCCTGCGCCGGTCGGCCAGCCGGGGATCGCCTCGATCGCGGCCCTGATCCCGGCCGTGCTGTAGGTGCTGCCCCGGACGATCGGCGCCGACTCGGCGCCGCCGAAGCTGAGCCGGAACGAGTCGCCGTCGGTGTCGAAGCCGCGCAGCGCGACGTTCTGCACCTCGTTGACGGCCGGCCGGGAGGACGTGACGAAGGTGGTGATCTCGGTGTAGCTCCGCTGCGACCAGTACGGGTCGCTGTGCGGTTGCAGGTTGTCCTGCTGGCAGATGCCGGCGTACGCCATGATCGACGACCCGCTGCCGGGCTCGTACGAGTTGGCGGCGCTGCGGTTGCCGCCGGAGCAGTTCCACTGGGTGCCGTTGAAGGTGTGGTTGCCGCCGAACTGGTGGCCGATCTCGTGCGAGACGTAGTCGACCGCGAAGAAGTCGCCGACCGGGGTCGGCAGGCCGGTGCAGCCGCGCGCCTTGCTCGCCCCGCCGACCACGCCCAGCCCGGCGACGCCGCCACCGTTGACGCCGAGCCCGATGTGCCCGACGTCGTAGTTGGACGCGCCGACGAGCTGGCCGAGCGCGAGGACGTTGCGGTTCAACGTGCCGCTGCCGCAGGAGGTGAGCTGCGCCGCCGTGTAGCAGGGCGCGGCACCGCAGGGACCGTCGGCGCCGATCGCCTCGGCCGGGGTGTTCAGGTTGGTCTTCTCGGTCTCCTCGACCAGCACCAGCCGGATCGCGGTTTCGTCCTCGTAGACCTGCGTCACCCGGTTGACCAGGGTCACCTTGGCGGCGGTGACGTTCGCCGCGCCGAAGTAGGTCGCGTAGGACGGGTCGGTGACCAGGGCGAGCCGGTACGTCCGCAGCGTCACGTCCCCACCGGCCGCACCGGTCCGGCCGGTCGCGCCGGGGCCGACCTCGTCGGCGAGCGCGTCGGCGGTGTGTGCCACGTCCTCCCGCTCGACGAAGGGCCCGTCCGGGTGCGTGGCGTCCCGCACGTGGTAGCTGGCGTACCGGCCCTGGTCGGTCCGGCTGTACGGGTCGACGTACCAGACGCCGTGCGCGGAGCGGACGGAGGCGTGGAAGCCCAGCGGGGTCAGGTCGGCCCGGACGGTCGCGGTCGGGTCGTCCAGCCCTCGGCCGGCGTACGTCCGGATCTCGGGGTGCCGGGCGGCCAGCCCGGGCGCCATCACCGGCGAGTCGACCAGCGCGAACCGCTGGAAGCCGCCCTCGGGGGTGGGCAGGGCCACCACCAGGGCATCGGCACCCACCCGGGCGGCACCGCTGCGCTCCCCGGGTGCCCGGGCCAGGGCGGCGGCGAGGCCGGCACGGTCGAGGGCGTACCCGGTGAACCGGTCGGCCCGGACGTCGGTGGGGCCGGCGGCGCGGGCGGCGGGTGAGCCGTCGGCGAGCCGGGTCCACGGGTTGGCCGGCCGGTCCGGGGCGGCGGTCGCCGCCGGAGTGCCGGTCAGCACCGGCAGTACGCCGGCGGTGAGCGCGGCCACCGCGACGATCGCCAGGCGGCGCCGGGAGGTCGGCGGGCGCTGCCGGGACGTGGCCCGGCGGCCGTTGGCGCCGGGTGGGGGGAAAGTGGTCAAGGAGGTCTCCTCGGGACTGCTCGCAGCGCCGGTCCGGGGGTGCCGGGGCGCCTGTCTCTACCCAGCTGAGCCATTGATCGGCGGCGGTGGTGTGCCGAACGATAGGCGCCCGGAGGCCGATGTGGATAGCCCCGCCCGCCGCGCTCCGGCGGGGTTGTCCCCGGCGGGGGTGGTCCATCGGATAGCGTCGTGGCCATGCCCGAGACCGGTTATCCCTGGCCGATCGAGACCACCCGCCTGGCCAACGGCCTGCGCGTGGTGGTCAGCGAGGACCGCAGCGCGCCCGTTGTCGCCGTGAACCTCTGGTACGACGTCGGCTCGCGGCACGAGCCCGACGGCCAGACCGGCTTCGCCCACCTGTTCGAACACCTGATGTTCGAGGGCTCGGTCAACGTGGCCAAGACCGAGCACATGCAACTGGTGCAGGGCTCCGGTGGCTCGCTGAACGCCACCACCAATCCGGACCGGACAAACTACTTCGAGACGCTGCCGTCGGAGCACCTGGAGCTCGCGCTCTGGCTGGAGGCGGACCGGATGGGCGGCCTGGTGCCGGCGCTGACCCAGGAGACCCTGGACAACCAGCGCGAGGTGGTGAAGAACGAGCGGCGGCAACGCTACGAGAACGTCCCCTACGGCGACGCCTGGCTGCGCCTGCTGCCGCTGCTCTATCCGCCCGGCCACCCCTACCACCACGCCACGATCGGTTCGATGGCGGACCTGAACGCCGCCGACCTCGCCACCTTCCAGGCCTTCCACACCACCTACTACGCGCCGAACAACGCCGTGCTGACGGTCGCCGGGGACGCCTCGGCCGAGGAGGTCTTCGCGCTCGCCGAGCGCTACTTCGGCCGGCTCGTCCCGCAGTCGGACATCCCGCCGGCCCCGGACGGCCGGGTGGTACCGGCCACCGGCGCCCCGGTTCGGGAGACCGTCACCGCCGACGTGCCGGCCCCGAGGGTCTATCTGGCGCACCGGACCCACCCGTTCGGCAGTCCCGGCTACGACGTCGTGACCATGCTCGCGACGGTGCTCGGCAGCGGTCGGGGCAGCCGGCTCTACCAGCGGCTCGCCGACGGCGCCCGGCTCGCCCAGCCGGAAAGCGTCGGTGCGTTCGGCGTCGACCTGGCGTACGCGCCGGCCCCGCTGATCGTCACCGCCACCGCCCGGGACGGGGTGCCGGCCGACCGGCTGGAGGCGGGGCTGGTCGAGGTGCTGGACGGGCTGGCCGACGGGGTCACCGAGGCCGAGCTCGACCGGGCCAGGGCGCTGCTCACCACCGCCTGGTGGCGGCAGCTCGCCAGCGTGGACGGGCGGGCCGACATCCTCGGCCGGCACGCCGTCCAGCTCGGCGACCCGGCGCGGGCGGCCGACCGGCTGCCGGCCCTGCTCGCGGTCACCGCCGAGCAGGTGAGCACGCTCGCCGCCGAACTGCTCCGTCCCGAGGAGCGGGCCACCCTGAGCTACCTGCCGGAGACCCGGGAGACGCAGGAGGCCCAGGAGACCGAAGAGACCCAGGAGAGCGTGTCATGACCACCGAGCCCGGCCCCATCCTGATCGCGGAACGGCCGCCGACCGGCACCGCGCGGCCGTACGCCTTTCCCCGGGTCGTCCGGCAGACGGTGGCCGGTGGCGACGTGGTCGCCGCCCACCTGCCCGGGCACAACCTCGCCGTCGCGGTGCTGCTGCTCGACGGCGGCGCCGGGCGCGAGCCGGTCGGCCGGGAAGGGCTCTCCGGAGTGCTGGCCAAGGCGCTGGAGGAGGGGACGACCCGGCGGGACTCCACGGCGTACGCGCTGGCGCTGGAGGGGCTCGGCACCGACCTGACCATCTCCACCGACTGGGACGCGTTCCAGGTCGGTGTCCAGGTGCCGGTGGAGCGGCTGCCGGCCGCGGTGGAGCTGCTGGCCGAGGCCGTCCGCACCCCGCGCCTCGACCCGGCGGACATCCTCCGGGTACGCGACGACGAGGTCACCGCGCTGCGGATGTACTGGGCCAACCCCGGCCCCCGGGCGGACGCGGCGCTCCGGGCCGACCTCTTCGGCGCCGACCAGCGGCCCGGCCGCCCGATGGACGGCGATCCGGAGTCGGTCGCCGCCGTCACCGTGGCGGACGTGACGTCGTTCCATGCCGAGTGGTTGACCCGGCTCGGCACCCTGCTGGTCGTCGGCGACCTCGACCGGATCGACCTCGACGCGCTCGGCGCTGCGGCGTTCGCCGGTGCCTCCGGTGCGGCCGAGCCGGCCGGTCCGGTGCTCGGGGTGGCGGTGCGCGACGAGCGGCGGATCATCCTGGTCGACCGGCCCGGCTCGGTCCAGTCCACGCTGCGGCTCGGGCACACCGCGCCGCACCGGGCGCATCCCGACCATGTGCCGATGACGTTGGCCGCCACGGTGCTCGGCGGGGCGTTCACCTCCCGGCTCAACCACCTGATCCGCGAGGTGCGCGGTTACACCTACGGGATCAGGTCCGAGTTCGGCCACTCCCGCCGGTTCGGGCGCTTCGTGGTCAGCTCCGGGGTGCAGACCGCGGTGACCGCGCCGGCACTGGTGGACGCGGTCGGGGAGATCACCCGTACCCGGGACGCCGGGGTGACCGAGCCGGAGCTGGCGGTCGCCCGCGCCTGGCGGGCCGGGCAGCTCTCGGTGGAGTTGCAGACGCCCCGGGCCATCGCCAGCGCCCTGGCCACGCTTGTCGTGCACGGCCTGCCGGACGACTACCACGCGACGCTGCGCGAGCGGTTGCTCTCCACCGGCGAGCCGGCGGTCTCGGCGGCGGCCGCGACACACCTGCATCCGCAGGGCCTGACCCTGGTGGTCGAGGGTGACGCGGCGGTGATCCGGGACGAGCTGGTCGCCAGCGGCATCGGCGAGGTGGTCGACGCCGCCGGCTGATCCGGTCCGCGCCGCGTGGGGCGGCCCGGATGCTGGGCGGTCGGGTGATCGCGTTGCCGGGCCGCCCGGCCGGCTGGGTAGCCTCGCGGTATGAGGATCGGCATTGTGGGGGCCACCGGGCAGGTCGGTGGCGTGATGCGGCGGATACTCGCCGAACGCCGGTTTCCGGTGGAGGAACTGCGGCTCTTCGCCTCGGCCCGCTCGGCGGGGCGCACCCTGCCCTGGGGCGACGGTGAGATCACCGTCGAGGACGCGGAGACCGCCGACTACGGCGGGCTGGACATCGCGCTCTTCTCAGCCGGAAAGGGCACGAGCAGGGCACTCGCGCCACGGGTCGCCGAGGCCGGCGCCGTGGTGATCGACAACTCCTCGGCCTGGCGGATGGATCCCGACGTGCCCCTGGTGGTCGCCGAGGTCAACCCGCACGCCGCCGCCGTACGCCCCAGGGGGATCATCGCCAACCCCAACTGCACCACGATGGCGGCGATGCCGGTGCTGCGTCCGTTGCACGCCGAGGCGGGCCTGCTCAGCATGGTGGTCGCGACCTACCAGGCGGTCTCCGGCTCCGGCCTGGCCGGCGTCGCCGAGCTGGACGAGCAGGTCCGCAAGGTGTCCGACGGTGCCGCCGCGCTCACCCACGACGGCCGGGCCGTCGACTTCCCGGCCCCCCGGCAGTACGCCGCACCGATCGCCTTCAACGTCCTGCCGCTGGCCGGATCGGTCGTCGACGACGGGTCGGCCGAGACCGACGAGGAGCAGAAGCTCCGCAACGAGAGCCGCAAGATCCTGGAGATCCCCGAGCTGCGGGTTTCCGGCACCTGCGTGCGGGTGCCGGTCTTCACCGGGCACTCGTTGCAGGTCAACGCCAGCTTCGCCCGCCCGGTGACCCCGCGGCGCGCCCACGAGCTGCTGGCCGGGGCGCCCGGGGTGGCGCTGGCCGACGTGCCGACCCCGCTGCTGGCGGCCGGGCAGGATCCGACGTACGTGGGCCGGATCCGGGTCGACGAGACGGTCGAGCACGGGCTGGCGTTCTTCTGCTCCAACGACAACCTGCGCAAGGGGGCGGCGCTGAACGCAGTGCAGATCGCCGAGCTGCTCGCTGCGGGCTAGGCTCGACTCGCCCTCGGGAGGTGAGCGTGGTGGACGGACGCACGGAACAGGCGCTGCTCGGCATCATCCGGGACGGTGCGCTCGGCGTGCTCGCGACGCTCAAGCGGGACGGCCGGCCACAGCTCTCCAACGTCAGCTACACCTACGACCCGGAGCGCCGGCTGATCCGCGTCTCCGTCACCGGCGACCGGGCCAAGACCGCCAACCTGCGGCGTGACCCCCGGGCGAGCTTCCACGTCAGCACCCCGGACGGCTGGGCGTACGCGGTCGTCGAGGGCGTCGCCGAGCTGACCCCGGAGGCCGCCGAGCCGACCGACCCGACCGTCGAGGAGCTGATCGACGTCTACCGGGCGGTCCGGGGCGAGCACCCGGACTGGGACGACTACCGCCGGGCGATGGTGGCCGACCGCCGGCTGGTGCTCCGGCTCCCGGTCGACCGGGTGTACGGCGCACCACCGCGCGCCTGACCGTTTCAGGCCCGCCTGAGCCCGGATTCCGGCCGGTCTTCTCAGCTCTCGTCGTGCGGCGTTACGTCGCGGTCTGCCCGGGTAGACCGCGACGGCCGACATGGAGAGGGGAGCAGGATGACGACCGTCGGAGAGTTCATGACGACCCGCCTGGTGACCATGGACGGCGGCGACACGCTCACCGCCGCCGCCCAGGAGATGCGGGACAGCGCGATCGGCGACGTAATCGTCACCAACGGGGACGACGTGATAGGCATCGTCACCGACCGGGACATCACGGTTCGCGGGGTGGCAGAGGAACTGGACCCGTCCAGCGCCACCCTCAACCAGATCCTCACCCAGGACGTCATCACCGTGACGCAGTACGACGACGCGGTCGCCGCCGCCGACCTGATGCGCACCTACGGCGTACGCCGGTTGCCGGTTGTCGAGGACGGTCGGTTGATCGGCTTGGTCTCCCTCGGTGACCTCGCGGTCGAGCGCGAGCCGCAGTCCGTGCTCGCCGACATCAGCGCCGATGAACCGAACAACTGAGAGCGGCCCGACGGGTCCGGGCGACAACGGCGTCCCCGGGCTCGTCGGGCTACGGCGCGAGGGAGAGGCGGTGCGATGGATCCGACCACCCAGTTCTTCGAGGGGCTCAACCACCGGCCGCCGGACCCGCTGCTGAGCCGGGTCCGCGGGACCATCCGCTTCGAACTCGAGTCGGACGACGGCGACGACGTCTGGCTGCTCGTGATGAGTGCCGGCAGCGTGAGCGCCACCCAGGCCGACCGCCCGGCGGATTGCACCGTCCGGACCGACCGGCCCTTCTTCAACCGGATCGCCGCGGGCGAGGCGAACCCGCTGGCAGCGTTGCTGCGCAACCGGGTCACCGTGGAGGGCAAGATCGCCCTCTACAGCTACCTGCACCACCTGGTGCCCGGCCCGCCCGGCGCACACGAACCGCAGGACTGGGTACGACAGCGGGGGCAGCGGCAATGAAACCACTGGTGAGCATCCTCGACGGCAACACCTTCGTGGTCAGCGACAACCGGGGGGACATCGACCCGTCGCCGACCTTCCCCACCGGACTCTTCTCCTTCGACACACGGTTCCTGTCGAAGTGGGAGCTGACCGTCGACGGTGCCCGGCTCAACGTGCTCTCCGTCGACGACCTGCAGTACTTCGAGTCGCAGTTCTTCCTGGTGCCGGGGGAACCGACACACTACGTGGACGCCAAGCTGTCGATCATCCGGCACCGGACGGTCGGCGGTAGCTTCGTGGAGGATCTCACCGTCCTCAACCACCAGGACACGCCGGCCGAGTTGACGGTCCGGATCAGTGTGGAGAGCGACTTCGCCGACCTGTTCGAGATCAAGGACGTGCGGGAGAAGGTGGGCGAGACCACCGCGACCGTGGAGGAGAACCGGCTGCGCCTCACCTACCAGCGGGAGACCTTCCGCCGGGAGTCGGTCATCACCTCCAGCGCGCCTGCCGAGTTCGACGAGCACGGCCTCACCTTCGCGTTGCGCATCGACGCGCACGGGCAGTGGCGGACCCGGCTCCGGGTCGAGACCCTGGTGGAGGGCGCCGGGGGCCGGGACATCCGGCTCAGCATCCAGCGGCACCAGAGCCGCTCCCCTGAGGAACTGCGTCGGGACCTGGACACCTGGCTCTCGCGGGCGCCGAAGCTGCACACCGACAGCGACCCGTTGAAGGAGACGTACGAGCGGAGCCTGGTCGACCTGGCCGCGCTGCGCTACTCGCCGCTGATCTCCGAGGGTTCGCTGCCCGCCGCCGGCCTGCCCTGGTTCATGACCATGTTCGGCCGGGACAGTCTGATCACCTGCCTGCAGTCGCTGCCCTTCACCCCGGAGCTCGCCCGCCGGACCCTGCGCTACCTGGCGACCACCCAGGGGGTAACGCTGGACGACTTCCGCGAGCGCGAGCCCGGCAAGATCCTGCACGAGGTCCGGTACGGCGAGTCCTCCGCGTTCGAGGAGCAGCCGCACTCCGCCTACTTCGGGTCGGCCGACTCCACCCCGCTCTTCCTGATCCTGCTCGACGAGTACGAGCGCTGGACCGGGGACGTCGAGCTGGTCGAGACGCTGGAGCACGAGGCACACGCCGCGCTGCGCTGGATCGACCGGTACGGCGACCTGATGGGCAACGGCTACATCTGGTTCGAGCGGCGGAACCTGCGCAACGGCCTGGAGAACCAGTGCTGGAAGGACTCCTGGGACGCCATCTCGTACTCCGACGGGCGGCTGCCGGCGTTTCCCCGGGCCACCTGCGAACTCCAGGGCTACGCCTACGACGCCAAGATGCGCAGCGCCCGGCTGGCCCGCGAGGTCTGGCAGGACCCGGTCTTCGCCGACCAGCTGGAGCGGGAGGCGATGGAGCTGAAGCAGCGGTTCAACCGGGACTTCTGGGTGGCCGACGGCGAGTACTACGCGCTCGCCCTGGACACCGAGGGCGGCCAGGTCAACGCGCTCTCGTCGAACATGGGGCACCTGCTGTGGAGCGGGATCGTCGACGACGACCGGGCCGCGAAGGTGGCCGAGCACCTGCTCGGTCCCCGGCTCTTCTCCGGCTGGGGGGTGCGCACCCTGGCCGAGGGAGAGGGCCGGTACAACCCGATCGGCTACCACGTCGGCACGGTCTGGCCGTTCGACAACTCGCTGATCGCCTGGGGCCTGCGCCGCTACGGCTTCCGGCACGAGGCGGGCCAGATCGCGGAAGCCATGATCGAGGCGGGACGCTACTTCGCCGGCCGCTTACCGGAGGCGTTCGCCGGCTACGACCGGGCGCTGACGAAGTACCCGGTGCAGTATCCGACGGCGTGCAGCCCGCAGGCCTGGTCGACAGGCACGCCGATGCTGATGATCCGGACCCTGCTCGGCCTCGACCCGCACGGCGAGCACCTGGTGGTCGACCCGGCCCTGCCGGCGTCGATGGGCCGGATGGAACTGCTGGACATTCCGGGGCGCTGGGGCCTGATCGACGCCTTCGGCCGGGGCCGGGCCGAACACAGCCGGACGCCACCGCACCTGACGGACTAGTCGCAGCCGTAGCGACCAGTCGTGGCCGTCGTGGCGCACGGACGGGACGAACCAGAGGGGAGGCGGCATCCGATGGCGGATCCGACCGCCGAGTTCTTCGCCGGGCTCGAGCAGAGCGGGCCGGAGATCCTGCCCACCAAGGCCAGGGGAACCATCCGGTTCGACCTCGGCCGGGACGGCGGGGTCGAGCACTGGTTCGTCGCGATCAACCGGGGCAACGTGCTGGTCTCGCACGAGCGGCGGGACGCCGACTGCGTCGTCGGTGCCGAGAAGGCGCTCTTCGACCGGTTCGCGACCGGTGAGGCACAGGTGGTCGCCGCGTACAACCGGAACGAGCTGACGGTGCAGGGCAGCCTGCCGCTGCTGCTGATGTTCCGGCGGGTCTTCCCGCCACCGCCCGGCACCCGCGATCCCCGGGAGCGGATCCGGGAGCGGTTCGCCGGCCGGAGAGGGCTGCGGGACGGGGAGCCGGTGCCGTGAAGGAGCTCGTGGACATCCTGGACGGCAACACGTTCATGCTCAGCGACTCCCGCGGCGACGTCGACCCGTCCCCGGACTATCCGTCCGGACTCTTCGCCTGGGACACCCGCTTCCTCTCCAGGTGGGTACTCACCGTCGACGGCGAGCGGCTGCACGCCCTCTCCGTGGACGACCTGCAGTACTTCGAGTGCCGCTTCTTCCTGGTGCCGGGCGAGCCGACCCACTACGTGGACGCGAAGACGTCGGTGATCCGGCACCGGTCGCTCAGCGGTGCGTTCGAGGAACAGTTGACCGTCCTCAACCACCGGGACGAGCCGGTGGAGCTCACTCTCCGGGTCGAGGTCGACTGCGACTTCGCCGACATCTTCGACGCCCGGGAGGCGCGATCGCTGCCCGGCCGGGCGCGCAGGTTCGTGGAGCCGGGCCGGCTCCGGCTGCGCCGCGACCGGGAGCGGCACGTCTCCGAGACGGTCGTCTCCACAAGCGAGCCCGCCGAGATCGACGAGCACGGGCTCACCTTCCGGATCGAACTCGGCGCGCACGGGGCGTGGTCCACGACCCTCCAGGTGGTCGGGGTCATCCTCGGCGCGGGTGGCCGCGACGTCCGGGAGAACCTGCGCGGCTACGAGCAGACCCGCCCGGAGAAGCGGCGGGAGCTGCGCGAGTGGCTGGCGCAGGCGCCGAAACTCACCTGCGACTGCGAGCCGCTGGCCGACGTCTACCGGCAGAGCCTGGTCGACCTCGCCGCGTTGCAGTACACCGGGCTGACCAGCCAGGTGCGGCTGACGGCGACCGGGCTGCCCTGGTTCATGACGATCTTCGGCCGGCACAGCCTGATCACCGGCTTCCAGGCGCTGCCGTTCAAGCCGCAACTCGCCCGCAGCGCGCTGTGGGTGCTCGGTCTGCTCCAGGGTGGCCGGATCGACGACTTCCGCGACGAGGAGCCGGGCAAGATCCTGCACGAGATCCGGTACGGCGAACCGGGCGGGTTCGAGGACAGCCCGTACACCACCTACTACGGCACGGCGGACTGCACGCCGCTCTTCGTGATCCTGCTGGACGAGTACGAGCGGTGGACCGGGGACGCCGACACGGTACGGCATCTCGAATCCGAGGCCCGGCAGGCGGTCGCCTGGATCGACTCGTACGGCAACCTGATGGACGACGGCTACGTCTGGTACGAGCGCCGCAGCCCGGGAGGGCTGGAGAACCAGGGCTGGAAGGACTCCTGGAACGCCATCTCGTACGCAGACGGGCGGCTGCCCGGCACACCCCGGGCGACCTGCGAGTTGCAGGGCTACGCGTACGACGCGAAGATGCGGGCCGCCCGGCTGGCCCGCCGCTTCTGGAACGACCCGGCGTACGCGGACCGGCTGGAGCGGGAGGCGGCCAACCTGCGCGCCCGGTTCAACCGGGACTTCTGGATCGCCGAGCGTGGCTACTACGCGCTCGCGCTCGATGCCGAGGGCGGTCAGGTCGACGCACTCGCCTCCAACATGGGACACCTGCTCTGGAGCGGCATCGTCGACGAGTCCCGGGCCAGGCAGGTGGTCGACCACCTGTTCAGCCGCCCGCTCTTCTCCGGCTGGGGCGTCCGCACGCTCGCCGACGACCAGGCCCGCTACAACCCCATCGGCTACCACACCGGCGCGATCTGGCCGTGGGACAACTCGATAATCGCCCTCGGCCTGCGCCGGTACGGCTTCGTCGAGGAGGCGGCCCGGCTGGCGATGGGCCTGCTGGAGGCGTCGCGGTATTTCGGTGCACGGATGCCGGAGGCGTTTGCCGGCTACGACCGGCAGCTCACCAGGTATCCGGTGCAGTATCCACGGGCGTGCAGCCCGCACGCATCGTCGGCCGGCACCCCGCTGGCGCTGCTGCGTACCATGCTCGGGCTGCGCCCGCACGAGGATCACCTGACCATCGACCCGGCCATCCCGGAGGAACTCGGCCGGGTCGAGCTGATCGACATCCTCGGGCGCTGGGGCCGGACCGACGCGTTCGGCCGGGGCCGGGTCCACATCGAACCCGCTGAGCGCCTGCCGGCACGCGGCCCGGTCGCCCGCGACGGACGGGGTGGGGACCGGTGACCTGCCGGGCCTGAAATGCGGGTGGTGGACGGCGATCCGTCGTGATAGCGATATGCGATGGCGGATCCTGACACGGTGGAGGGTGCCGCGCTGGCCCGCGTACTACGCCAGGCCGGCGGTGCCGAGATCCTGAACATCCTGGGCGTACGGCTCTCCGGCTCCGACCTGGTCACGTTGCTGCTGGCCGCGTTCCGGACCCGGGCCGGGTTCCTCACCCCCGCCGACGTGCTGCGCCGGTACGCCGAGGACCGCTTCGTGGCACCCGCCCCGGCCGGCTTCCGCAGGCTGCGCCGGGCCGAGGATCTGCTGCTCTCTGCCCTTCCGGACCGGTTCGAACTGCTCACCCTCGCCCCGGTGGTGCCGCTCGGCACCCATTCCGCGGTCGCGGGCGTCAACCAGAACAACGTGCTCGCCACCATCCGGGGCAGTGAGGTGGCGGCCGATCCGACGAACGGCCTCGCGCTGGAGGCGGCGGTCCGACGCCGGGAGCTGCTCGCCCGGCACGGCCGTTCCGCGCCGCCGGTGCGGCTGGCGACCCTGCAACGGGTGATCCGGGCCCAGCGCTTCGCCGGTGCCGGCCGGTTCGCCCACTTCAACCTCTTCGCCCTGGTCACCGCCGGCCGGGACACCGGCAGCCTGGCGTTCGAGCGGCGCAGTTGCGGCGAGCAGTTACGGATCCTCTGCACGGCGCTGGAGGCCGCCGGGGTGCAGACGGTCGAGGTCGCCATCACCGTGCTGGAGCCGTCGGCGGCACCGATCGCCGAGGCGGCTCGGGCCGCCCTCGCCGACCATCCCAAGGTCGTGCTGCGCGACGACCCGGACCGCTCCGGCGGCCGGGGCTACTACACGGGTTGGTGTTTCAAGATCGGGGCGGTACTCGACGGCGAGCGGGTCGAGCTCGGCGACGGCGGCTTCGTCGACTGGACCAGTCGGTTGCTCGGCAACCGCAAGGAGCGGCTGCTGGTCAGCGCGCTCAGCGTCGACCGGCTCGCCCTGCTGCTCGACCCGCCCGCGCCGCAGCCCGAACCCTGAGCCCGGGGCGGGAGCCCAGGGCGGGAGCCCAGGGCGGGCCGTGGGTCTTACCGGTGATGGGTGGAAGATCAGGGCCGGCGCCGGGGCACCCAGTAGATGATTTGGCTGACGACCAGGGCGGGATGCGTGTCGGGTAGCGCCTGTAGTGCTCGGGTCAGGTGCACTCCGAGATACGTCAGCAGGGCCACGCGGTCTCCGCCGAAGCCCGTCAGGAGATCCATCCGCGCGGTCTCGCACGGCCAGGGCGTGTACTCGCACGCCCTGCACTGGTATCGCCCGTCGGGCTCGTGCCCGCCCGGCACGGGGGCCGGGCGGGCCGCGCGGGCCATCCGGGCCGCTTTCGTGCGGCGTCGTGCGGCGTGCCGTTCCCACCGTGCCCACGGCCCGATCACGGGTCAGATCCCGGCGCCGGACCGGGAGCGGCGCTGCCGGGCCGGGGTCAGGGTGCCGGCCCGGCCGTTGTTCAGGTGCGAGTGCGTCGGCGCGTCCCACCGGGGTCGCCCGTTGCCGGGCCGGGCCGGTGGTGGGGGATCCGCCAGCGTCAGGATCTCGACCGCCTCGGCCTCGGTCAGCGTGATGGGCGTGCTGCGCGGCGTGGACCAGCAGTCCCGGTAGACCGGCGCGGTCGGCTGGTAGGGCACGGGTGTCAGCAGATTCGAGTCCGGACAGATCCAGCGGTGCCCGCATCGGCAGTAGCGCCAGAGTCGCCACCATGCCCGGCGGTGGCGGGGCTTCGCCTCGCGCAGATGCTTCATGTCGTACCTCCCGTCGTTAGCACCCCTGGAGGGCAATTCGCTAGCGGGGTGCCCGGAATCCACCCTGGACTATGGGTCACCAGCGACGGAAGATGGCCGGTAACCCGGGGGGACGGGGGGGTCACCGAGAGTGCCTTGGGTGGCCGCGTGCGCGCTCGGGGGTTCATTGAGACGGATTGGGGGACGTGAAGGTCTATGAGCGGCAGCCGTTATCTGATAGGGGAGCTGCGCAGGGTGCGTGAATCCCTCGGGCTTACTCAGGAGGCGTGGGGGGAACGCGTCCACTTCTCGGCGTCCCATGTCGGCGCCGTCGAGCGCGGCGAGCGCCCCGCGCTGCCCGACTATCTGGGGCCGGTGGACCGGGTGTACCGGACGGGTCTGCTCGACTTCTACCAGGAGTTCGTGCTGGACGAGAAGGCACCCGTGTGGCTGCGTCCCTGGCTCGAATACGAGCGCGAGGCGTCGATGATCCGCTACTTCGAACTCGCGGTGATGCCGGGACCGTTCCAGACCGAGGGGTACGCCCGCGCTGTCATCGGCACCACCAAGTCGGGCGCGGCCTTGGAGGAAGCCGTAGCCACCCGGCTTGCCCAAGGCAAGGTCGTGACCCGCGAGGAAGACCCGCCCCGGGTGGTCGTGGTCCTCGACGAGGGTGCCCTCTACCGCCCGGTGGGTGGCGAGGCGGTGATGCACGAACAACTGCGTGCGATCGTCGACGCGTGTGCCCGGCCGCACATCAGCATCTTCGTGGTGCCGTCCCACGTCGGCGCGTACGCCGGTCTGGACGGGCCGATCGCGCTTGCCACCGTGCATGGGCGCACGGTGGGCGTGAAGGACGCGCCGGGCGAGAGCATCGTGGTGGAGGACCACGCCGGGATAGCCGTCCTGGAGCGACAGTGGGAGGCCATCCGCGAGTACGCTCTACCGCAGGGCGCCAGCCTCGAACTGCTCAGGAAGGCGATGGAAACATGGACGTAGACATCCCCCGCTGGCGGACGTCGACCCGCAGCACCGGCGCAAGCAACTGCATCGAGGTGGCCGACAACCTGTCCGGCCGGGTGCTGGTCCGGGACACCAAGGACCGCGACGGCGGCACCCTGGCCTTCGGCCCCGAGGCGTGGCAGGCGTTCGTCGGCCTGGCGAAGCGGCACGGCTGACCCGGCCGTCACTCGAAGCTCAGGTGGCGGCGCTGCCGCAGCCGGATGCCGGAGGCCGCCGCCACCAGGGCGGTGAGCGTGACGGTCAGGACCACACCGTGCACCAGGCCGCGCGCCAGATAACCGCTGTCGGTGTGGTCGATCGCGTACGTGCCGATCTCGCGGCTGAACCAGAACGGCAGCGCACGAGCGGCGGTGTCCGCCGGGTCCATCACCATCTGGAGCCCGACCACGATCAACAGCACCAGGGTGCCCTCCAACTCGCGGGGCAGGATCGCACTCAGCGCCAGCCCGAACGGCACCGCAGTGGCGACGGTCAAGGCCATGATCAGTGCGATGGCGCCGTACCGGACGTTGTCCTGGTCGAAGCGGACCAGCAGGAAGTACGGCAGCGAGAGCACGGCGCCGACCGTCCACAGCGCGAGCAACCGGCCGAGGTGCAGGTGGTGCGCGCGATAGCCGGAGAGCCGCAGCCGGGGCTCGATGCTCCGGGCGGCACTGCCGGCGAAGAGCGCGGCGGTGCTCAGCGCCCAGCTCAACCCGAGGCAGACGAACCGGATCGACTGGCCGGCGTGGTCGTCCCGGCGGCTGGCGTAGAAGGCGAGCGGGAAGAGCAGCAGGATCACGAGCACGCCCCGGCGGCGGAGCACCTCGCGCAGCGCCAGCTCCGCCACCGTCCAGATCTTGGTCATGCGGACATCTCCCGGGCCGGTGTCAGGTCGAGCACGGTGTCGACCCGGTCGAGCTGGTTGAGCAGGTGTGTCACCACGACGATCGCCCGGCCCTCCGCGCGCCAGTGCCAGAGCTGCTGCCAGAAGTCGAGGTAGGTGCCCCGGTCGAAGCCCTGGTAGGGCTCGTCGAGCAGCAGCACGTCCGGCTCGCCGAGCGCCGCCATCACCAGGTTGAGCTTCTGCCGGGTGCCGCCGGAGAGGTGCCGGGCCTGGATGCGGCCGGCGGCGTCCCAGTCCAGCGCGGCGGCGTGCGCCCGGCCGGCCGCGCGGGCGTCGGCGCGGCGCAGCCCCCGCCCGGCGCCGACCAGCGCGAAGTGCTCCTCCGGATAGAGGAAGTCGCTGGTGCCGCCGGACTGCGGGCAGTAGCCGAGGGTGCCGTGCACCCGGACCCGGCCGGAGTCCGGGCTGAGCAGGCCGGCGCAGATGCGCAGGAAGGTGCTCTTGCCGGCGCCGTTCGCGCCGACCACGGCGGCGATCTCGCCGGACCGTACCGTGAGGTCGACACCGGTCAGCACCGGCCGCCGACGGTAGCGCTTGGTGATCCCGCGCACCTCCAACCGGACCGGGCCGTAGCCGCGCGTCGCCGGGGGCGCCGCCACCCGGGCCACCCCCACGGTCGGCTGCGGAGTGCCGGGGCCCGGCTGTGCTGCGCCGACGCTCTCGGCCACCGCCGTGGCGTACGCCGCCGGCGCTCCGAAGACCCGCGACGGCGGCTCGCCGCTGTCCCGCAGATGGGTGGCGGCCTCGGCGACCACATGCCGCGAGAGGTCCGGGTCGACGCCGCGCCGGTGCAGCTCACCGGCGAGTGCGTGCAACCATCCGTCGTGGTTCATCGCTTCTGCACCTCCCGCAGGACCATCCCCACCCCGCCGGAGAAGGCGTCCCAGTCGACGGCGGTCCGGCGTAACGTCTCGACGCCGACCGGAGTGATCCGGTAGTACTTGCGGGCCGGCCCGGCGGCCCCTTCCCGCCACTCGGCGCTGACCAGGCCGGTGCGTTGCAGCCGGAGCAGCACCGGGTAGAGGGTGCCGCCCTGGATCGGGCCGATGCCGGCCGCGTCCAGCGACTGGGCCAGCTCGTATCCGTAGGACTCCCGGCGGTGCAGCAGGGCGAGGACGCATAGGTCGAGCACCCCGCGCAGCCACTGGCCACGGCGCTCCTGATCCACGGCGAAGAAAGTAGCACAGTCAGCTAGCTGGCACAGCCATCTACTGACGTCGGTCACCGGCGAACTCCTCGACGAGCGGGTGCGCGGGGCCCGAGGTAGTTTGGGTGGATGCTCTCCGTCGCGTTGGTCCGCCCCGTGTGGTGGATAGCGTGCCGGTCGGTGCGGTTCGTGACCGCTCTGGTGTTGATGGGCCTGCTGCTCGGCGCCGGTGGGGCCGGGACCGCGCTTTCCGCCGGTCCGGCCGCGGCGGCGACCCCGGGCCCGCCCGCTGCCGCTGAGTCGACTGTGGACGCGCCGACGTCGAGCGTGCATCGCGCCGGACGGGAGCAGGCAGCAGGGCGGGAGCAGGCACTGGTGGCCGAGCGGCCGTCGGCGGGGGTCGAGCAGTCGGCCGCGACGGAGCGGCGGACCCTTGCCGGCTCGGTGGTGCCGACCGTGCTGGTCCGGGCCGGCCTGCTCGTCGAGCGGCCGGATCGGCCCGTGGCCGGGCCGGGGGGCGGGGCACGGCCGGCCGGCGACGCGTACGTGCGGGCCATCGGGCCGCGCGCGCCTCCGCTCCGCTGAGGGCCGGCCGCACCAGACGGCGTCCGGTCCGGTCTCGCCGACCCCCGTTCGCAACGTCCACCCCGCGAGGTGCCCCTGATGAACGACCTGCTGTACAACTTCCTGACCGAGGTGATCACCTCCACCACGTTCTGGCTCGCCGTGGTCGGGCTCGCTCTGGCGGCCGGAATCTGGCTGATCGCGCGCCCGCGTGGGCACACACCCGACCAGCGGGACGCGACCGGCTACGACGTGGCGTCCGCGGATGCCGAGGGACGCCGGGAACGGCTGGCCGCCAGAGCGGCCGAACTGCACCGCTACGCCGAGGAGGTCGCGGTGGCCGCCGAGCGGTCCACCGTCACCGCCCAGCGGCGCCGGGACGAGTGGCTGGCGACGCAGGAGGCGGCCGAGGCGGCCTGGCGCCGGTACGAGGAGGCGGACGCAGCCGCCCGCCGGGTCGACGCCGCCGCGCTGCTGCCCGAGCCGCGTACGCCGCGCACCCCGGCCGAGTACGCCGAGCGGGAGCGCTTCCTGCACCGCGCCGCGATGGCGGCGGCCACCCGGCACGAGCTGTCGGTACTGCACCTGAGCGACGCGCTGGCCAACCGGAACGGCTGGGACCCGAGGCGGCACCCGGCCGAGCAGGAGATCGTGCTGCGCCGGGTGGCCCGGGACACCCTGCTGGCCGCGCACCGCGCGGCGGAGGAGCGGGAACAGGCCGCGTGGCGGGACGCCGAGGTGGCCGCCGCCGCGGCCCGCAGCCTCCGCGAGGAGGCGTTCGCCGCCGCCAGTCGTGCCGCACAGCTCCACCGATGGCTGCCGCCCACGACGGGGAAGCGGGGTGGAGCGGCCGGGAGCGGGAACGCCCGGCAGCAGGCGAGCGGTGAGATCCAGCAGCGCCGGGCGGCCCGGCGGTGGCGGGCGGCGCGGGCCGGCTGACCCGGCCTGGGGTAGGTCCACCCGCGGCGACCCTGCCGATCATGACCTGGGTCGGGATGGCGGATAATCGACGCCTCCGGAAGATCGCGGAAGGCAGGTCATGACCACCGAGAACGACTGGCTGACCCGGCGGACCGGCGTGTTGCCGACCGTCCCGCCGGACGAGCGGCTCAGCCCCAAGAGCGTGCTGGACGAGGCGACCCGGCCGGTCGCCCCCGAGCCGCCCCCGGAGGTCACCTTCACCCACCGGGGCCGGTACGTCGGCCAGCACCTGGTCGACGTGCACGACCACTACCGGGCGGAGCTGCGCCAGGTCCGGGACATCCTCCAGCAGGTCAAGGAGGGTGCGACGCAGGTCGGCGACGCCCGCGACCAGCTCAACATGATGACGATCCGGGCCAACGACTGGACACTCGGCGGGGTCTGCCAGGCACAGTGCCGTTCGGTGGCGAACCACCACACGATGGAGAGCCAGGCCATCTTCCCGCACCTGCGGCGCAGCCAACCGGACCTGGTGGCCGTGCTGGACCGGCTGCACGAGGAGCATCTCGCCATCCACGAGGTCCTGGAGGGGATCGACGCGGCACTGGTGCACCTGGCCCGCAACCCCACCGACCACGGCCCGATCACCGAGGCGATCGACCTGCTCACCGACACCCTGCTCTCGCACTTCGCATACGAGGAAGCGCAGTTGATCGGCCCGCTCGCCCGGCACGGCTTCTATCCCGGGCAGGTCTGAGCCGCGCGACGACGACCGGCGGAGGGGGTCCCGCGCCGCTCCGGGGCGGGAGCGGCACGGGACATCCTGGCGCTACCGGTCGGGGTGGCTGCCGAGCAGGTTGCGTGCCGCCGCCTCGGCCCGGGACAGTGCCGCACCGATCCGGTCCGCGTGCCGCCCGCCCGCGTTGGCCAGGCCGCCCGTGCCACCGGCACCGCCGCCGACCAACCGACCCGCCTCGGCCAGCAGGTCGCGGGGCTGGGCGCCCCGGTCCAGCAGCGTCCGGTCCAGGCCGGCGACGAGCTGCGCCCGGCCCTCCTGTGCGGTCGCCAGGACCACGACCATCGGGGTGCCGGCCGGGCTGCGCGCCAGGACACCGCCGGCCACCGTACGAAGTTCGGCGGGGGTCAGGTCGTCGCGCCGGTCGCTGACCAGCCAGCCGGCGCCGACCGGGCGGCGTCGCCCGAGCAGCGCCCCGGCGATCGAGTCGAGTTCGTCGCGCCGGTGCCGGCGCAGCGCCGCCTCGGCCGTGGCGAGCGCGTCGAGTCGCCTGGCCAGGGTGGCGACCAGCTCCTCGGGGCGGGCGCCGACGAGCCGGCCGACCTCGGCGAGGATCCGCCGTTCGGTGTCGGCGTACCGGAGCGCGTCGCCGCCGGTGAGCGCCTCGATCCGGCGTACGCCGGCGCCGACGGAGGACTCGCCGAGAATCCGTACCGGCCCTGCCTGGGTGCCGTGCCCGACGTGCGTACCGCCGCAGAGTTCCCGGGACGCGTCGCCGATGTCGACGATCCGGACCTGTTCGCCGTACCGGTCGCCGAAGAAGGCGATCGCGCCGGCCGCCTCCGCCTCGGCCCGGCTCGCCTGCCAGACCCGCACCTCCGGGTCGGTCAGCAGATAGTCGTCGACAAGCGTGCCGATGGTGTCGAGCTCGTTCTGGTCGACCGGGGCGAAGTGCGTGAAGTCGAACCGCAGCCGGCCGGGCGCGACCAGCGAGCCCTGCTGCCGGGCGTGCCCGCCGAGCACCCGGCGCAGCATCGCGTGCAGCACGTGGGTCGCCGAGTGGGAACGTGCGGTCGCCGCCCGCCGCGCACCGTCCACTTCGGCCAGTACCGGGTCGCCGGGTCGCAGCTCGGCATGCCCGACCCGACCCGTGTGTACGTGCAGGCCCGCGACCCCGTACCGGGTGTCGGTGATCTCGACGAGGGCGCCGTCGGCGGTCCGGATCCGCCCGCCGTCGCCGAGCTGGCCGCCGGACTCGGCGTAGAACGGGCTGCGCCGCAGCACCAGCTCGACCCGGTCGCCCTCGCCGGCGGAGCCGACCGGGCGGCCGTCGGCCAGCACCGCGAGCAGCTCGGTCTCGGTGGAGTCGTCGGTGTAGCCGACGAAGTCGGTCGGCCCGTGCCGGGCCAGCAGCTCCCGGTAGCTCTCCGTCCGGCGCCGCGTCGCCGCGTCCCGACCCCGGCCACCCTCGCGGGCCCGGCGCCGCTGCGCGTCCAGCAGGGTCGCGTATCGCTCCTCGTCGACGTCGAGCCCGGCCGCCCGCGCCGCCTCGACGGTGAGTTCGATCGGAAAGCCGTAGGTGTCGTGCAGTTCGAAGGCGGTCTCGCCGGACAGCCGGCCGGAGTGCGCCTGCCGGGCCCGGCCGATCGCCGCGTCGAGCAGCCGGCCGCCCTGCCGGAGCGTCCCGGTGAAACTCTCCTCCTCGCGGGTGGTGACCGCCTCGATCAGGCCGCGCTGCGCGGCGAGTTCCGGCCACGCCCCGCCGAGGTTCGCCACGACGCTGCCGGTGACCGCGCCCAGCACCGGCGCGTCGATGCCGAGCGAGCGGGCGTGCCGAATCGCCCGGCGCATGATCCGGCGCAGCACGTAGCCGCGCCCCTCGTTGCCGGGAAGCACGCCGTCGGCGATCAGGAACGCCGTGGTACGGGCGTGTTCGGCGACCACCTGGAAGGAGACGGACGCGTCACTGCCGTCCCGGCCGGGGAAGGGGCGTCCGGCACGCTCCTGCACCAGCGCCAGGGTGGGGGCGAGCAGGTCGGTCTGGCAGACCGTCTCGACATCCTGGAGGATCGCGGCGAGCCGGTCCAGGCCGAGGCCGGTGTCGATGTTGCGGCTCGGCAGGGCGCCGAGGATCGGGAAGTCCTCCTTGACTCCGCCCTCGCCCCGGAGATCCTGCATGAAGACCAGGTTCCAGAGTTCGACGTACCGCTCGGGGTCGGCCGCCGGGCCGCCCTCGACACCGAAGGCCGGCCCCCGGTCGTAGCAGAGTTCCGAGGAGGGGCCGGCGGGTCCCGGCACCCCCATCGACCAGTAGTTGTCGGCGGTGCCGAGCCGCTGGATGCGGTCGTCCCGCACGCCGACCCGGCGCCACAGCCCGACCGCCTCGTCGTCGTCGGTGTAGACGGTGATCCAGAGCCGGTCCGGGTCGAGCCGGTAGTGCCGGGTCAGCAGCTCCCAGGCGTAGGTGATCGCGTCGGCCTTGAAGTAGTCGCCGAAGGAGAAGTTGCCGAGCATCTCGAAGAAGGTCGCGTGCCGGGTCGTCCGGCCGACGTTGTCGATGTCGCTGGTGCGTACGCACTTCTGCACGCTGGTCAGCCGGGGCGCCGGCGGCGTGGCGTCGCCGAGGAGGTACGGCGTGAACTGGTTCATCCCGGCGATGGTGAGCAGCAGTGTCGGATCGTCGGGGATCAGCGGGCTGGACGGCACGGGCGTGTGGCCGCGTGCGGTGAAGTAGTCGAGGAAGGTCCGGCGGATGTCGGAGGATCGCATTGGTTCGCCTGTCGGGTCGCTGGCGAACGCGCACCGGAGCCCAGGACGGCGGAAGCCGTACGGGGTCCTCGCGATCTCCGTCCGGATGCGTTCGCGCGATGAGCGGATGGTCGAGGCCGAGAGGGCGTGCGCCGAGCCGGGCCGAGGGGGTCAGGCGAGGACGCTGTCCTCGTTTCCCAGCTCGGCGGAACTAGCTCGCCGCCCCACCGTCGCCATCCGTGTCACTCCGATCGACTCTCGTCGCTCCGATCCAGTTGGTCCAGCCTAGCGCAGGCGGAGAATCCCCGACGGGGATATTTGATAACCCCCTTGGGGTTATAGTGGGGGTAGTACTGGGTGCCGAGGAAGGGATCCGCGATGCCGAAGATCAACGTCTATCTCCCCGACGAGCTGGCCGAGGCGGTGCGGGTCGCCGGGATTCCCGTCTCGGCGGTCTGCCAGCGCGCCCTCGAACAGGCCGTACGCCGGGTCACCGCCATCCGGGAGACCGCTCTCGGCGAGCTGGACGACGCCGACCTGGCCGCCCGGCTGCCGCACTTCACCCCGCGGGCCCGCGCAGCGGTGCTGATGGCCGTCGAACGGTCCCGCGCGGACGGCTCGGCGTCGGTCGGCAGCGCCCATCTGCTCGCCGGGATGCTGGCCGAGGGGACCAACCTGGCCCTGCGCGTGCTGCGCACCGAGGAGATCGAGCCGGAACGGCTGGCCCGGGACCTCGCCGGTCGCCCGGCCGCCGAGCCGGGTGCCGATCCGGACGACGCCCTGCGCTTCAGCGGGCCGGCGGCGAACGCCCTGGAGCTGGCCGTCACCGAGGCGACGGCGTTCGGGCACAACTACGTCGGCTGCGAGCACCTGCTGCTCGGGTTGATCGCCGAGCCGGACGGCGGCGGTGGCCAACTGCTCCGGTCGCTCGGCGCCGAGCTGCGGCTGACCCGCCGGGCGGTGGCGGCGGCCCTCGCCGGCTACGTACACCTCCGGGCGCAGACGGCGGCGCAGGCGGGCTCCGCCGGCACCGCACCGTCCCCCGGGAACGCCGCCGGAGCGCCGTCGACCGCGAGCACCGCCGGGGCGTCGCCGGAGATCGCCGCACTGCTGACCGCCGCCGTACGCCGGGAACTCCAGCCGATCGTCACGCGCCTCGAACGGCTGGAGGAGCGGGTCGGCGGGACCGGCGGAGACTGATCGGCCTCATCGACGTGCCCAGGATCCTGGCCGCCGTCGCGGCGACGCTGATCTTCCTGCTGCTGCTCGTCGTGCCGTTACTGGGTGACCTGCCGTTACTGGGCGACCTGCCGTAGCGGCCGGTCGCCGTCATCGGCCGCCCGCCGCACCGGTGGGCGGCCCGGACCAGGGAGGGATCAGAGGTGGCCGACCGGGTGCTGCTGCTCGCGACGAAGGACACCATCGCCTACGCGACGGCGCCGGGCCGGGAGGGCGTCGCGTCCGGCGCGGAGCTGGTCGCGACGATCCCGGCGGATCGGCTCGGCGCCGAGGTGACGGTCGAGGACGTGCTCGCCGAGCCGAGCTGGGACACCAGCCCGGGCACGATGCTCGGCCTCGCCCGCCGGATCAGGACGGCCATCCTGGCGGACGGGTTCGACGGCGTGGTGGTGAGCCACGGCACCGACACCCTGGAGGAGAGCGCCTACCTCGCCGACCTGCTGGCCGGTCCGGCCGCCCGGCGGGGTGCGATCGTCTTCACCGGAGCCCAGCGGCAGCTCGACGAACTCTCCACCGACGGCCCGCGCAACCTGGCCAACTCCATCGTTGCCGCCGCCCACCCGGCACTGCGCGGGCTCGGTGCGGTGGCCTGTCTGGACGACGAACTGCACGCCGCCCGCTGGGTGAGCCTGGTCGACGCCACCACCGTCCGGGCGTTCTCCTCCGCACCGTTCGCGCCGGTCGGACGGATTGCCGGGGCCCGGGTCGAGCTGCTGGGCGCGGCCCCGCCCCGGCCACCGGAGGCGGGCGGCGAGCCGGAACCCGACGTGGCGCTGGTGAAGACCTATCCGGGGATGGTCGCCGGACTCCTCACCGCGGTCGTGGACGCGGGCGCCCGGGGTGTCGTACTGGAGGGGACCGGGCCGGGGAACGTGCCGGCCGGCCTCTTCGCCGTGATCGCCGAGCTGACCGGCTGGGACATCCCGGTGGTGGTGGCGTCCCGGGCCCGTACCCGGACGGCCGCCCTGGCGGAGCTGCCACCGGGTGCCGGGCTCGCCGCCCGGATCGGTGCGATCGGGGCGCGGGGCCTGCCCGCCGCCAAGGCGCGGGTGGCGCTGATGGTGGCGCTCGGCGGTGGCGGCGGGGTGGCGGCGGCGCGCGACTGGTTCGACCGGCTGGCCCGCCCCACCGACCGCTGAGCCGGTCGCGGCGAGGTGCCGGCGCGAGGCCCGGGGCGGGTGCGGGACGGCGGAGGGCTGGACGGCGGAGGGCTGGACGCCGGAGGGCTGGACGGCGGAGGGCCGGACGCCGGAGGGCTGGACGGCGGAGGGCCGGACGCCGGAGGGCCGGACGGCGGGACGGTGCCGTCGGTCGATATTCGCGTAGGCTGCGGCGATGACCGGCACCAACCCGCAGGCGGCCCGGGGCGGGCGCGGCAGGGTGCTCACCGTCGCCAAGATCGCCCGGATGGCCGGGGTCTCCGCGCCGACGGTGTCCCGGGTCATCAACGGGCAGACCGGGGTCGCGCTGGAGACCCGGCAGCGGGTCGAGGCGATCCTGCGGGAGCACGGCTACCGGCGGCCGGTCGGCTCGACCTCGGTCGCCATCGTCGAGCTGGTCTTCCACGCCCTGGAGAGCCTCTGGGCCCTGGAGAT
Organism: Plantactinospora sp. WMMC1484; assembly: GCF_049315195.1. Taxonomy (NCBI): domain Bacteria; kingdom Bacillati; phylum Actinomycetota; class Actinomycetes; order Micromonosporales; family Micromonosporaceae; genus Plantactinospora; species Plantactinospora sp. WMMC1484. The sequence continues at coordinate 2,696,349 of NZ_CP186055.1, forward strand.
CATCCGAGGCGTCGAGAAGGTGGCACGCGAGCACGACCTGGCCGTCGTGCTTACCGAGATGCAGGGGCGGCTGACCCCGGGCCGGGCCTGGACCGAGCAGGTCCTGACCCGGCGCCCGACCGGGGTGATCGCGGTCTTCTCCGAGCTGACCGTCGCGCAGCAGTCGCAGCTCGCCACCCGCTCCATCCCGCTCGTCGTGCTGGATCCGACGGGTGAGCCGCTGCACCAGACCCCGTCGGTCGGGGCGACGAACTGGAACGGCGGGCTCGCCGCCACGCGGCACCTGCTCGACCTCGGGCACCGGCGGATCGCGATGTTGAGCGGGCCGACGCAGTGGCCGTGCTGCCGGGCGCGGCTCGACGGCTACCGGGCGGCGATGGACGCGGCGGGCGTGGCGGTCGACCCCGACCTGGTCCGGATCAGCACCCTCTACGTCGAGGGCGGCCTGGCCGACGGCAGGGAACTGCTGGCGCTGCCCGACCCGCCCACCGCGATCTTCACGGCGAACGACCTCCAGGCGCTCGGCGTCTACGAGGCGGCCCGCCGGGCCGGCGTACGCATCCCGGACGAGTTGAGCGTGGTCGGCTTCGACGACCTCTCCTTCAGCCGCTGGTCGGGGCCGCCGATGACCACGGTGCGCCAGCCGCTGGAGCGGATGGGGGTGACCGCCGCGCGGATGATCATCGACCTTGCCGCAGGTCAGTCCCTGGATCAGCATCGGGTCGAGCTGGCGACCGAACTCATCGTCCGGGAGAGCACCGCCCCGCCCTCGCGCGACTGAATCGCAGGGGATCCGGCCGACCCACCCGACGGCACGTCGCCGCCTGAAACTCATGCACGTCTATATCTTGTGCAGTGAAACATTTACATCAATACTTTGGGATGTTTCAGTAGCCAGGACGGCGCCCCGGACCGCCCGACCGCGGTCACACCGGCCCGGTGGGAGAGAGGATCAGGATGGGACGACTCGTACGCGCACTCGCGATCGCGGGAAGCGCGGTGGTGCTGGCGGCGGGCCTGGTGAGCCTCTCCCTGGCCACGCCGGCCTCGGCGGCGTCGCTGACCGAGGTGACCAGCTTCGGCACCAACCCCAGCAACCTGCGGATGCACCTCTACGTGCCCGACCGGCTGGCGGCGCGTCCGGCGATCCTGGTCGCGGTGCACTACTGCACCGGCACCGGCCCCGCGTTCTATTCCGGCACCCAGTTCGCCTCGCTGGCGGACCGGTACGGCTACATCGTCATCTACCCCTCGGCGACCCGCAGCGGCCAGTGCTTCGACGTCTACTCGTCCCAGGCGCTGCGCCGCGACGGCGGCAGCGACCCGGTCTCGATCATGTCGATGGTCCGGTACGTGCAGCAGCGCTACAGCACCGGCCAGGTCTTCGTGACCGGTGTCTCGTCCGGCGCCATGATGACAAACGTCCTGCTCGGCAACTATCCGGACGTCTTCGCCGCCGGAGCCGCGTTCGCCGGTGTGCCGCACAGTTGCTTCGCCACCACCGGCGGCTCCACCTGGAACAGCGAGTGCGCCAACGGACAGATCATCCGGACCGCGCAGCAATGGGGTGACCTGGTCCGGAACGCGTACCCCGGCTACACCGGCCCGCGACCCCGGATGCAGCTCTGGCACGGCACGAACGACGAGACACTGCGCTATCCGAACTTCGGCGAAGAGATCAAGCAGTGGACCAACGTGCACGGGCTGAGCCAGACGCCGACCTACACCGACACACCGCAGTCCGGCTACACCCGTACCCGCTACGGCGGGAGTGGCCCGATGGCGCCGGTCGAGGCGATCAGCATGCAGGGCGTACCGCACAACCTTCCGGTCAACGCGGCCGAGGCGATCCGCTTCTTCGGGCTGGACGGGAGCGCCCCGCCCACCGGCACGCCGACCACCCCGCCGACCGCCGTGCCGACCACGACTCCGCCGCCGACCACGACTCCACCGCCGACCCCGCCCCCGACGCAGCCACCGACCCAGCCACCGGGCGGCGGCTGCGCGGTCACCTACTCGGTGAACGCCTGGAACAGCGGGCTCACCACCGCGATCACCATCACCAACCGGGGGAGCACCGCCATCAACGGCTGGAGCCTCTCCTTCACCCTGCCCGCCGGGCAGACCATCGTCTCGGGGTGGAACGCCTCCTACAGCCCGAGCAGCGGCGCGGTGACCGCCCGCAACGCCAGCTACAACGGCACGATCGGGCCGAACGCCTCGGTCGGGATCGGCTTCCAGGCCAGCCACACCGGCAACACCGGCAAGCCGGCCACGGTGAGCCTCAACGGCACGGAGTGCGCGCTCAGCTGAGCCCCTCCGTACCAAAGATGACCTCCTCGTGATCGCGACAGCGATGGGCCGCGCGAGGGAGGAGCGGGTTGTCGGCGGGGGAGACTCCGCCGGCAACCCGCCGGCCCCGTCAGTCGGTGGCGCCCTCGGAGGCACCGGTCGCCTGGGCGGCCCGGCGGGCACGTGCGCGGCGCTTGCCCTCGTGCATCGCCTGCACCCTGGCGATCGGGATGGTGTGCCCCTCCGCGACGAGATCGGCGGGGAGCCGCTGCGGCGTGGGCATCCGCTCGGTCCACGGATCCCCGCCGGCCAGCAGGGCGGGCACGGTGCGCAGGGTGAAATCCGCCGGGACGACCCCGTCCAGCTCCTCCCAGGCCACCGGAAACGACACCGGCACGCCCGGCCGGAGCCGTGGACTGTACGCCGAGACCACCGTCGCGCCGCCGGCCCGGGTCGAGTCGAGGAAGACCCGGCCGCCCCGGTCCTCCCGGATGAAGGCGGTGGTTGCCAGCGCGGAATCGAGCCGCTCGGCCCGCGCGGCAAGCGCCCGGGTCGCCGCGGCAACGTCCTCGACCGGTGTGCCCGGGTCGACGGGCACGAAGACGTGCACGCCCTTCGCCCCGCTGGTCTTCACCGCTCCGGTCAACCCCGCATCGGCGAGCGCCTGCCGGACGAGCTGGGCAGCGCTCACGACCAGTGGAAAGGTGTCCGGGGCCGGCGGATCGAGGTCGAGTATCAGATGCGTGGGGCGGTCGGAACGCAGCGCCGTGGCCAGCGTCGGATGGTATTCGACGGCCCGCTGGTTGCCGAACCAGAGCAGGGTGCGCCGGTCGTTGCAGAGTGCGTACGACACCTGGCGTCTCGACGCCTCCGCCCAGAGCGAGACGGTCGGCACCCACTCCGGGGTGTAGCGGGGGACGTTCTTCTGCATGAAGGGCGGCTGGCCCCGAAGCACCCGGATCACCGAGAGCGGCCGGTCCCGCACCTGGCGGATGAGCGGATCGCGCACCTCGTCGAGGTAGTCCACCAGGTCGCGCTTTGTCGCGTCCGCCCCGTCGAAGAGGGGCTGGTCGAGGTTGGTCAGCGAGACTCCGTCGCGCACCTCGTCGGCTCTGCCCGCCATCGGACCACTGTCCCGGGGCCCCGTCGCCCGGTCAACTCGCCCGGCCGGGTCAGAACTCGCGGTACATGACGTGCAGGCCGACCCGGCCTGCAGGGCGAGCGCGTGGCAGACCTCGGCCCACAGCATCAGGGTCGTTGACCAGAACTCGCCGCGAAGCACAGCACCACGGTGGCAGCCGGGAGGATTCTGCTGATCAACGCCGAGGTTGTGTTAAGGATTATTGACACGATGTCGAGACTGCTTTACCTTCGGCATGTCAAGTTTTCTATACATGGGAGCGGGTCCCGGCCTCGCCGACCGGTCCTGCGCACCCGAAGCCTGTGGAACACCCATGGAAATCCCGCAACGCTCTGCCCGGATCGAAGAGGAGCCACGATGCATGCGCTGACACGTACCGCCCGGATGACCGGCCTGTTCTACCTCGGCGTCGCCATCACCGGCGTACTCGGGTTCCTGATCGTCCGTCCGCAACTCTTCGTAGCCGACGACCCCGACGCCACGCTGGCCAACCTGGTCACGCACGAAGCGCTCGCCCGAGCCGGCGTCGCCCTGGAGTTGGGCATGGTCCTCACCCAGACCCTCGCCGCCGTCTGGTTCTATCGCCTGTTCCGCACCGTGGACTCCTTTGCCGCGAGCGGGATCGCCGCCTTCGGCCTGGTCAACGCGATCGCGGGCCTCGTGAGCTCGGCATTGCTGGCCACGGCGGTCGGGGTGTCGGCCGACCCGGTCGGCGACGCGGCGGCCAACGTCCAGATTCTGTACCTGGTGAGCGACAACCTGTGGGGCACGGGAGCACTGTTCTTCGGCCTCTGGCTCATCCCCATGGGTTGGTGCGTGCTGCGCTCGGGCTGGATGCCCCGCGTCCTGGGCTGGATCCTCGTCGGCGGCGGTGGCGGGTACGTACTCAGCGCGTTCATCAGATACCTCGTCCCCGACGCGCAGGTCGTGGCCGAGGCACTTGCGTATCCCGCGTCCGTCGGCGAGTTCTGGATGGTCGGCTACCTGCTCATCCGCGGTGTGCGCCCGGCAGGATTCGAACCTGCGACCAACTGCTTAGAAGGCAGCTGCTCTATCCGCTGAGCTACGGGCGCGAGCCTGGTCGGCGTGCCCCAGCAGGGTACCGCTGCCAGGACAACGGCCGGCCGAGGACGTGACGATCTGGCCTGCACATACTAGGTTTCGAAGCGTGCAGTTGACGAGCACAATGTTTTTGCCGCTCCTGGTGTCGGTCGACGACACCAGGTACGGCGAGGACCACCTGCTCGAAGAGTTCACCCAGGAACTCGACGTCGGCTACTCGTTCGGGCCGCCGTACGGTCAACGTCTCGTCACCTGGGACGACCTGGACGACCTGGAGATCAGCCAGGCGGAGCTGCGGCAGGTGGCCGTCGACAACCTCTACCGGCTCCTGCCCAGGTTGCGGATCGAGGGGCAGCCGCCCGCACCGATGCTCTCCTTCGGAGGACTCGAGTCCACGGTCCTGCTCGCCGCCGAGGTGTGGGAGGACCTGGAACGGTCCGTGCCGGGCGAGCTGGTCGTCGGCGTGCCGGCCCGGGACGTGGTGCTCGTCACGGGTACGGCGTCGCGGCCGGGCATGGAGAAGGTACGGCGAGCTGTGGACCGGATCTTCTTCGCCGGTGACCAGAATTTGCTCAGTCGGGAACTGTTGGTGTGGCGGCAGGGCGGTTGGTCCGCGTACGGGACGGCGCCGGATTCCGAACCGCAGCCGGATCGCTGGGTGGAGCCGGAGCCTTCCGAGCCGGAGCGCTGGGAAGATCCGCCGGCACGGGACCGCAGCCGTCGGCCGGACGTCGACCGGGTTCGGGAGAGCGGGCGGGAGGAGCCGGAGCGGTTCCGGGAGCCCCCGGGGCGGTGGCGGAGCGCGGCACCGGAGCCGGAGCCGGCACCTGAGCCGGATCGGCGGCGGGGTGCGGGACCTGAGCCCGAGCCGGGCCGGTGGCGAGGGGGTGCGCGTCGCGCGCAGCCGGCGCCGACGACGGCTCGGTGGCAGGGTGAGCTCCGCCCGGAGCCGGAGCCGGAGGAGGAGCCTGAGTCCGGGCCCGGCCGGTGGCGCACGGGAGCGGGACCGGAGCCGGGCCAGTACCGCGTGCCCCGGCAGCGGTCGGGTGACGGCGGGACGACGGACTGGCCGGAGCGGCCGCCGGCGCGCCGGTCGAAACGACGTAGGCCACGGCCCAACGGTCCAAATCGGTGAAGACCTGTTGCCGGACGGTCGGTCCGGAGAGCGTCACGTCGTGCAGGGCACCGTCGTACCGGATCAGCGTCACGTGTCGGCCCAGCTTCGGCGCCCACCGGGCGATGTGTTCGACGTCGAGTACGGCGTCCGACAGCGTCGCGGAGTCGTGCCAGGTACGTCCCTGGAAGGTGCGGTCCGAGATGCTCACCAGGATCGGGACCGGGATCTCCAGTCCAGTCCGGAGTTGCCGCTGTGCCCGCCGGATCGCCCCGAGCCAGCCGATCCGGATCGGAAAGCCGGCAAAGGGCTTCCAGGCGAGGTCGTAGCGCCACTCGCCCCGGTGCTCGGCGTGCAGGCTGTGGCCGTACACGGCGGAGAGCCGGCGGGGGACGGTGCGGTACGGCATCCGGTGGCCGACCCGGGCGAGCGTCGCCAGAACCGGCCGGCGGACCAGCCACGGCATGTTGAGGTCGAAGAACGGGCTGTTCAGGAAGAGCCCGTCGACGATGCCGGCGGAGCGGCGGGCGTGCGTCCAGAGCGCGGTGATCAGCCCGCCCGCCGAGTGCCCGTTGACCAGTAGTGTCCGGTTGCCGTCCACGTTCCGGATGATCTCGGCCGCCGCATCGAGCTCGGGGAAGTAGTCGGTCACGTCGGTGCAGAAGTTCGGCGTCTGGTGCGGCAGCAGGCTGCGCCCGTGCTTGCGCAGGTCGAGCGCATAGAAGTGCCAGCCGTGCGCGACGAAGAAGTCGGCCAGGTGGGTCTGGAAGAAGTAGTCGGCAAAGCCGTGCACGTAGAGCACGGCCCGATCGGTCGGCTGGTCGGCCCGGCGCCGGACGAGCGTGGCGACCACCGGTCCCTCGTCGTCGCGGCCGAGCTCGATCGTCTGCCGCTGGTACGCAGCTCCGAGCAGGTCCGGTTCCACCCTGCCGACGCTACCCCGCCATAGCAGATGACGCCTTGATCAGGGCTTTTTCCACAGGGCACCCGGTTGTCCACAGCCGGCCCGGCGGCGCCGGCGGCCGTCCGTCTCCCGGCGGGACGCTGTCGGACGAGTCGGCTTGGACGGGAACAACCGGATCCCTGTGGAGGGGCGATGTTCGACACCTACGTAACGATCATCGGTAATGTACTGACCGCGCCGGAGTGGCGGCGTACCACCCAGAGTGGCGCCCTCGTGGCCAACTTCAAGGTGGCCTCGACCGCCCGTCGCCTCGACCGGGAGAGCGGGCGGTGGGTCGACGGCAACAGCCTGCGCGTCAGGGTGAACTGCTGGCGGAAGCTGGCCGAGGGAGTGGCCTCGTCGGTGATGGTCGGCGATCCGGTCGTCCTGGTCGGTCGCCTCTACACCCGCGACTGGACCGACGACGCCGGTAACCACCGCACGATGTACGAGTTGGAGGCGGTGGCCGTCGGCCACGACCTGTCCCGGGGTCGGGGACGCTTCGCCCGCAACCGGCCGTCCACGGCGACATCCTCGATGGAGGAGGCCGAGGCAGAGGCCCGGGTGCACGGCGAGACCACCGAGTCGGTGTCGCGCGAGGAAGCGCCGGCACTGCCCGACGAGCGCCCGTTCGACGACGACGGCGAATACGGTGGCCTGCCCGTGCCGCCGGGCCAGGGCTTCGACGCGGCGGGTCTGCCGGCCGATCCCTTCGGCGACCGGATCGAACTCGACCGGCTGCCGGATGACGAGGAGGCCGCCCCGGGTGACGGATCGAGCGCCGGGCCGGGCGACGACCCGGAGGTCGGGCACGGCTCCCACCGGGCGGGGCGCTCGATCGACGTCGCCTGACGAGGCCGCTTGACGAGGCCGCTTGACGAGGCCGCTTGACGAGGCCGCCTGACGAGGCCGCTTGACGAGGCCGCCTGACGAGGTCGCCTGGCGAGACCGGTGGTCGCCTCCCCACCGCTGTCCGGGCCGACCGAGGGGTGGGGAGGTCGGTTATGGCACCGGCCGACCTCCCCACCCACACCGTCGAGCCGGCACCGTGCCGCCGTCTGTCCTGGCACGGGACAGGCGGCAGGCCGGCGGGGTGGGTGAGGCGGGCGGCGTTTACCTCACCCGTTCGGCCGTCGGGCGCCCCGGTTCGGATCCGTCGCCTCCTCGTGGTGTGGCCGGCGGAGGTGTGGCCGACGAGTCGGCAGCAGCGTCGGGAGTCGACGGCGCGCGGCGCGGCGCGGGCACCGATCGGGTCGCCCTCTCGGGCTGTCGTTGTCGTACCAGAGCAGGCGGCGGCGGTGCGCTTCGGCGGCGGCGCCGAGGACCGAGGAGACGCATCATCGGCGTCTCGACAAACCGGAAGAGCAGCCAGGCGGCGACGAGGCTGACCAGCAGGAGGGCGATAGCGACGGCCGGGCCCCACCAGCCGGAGAACCCACCGGTGTGCCCGCTGAACCGGAAGATGGCCTTGATCAGGAAGACATGGACCATATAGAACGCGAACGATACCTCACCGAGCCAGACCAGGGATCGCGAGCGCCACGGCGACCAGCGGCCGGTGACGTCGGCCCGGGCCGCGCTCGCGATCACGAGTACGTAGCCGACGGCCAGCACGGTGGTCCAGAGCTCGGCCCGGATCCACTCCATGCACGCCACCCAGAGCGCGACGAAGAGACCGGTGGAGAGCAGCAGACCGGGACCCCGCCACTTCCCGCGCAACATGAGCTCGGCGGCGGCGACGCCAATCCAGAACTCGAAGGAACGTACGACCGGAAAGATCTGCGTGAACCACCAGCGGACCGTCTCCGGAAGGAGTTGCTGGGCAGGCCACATCGCCAGGATCAGCAGCGGCATGGCGACGACGACGGCGTAGAGCTGCCACGCCCGCATCCGCCGGAGCAGGGGAAGCGCGAACGGAAGCGAGAGATAGAAGAACATCTCGCAGGCGAGCGACCAACTGACGTTGTTGATGCTGTAGAAGTAGCCGTCGACGGGGATCCAGGCCTGCACCAGGACGAGGTTGGCCAGCGCGGCCTTCAGGTTGACCGGATCGGCCCAGTAGAGCGCGAGCGCGATGACCACGGCCCAGGTGACCAGGTGGTTCGGATAGATCTTGGCGGCTCGCCGCCGCCAGAACGCCCGCTTGCTGTCGCCTGGTCGCGCGGACCAGACCAGCACGAACCCGCTGAGGATGAAGAAGAACTGCACCCCCGAAAGGCCCAACGTGAAGACCCAGTCGACCACCGCCCGGTATTCGGGCTCGGCGACGATCTGCATCGTCCCGACGTGAAAGCCGAAGACCAGCATCGCGGCTATCCACCGCAGTCCGGTCAGGGACGGCAGGCGGTTCAGCGCGGTGGCCCCGCCGCCCCGGCCGGCCCCGCCATCTCGGCCGGCCCCGCCGGACTCCGTGGTCCGGCCAGCCTCCGTGGTCCGATCGGTGTCCGGGAGCGGGTCGGGGAGTGCGTCGGCGGCGGGCGTCACACTGGTCATCGGACCTCCTCGATGGGCGCATCGATGACCAGCACTTACGCCTCCGTCGGTCACATTGTGCCGGAGTGTCCGCCTCGTGCGGTGCCGCCCCGGCTGCGTACGCCCGCTGTCGCGGGTCCGCCGCGACCCTATCCGGTGACCGGGCCCGATCGCCGTACGCGTCGGCACCGCTCGATCCGACACGGCGGTGCCGGGCTGGTCAGCGAGGTGCTGAGGGTGGCCGAGACGGGCGGGCTAGGCTCTCCGGGTCTGGGGAGGTGATCGCCGTGTGGCCAGTCGACAGCGCGTCCAGACCCGGCGTCGCGGCGGGAGACGGCAGCACGTCCGGCAGCGGCAGCACGTCCGGCAGCGGCAGCACGTCCGTGAGCGGCAGCGCCTCCACCAGTGGTGGTGCGCCGGGAGGCGGCTTGTTCCGCAGGGGCGGCTCCGCACGGGCGGCCGGCCGTCGGGCCGGGGTGACCGGGTGGCTGGACAGCGGCGCGGCGAACGCCGCAGGGTTGGCGGCCGGGTACGCCCTGGACGCCATTCTCGGTGACCCTCGGCGGTGGCATCCGGTCGCCGGGTTCGGCCAGGCGGCGGGCGCGCTGGAACGGCGGCTGTACCAGCCACGGCGTACGGCCGGTGCGGGGTTCGCGGCGCTGGCGGTCGGCGTTCCGGTGGCCCTCGGCGTGGTGGCCACGGTGGCGACCCGGCGTCGGCCGCTGGCCCGCGCGGCGCTGGTCGCGGCGGCGACCTGGACGGTGCTCGGCGGGCGGACGCTGCGCCGGGAGGCCACGACCATGAGCGCGGCTCTCCGCCGGGCGGACCTACCGGCGGCGCGGCACCGGCTCGGGCACCTCTGCGGGCGCGATCCGTCGGCGCTGGACGAGTCCGAGCTGGCCCGGGCCACCGTCGAGTCGGTCGCGGAGAACACCTCCGACGCAGTGGTCGCGCCGCTGATCTGGGGCGCGGTGGGCGGAGGGCTGCCCGGTCTCCTCGGCTACCGTGCGGCCAACACCCTGGATGCGATGGTCGGGCACCGGTCGGACCGGTACGTCCGGTTCGGTACCGCCGCCGCCCGCCTGGACGATCTGCTGAACCTGGTGCCCTCCCGGCTGACCGGACTGCTCACCATCGCCGCCGCGCCGCTGGTCCGGGGCGACCGGAGCCGGGCCTGGCGGATCTGGCGGCGGGACCGGGCGGACCATCCCAGCCCCAACGCGGGTCAGTGCGAGGCGGCGATGGCGGGAGCACTGGGCGTGCGACTCGGCGGACGGAACGTCTACTTCGGACGGGCGGAGGTCCGGCCGTTCCTCGGTGATGGCCCTCGCCCGGAAGCGCGGCACATCGACCGGGCGGCCCGGCTCTCCGGTGCGGTCGGGCTCGCCGCACTCGGCATCGCGGTGGCGTACGCGGCCACCGGCCGACCACGGCGGGCGGTGACCCGCCGACTCGCGGGTGAGCTGCCAGGGATCGGTACACCATCTCGGGGGCGGCGGTGTGTGATTTCCGAGACAGCCCGCGCGTCAGTTCGACGGCTTCGGTGAAGCCGGAGAACCGGATGGGCTCCCGTAACCCGGCGGGTGCGGCGGGGCCGACGGCCGCCGGGAGCGCGACGGGTTCGGCTCGCCCGCGCAGCGGAGCAGGTGGAGGGCTGTTGGTCGCCGGGACCACCTCGGATGCCGGGAAGAGCGTTCTCACCGCCGGCATCTGCCGGTGGCTGCGCAGGCAGGGCGTCCGGGTGGCACCGTTCAAGGCACAGAACATGTCCAACAATTCGGCGGTGGTGATCGGGCCGGACGGGCGGGGCGGCGAGATCGGGCGGGCCCAGGCCATGCAGGCGGCGGCCTGCGGCATCCCGCCGGACCTGCGTTTCAATCCTGTGCTCCTCAAGCCGGGAAGTGACCGGTCCAGCCAGGTGGTACTGCTCGGCCGGGCGGTCGACACCGTCACCGCCGGCAACTTCCGGTCGCTCCGCCCCCGGCTGGCCACGGCCGCATTCGAGGCGCTCGCCGAGCTTCGCGCCGAATACGACGTCGTGCTCTGCGAGGGGGCAGGCAGTCCGACCGAGATCAACCTCCGGGACACGGACTACGCCAACATGGGGCTGGCCCGACACGCCCGCCTGCCGGCGATCGTGGTCGGCGACATCGACCGGGGCGGTGTCTTCGCCGCGATGTTCGGCACCGTGGCCCTGTTGGAGGCCGCCGACCAGGAACTCGTGGCCGGCTTCGTCGTCAACAAGTTCCGGGGCGACCTCGACCTGCTCCAACCCGGCCTCGACATGCTGACCCGGCTCACCGGGCGGCCGACGTACGGGGTGCTGCCCTGGCACGTCGACCTCTGGCTGGACGCAGAGGACTCGCTCGCGTACGGACAGGTGCTCGGGCGCCCGGCGCCCCCCAGGGGCGGCGAATGGCTGGACGTGGCGGTGATCCGGCTACCCCGGATCTCCAACGCCACGGACGTGGAGGCGCTGGCGACCGAGCCGGGGGTACGGGTTCGGCTTACCGTCGAGCCGGCCGAGGTCGCCGCCGCCGACCTCGTCGTACTGCCCGGCACCAAGTCGACCGTGGCGGACCTGGAGTGGCTGCGCCGCACCGGGCTGGCCGACACGGTGCTCGCGCATGCGGCCGCCGGACGGCCGCTGCTCGGCATCTGCGGCGGCTTCCAGATGCTCGCCCGGAGCATCCACGACGAGGTGGAGAGCGGGCGTGGCCTCGTGCCCGGTCTCCACCTGCTGCCGATCGGGATCACCTTCGGCGTGGCCAAGACCGTCACCCGCTCGACGGGCACCGCATTCGGATCGATTCCGGTCCATGGATACGAGATCCATCACGGGTACGTCTCCGAGCGGGATCCCGCTCTCCACCCGCTGATCCGGCACTCCGGTGACGCGGCGGAGGGTGCGGCGCTCGGCCACGTCCTCGGCACGCACTGGCACGGCGCCTTCACCTCGGACGAGTTCCGCCGCAGGTTTCTCACCGAGGTCGCCCGGCTGGCCGGCCGGCACGGCTTCCAGGTCGCCCCGGACACCTCGTTCGCCGCGGCCCGGGAACGCACCCTGGACATCCTCGGCGACCTGGTGGAGGAGCACCTCGACACCACCGCCCTGTGGCGGCTCATCGAGCACGGCCCACCGCAGGCGCTGCCCTTCGTCCCGCCCGGGGCGCCCCGGCACGCATAGCCCGAGCCGGGTCGTTGCCGCGCTCCGGCAGCAGGTCGGCGGCGGGGACCCCGCCCGCCGCCCGCCGACGGCCGTGGCCGTGGCCGTAACCCTTTCACGTCGGCCGGATCATCCTCCTGCCTCGGCCGGATCATCCTCCTGCCTCGGCCGGATCATCCTCCTGCCTCGGCCGGATCGCCCACTACCCCGGCCGGGTCACCCCGGACGTCGGCCGGGTCTCCAGAGGTGTCAGGCGCCGTAGTCCGGCGCGGGCGCGTGCGAGCAGCGCCGCCGCGCCCTGATCGTGCTCTGGCATTGGATCGTTGTCGCCGTAGCAGGTCAGCGGAGGGGTAGGGTCTGCCGAATGCGGCCCGTCGTCGAGTCGTACGCCGAGTTGGCGGCAGAGGTCCTGCGCCGGCCGGCCCGGCTGGGCCGGACCCGTCTGGTCGCGGTCGACGGGCCGAGCGGGGCAGGCAAGACCCTCTTCGCCGGCCGGCTGGCGGCCGCACTGGAAGCCGCACTCGCCGCCCCGCCCGGGACCGCTCCGCCCGGGACCGCTCCGCCCGGCGCCGCCCCGCCCGGGACCGCTCCGCCCGGCGCCGCGCGGGGCGAGCCGGAGGCGCTGGTGGTGAACACCGACGACCTGCTCGACGGCTGGGCGGACCAGTTCGCCTTCTGGCACCGGCTCGACGAGTGGGTCCTCGCCCCGCTCCGCGCCGGGCTGCCCGGCCGCTACCGCCGGTACGACTGGAACCGCGGCCAATTCGGCGACGACTGGATCGTCGTACCACCCGCACCGGTGCTGGTCCTTGAGGGTGTCTCCAGCGCCCGCTCGGTCGTCGCCGCCGAACTGACCCTCGGTGTCTTCGTGAGCGCACCGGCGGAGCTGTGCCGGGCGCGTACCCTGGCCCGCGACGGGGCGGCGCTGCTGCCCCAGCTCGAGATCTGGCGGCGCGGCGAGCGGGCGCATTTCGCGGCCGACCGCACTGCCGAGCGGGCCGAACGTGTGGTGGACGGTGCCGCCGTCCCCGACCCGGACGGCACCGCCTTCGTCCGGATCCGGTGACCGACTGACCCTGGTCTGCTTATGGACGTATCCGAGCCACTGCGGCACGATCGGCAGGACAGGCCAACGCAGCGCGGGCGGAGGGCACACCATGACGACCGGCGGTACGAGTGGCACTCCGGCGCGACGGCGGGTGGTACTCACCGGAATCAGCTCACGTGCCTGGGAGCATCCCGCGGATCGCGGCGCGCTGACCGCCCTGCGTGAGTTGCGCGGTTTCGACGACGTGGTCAAGGCGTTCTTCGGGATGTGGAACGAGCGTGGCTTCCGCCTCTCCTACCTGGCCGCCGCCATCCGGGTCGACCACCGGCAGTACCCCAGGGTCTACCGGCTCTACGCCGAGGCGGGTGCGGCGTTGGACGTCGCCGAGCTGCCCGAACTCTTCGTGACCCAGTCACCCTGGCTGACGGGTGAGGCGATCGGCCTCGACCGGCCGTTCGTCGTGATCAGCTCGGCCTGCGTCAGCCAGCTCGACGACGACGAACTCCGCTTCCTGCTCGGGCACGAGCTGGGGCACGTGGGCAGCGGGCACGCCGTCTACAAGACCATCCTGAGCATCCTGACCCGGTGGGCGGCCAACCTGAGCTGGTTGCCGGTCGGCGCCCTCGCACTCCGGGCGATCATCGCCGCGATGCTCGAGTGGTGGCGCAAGGCGGAACTCTCCGGCGACCGGGCCGGATTGCTCGCCAGCCAGGATCCGGCGGCGGCGGTGCGGGTGCTGATGAAGCTGGCCGGCGGCGGTGACCTGAGCCAGATCGACACGGCCGCCTTCGTGGAGCAGGCCGCCGAGTACGACGGCGGCGGCGACCTGCGCGACAGCCTGCACAAGATCAGGATGACCGCCTGGAGTACCCATCCCGTGCCGGTGGCCCGCGCCGCCGACCTGCGCAGGTGGGTCGACTCCGGCGAGTACGCCCGCCTGGTCGGCGGCGACTATCCCCGTCGGGAGGACGACGGCCTCACCTCGGTCTCCGCCGAGATCAAGGCGGCGGCGGAGTCGTACCGGGAAGCCTTCGGACGCTCCCAGGACCCGCTGGTCGGTCTGCTGCGCCGGCTCGGTGACGGCGCCAGTGACGTCGGCGAGTGGGTGGGCGGCGGTGCCGGCCGGGCCCGCTCGTGGATGAACGCGGCGGGTGAGGCGGCTGCCCGGGCCGCCGGTCGTACCCGGCGGAACGGCCAACCGGGCGGCGCCAACGGTTCCGCCCGGCCGGGCACGGACGCCGAGGGCGACGTGCCGCCGGGGCCGGCGGACGATCCCTCCTGATCTCGGCGGCGGGTTCGTCCAGGTCCGGCGGGTGAGCGGTGGGACTGGGCGATCCGGTCGCCGGACCGGCGCTTACGATCTTTCTATGACCACGACTACCCGCACCGAGGCCGAACTGCGTGCCGCGATCGAACGCGAGATGCCCGGCGTCCGGGCGGACCTGGAGCGGCTGGTCCGGATCCCCGGCATCGCTTTCGACGGGTTCGACCACTCCCAGGTCGAGCGCTCCGCCGAGGCGGTTGCCGAACTGCTGCGCGGCTGCTCGCTCGACGTGCGGGTGGTCCGCTCCGGCGGCCAGCCGGCGGTGATCGGTAAGCGTCCGGCGCCGCCCGGCGCGCCGACCGTGATGCTGTACGCGCACCACGACGTGCAACCGGTCGGCGACCCGAGCCTCTGGCAGAGCGACCCGTTCGAGCCGGTCGAGCGCGACGGCCGGCTCTACGGGCGGGGCGCGGCCGACGACAAGGCCGGCATCCTGGCACACGTCGCCGCGTTGCGGGCCTTCGGCGATGCGCTGCCGGTCGGCGTGGTGCTCTTCATCGAGGGTGAGGAGGAGTACGGCTCCGACTCGCTGGAACGGCTCCTCGTCGAGTACCGGGACGAGATCGCGGCCGACGTGATCGTGATCGCCGACTCCGGCAACTGGGACATCGGCGTACCGGCGCTGACGACGTCGCTGCGCGGGATCGTCAACTGCTTCGTGGAGGTGCGTACGCTCGCCCAGGCGGTACACAGCGGCATGTTCGGCGGCGGCGTACCGGATGCCCTGACCACGCTCTGCCAACTCCTGGCCACCCTGCATGACCCGGCCGGCGACGTGGCGGTGGAAGGGCTGGTCAGCGGGGCGGGCGCGACCGTCGACTATCCGGAGGAGCGGTTGCGGGCCGAGGTCGGCATGCTCGACGGTGTGTCGTTCCTCGGCACGGGACGGCTGACCGACCGGTTCTGGAACAAGCCGGCGATCTCGGTGATCGGGCTGGACGCGCCGCCGACCGCCGAGGCGCCGAACGCGTTGGTGCCGTCGGCGAGGGCCAAGCTGAGTGTCCGGCTCGCCCCGGGCGACCAGGCCGCGTCGGCGTACGCCGCGCTGGTCGAGCACCTGCGCAAGCACGCCCCGTTCGGGGCGACCGTCACCGTGACCCGGGAGCACGACGGTGAACCCTGCGTGATCGACGCTTCGGGTCCGGTCTACGACGCGGCCAGGGCCGCCTTCCGGACCGCCTGGGACGGGGCCGAGCCGGTGGACATGGGGGTGGGCGGTTCGATTCCGTTCATCGAAACGTTCCGCCGGATGTTTCCCGAGGCCGCGATTCTGGTGACCGGGGTCGAGGACCCGCACGCACAGGCACACGGACCGAACGAGAGCCTGCACCTCGGGGAGTTCGCCCGGGTCTGCCTGGCGGAGGCGCTGCTGCTGGCCAAGGTCGCCGAGGCGAAGGCGGCCGGGTGAGCCGGCCGACCGATCGGAGGACTACGGCACCGGCCGGTGCCGGCGCCCGAAGAGCAGCAGCAGCACGCCGAGGAGCAGGGCACCTGCGCCGATCATCGCCGTCGGGCCGGTGCGGCTGCCGGTGATCGGCAGTCCGTCGTCGCCATTGCCGGCGCCGCCGCCTCCGCCCGGTTGGTTGATCAGAAGCTGGGCGCTGTTGCTCTTCGGACCGCTCTCCGACGACGGGCCGAGGCTGCGCACCGTGATCGTCCCGTCCGTGCCGGGCGCGGAGTTGATCTTCACTCGGACGGTGGACGACAGTACGCCCTCACCGGAAGCCGTTGCCGGCCAACGGGTCTCGGTCGCGCAGTCGACCTCGGTCAGCTCGGCGACCTCGTCGCCCTGCTCGTCCCGGAACGCGCACCACTGGCTGGGCAGCAGGACGGTGCCGCCGGGCGCGACGATCCGCCAGGAGGCGCCGCCGTCGGACGGGCCGTGGTTGGTGATCGTGTACGGCACCTCCACGGTGTCACCCACCGAGCCGGTGACCGGGCTGCTCCGTACCTCGAGATCATGGCTGTTCGCCTCGGTCCAGATGCTGAATTTGGCCACGTTGGCCGAGGCGGCGGCCTCGACCCGGGCCGGGCTCGCGGGCGTGCTCGGCTGCTGCGTGTCCGGGGACGGCGCTGCCTCGGACTGCGGGTCCACCTCGCCGCGCTCTGCCGTCTTGCTGCGCTCTGCCGTCTTGCTGCGCTCTGCCGTCTTGCTGCGCTCTGCCGTCTTGCTGCGCTCTGCCGTCTTGCCGCCGCGCTGCTCCAGCGCGGTACGTAGCTCGGCGACCCTGTCGGCCAGCGCGGGGCCGTCGGTCGAGCCGGCCCGGCGCAGGGCCTCGGACAGTGGCTGGTCGGCCAGTTCGCCGACCTCGACGCTACCGGCGTCCTCGGCCGGGCCCGGCAGGTTCTGGCCGAAGAGGACGTTGAATGCCGCGTCGCCGGACTCCGGCTCGGAGAAGGCGACACCGGCGCCCGGCTCGAGGATCAGGTTCATCTGGCAGGTCACCCGCTGCGGGCCGTAGACGTAGCCCGCTGGCGGCTCGCCGGGCGGGTCGTCGCCGTAGACACAGTCTCCGTACCGCTCGGCGAAGGTCGCGCCGAGCGGAAGAGTGATCGTCAGCGCGAAGCCGGGCAGCGCGGTGTCTCCGAAGTTGAAGACGGTGACGTGCAGTGGGCGCTTGTCGCCGCCGCCCACCCGCTGCTGCGCGGAGCCGATGTCGTCGACGCTGGCGACCAGGCCCGAGCCGGTTGCCCGGATGCTGACCGCAAGCTCGTAGGTCGCGGAGACCGCGCCTTCGGGGCCCTCGGCCGAGACGCTGACCCTGACGACGCCCGCCGGACCCGGCCGGGCGCCCGGGGCGCTGCTCAGCACGATCGGGTGCACCAGTCTCTCCTGCCCCGGGGCCAGGTCGCCGTGCCCGCACTGCACCGTCTTGTCGGACTGCTGACAGTCGGTGGCGCTGGAAGGGTCGGTGGTGCCGGGAGGGTCGGTGGCGCTGGAAGGGTCGGTGGCGCCGGGAGGGTCGGTGGCGCCGGGAGGGATGGAGAGAACGACGTCGCCGGTGGTGGGTCGGGCGTCGTAGAATGCCTCGACTCCGGTGGCCGCCGCGTCGCCCGCGTTGCGCAGGTGGAAGCCGATCGCGCTGCCGGCCGCGTCGATCCGCGCCTCGACGGTGCTGGAGACCTGTAGCTGCGGTGCGGCGGCCAGCTGCGGCTCGGCGGCTGCGGCGGGTGCCGGGGCCGGTGTGGCGGTGAGGGCGGATGCCACGAGCAGGGCGGCGACGGCTGCGGCGAGCCGCCCGCCTCGGCGGGGATCGGCGTTCGTCATGATGCTCCGGGGTCTGGCCGGCGAGCGGGCCCGGAGCGGACCGCGTCCGGCTGGAGGGGAGTGTGGCCGGCTGGCGGGTGAGTGTGGACAGAGGAACGGATGTGCGTAGTCGAAGATAACTTACGTCCACCGCGACCCGGGACCCCCCGGGAGAAACCGGCGAAAGCACCCGGCAGGATCACCGAGGCGGTAGGATTTCGAACATGAGTACGAACGAGGCCATTGCGCGGCTCGACGCCGCGGTCAGTGCGTTGCGGGACGTCGATGTCTCCGCGTGGTCCGAGGACGCGCTCCGGGACCAGCTCGGCGAGCTTTCCACCGTTCTCTGTGCGCTCGACGCCGCCCTCGCCCGGGTGGCCGACAGCGTGCGCGCCCGCGGTCTACGCATCGAGGAGCCGGCGCCGGTCTGACCGCTTCCGCCCCGGTCGGGCGGGGGACGCCGGGCAGACCGGACGAAAGTTGTCGGTGGTGGCTGCCAGGATGGAGCCGTGCGCTTCGTTGACCTGGCAGCCACCTCCGCCGCGGTCGCCGCCACCTCGGGGCGGCGGGCCAAGGTCGAGCTGCTCGCCGAGGCGCTGCGCACCCTCGCGCCCGACGAGCTCGCGGCCGGCTCGGCATACCTCGCCGGAGAGCTGCGCCAGCGGCAGACCGGGGTCGGTTATGCCAGCCTCCGCGAGCTGCCGCCGCCGGCCGACCAGCCGACCCTGACGGTTGCCGACGTCGACAATGCGATCGCCGCACTCGCCGAGGTGCGGGGCACGGGCTCGCAGAACCGCCGGCGCGAACTCCTGGCCACCCTCTTCGCCGCTGCCACCGTCGACGAGCGGCGGATGCTGCTCCACCTGTTCAGCGGGGAGCTGCGCCAGGGCGCCCAGGCCGGCCTGCTGACCGAGGCGATCGCCCGGGCGGCGGAGGTGCCGCTGCCCACGGTCCGCCGCGCCCTGCTGCTGGCCGGCGATCTGAAGACCGTCGCCGTCGCCGCACTGACCGGCGGCGCGAGCACGCTGGCCGAGTTCGCGTTGCAGGTCGGCCGCCCGCTCGCCCCGATGCTCGCGCAGAGCGCGGCCTCGGTCGAGGAGGCGCTGAGCGCGGTCGGCCTGCCGGCGGTGGTCGACGTGAAGCTCGACGGCATCCGCATCCAGGTGCACCGCTCCGGCGACGACATCGCGGTCTTCACCCGCAGCCTCGACGAGATCACACCCCGGGTTCCCGAGGTGGTGGCGGCCGTTCGCGCTCTGCCAGCCCGTGAATTGGTGCTGGACGGCGAGGCGATCGCGCTCGACGCGTCGGGCCGGCCGCGACCGTTCCAGGAGACGGCCAGCCGGGCAGCCACCAGAGGGGCCCGCCGAGCCGTCCGCGCCGAGACCGGCGGCGCGACCCGGCCGGCCCCCGGCGGCGCAGGTGTGGTCGGCGCGGCCGACGATGACGGCGGTGACGAGGCCGGCAGCCGGAGCTTCGGGGCGGCACCGGCCGGTGCGACGGCGGCCGGCTCGGCGCGGGGGGCGGTCGTGCCGGTGGACATCTCCGAGATGCCCCGCATCGGCACCTCCGGTGCGGCCCCCGCCGAGATACCTGCGCCCGACCATCCGACGGCCGCTGCCCCATCGGTGCTCTCGGCGGCGCGCACGAGCGGCGACGTCGTGCTGACGCCGTACTTCTTCGACATTCTGCACCTGGACGGCGTCGACCTGCTCGACGCGCCGGGGCACGAGCGCTGGACCGCGTTGGCCGGCATCGTCGCACCGGCGCAGCTCGTGGAGCGGATCACCGTCGACACCGTCGAGCAGGCCTCCGCGGCATTCACGGCCGCGGTCGACTCCGGGCACGAGGGGATCGTGGTCAAGGCGCCGGAAGCGCCGTACGATGCCGGGCGGCGGGGTGCCGCCTGGGTCAAGGTCAAGCCGCGGCACACCCTCGACCTCGTCGTACTCGCTGTCGAGTGGGGCAGTGGTCGGCGTAAGGGCTGGTTGTCGAACCTGCACCTCGGGGCCCGTGATCCCGAGACCGGCGGCTTCGTGATGCTCGGCAAGACGTTCAAGGGGCTGACCGACGAGTTGCTGCGCTGGCAGACCGAGCGCTTCCAGCAGTTGGCGGTGGAACGTGGCGACTGGGTGGTCCGGGTGCGTCCCGAGCAGGTCGTGGAGATCGCCTTCGACGGGGTGCAGAGCAGTCCGCGCTATCCGGGCGGGGTGGCCCTGCGCTTCGCCCGCGTGCTGCGCTACCGCGACGACAAGAGCGCGGCGGAGGCGGACACGATCGACACCGTACGGGCCATCCACGCAGGTCGGCGCGACGGCTGAGCCCGCCGTCGGAGGTCCGCCGGAAGTGGCCCAGGGTTGCTACGGTTCCTCCGTGATTTTCCGCCGCCCGCTCTACCGGCTGTACACCCGCCGCCTGCGGGCACAACTCGCCGGCAGGTCGCTGCCCCGGCATGTGGCCCTGGTGATGGATGGCAACCGGCGGTGGGCCCGGAAACAGGGCTTCGAGAATCCCAGCATCGGCCACCGTTACGGCGCGGAGCACGTCAACGAGGTGCTCGGCTGGTGCGCCGATCTCGGGATCGCCCATGTCACGATCTTCGTCGCCTCGACCGACAACCTGCACAAGCGGGCGTCCGGCGAGGTCCAGTACCTGATGAAGGTGATCGAGGAGATCGTGGTCGCCCGGCTGGCCGAAGCTCCCGGCCGGTGGCGGCTGCACCTCGCCGGTCGGCTCGACACGCTGCCCGACTCGACCCGGCACGCCCTGAAACTTGCCCGGGACGCGACCGCCGACCGTGGGGCCAGCCTCCATCTGACCATCGCGGTCGGCTACGACGGTCGGGTGGAGGTGGTGGACGCGATCCGCGCGCTGCTGGACCAGGCGGCGGAAGCGGCGGTCGCCCCCGCCGAGCTGGCCCGGCGGTTGACCGCCGAGGACATTGCGGCGCACCTCTACACCCAGGGCCAGCCCGACCCCGATTTGATCATCCGGACCAGCGGTGAGCAGCGGTTGTCCGGCTTCCTGCTCTGGCAGGCGGCCTACTCCGAGTTGTACTTCTGCGACGCCTACTGGCCAGGTTTCCGGTACGTCGACTTCCTGCGTGCCCTGCGGTCGTACGCCGCCCGCCAACGCCGGTACGGCGCCTGAACGTCACCGGACACGGCTTGTCCGCGCAGATCAGGGGCGAGGACCGGTCGTCGACCGGTCCAGTCCGTCCTGGCCCACCCGGTCGTGGCTTGTCGGGTTCTCGCCCAGCCGGTCCGGGCCGATCCGGTCCCGCCCGGCGTCGTTCCTCGTGTCGCCGCGCGCCTCCCGCCGGACCGCCCAGCCGAAGCCGACCAGGGCCAGTACCGCGAAGAGCCACCACTGGACGACGTATCCGCCGTTCAGCCAGTCGTTCTCATGCCGGATCGGTATCGGGGTGAAGGCCGGATCGGCGGCCGGAGTCTGCTCGTCCAGCAGCAGATATCCGTGGAAGACCGGATAGGGCAGCTCACGCGCGAGCGCCGGTACGGCGACCCGCCGGGTCTCGAGCCGGCCGTCCCGACGCACGACCGTGTCGGGTCTGCTCTCCGAGAGGTGCACCCGGCCGACCACCGTCACCTCGCCGGACGGCACGGCGGGAATCTCGGGCCGGGACAGCGCGCGCCCGTCGGCAGCCGGCGGGATCCAGCCCCGGTCCACCAGCACGGCACTGCCGTCGGCAAGCCGCAACGGGACGAGGACCTCGAAGCCGACCCTGCTCTCGACGGTGCGGCTACGGATCAGGATCACGTTCGTGTCGTCGTACCGCCCGGTCACGGTGACCCGGGTCCACGCCGCGTCGGCCGGCGGTGCCTGCCCGGTCGTGCCGGCCGCGCCACCCGGTCGGGGCAGCACCTGCTCGACCGGCACCGGCGGCAGCGTGGCGGTGCGGTCGATTCGCTCGTTGGTCGCCGCCCGCTCCTGGTAGCGACTCAACTGCCAGTTGCCGAGCAGCACCATCACCGTGGCCGCGGCCAGGGTCAGCGCGAGGATGCCCAGCCAGCGGGGCGTGAGCAGGAACCGGTACACAGCACGAGGCTACCGGGCAGGCCGGGGGGCATCCCAGGTGGCCGGCGCTGCCGGTTCCCGAATGATCGGCGCGCGGGGGTGCACGCGGAGCAGTGCGCTTCGGTGGCGCCGCTGTCCGGTCTACGGCTCGGCGGGGGCGGCGGGGCGGCCGGTGCCGGGTATCCTCACGCGCGTCGGTTCGATCGACGGGTCGGACCGGCCGGTCCAGCGGACCACCACCGCGAGGACCGCGCCCGCACGCCGGCCCAGAGCCGCCCCGCAGGCCACACCAGAACCGCCCCGCACGTCGTACCGCCCGCACGTCGTACCGCAAGCTCCGCGCCGGCCGCTCCTGGCCGGTGGCCGCGCCCCGAGGAGTATCAACCATGATCGCCGCGCCGCGCGTAGTGGTGAGTGCACCGTCGTCCGGACACGGGAAGACCGCGATCGCGGTCGGCCTGCTCGCCGCCCTCGCCGCCCGTGGACTGGGTGCCACCGGGTTCAAGGTCGGCCCCGACCACACCGACGCCGCCTATCTCGGCCTCGCCGCCGGGCGGCCCGGCCGCAATCTCGATCCCCGGCTGGTCGGTTCGCAGCGGATCGCCCCGCTCTTCGCGCACGCCTCCGCCGATGCCGAGATCGCGGTGGTCGAGGGCACCATGGGTCTCTTCGACAGCCTGGCCGGCCGGCCGGAGGTCGACTCGACCGCCGCGATCGCCACCGCGCTGCGCGCGCCGGTGGTGCTGGTCATCGATGTCGGCTCGATGGGCCAGTCGGTTGCCGCGCTGGCGCACGGCTTCCGGGCGTACGACGAGATGCTCTGGCTCGGTGGTGTGATCCTGAACCGGGTCGCCTCGGACCGGCACGAGCAACTGCTCCGGGACGCGCTGGACGACATCGGCGTACCGGTCTTCGGGGCGCTGCGGCGGCGGGATCTGCCCGCCGTCCTGCCGTCCCGGCAGCACGGCGTGGTGCCGGTGATGCAGGGGGCCGTGGAGGCGCACCGGGGGGTGCGCCGGCTCGGCGAGGCGATGGCCGGAGCCGTCGACCTCGACCGGCTGCTGGCGTTGGCCCGCTCGGCGCCCCGGGTGCCGGTGACCGTCTGGTCGCCGGCGGAGGCGCTCGCCGAACTGGGGCCGGTGCCGCCGGCCGACGCCGCGTCGGCCCGGCGCCCGGTGGTGGCGCTGGCCGGCGGACCCGCCCTCTCCTACTCGTACGCGGAGACGGCGGAGCTGCTGGCGGCGGCCGGTGCCGAGGTGGCGACGTTCGACCCGCTCCGCGACGAAGCGCTGCCGGAGGGCACCGGCGCCCTGGTGATCGGCGGCGCGTTGCCCGAGGCGTACGCCGAGGAGATGTCCGCCAACCGCCGGCTCTGCATCGCCGTCGCGGAGCTGGCTCGGACGGGCCGACCGGTGATCGCCGAAGGAGCCGGGCTGCTCTGGCTGGCCCGGGAGTTCGACGGGCGCCCGATGTGCGGAGTGCTGGACGCCGCCGGGGTGAGCATGGAACGGACCGTGGTCGGCTACCGCGAGGCGACGGCGCAGGCCGACACCCCCGTGGCCCGGCTCGGCGCCCGGGTGGTCGGCTACAAGCAGCACCGCGGCGTGCTGACCCCCCGGTCCGGGCAGACCCCGGCATGGAGCTGGGGTGGTGGCCCGCCGGAGGGGTTCGTGTGGCGCCGGGTGCACGCCTCCCAGTTGACCCTG
Source organism: Plantactinospora sp. WMMC1484 (assembly GCF_049315195.1). NCBI lineage: Bacteria > Bacillati > Actinomycetota > Actinomycetes > Micromonosporales > Micromonosporaceae > Plantactinospora > Plantactinospora sp. WMMC1484. The sequence goes on from NZ_CP186055.1 coordinate 2,719,899, forward strand.
CACTGGGCGAGCAGCCCGGTGATCGCCAGCCGCCTGGTCGCGGCCGTGGCGGCGGCCGTTGCGCCCGCGTCGGCCGGGCAGCCCGGTGCGCCCGCGTCGGCCGATTCGTCGTCCACGTCCGTGCCGGCCGGGCCGCCGTCCGCGCGGTCCGCCGCCCCGGGCGCGCCCGGGGCGGCGGCGCCGGCACCTGATCGGGTCACCCCGGCCGCGCTGGTGTCGCCGTCCGGCCCGTCCAGCCCGTCCGATCCGGCCGGGCCGGCGGCTCCGGTGTCGCCCCCGCCACAGTTCGGGCCCTCCGCGCCGGCTGGGCCGATGTCGTCGGTCGCGCCGGTTTCTCCGCCCGCGCCGATGTCGTCGGCCGCGTCGGTCTCGTCGGTCGCGCCGGTTCCGCCCCCGGCTGCGGGCCGGCCAGCCGTTTCCGCCGGGCCAGCCGTTTCCGCCGGGGCCGCCGTTTCCGCCGGGGCCGCCGTTTCCGCCGGGGCCGCCGTTTCCGCCGGGCCAGCCGTTCCCGCTGGGCCAGCCGTTTCCGCCGGGGCGGCCGGTACCGCCGGGGCCGCCGGTACCGGCGGGCCAGCCGTTCCCGCGTCCGGCCACCCGGCCCCGACTCCCGCTCATCGGTCGGCCGGACCGGCGGGCGCGGGCGTCGGTGACCGGCCGGCACCCGTCCGGGGCGGTGACGACTCGAAGACGCCGCCAGGGTCGGGCCGGACGGAGGGCGAGCCGGCCGCGGATGGCACCGGTCCGGGTCGGCCGGCGCGGTCGGACCGGTAGGCGGTGGGCCGGCAGAGCTGGGTCGGGAGGCGGACCGGAGGAGAGCGGGGTGATTCGGCGGAATGAGCGGAGAGGTAGCGGTACGCCGCTTTCCGACCCTGACCGTGTCGACGCCCCGGATGCACGTACGACCGCTGAGGGCCTCCGACGCGACCGCGGTCTCCGTCATCTTCGCCGACAAGCAGACCCAACGGTGGCTGCCGTTCCAGCGTGAACTGGGGCAGATCGACGGCGCGGCCTGGTGCACGGAGATGGCCCAGGAGCGGCGGGACAGCGGCAACGGCGACCACTACGGCGTCGTCCGGCGCGAGGACGAGCGCCTGGTGGGCTGCCTCTGGACGAAGCGCACCGACTGGGGCGGCCGGGTCACCGAGGTGTCGTACGCTATCGCGCCGGAGGCACGCGGATTCGGCATGGCGGCGGAGGCGGTCGACGCGCTCGCCGTGGCGTTGATCCTGGAACACGGCTTCCAGCGCCTCGAACTCCGGGTGGCGCCCGGCAACACCGCGTCGCGGCGGGTCGCGGAGAAGGCCGGGTTCACCTACGAGGGGCTGCTGCGCAACGCCGGGTACGTGCACAGCGGCCGGGTCGACCTGGAGGTGTGGTCACTCGTCGCCGCCGACCTGCAATGAGCACCACTCCACCACTCCACCACTCCACCACTCCACCACTCCACGGCTCCACTGCCCCGGCGGCCGGAGCCGGGCTGGCCCCGGAACCTCTTCAGCGACGCCCCGGCTAACCGACCATCTCGTCGGAGGGTGGGGTGAACTGGCGTACCGGTTGGTCCTTCAACGCGTCCTTCAGGAATCCGGCGACCGCGTCGATCGGCTTGTTCGCCGGGCCCGAACCGACCGGGTTCATCGGGCTGTCCGGGTCGGAGAGGAAGCTCGCCGCCGCCAGGTTGGGGGTGTAGCCCACGAACCAGGCGGCCCGGTCGCTGTCGGTGGTACCCGTCTTGCCGGCCACCGGCCGGCCGACGACGCCCCGGACCCGGTCGGCGGTGGACCAGCCGCCGCAGGAGCCCCGGGCGGGCGTGTCACCGGTGGGGCACCGGGCGGCGTCGGTGGCGGCCCGCGCCGCGTCGGCGCTGACCTCCTGGCTGCACCGGGGCAGGGCGATCTCCAGATCCATCCCGGAACCGGTCCGGTACGTCGCCGGCAGCCCGTCCGCCCCGACGATCGAGGTGACCGGCAGCGCCTCGCAGAACCGCCCCTCGGCGGCGACCGTGGCGTACGCGTTCGCCATCTCCAGCGGGGTGACGTCGGAGACCCCCAGGGTGAACGAGCCCCACTTGTGCGCCTGGTCCGGCGACGCCTGCCGCTTGTCGATGTCGGTACGCCACTGCAGGCCCAGCCGCTCGGCGAGCCGGACCACGTTCTCGGCGCCGACCTGCTGCTCCAGCCAGACGAAGTAGGTGTTCACCGACTTGCCGAAGCCGGACCACATGGTCTGGTGCCCGCTCATCGCGCCGCTGGCGTTGGACGGGCACCAGTAGCCGCCGCAGTCGGTGGGTCCGCCGCTGCCGTCCGGATAGATCGAGACGATCCGGTGCGGCGAGTTGAACGCGGTGCTCAGCGGTAGGCCGGCGTCGAGCGCGGCGAGCATGGTGAACATCTTGAAGGTGGATCCGGCCTGGTAGCCGGGGAGGTCGCCGCCGCCGAGCAGCGGGACGACGGTGTTCGGATAGTTGCCCTTCATCCGGCCGCGCTTGCTGGGGTCGGAGTGCGGGCCGTTCTCGCTCTGGTCGAGCGAATAGGTCCGGTTGACCGCCATCGACCTGACGTAGCCGGTGCCGGGCTCGACGGCGACCAGGCCGTGCGCGTACGGGCTGCCGGCGGACTCGTCGGCCAGCACCTGCCGCTCGGCGATCTCCTGGGTCTCCGGGTCGAGGCTGGTGATGATGGTGTAGCCGCCGCGACGCAGCTTGTCCAGGCGTTCCAGCGAGTTCCTGCCGAACGCGGGCTGCGCGGCCCACCAGGTCTTCAGGTAGTCGCAGAAGAAGCCCCAGTCGTTGTGCTCCTCCGGCACCGACATGCAGTCGTTCGGCGGGCTGCTCAGCCGCAGTTGGATCGGTTCGGCCTGTGCCGCCGCCGTGTCCTGCGGGGAGAGGTACCCCATCGCCTGCATCCGGTCGAGGACGTAGTTGCGCCGGTCGGTCGCGGCCTTCCGGTCCGAACTGGCCGGGTCGTACGCCGTCGGCGCCTTCACCAGCCCGGCGAGGGTGGCCGCCTCCACCGGGGTGAGGTCCTTCGGCAGCTTGGAGAAGAAGATTTCCGACGCGGAGAAGATGCCGTACGCCCGGTGCCCGAAGTAGGCCGAGTTGAGGTAGCGCTCCAGGATCTGCGACTTCGTCGTCTCCTTCTCCAGGTCGAGGGCGAGCCGCATCTCGCGGAGCTTGCGCAGTGGCGTCTGTTCGGTGGCCTCCTGGACCTCGATCGGGCTCTTGGCGCTGTCCCGAAGCGCCATCCGGACGTACTGCATGGTGAGCGTGGAGGCGCCCTGGGAGACCCCGCCGGCCTGCTGGTTGGCGACGAAGGCCCGGACCACGCCCTTGGGGTCGACCCCGTTGTGTTCGTAGAACCGTGAGTCCTCCGACGCGACGATCGCCTGCTGGATGTACGGGGACATCTGGGAAAGCGGCACGTACCGCCGGTGCTCCTCGTAGAAGGTGGTGATCAGGGTCGTGCCGTCGGCGGCGTAGACGTAGCTGGTCTGGGCGGGTGCGGAGGCGAGCAGGTCGGCGGGCGTCTTTTTCACCAGGTCGGCACCGGCCTTGGCAGCCAGACCGCCGGCGGCGACGAACGGAAAGAGCGCCGCCGCGACGACCACACCGGCGATGAGTCCGGCGCGGAGCAGGGGCACGAGTCGACCAGGGGTGGAGTGGGTGGGGTTGGTCACGGCTTCAAGTTATGACGAATCCCGGTAAAACATGATAAAGATTCGCGGATATGCCGGTCTCCGGGACGATCAACTCGACGGCTGCGGCCCGGCGCCGTGGCGTCCGCTGGCAGCCACAGCCGGCGACCCGGCAGGATCGTGGCCATGCACCGGCCGCCTCGTGGTGCCGTACCCGGTGGCTCCGGCCAGGATGATCGCGCTGGCGCGCCCGCGGCACCCGTCCCCGCACGCCCACCCTTGATCGAGGAACCCGATCTCGGCCATCACGGCGATGTCGAACTCGCTCCGGGCCTGGTGGACCTCGCGGTCAACGTGCAGCGGCGGCCGATGCCTGCCTGGTTGCGGGAGCCGATCCTCGCGTCGCTGGAGACGCTGGCCGCCTATCCCGACCCCGGACCGGCCAGGGCCGCCGTCGCCGGCCGGCACCGCCGGCCGGTCGACGAGGTGCTGCTGACCGCCGGGGCGGCGGAGGGATTCGTGCTGCTCGCCCGGGCGCTGCGGGGAGCGCGCCGGCCGGTGGTGGTACATCCCCAGTTCACCGAGCCGGAGGCGGCGCTGCGGGCGGCGGGGCATCGCGTCGAGCGGGTGTTGCTGTCACCGGAGCACGGCTTCCGGCTGGACCCGGAGCTGGTGCCGACCGACGCCGACCTGGTCTTCGTGGGTAACCCGACGAACCCGACATCGGTGCTCCATCCGGCCGACATCCTCGCCGGGCTGGCTCGCCCCGGCCGGGTCCTGGTCGTCGACGAGGCCTTCGCCGACTCCACCACCAGCCACGAGGCCGTAACCGCCGGTCGCTCGGACGAGGACGCTGCCGGTCGCTCGGACAGGGACGCTGCCGGTCGCTCGGACGAGGACGCTGCCGGTCGCGCGAATTCAGCGGACGCCGAGCCCGAGTCCCTGGCCGCGCGGCGGGACCTTCCGGGGGTGGTCGTGGTGCGGAGCCTCACCAAGACCTGGGGGCTGGCGGGGCTCCGGATCGGCTACCTGCTCGGGCCGGCCGAGCTTGTCGGGCGGCTGGCGGCCGTACAGCCGCTCTGGGCGGTCTCGACCCCCGCGCTCGCCGCCGCGGCGGCCTGCGCCACGCCGGACGCGGTCGCGGCCGAGCGCCGGATCGCCGCGCGGCTCGCCGCCGAGCGGTCGTACCTGGTCCGCCGGCTCGGCGAGCTTCCCCGGGTACGCGTCGCAGGCGCCCCGGCCAGCGCGTTCGTCCTGATCCACCTGCCTGGGGCGGCGCAGGTGCGGCTGGCGCTGCGCGAGCGGGGTTTCGCGGTGCGGCGCGGTGACACCTTCCCGGGTCTGGGTCCCGACTGGCTGCGCCTGGCGGTACGGGACACTGCCACCACCGACATGTTCGTGGCCGCGCTGGCCGGAATCCTGGAGGAATGATGCTGGACGCCACTCTCGCCGAGATCGGTCCGCTCGACGAGGCGGCCATGGCCGCGGCCCACGACCTGCACGCCAGGTTGACCAAGCCCGCCGGTTCGCTGGGCGCGTTGGAGGAACTCTCGATCCGGCTGGCCGGACTGGCCGGGGTCTGCCCGCCGCCGCTGCCCGAGCCCGCCGCCGTGGCGGTCTTCGCCGCCGACCACGGTGTGCACGCCCAGAAGGTGACGCCGTGGCCGCAGGAGGTCACCGCCCAGATGGTGACGAACTTCCTGACCGGTGGGGCGGTGGTGAACGCGTTCGCCCGGCAGACCGGCGCGACGGTGACCGTGGTCGACGTCGGGGTGGCCACCCCGCTGGCCCCGGCGCCCGTGCCCGCGCAGCGGCGGGACCCGTCGCACCGGTCGGACCCCTCCGCGCCCCGGCTGGTCAGCGCGAAGATCCGGTCCGGCACCCGGGACATGACGGCGCGCCCGGCCCTCACCCGGGAAGAGGCGCGCGCCGCGGTCGAGGCCGGCATCACGGTGGCGCACGACCTGCTCGACTCCGGTGCCCGGATCCTGCTCACCGGTGACATGGGGATCGGCAACACCACGGCGGCAGCGGCGCTGATCACCGCCTTCACCGGCATCGACCCGGCCGAGGCCACCGGGCGGGGCACCGGGATCGACGATGCCACGTACGCCCGGAAGGTGGCGGTGGTCCGGAGCGCGCTGGCCCGGCACGTGCCGGACCCGGCCGATCCGCTCGGCGTGCTGGCGGCGGTCGGCGGGTTGGAGCACGCGGCGCTGGCCGGCTTCGTCCTGGCCGGCGCCGCACGGCGTGTTCCCGTGTTGCTGGACGGGGTCAGTGCCGTCGCCGCCGGGCTGGCCGCCGCCGCGTTCGCGCCGGAGGCGGTCGGCGCGATGGTCGCCGGGCACCGGTCGGCGGAGCCCGGTGCGACGGCCGGGTTGGACCGGCTGGGCCTGCTGCCGATAATCGATCTGGGCCTACGGCTCGGCGAGGGCACCGGCGCCCTGCTTGCCTATCCGGTGGTCGCCGGTGCGGTGCGCGTACTGCACGAGGTGGCCACGTTCGACGCGGCGGGAGTGTCGGAGAAATGATCATGTATCCGCTCGCGCTGCGGCTTGCCGGCAAGCGTGTGCTGGTGGTCGGTGGCGGAGCGGTGGCGACCCGGCGGGTGCCGGCGCTGCTGGACGCGGAGGCCCGGGTGGTGGTGGTCGCCCCGGTGCTGACCCCGGCGCTGCGCGCCCACGTCGACGCGGGCCGGGTCGAGTGGGTCGCCCGGGAGTTCACCCCGGCCGACCTCGACGGGGCCTGGCTGGTGCAGGTGGCGGTCGACGATCCGGCGGCCGCGGACGCGGTCAGCTCCGCCGCGCTGGAGCGGCAGACCTTCTGCGTACGCGCCGACGACCGTGCCGCCGCCACCGCCTGGACCCCGGCGGTGACCCGGTACGGCCCGCTCACCGTCGCCGTGCTCGGCGGCGGTGACCCGCGTCGCGCGGTGGCGGTCCGGGATGCGATCCAGGAGCAGCTGATCGCCGGAACGCTCTCCGGTGTGGCCGCTGGCGGGGGCGGCCCGGCGGTGCCGGTCGGCGCCACCGGAGCGGCACGGGAGAGTGTGGCACCGGACGGAACTGCGCCGGACGACGTGGCGCCGGACGACGTGGCACCGGACGGAACTGCGCCGGACGACGTGGCACCGGACGGAACTGCGCCGGACGGGCGGCCGGTGCGCCGGGTCGGCTGGGTCGCGCTGATCGGCGCGGGTCCGGGTGACCCGGAACTCATCACGGTCCGCGGCCGGCGGCTCCTCGCCGAGGCCGACGTGGTGGTCGCCGACCGGCTGGTGCCCGGGTTGCTCCTGGACGAGCTGCGCCCCGAGGTCGAGCTGGTGGACGCGACGAAAATCCCGCACGGACCGGCCGCCATGCAGGAGGAGATCAACCGGGTCCTGGTGGACCGTGCCCTGGCCGGCGCCCGGGTGGTACGCCTGAAGGGCGGCGACCCGTACGTCTTCGGCCGGGGCGGCGAGGAGGCACTCGCCTGCGCGGCGGCCGGGATACCGGTGACCGTGGTCCCCGGGGTGACCAGCTCGGTCGCCGCGCCGGCGGCGGCCGGCATCCCGGTGACCCACCGGGGCGTGGCGCACGAGTTCACGGTCGTCTCCGGCCACCTTCCGCCGGACCACCCGGACTCGCTGGTCGACTGGTCGGCGCTGGCCCGGCTGCGTGGCACCCTGGTCGTCCTGATGGGACTCAACAACCTGGCGGCCATCGCCACCGCACTTCAGGCGCACGGGCGACCGCCGGAGGCACCGGCGGCGGTGGTGCAGGAGGGTACGACCGACGGGCAGCGGGTGCTCCGCTCGACCCTGGACGCGGTCGCGGCGGAGGCACGAGCGGCCGGTTTCCGCCCCCCGGCGGTGGTGGTCTTCGGCGACGTGGTGACCACGCTGGCCGACCTGCCGGCCGGCACCGGGACGCCGGCGGCAGAAGCCGGCTCCGCCTGAGCGGAGTGGTGGCCCTCCACACGATCCGACCGGAGGGTGGCCGCACGGGATCCGCGAGGCCACCACGTCACCGGGTCGCGCTCTCCTGCCGGTCGGGCACACCTCCCGTCGGCCAGTGGCGAAGTGATCCCGCCGGCCAGTGGCGGGGTGTCAGACCTTGACCAGGTTGTCCAGACGCAGGGCACACTGGATCAGGCCCAGGTGGCTGTAGGCCTGCGGGTGGTTGCCCAGCCCGCGCTCGGAGATCGGGTCGTACTGCTCGGGCAGCAGGCCGGTCGGGCCGGCCGTGTCCACCATCTGCACGAACAGCTCCTCCGCGTCGGCCCGCCGGCCGGTGCGCAGGTACGCCTCGATCAGCCACGCCGTGCAGATGTGGAAGCCGCCCTCCCGCCCGGGCAGGCCGTCGTCCCAGCGGTAGCGGTAGACCACCGGCCCGCTGCGCAGATCGGCCTCGACCTTCAGCACGGTGGCCAGGAACCGGGGGTCGTCGTCGGGCAGCAGACCCGACAGGCCGATCCAGAGCGAGGAGGCGTCCATCTCCTCGTCCCCGTACGCCACGGTGTAGGCGCCGGCTCCGGCGTGCCAGCCGAACTCCAGCACGTTGTGGCCGATCCGGTCGCGCAGCTCGACCCACTCGGGCCGTTCGCCGCTGCCGTGCCGCCGGACCACGTGCAGCGCCCGGTCGACCGTCATCCAGCACATCACCTTGGAGTAGACGTGGTGCCGGGGCGGCAGGCGGGCCTCCCAGAGCCCGTGGTCGGGCTCGTGCCAGCGCCGGGCGACCGCCTCGACCATGTTCTCCAGCACCCGCCACTCGGTCTCGTACACCTCGCCGCGCAGGTCGGCGACGGCCGCCAGCAGGTCGGCGATCGGCCCGAAGACGTCGAGCTGGAGCTGGTGGTTGGCGAGGTTGCCGACCCGGACCGGCCGGGAGCCGGCGTACCCGGGCAGGGTGTCGATGACCGCCTCGGCGCCGAGCTCGAAACCGTCGACGGTGTAGAGCGGGTGCAGCCGTTCCGGGTGCCCGCCGGTGCGCTCGACACAGCCGTCGACCCAGCGCAGGAAGCCCTCGGCCTCGCTCAGCGAGCCGAGGTCGACGAGCGCCCGCGCGGTCAGCGCCGCGTCGCGCAGCCAGCAGTAGCGGTAGTCCCAGTTGCGGACCCCGCCCAGCTCCTCCGGCAGCGAGGTGGTGGCGGCGGCCAGGATCGAGCCGCTGGCCTCGTGGACCAGGCCGCGCAGGGTGAGCGCGCTGCGCGCCACCAGCTCGCGGGCGGTGCCGGGGAGTTTCAGCCCGCCGAGCCAGTCCCGCCACGGCTGTTCGGCCATTGCCTGCCGCTCGTGCACCGGCACCCGGTGGTGGTCCAGGCTGTGTGAGCCGAACCGCAGCTCGCAGGTGAGCGAACCGCCGGCCGCGGCGAGGTCGACGACGGCGCGGGCGCTCTCGTATCCCCCGTCATTGACGATCTCCCATTCCACGCCGGGGGCGTAGAGCGCGATCGGCTCGTTGGAGCCGAGCACCAGCAGCCCGTCGCCGAGCGGCTGGAGCTGCACGGCGACCTGGCCGAACTCGGGGCGGGGGGCGAAGTCGAGGCGTACCCGGCCGGCGCCGGTGAGCACCCGGATCAGGGTCGAGTCGCCGCTGATCACGGCCGGGCCGGTCGGCACCCCGTCGGTGGAGGGGCGGTCGAGCCAGTCGGTGACGGTCAGACCGGACCAGCGGGTCTCCACCGTCATCGTGCCGGGACGGTAGCGCTGGCCGAGCGGCAGGCCGCCGCGTTCGGGCGCGATGCTGAAGTAGCCGGCCGGGTTGCCGCCGACCAGGTCGGCGAAGATCGCCGGCGAGTCGGGCTTGGGGTGGCAGAGCCAGCTCAGGCTCGCCTCCGGGGTGACCAGGGCGACGGTACGCCCGTTGGCCAGCATCGAGTGCCGCTCGATCGGCACGGCGCGCTCGCCGAAGAGCCAGTTGCGGCGTACCTCCAGGAGCAGGGCGAGCACCCGGGCGGCGTCGACGGGCTGGTCGATGCGGAAGGCGGCGGCGGTCTCGCCGGGGCCGATCTTGATGCCGACGTCCGGGCCGTGCAGCTTGGCGAAGGCGTTCTCGTCGGTGACGTCGTCGCCGAGAAAGAGGGCGGCGCTGGCCGAGAGCTGGGTGCGGAGCTGTTCGAGCGCGGTGCCCTTGTTGGTGGGGATCACCGACAGCTCGATGACCTCCTTGCCCCGGGTGACGGTGACGTCCGGCCAGGTGGCCGGGCCACTGTTGACCGCCGCGACGACCTCGGCGGCCACCTCGGGATCGGCACCCCGGGTGTGTACGGCGATGCTGGCCGGCTTGGTCTCCAGGCGTACCCGGGCCCGGCCGGCGACGACCTGCCGCAGCTCGTTGCGGAGCCGGGTGCGCACCTCGATCAGCTCGGGGGAGAGCCGCTCGACGAAACCGACGTCGAACTCGGAGCCGTGGCTGCCGACCAGGTGCACCTCGCTGGGGAGCCGGGAGAGGGTGGCCAGGTCGCGCAGGGCCCGCCCGGAGACCACGGCGACGGTGGTCTGCGGGAGGGCGGCCAGCGCGCGTACGGCGGCGACCGACTCGGGCAGCGGCACGGCCTTGGTCGGGTCCTCCACGATCGGCGCGAGGGTGCCGTCGTAGTCGCAGGCGACCAGGAGTTGTGGCACCCGGGCGATCCGGCCGATCGCGGCCCGCAGCGCGGGGTCGATCCCGTCGAGGGTGCGCGGACCCCCGTCGAGCAGGGAGCCGGACTTCACTCGTCCTCCGTCTCTGGGACGCCCAACTCGTTGAGGAAGGACCGGGCCCAGTGCCCGACGTCGTGGGTGCGCAGGTGGCGCTGCATGATGCGCATGCGGCGCCGGGCTTCCACCCGGTCGACGTGGACCGCGCGCAGCAGCGCGTCCTTGACACCGTCCGGGTCGTGCGGGTTACAGAGGAATGCCTGGCGCAGCTCGGTGGCGGCGCCGGCAAACTCACTGAGCACGAGGGCGCCGCCGTTGTCGGCGCGGGTCGCGACGTACTCCTTGGCCACCAGATTCATTCCGTCTCGCAGCGGGGTCACCATCATCACGTCGGCCGCGCTGTAGAGCGCGGCCAGTTCACTGCGACTGTACGACTGATGGAGGTAATGGACTGCCGGCACACCGACCCGGCCGAATTCACCATTAATCCGACCAACTTCGCGTTCCACCTTGACCCGGAGTGCCTGGTAGTGCTCCACGCGTTCCCGGCTCGGCGTGGCGACCTGCACCATAACCGCGTCGGGAACTGTCAACTTTCCGTCAGTCAGCAACTCACGGAAGGCCTTGAGTCGAAGCTCGATGCCCTTGGTGTAGTCGAGCCGGTCCACCCCGAGGATCACCGTCTTCGGGTCGCCCAGCTCGGTGCGGATCTGCTTGGCCCGGGCCTGTACCCCCGGGTCGATGGCCATCCGCTCCATCTCGGCGACGTCGATCGAGATGGGGAAGGCGCCCGCCTTCACCCGCCGGCCGTCGACCTGGATCATCTGGCCCTCGTAGCGGAGCCCGAGCAGGTGCCGGGCCAGCCGGACGAAGTTCTGCGCCGCCAGCCGCTGCTGGAAGCCGACCAGGTCGGCGCCGAGCAGCCCGCGCAGCACCTCGGCGCGCAGCGGCATCTGCATGAAGAGTTCGATTGGCGGAAACGGGATGTGCAGGAAGAAGCCGATCCGCAGGTCGGGGCGGAGTTCCCGGAGCATCGCCGGCACGAGCTGGAGCTGGTAGTCCTGCACCCAGACCGTCGCGCCCTCGGCCGCCACGTCGGCGGCGGCCTCCGCGAACCGGGCGTTGACCAGCCGGTACGCCTCACGCCAGCGCCGCTTGTAGGCCGGCGTCTCGACGGCGTCGTGATAGAGCGGCCAGATCGTGGCGTTGGACTGGCCCTCGTAGTAGCGTTCGAGTTCCTCGGCGCTCAACGGCACCGGGTGCAGCCGGATACCCTCCAGGTCGAACGGTTCCGGTGCGGCACCCACCCCGCCGGCCCAGCCGACCCAGGTGCCCTGGTGCTGGGCGAGCACCGGGTGCAGGGCGGTGACCAGGCCACCGGGGCTGCGGCGCCACTGGCGTCCCTCGGGGGTGGTCACCTCGTCCACCGGCAGGCGGTTCGCCACGACCACGAACGAGCTACGAACGGTCACAATCAGTGCACCTCCGGTGATGACGGGCGTCCACCGCCGAGCGTACTGAGCGTATCTGCGGTGCCTCGCCCCCAGTGCCACTCTTCCTGCCCTGCGAACGGCGGTGGCGAAACGCAACGGTGATCATGGCCACCCGACGGGCCGCCGGAGGGTGATGTGGGCGCCCTCCGCCGGACCTGTCAGGATTGACGGTGGCGGGTAACCGCAGTACGCGGGAGCCGGCGCGAGGCCGGCACCGCATTCGACAGTAAGCCTGACGTCGCGGTCGGTCGTGAACCGGACGTAGGGAACATCACATCCGTGGGAGGTAGGCCGCACCGTGGCCCAGTACATCTACGTCCTGGAGAAGGCGCGCAAGGCGCACGGCGACAAGGTCGTGCTGGACAACGTGACGCTGAGCTTCCTGCCGGGGGCCAAGATCGGTGTGGTCGGCCCGAACGGCGCCGGTAAGTCCAGCCTGCTCAAGATCATGGCTGGGCTGGACCGGCCGAGCAACGGCGAGGCCCGGCTGATGCCCGGCTACACCGTCGGGCTGCTCGCCCAGGAGCCGCCGCTCAACGACGCCAAGACCGTCCTCGGCAACATCGAGGAGGCGGTGGCGGAGACCAAGGCCAAGCTGGAGCGGTTCAACAAGATCGCCGAGCAGATGGCGACCGACTACTCCGACGAGTTGATGACCGAGATGGGGCAGCTCCAGGAGGAGCTGGACCACGCCGACGCCTGGGACATCGACTCCAAGCTCGAGTTGGCGATGGACGCGCTGCGCTGTCCGCCGCCGGACGCCGAGGTCACCCAGCTCTCCGGCGGCGAGCGGCGCCGGGTGGCGCTCTGCAAGCTGCTGCTGGAGGCGCCCGACCTGCTGCTGCTGGACGAGCCGACCAACCACCTGGACGCGGAGAGCGTGCAGTGGCTGGAGCAGCACCTCGCCAAGTACGCCGGCACGGTCATGGCGATCACCCACGACCGCTACTTCCTCGACAACGTCGCCGGCTGGATCCTGGAACTCGACCGGGGCCGGGCCGTCGGCTACGAGGGCAACTACTCCACCTACCTGGAGAAGAAGGCCGCCCGGCTGGCCGTCGAGGGTCGCCGGGACGCCAAGATGAAGAAGCGGCTCAGCGAGGAACTGGAGTGGGTCCGCTCCAACGCCAAGGCCCGGCAGACCAAGTCCAAGGCCCGGCTGGACCGCTACGAGGAGATGGCGAACGAGGCCGAGAAGACCCGGAAGCTGGACTTCGAGGAGATCCAGATCCCGCCGGGCCCCCGGCTGGGCAACACGGTCATCGAGGCACACGGGCTGCGCAAGGCGTTCGGCGACCGGGTGCTCATCGACGACCTCAGCTTCTCGCTGCCCCGCAACGGCATCGTCGGCATCATCGGCCCGAACGGCGTCGGCAAGACCACCCTCTTCAAGACCATCGTCGGGCTGGAGCAGCCGACCGCCGGCGCGATCAAGGTCGGCGACACCGTCTCGCTCTCCTACGTCGACCAGAACCGGTCCGGGCTGGCCGGCGACAAGACCGTCTGGGAGGTCGTCTCGGACGGGCTGGACCACCTGATGGTGGGGAAGGTCGAGATGCCGTCCCGGGCGTACGTGGCGGCCTTCGGGTTCAAGGGTCCCGACCAGCAGAAGCCGACCAGGGTGCTTTCCGGCGGCGAGCGCAACCGGCTCAACCTGGCGCTGACGCTCAAGATCGGCGGCAACGTGATCCTGCTCGACGAGCCCACCAACGACCTGGACGTGGAGACCCTCTCCTCGCTGGAGAACGCGCTGCTGGAGTTCCCCGGCTGCGCCGTGGTCATCTCGCACGACCGGATGTTCCTGGACCGGGTGGCGACGCACATCCTGGCCTGGGAGGGCACCGACGAGGATCCGTCCAGGTGGTTCTGGTTCGAGGGCAACTTCGAAGCGTACGAGAAGAACAAGATCGACCGGCTCGGCGCGGAGGCGGCCCGGCCGCACCGGGTCACCTACCGGAAGCTCACCCGTGACTAGTCCGGTGCGGTCCCGGCCGGCGGTCCCGGCCCCGGGCGGGCGGCCCGACAGTCGCCGGTACGTCTACGACTGCACCCTGCGCTGGTCCGACCTGGACGCGTACGGGCACGTCAACAACGCCCGCTTCCTCACCCTCTACGAGGAGGCCCGGGTGGCGCTGATGTTCGCCGGTGCCCGGGACCGGGGCGTCGACTCCTTCGCCGAGGGCGTGGTGATCTACCGCCACGAGATCGACTACCTGCGCCCGGTCGAGTACGCGCTCGGCCGGGCGACCGCCGAACGCGCCCCGTCGGTGCGCATCGAGATGTGGGTGGAGGATCTGCGGCAGTCCCGGTTCACCATCGGCTACGAGCTCTTCGACGGCGAGGTGCTGGCCAGCCGGGCCCGCTCGGTGCTCGTACCCTTCGATCTGAAGAAGCAACGGGCCCGCCGGCTGACCGATCAGGAGCAGGACTTCCTGCGGCCGTACCTGCTCGAGCCGTCCGTCGCGACCGGGCCGGCGTAGCAAGCGGGGGACCGGGCCCGGGACCGGGGTCGGCGAAGGGTCGGCCGGCACGAGCCAGCGTAGGGGGAGCGATTCGGTGGCCGGTGTGGAAGAGCCTTCGGGTGGTGCGTCAGCGGCGGCCGGTGCGGAGCACGGCCTGACCGGGCTGCCGGACGCCGGTGCCTTCCTGGCCCGGTTGACCCGGCTCGATCCGGGCGCGGTGGTTCGGCTCCGGCCCGGCGGGGCTGCGGACCGGACAGTGCTCTGGGCGCGGCTGCCCTGGGGCGTGCTGGTGGCCCGGGTGGTGGCCGGGGCCGGTCCCGGCGATGCCACGGTCTCCGCCGCCGAACTGCTCACCGAACTCGGCCGGGGCGGCGCGGCGCTGCCCCGGCGGCGCGACGCCGACTGGCGGTGGCCGGTGCCGGGGTCGTCCGGGACGGTGGTGGAGACGATCGACGGCGCGGAGCTGCGCCGGATCGCGGTAGCGGCGGCGGAGACCCTGCGCGGAGCGGCCAGCGAGGGCGTGGCCGGCCGGGCGGTGGGTCAGCGCGCGCTCCGGGACGCCCTGCTCGACCACGTGGCGGTGGTGGTGACCGGAGCGGAGCCGGCCGGTGCCGGCGGACCGGCCACGGGCCGGGAGGGCACTGCCGGGATCGGGTCGTCCGGCGAGGACAGCCGGATCGAGGTCTCTCAACGACTGGTCCAGGCCATCGTCCGGATGGGCTTTCTCAGCTCCCCCGGCCCGGCCGGGCAGGACGCCGTACAGGTGCGGATCGCCGGTCGTTGGGTCGGTTTGGCGGCACCATTCGGAGTGGCGTGGTCACAGAAGGTCAGTCAGCTTGCGATAAAACCAGCAGGTGATCAACCGAACGGCTGATGTGACATGGTCCATCTGTCCCGGGGCTGCAGTTGGGGGGGTGCTTCGAGCCGGCTGTACGGGTACCGTCGGGCCTCGGATCCAACGCAACGTAGGCATGTGGATCCGCTGGGGAGTGAGGTGCGCAAGCTATGCCGTGGTGGTCATGGCGCCCCGGCCCCGCCGGTGGCGGCGAGCCGGAAACTCGAAGCAGGATCGCGTCGGAAGGTGCTGTCCGGGTCGGACCGCCGGCACCCCGGGAGCCGGAACACGACGCCCGACCGGAGCCCGAGTCCCGGCTCGGCGACCGGACCGGGATCAGGGACATACCTCCGGTGATCGCGCCGGTGACCCTGCGCCGGGTGGGTGACGCGCTGGATCTGCTCGACGTGCGCTACCTCGCCGACGGCGACGGCAGCCTGCTGGCCATGTGGGAGCGGCACGCCGTGCTCTTCACCCTGGAGGGGCCGGACGACGAGATCCTCGTCATGCGGGCCCGTCCACACTCCACCGTCCCGCCGGACTGGGCCGACCGGGCCTACCGGGTCGTCAACGAGTGGAACCACACCCGGCGGTTCTGCAAGGCGTACGTCGGTGACCCCACCGAGCGCGGGCAGTTGCCGATCTACGCCGAGTTGCAGGTGCCGTTGAGTGCCGGGGCGCACGACGCCCTGCTCGTCGAGATGCTGGACTGCGGGGCCGCCGTGGCCACCACCTTCGTCGACTGGCTGCACGACGAGGGCGCCCTCCTGTAGGGAGCGACGCTCCTGCCCGCCGGGCTCACCGCGCCGGGCCCGGTGTCTCGTCCATAGTGTTGACCATGAAGTAAGCCGCCCGCTCGAGGTACTGCCACAGCGTCTCGTCCTGCGCCGGGGAGAGTTCCAGCCGGTCCACGGCCCGACGCATGTGCCGCAGCCAGGCATCCCGCTCGGCCGGCCCGACCCGGAACGGCGCGTGCCGCATCCGGAGCCGGGGGTGCCCGCGCTGCGCGGAGTAGGTGGTGGGGCCGCCCCAGTACTGGATCAGGAAAAGCCTCAGCCGTTCCGCCGCCGGCCCCAGATCGGCCTCCGGATACATCGGCCGGAGCACCGGGTCGTCGGCGACACCCGCGTAGAACTCGTCGACCAGCCTCCGGAAGGCCGGTTCGCCGCCGATCTCCTCGAAGAAGGTCTGCGACGGGCGGGTCTGCTCTCGCTCACCTGCGGGGTTCACCGCTCCATCCTGCCACCTGTATCCGACGGTCGACCGTCGTCCGAGCCCTCTGCCGGGTGCGGGCTGGCTCACACCACCGCTCTGCGGCGTGCCGGGGCACCACCTGCCGGCGGGCGGGACGGAGATCAGACGGCGCCGATGCCGGCCTCGGAGGAGGGCGGACGGGGGTTGGGCGGGGGCGTACGCTGATCCGCCGGGCGGCCCGGGGTGGCCGGGACGGGCGGGCCCGCCTGCTCCGAGCGGCGCCGGGCCTCCGCGATCGCCGCGTCGAAGCGCTGCGCGGTGGGCCAGCGCAGTGCCAGCAGCAGCATCAGCAGCACCCCGGCGAGGCTCCACAGCCCCACCACGCGGGGGATGGTGAACCGGTCGGCCAGCACGCCGGTGACCAGCACGGCCGCCCCCTGCATCACCTGCACGCCGGTGTTCATCACGCCGTTCGCCCGGGCGCGGTAGCCCTGCGGCAGGGCCAGCACGAAGAGGCCGTTCGTCACCGGCAGCAGGCCGGCGACCGCCACGCCCGCGACCGCGGCCAGCAGCGCCACCACCACCGGCGGCGGGTTGAACACGGCGGGCACCAGGGCCAGCGGGGCGAGGACCGCGAACGGGCGGATCAGGGTCCGGCGCAGTTCCGGCCGGAGACCCCGCCCCACCAGGAGCCCGCCGAGGATGAAGCCGGCCGGCGCGGCGATCATGATCAGCGCCTGGGTGGCGCTCCGGTCGGCGCCGGTGCCGGCGAGCTCGGTGGCCCAGGCCGCGGCCAGCCCCTCCGGCACGATCGCGAAGAGCATCGCGCAGAAGACCAGGATCGCGATGGCCCGCAACACCGGGGTCCCGAAGACCATGGCGAAACCGGCGGCCGTCTCGCGCAGGAGGTGCCGGCGCCCGTCCTCCGGCGGCACGGCGGGCCGGTGCCGGACGCCGAACCAGATGATCAACGCGGAGAGGCCGAAGGTGGCGGCGTTGATCAGCAGGGCCAGGGCCGGGCTGTACAGTGCGATGCCGGCCCCGACGACGTAGCCGGCGATCTGCGCCGCCTGCCCCGCGCTGGCGTGCAGGGAGAGCGCGACGATCAGCCGGTCCCCGGTGAGCAGCAGTGGCAGCATCGCCGACCGGGCCGCCTGGCTCGGCGGGTTCGCCAGCGTCGCGGCGAAGAGCAGCGCCAGGATCACCGGAGTGTCCAGGCCGCCGATCGCGATCGTCGCGTACAGCGGGAGCCGGACGAGGTCGCACATTACCATGACCGTCCGGTACGGATACCGGTCGGCCAGCGTGGTGAGCAGCGGCCCACCGAGCAGCCAGGGCAGGTAGCTGGTGGCGAACGCGGCGGCGGAGAGCGCCACGGACTGACTCTGCTGGTAGACCAGCAGCGTGACGGCGGCCTTGGCGAGGTAGTCGCCGGTCCAGGTCAGTACGGTGGCCGCGAAGACCGCCCGGTATTCACGCTGGGCAAACACTTCCCGAAAGGTTGCCGGCCGTTCGGGAACGTGTGTCTCGTCGGACACCGGTGGGCCTCCATCGTTCTCGACCGCTGACCAAAGGTGATGGGGCTGCCGGGAACGTTAGACGTTCGGATCAGCGAGGTCTTCGTGACGCTCCGGGAGGGAGCTTGTTCTGGATTCTGCCCGATCGTATGACTGGTGGCTAGGGCGAACGGATAGATCGTCACATCCCCGACTGGTCGAACGGACGATACCCGACCGCCCACACGGTACGCGACCCGTGCCGGTCGGTCAGGTCGCTCCACCCTGGCCGGTCTCTCCCTCGGCCCGCGGCGGCTCCCCGTTGCCCGGCGGCGTCGACGGCCGGGGATACAACCGGGCCGCCACGATGTCGGCGGTGATACCCGAGTTCTCCAGCGCCTCGGCGAGCCGGCGGCGCAGCTCCCGGGCCACCGCGAACTGCCCCTCGGCGGTGGTCTTGGCAATGGTCCTGATCACCGAGCCGTCCACGGTGACCTGCTCGACGCCGAGCACCTCGGGTGGATCGACCAGTTCCGGCGCCAGCTCCGGATCGACCGCGACCGAGGCGGCGGCGGTCCGCAGCACCGCGGTGGCCTCGTCGGTGCGGGCGAAGCCGATCGGCATGTCCACCACCACCATCGCCCAGCCCTGGCTCTTGTTGCCGACCCGGATGATCTCGCCGTTGCGGATGTACCAGAGCACCCCCCTGGCGTCCCGGACGGTGGTGATCCGCAGCCCGACCGCCTCGACCACTCCGGTCGCCTCACCGAGGTCCACCAGATCGCCGACCCCGTACTGGTCCTCCAGCAGCATGAAGAGCCCGGCGAGCAGGTCCTTGACCAGGGTCTGGGCGCCGAACCCGAGAGCCAGGCCGGCGATGCCGGCACTGGCCAGCAGCGGGGCGAGGTTGAAGCCCAACTCGCTCAGGATCTGCAACACGGCGATCGCGAAGACCACCAGCGTGGTCATGCTGCGCAGCACCGAGCCGATCGCCTCGGCCCGCTGCCGCCGCCGCTCCGGCACGACGGCCTGCGTGTCCGGGCCGGCGCTCGGGATCCGCTCCCGCAGCGGGCGGAGCACGGTGGGGATCCGGCTCTCCGACGTACTCCGCACCAGCCGGTTGATCGTCCGGTGCAGCAGGTAACGGAGCAGGACGGCCAGCAGCAGGATCAGCAGGATGGTGGCCGGCTTGATCAGGAAGTAGGTGCTCCCCTCGGCGAACCACACCGAGCCGGTCACGTCCCAGACCAGCTTGCAGCCGGGGTCGTCCAGACAGCTCGGCTCCGGGTCCGGAGCCTCGGCTGCCGGCATCCCGAGCACGGCGGTGATCAGCGTCGCGGGGTTCACGAGTGTTTCGTACCGTACCGGCCCGCGCCGGTGCCGGCCGACCCGCCGTCTCGTGGCGCAGACCCCTCGACGATCCGACCGCCGACCAGCGGGACGCCGACCGCCCGACGCCGGACTGGCGGGGTGAGACGGCGAACCGGTCATCTTGCCACGGGACGTGAAAGCTTTCTGCGGGACCCCGGATTAGTACGTGCAATCGCGCCAGCTATCGGGGACTATTGGCGCACGGACGCCGGTGATCTGCCGGCGTCGGCCGTGGTCGTGGCGGCCGGTCGGTGCGTGCTGCCCGACGGGTCACCGGGGCCGGGCCGGCACCAGGCGGGCGAGGGAGCGGACGGGACACAACCGAGAGGGTGAGCGCGATGCCTGACATACGACCCACGGTGGGCTCCGGAGCGTTGGTGCTCAATGCGACCTATGAGCCGCTGTGTGTCGTTTCAGTGCGTCGAGCCGCCATCCTCGTCCTCTCCGCCAAGGCCGTCTGCGTGGCCGACGGGGACGGGATCCTGCACAGTGCCCGCAACGCCCTGCCGGTGCCGTCGGTGGTCCGGCTGACCCGCTTCGTCCGGGTGCCGTACCGCACGCACGTCGGGCTCTCCCGGCGGGCCATCTTCGCCCGGGACAACTGGCGCTGCGTCTACTGCCGCGGTCCCGCCGAGACGATCGACCACGTCTTTCCGCGCAGCCGGGGCGGCCGGCACGCCTGGGAGAACGTCGTCGCCGCCTGTGCCAGGTGCAACCACACCAAGGGCGACAAGACCCCGGCCGAATTGGGCTGGCGGCTGCACGCGTTGCCCGCCGCGCCGAAGGGCGTCGCGTGGCGGGTGCTCGGGCACCGGGCGCCGGATCCCCGCTGGGCGGACTGGCTGGACCTGCGCGAGGCCGAGGCGGCCTGAGCGGAGGTTGGCACGCGAGTCGGGCGCAACCGGCGGTGCATCACCGTCCTCCCGTGTCGGCGACCCGGGGACGGAGTGTCGCCGCCGGTTGCGAGGTCAGGTGTGCCGGGCGGAGACCAGGGACGCGAAGACGATGACGTTGTCGGCGTAGCCGGTGGAGCCGCCGACCCAGCGCCCTCCGCAGGTGATCAGCCGGAGTGACGGCCGGCTGAAGTCCCCGTAGACCTGCTCCACCGGCAGCTCCGACTTGTTGAACCGCCGGACGGAGTTGACCTCGAAGACCGCCACCGAGCCGTCCGCCCGATCGACCTCGATCTTCGAGCCGGGACGCAGCCCGGCGAGGTCGTGGAAGACCGCCGGGCCGGTGCGGGTGTCGACGTGACCGACGATCACCGAGGGCCCGTACTGGCCAGGGGTCGGACTCGCGTCGTACCAGCCGGCCTCGTCGCGGCGGTCCGACGCCGGCACGTCGATCGTGCCGTCCGGCGCGACGCCGACCGGATGCACCGGCGCGGTCAGGTCGAGAGACCGGATGCCGATCTCGACGGGTGGGCTCGACTCGAGGACCGGAAATTTGCGGGGCGGGGCCGGAGCGCCGAACGGCAGTCCGCTCGGCAGCAGGGTGATCCCGGTGACGCTCTGCACCCCGAAGAGGGTGACGAGCAGACCCAGCAGCAGGGTGATCACGGGTACCGGTCCGGGCCGGCGGCCCCACCGGCGTCGGCCCGCGGGCGCCGGGCGGGGCGGCGCGGCGTCCAGGGTGCCCGGTGGGGTGCCGTCCGCCGGATCCGGGCTGGTGATGCTCGCCGCGGTCGCCTGGCGGGCCAGCCGGGCCGTACGGCGTCGCCACCGGCCCGTCCGTGCCCACCACCGCTCCGCCCGGCCCCGCCACGTGCCACCGCCGGTGGAGCAGCGGAACATGGTGGAGTCCGCGGGTCAGCTACTCGGCTCGGTGCGCCGCCGGTGCCGGCCGGCCAGCCCGAAGCCGATGCCGAGCGCGACGATGCCGATGCCACCGGCGATCATCAGCGTCCCGCTCTGGCCGCCGGCCGTACCGCCGCCACCGGTGGCCGGCCCCTGGCTGCCCTGGCTCATGTTCACCACGGTGAGCGTGGTGGTGGCGTTGTTGCCGTTCTGCTGGCAGCTCAGGTTGACCGCGTACGACCCGGGGGCCTTGCCGCCCGGAATCGTCACCGACCCGGTGAGGAAGCCGTTGTCGGGGCGGACGATCACCCTGCCGAAGGCGTCCGAGTGCACCGTCGCCTGCTGGTTGTTGGCGGTGTCGCAACTCGCCCGGATGTTGACCCGGGTACCCGCCTGGGCGGTGTTCGGAGTGACCTCCACGAAGGTGTTGGGTCCGGCGCGTACCGCGGTGGCGTCCCCGAGCAGCGGTCCCGGAACCAGGGCGGCGACGGCGATGCCGGCGGCGATCGTACGGCCGACGACCTTGGCAGCGAGCATGACTTCCCTCCCCGGCGGTGCAATTTCCCGGCCGTGCGCGCGCCGCGTCGGGCGGGCCGCGCTGGCACGACCGTCGTCGGGGTGGGTGTTCCCACCGACCCGGGTCACACACGCGCATCCGGGCCCGACCGGCCGACAAAAGCCCTGGTCAGTCGGGTGAAGCGGATGGCAGGGGCAGGACCGGATGCCAGTGCAGCGGGCTGGAGAGCACCATCGTGCTGGACGGCTGCCCGTACGGGGCCAGCCTGTCGATGACCTGCTCGAACGCCTCGATCGACCCGGCCGCGACCTTGAGCATGCTGCAGGCGTCCCCGGTGATCCGGTGGATCTCCAGGATTTCGGGCCATTCCGGCACCTCCGGGTCGCGGAGGATGCACCGCGACCCGTAACAGGACATCCGGATCATCGCCACCACGGTCCGCCCGGCCCGGGCCAGGTCGACGTGCGCGTGGTAACCGGTCACCACGCCGGATTCCTCCAGCCGGCGGACCCGTTCGGCGACGGCCGGGGGAGAGAGGTGCACCCGGCGGGAGAGTTCACTGAACGAGAGCCGGGCATCGGCCTGGAGCTCGCGGAGCAGTGCCCAGTCCATGTCGTCCATCAGTACTCACTCTCCGTCACCTGGTCGGTGATCCCGCCTGCGACCTTCCAAACGTTAAGTCATCCGGACCATGGACTGTACAACCGGCGGAGAAAGGCGCCCACCACCGTTGCTCCGGCATTCCCTGTGGTGGTGGCAGGGAGAGATCATGTCGGTAGTACGTTACGGAACGGAGGCAACGGTGGAGAGCATCCCGCGGCAGCGGCGAGCGAGGCGTCCCCGGGTCCGGCCGTCAACCGCCGCGCAGCGGGCCGCCCGCGCCGCCGCCAACGGTGGCGAGCCGACGCTGGAGCCGGTCGAGCGGACCCCGTACGACGACTACGTGCACGCCAGTACGCTGCACCGCCTCCAGCAGCCGCTGAGCCGGGATCCCGGCGAGATGTCGTTCCTGATGGTCAGCCAGATCATGGAGCTCTACTTCGGGCTGACCTGCTTCGAACTGCGCGAGGCGCGGCAGCGGCTGCGCGCGGACGACCTCTGGGCCGCCCTGGCCCCGCTGCACCGCGCCGCCCTGCACCTGGAGGGGCTGAACGCGGCCTGGCGCGGGCTGCGCTGGATGACGCCGGCCGACTTCAACCGGTTCCGCAACCTGCTCGGCGAGGGCTCCGGCTTCCAGTCGGCGATGTACCGGCACCTGGAGTTCCTGCTCGGGCTGAAGACGGCCGCCCTGGTCCGGCCCTTCCACGGGCAGCCGGAGGTGCACGCCGGCCTGGTCGAGGCACTGCGCGCGCCGAGCCTCTGGGACGAGGTGACCGCCCTGCTGGCCCGCCGGGGCTTCGCGCTGCCGGAGGCGGTGCTGCACCGGGACCTCTCCGCCGAGGCCGACCCGAGCCCCGAGGTGACCGCCGCCTGGGTGGAGATCTATGCCGACAGCGGGCCGGACAACCACCTGCGGCAACTGGGTGAAACCCTGGTGGAGATCGCCGAGCAGTTCGACGACTGGCGCCACCAGCACCTCAGGGCGGTGCGCCGGACGATGGGCGCGAAGGTCGGCACCGGAGGGTCGGCCGGCGCCGCCTGGCTGCGCCGGAGCATGGCCCGGGAGGTCTTCCCGGAGCTCTGGGCCGCCCGCACCGAGATGTAGGGCGCGCGAGTGAGGAGTGAGCAGCGGATGACCATCCCGGCGGAGGAGAAGGCCCGGCGGCGCGACGAGGTCGACCCCGGCCACCGGCACCTGTTCCACGTGCCGCCGGCCGAGGGCGGCCGGTACGCCGAGGCGGCCTACCTGGTCGGCAACTCCCTCGGCCTGCAACCCCGGGCCGCCCGCGCGGATATCGACGCAGAGCTGTCGACCTGGGCCACGCTCGGCGTCTCCGGCCACTTCGGCGGTGACCGGCCCTGGATCCCCTCCTACCGGTCGCTCACCGGGCCGAGCGCCTCGCTGGTCGGCGCGCTGCCGGCCGAAACCGTGGTGATGAACTCGCTCACGGTCAACCTGCACCTGCTGATGGTCTCGTTCTACCGGCCGACGGCCGGGCGCGACCGCATCCTGATCGAGGACGCCGCCTTCCCCTCGGACAGCTACGCGGTGCGCAGCCAGGCCCGGCACCACGGGCTGGATCCGGACGAGGCCGTGGTGCGGCTGCGCCCCCGTCCCGGCGAGGAGACGCTGCGCACCGAGGACGTGGTCGACTACCTCGACCGGGAGGGGCACCGGGTCGCGCTGGTCCTGCTCGGCGGGGTCAACTACCTCACCGGCGAGCTGATGGAGATCCCGGAGATCACCCGGGCGGGGCACCGGGCCGGCGCCCTGGTCGGCTGGGACCTGGCGCACGCCGTCGGCAACGTGCCGCTGGCACTGCACGACTGGGGCGTGGACTTCGCCGCCTGGTGTACGTACAAGTACCTGAACTCCGGGCCGGGGGCGTTGGCCGGGGCGTTCGTGCACGAGCGGCACCTCGGTGACCCGGCGGTCGACCGGTTCGAGGGCTGGTGGGGTACGGAGGAGGCCACCCGGTTCGAGATGGCGCCGGTCTTCCGGGCGCCGGCCACCGTGGAGGCGTGGCTGATCTCCAACCCACCGGTACTGGCCATGGCGCCGATGCGCAGCGCACTCGCCATCTTCGAGCAGGTCGGGATGGCAGCGCTGCGGGCCCGCAGCCAACGGTTGACCGGCTACCTCGAAGAACTGCTGGACCGGGTCGTCCCGAGCCGGCCGCTGACCGTGCTCACCCCGCGCGACCCGGCCCGGCGCGGCTGCCAGCTCTCCGTCCGGATCGGCCGGGGCGGTGCCGCCGCGCTGGCCAAGCGGCTCTCGGCCGAGTACGGCGTGGTCGTCGACGACCGCGAACCGGACGTGGTCCGGCTGGCCCCGGTCCCCCTCTACTCGACCTACCACGACTGCTGGCGGGCGGTCGACGCGCTTGCCCGGCTCGTCGAGGAGGCTTGAGCCCGACTTCGCCGCACCGTCCCGGGCCTGGATCGGCACCCCGAGATCTGGTGGGCGGCGGTTTCCGATACCGTGAACGGCGACCGGATCGGTCGGGCTGACATGATCATCACCCGATCCGGCCGCGCACGATGATCCCGTTTTCGCCTGGGGGCGTTGAGGTTGTCTGTTTCCGACACGTTGCTGATCTTCGTTGCCATCCCGGCCGCCGCGATACTCGTGATCACCGTGTTGGCCCGGGTCGGCGGCAGCGGTCGCCCCTCCCGGCGTTACCGGCCGGGAAGGCCCTTCGAGTTCGCGCCGGTCTGGTTCCTCTCCTCGCCCGAGCACCTGAACGAGTCCGCGCGGACGGCGCTGCCGGCGGGTGCGGAGGCCAGGGCGTTGACCAGCGGTGAGATCGAGACCATCAGCGCGCCGAAGCGCGCCGGCGTGACAGGGGGCGCAAGTGACCGCTGGTGACAGCGTGACAAGGGAGGATCGGCCGCAGGTCGAAGGCGTTTCGGGCGACGTCGGCCGGCCGAATGTGCTCGACGGCCCCTTCACCACCCGCCAACTGCTCCGGATCGACGAGGCGCTGCGGATCGCCGACGAGTCGACCGGTCTGGTCTTCACCGTCTATGTGGGCCCGCTGACCGAACCGGTCCGGGAGCACGCGCAGCGGCTGCACCTGGAGCTCACCGACCCGGCCCGCGCCGTGCTGATCGCACTCTCGCCCAACCAGCGGGTGCTGGAGGTGGTGACCGGCTCCGAGGCGCGCAAGCGGATCCCGGACCGGGACGCCAAGCTGGCCGCGCTCTCCATGGTCGCGGCCTTCGGCGGCGGCGACCTGACCGGCGGCATCGTCAGCGGTCTCGACCAGCTCGCCACCCGGGCCGGCCGCGCCGACTGACCCGGTCGCACCCGTCCGACCGGCTCGAAGGCTCCACTACCGGAATTGTTTCCCGTCGCCACGATGGGCGTGCGATCGGGGGTGGCTCGGTCGGGGTTGGCCTGATCGCATGCCAGCTCGCCGGCTTCCAGCACGACCGCGCGCCGGCCGCCAGACGGAATCCTCACGCGCTGCGACCTGAGACAACCTGTCCCTCCGCCCGCTCCGCGGCAGATCCGGGTACCCGAGACCGTGGGCAACATAATGCGGTCGTCACTGCCGAGATCGTCTGCAAACATGCGCCCATGACCGCATCCGACTCCGTTGAGCTGATCCGAGTTCCACAGCTAACCGATCAGGCTCCGTACGCCTATGCCGCAGTAGCCTCTGGCGTGCGGAAGCTCGTGTTCACTGCCGGCGCCTGCCCGCTCGACGAGGACGGCGCCACCGTCGCGGTCGGAGACGTGGCCGGGCAGGCCGAGCAGGTCATGGCGAATCTACGCACCGCACTGGCGGCGGCCGGTGCCGACCTCACCGACGTGGTCAAGACGACCGTCTACGTCGCCAGCAACCGCCGGGACGACCTTGTCACGGCGTGGGACGTGGTCAGTCGACACTTCGGCCCGCACGATGTGCCCAGCACCTTGCTGGGAGTCGCCGTCCTCGGTTACCGCGACCAACTCGTCGAGGTAGAAGCCGTCGCCGCCCTATGCTGATCACTCAGTAAGCGCGCAGCGCGGCACGTCGACTGGCAACTACGGCGACGTCATGCGGATCCGAGGAGGTCCCACCGGTTGCCGGCGATGTCGAGGAAGACCGCGACCCGGCCATAGGGCTCTGCCCGTGGCTCCCGGACGAAGGTGACACCGGCCTCGGCCATCCGTCGGTAAGCGGCGTCGAAGTCGTCGACTCGGAGGAAGAACCCGACCCGGCCGGCTACCTGGTTACCGGTTGCGGCACGTTGGCGTTCTCCGTCGGCGCGAGCGAGGAGAATCCCGGTCTGGGCACCCGGCGGCCGGACGACGACCCACCGCTTGGGCCGCCCGTCAGTGGTCAGCGATGGGGAATCCTCGACGAGATCGAAGCCGAGTACGTCGGTGAAGAACGCGATCGCGGGGTCGTACTCGTCAACGATCAGGGCAACCAAGTCGATCTGCACCACGGCAGCGTACGCAGGGTCCGTCGTGCTCGCCGCCCGCGCGCCGACAACGGCAGAAGAGTGTGTTGGCACGCCAAGGGCGGTCGTAGCTCCGTCGTCACGCACAGGGGGGAACCAAAGTCAAATCTGGCCGAGATCGACCTCGACCGAGAAGGGCGCCGTCAGCTTCACGACGCCGGTGAAGATTTCACTATCGCGGTAGCGTCCGATCGCTGGGTCAAGAACGTACGTGTAGACGAGAGGCGCCCCAGTCGCGGCCTGCTCAACACGCCAATAGAACTGAATACCAACCCTCGCGTACTGATCAGCCTTGACGATCCGGTCGGTCGTCTCCGACCCGGGCGAGACCACCTCGACCACAAGAAGTACATGCTCGGGTCGCGTCGGAGTGACGTCGATGGTGTCCGCCCGGTAGACCGTCACGTCAGGACGACGGTTGTTCAGCGGCACGTCCTGGAGCCGGACATCGAAGTCAGTGTCGGCGTTCCAACCCGGCCCCGCGGCGGCATCCAAGGCGTTCGCCAGAAGCCTGGCCAGGCGGTTATGCCGCTTGGAGGCGCTCGGACTCACGAGGACCATCCCATCCACGATCTCGATACCCGCACATTGCTCTTCTGTCCACGTCGCGTATTGCTCGGCCGTGACCTGCTCATGCATCCAGGCCGGCGCGACCATCTCGACAGTCATACACACCTCCTGAATCGTGGCCGGCTACCAACCTCAAGATACCGTGGCGCTGGTACGCGCGGTCGGCGGCATGAGCGGATGCTGTGCGCGCGGGTTCTATGGAACGCGGTCCTACGCTCGGCGTCCCGGTGGACCGGCTTGTTACGCCTTCAAGATGTCTATGTCGTACAGTGCGATCGACGAGTCGCGGGAGGCCAGGGTCATACCCTCGATGCTTGCCTGTGCCACCAGCATCCGATCGAAGGGATCTCGGTGGTGTGGAGGTAGGCGACCGGCCGCGATCACGTGTGCGTGGGTCACCGGCAGTTCCCCGAAGCCCATGTCCCGTACCTGTTCGACGAGGTCGGTCGGGCCGGCGAGCTTGCCGGTGGCCTGCTTGATGGTGATCTCCCATAGGGTGACCGGAGACAGGAAGATGTCTGGGTCGTGGCGGAGCCGGTCGAGGAACTCGTTGCCGAGGGTGACGTCGCCGGTGATGGCCCACAGCGCGACGTGGGTGTCCAGCAACAGGCTCATGCGCCGACACCGAAGTCGGCGGCGATCTCGGCATTGGTCTGGGGGGAGTCCCAGTCCCCTGACAGGTCCACCTGACCGGCGAGTGAGCCGACCGCGGTGCGGTTGGCCCGACGCACCAACGGCACCACCTTCGCCACCGGGGTGCCCGCCCGGTCGATGATGATCTCCTCGCCGCGTTCCACCCGCTCGATGATGCGCGACAGGTGGGTCTTGGCGTCATGCATGTTGTAGTGCACGGCTTCGGCCGACATAGCTGGACCTCCCGGTTAGCTAGCATCTTAGTCCACCCAGATATGGTGACGCTACGGTTCCTTGGTGCACCGGAGCACTCTCTTGGGCCCGCCAACCCGTCGAACAAGATCGAATGTGTGCTTCTCGGCAGATCCGGATGCCGGCAAAAGCCCGCTGCGGCTACAGCGCATGAAGCACTCCTGCCAGTCAAGCCTGGCGGCCGAGGGAGTTGGTGGCAGTCCGGCACCCCGGGCCGCCTTCGGGGGACTCGACAACGGCCCGGGGTTCTACCTGGCGGACCGCCGCCGATCGGTCCGCCGTTCCGCTCGCGCCGCGCCGGAGGAAGAGGGCGCGAAGGGAACCAGGAAAGTCAGGAGTGTCGGCGCCGGGGAACCCAGTAGAGGATCTGTCCGACGATCATGGAGGGATTCCGGTCGGGCAGCGCTTCGAGGGCGTTTGCGAGGTGCGCGGCGAGATACATCATCAGTCCCACCCGGTCACCCTGGAAGCTGACCAGCAGGGCCAGCCGGGCGTCCTGACAGGGCCAGTCGTGCTCGCACACCCGGCAGGCGTACCTGTCCCCGGGAACGTGTTGCCCGACCGCGCCGGCTGCTGCCGTCCGACGCCGTGCCGCGTGCCGCTCCCATCGCGCCCACGGCCCGATCACGGCTACACCCGCTCGGCATGCCTGGCCCGGTCCTGCTGAGCCGGAGTCAGGCCGCCCGCCCGGCCGTTGGCCAGGTGCGCCCAGGTCGGCCCGTTCCATCCGTCGCGCCGGGGCTCACGCCGGGAGTCGGGGTAGTCGTTCCGCAGGTGCTCCGGCTGCGGGACGGAGGTAGAGGTGGGTGGCGGCGGTTCCGGTGTGGCCCGGTCCCGGGCCTGGGTACGGGACTGCCGTGCGATCGCGATCCTGCTCGCCTCGTTCCTGACCGCCCGCCGGAAGTCGTGCCGGCTGATGGGCGACACCGTCGGCTCGTACGGCATCGGTACCAGGTCGATCGAGTCCGGACAGACCCATCGGAAGCCGCATCGGCAGTAGCGCCAGAGGCGCCACCACGCCCGGCGATGGCGGGAATTGCGAGAGTGTCTCATGGCGAATGCCTCTCGTCCGGCAATTTGGGGGAACGGGGCGGCACGCCGGTCCTTACCGGATGCGCCGCCCCGTTGGCGCCCTGCCCGACGGGTACGAAGCGGGCATGCTTCCCGGACGGGGCGCTTGCGATCCACCCTGGACCGTGACGGCCTGATCACGGAAGATGAACGCATTGACCGCCTGCTGATGGCGACATCGCTACTGACCAACCGGGGTGATATGTATGGGTGGCCCATCGGCGTCACTGCCGGCCCGCATTCGGGAACTGCGCACCGAGCGGAAGCTGTCTCAGGACAGGCTTGCCGTCGCGATCGGCGTCTCGAAATCCTCCGTCCAGTATTTCGAGGCGGGGAAGCTGATTCCGCAGGAAGGCACGGCAGAGCGCCTTGACAATGTGTTCGGCACCGGCAGCGAGATTCAAGGGCTGGCGAAGACGGCCCACGAAGACCTGCGTCCGTGGCTGCGCCCGTGGGTCGAACATGAGCGCAGGGCGCTGCTGCTCAGGGCGTGGGAGCCGATGCTGATTCCCGGGTTGTTGCAGCGCGAGCCTTACATGCGGCAGTTGTTCGCTACGCTGCCCGCCAACGCCGGTCGAATCGATGAACTGGTCACCACCCGGCTCGGACGGCAGGCTGTCGTGTTCGAGCGCGAATCGCCGCTGGCCGTTACCTGCCTGGTGGGAGAGTTCGCGCTTCGCCAGGGAACGCCCGAGGTCTTGAAAGACCAACTTGGCCACCTGGTGGACGTGGGGCATCAACCATCCGTCAATGTCAAGATCATTCCGCAGGATGCGGGGATGCACGCCGGACTCAGCGGCCCCATCTCACTCGCCAGCCTGCCCGATGGCCGGCGCGTCGGCTACCTAGATGATCAGCTACGCGGGCGAGTGGCGACGTCGCCAGGGGATGTCGCGGAGCTGGAACTAGCATGGGAGGCGATCGACGCTCTGGCCCTGTCGGTCGATCAATCCCGAGACGTGATCCTAAGGTTGATCAATGAATACACCTGAACCTCGTTGGCGTACCTCCACCCGCAGCAACGCTGCCTCTGGCAACTGTGTCGAGGTCGCCGACAACCTTCCTGGCCGGGTACTCGTTCGGGACACCAAGGATCGAGACGGTGGGACGTTGAGCTTCGGGTCAGAGGCGTGGCGCAGCTTCGTCAACCTGGCCAAGTCGCACGGCTGACGCGGTCCGCCACACCGCCGAGTACCCGGAAGATCCCTCGGCTGACGACGGCGCCGGGCGCCGGAAGGATCCGGCGCCCGGCGGCGGTCGGTTCGGTGGTGCGGTCAGGCCGGTGCGGCGGCGTCCTTGGCGCGGGCCCTGAGCGCGCGTACGACTCCGTCCCGGCCCTCGGCGACCAGCCGGCGCAGCGGCGCCGGATGCCCCGGCTGCGCCAGCCAGGCGTCGGTGGCCCGGACGGTCTCCTCGTTGATCTGGTACGCCGGGTAGGCGAGCATGACGAACTCCTGCGCCGGCTCGCTGTCCCGGCTCGCCCAGACCTGGTCGACGACCTGGAAGAACCGCTCGGCGTACGGGGCGGTCAGCTCGACCTGCGCCGGGTGCTGGAAGCCCTGCAGCAGCGCCCGGTGCCGCCAGTTCGGCAGTATCTCGTCGCCGGTCAGCCCGCGCCACACCGTGGCCTTGTTCTCGGCCGTCGGCACCAGCGCGCGGGCGAGCGCGGCCTCCCGCTCACCGCCCGACGTCCGGTCGGCGGCCAGCTCGGCGTCGATCTCGGCGTCGCCGGCCGCGCCGCCCGCCACCAGGGCGCGGAGCACGGTCCAGCGGAGCTCGGTGTCGACGGTCAGCCCGGCCGGCACCTCGACACCGTCCAGCCAACCCCGGAGCACGGCCAGCTCCTCCTCGGTGCGTGCCGCCGAGGAATAGGTGCGGGCCCAGGCCAGTTGCAGCCCGCTGCCCGGCTCGGCGGCCCGTACCGCGGTCGCCGCGGTACGGGCGAGCTGGGCCCAGCCGGTCGGTGCCCACTCCGGCGTGGCGTACGAGACGAGGGTGGCGGAGACCTGGCGCAGCGTCGCGGTGACGAGGTTGATGTCGGTCTCGGCGGGGAGCCCGGCCAGCCCCAGCGCCACGTAGTCCCGGGCGGCCAGCTCGGCGTCCCGGGCCATGTCCCAGGCCGCGGCCCAGCAGAGACCCCGGGCCAGCGACGACTCGAACGCGGCGATGTGGCGTACCACCGTCGCCATCGAGCGGTCGTCCAGCCGGAGCTTGGCGTAGGTCAGGTCGTCGTCGTTGAGCAGCAGCACGTCCGGGGCGGCCACGCCGGCAAGCTGCGGCAGCTCGGTCCGCTCGCCGGCCACGTCGACCTCGATCCGGTCCCGCCGGACCAGCCGGCCGTCGGTCAGGTCGTAGAGGCTCACCCCGATCCGGTGGGTACGCAGCGTCGGGTGCTCGGCCGGCGCCTCCTGCCGCACCGCCACCGACCGGTACGTGCCGTCCGGCCCGACCGACACCTCGGGGCGCAACGTGTTGACCTGGGAAGTCTCCAGCCACTCGGCGGCAAACTTGCGCAGTTCCCGGCCGGAGGCGGCCTCCAGCTCGCTGAGCAGGTCGTCGAAGGTGGCGTTGCTCCAGGCGTACCTGTCGAAGTAGCTGCGCAGCCCCTGCCGGAACGGCCCCTCCCCGACGTACGCGACGAGCTGCTTGAGCACGCTGGCGCCCTTGGCGTACGTGATGCCGTCGAAGTTGACCTCGACGGCCTCCAGGTCCGGCATCTCGCAGTAGACCGGGTGGGTGGAGGAGAGCTGGTCCTGCCGGTAACCCCAGTTCTTGCGGACGGAGAGGAAGGTCGTCCAGGCGTCGGAGAAGCGGGTGGCGTTGGTGTTGGCCCAGTGGCTGGCCCACTCGGCGAAGGACTCGTTGAGCCACAGGTCGTTCCACCAGCGCATGGTGACCAGGTCGCCGAACCACATGTGCGCCAGCTCGTGCAGGATCGTGTTGGCCCGCTGCTCGTACTCGAAGTCGGTCACCTGGGACCGGAACAGGTAGTGCGCCTCGGCGTGCGTGACGCAGCCGAAGTTCTCCATCGCGCCCGCGTTGAAGTCGGGCACCCACACCTGGTCGTACTTTGGCAGGGGGTAGCGGACGCCGAACTGCTCGTGGAAGAAGTCGAAGCCCTGGGTGGTGATCAGGTTCAGGTCGTCGGAGTCGAGGTGCCGCGCCATGCTGGCCCGGCAGAAGTAGCCGAGGTCGATGCCGTCGTGGCGGTAGCGCACCTCGTGGTACGGGCCGGCGCAGAGCGCGGTGACGTAGCTGCTCATCCGGGCCGACTCGGAGAAGTGGACCGTTTTGGTCTCCGCGCCGGCCGGTTCGGTCTCCGCGCCGGCCGGTTCGGTCTCCGCGCCGGCCGGCTCGTCGGCGCGTACCGGCATGTTGGAGATCACTTGCCAGTGTGCCGGCACGGTGGCGTGCCAGGTGAAGACGCTCTTCAGGTCGGGCTGGTCGAAGCAGGCGAAGACCCGCTGCGCGTCGGCGGTCTCGAACTGGCTGTAGAGATAGGTCTCGCCGTCGACCGGGTCGACGCTGCGGTGCAGCCCCTGCCCACTGGAGGAGTAGAGGAAGTCGGCATCCACGACCAGGGTGTTCTCGGCGGCCAGACCGGTCAGCGCGAGGCCGGCCTCGGCAGACCAGCCGGAGAGGTCGACGGGCGCGCCGTTGAGCGTCGCGCCGCGTACCGAATCGGCCGCCACCTCGATGAAGGTGCTGGCACCAGGCTCGGTGCACCGGAACCGGACCTCGGTTGTCGAACGGAAGGTGCGGCTCTGCGCGCCCTGCCCCGCAGACGACAGGTCCAGGCGGATGTCGTAGCCGGTGACGTCGAGCAGGCGGCCCCGCTCGGTGGCCTCGACCTGGGTCAGGTTACGCACTCCTGGCACGTGAATCTCCATCCATCTTCCCGCTGGCTGTCCCCGTTGACAGCGTCAAGCCATCCCCACGGCTCGACGTCGAGTGTTTCATGCCGGCGGTCCGGGCACCGGTGCTCCACATCACGGTCTCACCCCCACTGTCAACAAGCGGCCGCCGGGGTGAAGATCTGTAGTGGTGCCGCAAATTTCGACCTCATCCGACGGTGAAGGGAGCCGCGCCTTGTCCGAGCGCGCGTCCGTTGACATGTTCTTCGACCCGGTCTGCCCGTGGGCCTGGATCACCTCGCGGTGGCTGCTGGAGGTGGAACGGGTCCGTCCGGTCGACATCCGGTTCCGGGTGATGAGCCTCGCCGTGCTCAACGCGGGCCGGGACGGGCTCCCCGAGGATTACCGGGAGGGCCTGAAAAGCACCTGGGCCCCGGTCCGGATCTGCATCGCGGTCGAGCAGCTGTACGGCTCCGAGGCCGTCGGCAGGCTCTACACCGCGCTCGGCAACCGGATCCACATCGACAGGGAGGAGCGGGGACCGGAGCTGTACCGGGCGGCGCTGGTCGACGCCGGCCTGGACCCGGCACTGGCCGATGTCGCCGGCTCCACCGAGTACGACGAGGCGCTGCGCGCCAGTCACGACGCCGGCATGAAGCCGGTGGGTCAGGACGTGGGCACGCCGGTGATCCACGCCCCCGGCCCGGTGTCCGGAGAGACGGTCGCGTTCTTCGGCCCGGTGATCACCCCGGCCCCGAAGGGGGAGGCGGCCGGCCGGCTCTGGGACGGCGTACTGCTGGTCGCCGGCACTCCCGGCTTCTACGAGTTGAAGCGGACCCGCAACGAGCGGCCGAGCTTCGGCTGAGGTCGGGCTTCGGCTGAGGCCGGGCTTCGGCTGAGCGGCCGAATGCAGGACGCAGGGGCGTCCCGGGCGGCGACGGCGGCACGGCGGCGTGTCGCCGGCCGGGACGCCCACGGGGTGGACAGGGTCGGGGTGTCCGTACGCCGGTTCCGCCGCCGCCGGTAGCGTTCCGACGCATGACGGTCGTGCATCCGATCACCCGAGCCTGGGTCACCACTGGCGGCACCGGCGCACAGAACTACGACGAGTTCGCCGACGACGCCGAGATCACGGCGATCATCCGGGACAATCCATCCAGCGCACTCGCGATCGAGATGCCGCACCGGGCGCCGGAGAGCCTCGGGAGGTCGTTCACGGACGCCCTGCCCGACGCCGTGGCCCGGCTGGCGCGGGCGCGGGCCGACGGCAGCTACACCCCGGCCGAGCAGGTCGTGGTGCTCTACCGGATCACCGCGCCGGGTGAGGAGCCCGGCTACGGGATGTTCGCGATGGTCGACACCGACCAGATCTCCACCAGCGCCGACGAGCCCGGACTGGTGATCCGCAACGAGGACGTCTTCATCGCCAAGGTGCGGGAGCGGGTGGCGCTGGCCGAGGCGACCGGCCACCTCCTCTCGCCGGTGCTGCTGCTTCAGACCGGCAACCGGTCCGGCGGCTTGGCCGGAGCTGACGGTGCCGGCGGGAGCGGCGCACCGGGTGAGGGTGCCGGTGGAAGCGGTGCCGAACCGGGGCGCAACGCCGGCGAGGCGCTGCACCGGGCGCTCGCCGAGGCCACCGACGTGGCCGGCGCGCCCGCCGCGACCGACACCGACCAGGCGGGACGCACCCACGCGATCTGGCTGCTCGGGCCGGGAGCGCGCCAGAGCGAGCTGCTGGCGCTCGCCGGTGCCGGCGAGCTGGTCGTCGCCGACGGCAACCACCGCAGCCTGGCCGCACAGACCGGCGGGCTGCCCCGGTTTCTCGCCGTGGTCACCACCCCCGCCTCAGTGGCGATCCAGCCCTACAACCGGCTGGTCAGCGAGCTGACCAGTACCCCGGAGGAGCTGGTCGACCGGCTCCGCGCGGCCGGGGCCCGGGTCGAGCCGGTGCCGGGCCCGGCGGCGGTGCCGGCCGCAGGCGGCACGATCCAGCTCTACGCGGCCGGCACGACCTACGCGGTCACCCTCCCCGCCGGCTCCGGCGGCGCGGTGGAGAACCTCGACCACGCGCTCGTCGAGCGGGTGCTGCTGCGGGACGCGCTGGGGTTCGACCCCGGCGACAAGCGGATCACGTACGTCGGCGGCGACTACCCGGCGAGCTGGCTGGTCGGCGAGGTCGACGAGGGCCGGGCGGAGTTGGCGATCCTGATCGCTCCGGTGACGGTGCAGGACTTCGTCGCCGTCAACCTGGCCCGGCAGAAGATGCCCCGCAAGAGCACCTGGTTCACCCCGAAGGCCCGGGCCGGGCTGGTCCTGGCCGAGCTGGACCCGGGTACCCCGGAGCGAGGGCTCCCGCTGTGACCCGTACGGCGCCCGCCCGTGCCTGCGCGCGGGCCGCCGTGGCGGGCTGAGAGACTGCCCGGTATGCGCGTCTATCTGGGATCCGACCACGCCGGCTACGAACTCAAGGTGCACCTGGCCAACCACCTTGCCAAGCAGGGCTACGAACTGGTCGACGTCGGGCCGTTCCTCTTCGATCCGGACGACGACTACCCGGTCTTCTGCCTGCACAGCGGCGCGCGGGTGGTGGCCGACCCGGGCAGCCTCGGCGTGGTGATCGGCGGCTCGGGCAACGGCGAGCAGATCGCCGCCAACAAGGTCGTCGGGGTGCGCGCCGCGCTCGCCTGGAACGTCGAGACCGCCCAGCTCGCCCGGGAGCACAACGATGCGAACGTGGTCGCGGTCGGCGCCCGTCAGCACACCCTGGACGAGGCGACGGGGATCGTGGAGGCATTCCTCACCACGCCGTTCTCCGGCAACGAGCGGCACGCCCGGCGGATCGGGCAGGTCGCCGAGTACGAACGCTCGGGCGCGCTGCCGGCACTGCCTGCCGCGTCGTAGCGGCGCTCTGCCGCAGTGTCTTGACGGCGCTCTGCCGGCGTCGCGGTCGAGCGGGCGCTCAGCGCCCGCCGCGCGGCAGTTCGTCGCGGGGCACCCAGTTACGCCGGATCAGCACCAGCCGTTCGGCCGCCTCGGCGAGATCGGCGTCGGTCGGCCGGGCCGCGTCCCGGGCGCGCATCGCCGCGGCGACGCTCACCTGGGAGGCACCCGAGCCGATCAACCCACGGAGGCCGCGTTCGGCATCCCGGTCCTCCCCGGACGTGCCCGGGTCGGCGCCGCGCCGCGCCTCGCCGGCCTGGCCGCCGGGACCGCCCGACGGGTCGTGTCGCAGTCGCCGCCGTCGGCGCTCCGGGTCGGTCACGGCGCCTCCTCACTGCGCTCGGCCATGCGCCCGACCCTACTCCGCACCGCTCGCCGGGTTCCGGCCGTGGCGCGAGCCTGCCGCCGGTCGCCGTCCGGCGCGCGGCTTCCGGCTCAAGGCGCGCGGCTTCCGGCTCAAGGCGCGCGGCTTCCGGCTCAAGGCGCGCGGCTTCCGGCTCAAGGCGCGCGGCTTCCGGCTCAAGGCGCGCGGCTTCCGGCTCAGAAGATCGCAAGACCGACGGGCGCGCGGTGCCAGCCGAACGCGGCGGACGTCCGGGCCAGGGCGTCGGGGTGGAGTTCCCGGACGCGGCCCGCCATGCCCAGTGCCGCCAGGGACGGGCCGCCGAGGTAGGCAGCACCGAGATCGCGTATGTCACAGGCCAACTCGACGGGGTCGTCGGTACGCCGGCACCGGGCCGTCCCGCCGGCAACCGTCAACCGCCACCGTCCCGCGTTCTCCGGCAGCAGCGGGTCGCTGACCTCCAGCACGACGTCGACATCGGCGGCGTACTTACGGGCGGCGAGCGCCGCCGGCAGGTCGACGACCCGGATCCAGAGCCCGGGCGCGAGCACGGCGCCGAGCTGGCGCGGTTCGTCGACCAGGTGCTGCAACGGCTCGTCGACGGCGGCGAGGGGATAGGAGAGGTGCCGGGTCAGGTCGATGTTGAGCAGGAACCGCCACAGCGTCGCGTACGCCGCCGGGTCGGCGGCCACCAGCTCGTCGAGGGTCACCGCCGCCCTCGGTCCGCGCTCGTCCCAGTCGGCGCGGCTGTGCCAGAGGGCGTAGCCGACCGGTCCGTCAGCCGTCTCGGCGAGTACGGCGAGCCGGGGCGTGGCACCGCCGGATCGTGCGGTGCCGCCCTCGGCCAGAACGAACCGCCACCACGGATCGGGCCGGCTGGACCAGCCCGGCCGCTCGGGGCGGAGCCGGTCCCAGAGGGCGGCCAGGACGGGCTGCAGGGCGACCGGGTCGCCGGTGCGGAGCGTGATCGGCGGCGCGCCGGCGGGTCCGGTGCCGGGAGGGGCCTGCCCGGTGCCGTCGGGCTCGACCAGGCGCAGCTCGGCGGTGCGGACGTCGAGCTGCAACCGCTGCGACGCCTGCCCGTAGCCGAACCGGGGATAGATCGGCCCCTCGCTGGCCCAGAGCACTGCGACCGGCTCGTCCCCGGCGGCCAGGATGTCGCGCAACTGTCGCCGCATCAGCCGGCTGAGCAGTCCCTGCCGCCGATGGGTGGCCGCCACCGCGACCCGGGTGACGTGCGCCGCCGGCACCACCGCGCCCGGCACGGTCAGCTCCCGGGTGAACG
Source organism: Plantactinospora sp. WMMC1484 (assembly GCF_049315195.1). Taxonomy (NCBI): domain Bacteria; kingdom Bacillati; phylum Actinomycetota; class Actinomycetes; order Micromonosporales; family Micromonosporaceae; genus Plantactinospora; species Plantactinospora sp. WMMC1484. The sequence goes on from NZ_CP186055.1 coordinate 2,757,321, forward strand.
CCGCCGCGTGCGCCACCACGGCCTCCCCGGAGCGGACCAGCAGGGAGCGGTGGGGCTCGCTGACGGCCCGGGTCGCCTCCGCCACCGCCGGATCGTCGGGGAAACTGTGGAAGGCGGTGTTCAGCAGCGCGGCGATGCCGTCCCAGTCGGCTGCGGTGCCGACCTCTACCGGCGGCGATGACGGGGATCCGGTGTCGGTCACCGCCCCTGTCTAGTCGATCGCCGGTGCCTCGGCGAGCGGTTTAACCGGCTGGCTACCCTCGGAACCGGAACGGGTTCCGGGCCCGCGCGATGGGGAGGACGAGGACAGATGGCAGACCAGACGCAACCGTGGGCCGAGCGGACCGTCGAGATGCCGCCCGACGCGCAACACCCCGGTACGCCGCCGCCGGTGCCCGAGGGCTTCCGGCGGGGCGTGGCGCAGGTCGGGGTGCCCCGGTCGCGTACCGGGCCGGAGGCACCGCACGAGCCGACCGGCACCGGATGGCCGGCGGTCGAGCCGGAGCGGGAGCAGCTCCCGCCGGGCTACCACTGGCGGCAGCTCCGCATCGGGCGCCGCTGGAGCGTGATGGGTGGCCTCTTCGCCTTCGTCTGCTGGGGCATCTGGGCAATCTCGGCGCGGGGCGACCTGACGAGCCCGGTGGTCACCTTCGTGCTGACCCTCTTCGTCGCGGTCGGCCTCTTCGCGTTGGCCCGGCTGGTCGGGCGGGTGATCTGGGAGCGGCAGTTCGGCCGGATCCGCCGCAGCGCCCGAGGGGCGCACCTGGTGACCGGGCTGTTCCTGACCGGGGTCGGGGTGGCGTACCTGCGCCAGACGGAATGGGTGGTCGACCTCTGGAACTGGCTGGCGGGGCTCTGAGCGAGCGACAAGTCACAATTTGGTCACTCGGTAGTTACCGTATGCGTGTCATTGATTACTGGGCGCTATATTCGGGCTCCGTCCTCCCCCCGGAGGTTGCCCGCGGTGACTCTGCTCAGCGTGATCGTTCCGGTGTACCAGGTACGGGAATACCTGGCCGACTGCCTGGACTCCGTTCTCGGCCAGTCCTTCCGTGATCTGGAGCTGGTGGCGGTGGACGACGCCTCCACCGACGGCTGCGCCGCGGTCCTGGCCCGGTACGCCGCCCGCGACCCTCGCCTGGTGGTGGTCACCCTCGGCCGGAACCAGGGGCTCGGTGCGGCCCGCAACACCGGCCTGGCCCGGGCCACCGGCGAGTACGTGTGGTTCGTCGACGGCGACGACTGGCTGCCGGAGGGGAGCCTCGCCGCCGTCGCCGAGCGGCTCACCCGGGCCCGGCCGGACCTGCTGGTCACCGCCTACACCCGGCACTACCCGGGCGGCCGGGCCCGGCACCTGTCGCTCGCCCAGGTCGGGGCCGGCCGCCCGGCACCGGAGACGTTCACCCTGCGGGAGCGGCCCGCCCTGCTCTCGGTGCTGCACATCACCTGCAACAAGGTGATCCGGCGCCGGTTCCTCGTCGACCTGGACCTGCCCTTCCGTCCGGGCTGGTACGAGGACGTCTCGTTCAGTTTCCCGCTGATGCTCGCCGCCGAGCGGATCACGCTGCTGGACCGTTGCTGCTACGCGTACCGGCAGCGTTCGGAGGGGGCGATCACCGCCACGGTCAGTGGCCGGCACTTCGAGGTCTTCGCGCACTGGGACCGGGTCCTGGCCGGCCTGGACGCCGATCCGGAGGTGCCGGCCGACCTGCGTCACCTGATCTTCCAGCGGATGATCTGGCACCTGTTGCAGGTCCTCGGGCATCCCCGCCGGGTGCCGCCGGAGCGGCGTCGGGAGTTCTTCGCCGAGATCGTCACCCGGTACCGGGCGCACCTGCCGCCGGCCGGCTACCAGCCGCCGGGTGGCACGCTCGGGGTCAAGCACCGGCTGCTCGGTCGCGGCGCCTACGGGCTGTTCGCCGCGCTCCAGGTCGCCCGTCGGGCACATCTCGGTGTGGTCGCCCGGGTCCGGCATCCGCTGGCCGGGGCACACCCCGCCGCCGGCTCGCCCGGCCCGGCGCCGACCGTGCCCGGAAGCCGGGCCGCCGGTACGGTCTCCGGCGAGCTGACCGACCGGCCGGGCTGACCGCGAGCCTGGCGGGCCGGTTCGTCAGCGGGCAGTTGTCCGGACCGGATGGACCGGTCGCCGTCGCGCCGCAGCCGGCCCGGGTAGGCCGGGTCCGGGTCGGCGGTATCCGGGCCGGCCGTGTTCGCCGAGCGGGCCGACCTGCCAACCCTGGTGCAGGCACTCGTCGAGCAGGTACGGCAGCGCGGCGAGACTGGCCCGCCAGGCACCGGGCGCCGAGGTGCAGTCGGAGTCGTGCAGCAACACCGTGCCGCCTCCGCCCAGCCCGTCCAGCAGGGTGTCGAGCACCGAGGCGCAGGTCGCCGACCGGGTCCAGTCCCTTCCCCAGCAGGTCCAGAGCACCGGGGTCAGATCCAGCCGGCGGGCGGCGATCAGCGCGGCGGCGCTGAGCACCCCGTACGGCGGGCGGAAGAACCGGGGAACCCGGCCGGTCACCGCGCCGATCAGCTCGTGGGTCCGCGCCAGGTCGCGGTAGGTGGCGCGCGGGCCGCGCAGCAGGAGGTTCCGGTGCCCCCAGCCGTGCACCGCCACCTCGTGCCCGGCGGCGGCGAGATCCAGGCCGAGTTCCGGCGCGCGGGCCAACATGGAGCCGAGCAGGAAGAACGTCGCGCGGATCCGGTGCGCGGCCAGGGCCTCGACGAAGAGTGGGGTGGAGACCGGGTCGGGGCCGTCGTCGAAGGTGAGCGCGACGTGGCCGGGGGAGCCGCGCCCGCTCAGCCGGGGAAAGAACCGCAACCGTACGCCGGGCAGCACCGTCACCGCCGGCACGACCTGGGCGGCCAGCGCGGCACCGACGGTCGTCGCCGGTACCGTGCTGGCACGCACTCGTTCCTCCACCCGCCACACCATCGCGGCTGCGGTTACCCGGGCGCCCGGCGTTCATCCTCACCCGGACGGGTGGCCCCGCTCGTCCGCCGATCCGCTGTCCGAGTTCCGCCGATCCGCTGTCCGAGTCTGGTGCCGCAGGTCGTCGGCCGAGGTTTGTCGGAGCCCGGGCCTGGGTAGCCGGCGCCGTCGACACCGGCGAGATCCGGCCGCCGAGGGCCGGAGGACGGAGGAGACGGATGCGCGGGCGACCTGCGGCACGGGTGGCGGTGGTCACCGGAGCGAGTGCCGGGGTGGGCCGGGCGACGGCCCGGTTGCTGGCCCGCCGGGGGATGCGGCTGGCCCTGCTGGCCCGTGGCGAGACCGGCCTGCACGGTGTGGCCGAGGACGTGCGCGCCAACGGCGGCGTCGCGCTGCCGATCGAGACGGACGTGGCGGACCACTCCCAGGTGGAGGCGGCGGCGGACCGGGCGACCAGCGAACTCGGTCCGATCGACCTCTGGGTCAATGACGCCTTCACCTCGGTCTTCGCGCCGTTCGAGAAGATCGGCCCGGAGGAGTTCCGCCGGGTGACCGAGGTCTGCTATCTCGGCTACGTCTACGGCACCCGGGTGGCACTCGACCGGATGCTCCCCCGCGGCACGGGCACCATCGTCCAGGTCGGTTCGGCGCTGGCCTACCGGTCGATCCCGCTCCAGTCGGCGTACTGCGGGGCGAAGCACGCCATCGTCGGCTTCACCGAGTCGTTGCGCTGCGAGTTGCTGCACGACCGGAGCCCGGTGCGGGTCACCATGGTGCACCTGCCGGCGGTGAACACCCCGCAGTTCGACTGGGTGCTGTCCCGGCTGCGCAACCGCGCCCAGCCGGTGCCACCGATCTACCAGCCCGAGGTCGCGGCCAGGGCGATCGTGTACGCCGCCGACCATCCGGCGCGGCGGGAGTACTGGGTCGGCGCCTCGACCGTCGGCACCATCCTCGGCAACCGGTTCGTACCCGGGCTGCTCGACCGCTACCTGGCCCGGACCGGCTACTCGAGCCAGCAGACGGACCAGCCGACCGACCGGAACCGCCCGGTCAACCTCTGGCACCCGGTCGACGACGGCGGCGGGGCGGACCAGGGTGCGCACGGCTCGTTCGACACGCGGTCGCGGGGGCGTAGCCCGCAACTGTGGCTGTCCCGGCACCGGAGGGCGCTGACCGCCGGGGTGCTGTCGGCGGGTGCGGCCGCCGGTGTGCTCTTCGGCACAGCGCCCTGGCGCCGGCGGTAGCCGGGCAATCACCACCGGCCAACCTGGACGGCTATCCGTACCCCCGCAGGTTACGCGGTTGGTAAATAGCCGACAGCGGATTGTCGATAACTGCGGTCGAAGCACGCCCTTCGATGCCCTCGAGGCGCCACGATTACTGATAGTTGTTGTCTGGCAACGCTATTACCGGAAATCCGGTCTTGCCATTCCGGAAGTGAAACCGGGTATGCTGTCTGCCGTTCAGAGCCGCCGGATACCGCGTGGTGCCGGCGCTGATCGCCGCCTAATCGCCACACGGCGAGCCGGGGACCCACGCACCCCTGGGGTGAATCCGCGAGAGCGGTAGGGACCACTTCCATCCCGAACCCGTCAGCTAACCCGGTCGGCGGCCGACGGAAGGGATACATGTGAGGGCACCCCTACGCCGAAGGCTGGCGACTGCCCTGGCACTGCTCACCGCCGCAGCACTGGTCGTGGTCCCGTCGGAGGCGTCTGCGGCGCCGAAGCCGGCCCCGCAGGAGGAGGCGGACTCGCCGCTCCTCGGTGACGTGCTCGCCAGCGCCGGCAAGCGACTCGCGGAGGCGAAGGCCGAGCTCACCAAGTCCAAGAAGCGGCAGGCCCAGCTCGGCACGCAGTTGCGGCAGGCAGAGGCCAGGCTGGCGGCACTCGCACCGGAGGCGAGCGAGATCGCGGCCGCGTCCTACCGCAGCGGGAAGCTCAGCGCGATCTCGATGCTGTTGGGCAACGGCAGCGCCGGCGAGACCGACTCGTTCATCGAGCGGATGTCGGCGCTCAACGAGCTGAACCTGTTCAACAACAGCAAGCTCCGGTCGCTCAACGAGGCGCGTGAGCAGGTCGGCGCGGCCAAGAAGGCCATCGACGACGAGGTCGCCAAGCAGGCCGCCCAGGAAAAGGTCATCAAGAAGCAGCAGACGGACGCGCAGAAGGCACTCTCCCTGGTGGGCGGCAGGTCGCGTCCGGACAAGGGGCTGGTGTCGGCCACCTCCCCGGTCGCCCGACCCGGGCCGGGGATGGATGACGGCTTCCCGTCGCTGCCGTGCAACAAGGACGATCCCACCACCGGCGGCTGCATCACCGCCCGGACCCTGCACATGTACAACGAGGTACGTCGCGCCGGCTTCAAGAGATTCGTCGGCTGCTTCCGTCCGGGTGGGCCCTTCGAGCACCCCAAGGGACGGGCGTGCGACTGGTCGTTGCGCAACTCCGGGTTCAGTCGGGCCGCCAACGACGACCAGATGAGGTACGGCAACGACCTCGCCGCGTTCCTGATCCGCAACTCGGACCGGCTCGGGATCCTCTACGTGATCTGGTACAGGGAGATCTGGTTCCCGGGCGAGGGCTGGAGATCGTACAGCGGCCCGAGCGACCACACCGACCACGTGCACGTGTCGATGCTGTAGCCGAGCGCCACACCCGACCTTTGATCGATCGCCCCGCCACCCGGTACTCGGGTGGCGGGGCGATCGGCTTTGCGGGCCGGCCTGGTGTCGGGGACGGGGACGCGGCTCGGCTGGCATGATCGGCGGATGGCCGTCATCGACGTCGTCCGGGGTGACATCACCCGGGAGCAGGTGGACGCGGTCGTCACCGCAGCCAACGAGTCGCTGCTGGGCGGCGGTGGTGTGGACGGTGCGATCCACCGTGCCGCCGGGCCCCGGCTGGCCGAGGCGGGCGGGGCGATCGCCCCCTGCCCGCCGGGCGAGGCGATGGCTACGCCGGCCTTCGACCTCGACCCACCCGTCCGGCACGTCATCCACACCGTCGGCCCGATCTGGCAGGGTGGCGGGTACGGTGAGGCCGACGTGCTCGCCTCCTGCTACCGCCGCTGCCTCGCGGTCGCCGACGAGTTGGGCGTCCGCAGCATCGCCTTTCCGGCCATCGCCACCGGGGTCTACGGCTTTCCCGCCGACCAGGCGGCGCGGATCGCGGTCGGGACGCTGTGCTCCACGCGGTCGCAGGTGGAGCGGATCAGGTTGATCGCCTTCGACGAGACGACCCTGACCCTGCTGCGGGCGGCGCTCGACTCGCCGGAGACGAGCACCTCGACCACCTGAAACCCAGAAGCAGTCCGAGGGCCGGGCTGAGCGTCGGGAACCCGAGGGCCGGGAGCGGGATCGCTTGCGGCCAAGGCATTGACAGGCACATATGAGAGCGCTAACTTGACGGAAGGAAAGCGCTTTCCCCGCGAATCTCTTCCGTCCCGATCCCTTCCCGAGCGGACCGTCCGCGCGTCGGCGACCAGCCGTACGACGGGATCTTCCACGCCGCGTGCCCCGACCGGATGTCTCCCGCCGGCGCTGCCGAAGCCGGCGACCGGCCCTCTCGTATGCCGGTCGGTCGCCCGCGACCTACCACCGGAGGCACAGCAGCATGCAACGCATCGACGCACAGCTCGCGGCCGGCCCCCGCCGGCAGTTCTGGCGCCGGCTCCTCGCCGTCCTGGCCGTCGCGGCGGTCGCCGTCACGACCGCCGCCTTCGAGTTCGGCGCGGCACGCCCGGCGGCCGCCGCCACCATCGACGCCGGCGACTGGTACGTCATCGTCAACCGGCACAGCGGCAAGGTCATCGACGTCGCCGACACCTCGACGGCCGACGGCACGATGATCCAGCAGTGGAGTCGCAACGATGGTCAGTGGCAGCAGTTCCGCTTCGAGTCCGCGGGCAGCGGCTGGTGGCGGATCATCGCCCGGCACAGTGGCAAGGCGATCGACCTGTGGGAGTGGTCCACCGCCGACGGCGCCGAGTACCGGCAGTGGCCGGTGACCAGCGGTTACAACCAGCAGTTCTCGGCGGTGACCACCAGCGACGGATACGTCCGGTTCGTCAACCGGCACAGCGGAAAGGCGCTGGAGGTCTGGGAGTGGTCCACCGCCGACGGCGCCCGCATCTCCCAGTACGAAGACCTCAACGGCGCCAACCAGCAGTGGCAGCTCGTGAAGGTGGCCACCGGCGGTGGTGACCCCGGTCCCGGCCCGAGTCCCACCGGGCTGGTCGGCTGGGCCACCCAGGGCGGCGGCACCACCGGTGGCGGCAGCGCTTCCGCGACCACCGTCACCAGCTCCTCCGCGCTCTCCAGCGCGGTATCCGGATCGACCGCCCGTGTCGTCCGGATCTCCGGCAGCATCTCCTGCTCCGGCATGATCGCGGTCGGCTCGAACAAGACGATCGTCGGCAACTCCGGCGCCCAGATCGTCGGCTGCGGCCTGAACGTCAGCAACGCGTCCAACGTCATCATCCAGAACATCACGTTCCGGGACTGGGACGACGACGCGATCAACGTCCAGTACTCCACCCGGGTCTGGGTGGACCACAACAGCTTCACCAACGGGTACGACGGTGCCGTCGACGTCAAGCGAGCCTCGGACTACGTCACCATCTCCTGGAACCGGGTCTTCAACCACGACAAGTCGATGCTGCTCGGGCACAGCGACAACAACGCCGGTGAGGACGTGGGCCGGCTGCGGGTGACGTACCACCACAACTGGTTCGACGGTTCCGGCACCCGGCACCCCCGGGTCCGGTTCGGCAACCCGGTGCACGTGTTCAACAACTACTACTACGACAACGAGTACGGCGTCGCGTCGACGATGAACGCCGGGGTGCTGGTCGAGGGGAACTACTTCGAGAACGTCGAGGACCCGACCCTGGTCGGGTACGCCAGCTCCGACCCCGGCGCGGTGGTGCAGCGCAACAACTACTTCGTCGGCTCCGGCTCACCGCAGAGCGGTGGCGGCAGCGTGGCGGGCATCCCGTACCCGTACACCCTGGACTCGGCGAGCACGGTGAAGTCCCGGGTCACCGGTGGCGCCGGCGCCCGGTAGCCGGCACGCCGCCCAGCACCGGAAGTGCCGGCCGGGCCCGGACAGGGTCAGCCCCTCGTCCGGGCCCGGTCCGGTGCGCCGGATCTCCACCGACCGCCCGCGCGGCCGGCAACATTGAGCGGCCTCTCAGGATTCAACCCTGATCGACCACGTGGCGGGCGTCGCCCCGCACCGCCGTCCCGACCACCGACGCCAGCGGGCCCGGGAACGGTTCGGGCTGCTCTCCGACCGGGAACGGGCGGTCGCCGCCGCGGTGGCGGAGGGGCTGTCGAACGGCGAGATCGCCGACCGGCTGTTCCTCTCCGTCGGCACGGTCAAGGCGTACGTCTCCAGCGCGCTGGCAAAGCTCGACCTGGACAACCGGATCCAGCTCGCGCTGCTCGCCCACGACGCGGGCGACGACGACGCCGGCACCGGGCGGCGGCCGGACGCAGGCTGAGTGAACCCGTCGATGTCCGCGTGCGTGTTCCGGCACGAAGAGTGTCCCAGGAGTACGGATGGAGATCTTTCATGATCCGACGTAATGTCCTGACCGGCTTCGCCGCGCTGGGGATCGCCGCCGCGGTCGGCACCCCGGGGAGGGCGGCCGCGCATCCCGCCCGGAAGCCTTTTCCCGACACGTTCGACCTGCCGGACGGCTGGATGCCGGAGGGGATCACCATCGGTGCGCTGCCGTTCGCGTACTTCGGCTCCCGGGCCGACGGGTCGATCTACCGGGTCGACCTGGCGACCGGCGAGGGACGGGTGATCAGTCGGGGACCGGGGGAGGGCTTTCCCTCGATCGGGCTCAAACTGGACGATCGCGGCCGGCTCTTCGTCGCGGGCGGCACCGCCGGCACCGGCCGGATCGTGGACGCCTGGAGCGGCCGGCTCCTCGCCGACCTCAGCTTCACCGCCGAGCCGAGCTTCGTCAACGACGTGGTGTTGACGCCGCACGCGGCGTACTTCACCGACTCGACGAATCCGGTGCTCTACGTCGTGCCGACCGGGTGGCGCGGTGAGGTGCGGCGGTTGCCGCTCACCGGGGAGATCGCCTACACCACCGGGATCAACGCCAACGGCATCTGCCGGACCCCGGACGGCCGGGCGCTGCTGATCGTGCAGTCCAGCACCGGCCTGCTCTTCCACGTCGATCCCCGCTCCGGGGCGACCCGGCAGGTCGACCTGGGCGGGGAGCTGCTGACCAACGGCGACGGGCTGCTGCTCGAGGGGCGGACCCTCTACGCCGTGCTCAACCGGCTCAACACGGTGGCGGTGCTGCGGCTGTCCCGGGACGGCCGCTCGGGGCGGGTCGTCGAGCGGCTGACCGACCCCCGGTTCGACATCCCGACCACCGTCGCCTCGTACGGCAACCGGCTCTACCTGCCGAACGCGCGCTTCAGCACCCCGCCGACACCGGAGACCCCGTACACGGCGGTGGCCATCCGCAAGCCGTAGCGCGACCGTCCGTCCCGGACCCCGCCCACCTCTCGGGCGGGGTCCGGCCGCTTTCCGCCGCGGCCCGAGGGCGTCCTCTGGAAGAGTTTGACATGCGTCGATCTATCGACTCTCATTGATCGATGGTGACCGGGTGGCTCGCCGGGTCGCCTCGACGAGGGTGTTCCTGGGGGTTGACATGCGTTCACGAGAGGTCGGCCGGCTGCGGGCGGTCGGTGCGACCACGCTGGCCGCGCTGTTGCTGATACCGCTGGCCGGCTGCGGCGACGACGGTGACGGCGGTGACGGCGGCAGCGGTGACGGGAAGACCCTCACCTACTGGGCCAGCAACCAGGGCGCCAGCCTGGAGGAGGACCGGAAGGTCCTGCGGCCGGAGCTCGACAAGTTCGAAAAGCAGACCGGGATCACGGTCGAGCTCGAGGTGATCGGCTGGCCGGACCTGCTCGACCGGATCCTCGCCGCCACCACCTCCGGGCAGGGTCCCGACGTCCTCAACATCGGCAACGCCTGGTCCGCCTCGTTGCAGGCGACCGGGGCCTTCCTGCCGTTCGAGGCGACCGAACTGCAGACGCTCGGCGGTCCCGAGCGGTTCCTCGGGCCGAGCTTCTCGGCGACCGGCGCGGCCGGGCAACCGCCGACCTCGATGCCGCTCTACGGACTGGCGTACGGGCTCTTCTACCACAAGCGGCTCTTCGCCGAGGCGGGCATCGACAGCCCGCCGAAGAACTGGACCGAGTTCGTCGAGGTCGGCAAGAAGCTGACCAGGGACGGCCGGTGGGGGCTGGCGATCGAGGGCGCGAGCCCTCTGGCGAACGCGCAGCACGCCTTCATCCTCGGCCAGCAGCACGGGGTGGACGTCTTCGACACCACCGGCAAGCCGCAGTTCACCACCCACCATCTGCTGATGGCGGTGCAGCAGTACGTCGACCTCATGGCCACGCACAAGATCGTCAATCCGAGCAACGCCGCGTACGGCACCGCCGAGCAGCCGATAGGCGACTTCGCCAAGGGCAGGGCGGCGATGCTGCTCGGGCAGAACGACGCGGTAGGCGTGCTCGCCGCCGCCGGGATGAAGCCCGAGGAGTACGGCGTCGCGCCGATCCCGATCATCGACCCGCTGCCACCGGGCGGCCGGCGGGTGACCAGCCACGTGGCCGGGATCAACGTCTCGGTCCTCAAGGCCACCGACAACCGGGCCGGCGCCCTCGAACTGGTGAAGTTCCTGACCAGCAGCGAGGAGCAGCGGATTCTCAACAAGGCGTTCGGATCGCTGCCGGTGGTCAAGGACGCCTACTCCGACCCGGCCTTCCAGACCCCGCTGAGCAAGGTCTTCCGGGACGTACTGGCGAACACCGCCGCGCCGCTGCCGCAGGTGCCCGAGGAGAGCCGGTACGAGACCACCGTGGGCGGCGCCATGCGGGACCTCTTCGCCAAGGTCGCCAGCGGGCAGCCGGTCGGCGAGCCGGAGATCATGGCGGCGCTCAGCAGGGCCCAACAGGAGATGGACACCGGTGGCTGAACGCTGCGACGCTTCCTGGTGCAGGGGCTGACGGCGGGGCGCGGCGACGTGAGCCGCAGCGGGCCCCGTCCGTACCAGGGACGGGGCGGCAGTGTCATCGGGGGCGGGGAGCGACTAGATGGTGCCGCCCGTCAGATCGCCGTGCGGAACGGCCGGTGGCACGGCCATGCTCAGCCGCACCCGGACGCCGTCCGCACTGCTGTGCAGCTCGACCGTGTCGGCGAGTTCCCGGGCCAGCCAGAGTCCCATCCCGCCGTTGGCGGAGGGCCGGGGGCGGCTGCTGGGCAGATGCGGCAGCGGATCGGCAAAGCCCGCCCCCCGGTCGCGGATTTCGCAGACGAGATGCCCTCTCCGCCAGAGCCGCACTTCGCCCCGCCCGCCGCCGTGCCGGATCGCGTTGGTCATCGCCTCGTTGACCGCGGTCACGAAGTCGTCCAGCCGCTCGCCGGTGAGTCCGGCCGCGCGGAGGCAGTCGGTCAGCCTCCCGCGTATCTCGGTAACTCCTTCGCCGTCGAAGTCGGCGTGGAGAAGCAGAGGACCATGCTGCGTCTCCGTCCGTTGATCCGGCAACGGACCGTCAGTCATGGCGCCTCCAAGATCACCGTGGATTCGTCACGGTACAGCGGACGGTACCCACCGGTGCCGGGGTCAATCAAAGGTGATCGGATATCCGGCCGTCGGGACCCCATCCGCTGGCCGATTGGTGGAACGTCGTCCGATCATGCTACTGAGAGCAAATGGCGCAACACAGAGCGTAGGCAACTTCCCCGCCACTGACGTCACCGTGCGAGCTGACGAACCGGTCCGCCTTCAGATTGTGCACCCGGCCCGGCTGGAAGCGGTAGCCGGCGCCGACCTCCAGCAGATCGACGCCGGGCTGGGCCACCTCCGGCGTCTTCAGCGCCCCGTTGCGCCCGATGCCCCCGTACGGATCGTTCGCGTCGCCCAGGCCGGCGCCGACCTGCCGGGCCAGCCGGGAGGCGGCGGCGTACGCCAGCCCGACCGCCCGGTCGTTGACGGTGTGCGTGATCAGCATCGGCCCGCTGAGGTGTCGGTCGGCCAGCACCGGCCGGAACAGCCCGTCGTCGCCCCGGTCGTTGAAGTTCGCCGCGAAGGCGTGGTGGCTGAACGCCCCCTGCAGCAGGGTGCAGGAGTGCAGCCCACGGTGCCGCGCGGCAGCGGCGGCCAGCACGCGGGCACCGAAGGAGTGACCGGCGAGATGCAGTCGGACCGCCGGTGCCGCCCTGGCCAGCCCGGCCAGCAGCGTGGCGACGCCGCCCGCACCGACCTTTCCTGCCCGGTCCTTCATCGTGTAGTAGGTGGTGACGTTCAACAGACCGCGCGCCTGGCGCAGCACGCCGCCGAAGTCCAGCCCGAGCCAGGCCGCACCGCCGTCCGGCCCCAGCCCGGCCGCGCCGCCCGGCCCCAGCCCGGCCGCGCCGCCCGGCCCCAGCCCGGCCGCGCCGCCCGGCCACACCGGCAGGCCGGCGTCGAACTCCGGACCGCCCGCCGCCGGGAAGACCTCCTCCGGGTCGCCGTCGAGCAGCGCTCTCGGCGGCGGGTCCTCGTCCACCGCCGTGCCGGCCGGAGCCGGCTCGACCGGTACGGCCGGAATCTGCTTCCGCAGGGTGTCGAGGAACTCCCGCCGGGCCTCGGCGGACTCCGCCAGCCTCGGCACCAGCGCGGTCAGCAGGGTGGCCCGGACCGGATCCTCGATCCGGGTCGTGATCGCCTCGGCCAGCGTGGTGGCCTCGTCGGCGACGCCGGCGCCACCGCCGGCCACCTCGTCCTCGTCCGACCAGCGGATCGACGGCCAGAGCGCGCCCACCACGGCCAGGGTCCGGGACGCGGCCCCGGGAACCGCCGGGCGGACCGCCGTCAGGCTGTCGGTCAGCCGTTCGTAGAGGCGGCGGGCCTGCGGGATGTCGTTGTTCCAGCCGTGGCAGAGCACGAGTACGTCGGTCGCGCGGGACGCGGCGACCAGCTCCACCGCGGCCCGTTGCTGGGACTCGTCGTGGACCGCACCGGTGGACTCGATCTCCACCTCGGCGTACGGAAACTGCATCTTCGCACCTCATCCGGACGGGAACGGCAACGGGAACGATCAGACCGACTGGAGGGCCCGCATCGCGTCGATGAGCCCGTGGCCCTGGAACGAGCGATCCCGGCCGAGGTCGGTGGCGGAGTTGAGCAGCGCCCGCTTGACCCGGTGCGGGTGGCCGATGAACTCCTGGTGCACGGACATGAACGCCGCCGCCACGCCGGAGACGTGCGGCGCCGCCATCGAGGTGCCGGAGTTTTCCACGTAGGTGGCGCCGGGAACGCTGGCGAGCGCCTGCTCCAGCAGCCGGCCGGTACCGGCGCTGATCACCCGCTCGCCGGGCGCCACCAGGTCCGGCTTGGCCCGGCCGTCCCCGGTCGGCCCCTTCGAGGAGAAGTAGGAGACGCCGGAGGCATGCGGCCGGCACGAGGTGGCGCCCACGGTGATGGCCAGTTCGGCGTTGCCCGGGTCGTTGATGGTCAGGTCGAAGGCCGTCCGCATCCGCCGACCGCCGGCGTCGATGACGTAGCCGTACCCGGTGTTGCCGGCCGCCGCCACCACGACCACGCCGGACTGGACCAACCGGTTGACCTCCCGGCAGACCGGGCTGAGCCCGGTGGCGAACCAGGTCGGGTCGAAGGGGTAGCCGACCGAGAGGTTGACGCCGTGCACGAGCAACTCCCGGCCGTAGTCGTTGAGTTCCTGGATGTACTCCAGCGCGGCGAGCACCGCCGCCATGTCGCCGGAGCCGTCGTCTCGGAGGATCTTGCAGGAGAGCAGCCGGCAGCGCGGTGCCATCCCGCTGATCGACCGCAGGTGCAGCCGCTCGGCACGCATGCCGCTGCCGTCCGGCTGATAGAAGGTGGCCGCGCTCAGGGGCGCATCGCTCTCCGCGACGATCTGCTCGCCGGCCAGAATCCCGGCCACGTGCGTGCCGTGCCCGGCACGGTCCTTCGTCGCCTCGGCGTCGCTGCCGTCCACGAAGGAGCGGTGCGCCAGCGGCGGGGTCAACGCCAGGTTGCCGTGCCGCTGGAAGTGCGCGTGCCCCTCGTCGATGCCGGAGTCCAGCACCGCCCAGACGATCTCCTGTCCGTACGCGTTGAAGGCGCGGTGTGCCGCCTGGCACTTGGTGGTCACCACCGAGCGGTGGATGAGCGGCTGGACCTCGAAGTTCGGCCAGATCCGGTGGACCGCCGAGCGTGGGGCGGGGCCGGCGCCGACCGTCGAAGCCGGTGACTCCTCGGTTGCCACGCCCTGTCGTGTCGCCTGCTCCGCCAGCTCGGCCTCTGCCTCCGCCCGCTCCTGGGCGACCTCCCCGGCCTCCTCGGCGTCGGCGGCCACCAGGGCGCGGATCTGTGTGGCGGTCAGGGCTGTGCTGACGTAGGAACCGATCGGCTGCACCGGTGTCTCGGCGCCGGCGACCTGCTCGACCAGTTCCTGGACCCGAATCTGCGCCCCGCGCACGCCGCCGAGATAGCGGGTACGAAGCTCGATCACCACCCCGATCGGCGTGTCGCCGGAGGAGCGCATCTGCTCCTGGAGCGGCCGGGCGATGACCGAGTCGGTGACCAGGCTGGGCGAGGTGGGCACCGGCGAGAGACGGCTGGTCCGCTCGCCGCTGCCGGCGCCCGGCTCCGCCGACCCGAACTCGGTGTGCCGTGGCTCCGCCGGACGGCCCGGATCGGCGCTGTCCTGGTCCATCGATTCCTCCCGTCAACTTCCGACTATCCATCGTTTCCCGGTGGAAGGCCGGAGAAAAGTGGCGGACGTGGATCCGACAGTCACCGTCGCGCTGCGGCCCCGGCGCCGAAGGCCGCGCTGGCCAGCGGCACCCGTACCGGCTGGCGGCCGTTGAACCGGAACCGCAGCAGGTCGGCCGTTGCGGAGACCGACACACCGAGGTCGGTGGCGCGGCGGGCCGCCGCCCAGTCCACCAGCGCGGCGGGATCACGCAGCGGCCCGGTGAAGTGGAGCAGGGTGGCGTACCAGATGTCCCGGGAGAAGTCAGCCTCGAACCGGGCGTCGGTGCCGAGTTCGGTGCCGAGCCGAGCAGCGAAGCGGTCCGCCGCCGAGTCGACCGGGTACGCGCAGGCCATCACGCCGGACGGGGTCAGGGTCACACCCCGTAGCTCCAGCCGGACCGGCCGGCTGGCCGCGGCGGCCCGCCGAACCGCCGAGGCGCACCGGCGGACCAGCGGGTCGCCGTCCGGCACGGTGCTCCGGTGCGCCTCGATCGCCCGTACCGTGAAGTGCACCGCCTCCGGCGCACCCGTCGGCCAGTGGTCCGGGCCGGCGATGGCGAGCGCCTCGGCGGTCAGCGCCGACAGCCGGGCGGTGCCGGCCCGGTCCGGCGGCAGGACCACCGACAGCCCCCATCGGCCGCCCTCCACCGGGGGTGAGTCGCGGTAGTGCGTACCCGCCAGGATCGCGTCGCGTCCCCGCTCGAAGAGTCGGTCGAACGCGGTGCCGTAGCCGGTGCCCACCCCGGCGACCTCCCGCCCCGGGCTACTCACCGTCGTCGAAGAGCCGGCGGAGCAGTCCGGCCTGCCGGGGGAACTGGAAACCGGCACCCCCCTCGTGCCCGTTGTACGGCCACACGGTGATCTCCTTCTCCGCCCCGGCGTAGTGGTTGTAGGCGGCGTAGACGGTCGAGGGCGGGCAGACCGCGTCCATCAGCGCGACCGAGAAGAGCGCCGGTGCGCCGGCCCGGCTGGCGAAGTTGAGCCCGTCGAAGTAGCTGAGGGTGCGGAACGCCTGCTCGACGTCGCCCCGGTGCGTCCGGAGATACGTCACCAACTCCTGGTACGGCATGGCATCGGTGATCTCGGTCGCTCGCCGGTAGTGGCAGAGGAAGGGCACGTTCGGCAGCACCGCCGCGAGCCCGTCCACCAGGCCGGAGACCGCGATGCTGATCCCGCCGCCCTGGCTGGCACCGGCCACCACCACCCGGTCCGGGTCGACCCGCGGATGTGCCCGGGCGGCGTCCACGGCCCGGACCGCGTCGGTGAAGACCCGGCGGTAGTAGTAGGCGGCGGGGTCGGGGAGACCACGGGTCATGAAGCCGGGGGTCTGGGGCAGGCCGACCGGGTCCGGATCGGGGGTGTCGCCGACGAGATAGCCGTTGCTGCCCTGGCCCCGGGTGTCCATCACCAGGTGCGCGTAACCGGCGGCGCTCCACGCCAGCCATTCGTGCGGCAGGCCGCGCCCTCCGCCGTACCCGATGTATTCGACCACGCAGGGGAGCCGGCCGTTGCGGTGCCGGGGGAGCAGGAACCAGCCCCGTACCGGCTGGCCGGCGAAGCCGGAGAAGGTGACGTCGAAGACGTCGACGGTGGCCAGCCCGGCGTCGTACGGCTCGAACCGGGCCGGCGTGCCGGCGTCCCGTGCCTGGCGCAGGGTCTCCGCCCAGAATTCGTCGAAATCGGCCGGCTCATCGCGTTTCGGCAGATAGTCGCGCAGCCGGTCCAGTGGCCAGTCGACAAGCATCACCGTCTCCTCTCGTCGTCGCGGGCCGGGGGTGCGGCGCCGCGAGCGGCCCCGGCCGCGAGCCGGGGTTGTCTCGAAGCCGGAGGGTAACGGCCGGGCGGGCGGCTCCGATCTCCCGGGCTGCCGCCGGAAACGCTCCCGTCGGCCCGGTGGAAGCACCGGGATTGACGATTGCCCCGGTATCGATGGGCCGTTAGGTTCGAGATTCCGGCGGAGACGGCGCGCGGCTCTACCGCCGCCGGGACGGTGGGGAGGCGTCGGTTGTCTGATCTGTGGCACGTCCTGGGTGACCTCGACCGGTTGATGGAGTCCGTCCAGCGCGAGGCGGACGCGGCCCGCGACCGGCAGCAGACGACACAGGGCTCGGCCTCCGGCAGCGCTCTGGACGGCCGGGTGAGCGTGCGGCTCGCCGCCGACGGGCGGGTCGCCGAGCTCCGGCTCGCCGACGAGGTGATGGGCATGCGCGCCGGCGAGCTCGCCGAGGGGATCACCACGGCGTTCCACGAGGCATGGCTCGCCGCGCGCTCCGACGACCCGGCGGCCGCCGCCGCGACCGCGGTGGATCCGGCGGCCCTGGCGGAACAGATCCGCGAGGTACGGGAGCAGGGCATGCGGAGCATGCGGGCGATCACCGAGTCGCTGACGGACGCCATGGCCCGGATCGAACGGCGGGCCCGGTGACCGCGTCGACGGAGGTCTCCCCGGAAGGGCTCTGGCGTTCCTCCGACGAGCTTGCCGAGGTCGGCGCGCGGACCGACGCGCTGCTCGACACGTTCCAGCAACGGCTGGACTCGTGCGGCGAGCCGTGGGGCACCGACGAGCTGGGCGCGGCCATCGGCGGCGTCTACGGCGCTGCGCACGCCATGGCGATGAACTGCTACAACTCCAATCTCGACACGATGGACGGCTACGCCGAACGGTTGGGCGTGGTGGCATTCCTCTTCGCCGAGGCGGACCAGGACAGCAGGGCGCAGGCCCGGGCCCTGCTCGACAGCCAGTGGTTCAGCCAACCGTAGGAGGCCGTGGTGGGGATCGAGCTGCCGTCCGCCCTGGTGGAACTCCTCTCCACCATCGGTTTCCAGTGGCCGGAGAGTGACGAGACGAGGCTGCAGGAGCTGGCGCAGGCGTGGAGTGAGTTCTCCGGTCAGCTCGACGCCCAGGTCGCCGCCGCCGACACCGTCGCGGCCGGCGTATGGACGGCGAACCAGGCCGAGATGGCGGACGTGTTCCGGACCAGCTGGACCAGGGACGCCGCCCCGGCCCAGCGGCTGGCCGGCGGCGCCACCGGCGCGGAGATCATCGGTGCCGGCCTGCTGACGTGCGCCGGCATCGTCCTGGCGCTCAAGCTCGCCATCATCGCCCAGGCCACCCTGACGGCGATCGCGATAGGCGTGGCGATCGCCACCGGCGGCCTGGCGGCAGCCGGTGTCGCCGTGCTGCGTGAGGGCCTCCGGCGCATCCTCGACTGGCTCCTGCACGACGCGATCATGAAGGTGGTCAATGGCTAGACGCCGGGTGCGGGGGCGGCTCGCCGGCGCCGCGGCAAAGGGCGTCATGCGGGCGCTGCGGACGGTCGTCAGGGACGGCGAGAAGCTGCCGGACGTCCCGAAACGCCTGGTCGACCGGATGAAGCGGGATCCCTACCGGCGCCCCAAGAACTACCGCAGGGGCGTCCGCGACAAGGTGTGGGCGGCGGCGAAGGGCGCGGACGGCAGGGTCAGGGACCCGCTCACCGGCAGGGTGCTGAACAAGTCCCGGTGGGACATGGGGCACAAGCCCGGCTACGAGTTCCGCAAGCACCAGGCCAGCGCCCGCCTCCGGCGGATCAGCCGGAAGCAGTTCCTCGACGAGTACAACAACCCGGCGCACTACCGGCCGGAGCTACCATCATCGAACCGCGGCCGCGCGGGCGAGGACCTCACCGACGACTACCTGGGACCCTAGAACATGCCGGATGTCAGCAACGCGAACAAGGCGATCGCCAGGACCGTCGCGGCCGTCTTCGGCGGAAGCCCACGGGTGGTCGAATACCTCGACGCCGACGGAGCCAGCCGGGTCGCCGTCCTGCACTCGACCGACCACCCCTGGCCGGGCGTCACCGCGTACTGCACCATCGGCCTCTCCGATCTGGCGCTTCCTCGGGAGGTCAGCCCGCCGCTCGGCGTCGAACTGCTCGCCGCCTGCGACTCGGCCCTGCATCCGCGGTTCGCCGAGGCACTGAGCACCGCCGCGTTCTTCTGGATCAACGACGGCTGGGAGCCGGAACCCGGTGCCTGCTTCCGCGAGGTGCTGCGCATGCACCTGCCCGACACCCGGTTCCCGCACTTCTTCCTCACCGACCCCTACCTCTGGGAGGGGGAGTTCCGCTCGACGGCGGTCGGCGACAAGACCGTGGCGTGGCTGCTCGCCGTGCCGGTGAGCGAGGCCGAGGCGGACCACGCCGAGCAGCACGGCCCGGACGCCCTGGAGGAGCTCTTCGAGCGTCACGAGATCGACATCACCGACCCCGAGCGGGCATCGGTCGTCTAGTGGCTCGCCGTCCGGGGCCGGCCGCCGTACCCGCCCGGTCAGGTCAGGTCCAGTGCGCCGACGACCTCGCCGTCGAGCTGTTCGCCCGTCAGGCGGAAGCCGAGCCGCCGGTAGAACCGTTCGGGCCCGTGCTCGCCGGGTATCCAGGCCACGAAGGCCCGCTTCTCCCCGCGACGGCGCAACTCCGCGCAGACCGCCTCGACGGCGAACCGGCCGTACCCCCGGCCCTGTTCGCCGGCCGCGACGGTGAGCCGCCAGAGTCCGGAGCGGGGCTGGTCGGCCGGGTCGAGCCGCACCAGCAGGAAGGCCATCACGAAGCCGACGAGCCGGTCGCCGTCGTAGATCAGCCGGGGCCAGGCGACATCCGGCTGGGCGTACGCCTCGGCCAGGGACTGGGCCACCGGGGCGACAATTCCCTCCTGGTCGGGGCGGACCCGGAGCTGGCACGCGGCGACGACGTTCTCCGGAGTGATCCTTTCGAGCCGGGGTGACGGCGACATGCCGGCAGCCTAGTCCAGTCGTGCCGGCGTCCCCGTTCTGCCGGCGTCCCCGTTCTGCCGGCGTCCCCGTTCTGCCGGCGTCGGCGGTGCGGCCGGAGCAGCGGGGCGGACCGTTCCTCCAAGGCGGGCGGGTGGGGCTCAGTCGGCGAGCGGCAGCTCGATGGTGTGCGCGGTGTGGTTCGCCTTCGCCTTCAGGTAGCGGGCGTTGGCGGCGGAGAGGTGCACCCCGGTGGGAATCCGTTCGGCGACCGTCACGCCGAGCCGGTCGAGCTGTTCGGCCTTGTCCGGGTTGTTGCTCAGCAACGCGATCCGGTCCACGCCGAGCGTACGCAGCATCTGTGCCGCCACCGTGTAGTCGCGCTCGTCCTCGTCGTGGCCGAGCGCGACGTTGGCCTCGTAGGTGTCCAGCCCCACGTCCTGCAGCGCGTACGCGTCGAGCTTGGCGTACAGGCCGATGCCCCGGCCCTCCTGACGCAGGTAGAGCAGGAACCCGCCCCGGTCGCTGATCCGCTCGGCCGCCTCCCGCAGCTGCGGTCCGCAGTCGCACCGCTGGCTGCCGAAGACGTCTCCCGTCAGGCACTCGCTGTGCGGCCGTACCAGTGGCGCGGCCGGGCCGTCGGGGGACCGGCGCACCGCCGTCCGCCAGTCACCGAGTCCGAGGGCGAGGTGCTCCCGGCCGTCCACCAGGCCGTCGAAGGTGAAGACGCTCGCGGTCGCGGCGTAGCCGTCGGGGAAGCGGAGCGGTACGGTCACCTGCTGGCGGACGGTGGCGGGCGGAAGCGGCCCGAACCCGGCGAGCGTGTCGGGCGCCTCGGCGGTGGGTACCTGGCGCGGTGTGTGCGGCATCGGTTCTCCCTCTTGGGCTGGGTTGCGTACGCCCTGAAGATCTAGGGTGCCTGGATCCGGATCTGCCCGCAGGCTCGGGTGAGCAGGCAGGCTCCGACCGGACAGCTGGGTCATCCGGCCGGAACCACCGGACCGGCACCCGGGCGAGGTCGGCGTGAGCGGGCGCCGACGATGCGGAAGACTGGCCTCCCGCGCGGGCTGTTCATCGACGGAGAGGTGCAATCTGTGAGCGACCGACCGTACGTTCTGCTCAGCTGCGGCATGTCAATCGACGGTTACCTCGACAACGCGACCGGCACCCGGCTCCTGCTCTCCAACGACGCCGATTTCGACCGGGTCGATGCGGTCCGAGCGGAATGCGACGCGATCCTGGTCGGCGCGGGTACGGTCCGCCAGGACAACCCGCGACTGCTGGTCCGGTCGCCGGCCCGCCGCGCCGAGCGGGTGGCCCGAGGGCTGCGGCCGACGCCGCTGAAGGTGACGGTGACCGGACGCGCCGACCTGGACCCGGCGGCGCGGTTCTTCGTCACGGGCGACATCGACAAGCTCGTCTACTGCGCGACGCCGAGCCTGGACGAGGCACGCAAGCGCCTCGGCGAGGTGGCGACCGTGGTCGACAGCGGCGACCCCGTCGACCTCGAACTGATCCTCGCCGACCTGCGGGCCCGGGGTGTGACCCGGCTGATGGTCGAGGGTGGCGGGACGATACACACCCAGTTCCTCACCGCCGGTCTCGCCGACGAGTTGCAGTTGGTGATCGCGCCGTTCTTCGTCGGCGACTCCCGGGCGCCGCGTTTCGTCGGCGACGGCCGGTTCCCGTGGGGGCCCGACCGGCGGGCGGAGCTGGCCCAGGTCTGCCAGATCGGCGACGTGGTGCTGCTGCGCTACGCCCTCTCGGAGCGCTTCGCCCCGGCGTGATCGGGCTCGGCCCGGACGTGACCGGGACTCGCCGGGACGTGGTTGGGCGCCGCAGGCCGGAGCGCCGGTCACGTGACCGCTCTGGGTAGTGGGACTCGGGCGGTGCGCAGCCGGTCGGTCCGGAGCTCGTCGGTCCCGAGCCGGTCGGCCCGGAGCCGGTCGGCCCGGAGCCCGCCGAGCCAGCGGGCGACCAGCACGGCGACGCCGGGCAGGCTGGCGACGAAGGCGAGCACCCCGTACACCACCGCGACGGTGAGGCCGAGCGAGGCGCCCAGTCCGGCGGCGCCGAAGGCCCAGGCGGTGACGCCCTCCCGGGGTCCCCAGCCGCCGACGTTCAGCGGCAACGCCATCGCGATCAGGGCCAGCAGCATCAGCGGGACGAGCCGGGCGAGCGGCGCCGACGACCCGGCGGCTCGGGCCGCCACCACGAAGGTGGCGAGGTGTCCGGCCAGCACCACGGCGGAGCAGAGCGCGATCCCCGGCCAGGTGTGCCGGGCGAGCAGCCCGAGGCGTACGTCGGAGACGGCCGTCCGGCACGCGCGATGCCACCGCGAGGACCTCGGTCGGGACCGGAGGAGGAACCAGCCGGCGAGGCCGAGAAGTACTGCGGCGGCGAGGACGAGCGCGACCGACCACCCGGCCGGGCCGGATCCCGCCCCGGCCGGCAGGGGTACGGGACCGGCGAGCAGCAAGACCACCGCCCCGACGCCGATCAGCACGACCTGCCCGGCGGACCGCTCCAGGACCACCGCGCGGACACCCCGACCCACGTCGTCCACGTCCTGACCGTGCCGCACCGCCCGGTGCACGTCGCCGAGTACGCCGCCGGGCAGCGCCGCGTTGAGGAAGAGCCCCCGGTAGTAGTCGGCGACCGCCCTGCCCAGCGGCAGCCGGATGCCGAGGCCGCGGGCCACCAGACACCAGCGCCAGGCGCTGAAGACCGTGGTCAGCAGCCCGATCCCGAGCGCGGCGAGCAGGGTGCCGGCGTCGATGACCCGTAGCCCGTCCAGGAACGCCCCGGTGCCGAGTCGCCACACCAGCAGTCCCAGGATGGCGGCTCCGCCGAGCAGCCGGACCCAGGCCCAGAACGTACGCCTCATGACGCTGTCCGGTCCGTCGCCGCCACCACCGGCCCTGACGCCCTCGCCCCGCACATCCGCGACCCTCCTTCGATCGGTTCTGGCAGGTATACGGGGCAACCGGGGTTGCGGTTCATCCGTCCACGGCGACCGGGCCGGCGTGCCCGTCCGTGAGGGACCGGTCGGTGTGCCCGTCCATGGCCAGCAGGTCGGCGTGCCCGACGATCGCGCGCAGTGCGCCGGCCGCGTTGGCGGCGAGCCGGCGGTCCAGGTAGGCGGCGGCCGGGGCGGCCAACTCCGGTCGCTGCTCGACGGCGGCGCCCACCCAGCCGCGCAGCCACTGCGCGGTCAGCTCCGGCCGCTCCGGGCCGAGCTGCCACGGGCTGGGCCTGACCAGCACGGTCGCACCGAGCCGGCGGAACGCCTCCGCCGCCGCATCCACCGCGTCCGGGCCGAGCAGCCGCTGGCCGCCGGTCTCCCGCCGCTGGTGTGCGTCGAACGCGGCGGCGATCTCGGCGTCGAGCGGGTCGGCCGGGGAGAGTTCCACCTCACCCCGCACGGAGAGGGTCAGCAGGGCCGGGCAGCCGGCCTCGACGCAGGCTGTGGCGAGCCGTTCCACCTCGGCCGGGCTGAGCAGGTCGAGCAGGGCGGAGGCGGTGACCAGCGACGCCCCGGCGAGGTCGCCGGCGGTCAGCCGGGTGAGGTCGCATTCCCGGGTCTCCACGGTGATCGGTGAGCCGTCGGCGGCGGTGGCCGGCAGGTGCTCCCGGGCGTGGTCGAGCAGACCGGCTTCGCGGTCGTAGAGGACCCAGTGCTGCGGGCCGGGTAGCTGGCCGGCGAGCCATCGCCCCATGGAGCCACTGCCACAGCCGAGGTCCCGGATCAGCAGCGGGCCGGTGCCGGGCAGCCGGTCGCGTACCGGTCGGAGCAGCTCGGTGGCGCGGGCGCGGGCGTCGGCCGGCTCCCGCAGCCCCAACCAGGCCAGACTGTACGGCGAGTCGTCGCCTCCGCCGACGGCTCCGTCCCCGGCGGTCGCCCCGTCCCTGCCGCTCGTTTCGGTCCTGCCGCTCGCCCCGTCCCTGCCGCTCGTTTCGGTCCTGCCGCTCGTTTCGGTCCTGCCGGGTCGGCCGGTTCGCCCGCTGCCCTCGGTCATGCCGTCTCCTCGTCGTGCTCACTGTCCCGGTCGTACCCCGTGTCGCGCTGGGCGTCGCCGTCACCGGCCGTGTCACCGGCTGCGTCGGCGGGCGCCGGATGCCCGGCGCGCTTGGCAGGATGCCCGGCGAGCCTGGTCAGCACCTCGGCGAGGCCGGCGGCGGTGACGTCCCAGCCGGGCAGGCCGGTGCGGCGCCGCGCGGCGGCGGTGCGCAGCCGCTGCCGCAGGTCGGGCTCGTCGAACCAGCGGCGCAGCGCGCCGGCCAGCATCGCCGGGTCGCCGGGCGGCACCAGCAGCCCCGGCGGGCCCCCGTCCGGCGCCCGCCCGACCGCCTCCGGGATCCCGTCCACCGCGCTGGCCAGCACCGGGATGCCCCGGGCAAGCGCCTCGGTGACGACCATGCCGTAGGGCTCGGACCGGGAGGCGAGCACCAGCAGGTCCGCGGCGGCGTACTCGGCCGCCAGGTCGGCGCCGCCACGCGGGCCGAGGAACCGGACCCGCCCGGCCAGCCCGGCCGCCTCGACCGAGCGGCGCAGCCCGTCGACCCACGCCGAGTCGCGGGCGGCCGGGCCGACGCAGCGGCAGCTCCACGGTCGGTCCGCCAGCGTCGTCAGCGCCTGGACCAGCACGTCGTGCCCCTTGCGCGGGGTGACCGAGGCGACGCAGAGCAGCCCGGTGGCGCCGTCCGTGCCCGGTGCCGGCGGTGCGGGCGCGACACCGGGCGGCACGACGTGCACCCGTCCGGGCGGCAGACCGTGCCGCTGCGCCAACCGGCGTCCGGTCCCGGCGCTGGTCGCCACGACCGCCCCGGCGGCCCGCAGGGTGCGCCGTTCGAGGTTGTCGAGCCGGTCGGCCAGCTCCGCCGGCAGCCCGGTCTCGTCCCGCAGCGGCAGGTGCACCAGCACCGCCACCCGGAGCCGCCCGGCTGCCGGGGCCACGACCTCGGGTACGCCGCAGCCCACCAGCCCGTCGAGCAGCACCACCGCACCGTCCGGTACGCCCGCGAGTGCGTCGGCCAGCGCCATCCGCCCGGCCTCCTCCGGCCGGGGCCACCGCCCCGGTACGGCGAGCTCGCGCACCTGCCAGCCCAGCGCGGTGAGCCCGGTGCAGACCCGGCGGTCGTAGGCGTTTCCTCCGCTCGGCGCGTCCGGGTCGTCGATGTCGCCGGGCAGCACCACGTACACCTGACCCGGGCTGCCCGCGTCACCCGTTGGCGGAGGGGAGGTCAAAGCGTCCGCTCGTAGCTGGCCCAGGCGATGTGTGACTCGTGCAGGGTGACGGTGATCCCGGTCAGCCCGTGCGCCCCCTCGCCGAGCGCTCCCGCCCGCACCCGGTCGGCCAGCCGGTCCGCGATGATCTGTGCCAGCGCCTCGGTCGAGGTGTTGATCCCGGCGAGCGTCGGCTCGTCGTCGAGGTTGCGGTAGTTCAACTCGCCCAGCACCTCGGCAAGCTGCCCGCTGGCCAGCCCGATGTCCACCACGATGTTGTCGGCGTCCAGCTCCGGCCGGCGAAAGGTGGCGTCCACGACGAAGGTCGCCCCGTGCAGCTTCTGGGCGGGGCCGAAGACCTCGCCCCGGAAGCTGTGCGCGATCATGATGTGATCACGGACGGTGATGCTGAACAAGGATTCTCCTCCTGGTCCGTCCCGGTGGGTGGTCCGCCGAGGTTACTGGTCGGTGGCCGCCTCGGCGTAGTCGACCACCTGGCACAGCGCGGGAAGCTCCCCGCTGACCAGCCGGGGCAGCACCTCGGGCAGTTCCTCGAAGCGGCACGCACCGGTGAGCAGGGCGTCGAACACGGGATCGGCGAGCAGCTCCAGGGCCAGCTCCAGCCGGTCGGCGAAGGTACGCCGCCCGCGTACGTTCGGTGACACCGTGCCCACCTGGCTGCTGCGCACCACCAGCCGGCGGGAGTGGAAGTTCTCGCCGAGCGGCACACTGACCTGGCGGTCGCCGTACCAGCTCAGTTCGACGACGGTGCCCTCCGGGCCGAGGAGTTCCAGCGACCTGGTGAGTCCGGCCGAGGTGGCGCTGGCGTGCACCACCAGGTCGCGGTCGCCGGTGGCGTCGCCGGGGAGCGCGAAGTCGACGCCGAGCGCGGCGGCGATGCCCGCCCGGGCCGGATCCGCATCGACGAGCTGCACCCGGACACCGGGAAACCGGGCGAGCAGGCCGGCCACGGAACAGCCGACCATCCCGGCCCCGACGACCGCGATCCGGTCGCCGACCAGCGGCGCGGCGTCCCAGAGCGCGTTCACCGCGGTCTCCACCGTGCCGGCTAGGACCGCCCGGGCCGCCGGCACCCCGTCCGGTACGACGGTGACCGCCGACGCCGGCACCACATAGCGGGTCTGGTGCGGGTAGAGGCAGAAGACGGTACGCCCGACCAGGTGCGCCGGCCCCGCCTCGACGATGCCGACGTTGAGGTAGCCGTACTTCACCGGGGCGGGGAAGTCGCCCTCCTGATGGGGGGCGCGCATCGTCGCGTATTGCGTCGGGGGGACGTGGCCGGCGAAGACCAGGGTCTCGGTGCCCCGGCTCAGCCCGGAGTGGAGGGTGCGGACCAGCACCTCGTCGGCACCGGGCGCCGGGAGTGGAACCGGCCGGATCTCGCCCCTGCCGGGTGCGGCGAGCCAGAAGGCGCGAGCACGCACGGTCGCCAACTCCTTTCCCAGCGCACTGAACCGAACGCGGGTGTTTTCCGTTTCCTCGGGGGTGGGCAGCGGCAACGATACGCGGCGCGTTGATCGCGCCAAACCGCTACGGAGGAACGTTGACTGTCAGTGATCACCTCGTCCCAACATCCCTGGTCCGTCTGCGGCCCGCGCCGCACCGGGTGCGTCCGGTGCCGGTCGGCGCCGGCGATTCCGCGCGGGCCGGGCACCCGCCGGCCGAGGTGGACGGGCCGGCGGTAGGGCTCGCCGTCCAGTTCGTGGTGCTGGCGGCGCTGGGCGCGACGATCGGGCTCGGTCCCGCCGGCTGGCTGGCCGGCTCGGCGTACGCGGTGGTCACCTGGCTGCTCCTCAGCCGTGGACTACGCCGGTCCGGCGCGTCGATGCTCGGCGCCGCCAACCGGGTCACGCTGGCCCGGTCCATCCTGGTCGGGGCGGTGACCGCACTGGTGGCCGCCTCCTTCTGGTCGCCGGCTCCGGTCGCCCTGCTGGTCAGCGTGGCGGCGGTGGCGCTGGCGCTGGACTGGGTCGACGGTCAGGTGGCCCGGCGTACCGGCACGAGCACCGCGCTGGGCGCGCGGTTCGACATGGAGGTCGACGCCTTCCTCATCCTGGCGTTGAGCGTCTATCTCGCGCAGTCCCTCGGCGCCTGGGTGCTGGCGATCGGTGCCCTCCGGTACGCCTTCGTCGCGGCCGCCCGGGCGCTGCCGTGGCTCAACGCGGCGCTGCCGCACCGCTTCTCCCGGAAGACCGTCGCCGCGCTCCAGGGCATCGTGCTGGCGGCGGCGGGTTCCGGGCTGCTGCCCGGGCTGCTGGCCCAGTCGACCGTGGTGCTGGCGCTGGTGTTGCTCTGCTGGTCGTTCGGCCGGGACGTCGGCTGGCTGTGGCGCGCCCGGCACCGGTACGCGACGCCCGCCCCGTCCCGCTGACCCGGTCGGCCGCTGACCCGGTCGGCCGCTGACCCGGTCAGCGGAGGCGCTCGATCGTCACCGGGATCAGCCCCGCCAGCCGGGCCGCCGTGGTCAGCTCGCGCAGCAGCGGGCCGATGGCGTCGTCCCGGCTTCCGGCCAGGTCGGCGGTGAGGTCGACGGACCAGGCCGCGCCGGCGCCGATGCGGCGCAGCTCCCACGTGAACGCGTCGCGGCCGATCCCGCGACGAGCGGTGCCGACGATTCCGGTCGGTGTGGCGGTGCCGTGGTGCCGGGGCGCCATCCGCCAGGTGCCGAGCAGTTTGGTCAGGCCGTCCGGGTCGAGCCCGGCGGTGAAGAGGATCCGATAGCCCCGGGTCTCGAAGAAGCCGGCGGTGACCCGGGCGGGGCTCAGCCGCAGCGGTGCGGATCCGGGCAGCCGGGTGCCTTCCTCGAAGTATCCGCGCAGCGTCTCCTCGCCCGGCAGTTCGCCGCCGCCGAGATGGCGGTAGACGAATTCGACCTCCTGCCGGGAGACTCCGACCACCCGGTCCCGGAGACCGGCGTCGGTACGCATGCCCCGGCTGAAGGCCGAGGCGTCCTGCCAGCGGCGACCGCCGGCCGTCCACCCGGTGCTGTCGAGCCGGACCGCCGAATACTCCTCGCCGAGCGCGAACTCCTCGACGAGAATCCCCGCCGGTCCGGCGACGGCCGCGTTGTCGGGCCGGATCAGGTAGTAGTCCAGGGTCGACCCGGCGGCGAGCGACGCCGGCCCCGGCCAGGGTCCGGCGCGGGACGGTTGCCGGGCCGACCTGCCCGATCGCGCGGATGATGTCGACACAGCGCCTATTCTCGACCAGAGGTCCCGCCCTACCGGTGCGGCTCGCCCGGCGTGCCGACCTGCCCCGTGGAACCTGGCGGACCTCCACACCGAATTCGAGCTGCGGGTTCAGCGGACCTCGGGCACGGTGGGTTCGTGCTGGTCGTACCGGCCGACGGTGCGCTGCCAGGCGGCCTGCCAGCGGCCGTCCGTGACGACCCGCCGCAACACCGCGTCGAGCCAGATCCGGAACGCCTCGTCCTCCCGGCGCAGGCCGATGCCGTACGGCTGGGGCGCGAAGGGTCTGCCGACCAGCCGGAACCGGCCGGCGCCGGCGGCGACGAGCCCCACCAGGGTCGGCCCGTCCGAGGTGATCGCGTCGACCGCGCCGACGGAGAGCTGCTCCGCGCACTTCTGGTAGCTGTCCGTCGACACCAGGACAAACGACCGCTCGCCGAGGTGCTCTTCGAGCCGGTCACCGTGTGGGGTGCCGGTCACCGTGCAGATCCGCGTCCCCGTGGTCAGCGACTCCGGGCCGTCGATCACGGTCTCGTTGTCGCGCACCACCAACTGCTGCCCCGGCAGGTGGTACGGGCCGGCGAACGCGACTCGTTGGGCGCGGGCCTCGGTGATGGTGTAGGTGGCGACGACGATGTCGGCCCGGCCCTCCTCGATGATCTGCTCCCGGGCCGACAGCGACGTCTCCGTCCACTGCACGTCGGCCGGATCGATGCCGAGTTCGGTGGCGATCAGCCGGCCGATCTCCACATCGAAGCCTGTCATCGTACCGTCGGGTTCCCGATAGCCGGTGCCGGGCAGGTCGAACCGGCTGCCGATGACGATCCGCTGCGCCGCCTGTAGCCGTTGCATGGTGGTGCCGTCGGCGAAGACCGGCGGTGCCGAGGCGCTCGGGGTGGGGTCGGCGGTGCCGCCGGACTCGCGCCGGTCCCACGGACGCAGCGCCACCACGGCGAGCGCCACGCAGACGGCTACCACAACGGCCGTGGCGACAGCGGCGTGGCGGCGCGTCCGGCGTGCCGTACCGACCGGCGGAGTCGACGGGACCAGTCGGTCCGGAGACGACGATGCCGGCGGCGGTGAGACCGGTGCCGGCGGCGGTGAGATCGATGCCGGCGGCGGCGGTGAGACCGATGCCGGCGGCGGTGAGACCGGTGCCGGCGGAGCAGTGCCGGCCGGGAGCATGTCGTCCGGCACCACCGCGAGAGCACCCTCGGCCACCACGAGCTCCGGCTGCTCCGTGACGACCGGCGCCACCCCGAAAGCCCGGTGCAGCAGGGTGGCGGCCAGTGGGATCCGGCTGGCACCCCCGACGAGGACGATCGTCGCCGGTGCCGCCCTGGGGCCGGCCGAGCGGATGGCGGCCACCGTCAGTTCGACCGTGCGCTCCAGCACCACCCCGGCCAGCCGTTCGAACTCCTCCCGGCCGATCGGCACCGCCTCCTCGAAGAGCGGCACGTGTACATAGCCGACCGAGGCGCGGCTGAGGGTCTCCTTCGCCCGGCGCGCCTCGTCCCAGAGGGTCAGGGCGGCCCGCCGGTCGGCGTCGTCGTCGGGTGCGGTCAGCCGCCGCCAGCGGACCGGATCGCGGGCCGCCAGCATCCGGCCGGCGTACGCGACGAGCGCCGCGTCGACGTCCAGCCCGCCGGTCTGGGCCAGCCCGTCGGTGGCCAGCACGGTGAAGCCGCCCGCGGCGGTGCGCCGGACCACGGTGGCGTCGAAGGTGCCGGCACCGAGGTCGTAGACGACGACGTGACCACCGGTCGGCACGGCCCGCCCGCCGGACCGGACCAGGTAGCTCGCGGCGGCGACCGGCTCGGCGGCGAGCCGGGGCTCGGGCAGGCCGGCACGCACGGCGGCGGCCACCAGCAGCGCCCGTCGGGTCGGGCCCCAGGTCGCGGGAGCGGTGAGCAGCACGGATTCGAGCACCTCCGGTCCGGCCACCCGCCCGGCCTCCTCGGCGACCCGGGCGAGTGTGGCGGCGACCAGCGAGGTGACGGCGATTTCGCGGTCGCCGAGCCAGACCGAGCCTTCGTCGATCCGCCGCTTCGGGTACGGCTCGAAGCCCTGCGGACACCGCCGGGCGGCACCTGTCGCATCCTGACCGGAGAGGATGGTGCCCTCGTCATCGACACAGGTGGCCGAGGCGAGGAGCGGCGAACCGTCGAAGAGCAGCGGGCGGGTACGCCCGTCCGGCCAGCCCAGCACGGCAACCGTGTGCGACGTGCCGTAGTCGACCCCCAGCCGGAATCCGCCGTCCGTCACCCCGGCAGCGTACCGGCGGCCGGTTGTCAGTGACGCCCCGTAGGTCCCCCTCCCGGCAGCCGGGCCTACCGCACGTCCGGCCCACCGGCACGTCCGACCCACCGGCACGTCCGAATCGGACAGGTTCAGTGTCGACGCAACGCCAGCACGGCGATGTCGTCGGTGATCTCCCCCGGGGTGAGCTCGGCCAGCAGCCGTTGACAGAACGCGTCGAGGTCCGGCTCGACCGTGGCCGCCGCGACCGCCAACTCGGCGAGCCGCCGGTCGAGGTCGACCTCGCGGCGTTCGACCAGGCCGTCGGTGTAGAGGACCAGGGTCGCGCCGGGCGGAAGGACGAACTCCAGGTCGGCCGGGCGCCGCGCGCGGACACCGAGCAGCGGTGCGCGTTGCTCGACGAACTCGGTCGAGTCGGTGACGAGCAGCGGCGGCAGGTGACCGGCGCTGGCCATCCGGACCCGGCCGGTCTCGGGTTCGAGGGTCAGCAGGCAGAGCGTGGCGAACTCGCCCGGCAGCAGGCTCCGGAGGAGTTCGTTGACCCGTTCCAGGACCGCGCCGGGCGGATGCCGCTCCACCGCGTACGCCCGGATTGCGTGCCGGAGTTCGGCCATCACCGTCGCGGCGTGCAGCGAGTGGCCCGCGACATCGCCGATCGCCGCGACCAGCCGGTCGTCGATCACGGCGAGTTCGTAGAAGTCGCCGCCGACCTCGGTCTGCGCGCTCGCCGGCTCGTAGCAGACGGCGAGGTCGAGCCCGGCCACGTCGGGCAGCCGCTGCGGCAGCAGGCTGCGCTGGAGCATCACCGCGATCCGGTGTTCCTCGTCATAGGAGCGCTGCGCCTCGACCGCCGTCGCCACCGCCTGGACGAGTTGGCTGAGCGTGTCGGACTCGGTGGTCAGGGCGGACTCGGGCACGGCAACCTGCACCGCCGGGCGGTCCGCCCGGAGCCGGGCGGTGGCGACGCAGACCCGTTCCGCCGAGCCGACCGGCAGCGGCCACTCCGCCGCCGGCACGAGGTGCATACCCACGCCGACCGGTACCGCGTGCAGGTCGGCCGCCCACTCCCGGATCGTCACCCGCCCGCCGGGCCCGCCGACCACCGCCGCCCACCGGCGGCCGTCGGCGTCCTGCCCGGCCACCGTCGAGCCGGTGCCGAAGATCCGGGCCGCCCCGCTCGCCGCCGCGTCCAGCAGCGGTGCGAAAGAGGTCGCGCTGTTCACCGCCAGGGTGGTCTCGACGAGGGCGGCGAGCCGGGCAGCGAGCAACTCGGCCCGGCTCCGGGCACGGTAGTAGCGCAGCGCCGCCTGGGTGGTGGCGATCAGCTCGTCCGGCTCGATCGGCTCGACGAGGTAGGCGTCGGCGCCCCGGGTCAGGCCCTGCGCCCGGTCGGCGACACTGACCGCGTGCGCCGAGACGTGGATGACCGGCCGGGAGGCGTTCCGGGGATCGGCCTTGATCCGTTCGCTCACCTCGAAGCCGCTCATGTCGCCCAGCCGTACGTCGAGCACGACCAGGTCGATCTCCTCCCGCGCCATCCGGTCCAGCGCCGCGTGGCCGCTGTCGGCCTGCACCACCCTGAAGCCGGCCCGGGTGAGCCAGCTCACCAGCAGGTAACGCTTTGCGGCGCTGTCGTCGACCACCAGGATGGTGGCGCCGGTGCCGACCCGTTCCGCGCCGGTCACGGCGACGGCCGCAGCGGTAGGTGGACGGTGAAGGTGCTGCCGGCACCCGGCTCGCTGGCCACCCGCAGATCGCCGCCGAGCAGCCGGGCCAGCCGGCGGGCGTACGGGAGGCCGAGCCCCGTGCCCCGGGCACCGGTCGGTGATCGCCGCCCCGGTACCTGGTAGAACTCCTCGAAAATCCGCTCCTGGAGTTCGGCCGGTACGCCGATCCCGGTGTCGCTGACCCGGATCGTCCACCCGTCCTCGCCGGTCTGCGCGGTCATCCGCACCTCGCCGCGCTCGGTGAACTTGAGCCCGTTGTGCAGCAGGTTGCGCAGCACCTGGGTGAGCAGCACCTCGTCGGTGTGGATCAGCCCCGGCGGTGCGGGGTCGACCACGACCAGCGCCACCTCCGGCCGGGTGGCCATCGCGCGTACGGTGCCCCGGAGCTGGCCGAAGACGGTGCGCAGCTCGACGTCGCTCCAGTTCGGCTCGATCGTGCCGGACTCCGCCTTGCCCAGGTCGAGCAGGTCGTTGACCAGCGACAGCAGGTCGGCGGCGGAGCCGCGGATGAGTTCGGCCTGCTCCCGCTGCTCGGCGGTGAGCGGGTCGGAGGCCGGGTCCAGCAGCAGCCGGGTCAGTCCGATCACCGCGGTCACCGGCGCGCGGAGCTCGTGGCTGACGTTGGCCAGGAAGCGGCTCTTCGCCTCGCTGGCCGCACGGAGCTGCACGGACCGCTCCTCCAGCTCGGCGTGCAGCGCGACGACGCCCCGGTTGGTCTGGTCGAGTTCCTCGGAGAGCTGGGTGTAGAGCGCCAGCACGCCCCGGTTGGTCTCGGCGAGTTCCTCGTTGAGCCGGGCGAGTTCGTCGCGTTGCGCCCGGGTCTGTTCCAGGGCCGCCAGCAGCTGCTCGTTCTGCTCGGCCATCTCCTCCAGCGGCGTACGGGGCGCCGCCGCGTTCAGGTTGTCGCGGATCACGTCCAGCCGCTCCCGGGTGAGGGGGCCAATCGGGGCGGGTATCCGGCGGGTCATCCGGATGACGGTCCGGCCGCCCTCCCCGGTCACGGTGAAACTGTCGACCAACCGGCCCACCACCAGGGCGTCGGAGAGCATCCGTTCCGAGCCGCCGGCCGGCAGGCTGGTCGTGACC
The DNA here is from genome assembly GCF_049315195.1 of Plantactinospora sp. WMMC1484. Classification (NCBI taxonomy): domain Bacteria; kingdom Bacillati; phylum Actinomycetota; class Actinomycetes; order Micromonosporales; family Micromonosporaceae; genus Plantactinospora; species Plantactinospora sp. WMMC1484. Next base: position 2,790,319 of record NZ_CP186055.1, read on the forward strand.
TCGGTGACCAGCGTCGCCGGTGCCTCCTCGACCATCAGCGGGAGGGCGCTGTCGCCCGCCGCCGGAGTCCCGTCGGCCGTCACCGAGAAGGCGACGTCGGCACGTACCGGAGTGGGTAGCGTGACGACCAGGTAGCGGCCGATCTCGCTGAGCGCGGTGGCGAGCCGGATCTGGTCCTGGTGTTCCAGGCCGACGGCGGCGGCGACCTCGCGACCGCGCTGGCGGACCAGGAAGACGTCCGACTCGGCGCGCAGCGGCATCCGCAGCAGCGCGGGCCCGGTGGCCGTCCGATCGCTCATGGTCGGTCCCCGGTCACGCCGTGGCCAGGGCGACGAGGACGCAGGCGTCGTCACGGCGTACGGCGGCGTCCCGCAGGATCGTGCCGGCGATCACCTGCGGTGAACGCCGGCGCAGCCCGGGGTAGTCGGCCAGTCGCCAGCGGTCGGTCACCCCGTCGGTGTGCATCACGAGGCAGGCGCCGTCCGGGAACGGGTAGTCGAATTCGCGTATCGTCCGCCGCTGGTGACCGACGATGCCCGGCATGGACACCAGGCCGCGCCGCTCGTCCTGGTGCAGCACGCAGCCGGAGATGTTGCCGAGTCCGGCGTACCGGACCAGGCCGGCGGCCGGGTCGAGTTCCGCGACGGCGGCGGCGGCCCCCCGGGTGTGCGCGGTCGCCCGGTGCAGGTGCTCCAGCACCGTTGCCGGTGGCACCGCCGGAGCGAGCTGAAACGCGTGTACGGTGGCCCGGGCCGCCACGGCGGCGAGTGGCCCGTGCCCGAGCCCGTCACAGACCAACACCTGCCGGCGGCCCTCGACGGTGCGCACCGCGAACCCGTCCCCGCAGGACTGCTCGCCACTCATCGGCCGGCTGACCCCGGCGGCCCAGGCGGGCTCGGGCGGCTCCGCCGGCCAGACCTGGACGGCGCTGACCGTCCCCCGTCCGGGCAGGGAGTAGAGGTCGGTCCAGCTCGACTGCCGGCTGATCGCCCCGAGCCCGATGCCGAGTGAGCCGGCTGTCGAGTGGCCGTCCCGGGTCGAGGAGACGACGTCGCCCATCCCGGGGCCGGAGTCGACGGCGAGCAGCTCCACCCCGCCGACCGGGCCGCTGCGGGCCGGCCGGAGCAGCAGCAGCCCGTCGTCGGCGTGCTTGACGAGGTTGCTGGCGAGTTCGGCCGCCACGATCGCCAGGGCACCGCTGCGGGCCTCGTCCAGCCCCATCCGGCGGGCCAGCAGCTCGGCGGCCCGCCGTACGGTGCCGACCGCACCGGCCTCCTCGACCTGGAACCACACACCGTCGTCGACGAGCCGGTCGTCGCCGCTCACATCGACCGCGCCCACTTCGTGATGGTGACCCGGGTGCCCTGCCCGGCACCGGTCTCCACCTCGAATTCGTCGACCAGCCGCCGCGCCCCGCCGAGCCCCAGCCCCAGGCCGCTGCCGGAGGTGTAGCCGTCGGTGAGTGCCAGGTCCAGGTTGGCGATGCCGGGGCCGTCGTCGGAGAAGACGATCCGGATTCCCCTGCGCCGGCCGCTGTCGACGACGCCGACCTCGGCACCGCCGCCTCCGCCGTAGACCAGGGTGTTCCGGGCCAGCTCGCTCGCGGCGGTGACCAGCTTGGTCTGGTCGACCAGGGAGAGCGCGACCGCGACCGCGGTGGTGCGGACGAGTTGTCGGACCCGGACCACGTCGGCGTCCGAACTGATCGTCACGAGCTGGCTGGTGGTCAGCTCGGGGCCGCTGGTCAAGGCGCGGCCGTTGCCGGCTGGCCGGAGCCTGATCCCGGGCCGGAACCGGGGGCGAGAGCGAGCATCCAGGCCAGGTCCTCGGCCGAGTCCTGCGCGTCGACCGCATCGTCCCGGCGGGCCCGGGCCAGCAGCTCCATGCCGCGTTCGACGTTGAGCGCGGTCCGGATGCCGTTCAGCGACAGGCCCAGCTCGACGAGGGTGATCGCCACGGCCGGCCGCATCCCGACCACCACCGTCTCGGCGTCCAGCACCCGGGCGATCGAGGCGATCGTGGAGAGCATCCGACCGACGAACGAGTCGACGATGTCCATCGCCGTGATATCGATGATCACGCCGTGGCAGCCGCTCTCCACGATCCGGTCGGAGAGGTCCTGTTGCAGCGCCAGGGCGGTCTGGTCCTCCATGTCCACCTGGATCGAGACCAGCAGCAGGTCACCGATCTTGAGGACCGGCACCCGGTCCATCAGGCCCCCCGCCCGTTGGGAGCACCGGAGACCGTGCCGCTCGCCCGGCGGGACTTGTCGATCATCCGGAGGGCGTGCCGGAGCGCGTCGGCCAGGGTCGCCTTGGTCGCGATGTCACCGAACTCGATGCCCAGCGCCACGATCGTCTGGGCGATCTGGGGGCGGATGCCCGAGACGATGCACTCGGCGCCCATCAGCCGGGCCGCCACCACCGTCTTCAGGATGTGCTGCGCGACCTGGGTGTCCACCGCCGGCACCCCGGTGATGTCGATGATCGCGTACGGCGAGCCGGTGTCGACGAGGGTCTGCAACAGCCGCTCCATCACGACCTGGGCCCGTGCCGAGTCCAGCGTGCCGACCAGCGGGATGGCGACCACGCCCTCCCAGAGCTTCACCACCGGGGTGGAGAGCTCCAGCAACTGTTCGGCCTGCTCGGCGAGGAGCTCCTCGCGTGACCGGGCGTACCGCTCGAAGGTGAACAACCCCAGTTGGTCGACGACGCCGGAGGCGGCCACGAAGTCCGCCAGCGTCTCCTTGTCTCCGGAGCGCAGGTCGAGGACGTCGACCAGGGCGTCCTTCAGGGCGAAGACGCTCACCGCCGTCTCGGTGGCGGTGAAACCCTGCTGGGCTCGGCTGCGGGACATCTCCGCGAGCGCGCCGCGCAGCGTGGCGGACTCCTCGGCGGCCAGGTCGAACGCCCCGTGGCCGAGGGCGGCGTGCAGCCCCCGGCGGAGCTCCTGCACCTGCTGGCGCAGCTCCGCCTCGGTCATCCGCCCCCGCAACGAGGCGGCGACGACCTTGGTCCAGCGATCGATCAGCCGCTCCGACTGGCTGTCCAGCAGCGCCGCGAAGCGGCTGCTCTCCTCGGCCGTGATAGTCATCGTTCCCCTCCCCGGATGCAGGTCGCGGCCATGACGACGGCCGGACCGGCCGCTGGACTGTATCACCGGCCCCCGCCACAACCACCTGGTGACCGCCCTGGCCAGCTGATATTGGCACCGCCGGATGTGTGCGGTGCGTGGTTGCGACCCGGCGCCTGCGAAGTGGGCGGCGTCACCGGCTATGCCCCGCAGACAGTCCGCCACCTGCGATTTCATCTTCGCCGAAGAATTGCCGAAACCTCGCCCGCCACCGTGGTGCTCAGTTCCGGGCCGACCGACGCCCGGCACGAGAGAGGAACACGGCAATGACAAGCAGGAACCGCTGGTTCGCCCTGGCCGGAGCCGCCGTGGTGGCGGTCGCCCAGGTCGGAGTCCAGCTCGCCGGGGCGGGCCCGGCGGCCGCGGTGACCGGGATCGAGAAGGTGACCTCGCCGGTGTCGTCGATCGACTCGCAGCAGACCCACACCGCCCGGGCCGAGTGCCCCGCCGGCAAGTGGGTGATCGGCGGTGGCGGATGGGCCTTCGCCGTGGCCGCCGCGGACAGCGCCAAGGTGGCGCTGGTGCAGCTCGTCCCCGAGCACCGCACCGACGGCACCCCGGACAGCTTCGTGGTCACCGGCACCGAGACCACGGCCACGATGACCGGAGACTGGTGGGTGCAGGCGTACGCTATCTGTGCCAGCCCGTCCGGGCTCTCCGGCTACCAGCTGGAGCGTAGCCAGAACTCGGCGACCTCGTCCCCGCCCGAGCTGGAGGCGGTCGCGGTCTGCGGCAGCAGGCGGGCCATCGGCGGCGGTGCCCGGATCGTCAACCCGGGGCGCGACGTCGCGCTGCACATGTCCCGGGCCTCGGGCAGCGGTGACATCTTCCGGGCCAGCGCGCACGAGGACGCCGACGGCTACGCCGGCAACTGGACCGTGGACGCGTACGCGATCTGCGTGAACCGTCCCGCCGGCTACCAGGTGGTCACCACCCCGTCGGCGGAGAGCGGCTCCGAGTCCGAGAAGATCGCGTTCGCGGAGTGCCCCTCCGGCACCCGGGTGCACGGTGCGGGCGCGGCGATCTCCCACACCGCGCCCGGCGGCGTCTCGCTCCAGGTGGTGTACCCGGCCAACGCGCTCGACTACGTCCAGGCCTTCGCGGTGGAGAACACCCCGGTCAGCCAGGACTGGGACTTCATCGTCAGCCAGGCGATCTGCGCCTCCTGACACCCGGACGGCCGGTCGGCAGCCACGGCGCCGACCGGCCGTCGTCAGCTTCGCCCCGGCCGGCCGGGTACGGCCGCCGGGGTGAGCAGGCTCGCGGCGGGCGGGCCCGCCTCCCGCACCGCGCGCAGGTGCCGGCGGACCCGCTCGGCGTCCGGATGCCCCATCTCGTCGTGCAGCACGAGGGCGCGTTGCCACGCCTCGACGGCGGCGCCGCGCTCACCGCCGCCGGCCAGGGCCTCGCCGAGGCAGGTCAGCGTCTCCGCCGCGCCGGCCCGGTCACCGACCTCGTCGAAGAGGTCGAGCGCCCGCCGGCAGCCGGCGACCGCCGCCCGGTACGCCCCGGCGGCACACTCGAGATAGCCGAGGGTCTGCCAGTTCGTCGCCGCGCCGTGCCGGTTGCCGATCTCCTCGTTGAGCCGCAGCGCCTGCCGGCACAGCTCCCGGCCCCGGTCGTAGTCACCGAGCCGGGTCAGCATGCAGGCGATGTTGTTCAGTGCGCGGGCCTGGCCGGTCAGGTGTCCGACCTCGCGATAGAGGTCCAGCGAGCGTTCGTCGTGGTGCAGTGCCTCCAGGTCGCGACCCTGCTGCTCCAGCAGCCGGGCCAGGTTGACCCGCACCTGCGCCTGGTTGGCGCGGTCGCCGACGGCGACGAACAACCGCGACGCCTCGGTGAGGTGGGTGTGGGCCTGGTCGAGCAGGCCGAGCTGCGTCTGGGCCCGGCCGAGATTCCGGTGTACGTGCGCCTGTGCCCCCTCGTCGCCGAGCCGGCACGCCGCCTCCAGCGCGACACCCTGCACGGCGACCTGGTCGTGCCAGCACCCGCCCAGGTTGAAGTAGCTGGTGAGGCTCCACGCCAGCTCGAAGGTGTGTCGGTCGAACCCGGTCCGCCCGGCCCGGTCGACCAGCGCGTGCAGGGTCCGGTGCTCGGCGCGGAACCACCTGCCCGCCCCGGCCCGGTCGGCGAGCGGCTCCGGCTCGGCCCCGGCGACCGGCTCGGCCAGCACGATCGGGTCCCGGTGCGGATAGAGCAGCCGGTCGGCCGCGTACGCGGTGTGCAGGTAGTGGTCGAGCAGCCGGCACACCGCCGTACGCCGCTCGGTGCCGGTCTCCTCCTCCTCGGCCCGCTCCGTGGCGTACGCCCGCAGCAGGTCGTGCAGGACGTACCGCCCCGGCGACCGCTCGTCGAGCAGGTGCGCCCGGACGAGCTCGGTCAACAGCCGCCGCGTCGCCGCACCGGGCAGTCCGGCCAGCGCGGCCACGGCCGGTGCGCTCAGTTCGGGGCCCGGGTGCAGCCCGACGAGCCGGAAGAGTCGCGCGGCGGCGGGGCCGAGTGCCCGGTACGACCAGGAGAAGACCGCCCGGACGTCGGCGGCCGGCTCGCCACCGTCGAACGGGTCGAGGCTGCCGCCCGCCCCCCGTAGCTCGGCGACCAGGTCGGCGAGGCGGAAGTGCCGGTGCGCGGCGGCACGGGCCGCCACCACGGCCAGCGCCAGGGGCAGCCGCGCGCAGCGGGCCGCGATCTCGTCGACGGCGGCGGGCTCGCCGGCCGTCCGGTCGGTGCCGAGCCGCCGGGCCAGGAAGTGCCGGGCCTCGGAGGTGGTGAACAGGTCCAGGGTGACCGGCCGGGCACCGTCGATTGCCACCAGGCCGGCAAGCTGGTTGCGGCTGGTCACCACGGTGGTGCAGCCGGACGCGCCGGGCAGCAGCGGGCGGACCTGTGCGGCGTCCCGGGCGTTGTCGAGGACGACCAGCACCCGCCGGCCGGCGACCAGGCTGCGGTAGAGGGCCGTCTGCGCGGCGAGCTCGACCGGTATCCGCCGGGCGGCGACCCCGAACGCGTCGAGGAATCCGCGTACGGCCTCCGCCGGGTCGACCACCGCACCGTCGGGGTCGAAGCCGCGCAGGTTGACGTAGAGCTGCCCGTCGGGGAACCGGTCGGTGCGGCGGTGCGCCCAGTGGAGCGCGAGCGCGCTCTTGCCGACTCCGGCGGATCCGGAGAGCACCGCGGCGTTGACGGGTTGCGGATGCGCGGCGACCAGCGCGTCCAGCTCGGCCAGTTCGGGGCGCCGACCGGTGAACGCGACCGGCGGCGGAGGCAGTTGACGCGGCACCGACGGTGGCGGCGCGGGCGCGGCGGTCTCCCGCGACGGCGCGGGCGCGGTGGTCTCCACCGGTGGCCGGGGCGGTGCCGGAGCCGGTGCCGGTGCCGGTGCCGGTGGACTCTCCAACGCCGGATCGGTGGTCAGGATCCGCTGGTGGAGCCGTTGCAGCCCTGGCGCCGGGTCCATGCCCAGCTCGTCGGCGAGCCGGGAGCGTATCTCCTGGTAGTGCCGGAGGGCGTCGGCCTGCCGGCCGCAGCGGTACAGCGCCGTCATCAGCTGCCCGGCGACCCGCTCGTCGAACGGGTACGCGGCGGCGCGCCCGCCCAGCTCGCCGAGGAGCTCGGCGTGCCGTCCGGCGGCCAGGGCGAGATCGGCCAGGTCGAGTTCGGCGGCCAGCCGCTCGGCGGCGAGCGCGGTGCGGACCCCGGTCAGCCAGGGCGTGTCGAGAGTGCCGAAGGGTTCGCCCGAGCAGAGCGAGAGCGCCTCCCTCAGCAGGGCCGCCGGGCTCTCGCCGCCGGTGTGCGCCCCCGTTGACCGGGCAGCGGTGCGGGCCCGGGCGAGCAGTCGGTGGAACCGGTGCAGGTCGACCGCGTCCGAATCGACCGTCACCAGGTATCCGGCGGAACGGCGGACGATACCCACCTCGCCGGTAGTGCCGAGCAGTGCGCGCAGCCGCGAGACGTACCCGGAGAGGGCGTTGCGGGCGTGCCGCGGCCGCTCCTCGCCCCAGACCCGGTCCAGCAGGCGGTCGGCCGGGACGACCCGGTTGGCGTCGACCAGCAGCGCCGCCAGCACACAGCGCTGCCGCGCGTGGCCGAGCTCGACCGGCCGGCCGTCGACCCGTGCGCGGACGTCGCCGAAGAGCAGCAGCTCCACCGCCATCGCCGGGCGCACCTCCTGACCCGGGTCACCGACCGTGACACCGTGCAAGCAGGATGCCCCAGCCCGGCGCTCCCGAGCAGCCAATTTCACGACTGCCGCACGCCTGACCTGCCGCAACCAGGGCGGCCGGGAGCAGACGGGCGGGTACGGGACGCTCCGCCCTCGGGATCAGCGCAACTGGGCGAGGGGCAGCGGTCCACGGGTCTTGACGGTGCGGATCGCGAAGGTGCTGCGGGCGTCGACGATCGCCGGGATGGTCAGGATCTGGTCGATCAACAGCCGCTCGTACGCGGCGAGGTTGGCCACCGCCGCCTCGACCAGGAAGTCGGCGGAGCCGGAGATGACGTGACAGGCGACGATCTCGGGGATGGCGGTCAGCACCGACTCGATCCGGGCGGCGGTCTCCCGCGAGTGCTCGCCGACCTTCAGCTCGATGAAGACCGTCAGGTCCAGCCCGAGCCGGGCGCGGTCCAACTCGGCCCGGTAACCGGCGATCAGGCCGTCCTGTTCGAGGGCGCGGACCCGGCGCAGGCAGGCCGACGGCGACAGCGCGACCGCCTCGGCCAGGTCGACGTTGGCGATCCGCCCGTCGGCCTGGAGGCGGGCCAGGATCGCCCGGTCGGTGGAGTCGTACGTCGCCATCGGCATATGCTGCCGCAGAACCGCTGGTCAGCGCAATGAAATTGCATGGGACGCCAAGCAGGCGCTCATATTTGCCATCGCGTGCGGCGGGAACGCTGCGAAACTTCATCGCATGGCCAGACCGCGTCACGCCGCCGTACCGGACATCGGCGTCCTCCGGGGCGCCGCGCTCTACATCGGAGCCCTGCTCGGGCCGGGGCTGTTGCTCCTGCCCGGCCTGGCCGTGACCCAGGCCGGGCCGGCGTCGATCGTGGCCTGGGCCGCCCTGCTGGTCGCGTCCGGCCTCTTCGCGGTCGTCTTCGCCGCCCTCGGCGTGCGCCACCCGTCGGCCGGCGGGGTCCGGGGCTACGCCGAGGCGGGGCTCGGGCCGCGGGCCGGGCGCGCGGTTGCCTGGTGCTTCCTGGCCGGGGTGATCACCGGTGCCCCGATCGTCGCCGTCACCTGCGGAAACTACGTCGCCGAGCTGCTCGGCGGAGGTGTCGGGCTCGCCTGCGGCACCGCCGCCGTGCTGCTGCTCGGCACCATCGCGGTGACAGTCGGCGGGGTGCGCACCTCCGCCTCGGTGCAGTTCGGGCTGGTCGCGCTGCTCGTCGGGATCGTGGTCACCGCCGTCGCCGGAGCCGCGCCGGCCAGCCGCGCCGGCAACTGGACGCCGTTCGCGCCGCACGGCTGGACCGCGATCGGCCCGGCGGCCTCGACCCTGATGCTGGCCTTCGTCGGCTGGGAGGCGATCGCGCCGCTGACGAGCCGGTTCGCCCGACCCCGCCGGCAGCTTCCGGTCGTCATCGGCATCGCGTTCGGCACCACCACCGTGATCTACCTGGCGCTGGGCGCGGTGACCGTCGCCGCGCTCGGTCCGGCGGCCAGCACCTCGGTGCCGCTGACCGCCCTGCTCAGCCTCGCGGTCGGCCAGGTCGGGCCGGGGGTCGCGGCGGTCGGCGCGGTGGTGCTGACCGTCGGCGCCGTGATCGCGTACCTCTCCGGCGCCGGCGCCCTGGCCCGCTCGCTGGCGCCGGCTCCCGCCGCCCGGGACACCCTGCCGCCGTGGCTGCTCGTCGCCCTGCTCGGCTCGGGCGCCGTGCTGATCGGACTGCTCGGCACCGGGGTGCTCAGCCTGGCCGCCCTGGTCAGCGTACCGACCACCTTCTTCCTGGTGGTCTACCTCGGCTGCACCGTCGCGGCCTGCCGGCTGCTACCCGGGCCGCTGCTGCGGGGCGTCGCCGCCGTCGCCGTCGTCGCGGTCGTCGCCGTGCTGGCCTTCAGCGGGTACGCCCTGATCCCCGCCGCCTGCGTCACCGGCCTTGCCCTGCTGGCCCGGCCCCGCCGGCTCCGCAGCGCCCCGCCCCTGGTGCCGGCGTAGGGTGCTTGGCGACAGCGGACGGGCGGTCGAGCGGCGCAGAGGAGTGACGGCGGATGAAACTCACGGGTCCGCCACGGAAACGCCTGCACCGTCTCCTGGCGCGGGCACCCATCTGGATCTACCGGCTGGGCCTCGGCGGCCTGCTCGGGCGGCGCCTCGTCCTGCTCACCCACACCGGCCGCAGCACCGGGCGGGAGCGACAGGTGGTCCTGGAGGTCATCGGCCGGTACGACGACCAGGGCTACCTGGTCGCCTCGGGCTACGGCTCGCGGGCGCAGTGGTACCGCAACATCGTGGCCGAGCCACGGGTCTCCTTCCAGGTCGGCTGGCGCCGGCACAGCGGCACCGCCCGCCCGCTCCCGCCGGACGAGTCCGGCCGGCGGCTGCGCGACTACGCCCGCCGCCACCCCCGCGCCGCCGCCTGGCTGATGCGCACGATCGGCCAGCAGGTCGACGGCACCGGCCATGACTCCGACGACTCCGGCGGCGGTGGCGCCCGTGGCTCCGGCGGCGGTGGCGCCCGTGGCTCCGGCGGTGTCCCGGACGCCGACGCGGCGTACGAGCGGATCGGTTCGGATCCGCGCGGCGGCGTACCGATCGTCGCGCTGGTCCCGCGCTGACGCCGTTCGGCATCGGTGCCGCCGTAGCGACCTCGGGCGGCTACGGCAGGAGTGCCCCGGTCGTCGCCGGCAGGGTGACGGCGGCGGCGATGCCGAGCGCCAACGAGGCGGCCCCGGCCCCGTACGCGGCCAGCCCCGACCACCGCCCGGCCGGGGTCAGCGCCTCCCCGGCACCCCGCTCCGGCGCCGGCCGGAAGACCGGCACCAGCCAGCGCAGGTAGTAGAAGAGCGACGCCACGGTGTTCAGCACGGCGAGCGCGGCGAGCCAGGTGTAGCGGCCGTCGACGGCCGCCGTGAAGATCTCCAGCTTGCCCAGGAAGACGGCGGTGGGCGGGGTGCCGACCAGTCCCAGCAGGCAGACCAGCAGGACTCCGGCGAGCGCGGGACGGCGGGCGGCCAGGCCACGGTAGTCCCCGAGCGTGCGCGCCCGGGGCAGGTGGGTCACCACCGCGAAGGCGCCGAGGTTGGTGACCGCGTAGGCGGCGAGGTAGAAGAGCAGGGCCTGCTGGGCGCGGTCGCTGCGCTCGGCCACCGCGACCGCGACGAGCAGGTAGCCGACCTGGCTGATCGTGGAGTAGCCGAGCAGCCGCCGCACCGAGTCCTGGAAGAACGCGGCGAGGTTGCCGAGCGTCATGGAGGCCGCCGCGACGACGGCGAGCAGCAGGGCCCAGTCGACGCCGCTGGTCGGCAGCGCCTGGTGCACCAGCCGGTACGCGGCGACCAGCGCGCCGACCTTGGGCAGCGTGGTGAGGTAGGCGGCGACCGGCGCGGGCGTGCCGTCGGTGACGTCCGGCACCCAGAAGTGCGCCGGTACCGCGCCGGCCTTGAAGAGCAGGCCGACCAGGACACCCACGGTGCCGAGCGCGGTGAGCCAGTGCGGTGCGGCCGGCAGCGCGGCGCGGAGCTCGGCGTAGCCGGTCGCGCCGGCCGCCGCGTAGAGCAGGGCGGTGCCGGCCAGCATGACGACCCCGCAGAGGGCCCCGAGCAGGTAGTACTTCAGCGCCGCCTCCAGGGGCAGCCGGTCGCGGGCCCAGCCGGTCAGTCCGTACGCCGGGATGCTGGTGAGCAGGAAACCGGCGAAGAGCATGAGCAGGTCGGCGGCGCCGATCATGGCCAGGCTGCCGGTGGCGGAGAGCGCCAGCAGCACGACGTACTCGCTCTCCCGCTTCTGCCCGGCGACGCTCTCGACGGAGAGGCAGACCACCAGCAGCAGCGCGGCCAGCACCACGAGCCGACCGACCCCGGTGGCCGCGTCCACCGCGAAGACCCGCGAGAAGACCAGCTCGGTGCGGCCCGAGACCAGCGGGGCCGCGGCGGCGCCGAGCCCGACCAGGCAGGCGACGGCGACCAGGGCCGCGACCGGCCACTGCCGGCGGCGGGGCAGCCACGACCCGGCCAGCAGGCCGAGCACGGCGGCGGCGGCCAGCGCGGTCTCGGGAAGGAGCGCGGCGACGTTCTCGTTCACCTCGACACCAGGCCGACCAGGGTACGGCTGGCAGGCTCGACGACGTCGAGCAGGAACCGGGGCGCGACACCGATGACGATCGCCAGCACCAGCAGCGGCGCGACGGAGATCAGCTCGTGTGGCCGCAGGTCCCGGAACCCCTCCCCGCCCGCCGGGTCGGTCCCGGCAGCCGGCCCGCCCCCGCCCGGTCCCGCTCCGGGCAGCCGCAGTGGGCCGAGGAAGATCTGTTGCAGGGCGCGCAGCAGCAGGGCGGCGGTGATCAGGATGCCGAGGATCGCCAGGGCGGTGGCGACCGGCCGCACGGAGAGGCTGCCGGTGAAGATCTGGAACTCGGCGATGAACCCGCTCAGCCCCGGCAGGCCGAGGCTGCCGAAGACGGCCACCGCGGTGACCCCGGCGAAGACCGGCGCCGGGCCGGCCAGCCCGGAGTAGCCGGCGATGGTGTAGTCGCGCCGCCGGTCGTGGAAGACGCCGGTGAGCAGGAAGAGCGCGCCGGTGAGCAGGCCGTGGCTGACCATCTGGGTGACGGCCCCGGTGACCGCCAGCTCGCGGGCGGCCAGATCGTCGCCGGCCACGGTCCCGGCCGCGCCGAGCGCCAGCAGGACGTAGCCCATGTGGTTGACCGAGGTGTAGGCGATCATGCGCTTGACGTTGGTCTGTGCCAGGGCGACGAGGGCCCCGTACAGCACCGAGACGACACCGACCACGACGAAGACCAGCGCGTAGCGGCGCCACGCCTCCGGCAGCAGCGGCATGGCGATCCGGACGAAACCGTAGGTTCCCATCTTCAGCAGTACGCCGGCCAGGATCGCCGAGCCGGTCGCCGGGGCGTCGGTGTGTGCCGGCGGCAGCCAGGTGTGCAGCGGCACGGTCGGGGTCTTGATGGCCAGCCCGAGCCCGATCGCCAGCAGCACCAGCCCGGCGTAGCCGCCCCGGCCGGCGAGCGGGTCGGCGGCGGCGAGCGCGACCATGTCGAAGGTGTGCGGGCGGGCGGCCAGGTAGAGGCCGATGAAGCCGAGCAGCAGCGCGAGCGAGCCGGTGAAGGTGTAGAGGAAGAACTTCAGCGCCGCCGCCCGGGCCCCCGGCCCGTGACCCCAGCCGGCGATGAGGAAGTACATCCCGACGATGGAGAGGTCGAAGAAGAGGAAGAAGAGGATCAGGTCCTGGGCGACGAAGAGGCCCAGGCAGACGGATTGCAGGAAGAGGAAGATACCGACGTGTGCCCGTACCCGCCGGGTCTCGTGCAGCGAGCGGATCGCGACGGCGAGGAAGAGCACGGCGGTCATGGCCAGCAGCGGCAGCGACAACCCGTCCACGGCGACGTGGTAGCTCACCCCCGCCTGCGGGATCCAGGACGCCCGCTCGGTGAACTGCCGGCCCCCGTCCGGGTCGAAGCGCAGCCAGGTCGCCACGACGAGCGCCAGGTCGGCGGCGGCGGTGACGATCCAGGTCCAGACGAGGAACCGCGCGGGCAGCCTCGCCGGCAGCAGCGCCAGGAGGACCGCGACGGCCAGCGGCAGGAACACGATTGCGGTGAGCACGGGTCACCCCACGAAGAGCAGGAACAGGATCAGGACGGCGAGCGCCACGGTGAACTGGGCGTAGTGCTGGTGCGCCAGACCGGTCTGCGGGCGGCGGGCGAGTGCACCGAGCCGGCGGGCGGCGGCGACGAGACCGCGTACGAGCCCGTCCAGCAGTCCGTCGTCGGTGCGGCCGGCGCTCCGGGCCACCCGCAGCCCGGCCCGCGCCATGCCCCGTACCGCCAGGTCGAGCCGGGCCTCGGCGTGCCGGGCGACCGTCCGGGCCAGCCGGGGCCCGGTGCGGCCCAGGCCGGAGACCGCAGGATCGAGGAGCCGGTCGTCGAAGCGGGACAGGGCGCGGGCGAGCAGCAGCGCCCGACCCGCCAGCCACCGGTACGCGACCGCCTCCAGCCCGAGCCACCGCTGCGGCCAGCGGGCCGCCCCGAGCGACCGAAGCCGGGCGGCGGGCATGCGCCACCAGGCCAGGGCGGCTCCGACCAGGGCCACGGTGATCGAGGCGGCGACCTGCCAACCGGGCGCGGAGGGCGCGGCGGTGACACCGAGCATCTCCCGCAGCGCCCGCCAGGGACCGGGCAGCGCAAGCGCGCCGAGCCCCACCGCCGCGACGCCGAGCACACCCAGCGGCACGAGAATGCCGCTGCGCGCCCCGGCCCCGTCCGGGACGCCCCTGTCCGCCCCGCCCCCGGCCGGGTCGGGACGGAACAGATACCAGGCCAGTTTGACGCCGTAGCCGGTGGCGACGAGGCCGGCGGCGAGCCCGACGGCGTACAGGGCCGGTTGTTCGGCGAAGGCGGTGGCCAGTATCCGGTCCTTGGTCACCCAGAGGGCCAGCGGGGGCAGCCCGGCCAGGGTCGCCGCGCCGGCCGCGAACGCCGCACCGACCAGCGGCAGCCGGCGGGCTGCGCCGCGCAGCTCGGCGAGGCGCTCGGTGCCGAGGACCGCGAGCCACACTCCGGCGGTGAGGAAGAGCAGGCTCTTGGTGGCCGCGTGCGCCACCCAGTGCGCGACGCCGCCGACGAGGCCGCCAGTGCCGGCGGCGAGCACCATGAACCCGACCTGCGCGCTGGTGGAGGCGGCAAGGAGCTGCTTGACGTCGGTCTGTGCGACCGCCACCAGGCCCATCAGCAGCGCGGTGGTGGCCCCGATCCAGGCCGCCGTCGGGGCGCCCCAGCCGGATGCGGCGAGCAGCGGGTGCAGCCGCAGCAACAGGTAGGCGCCGGCCGCCACCATGGTTCCCGAGTGCAGCAGCGCGGAGACCGGGCTCGGCCCCGCCATCGCCCGGGAGAGCCAGAACGAGAAGGGCAGTTGCGCCGACTTGCCGAGTGCGGCCAGCAGCACCCCGGCGGTCAGCACCGACAGCCAGCCGCCGGTGGCCGCCGGCAGCGCGTCCAGGCGCAGCGACAGCACCCCGCCGGCCATGGCCGCGCCGGCCGCGAGGTAGAGGCCGAGGTCGGCGGCCCGGGTGGTGAGGAACGCCGTACGGGCCGCGCGGACCCTCGGCCGCTCGCGCCACCAGAATCCGATCAGCGCCCAGCTCGCCGCCCCCATCACCTCCCAGGCCATCAGCAGCAGCGGCAGGGTCGTGGCGGTGACAGTGGTCAGCATCGCCCCGGCGAAGAGCAGCATCAGCCCGAAGAACCGGCTGCGGCCCGCCTCCGGCCGGAAGGCGGCGGTGTCGCCCGACCGGCGTTCGTGGGCGTCGCTGCGTTCGTGGGCGTCGCTGCGTTCCTGGCCGTCGCTGGGTTCGTGGGCGTCGCTGCGGTCGTGAGCGTCCGCAGGCTCGGCCCGGTGGCCGCCGCTCAGTTCCGGGTCGGCGGTGGCGAAGAGCAGCACCGCGGCCGTCACCGCCGCGACCGTCAGCACCATGACCGCGGAGAGGCCGTCGACCCGTACGGCGGCCTCGATGCCGGCGAAGAGCGGTGCGGACGCGGCCGGTCGCAGCACGGCAACGGCACCGGCCAGCCCGAGGGTGACGATCGAGACCGTCACGGCGGCCGGGGCGGCGATCCGGTCGGTGCGCCGGCCGACCAGCGCCAGGGTGGCCCCGGCGGCCAGCGGCACGGCGATCAGGCTCCACGCCAGCCAGCTCATCGGCGTACTCCGGTCGGCCCGCTCATCCGCGCAGCTCCCCGGCCTCCTCGGTGGTGCCGACCTGTGCGCTGCGGAAGCCGGCGGTGACGATGGCGAAGCCCATCGCCATCTCCACCGCCATCGCGACCAGCACCACGACGACGATGACCTGGCCGGAGCCGGCGGGGGAGAGGTAGCGCCAGAAGGCGGCGGCGGCCACGATGACGCCGGCCAGCATCAGCTCCAGCCCCATCATGATCATGACGATCGGGCGCTGGGAGAGCACGCCGTAGAGGCCGGTGCAGAAGAGGGCGGCGGCCAGGATCAGGAAGAGTTCGAGCATCAGCGCCCCACCCCACCCCGGACCGGGTCCTCCGGCTCCCGGCGGTCCAGGTCGTCACCGAACCGGTCGTAGCGGCCGCGCCGGGCGGCCAGTACGGTCGCGGCGACCATGGTGGCGAAGAGCACGAAGCCGAGCGTGACCATGGTCAACATCTGCCCGCGCATCAGGGACTCGCCCACCTGGAAGGTCGGGTCGGCCGGCGGCGCGGCCCGGGGTGCCGGCCAGTCGACCACGACCACTCCGGTGGCGAGCAGCACGAAGGCGCCGACGCTGACCACCAGTGCGGTACGCCGGTTGTGCGCCATCGACATGCCCATCGGCATCAGCCCGGCGGGGTCCATCATGTAGGCGATCATGAATACTGCCATGATCACCATCTCGATGGTCATCATCAGCACGACCACCACACCCAGGTAGTGCAGGCCGAGGAGCACGAGTTCGGCGCCGACCAGGAGGAAGACGGCCAGCAGCGCGTACGTCACCCGGGCCATCGAGCCGAGCCGGAACACCAGCACCCCCGCGACGGCCGCGAGCACGGCCAGGACGACGGCCACTGCCCAGGTCAGCAGCGGAGTCACGGCAACCTCCCCGCGTCGAGCGCGACGAGCGCGGCAACCAGCGCCTGCGCGATCGTCGCCGGGATCAGCACCACCCAGGCCAGCTCGACGTACCGGTCGGCCCGGATGGTCGGCAACCTCCGCCGCAGGTTGACCAGGACCGCCAGGACCGCGACCGCCTTCACCAGCGACCAGACCCAGCCCGGCAGCAGTGGGCCGGCTCCGCCGCCGAGGAAGAGCGGGACCGCCATGGCAGCCCCGGCGCAGAGCAGCAGCCACCGCCCGACCCGCAGCAGCAGGCCGGCCAGCCCGGCGGTCTCGGCCAGCACCCCGCCGCCGATGTCCCGGCCGGCCGGATGGTCGAACGGGCCGAGGAAACTGAAGGCCAGCACACTGGCCAGGTAGACCACGAAGGCGACCGGCATCCAGACCACGAACCACAGGCCCTGCTGGGCGGCGACCACGTCACCGATCCGCAGCGACTCCGCGCCGCTTGCCACGGAGACCAGCGCGAACATCAGCGGCAGCTCGTACGCCAGCCCCTGCGCGACGAAACGGTAGCCGCCGACCAGGGTGAACGGCGCGTTCGGCGCCCAGCCGAGCAGCCAGAGCGCCGCCCAGGCCAGCACCTCCATCGCGTTGAACCAGAGCACCCCGACGTCGAGGTCGGCCACGACGTGGTCACCGAGCGGCACGACCGCAAGCGCAAGCACGGCGGCCACCGGCAGCACCAGCACACCGGCCCGGTACAGCAGCTGGTCGGCGTGTGGCGGCGTCCGGCGCTGGCCGACCAGCGCCCGGGGTATCCCGGCCAGCGGCAGCAGCGCCTCCCGGAGACCGGGCCGCCGGCCGGCGACGCGGGCGGCCAGCAGCCCGTCCCCGGCGACCGCCACCAGGGCGAGTCCGGCCAGGACCACCGGCACCAGCAGCACCGACCAGAGCGGCGCGGCGCTAACCATGCCCACTCCGATCGCCGGCCGGCACGACCTCGTCGAGATCCGGGTCGAGACTCGCCACGATCAGCCGGGCGGTGGCGATCTCGGCGCCGGTCAGCAGCTCGGGCAGCAGCCCGACGAGCGTGGCCGAGGGCGGCGGCGCGTCGGGGTCCCAGGGGCCGCGCGCCGGCTCGACCTCTCCGGGATCGAGCGGACCGGCCGCGTCGAGCCGGTCGAGGTCGTCGACGAGGCGGGAGAGCCATCGGCCATACCGGTCCACGACGTCCCCGGCAACGACGGGTGGAGACGCGTCGGCACCCGCCGCCGGTAGTCGGCCGAGACCCCGGGTGGACCAGCGCAGGGTCCGGGATCCGCCGACCCGGCGGACGAACCGGTGCACCGGCCCCCGCAGCCCGTCGGCGGAGGCCCCGGCGAGGGTCCGGTCCCGGAGCAGCCGGGCGGTGGTGGCGGCGTCCGGCCAGCCGGCCACTCCGAGCAGCCGGGCGAGGCTGTCCAGGTGGGCGGCGGCCCTCCGGCGGGCCGCCTCGGCGACGGTCACCGGCTCGCCGGCCGCGACCCGCCGCCACGGTTCGGTCCACCAGGAACCGTGGCGCGGACCGTCGCCGGTGGCGATTCCGACCTCGACCTGCTGGATCACGTCGCCCTGGAGCACGACGTGCAGGGTCAGCCCGGCCGGCCAGTCCGCGAGCAGCGGACCCAGCGCCAGGTGCAGCCGGTCCAGCTCCAGTCCGTCCCGGTCCGGCCCCCGCTCGGCCATCGACGCCCCGCCGTGCGCCATCTCCCGTCGCTCGGCCTGCTCCGCGAGCTGCCGGCGCTGCGCCGCAGGGGCGCCCAGGCTCCGGCGGGCCGCGTCGAGGATCTCGGCCAGCTGCGGGGTCGTCGCCCGGGCCAGGGCCCGGGGGACCGGCAGCGTCGCCCAGGTGTCCCGCACCGTGGCCTCGAGTTCGGCGGCGTCCCCGGCGACCAGCAGGATGTCCGCCTGTGCCGGGCCGTCGACCGACGGCCAGCCGCGCTCCCGCAACTCCCGCTCGGCTGCGATGCGGATCGGGGTCGCCCCGGGCAGCGGGGCCAGGAAGACCCGGGGGCGTGCCGCGGCGAGCCGCAGCAGCAGGGCGCTCAGCTCCACCGCAGCGCACCCTCCCGCCAGGCGTACGTCACGCCGGCCAGCAGGACGCCGAGGAAGACGAACATCTCGATGACCGAGCTGGCCCCGACGGCGGAGATGACCCGCGTCCACGGATACATGAAGACCATCTCCATGTCGAAGGCGAGGAAGAGCATGGTCACCGTGTACCAGCGCGCGTGGAACCGGCTCATCGCATGCTCGCGCGACGGTGTCCCGCCGGTGACCGGTGGGCTCGGGAGCGGCTCGGCGGTGAGGGCAACGGCGCGGGCCAGCGCCCATCCGGCGGCGAGCGTCGCGGCCATGACGGCCAGCAGCGCCGCGATCGGCTGGAATCCGTCCACGACCCTCCTCACCCGCGCCCACCGATACGGTTGCGGGTGCCCAGGTTTCCGCCGCCAAAACACGCCTTGGCGGTTTGTGCCGACTCGGGTGGGCCGGGGGCCGGTCGGGTCAGCGCCGGAGTGCGCGGTCCGAGGCGCTGGCCGTGGCGACGTCCACCGGATAGGTGCTCCGGGCCAGCAGCAGGATCAGCCCGTTCGCCAGGAGCGGGAGGAGCATGATGAGGAAGGCGTCGCGGAGCCCGCTGGCGCGCCCGCCCGCCCCGCCGCCCAGGGCGTCGGCGACCAGCCCGAAGGTCGCCGGGGCGACGGCCTCGGCGGCCAGGCGCAGCACGCTGCGCAGGCTTTCGGCGCGTCCCCACGTCCTGGCCGGCACGATGTCGAGCCGGGCCGCGTCCAGCGGCGGGTTGGCGGCGGCGAGCGCCGCCGTGCCGAGCGCGATGGCCGGCAGCGCCAGGCCCACCGAGCTGACGAGGAAGCCCGGCAGCAGCAGGAGCGCCGCGAGGCTGTAGCCGGCGGCGGGGACCAGAACGCGGGCGTCCGTGCGGCCCCGGTGCAGGAGACGGTCGGTGAACCGGCCGCCGAGGACCGCCCCGGCCAGCGCGGCGGCGCCGATGACGACCACCAGGAGTCCCAGCATGCCGCCACCGACGCCGAAGTGCTGGGTGGCGAAGACGACCGCGAAGGTGCGCAGCCCGGCGAAGAAGAAGTAGCCGATCGCGGAGGCGACGATCAGCCGCAGGTTGGTGGGGATCCGCAGCAGGTAGAGCATGGCGCGCGGCAGCGACAGCTCGGGCACACCCGCACGCAGGATCCGTTCCGGTGCCGGCTCGACCCCCCGGGTGGCCACGATCTCCCGCGCATCGTCGCCACCGGCTCCGCCGGTCCCGGTTCTGCTCTCGATCCCGTGCCGGTCGTCCGCGCCGCATGATCGGCTGCGGGCCTCCGGGTCGCCCGAGCGGCTCCGGTTGCTCGGGAGCCAGCCGGCGCCACCCCTGGCCGGCTCGGGCAGGTGGCGGGCCAGTGCCACGGCCAGCGCCAGGCTGACGGCGGCCAGCAGGAAGAAGGCATACCGCCAGGAGAAGCTTGCGGCGAGTTCGCCGCCGGCCAACAGCCCGAGCCCGGCACCCGCGATCTCACCGGTGAGGATCCAACCCAGCACGGCGGCCCGATCGGCGGGCGGGATGAAGTCGCCGGTCAGCGAGACGACCACCGGACCCGAGGCGGCGACGGCGGCGCCGAGCAGCAGGCGGGAGGCGAGCAGCCACCGGTAGTCGGGGGAGAGGCCGCTGGCGATCATGGCGACGCCCCAGGCGGCGACGGTGGCGGTGAGCAGGCGTACCCGGTGCACGCGGTCGGCCAGTACGCCCATCGGGATTGCCGCGATGGCACCCACCCCGGAGGATGCCGTGGCCAGCAGGCCCAGCTGGGCGTGGCTGATCCCCAGCTCGGCTTCGAGCTGGGTGGCCGCCGCGCCCACGGCCCCGGTGTCGGCGGTGTTGAGCGCGAGCACGGCGGCGAGCAGCAGCACGACCCGTGGCCGGCCCGGCCCGCCCAGGATCCGGCTGGCATGCCGGTCGAGCCATCCAGGGGCCGCGCGGCGCGGACCGGCACCGTCGGCACCACGCCGCCGCACACCCGCCATCGCCGTCCGCCCCCGTGGTCGTCCCCGGTTCGTTCACTCCGGGCACCGCCTCTTCCACCGCCGACTCTGCCGGTTCGGCCTTCGTCGCCGGAGCAGGTGGCGGATATTGGCCCGGGGAGCAGGGGCACGGCCGGTAGCGGCGGAACATGGCCGGGTCGGGGAGGCGTGAAGGCCGCTAATGCCGGAAAAGGGGAGACAATGTACCTATCGTGAAGAGCTACACGATCTCACCGGAACAGGAGCTATCCACGATGCCACCGGAACGCCGACGTGACCAGGGCGCACCCGACCCGGTCCGCAGCCGGCCGCCCTCCCCGGACCGGACCGCGCCCGACCCCCGGGCCCAGGGTGGCGAGTTCCTCACCACCGCCCAGGGGCTGCGGCTGTCGGACACCGACCACTCGCTCAAGGCCGGCGACCGGGGCCCGGCGCTGCTGGAGGACTTCCACCTCCGCGAGAAGATCACCCACTTCGACCACGAGCGGATCCCCGAGCGGGTGGTGCACGCGCGCGGTGCGGCGGCACACGGCGTCTTCCGGGCCTACGGCAACGCCGCCCCGGTGACGAAGGCCCGGTTCCTCGCCGAGAAGGACCTGGAGACCCCGGTCTTCGTACGCTTCTCCACCGTCCTCGGCTCCCGCGGCTCGGCCGACACCGTCCGGGACGTACGCGGGTTCGCGGTCAAGTTCTACACACCGGAAGGCAACTTCGACCTGGTCGGCAACAACGCGCCGATCTTCTTCATCCAGGACGGGGTCAAGTTCCCCGACCTGATCCACGCCGGCAAGCCCCACCCCGACCGGGAGATCCCGCAGGCCCAGACCGCGCACGACACGTTCTGGGACTTCGTCTCGCTGCACACCGAGGCGACGATGCAGGTCATCTGGGTGATGTCGGGCCGGGGCATCCCGCGCTCGTACCGCACCATGGAGGGCTTCGGCATCCACACCTTCCGGCTGGTCGACGCCGAGGGCAGGACCACGCTGGCGAAGTTCCACTGGAAGCCGCTCGCCGGCGTGCACTCGATGGTCTGGGAGGAGGCGCAACTCGCCCAGGGCGCCGACCCGGACTTCCACCGCCGTGACATGGCGGAGAGCATCGAGGCGGGAGCGTTCTTCGAGTACGAACTCGGCCTGCAACTGCTGCCGGACCGGCCCGACGAGACCTTCGAGGGCATCGACCTGCTCGACCCGACCAAGCTCGTGCCCGAGGAACTCGCCCCGGTGCAGCGCGTCGGCCGGCTGACCCTCGACCGCAACCCCACCAACTTCTTCGCCGAGACCGAGCAGGTCGCGTTCCACGTCGGCAACCTGGTGCCCGGCATCCAGGTCACCAACGACCCGCTGATCGCCGGCCGGCTCTTCTCCTACCTCGACACCCAGCTGACCCGGCTCGGCGGCCCGAACTTTCCGCAACTGCCGGTCAACAGCCCGCACGTGCCGGTGAACGACAACCTCCGCGACGGCATGCACCAGATGTTCGTGCACACCGGCATCGCGCCGTACCAACCGAACAGCCTCGACGGCGGCGGCCCGCGGACCGACCCCGACGGCAGCGGCTACGTCACGGTGCCGACCGAGGTCAACGGCCCGAAGGTACGCCAGAACCCGGCGTCGTTCGGCGACCACTACTCGCACGCCACCATGTTCTGGCGCAGCATGACGCCGGTCGAGCAGGATCACATCGTCGAGGCGTACACCTTCGAGCTCGGCAAGTGCCACGAGCCGGCCATCCGGGAGCGGCAGCTCGCGGTGCTGGCACGGATCGACGGCGACCTCTGCGCCAGGGTCGCCGCCGGCCTCGGCCTGCCGGCGCCCGACGCGGCACCGACCGCCGAGGTCACCCCGTCGCCGGCACTGAGCCAGGTGGTCAGCACGCCCGGTCCGATCGACGGGCGGGTGGTCGGCGTCGTCGCCACCGACCAGGCCGACCTCGCCGGGATCGACGCGCTGCGCACGGCTCTGGCCGCCGAGAAGGCGGTGCTCCGGGTCGTCGCGCCGGTCGGCGGCGAACTGCGCGGCACCCGAGGCGACCTGCCGGTCGACCGAACGCTGCTGACCACCCGGTCGATCGAGTACGACGCCGTCCTGGTCGCCGCCGGCACGGCCGGCCTGACCGACCCACGGCTGACCGTACTGCTCCAGGAGGCGCTGCGGCACTGCAAGCCGATCGGCGCATGGGGCGACGGTGCCCGGGTGCTCGCGGACGCCGGCATCGACGCCGCGCTACCCGGCATGCTGCTCGCCGAGGGCGTCACCGACGCCTTCACGGCCGACCTGATCGCCGCCCTCGGACTGCACCGCGCCTGGGACCGGGCCGCGATGCTGCGCGCCGGCCGGTAACCGCCCCGCCCCGGCGGGTGCGCGCGGCCCGGCCGGTGCGGTCCGAGGCGGCGTCGACGGCGCCGAGGTAGGAGCGGATCTCGTCGTCGCCCGGCGCATCCCACCGCACCGGTCCGTCAGCCGCCGAGCAGGTCGAGCACGGCACGCTCGGCGGCCTCGCCGGCCGGCACGACCTCGCCGCCACCGTCACCACCCGTGCTGCCCGTGCCGGTGGTGCCGGGGTCCGTGCTGCCCGTGCCGGTGGTGCCGGGGTCCGTGCTGCCTGGGCCGGTGGCGCCCGGGACCTCGGCGAAGCGGTCGGCGAGCTGGCCGTCCCGGTAGCGGTCGAGCAGGCGCGGGTCGACGTACGAGGCACGGGCGACCGCCGGGGTGTTGCCGAGCAACTCCGCCACCTCACGCATCACCCCGGCCACCACCCGCCGCCGCTTCGCCTCCGACTCCCGCGGTCCGGCGACGGCCAGCCTGGCGGCGGCGAAGACGGTCGCGTGCCAGGTACGGAAGTCCTTCGCCGTCATCTCCGTGCCGCTGGCCTCCCGCAGATAGTCGTTGACGTCCTCCGCCCGTACGTCGTGCCAGCGCCTGCCCTGCCAGTAGCCGAAGAGGCGGTCCCGACCGCGCCGCCGCCGTCGCAGGTCCCGCAGCACCCGGCAGGCGTCCGGATCGGTGATCCGCCGCCGCTGCCGCACCCCGCCCTTGGCCGGGAACTCCAGCACCACGCAGCCGGCGGCGCCCCGAGCGTGCTCGGGACGCAGCGTGGTGGCGCCGAACGTCGGCTCGTCGCCGGCCGCGTACTGGTCGCCACCGACCCGAAACATGCCGAGGTCGAGCAGGCGGACGACGACGGCCAGTACCCGCTGCCGGGTCAGTCCCCGCTCACCCAGGTCGCCGGCGACGCGCTTGCGCAGGGCACCGAGGTGCCCGGCGACGTCCAGCACGTGCGCGAACTTCTCCCGGTCCCGCCGGACCCGCCACACGGGGTGATAGAGGTACTGCTTGCGCCCGGCCCCGTCGATGCCGGTCGCCTGGATGTGGCCGCGCGGATCGGGCGAGATCCACACGTCACGCCAGGCCGGCGGGATCACCAGGTCGCGCAGCCGGCGCTTCTCCTCCGGATCGGCGATCGGGCGGCCGTCGCGATCGACGAAGCTCACCCCGCGTCCCCGGCGGCGCCGGCCGTAGCCGGGAGCACCGAGGTCAGAACGCCGTAGCCGCATCTGCACCGCCCACAGACCCCGCCCGGCTCAGCTCGCGGGATAGGGCTGGGCCGCCAGCAGGTGCGCCAGGTGTGCGGCGTTCGTGGCCAGGTTCTTCGTCGCCTTGCCGGTGGTCTCCGGCTGGGGCCCGGCATCCCGGTAGTCGACACCCCCCATGGCCTCGCCGACCCAGTAGGTGGAGGCGGAGGCGGCGACCGAGAACCCGACGTCGTTGAGGGCCTGCAACACCTCGGCGGTGACGTGGTGCGCACCGTCCTCGTTGCCGACCACGGCGACCGCCCCCACCTTGCCGTACGTGCGCAGCCGCCCCTGCTCGTCGGTCTCGGAGAGTTCGGCGTCGAGGCGTTCCAGCACCATCTTGCAGACGCTCGACGGCTGACCGAGCCAGATCGGCGTCGCCACGACCAGGATCTGCGCCTCCATCAGCTTGGCCCGGATCGCCGGCCACTCGTCGCCGTCGCCCTCGTCGGTGGAGACGCCGAACTTCACGTCGTGGTCCGCCACCCGGACCACATCGCCCTGCACGTCGTGGTCGGCGAGGGCGGCGAGGACCTCCCGGCCGAGCAGTTCCGCGCTGGAGGGCGCGGGGGAGGGCTTGAGGGTGCAGCAGAGGACGAGGGCGCGGAGGGTAGGCACAGTTCAGCTCCTGGACTCGATCTTTCACGTGGTCTCGGAGGGCTCCTACCCCGCCGCCCACGAACCGAACCGCGTCGTGCCGAGTAGCGACAGCGCTCCGCGACGCGAGCCGGTATGCCGCCCGCCGTCGAGGCGCCCGCCGTCGGGTCGGGATGGTGGGCGCCTCGACTCGTCGTACGCCGCAGTCGCGGCCGGCCGACGGGCTTCCCCGGCAGCACGCCGCCACCGAGGGCGGGGATCAGCTCTGCGAGATGGCGTCGACCAGGTCGCCCACCGGACGGTCGGGCAGGGCCCGGGCGACATCGGCGACGGCGACGATCCCGATCAGCTGATGGCCGTCGATGACCGGTAGCCGCCGCACCTGGTGGCTGCCCATCGTACGCAGGATCTCCTCGGCGTCGTCGTCGGCGCCGATGGTCACCGGCTTGCCCTGGGCGAGTTCGCCCGCGGTGACGCCGGACGGGTCGCGCCCGTCGGCGAGGACCTTGACGACGATGTCGCGGTCCGTGAGCATGCCCTTGAGTCGGTTGTCGTTGCCGCAGATGGGCATCGAGCCGACACCCAGCTCCGCCATCCGGCGGGCGGCCGTCAGCATGTCGTCGTCTTCCCCGATGCAGGCGGTATCGGGCGTCATGATTTCTCGGGCGGTCGTCATGGGATCACGCCTTTCTGGGGATCGGAGAGGATGTCGACCCCATACCCCCGAGTTCGGCATTCACTCCTGCCCATGTTCATCGTCGTCGACGGATTCAGCCCATCGACAGGTTTAGCCGGAACCGGCTGGGTAGCAGTCCCGGCGGGGGGACGGCCATGGGAGGAAGCGACCGATGAAGGCACTGACGTGGCAGGGCAGGCGGGACGTGCGGGTGACGGAGGTGCCCGACCCGCGGATCGAGGAACCGACGGACGCCGTCGTCCGGATCACCTCCACCGCCATCTGCGGCTCGGACCTGCACCTCTACGAGGTACTGGGGCCGTACCTGAAGCCCGGCGACATCCTCGGGCACGAGCCGATGGGGGTCGTCGAGGAGGTCGGTCCGGAGGTGACCCGACTGCGACCCGGTGACCGGGTGGTGGTCCCGTTCAACATCTCCTGCGGATCCTGCTGGATGTGTGACCGGCAGCTCTACGCCCAGTGCGAGACGACCCAGACACGCGCCGAGGGCAAGGGCGCGGCCCTCTTCGGCTACACGTCGCTCTACGGGTCGGTCCCCGGTGGACAGGCCGAGTACCTCCGGGTCCCGCACGCGCAGTTCGGGCCGATCACGGTGCCGGAGAGCGGCCCGGACGAGCGGTACCTGTACCTCTCCGACATCCTGCCGACCGCGTGGCAGGCGGTCCGCTGGGCCGACACTCCGCCCGGCGGCACCCTCGCCGTCTTCGGGCTCGGCCCGGTCGGCCAGCTCTGTGCCCGGATCGGGCGGCATCTCGGTGCGGGCCGGGTGATCGGCCTGGACCTGGTACCGGAGCGGCTGGAGATGGCCCGGCGGCACGGGGTCGAGGTGGTCGACGTGACCGACCTGGACGACGTACCGGGTGCGCTGCTCGACCTGGTCGACGGGCGGGGGCCGGACGCGGTCATCGACGCCGTCGGGATGGAGGCGCACGGCTCCGGCCCCGGCAAGCTGGCACAGACCTCGGTCGGGCTCCTGCCGGACGCGGTCGCGCGGACGATGACGGACCGGTTCGGCGTGGACCGGCTCAGTGTGCTGCACGCCGCCGTGAAGTCGGTACGCCGGGGCGGCACCGTCTCGATCTCCGGCGTCTACGGCGGCGAGGTCGACCCGATGCCGATGATGGAGATGTTCGACCGGGGCATCCAGCTGCGGATGGGGCAGTGCCACGTACGGCGTTGGATCGACGAGATCATGCCACTGCTCTCCGGTGACGACGACCCACTCGGCGTACTGGATCTGCGTACCCACCGGGTGCCGCTGGCGGAGGCCGCCGAGGCGTACGAGATGTTCCAGCAGAAGCAGGACGGCTGCATAAAGGTCGTCCTCGCACCCTGAGACCGCCCGCGCCACCGTGGCGTCGGTTTGCGGGCGGATGCCGCGGGCATCGTAGACATCGCGGCATCGCGACATCCACCTGAAAAAGGGGGCAACAGTCATGGCCGATCCCACCGGAAGACCGCTCGCCGTCGTCACCGGGGCGTCCAGCGGCATCGGATACGAACTCGCCAGACAATTCGCCGAGCACGGCTTCGACCTGGTGGTGGTGGCCGAGAACGACCGTATCTCCCGGGCCGCCCGGGACTTCGAGGAGCTGGGCGCGACCGTCGAGCCGGTCCAGGCCGACCTGGCCGAGTACGAGGGTGTGGAACGGCTGTGGCAACAGGCCACCACCGGTGGCCGGAGCGTCGACGCGCTGGCGATCAACGCGGGGGTCGGCGTCGGCGGCGAGTTCGCCCGCACGAGCCTGGCGGACGAGCTGAAACTCGTCGACCTCAACGTGCGGTCCTCCGTACACCTGGCCAAGCGCGGCGTGCAGCACATGGTCGCGCGCGGGGACGGGCGGATCCTCTTCACCTCGTCGATCGCCGCCACTCAGCCGGGTCCGTTCGATGCCGCCTACGCCGCCTCCAAGGCGTTCCTGCTCTCCTTCTCCGAGGCGTTGCAGAACGAACTCAAGGATTCCGGTGTCACCGTGACGGCGCTGCTGCCCGGGGCGACCGACACCGAGTTTTTCGAACGGGCCGGGATGCAGGACACCAAACTCGGGACCAGCGAGAAGGACGACCCGGCCGACGTCGCCCGGCACGGATTCGAGGCCATGATGAAGGGCAGGGACCACGTCGTCGCCGGCTCGGTGAAGAACCGGGTGATGGCCGGGGCCTCAAAGCTCGCGCCCGAGGCCGCCAAGGCCGAGATGCACGCCCGGATGGCCAGGCCGGGATCAGGCAACGACTGAGTGGGTGTCGGACAACTGAGGAGGCTCAGGCTCCGCCCCGATCCACGCTACCGGCCGACGGCCTGTGCCGGAGTTCCCGTACCAGGCCGTGGCGCCTGAGCGCCCACGCCAGGCGGCGGGCGTGCCGGTGCCGTACGAACAGGATCGTCACCTGTCCGACCAGCGCCCAACGACGGTCGCGGAGCTGGTTCTCGGCGACCTTCCAGACCACCGCGCGGAGCGTGCCGGACTCGAGTGCGGCGCTGAATTCGGCCCGGACCGCCGGGTCCTCCAGCGCGGAACGGATGGCACCGGCCAGCCCGGGACGGTCAGGAACGCTCTCCGCGATGCTGGCCGCCAGGCTGCGCCGGATGTCGTCGTCCTCGATCAGCAGCAGCACGGCGTGCCGGATCTCGGCCGTGTCGAGGGCGGAGCGTACGAGCTGCATCGCCCGCAACTCGACCTCTTCGTCATGGTCGTCGACGGCCAGCGCGGCCAGCAGGGTGGTGACCTCGTCGAGGTCGATCAGGTGCTGTAGGCCGGCCCTGAATGCCGGCTGATCCCAGGCGTAGAGCAGCGCTCTCAGAAGGTTGCGAGCCATGCCCACTGCTACCCGGGCGCCGGTCAGGTCCAAACGGGACCCGGGCGGTCGTAGCGCGCTATGCCCCGCTTCCCGTTGTCACGGGTGCCACATTCCGATCCGTACCCGGACGCCGGGCGAGGCGTGGCCGAGCGGCTCGCCTCGGGGCGCCGGCAGGCCGGCGGCCGTGAGCAGGTTCTCCTCCAGCCGGAGCAGGTCGAGCCGGTGCAGGGGCCACGGTGGGTGTTCGGCCTCGGCGGCGACGAGCCGTCCCGCGATCACCGAGAAGAGCCGGTACCGGGCGGTCAGGAAATGCGCCAACGGGTCCGCCTCGCTTTCGGTCAGCAGTGGACCGAGCCGGACCTCGACATCGGCGCGCGCACCCCGCGGCCCCGGCCAGCGACGCCGGCTGCGGTAGCTGATCCGGTCGCCGTCGACCTCCACCCGCATCCGGGACCAGAAGTACGGCAGCGCGTAGCTGGACCGGGCGGTCAGCACGGCCGGCAGGCGCGCGGCGTCCAACGAGAAGAACCAGATCCCGCTGCGACCGCGCCGGTCGCGGACGTACGTCCGGACGTTCGTCTCCGGAAAGGCGGAGAGCCACGGCGCGGCGGGCAGCACCGGCGGCCGTACGCCCTGCATGAGGAAGGGAACCAGCCCGATCCAGGCGGATCCGTCGTACGTCTCCACCTCCAGCCCGTCCGGAAGCAGCGCCTGGACGGTCTCCGCCGGGTAGCGCCAGTGGACGAAGCTGAGCTGGTTCCACTCCTGGTGCATCACCGGCCGGTGCACCCGGGGCGGCGGTGGCGCCTCGATCATCCGCTCCTCCCACCGCCTGACCCGGGCCGGGCCCGGCTGCTTCCGCTGACAGCGTCGCCCTCATCGATCGACGCCGCTGTTCGTCGCCCATTATCACTCCCCTGCGAAGGGCGGCGGGTGTTGAGCCGGGCGGCCTGGCGGGTCAGGTGGTCGCGTTCGGCGAGGTTGGGCGCCTTCCGGGCCGCCTCGGCGTAGAGCCGTGCCGCCGTCGCCAGGTCGCCGTCGCGCTCGTGCAGGTATGCCGCCACCGCCGCGTGGCGGGGGAGCGACTCGTCCAGCGCCGCGAGTGCCGCCAGCCCGGCGCGCGCCCCGTCGGCCTCGCCGACGGCGACGGCACGGTTGAGCCGGACGACCGGGTTGTCGGTCAGCCGGGTGAGTTCGTCGTACCACTCGACGATCTGCACCCAGTCGGTCTCCTCGGCTCTGGGCGCGTCGGCGTGCAGCGCCGCGACGGCGGCCTGGGCCTGGAACTCGCCGAGCCGGTCGCGGGCGAGAGCCGCCTGCAGGATCTCGATGCCCTCGGCGATCAACCGGGTGTCCCACCGGCCGCGCTCCTGCTCGGCGAGCGGCACCAGGCTGCCGTCCGGCGCGGTCCGGGTGGCGCGCCGGGCGTGGTGCAGCAGCATGAGGGCGAGCAGCCCCGCCACCTCCGGGTGGTCGATCACCGCCGCGAGCTGCCGGGTCAGCCGGATCGCCTCGGCGGCGAGGTCGACGTCGCCGGAATAGCCCTCGTTGAAGACCAGGTAGAGGACGCGCAGCACGGTGGCGACATCGCCGGGCCGGTCGAACCGTACGCCGGAGACGGCCCGCTTGGCCCGGCTGATCCGCTGCGCCATCGTCGCCTCCGGCACCAGGTACGCCTGGGCGATCTGCCGGGTGGTCAGCCCGCCGACGGCGCGCAGGGTGAGCGCGACCGCCGACGACGGCGTCAACGACGGATGGGCGCAGAGGAAATAGAGCTGGAGCGTGTCGTCCACCCCGGGGGCGGGGCCGGGCGCCGGCTCCTCGTCGACGAGTTCCTCACGCCGGCGCCGAGCGGCGTCGGCCCGGGTCGCGTCGAGGAACCGGCGCCACGCCACCGTGATCAGCCAGCCCTTCGGGTCGTGCGGCGGGTCCGCCGGCCAGACCCGGACCGCCTCGACCAGGGCGTCCTGCACGGCATCCTCGGCCGCCGCGAAGTCGGCTCCGCGGCGGACGAGGATCCCGAGCACACTCGGCGTGAGGCTCCGGAGCAGGGCCTCATCCATCGTCAGAGGTCCCTCCCTTCAGGGGTCTCTCCCTTCGTCCCTCCCTTCAGAGGTCACTCCGTGATCGTGGGCGGCTCGGTCAGGAACGGGCGCAGCTCGAGCCACTCGTGGATCGGCTTCCCGCCCGCCCCGGGAGCCGCCGACAGCTCCCCGGCCAGTTCGACGGCGCGCTCGTAGCTGTCGACGTCGATCACCATCCAGCCGGCGATGAGATCCTTCGTCTCGGCGAACGGGCCGTCGGTGACCGGCGGGCGCCCCTCACCGTCGTACCGGACGAAGGTCCCCTCCGGGGCGAGCGCCTGACCGTCGACGAACTCCCCGGTCTTCTCGAGCCGGGCCGCGAAGTCGTTCATGTACTGCATGTGCGCCGAGATCTCCTCCGGCGTCCACCGGTCCATCGGCACGTCGTTCACGGCGGCCGGAGCGCCACGGTAGTGCTTGAGCAGCAGGTACTTGGCCATGGTGTTTCTCCTCGGTGCTGGTGCGACCATTCTCGTCGCGTTCGCGGCAGGGACGGAGCCGGCCCCGGGTTCTCGACATCGCCGCCGGAGATTTTTTGGAAGCGCCGTGATGGCGTACCGGGGTGCTGCGCTTGGAGCCTGAGGGTGTCGGACACGCAGCGTCCCGGGGGATACCGGTATCCGACCGGCGGGACGACCCGCTAGGCTAGCCGTCGGTGTCCCGGACGGTCGGGACGAGCGCGGGCGTAGCTCAATGGCAGAGCTTCAGTCTTCCAAACTGACGGTGCGGGTTCGATTCCCGTCGCCCGCTCCAGTCCTTCCGGCCCAGGTCAGCGGCAATCCCGCCGAGCCTGGGCCGTTCTGTTTCCGGCTCTAATCGATCTTGCGGGCCATTCACGGGCCATTAGCCGGTCCGGGCCGGTACGCCGGCTGGCCCGTCGTCCGGGTCGGTGCCCTTGCGGCGCGTGCGGGCCGTCTTCTTCGGCTTGGGTTGAGCCTTGGCGATCCGGCGATCCATGCCGGCCGCGATCTCGCGGTCCCGTTCGCTGTTCGCGTGTTGGTAGATGAGCGCGGCTCGCATGCTGGCGTGGCCCATCCGGTGCATCAGGTCGCGGGTGCTGGCGCCGGTCGCCGCTGCCAGGTTGTTCCCGGTGTGCCGGAGATCGTGGAAGTGGAAGCCTGCCGGCATGCCTGCCGCCCGCAGGGCCGCCGTCCAGTCGACCGCACGACGGAAGTTCCCGGTCCGCAGGACGGCTCCCTTCTCGCCGGTGAAGACGATCGCGTCCGGCCCCTCCCCGACGTAGTCGCGCAGGTGCGCGGCGAGCGCGGAGCGGGCCGCCGCCGGGAGCGTGACGGTCCGGTTGCTGGCCTCCGACTTGGGAGCGCCGAACTCCATCCGGTTGCGCAGCGCCGCCAGTTTGCGTGGGACGCGGACCGTGCCGGCGGTGAGGTCGACATCGGAGCGCCGCAGCGCCGCCAGTTCGCCCCAGCGGAGCCCGGAGAACGCGGCGACGACGATTAGCGCGGAGAACCGGGCCGGCATCTGCTCCGCGAGCGCGAGCACCTGGGCGACGGTCGCCACCGGACGCTCCGGAGTGTGATAGCGGTCATAGCCCGTGATCCGGCACGGGTTCTGCCGGATGATCTCGTCCTCCTTGACGGCGGTGTTGAGAATCGCCCGCAGCAGCGAGTACGCCTTGACCGCCTGCGGCTCGGACGTGCCACCGTCGAGCAGGTGTTTGCGCCAGGTCCGGATCGTCTGCGGCTTGATCGCGCCCAGGGCGAGGCTGCCGAGATGTGGCCGGATGTGCAGCCGGAACAGGTCTTCGTAGTTCTCCCGGGTACGGGGCTGGAGCTTGCGTTCGGCGATCCACTTCTGTCCGTACGGGCCGAGCTGGACCTCACCCGCCTCGGGGGCCGCCCAGTCGCCCTTGATGATTTCCGACTCGATCAGCGTCAGCCACCGGCTGGCCTCCCGCTCGGTGGCGAACGTGTGCGGCGCGGTCCGCTCGATCCCGTCGGGACCGATGTACCGCGCCTGGAACCGGCCCGAGGCCCGCTTCCGGACGTTGCCGAAACGCCGCCGGCCGTTCTTGCTGCCTGCCATCAGGCGACCTCCCCCAGGTAGCGCCGTAGTTGCGTCCGGGTCATCGGGACGACCCGGTTGCTCTCGATGTACGCGGTGACGGCCGACGGCTCGAAGCGCACCAGCCGACCGACCTTGACGAACGCGATCCGCCGCTCGGCGACCAGCCGGCGTACGAAGCGCGGTGTTGCTCGGAGGCGAGCGGCGACCTCATCGGCGGTCAACAGCTCGTCATCCATCCGGTTCCTCCTTCTCGGGTCAGGCAGCAGGGGCGAGAGTCTGTGCAGTTGCCGAAAGACCGTGGGCCGCGCGTTGCCGGGCCGCGTCGAGATCTGTTCGCCAGCGAATCCGGGCCGAGACGGCGCGCAGGATGCGGTGTTCGAGCGGCAGGACGTCGGGGTCTTCGGGTCGGGCGAGTTCAAACCGGTACCGCTGCGGGTTGTCGCCGGCCGCCTGGTCCTCGCCGTGCCCGTCGCCCTGGCCGTGCTCCTGGTCGGTGGGGTCGGTGTCGGCCATGCCGCCAGCGAGGATGGCTCGGATCCAGGCCCGGTTGTCCGCGCGGTGGTCGGCCAGCGTCTTGCCGGACCATTGCCGCGAGACGAGGACGCGGCGGCCGGTGAAGCCGAGGGTTGAGCGTTGGTGGACTTTTCCGGTGCAGCGGCCGGGGGTCAAGCCTGGCTTGACCCCGTCGGGTTGAACGCCGTACACGAGCCAGTTGGCGCAGGTGGGCGAGCAGGGCAGGACGGAGAGTTCGGCGTGGAGCCGGTCGAAGTGCGCCTTCTGCGCCTCGGAGCGTGGTCGGGCCTGGTCGGTCAGGTCTTTGGTGACGTACTTCGTCACGTACCGGATCGACCGCTCGGCGTCGCGGGTGCCCTGCTCGATGCCTCGGGCGTCGATGTGGCCGAGCCGGGCGACGTACGCGGGTCGGGCGTCAGGTTCCTCCAGCTCGTCCAGGGCGTGCGACCACGGGGTCAGCCGCTCACGCGTCTTCGGGTCGACGTACGCCTGTTGTTCAACGTCCCAGACGGGCGGCTTGTCGACGGTGTAGCGCGGTTCGTCGAACGCTGGCCACCACACTTGGTGGTAGGTGGCAGCGGCGATCTGCTTCAGCAGGCGTCGAGGCAGAGTGCCCCGGATGGCGAAGTGCGCGTGTGGGGCGAGTCGGCGTTGGAGTTCGACGGCTCCGGCGTACTGGACGTTCCAGCCGGCGGCGCGGCGGACGTTCTGCCACCAGCGATCGAGAACCCGGGCGAAGTGGATCGAGTCGAGGGCGGCCCGCCGGTAGTCGTAGCCGGCCGGGTCGACCGGGGTACCGAGCAGATCATCGTGTGGGCCGTGTCGCTGCCCGCACTCACACGGGGCGATGTAGGCGCCGCGCCTCAGGTGGGAGTGGACCGGCCCATGCGAACCCAAGGTGAGTGTGATGAGCATCGAGGGGCGGTAGGTCTTGCCGTCCCGGCCGGCATAGGCACGGCCGACCGTGCGCGGGTCGACGGGCAGCCGGGGCAGGTCGGGTGAGTCCTGCCGTCGCTTCGTGGACCGCTTCCGTCGGGGCCGGTCGGTCCGCTCCCGGGGCGTGAGGTGCCCGCGCAGGTCTGTCTGCGCCAGCGCCTCATCCAGTTCGGTGATGCCCTGGTCGAGGTCGGCCAGTTGGGCGGCCCGTTCGTCGGGGTGCATGGGCTGGTACTGGAGTGCTTCCCGTTCGAACTCCATGTGTGCCCGCACTCGGACCAGAGCGAGGACGTCCTCGCTCGGGTGTTCAGGGCGGATGGCGGGTTCGTCGGCGAGGTGCCAGCCCTCCCGGATCTGCTGGATCCGCAACCGCCGCCCGCGCTCGGCGCAGGGCTTGCACTTCGCGGCGAGGGTGGCGCCGCAGGGCACCTCGACGACCTCGGTGACGCCGGTTTCGGTGTCGGTGCGGCGTAGGGCGAGAGGGCGGACGCAGACGCTGTGCTGTTCGGCGAGTTGCCGCAGCGCGTCCTTTGCCAAGGGCTTGCGCATCCGGTCGGCCCGGGACCCCGGCCGAGGCTCCCCGGTCCTGTCGGCCGGGCCGGCGGTAACAGGTGGAACGAGTTGGAGTTGCGTCACGGTCAACGGTTCACCTCGGGGCTCACGGGTCGGTGGGTGCCGTTGCGGGCTACGAACGCGGTTGCGGGGACGGGGACGAGTGCGGGCCGGTCGGGTTCGCGGATCAGCCGGAGGAGGTCGGACGCCGTCCCGTTGGCGACCCGTAGAGCGGCCCGGAGTTCGTCACGGGTGATCGGTCGGCCGGTCGCGGCGCGATGCTCGGCGGCATGCTGCCGGGCGAGTTCAACCAGGTCGAGGCCCGACGCCTGGTCCTCGTCTTGCCGCTCGTCCCCGCCGTCCTGACGATCGGTGTTCTCGTCCTGTGCGTCGCCGGTCCCGTCCTGCTGGTCCTGGTCGTTGACCTGGGCGGGGACGGGCCGGGGACGTGGCTCGTCCTCAACCGTTAGTGAAGCCGAGTCCGGGACGCCGATCGGGGACGGGGTCGGGGTGGGTTTGGTGGTGAGGACGAGTTTGGACAGGCCGAGGAATGCCAGAGCGGGAACGGCGGACAGTAGCCACCCCGACAGTCCCGGTTTCGCCACGGCGAGTTGCGCTGAGAGGGACAGGGTGACGGCGGCGACGAGGAGGAACATCGGGTAGCCGATCGGTCCGCCCGTGCGCCGTCGGCGGCGGATGGTCAGCAGGGCGGCGAGGGGAATGAGTTCGGAGATTGCGGCATTGGCCCAGCCGAACCAGTCCCCGGTACCGGCCGGCGAGTTCGCCATGGTCCAGTCGTGGACGTGGGTGAACGACGCCGCACCGGCCAGGCCGCCGACTACGAGGAGGATGGCGACCAGGACCACACCCTCCACCCGTTCACTACGAGTCTTGTCGCTGGTCATGCCGACGCCTCCGGTTGCTGGTCGCCGTCGCAGAGCCGCCGGTAGGTGCGGCCGAGGTCGCGGATGTCGGTGTCGGTGAGGTAGGAGAACCGGACCCGGACCGGTTCCCGGACCCCGTCTAGGGCGACATAACCGACACCGGCTGCGGATTCGGGGATCTGGTCACACACCGCGCCCCGGTCACGGGCGCCGTCGCCGAGGACCAGGTCGCATTGCTCGGGTTCGGTCAGCCGTAGCCCGATCCGGGTCGGGAACAGGTCCCGGAACGGTAGGACTTCCTTGCGCGGGTCCTGCAACGCCGCGACGACGTGGACCCCGACGGCCCGGCCCTGGCTGAGTAGGAGGGAGAGTGCGTCCTTGATGCGTTCCTTGACTTTCCGGTCGGAGATGTACGCCGTCAGCGAGGCCAGCTCGTCGACGACGAGGACGATCAGCGGGTCGTCCGGGGTCGGGGTGTGCTGGCGTGCGACACCACGGAGCCGGGCCGCGCGTTGCCGCATGCGTTTCACGGCTTCTTCCAGGACGCCGGCCATGCTGTCCGGGTCGTCGTACGCGAACCGGGCGAACAGCGGCAGCCCGGCCGCCAGTTCCATGCCGCCCTTGGGGTCGAACACCCACAGCTCGACCAGCCCCGACCGGACCCCACCGGCCAGAGAGGCGACCAGCGACCACAGCACCGACCCCTTGCCGGAGTTCGTCGCCCCCGCCACCAACACATGCGAGCCGGCCAGTCGCAGCCGATAGGCGTTTCCGTCCTCGCGTACGCCTAGGGGCAGGGCCGTGAAGTCCGGCACGTCGGGCACAGGCAGCGGCGCCACGGTGGCGGCGAGGGGGTCACGGCGTAGGAACCGCAGGACGACCCGATCAGGCCGCTTCGCGGTTCGGGCTTGGCCGTCGCGGAGCCGGAAGGCGTACGCCAGGCGTTGCGCCGTCCGCGCCCAGTCGTCCGGTAGCTGACCGGGCAGCATCCGGACGGTGACCTCATCGACGTACCGGTCACACCGCACCTTGAGCAGTTGCGGCACGTACCGATCCCCGGCAAACGCAGTCGCGAGACCGCAGGTGGCCGTGGTCGAGGCCCAACCACGCCGGTAGACCCAGAGCCGCCGCCAGCGAGCCACCGCCGGGTACCAGCCGAACCGCAGCCACGATCGGGGGTGGCACCGCCACCAGGCGGCACAGGCGGCGGCGACGGCCAGGAGCACACCGGCCAGGACCAGCCGGCCGTACCGGGCATGCACCCACAGCGCAGCGATCGCCGGGCCGGTCAGCCACCAGTACCGGACCGCCACGACTGTCAGACGGACCAGGCCCCGGGCCAGCCACCAGAACACCAGCAGCCAGCCGGGTACGCGCCAGGCCGGTAAACGTACGTTCATCGGGGCAACGGGGATCTTCTCCCCCGGGATGACGTTGATCAGCGGCATGACCGGTCACCGCCCTGCGTGGTGATCCGGCGGGAGGTCACCACAGCACCCCGGACACGACGCGGCCGGGCCAGCGTGGACCGACACGTCCGGCAGCACATCCGCAGCAGGTCGAACCGGCGCGGCTTCACCCACCGACCGCAGCGCGGACAGCGGATCGCGTCGACCAGCAGGAGAGCCGGCGGCAACCCCAACGCCCGCCGTGCGACCGCCAGCAGGTCCCAGAGCAGATGCCGCAGGCCGGGAAGACGAAAGCCGGCCATCAGGAACACTCCCGCCTGAACTCGTTTGCCTTGACGCGAGCGGTCCGGGCCAGTTCGCGGACCTCGTCCGGGTTGCAGCCCGGATCCTCGGCGGCCACTCGCTCCAGCAGGCTGGCCTTACGGTCGAACCAATCCGCCCGCTCCGCTGGGGTGGTGGACAGGCCCGGCATGGCCCGCAGCAGCGCGGACAGGTCGGCGCAGAACGAGGACAGCCCTTCGTTCGCTGGTGCCTCGTCAACGGGTGTGGACAGGTTTTGGGCAGGGGGAACTACGGTGGGCACAAGGCCCTCCTTCGAGTTGAGGGATGGGTTGGGACGCGGGGCGGGCCGGGAATCTTGGCGGACGAACGGCCCGCCCCGCGTGCGGTGCTTCCGGCTCAGGCAGCGGCGGCGAGGCCGACGGCCGGGACCATCTCGGTAGCGCGCAGGGAGTACGCCATCCGGGCCTTGCACTGCCCGGATGCCTTGCACCGCTGAGAATCGACGTACGGGGTGAGGGTCAAGCCCTCGAACTGGATCGCCGGCGGGTAGCCCGGCACGGTCGACGCTGGCGGGACCGGCTGCTGCGCCGCTACGACCTTCACCTTGACCTCGGTCGATCGGCCGAACTTGCCCGCCTCGGGGTCCAGATCGAGAACCCGCACGACCCAGACCCGTTCCCCGGTCTCCTTGTCCCGGGCCTGGTCGTCGCCCTGGCCGCGCCGGTCAAAGTCGACCTGGGGCGCGACGCCGAGGCACAACGCTCCGGCCGGGAAGACGTAGTCGAACGGAACGGGGACCTTCAGGCTCATCGGAACCACTGCGTAGCCTCCTAGCTCACCAGACGACACCATGACATCCGGTTGAGCTACCAAGTTACGTCAGCCTGTAAATACAAGCAAGGAAAAATCGAGAAACCTTCGCCGAGTAATACGTCCTGTCAAGACAGCGGGTAGGTGTCCTCGATCTCGTGCCGGCTTCCCGGCATGACAAGCACCGAGGTCAGGATCGGATCCCCGGACGCCTGGTGCACGGTCAGCACGACGCTGAGAACCGGCTCATCCTCCGGCACGTCCAGGGCCTTCGCCTCGTCTGGGCTCACCCGACGGGCGGTCATCCGTTCCGTGGCGTAGTCCGCCCGCAGACCCTTGGCCTGGCTGACGTGCTCCAGCAGTCCACCGGGGATCGGCTCTGGCTTGATGACACCGGTACCCACCGCGATGTCGACCGGCACGAACGTGGCGACCAGGTCCACCGGCCCGGACGGCGATACGGTCCGCCGTCGCCGCTCGTAGACCGGGGTTCCCTCCGGAATGGCCAGCTCGGCGGCGATCCGGGCCGAGGCGAGCACCGGGCCGACATGCAGAATCTCTACCTCGCCGGTCTCATCCAGCTCGACCGCGTCCCGGGCGTACTCCGGCGACGTGCGACCCGACGGCGGACGGCCGCGCACGAAGCTGCCCTTGCCCTGTTGCGACTCGATCCACCCGTCCTGCTTCAAGATCCCGAGAGCCTTGAGCACTGTCGGTCGGGACACCTTGAACTCGGCACAGAGTTGGCTCTCTGACGGCAGCGCCGCCCCCGGCGGGTAGGTGTCGTTCTCGATCCGCTCCCGCAGCGTGTTCAACACCCGCAGGTACTTCGGCGTAGGAATCTCGTACGCCATCGTGGGCACCCCACCATCAATGATCACAGAATGTCAGGACAGGAGCGTAAAGCCTGCCAGCATGACGACACAAGCCAAGGTCAGCCGGCCGACGGCGAATCACCGGGAGGCGACAGCCATCCCGACCACGACGACGGAGCGTTGATCAGGTCTGGGCGGGACGCTCCGGGCCACCGCCGAGGCAGACAGCCGTACCGCCCGAAGGCCCGCAACGCCGCCCGCCGCACCGCACACCGCCCCGCCTCACCACAAGCAAGACAGGTCTCATCGACGCTGGACGGCGTGTGCTGGTCGAGCCGAGCCTGAGCCGCCCGCAGCTCGTCCCGAGCAGCGGCGGACAGGTAAACGCTCACTGCCCCTCCCCGGGCGGCAGACAGCGGACGGACAGCAGCGACGCACGAACCAGGATCCTTGCCCGGTCCGCGGAGCGGCCGTCATGCGCGATCTTCACGCCCTCCAGCCAGACCCACTCATGCTGCTCCGGCCGATTCGTCACCATGCGCACGCCGGTCACCCACAGCGTGATCGGGCCATCGGTCGACCGGAACCGGTCAACGGCATCGATCCGGATCACCTCGCCGAGCTGCACGTATACGTCAAACACCGCGCCCCCTCGCCGACGCGGCCCGGCCGGCGGAACGCCGTGGACTGAGCGGGACGGGACGGAGCCCGGCAAGCTGCACGAAGACCTCCCGGCGACCAACCGCCGCCCCGCCACGGTCGATCGCGTACCCGGTCAACCAGCACCACCCGTGATACGTCGCACGCTCCGACACCTGAATCACCCGCAACACCAACGCCCGATCACCGGCAAACTGCACCGACGCCCGCCCATCCAGCAACAACACGTCACCCGGCCTCGGCACCAGGACGCCGCTCGATGTCGGCATCAGCCCGCCACCCCTTCCGAGGGTTGGAGGGGCGCCGAGGCAGGCGGGCATTCAGACGGCCGCACGTCAACCGTGCGGCCAAGCGCCGGCACCCACCCCGACGCCCAGCTCACGAGACCGACACCCGGCCAGAACCCGAGCAGTCCAGACACGACCGCCGCGCCAACGACCGCGACGACCTACCCGAAGACGCCACTGATCTCAGCGCCACCCGCCGAGTGACGTACTTCCAGCCGTTGCCAGCGCAGGAACGACAAGCGGTCAACAGGTTGTGCTCGATCATTGACACAGGTTGTGGCACAACCGGGCCAACAACCCGGAAAATCATTCCGGGGTCGCCAAGCCCAGGGGAGGCATCGTGCGCGGCATGCCCAGCACACTCACGATCGGCGAACGCGTCGCCTGGTACCGCCGCAGACGCGGACTGTCTCAGGAAGTCCTCGCCGGACTGGTCGGCCGTACCGGCGACTGGCTCGGAAAGATCGAGAACAACCGCATCGAGCTGGACCGGCTCTCCGTCATCAAGAGCCTCGCCGACGTCCTCGACGTCTCGCTCGGCGACCTCCTCGCCGAACCGTCCCTGCTCGACTGGACTACCGACAGCGGCACCGACACCGTGCCAGCGCTACGGGCCGCCCTGATGAACTACCGCGCCATCTCCCCGTTCGGCCACGCCAGCGACGGCCAGGTGCCCAGCGTCGTCGACCTCAAGCAGGACGTGGGCGCCCTGTGGAGCGCCTACCAGGAGTCCCGATTCGGGTACGTCACTGGCCGCCTACCCGACCTGCTCCACCGCGCCCAGGCCGCCGCCGACGGCCTCGACGGGGACGACCAAGATCAGGCCCGCCGACTCCTCGGACTCACCTACCAACTCGCCGCGACCCAGCTCACCAAGCTCGGGGAGACCGACCTCGCCTGGATCGCAGCCGACCGCGGCCTTGCCGCTGTACGACCAACCGGCGACCCGGTCATCACCGGTTCCCTGTTCCGGTCGGTCGGCCACGCCCTGCACTCCACCGGCCGTTACCGCGAAGCCGTACGCCTCACCGAGGACGCCGCCGCATATCTCGAAGGGCACCTACGCCAACCGACAGCAGCGCCCGCGCTGCTGTCCGTCTACGGCACCCTGTTCCTGTCCGGCGCCATGGCCGCCGCGCGCGCCAACGACCCCGCCACCACCCGGACGTTCCTCACCACCGCCGACGAGACCGCCACCCGACTCGGCACCGATGCTAACCACCTCTGGACTGCGTTCGGCCCCACCAACGTCGCCATTCACAGGGTCGCCACCGCCGCCGAACTCGGGGACGTCCAAGTCGCTGTCGACCTCGGCCCCCGCGTCGACACCACCGGCCTACCGATGGAACGCCGCGTACGCCACGCCCTGGAGGTAGCCCGCGCCTACAACTCCTGGAACCACGCCGAGGAGGCCCAGGCCGCCCTACTCGACGCCGAACAGATGGCACCCGAACAGGTCCGCCACCATTTCCTCAGCCGACAACTCGCCCTCACCTGGATCCGCCGCCAACGCGGCAAGCCTTCCGTCGAGCTGGTCGGACTCGCCCGCCGCCTCAACGTGCTCGACTGATCAAGCCTGGCTACGCTGCCCCATGTGACGGGACCCGAGACGCCACCCATGGCAGCCCCACGCATCGCCGCAGGCGCCCTCTTCTTCGACGACGAAGGCCGAGTGCTCCTCGTCAAACCGCACTACAAGAACCACTGGGACATCCCCGGCGGGTACGTCGAGCCCGGAGAATCACCCCGCGCCGCCTGCATCCGCGAAATCCGCGAAGAACTCGGCCTAACCATCGCGGTCGGCCTGATGCTCGTCATCGACTGGGCCCCCGCCTCCGGCGAAGGCGACAAGATCCTTTTCATCTTCGATGCAGGTCCACTTAGTAACGGTGAGCGAGAGAGCATCACTCTCTCCGACGGAGAGCTCACCGAATGGCGCTTCATCAGCGTCAACGTGCTCCACGATTACATGCCCGCTCGGCTGAGCCGTCGCGTTTCCACCGCGGTAGTAGCCAGGAATGCGGGACGCTCGGTTTATGCAGAGCACGGGATAGACCCACTTCTGTAGCGAAGTGGTCGACTAACATAAGACTTGGCGGCTTAGCAAGCCACTACAGC
Organism: Plantactinospora sp. WMMC1484; assembly: GCF_049315195.1. Lineage (NCBI taxonomy): Bacteria > Bacillati > Actinomycetota > Actinomycetes > Micromonosporales > Micromonosporaceae > Plantactinospora > Plantactinospora sp. WMMC1484. Next base: position 2,831,312 of record NZ_CP186055.1, read on the forward strand.
CGACGATCGAAGAACAGGCGCTGGCAATAGGCCCGGCGATTCGACCCGCGGCAGCGGACTAGGCACGTAGCACGCACACGACAAGTCGACGTGCGCAGGTCTCTATCATCCGATCCCGAATCAACCATCAATGTTACATACGCGCCTAATACCGACCAGCTCGGAATAAGTCCGACACATCACGCAGACTCATGGGATCACGGGCAGCGTCAAGGACCGCGAAGTCATGGCCTTGCCGTCCAGGTCCTCTAGCCCGACAAAGATCCGCCGCATCCACACTCACCATGGGATAGCCACCGCCATCGGCGATCGCTAAGGTAAGCCGAAGCATCACTGCCTTAAGGAGCGTATATGCCGGCAACGGGCACGCAGGCAGCCCACAGAGCGCTTCGAGAAATAGCGAACCAAGCTGCCAGACCCTTCCCCCGCAGCACCGATGAGACAAACACTCTCGATCTATCTCTCCTAGAGGTCCTCTGCGCCGAGCCATTCGAAGAGGAAGCTGCCCTACAAAGGTTGGTGACCGATGCGCTTTCTGATTGACTCCACTTGTGAGCGTGGGCTAAAGATAATCGAGGAGATACCAGACATCGGACTCTGTCGAATCGAGGGCCATAACGGCGCGGGGAAGAGTACCGCAATTAGACTACTCGAGCTCTGCACGGGCTCCCAACCATATCTTCGGGAGCCCCTAGCTTGGCGCACATTCCGAACGCAATTGGTCCGCGCGCATGTAACGGTTACCGATCTCGAGGGAGCATCACGGATCGAATGGGAGCTCGACCCAAGCTCATGGCCAAGCAAGCCCGAGCCGCTAGGCGATCGCATTGGGCGAATTGCGATTGACGGGAAAAATGCAAGCATGGCTCACGTCCAGCAATTATTGCGCGTCCATCGAATGGTCGGGCACGAGACTTTGACGGAGATGCTCGCCGAGCGAGTTTCGGACGGAGCGACTCACGTAAGCGCCTGGATAACGAGCGGAGGACCAGGATGGAATCGACGCTTCGCACTCGACAATCACATCGCCGACGTCGTCGACCTGATCCCGGAGTTTGACACTCCAGCACTACACTCTGAGCAGCGACGCGTGGCAGAGGCTGCTAGCCAGGCAGAGAACATTGCAAGACAAACCTCGAACACAGAGGCCCGCATTCAAGCACTTACCACGGCGCTCCGTCTATCGGATCAACTCGAGGACGTTCGGGGGCAGGGGCCAGGCCTGGAGACGCAACTAGACGCCCTCGATCGAGAAATTGGGAAACTCCTTTCAACACGTGCAGGGCTCGACGACGAGCTATCCAGGGTCGCCAAACAAGAACACCGAAATGAACAAGCCCGTTCGGAGTTTGACAAGGCCCAGCGCCACCTTCAACGAAGGGAAATCGAGCTGCGGCAAGCTCTTGCACATTTTCAAGAGGCCGCACGAGCAGCGGGAATCCCAGCCAACCCTGACGCGGTCGTTACGGCGATGACTGAGGCGGTGAAGCGCGACGAGCAGCTAAAGGCCGACCTGCCCCGGGTCAACCAGGTCCCAATGTTGGTCGGGCTCCTACAATCCCTGTCGGAACTGGCCCTAGAGGCAGAAGCGTCGGGCATCGCAGATGCTGTGCTTCTGCATGAGACTGCATCTCGGCGCAGTTGGACCGTTGCCGCCTTTCGTCGAGCCTGTCAACATCAGGCTGAGACCCTAGCCAGGCAAAGCCCGACCGAAGAAGCCGAGCACTTGGCGGAACAGATTCGTCAGGCCGAGGAGCAGCTGACTCGGGTCAGCCTTGTCGCCGAGGCGGAGAGAACCGCGGAAGAGGCTAAACTACGTCTAGAGTCTGCGTTAGCGCGTGCAGAGAAGGCGGCCACAGCCCTGCCACAGCAGACGAGAGACGCGTTCAAGAGACTACTTACGCTTAAAAGTGAAAATGAAACACGCATAGGAGAGCTGAAGGCCCGAAGAGAGCAGATAAGCCAGGCAAGGACGCTGCTTGGCGGCGGATTGACGGAACAGATCCTTATCCAGCAGCTCACGACGGCCTGCCAAGAAGCGGGAGTCGAACAGTCCCGGATTCGACCGGAACTTACCTCCGCCGAGATGAGCCTGGACGAGCTCAAGAAGTCGGCAGGCCGTACCAGTGCCGACCTGGAAAGAGCTACATCCTCCCTCGATGGCAAGATCAAGGCAATCGTCGACGCGTCGTTGGCCCTCCAAGCCATTCCTTGGATACCTGAGGTGACGAAGGCAAGATTAGCAGCCACAGGAGCCGATGCCGACAAGCAGCTAAGCGAGTTGCGGCGAATCGCGAAATCCATCGACGCCGTTCGCGTAAGATTGGACCTCTTCACATTTCAGGCGCAAGCGATAGCTGATGCACTCACGGGAGTTTCGGCACACTTTCGAGGTGGCGTCCCAGCAAAAGGCAGTTGGGTTCCATCGGTGCACTCTTGGATTAGGAGTGAGGTACAACGATGGTTCGATCATCCCGAGGTGCGGGACTCATTATTTGACGGCGGCGAAAATGTCGAGCTGGACCTTGCCACGATGGAGGTGTCTTGGACCGCCGGCGGTCGTACCCAAACCAGACCATTACAAGCCTTCTCAAGTGGAGAACAAGCGTTAGCATACACACGAGCTAGACTTGCGCGACTAGAACGCGAAGACGGCGACCCAGCAAATCGCTTGATCGCGCTCGATGAGTTTGGCGCATTCATCTCTAGCAGGGGCATGGCTGGTCTGCGGAGATATCTACATGACCGCCGGAGGGCAATGCCGCAAGACCAGATAGTCGTGATCCTCCCGCTCCCGGAAGACTCCCGAATGCTACCAACAGTCCCCGATAGCGTCGCTGATGCACGTCGTGAACAACTCCGCAGTCGGGGATACCTTACAGAAAGCCTGCCGATATGAGTCCTGCCGATAGCACGTCTAGCGAACTCACCGTATTCGGGATTCCTCGGACATTAGGTAACACACAGAGAGTGGCGCTACTGTCCGCGCTTGAATACTTATGGGAGGCAGTGTACGGAAGGCCGATTGGCAACCTGACGGAGGACTTGGCTGGGTGCAAGGCGTTCTTCGATCCGGTCGCCCGGGGCCATAAGCTGCGCGACCGCCTAGCGGATCTTAGTCGACCCTCCGATGAGGTCTATCAGACGGTTGTAGCCTACGGAGAACCGCTAGTTACGGAAACCGGAGGCGGGAAACTGATTCTCGGTGTCGAGGCCCGGCTTATGATAGATGTGCTAAAAGACAGCCGCAACCAGGATAGCACCTACGTTTCATCAGGTTCTGTGCAACGTGCATATATTACCGCATTCGAAACCTATCGAGAATGGTCACGGCACCGACTCGACCAAGTTCTTGCTCTCCGTGAGGGTGCCGGGACAGAAGTCATGCAGGCTAAGAGCGTAGGCGTCGTTATTGCACTCCTCGTCAATCGCTCCGACAGCAGCGAGCGCGCAATAGGTCGATTAACCGACAAAGACGTCAGCGACCGAATCGACCATGCAATTCATGCTGCTGCCGGCGCTTTTGCTGACCATGTCGCAAAGAGTCGGGGACGCTCAGCCCAAGAGCAACGCCTAGTCGGCGGCCATTGGTTCACGGAGGCTCGTCGAAGACTCGCGCATCGCCTGGTAGTGCACGCTCCAGCTAAAGGCGGGACTAGCTACGTCTACATCCCTGCCGAGCATCGAGAGGAGGTTATAGATTTCCTTGGTCGAGATCTAGCACGTCGCGCAAACGTCCAACGCGAGACAATCGAGAAAGGGTTCGATGCCCTTGTCGAAAGCTTCCGCGCCTCAGCCCTCGCGCTCGCGGGGCAGGGCATGATCTTTGAACGCCCAGCTGACACGACTCGGCTCAGGCAACGGTTAGTCGACCACTTCGAATCTTATCGGAGGAAGAATCAATAGGCTGCCCTACACAGGCTGATCCTCGACGGGTTCTTCTAGCCGAAAACGCAGCAACCGCTCCCCCAAGCTGACGCTGTGTCTATTCTTGTTAGTGCCCCACCTTTGTCCACGGTGCCGCAAGACAACATCAGACTCCACTTTGAAACCTAGATGGCCAGCGATATCACCTATAATCGCAGGGGTATCTACATAAACACCGTAGGGCGCACTGTCACCGACGAGCCAGACGCAAGGGGCACCGGGCTTTAGGTTCAGGGCCAAGTTCTGGAGCACTTGCAGAATACCCGCGAAGTAGTCAGGAAGTACGCGATCATACTCCTTACCACGGTCCCGCGATTTTCGCTGCATCTCGAGCTTCTTTGTTAGCACGCCGATCTGCTCGCCGGTACCTGGTAGGTGCATGAGACGTTCGCTAGACCTGGACGCCGCCAACACGCTGCTCTGCTGCGTTGTCGCCGTAATCATCCCGCGCCTTACCCCGGAACAGAGTTGCGCCCAAGTCGTGACCTCGCCCCAAAAGTAGAGCTCTAGTCTCGTTGCATCAGCGTAGTCAAAGTTATTAAGGTAGGGAGGAGAGGCCACGCAGCCGTCAGAAAGTCCCACTCCGGACCGTCCCCAACTATTACTGTCACGCGCATCGCCACAGAGAACTATCGCCGTTTTCTGCAGAGGTTGATCTTGTTGTAGATCCTCCTCTATCAGAATCGCCCTCTCAACAAAACGCTGCATCGGGATGGTGAAGACCGGCTTACGCGAGACCGCGGGGCGCTGGTAGGGCCACCCCACCTTCACCGACGCTACATCCCGAAGTGCAGCCAGCAGCGCCCACTTCAAGTATGGCGCATACTCGTCATCGCGCAGCTTGATGAGATCCCGAAGGGCAACGAGTTGCTCAAGATGCTGGCCGTCAAAACTTCGACGGATAAGGTCCGGTTGATCCTCCGCTCGCGATTTCCCCGACCTGAGCCTCTGTGCCAAAATGGAACGAGCAGCCTCAACCGTTCTGGCCGCTTCCTGCGCAAGCCTGCTAGGCGTCTCGGGCGGACTCTGCAGTTTTAGCTGAGCCAGCTCGGCGATCAGAGGATGCGCCTCGATGCCGTAGAAGCCATACCCGGCCTGCCTCGCTGCTGTGCCCGTAACTCCCGACCCCGTAAAGCAGTCGATTATCACGCCCCCTGGCGAGATGTCAAGGTTAGCGAGCAGTGCTGTTACGTAGTCGGAGGCGAACCCAGCGGGATACCGGAACCATCGATCGAACGGGACGCTAGTACTCGTGCCATGTCGCCTGCCCCGGCCTGACGCCGGTCCAACCGCAGTGTCACTAGACGGTGGCACGGCAGCAGTCGCCATGCCTTCTTCCGAGCTGCCGGAGGTGACGGCCCCGGTCGGTGAGGCATCTTGGGTTGACACTTGACCATCTCATCATGATTCGTTGCCCGACGCCACGGTGTGAGGTGACCGATGAGACCGTTATGTCCGTTCCGGAACTAGGATGTTCCGTATCACTTGACTCCGAGCCGCCCAAGTCGACGCCTGTTGGTGATAATCCACGGCGTTCGCCCCTCGCAGCGCTCGCGCGATAGCTTCCCCTTCTGGCTCGGCAAGATCTGCCAACCAACTTTCCGTCCGGATCTTCTGTCGCCATGTATCCCAACGCAGCTCTGCCCTAAAGAAATCTTCGGCAACGTCTTCAGCCAAGCCGAGCTGCTGGCCAACAAGAACCCGTAGCACCGCGTGCACAAAGGCCAGAGGAGTGTTGACGTAGTCCGGATCCCGACCACTCCACGACATGGTTTCGAGGTGGTACAGCATCCGTCGGGCAACTTTGGCCGCGTCATGAGGGTGACGGCGAGTCCACGCTTCTACATGTACGCTAGGCAATCTCGCAATTTGATCAACAAACACCAAAGGATCGTTGCTGTACGTTAATGCAATCGACGCAGCCTCCTGTATATCGCTCCCATTCTGTAGGATAATGTCATCAACGGCAGCCTTCGCCTGTTGAGCTGGTTGCAACAATGGAGCATCGAACACCTTCGTCAGTCGCTCCTTAACCGCAGCCATATCTGACGGGCGACGGTCAACTTCTGGAGCAGTACAGGCCCTCACGAAGGCACGCCAATGTTGCATCTCACCTTCGGGCAGCAACTCCGTATGACCATAAGGCAGGCGCCGACGGAGAAACCAGGCGGCAACCCGACCGAGACTGTAAACGTCGGAAGCGGCGGTGGCATCATGACCATCCACGAAAGTCTCGGGCGCCATGAAACCGTAGGTCCCTACGATATGCTGAGATCGAGTGATCTGTCGAGACACCTGGCTGTCGGGCCGGCGCACCAGGCCCCAATCGGCAATAACCCATCGGCGCCCACCCCTTCCGCTAGTCCGCGGAAGGGCCAGAATGTTGTTGGGGGTCACATCTCGATGAATAAATCCTGCGGCGTGTGCTACGGCCAACGCGCCAGCTACATCATAAAGAATGTTATACAGATCTTCCTCAACTAGCTCCTCGCGCAGTTGCAGCATGTGCCCCTCAGCCAGCGGCATCGTGAACCACATTCGATCAGGATCCGCGTGGAGAATCGGCATTATATTCGGATGGGCAAGCTGTGTCTGAACGTCAATCTCACGACGGATTCGCTGTCGAGCGATTTCGTCGTTGAGCGGTTGTTTGAACGCGACAATTTCCCCGTCTGATTTTCTCTTCGCTTTCCGGACTACCGCGAAGCCACCCTGGCCAATTGGCTTCCCCACAAACCGGTAGAAGTTCGCTCGATTCACCAAATCCGACTCCCTCCCACATCGGTGCAGCCTACTCGGGCCCTGACGGCTCTTCAATATTGGTTCGCCTCAGACGATCCGTCCGGCGCCCGGCCCCAGTCGACCCGGCGGCCGAGAACACTCAGATACGCGACACGGGCGCCCACCCTTTGGCCGCCCCTCCTCAATGAGCTTCTACCGGACGCTGAGGACCAGCCGTTCCCTCGAAGGCCGTCAATTTGCCCGGTCTGTATGGTGTCTCACTGCCGAAACGTTCTCATCTGGATCAAGGCGCCGCGCAAGCGCGGCGCACGGCCCGCCCGCGCTCGGCCTGCTGGCGGCCTCCGGCCGGCATCGGCCGGCTCGGCGGGCCGCATCAGCGCTGGAATCTTGACGGCACGTCGACTCAGAACATGGGTCGAGTCTCGTCCTCAGCATCATCATCCTCGTCATCGCCCCGTAGGAGGCGGTCGAGGTCTGCCGGGTTCATGCGCTTGAGCTGTGCTTCTAGCTTACGGCTGTAGTGGCGATCGTTCGGATCACTGCCGTTGCCGGCAGCAACCCGACCGTACGCCTTCATGAACGGCCCGATCTCTCGCCGGAGTCGGTCACGTCGGTGCCCCATGGACCGACGGTAGGCGCCGTAGGATGCTGCGTGCCAACGGTTTGTCACTCATGGCCGCCCACCGTGGCGGGTGCATGACGCCTCCGGCCGGCATCGGGTCGAGGCGGGGCAGGGCCTATTCGGCTCTGTTGCGGACTTGGTGCTGTTGGTCCACTCCGATGCACGCCACCACGGACGAGGCATCAGCCGACAGGAAGAGCTGGAAGTAGTACGGCGGGTTATCCGCCCGCACTCCGCCGAGGCGTAACGCCTGGTCTCCCGCATCGCGCAGATGCTCGACAGCTTCCGCGAAGCCAAGCGTAGGTATCCCAGCATCCCGGGTGATCTCGTCCCGAACGCCGTATGTTGCTGCCAGTTGGCTCGCTGGGACGAGCCCGGCGGCGATGTCGAACCCGGCACCGGCGCCAAGTGCTGCCCGACATGCCTCGTACGCCTCGCCCGCCCTACTCAGCAGGGCCACCAGGGTTTCCCGCCTCACGGCGATAACGTACCGGACGAAGCGCCCGGAGAGCCGTGACGATTGCGTGGGTGGTTGGCCGCCGTCATGGGCCGGGCAATCGCTGCCGCACCGCTTCGCGGCTTGCCACCGAAGTACGTAGTCCAGGCGCGCGGTGACCCGGCGCCACGGCAAGCCGCCCCGGCCCGAAGGCCGGGGCGGGAAGCCCTACGACGCCGGCCGGCCGCGCGCAAAGAGCCGGGCCATCCACGGGCCATAAGCCGGTGCCGTAGACGGTCACCAGCGGGCAGGAACGGTCAACGCTACCCCGCCACTGACCAGGCACAACGGACAGAACCAGGCAGCCGGAAACGATCTTCCAAACTGACGGTGCGGGTTCGATTCCCGTCGCCCGCTCCACGTTTTCTCTGCTCAGATGCCTCTTGATCTTTACTTTCGTCCGAACAGGACGATCAGTTGGTAGGGATCTTGATAGGGACCGCCTCTGGAGTCTTCCAGCCGGACGCCAACCGGGGGATCAATGGAGGAGCGCGGAAATATGACATAACCGGACAGAGCAGACGTCATGGCGACGGGAATGGAACCGCCATCAGAGCGAAAAACTGACGGCCAAGCCATCGCACCCGAAGGACCCGGCAAGCGACGCTCCACCGCCAGAGCGCCCGACCCGGCACAACCGCCCACAGGCGCATCCGGTCACCAGCCCCGACGGAGGCTACCAAGACTGCGGCCGAACAAGAGTCAACCACTCTCGCAGCACGCCGCAGACGAACCACTCCACGGCCGAAGTCCCACACGGAGCATCCGCTCATGCCGAGAAGCGGATGTTCGATCATGGCCGAGTCGGCGCATCGCTGTCAGACGGGATGGCTCGATCCGTGCCCGTTGGCTTCGCGCCGAGCAACCGTCACGTTTGGTACAGGATTTCGGTGTGCCGGTTCGCATTCAGGGTGACGAGGGGTGAGAAGACTGTCTGGGTGAGTGTCTGCCGGTCCCGTTGCTCGTAGGCTCGGCCCCGAAGACGCTTGTCACCAGCGTCCGGATTCCGTGCTCCAGTCGTTCGGCCGGCCAGGTGGCGAGGTGGGCGATGAGGTCGCTGCGGATCGCCGCGAGCAGGGTGTGGGCGAGGAAATCGGCTGACTGCGGGCCGCGCGCCTGCGTGATCAGGTCGGTCAGCAGAGCGTGCCACTTGGTGTAGGGCGTTTGGTGGTACGGGTTGCCGTCCGATGCCTCGACCGCTGCCGCCACGACGCGGTTGTCACGCTTGAACTCGATCAGCAGCAGGAGAATTGCCACGGCCCGCTCGTGTGGTGCGAGCGTGTCGTCGTGGGCCGTGGTCGCGTGGAGCAGTTCCTCGGCCCTGCGCTCGAACAGGGCGAGCACCAGGCCGCTGCGGCTACCGAAGCCACGAAACAGGGTGCCCTTGCCCACGCCGGCGGCGAGTGCGATGTCGTCGGCCGACACCTGTGCGGGGTCGTCGGCGGCGTCGAACAGCTTGCCGGCGGCCTCCAGCACGGCCTCCCGGTTGCGGGCAGCGTCGCTGCGCACAAGCGTCCCCCCTTGATAAGCGGACCAGTGGTCCGTATGCTGTAGCGGACCGCTGGTCCGATTCAATCAGCCATACGAGCGAGGAGCAAACCATGCCGACCCGCGCCGCCCAGTTCTACCGCGACAGCATCGACCTGCTGACTCAGCGGAGGATGCACGAATTCGTCGACCTCTTCGCCGAGGACGCGGTCGTCGAGTACGCGTTCCCGCCGAAGGGCTGGCCCGCCTTCCTCCACGGGCGCGAAGCAGTCCGGGGCGCGCTGGGCAACTTCCCCGACTTCCTGCGCATCGAGTACGCCAAGAACGTCACCATCCACGAAACGACAGACCCGGAGGTGATCATCGGCGAGTTCATCCTCGGCGGAACAGTGACCGCGACCGGTCAGCCTTACGAGTCCCGCTACATCGAGGTGGTCCGGGTCCGTGACGACCAGTTCGTTGAGTTTCGCGACTACTGGAACCCGATGCTCGCTCTGGAACTCATGCCCAACGGCCACTTCGACAACTGACCTGACCATGGCCCGAGCCCGTAACCGGCGACCCATCACACTGCAGGTGCGACGCAGCGCCCAGATCAGCCCCGGGTTCGTGTCCGTCACCCTCGGCGGTGCGGACCTGGCGCACTTCACGCCGTCCGCGCCGGACGAGGCGGTCCGGCTGTTCTTTCCGCGCGACGGACAGGACCACCTGATCATGCCGACCGTGTCCAACCAGGCCTGGACCATCCAGATGCTCGCACAGCCGGTGACCAGACGCCCGTGGGTCCGCCTCTACACCGCCCGCGCGTTCCGCCCCGACCTGCTCGAACTCGATGTCGAGATTGCGCTGCACGGCAACAGCCCCGCGTCGCGCTGGGCCCGCGGCGCAGCACCCGGCAGCCCGGCCGGCATCCTCGATGAGGGCCATACCTACCGCTATCGCACAGACACTGACTGGGAACTTCTCGCCGGCGACGAGAGCGCACTGCCGGCCATCGTCGCAATCCTCGAGCAGGCGCCCCCCGACTACCGCGCACAGGTCTACTGCGAGATCGCAAACACTGCCGACATCCGCGCACTCCCCAACCTGCCCGTCGGCGTCGACCTACACTGGCTCCCGCGCGGCGACAACGACGAGATCCCCGGCAGGCTCGCCCTGCGAACGATCACCGACACCATCCTGCCCAACGGCCGGTTCACAGCCTGGATCGCCGGCGAGCAGAGGCTGCCGAGTCAGCTGCGGCGGCATCTGATCTCACGGGGCATCGCGAAACGCGACATCACCTTCACCGGCTACTGGCGACGCGGGCGCGCCAGCCTGGGATAATTCCAGGACCCGCGGCTAATCCATCAGCGAAACAGGACACCACTGCCCCTCACCGAACGGGCAGCTCGCGCGACGACTCGGCAACGAGCAGGGACACCGGCAAACAACGCCGTATCAAAAGAACGCCCGAGCCCACCCTCCCAGCCTGACAACGCTTCGGAAGCGCCGCACACCCGGCCAACAACCCGGCACCCGCGATCTCGGTATCCGGATCTGCCGCGACCCGCGCTCACGGAGCCACGGCCTGCGACAGGCCCACCGACTACGACAAGGGCGCAGGTCGGCCCTTCCGGTGAAGAGCCGAACCGCGCCCTTAGAACGTGCAACCGTGCGGCGCTTGAGCTGCTTGTACGTCATCGAGGTGCAGGGTGATCTCCAGGGCGGCTGCACCCCCGGCGTTCGCGGGCGTCGTGGCGGTCCAGAGAGGCGAGCGCTGAGTAATTCGTCGGGTCGACCTCGCGTCGAGCGCCAGATGACCCCATCGTGGGATCATCCGGAATCACCAGACATCGACCCACGCTAGGCGGGACCGGCGGTAGGGATTTTGGTAGGGAATCGTCCGGGATCACCCGCCCGGCCCCGCGACGCGTCGAGACGAAGCTGAGACGAAACAGCACGTCAACGGCACCGCGCGGGACCGGCAGGAGCCACTCGGGATGATCGACTGGTTGCTTCCAAACTGACGGTGCGGGTTCGATTCCCGTCGCCCGCTCCAGTCTTCTCGGCCCCAGGTCAGCGGCATGATCGTCGCGCCTGGGTCGCCTCACCGCTCCGCCTGGCAAGTACAGTGTCGCCGTGGCGGGCTTGCGGGGGGCGACGGTGCGCGGTTGGATCGCCCGGCGCCGCCGGCTCGTACGGCGTCTGGTCGTCGCGGCCGTGATCGCCCTGGTGCTCGTCAGTGGTCCATGGCTGTGGACGACGCTCACCGCACACGGTCACGTCCACGGCGAGGCCGACGCGCCGGCCGTCGATGTCGTGATCGTCCTGGGCACCGAGGTCCTGCCGGACGGTCAGCCGAGTGACCGGCTCGTCGGTCGTCTGGAGACCGCGGCGGCACTGTTGCGCGATGGGCGGGCCCGGGTCGTCCTGGTGTCGGGTGACGGCAACGGCGTCTCCGGCGACGAGCCGGCGGCGATGACCGCCTATCTGACCGGGCGGCTCGGCGTGGATTCGTGGCGGGTCGTGGGTGATCCGTTCGGACTCGACACCTACGACAGCTGCTCGCGGGCCCGGGCGGTGTACGGCGTCGACCGGGCCCTGGTGGTGACGCAGTCGTATCACGTGTCGCGGGCGGTGGCGCTGTGTCGGCACCTCGGCCTCGACGTCGACGGGGTGACCGCCCGCTGTCCCGGCTGTTCCACCGGGTTGATCGTCCGCAAGGGCGCCCGGGACTACCTCGCCAGCGCGAAAGCGGCCTGGGACGCGGTACGGCGCCGCCCGCCGGCGGTCCGCTCTCCGGTCAGCCCTGGCGTCCAGGATGCGCTGCGAAGGGGATGACCGTGGTCGGTGCGGATGGCCGACCCAAGACTCAGATCCGGCGGGGTTGGCCGAGTGGACGTGGCCGATCCAGGTGGTGAGGAGTTCGTCGTCTGCTGGCCGGCAGGTTGGGTTCGGCACGACATCCGGCCAGTCCGGTTGAGCCTCCTGCGCTGCACGGATGGCCGGCAGACCGAACCTCGACCGGCCCTCGTCAGGCTACTGTCGGTTTCCCTTTCGCTACCGATCACGACTGGCCGGAGCAGATCCTGTGGCACTCCGATTCAACCCCCCTCTCAACTGGCCGCCCCCGCCGCCCGGTTGGATGCCACCACCCGGCTGGCAGCCGGACGCTGCTTGGGGCCCTCCTCCCGAGGGGTGGCAGTTGTACGTGGACGACCGTGCGCCCGGACGGGTGCAGGTTCCGGTTGTGGCCGGAGCGGCGGCACCGGGCACCGTCGCGCCACCGCCGCCGGTTCCACCGACTGCCGTACCTGCCCCACGGCCGTCCAAGGATATCGACATCCCCCTGTTCGGCGCCCGCGGCAAGGCGCGGGAGCTGGCCGGCCAGGCAGCCCAGTTGCAGACGGAGTTGGAGCGCTGCCGAGCCGAGATGGACCGGCTCGGGGTGCTCTCCGTCGTCGAGCTGGAGCGTTACCGGGACGAACTGCGGCAGCAGATCGCCGAAGCGAACGCCCGAGCTGAGGCTCGAAAGGCGGATCTGCGGCAACAGGAAGCCGCAGTGTTGAGACACCTGCAGGAGTTGCGGCAGCAGGTCGTCGTGACCGAGGAGACCATCCTGCTGCAGGAGGCTGGCGTCTACCAGTATCGGCATCCGCTGCATGACGCGGTCGCGTACCAGACACAGCTGGCGGCACTTCAGGGCCGGATCAAGGCGATGGCGCGCAAGGACGGTGGCGCGGTGTTGGGAGCCACCAACTGGACGGTGAACGACTCTGCCGCCGAAGGGCGGAGGATGGTGCGCGACTTCTCCACGCTGATGTTGCGGGCGTACAACGCCGAGGCGGACAACCTGGTCGTGGTTGAAGCCCTACAAGCTCGACGCGGCGATCGAGCGGCTGACCAAGGTGGCGCACACGATTGCCCGGCTGGGCAAGACGGGGCCTTCGGCGACCAGGTTGTCAAGATCGGCATGACGAGGCGGCTCGACCCGCTTGACCGGGTCCGCGAACTCGGCGATGCGTCCGTGCCGTTCGGCTTCGACGTGCACGCCCTGTTCTTCTCCGAGGACGCCGTGGGGATCGAGTCCCAGATGCACCACCGGCTCGCCGCCCGCCGGGTCAACCGGGTCAACCAGCGCCGTGAGTTCTTCTACGCCACGCCCGCCGAGGTCAGGGGCCACTTGATGGAGCTGGCAGGCAACCTGCTGCACTTCGAGGAGGTTCCCGAGGCGTTGGAATACCGGCAGAGCCTCAGCGAGACGGAGCCTGCGGCGATCAGCTGATCATGAAACGTACGGTCGCGGTGAGTACTGCTTATCGGTGCTCCCCTTCCGCGTTCCAGACAGCAATTGGTGTCACCAACCCGGTGGGAATACCAAGGACTCGTGTGGTCCTGGGGCCACACCTCGGTCAGTCAGCCGACGAACGGGAGGCGCCGTTCCCGCCCTGCTTCAGGTCACGGATCCCGGCCGGGTCCGCCGGACGGCTTGCCTGCGCCTACGTCGTCGACCCGGACGGCTCACCGCGCGCCGCCGTCCGAGAGGCGTCATGCTCCGCCACAAGCCTCCGGTGCCGGTCGATGTCCGGTAGTCAGCTGCCGGAGGTGCGGTGCGGGGCTCTGATCCCGTCCAGTGCCATGGTGAGCACGCGTTCACGTTGCGCATCTGCCACGAAGTTGGTTCCACTGATGCCGTTGACCAGGAAGAGAACGTCGTCGAAGGTCACGTCGGTGCGGGCGAGGCCCGCCGACTGGGCACGTTCGAGCAGCGGCCGTCCTGCGGCGTGGATGACGTCGCGGCAGGTGACGAACATGGCCTCGTGGTGGGCGATGGCGTCGTAGACGGCCTTCTTCGTGGTGGCGTACCTGACGAACTGGGTCAGCCAGGTCGCCAGGGCGTCCCACGGGTCGCGGTCGCCGAGTTCGGAGGCCATCGTCGCCAGCGCCTCGACCTCGTCGAGGTAGACCGCCTCGAACAGGTGCCTGCGGGTGGGGAAGTTGCGGTAGAGCGTGGCGATGTTGACTCCGGCTTCCCGGGCGATGCCCTCCAGGGAGGCGTTGGCGCCGTGGTCGGCGAACGCCTGCCGGGCGGCGTCGAGCAGGGCGTCGAAGTTGCGCCGGGCGTCGGCGCGCTGCGGACGGCGTACCTGGTAGCGCGACTCGGCCTGTGCCACGGGTTCGTTCGCGTCCATCGTCTCCCTCTCCCGGACATCGGCCTTGACAAGCGCAGGCACCCCTGCACTAAAGTCAAGGGGTGCCTGCGATAAGGCGCAGGAGTGCCTTCACTTTACCGTGCCGGGTGCACGCAGCGCATCCGGCCACCGTGCAAAGGACCCGGGACATGACCACCATCGGTTTCATCGGCAGCGGAAAGATCGGAGGCACGCTGGCCCGCCTCGCGGTCGAGGCGGGCCACGACGTCGTGCTGAGCAACAGCCGCAGCCCGCAGAGTCTCCACGACCTGGTTACCGGGTTGGGGCCGCGCGCCCGCGCCGCGACCCCGGACCAGGCTGCGACGGACGGCGAGATCGTCGTGGTGGCCATCCCGATCCGGGCCTACCGGCAGGTGCCCACCGAGCCACTCCGCGACAAGATCGTCATCGACACGCTGAACTACGACCCCGCCCGCCAGGGCAGCGTGCCCGAGATCGAGGCCGGCGACGTCCCGCCCCACGAACTGCTGCAGACCCACCTACCTGAGTCGCACGTCGTCAAAGCGTTCAGCACCGTGTTCTTCGGGCACCTGGCCACCCTGGGCCGCCCCGTCGGCGCTGCTGACCGCAGCTGTCTGCCGATCGCAGGTGACGCCTCCGCCGCCAAGCGGAGGGTGGCCGCCCTGATCGACTCGCTCGGCTACGACACGTACGACGTGGGGGCGCTCGCCGAGAGTCGCCGATTCGCGCCGGGTACGCGCGCCCAACTGGCCCATCTCGACCCGGTCGGCATGTTCACCGCCCCGGGACGTCCGGTCACCGCGGCCGACCTGGTCAAGCTTCTCGACGAGGCCCAGTGAGGGTCGCGGTTGTCACCTCGTGTGCTGAACCGTCGCACTACCTGGACTTTCCCCGACCGCAGCCGGTCAGCGGGCACCACCTGGTCGTCGACGTGCTGGTTGTCGGCCTGCCGCCAGGGGTCCGAATGCAGGCGACCGGCTCGCACTACACCGGCAGCAACGGCGACCTACACCTGCTGCTGCCCGGCATCCACGCCGTCGGTCACGGCCGGCGGCACCGGCCGGACGCCGGTACCGGTGATCCGGCGTCCGGTCAGCCCGGTCCGGTGACGAGCGGGTCGTGGACCCGACCGAGGAACAGCGGTACGCCGGTGAGCCGGTCGTGGATGACGTACAGAAACGGCCGGTTAACGAAGAACTGCGGGCCCTGCGGGATCGACGGCGGCCGGATGATGACGGCCGACGCGGCCGCGGCCTCGGTGCCCTTCTCGTCCACCGCGATGAACGTCTCGTGCACCACGTCGTCGATGCAGAGCGCCGGTTCGGTGCTCATGGCGGTGAAGTCGGCCCGCGACGAGAACGCCGTGGGCATGCCGAGGCCGCTCAGCGCGGCCTTCAGCTCCGCCGGTAGCCGGGTCGTCCACCGGGGCAGCCGAAGCTGGATGTCGGTGAACCGGAAACCGGTCAACAACGCACCCAGCCACGCCGCGTCGAGATTCGCCTCGACCGTGGCGAGATCGCCCCGGGTCGGCATGACGATGGCCATGGCCAGGTCGCTGCCCGCGTACGGGACGTCGACCGCACGCCACCCGTCCCCCTCGTGGTAGCCCATCGGGTCGAACGGGCCCCGCATCATCGGGACGTCGACGACGCTGCCGTCGTCCCGGGTGAACGGCTCCGCCGCCGTGAGTCTCGCGGTGAACGGATATCTCCAGGCCGCCATGAGGTAGATCGTGTTGGTCAGGATCAGGCTGGTGTCGGGACTCACGGCGTCGGACCCCAACAGCTCCGGGATCTTCGCGTTGGTCCGGTCGGACACCCAGGTGTTGATCTCCTGCCGGGCCGCCTCCGGTGCGCCGCGGAAGTCGACCGGGTGCGGCGCGGCACCGTAGTAGCCGGCCAGGGTGTCCCGGAACCCGGCTCGCAGGCCCAGGCCGAGCCGGGGCCACAGCGCGTTGGCCGTGGTCAGCCGGGGCCGTTTGGTCCCGTCGCCGTCCTGGTAGCGGTCGGCGAGCATCTGGTCGACGGTGTTGAGCCCGCTGTCGAGCGCACCGGGTCGCGGATGCGGCGAATGCAGCACCGCGTCCATCTCGTCCGCCGTGGTCGAGCCGGCGCCCGCCCTGGTCATCGCGAGCGCGAGCCCGACAGAATACGGCGCGCACACCACGTTGCCGCCCGCACGGGTCGACGCCAGGGTGCGGTAGAGGTCGGCCGTGAAGCCGCGCACAGCGGTCGCGGCGGCCTGCACCGTGGCCGGGTCGGGGGGTACGCGTACCGGATCCGTCGACGTGGACGCCCTGCCGAGCCGACCGGGATGTCCTGGGGCGGCGGTGAGGGCAGCGGCCGCGAGCGGCACCGCCCGCAGCACCGATCGACGCGAGACCATGCCGCGACGGTAGAGCAGTCCTGCGGGAACGCGCCAGGTACAGAGCCCAAATTAATAGAAGAATGACAATGTTCTGCTGTGCTTGTCCGTCTCGGGTCCGCCGGGCCGCCCGCCACCAGACAAGATCGCTCTCGGCGTCGTCTGGATCACGGCGTACCGCCGGATCATGCTGGATCGGGACGACACGGCGGCCGGGTGCGGAGACCGGGCGGGCGCGACCCTGACCGGACCGCATACACTCGTCACCGCCACGGGGTGTGGCGCAGCTTGGTAGCGCACTCGCTTTGGGAGCGAGGGGCCGTGGGTTCAAATCCCGCCACCCCGACTGTCGCCCGCGGCTGCGGGGGAGGTTCGGCCACCGCGTGCGCCGTCCACCCCGCGCCGTCCGACGCGTCCGCCGGCTCGCCTACACTCGATGGGCTGTGTGCCGACCCAGAATGAAGATCGAGATCCGTCAAGGAGTACGCCTGTGAAGAGCACCGTCGAGACTCTGAGCCCGACGCGCGTGCGGCTCGCCATCGAGGTGCCGTTCGTCGAGCTCGAGCCGAGCCTCAAGAAGGCGTACCGGGAGATCGCCTCGCAGGTCAACGTCCCCGGCTTCCGGCGCGGCAAGGTGCCGGCGGCCGTCATCGACCAGCGGGTCGGCCGGGGCGCGGTGCTCAACGAGGCCGTGCAGGACGCCATCCCGGAGAACATCCTCGCGGCGGTCCGTGAGCACGACGTGAAGACGCTGGGTCGGCCCGAGGTCGAGATCACCGAGTTCAACGACGGTGACTCCCTCAAGTTCACCGCCGAGGTCGACGTCCGCCCCGAGATCACGCTCCCCGACCTCTCCACCATCGAGGTGACCGTCGACGAGCTCCAGATCGACGAGGACGAGATCGACACCCAGGTAGGCAGCCTGCGGGAGCGCTTCGCCACCCTCAAGACGGTCGAGCGGGCCGCCCGGGAGGGCGACTACGTGCAGCTCGACCTGGCGGCGACCGTCGACGGCGCGGAGGTGCCGGGCGGCTCGGCCACCAACATCTCGCACGAGGTCGGCAGCAAGCAGCTCCTCCCGGGGCTGGACGAGGTGCTGGTGGGCCTCTCGGCCGGGGACGCGACCACCTTCCAGACCCAGCTCGTCGGCGGCGACTTCGCCGGCCGGGACGCCGACGTCTCCGTGACGGTCCGCACCGTCAAGGAGAAGGAACTGCCCGCGCTCGACGACGATTTCGCCCAGCTCGCGAGCGAGTTCGACACCCTCGACGAGCTGCGCGGCGACATCCGCGAGCGGGTGAGCCGGTCGAAGAAGGTCGAGCAGATCTACGCCGCCCGGGACCGGGCACTGGAGCAGATCGTGGCGGCCGCCGACATCCCGGCCCCGGAGGGGGTCGTCCGGGAGGAGGTCGAGCACCGCAAGCAGGCCATGGTCGACCAGCTGGAGCGGATCGGCGCCTCCCTGGAGGAATACCTCAGCTCCGAGGAGAAGACCGAGGAGCAGATCGACACCGAGCTGACGGAGGCAGCCACCGAGGGGGTCAAGGTCCAGCTTCTCCTCGACACCCTGGCCGACGCCGAGCAGGTGCAGGTCAGCGACGACGAGTTCGGGCACGAGATCGTGCACCGGGCGCAGCGCGCCGGGATGGCCCCGCAGCAGTACTACGACCAGCTCGTCCGCTCCGGCGCGGCCGGCGCGGTCTACGGCGACGTCCGGCGCGGCAAGGCGCTGGCCATGGTGATGGAGCGGATCACGATCACCGACTCGGCCGGCAACCCGATCAACCTGGACGAGCTGCGCGCCGCCAGCGATGAGGAGCACGACCACCAGCACGAGCACTGAGCCGCCCGGACACCGCCCCACCCGGGACGTACGGGGCAACTGCGCTGTCAGCGAACAGTGTCCGGACCGGGACGATACGGCGCCGGTCAGCGGTTAGTGTCGGGCGTAAGACGCACGGAGAGCGAAGGGCTGCCATGACTGGTTCAGACTTCTCAGCTATGCCCCTGCGGGTGACCGAAGCCCGCGGCGGGGACGCACTTGGTGGCAACCTTGACGACTCGGTCTACAACCGGCTGCTCAAGGAGCGGATCATCTTCCTCGGCAGCGAGGTGACCGACCAGGTCGCCAACCGCATCTGCGCACAGCTGCTGCTGCTCGCGGCCGAGGACCCCGGCCGCGACATCAACCTGTGGATCAACTCGCCGGGTGGCTCGGTCTACTCCGGCATGGCGATCTACGACACCATGCAATTCATCGACAACGACGTCTCCACCGTCGCCATGGGCATGGCCGCGTCAATGGGCCAGCTCCTGCTCTGCGCCGGCACCAAGGGCAAGCGCTACGCCCTGCCGCACGCGCGGATCATGATGCACCAGCCCTCCGGCGGCATGGGCGGCACGGCCTCCGACATCGCCATCCAGGCCGAGCAGATGCTCTACACCAAGCGGATGTTCCAGGAGCGGGTGGCCTTCCACACCGGCCAGGACCAGGCGCAGATCGAGGCCGACTCCGACCGGGACCGGTGGTTCACCGCCACCGAGGCCAAGGACTACGGCTTCATCGACAAGGTGATCACCGGGGCCGCCCAGGTCCCGGAAGGCGCCGGGACCCTGAGCTGAGCTGAGGAGCGGATACATGACTGACCCGACCCTGCTTGCCGGTGGCGGCTTCGACCCGGTGCACAACCGGGGCTTCGAGCCCGTGCACAACCGGTACGTGCTTCCCTCCTTCGTCGAGCGCACCTCGTACGGCGTCAAGGAGTCGAACCCCTACAACAAGCTCTTCGAGGACCGGATCATCTTCCTCGGCGTGCAGGTGGACGACGCGTCGGCCAACGACGTGATGGCCCAGCTGCTGACGCTGGAGGGCACCGACCCGGACCGCGACATCATCATGTACATCAACTCGCCCGGCGGCTCGTTCACGGCCATGACGGCGATCTACGACACGATGCAGTACGTCCGGCCGGACATCCAGACCGTCTGCCTCGGGCAGGCGGCCAGCGCCGCCGCCGTGCTGCTCGCCGCCGGTACGCCGGGCAAGCGCATGGCGCTGCCGAACTCCCGGATCATCATCCACCAGCCGGCCACCGAGGGCGGCTACGGGCAGGGCTCCGACATCGAGATCCAGGCCCGGGAGATTCTCCGGATGCGTACGCAGCTCGAGGAGATGCTCTCCCGACACTCCGGGCAGTCGATTGAACGAGTCCGTCGTGATATCGACCGTGACAAGTTCATGACGGCCGAGGAATCACGCGAGTACGGCCTGGTCGACACGATCCTGACCAGCCGAAAGAAGGGCCTGCTCGCGGCGAACGCCTCGAGCTGATCATCTTGGGTCAGGGGCCGGCCGGGCGGCTTGACGGCGGCCGGCCCCTGACACACCCGTTTTGGGGGTCGGAGAAACCTCGTGCAGCGGGTAACGTCGGTTCTGCACCGCCCACCGCCGGTCGGGACCGGCCGGCGATGAAGACCGACGGGGCGTACCGTCCGCAGGCCAGAGCCGTTGCGAAGACAGGCTGGCCGATGAGCGCAGGGAGAACGTAGGTGGCACGGATCGGCGACGGCGGCGACCTACTGAAGTGCTCCTTCTGTGGTAAGTCGCAGAAGCAGGTCAAGAAGCTCATCGCGGGCCCCGGGGTCTACATCTGTGACGAGTGCATCGACCTCTGCAACGAGATCATCGAAGAGGAGCTGGCCGAGTCCGGCGAGGTGAAGTGGGAAGAGCTTCCCAAGCCGATGGAGATCTGCCAGTTCCTCGACCAGTACGTCGTCGGGCAGGACCAGGCCAAGAAGGCCCTCGCGGTCGCGGTCTACAACCACTACAAGCGGATCCAGGCCGAGGCGGCCGGCGGTCCGGGCTCGGGTGACGCGGTGGAGTTGGCCAAGTCCAACATCCTGCTGATCGGGCCCACCGGGTGTGGCAAGACACACCTGGCCCAGACCCTGGCCCGGATGCTGAACGTGCCCTTCGCGATCGCCGACGCGACCGCGCTGACCGAGGCCGGCTACGTCGGCGAGGACGTCGAGAACATCCTCCTCAAGCTGATCCAGGCCGCGGACTACGACATCAAACGCGCCGAGACCGGCATCATCTACATCGACGAGGTCGACAAGATCGCCCGTAAGTCGGAGAACCCGTCGATCACCCGGGACGTCTCCGGCGAGGGCGTGCAGCAGGCGCTGCTCAAGATCCTGGAAGGCACGGTGGCGAACGTGCCGCCGCAGGGCGGCCGTAAGCACCCGCACCAGGAGTTCATCCAGATCGACACCACCAACGTGCTCTTCATCTGCGGTGGTGCCTTCGCCGGCCTCGACCAGATCATCGAGGCCCGCACCGGTCAGGGCGGGCTCGGCTTCGGCGCCCACCTCCGCTCTATCTCCGAGCGCTCGACCGACGACATCTTCGGCCGGGTCATGCCGGAGGACATGCTCAAGTTCGGCCTGATCCCCGAGTTCATCGGCCGGCTCCCGGTGATCACAAACGTGCGGAGCCTCAACCGCGAGGCACTGGTCCGGATCCTCACCGAGCCCCGCAACGCGCTCGTGCGGCAATACCAGCGCCTCTTCGAGCTCGACGGCGTCGAGCTGGAGTTCGAGCCGGCCGCCCTGGAGGCGATCGCCGACCAGGCGATGCTCCGCGGCACCGGCGCCCGCGGCCTGCGCGCCATCCTCGAAGAGGTCCTGCTCTCCGTGATGTACGAGGTGCCCAGCAACCCGAACGCGGCCCGGGTCCTGATCACCCGTGGCGTCGTGCTCGAGAACGTCAACCCG
Source organism: Plantactinospora sp. WMMC1484 (assembly GCF_049315195.1). Lineage (NCBI taxonomy): Bacteria > Bacillati > Actinomycetota > Actinomycetes > Micromonosporales > Micromonosporaceae > Plantactinospora > Plantactinospora sp. WMMC1484. The sequence continues at coordinate 2,852,883 of NZ_CP186055.1, forward strand.
ACGATCGTGCCGCGCGAGTTCACCGGCCGCCGCGCCCGCCGCGAGCGCGAGGAGCGCTCGGCCTGACCCTCCGTCGGCCGCCCGGGTAAGGCTGGTCACCCGACGACCGCCGCCGTAGGCTCTCCGCATGCGCGTCGCCGTCTGTCAGGTCAACGCCCGCGACGACCGGAAGGCCAACCTGGCCGCCGCTGGCGAGCTGCTCGGCCGGGCCGCGGCCGCCGGGGCGGACCTGGCGATCCTTCCGGAGTACATCGACTACCTCGGCCCGTCGCGCGGCCTGCCCGCCCCGGAGCCCGTCGACGGCGAGTTCGCCGAGTTCTTCGCCGACGCGGCCCGGCAGCACGGCATGTGGGTGCACGCCGGCTCGTTCCACGAGACCGGTCCGGACCCCGACCACACCTACAACACCTCGCTCGTCTTCGACCGGGTTGGGGCGCTCGCCGCGACGTACCGGAAGATCCACCTCTACGACGTCGAGATTCCCGGCCGGGTCTCGTACCTCGAATCCAGGAACGTAGCCGCCGGCACCGCGCCGGTCGTCGTCGACGTCGAGGGCGTACGCGTCGGCCTCTCGATCTGCTACGACCTGCGTTTCCCCGAGCTGTACCGGCAGCTGGCCGTTGCCGGGGAGGCCCAGTTGCTGGTGGTGCCCGCCGCCTTCATGCTGCACACCGGTCGGGACCACTGGGAGGTGCTGCTCCGCGCCCGGGCGATCGAGAACCAGTGTTACGTGGCGGCCGCCGCGCAGATCGGGGACCACGATCCTGGGCGTACCTGCTTCGGGCGCAGCATGGTGATCGACCCGTGGGGGACCGTACTCGCCCAGGCACCCGACACGGTCGGGATCGTGGTCGCCGATCTCGACCTCGACCGGCTCCGCGAGATCCGGACCGAGCTACCCAGCCTGGCGAACCGCCGGCTCTGATCCGCCGGAGCCGTCCCGCCGGAGCCCTTTGCCGAAACCTCGCCGCCGGCGCTGCCGGGGACCGGCCACCTCGACCTGCCGGTGCTCGCCCGGCACCGCCGGACGTTGCCGCGTCACTGCGACAGGTTGCCGCGTCACTGCAGCAGCATGCCGACCACGGCCAGGCCGATGATCGCGGAGGCGGTCACCAACAGCCCGGTGGTCATCCGGGACCGGCCGCGCCGTGCCAACCGGCGAACCGAGGCGAGCAGAGCCAGCAGCACGAGGCCACCGATCACGATCTGCCAGAAGGGCAGCAGAAGCGCCGAGAGGCTGTCCTGCGCGAGGATGATCGCGGTGTCGCTCGGTAGCGCGGCCATGCCTGCCACTCTGACACGCCTGGCCGAAGCTGACACGGACAACTGCGGCACGGTCGGGTCACAGGGGCACGGCAAGGAGGAGTACGTCGATTTGCGCCCAGCCGGCCGGCGGCGTACCTTTCTCTCTGCGCGCGGCGCACCGGACGACAGGCCGGGCCGCAAGCACCTCGGATCGTCGGTCGGGCAGCTGCCCGCCGGAGGCCGGGGCCGGGTGGTGCGCTCGACCAGGTGACATTCAGGTTGAGATCGCGAGACCAACCGGGTAAAGTTGTCGAGGCCGGCAGGAGCCGGGCGGATGGGCCACGAGGCGCCATCGGCCGGTCTGTAGGCCTCTCCCTGACAGAAGCGACCACCCTTCCGGTGTGCGTGAGTACGGGAACCCATCGGGTGAAGCAACCAAGCCAGAAGTTGGGGCTTGACACTGCGAGGCCGGACGGGTAGCTTGGAGCAGTTGCCCCGGGGGCGGTTCTGTTGGTGGGATCGTGTTCGGTGTGTGTTTGTTCTTTGAGAACTCAACAGGGTGCTTGATATGCCAGTGCCAAATGGTTTTGTTTGTTTGGCAGCAAGTGTTTTTGTTGCTGGGTTTGATTTCTCTGGTTTTTGTTGGAGAGTTTGATCCTGGCTCAGGACGAACGCTGGCGGCGTGCTTAACACATGCAAGTCGAGCGGAAAGGCCCTTCGGGGTACTCGAGCGGCGAACGGGTGAGTAACACGTGAGTAACCTGCCTCAGGCTTTGGGATAACCCTCGGAAACGGGGGCTAATACCGGATATGACATGCTGCCGCATGGTGGTGTGTGGAAAGTTTTTCGGCTTGGGATGGGCTCGCGGCCTATCAGCTTGTTGGTGGGGTGATGGCCTACCAAGGCGACGACGGGTAGCCGGCCTGAGAGGGCGACCGGCCACACTGGGACTGAGACACGGCCCAGACTCCTACGGGAGGCAGCAGTGGGGAATATTGCACAATGGGCGGAAGCCTGATGCAGCGACGCCGTGTGAGGGATGACGGCCTTCGGGTTGTAAACCTCTTTCAGCAGGGACGAAGCGTGAGTGACGGTACCTGCAGAAGAAGCGCCGGCCAACTACGTGCCAGCAGCCGCGGTAAGACGTAGGGCGCGAGCGTTGTCCGGATTTATTGGGCGTAAAGAGCTCGTAGGCGGTTTGTCGCGTCGACTGTGAAAACCCACGGCTCAACTGTGGGCTTGCAGCCGATACGGGCAGGCTAGAGTTCGGTAGGGGAGACTGGAATTCCTGGTGTAGCGGTGAAATGCGCAGATATCAGGAGGAACACCGGTGGCGAAGGCGGGTCTCTGGGCCGATACTGACGCTGAGGAGCGAAAGCGTGGGGAGCGAACAGGATTAGATACCCTGGTAGTCCACGCTGTAAACGTTGGGCGCTAGGTGTGGGGGGCCTCTCCGGTTCTCTGTGCCGCAGCTAACGCATTAAGCGCCCCGCCTGGGGAGTACGGCCGCAAGGCTAAAACTCAAAGGAATTGACGGGGGCCCGCACAAGCGGCGGAGCATGCGGATTAATTCGATGCAACGCGAAGAACCTTACCTGGGTTTGACATGGCCGCAAAACTCGCAGAGATGTGGGGTCCTTCGGGGGCGGTCACAGGTGGTGCATGGCTGTCGTCAGCTCGTGTCGTGAGATGTTGGGTTAAGTCCCGCAACGAGCGCAACCCTTGTTCGATGTTGCCAGCGGTTCGGCCGGGGACTCATCGAAGACTGCCGGGGTCAACTCGGAGGAAGGTGGGGATGACGTCAAGTCATCATGCCCCTTATGTCCAGGGCTTCACGCATGCTACAATGGCCGGTACAATGGGCTGCGATACCGTGAGGTGGAGCGAATCCCAAAAAGCCGGTCTCAGTTCGGATCGGGGTCTGCAACTCGACCCCGTGAAGTCGGAGTCGCTAGTAATCGCAGATCAGCAACGCTGCGGTGAATACGTTCCCGGGCCTTGTACACACCGCCCGTCACGTCACGAAAGTCGGCAACACCCGAAGCCCATGGCCTAACCTCTTCGGGGGAGGGAGTGGTCGAAGGTGGGGCTGGCGATTGGGACGAAGTCGTAACAAGGTAGCCGTACCGGAAGGTGCGGCTGGATCACCTCCTTTCTAAGGAGCGCCTCCTGGCGAAGGTCGGGTAGGAGCCCTGTGGCCCGCGGATGTCGGGTTGGGGTGCTCGTTGGCGGAGACACTGGCTAGTTCACGGCTGGCAGCGGCTGGTCCGGGTGGTACGGCCATCTTTTGGGGTGGTGTGGAAGTCCGGGTTGGTGCGGCTGGTGGTGGGTGTGGAGCATCCTGTTGGGTCCTGAGGGAACAACCATGTTGGTGGTTGGTTCTTCTGCCAGGTGCGGCCTGGCCTCGCATACCGGGTTCTTGCTGGGGTTGTTCCTGGTGGGGGTTGCTGGTGTGGGGTGGTGGGTTGTGGGTTGGTCGTTTGTTGAGAATTGCACAGTGGACGCGAGCATCTTTGTGGTCAAGTTGTCAAGGGCGGACGGTGGATGCCTTGGCACCAGGAGCCGATGAAGGACGTGGGAGGCCGCGATAGGCCTGGGGGAGCTGTCAACCGAGCTGTGATCCCAGGGTGTCCGAATGGGGTAACCTGGCACCAGTCATGTGGTGTCACCTGCACCTGAATTCATAGGGTGTGTGGAGGGAACGCGGGGAAGTGAAACATCTCAGTACCCGTAGGAAGAGAAAACAATTGTGATTCCGTGAGTAGTGGCGAGCGAAAGCGGATGAGGCTAAACCGGTTGCGTGTGATACCTGTCAGGGGTTGCGTGGTCGGGGTTGTGGGACTCTGTGGGAGAGGCTGACACTTCTCCGGGAAGTTACAAAGCCAGGTGTTAGCTGAATGGTGTGGAAAAGCCAACCGTAGGCGGTGATAGTCCGGTAGGTGAAAGCGCCTGGTCTTCTTTGTGGATGTTCCCGAGTAGCGGCGGACTCCTGAAATCTGCCGTGAATCTGCCAGGACCACCTGGTAAGCCTAAATACTTCCTGGTGACCGATAGCGGACGAGTACCGTGAGGGAATGGTGAAAAGTACCCCGGGAGGGGAGTGAAATAGTACCTGAAACCGTTCGCCTACAATCCGTCGGAGCTTGCGCCAGTTTTCTGGTGGGGTGACGGCGTGCCTTTTGAAGAATGAGCCTGCGAGTTAGTGGCATGTGGCGAGGTTAACCTGTGTGGGGTAGCCGTAGCGAAAGCGAGTCTTAATAGGGCGTGTAGTCGCGTGTTCTAGACCCGAAGCGGGGTGATCTAGCCATGGGCAGGCTGAAGCGTGGGTAAGACCGCGTGGAGGGCCGAACCCACCAACGTTGAAAAGTTGGGGGATGACCTGTGGTTAGGGGTGAAAGGCCAATCAAACTCCGTGATAGCTGGTTCTCCCCGAAATGCATTTAGGTGCAGCGTCGTGTGTTTCTTGCCGGAGGTAGAGCACTGGATGGTCTAGGGGCCCTACAAGGTTACTGAAATCAGCCAAACTCCGAATGCCGGTAAGTGAGAGCGCGGCAGTGAGACTGCGGGGGATAAGCTTCGTAGTCGAGAGGGAAACAGCCCAGATCGCCAGCTAAGGCCCCTAAGCGTGTGCTAAGTGGAAAAGGATGTGGGGTCGCATAGACAACCAGGAGGTTGGCTTAGAAGCAGCCATCCTTTAAAGAGTGCGTAATAGCTCACTGGTCAAGTGGTTCCGCGCCGACAATGTAGCGGGGCTCAAGTACACCGCCGAAGCTGTGGCATTCACACGTTGGCTTGGTGATGTTTTTGGATGTCATCCAGGTGTGTGGGTGGGTAGGGGAGCGTCGTGCCGGGGGTGAAGCAGCCGAGTGATCGAGTTGTGGACGCGGCACGAGTGAGAATGCAGGCATGAGTAGCGAAAGAAGGGTGGGAAACCCTTCCGCCGGATGACCAAGGGTTCCAGGGCCAGGTTAATCCGCCCTGGGTGAGTCGGGGCCTAAGGCGAGGCCGAGAGGCGTAGTCGATGGATAACGGGTTGATATTCCCGTACCCGTGTAGGAGCGCCCGTGATGAACCTCGTTGTGCTAACCATCCGATCCTGTGGCGGTTTTCGGACCAAGACAGGGGAGCGTGGGGTCCTGGCGGGTAGTAGTCAAGCGATGGGGTGACGCAGGAAGGTAGCTGAGCCCGGCCGGTGGTTGTGCCGGGGTAAGCGTGTAGACCGCACCATAGGCAAATCCGTGGTGCATGTGGTTGAGACGTGATGCCGAGCCGATTCAGGTGAAGTCAGTGATCCTATGCTGTCGAGAAAAGCCTCTAGCGAGTTCCGAGCGGCCCGTACCCTAAACCGACACAGGTGGTCAGGTAGAGAATACCGAGGCGATCGGGTGAACTGTGGTTAAGGAACTCGGCAAATTGCCCCCGTAACTTTGGGAGAAGGGGGGCCGGAGACGTGAAGCCACTTGCTGGTGGAGCGTTGTATGGCCGCAGAGAGCAGGGGGAAGCGACTGTTTACTAAAAACACAGGTCCATGCGAAGAAGTAATTCGATGTATATGGACTGACGCCTGCCCGGTGCTGGAACGTTAAGGGGACCGGTTAGCTCTCTTCGGGGGGCGAGGCTGAGAACTTAAGCGCCAGTAAACGGCGGTGGTAACTATAACCATCCTAAGGTAGCGAAATTCCTTGTCGGGTAAGTTCCGACCTGCACGAATGGCGTAACGACTTCCCCACTGTCTCAACCACAGGCCCGGCGAAATTGCAGTACGAGTAAAGATGCTCGTTACGCGCGGCAGGACGGAAAGACCCCGGGACCTTTACTATAGCTTGACATTGGTGCTTGAATTAGCTTGTGTAGGATAGGTGGGAGCCGGTGAAGCTCGTACGCCAGTATGGGTGGAGGCAGTGTTGAAATACCACTCTGGTTGGTTCGGGTATCTAACTTGGGGCCCTTATCGGGTTCAGGGACAGTGTCTGGTGGGTAGTTTAACTGGGGCGGTTGCCTCCTAAATGGTAACGGAGGCGCCCAAAGGTTCCCTCAGCCTGGTTGGCAATCAGGTGTTGAGTGTAAGTGTATAAGGGAGCTTGACTGTGAGACTGACGGGTCGAGCAGGGACGAAAGTCGGGACTAGTGATCCGGCACTTGCGTGTGGAAGCGGTGTCGCTCAACGGATAAAAGGTACCCCGGGGATAACAGGCTGATCTTCCCCAAGAGTCCATATCGACGGGATGGTTTGGCACCTCGATGTCGGCTCGTCGCATCCTGGGGCTGTAGCAGGTCCCAAGGGTTGGGCTGTTCGCCCATTAAAGCGGTACGCGAGCTGGGTTTAGAACGTCGTGAGACAGTTCGGTCCCTATCCGCCGTGCGCGTAGGATACTTGAGAAGGGCTGTCCCTAGTACGAGAGGACCGGGACGGACGAACCTCTGGTGTGCCAGTTGTCCCGCCAGGGGCACGGCTGGTTGGCTACGTTCGGGAGGGATAACCGCTGAAAGCATCTAAGCGGGAAGCCTGCTTCGAGATGAGGTATCCCACCCCTGTTTGGGGGTAAGGCTCCCAGTGAGACGACTGGGTTGATAGGCCGGAGATGTAAGCCAGGTAACTGGTTCAGTTGACCGGTACTAATAGGCCGAGGACTTGTCTACAAGGCTGCTACGCGTCCACTGTGTGATTCACAGCAAACGAACAACGGTGTTCCCGGGTGTGGCCGGGGTGTTGTTTGTTGTGTTGATAGGGTTACGGCGGTTATGGCGGAAGGGAAACGCCCGGTTACATTCCGAACCCGGAAGCTAAGCCTTCCAGCGCTGATGGTACTGCACTCGGGAGGGTGTGGGAGAGTAGGACACCGCCGGACATCTTCAGCGGAGTGGCGCCACCCGACACGGGTGGCGCCACTCGCATTTCCGGCCCGATTCACTCCACCGGAGTGCGCCCGGCCCGATTCCGACCCGACTCCGGAACGGTCAGTCCCTGCTCAGGATCGCGCTACGGATGTCGCGCAGCAGCGTGGCCGACTCGTCGACGGAGCGGGCCGGGAACATCCCCATCATGATGCTGCCGTGATCGGCCCAGCCGCAGAAGACGAGGTGTTCGCCGCCCTGCACCGGCGCCGTGCCACACTTTACGACTCCGCCCAGGGCGCCCGCGTCCACCTCCCGGATGCCGTCGACCGGGCTGTCCTCCTCCGAGGCCAGCTCGAAGAGGCGGTCCAGGTCGCGCTCGGGCTGCCAGACGAGGGTCGTACCGCCGAAGAGCAGGACGCTGCGGTCGGGCCCGGCCGGATCGGCGTAGACGGCGCCGTAGCTCTCCGCAAAGTTGATCTCGGCGTTGACGGCCGTCCGGAGGTACTCGATAGTGCTTCGGGCACCCTCACTCTCGTCCCGGGTGAGCCCGGCCACCTCGGCCGGAGCGGCGAGAGCGGCGTCCTTCTGCTGCAGGACGCGCCAGCCGGCGCTGCCCATCACGGCGGCACCGGCGACCGCTACCGCGAGCACCGAGCCGAGCACGATCTTCCGGCGCCGTGACGACGGCCTCTCGGCCGGCTCACCGGCGTCGGCGTCGCGTCCGGGGACCGGAGTGATGTCGACCGCCCCGACAGGATGGGCCGAATCGGCCCCGGGGATGCGCTCGGCGCCCGGGTCCGGCTCCATGTCCGGGCCGGGGCGCTGGGCCAGCACGATCGGCTCCGACGTGATCTCGATGGCGCCGGAGTCGGCCGGAGAACGCCGGTCGGAGCGAGGTGCATCGGGCATAGCGCCACCGTAGCGAACGGGGAGGTGGCGTACGACGCGCCGGGCGGGAGGCTCGTAGACTTCCAGGGTGACCGAGACTCTGGATACCGAGCGCGCCCCCGCCCCGACCCTTTCCGCCCAGTACCAGCCGGGCGAGGTAGAAGGTCGGCGGTACGAGGAGTGGGTAGCAGCCGGGCGGTTCCGGGCCTCGGCCGACAGCGACAGGCCCCCGTTCACCATCGTCATCCCGCCGCCCAACGTCACCGGTTCGCTGCACATGGGTCACGCGTTCGAGCACACCCTGATGGATGCGCTGACCCGACGCCGCCGGATGCAGGGCTACGAGGCGCTCTGGTTGCCCGGCATGGACCATGCCGGCATTGCCACCCAGAACCTTGTCGAGCGCCAGCTCGCCGGTGAGGGGCTCTCCCGGCACGACCTCGGTCGGGAGAAGTTCGTCGAGCGGGTCTGGCAGTGGAAGGCCGACTCTGGCGGCAAGATCCTCGGCCAGATGCGCCGGCTCGGTGACTCCGTCGACTGGGACCGCGAGCGCTTCACGATGGACGAGGGGCTTTCCCGGGCCGTACAGACGATCTTCAAGCGGCTCTACGACGACGGCCTGATCTACCGGGCCGAGCGGATCATCAACTGGTGCCCCCGCTGCCTGACCGCGCTCTCCGACATCGAGGTGGAGCACACCGACGACGACGGCGAACTCGTCTCGATCCGATACAGCGACGAGGTGGTGGTCGCCACCACCCGGGCCGAGACCATGCTCGGGGACACTGCGGTGGCGGTACACCCGGACGACGAGCGTTACCGGCACCTGATCGGCACCGAGGTCGAGTTGCCGCTGACCGGCCGGCGGATCCCGATCGTCGGCGACGAGCACGTCGACCCGAGCTTCGGCACCGGCATGGTCAAGGTGACCCCGGCGCACGACCCGAACGACTTCGAGATCGGCCAGCGACACGATCTGCCGTCGCTGACGGTGATGGACGAACGGGGTGTGATCACCGCTCCCGGGCCCTTCGAGGGGCTGGACCGGTTCGAGGCCAGGCCGGCGATCGTCGCCGCCCTGCGCGAACAGGGCCGGATCGTCGCCGAGAAGCGGCCGTACATGCACGCGGTCGGGCACTGCTCGCGGTGCCGTACGACCGTGGAGCCGCGACTCTCGCTCCAGTGGTTCGTCAACACCGGGCCGCTGGCCCGGGCCGCCGGCGACGCGGTGCGGGACGGCCGGGTCAGGATCGAGCCCGCCGACATGGCGAAGCGGTACTTCGCCTGGGTCGACAACATGCACGACTGGTGCATCTCCCGGCAGCTCTGGTGGGGGCACCGCATCCCGGTCTGGTACGGCCCGGACGGCGAGGTCGTCTGCGTCGGCCCCGACGAGGAGCCGCCGGCCGGTGACGGTTGGACGCAGGACACAGACGTGCTCGACACCTGGTTCTCCAGCGCGCTCTGGCCGTTCTCCACACTCGGCTGGCCCGAGCAGACGCCCGACCTGGCCAAGTTCTATCCGACCAGCGTGCTGGTCACCGGCTACGACATCCTCTTCTTCTGGGTCGCCCGGATGATGATGTTCGGCCTGTACGCGATGGACGGCCGGCAGCCTTTCGACGTGATCGCCCTGCACGGCATGGTCCGCGACCAGTACGGCAAGAAGATGTCGAAGTCCTTCGGCAACGTGGTCGACCCGCTGGACTGGATCGACCGGTACGGCGCCGACGCGACCCGGTTCACCCTGGCCCGGGGCGCCAACCCCGGCCAGGACGTGCCGGTCAGTGACGAGTGGTGCCAGGGCTCCCGCAACTTCTGCAACAAGCTCTGGAACGCGACCCGGTTCGCCCTGATGAACGGCGCGCACGTCACCGGCGAACTGCCCGAGCCGGCCCGGCTCTCGACCGTGGACAGGTGGATTCTCTCCCGGTTGCAGCAGGTCACCGCCGAGGTCGACGAGCAGTTCGAGGCGTACGAGTTCGCCAAGGTCTGCGACACGCTCTACCACTTCGCCTGGGACGACGTCTGCGACTGGTACGTCGAGCTGGCCAAGCCGGTGCTGGCCGGTGGCGGCGAGCGGGCCGAGGTCACCCGCCGGGTGCTCGGGCACGTGCTCGACCAGTTGTTGCGGCTGCTGCACCCGGTGGTGCCCTTCGTCACCGACGAGCTCTGGACGGCACTGGTCGGCGCCGGGAACGCGAGTGCCGGAAACGCCGCCGCCGATCCGGCCGGGGTCTCGGTGATGACCGCTGCCTGGCCGGCCGCGGCGCCCGAGCTGCGGGACGAGGCAGCCGAGCGCGAGGTGGCCGAGCTGCAACGGGTGGTCACCGAGATTCGCCGGTTCCGCTCCGACCAGGGGCTGCGGCCGGCGCAGCGGGTCGCCGCCCGGCTGGAGGGGCTCGCCGGAGCGGGCATCGTCGCGCACGAGCCGCTGATCCGATCGCTTGCCCGGCTCGACGAGGCGACACCGGACTTCCGGGCCAGCGCCACCCTCGCCGTCTCCGGCGCGGTGACCGTGGCCCTGGACACCCGGGGCTCGATCGACGTCGCCGCCGAGCGGGCCCGGCTGGCCAAGGACCGGGCCGCGGCCGAGAAGGAGATCAGCCAGGCCCGGGCGAAGCTCGACAACCAGGCCTTCCTCGACAAGGCGCCGGCCCCGGTGATCGACAAGATCAGGACCCGGCTGGCGGCGGCCGAGGCGGACCTGGAGCGGATCGCCAGCGCCCTCGCCGTGCTGGGCTGACCAGCGGTGGTGCGGGTCGAGGGTGTGCGGGTTCCGGAACGAGCGCGTACGGTGCGGGGGCGGGGATCGCGGTGAGTGAACGTGCGGAGCGGGCGGCCGAGTTCGCCCGGGTCGAGGCGGAGTTGGCCGCCCGGGGCTACACCCGGATGGTCTTCGACCTCGGACGGATCGAGGAACTGCTGGACGTGCTCGGCAGCCCGCAGCGGGCGTACCCGGCGATCCACCTGACCGGCACCAACGGCAAGACCTCGACCGCCCGGATGATCGACTCCCTGCTCCGGGCGTTCGGGCTGCACACCGGCCGCTACACCAGCCCGCACCTGGAGACCGTCCGGGAGCGGATCAGCCTGGACGGCGAGCCGATCGACGAGGAGCGGTTCGTCTCGGTCTACCGGGAGGTGGCACCGCTGGCCCGGCTCGTCGACGAGCGGGCCGACGAGCCGCTGACGTACTTCGACATGACCACGGCGCTCGCCTTCGCGGCCTTTGCCGACGCCCCGGTCGACGTGGCGGTCGTCGAGGTCGGGCTCGGCGGGGCGGAGGACTCCACAAACGTGCTGCACGCCGGGATAGCCGTGATCACGCCGATCGGGCTTGACCACACCGAATGGCTCGGCGACACGATCGAGGACATCGCGTTGGCCAAGTCGGGAATCATCCACAAGGGCGCGACGGTGATCTCGGCCGTCCAGCCGGAGGAGGCGGCGGAGCCGATCCTGGAACGCTGCGCCGAGGTCGGTGCCACCATCGCCCGCGAGGGCGGCGAGTTCGGCGTACTGCGCCGGACGATGGCGGTCGGCGGGCAGGTGCTGTCGCTACAGGGGCTCGGTGGGGTCTACGACAACGTCTTCCTGCCGCTGCACGGAGCGCACCAGGCGCAGAACGCGGCGATCGCGCTCGCCGCCGTCGAGGCGTTCCTCGGCGCCGGCGCCGCCCGCCAGCTCGACGTGGAGACCGTGCGGCAGGGCTTCGCGACCGCCGACTCGCCCGGCCGGCTGGAGCGGGTCCGGACGGCACCGACGATCCTGCTGGACGGGGCGCACAATCCGCACGGCATGGCGGCCACCGTCACCGCCCTGCAGGAGGAGTTCGCGTTCAGCCGGCTGATCGCGCTGGTCGGCGTGCTGGAGGACAAGGACGCCGGAAGCCTGCTCGAACTGCTCGAACCGGTGGTCGACGCGGTCGTGGTCACCCGGAACAGCTCGCCCCGGGCGATGCCGGTCGCGGAACTCGCCGAACTCGCCGGGGAGGTATTCGGGCCGGAGCGGGTCGAGGTGGCAGCCGAGCTGCCCGACGCGATCGAGGCCGCCGTCGCCCTCGCCGAGTCGGACGTGCAGGGCGAGCTGAGCGGGGTCGGCGTGCTGATCACGGGCTCGGTGGCGACCGTGGCCGATGCGCGACGGCTGCTGAAGCGATGACCACGCCCGACGAGGCGTCCAGGTCGGCCGGCTCCGCCCGGCCGACGGAGCAGGCCGGGCCCGGCGGGCCGGCAGGTCCGGCTGGTCCAGCAGGTCCGCAGGGCGCGACCGGCTCCGTCCATCCCGGCGGACCGACGGGTGCACCCGGCGCCTCCACCGGTACGCCCGGCCGCCGGCCCTCCGGGTTGCGGGATCCGGACCGGACGGTACGCAGTCTCGGCGCCCTGACCCTGAGCGTGCAAACACTCGTGCTGCTGCTCGCGATCCAGCCGATCCGGCTGCTCGGCGGCGACCTGGGCGGCACCGCCATCGGCGCGGTCGTCGGGCTCGCGGTGCTGGCGGTCGTCGTCGCCGGATCCCTGCGCCGGCCCTGGGCCTGGTACGCCGCCACCGGCCTGCAGGGCCTGCTGCTGCTCGCCGGCCTCCTGCACTGGTCGCTCGGCGCGCTCGGCCTCATCTTCGCCGCCGTCTGGGGTTATGTGCTGCACGTCCGTCGGGTGATTCTCGGCTGAACGGGGTCGGCGGGGCGGCCCGGGAAGCAGATCAGCCGGTTGGCCGGCTGCGCCACTGGGTCAGCGCGATGCCGTGCCCGTCCGGGTCCCGGAACGAGGCGGCCCAGAGTTCGAGCTTGGCGCCCCGGTTGACCGCCCGGGGAGCGTAGGTGAACTTCACACCCTTGGCGACCAGCTCCTCGTGGACGGCCGTGACGTCGTTCACCTCGAGATTCAGGTGGACCAGGCGCCGGTTGACCGGTGCCACGTCGCGGATCGCCCGCAACACGAGGCGGGTCGCGCCGGAGGCGAGGATCGCGTTGCTCTCGCCGCCGTCGATCTCGAAGAAGCCGAGCAGGTCCCGGTAGAAGGCGACCGAGCGCTCCAGATCGGTGACGAGCAGGGTGATGCCGACCCCGGCGATCGGCGCGGAACCGCCGAGCCGGGCGGGCGGCTGGGTGGCGATCAGCTCGGCAAGAATCGCCTCGTCGTCCGCTCCGGTCGGGTCGTCCGCTCCGGTCGGGTCGGTCGGATCGGTCGGATCGGTCGGATCGGTCGGGCTTACCCGCTCGTCCGCGAAGGCGGGGTCGTCCAGGGGAATGTCGATGTCGTCCGGGCGGGTGCCGGCGGGATTCTCCTGCCGGATGTCGGGGCGGACCTTCGGGATCGGTGACGTGCCGGATCCGTTCCCGGCGTCGGGTGCCACGCCGTCAGGCACCACGTCGGCGCCCGTTCCCACCGGTGCCTCCGGCTCCGTCGTCGACGTTCCAGCCGTCGACGCTTCGGGCGTGGAGGATTCCGGCGGGGCGTGGGCGGCCGGAGCCGGACCGGGACGGGGCCGCCGGGTTCGGCCACCCGGGCCGGGGCCGGGGCGGGGGCGGCGGGGCAAGGGCGCAGCGGCCGGGGAGTCGACCACCGTCCCCTCCAGGACGATCGTGCCTCCGGGCGTCTGGCGCATCACGAGCGGCTCCTCGCGGGGTGCGACCCGGTCGTCCCGGAGCGGTTCCATGTCCTCGCGGAGCGGTTCCATGTCCTCGCGGAGCGGGGCGAGGTCGTCGGTCAGATCCTCCGTCGGGGCGCCGCCGCCAGGCGGTCGGGCGGCGTACGGGTCGTCGCCCCCGTTCCGTGCCCACGGCGGCGCCTCCTGCTCGATCAGGATGTCGTCGTCCAGCGGGTCGAAATCGTGGAACTCCGGCGGGAGGTCGCCACCGGCCGCCGCCGCCTCGGCGTGGGTCAGCACCTCGTCCCAGAGGATCCGGACGTGCCGCTGGTCGTCGATGGCCACCATGATCGGCAACGTCGCACCGGGATCCGGCCACTTCGACACCGGCACCCGGGGGTCCCGGATCCGCACCGAGCGGCCCGGAACGCCGGGCGCGTCGATCACGATCTGTAGTTCACACCGGCCAAAGGCAGACGAGGCAGGCGGTTCCGTGACGCTGTGCACATGCCCGATGCCGGTCACCCAGGCCCGGGGACCGCTGCGTACGGCGGTGAACGCCACCAGCGCGATGGCCAGGGCGAGCAGCGCCACACCGAGTACGGCGATCGCCCAGCTACCCATCCCGAAGCCGAACAGCACGACGAAGGTGGCGAAGGTGGCCAGCACGGCGGCGACGAGCTTGCGCACGGGCGCGACCGGGCGGCGACGAGCATCTGCCACAGTGGACCTCCCTGGTTAAGGCCCAGGCTAGGCCGGATCCGGCGGGAATGGAACGACCCAGGGGTCAGGAGGGGCTGGCGGTCGGCGTGCCGTTCGGTGGGAGTGCCGCGAGCGCGGCCGAGGCGACCTCCAGCGCGGTCTCCCGGGCCAGCGCGGTCACCTCCGGGCCGTCGGTGCCCGGCCCGAACTTGAGCACCCCCACGGTCAACAACAGCGGACCGTGCGCGAGGAGCAGGTGTGCCTCGCCGGGCAGGTAACCCACCTGAGGGGCAGGGCGGGGGTCGCGTACCGTCCCGGTGGTCAGCCGGGCCGGGACGGCAGCAACCCGTACGGCGGTGCTGGCCCGCCGGACCTTCGTGGTGGTGTAGCTGAGGGTGAAGTCCGCCGGGCACCGGGCCGAGCGGGCCCGCTCGGCGGTCCGCTCCGCCACGGCCGCACTGGCGAACCCGGTAACCGTGACCTCGATGACCGTGGTCGGCAGCGTGATGCCGGCGAACGAGGCGACCGGGTTGACCTCGACCAGTCCGGCGAAGGTCGGCTCCGGCGGCGTGAACGACTCACCGGGGCGGGCCTCGGCGGTGAGCATCCGGCAGGGCCTGACCTGCACCGAGCCGAGCTCCTGCTCGGCGAGCAGCTCCGGCGGGGGTACGTCGCCCCGGGACCGGACCGCCGTCGCGAGGGCCGCGAGCACCGCCTCGGGCCCGTCGGGTGGCGCGGGGGTGACGCTGGGCGCCGCCGTCGGGCTCGGCACCGGGGCCGGCCGCGACGTGCAGGCGGTGAGCACGAGCAGCGTGGTCACGCCGGCCAGTAGTGATCTGCTACGCATCCGGTCCCCGTTCCGTGTGCTGTCGCGGCAGACTAACGTAGCGACCCGATTTACGCTCCCCGATTTCGCGGCGCCCCGCGCCCGCCGGCCGTTTCACCGGCCGAGGGATATCGGGTGGGTGCCGGCGGGGCGGTCGAGTATCGTTGACGGGCACAGGCGTCGACCCGGCCATCACCGGCGAGCCTCCGGAAGAACAGGTGGAGACACCCCAGTAGAACCGGACGGGACCGGCCCGTCACAGCCGGCCAACGAGCGGGTGGTCGATGTCCCGACCGCCAAGCGGGGTGGTACCGCGGGTCCGCGGCACGCCGGTTCCGGCGTACCGGAGGGCTCGTCCTCGCAGACCACGGAGAGTGAGCTGCGACGAGGAGAACGACCCGCGATGGCGTACCCGAAGAACGCTCCCGCCGGCACGGGCGTGCCGGCCAGTCCCGACCTGCCGGCGGTCGAACAGCGCGTGCTCGACCACTGGGTGGCCGACAAGACCTTCGAGGCCAGCGTCGAGGCCCGCGACCCCGGCCCGAACGGCGGCAACGAGTACGTCTTCTACGACGGCCCGCCCTTCGCCAACGGGCTGCCGCACTACGGCCACCTGCTGACCGGCTACGTCAAGGACCTCGTCCCGAGATACCAGACGATGCGCGGCCGGCGGGTGGAGCGGCGCTTCGGCTGGGACTGCCACGGGCTGCCGGCCGAGGTGGAGGCGGAGAAGCAGCTCGGGATCACCACCAAGGCGGAGATCCTCGACCTCGGTGTGGCCAGGTTCAACGACGCCTGCCGCAGCTCGGTGCTGGCCTACACCCGGGACTGGGAGCGGTACGTCAACCGGCAGGCCCGCTGGGTCGACTTCGGCAACGACTACAAGACGCTCGACCTCGACTACATGGAGAGCGTCATGTGGGCGTTCCGCCAGCTCCACGACAAGGGGCTGGTCTACGAGGGGTTCAGCGTGCTGGCGTACTGCTGGCGCTGCGAGACCCCGCTGTCGAACACCGAGACCCGGATGGACGACGTCTACCGGGACCGGCACGACCCGACGCTGACCGTCTGGTTCGAGCTGACTCCGGACGAGGGCGCGCCGGAGCTGCTGCGCGGGCCGGTCCGGGTCGGGGTCTGGACCACCACGCCGTGGACACTGCCGTCCAACCTCGCCCTCGCCGTCGGCCCGGAGATCGAGTACGCGGTGCTGGAGCGGGACGGCCAGCGCCACGTCGTCGGCGCCGCCCGGCTCGGTGCGTACGCGAAGGAGCTGGAGGGCTTCACCCAGGTCGGCACGGTGCACGGCCGTGACCTGGTCGGACGCCGCTACACCCCGCTCTACGACTTCCTCGTCGGCCAGGCCGGCCCCAACGCCTACCAGGTGCTCGGCGCGGAGTTCGTCACCACCGAGGACGGCACCGGGGTGGTGCACCTCGCCCCGGCCTTCGGCGAGGACGACCAGAAGGCGTGCAACGCGGCCGGCATTCCGACGATCGTGACGGTGGACGACCACACCCGGTTCACCGCGCTCGTCCCGCCCTACCAGGGCGAGCAGGTCTTCGACGTCAACAGGTCGGTGATCCGGGAGCTGAAGGAGCGTGGTGTGGTGCTCCGGCAGGACACCTACACCCACCCCTACCCGCACTGCTGGCGCTGCGACACCCCGCTGGTCTACAAGGCGGTCTCCTCCTGGTTCGTGGCGGTGACCAGGGTCAAGGACCGGATGGTCGAGCTGAACCAGCAGATCAACTGGACGCCGGCACACGTCCGGGACGGCTCGTTCGGCAAGTGGCTGGCGAACGCCCGGGACTGGTCGATCAGCCGGAACCGGTTCTGGGGCTCCCCGATCCCGGTCTGGAAGTCGGACGACCCGCAGTACCCGAGGGTCGACGTCTACGGCTCGCTCGCCGAGCTGGAGGCGGACTTCGGGGTGAAGGTGACCGACCTGCACCGGCCCGGCATCGACGAGCTGACCCGGCCCAACCCGGACGACCCGACCGGGCGGTCCACGATGCGCCGGGTGCCGGAGGTGCTGGACTGCTGGTTCGAGTCCGGCTCGATGCCCTTCGCCCAGGTGCACTACCCGTTCGAGAACCGGGAGTGGTTCGAGCACCACTACCCGGGGGACTTCATCGTCGAGTACGTCCCCCAGGTGCGCGGCTGGTTCTACACCATGCACGTGCTGGCGACCGCGCTCTTCGACCGGCCGGCGTTCCGCAACTCGGTCGTACACGGCATCGTGCTCGGCTCGGACGGGCGCAAGATGTCCAAGAGCCTGCGCAACTATCCGGACGTCTACGAGATGTTCGACAGCTACGGCTCGGACGCGATGCGCTGGACGCTGATGTCCTCGCCGGTGCTGCGCGGCGGCGACGTGGTGGTCAGCGAGTCGACGATCCGGGACTCGGTGCGCCAGGTCCTGCTGCCGTACTGGAACGTCTGGTACTTCTTCTCGCTCTACGCCAACGCCGAGAGCTACGAGGCGGTCCGGCGCACCACCTCGGCGAACCTGCTCGACCGGTACGTGCTGGCCAAGACCCGGGAGCTGGTCGAGACGGCACAGGCGCAGCTCGACGCCTACGACATCTCCGGCGCCTGCGGCACGGTCCGGTCGTTCCTGGACGCGCTCACCAACTGGTACGTCCGGCGTTCCCGGGACCGGTTCTGGTCCGGCGACCGGGACGCCTTCGACACCCTCTACACCGTGCTGGAGACGGTGAGCCGGGTGCTGGCCCCGCTGGCGCCGCTCACCACGGAGGAGGTGTGGCGCGGGCTGACCGGGGAACGGTCGGTGCACCTGACCGACTGGCCGGACAGCACCGAGTTCCCCGCCGACCACGAGCTGGTGGCGGCGATGGACGCGACCCGGGCGGTCGCCTCGGCGGCGCTGTCACTGCGCAAGGCGAAGGGGCTGCGGGTCCGGCTGCCGCTGCCGTCGCTGACCGTGGCCACCCCGGCCGCCGCCACGCTGCGCCCCTTCGCCGACCTGATCGCCGACGAGGTGAACGTCAAGGAGGTCACCTTCAGCGACGAGTTGACCGACTACTGCGAGCAGGTGCTCACGGTGGTGCCCCGGGCGCTCGGGCCGCGGGTCGGCAGGCAGGTGCAGAGCGTGATCAAGGCGGTCAAGGCCGGCGACTGGACGCTCGTCGACGGGGTGCCCGAGGCGGCCGGAATCCGGCTGGAGCCCGGCGAGTACGAGCTGAAGCTGGTGCCGGCCGATGCCGAGCACTCCGCACCGCTGCCCGGCGGCGAGGGCGTGGTGGTGCTGGACACCACCGTCACCCCGGAACTCGCCGCCGAGGGTTTGGCCCGGGATGTCGTACGGGTGGTGCAGCAGGCCCGCCGGGAGGCGGACCTGGACGTGTCGGACCGGATCGACGTGCTGCTGTCCGGGCCGGCGGAGGTCGTCGCGGCCGTCGACGCGTACCGGGAGTTCGTGGCCCGGGAGGTGCTGGCCGACTCGGTCGACGTCGCCGACCGGGTGGACGGGTTCGCGGGCGAGGTCGGCGAGGGCGCCCGGGTGACGGTGGCGGTACGGCGTCGCTGATCCCCCGCCCCGCCGGGTAGGGGCTGGCGGACCGGTCGGTCCGGTTGGGTGATCAAGACGGTCACCTACGCGGACCGACCGGCCGTCGGTTAACGTGACAGCGCCCGATCACCTCGACCGCCGGAGGCCCCGTGCCGCTGCTCTACACCATCGGCAAATACACCGTCGGCACCGCGATGCGGGTCGGCTGGCGTCCCACGGTGGAGGGGCTGGAGAACATCCCCGCGACCGGCGGTGCGATCTTCGCGGGCAACCACCTCTCCGTCGCCGACGAGCTCTTCCTCGGCTCGGTGGTGCCTCGGCACATCGCCTTCTGGGCCAAGGCCGAGTACTTCACCGGCACCGGGCTGCGGGGTCGGTTCACGCGCTCGGTGATCAGCGGCCTCGGTGCGATCCGGGTGGAACGCTCCGGCGGTCGGGCCGCGCTCTCCGCGTTCGACGGGGCGATTCCGGTGCTGCGCGCCGGTGACCTGATCGCGATCTACCCGGAGGGGACCCGGTCACCCGACGGGCGGCTCTACCGGGGGCGTACCGGGGTGGCCAGGCTGGCGCTCGCCGCCGAGGTGCCGGTGATCCCGGTCGGGATGATCGGCACCGAGCGGGTGCAGCCGATCGGTGCCCGGGTGCCCCGGCTCGGCACCGGCAAGGTGACCGTCCGGTTCGGCAAGCCTCTCGACTTCGTCGGCCGCTCCGCCGACCGGACCTCGCTGCGGCAGATGACCGACGAGATCATGACGGAGATCCAGCGGCTGACCGGGCAGGAGTACGTGCCCCGCTACGCGCCGGCCCGCCAGGCGCCGGACAGCGGCCCGTAGCCGGCGCCGGGGCGCCGGGCGGTGCGCTCGCTCTCGTGGCCGGCGGCGGGCACCGCGGAGCGGCGCTCGTAGCCGGCAGGCGCGTCAGCCGCTGCTGGGGTTGCCGTTGCCCGAGCCGACCGGGTCCCGTTGGATGATGCTCTCCCGCAGAGCGGTGAGCAGGTCGGAACTGTCTGTTATCGACAGCCGGGTGAAGAGCGCGGTGGCCAGGCTCCCGTGGTCGGCCCACGTGCAGACGACCACCTCGTCGCCGTCGGCGCGGCCCGTGCCGCAACTGCGATACTCGCCGCGCACGCCGGTCGGAACCGACTCCACCGAGGTGACGCCGTACTCCTCCTCAAGCCGGAGGATCTCGTCCTGGACCGCGGATTCCGGGCTGAACCGGAATCCGGTGGTGCCGTAGATGACCACCCGCTTGCCGTTCGAGGTCCGGTAGACGCCCGCGAACGCCTCACCGTCGGTGAACCAGTTCCGCGCCTGGACCTCCTGCTTCAGCTGCTCGGCCGTCTGCCGGCCGGCCGCGTTGTCCAGCAGGCGCAGGTCGAGGATCTCGCTCGGCAGGGGATCGGCCGGCGAGGCTGGATACTGGTCCCAGATCGGCTTGGCGTAGTACGCCGGGATGCCGCAGCAGCAGGCGATGCTGAGCAGCGTCAGCGTGAGCATGACGCGGGGCCAGCGCCGCCGGCGGCGTACCGGAACGGGGACGTAGCCGCGCGGCGCCTGCCAGCCCGGCGGCGCCGGCGCCAGATCGTCCGCCGGGCGGCGCCGCTGTTTCGGCGGCCGTGGCGGGCCTGCGGGGGCCGGTGGTGGTTTCCGCGCGGCGGGCGGTGCCGGGGCCGGCGGCCGGGCGGCCCGGCTCGGCGGCGCCGGTGGAGTGACCCGGTTCGGCGGCGACGCTGGCGGAGCGGCACGGGACGTCAGCGGTGGTGTGGTGCGCGGTGCCTGTGGTGGTGGCGTGGTGGCGTGCGGTGCCTGTGGTGGTGGCGTGGTGGCGTGCGGTGTTGCCGGTGGCGGGGAGGTGGCCGGCGGGGGAAGCCGCCGGGTCACCGGCAACTGCGGGGCCGGAGGAGGACCGGCGGGGATGTCGTATTCGACGGGTGGGTGCGCATGCCAGGGGTCGTCGGCGACGCCGGCCCACGGGTCCACCGGGGTGGGGATCTCCTCGTCGTCGGCCTCCGCCGCCGGCATCTGAAGGGTGGGATCGACCTGCCGGGCCGGGACATCCTGGGGCGCGGGTGCGTCGGCTGCCTCGCCGTCGCCCCGGAACCAGCGACGCCTGCGCTGCCGTGGCGGCGGTACGGCCGCCGAGCCGGTCCAGCGGGGCGTGGCGACCCGGGTCGCCGTTGCCTCGGTCGCGGTCCCGCCGGGAGCGGCCGGGCTCGTCTGGGCCGCCTTGGTCTCGGCCTTGGTGTTGGTCTCGGTCTCGGCCTCGGCCTCGGCCTCGGCCTCGGCCTTGGTCTCGGTCTCGGCCTCGGTCGGAACGGCCGGGTTCGTCCGGGACGGCTCTGCCTGGGACAGCTCTGCCTGGGACAGCTCTGCCTGGGACAGCTCTGCCTGGGACAGCTCTGCCTTGGTCGGCTCGACCCTGGTCGGTTCGGCCTGGGACGGCTCGCTCGGTGCGTGCTGAGCCGGGGTGGGTGCGGCGGGGCTGTTCCCGGGCGGCGGAGTGGGCCGCGTCGGCTGGTCGTCGAGGTCGACGGCATCGATGTCGTCCACGGCGTCGGCAGGGCCGTCCGGCTCCGCCGGGTGGTGCCGGGCCGCCTCGTCCGGCTGACCCTCCCGACCACCGGCCGCCTCGGTCGCCGTCTCCGGGCTCGGCGGGTCGGTGGGCACGGCTCTGCCCGCCGGTGCGGTCTCCTCCGGCTGCGGCTGGGACATTGTGCGGCTCTCCTCTCGCGCCCGTTCGAGGTTAGTACCGCCCGACCAATCGGTCGTTCCGCGCCGGATCGTACGACTGTCCGGGAGGGCCGGGAAACGCCGATCGGAACGGGTCCGGAGCATCTTGCGACGGCAGCCGGGACACGGCCGGTCACCGGGGACGTCGGATCGGCCGCACGTGCGGCGCGTACCCTGGGTGGTTGCCGGTGTTCCAGCCGAGTGTTCCGGGAGGTTCCATGAGCGCCGCGTCGTCCGTCGCGGGCAGGTCAGCGGCGATGACGGTCTGGCCGCAGCTCGAACGGCTGCTGCCCCAGGTGAGCAAGCCGATCCAGTACGTCGGCGGTGAGCTGGGCGCGGTGGTCAAGGACTGGGAGTCGGCGGTCGTCCGTTGGGCGCTGATGTATCCGGACGCCTACGAGGTGGGCCTGCCGAACCAGGGCGTGCAGATCCTCTACGAGGTCCTCAACGAGCAGCCCGACGTGCTGGCCGAGCGGACGTACGCGGTCTGGCCGGACCTGGAGCGGCTGATGCGGGCCGAGGGTGTGCCGCAGTTCACCGTCGAGGCACACCGGCCGGTCGGCGCCTTCGACCTCTTCGGCATCTCGTTCGCCACCGAGCTCGGCTACACCAACCTGCTCACCGCGATCGACCTGGCCGGCATCCCGCTGCTGGCCGCCGACCGGACCGACGAGCACCCCGTGGTGCTGGCCGGTGGGCACGCCGCGTTCAACCCCGAACCGATCGCCGACTTTCTCGACGCGGCGGTGCTCGGCGACGGCGAGGAAGCGGTCCTGGAGATCACCGAGATCGTCCGGACCTGGAAGGAAGAGGGCAGCCCCGGCGGGCGGGACGAGCTGCTGCTGCGGCTCGCCCGGACCGAGAGCGTCTACGTGCCGCGCTTCTACGACGTGGACTACCTGCCCGACGGCCGGATCCGGCGGGTCGTGCCGAACCGGGCGGACGTGCCGTTCCGGGTACACAAGCGCACGACGATGGACCTGGACGCCTGGCCGTACCCGAAGAAGCCGATCGTGCCGCTCGCCGAGACCGTGCACGAGCGGTACGCGGTGGAGATCTTCCGGGGCTGCACCCGGGGCTGCCGGTTCTGCCAGGCGGGCATGATCACCCGCCCGGTCCGGGAGCGTTCCATCACCACCGTGGGGCAGATGGTGCAGGAAGGGCTGGAATACTCCGGCTTCTCCGAGGTGGGTCTGCTGTCGTTGTCGTCGGCCGACCACTCCGAGATCGGCGACATGTGCTCCGGCCTGGCCGAGCAGTACGCCGGCACGAACGTCTCGCTCTCGCTGCCCTCGACCCGCGTCGACGCGTTCAACATCGAGCTGGCCCAGGAACTCTCCCGCAACGGGCGCCGGACCGGACTCACCTTCGCCCCGGAGGGTGGCTCGGAGCGGATCCGTAAGGTGATCAACAAGATGGTGTCGGAGGAGGATCTGATCCGCACCGTGGTCACCGCGTACACCAACGGGTGGCGGCAGGTGAAGCTCTACTTCATGTGCGGGCTGCCGACCGAGACCGACGAGGACGTCCTCCAGATCGGCCGGCTCGCGCACGAGGTGATCAAGGCGGGTCGGGAGGCAACCGGCTCCCGGGACATCCGCTGCACGGTCTCGATCGGCGGCTTCGTACCCAAGCCGCACACGCCGTTCCAGTGGGCCCCGATGGAGCGGCCGGAGGTGATCGACAACCGGCTCAAACTGCTCAAGCAGGCGATCAACGCCGACCGGGCGCTCGGCCGGGCCATCGGCTACCGCTACCACGACGGCGAGCCGTCGCTGATCGAGGGCCTGCTCAGCCGGGGCGACCGCCGGGTCGGGGCGGTGATCCGGCGGGTCTGGGAGGACGGCGGCCGGTTCGACGGCTGGAGCGAGCACTTCTCCTACCGGCGCTGGGTCGACGCCGCCGCCGAGGTGCTGCCGGCCTTCGGAGTGGACCTCGACTGGTTCACCGTGCGGGAGCGGGAGCAGGCCGAGGTGCTGCCCTGGGATCATCTCGACTCCGGCCTGGACAAGGAGTGGCTCTGGCAGGACTGGCAGGACGCCCTCACCGAGTACGAGCAGGACGACTGCCGCTGGACTCCGTGCTTCGACTGCGGCGTCTGTCCCTCCATGGACACCGAAATCCAGATCGGCCCGACCGGCAAGAAGTTGCTGCCGCTCACGCCGGTCAACACCGGCCTGCGCATGGCGGCCGGCGCCGGACACTAGCGCCGCCGTCCGCGCCGAGGCCGGATCAGGCCGCTTCCGCCGGGACATCCGGGTGGCGGGGCGGCACCCTCACAATCCGTACGAGGAGCAACACGATCAGCAGGAAACCACAGCCGGAGGGCGGCCAGGCGCCGGTCGTACAGCGGATCCGGATCAGGTACGCCAAGCGGGGGCCGCTGCGGTTCACCTCGCACCGGGACTTCGCCCGGGCTTTCGAGCGGGCACTGCGCCGGGCCGGCGTACCGGTGGCGTTCTCGCAGGGCTTCACGCCGCATCCCAAGATCTCCTATGCCAGCGCCGCGCCGACCGGGGTGGCCAGCGAGGCCGAATACCTGGAAATCGGGCTCCAGCAGCCGGTGGAGCCGGCCGCGTTGCGCGGTGCCCTGGACGCCGCCCTGTCACCGGGGCTCGACATCCTCGACGCGGTGGTGGCGAGCGGCGGCAGTCTGGCCGACCGGATCGACGCGTCACGCTGGCGTGTCGAACTGCCGGGCGTCGGGCCGACCGGCCTCCAAGCCGCTGTCTCGGCCTTCCTGGGCGCCTCTGAAGTGCTCGTCGAGCGGATGACCAAGCAGGGGCGGCGCGTCTTCGACACGCGCGCCGCGGTGGTCGGCATCGATGTGATCGAGGGGACGGAGGCACCTTCCGGGGTCGCGGGCATACCGTGTGCGATACTCGAGATGGTCGTCCGGCAGGTCACCCCGTCCGTACGACCCGATGACGTCCTTTCCGGCCTCCGCGTGGTGGCCGACCTGGAGCCGCCGGTGCCGCCGCAGGCGACCCGGCTGGCGCAGGGCACGCTGGCCGCGCAGGGGGAGATCGTCGATCCGTTGGAGGCGGATCGCGACGGG
This sequence comes from Plantactinospora sp. WMMC1484, assembly GCF_049315195.1. Taxonomy (NCBI): domain Bacteria; kingdom Bacillati; phylum Actinomycetota; class Actinomycetes; order Micromonosporales; family Micromonosporaceae; genus Plantactinospora; species Plantactinospora sp. WMMC1484. The sequence continues at coordinate 2,877,297 of NZ_CP186055.1, forward strand.
ACCGCCATCGGTGAACGCCAGCCGGAAGCCCGGCCGGCGGTCAGGTAGGCAGACTTCGGCGACCGCGGTCACCTTGACGCGTCACCGGAAATACTTTGCGGCAACCCTGCGTGGCAGCGCTCACCCGCGCCCGGGGAAGCCAGAACTGGAGAACGTCCATGCTCGAGAACGAGCCAGAGGGCGGAGAACGGACCGGCGCCCAGCCGGCCGTCGACGCCAGCACCACCAGTAGCGGCAGCACCGCCAGCGGTAGCACCGGAGGTGGTGTCGGAAACAGTGGCAGAGCCGAGACCGATAGCGGCGGCAGAAGCCCGGAAGCGGCGAACGCCAGCGACACCGGTGGCAGCGGCGGGGCCGAGAGTGGCAGCGGCGGTGCCGAGAGTGGCAGCGGGGAGGCCCCCGTCCGGCGGCGTGCCAGCCGGCGCCGGACATCGACGACGGCGAGCGAGCCCGCGCCGACCGGCGTACCTGTCGAGGCGCCGATCTCGGCCCGGACCACAAGCGCGGAGGCGGCCGATGTCGAGGTGCTGGCGCCGGTGGCCGGCGACACCGACCCCGCTCCCAAGGCAACCCGCCGACGGCGCAAGGCCACCACGGCGGAGAAGAAGGCCGGCACGGGCGAGAAGGACGGGACCGGACTTCCGGCCGGCGTAGCGACTCCGGCCGGCGATCCCAGCACGTCGGCGGCCGATCCCGGCACTTCGGGGGATGATTCAGGCGCCTCTCCCTCCCTTTCCGGCACGGAGGCAGCCCCCGGCGAGCAGGCAGCTGGAGCGGTGACCGAGCCGGTACCGCCGGTGAAGGTGACCCGTACCCGGCGGAGGAAGGCGGCCTCGGCCCCTCCGGCCGAGCCGACCGCAACGGCGGCCACCGGCGCTAGCTCCGCCGAGTCCGACCGTCCGGCCGCCGACGTCGGATCCGCCGACCGTCCGGCCGCTGCGGGGACGCCTTCGACGCCGACGAGCACCCCGGTGGGGACCGGCGATGCTCCGGTGACCGGTTCGGAGGTCGGTGCTCCGGCCGTACCGGAGTCGACCGCCGGCACGCCCGCCCCCGGTGACGAGGCCGACACCGAGGTGGCGGAGGAGACCCGCCGGGGACGTCGACGCCGCGCCGCGCTCTCCGCTCCGACCGTGCTGTTCATGGCGCCGGAGGCGGAGTCTCCGGCGAGCCGGGGCCCGGCGACGGGCACGGGCACGGTCACGGGCGAGTCTGCTCCGGTTTCTCGGTCAGCCGAGGTCGAGGAGGAGCCGGCCGAGTCGGCCGAGACCGGGCGGCGGCGCCGCCGGGGCCGACGCGGCGGTGAGCCGGTCACGCCGGAGGCGGAGGCCGAGGTCGAGGTCGAGGTCGAGGTCGCGACCGTCGAGCAGGAGTCCTTCGACGACACCGAGCCTGGGGTGGACGGGGCGGAAGACGAGGAGAGTGCGTCCGCCCGACGTCGGCGGCGTCGTGGTCGCCGGGGTCGGGGCCGGGGCAAGGGCACCGCGGACGAGATCGAGGACGACGAGGAGAACGAGGAGCCGGCGGCCCAGGTCGAGACCGACGAGGACGACGAGGCCGAGGTGGGCGACGGGGACGGGGACGGGGATGGCGTGACCCGCCGTCGTCGCCGTCGGCGGCGCAAGGGCGCCGGTGACTCCGACAGCGCGGCCGAGGACGGCGTGCACACCGTCGTCAAGATCCGCGAGCCCCGCAAGTCGGTGGACGAGGTACAGGGCGTCTCCGGCTCGACCCGGTTGGAGGCCAAGCGCCAGCGCCGCCGGGACGGCCGGGAACAGCGGCGCACCCGCCCGCCGATCCTGAGCGAGTCGGAGTTCCTGGCCCGCCGGGAGGCGGTCGACCGGGTGATGGCGGTACGCCAGCGCGGTGACCGTACCCAGATCGCCGTCCTGGAGGACGGGGTGCTGGTCGAGCACTACGTCACCCGCGCCTCCGCCGGCACCATGGCCGGCAACGTCTATCTGGGCAAGGTGCAGAACGTGCTGCCCAGCATGGAGGCGGCCTTCGTCGACGTCGGGCGCGGCCGCAACGCGGTGCTCTATGCCGGCGAGGTCAACTGGGACACCACCGGCCTGGAGGGGCGGGCCCGCTCGATCGAGCAGGCGCTGCGCTCCGGCGACTCGGTGCTGGTGCAGGTCACCAAGGACCCGATCGGGCACAAGGGCGCCCGACTGACCAGTCATATCGCGCTCTCCGGGCGGCACCTGGTCTACGTACCACATGGCAACGCCTCGGGGATCAGCCGGAAGCTGCCGGACACCGAGCGCAAGCGGTTGCGCGACATCCTGAAGAAGCTGGTCCCGGACGGCGCGGGCGTGATCGTCCGGACCGCGGCCGAGGGCGCCAGCGAGGACGAACTGGCCCGGGACGTCAAGCGGCTCCAGGCGCAGTGGGAGGACATCCAGGCCAAGGCTGCCGAGGGTGGCGCCCCGGTGCTCCTCTACGAGGAGCCGGACCTGGTGATCCGGGTGGTCCGGGACCTGTTCAACGAGGACTTCCGGGAACTCGTCGTGCAGGGCGACGAGGCGTACGACATGGTCGAGTCCTACCTCTCGCACGTCTCGCCCGACCTGGTGCCCCGGCTGCGCCGGCAGACCGGCACGGCGGACGTGTTCGCCGAGCGGCGCATCGACGAGCAGATTCTCAAGGGTCTGGACCGGAAGGTCTTCCTGCCCTCCGGCGGTCACCTCGTGATCGACCGGACCGAGGCGATGACGGTCATCGACGTCAACACCGGCAAGTACACCGGCGCGGGCGGCAACCTGGAGGAGACCGTCACCCGGAACAACCTGGAGGCGGCCGAGGAGATCGTCCGTCAGTTGCGCCTGCGTGACCTGGGCGGCATCGTCGTGATCGACTTCATCGACATGGTGCTGGAGTCGAACCGCGAACTGGTGCTGCGCCGGCTCACGGAGTGCCTGGGCCGGGACCGGACCAAACACCAGGTGACCGAGATCACCTCGCTCGGCCTTGTCCAGATGACCCGGAAGCGGATCGGCGCCGGACTGCTGGAGGCGTTCAGCGAGACCTGTGACTGCTGCAAGGGCCGCGGCGTGATCATCCACACCGAGCCGGTGCCGGAGAAGTCGCGTCCGGCCGCGGGGGACAGGGTCAAGGCCGTCGCCTCCGCCGCACCGGCCTCGGAGTCGTCGACGACCGGCGGTCGCCGCCGGGGCCGGAAGTCGGCCTCGCCGGAGCGGGTCGTCGTCGAGGTCTCGGACTCGGACTCGGACTCGGACTACGAGGACACCATGGGGTACGACCTGTCCCGCTACGAGGTGGAGACACCCGAGGCCGGGGAGGCGGCCGGGTCCGCGCCGGCCGAGTCGATGCGGCTGGCGGGTGCCGGCGATCCCGACGGTGTCGACGAGACCGGTGACCCGGACGGAGAGGCCGACGGCTCGGAGGCCGGCGGCGGTCGTCGCCGGGCCCGGCGCGGAGGCACCCGGCGCCGTACCCGGCCCTGACCGTATCCACGCGTCCCCGCCCCGGTCGCCCGACGGTGGACCGCACCGGTCCTCTCGGGCGAGGGCGGGTGGCGGTCGCGCATCCGCAGGCGGAGTGCGGTGGCGGTCGCGCATCCGCAGGCGGAGTGCGGTGGCGGTCGCGCGCACCGGGTGGTGGCGGAGTGCGGTGGCGGTCGCGCACCGGGTGGTGGCGGTTGCCGGGACTGCGCCGATGGCGGAGAAGGTGGCTAGGCTGGTCACTCGTTCGCGATCGTCGACCGGTCGCCGGCCACCGTCGGGACCGCCTCGTGCGGGACCGGGCGCACCCCCCGGAGGAGAAGACCATGCGACGCCTGCTGGTGACCGCCGCTATCGCCGCCGTGCTGTCCGCGGCGGCCGGCTGCTCGGGTGAACGGGACGGCGCATCCGGACCGGGCCCCTCGGCCGGCCCGTCGTCCGGGGCATCGGCATCGGCGTCGGGTGCCGCGACGCCCGGTGTCAGCCCGGGCGCACCGGGCGGCTCACCAGCGGTGGTGGACACCAGGCCCGCCGGCGGCAACGGCAGGGAGGTCTGCGAGGCGGCCACCAAGGCCAGCACGTCCTCGGTGCAGACCTTCGTCTCGGAGCTGGGCAAGTCGCTCCAGGCCGCCGGCACGGGTGACACCGCCGGGGCGGACGCCGCCCGAAGCAGGGCGGAGGCGGCGCTGCAGACCTGGGGCAACGCGATGCGGGAACAGTCCGCCCGAGCCACCGACGAGCGACTCAAGGCCGTACTGGCCGAGATCGCGACCGAGGTCGGCACGATGAAGGCCAGCATCGAGTCCGTCGACGAGAACAAGCTCCAGGAGCTACAGCAGCGACTCGACCAGCTCTGCGCGACCTGACGGCGCAGGACCTGACGGCGCAGGACCTGACGGCGCAGGACCTGACGGCGCAGGACCTGTGCGGCTTTCTGGCGGCGGTTTCGCTCACCGGAGGGGCGACCGGGGCCGGCCGGCGGCCCGCCGTCCGCTGCCGGACCAGGGCCGGTTTGGGTGAGCGGCCCGTCATGGCGTACGCTGGCCTGCGGCGCAGATTACGTGCCACGTTCTCGCGTGCCCGCCCCCGCACCCCGTGCGGTCGAGCTGGCCGTCGCGAACAACACCACCCGCAGCCTCAACGACAGGGAGTCCGCGTCCGATGTACGCGATCGTCAAGACCGGCGGCAAGCAGTACAAGGTCGCCGAGGGCGACGTGATCGAGGTCGAGAAGCTGGTCGGCCAGCCGGGCGACGCGATCAAGCTCGCCGCCGTCCTCCTCGTCGACGGGGACAACCTGGTGACCGACGCCGGGCAGTTGGCCAAGGTCGCGGTGTCCGGCGAGATCGCCGAGCACACCAAGGGTCCGAAGATCCGGATCCACAAGTTCAAGAACAAGACCGGCTACCACAAGCGCCAGGGTCACCGCCAGCCGTTGACCAAGGTCAAGGTGACCGGCATCTCCAACGGCAAGTAAGCCCCAGCGGAAAGACAGGTCGTCCTCAGATGGCTCACAAAAAAGGTGCGTCCAGCTCGCGGAACGGTCGCGACTCCGCGGCGCAGCGACTCGGCGTCAAGCGGTTCGGTGGGCAGGTGGTCAACGCCGGCGAGATCCTGATCCGGCAGCGGGGCACGAAGTTCCACCCCGGTGACCTGGTCGGTCGCGGTGGCGACGACACGCTGTTCGCGCTGGCGGCGGGTGCGGTCAAGTTCGGCACCAGGCGCGGCCGCAAGGTCGTCAGCATCGTGCCGTCCGAGCGGTAACGTCAGCTTTCCGGCGGAGCGGGCCGCGGACCTGGTGTCCGGGCCCGCTCCGCCGTTTCGCGCCGAGCCGAAGGTGCCCGGCGCACGGCGGGGCGACCCGCCACGTTTGCGGTGCCGGTCTCCGGCGCCGATGAAAGGATTGGCAGCGTGACCACGTTCGTTGACCGGGTCGTACTGCACCTGCAGGCCGGGGACGGTGGGCATGGTTGCGTCTCGATCCATCGGGAGAAGTTCAAGCCGTTCGGCGGGCCGGACGGCGGCAACGGCGGGCATGGCGGCAGTGTCGCCCTGGTGGTCGACCCGCAGGTGCACACCCTGCTCGACTTCCACTTCCGGCCGCACGTCAAGGCCGAGAACGGCAAGGGCGGTGCCGGTTCCAACCGGGACGGCGCCAACGGGCGCGACCTGGTGCTCAAGGTCCCGGACGGGACCGTCGTGCAGGCCATGGACGGTACGGTGCTGGCCGACCTGGTCGGCACCGGGACCACCTTCGAGGTGGCCCGGGGCGGTCGGGGCGGTCGGGGCAACGCCGCGCTGGCCAACGCCCGGCGCAAGGCGCCCGGCTTCGCCGAGCTGGGCGAACCGGGCGACCGGCTCGATGTCGTACTCGAACTCAAGAGCGTCGCCGACGTCGGCCTGGTCGGCTTCCCGTCGGCCGGCAAGTCCTCGCTGATCTCGGTGCTCTCGGCGGCGAAGCCGAAGATCGCCGACTATCCGTTCACGACGCTGGTACCGAACCTCGGCGTGGTCCGGGTCGACGAGCACACCTTCACCGTCGCCGACGTGCCGGGGCTGATTCCCGGGGCTGCCACCGGCAAGGGGCTCGGGCTGGCGTTCCTGCGGCACATCGAGCGCTGTGCGGTGCTGGTGCACGTGGTGGACACCGCCACCCTCGAACCGGGCCGCGATCCGCTGGCCGACATCGACGCCATCGAGGCCGAGCTGGCCGAGTACGGCGGGCTGGCCGACCGGCCAAGGCTGGTCGTATTCAACAAGATCGACGTGCCGGACGGGCGGGACCTGGCCGAGCTCGTCCGGCCGGACATCGAGGCCCGTGGGTTGCGGGTCTTCGAGGTCTCGGCGGTGACTCGGGAAGGGCTCCGCGAGCTGACCTTCGCGCTGGCGGAGCTGGTCGAGCAGTCCCGGGCGGCCGCACCGGAGCTGGAGCCGACCCGGATCGTGATCCGGCCCGCCGCCGTCGACGACGCCGGCTTCAGCATCGAGACGGCACCGGACGGGGCGTACGTGGTGCGCGGGCAACGACCGGAGCGCTGGGTACGGCAGACGAACTTCGACAACGACGAGGCGATCGGCTACCTGGCTGACCGGCTGGCCCGGTTGGGCGTCGAGGAGCAGCTTGCCAAGGCCGGCGCCGAGCCGGGGAGCCTGGTCCGGATCGGCGAGCGGGAGTTCGACTGGCAGCCGACGCTCTACGCCGGTGCCGAGTACGTGCCGAGCGCGCGCGGCACCGACAGCCGGCTGGCGGAGAAGGTGACCCGGCCGACCGCGGCCGAGCGGCTCGCCGCCCGAAAGGCTCGCCGGCAGCGCCCGCCGGAGGAGGTCGCCGACGGGACACCGCCGGACGATCCGGAAGACGACTCGTAGGGCTGGTCGGAGCAGAAGGTTCGTAGGGCCGGCGAGGCGGGCGCGGCGGCGGGCGGGCGCGGATTGGTTCTCTACGCTCCGTATCGGGTCCACCCGGCCGAAACCTTGGCGAAATGCCCGCTGTTTACCGTCGATGGTGTGCTGATCGAGTCACGCATGTCGTCGGATCCCGAGCTGGCCGCCCTGATGGCAGCAGAGCAGCGGGAGCTGCGGGAGGCCGGTGGTGGTCTGGACGGGCAGACCTTCCGGCCGCACGACGATGCCCGCTATCTGGTCGGTGTCCTCGGCGGTCGGGCGGTCGCCTGCGGGGCGATCCAGGCGCTGGACCGGGAGACCGCCGAAGTCAAGTGGATGTACGTCCGGCCGGCACACCGGGGTCAGGGCCTGGCCCGACAGATCCTCGGCGCGCTGGAGGAACTCGCTCTACGGTCGGGGCACACCGTGCTGCGGCTGGAGACCGGCAGCCACCTTCCCGGCGCGATCCAGCTCTACCTGTCGTCCGGTTACGCCGAGATCCCCGTCTACGGCGAGTACGTCGACAACCCGTACAGCATCTGCTTCGAGAAGCGACTGCCGGTCCTGGCCTGAGCGGCTGCCGGTCCGTCCGCCCGTGCGGGCTGCCGGTCCGTCCGCCCGACCGCCCGTGCGGGCCGTTCCTCAATGGCTGAGCAGGCCGATCGCCCGCTTCGCCCGGTGAACCGTGTCGGCGGCGTTCTCCCGGGCCCGTTCGGCGCCGTCGGCAAGCACCCGCCGGACGTACCCCGGATCACGGGCGAGTTCGGTGTAGCGGGTCCGGATCGGCCGGAGAATTCCCTCGACCGCCTCGGCGACCGCGCTCTTGAGCTGGGCATACGAGCCGTAGTCGGCGGCCAGTGCGGCCGGTGAACCGCCCAGGCAGGAGGCCAGGATCTCCAGCAGGTTCGTCACGCCGGGACGGCGCTGCGGGTCGTACTCGACGGTGCGGCCCGGGTCGGTCACCGCGCGCAGCATCTTGCGGCGGATCACCTCGGGCGGATCGAGCAGGAAGACCGTCCCCGCCGGGCTGGCACTGGTCTTGCCCATCTTCGCGGTCGGGTCGGCCAGGTCCATCACCCGGGCCGACACCGCCGGATGCACCGCACGGGGCACCGTGAAGGTGTCGCCGTACCGGGCGTTGAACCGGTTCGCCACGGTGCGGGTGAGTTCGAGGTGCTGGCTCTGGTCCTCGCCGACCGGCACCTCGTGCACGTCGTGCAGCAGGATGTCGGCCGCCATCAGCACCGGATAGCTGAGCAGGCTCAACCGGACCTGCTGGCGCTCCGCGGACTTCTCCCGGAACTGGATCATCCGCTGCGCCTCGCCGTATCCGGTGGCACATTCCAGCAGGTAGTGCAACTCGGTGTGTTCCGGCACCTGGGACTGCACGTAGAGCAGGGCCCGGTCCGGATCGAGGCCGGCGGCGAGCAGCATCGTCGCCTGTTCCAGGGTGAGCCCGCGGATCCGCTCCGGCTGGTGGGTGACGGTCAGCGCGTGCAGGTCGGCGAGGAAGACGATCGTCTCCGCCCGGTACTGTCCGTCGACGACCGGCCGGATCGCGCCGGTCAGGTTGCCCAGGTGCAGGTGACCGGTGGGCTTCAGGCCGGTGATCCGGCGTACCCGGGAGGTGGTCGGGCCGCCCGCGGTGGTCGGGCCGCCCGCGGTGGTCGGGGTGCTGGTGTGCATGAGCTGCTCCTTCGACGGGGTCGCCACCCCGGGGAGCGCATGCGAAACGGCCGCCCGGAGGGGCGGCCGTTGGCTGTTGTCGGGACGCGGATGCGATGGCCGCCCGTCTAGGGCGCCCACCAGCCGTTCGTGGTCATCCGCACACCCGGCACCCTACCAGGCGCGTTAGGAAGGGCCCCTTCATATACAAAAAGCGATAAGAAGGGGCCCTTCCTTGCGGGTCAGCCGGTGGGGACCACGCCGACGTTGAGTTCGGCGACCGAGGTCCAGCGGTCACCGTTGACCTCGCCGAGGGCGCGGAGCCGGATGTACCGGCCGGTGGTGGGCGCGATGGTGACGGTCTGTTCGGCGGCCGTGTTGGGGAAGGTGCCGGTGGCTACCGGGGTGCCCCAACTGCTCCGGCTGTTGGAGACGTAGACCTCGTAGCCGGTGATCCGGCCGGCGGTGTTGGAGCCCTGCCGGGGCAGGTAGTAGAGCCGGTTCACCGTCCGGGCACTGCCCAGGTCGAGGTCGATCCAGTGCGGGTGCGAGGAACTGGAGAGCAGCCGGCGGGTGTGCCAGATCGACGAGCTGTTGCCGTCCCGGACGTTGGTGGCCCGGCCGTTGACCAGGAGGGTTTCCTGGCTGTCCGCGCCGGCCACGGACCACTGCGACTGGGGCAGCCGGACGCTGCCGGACTGCGGGTTGTAGGTGGCGGTGTAGCCGGCCGGGGTGCTCGGGGCGGTGATCACGTGGGTCTGGGCGCCGCCGTCGGACCAGGAGCCGAAGACGTACGGGACGCCGCCGACGGTCTGCGGGGTGACCGCGCTGACCGTGTTGCTCGACCCCTGGATGACGGTACGGGTGAAGGGCGCCGTCTGGGCCGTCGAGCCGAAGACCAGTTGCAGCCCGGTGGGGCTGGTGTCGAAGGTCAGGTCGACGGTCTTGGGGTCGAGCCGCACGCTTGTGCTGTGCGACAGCCCGCCGCTGTCCGTGGCGGTCAGCACCAGCTCCAGGTACGACGGATACTCGTGGTCCGGCCCGAACATGCTGCCACTGCTGCCGGTGAAGTCCTGCAACGTGTGGGTGTGGCAGTTGTCCAGGGTGTAGCAGTGGTGCAGGAACATCCGCCAGTGCAGCGCGCTGGGCGGCAGGGTGCCCTGGTCGGGGTCGGTGGCGTGCCCGGTGAAGCTGATCGGGTCGTTGACCGCCCAGCTGAAGTCGTCGCCCGGGGTGTCGATCACGGCGGTCGGCATGCTGTTGCCGGTCTGGATCGGCACCGTCTGGGTGCCGGAGGCGCCAAGCGTGTCGTAGACGGTCAGCCGGGCCGTGTACGGGCCGCCGGCCGGATAGGTGTACGACGCCGTCGCGGTGGTCGCGTCGACGGTGCCGTCGTCGGTGAAGTCCCACTCGTAGCGCAGCCGGCCGGCGTCGGCGGGGTCGGCGTCGGAGGAGCCGGTGCCGTCGAAGTTCACCGTCAGCGGTGCGGTGCCGGAGGTCGGCGAGGCGGCGATCGACGCGACCGGCGGTTGGTTGCCGGGGAAGTAGCGGATCCGGCGTACCGAACCGGCGTGGTCGACGTAGTAGAGGTCACCACCGGGCCCGACGGCCAGGTCGACCGGGTTCGCCGCGGCGCTGCCGAAGGTGCGTCGGTTGGCCGCCACCGGAAGGCCGCCGGGTGCGCCGGGCATCATCGCCCAGATGCAGTCCCGGGAGTAGTCGGAGAAGAAGAGCGCGCCCGCGTACTCGGCCGGGTAGCTGCCGCCGGCGGCCGGATAGAAGGCGGCGCCGGAGACCGAGGAGCTGCCGGTCGGGCAGGCCTCCCCGGCCACCACCCGGGCGGCGTGGTCGTAGGTGTAGAACGGCGCGGTCTGTCCGGCTCCGGTGTAGAGGCTCTCGCACATGTCGAGGTTGGCGCTGTCGTAGCCGCTCTGCCGGCCGGCGCCCTCGTAGCACGGCCAGCCGAAGTTGGTCACCCCGGCGGTCGGGTCGACCACCCGGTTGACCTCCTCCCACCGGGTCCAGCCGACGTCACCGAGCCAGACCTCGTTGGTGCCGGGCCGGATGGTGAACCGGAACGGGTTGCGCAGGCCCTGCGCGACGATCCGCCGGATGTTCGGGTCGGGGCTGGCCGCCGACGGGTTGCCGGGGGCGGCGGCGCCGGTCAGCGGGTCGAGCCGGAGCACCGTACCGTCCAGGCTGGTCGGGTCGGCCGTGGTGCGGGAGTCCTGGGAGCGCAGCGCGCCGCCCTCGGCGGTCGGCGGGGTCATCGTCCCGCCGGGCGGGTCGGCGCACGGGTTGGGCGGGTTGCCGAGCTGGCCGTAGTCGACCAGGTCGTAGCTGGCCCCGTCACCGGCGCTGGCGTAGAGCATCCCGTCGGCGCCGAACCGCAGGTCGCCGGTGGCGTGGCTGGCGTACTGCTGGCACCAGTCCTGCACGAAGACCTGCTCGGTGCCGGTCATCGTGTTGCCGGCGGCGGTCAGCCGGGAGAGCCGGCCGGTGACGATGCAGCGACCGCCGTTGGTGCCGCCGACCGCGGCGCAGTTGTCGTTCCAGTACGGCGCGGTCTGCCCGGGTGGCGCGTCGTAGGCGTAGAGCACGTAGACGTAGGGCTGGGTCGGGAAGTCCGGGTGCAGGGTCATCCCGAGCAGCCCCCGGTCGTGCTGGTTGTGCACGTTCGCCGACAGGTCGGCGAAGACGGTGGCGGTGGTGTCGGCGAGGTTGTCGTAGACCTTGATCCGGCCGCCCTTCTCGGCGACGAAGACCCGGCCGTCCGGGGCGAACTCGATGTTTGTCGGCTGGTTGAGGCCGGTGAAGACGATCTGCTCCTGGAATCCGGTCGGCAGCACCACCGCGGCGGCGGGTGCCGGGCCGGTGATCGGCGCGGCGAGCGCGGCCACCAGGGTGACGGCGACTCCGGTCCTCAGCAGACGGGTGATCGGTGACGGTCGTGCGGAAGATGGCATGCCTTCCCCCAACTTGGCGCAGCTCCAAGTAGTGCACGGTGCAACCTTCGCCCTCCGGCCGGGGCCGGGTGCACAAAGGATCTGTCACGCTAGGGGTACGGACGGTGCGGGGCAGCCCCGGTGCGCCCGGAGTGAGCATGCCGTGAGTACGGGCTAACCGTACGTCATTCTTCTATCCGGATGATGCCGCCCGGATCCCGACGCACCGACTCGGCGGATCATCGGAGAGTGTCCGGCCGGTCGGGCGAGTCCACTCCGACCGACCGGCCGACCGTGGGCGGATGCTCGCATTCAGTCGAGGTCGAACTCGCCGTCCTGGGCGCCGGCGACGAAGGCGTCCCACTCGGCCTGGGTGAAGACCAGCACCGGGCCGTCCGGTTCGGCGGAGTTACGCATACCGATCAGGTCGTCGACGAACGCGATCTCGACCGCTCCCTCCGAGTCGTCGCCCTCGGCGCGTTGCCACACGGCGCGCGACAGGTCGAAATCGCCCTTGGGGTGCTGCGCCATCGTCCGTTCCTCCATCGGTAGTCCGTCCGGGACCGAGTCGTCCGCGGACCCATGGTGCAGGATAAGCGGATGCCGAGCCTGACCCGGGTAGCGGCGGCGGAACGCGCCGCCCTGCTCACCGTCGAGTCGTACGGGATCGAACTCGATCTCACCGGGCCGGCGGAGCACTACCGGTCGACCAGTACCGTCCGGTTCCGTTGCGCCACCCCCGGGGCCGGGACGTTCGTCGAGGTCAGGCCCCTCCGACTGCTCGGCGTACGGCTCAACGGCGTCGACCTGGACCCGGCCGCGCTGGCCGACAACCAGTACCCGCTGACCGGGCTGGCCGCCGAGAACACGCTGGTGGTCGAGGCGGAGATGGCGTACTCGAACAGCGGGGAGGGGCTGCACCGTTTCGTCGACCCGGCCGACGGCGAGACCTACCTCTACGCGATGTCGGGGTTGGACAACGCCCAGCGGATATTCGCCTGCTTCGACCAGCCCGACCTGAAGGCGCCGGTGACCCTGACCGTCACCGCGCCGGAGGGGTGGATCGTGGCCGGCAACGGGCGGCTCGCCGCCGGGCCGGTCTCCGGGCGCTGGACGTTCGCCCCGACACCGCCGCTGGCCACCTACCTCGTCACGCTGGTCGCCGGGGCGTACACCGTGTTGCGGGCCGCGCACGACGGCATCCCGCTCGGCCTCTACTGCCGGCGCTCGCTCGCCGGGATCCTCGACCGGGACGCGGAGGAGATCCTCGCGGTCACCCGGCAGTGCCTGGACCGGCTGCACGGGCTCTTCGGGGTGCGCTACCCGTTCGACAAGTACGACCAGGCGTTCGTGCCGGAGTTCAACATGGGCGCGATGGAGAACCCGGGCCTGGTCACCTTCCGGGACGACTACCTGTACCGCTCTGCGGTGACGGAGAGCGAGCGGGAGCTGCGGGTCACCGTCATCGCGCACGAGATGTCGCACATGTGGTTCGGTAACCTGGTCACCCTGCGCTGGTGGGACGACCTGTGGCTGAACGAGTCGTTCGCCGAGTACTTCGGCACCCGACTCACCGCCGAGGCGACCCGGTTCGACGGGGCGTGGACCACGTTCACGCTGCGCCGCAAGGCCCTGGGTTACGCGGCCGACCAGCGGCCCTCCACCCATCCGGTCGCGCCGACCGAGGTGGTCGACGCCGCCGAGGCGGTCTCCAACCTCGACGGCATCTCGTACGCCAAGGGTGCCTCGGTGCTCCGTCAGCTCGTCGCCTGGCTCGGCGACGACGCCTTCCTGGCCGGGCTGCGCGGATACTTCGTCGCGCACCGGTTCGGCAACGCCACCCTGGCCGACCTGTTGGCGGCGCTCGCCGACGGCAGCGGACGCGATCTGACCGGCTGGGCCGAGGTCTGGCTGCGTCGGCCCCGGCCCAACACCCTCCGCACCGAGGTGCGGTTGCGCGACGACGGTTGCTACGCCGAGGTCGCCGTCGTGCAGGGCGCGCCGCCGGTGCAGGGCGTGTCGCTGCTGCAGGGCGCGTCGTCGGTGCAGAGCGCGTCGCCGGTACAACCGGTGCTGCGCCCGCACCGGATCGGCGTCGGGCTCTACGACGCCGATCCGCCCGGCGGGGGGAGCGCGCTGACGCTCCGGGAGCGGGTCGAGGTGGACCTCGACCCGGCGGTGGACGGCGGGCGTACGGTGCTGGCGGCGCTGGCCGGGCAGCCGGCGGCCCGGCTGCTGCTGCCCAACGACGGCGACCTCACGTTCGCCAAGGTGCGCCTCGACCCCGCCTCGGTCGCCGCGGTGCCGGCGGCGTTGCCGGTGCTGGCCAACCCGCTGACCCGCGCGCTGCTCTGGGCGGAGACGCTGGACGCGGTCACCGACGGCGAACGCCCGGTCGCCGACCTGGTGTCGCTGGTCGTGGCCGCCCTGCCGGCCGAGCGTGAGGTGGTCGTGGTGCAGGACGTGCTGCCCCGGATCCGATCGCTGCTGGACCGCTATCTGGAGCCGGAGCTGCGGCCGGCCGCGCTGGCGCAGGTCGCGGGCGCCTGCGACCGGCTGCTCGCGGCGGCCCCGCCCGGCGGCTCCCACCAGCTCGCCGCGGTACGCGGGCTGGTCGACACGACCGTCGACGCCGCCCGGCTGATCGGCTGGCTGGCTGGCAAGGACGTTCCCGACGGGCTCGCGGTCGACGCCGAGCTGCGCTGGGCGGTGCTGCGCCGGCTGGCCGTGCTCGGCGCGGTGGGGGAGCCGGAGATCGCCGCCGAGGAGGCCGACGACGGTAGCGCCAGCGGCGCGGAGCGGGCCGCGACCTGCCGGGCCGCGCTGTCGGACGGGGTGGCCAAGGAACGGTCCTGGCGGCTGCTCGTCGGGGAGACCGGCCTCTCGAACCGGCTGTTGGAGGCCACCGCCGCCGGATTCTGGCAACCCGAGCAGGCGGAGCTCACAGAATCCTACGTGGAGCGGTTCTTCGCCGAGATGCCGGTGGCGGCGTCGCGTCGTACGCCCTGGGTCGCCGACCGGGTCGCCGGGCTGGCCTATCCGCGGTACGCCGTGGCCGCGCGGACCCGGGATCTGGCCGCCGCGCTGCTGGCCCGCGACGACCTGCCATCCGGCCTTCGCCGGGTGGTGGTCGACGCGGACGACGACCTGCGACGGGCGCTCGCCGCACGCCGGTGACCGGCGGACGTGCGATCTGCCTCATGTCCGGCAGAACCGACGGCGCCTCCGGCCTACGATCATCTGGTGGAGGCAGACATCCGTCGGATAGGGATCATGGGGGGCACCTTCGACCCGATCCACCACGGGCACCTCGTGGCCGCGAGCGAGGTGGCCGACCGGTTCGAGCTGGACGAGGTGGTCTTCGTGCCAACCGGCCAGCCGTGGCAGAAGGCGGACGAGCCGGTCAGCCCGGCCGAAGACCGCTACCTGATGACCGTGATCGCGACGGCGTCGAACCCGCGGTTCCAGGTGAGCCGGGCCGACATCGACCGGGGCGGCCCGACCTACACCGTCGACACCCTGCGCGACCTGCACTCCGTGTACGGCCCGAAGGTGCAGCTCTTCTTCATCACCGGAGCCGACGCGCTGGAGAAGATCCTCTCCTGGAAGGATCTCGACCAGATGTTCGAGTTGGCCCACTTCATCGGGGTCACCCGGCCCGGTTTCGTCCTCTCCGACGCGCACCTGCCGGCCGACACCGTCAGCCTGGTCGAGGTGCCCGCGATGGCGATCTCCTCGACCGACTGCCGCGCCCGGGTCGCCGCAGGTGGGCCGCTCTGGTATCTCGTTCCCGACGGTGTGGTGCAGTACATCGCCAAACGGGGACTCTATCGAGGGTGATTTCGCCCGTTTTCGTGCTTACCGTTCGTTAACCGCCGGGCCGTACCGTGGGGCCGTGTGAGAGGCTAGGAGGGTCCGACGGTTGATCGAAGGAGAACGGTGACAGCTTCCGACCGCGCCCGTGAACTGGCACTGGCCGCCGCACAGGCCGCCGCTGACAAGAAGGCGCAGGACATCGTCATCATCGACGTGGCGGACCAGCTGGTGATCACCGACGCGTTCCTGCTCGCCTCCGCTCCGAACGAGCGGCAGGTGACCGCCATCGTGGACGCGATCGAGGAGGCGCTGGTCGGTCTGCCGGAGAAGGCCAAGCCGGTCCGCCGGGAGGGCGAGCGGGCGGGGCGCTGGGTGCTGCTCGACTACGTCGACCTGGTGGTGCACGTCCAGCACAGCGAGGAACGTGAGTTCTACGCGCTCGATCGGCTCTGGAAGGACTGCCCGACGATTCCGTTCGTCGACCGGGACCTGGTGGAGGCCGAGGCGGGCATCGCCGAATGACCCGGCTGATCGTCTGGCGGCACGGCAACACCGACTGGAACGCCGCCAACCGGGTGCAGGGACAGCTCGACATCCCACTGAACGACCTCGGCCGGGAGCAGGCCGCCGCCGCGGCACCACTGCTCGCCGCGCTGCGGCCGGACGCGATCGTCACCAGCGACCTGCGCCGGGCCGCCGACACCGCCGCCGCGCTGGTGGCACTGACCGGCCTGCCGGTCCGCACCGACGCCCGCCTGCGGGAGCGGTACTACGGCCGGTGGCAGGGACTCACCATGACCGAGGTGGCGCAGCGGTTCCCCGCCGAGCACGCCCGCTGGCGGGCCGGCGAGCCCGACCCCGGCAACGAGGTGGAGAGCCTGGAGGATCTCGGCAAGCGGGTCGGCACGGCGTTGCAGGAGGCCGCCGACGCGGTGCCGGGCGGCACTGTCGTGGTGGCCACGCACGGCGGCGGCGCCCGGCAGGGGTGCGGCTACCTGATCGGCTGGGACTCGACGGTGTTGCGCTCGGTCGGGCCGCTCAACAACTGCCACTGGACCGAGTTGCGCTTCGACGAGGTACGCGGCTGGCAGTTGCGCGGGCACAACGTCGGCCTGATCACCCAGGCGCCACCGCCGGCGCCCGTCTGAGTCCCGTCGGCGATCGGCTAACGTGCCGGGATGCCTGTCGCGGTCGTCACCGACTCCACCGCCTACCTGCCGGCCGACCTGGTCGACCGGTACCGGCTCACCGTCGTGCCGCTCATCGTCGTCCTGGACGGGGCGCAGCGGCGGGAGGGCGTCGACGTCGGCCCGGCGGACGCGGCACAGGCCCTGCGGGCCCGGCGGGTCACGATGAGCACGTCGCGGCCGGCGCCGGAGCAGTTCGCCGAGACGTACCGGCGGTTGCTCGCCGACGGGGCCGACGCGGTGGTCTCGGTGCACCTCTCGGCCGAGCTCTCCGGCACCGTGGAGGCGGCCCGGCTGGCCGCTGCCGAGACGGGTCCCCGGGTCAGCGTGGTCGACTCCCGGTCTGCCGGGATGGGTCTCGGCTTTCCTGCGCTCGCCGCCGCGGCGGCCGCCGCCCGGGGCGCGGGACTGACCGAGGTACGCCGGGCGGCGCTGGACGCGATCGACCGGACCAGCACGTTCTTCTATGTCGACACCCTGGAGTTCCTGCGCCGGGGTGGCCGGATCAACGCCGCCGAGGCGCTGCTCGGCACCGCCCTGTCGGTCAAGCCGATCCTGCACGTGGCGGACGGGGTGATCGCGCTACGGGACCGGGTGCGTACCGCCGGGCGGGGACTGGCCCGGCTGGTCGACCTGGCGGTGGAGGCGGCCGGGACGGGGCAGGTCGAGATCGGGCTGCACCATCTCGCCGTGCCGGGCCGGGCGGCAGACCTCGCCGCCGAACTGGGTGCCCGGCTCGGTTCCCGGCTGCACGCCAGTTACCTCACCGAGGCGGGCCCGGTGATCGGTGCGCACGCGGGGCCGGGCCTGGTCTGTGTGGTGGTCCACCGCCGGTAGCCGACGGAGGCGTACCCCACGCGTCGTGTGTCACGTCGGTTGTCGTACCCGTTTCGTAGCGTCCCCGCATGCCCGTTTCGTAGCGTTCCCCGCATGCCCGTTTCGTAGCGTTCCCCGCATGCGCACGCCGGTTTGTCGTTGACAGGCGTTGACGTCGGTTGATCTGGATGGTCCTATTGGATAGGAAACCTTCCTAAGGATTGCGTCTCGGTGACGAGTCGCGGCCCCCCGAGCAGGAGGAGTCGTGTCCAGATCCCGTTCTCGCCTCAGGGCATTCCGGATGATTGCCGCCGGGATGTTGCTGTCGACGGCCGTCGTCGTCCCGCACTCCGGTCCCGTCGCCGCCGCCCCGTCGACGGGCGGCGTCGCCACCGCCACCGTCGGTCGACTCGCCCCGCCTTCCGGCGGGCCGCTCGACAGCGACCTGCGGATCGCCGCGCCCCCCACCTTCACCCACCCCGGCGTGCTGGTCAGCCGGCCACAACTCGACTTCGTCCGGGACCGTGTCAACGCCGGGGCGCAGCCCTGGAAGGGCGCCTACGACCAGATGATGGCGAGCGGCTTCGCCTCCCTGTCGCGTACCCCGAAGCCCCGGGCCGTGGTCGAGTGCGGTTCCTACTCCAATCCCAACAACGGTTGCACGGACGAGCGGCAGGACGCGCTTGCCGCGTACACCCTGGCGCTGGCCTGGTACATCACCCGGGACAGCCGGTATGCCGACAAGGCCATCCAGATCATGGACGCCTGGTCGGCGACGATCCGGGACCACACCAACAGCAACGCCCCGTTGCAGACCGCCTGGGCCGGATCGAGCTGGCCCCGGGCAGCCGAGATCATCCGCTACACGTACGGGGGCTGGTCGTCGACCGGGGTGAGCCGGTTCGGTGCCATGCTGCGCGACGTCTACCTGCCGGAGATCATCAACGGCAACCTGACCAGCAACGGCAACTGGGAACTGAGCATGATGGAGGCGAGTCTCGGGATCGCGGTATTCCTGGAGGACCGGGCGGCCTACGACCGGGCGGTCGGCAAGTTCCGTGACAGGTTGCCGGCCTTTCTCTACCTGACCAGCGACGGGGCGTACCCGCGCGGTCCGGTCGGCAGCAGCATCGACACCCGGGCGGAGGTCGTCTCGTACTGGCACGGCCAGCAGGTCTTCTCCGACGGTCTCTCCCAGGAGACCTGCCGCGACCTCACGCACACCGGCTACGGCATCTCGGCGATCTCCCACGTCGCGGAGACGCTTCGGCACCAGGGCCAGGACATCTACCCGGAGATCCAGGACCGGCTGCGGCACGCGCTCGGCTTCCACTCGAAGTACGAGCTCGGCGACCCGGTGCCGTCCACGCTCTGCGGCGGCAGCCTGAACCGGGGGCTCGGACCGGTCACCGAGGTTGCCTTCAACGCCCTGCACCACCGGCGGGGCGTCGCGATGACCCGGACCCAGCAGCTCACCGAGCGGCAGCGCCCGGCCGGGACGAACTACCTCTTCGTGGCCTGGGAGACCCTGACCCACGCCGGCAACCCCAACTGACCCCGGTCGGTCCGCCGGCCGGCAACCGCGTCGGCCGGCGCATCCCGGTCCCGCTTCGGGCGGGTACGCCTTAGCACACTCCAGCATGATCAGGGCGTTCTCCACAGGGGCGCCGATTGTCCACAGGTGCCGCGTCCGGCCCTCGTGGCCGGCGCCCGGTTGCCTACGTTCGCCGGGTGTCCGACGACGAGGAAACACTGGTGCGGCAGCGGTTGTTCCGGCTGCTCGACGGTCGCACCGGGGCGGTGGGTGGCCTTCCGGTCGACAATGCGAGCGCCGCGGGGCCCGCGCGCATTCCGAGGAGCGCGGGCAGCGACAACGGTCCGGGAGTGGCGCCGGCCATGCCGGAGGAGCCCAGGCGGTTGGCCGGCCCGGGCGCCTTCGATCCGGGGCGGCGCGGGATCAGGGCCCTCGCCGTGGTGGCGGCGCTGGTGGTTCTCGCCGCGGCGGGGTGGGCCTGGCTGTCCCGACCCCGTACCGAATCGGTCGCGTCCCCGCCGCCACCCTCGGCACCCGCGCTCGCCCCGGCACCGGCGGGCTCGGGCGGCACGGAGACCGGCGCCGCCGAGGTGGTGGTCGCGGTCGCCGGCAAGGTACGCCGACCCGGCCTGGTGCGACTGCCCGCCGGCGCCCGGGTCGCCGACGCCCTGCAATCCGCGGGCGGCCCGCTGCCCGGCGTCGACGTGGCGCTGCTCAACCTCGCCCGAAAGGTGACCGACGGCGAGCTGATCCTGGTCGGGGTGACCCCGCCCCCGGGAGCCGGCCCGGCCGATGCCGATCCGGCCGCTGCCGGCGGGGCGCGGCCGGGCGGCGGGAAGGTCAACCTCAACACCGCCAGCGTGGCGCAGCTCGACGCCCTGCCGGGGGTGGGCCCGGTGCTCGCGCAGCGCATCGTGGCCCACCGGGAGGAGCACGGCGGCTTCCGTTCCGTGGCGGACCTGCGCCAGGTCACCGGCATCGGCGACGCCCGTTACGAGGATCTCAAAGACCTGGTGACGGTGTGACGGCCGACCACCACCGGCACGGCACCCCGCGCGGTCCCGAACGGCGGCCGGTGGACCTCCGGCTGGCCGGCCTGGCGGTCGGGGCCTGGCTCTCGGCCCTGACCGGGCTCCTGCTGGGCATGAGACCGACCCTGCTGGTCGTGGCTCTGGCCGGTGCCGCCGCGCTGGCCCTCACGGCCCGAATGGCGAGCCGCAGAGTTTCGGCGAGCCGTCGGTCCCCGGACGTGGCCGTTCGTGGGCTGGTGCTTGTGGACCGGTGCGGCTGGGTCGTGGTCGGTGTGCTGCTCGGCGTGATCTGTGGAGGGGCCGCCACCGCCGCCCGGCTGGAGGTGCGGGACGCCGCGCCGATCAGCCGCTTGGCCGAGGCACGGGCCAGGGTCAGCGTCGAGCTGGTGGTCCGGGACGATCCACGCGCGATCCGCGGTTCCGCCGGGCGATCCGCGAACTATCTACTCTCCGGTCGGCTGGTCTGGGTGCACGTGGAGGAGCGCGGCCGGGTCAGGGTGCCGGCCCGGATCCTGGTGCTCGCCACCGATCCGGGCTGGCGTCGCCTACTGCCCGGTCAACGGGTCACCGCCACCGGACGGCTGACGGCACCGCGCGGCGGTGATCTCACCGCCGCCGTCCTGTCGGTCGGCGCCCCACCCGTGCTGCTCGGAGTTCCGTCCTGGCCGCAGCGGATTGCCGGCTCGCTCCGGGCCGGGTTGCAGCGGGCCTGCACCCCGCTTCCCGCCGAACCGGGGGGATTGTTGCCCGGGCTGGTGGTAGGCGACACCAGCCGACTGGAGCCAGCGGTCGAAGAGGACTTCCTGACGACGGGTATGACGCACCTGACTGCGGTATCCGGCTCCAATGTGGCCATCGTCGTCGGCCTGGTGCTGCTGCTCGCCCGTTGGGCCCGAGCCGGCCCCTGGCTCGCCGCCGCGCTCTGCGGGGTCGCGCTGGTCGGTTTCGTGATCCTGGCCCGGCCGTCGCCGAGTGTCGTCCGGGCCGGCACCATGGGCGCCATCGGCCTCGTGGCACTGGCCGCCGGGCGTCCCCGGGCCGCCGTGCCGGCGCTGGCGGGTGCGGTCACCCTCCTGGTTGTCGTCGATCCGGAGCTGGCCGCCGACGCCGGGTTCGCCCTCTCCGTACTCGCCACTGGAGGGCTCCTGCTGCTCGCGCCCCGATGGCGGGACGCGCTGCGCCGTCGGGGCGTACCGGCCGGTGCGGCCGAGGCGCTGGCCATCCCGGCGGCGGCGCAACTGGCCTGTGCACCGGTGGTGGCCGGACTGTCAGGCACCATAAGCCTGGTGGCCGTGCCGGCCAACCTCCTCGCGGTGCCGGCGGTCGCCCCCGCTACCGTGCTCGGCGTGACGGCGGCGGTGCTGTCGCCGCTCTGGCCGGCCGCCGCGGCGGCCGTCGCGTGGCTCGGGAGCTGGCCGGCATGGTGGCTCGTCCTCGTGGCGCGGTACGGTGCGCGTCTGCCCGCCGGCACGCTGCCCTGGCTCGACGGGGCCGCCGGTGGAGTGCTGCTCGGCGCCCTCACCGTCGCGCTGCTGGTCGCCACGCGCCGGCCGTTGGTGCGCCGGCTCGTGGCGGTGGTCGCGGCCGCCGTGGTGATCGGTGCGATGCCGGTGCGGCTGATCGCGTCCGGATGGCCGCCGCCGGGCTGGCTGATCGTGGCCTGTGCGGTAGGCCAGGGCGACAGCCTGGTCCTGCCGGTCGGAGCCGGTCGGGCGGTGGTGGTGGACGCCGGCCCGGAACCCGGCGCCGTCGACCGCTGCCTGCGCCGGCTCGACGTACGGACGGTGTCCCTGCTGGTGCTGAGTCACCTGCACGCCGACCACGTGGCCGGGGTGGACGGTGTCTTCCGGGGCCGCCGGGTGGAGGCGGTGCTCGTGCCGCAGTGGCCGGAGCCGGTGGAGGGGCGGGCCGCAGTGGAACGCGCCGGCAGGGCGAACGGCGTACCGGTCGGCACGGCGGGCGTCGGCTGGGCGTACACGGCCGGTCCGTTGGTGCTGACCCTGCTGGGACCGCCGTTCCCGCTTCAGGGCACCCGCTCGGACCCGAACAACAACTCGCTGGTCCTGCGCGCCGAGGTACGCGGCGTCAGCATCCTGCTCACCGGGGACGCCGAAACCGAGGAGCAGCAGGCGCTGCTCGACCAGGTTCCGGAGGCCCTGCTCCGGGCGGACGTGTTGAAACTCGCTCACCACGGCTCGGCGTACCAGGAGCCGGCGTTCCTCGGCGCGGTACGCCCGGCGGTGGTGCTGGTGCCGGTCGGCGTCGACAACGGCTACGGGCATCCCAGCCCGGGAGTGCTGGCCAGGCTGACCCGCTCAGGTGCCCGGGTGCTGCGGACCGACCGGGACGGCGATCTGGCGGTCGTCCGGCCTGACGGCGGAGACCTGTCGGTGGCGGTCCGGGGCCACGACCCTGGCGACCCCACCCTCCGGTGAACAGGTCGCGCGACCCGACCGGTCCACCGGGACTACCGGGGGGATGTTCGGGTGCGACACCGCCGCGTCGTACCACCCCGGACGCCGGTTCCGGCGGTACGCTCGGATCCGGGCCGGACAAGCCACTGGCGAGCAATGCCAGGCTTAAGATAAATGTCTAGATTTGCACTAAGTGCAGGCTCGGCC
This sequence comes from Plantactinospora sp. WMMC1484, assembly GCF_049315195.1. Lineage (NCBI taxonomy): Bacteria > Bacillati > Actinomycetota > Actinomycetes > Micromonosporales > Micromonosporaceae > Plantactinospora > Plantactinospora sp. WMMC1484. Next base: position 2,899,759 of record NZ_CP186055.1, read on the forward strand.
GCAGCGAGCCGGGTGACCAGGCCCGATGGGCGCACGCGGCGTGCGACGATGACCCCGTGACCCCCGCTAGCCTCGCCCCCGTCATACTCGTGCTCGGTGACGAAGAACTGCTCGTCACCCGGGCTGTCGCCGGGGTGGTCGACGCGGCCAGAGCCGCCGACCCGGACGTCGACGTGCACGACCAGGAGGCAAGTGCGCTGGGGCCGGGGGAGATCGCCGAACTGCTCGGACCATCCCTTTTCGGCGGTCGGCGGGTGCTCATCGTCCGGGCCGGACAGGATGCCCGGAAGGACCTGGCGGCCGCGCTGCTGGCGTACGCCAAGAATCCGGATCCGGACGTGCAGTTGGTGGTCGCGCACGCGGGCGCGGCCAAGGGCAAGGCCTTTGCCGACGGGCTGCGGGCGGCCGGTGCGGAGGTCATCCCGGCGGCGAAGCTGAAGGGGCACCGCGACCGGGTCGCGTTCGTCCGGGACGAGATGCGCCGCGGCGGTGGCCGGTGCACCGAGGAGGCGGCCGAGGCGCTGATCGCGGCGGTCGGCAACGACCTGCGCGAGATTGCCTCCGCCTGCTCCCAGTTGCTGGCCGACACCGACGGCCGGATCGGCGTCGAGACCGTGGCCCGGTACTACCGTGGTCGGGCCGAGGTCAGCGGGTTCACCGTTGCCGACGCGGCGATGGCCGGGGACGTGCCGGGTGCCCTGGAGGCGCTCCGCTGGGCGCTGCACGTCGGAGTGGATCCGGTCCCGATCGCCGACGCGATCGCCGACGGGGTGCGGACGGTCGCCCGGGTCAGTTCAGCTGGCCGGGGCAGCGCCTACCAACTCGCAAGCAGCCTGGGGATGCCACCCTGGAAGATCGAGAAGGCGCAGCGCGTGGGCCGCGGCTGGCCCCCGGAAGGGCTGGCGGACGCCATGTACGCCGCTGCGGAGTGCAACGCCGCCGTGAAGGGCGGGTCGGACGACCGGGGCTACGCCCTGGAACGCGCCGTCGTCGCGGTCGCGGCCGCACGCAGGGCGAGTACGTCGCGATGACCGCCGCTTCCGCGGTGCCGGCGGACGAGGAGCGGCTACGACCGCTCTACGTCCGCGTGCTGCGGTTACGCCACGTCGATCCGGGCGGGATGCTCTGCTTCGTCTACTTCGAGGGCACCGTGGCCCTGGCCATGCTGCTCGCCCTCGCCGAGCTGGTGAGCTGGTGGGGAGTACTCGTCCTGCCGGCGACGGTCGCGGTCATGGTGAAGCTGAACGATGCGGTGGCCGCCGCCGTGGTCCGTTCCGCAGCCCGGGTGCCGGCCCAGGAACGCGAACGGTTCCGTCGCGAGATCCAGCCGGCCGTCGGCCGGGCGAGCGTGCCGAAGGGGTCGCTGGCCGAGCCCGGAGAGGCTCTCCGGCCCGCCACCGTCGGTCCCGGCGTCTCGGATGCCGGTGATGCGCCGACCCGACGGGCAAAGGCCGACAACCGGCCGCCGGCCCGCTTCCTCCCGCTCGGGCGTCCGCTCAGCATGACGGCGACGGTCCGGGCGAGGCCGGAGTCCGGAAACCGGCGCCGTCCCGGCCCGGAGTCGACGCCGTCCGTTCCAGCACCCGGGGAGGCACAGGCCGGATCACCCCCATCGCCTACCGGCGGCACCGTTCGTGGCAGGAACGGCGGACTTGCCGAGCGACTGGACCAGCGACCGGTGCGGCGCTGGCTCTCCCGGCAGGCCCCGGTCGACACCACCCGCCAGTCGGCCAGACGCCGCTATGAGTGAAGACGCCGCCATGAGTGACACGCCCACCCGTGTGGCGCACACGTCGAGCCCCGGGTAGACGCACACGCCGATCCGCATGGTGGGCAGGTGGGGGCGTCGTCGGACGGAGAACGTGTGTGGCCCCCGACCCGACCGGCTCGGGGGCCACACACCAGGTCTGTGCGCTGATCCGCCGTCAGACGGAGAGCGACTGCAGCCGCTTGGCGATCGCCGACTTCCGGTTCGCCGCCTGGTTCCGGTGGATCACGCCCTTGCTGACTGCCTTGTCAAGCTTGCGCGAGGCGTCCCGCATCAGCTCGGTCGCCTTCGCGTTGTCTCCGCTCTCGGTCGCCTCGTGGAACTTGCGGATGGCAGTCTTCAGCGACGACTTGACCGACTTGTTACGCAGCCGGCGCTTCTCGTTCTGCCGGTTGCGCTTGATCTGGGACTTGATGTTCGCCACGCGACAGCCTCGTCCTGGTAGCTAGGGTTACGTTTGCCTTGGTGCGCGGGCGACGACGCACGTCACAAGCGGCCGTGTCGGCACGCGCGAAGAGCTACGTTACCAGCTACGCCCCGCCGAGGCCAAAACGGCTCATCGTCGTCCCCGTCCGGACGGTCACCGCCAGCCCTGCCGCTCGGCCAGCCAGTTGAGCGCGGTCTCGCCGCTCCACCGTTGGTGCGCCCGCATGTGCGGCGAGCCGGCGCTCGGGCCGGCCGCCGCACGGATCAGCCAGTACCCGGAGAGGGCGGCGAGCGCGGCGTCGAGTCCGTCGGCCGGAGCGTCACGCGCGGCCGGGTGGGCGCGGAAGAGGCCGTCGGCGTCCAGCCCGCTGGCGTACGCGGTGACCAGCAGCCCGGCCAGGTCGAACCAGGGCGGGCCGTAACAGAGCCACGTCCAGTCGCAGAGCCAGGCGAGCCCGCTCGCGTCGAGCAGGACGTTGTCCACCCGCAGGTCCCCGTGGATCAGGGACGTGCGGTCGGCGTACCCGGGGAGCAGAGCCTCCAGGGCGGCCAGCTCGGGGAGCCGGTGCTGGGCGACCGCGGGCATCTCCGACAGCGTCTCGCGGCCGGTGGCCAGCTCGGCCCACCAGGCGAGGTCCGCCCGGGCCAGGTCGGCGAGCCGGGGTACGCCCACGGCCACCAGCTCGGCCGGTGGCTCCCGGAGTGCCTCCGCCACGGTCGCGTAGCTGGTGAGGGTCGCCGCGAGTTCGGCCGGGGCCCAGGGCAGCCCCGGCATCCGACCGTCGATGGCGTCCAGGCAGATCACGTGATATCCGGCGGCGGTGAGCGTCCAGCGGGGGCGGGCGGCGGGAAGCCCGGCCGGCAGCGCGGCGGTGATGGCGACCTCCCGTGCGTACCAGTCGCTGAGGTGCCGCTGGTCGACCAGGGACGCCGCCTTGACGAAGACCCGGTCCCCGGCCACCGTCTGCAACACTCCGGCGAACCCCCGGGTGAAGCCACCGCCGGCGGTGCTCGCCCAGTTGACCCGGGCGCCCAGCCGGGCGGCGATCGCGGCCCGCAGGTCAGCCGGCAGATCTGCCCAGGCCGGCCGTACGGCGGTCGCGTCGTACGGGCGGGGCGGTACGGAGATGGCGGCCATGATGTCAAGTCTGCCCTGGTCCGGTCACGTAGCGCGGATTTCGCCGTCCCCCGGTCGGCCGTGGCGCCGCCGTCCTGAGGTCGGCCGTTGGCGCTGCCGTCCGCTGCCGTCCGCTGCCGTCCGCTGCCAGCCGTCGGCGCCGCGCCCTGCGGCGGCGTGGGCGAGTGGGGCGAGCGCGTACCCGAACCGGGCCGTCGCCCCGCAGCGGTGGCGCGGGACCCTGCGTGCTGCCCGGTGGTGACGGAACTCGCGGTGGTGATCCGGCGGCCTCGGCCGGGCGCTTCCGGGCGGCATGGGAACATAGAAAGCCCATCGTCGTCAGCCAAGCAGAACGGATCGCCGTGCCACCGACGCCCGACTCCGGCGCGAACACTCCTGGTGCCACCGAACCCGGCCGCATCAGGAACTTCTGCATCATCGCCCACATCGACCACGGCAAGTCGACGCTGGCCGACCGGATGTTGCAGCTCACCGGTGTGGTCGACGAGCGGCAGATGCGCGCCCAGTATCTCGACCGGATGGACATCGAGCGGGAGCGCGGCATCACGATCAAGAGCCAGGCGGTCCGCATGCCGTGGACCGTGCGCGAGGGCGAACAGCAGGGCCAGCAGGCCGTGCTGAACATGATCGACACGCCTGGGCACGTGGACTTCACCTACGAGGTGTCCCGGTCGCTCGCCGCCTGCGAGGGGGCGATCCTGCTGGTCGACGCCGCCCAGGGGATCGAGGCCCAGACCCTGGCCAACCTCTATCTGGCGCTCGAGAACGACCTGCACGTCATCCCCGTGCTCAACAAGATCGACTTGCCGGCCGCCCAGCCCGACAAGTACGCCGAGGAGCTGGCGCACCTGATCGGCGGGGACCCGGGCGACTGCATCCGGGTCTCCGGCAAGACCGGCGAGGGGGTGCCGTACCTGCTCGACGAGATCGTCCGGCAGTTCACCCCGCCGGTGGGGGAGGCGGAGGCCCCGGCACGGGCCATGATCTTCGACTCCGTCTACGACGTCTACCGGGGTGTGGTGACGTACGTCCGGGTCGTCGACGGCCGGATCGAGGCGCGCGACAAGATCAAGATGATGTCGACCGGCGCCGTGCACGAACTGCTCGAAATCGGCGTGATCTCCCCGGAGATGCAGAAGGCCGGCGCGCTCGGGGTCGGCGAGGTCGGCTATCTGATCACCGGCGTGAAGGACGTCCGGCAGTCCCGGGTCGGCGACACCGTCACGATCAACACCCGGCCGGCGGCCGAGGCGCTCGGCGGCTACAAGGATCCGAAGCCGATGGTCTACTCCGGGCTCTACCCGATCGACGGTTCGGACTATCCGGCGCTGCGGGACGCGCTCGACAAGCTGAAGCTCAACGACGCCGCCCTCAGCTACGAGCCGGAGACCTCTGCCGCGCTCGGCTTCGGCTTCCGCTGCGGCTTCCTCGGCCTGCTGCACCTGGAGATCATCGGAGAGCGGCTCGAGCGCGAGTTCAACCTCGACCTGATCTCCACGGCACCGAACGTGGTCTACCGGGTGATGCTGGAGGACGGCAAGGAGGTCACGGTCACGAACCCGAGCGAGTACCCGACCGGCAAGGTGGCCGAGGTGTACGAGCCGGTGGTCCGGGCCACCGTGCTGACCCCGAACGACTATGTCGGTGCCGTGATGGAACTCTGCCAGGGGCGGCGCGGCTCGCTGAAGGGAATGGACTACCTCTCCGCCGACCGCGTCGAGCTGCGCTACACCCTGCCGCTCGCCGAGATCATCTTCGACTTCTTCGACCAGCTCAAGAGCCGCACCAAGGGCTACGCCTCGCTTGACTACGAGCCCTCGGACGAGCAGCAGTCCGAGCTGGTCAAGGTCGACATCCTGCTCAACGGCGAGCCGGTGGACGCGTTCAGCGCGATCGTGCACAAGGACAAGGCGTACAACTACGGCGTGTCGATCGCGGCGAAGCTGCAGAAGCTGATCCCCCGGCAGCAGTTCGAGGTGCCGATCCAGGCGGCGATCGGCAACCGCGTGATCGCCCGGGAGACCATCCGGGCGATCCGCAAGGACGTGCTGGCCAAGTGCTACGGCGGTGACATCACCCGGAAGCGCAAGCTGCTGGAGAAGCAGAAGGAGGGGAAGAAGCGGATGAAGATGGTCGGCCGGGTCGAGGTGCCGCAGGAGGCCTTCATCGCCGCCCTCTCCACCAGCGACTCCGGCGACGGCGGCAAGGGCGGCGGCGGCCGGAAGTGACGCCCCGGGGGTACGGCCCCGGGGCCGCCTTCTGCCCCCGGTGCGCGGCACCGCTGCCGGGCCCTCCGCCGGCCACCTGCACCGGGTGCCGCTACCAGCTCTTCGTCAACGCCCGACCCACCGTCGGGTTGGTCATCCTGGACTGTGACCCGGCGACCAGCAGCGGATCCGCCGCCAGCGACGGATGCGCTACCAGCGGTGGGGCTGGTGCCGATGGTGGCGCTGGTGCCGATGGTGGGGCTGGTGCCGGTGGTGGCTCCGGTCTCAGCGGCCGATCCGGTTCCGGCGGCGGACCGGGTTCCGACGGGCCGCGCTTCCTGGCGCTGCGGCGGGCGGCGGAACCGATGATCGGGCGGTGGGAGACGCCGGGCGGCTTCTGCGACGGTCGGGAGCACCCGGCCGAGGCCGCGATGCGGGAAGCCCGGGAGGAACTCGGGGTGACGGTCATCCTCGGCGACCAGCTCGGCATGTACATCGGCAGCTACGAATTCCAGGACGAGGTCCTGCCGGTGCTCGACATCTTCTTCCTGGCGAGCCTGGACGATCGACGAATCGTGCTCAACCCGGCGGAGTCGACCGGGCTGGCCTGGTTTTCCCTGGTGGATCCGCCCCCGCTGGCCTTTCCCACGATGGATGCGGCGGTTCGGGCCGCGGCGCGGCGTCTGGGTCGCTAGGCCGGTTTGAGTTTTTCGACGGCCGGGAATCTAGCAGTCACCACGCCAACGTGTGACACATTCGAAGGAGGACGGCCGTGGAATTCACCGTCTGGGGTATCATCACCGCGCTCATCGTCGGTCTCATCATCGGCGCTCTCGGTCGTCTGGTCGTTCCGGGCCGCCAGGACATGCCGATCTGGCTGACCATGCTCATCGGTGTCGGTGCCGCGCTGCTCGGTACGGTCATCGCCCGGGCCGCCGGCATTGCCACCGTGACACCGGGCATCGACTGGATGGAGCTCCTGGTCCAGGTGGTGCTGGCGGCCATCGCGGTGGCCCTGGTGGCCGGGGTCGGCCGCCGTCGCCGGGTCAGCCGGTACTGAGCACCCCGCTCCCGGTAGCAAGGGGCGCCGGCCGACTCGGCCGGCGCCCCTGCTGGCGTTCCGGGGCCGGCCGGCACGGATCGATACCGGCGGGCCTGGCGCAGATTGCCGTAAACCGCTAAATTCTCCACGGCCGCACGATCGACTGTGGTGATCGACCGGCTTTCGTCACCTACAGTTGAGACGTTTACTCACATTTGCTTAAATGATCTCTCCATGTTACGCTCTGTAAGTGTCTGTGGGCTCTCTCTCAGGAAGCGTCAGGGTGTCACCTCAACAGGTTTCGGACCGGCATCCCAAGGTCGCGTTGTACCTTGAGGCGTACACCCCCCTGGTCGAAGAGTGGTTTTCCGTGCTGCGGGATTCCGAGGCGCTGACAGAATTGCGCCGTACGGCACCAGGGCGCGATCTCGTCGACAATCTCCAGCGGCTCGACCAGCTTTTTCGGGGCCTGGTCGACGACCTGTTCGCCCACCCGTCGCCGGTCCTGGAGCACGCCCTCGCGGTGGTCGCCGAGCACCGGACGGCGGTCGTCTGGGAGGACCAACTCGTGCCGCGCCCCGGAGCCGGCGCAGACGAGTTGGCGGCGTCGCTGCGACACAAGTTCAAGCGCAACATCAGCCTCGCCCTGTTGGAGGCCCTGATCTGCCTGGAGTCCGCGTTGACGTACGGGCGGGAGTGCCTGGGGCTGTCCGGGGAGGCCCTCGAGCAGACGCTGCGGGGCAGCACGTCGATGCTGGCCAGTCTCTCCGTCCTGCACGACCAACAGGAGACGGCCCGGATGCGGCAGTTGACGGGGGACGCGACGGAGATCCAGCACCCCAGGTTCACGGTCGCGGACATCGTACGTGGAGCGTTCCGGATCGGCTTTGACAAGTTCCGGGCCGTCGGGCCAGCGGGGCAGCAGAGAATCCGGTTCGGCAGCGTCGCGCCGCACGGGGTCGAGTTGTCGAGTCCGACCATGAAATGTCCGGCGCACCGGCTGACCAACGAAGAGGGCCAGCCGGTGAACAACGACTTCTGGGCGCTGCTCGTGGACGTCTACCGGATGTCCGGTCGACTGGCCTAGGAGCACCGGGCGGCGGCAGGCCCGAACGGCGGGCCAGGTGTCGGGCCGAACGTGAATAACGTGGTTGTCCAGTCGCGTTAGCGGGCCCATTATGGTGCCACAAGAACCGGCGGCTGGCCGCTGCCTCGGCTATCCGGCGGTATCGCCCTCCGAGAATAATCCGGCCTGCGCGCCGGCACTTCCGCGAGGCCGGATCGATCGCCGATACGAGCCAGGAGATTACCCAGGGTTATACGCTTCACCCGGCGGGCAATGGTCCCGTGCCCGGGACGGAAGGGATACCGGCCGGCCCTTCCGGCGTACCTTGTCCGATCGCCGGTGCGGGGCCTTTCCGAACCGGAGCGGAGCTGTCGGCGCGAGCCGGAGGGGTTGCGATCGGCCGGTCCCGCAGCTCTCGAGGGCGGGACCGGCCGATCCGGCGGGTCAGCGGAGCCAGGGGATGCTGCGGTCGAGCAGGCCGCGTTCCTTCAGCTCCTTGCGCAACGGGATCTCGTCGTCGACGTACCCGTTCCAGTTGATGCCCCAGTAGTTGGCGGTGTGCGTACCCTCGCCGAGCAGCTGGCGCTGTACCGGGGTCCGGTTCTGGTACCAGGTGCCGTCCTTGTCCGGGTGCAGCTCGTCGAGCGGCCGGATCCACCGGTAGGTGTAGCCGACGAAGAGCATCTTTCGGGTGACGGTGGAGAGGTTGGTGGACCGGGAGTGCCACTGGCGCCGGTCGAAGATGAAGGCGTCGCCGGGGTTGGCGGTGATCTCGACGGTGCCCTCCGGGTCGGGGTTGTGCACCGTCAGGTCGGCCGGGCGCGGCAGCGAGTTCCACAGGTGGCTGCCCGGGATGACCTTTGTCGCTCCCCGCCCCTTCTCCGACAGGTCGGAGAGCACGTAGGCGACCTTGAGCGAGAACATCGGCCGGGGCACGTTCGGATCCATCGTCTCCGGGTCCGAGTTCTGCCGGTAGCCGTCCTGGTGCCAGCCCCAGTAGGGCTTCTCCGGCTCCAGAGCCGGTGGCGTGACGTCCAGGTGGTTGTGGTGGGTGTAGATGTTCCACCCGGCGAGGCCCCACATGTAGGGGAACGCGATCGGGTGGGTGAGCAGATCGCCGAAGAGTTCGTCCCGCTCCAGGAAGCCCAGCAGGTGCAGGGTGCCGTCCTTGGTGGTGTTGCCGGCCGCCTTCTCCTCGGCGTAGACCCGGTCGACCGCCGCTTCCAGGGCCGCACGGTGATCCTCGGTCAGGACGTTGCGGAGCAACAGGAAGCCCTGCTCGTGGAACTCCTTGCGGTCCGTGTCACTGATCGGCTCGTATCCGGTCAAGCCGCCGTAGTCGAACACCGCTTCCCCTCCCCATAGGGTGAAACTCTTTCTGGACACACAGGCTGCCGATCGTAACCCTCTCCGCAAGACCCGCATCCGGACGCTCGGCCGGCGTATCGACGTAGATCGTCCAGGGGTACGCACGGAAGTCGACGCATCACCCGGCGTGACCGTCTGGTCGGCAAACTGGGGAGTAGATCCGACTTTGCCCGTTTGTGCAATCACTGCGGGTTATCGAAACTGCAGGCGTGCAACCGAATCGACGCAGGATCGGTCCGGGCGACCTCCGGATCGGTCCGGTCGCCCTCGGCTCGGTCCGCGAAGACCTCGGCTCAGTCCGCGAAGACCTCGGCGACCACCTGGTGCGGCGTCGGCGTCACGTCCTCGACCTGTGACCAGGCCCCGCCGTCCGCCGTCCACTGCAGGTCGCCGAAGCGCACCGCCTTCACCCCGTGATCATCGGCGTGCGACACCAGCCAGTGGGCGTAGCGCCAGCCCACCCGCGGATCGGTCGTCGGCACCGCCAGCCCGGTCGACTCGATCGGAGCCGACGTCTCCAGCCGGCCCCAGTCCAGCTCCAGCCCGGCGGTGAGCGCGGCGGTGGCCGCGTCGCCGCGCATCGCCGGCTGCCGGCCCACCGTGCAGGCCACCGCGCCGGTGGCGTTGCCCAGCAGGGCCCGGGTCAGCACCTCCGACTCGTCCGCCCACTGCTGGTAGGCGCGCGGGAAGGCCGACCGCTGCACCTTCTGCGCCGCGACCGTGACCTCCATCTGTTCCCAGCCGCGGACCCTCTTCAGCGCGTTGTAGAACCTGGTCGCGGCGTAGCGTGGATCCCGGATCTGCTCCGGCGTGCCCCACCCCTGGCTCGGGCGCTGCTGGAACAGCCCGATCGAGTCCCGGTCGCCGCCGGCCAGGTTGCGCAGCCGGGACTCCTGGAACGCGGTTGCCAGGGCCACCACCACGGCCCGCTCCGGCATGTTCCGCCGGACGCCGACGGCGGCGATGGTGGCCGCGTTCGCCATCTGCTCGGCGTTCAGCTTGACCCGCCCGTCTGCCTCGACCACGCAGCCGGGCGCCGCGCTCGGTATCGGCAGGCTGGGCCCGACCTCGCGGGCGCCCAGGTAGAGGCCGAAGCCGGCGACCGCCGCAAGCGCCAGGCCCGCCGCAACCATGCCCCGAGTCTGCACCCGCCACCCCCTGCTCGATAGTCGGACACAGCCTACTTCGGCGACCCAAAGTTCCGGAGCGGTTGCCAACGCCGACCGGCCGGTACGGCGGTCAGCTTCCCGGGGGTACCCAGCGAGCGGCCCGTTTCTCGCCGAACGCGGTGACTCCTTCCCGGCCCTCCTCGGAGTGGAAGTACCGGACCGACAGGTCGCGCAGCCGTGCCAGGTCGGCCCGGAAGCTCTCCGCCGAGGCGTCGTACCGCCGCCCGCCCGCCGCCCGGAGCAACTCCTTGGCGCCGGCCAGCGCACCGGGCGCACCCCGGACCAGGGCCAGGCAGTAGGAGGCGACCGTCTCGTCCAGCGCCTCCGCCGTGGTGACCGTGGTGACCAGCCCGATCTCGGCCGCCCGGCGCCCGTCGAAGGTGTCCCCGGTCAGGTAGAGCTCGGCGGCGGCCCGGGGTTGCAGCCGGGGCAGCACTGTCGCCGAGATCACCGCCGGGATCACCCCGAGCCGTACCTCGGTGAAGGCAAAGGTCGCCTCCTGGGCGCAGATCGCGATGTCGGCCGCCGCCACCAGGCCGAGGCCGCCGGCCCGGACCGGCCCGCCGACCCGGGCCACCACCGGCTTCGGGCACTCCCAGATCGCCGCGAGTACGTCACCCAGCATCGCCACCGGCACCGTGCCCTCGCGGTACGCCGCCGCCGTCTCCTTCAGGTCGGCGCCGGAGCTGAAGACCGGGCCGGTGTGCGAGAGCACCACCACCCGGACGTCGTCGTCGGCCGCCGCCGCGCCCAGCGCGTCGAGCAGTTGGCCGAGCAGCACGCTGGAGAGCGCGTTGCGGTTGTGCGGGCTGTCCAGGGTGAGAGTCGTCACGCCATGCGTGGTGGAGACCCGGACGAGCGGATCCGGTGGTGAGGTCATGGCGGCACACTAGTCGCATGCCTGGTCTGCTCCCAGCGGGTGAGCCCGTACCCGTCGACGGGACGCTGCCCGACGCCGCCCTGGCCACGGTCGGCGACCGCGGCTTCGGTGTCTACGTCCACGTGCCCTTCTGCGCCAGCCGCTGCGGCTACTGCGACTTCAACACCTACACCGCGAGCGAACTCGGCGGCGCGGCGGGCCGGGACGGCTACGCCGACCAGGTCCTCGCCGAGCTCTCCCTCGCGGGCCGGGTGCTGGCGGACCGGCCGCCGCCCCGGGTCGACACGGTCTTCGTCGGCGGCGGTACGCCGACCCTGCTCCCCCCGGACGACCTCGCCCGGATCCTGGACGGCATCGACCGGACCTGGGGGCTGGCCACCGACGCCGAGGTCACCACGGAGGCGAACCCGGAGTCCGTGACCCCGGCCTCGCTCAAGGAGCTTCGGGCCGCCGGCTACACCCGGATCTCCCTGGGCATGCAGTCGGCCACCCCGGCGGTGCTGGCGATCCTCGACCGCCGGCACACCGCCGGCCGGGCGACCGAGGCCGCCCGGGAGGCCCGGGACGCCGGGTTCGCGCACGTCAACCTGGACCTGATCTACGGGACACCGGGGGAGCGTGCCGAGGACTTCGCGGCGTCGCTGGCGGCGGTGCTGGCGGCGGGCGTGGACCACGTCAGCGCGTACGCCCTGATCGTCGAGGACGGCACCCGGTTGGCCGCCCGGATGCGGCGCGGCGAGCTGCCGTACCCGGACGACGACGTCGCGGCGGACCGCTACCTGGCCGCGGAGGCGGCGCTGCACGCGGCCGGCTTCTCCTGGTACGAGGTGTCGAACTGGGCCCGGACGCCGGACGCCGCCTGCCGGCACAACCTGCTCTACTGGACCGGCGGCGACTGGTGGGGTCTCGGACCGGGCGCGCACAGCCACGTCGGCGGGGTCCGCTGGTGGAACGTGAAGCATCCGGCGAGCTACGCCGCCCGGCTCGGCGCGGGTTCCTCGCCGGGACAGGCCCGGGAGGTGCTGTCGGCGCAGGAGCGGCGGGTGGAGGACGTGCTGCTGCGGATCCGGCTCGCCACCGGACTGCCGCTGGCCACCCTCGACGACCAGGGGCGGGCAGGTGCGGCCCGGTCCCACGAGGCGGGCCTGCTGGACGGGTCCGCGTACGCGACGGGGCGGGCCGTGCTCACCCTCCGGGGCCGGCTGCTCGCCGACGCGGTGGCCCGGGAGCTGCTGCCCTGACTTGTGCTGCCCTGACTTGTTAGGAGGGGGCCCTTCTTATACAGAAAACGATAAGAAGGGCCCCCTCCTTCACTTGACCATGCGGATGGTCATCGGATAGCGGTACAGCACACCCTCGTTCGCCTTCATGCCGGCGATGATCGAGAAGACCAGCACCACCACCCAGGCGATGAACGGCAGGAAGAGCAGCACGATCGTGCACATGCCGATGATCAACGAGACGATCGAGATGATGCCCCAGGTGATCTGGAAGTTGAGCGCCTCGACCGCGTGGGCGCGGACGGTCGGTGACTCGTTGCCCTTGGCCAGCAGCGCGACCAGACCGGCGAGGAAGCCGACCACGATGCCGCCGAAGTGGGCGATCAGGGCCCAGGTCTTCTCGTCGTCGTTGGCGTAGCCGGCCGGGGCCTGGCCGCCGTACGGGTTGCCGGGCGGTGGGTAGCCGGCACCGGGGTAGCCGCCGCCCGGGGGCTGGCCACCGGGGGGCGGATAGCCGCCACCGGGCGGGGGATAGCCGCCGGGCGGCGGGTAGCCGCCGGGCTGCTGGTAGCCGCCGCCGGAGGTCGGGTATGTGCCGCCGCCGGAGGTCGGCGGGGGAGTGTCGGATGCGCCGTACTGGGGTGCCGAGGGCGGCGGCGGGTATCCCTCGCCGGGCGTCGAGTACGAGCCCGGAGACATCGGGGCGGTGGGGTCGTGGGGCTGGCCGCCGTACTCACCAGGAGGGCGAGGTGGTTCAGTCATGCGGTCACGGTAGGGGGCGGGGACAAGCGGCGCCACCCACCCCTCGGATCGAGTCTGGACAATAGCCGACCGTACCTGCTAGGTCGACCGGGGTAGGGTGTGCTGGCAAGCCTGTTGTCCGGGTTCGGATAGCCCATCCAAACGATCATCGCGTCGGGTACGTCTTGGTCGTAGACTGGCACTCGCTACAGTCGAGTGCCAGGGGATTCCGTGGCCCGACCGTCGTGGTCGCCCCGGTCGTTTCGCCCAGCCGGGGCCGGGACGTCGCAGGGAGGTGAGGATGGGTCTCGACGACCGCAAGCTCGACGTGCTGCGCGCGATCGTGGAGGACTACGTCGCCACCCAGGAACCGGTCGGCAGCAAGGCCCTCGTCGAGCGGCACCAGCTCGGCGTCTCGCCGGCCACCGTCCGCAACGACATGGCCGTGCTGGAGGAGGAGGGCTACATCCGGCAGCCGCACACCAGTGCCGGCCGGGTCCCCACCGACCGTGGTTACCGCCTCTTCGTGGACCGGCTCTCCCGGGTCAAGCCGCTGACCCCGGCCGAGCGGCGGGCGATCGAGCGTTTCCTGGTCGGTGCGGTGGACCTCGACGACGTGGTGCACCGTACGGTCCGGCTGCTCGCCCAGCTCACCCGGCAGGTCGCCGTCGTGCAGTACCCGAGCCTGGCCCGCTCCTCCGTCCGGCACCTGGAACTGGTGCCGATCTCCACCACCCGGCTGATGCTCGTCATGATCGCCGACACCGGCCGGGTGGAGCAGCGGCTGGTCGAGCTGCCCACGCCGATCAGCGCCGACGACGTCACCGAGCTGCGCCGGCTGATCAACGAGCGGCTCGGCGGCCGGAAGCTCGCCGAGACCCCGCCCCTGGTCCAGGCCCTGGTCGACGAGGCGGTCCCCGGGCTCTGCCCGGCGATGACCACGCTCGCCACCGTCCTGCTGGAGACGCTGGTCGAGCGGCACGAGGAGCGGATCGCGCTGGCCGGCACCGCCAACCTCACCCGGGGTGGCCTGCTCGACTTCCAGGGTTCGCTGCGGCCGATCCTCGAGGCGCTCGAGGAGGAGGTCATCCTGCTCAAGCTGATCGGCGAGGTGGAGCCGAACACGCTCCAGGTCCGGATCGGCGACGAGAACGAGATCGACAACCTTCGGGCCACCTCGGTGGTCAGCACCGGATACGGTCCGGGTACGACCATCGTCGGCGGGCTCGGCGTGTTGGGGCCCACCCGGATGGACTATCCGGGCACCATCGCCACGGTGCGGGCCGTGGCACGCTACGTCGGCGACGTGCTGGCGCAGTGACCACCAAGCTCACCTGACGAGACCACCGCACTCACCTGACGACGACCGGCGGACGGTAACGCGAGACAGACATGAGGACACGGAACGCAGTGGCCAAGGACTACTACGGGATTCTCGGCATCAGCCGGGACGCCTCCGACGACGACATCAAGCGCGCCTACCGCAAGCTGGCGCGGCGGTACCACCCGGACGTGAATCCGGATCCGGAGGCACACGAGAAGTTCAAGGACATCAACGCCGCGTACGAAGTCCTTTCGGACGACCAGAAGCGGCAGATCGTCGACCTCGGCGGCGACCCGCTGGCCCCCGGTGCCGGGCCAGGTGCCGGCCCGGGTGGCGCCGGTGGCCCCTTCGTCGGCTTCCAGGACATCATGGACGCGTTCTTCGGCGCCGCCGGCGGCTCCCGCGGGCCGCGCCCGCGGACCAGGCCGGGCGCGGACGCGATCCTTCGGCTCGAACTCGACCTGCCGGAGACGGCGTTCGGGGTGGAGGCGCCGATCGCGGTGGACACCGCCGTGCTCTGCACCACCTGCTCCGGCGCCGGCACCGCCCCCGGCACCCACCTCGCCACCTGCGAGGCGTGCGGCGGGCGCGGCGAGGTGCAGTCGGTGCAGCGCACCTTCCTCGGCCAGGTCGTCTCGTCCCGGCCGTGCACCGTCTGCCAGGGCTACGGCACCGTCATCCCGCACCCCTGCCCGACCTGTGCCGGGGACGGCCGGGTGCGTACCCGCCGCTCGCTGACCGTCAAGATCCCGGCCGGGGTCGAGGACGGCATGCGGATCCGCCTGGCCCAGCAGGGCGAGGTCGGCCCCGGTGGCGGTACGGCCGGCGACCTCTACGTCGAGATCCACGAGCGCCCGCACGACGTCTACTCCCGCAAGGGCGACGACCTGCACTGCCGCGTCACGGTGCCGATGACCGCCGCCGCACTCGGCACCCGGCTGACGATCAAGACGCTGGACAGCGAGGAGCCGGTCGACGTCAAGCCGGGCACCCAGCCGGGCTCGACGCTGCGGTTGCGGGCCCGGGGCGTGCCGCACCTGCGTGGCACCGGCCGGGGCGACCTCTACGTGCACCTCGACGTGCGCACCCCGACGAAGCTCGACGCCGAGCAGGAGCGGATGCTGCGCGAGTTCGCCAAGACCCGGGGCGAGGAGGTCGCCGAGCTGACCAAGCAGGGCGGCTTCTTCTCCCGGATGCGCGACGCCTTCAACGGCCACGGCTGACCCGCCGTCCCGGCCGGCCGGGACGACCCGCCGGCCGGTCGGGCGGCCGCGCCGGCCGGTCGACCCGCTAACCTCCTCGCCGTGAGCGCACCGCTGTTCCTGGTCGAGTCGCTGCCGCCGGGCGACCTCGTCACCCTCGACGGCCCGGAGGGGCACCACGCCGCGACGGTGCAGCGGCTGCGTACCGGCGAGGAGCTGCTGCTCGCCGACGGACGTGGCGGCACCGTCGCCGCCGTGGTCACCGCCGTCGGCCGGGGCACCCTGACCGCCTCCGTCACCACCCGCCGGTACGCCGACCCGCCCGACCCGCGTCTCGTCGTCGTGCAGGGCATCGCCAAGGGCGACCGGGCCGAGCTGGCGGTGCAGGCGATGACCGAGGTCGGGGTGGACGAGATCGTGCCCTGGGCGGCGGAGCGCTCGGTGGTGCAGTGGCGCGGCGACCGGGGCACCCGGGCCCGTGAGCGCTGGGTCGCCACCGCCCGCGAGGCGGCCAAACAGGCGCGCCGGCCCTGGCTGCCGGCGGTCTCCGGCACGCCACAGGCACCCGCCGAGCCGACCCGGACCGTCGCCCGCCGGATCACCGGAGCCGCCGCCGGCTTCCTGCTGCACGAGGAGGCGGAGGCCCGGCTCAGCACCGCCGAGCTGCCCGGCACCGGCGACATCGTGCTGGTGATCGGCCCCGAGGGTGGGATCTCCCCGGCCGAACTGGCCGCCCTCACCTCGGCCGGTGCCGTACCGGTCCGGCTCGGGCCCGAGGTGCTGCGTACCTCCACCGCCGGGGTTGCCGCGCTCGCCGTCCTCGCCACCCGCCTCGGCCGCTGGTGAAAGGAAGGGCCCCTTCTTATCGTTTTCTGTAGAAGAAGGGCCCCCTCCTAACATCCGTCAGATGTCGGTGGTGCTGCTCAGGCGGATGTCGGCGACGTTGTGTGCCGCCTCGATCCGGTAGCGGGCGGGGCGGAGCCGCCAGCCGTCCGGTTCCCAGACCTGGAATGTCCGCGCGGGGAGTGGCACCCGGACGGTGACGGTCCCGCCGGGGGCGGCCTCGGCAGCGGCGAAGCCGGCGAGCCAGCGGACCGGGCGGTCCGGCTCGGCGGCCTCCGGGCCGACGTACACCTGCACCACCTCGCGGCCCGGCCGGGAGCCGGTGTTCCGGAGCGTGACCACCGCGACCGGTCCGTCCGGCCGCTGCGGTCCCGCCGATCCCGCCTCGACCGTGAGCGAGTCGTAGGCCCAGTCGGTGTAGCCGAGCCCGTGTCCGAACGGGAAGAGCGGCTCGGCGCGCCAGCCGCGATAGCCGACGAAGACGTCGTCGGCGTACTCCAGCGTCCCGGCCACCGGGGTCGTCTCCAGCGCCGGGCAGTCCTCGGCCCGGCGCGGCCAGGTGGTGGGCAGCCGTCCGCCCGGCTCCGCCCGCCCGAGCAGTACGTCGGCGAGCGCCACCCCGGCCTCCTGGCCCGGAAACCAGGTGAGCAGGATCGCGGCCACCTCGTCGGCCCAGGGCATCAGCACCGGCGAGCCGGAGTTGACCACCACCACCGTCCGGGGGTTGGCCGCCGCGACCCGGCGGACCAGCTCGTCCTGCCGGCCGGGCAGCGCCAGCGTGCTCCGGTCGAAGCCCTCCGACTCGACCTCCTCGGTGGTGCCGACCACCACCACCGCCACGTCGGCGTCGGCGGCCACCCGGACCGCCTCGTCGAGCAGGGCGTCGGCCGGGTCACCGGTCCCGCCCGGCGGGGCCGGGACGGGCTCGGCGTGCCCGAGGGTGAACGACACGAAGCCGGGGTGCTCGCCCTCGACCTGGCGGCGGGTGAGCCGCACCTCGACCGGCTCGCCGGCCCGGACCTGCAGCTCGAACCGGCGCTCGACGCCGGCCTGGAAGACGGTGCCGGGCTCCTCCGCCGGGTCGTAGAGCGGGCCGTCGAAGAGTTCCGTGCCGTCCACCGTGAGGGTGAAGAGCCCGAAGCCCTCGACCGCGAGCCGGGCGGTGCCGCCGGCCAGCGGCGTGTGCGTGGCGGCGAGTTCGACGCTGGCCAGCTCGGCCAGGGGAAGCCCCTCCGGCAGGTCGCCCATCCAGCGCACCGTCGCCCGGTCCAGTTCGGCCCGGTAGCGGTCCCGGCCGTCCGCGTCGCGCAGGGTCGCGGTGATCGGCGTCCACGCCACGCCGCCGGCGGCCGGCAACCGGAGCCGGGGGTCGGCGCCGACCGCGTACCGGAACTCGGCCTCGGGGAGCGCGGCGGTCAGTCCGGCGAGCGGGGAGATGGCGTGCGGCGGCGAGACCAGGGCGCTGCCGCCGCCCTGAATCCGGGCGTCGTCGGCGAGTGCGCCGAGGACCGCCACCCGGCGGAGCCGGCCGGGGTCGAGCGGCAGAAGCCCGCCGTCGTTGCGGGCCAGCACGAAGGAGCGGACCGCCACCGCGTGCGCCAGGGCGGTGCCGTCGGGCGCCACCGGTCGCCGGGCCGGGTCCACCGCCGGGGGTACGCCGTCGAGCAGCCCGAGCCGGCCGGCGAGCCGGAGCACCCGGCGTACCTTGTCGTCCACCTCCCTCTCGGCGACGGTGCCGGCGCGGACGGCGGCGACCAGTGCGTCGCCCCAGGGATCGCCGGCGGCCGGCATCACGACATCGAGCCCGGCGTTCGCGGACGCCTCGGTGCTGCGCGCCGCCGTCCAGTCGGAGACGACGGCCCCGTCGAAGCCCCACTCCTCCTTGAGCAGGTCCCGGAGCAGACCTGCGTGCTCGGTCATGGTGGCGCCGTTGACCCCGTTGTACGCCGCCATCACCGCCCACACCCCGGCGGCGACGATCCGCTCGAACGGGGCGAGGTAGAGCTCCCGGAGCGCCCGCTCGGAGACCCGGACGTCGACGGTGAACCGCTCGGTCTCCGAGTCGTTGGCGACGAAGTGCTTCACCGTGGCGCCGACGCCGGTCTCCTGCACGCCGGTGACGTAGCCGATCCCGATCGCGGCGGTGAGCAGCGGGTCCTCCGAGTAGCACTCGAAGTGCCGGCCGCCGAGCGGGCTGCGCTGCAGGTTGACGGTGGGGGCGAGGAGTAGGTGCACCCCCTTGCGGCGGCACTCGGCGCCGAGCAGCCGTCCGGCCTGCCGGGCCAGCTCGGGATCCCAGGTGGCGGCGAGCGCGGTGGGGCTGGGCAGGGCGATCGACGGGTCGTCCGGGGTCCAGCGGACGCCGCGTACCCCGATCGGGCCGTCCGACATCACCAGCGGGTCGAGCCCGATCCCGGGCACGGCGGGGAGCGTCCAGAAGTCCTGGCCGGAGAGGAGCCGCACCTTGGTCTCCAGGTCCAGGGCACTGAGCGCCCGCTCGATCACCGCCTCGTCCCTGCCGGTCACCGTCTCGTCCCTGCCGGTCACCGTCTCGTCCCTGCCGGTCACCGTCTCGTCCCTGCCGGTCACCGTCTCGTCCCTGCCGGTCACCGTCTCGTCCCCGCCGGTCGTCGCCTCGTCCCGCCGGTCCGCCGTCATCGTCGCCCCTTCCGCCGCCGGCCAAATATCGATCATCCTGCCAGCCGCAGACGTGGGCCGCCCGTGACAGCGTCCGGTGGCCGGCGCCGGTGCGGCGTCCAGGCGGTGCTGGGCGGCGTCAGGTGCGCAGGTAGGAGGCGCCGTTGAGGTCGACGATGGTGCCGGAGGCCCACTCCGCCTCCGGCGAGGCGAGCCAGTGCACGGCGGCGGCGATCTCCTCCGGCCGGGCGACCCGGTGGAACGGGCTCTGCGCCCGGATCTCGTCGCCACGGGGCGCCTTCAGGTGCTCGTTGGTCATGTCGGTCTCGACGAAGCCGGGCGCGACCGTGGCGACCGCGATGCCGTACGGGGCCAGGGCCACCGCGAGCGACTGACCGAGCGCGTTCAGCCCGGCCTTGCTGGCGCCGTACGCCGGCTGGGTCGGCTCGCCCCGGAACGCGCCCCGGGACGAGACGTTGACGATCCGGCCACCCCGTTCCCGCAGGTGCGGAGCCGCGCACCAGATGGTGTTCGCCGCGCCGAGCAGATTGACGTCGAGGGTGCGGCGCCACTGCTGCTGCCACTGCTCGTATGAGGAGTCGAAGATCGGGTGCCCGGCGTCGGCGGCTCCGAAGACCCCGGCGTTGTTCACCAGGACGTCGAGCCCGCCGAGCCGGGTGGCGGCGTCGTCGACCATCGCGCGCACCTGCTCCGGGTCGGCGAGGTCGGCCCGGACCACCACGTGCCCCTCGCCGGGCAGGGCCGCGACGAGCTGCTCGGCCAGCGGTGTCGAGTCGCGGTGGTGCACGGCCACCCGATCGCCACCAGCGGCGAACGCCGTCGCCACCGCCCGCCCGATTCCCCGGGACGCCCCCGTCACCAGCACCGCTCGTCCAGCCACCCGGTCATGATGCCGGGCACGCATCCGGCACCGGTAGCCCCTACGATGCCGATGATGGAGAACGACTGCTTGTTCTGCCGGATCGTCGCGGGCGAGATCCCGGCCACCGTCGTCCGGGAAACCGACACCACCCTCGCCTTCCGGGACATCGACCCGAAGGCGCCGGTGCACGTGCTGGTGATCCCGAAGGAGCACTATGTCGACGTGGCGACCCTGACCCAGGCCGATTCCCGACTCGCCGGCGACGTGCTGGAGACGGCGTCCGTGGTGGCCGAGAGCGAGGGGTTGCTCGCCGACGGCTTCCGATTGATCTTCAACACGGGCCCGTACGGCGGCCAGGAGGTCTTCCACGTGCACGCACACGTGGTCGGCGGTGCGCCGCTGGGGCCGATGCTGGCCCGACCGTGACCGAGGTGCACCGGCAGTTCGAGCGGTTGGTCCGGCAGGCACAGGCCGAGTCGCGCATCCCGGCGGTCTCGGCCGCGCTGCACCGGGCCGACCGGCCGCTCTGGACCTGCACGGTCGGCACGACCGGCAACGACGCCCCGCTGGGCCCCGGCACGGCGTTCCGGATCGGCTCGGTGACCAAGACCTTCACCGCCGTACTCGTCCTGCAGTGCCGCGACGACGGCCTGCTCGACCTGGACGACCCGGTCGGGGCGCACCTCGATCTGCCCGCACACGGAGAGCTGACCGTGCGCCGGCTGCTGTCGCACACCTCCGGAATACAGCGCGAGCCGTACGGCGACATCTGGGACACCCTGCGTACCCCCGAACTCGACGAGTTCCTCGCCGGCCTGGACCGGGCCGAGCGGGTGCTGCCGCCGGCCCGCCGGTTCCACTACTCCAACCTCGGTGTCGCGCTGCTCGGCCAGGCCGCCGCCCGGCTGCGCGGCGGTACCTGGGCGGAGGTGGTCGCCGAGCGGATACTCGGTCCGCTCGGGCTCGCCGACACCCGTCCGGCCCCTCCGGCGGGCGCCGCGACCGGCTTCCTGGTCGACGCCTACTCCGACCACGCCCGGCCGGAGCCGGAGACCGACCTCGGCGCCGTCGGGCCCGCCGCCCAGCTCTGGAGCACCGCCGCCGACATGGCCCGCTGGGCGGCGTTCCTGGTCGACCCGGCCGCGATCGATCCGGCCGGCGCGGTGCTCCGGCCGGCCACCCTCGACGAGATGCGTTGGCCGGTGACGGTGACCGACGAGTCGCTCTGGGCCGCCGGTTTCGGGTTGGGCCTGATCCTGCTGCCCCAGCGCGACCGCTCCGCTCCCGTCGACCGTTCCGCTCCCGTCGACCGCTCCGGTGCCGCCGAACGGCCCGGTGCCGCCGAACGGACGGTGCACGTCGGGCACGACGGTGCCATGCCCGGCTTCCTGGCCAGCGTCTACGGCCGGCGCGGCGGCCCCGGCGCCCCGGGCGCGATGGGCTGCGCCGTGCTCGGCTCCTCCGGCACGGGTGCCGCGGTGAACGAGCTGGCGCACCAGCTCCTCACCGCCTCGGCCCGGGACGATCCGGCCGACATCACGCCGTGGACGCCGGGCGAGCCGGCGCCAGAGCCCTACCGAGGGCTGCTCGGGCGGTGGTGGGGCGAGGGCTACGAGTACGTCTTCTCGTGGCGGGACGGCACCCTGCGGGCCCGGGGCGCGGCCGACCCGGCCGGCCGGCCGCCGGCGGTCTTCGAGTCGCTGCCGGACCGGCCGGACGTGCTGCGTACGGTCTCCGGCCGGGAGGTCGGGGAGCTGCTCCGGCTGACCCGGGACGACCGGGGCGAGGTGGTGACGATGCACTGGGCCACCTACCGCTTCACCCGCGCCCAGGAAACCTTCGACCGTTTCGACTTCCGCGCGCCATGACGGGTGCAAGGAAGGGCCCCCGCTTATCTCTTTCTGTATATGCGGGGGCCCCTCCCAACGCCCCATCCGGGGACGAGTTGGTCAGCGGGGCGAAGACTGGCGGAAATGGAGAGCGTGCCGTCGGCGTTGAACGGATACGATGACCTCAACGTCCGCACGCCGTGCGACCAGCCGGGAAAGCTCCCGCGACAGCGCGGCACCGAGATCGGAAGCAGGTGGCACAGGGCCTCGGGCCCGACCCATGACCGGTACTCCACCCCCCGGGCAGACCCGGGTGCAGACCAGGATCACGGTTCCTGACTCCAAGATCATGGTTAACCTGCTCGGCGCGGGCGACGAGATCCTGCGGCTGATCGAGCGGTCGCTCCCCAGCGACGTGCACGTCCGGGGGAACGAGATCACCATCACCGGTTCCCCAGGCGACAACGCCTTCGCCGAGCGGCTCTTCACCGAGCTGCTCGAGTTGATCGAAAAGGGCGAGACGCTGACCACCGACGCCGTGCGGCGTACTCTCGGCATGATCGAGCAGGGCGGCGCCGAGCGCCCGGCCGAGGTGCTGACGCTCAACATCCTCTCCCGGCGCGGCCGGACGATCCGCCCCAAGACCCTCGGCCAGAAGCGGTACGTCGATGCGATCGACGGGCACACCATCGTCTTCGGCATCGGCCCGGCGGGCACCGGCAAGACCTACCTGGCGATGGCAAAGGCCGTGCAGGCCCTCCAGGCCAAGCAGGTGAACCGAATCATCCTGACCCGGCCGGCGGTCGAGGCCGGCGAGCGGCTGGGCTTCCTGCCGGGCACGCTCTACGAGAAGATCGACCCCTACCTGCGCCCGCTCTACGACGCGCTGCACGACATGCTCGACCCGGACTCCATCCCCAAGCTGATGGCCGCCGGGACGATCGAGGTCGCGCCGTTGGCATACATGCGGGGTCGCACCCTCAATGACGCGTTCATCATTCTCGACGAGGCGCAGAACACCACGCCGGAGCAGATGAAGATGTTCCTCACCCGGCTCGGTTTCGGCTCCAGAATCGTCGTGACCGGTGACGTCACCCAGGTCGACCTGCCCGGTGGCACGACCAGCGGGCTGCGGGCGGTCCGGGACATCCTGGAAAACGTCGACGACGTGCACTTCGCCCAGCTCGGCAGCTCCGACGTCGTGCGGCACCGGTTGGTCAGTGACATCGTGGACGCGTACGCCCGCTGGGACGCCGAGCGGGAGTCGCAGCAGGGCCAGGGCGTGCACGCCGTACCGGGACGGACCGCGCACGGCGGTCGGGCCGGCCGGCGCCGCTAGAGCGGCCGACAAGTGCAGGGACACACAGCTCAACAGGGGAACCAGTTGTCCATCGAGATCGCCAACGAGTCGGGGACGAGCGTCGACACCGACGCGGTGCTCGCGGTAGCCCGGCACGCCCTCGACGAGATGGGAGTGAACTCCCTCGCCGAGCTGTCGGTGCTGCTCGTCGACGTCGACTACATGGCCGAGCTGAACCATCGCTGGATGGGCGGCGACGGGCCGACCGACGTGCTCGCCTTCCCGATGGACGAGGGGAGTGTCGACCACGGGCCCGGCGAGGTCAACGGTGGTGAGCCGGCGCTCCTCGGCGACATCGTGCTCTGCCCGGAGGTCGCCGCCAAGCAGGCCGCTGCCGCCGGGCACTCGGCCGCCGACGAACTGCACCTGCTGACCGTGCACGGCGTGTTACACCTACTCGGCTACGACCATGCCGAACCGGAGGAGGAACGGGAGATGTTCGCGCTACAGGCGCGGCTCCTGGACAGCTGGCGTGCGACGCGGACCCAGTGATGCCTGACCTTTTAGCCGCGCTGCCCGCGTCCCTGGCGTCCTCCGCCGGTGCCCCGGGCGGCCTACCCGATCTCCAGTTGCTCTTCCTCGCCGCCGGGCTCGTGGTGCTCGCCGGGATATTCGCGATGGCCGACGCCGCGCTGGCCGCGGTCTCCCCGGCCCAGGCCGGCGAGCTGGCCCGCGACGGCGTACGCGGTGCCCGTACCCTGCAGCTCGTCGCCGCCGACGCGGTCCGGCACATCAACCTGCTGCTGTTGCTGCGGCTGCTCTGCGAGCTGACCGCGACCGTCCTGGTCGCGCTCGTCGCGGTCGACACCTTCGGCGCCGGCTGGACCGCCGCCCTGGTCACCGCCGGTGCGATGACCGTGGTCAGCTTCGTGGTGGTCGGGGTCGCGCCGCGCACCATCGGCCGGCAGCACGCCTACACCGTGGGTCGGGTCACCGCGCCGCTGGTCCGCTGGCTGGGCCGGGTGCTGAACCCGCTCGCCTCGCTGCTGATCCTGATCGGCAACGCGGTGACGCCGGGGCGGGGTTTCCGGGAGGGGCCCTTCGCCACCCAGGTCGAGCTGCGCGAGCTGGTCGACCTCGCCGAGCAGCGCGGCGTCGTCGAGCACGGCGAACGACAGATGATCCACTCGGTCTTCGCGCTCGGTGACACCATCGTCCGCGAGGTGATGGTGCCGCGTACGGAGATGGTCTGGATCGAGGCGCACAAGAAGCTGCCGCAGGCGCTGGTGCTCTTCCTCCGCTCCGGCTTCTCCCGGATCCCGGTGATCGGCGAGAGCGTGGACGACGTGCTCGGGGTGCTCTACCTCAAGGACGTGATCCGGCAGACCCAGGGCGACGACCCCGCCGCCACCGAGCGGCCGGTCTCCGAGGTGATGCGGTCCGCCACCTTCGTGCCCGAGTCGAAGCCGGTCGACGACCTGCTCTCCGAGATGCAGGCGGCCCGCACCCACATGGTGATCGTCGTCGACGAGTACGGCGGCACCGGGGGGCTGGTCACCATCGAGGACATCCTGGAGGAGATCGTCGGCGAGATCACCGACGAGTACGACGTCGAGCGCCCGCCGGTCGAGCGCCTCGACGACGGCCAGGTGCGGGTCACCGCCCGGCTGCCGGTGGAGGATCTCGGCGAGATCTTCGACGTCGAGTTGCCGGCCGACGAGGTGGAGACGGTCGGCGGGCTGCTCGCCCAGGCCCTCGGCCGGGTGCCGCTGCCCGGCGCCTCTGCCGACGTGGCCGGGCTGCGGTTGATCGCCGAGGGCACCACCGGCCGGCGCAACCACATCGACTCCGTGCTGGTCCACCGGGTCAGCGAGGCGGACGCACCCGAGGAGAAACCGCAGACCCCCGCCGAGGCCGAGCCGCGGGGCACAGAGAGCACCCGGGAGCAGCACTCCCGGGCCGAGGAGAGGCAGCCCGCCGATGCCTGAGCCGTCCGGCTCACCTGCCACCGTCCCGTCCCGGGAGCACACCCCGACGGGCGGGGGCGAACTGACCGCCGAGGACGCCAAGCTGGTGGTCCTGGCCCGGGGTGCCCGGGGCCGGATCGGCGCGGTCGAGGGCGCGGCAGTACGCGACCAGGACGGCCGGACGTACGCCGCCGCCAGCGTCTCGCTGCCGTCGCTGACCGTCACCGCGTTGCAGTTGGCGGTCGCCTCGGCGGTCGCGGCCGGCGCCACCCGGCTGGAGGCCGGTGCGGTGGTCACCGAGGCGTCGACGCTGGATGGTGCCGGCCACGCCGCCGTCCGCGACCTTGCCGCCGACGCCCCGATCCATGTCGCCGCTCCGGACGGCACCCTGCTCGGCACGGTGCTGGAGTGACCGCGCCCCAGGGCGGCCACCCGGCGAGTCCGCAGGGCGGTCACCCGGCGAGTCCGCAGGGCGGTCAGCCGGCGAGTCCGCAGGCCGGCGACCAGGGGAGCCGTCGGGGCGGTGACCGGGCGGGCCGCCGGACGGAATACGGTTACCGGGCCGGCTTCGCCTGCTTCGTCGGGCGGCCGAACGCCGGCAAGTCGACGCTGACCAACGCGATCGTCGGGCAGAAGATCGCCATAACCTCGAGCAAGCCACAGACCACCCGGCACGTGATCCGGGCCGTCCTGCACCGGCCGGACTCACAGCTCGTGCT
The DNA here is from genome assembly GCF_049315195.1 of Plantactinospora sp. WMMC1484. Taxonomy (NCBI): domain Bacteria; kingdom Bacillati; phylum Actinomycetota; class Actinomycetes; order Micromonosporales; family Micromonosporaceae; genus Plantactinospora; species Plantactinospora sp. WMMC1484. The sequence goes on from NZ_CP186055.1 coordinate 2,925,488, forward strand.
GGTGGACACCCCCGGGCTGCACCGGCCGCGTACGCTGCTCGGCGAACGCCTCAACGACCTGGTCCGGCAGACCTGGAGCGAGGTCGACGTGATCGGCCTCTGCATCCCGGCGGACGAGCCGATCGGACGCGGCGACCGGTTCATCACCGGCGAGCTGGCCGAGCTGAAGGCCACGGTGCTGGCGGTGGTGACCAAGACCGACCTGGTGGACCGGAAGCGGCTGGCCGAGCAGTTGCTCGCCGTCGCGGAACTGGGCGACTTCGCCGAGGTGGTGCCGGTCAGCGCGGTCTCCGGCCACCAGGTGGAGACCCTGGTGGACGTGATGACCGGCTACCTGCCGGCCTCGCCGCAGCTCTATCCGGACGACATGCTCACCGACGAGCCGGAGCAGGTCCTGGTCGCCGAGCTGATCCGGGAGGCGGCCCTGGAGGGGGTCAGGGACGAGCTGCCGCACTCGATCGCCGTGGTGGTCGAGGAGATGATCCCCGAGGATCGGCTGACGAAGATCTACGCCGATGTCTACGTGGAGCGGTCCAGCCAGAAGGCGATCGTGATCGGGGCCCGGGCCAGCCGGCTCAAGGAGGTCGGCATCCGGGCCCGGCAGCAGATCGAGGAGTTGCTCGGCACCCGGATCTATCTCGACCTGCACGTGCGGGTGGCCAAGGACTGGCAGCGGGATCCGAAGCAGCTCCGCAAACTCGGCTTCTGACCAGGGACCAGGGACAAGGGACGAGGGCCGCGGATGCCGGTACGGGTGCTGGTCACCGGCGCGGCCGGTCGGGTGGGAAGCCTGCTCCGGCCCCGGCTCGCCGGTCCGGGGCGGATCCTGCGGCTGCTCGACGTCGCCGAGCAGCGCCCGGCCGCGCCCGGCGAACCGGTGGAGATCGTCCGTGCCGACCTCGCCGATCCGGCGGCGCTCGTCGCGGCCTGCACCGGGGTCGACGCCGTCCTGCACCTCGCCGGGATCCCCACCGAGGAGACGTGGGACGCGCTGCTCCGGGTCAACGTGGTCGGCACGCAGCACCTGCTGGAGGCGGCCCGCAGGGCCGGGGTGCCCCGGGTGCTGCTCGCCTCCTCGATCCACGCGGCCGGCTGCTACCGCCGGGAGGGCAGCAGCCCGGACCCGCCCGGTGTGCCGGCGCCGGCCGGCCCGGACGGGGTGCCGGCGGCGGCGCCGCCGCGTCCGGACACCTACTACGGCTGGTCCAAGGCGGCCGTCGAGTCGCTCGGCAGCCTCTACGCGGACCGGTTCGGCATGACCGTCTTCGCGCTGCGGCTCGGTGCCTGCTTTCCGGAGCCGCCAGGGCTCAGCGGGCTGGAGAACTGGCTCTCCCCGGGCGACTGCGCCCGGCTGGTCGACGCATGCCTGCGGGCGGAGGCGTCCGGGTTCCGGGTGCTCTGGGGGATCAGCCGGAACAGCCGGCGCTGGTGGTCGCTGGTCGAGGGGCGGGAGATCGGGTACGAGCCCACCGACGACGCCGAACGCTACGCCGACCGGGTGCGCCCGCTCGACGATGAGATCGCCACCAGCGGGCTGATCGGTGCCCAGTTCTGCCGGTACCCCGTCGGGGAACGGCGCTGATCGACGGCGGTGCCCGCCAGCTGCTCGTAAATCGACGAGGCTCGAAGAGTGCGCCCGCTAGGGTGCGTTCCATGGCACAGATCCTCTCGGTCAACCTCGCCGTTCCCGAGCCGAACAGCGCCAAGGAGGTCGGGGTCACCGGCATCAACAAGCGTCCGGTGGACGGGGCGGTGCCGGTCCGGGCGCCCGGACCGAAGACCGTCGGGCTGGGCAGCGGCCTGGTCGGCGACCAGATCTTCGACGTACGGCACCACGGCGGCGACGACCAGGCGGTGTACGCGTACGCCAGGGAGGACTACGACTGGTGGGAGGCGGAGTTGGGTCGTCCGCTCGCCGACGGCGTCTTCGGGGAGAACCTCACCACCGTCGGGCTCGACGTGAACGGCGCGGTCATCGGTGAGCAGTGGCGGATCGGATCCGAGCTGGTGCTACAGACGACCTTCGGCCGCATCCCGTGTGCGACCTTCCAGCTCAAGATGGGGATCCCGCGGTGGTTGAAGCGGTTCACCCGGGAGGCGCGGCCGGGTGCGTACCTCCGGGTGCTGCGGCCGGGGGAGGTGCGGGCCGGTGACGAGGTGACGGTGCTGCACCGGCCGGAGCACGGGGTGACCGTCGCCGAGGGATTCCGGGCCTGGATGTCCGAGCCGGAGCTGCTGCCCCGGCTGCTGGCGGTCGAGGAGGCCCCGGAGGATCTCCGGGAGCAGCTCCGGAGGCGGCTGAACGCCTGATCCGACCCGGATGCCGAGCTTTCGTCCGTGACGTTGCCGTCTGTTCCGGGAGGGTTCAGCTAAAAATCCTCCGGTTGTTGCTATACCCGCCCGGCGGCAAGGGGTAGGAAGACAATTCGTCCCCTTCTTCCGTCGACAGACCAGGCTGATGCGAAACCGGTACTACGACCTGCTCCGCTGCCTCGCCATCGTCCGCGTCGTCGTCTACCACGTCACCCACTGGGCCTTCCTCACGCTGGCGTTTCCCGCCATGTCGCTGATGTTCGCGCTCGGCGGGGCGTTGATGGCCGGTTCGCTGGAGCGTGGCGGTGCCGCCGCGATCGGGCGCCGGCTGCGCCGGCTGCTGCCGTCGCTCTGGCTGGTGGCGGCGATCTTCGTGCCGGCCATGCTGCTCACCGGCCTGGTCCCGTCCTGGCGGCTGGCGCTCTGGGTGCTGCCGCTGGCCGATCCGCCGGCCAACACCTGGGGCGCGCTGGTCCTCAGCGTGGTCTGGTACCTGCGCGACTACCTCTGGTTCGTCCTCGTCTCGCCGCCGGCCTACTGGCTGTTCCGCCGCTGGCCGGTGCCGACGGTGCTGGCGCCGTACCTGCTGCTGGCGGTCGTCGAGTTCGGCTACCCGGAGGCGCCGGGGGTGCTGCGCGACTTCGGGCTCTACTTCGGGGCCTGGCTGCTCGGCTTCGCCCAGCACGACGGGATGCTGCGGCGGATGTCCCGCCGGCTGATGGTGGCGATCGCCCTGCCCACCGCCGCGCTCGGCGCAGCGTGGATCTTCACGCACCAGGGGCCGCGCGGCTACGACCTGAACGACGTACCGGCCGGCAACGCGCTCTGGTCGTTCGCGTTCGTGCTGCTGGTGCTCGGGCTGGCGCCACCGTCGGTGGCCTGGGTCGATCGCCGGGCGGTGCTGCGTCGGGCGGTGACGGTGGTGAACAGTCGGGCACTGACCATCTACCTCTGGCACATGCCCTTCGTGATCGCCGTCGACGCGCTGCTCTCCGGGCTGGGGCTGGCCCATTCGTCCGCGCTCGGCCTGGCGGCGCGGCTGGCCGCCGTCGCCGTGCTGGTGGCGGGCGCGGTCATGCTGTTCGGCTGGGTGGAGGACCTGGCCGCCCGCCGCCCGCCCTGCCTGCTGCCCGGCGGCCCGATCGCCGCTGCCGCCCGGTCACCTGCCGCCCAACCACCCGCCGGCCGCCCACCCACCGGCCGCCGACCAGCCGCCCTGCCACCTGCTGGCCCCGCCGTTCCGTCCGACCACACGGCTCGGCCTACGGCGGGCGAGCGAGGCGGCGTCAGCTCGCGCGGACAGTGATGCTGCCGCTGCCGGTCTCCAGGTCGAGCACGTCCTTCGCGGCCGGATCGTTGCGCACCCGCACATCGGTGCCGCCCGAGTCGGCGTGCGCCCGCACCTGGTAGTCGCCGGCCGGCACGGTCAGGTCGATGGAGCCGCTCGACGCGCTGGCCTGGACCGAACCGGCGGCGGCGAGGGTCAGCTCGATGCTGCCGGAACCCGTGTGCGCCGACACCTTCCCGGCACCGAGCGAACGGCCCTCGATCGACCCCGAGCCGGCCCGCGCGGAGACCGGCCCCGGCAGCCGGCTGAGGGTGATCCTCCCGGAGCCGGTCTCGGCCCGGACCGGGCCGCTGGCGTCGGTCACCGAGATGTGCCCGGAGCCGACCCTGATGTCGACCTCCGCCAGCGCGGTCAGGGTGACGTTGCCGGAGCCGTTCTCGCCGCGCAGCGTGACGCCGGCCGGGGCGAGGATGTCGTACGACACCCCGCAGTGCCGTCCGCAGTCGGTGTCCAGGAAGAGCTTCGTCCCCTCGATCCGGTAGGTGGCGTCGTCGGGCTGGCCGCCCCGGTACTGGACCACGCGCTCAATCCGGACGTTCTCCACGGCTCCGGTGCGTACCACCACGTCCCCGGAGCCCGGCGAGACCTCGATTTCGGTGATCTTGACATCCTCGGTGCGGTTGTAGGTGAGGCGTTGCTCGGCGACGCCGTCGCAGCCGGCCGAGGCGAGCAGCGCGACCAGGACGAGCGTGCCGGTGGCGGCGGTGGTGGCGGTGGCGGTGGCGGTCCGGGAAACCAGCATGGACGAAGGCTATGGCGGCACCGGATCGCCGGCATCCGGGTTCTGCCACCGGGCCACCCCGATCCGACCCTGAGAGCCGCCTCAGGGTCGCCGATCGGGCAGCCGCGATTGGAAGGGCCCCTTCTTCTACAGAAAACGATAAGAAGGGGCCCTTCCTTACACCCGGAGGGTGGGCGGGAAGAATGGGGGGGTGGCCGGATACCGCCGTCAGCTCTACCGCGACGACGCGGTGGTGCTGCGCGTCCAGAAGCTCGGCGAGTCCGACCGGATCATCACCCTGCTGACCCGCCGGCACGGCCGGCTGCGGGCGGTCGCCCGGGGGGTACGCCGGACCACGTCGCGGTTCGGCGCCCGGCTGGAGCCGTTCGGCCACGTCGACCTCCAGATCGCCGGTGACCCAAAGGGCGAGCAGGGCAGCTCGCTGCACTCGATCAGCCAGGTGGAGGGGGTCCAGCTCTACGGCAAGGCGTTCGTCGCCGACTATCCCCGCTACACCGCGGCGAGTGCGATCGCCGAGACGGCGGAGCGGCTCACCCCGGTCGAGCGGGAGCCGTCGCTGCGGCTCTTCCAGCTCACCCTGGGCGGGTTGCGCGCCCTCGCCGACGGCGAGCACGCCAGCACCCTGGTGCTGGACGCGTACCTGCTGCGTGGGATGGGACTGGCCGGCTGGGCGCCGGCACTGGTCGCCTGCGCGGTCTGCGGTACGCCGGGCCGGCACGGTGCCTTCTCCGTACCGGCCGGGGGTTGTGTCTGCCCCGACTGTCGGCCACCCGGCGCCGCCCATCCGGCGCCCGCCACCCTCGGCCTGATGGCCGCGCTCGCCTCCGGGGACTGGCGGACGGCGGACGCGGCCGAGCAGGCGCACCGCCGGGAGTGCAGCGGCCTGGTGGCGGCGCACCTGCAGTGGCATCTGGAGCGGGGGTTACGCTCGTTGCCGCTGGTCGACAGGGGCTCGACCGGCGGGGAGCGTACGGAGCGGGCGCGGCACGCCCCGCGACGACCCGACGCGGTGGACGTGGCGAGCGAGGCTGCGGCGGACGTAGCGAAGGAAGCACAGTGATCCGAGCGATGACCAACCGGGCCCGCCGGGCGCCGGTGCCACCGACCCCGCACCCGTCCGGTGCCCGGCCTCCGGCGTTGCCGGCCGAGGCGCTGCCGAAGCACGTGGCCGTGGTGATGGACGGCAACGGGCGCTGGGCCAAGGAGCGTGGGCTGCCCCGGACCAAGGGGCACGAGCAGGGCGAGTACTCGCTCTTCGACACGATCGAGGGCGCGATCGAGCTGGGCATCCCGTACCTGTCCGCGTACGCCTTCTCGACGGAGAACTGGCGGCGCTCGCCCGACGAGGTGCGCTTCCTGATGGGCTTCAACCGGGAGGTCATCCGGCGCCGCCGGGACCAGTTGGTGGAGCTCGGGGTCCGGGTGGTCTGGTCCGGCCGGGCCGGCCGGCTCTGGAAGAGCGTCATCTCCGAGTTGCAGACGGCCGAGGAGATGTCCCGGGGCAACTCGACGCTGACGCTGCAGTTCTGCGTCAACTACGGCGGGCAGGCCGAGATCGCCGACGCCGCCGCCGCGATCGCCCGGGAGGTCGCCGCCGGCAGGGTCGACCCGGCCAAGGTCAACGAGAAGATGATCGCGCGGTACCTCTACCACCCGGAGGTGCCGGCGGTCGACATGTTCCTCCGTCCCTCCGGCGAGCAGCGCATCTCCAACTTCCTGCTCTGGCAGAGCGCCTACGCCGAGCTGGTCTACCTGGACGTGCTCTGGCCGGACTTCGACCGCCGGCACCTCTGGTACGCCTGCGAGCTCTACGCCCAGCGGGACCGGCGGTTCGGCGGCGCCCTGCCGAACCCGGTCGCACCGGAACCGATCCGCGGCTGACCGCCGGCGTCCGCACCGGCGCGTCGGCCCGCTACGGGTGGTCGGCGCAGCAGGGGGTCGGGTCCGGCACCTCGAAGGGGCCGATCCGGTTGCCCGCCACCGGCGTGGTGACCAGCGTCAACCGCCCGTCCCGCCAGTGTGGACGGACGAAGTCACGGGTCTCGACCGGCGTGCCCGGGTCGGGCTCCCCGCCGCTGCCGAGCACGGTCACCCGCGCGATGGCGCTCGCCGCCAGCAGGTCGGCGACCGTGAGCACCCCGACCAGTCGGTCGACGCCGGGATAGCGGACCGCCCGGCCGGAGCGGCGGGCGAGGTGCTCGGCGGCGGCGTGCCCGGCGGCGTCCCGCAGCTCCGGCGGCGTCGGCGGCACCTCAGGCACCGTTCCCGCCGGTGCCAGGCTGATCGCGACGTGCGGATGGGGGACGGCCACCAGGTGCGTGCAGGCGACCAGCTCCGGGCCGGCGAACGGCAGCACCTGCTCGCGCAGCCAGTGCTCGGCCTCCCGCTCCGTACGGTGGCCCAGGCTCAGCCCGACCACGAGGCCGGCCCCGGAGGCGGGGCCGGCGCTCGTGGCGATGTCGTGCTCGCCGGTCAACTCGGCAGCACCCAGATCGGGTTGGCGTAGAACCAGAGGTCCTCCCACGGGTCGGCGGCGCCGACCACGTCGAGCGCCGGCCCGTGCGGGTCGACGGCGGCGCCCATCAGGCCGGGCGCGCTCCGCTTGCCGTCGGTGCCCCGCAGCCGTACGTAGAACGGCTTGTCGACCCGGCCGAACGAGTAGGTGAAGGAGACCCGGCCGGTGCCCCGGCCGACCTCGAACGACTTCGCCACCCGGGCGGTGGGCGCGGTGAAGGTGTCCCGGTCGCCGACCGGTCCGGTGACCCGGCCGGTGATCACGTCGACCCGGGCGAGCACCGGCACGAACTGCGACCAGTTCGGCGTGTTGGCCAGGTCGATGTCGATGGTCAGTTCGACGGAGGTGCCCCGCCTGACCCGCAGTACGCCGCCGAGCGGGGTGCCGGAGTCGTGCCGCCGGTCACCGGCGACCCGGGCCCGGACGTCCAGACCGCTGATCAGGCCGCCGTGGTCGACCCAGACCCGGCCGGAGCGCAGCCCGTCCATCACGGCGCGGTAGCTGAACGAGCTCGCCCCGACGTGTGTCCGGCTGTACTGGCCCGGCCAGTAGTCGCCGGCCTCGGTGAGCAGCGGCCCGTACACCGGGTCGTGGTATCTGCCGTTGAGCTCGAAGTTGCTGTCCGGCCCGCGCTGCGAGGTGTCCAGGTAGTTGACGTGCGAGTCGGAGTTGGCGCTGATCCACCACGGCTTGCCCTCGGCCAGCAGGCTGTCCCAGAGCCCGCCGACCGTGGCGGTCATCCAGTCGAAGCCGCCCCAGGTGCGGTAGCTCTCCAGCGGGTAGCCGGGGAACGAGCTGGCGGAGGGGTTGTTGTCGTAGTAGCCCCGGGCCCGGCCGGCGGTCGCTCTCGGCAGGCCGGCGGCCTGGTGTCCGGGCGCGCCCTCCATGCCGATCGCGACCGTGGGGTCGGCGTCCCGCCAGGCCCGCACCTCGTGCGGCGAGTCGATGCCGCGCCGGGCCGGGTGGTTGGCGAGGAAGAGCGCCCCGTCGATCCGACGCCGGCGGACCGCCTCGCCGAGGAACCTGATGCCGGCGACGGCCAGCGCCTCGTTGGCCGGGGTGGGGTCACCGGCGCCGCGCACGCTGCCGTCGTACGCGTTCTCGAACTCCTTCAGCACCGCCACCTCGTTGCGGCCCGGTGCGACGAAGACGGTGGCGTGCTCGGCGGCCGGTATGTTCCATTCCAGACCCTGGTAGATGAGCAGGTCCCTGAGCTGGCCCCGGGCGGCGACGATGTCCGGATTGACCTTCTCCACGCCGATCTTCGCGTGCGTCACGCTGCCGTGGTCGGTGACGACCATCCAGTCCAGCCCGTAGGCGCGGGCGTGCCGGGCCTGGTCGATCACCCGGTACTGGGCGTCGGAGCTGTACTGCGTGTGGATGTGGTGGTCGCCGGCGAGCCACTGGAAGCCGCCCTTCGGCTCCGAGCCGCCGCCGTGCCCGCCGTGCCCGCCGCCGGGGCCGTGCGCGTGTGCCAGCTCGGGTGTGGCGAGCACGGTGGCGGCGGCACCGGCACCGAGCAGGCCCGCGTTGCGCAGGAAGCCGCGCCGGGAGAGGTCGGAGGGGGAGAGCTCCTCGTCCGGGACGGTCAGGTCGACGGCGGCCGGCATGTCCCCGGTGGTGTCGTGGTCGTGGCCGTGGTGATCGTGATCGTGCGAATGGCCGTGGCCCATGCTTGCTCCGTAATTCCTCGACAATGCAGAGGTGGCCCAATCTCGTCCCGCCCGGAGAACAGCAGATGACCTGATCAGGGCACTCATGCAAACATGTTGCTGCGGACATGGGCCCGGCCAGGGTGAACCGTTCGTGCGGGTGCGTAACGCCCCGGCCGGGCCGGCCGGGTCAGCCGACCAGCGGGCGGAAGGTGCCGAGCGCGACGCTGACCGCGAGAGCTCCGGAGGCCAGCACCGCCGCCCCGACCACCAGGGCGGCATCGGCCACTGTGAACCGTTGCCGGCGGGCCGACGTACGCGGCGTCCCCGAGTCGAAGCCGCGCGCGTCCATCGCGGTGGCCAGCCGGGTGCCCCGGCGGATCGCCCCGACCAGCAGGGTGAAGGCGGTCGAGCCGAAGAGGCGCAGTCGGGTCAGCGGGTTGCGGCCGGCATCGAGGCCCCGGGCCCGGCGGGCCAGGCTCACCATCTGCCACTCCAGCGCGAGCAGCGGCACCAGGCGGAACGCGGCCAGCGCCCCGATCGCGAACCGGGGCGGAGCCTTGACGTTCTGGATCAGCGCGTCGGTCAGGTCGGTCGGGTCGGTGGTCGCGAAGATGAGTACGCCGGGCAGCGCCACCGCGATCACCCGGAGCGCCATGCCCAGCGCGGTGACCAGTACCCCGGTGGTGACCTCGACCGGCCCGACCTGCCAGAGCAGGGCGCCGGTCCGCTCGGCGGCGAAGAGCACCAGGGTGCAGAGGATGCCGAGGGCGCTGGCCAGCAGCGGCCAGGCCCGGCGCGCCAGCGCGACGTAGCCGACGCCGAAGAGCGGCACCACGGCGAGCTCGAAGGCGATCGCCACCGCCGGGGCGACCGGGTCCACCGTGGCGATCAGCGTGACGGAGACGACCAGCGCGGCGGCGACCTTGGCGACCGGGTTGCGCCGGGCCAGCGGCGCGCCGGGGGCGGCGATCGGCTGGTACGGGATCACGCGTCGCCCCGTACGCCGGCCGGCTCGGGCGCGCCCTCGCCGAGCCGGATCGTCCGGTCGGCCAGGGCGGCGACGAAGTCGGTGTCGTGGGTGACGGTGACGATGCCGTGCCCGGCGTCGCGCAGTCCGGCGAGCAGGTCGACCAGCTCGATCCAGGTCCGCCGGTCCTGGCCGAAGGTCGGCTCGTCCAGCACCAGCAGCCGGGGGGCGGTGGCCAGCGCCGTCGCCACGCTCAGCCGCCGCGCCTGGCCACCGGAGAGGGTGTACGGGTTGGCTCCCGCCAGCCGGTCGAGCCGGAGCCGGACCAGCAGTTCGTCCACGACCGACCGGACCACCGCCTCGGGCTGACCGGTCCGGCGCGGCCCGAGCGCCAGCTCCTCGAAGACCGTGTTCCGGACGAACTGGTGCTCCGGATCCTGGAAGACGGAACCGATCCGACGGGCCAGCGCAGGCGCCCGCCACCGGTGCGGTGCGGTGCCGGCGTCCCGGCCGGCCAGGGCGGGGGAGGCCGCGAGCCGGCCCGTGCGGGGGCGGAGCAGCCCGCCGAGCAGCAGCGCCAGGGTGGACTTGCCGGCGCCGTTGCGCCCGAGCACGGCGACCGCCTCGCCGGCGCGTACCCGCAGGTCCGTGCCGGCCAGCCGGGGCGGCAGGCCGAGCCGGTCGGCGGCGAGCAGCAGGTCTCCAGGGGCGGTCGCGGCCCGGCGCGGAGCCGTCGGCGGGCCCGGCACCCAGACCCCGGCGGCGGCCAGCTCCGGGCCGTGCGCGGCGAAGACCTCCGCCGGTGGCCCCTCCGCGCGCACCCCGCCGCCGGGTTCCAGCACCACCACCCGGTCGACCAGCGGAAGCGCCTCGGAGACCCGGTGCTCGACCAGGATCAGGGTGGTCTCGTCGTCCACCGCCGCCGCGACCGCGTCACGGACCAGGGCGGCGCCGGCCGGGTCCAGGTTGGCGGTCGGCTCGTCGAGCAGCAGCAGCCCGGGGCGGAGCGCCAGCACCCCGGCCAGGGCGAGCCGCTGCTGCTCGCCGCCGGAGAGCGCGGCGGTGGAGCGGTCGGGGCCGTAGGGAAAGCCGACCCGGGCCAGCGCCCCGGTGACCCGTGGCCAGATCTCCGCCGCCGGTACGCCCCGGTTCTCCAGGCCGAACGCCACGTCGTCACCGGAGCGGGCCATCACCAGCTGGGTTTCCGGGTCCTGGAAGACGATGCCGACCCGCTCCCGGGCCTTGCGCGGGTCGAGCCCGTCGATCTCGACGGTGCCCTCCTGCTCGCCGGAGTCCTCGGCGAGCAGGCCGGCGAGCGCGGCGAGCAGGGTGCTCTTGCCGGCCCCGGAGGCACCGAGCAGCAGCACCCGCTCGCCGTGCCCGATCCGCAGGTCGACGTCGCGGACGGCCCAGGCCCGCCGCCCGGCGTGCCGCCAGCCGAAGCCGCGCAGCCGTACCTCGCTCACCGCGCCCGCGCCGGCTAGACGGCGGTACGTTCGCGGCCGGCCGGGAACCGGTCCAGTACGCCGGTCTGGGCCAGTGAGCGGGTGAGCGCCCAGCCGCCGGCGCCGGCCACGACCGCCGAGCTGAGTACGGTGATCAGGAAGATCGGCACCCGGAACGAGGCGACGTCGAACTCGGAGTAGTAGCGGATCTGGTCGAAGACGGCGGCGGCGAGACCGGCCAGCAGGCCGGAGCCGACCGCCACCGGCAGCCGGAACGAGCGGTAGCGGACGGCCGCGAACGCCGCCTCGGCGGCGACGCCCTGGGTCAGCCCCTGCAGGATGGCGAGGGTGCCCCACTGGCTGCCGAGCAGCACCGAGACGACGGCAGCGACGAACTCGCAGTAGAGTGCGGCGCCGGGCTTGCGGATCACCAGGCCGCCGAGCACCCCCGGCACCAGCCAGATGCCGTAGATGACCGCCTGGGCCGGCGGAAAGAAGGCGAAAGCGCCCTCGGTGGCGCTCCAGACCACGTTCCAGGCCCAGAAGATGACCCCGAACGCGACCGCGATGACGGATGCGACGACGATGTCGACGGTGCGCCATCGGGTGGTGATGGTGGATGTTGTCACGAGCTTGCCTCCCAGTCGCGCAGCGGACCGGGCAAGTCGCACGCCGCGTGCCGGGACGGACCCGGACCGCGGCGCGGCTGGAGAATCGACCGAACTCCCTGCGCTGGCATTACCCAGATCAGGTGCGAGGGTCTGCGGGCGGATCGCCCGCACTCTCAGCGCTGTGCGCTCCCCTGTCGGATGTGCTGTTGTGCCGCAGACGCTACACCGGATGCCGCCGGGCCGACAGTCGGGGAAGCGCCGGATGTGGCCGCGCCCACCATCGCCCGGGATAGGGTGGATGGCCCAGATCAACTTCTCGAAGGGACCGCGATCGTGGCACTCAGCCCGGAGGGCTATCTCGACGTCGTCACCGAGACCATCGCCCGGGTGGCGGCGGGCGCGCGGGACGGCGTACGTCGGGCGGCCGACCTGGTCACCGGCGCGCTCCGGGCCGGCGGGGTGGTGCAGGCGTTCGGCACCGGCCACTCCGAGGCGTTGGCGATGGAGATAGCCGGCCGGGCCGGCGGACTGGTGCCGACGAACCGGATCGCGCTGCGGGATCTGGTGCTGCGCGGGGGTGAGCCGGTCGACGTCCTCGGCCCCACCCTGGAACGGGATCCGACCGTGGCCCGCCGACTCTACGAGGTGACACCGATCGACTCCCGGGACGTCTTCGTGATCGCCTCGAACTCCGGGGTGAACGGCACGGTCGTCGAGTTCGCGTTGCTGGTCAAGGAGCGCGGGCACGGGCTGATCGCCATCACCTCCCGGGAGCACTCGGCCGGGGTCGCCTCCCGGCACCCGTCCGGACGCAAGCTCGGCGACCTCGCCGACGTCGTGCTGGACAACGGCGCCCCGTACGGTGACGCGGCGCTCCCGCTGCCCGGCGGCGGCGCGGTCGGCGCGGTGTCGTCGATCACCGCCGCGCTGCTCGCCCAGCAGATCGTGGTGGAGGTGGTCCGCCGGCTGGTCGAGGCGGGGGAGACGCCTCCGATCTACCTTTCGGCCAACATCCCGGACAGTGACCACCACAACAACGCCCTGGAGGCCCGGTACGCCGGCCGGCTCCGCCGCGGTGCCTGATCTCGGACGACGCGGAACCGAAAGATGCACGCGTTTCGCCGATCCGCGCTCCGGGCAATGACGCCGGAACCAGTAGGCGATCTGGAGGTGGCAGGGTGTCCACGGAGCCCGTACCGGGTGCGGAGGAGACCGCGAAGCAGCGGTGGCAGCGGAACTTCGCGGACCTGTTGCAGGAGTTGCGGGTGGCGCAGACGGGGGTGCAGATCCTCTTCGCCTTCCTGCTCACCCTGCCGTTCAGCAGCGGCTTTCCGGAGACCAACGCCTTCCAGAAGGACACCTACATCGTCGCGCTGCTGGCCGCCGCCGCTGCCGCAGCGCTGATCATCTCGCCGGTCGCCTTTCACCGTGCGCTCTTCCGGCGGGGACGCAAGCCGGAGATGGTCCGGTTCGCGCACAGGATGGCAAGCGGTGGCCTGGCCTTCATGCTCGTCGCCATGGTCAGCTCGGTGTTGCTGGTCACCGACTTCGTCCTGCCCCGGCCGGTGGCGTTCGTGCTCAGCGGGCTGACCGCCGCCTGGTTCCTGACGTTCTGGGCTGCGATGCCATATCTGCGGCGAAACTGGGGCGAGCCGGACGAGGACGACGACGAGGAGCCGGCCACGGGTCGGCCCGACGCGGTCGGCTGAGCGCCGGCCGACCCGGGAGCGGCCCGGCTCACCGTCGCGATTACTCTGCGCAATCCATACGGGACAGTAGACGTCTTCGCCTGATCGGCTTGTCTACTGTGGCCGATCGGAGGAAGTGCTCCAGGTAGTTCCCGCTTTTTTGATCATCGCCATCTTCGGCCGGGCGGGTCGCCCCCTACGCCGGGTCCTTTGACGGAGAGTTATACGCGGAACCGACAACTACGGACCGCGAGAGGCGAGGATGAGCGAGGTTCTGGGGGGACTGCCGGCCGGGCGCCCGGTGGCGGTACTGGTTGACCCGGTCGGGGGGCCGGGTCAACCGATCGACGAGCGCGACCATGACGGGCACCGGGTCGGGCAGGCGCGCCGACTCCGTCGAACAGACGGGGGTGAGGCGGCATGAGGGGCGGGGACAACGCGGTGGTACGGGCCGAGTCGGCCGCCCGGTTGGGGGACCGGGGCCAGGCCGAGTCCGAGGTGAGTTTCGAGGCGTTCTGCCAGCGGAACTTCGTGCTGGTCGAGCGCTTTCTGCTCGCCCAGTGTCCGGACCGGGGGCTGGTCGAGGACGCCGTACAGGAGGCCTTCATCACCGCCCGCGACAAGTGGGAGCAGATCCGGGAGTACGAGAAGCCGCTGGCCTGGATGTACAAGACCGCCCGCTACAAGCTGCTGGTGCTGCGCCGGCGCCGGCGGCAGGACGTCGAGGTCAGCCTCGACGAGGTGCCACCGGAGCGGCTCGCCGAACCGGCCGATCCGGCGGAGGCGCGCGAACTGCTCCGGGGCTGGCTGCCCCAGCTGCCGCCACGCCAGGCCGAGGTCTTCATGCTGGCGCTGGACGGCTGGGCCGACCAGGAGATCGCCCAGTTGCTCGGCATCGCGTACAACACGGTGCGGACGTACCGGCAGGAGGCGCGGAGCCGGTTGAAGGAACTCGCCCAGCAGGCGGGCTTCGACACGCCCGCCGGAAGGGGGCGGGGATGAACCTGGACGACATCCTCTCGTTGGCCGCCGACCGGTCACTGAGCGAGCTGGAGCGGGCCCGCGCCCGCCGGGCCACCCGCAGGGTGCAGCAGGAATACCAGCGGGCCGTCTCCGAGGGCCGGGACCTGACCGGCGACATCGAGGTCCGGGATCCGTTGACCGCCGACACCGACGAGGCGGCCCGGATCGTCCGGGCGGCGGAGTTGGCGAAGCTGGGCACCGTGACCTGGGTACGCAACACCGGCGAGCTGGCCTGGTCGGACGAGATGGCGCTGATCCTCGGCCAGCCGCCCGGGACCCTCCGGCACTCGGTCGCGGCGCTCTCCCGGCTGATCCACCCGGACGACCTCGACCGGGTCCGCCGGGCGGTCGAGTCGGTCTGGCGGGAGCAGACCGTCCGGGAGACGACCTGCCGGGTGGTCCGGCCGGACCGGGTCACCCGGTACGTGCACTGCTACCTGGAGTACGTCGTCGACGACGGGCACCGCCCGTACGGCATCATCGCCACCGCCCGGGACATCACCGAGCGCGAACTCGCCCGGCAGGAGCAGGACCGGCTGGCCCGCCGCCGCGAGACGGTGCAACCGGAGCTGGCCGGCCGGGACCCGGTCACCGGGCTCTTCTCCCGGTCGAGGTTTGCCGACGAGATCGACACCGCGCAGCGGGGCGGGCCGGGTGTGCTGCTGGTGGTGGCCGTGGAGCCGGTCGGTCCGGCCGGCGACCCCGCCGCACTCGGCATCGCCGGCCTCGGCGGTGGTGCCGGCGGCGCCGACGGCGCGGACGAGCAGGAGCGGCTGGCGGTCGCCGTCGCCCAGGTCGTCCGGCGGGTCGTCCGTCGTTCCGACGTCTGCGGGCTGACCGGCCCCCACGAGTTCGGGGTGCTGATGCAGCGGACGACGCTCAGTTCCGCCACCGCGCTCGCCGAGGCGATCATCGACGGCATCCGCTCCCAGTCCTTCGTGCTGGGCCGCACCCGGCTGGTGGACGCCTGGGGCGGCCTGGTTCGCTACCAGGGCCGGGACGGCAGCCGGGGTGCCGACCTGATCGTGGACGCGGAGACGGCCTGGCGTCGCGCCCGGGCGACCGGCGTCTCCCGGGTCGCGCTCGACCAGCCCGCGGCCGAGGAGGAGCGTCGGGCGCTCTGCCGCAGCCGGATCCGGGCGACGGTGGCGGAGAACCGCTTCACCCTCTACACCCAACCCATCCTCGACCTGCGGCTCAACCAGATCACCCGGCAGGAGATCCTGCTCCGCCTGGTGAACGACGGCGGGCAGGCGCACTCGGCGTCGACGCTGCTCGGCGACGCCGAACGGGTGGACGAGATCCTGCCGATCGACCGGTGGGTGATCGACCGCACCATCGAGCTGATCGCCCGGGGGTCGGGTACCTCGCACTACCAGGTGAACCTCTCCGGCCGGTCGCTCGGCGACCCGCACCTGCTGGAACGGGTGCAGGAGCGGCTCCAGCGCTGTGACGTGGACCCGGGCCAGATCACCTTCGAGATCACCGAAACGGCGCGGATCGGCAACCTGACCGAGGCGCACAACTTCGCGCACGGCATCCGTCAGCTCGGCTGTCAACTCGCCCTCGACGACTTCGGGTCCGGGCACGTCCCGTTCGCCTTCCTCACCTACTTTCCGGTCGACCTGGTGAAGGTGGGTGGCGAGTTCGTCGCCGACCTCCGGCACTCGGTGGCGAATCAGAGCATCGTGCGCTCGATCGTGGAGATGTGCGGTGCGCTGGGCATCCGTACCGCCGCCGAGCACGTGGAGGACGAGGCCACGATGAACCTGCTCCGCGACTTCGGGGTCGACTTCGCCCAGGGTTACCTGGTGGGCAAGCCCAAGCCGGTGGCCGGTCCGGCGCGCACGGCGCGGGCGGCGCCCGGGACCGACCTCGATCAGGAGCGGGAGCTGCGAGCCGCCACGGGGTAGCCGAGGGGACGCCGGCTCGGCCCAGCCCCGGGGCAACCCGGTGCCGGGCCGGCCGGCGGGCGGTGGTGGAGCGGGGCGCCGGGCCGGCTGGGAAGGTTGGCGTGCCGGCCCGATGCAACGCTGCGGGATGCCGTAGCCGTCATGAAGGGCGTGACAGCCCGAGCAAGGCCGCGCCCGGCGGTCGACAGGCCGATGGCGGAACCCATCCGGAGCGATCCAGGTGTCCGGAGACGACCGTCGAGAGTCGTCCCGCAGCTGGTGCTGCTGGCAGTCGCGGGCGTCGTCGCCGGCTGTGGTAGCGGCCAGCCAGGCGCGTCGCCGGCCGGGCAGGCTCCCCCGGTGGTGGTGACCGATCAGGGGTACCGGCGACCGGCACCCTCCGCCCTGCTCGATGCGGCGCTCCTCGCGCCCACCGGTCTGGGTGAGGGATGGCGGCAGAGCCCGCACCCGCCGGAGCCACCGCCGTGGCCCTGGCTCCAGGAGGACTGCCCGGCGTACCGGGAGGCGGACTATCCCGCCCAGCGGCACCGCACGGGCGCCGTGCAGCGCCGCTACCGGTACGAGGGATCGGCGCTGGTCGCGACGCACGTCGTCGAGGCGTACGAGGCGGGGTGGGCGGCACGGGCCCTTGACGACGTGCGGCGGGTCCTGGACACCTGCCGGCGTTACGATGCCTACGGCGGGTCCATCTCGTTCACGCTCCTCGACACGGCTCTGCCGCCGCAGGACGGGCTGATCGTGCAGGGGCGGATCGAATCTCCCGGCACCTCTGCCCGGTCCACGCTGCTGGTGGCGGTACGCCACGGTGAACGCCTCTCGACGCTCCAGATTCCCGGGCCGGTGGACCAGCACACGGCGTACGCGGTGGCGGCGAAGTTGGGGGACCTCCTTGACTAGCCGCCGACGCGGGCCGACTCGCCGGAACCTGCTCGTCGCCACCGCCGCCGCGCTGCTCGGGGCGGGTGCCGCCGGTTCCGGGCTGGCGTACCGGTCGATGAGTGGCGAGGACACCTCGCAGCGTCCCGGCCCGCAGGCCGGCACGGCCCGACCGACGCCCAGCCCGACGCCGGACTACGAGGCGCTGGCGCGTACCCGGGTCGAGAAGTACCTGCGCGGGGTCGGCGGGCGGGTCACCCTGGCCGTGCAAGATCGTCACCGCGGCCTGGCGGTCGCCGCCGGGACCCGGCGGTTCCAGACGGCGAGCATCGTCAAGGTCGACATCCTGGCGGCGCTGCTGCTACGCCGGCAGGACCAGGGTCGCAAGCTCGGCGCGCAGGAACGGCAACTGGCCCGGTCGATGATCACGGCCAGCGACAACGCCGCCGCGAGCAGCCTCTACGCGATCGTCGGTTACCGGGCCGGGCTGACCGCCGCCAACCGGATCCTCGGGTTGCGCGAGACGACGGTCAACTCGAGTTGGGGGCTGACCACGACGACCGCCGCCGACCAGCTCCGGCTGCTGGCATCGGTCACCGATCCGGCTGGTCCGCTGACCGACGCCAGCCGGGAGCTGCTGTTCGGGCTGCTCGGACAGGTCGACGACGAGCAGGACTGGGGCGTCACCGCCGCCGCCGGTCCGGCCAGCACCGCGAGCTACGTCAAGAACGGCTGGACGACGGTTGACGCCGACGACGGGCTGTGGCTGGCGAACAGCATCGGCCGGATCGTCGAGCCGGGGCGGGACTGGCTGATCGCCGTACTCTCCGACCATCACGCCAGCCGAGCCGACGGGATCAGGGCGGTGGAGCGGGCCGCGACGTACACCCTGAAAGAGCTGCGCGCGATCCCGCCGGCCGCCCCGGCGCACTGAGTGGTCAACCGACCCGGTTGGTGTTCTCAACCGACCCGGTTGGTGTTCCGCAGAATGATCGTGAACTCACCACCGTGGGCCCGCCGACCCAGACCGTTCACCTGGCCCGGCGCCGTGTCGCCGGAGAAGTAGTAGAGCGGCCAGCCGCCGTACGTCGCCTGCCACGTGCCGTTGCCGAGCCCTTGCCGGCCGGGGCGATGGGACGACTCACCGTCGAGCGTGGGCCGCTCCACGGTGAGCACCGGTGGCCACTCCGCCGCGCAGGCGCCCAGGCAGGTGACGTTGCCGTGCTCGTCGCCGCTGAACGTGTAGACCGCCCGGCCCTCGGCGTCGACGAGCGCGTCCGGATATTTCGGCAGGCCGAACGTGAGCGCCGCCGCATCTCCGCTCGGCGAGGGGGGCGCGGTCGTGGTGGGCGGCGTGGTCGCCGCCGCCGCCGTCGTCGTCGCCGTCGCCGTCGTCGTCGCGGCGGGAGGCGCGGAGGTGTCGTCGCCTCCGGAGCAGCCGCCGGCCAGCAGGAGTGCGCCGCCGGCGGCCAGCCCTGCCAGCCGGAACCGGGACCCAGATCGATGCGTCAACTCTGCCCCCAACCACGATCGTTCGACGGGATTGGTACCAGCCTATTGGTATCACCGAGGGGCAACGGTGACGTCACGCCGGAGACCGGTCAGGTCGTGACCGCCGGGCGGCTCGCCCGGAGGCTGCCGATGCCGATGTCGAGCGCGGCCTCCAGATGCGTGATCCGGCCGGTGGCGAGCATCACCACGACGCCGCCCTGGATGCCGGCGAGCAGCGCGGCGGCGGATCGCTCGGCATCGAGTCCGGGATCGACCTCGCCGATCGCCTGCATGTGCTGGATCCCCGCGCTGATCTCCGCCTGCCAGCGGTGCAGCAGCTCGGTGACCACCGCGCGCGTTCCGGGGGTGCTCCGGCCGAGGTGCGCGACGAGACCGTTCAGCGGGCACTCCATCCCCTGACCGAGATAGCGGGCGACCACCCGGTCCCGCCAGGCCGACCAGGCCGGCCAGGAGGTGAGGTCGCCGAGTTGCGGCTGTTGGTCGCTGATCACCCGGTCCGCCTCGTGCCGGGCGACGGCCAGCAGCAGTTCGTCCTTGCCGTCCGGGAAGTAGTGGAAGAGCTGGCTCTTGCTGGTGCCGGTCCGGGCCCGTACGTCGTCCAGGGTGGTGGCCGCGACACCGCGTTCACGGATCTCCGCCGCCGCACCCTCGACGATCCGTTGCCGGGTAGCGGCGCCTTTCGTGGTTAACATCCGATTCATATGCATTCGATCCCTTGACGGTGGCCCAATTCTGGACTTGCTGGTCCATTTTATCCGGGGCAGAGTGGTGCCTCGGCCAATCCGGCCACGACGATCTGGGGGAGCCATGGGAATCGATAACTACTACCTGCTCGGCAGGTCCGGGCTCCGGGTGAGCCGGCTGGCCCTGGGCACGATGAACTTCGGCACCGCCGGTTTCCATGCCGCGTACGGCCGGACCGAGGCGGAGGCCGAACCCGTCTTCCGGGGCTACCTGGAAGCCGGCGGCAACTTCGTCGACACGGCGGACTTCTACACCGCGGGGGAGAGCGAGCGCATCCTCGGCCGATTGATCGCCGCGGGCCGGGTACGGGACAGGATCGTGCTGACCAGCAAGTTCACCAATACGGTCGATCCGGTCGACCCAAACGCCAGCGGTAACGGCCGCAAGCACATCATCCGGGCGCTGGACGCGACGCTGCGCCGGCTCGGCACCGACTACCTCGACCTCTACCTGTTGCACACCTGGGACCGGATCACCCCGGTCGAGGAGGTCGTGCGTACCCTCGACGACCTGGTGCGGGCTGGCAAGATCCGGTACGCCGGTCTCTCCGACGTTCCCGCCTGGTATGCCGCCCGCGCCCAGAGCCTGGCGGAGGCGCACTCACTGAATCCGATGATCAGCCTCCAGTTGCCGTACTCGCTCGTCGCCCGGGGCGTCGAGCCGGAGTTCGTGCCGATGGCCCAGTCGCTCGGGCTGGGGCTCACCGCGTGGAGCCCGATCGGCGGCGGGCTGCTCACCGGCAAGTACCGGCGGACCGGTGACGGCCTGGCCGGCGAGGGCCGGCTCGGTGCGCCCGGCGGGCACCAGCGGCCGGTCGGCGAGCGGGAGTGGCGGGTGATCGACGCGCTGGAGGGTGTCGCGGCGGAGCTCGGCCGGAGCATGGCCCAGGTGGCGATCAACTGGGTGGCGACACAACCCGGTGTCGGCTCGGCGATCATCGGAGCGAGCACCCCGGAGCAGTTGGCGAGCAACATGGCCGCGCTCGACTTCGAGATTCCGCCGGAGGCGCGCCGCCGGCTCGACCTGGCCAGCGCGGCGGAGCTGGCCGGGCCCTACGCCATGTTCACGCCGGAGTACCAGTCCTGGGTGGTGAGCCCCGGCCTCGGCATCGGCGACAAGCCGGCCGGATATGCCCCGCCGGTCTGGAACGGTGCCGTCGCCCAGCCGGCCGCGTGACGTCGCCCGCCCGTCCTGCCCCTGGCCGGCAGGATCTTCGTCATGCAGCCTGTATTTCGCCGTCGGCTCGCTCACCTGTACATCAGAGGCGCCATGCCGACCCGGTAACGCCTCTGATGTACAGGTGACGGTGGGCGATGGCGGCGTGTCGGCGGGTGGGTGGGGTGGGGAGGTGGGTGGGGAGGTGGGAGGTGGGGAGGGGATTGAGGGGGAGGGGAGGTGGGAGGTGGGGAGGGATTGAGGGGGAGGGGAGGTGGGAGGTGGGGGATTGAGGGGGTGGTATGGGGTTGCTACTGTCGGGTAACAAGTCGGGGTAGGGTTGTTCGCGTGGATTGCTTGGACGACAGGTAGGACCCCTGCCAGGAGCCAGGACGATCGGTGAGGGTCCTTCCATACAGCTCGGAGGGGGTTGCCGTGACCACGACAGAGCAGAACAGGCCGGCGGCGGGTGACTCGGACGGAGTCGGACCGCTGCCGAAGGAGGCCGGTCAGGTCACCGAGCGGGAGGCCCGGCAGGTCGCCGAGGCGGCCCGGGAAGCGGAGTGGGGCAAGCCGAGCTTCGGCAAGGAACTCTTCCTCGGCCGGCTCCGGCTCGACCTGATCGACCCCTGGCCCCGGCCCGAGCCGGAGCGCGCCGCCCGAGCCGAGGAGTTCCTCTCCCGGCTCGGCGACTACGTACGCTCCGAGGTGGACGGCGAGGCGATCGAGCGGGACGCCCGGATCCCGGACGAGGTCTTCGCCGGGCTGGGCCGGCTCGGCGCCTTCGGAATGAAGATCGACCAGAAGTACGGCGGCCTCGGCCTCTCCAACCTGCACTACTGCCGCGCGCTGACCCTGGCCGGCTCGGTCAGCCCGGCGATCGGCGCGCTGCTCTCGGCGCACCAGTCGATCGGGGTGCCGCAGCCGCTCAAGCTCTTCGGCACCGACGAGCAGAAGCAGCGCTTCCTGCCCCGGCTCGCCGCCGGTGAGGTGTCGGCGTTCCTGCTCACCGAGCCGGACGTCGGCTCCGACCCGGCCCGGCTCGCCACCACCGCCGAGCCGACCGAGGACGGCACCGGCTACCGGCTCAACGGCGTCAAGCTCTGGGCCACCAACGGCACCGTGGCGAGCCTGCTGGTGGTGATGGCCCGGGTGCCCGCAGCCCAAGGGCGGCGCGGCGGCATCACCGCCTTCGTCGTCGAGGCCGACTCGCCCGGCATCACCGTCGAGCGGCGCAACGCCTTCCTCGGACTGCGCGGTCTGGAGAACAGCCTGACCCGGTTCACCGACGTCTTCGTACCCGCCGAGAACGTCGTGGGTGGCGAGGGGCGCGGCCTGAAGATCGCGCTGACCACCCTGAACACCGGGCGGCTCTCGCTGCCGGCGATGTGCGTGGGCGCCGGAAAGTGGTCGCTGAACGTGGCCCGGGAGTGGGCCGCCGATCGGGTCCAGTGGGGCCGGCCGGTCGGCGGGCACGAGGCGGTGGCGAGCAAGCTCGCCTTCATCGCCGCCACGACGTACGGCATGGAGACCATGCTCGACCTGAGCTGCCTGCTCGCCGACGACGACCGTAACGACATCCGGATCGAGGCGGCACTGGTCAAGCTCTACGCCAGCGAGATGGCCTGGAGGATTGCCGACGAGCTGGTGCAGATCCGGGGTGGGCGCGGCTACGAGACCGCCGAGTCGCTGACTGCCCGGGGCGAACGCCCGGCCGCCGTCGAGCAGATCCTCCGTGACCTGCGGATCAACCGGATCTTCGAGGGTTCGACCGAGATCATGCACCTGCTGATCGCCCGGGAGGCCGTCGACGCCCACCTCTCGGTGGCCGGCGACATCATCGACCCCGACGCCGAGCTGGGCCAGAAGGTGCGGGCCGGGGCAAAAGCGGGCGCGTTCTACGCGCGCTGGCTGCCCAGCCTTGCCGTCGGCCGTGGCCAGACCCCGAGCGGGTACGCCGAGTACGGCAACCTCGCCGGCCACCTGCGGCACGTGGAGCGGACCGCCCGGAAGCTGGCCCGGTCGACGTTCTGGGGGATGTCCCGCTGGCAGGGCAAACTCGAGCACAAGCAGGGCTTCCTCGGCCGGATCGTGGACATCGGCGCCGAACTCTTCGCGATGTCGGCGGTCTGCGTACGGGCGAACGCCGAACGGGAGACCCGGCCGGAGGGCGTGGAGCTGGCCGACCTCTTCTGCCGGCAGGCCCGCGTACGCATCGCCGCGCTGTTCCGGGCGCTCTGGGAGAACACCGACTCGGTCGACACCGTGGCGGCGAAGCGGATCCTCGCCGGCCGGTACGCCTTCCTGGAGGACGGGGTGGTCACCCCCGCCGCCGACCTGCCCTGGGTGGCCGCCTGGCAGCCCGGCCCGTCCACGGCCGAGGACGTCCGCCGCCGCATCCCCCGCCCCGACCAGAAGTGAGCGGAAGTGGCGTGGTTTTCAGGCAGCCGGTGACCCGGCTCAGTAGAGCCAGGACTCCTTCGGAGCGGTGAGCGGGGCCAGCGTCTCCCAGAGTTCCTCGGGGATCTCCCAGGTGGCGAGGCGGGCCGTCTCGGCAATCCGCTCCGGGCGGGAGACCCCGACGATGGTGGCGGTGATCCGGGGGTCACGCAGGGAGAACTGGAGTGCCGCCGCCCCCAGCGGTACGCCGTGCGCCGTGCACGCCGCCTCCATCGCCCGGATCCGCTCCAACGTGCCGGCGTCCGCCTCGCGGTAGGCGTACCTGGTGAACTCCGCGGGGCCCTTGGCCAGGATGCCGCTGGCGAAGGGCGCCGCGTTCACCACGCCGACGCCGAGGGCTACCGCCTCGTCGATCAGGTCACCGGCCGAGCGGTCCACCAGGGTCCACCGGTTGTGCGTGATCAGTGCCGCGAAGTGTCCCGTACGCAGGTAGCGCGCCATCAGCTCCACCGGGCCGCCGGCCACCCCGAGGTGTCCGATCACGCCCTCGCGCTGCAACTCCAGCAGCGTCTCGACCGGGCCGCCCGGCGCCATACCCGCCTCGAAGCTGATGTGTTCCGGGTCGTGCAGGTAGACCAGCGGCAGCCGGTCCAGGCCGAGTCGTTCCAGGCTTCCCACGGCGGAGCGACGCGTCTGTGCACCGGAGAAGTCGCCGGTGCTGAGGTCTCGGTCGACCTTGGTGGCGAGCACGAAACCCTCCGGTACGCCGCCGATCCGGCGCAGTGCGGCACCGATCCGCCGCTCGCTCTCCCCGTCGCTGTAGCCGGCGGCGGTGTCGAGGAAGTTGAACGGGCCGGTCAGCGCGGCGAGGGCGGTCTCGGTGCCGCGTTCGGCGTCGACGTCGTACCCGAAGACGCCCGGCATGCTGCCCAGCGGGCCGCCGCCGACGCAGACCGGGGTGACGCGCAGGCCGGTGCGGCCGAGCGGGCGGCGGGGGAAGGCGTCCGGGACATGTTCCTGTCGGTACACGGAGATCCTTGACTTGCGACGTCGGCAGGCGTTGCCGGCGGGCGATCATGCCGCCCGCCCGGACATTGTGGCCGGCAGCGGCGGCGCTGGCCAGCCGTTGCGGGCATCATCATCGGCGGCCCGGTGCGCCGCGCAGTCCGAGCGCACGCAGTTCCAGTGCCGCCAGCGCCTCCACTGCCCCGGCGTCACCCCGCCGCCACGCCTGCGCCACGTCCGGATCGATCCGGGTGAGCCGGCGGATCGGCTGGTTGGCCAGCGCCCGCAACGCCAGCAGGTCCCGCCCGCCGGGCGCCGACCGCAACGCCCGGGCGGCGGCGGCCCGCCGCATCCAGCGGACCCGCAACGGCAGCCACCCCAACAGCACCACCCCGAGCGGAAACACCAGCAGGGCCAGCGACAG
Source organism: Plantactinospora sp. WMMC1484 (assembly GCF_049315195.1). NCBI lineage: Bacteria > Bacillati > Actinomycetota > Actinomycetes > Micromonosporales > Micromonosporaceae > Plantactinospora > Plantactinospora sp. WMMC1484. Next base: position 2,949,824 of record NZ_CP186055.1, read on the forward strand.
CGCCAACGCCAGGTCACCCACCAGCTCCTGCTGCTCCCGTCCGGCGTCGGCCATCGCCCGCGCCGCTCCGGCGGCCTTCTCGAACGGCGAGGTCAGCTCGTCGCCCACCACGGGCAACCGGCCGACCTTCCCACCCGCGTCGGCCAGGTTGTCGGCCAGCCCGCCGCCGGCCCCCTCCAGCTTCTGCCCGGGTACGGCGAGCTTCTGCACCAGGTCGTGCAGCCACATCGCGGCCCGGATCCACAGGTAGACCCAGGCGACGACGAGCAGGTCGGTGAGGAGTTGGCGGGCGGCGGTCGGAAAGCGATCGGCGTAGATCCTCATGCCGGTCAGCGTGCCACGGGCCGGTGCGCGACGCCGTGCCGGTGGGCCGGAGGTGCGCTCCCCGGCCCACCGCCCCCACCGTGCTGTCGTCGGTCAGCGCCGGTCCGACACGATGGTGTAGTCCACCCCGCCGAGCACGAACTTCTCGCCGATCTCCCGGGCCGGTCCGACCTGGAGCACCTGGAGCACGTACGGCTTCTGCACGGCCTCGCCGGCCGCGAAGCTCAGCTTGACGACGGGACGCTCCTCCGGGTTGATCGGCAGGTCCCTGATCTCCGCCCGTGCCGGGTCGACCTCCAGCTGGTTCCGACCGACCACCCGGACGCCGTCACCCGCCCGGCCGTTGCGTACCCAGCGTTCGAAGAGCTCCGGGCCGAGGTCGACCACGACCTTCACCCCCGGCACGACCTGGTCCGCCGGCCGGAACACGAGGTCGAAGTTGGCCGGCACGGGCAGCGCGTTCGCCAACGCGTACGGGCGGTCGACCGACGGTCCGCCCGGGGTGGCCGGGACGGTGTTGGCGTTCTTCCAGACGATGTTGTTGTTGTACTGCGTGTTGATGGAGGTCGCCGTGCCCTCGAAGTTCATCGGATCGGTCGCGGACTCCCAGCGGAGCAGGAGGCAGAAGTGGCCGATGGAGGGCACGTTGGGCCACGCGATGGAGGTGACCGTCTCACCGGGCGCGACGGGCAGGCTCTTCGCACCGATCGGGGTCCAGTGGACCGGCCAGTTCGCCGCGCCACCCGAGGTGGTGTAGTACGCGCGCAGCGTGCCGGAGCTGGTCCCCGACCCGTACGGGCCCGGGTTCCGGAGCTTGACGAAGATGTAGCTGGTCGACCCGACGACCGGGTTCGTGTGGGACGCGCACTCGATCCCGTCGGGGCAGATCTTGACGTCCGGGCTGTTGAAGAAGGACGAATAGATCGCCCCGTGCGGCTCGTTCCCGACGTCCGACGCGGTGTCCTTCATGAACGCGTCGGTACGCTCGGAGGCCGCGGCGGTGGCCGTCGACCCGTTGCCGGCGTCACCACCCAGGGCGGCGCTGCTCGTCGAGAGGGTCAGCAGCGTCGCCAATACCGCGCCGAACAACACTATCGAGGTTCGGAGCAGGCGTGGACTCGCAGTGGTCATGGGGTTGGTTCTCCTTCGGTACTGGGGCGATGAGTAGTGAGAAGCGCGCTCCCACGGGGCCGGCAAAACGACTCTAGTCAGTGACCGAAGGCAATGGAATATGCAGATAATTTGATTGCCGTGCGTGCCCGCATATGCCGGGGAGGGAGTAATTCTCGGATAAGGAGGAACGCGAATGGAAGAATTACCCGCCGTTTTGTATCAACCGCGCCCGACGGTTCTCCTGTACGGCCGTGAATCCGGGTGGCGGTCACCGCCCGGCGACGCCTCGGCGTGCCGGCGGTTCCGTGGACGCCTCAGCGCAGCGGGACCCAACTTGTCGCCACCGCGTAGTCCGCGGTCCGCGCCTGTAGCTGGACCGGACCGGGCGGCGGCGGACCCAGCGAGAAGAAGCCGACGGCGTCCACCGCCACCTCCTCGTACGGGCCGCGTGGGGTGCGGGCGACGATCCGGCCGCCGCGAGCCGGCGAGAGCTGCCCGATGATGCCGGTGCCGGTCACCTCGATCGCCACCACGACCGGACCGGCGTGGAACGCCAGGGCGCGGGCGGAGCCGGCGGACCGGGTCAGACCGGCGGGCTCGGGGTCGCACGCCGAGTCGAAGGTCAACTCGGCGATGGCCAACTCGGTGTCCACGGTCCGCCAGCTGAACGCCGCGTAGCCGGCGGCCAGGAACTCGTCCGGACCGGCGGTGCGGAGCTCGTCCGCGTCGGCCGCCGGGAACTCGTCCCGGGGCGCCGGGGACTCGTCCGGCGGCGCCGGGGTCTCGTCCGGCGGCGGTCCGGTGTCGCGCAGCGCCTCGGCCAGCTCGCCCAGCAGGGCCTCGTCATCGCCTGGTGGCCACTGCCCCATCGCGGTCACCTCCGCTCCCGTCGGCCTCCGAGGACGCCCCGACGAACGCGGCGAGCGCGGGGGAGTCGCGCAGCTTCCGTAGGCATCGTGCCTGCGACGGGCCGATGCTGCCGATCGGCATGCCCAACCGCTCCGCGATCTCCCGATAGCTCGTCGGAGGATCGGCGACCAGCAGGGACAGCAACTCCCGGCAGCGCGCCGGGAGCTGGTCGAAGCCGTCCCGCAGCGCCTGCCGGCGTTCCGCCCGGAGCAGGTTCTCGTCCGGCGACGTGAAGTCCGGCGGCAACAGGGCACCGATGGTCGCCCCGACGGCGTGGTCGAGCGGGTCGAACGGCTGGGTACGCCGGCCGACACGGACCAGCCGGTAGCACTCCCGCCGGGTGGTGGTGGCCAGCCAGGTCGCCAGGGCGGCCGGCTCGCGTACCCGGCCCAGGTGCTCCACCAGGCGAAGCCAGACGGTCTGGTTCACGTCCGCCGCGTCGGTTCGGTCCAGCCGGTGTGCCCGGATCACCGAGAGCACCAGCGGGGTGTAGCGGCGGACCAGTTCGGTCCAGGCGAACTCGTCACCGTCGGTGGCCGCGGAGACCAGGTCGGCGAGGACGCCTTCCGTCCCCGGGTCGGCCGGTGCGGCGCCGGCATCGGGGCGCGCGGGCGGCTCCGGACGCTCAGTCAACGAGTACGCCGTAGTCGGGGTGCCAGGCGGGCTGGGCGAGCAGGAACTGCCGGGCCTGCTCGGCGTCGAGCCCGGTGGCGCTCATCACGGCGGCGAGCCGACCCGAGACGTGTGCCGCCGCGAACGACGTGCCGGCCCAGGCCGCGTACCCGAGGAACTGCCTGGCGGGCCGGCCGGGCAGCAGCAGTCGGCCGTCGACGTAGGTGCTGCTCCGCTCGCCGACCGCGCATGCGTCCACCCAGGATCCGAAGCCGCTGTATGCCGCCGGCACCAGCCCGTCCGCCTGCCGGCTGACGGCGGCCACCGCCAGGACCTCGGGGAGCGCCGCCGGCCAGGCCGGCCGGTCGGTGCCGGTGTTGCCCGCGGCCGCGACGACGACGGTGCCCGCCTGCCGGCCGGCGAGCAAGTTGACCAGCGGCAGCGGCGGCAGGTCGTCCTGGGTCAGACAACCCAGCGACAGGTTGACGATCGACACCTGCGGACTGAGTGCCGCCAGGGCCGTCGTCAGCATCTCCTCGTCACCGACGCCGGTCGGATCCAGCGCCGGCTCGGGGTCGAACCGCACGCCCGGCGCGGCCTGCCGGACCACCCCGGCGACGAAGGTACCGTGACCGCCCTGCGGGCCGAGTACGTCGCCGTGCAGGTAGAGCGGGTCCTCGTCGTCGACCTCCGGCAGGTAGCCGCCGCCGAGCCACTGCGGGTGCCGGCTGCCGGCCAGCCGCCAGAGCCCGGTGTCGCAGATGCCGACCGTCACCCCGGCGCCCTCCCCGGCGTACGCCGGATCCGGCGCGGGCAGTGCGGCGGCGACCTGCGGCGGACCGCCCGGGTTGCCCATGATGTTGCCGTAGCCCAGCAGCACGTGGTGCGGTTGCGCCCGGGGGACCGGCTGGCCGGGCCACTGCCGGGGATCGCGCAGCGTCGCCACGACGGCGGGCACGTCGGTCTCCCGGTCGAAGTGCACCCGGGTGACGCCGGCGAACCTGCCGCCCGGGGCGACCTGATGGCCGGCCTTCCGCAGCGCGGTCACCACCCGTGGGGTGTCCGGGTCGGCCACCAGCAACTGCCGGGGGCGGTAGAGGAATTCCCGGCCGGCCTCGGCGTGGTACCGCACGTCCGAATCGGCTTCCAGCAGTTGTTGGAATGCCCGCTGGTATGCGGCGTCGTCGTCCCGGTCAGCGGCGGCGCGCCCCGGTCGGAGTGCGGCACTCAACGGTGTGGTCGCGGCCAGCGCGGCCAACGCCATGAGATGCCGACGGGACAGCCGACCGGTCGGGCGCGGCGCAACGGGACGGTCAGGCGACACCGGTCCTCCACATGTGCGAGAAAAGCGCGGTTGACAGGCCAACTCCTGGAACGTTCCCCGGCGCCTCCCTGAACGTTCTCCGGCGGCGTCAATTCTTTTCCAGCGATAGTCAGTTGTCAATAATCGTGGCTCCGGTGGGTGTCGCTGAATCGCCTCTTTTCGGATACGGTGCAGATTGACCGAAGGCCATTTATCGGGGATTCTGTCCGCATGGGTGACAGCGCCGGCTCCGTCGCTCCCACCGCCCGGGCGGCGCTCGACGCCGTCCAGCGCTATCCCCGCGAGGCCATCACGATCGGTCGACGGGTCCTGGCGACCGGGCAATCCGACGCGGACGAGCGGTCCACCGCGGAGCGGGCGATCGGGCTGGCCCTGCGGGAGCTCAACGACCTGCCGGGGGCGCTGCGGCATCTGCGCCGCGCGCTCCGGGCCGCCGGATCACCCCGGGCGGCGGCGCTGGCCAGGATGAGCCTCGGCTACGTGCTCGCCAACGCCGGCCGCACCTCTGCCGCACTCGCCGCGGTCACCTCGGCGCTGCCCGAGTTGACCGGCGCCGACGCCGGGCGGGCCCGGATGCAGCGGGGCGTGGTGCTGCACTTCCGTGGCCAGTTCGAGGAGGCGGTCCGGGAGTACGGGATCGCGGTGGAGATCGCCCAGCGCGAGGGCGACCGGCTGCTGGAGGCGCGCGCCCGGAACAACCGAGGGCTGCTCAACGCGCACCGGGGCGCGCCCCTGGGCGCCGACGACGACCTCGGCTGCGCCGCCGCCATCTTCCAACGGCTCGGACTGGAGCTGGCCGCCGCCGACGTCCGGTGGAACCTCGGCATCGCCGCGAGCCACGGTGGCGACATCCCCGGGGCGCTGCGCCGCTTCTCCGCCGTGGAGGAGGAGTACACCCGGCTCAACGTACCCCGGCCGGCGCTGCTGCTCGACCGGTTCGAGCTGCTGCTCTCCGTGCCACTGGTCGACGAGGCGGTCGAGGTGGCCAGCGTCGCCGTACGCGAGCTGCAACGGCGCCGGATGGCGTCGGACCTCGCCGAGGCGCTGCTCGCCCGGGCCCGGGCCGCCCTGCTCGCCGGTGATCTGGCGACCGCCACCGAGACCGCGGCGGCGGCACGGGTCCGGTTCCGCCGCCAGGGGCGCCGCACCTGGGCCGCCTTCGCCCGGCACGTCGAACTGCGCGCGGAACTGCGCCGGGGTACCCGCTCGGCCTCCCTGCTGGCCGCGATGGTGCGCACCGCCGGACAACTCGACGCGACCGGATGGCCCGGTCCCGCGCTGACCACCCGGATCGAGGCAGCCGGGCTGGCCGCCGCGCTGGGCCGTACCGGGCAGGCGTTCGACCTGCTCGCGGTCGCCGCGCAGGCGCGCCGCCGGGGGACGGCGGCGCGGCGGGCGCAGGGCTGGTACGCGCTGGCGCTGTCCCGGCGGCTCGGCGGAGACCACCGGGGTGGTGCCCGGGCGCTGCAACGCGGACTGGCGGTGCTCGACGGCTACCGGGCCGCGCTCGGCGCCACCGAACTGCGTGCGCACAGCGGCGCACACGGTCAGGAGTTGGCGGCCGAGGGCGTCGACCTCGCGATCACCTGCGGTACGCCCGCCCAGGTGCTTGCCTGGACGGAGCGGTGGCGGGCCAGCACGCTGCGGATGCGGGCCGTGCTCCCGCCGCAGGACGTCGGGCTCGCCGCCGCCCTCGCCGAGCTGAGGATGGTCAGCGGCGCGCTGGAGGAGGCGCTGCTCGCCGGCCGACCGGTGACCGCACTACGCCGTCGCCAGACCCGGTTGGAACGGCACATCCGGGAACTCGCCCGAGGGGTCGACGGCGGCGGCGGGCTGCTGGCGCCGCCGGGTGTGCACACCCTCGGCGAATGGCTCGGCAGGGCCGTACTGGTGGAACTCGTCGCCCACCGGGAGCGGCTCCGGGCGGTGCTGCTCCGGGACGGTCGGGCGACCCTGCACGACCTCGGCCCGCTCGACGCGGCGCTGCACGCGGCCCGGCTGCACCGGTTCGGTCTGCGTCGGTTGGTGGTGACCGGGGACACCCCGGACGCGCGGGCCGGGGTGGAGCACGCCTCGGAGCTCCTGGATCGGCAGCTCTTCGGGCCGCTGCGGGCGATCCTGGCCGACCGGCCGCTGGTCATGGTGCCGATCGGGGCGTTGCACGCCGTCGCCTGGGCCGGCCTGCCGACCTGCGCCGGACGGCCGGTGACCGTGTCCCCGTCCGCGACGGCCTGGCTCGCCGCCGTCCGCCGTACCGCGCCGGACGGCCCGCCGCTGCTGGCCGCCGGTCCGCGCCTGCCCGCCGCCGAGAGCGAGGTACGCCTGCTGAGCCAGGTGCTGCCCGGCGCGCGTCTGCTGGTGGGCGATGGCGCGACCGCCGAGGCGGTGACCACGGGGCTGGACGGGACCCGGCTGGCGCACATCGCCGCACACGGGACGTTCCGGGCGGACAATCCGCTCTTCTCCACACTGGAACTCGCCGACGGCCCGCTGACCGCATACGAGTTGGAGCGGCTACCCCGACCGCCCGGCTGTGTCGTGCTCTCCGCCTGTGACTCGGGGCTCTCCGGCGTACGCCCCGGCGACGAGGTCATGGGGTTCACCTCGGTGCTGCTGGCCCTCGGCACCAGCAGTCTGATCGCCGCCGTGCTGCCCGTGCCGGCGGACCTGACCACGGCGCTGATGCTGGACCTGCACCGCCGGATGGACGCCGGTGCCTGGCCGGCGTCGGCGCTCGCCGCCGCCCAGCGGGAGTTCGCCGCCATCGGCGACGGCTCCGCACGGGCCACGGCGGCGGCCTTCGTCTGTTTCGGCGCCGGTTGGCTCGGCTCCACGCCGCCGGGCCGGCCGGCGGCCGACTGAGCATCACGCCACCGGCCCGGCCGGCGGCCGACTGAGCATCACGCCACCACACCGCAACCGGGCCGGCCGGCGGTCTCGGATACCGCCAACGGGCGGCGGCGAATCAGGTCACCGTTTGGCGCAGTCACCGTTTGGCGCAGGTCACCGTCTGACGCAGGTCACCGTTTGGCGCACTCCGGGCAGGTGCCGAAGATCTCCAGCGTGTGGCTGACGTCGGAGAAGCCGTGCTTGCTGGCGACCCGGTCGGCCCAGCTTTCCACGGCCGGCCCCTCCACCTCGACCGTACGGCCACAGGCCCGGCAGACCAGGTGGTGGTGGTGCCCCTCGCTGCACCGCCGGTAGAGGTGCTCGCCGCCCGGCGGCCGCATCACGTCGATCTCGCCCGCGTCGGCCAGCCCCTGCAGGGTGCGGTAGACCGTGGTCAGGCCGACCCGCTCGCCCCGGCTGCGCAGCATCGCGTGCAGGTCCTGGGCGCTGTGGAAGCCCTCCACCTCACCGAGCAGTGCGCTGACCGCGCTGCGCTGCCGGGTGTTGCGTGTCGCGGTGCCGCCGTCCGCCGCCGCCATTTCGCCCTCCTCACGTCGCACCAGGTGCCTGCCGGACGCCCCCGTCACGGTGTCTCGCCCGAGTGGCTGACCGCGTCCGCCACGATATGCGCGATGTGCTCGTCAACCAAGGCATAGGCGATTTCCCGACCGCGCCGCGAGCCGCGTACGACTCCGGCGCCGCGGAGCACCCGCAGGTGCTGTGAGACGAGCGGTTGCGGGGCGCCGAGCTGCTCCACCAACTCGTGCACGCACCGTTCGCCCTGTGCGAGCTCGCTGACGATGGCGAGCCGGATCGGTGCGGCGAGCGCGCGTAGCAGCTCACCGGCGCCCGCGTATGCCTCGTAGGCGTTTGTGCTCGTCACCCTGTAACGGTAACCGTTGTTAACGGCGTACCGCCGTTCGGTGCGCCGTTCCAAGGTCAACGGGTGTGGGGCCGGCAGGCTGGGCGGCTGCCGGACCGGCTGTGGCCCCGGCCGCCGAAGGCGCGTCCGGGGCCGCCTGCCGGGCGGCGTCGAGCGCCACGTCACAGGGCTCGACCTGCGGCTCCGGGCCCGGCACGGCGCGCCGCCGGGCCAGCGCCCGGCGTACCGCCACCCCCACCGACACCACCAGGAAGAGCCCGATCGCCAGGATCACGATGGTGGCCCCGAGGGCGGTGTTGGCGGTACCGGCCAGCCACACCCCGGAGCCGGAGGCGAGCAGGCCCAGCCCCATCGCCGCCAGCATGGTGCCGAGGAAGCCCCGGGTGACGAGCTGCGCGGTGGCCACCGGCACCACCATCAGGGCGCTGATCAGCAGCAGTCCGACCGCCCGCATCGCGATGGTCACGGTCACCGCCGTGGTCACCGCGAGTAGCAGGTTGAGCGCCCGGACCGGCAGGCCGGAGACCCGGGCGTACTCCTCGTCGTGGCAGATCGCGAAGAGCGCCGGGCGCAGCGTGACCATGGTCACCAGCACCAGCGCCGCGAGCGCCACGATCACCACCAGATCCTGCGGCGACGTCGTGGTCAGCGAGCCGAAGAGGTACGCCATCAGGTTGGCGTTGCTGCGGCTGCCGGAGAGCCCGACCAGCATCACGCCACCGGCGATGCCGCCGTAGAAGAGCATCGCCAGGGCGACGTCGCCGGAGGTGCGACCGCGTTCCCGGATCAGCTCGATCGCGACGGCGGCGACGGCGGCGACGATCACCGCCGTCAGCACGGGGGAGCGGTCGAGCAGCAGGCCGACCCCGACCCCGGTCAGCGCGACGTGCCCGACGCCGTCACCGATCAGCGACATCCGGCGCTGCACCAGATAGATGCCGAGTGCCGGTGCGGTCAGCCCGATCACCAGCGCCCCGACCAGGGCGCGGATCATGAAGTCGTACTGGAAGAGACTCATGCCCGGCCGCCCCACACCCCTGTCGATCCTGTCGACTCCTCCGGCGCGTGCGGGTGGACGTGGACATGGCCGGGCGCCGCGTGGTGTCCGACCGGTTCCGGCACCGGGCCGTCGTGCGCGATCTTCCCCTCGTGTACGACAACCGCCCGGGTGACCACCTCGGCCAGCGGCCCGAGTTCGTGTGCTACCAGCAGCACCGTCCCGCCGTCGGCGACGAACCCGCGCAGCGCCTCGGCGAAGGCGTCCTGGCTGGCCGAGTCGACCCCGGCGGTCGGCTCGTCGAGGACCAGCAGCTCCGGCCGGCCGGCCAGGGCCCGGGCGATCAGGGTGCGCTGCTGCTGACCGCCGGAGAGGGTCGCCACCGGGTCGCCGGCCCGCTCGGCGAGCCCGACCGCGCGCAGCGCCTCGGCCACCGCCGCCCGGTCGGCGCGTCCCGGCGGCCGGAGCACCCCGCGCCGGGCCAGCCGGCCGGAGGCGACCACCTCGGCCACGGTGGCCGGTACGCCGCTGCCGGCGCCCATCCGCTGCGGCACGTACCCGATCCGCTGCCACTGCCGGAAGCGGCGCTGCGGGGTGCCGAAGAGGGTGACCGCCCCGGCGGCCAGCGGCACCAGGCCGAGGATCGACCGGATCAGCGTGGACTTGCCGGAGCCGTTGGCGCCGAGTACGGCGACCACCTCGCCGGGGCTCACCCGCAGGGACACGCCACGGAGCACGGGGCGGTCGTCGTAGGCGACCACCCCGTGCTCCAGTGTGACGACGGGTCCGGTCATGAGCATCCGAGCGCGGTCTTCAGGGTCTGGAGGTTGCTGCGCATCACCGAAAAATAGTCCCCGGTGCTGTCCGGCTGCAGGCCCTCGATCGGATCGAGTACGGCGGTCTTCGCGCCGACCTCCCGGGCGATCGTCTCGGCGACCTTCGGGCTGACCAGGGTCTCGAAGAAGATCGTGGTCGTCCTGTGCTCCCGGGCCTCGGCGGCGACCTCGGCCAGCCGTTGCGGTGCCGGCTCGTCCTCCGGGCTCAGTCCGGAGATGCCGATCTGCTCCAACTGGTAGCGCTCCGCCAGGTACGCGAACGCGGTGTGGCTGGTCACCAGCTCGCGCCGCTCGCAGGTCCTCAGGCCCTGGGCGTACTCCGAATCCAGGGCCTCCAGTTCGGTGCGGAGCGTGGCCGCCCGGGCGGTGTAGTCGGCGGCCCGGTCCGGGTCGACCGCGCCCAGCCGCTCGGCCAGCTTGTCGGCGATCCCGGCCAGCCGGGTCGGATCCAGCCAGACGTGCGGGTCCTTCCCGCCGGTCTCCTCGGCGTGCTCCTCCCCGGCGGTCTCCTCAGCGTGCTCCTCCCCGGCGCCCGGCTCTCCGGTCGGCTCTCCGGTCGGCTCCCCGGTCGCGGACTCCGCGCCCTCGCCCGCGTGTTCCTCCTCACCTTCGCCCTCGTGCTCGTGGCTGCCGGCGGTCGCGTCCAGCAGTGGCGCGACGGTGGCCACGTCGAAGGCCCGGCCGCCGGCCTGCTGCTCGACCGCCTCGTCCACGCTCGGCTGGAAGCCGGCCAGCAGGACCACCAGCTCGGCGTCGCTGATCTGGCCGACCTGGCCCGGGTTGAGCTCCAGGTCGTGCGGCTCGGCGCCGGGCTTGGCGAGATTCGTCACCCGGACGGCGTCCCCGCCGACCCGTTCGGTGACGAACTGGAGCGGGTAGAACGCGGCGACGACGTCGACCCGGTCGGGGTCGGCGCCGCCGCCACCGCCGTCGCCACAGGCGGCGGTGCCGGCGAGCGCGAGCAGGCCGGTGGCGGTCAGAGCGACGGTACGCAGGGCAGGGCGGATCACCATGTCATCCACTCTGCGCGACAATGAGAATGATTGTCAAAAACGCATGCTTGCATGAGAGTGCTTTCAGGCCCGTGGCCGTCGTCAGAGGATCTTCATCAGTGCGGCGGCGACCAGCAGGGTCAGGATCAGCAGCCGGAGCGTCCGGGTCGCCGTCCGCTGCACCGGCCACGTGGTCACCAGCAGCGCGGCCAGCCCGGCGGCGAGCAGCAGCAGGAGGGCCCCGCCGACGATCCCGGGCGCGAAGAGGGCGACCAACACCAGCACCAGCGCGCCGAGGAACGCGGCCGTCGGGTTGACCCGGGCCAGGCGGGTCAGCAGGACACTCTGCGTACGCTGCATTCCACAGACTCTACGAGATCCCGATACCCCCGGCCGGCCGGCTGTTGCCCCCGACACCCCGCCTGCCGGCCGGGGCCGCGACGGCAGGAGGCGTACGTGCTCGTGACCAACCGGTTCGTCGTGGCGGAGGAGAACGCCGAGACCTTCACGGAGCGGGCGCACGCCGCGCTGGCGGCCCTCGCCGTCCGGCCGGGCTATCGCCGGGGCCGGCTGCTGCGGGCACTCGACGACCCCCGGCACTGGTGCATGATCACCGAGTGGGAGTCGGTCGGCACCTACCGCCGCGCTCTCGGAGCCTTCGACGTCAAGATCCACGCCACTCCGCTGCTCGCCGAGTCGCTCGACGAGCCGTCGGCGTACGAGACGCTCGCCAGCGCCGAACCGGACGGCCAGGTCGACGTCGCCCCGAGCGACCGGGCCGCCGACCCCGGCCGCTGACTCCGCTCGCCGGCTCCGCTCGCTGGCTCCGCTCGCTGGCCCCGCCGACTCGGGCCGCTGGCTCCGCTCGCTGGCTCCGCCGACTCGGGCCGCTGGCTCCGCTCGCTGGCTCCGCCGACTCGGGCCGCTGGCTCCGCTCGCTGGCTCCGCTCGCCGACTCCGCCGACTCGGGCCGCCGACCCCGGCTGCTGACTCCGGCCGGTGAGGAGCCGGGCACTACCCTTGCGCCATGACCGTTTCCGGACCGCCCGGCGGGCCGCCGTCCCCATTCGAGCCCGTCCAGGCCGACGGTCCCGCCGCGCCCGGCGGCGGATCCCTACCGCCGCCCGGTCCGTCCCGTCCGCCCGGCTATCCGCCGCCACCGGCCGGCTCCTACGGCCACCACACACATCCCACGAACCACGGTCAGCCGGCACCGCCGGCCGGCTACGGTCAGCAGGCGCCCCCGGGCGGTTACGGCTACCAGATGCCGCCCGCGGGCTACGGCGACTCGTCGCCCGTGGTGACGGCCGTGGTGACGGCGCCCCCACCACCGGCCGGGCCCGGTGTCGAGCCGCTCTTTCCAGCGCCGCCCAGCGAGGGCCGGGGCGCCCGGATGTGGCTCGGGCTCGGGGTGGCCGCCCTGGCCGTCGTACTCTTCTGCGGCGGTGGCGGGGCGGCACTGGTCGGCCTCCTGGTCTCCGGAGCCGAGGCGTTGAACGAGCAGGCCAGGTCGGTGGTGACCCAGTACCTTGACGCGATCGACGACGAGGAGTTCGACAAGGCGTACGGCCTGCTCTGCGAGTCCGCCCAGCAGCGGGAGTCGCCGGCCGAGTTCGAGCGCCGAGTCGGCGCCGAGCCGGAGATCGCCTCCTTCCGGGTCGGCGACGTCTCGCTGACCGGCGAGCTGAGCGTGCCGGTGGACGTCACCTATGCCAGCGGCGGGCGGGACAACCTTCAGGCCCTGCTGGACCAGGATCCGACAACCGGCGGTCTGCGGGTCTGCGACATCCGGTGAACCCGGGCACGAGAGCGGACAGCCGGTGGACAGCCGGCCGGCCGAGGGCGGGGCCGGCGTCGACGTGGAGTAATCTGCTGGGCTCGGGCCGCAGGTGACCGTACCGTTGTGCGGAGCACCGCCCGAGCCGGGTCCGAGTGCCTGTCCCGTCCGTCGTCCGTACCCCGCCGATGTCGTCCGTACCCCGCCGATCCTGTCGATCCCGTTGATCCCGTTGACCCCGCCCGGGTCCCGTTGACCCGGCTGACCGTCCCGACGATTGTCCCCGCCGGCCGCCAGCCGGTGTAGGAGGTAGCCATGCCAGCCGACCGTATCGACGCCGTCGTCAGTCTCGCGAAGCGTAGAGGCTTCGTCTTCCCGTCCAGCGAGATCTACGGGGGCACCCGGTCGGCGTGGGACTACGGGCCGCTCGGCGTGGAGCTGAAGGAGAACGTCCGGCGCCAGTGGTGGCGGACCATGGTCCAGCAGCGTGACGACATCGTCGGTCTCGACTCGGCGGTGATCCTGGCCCGGGACGTCTGGGCCGCCTCCGGCCACCTGGACGCCTTCGTCGACCCGCTGACCGAGTGCCAGTCCTGCCACAAGCGGTTCCGGGCCGACCACCTCGAAGAGGCGTACGCGGAGAAGCACGGCCAGCCGCCGGCCTCGCTGGCCGAGTTGAACTGCCCGAACTGCGGCAACAAGGGCACCTTCACCGAGCCGCGGATGTTCAACGGCCTGATGAAGACCTATCTCGGCCCGGTGGAGAGCGAGGAGGGCCTGCACTACCTCCGGCCGGAGACCGCGCAGGGCATCTTCGTCAACTACAACAACGTGGCCGCGTCGGCCCGCAAGAAGCCGCCGTTCGGCATCGCCCAGGTCGGCAAGTCGTTCCGCAACGAGATCACCCCGGGCAACTTCATCTTCCGGACCCGCGAGTTCGAGCAGATGGAGATGGAGTTCTTCGTCGAGCCGGGCACCGACGAGGAGTGGCACGAGTACTGGCTGCGCGAGCGCTGGAACTGGTATGTCGACCTCGGTCTCTCCGAGGAGAACCTGCGCTTCTTGGAGCACCCGCAGGAGAAGCTCTCGCACTACTCGAAGCGGACCGTCGACATCGAGTACCGCTTCCGGTTCGGCGGCACCGAGTTCTCCGAGCTGGAGGGCATCGCCAACCGCACCGACTTCGACCTCTCCACGCACAGCAAGCACTCCGGCGTCGACCTCTCCTACTTCGACCAGGAGAAGCAGCAGCGCTGGGTGCCGTACGTGATCGAGCCGGCCGCCGGCCTCACCCGCGCCGTGCTCGCCTTCCTGCTGGAGGCGTACGACGAGGACGAGGCGCCGAACACCAAGGGCGGGGTCGACAAGCGCACCGTACTGCGCTTCGACCCCCGGCTCTCCCCGGTCAAGGTGGCCGTCCTCCCGCTATCCCGCAACCCCTCCCTCTCCCCGAAGGCGAAGGACCTCGCCACCGCACTTCGCCGACGTTGGGTGGTGGAATTCGACGACTCGCAGGCGATCGGCCGCCGCTACCGCCGCCAGGACGAGATCGGCACCCCGTTCTGCGTCACCGTCGACTTCGACACCCTTGAGGACAACGCCGTCACGGTACGCAGTCGCGACACCATGACCCAGGAGCGCATCTCCATCGACCAGGTCGAGCGCTACCTCCTGGACCGCCTCCCCGGCTGCTGAAGCTGCGGTGTAAGGAAGGGCCCCCGCTTATCGTTTTCTGCGGTAGAGGGGGCCCCGCTTAACACCCCGCACACGTCACCGAACCCTCGGCGGGACTGGTACGCGTCCTCGACGATCTGTCGGACCCGCCGTGGTTCCCGGCGGATCTGGGCCGGCGGGAAGTGCAGGATCAGCACACCGTGCCGGCTCAGTTCGTTGTGGCGGTCCATTGTGCGGTGCCAGTCGGCCGGCGCGAAGTGGAACTCCTGGGAGTCGACCTCGAGCGCGATCGCCGCCTCCGCGATGTAGCCGTCCGGGGTGGGCAGGCTCGACCCGTCCCGACCCAGCAGCCGAGGATTCCAGACGATCTCCGGCAGCAACCGGCTTCCGGAAAGGCAGGCACGCAGTTCCGCCTCCGGCGCAGACCGGACACCCCGGACCACTTCCTGGAACGCCCGGCGTACCAGCGCGGTGCGGCTGCGGCCGGCCCGAATCACCTCCTCGTCCAACGCGGCGAGATCGGTGTAGCTCCGCTGTACGGCCTCCGCCACGATCGCCCGTACCACCCGGAGGTCACGCAGGTCGCGTGCGGTGTCGACCACCGCCCTGGCCGGTGAGCAGACCTGGTAGAGGCCACCGTCCCGGGCGCGGTCGTCGAGGGCGAGGGTTCGGCAGACCAGGACGTGTCCGGTGGAGGCGCGACGTGTGTCGTGCGGCACGATCAACTGCATTTTCGGCGTTTGCGGGGCATAGCGGAAGCCGTACCAGATCAGGGCCGCCGGTCCGGTGAGCTGTCCGCTCCGCCCGACATAAAGCGCCGCGGCGATGCGTCGCTGTTCGTCGGTGAGGGTGCCGGTGACCAGGGCGTACGTCGCCGGTAGCACTCGCTGCCACCGACCGCGTCGCGTCTGGCGGTACATGTGCATGTCGTCGATGCCGGCGGCGAGCAACTGTGCCCGCGTCACGATCTGCTGCTGGCGCTCGGCGAGACTGTCGATGCTCGGTCCGTGGTGGCCCGCTGCGGGCCGGGCGCGTCGGTTCCGGGGCGAGGACGGCGTGGCGATGCTCATCGGCGCAGGCTGCTCCGGCCTCACATACATTGTGAGGGCCCTGCCGCGCACCTGTGGATAACGTGGGGGGCTGTGTACGACGATCGAGAGCGGCGGGGAGTGTGCTATGGCTGAGCTGTTAGGAGGGGGCCCTTCTTCTACAGAAAGCGATAAGCGGGGGCCCTTCCTTGCCCTCGGCACGTATTCGGTGTGGCCGCCGGTCGTGCTCGCCCCGATGGCCGGGATCACGAATGTCGCGTTCCGGCGGCTGTGCCGGGAACAGGGTGGTGGGTTGTACGTCTGCGAGATGGTGACCACACGGGCGCTGGTGGAGCGGAATCCGAAGACGCTCCGGATGGTGGCGTTCGGCGGGGACGAGTGGCCGCGCAGCCTCCAGCTCTACGGGATCGACCCGGAGGTGACGGCAGCGGCGGTCCGGATGGTGGTCGAGGAGGGCCTGGCCGACCACGTGGACCTCAACTTCGGCTGCCCGGTGCCGAAGGTCACCCGTAAGGGCGGCGGGGCGGCGCTGCCGTGGCGGCACCGGCTCTTCGCCCGGATCGTCCGGGCGGCGGTCGAGGCGGCCACCCCGGCCGGGGTGCCGGTGACGGTCAAGATGCGCAAGGGCATCGACGACGATCACCTGACGTACGTCGAGGCGGGGCTCGCCGCCCAGGAGGCCGGGGTGGCGGCGGTGGCCCTGCACGGGCGTACGGCGGCGCAGCGCTATTCCGGCACGGCGGACTGGGACGCGATCGGCACGCTCAAGCAGGCGCTGGACGTGCCGGTGCTCGGCAACGGCGACATCTGGGAGGCCGACGACGCGCTCCGGATGGTGGCGTGGACCGGGGCGGACGGTGTGGTGGTCGGGCGCGGCTGCCTCGGCCGGCCCTGGCTCTTCGCCGACCTGGCAGCCGCCTTCGACGGCCGGCCGGTGCGTAGGCTCCCGGCACTCGGCGAGGTGGCGGCGACGATGCGCCGGCACGCCGAGCTGCTGGTCGACTGGTTCGCCGGCGGCGACCGGCCCGACACCGCCGAGCGGGACGGCTGCGTCGACTTCCGCAAGCACGTCGCCTGGTATCTGAAGGGTTTCCCGGTCGGCGGTGAGCTGCGCCGGGCGCTGGCGATGGTGAGCGGCCTCGCCGAACTCGACGACCTGCTCGGCAAGCTCGATCCGGCCGAGCCGTTCCCGGTCGACACGCTCGGCCAGCCCAGGGGCCGGACCAACTCGCCGGGCAAGGTCTTCCTGCCGGACGGCTGGCTGGCCGACCGGGACAGCGCCGAGGTGCCGGCCGGCGCCGAGCTCGCCGACTCCGGCGGCTGACCTGCCCGGAGCCGCTGCCCGGGCCCGCCGTGCCGCCCGGGCCCGCCGTGCCGCCCGGGCCCGCCGTGCCGCCCGGACCCACGTTCCCGGCGAGGGTGAGGGTGAGCCGGCTCCGGCCGAGGGCGGATATCGGGGGAAGCTATCGGGGTCTACACCCCACCGGGATTTCCTGGTCCGGAAGAGGCCGGTGCGGTGTCGGCACCGGTCGCCGTGGAGGAGGAACCGCCGGGGCGGGGTTCGGGTACGACAGGGACGCCCGCCCACGGCACCTCGGGCGAGCGGTGGAACGTGATCCCGGCGGTGCTCCACCGCACCCCCTGCCCGGCCAGCCGGAGCCGGAAGTCGGCCCAGTCTCGGGCCTGCACCGGTGACCAGCCCAGTTCGGCGATGGCCGGCAGCCGGGGGAAGGTCATGAACTCGACGTCGCCGATCGTCCGGACCGTCTCCGTCCAGAGTGGTGCCTCCACGCCCAGCACCGCCTCGGCGGGCACCCCGGCCAGATAGCTGCCGGGATCCCAGTCGTACGCGTCGCGCACCTCGACCAGCCCGGCCCAGTCCTTGCCCAGCGGAGTGGCCGCGGAGTATTTCATGTCCAGATAGCTGCGGTTGCCGGGCGAGAGCAGCAGCTTGGCGCCGGCCCGGACGGCGGCGGCCACGGTCTGGTCCTCCTCCGTGGTGCCCCAGTACTGGAGCACCCGCCCGGCGCTGTGCTCGGCGACCGCGATCTGGTGCCAGCCGAGCACCCGCTTGCCGTGCCCGGTGACGATCCGCTGCACCCGGTTCATGAAGCGGGCGTAGTCGGCCGTGTCGAGGGCGAACGCCTCGTCGCCGCCGATATGCAGGTAACGGCCGGGGGTCAGCGCGGCGACCTCGCCGAGCACGTCGTCGACGAACCGGTAGGTCCGCTCGCTGTCGACGGCGACGGTGCTGAACCCGACGTCGGTGCCGATGTATTCCGGCGGCGCTACGCGGTCCGGGGCGAGTTCCCCGTAGGCGGTCAGCGCGGCGTTGGTGTGCCCGGGCAGGTCGATCTCGGGGACGACCGTGACGTGCCGGGCGGCGGCGTACGCGACGATCTCGGCGTACTGCTCCTTGGTGTAGTGGCCGCCGGGGCCGCCGTCGACCTCGGTGGCGGCACCGACGCTGGTCAGCCTGGGCCAGGAGTCGACGGCGATCCGCCAGCCCTGGTCGTCGGTGAGGTGCAGGTGCAAATGGTTGAGCTTGTAGCGGGCCAGATGGTCGATGAAGCGCAGCACGTGCGGCACGGCGAAGAAGTGCCGCGCCACGTCGAGCATGGCGCCCCGGTAGCCGAACCGGGGGTGGTCGGAGATCGTGCCGCCGGGGATCACCCAGGGGCCGGACTGGCGTCGGGCCGACTCGATCTTCGCCGGCAGCAACTGCCGTAGTGTCTGCACGCCGTAGAAGAGCCCGGCCGCGGTGCGGGCCCGGACCACCACGGCGGTGGCGGTTGTCTCCAGGTGGTAGCCCTCCGCCGAGTCGGCGCCGGCCGGTGCCGTGCCGGTGCGGCTCGCGGTGCCGGCCGCTGCCGTGCCGGGACGGCCCGGTGCACCGGTCGTTGCCGCCTCGTCTCCGGTCAGCAGCAGGGAGATGCCGCCCGGCACGTCGCTCTGGCCGGCGGTGACCACCGGCAGCGGGTAGCCGGTGGGGCGGCGCAGCAGGTCGGCCAGGTAGCGGCCGACCGCGCCGGCCTCGGGACCCGGGGTGGTCCGGATGGTCGTGCCGGGGGTGAGGACGAACTCGACCCCGGCGGCTGGCTCTACCCGCGCGGGCGCGGGTAGCACGTCGGTGAGCCGGGGCGTGTCGGGGCTGGTGGCGAGGGTGGACCGGGATGGGAATGTGGCAGGTCGCACGGCAGATCTCTCCGGGGGAGCCGCAGGTGATTCCGGGCAAATCTCATGAAACGTACGTTCGAAATGGCCAACTGTCAAGGGTTGGTCACCCTCTGGTATGAGCCCTCTCGACCGAGCCTCGTCGCCCGGGGTCAACGCGGGAATTCGACCGAGCCTCGTCGCCCGGGGTCAACGCGGAACCGGGCCGGCCGCTTCCGTCCGAGGGTCGGGTCGATGACTGATCTTGCTCGTGGGATCGTTCCCACACAACCTCGCGAACACGTACAGCCTTCGCAACTGTGCGGATTGTCACCGAACGGTCCCAGGGCACCCGCCGGTCGCTTAGCCTTCGCCCACCAGCAGCCGGCCGTTCTCGCTGGTACGGGCAACTGTCCCCTGGGTAGTAGAGAGCGGCTAAACCTTCGTTCAGTGTCGAACGGCGCACGTGGGAGGGTCCGTTGACAGCGCAGCAGACGGCGGGACACAAGGGGAACAAGAGACACAAGTACGTCTACGACTTCACCGAGGGCAACAAGGACCTCCGGGACCTGCTCGGTGGCAAGGGCGCCAACCTGGCCGAGATGACCAACCTCGGGCTGCCCGTGCCGCCCGGATTCACCATCACCACCGAGGCCTGCCAGGCATACCTGAACACCGGAGCCCAGCCCGACGGGCTGGCCGAGGAGATCGCCGCCCACCTGGCGTCGCTGGAGAAGGGGATGGGCAAGCGGCTGGGTGACCCGGCCGACCCGCTGCTGGTCTCGGTCCGTTCCGGAGCCAGGTTCTCCATGCCGGGCATGATGGAGACGGTGCTCAACGTCGGGCTCAACGACGAGAGCGTGGCCGGCCTCGCCGCCCAGGCCGGTGGCAACCACCGCTTCGCCTGGGACTCCTACCGCCGGCTCATCCAGATGTTCGGCAAGACCGTCTGCGACGTGCCCGGCGAGGACTTCGCGCACGCGCTCGACGAGGCCAAGCGGGCCAAGGGGACCGACAACGACCTCGACCTCGACGCGGACGACCTGCGGGCACTGGTGTCGACGTACAAGACGATCTTCCGCAAGCACACCGGGCGGGATTTCCCGCAACAGCCCCGCGAACAGCTCGAACTCGCCATCAACGCCGTCTTCGAGTCGTGGAACGCCGAGCGGGCCGTGCTCTATCGCCGGCAGGAGCGGATCCCGGCCGACCTCGGCACCGCCGTCAACGTCGTCGCGATGGTCTTCGGCAACCTCGGGCCGGACTCCGGCACCGGGGTCGCCTTCACCCGTGACCCGGCCAGCGGCGCCCAGGGCATCTACGGCGACTACCTGGCCAACGCCCAGGGCGAGGACGTGGTGGCCGGCATCCGCAACACCGTCCCGTTGCAACGGCTCGAAGAGCTGAACAAACCGGCGTACGACGAGCTGCTCGCCATCATGGCCAGGCTGGAGGAGCACTACCGCGACCTCTGCGACATCGAGTTCACCATCGAGCGCGGCAAGCTGTGGATGCTGCAGACCCGGGTCGGCAAGCGCACCGCCGCCGCCGCGTTCGTGATCGCCGCCCAGCTTGTCGACGAGGGCCTGATCGACCTGGACGAGGCGCTGCAGCGGGTCAACGGCGCCCAGCTCGCTCAGCTCATGTTCCCGCGCTTCAAACTCGACACCGATCCGACCCCGCTGGCCAGGGGAATCGGCGCCTCACCCGGGGCCGCCGTCGGCAGGGTTGTCTTCGAGGGGAAGCGGGCGGTCGAGCTGGCCGAGGCCGGCGAGGACGTCATCCTGGTCCGCCGGGAGACCAACCCGGACGACCTGCCAGGCATGATCGCCTCCCGCGGCATCCTCACCTCGCGGGGCGGCAAGACCAGCCACGCCGCCGTGGTGGCCCGGGGGATGGGCAAGACCTGCGTCTGCGGCGCAGACGCCCTCGACGTCGACGTCCGGGCCCGGCGGTTCACCGTGGACGGCCGGACCGTCGCCGAGGGCGACATCGTCTCGATCGACGGCACCACCGGCAAGGTCTACCTCGGCGAGGTGCCGGTCTGGCCCTCCGAGGTGGTCCGCTACTTCGAGGGGAGCGTCGAGGGGGAGACCACGGACGATCCGCTGGTGGCCGCCGTACATCGAATCATGACGCACGCCGACACCCGGCGGCGGCTGGGCGTGCGGACGAACGCCGACACCGGCGAGGACGCGGCCCGGGCCCGGCGGTTCGGGGCCGAGGGGATCGGCCTGTGCCGGACCGAGCATATGTTCCTCGGTGACCGACGCGCGCTGGTCGAGCGGCTGATCCTGGCCCGGAGCGACGACGAGCGGCGGGCGGCCCTGGCCGAACTGCTGCCGTTGCAACGGGCCGACTTCGTCGAGGTGTTCCGGGCGATGGACGGGCAGCCGGTCACCGTCCGGCTGATCGACCCGCCGCTGCACGAGTTCCTCCCCTCGCTGGAGGAGTTGGCGGTGCACGTGGCGGTCGCGCACGAGCGCGGCGAGGACGCGGCCCGGGACGAGGCCCTGCTCAGCGCGGTACGCCGGATGCACGAGCAGAACCCGATGCTGGGCCTGCGCGGTGTCCGGCTCGGCCTGGTCATCCCGGGCCTCTTCGCCATGCAGGTGCGGGCGATCGTCGAGGCGGCGGTGGAGTGCGCCCGGGACGGCGGCACCCCGAAGCCGGAGATCATGGTGCCGCTGGTCGGCGCGGTCCAGGAGCTCGAGACGGTACGTACCGAGGCCGAGAAGATCATCGCGGAGGTGACCCGGGAGCAGGCGGTGGAGGTGCTGATCGGCACCATGATCGAGGTGCCCCGGGCCGCGCTGACCGCCGGGCAGATCGCCGAGGCGGCGGAGTTCTTCTCCTTCGGCACCAACGACCTGACCCAGATGGGCTGGGGCTTCTCCCGCGACGACGTGGAGGGCGCCTTCTTCTGGCGCTACCTGGAGCTGGGGATCTTCGGTATCTCGCCATTCGAGTCGATCGACGCCGAGGGTGTCGGCCGGCTGGTCAGGATCGCCAGTGAGGAGGGCCGGGCGGCCCGTCCCGGG
Source organism: Plantactinospora sp. WMMC1484 (assembly GCF_049315195.1). Taxonomy (NCBI): domain Bacteria; kingdom Bacillati; phylum Actinomycetota; class Actinomycetes; order Micromonosporales; family Micromonosporaceae; genus Plantactinospora; species Plantactinospora sp. WMMC1484. The sequence goes on from NZ_CP186055.1 coordinate 2,971,397, forward strand.
CTGAAGCTCGGGGTTTGCGGCGAGCACGGCGGCGACCCTGAGTCGGTGCACTTCTTCCACCAGGTGGGGCTGGACTACGTCTCCTGCTCGCCGTTCCGGGTGCCGGTCGCCCGTCTGGAGGCCGGCCGGGCGACTGTCGAATCCACCGGCTCCGACAGTCGCTGACCCGGAGACCGAGGGTCGGTGGCCTGTCGCCGCTCCGTCGAGGAGTGGTGACAGGCCACCGTCACGCCGCTGCCGTCGTCACTGCCGTCCCTGCGAGCGCCAGCCACCGGAGGAGGACCATAGGCCGGCCGGGAGCGCGGCCATCGGGGTACGGGTGGCCAGCGGCGCGTCCGGGTCGCTGCTCGGCGGGATCGCGGTCGCCACCGTCGGCTGCCGTACGGCGTTCCAGAGGGCGCCGAGCCGCGCGGCGGCCGGGCGGGCCTCGGCGTGCAGGCGACCCAGGTCGGTCTCCTCCGGCACCACGGTGGTCAGGATCGCGTCCTCGCCGGCCGGATAGACCACGATCCAGCCCTCCGCGCAGCGGACCACGGACTCCCGCAGCGGGCCGTGCCCGACCAGTTGGGCGAAGCGATCACCGATCCCGAGACCCGCCGCGGAGAGGGCGGCGACATGGTGCGGGTCGGCGCCCGGAAGTTCGCCGGCGACCAGCAGCCCGTCCGCGGCGGCCAGCACCGCACCCGATATTTCCGGCACCGCTCGACGTAGCCGGTGCAGTTCGGCCAACAGGGCGGCATCAGTATTCACTGGTGTCTCTCCTTAGCCCCCCGCCCGGTAACCTTCCGACTCCGGCACGCTACACCGCGCGTCGTCCGGGTGCCGTCCCATGACCATCGGCAATCGTCCGGCAACTCTCAGCTGTTTGGCTGTTGTGTCCGCAGCCGCAGGTCAATCGCGTAGTGTGTCGCGCATTCGTTGACCCTTCTCGTCCGGCAACCCGGGCGTAACGTGGTCGACACGCGAACTTCGTTTCCCTCGCAACGGAGGTGTGGCGCATGGGCAGCGTCTGGGAGAACCTGGTGGTCGATGCCGCTGATCCGGCCCGACTGGCGCGCTGGTGGGCCGAGGCGCTCGGCTACCGGATCGTCGCCGAGCTGCCGGACGAGGTGGAGATCCGCCGGGCGCCCGACGTACTGCCCGGCCTGGTTTTCGTGCCGGTGGCGGAGGGGAAGGAGGCGAAGAACCGGCTGCACATCGACCTCCGACCCACCGACAAGGAGGCCGAGATCGAGCGGTTGGTCAACATGGGTGCCCGGCACGTCGACATCGGGCAGGCACCGGAGGTCACCTGGACCGTGCTGGCCGACCCCGAGGGCAACGAGTTCTGCGTGCTCGCCCAGCGGAGTTGAGATGCGCCACCCGGCGCGCCCGTACCCGGGGTTGACCGGGCGGGGGGCCGCCGGGTGAAGATCGGTGGTGTGAACAGTCGGCCGGATGCCGAGCGCCGGGTCGCCGAGCCGGCGAAGGACAGCGGTTACGGGCGCAGCCCGTACCAGCGGGACCGGGCCCGGGTGCTGCACTCGGCGGCGTTCCGCCGGCTCGCCACGAAGACCCAGGTGCACACCGCCGGCACCGACGACTTTCTCCGGACCCGGCTCACCCACTCGCTGGAGGTCGCCCAGATCGCCCGCGAGATGGGCGGGCGGCTCGGCTGCGACCCGGACATCGTGGACGTGGCCGGGCTCGCGCACGACCTCGGGCACCCGCCCTTCGGGCACAACGGCGAGGAGGCGCTCGACGCGCTCGCCGACGGCTGTGGCGGCTTCGAGGGCAACGCCCAGACGCTGCGGGTGCTGACCCGGCTGGAGGCCAAGGTGTACGACCCGGCGGGCGCCTCGGCCGGGCTCAACCTGACCCGGGCCGCGCTCGACGCCACCTGCAAATATCCCTGGCCGCGCCGCCCCGGACGGCGCAAGTTCGGGGTGTACGCCGACGACGCCGACACCTTCGCCTGGCTGCGCCGGGGCGCCCCGGACGGCGACGTACGCTGCCTGGAGGCACAGGTGATGGACTGGGCCGACGACGTGGCGTACTCGGTGCACGACGTCGAGGACGGCATCCACGGCGGCTACCTGCGGCTGCGGCTCGCCCAGTTGCGGGCCGACGCCGACGAGCGGGCGGCGCTCTGCGCCGACGTCGCCGACCGGTACTCCACCGAGTCCGCCGACGACCTGGCCGGGACGCTGGCCGGACTCCTTGCCGACCCGGTGCTCGCCCCGCTCTACGACTACGACGGCAGCCACCGTGCCCTGGCCGCGTTGAAGGCGAGCACCAGCGTGCTGACCGGGCGCTTCGTCGCGGCGGCGGTGCGGGCGACCGAGGAACGCTACGGCAGCGGCCCGCTGCGCCGGTACGCCGCCGAACTCGTCGTGCCCCGGCGGATCCGCGCCGAGTGCGCGCTGCTGAAGGGCATGGCGCTGCGCTACGTGATGCGCCGCCCCGGCGCGCGGGAGCGCTACGAGCAGCAGCGCCAGATCCTGGCCGAGCTGGTGACCGCGCTGCTGTCCCGGGCACCGGAGGTGCTCGACCCGGTCTTCGCGCCGCTGTGGAAGGCGGCGCCGGACGACGCCGCTCGGCTGCGGGTGGTGGTCGACCAGGTCGCCTCGCTCACCGACCCGGCCGCGGTCGCCTGGCACCGGCGCCTCGCGTGAGGAAGGGCCCCCTCTTATCGCTTTCTGTTGTAGAAGGGCCCCTTCCTTGCACTCTTACCAGGCGGAGTTGGTGCCGTCGACGGCGAGGAGGATCTGGTCGAAGGAGTTGCCGTCGTTGTCGTCGGTGTAGGCGGCGCTGATCTCGCCCCAGGGGGAGGAGGTCACCGCGAGCTGTTCCTGACGGCCGGTGGTGGTGCGGCCGAGCACCTGGGCGGGTAGGCGGCCGGTGGTCGTACCGTCCGCGTTGAGGCCGCGGGCGGCGACGTCCGGGGCGGTGGTGCGGATCGTCCAGCCGACCACGACGTTGGCCTGGTCGTCGATGCCGGCGGTCGGCGCCACCGCGCCGGTGCCGGTGGAGACCTCGACGTCGGCGTGCCCGGCGGTGGCCGCGCTGGTGAACGACCGCGCCCACACCCCGGCGGTGCCGGTGTGGTCGGACTCCCAGGCGATCGTGAAGTCGCCGGTGAAGTTGGCCGCGATCGCGGGGCGGCGCTGCTGGGCGCCGGTGGCCGAGTTGGCGACCCGGCGGGAGAGGCTCACCGCACCGTTCGACCGGGCGAACCGGGCCAGCCCGATGTTGTACGACCCGTTCGCGTCGGCGTCCTCGTCCCAGACCACGAGCGCGTCGCCGGAGGCGGAGACGGCCACGTCCGGGCGGTGGTGCTGGCCGCTCGACTGGCTCGCCTGCACCTCGTACGCCTTGGTGCTGGTGCCGGTGTAGCCGGCGACCCGGACGGTCGCCGGTGCGGAGCCCTGGATGTCCTCCCAGGCGACGCTGAAGGCGACCGCCGTGGTGCTGTTCGGTGCGCCGTCCGGGTCGACCGCCACCTTCGGGTAGAGCTGCTGGCCGTCGGCGGAGGCGTTGGCCCGGCCCGAGGCGAGCACGCTGCCGGTCGGCGAGATCACCCGATACGGGACGTTGTAGAAGCCGTTGCCGTCCGGGTCGTCCGCCCAGACGACCACCACGTTGCCCCGGTCGTCGATGCCGACGTCCGGCGTGACGTGCTTCCAGTCGACGCCGGAGGTGCCGCCGCCGGAGAGCTTCAGTTCGTGCAGCGGGGCGCCGTTCTCGAAGACTCGCAGGAAGATCTCGGAGTGGACGTCGTTCTCCGGAGCGGTGGTGTCCCGGTCGTCCTCCCAGACGACGGCGACCCGGCCGTTACGGTTTGCGGCGATGGCCGGCACGTCCTGGTCGCCGGTGGCGACGCTGTTCGCGGTGATCCAGGTGACCGGCGCGGTGGCGATGGCAGCATCGGCAGCTGCCGCCGGGGCCGGTGTGACCCGCGCCGGACTGGCCGGGGTGGCGGGGATGGCCGGGGTGGCGGGGATGGCCCGCGCCGGACTGGCCGGGGTGGCGGGGATGGCCGGGGTGGCGGGGATGGCCAGCAGGGGGGTGAGGAGCAGCGAGGTGACGGGGTTCATGTGGATGCTCCTGCTCAGCCGGCCTGGAGGCCGGGGCGGCCGTCGGTGATGACGAACGATCCGACCGTGGCGGCCGGGGCGCCGTGCTCGGTCACGGTGGCGACCGCCCGGAAGTCGGCCCGGACCTGGCTCCGGCTGATCGTGGTACGCACGTAGCCGCGCCGGTTGGAGTAGAACCGGATGTGCGGGTTGATGGCGGCGTCCGGGATCGCCGTGTCGGCGGTGCCGTTGCCGCCGGAGGAGATCGAGGTGCAGACCAGTTCGGTGCCGATCGTCGCCGAACCCGGGTTGGCGTAGTCGGCCTTCAGGTCGTTGGCCCAGGCCCGGTGCACGTCGCCGGTGAGCACCAGCGGGTTGCGTACGGCACGGTCGACCCAGCCCTGCTGGATCCGGGACCGGGAGGCGCGGTAGCCGTCCCAGGCGTCCATGTTGGCGGCGCCGGCCGCGTCGAGCTGCCGGGCGAAGAAGACCTGCTGGCCCATGATGTCCCAGGTGCCGAGATGCTGGCCGAGGCCGTCGAGGAGCCAGCCCTCCTGGGCGGCGCCGGTCAGCGTACGGCCGGGCAGGTCGGCGTCGGCGCAGACCTTGCGCCCGTCCCCGCAGGCCTGGTCGTCCCGGTACTGGCGGGTGTCGAGCATGTGGAAGGTGGCGAGCTGTCCCCAGCGGACGCGCCGGTAGAGTCCGATGCTGTTGCCGGAGGGTGCGGAGCTGGGCCGCAGCGGCAGGTTCTCGTAGTACGCCCGGTACGCGGCGGTGCGCCGGGCGGTCCACTGCGCGGCGGTCAGCGCCGGGCTGTTGTTCTCCCGCACCGTGCCGGCGTAGTTGTTCTCCACCTCGTGGTCGTCCGGCACCAGCAGCCAGGGTGCGGCGGCGTGCGCCGCCTGTAGGTCCGGATCGGACTTGTACTGGGCGTACCGGCGGCGGTAGTCGGCGAGCGAGACGATCTCGGCGCCGGCGTGTTCGCGTACCGAGCCGCTGCTGGTGGCGTCCTCGTAGAGGTAGTCGCCGAGGTGCAGCACCAGCCCGGGGTTCTCCTCGGCCATCCGGCGGTAGGCGGTGTAGTAGCCGGACTCGTAGTGCGCGCAGGAGGCGAAGGTCATCACCAGGTCCCGGCCGAAACTGCCGGCGGCCGGCGCTGTCCTGGTCCGCCCGACGGCCGAGATGTGCCCCTGGGCCCGGAACCGGTAGTAGTAGTCGGAGTCCGGGGCGAGGCCACCGGCGACGACGTGCACGGAGTGCGCGTCGGCGTACCGGGCGGTGACCGAGCCGGCGGCGACCAGCGAGGTGAACCGGTCGGTGGTGGCGACCTGCCAGTCGACGGTGACGTCAGCGTTGGTCATCCCGCCCTGCCCGTCGGCGTTCAGCGGCGTCGGGGCGAGGCGGGTCCAGAGTACGACGCTGTCCGGCGCCGGCTCGCCGGAGGCGACGCCCAGCTTGAAGGGATAGGGGGTGGCGGCCAGCGCGCCGTGCACCGGCAACGCCACCGCGCCGGCCGCACCGAGTCCACCGAGGACGAAGATACGGCGATTGATCTTCCTCATGGCCGGTAACCCTGGAGTGCGTCTGTTAACGGCGCGGGCACCGGCGCCGAACCCCAGATGGCACCCGGGTGTCGCATCGAGACAGACGGATGTCAGGCCGACCCGGAGGGCAACGAGTTCTGCGTGGAACGTGGCGCGGAGGAACGTGCCGCCACGGGAGGCTGAAACCGGCGGGTCGCTGGTTGGTCAGCAAGACCGGCAAACCGGAGGTCGAGGGAGGAACCCGTCATACAACAACATGGTCCGTTCCGGGTTCGCTCCGGGCATACCACCGTATGAACTGGATCTGGCGCTGCGCCGGCCGAGCCGTCCGCACCGTCCCTTCCGCCGAGCCGGGAATGCGCTCGGATTGGCCGATCTCGGCCGCACGACGGCGCCGCAGGTGGAAACCTCCTAGTCAGGGGACCGCGTCGGCGGCGGGGAGCGGGGGACGGGCCATGGATCCGAGGACTTTCGTGGTGGACGGCGGCACCAGCGGGCTCGGTCTGGAGGTCGCCCGGCTCCTCGCCGCCGACCACCGGGTCGTGATCCTCGGCAACGTTCCCGAGGAGGTTTCCCGGGCCCGGGACGAGCTGGGCTGCGACGGCATCGTCTGCGACATGTCCCGCAGCGAGCAGGTCCGGGACGCCCTGGCCGAGACCACCACCCGGTACGGGTCGATCGACGGGCTGGCGCACTGCGCCGCGATGTGGGCCGGCGGCAAGCTGGAGGAGCTCTCCCCGGAGACGATCCGCCGGGCGATCGAGGTGAACGTGCTCGGCACCGCGTACCTGCTGCACGAGGCGCTGGTCGTGATGCGGGAACAGGGGTACGGCAACATCGTCTACGTCAGCGCCCTCGCCACCGACGTGCCCCGGCCGGGCATCCCGCTCTATCGGGCGACGAAGAGCTTCGGCACCAGCCTGGTCGAGTCGCTGGCGGAGGCGCAGGGGACGAACAGCATCAAGGTGATGGAGATCCATCCCGGGCCGATGCCGACCAGGCTGCAGGAGCGGGTCGGCGCCGAATTCCTCGACACGATCTTCGCCGAGCCGGCGCAGGTGGCGACCGAGGTGGTCCGGCTGCTGCTGCTGCGGGCCGACGACCTCTACGTCTCTGGGCAGCGGGTGCTCCGCGCCGACGGGCGTTGGTAATCCGGGCCGATGGTCAGCGCGGGTCCGGCCTCCGCCGAGCCACCACCCTCGGCGTGGGCGCCGCTGCGGGTGGCGACCTACCGCAACCTCTGGGTGGCGATGCTGGTCGCCAACATCGGCACCTGGATGCAGACCGTCGGCGCCCAGTGGCTGCTGATCGACGAACGGAACGCCTCCACCCTGGTCTCCCTGGTGCAGACCGCCAGCTCCCTGCCGATCCTGCTGCTGGCGCTCCCCGCCGGTGCCCTGGCGGACACCCTCGACCGGCGACGGCTGCTGATCGCCGTGCAGTTCTTCATCGTCGGGGTGGGGCTGGCGCTCACCCTGCTCACCCTCACCGGCCGGATGCCACCGGCGCTGCTGCTCACCCTCACCTTCGCCTTCGGGGTCGGGCAGGCGCTCACCCTGCCGGCGTGGGCCGCGATCATCCCCGACCTGGTGCCGCGCAACCTGCTCCAGCCCGCCTCCGGACTCGGCTCGATCAGCGTGAACGTGGCCCGCTCGGTCGGCCCGGCGATCGCCGGCGTGTTGATCGCGCTGACCGGCGTACCGCTGGTCTTCGCCCTCAACACCCTGGCCTTCCTCTTCTTCGCGGTCACCCTGATCCGCTGGCGGGCCGGCACCTCCCGGTCGGTCGAGGTGCCGGAGCGGTTCACCGCCGCCCTGCGGGCCGGCGGCCGGTACGTCCGGCACTCGCCGATCGTGCAGCGGCTGCTCTTCCGGGCCCTGCTCTTCCTGATTCCCGGTAGCGCCCTCTGGGCGCTGCTGCCGTTGATCGCCAACCAGCGTCTCGGCCTCGGCGCCGGCGGCTACGGTGTCCTGCTGGCCGCGCTCGGCGCCGGTGCGGTGGTCGGCGGGGTGGTGCTGCCCTGGGTCCGCTCCCGGCTTCCGCCGAACGTCTTCCTGCTGCTCGCCGGGCTGACCTACGGGCCGGCCATGCTGGTCGTGGCGCTGGTCCCGATCGAGGCGGTGGTGCTGGTCGCGCTGGTGCCGGCCGGCCTGGCCTGGGTGACGGTGCTGGCCAACCTCAACGCCGAGATGCAGCTCTTCCTCCCCGGCTGGGTACGCGCCCGGGGGCTCGCCGTCTACCAGGTGGTCTTCGCCGGTGGGCAGGCGTTGGGTGCGCTCGCCTGGGGCATCGTCGCCGACACCGCCGGCCTGATCGTGGCGCACGTCGCCGCCGGGCTGCTCATGATCCTCGGCGCGCTGACGGTGCGGGTCTGGCCGCTGCCGGACCTGCGCGCCGTCGAGCAGGACCCGGCGACGCACTGGCCGGACCTCGAGCTGGCGCACGAGCCGGACCCGAGCGTCGGCCCGGTGATCGTGATACTCACCTACACCGTCCGGGAGGAGCGGCGGGCCGAGTTCGTCGCCGCGATGGAGGAGGTCCGGGCCGCGCGGCAGCGTACCGGTGCGTCGCGCTGGGGACTCTTCCGGGAGGGCGAGTCGGGGGACCTCTTCGTGGAGGTCTACGAGCTGCCCTCCTGGGACGAGCACCTGCGCCAGCACGGCGGCCGGCTCACCAAGGCGGACCAGGCGGCCGAGCTGCGGGCGTGGCGGCATGCCGAGGGGACGCCACAGGTGAGCCACCTGTTGCCGGCCGAGGCGAACCCGTAGCCGCCCCGCGACGCCCGCACCGGCGGTCAGGACCGTCGGTCGGCATCGCTGGTCAGGACTCCACCGTCTCCCGGGGGCCGATCGGCTCCCGGACCAGCGCGCCGTCGACGTAGCAGTACTGCCAGTTCTCGCGCGGCTCGATCGAGCGGATCAGCGGATGCCCCGTCTCCTCGAAGTGCGCGGTCGCGTGCTTGTTCACCGAGTCGTCGCAGCAGCGGACGGCGCCGCAGGTCAGGCACATCCGCAGGTGCACCCAGTCGTCGTCGGTCTCCAGGCACTCCGGGCAGGCGTCGTCGTCGGTCTCGGTGATCTGGATCCGGTCGAGGTGGGTGCAGCTCGTACTCATCGTCTCCTCCCGGACATACCGCCAGCGGGACCGGAGGAGCTGGTCCGGGATCACCCGGGCGAGATAGCGGGACTGCGCCGCGAACATCGGGCTGAGCACCGCGAGGATCAGGACGTAGAGCGCGACGAACGGCCCGATCCGGTCGTCGAGCCCGGCCGCCAGCGCGAGTGTCGCCAGGATCAGCGAGAACTCGCCCCGGCCCAGCACGGTCAGCCCGACGTTGGCCGCGCCGCGCTGGTTGAAGCCGAAGAGCGACCCGGTGATCACGCCGGCGCTGATGTTCACCATGATCGTGATGGCGACCGCCACCAGCACCGGTACGGCCACCGAGCCGAACGCCCCGACGTCGATGCTCAACCCGAAGGCGACGAAGAAGACCGCGGCGAAGACGTCCCGCAGCGGCAGGACCAGCCGCTCCACCCGTTCCCGTACGGTGGTCCGGGCGACGACGAGACCGATCATGAGCGCGCCGATCGCGTCGGAGACGCCCACCTCGGCCGAGAGCCCGGCGACCAGTACCACCAGCCCGACCATGCCGATGGCGAGCAGTTCGTCCTCGTGACTGCCGATCAGCCAGCCGATCGCCCGCGCTCCCCAGCGCGCCACCGCGACCAGCAGCAGCAGGTATCCGAAGCTCATCGCGATGTGCATGACGATGCCGGCCGCGGAGGTGGCACCGGCGAGGATCGGGGAGAGCAGGGCGAGGTAGAAGGCGAGGAAGAGGTCCTCGATCACGATGATGCCGAGGATGATCGGAGTCTCGGCGTTGGCCAGCCGGCGCAGCTCGATGAGGAGCTTGGTGGCGATCGCCGAGGAGGAGATGCCGAGCGCACCCGCGATCACGAACGCCTCCGGGGTGCCCCAGCCCAGGGTGAAGCCGAGGGCCAGCCCGGCACCGACGTTCAGCCCGATCGAGCAGCCGGCGGCGATGAAGAGCCGCTTCCCGCTGCCGAAGACCTGCCGCACCGGAAACTCGACGCCGAGGTTGAAGAGCAGCAGCACCAGCCCGATCGCGGCGAGCAGGGCCAGGTCCTCGGGATGTGCGACGAGTACCGGGCCGGGGGTGGCCGGCCCGAGCAGGATCCCGGTCAGCATGAAGAACGGCACGCTCGGCAGCCCCACCCGCCGGCCCGCCCGGGCCAGCAGGCCGGCGACCAGCACGATGGCGCCGAACCCGATCAGATCGGCGTGCATGGGTGTGTCTCCAATCGGGTGGCGTCGCGCCGGGCGGCGGACCCGGGTGACGTCAGGCGAAGCACGTCAGATGAGGCAGGTGGTGGGCGGTCGGGCAGGGGCGCCGGCGGGACGGCCGGTGGGTCGTCAGGCGAAGGTCGTCGGTGGGTCGTCAGGCGAAGGTCGTCGGTGGGACGTCAGGCGAAGGTCGGTGGGTCGTCAGGCGAAGAAGGTGCCGCCGAGTACCGCGCCGACCTTGCGGGACTGCTCCTCGCTGAGTTCGACCACGGCGGTCGGCTCGTCGGAGCGGGAGGTGAAGACGTAGAGGTCCCGGGTGCCGTCGCGGCGTACCACGATCGAGACGCGGTTGCCGCCGTGCCCGAGATCGATGTCGTACCGCTTGCCGATGCCCGGCAGCTCCTGCACGTGTACGCCCTGGCCCATGACCTCTCCCCAGACGAAATGGCCGCCCCCGCAGGACGGGCCGGAACCCGCTGACGGGCCGGCGGAGGTGGTCCGTGTCCGAAAGCCTACGTCCCCGGACGGGTGATCGGCGGACCCCGGGCAGCCGGAACCGAGGAGTTAGGGTAGCCTAATCTAATGACGGACAGCCGGAACGGAACCGGAGTCAGGTACGCCACGGTACTGCGGACCGCGTGGATCACCCCACACATGATCCGGGTGGTGCTCGGCGGGGAAGGGCTGACCGGGTTCGCCGCCGACGCCTACACCGACCACTACGTAAAATTGATCTTCCCGCCGGTCGGCGTCGACTATCCGGTGCCGGCCGACCTCGATGCGATCAAGCGCGAACTGCCCCGCGACCAGTGGCCCCGACTGCGCACGTACACCGTGCGGGCCTGGGACGCGGCGGCCCGCGAGCTGACCCTGGACTTCGTCTACCACGGCGACGAGGGGCTCGCCGGCCCCTGGGCGGCCGCCGCCCGCCCCGGCGACCAGGTGATGTTCCGGGGCCCCGGCGGCGCGTACGCCCCGGACCCGGCCGCCGACTGGCACCTGCTGGTCGGCGACGAGAGCGCCCTGCCGGCGATCGGCGCCGCGCTGGAGCGGCTGCCGCACGGCGCCCCGGCACGGGTCTTCGTCGAGGTCTCCGGCCCGGCCGAGGAACAGCACCTGCCGACCGGGGCCGCCGCCGAGATCGTCTGGGTGCACCGCAACGGTCGGATGGTGGGCGACGCCCTCGTCGAGGCGGTATGCGCGGCCACCTTTCCCGCCGGCGACGTGCACGCCTTCGTGCACGGCGAGGCATACTTCGTCCGCGAGCTGCGCCGGCTGCTCCGGGGCGAGCTGCTCCGGGTGCCGAAGGAGCGGCTCTCCATCTCCGGCTACTGGCGCCGGGGCGACGACGACGAGAGCTGGCGCTCGGCCAAGCCCGAGTGGAACCGGCAGGTCGAGGCGGAGGAGACCGCGACGGTCGGCTGAGCCGTGTTGCCGCGCTGCCACCCCTTCGCCGCCGGCGTCGGCCCCGCAGGGCAGGATGTAGGCCGGAGGGGGTGAGGCGGTGGCCGGGCGGATCCGTGACGAGGACATCGCGCTGGTACGCGAGCGCACCTCGATCGCCGACATCATCTCGGAGACCGTCACGCTGAAGTCGGCGGGCGGCGGCAACCTCAAGGGACTCTGCCCCTTCCACGACGAGAAGACCCCGTCGTTCACCGTCGCACCTGCCCGAAATGTCTATTTCTGCCACGGCTGCGGGGCCGGCGGGGACGCGATCAAGTTCCTGATGGACGCCGAGCACCTGACCTTCGTCGAGTCGGTGGAACGCCTCGCCGACCGGGCCAACATCCAGCTCCGCTACGTCGAGGCCGGCCCGGCGCCGGTCCGGCCGCAGCAGGGCCAGAAGCAGCGCCTCGTCGCCGCACACGCCGCCGCCGCCGAGTTCTACGCCGGCCAGCTCGGCACCGCCGGGGCCCGGCCGGCCCGGGAGTTCCTGGCCCAGCGCGGCTTCGACCGTGCGGCGGCAGAGACCTACGGTTGCGGTTTCGCCCCGGACGCCTGGGACCCGCTCACCAGACACCTGCGGCAGAAGGGCTTCACCGGTCAGGAGCTGGTCACCGCCGGGCTGGCCCGGGAGGCGCGTTCCGGCTCGCTCATCGACCGGTTCCGGCGCCGGCTGCTCTGGCCGATCAAGGATTTGACCGGCGACGTGATCGGCTTCGGTGCCCGCAAGCTCTTCGACGACGACGACGGCCCGAAATACCTGAACACCCCCGAGACGCCGATCTACAAGAAGTCGCACGTGCTCTACGGCATCTCGCAGGCCAAGCGGGAGATCGCCCGGCAGGGGCGGGCGGTGATCGTCGAGGGCTACACCGACGTGATGGCCTGTCACCTGGCCGGCGTGCCGACGGCGGTGGCGACCTGCGGCACCGCCTTCGGCGCGGACCACATCTCCGTGCTGCGCCGGCTGCTGATGGACACCGACGCGGTGGCCGGGGAGATCATTTTCACCTTCGACGGCGACGCGGCCGGGCAGAAGGCGGCGCTGCGGGCCTTCGAGGACGACCAGCGTTTCGTCGGGCGTACCTTCATCGCGGTCAGCCCGGACAACATGGACCCGTGCGAGCTGCGGCTGGCAAAGGGTGACCTGGCCGTGCGGGACCTGGTCGCCCGCCGCGAGCCGCTCGTCGACTTCGCGCTGCGCCAGGTGCTCAACCGGTACGACCTGGACACCGTCGACGGCCGGGTGGAGGCGATGCGCCGGGCGGCGCCGCTGGTGGCCAGGCTCAAGGACCGGGAAAAGCGTCCCGAGTACGTCCGGAAGCTCGCCGGTGACCTCGGCATGGAGATCGAGCCGGTGCAGTTGGCGGTGCGCAACGCCGCCTCCCGGCAGCAGGAGACCGGTGCGCCGCGCCGGGGCAACGGCGCCGGACCGGCACCGCAGCAGCGGCAGGTCCCGGTCGAGCCGCTGGTGGACAGCCCGCAGAGCATGGTGGAGCGGGAGGCGCTGAAGCTCGCCCTCCAGGTGCCGGTGCTGGCCGGCCCGATGTTCGACGCGCTCGCACCGGAGGCGTACCTGAATCCCGTACACCGGGTGGTGCGGGCGGCGATCGAGGCGGCCGGCGGCGCGGCGACCGCGACCACCGGCGCGGTCTGGATCGAGCGGGTCCGGGACCACTGCGGCGACCTGGCCGCCGCCGCGCTCGTCGGCGAGCTGGCCGTGGAACCGCTGCGGCTGGATACCGACCCCGATCCCCGGTATGTCTCGATCACGCTCGCCCGGCTGGAGTGGGGGTCGGTGACCAGCCGGATCCGGGACCTGAAGTCGAAGGTGCAGCGGGTCAACCCGACCACCAACAAGGATGAATACTTCGCGCTCTTCGGCGAGCTGCTCTCGCTGGAGCAGCACGCGCGCGCCCTGCGCGAGCAGGCGATGGGGGGTCTGTAGCCGGTGGCGGGCTTGTTCAACCTCTTCTCCCGGCGGCGGAGGCTGCCGGCCGACCGGCGACCCGCGCTGGAGCCGGCCGAGCGGGTGCTCGACTGGGCCCGGGTGGCCGACGGCGAAGAGGTCGTGGTGGTCACCGACCGTGGGCTCTGGCTGCCCGGCGAGACCGCCCGGCTCGGCTGGCACGAGGTGCACAAGGCGATCTGGTCGGGCCGGGACCTGGCGGTCACCCCGGCCGAGCTGGTCGAGGAGCGGCCCGGCTACCGGGTGGTTGCCGACGGGCCCGTCCGGACGTATCTGCTGGTCGACCCCGGTGACGTGCCGCACCAGGTACGGGCCCGGGTGACCCGGTCGGTGGCGTACACGGCACACCACCGGGTGCCCGGCGGCGGCGGGGTGCGGATCGCGGCCCGGCAGGTGCGCGGCGTCGACGGCCTGACCTGGACGGTCCGCTACGACCCGGGCACGCCGGCCGGCGACCCGAGAGTGGTGGCGACCACCGACGACCTGGTGACGGCCGCCCGGACCGGCACCGATCCGCTGCTCTGACCCCGGGCTGCGGCCGGCTGCTCCGGCGGCGGTGTGGCGGGAAACTCGGTGGGGCGTGTCGGACCTGGCGGTTATGGTCGGGTGCGTGGCGGAGGACGGGGTTCTGATTCGGGCCCGAGGGCTGGTCAAGCGGTTCGGGAATTTCGTTGCGGTCGATGGGATCGACGTCGACGTGCGGGCGGGGGAGGCGTTCGGGTTCCTCGGGCCGAACGGCGCCGGCAAGAGTTCGACCATGCGCATGGTGGGCTGTGTCTCGCCGCCGACCGACGGGACGTTACAGATCATGGGGATGGACCCCCACCGGGACGGGCCGGCGATCCGGGCCCGGCTCGGGGTCTGTCCGCAGCTCGACAACCTCGATCCCGAGCTGACCGTCCGGGAAAATCTCACCACCTACGCCCGCTACTTCGGCATCCCGCGCCGGGTGGCCCGGGAGCGCGCCGCCGAGCTGCTCGACTTCGTGCAGCTCGCCGAGCGGGCCAACAGCAAGGTGGAGCCGCTCTCCGGCGGCATGAAGCGGCGGTTGACCATCGCCCGCGCGCTTGTCAACGAGCCCGACATCGTGCTGCTCGACGAGCCGACCACCGGGCTCGACCCGCAGGCCCGGCACCTGGTCTGGGAGCGACTCTTCCGGCTCAAGCAGCAGGGGGTCACACTGGTGCTGACCACCCACTACATGGACGAGGCCGAGCAGCTCTGCGACCGGCTGGTGGTGATGGACGGTGGCCGGATCGTCGCCGAGGGTTCGCCGCGCTCGCTGATCGAGCGCTACTCGACCCGTGAGGTCGTCGAGTTGCGCTTCGCCGGGGAGAGCCAGGAAGCCTTCGCGGGCAAGTTGGCCGGGCTCGCCGAGCGGATCGAGGTGCTGCCGGACCGGATCCTGCTCTACGTCGGCGACGGCGACGCCGCGGTGGCCGAGGTGCACGCCCGGGCGCTCAGCCCGGCCAGCGTGCTGGTCCGGCGCAGCAGCCTGGAGGACGTCTTCCTGCACCTGACCGGCCGGACGTTGGTGGACTGACGATGGCACTCGTGGAGAGCGCGCCGACCGCCAGGCAGCGCACCGGGCTCGTCGGGCGGTTCCCCGCCCTGGCGGTGCTCGAATACAACCTCGTCGCCTACCGGCGGACCTGGCGGGCGGGAGTCTTCTCCTCCTTCCTGCTGCCGCTGCTCACCATGGTCGGCTTCGGGCTCGGCGTCGGGGCGTACGTCGACTCCGGGGTCGGCGGGGTCTCCTACCTCGACTTCATCGTGCCGGGGTTGATCGCCTCCACCGCGCTCCAGGTGGCGATCGGCGAGTCGACCTGGCCGGTGCTGGGCAACTTCGAGTGGATCAAGACCTACTACGCGCAGGCGGCGACGCCGCTGCGGGTCGCCGACATCGTCGGCGGACAACTCGGCTTCGTGCTGTTCCGGGTCACCACCAGCAGCGCCGCCTTCCTGTTCGTCGCAGGGCTCTTCGGCGCGCTGCACTCGCCGTGGGCGGTGGCGACCCTGCCACTGGTGCTGCTGCTCGCGTTCTCGGTGGCCGCACCGGTCTTCGCCTACAGCTCCTCGATCCGCAGCGACAGCTACCTGGCGCTGCTCTTCCGCTTCGCGGTGATCCCGATGACGCTCTTCGCCGGGGTCTTCTTCCCGGTCGAGTCGCTGCCGGTGCTGCTGCGCTGGCTGGCGTACGCGTCGCCGCTCTGGCACGGCGTGGACCTGTGCCGGGCCGCCACCCTCGGGGTCGCGCCGGCCTGGTCGATCCCGGGTCACCTGCTCTACCTCGCCGCCTGGGGCGCCGTCGGCTGGTGGCTGGCGAACGCCAGCTTCCGCCGCCGGCTGGTCGTCTGACCGTCCGGCCGGCCCCGCACCATCTGCTCCGATCGGAAGGGATGCCTCCGTGGTCAGCATCGTCCTGCCCCGGCTGATCAGCTTCGAGGGCGCGCCCCGCCGCTCGTTCTCGGTGGCCGAGCGCAACGTCGCGGCGTTGAAGTCCGCGTACTGGGTCGTGCTGATCTCGGGATTCTTCGAGCCGCTGCTCTATCTGCTCTCCATCGGCGTCGGGGTGGGAGCACTGGTCGGTGACCTGACGCTGCCGGGTGGCACCGTGGTCTCGTACGCCGCCTTCGTGGCCCCGGCGATGCTGGCCGCCTCGGCGATGAGCGGCGCGCTGGCGGAAACGACCTTCAATTTCTTCGGCAAGATGAAATACATGAAGCTGTACGACGGGGTTCTCGCCACCCCCGTGCAGCCGTTCGAGATCGCCCTCGGGGAGCTGAGCTGGGCGATGTTCCGGGGCACCCTCTACTCGGCAGCGTTCCTGGCCGTGATGGTGGCGCTGGACCTGACCAGTGCGGTACGCGCGCTGGTCGCCTTCCCGGCCGCCGTCCTGGTCGGCTTCGCCTTCGGCGCCCTGGGCATGGCGCTCTCCACCTTCATGCGAAGCTGGCAGGACTTCGACCTGATGGGCTCGGCGCAGTTCACCCTCTTCCTCTTCTCCGGGACCTTCGTGCCGGCCGAGGCATACCCCCTGCTGCTCCGCTGGCTGATCGAGGTGACGCCGCTGTACCGCGCCGTACACCTGATCCGCGGGATCAGCGTGCAGGGCGCCGGCTGGGGCGAACTGCTGGACGTCCTCTACCTGGTCGCGATCACCGTGCTCGGGCTGCTGCTCGCGGGCCGCCGGATGGGCCGGCTGCTCCGCAAGTGAGCCGCTGACCGGCCCCGGCTCCTCACCGTCGCGGTGTGCGTGGATCTTGACGACTTGTTGCACCTGGGACGACAACAGGTCGTCAAGATCTGGACGGAACAGGGGGTGGGGGTGGGAGTGGGTTTGTTGGGCGGTTAGGTGACGTTGGGCGCTACGGTCGGTGATTGAATGATTGCCTTGCGTTGGTGGTGATTCGTGTCCTTCGAGCGGTGGGGCGGTGCGGCGGGCCGGCTGCCCCGGAGTGCCTGGCTGGCGGTGCTGCGCCGTACCCTGCGGGAGGCTCGGGGCGACAATGTCACCGACCGGGCCGCGACACTGACCTACTACGGGCTGCTGTCGCTCTTTCCGGCGCTGCTGGTGCTGGTGGCGGTGCTGGGGCTGCTCGGCGACGCGGCGGTGCACGGTGTGCGGGACGTGGTCCGGGACGTGGTGCCGGAGCCGGCCGCCCGGGACATCCTGCTCGGCGGGATCGGCCAGGTGCAGGGCAATGCCGGCACGGCGGGCCTGGTCGCGGTGCTCGGCATCCTCGGAGCGTTCTGGACGGCGTCCGGCTGGCTCGGCGCCTTCGTCCGGGCCGCCAACGCCATGTACGACGTACCGGAGGGGCGTCCGTTCCTCCGGACCCTGCTGCTCCGGCTCGGGCTGACCGCCCTGGTCGGGCTGCTGGTGCTGGTCAGCCTGGCGATCCTGGTGTTCGGTGGGCGGCTCTCGACGCAGCTGGGCCGGCGGCTCGGCGTCGGGGACGTCGGAATGGCGGTCTGGGACATCGGCAGGTGGCCGGTGCTGGTGCTGCTGGTCAGCCTGATCTTCGCGGTGCTCTACTGGGCGGCACCCAACGCGCGCCGGCGGTTCCGCTGGGTCAGCCCGGGTGGGATTGTCGCGGTACTGGTCTGGGCCGCCGCCTCCGCCGGCTTCGCGTTCTACGTCGACCGATTCGGTTCCTACAACCGGACGTACGGCTCGCTGGCCGGGGTGATCGTGTTCCTCGTCTGGCTCTGGCTCTCCAACCTGGCCGTCCTGCTCGGCGCCGAACTCAGCGCGGAGTTGGAGCGGGAGCGGGCGATCCGGTCGGGCGCGCCGCCGGACCGGGAGCCGTACCTTCCGCTCCGGGACGATCGCGGCCTGCCGGAGACGCGCGATCGGGACGAGGAAGCGTGACCGGGTCGCGTCGTCGGGGTCGGCGTCCTTTCCTTGATCAACAACTAACTTTCGTCCGTAAGGACAAAAGTTAGCGTCATATTGGATGAAGCTCTAGACAGCCGCTCCAGAAGGCTCCTACTGTGTCGAACACAACGCGCTCGCGTTGCGTCGACGTGAAGTGAGCTTGACGGAGGTGAACGGCTGTGCGCACCCCGGAAGCGTTGCACCTGCGGCTGCTGCGGCTGTTGCGCGACGAGGGAGCGGTCTCCCGGGCCGAACTCGCCGACCGCCTGCAGATTCCTCGACCACGCCTCCTCGCCGAACTGGAGCGGCTGGTCAGCCTCGGCTACGTCGCGGAGGCGGGGCTCGCCGCCTCCCGGGGCGGCCGCCGCTCCACCCTTGTCGAACTCAGCCCCGACCTGCGGTTCGCCGCCGTCGACCTGGGCGCCAGCTCGATCGACGTCGAGGTGGTCAACGGCCGGCTCGAAACGGTCGCCGCGTACGCCGAACCGGCCGACATCCGCTCCGGCCCGAAGGTGATCCTCCAGCGGGTCCACGAACTGCTGCACAAGGCCCGGACCGACGGGGCGTACGAGCGACTGCACGCGGTCGGCATCGGCGTGCCGGGTCCGGTGAGCTTCCGCGACGGCGTGCCGGTCTCGCCGCCGATCATGCCGGGCTGGGACCGCTATCCGGTACGCGAGCTGCTCAGCCGCGAGCACGGCTGTCCTGCGGTGGTGGACAACGACGTCAACATCATGGCCATCGGCGAGCGGCACGGCGGCGTCGCGCACTCCGTCGACGACTTCCTCTTCGTCAAGATCGGCACCGGCATCGGCTGCGGGATCTACCTCTCCGGCGAGGTCTACCGGGGCACCGACGGCTGTGCCGGCGACATCGGGCACATCCAGGTCGAGGCGCACGGACCCACCTGCTCCTGCGGAAACGTCGGCTGTCTGGAGGCCCTCTTCAGCGGCGCCGCACTGGCCAAGGAGGCCATCGCGGCGGCCCGGAGCGGGTCGTCGCCGGCCCTCGCCGAGCGACTCGCCGCGACCGGCACGGTCAACGCGCTCGACGTCGCCGAGGGCGCCATCGAGGGGGACGTGACCTGCATCCGGCTGATCCGCGACGGCGGGCGGCGGGTCGGCGGCGTCCTGGCCGGCCTGGTCAGCTTCGCCAACCCGTCGATGATCGTCATCGGCGGCGGGCTGGCCCAGCTCGGCCACATCCTGCTGGCGGAGATCCGCAGCGTGGTCTACCGGCGCTCGCTGCCGCTGGCCACCGGAAACCTGCCGGTGGTCCTCTCCGAGCTCGGTTCCCGGGCCGGGGTCACCGGCGCGGCCGTGCTCGCCACCGACGTCGCATTCGCGGAGGCGCAATGAGCGAACGAGACGCAACGACCGGACCGGACATGACGAATGGACCAGGCGCACCGAGCGGACCAGACGCACCGAGCGGACGAGGCGCACCGAGCGAAGAAGAGCTGACGAGCGGACCGGACGGGGGGCCGGGCGGCGAGGTGGTGTTGCGGCTCACCGACGTGGTGAAGACCTTTCCCGGGGTACGGGCCCTGGACGGCGTGCAGTTGGAGGTGCGGGCCGGTGAGGTGCACTGCCTGCTCGGCCAGAACGGCGCCGGCAAGTCGACCCTGATCAAGGTGCTCTCCGGTGCGCACCAGCCCGACTCGGGGCGGGTGGAGTGGCTCGGCGAGGCGGTCTCGTTCGGCAACCCGCAGGCCGCGATGCGGGCCGGCATCGCCACCATCTATCAGGAACTGGACCTGGTCGGGGACCTGTCGGTGGCGGAGAACGCCTTCCTCGGGCACGAGCCGCGCCAGCTCGGCTTCATCCGCCGGAGCCAGATGGCCCGCCGGACCCGGGACCTCCTGGGCCGGCTCGGGCATCCGGAGATCCCGCCCCGCCGGATGGTCCGGTCGCTGCCGTCGGCCGGCAAGCAGATCGTCAGCATGGCCCGGGCGCTCTCGCACGAGGCGCGGCTGATCATCATGGACGAGCCGAGCGCGGTGCTGGCGCACGACGAGGTCGGCAACCTCTTCCGGATCATCCGGGAGCTGACCGCACAGGGCATCGCGGTCATCTACATCTCGCACCGGCTGGAGGAGATCCGCGAGATCGGCGACCGGGTCACCGTACTCAAGGACGGCCGGACCACCGCGGCGAACCTGCCGGCCCGGACCACCCCGACCCGCGACCTGGTCAGCCGGATGACCGGCCGCACCATCGAGTACGTCTTCCCGGACCGCCCCACCGGGACCCCGGCCGGCGAGCCCCTGCTCGAGGTGCGCGGCCTCGGCCGGGAGGGCGAGTTCGCCGACGTGTCGCTGACCGTGCGCGCCGGTGAGGTGGTCGGGATCGCCGGCCTGGTCGGCTCGGGCCGCTCGGAACTGCTGGAGACCATCTTCGGGGCCCGCCGGGCCGACTCCGGCAGGGTCGCGATGGCCGGCCGTCAGGTCCGGCCGGGCAGTGTCGGTGCCGCCGTCCGGGCCGGGATGGGGATGGCGCCGGAGGAGCGGAAGAGCCAGGCGCTGCTGCTCGGCGAGCCGATCTACCGCAACGTCACGCTCGCCACCTTCTCCCGCTGGGCCCGGCTCGGCTTCACCGACGTCGGCCGGGAGCGGGCCGAGGCGAACGAGGTCGCCGACCGGCTGGAGCTGCGGCCGCGGGACGTCCGGCGGCCGGTACGCACCCTCTCCGGCGGCAACCAGCAGAAGGTCGTGGTCGGCCGGTGGCTGCTCGGTGACACGAAGCTGCTGTTGTTGGACGAGCCGACCCGGGGCGTCGATGTCGGCGCCCGGGCCGAGCTGTACCAGGTGATCCGGGGACTGGCCGCCCGGGGAGTGGGCGTACTGCTGGTCTCCAGCGAAGTGCCGGAGGTGCTCGGGCTGGCCGACCGCGTACTCGTGATGCGGGAGGGCCGGGTCGTGCGCGAGGCGCCGGCCGGAGAACTCGACGAAGACACCGTGCTCGACCTCGTGATGGCGGGGTCGTTGATGGAGGGGGCGCCAGCGTGACCGAACGTACCGAGACCGCCGCGCCGGCCGGGGCGGCGCCGCCGCAGGACCGGTCGTCGCCGGTGCCGCCCGCGCCCGCCGGAGCGCCGCAGCAGCCCGGCGCCGCCGTGGCGGCGGCGAACGGGAACGGGAACGGGCGGTGGAGCGGCGACGCCGGTGAGACGCTGCGACGCAACCTCGGCCTGGTCGGGGTACTGGTGGTGCTGATCGTCATCGGCATCGTCACCCGCCCCGACCTGTACGGCAGCCCCACCTGGGTGCAGTCGAACATCTTCTCGATCCTCACCCTGGCCTCGGTGGTCGGCGTGGTGACCGTGGGTATGACGTTCGTGATCATCGGTGGCGGCATCGACCTCTCGGTCGGCGCGATCGTGGCGCTGGCCGGGGTCTGGAGCACCACGGTGGCGACGCAGAGCTTCGGCGCCGGAGGGATGATCTTCACCGCTGTCGTGGTGGCGGTCTGCGTCGGCCTGGTCAACGGGCTGCTGATCTCGTACGGCAAGCTGGTGCCCTTCATCGCCACCCTGGCCATGCTGGTCGCCGCCCGAGGACTCGCCGCCGAGATCTCCGACAAGCAGACCCAGGTCTCCAACAACTCGACGATCAACGGCATCGCCAGCACGGAGATCCTCGGCATCCCGGTGCTGGTCTTCATCCTCGCCGGGGTGGTCGCGGCCGGCTGGGTGCTGCTCAACCGCACCACCTTCGGTCGGCGTACGGTCGCGGTCGGCGGCAACCCGGAGGCGGCCCGGCTGGCCGGCATCAACGTACGGCTGCACACCATGCTGCTCTACGGGCTCTCCGGGCTCTGCTGCGGTATCGCCGCCGTCATGCTCACCGCCCAGGCCAACTCGGCACAGGCCGCGATGGCGAACCTCTACGAACTCGACGCGATCGCCGCGGCGATCATCGGTGGCACGCTGCTCAGCGGCGGCCGGGGCACGATCATCGGCTCCCTGCTCGGCGTGATCATCTTCGCCACCATCACCAACCTGTTCGCGATCAACGGCCTCTCCACCGAGGCGCAGAACATGGTCAAGGGCGGCATCATCGTCGCCGCCGTGCTGGTCCAGCAGTTCCGGTTCAAGTCGCTCACCCAGCTCCTCGCCCGCAACAGGCTCACCTCGACGAACTGACGTACTCCCCAGGTAGTCCCCGGAGGCGGCCCGCCGCCGGTGGTCGCCGAGCGACCACCGGGCCGGTGGTCCGGCCACCTTCCACACCCCACCCGAAGTCGAATAACCAGGAGGTCGTCATGACCCAGCACGATCCGCTCCGGCCGGTGCGCGACCTGTCCCGTCGCCGGTTGCTGCTCGGCGGGGCGGCGGTCGGCGCCGGCGCCCTGCTCACCGCCTGCACCAGCAACGAGACCGGCGGTGGCGCCAACGAACAGGTCAAGGAGGCGGACGGCGCGGCCAACCCGAACAGTGCGCCGGGCGAGCGGGTCGTCATCGGCTTCTCCGCTCCCGCCGCCGACCACGGCTGGCTCGCCGCCATCACCAAGAACGCCGAGGCGCAGGCCAAGGTCTACTCGGACGTCGAGTTCAAGACGGTCGCCGCCGGTGCGGACGCCGCCGCCCAGCGCGCCGCGCTCGGCACGCTGATCTCGCAGAAGCCGAACGTGATCGTCATGCTGCCGCACGACGGCAAGGAGCTGAACGCCTCCGGGCTGGAGGCGATGAAGGCCGGCATCCCGGTGGTCAACCTGGACCGGGCCTTCCCGGACGCGCTCGCCTACCGCCTCCAGATCAAGGGCGACAACTACGGCATGGGCGTCGCCGCCGGTCGCTACATCGGCGAGCAGATGAGGGCCAAGGGGATCGCCAACCCGGTCATCGGTGAGATCGCCGGCATGGACGAGCTGGAGCTGACCAAGGAGCGCTCCGCCGGCTTCGCCGCCGAACTGGCCGTCTACGGCTTCAAGGTGCAGAACCGGCGCGCCGCCCGGTTCACCGCCGACAGCGGGCAGGCCGAAGCCTCGCAGCTGCTCCAGGCGTTGCCCAAGATGGACGCGCTGTGGAACCACGACGACGACCAGGGCATCGGCGTACTCGCCGCGATCAAGCAGGCGAACCGCTCCGAGTTCATCATGGTCGGCGGCGCCGGCTCGAAGGCCGCCATCGACGCGATCGCGGCCGACGACAGCGTCCTGAAGGCAACCGTCACCTACAGCCCGTCCATGGCCTCGTCGGCGATCTCGCTGGCCCGGCTCATCGCCCAGGGTCGGGGCATGTCCGACCTGGTCGAGCTGCAGGTGCCGAAGGAGATCACCTTGGCCTCCGAGACGATCACGAAGGAGAACGCGAGCGAGTACGGCAAGCTCGGGTTCTGACACACCGGGGGGAGACCCACCTTGTCCAGTGAAGAGAAAGAACTGCGGGTCGGCATGGTCGGCTACGCGTTCATGGGCGCCGCGCACTCACAGGCGTGGCGCACCGTGAACCGCGTCTTCGACCTGCCGGTACGAGCCCGGATGGCCCTGATCTGCGGCCGGGACGAGTCGAAGGTCGCCGACGCGGCCGGCCGGCTCGGCTGGGACGGGCACACCACCGACTGGCGCGAGCTGGTCGCCCGGGACGACATCGACATCGTCGACGTCTGCACGCCCGGCGACAGCCACGCCGAGATCACCATCGCGGCTCTGGAGGCGGGCAAGCACGTCCTGTGCGAAAAGCCGCTCGCCAACACGGTCGAGGAGGCCCGGGCCATGGTCGCCGCGGCGGACCGGGCCCAGACGGTGGGCGTACGGGCGATGTGCGGGTTCAACTACCGCCGGGTTCCCGCGGTCAGCCTGATGCGCGAGATGGTCGCCTCCGGCCGGCTCGGCGTGATCCGGCACGTCCGCGCGGTCTACCTGCAGGACTGGATCACCGATCCGCAGTTTCCGCTGGTCTGGCGGCTGCAGAAGGACAAGGCCGGGTCCGGTGCGCTCGGTGACATCGGCGCGCACATCATCGACCTGACCCAGTTCGTGACCGGTCAGCGGATCACGGGCGTCAGCGCGATCACCGAGACCTTCGTCAAGGAGCGGCCGCTGCCCGCCTCCTCGAGCGGCCTGGCCGCCTCGGCCGACGGCGCCGGGGCCGCGATGGGGCAGGTCACCGTCGACGACGCGGCGGTCTTCGTGGCCCGCCTCGACGGCGGTGCGCTCGCCACCTACGAGGCGACCCGGTTCGCCACCGGGCGGCGCAACGCGCTGCGGGTCGAGATCAACGGTTCGCTCGGCTCGGTGGCGTTCGACCTCGAACGCCTCAACGAGCTGGAGTTCTACGACGCGGGCGAGGCAAGCGTCGAGCAGGGCTTCCGGCGGATCCTGGTCACCGAGGGCGAGCACCCGTACATGGCGGCGTGGTGGCCGCCGGGACACATCATCGGCTACGAGCACTCGTTCACCCACGAGCTGCGGGACTTCCTCGCGGCGATCGCGGGCGGAACGGACCCGAGGCCCTCGTTCGGCGAGGCGCTCCAGGTCCAGCTCGTGCTGGACGCCGTGGCCCGCTCGGCGGAGCTCGGCTCGTCCTGGACCGCCGTGGAGGCGGTGCCCGCCCCGGTGACCGCGTAACCCGAGGAATCTGTCCACCTTGTCGGGTGGGCCGGCCCTACCCCCGGACCGGTGAGCCCGACCCGAGAGACTTTCCGGACCGACCGGCGAGGGTCCGGCCGCGGTTGCGCCCCGCGACCGGATAGAGGACGGTCCGGAAGGGGTACGCACAAGCGACCGGAGTCCGCTCCGGCCGTGCCGCGTACGAGCGGTGACACGGCCGTCCGGTGTGGCCGGACCGGGATTCCCCGGTCGCACCGGACGCCGGAACCCCACCGGCGGGTGGCACAACTGCACAGGGAGATCGCGGCCGGGCCGGCACCCATGCCGCCCGGTCGCCTGGATCGGGGGAGGCAGGACCGCGACGCCGACCGGCCCTGCCTGCCACGCCCCGTCCGCCCGCACGGTCACGGACCCGAGCGGTGCCGGTGCCGCCGACTCCGGTGCCGCAACCGGGATGTTCCACCGGGACGGTCGGGCGGGCGGGGCACCTTCATCGGCGCGGAGGGAGGAGCACTGATGCGTACGGGTGTCTGGCTGGTTGGCGGACGTGGTTCGGTGGCGGTGACCAGCACGGTCGGGGCGCTGGCCCTGCGCGCCGGGCTGGCCGAGCCGACCGGTTGCGTGACCGAGGTGCCGGCCCTGAACAGCCCGGCCCTGCCCGCCCTCGCCGACCTGGTCTTCGGTGGCCACGACGTGGCCACCACCCCGCTGGTGAAGAAGGCCGAGGCGCTGGCGGAGGCGGGTGTGCTGCCGGCCCGGCTGGTGACGGCGCTCGCCGAGGAACTCGGCGCGGTCGAGGCCGAGCTGCGGCCGGCACCGACCGGCGGCCCGCAGGCGGCGGTGGTCGAGGCGGTCGCCGCCGACCTGACCCGGTTCCGCGAGCGCCACCGGCTGGACCGGGTGGTGGTGGTGAACGTCTCCTCGACCGAGCCGGCGCCGGACGTCCGTCCGGCGCACGCCGACCTCGCCGCGCTCGACGCCGCGCTGGCCACCGGTAGCCCGCTGCCGGCCAGCTCCGCGTACGCGTACGCGGCCTTCACCGCCGGCTGCTCCTTCGTGGACTTCACCCCGTCGACCGGCGCCCGGCTGCCCGCCCTGGCCGAGCTGGCCCACCGGGCCGGTGTGCCCTACGCCGGGCACGACGGCAAGACCGGCGAGACGCTTGTCAAGTCTGTGCTCGCCCCGATGTTCGCGATGCGCAACCTGCGGGTGCGGAGCTGGTCCGGCACCAACCTGCTCGGCGGCGGCGACGGCGCCAACCTGGCCGAGCCGGCGGCGAACGCGGCCAAGTCCGCCAGCAAGCAGCGGGTGCTCGGCGAGACCCTCGGCTACGTCCCGCAGGGCACCACCCGGATCGAGTACGTCGACGACATCGGCGACTTCAAGACCGCCTGGGACCTGATCACCTTCTCCGGCTTCCTCGGCACGCCGATGCGGATGGAGTTCACCTGGCACGGCTGCGACTCGTCGCTCGCCGCACCGCTGGTGCTCGACCTGGCCCGGCTGACCACCGCCGCGCACCGGGCCGGCCGGGTGGGGCCGCTGACCGAGCTGGCGTTCTTCTTCAAGGATCCGCTCGGCGAGGTGCCGCACGCCCTCGCCGAACAGTGGGCCACGCTGCGCGCCTTCGTCCGGGAGCTGGACGGCGGGCCGACCTCGGGAGCCGCGGATGCCGTCCCTGCGTGACCTCGCCGAGCTGGTCCGGGCGCCCGCCGCGCTCTCCGTACCCGGTGACGTGGTGGCCGGGGCCGCCGCCGCCGACGCGCTGGACCGCCGGGTGCCGGGGCTTGCCGGGGCGTCGGTGCTGCTCTACTGGGCGGGAATGGCCGCCAACGACTGGGCGGACCGGGAACTCGACGCGCGGGAGCGGCCGGAGCGGCCGATCCCCAGTGGACGGGTCTCGCCGGGGCTCGCCCTCGGTGTCTCGGCCGGGCTCACCGCCGCCGGGATCGGGCTCGCCGGGCTGGCCGGCGGACGCCGGGCGCTGGCCGTGGCGGTGCCGCTGGCCGGGACGATCTGGGCGTACGACCTGCGGGCCAAGAACACTCCGGCCGGGCCGGCGGTGATGGCCGCCTGCCGAGGGCTGGACGTGCTGCTCGGCGCCAGCCAGGGTCGGCCGCTGCGGGCCGTGCCGGCGGCACTGACCGTGGCCGCGCACACGTACACGGTCACGGAACTCTCCCGCCGGGAGGTCTCCGGCGCGACCCGCACGCTGCCGGTCGCCACCCTGGCCGGTACCGCGGCGGTCGCCGCCGCCGCGGTCGCCCCCCGCCGCGACGGTGCCAGTGCCGGTGAGCCGGGCCGGCGGGTCACCTGGCGGAGCCTGGTGCCGGCCGCGCTCGCCGGCTGGTACGGCCTGCAGTACGGCGGCGCGCAGGCCCGGGTGGCGGCCGACCCGCAGGCGTCGCGGGTCCGGGCCGCGGTCGGCACCGGCATCACCGGCCTGCCCGCGCTGCAGGGCGCGCTGGTCGCCCGGGCCGGCGCCGCGCTGCTCGGCGTGGCGGTGGCCGCCGCCGCCCCGCTCGGCCGCCGCCTCGCCCGACTGGTTTCGCCGACATGACCGCCGCCGCCGGCACCGACCGGCCCGGCCTGCGTTTCGGGTACGGCACCAACGGCTTCGCCAACCACCGGCTCGACGACGCGTTACGGGTGCTGGCCGACCTCGGCTACCAGGGTGTGGCGCTGACCCTCGACCACGACCACCTGGATCCGTTCGCCCCGGACCTCGCGGCCCGGGTGGCGGCGGTCGGCCGGAGCCTCGCCGCGCACGGCCTCGGGGTGGTGGTCGAGACCGGGGCCCGGTATCTGCTCGACCCCTGGCACAAGCACGCGCCGACGCTGTTGCACGACGACAACGCGCTGCGGGTCGAGTTCCTGCGCCGGGCCGTGGCGATCGGCGCCGACCTGGGCGCCGAGGCGGTCTCCTTCTGGTCCGGGGTACGCCCGGCCGGGGTCGACCCGGCGACCGCCTGGGACCGGCTCGTCGCCGGCTGCGCGGGACTGGTCGAGGACGCCGACGCCGCCGGGGTGGTGCTCGGCTTCGAGCCGGAGCCGGGGATGCTGGTCGCCGAGATCGCCGACTGGTGGCGGCTGCGGGACGCGCTCGGCGCCCCGCCGGGCTTCGGCATTACCCTCGACATCGGGCACTGCCGCTGCCTGGAGCCACGGCCGGTGCCCGACTGCGTCGCCGAGGTCGCCGCGCACCTGGTGAACGTGCAGATCGACGACATGCGGCGAGGCGTGCACGAGCACCTGGAGTTCGGCACCGGCGAGATCGACTTCCCGCCCGTGCTCCGGGAGCTGGCCGAGGCCGGCTACGCCGGGCTGGTCGCGGTCGAGCTGCCCCGGCACTCGCACGCGGCACCCTCGGTGGCGGCGCACTCGATCGACTTTCTCCGCGCCGCCGCCACCGCCACCGGACTGCCTCCGGGGCCCGTTGCACTGCCGCCGGGTCCGGCGGCGCGGCGGCCGGCGCACCTGCCCGGCAACGCCACCCGAACGGACACGACACCACCGCACCGACGAGCGTGACCTGACTGACGGAGACGACGGGGGGACCGCGACCACCATCCACACCGGACACCGCCTGGGGAGGACCGATGGAACCGGAACCAGAACCTGAACTGGAGCTGGCGCGGCTGCGGGCCGCGCTGCTCGCCGCGCCGGACGGGCGGCTCCCCGACCGGGCCGGGGCACCTGACGGAGCCGGGAAGCCGGACCGGGTCGGGAAGCCGGACCGGGTCGGGGTGCCCGATCGGGGCTGGCTGGCCGAGGCGTTACGCCGGGTCGGGACCGAGCCGGCCAGCATCGGCCGGTTCCTCGCCTCCGCCGGCCGCAGGTGCGGCCGGGCGCCCCTGCCAGAGCTGCCGGAGTGGACCGCCGACGACGCGGCCCGGGTGCTGCTGCTGGCCGCACTGCCCCCGGCCGAGCTGCCCGGCCGGATCGAGGACTGCTACCGGCACGGCGACGCCGCCGAGAAGCGGGCGGTGCTCCGGGCCCTCCCGCTGCTGCCGGTCGGCGACGCCGGTGTCCCGCTGCTGCACGACGCGATCCGGACCAACGACACCCGGCTGGTCGCCGCCGCCCTCGGCCGGTACGCCGACCGGCTCGACCAGCCCGCGTGGCGGCAGGCGGTGCTCAAGTGCGTCTTCACCGGGATCCCGCTGGCCGCCGTGCACCGGCTCGACGAGCGGGCCGATGCCGAGTTGGCCACCATGCTGGCCGGCTTCGCCGAGGAGCGCCGGGCGGCCGGCCGGGACATGCCCGCCGACGCGACCGCGTTGCTGGACCGACTGAGCGCGCTGCACCGGTCGGGGACCCCGACCCGGCCCGGCAGCGCCGAGGAGGCGTGATGAGGATCTTCGACCCGCACATCCACATGACCTCGCGGACCACCGACGACTACGAGCGGATGGCCGCCGCCGGGGTACGCGCCCTGGTGGAGCCGGCGTTCTGGCTCGGCCAGCCCCGCACCAGCGCTGCCTCCTTCGTCGACTATTTCGACTCGCTGGTCGGCTGGGAGCCCTTCCGGGCCAGCCAGTTCGGGATCCGGCACCACGCCACGATCGCGCTGAACCCGAAGGAGGCGAACGACAGGCGCTGCCGCGAGGTGCTCGACCTGCTGCCCCGCTATCTCGACAAGGACGGTGTGGTGGCGGTCGGCGAGGTCGGCTACGACTCGATGACGCCGGAGGAGGACGAGGTCTTCGCCGCCCAACTCGCCCTGGCGGTCGAACACGAGCTGCCGGCGCTGGTGCACACCCCGCACCGGGACAAGGCCCGGGGCACCGAGCGGAGCCTCGCGGTGGTCGCCGAGTCGGGTCTCGACCCGGGCCGGGTGGTGATCGACCATCTCAACGAGGTGACCGTGCCACTGGTCCGGGAGACCGGCTGCTGGCTCGGCTTCTCCATCTATCCGGAGACGAAGATGTCGCCGCCCCGGATGGTCGAGCTGCTCCGGAAGTACGGCACCGAGCGGATGCTGGTCAATTCGGCCGCCGACTGGGGCCGCTCGGATCCGCTGCTGACCCGGGCCACCGCCGAGGCGATGCTCGCCGCCGGCTTCGACGAGGACGACGTCGACCGGGTGCTCTGGCGCAACCCGGTGGAGTTCTACGGCCAGTCCGGCCGGCTCGACCTGGCCGACGCCGGTACGGCCGACGCCGGTACGGCCGACAACGAGCCGGCCGACGCCGAGCCTTCCCCCGGGTCGGCCACCTTCGAGGGGAACTCGATCCTGCGGGGCGGTGCCTGATGCGGCTGCGGCACGCCGACGGGCAGGTGGTGCACCTGAGCTACTGCACCAACGTGCATCCGGCCGAGGACCTGGCCGGGGTGGTGGCGCAGCTCGACACGTACGCGGCGCGGATCCGGGAGCGGCTGGACGCCGACGTACTCGGGTTGGGGTTGTGGCTGGCCGCGCCGGTGGCGGCCGGGCTGGCCGCGGACCCGCAGACCCGGCGGCGGTTCCGGGCCGAGCTGACCGCGCGCGGGCTGGAGGTGGTCACCCTGAACGGCTTCCCCTACCAGGCATTCCAGGCGCCGGTGGTGAAGAAGGCGGTCTACCAGCCGGACTGGACCACCCGGGACCGGCTGGTCTACACGCTCAACCTGGCCACCGTGTTGGTCGACCTGCTCCCCGACGACGCCGTGCGGGGCTCCGTCTCCACCCTGCCGTTGGCCTGGCGGGAGCCGTGGGACGAGCGGCGGTCCCGCCGGGCGGCCCGAGTGCTCGACGAGCTGGCCGAGGGACTGACCCGGATCGCCTGGCAGACCGGCCGGGCGGTGCGGGTCGGCTTCGAGTCGGAGCCGGGCTGCGTGGTCGAGTCCACCGGCCAGGCGGTCGCCGCGCTGTCCAGGGTGGACACCGACCGGCTCGGTGTCTGTCTCGACCTGGCCCACCTCGCCTGTGCCTGGGAGGAGCCGGCGGCGGCGCTGGCCCGGCTGCGCGGCGCCGAGCTGCCGGTGGTGAAGGTCCAGGTCTCGGCCGCACTGGCCGCCGCCGATCCGGTCGCGGCCGCACCGGCCCTGCGCCGGTACGTCGAACCGCGCTTCCTGCACCAGACCCGCGCCCAGGCGTGTGCGCACTCCGCCGACCCGGCCGACCCGGCGCACGCCGCCGACGACCTGGACGCGGCGCTGGCGGCCGGCCTGCCCGGCGCCTGGCGGGTGCACTACCACGTACCGCTGCACGCCGTACCCGAACCGCCGCTGGAGTCCACCGTCCCGGTGCTCCGGTCGGCGCTGCGGGAGTTGTTCGCCGGGCCGGTCGCCGGCTGCGACCACCTGGACGTCGAGACGTACACCTGGGGGGTGCTGCCGGCCGCGCAGCGCCCGGAATCGGACGCGGAGCTGGCCGGCGGGATCGCCGCCGAACTCGCCTTCGCCCGCGACGAACTGGTGGCGCTGGGCCTGACCGAGGTCCCCGCCCCGCCGGCCGGGCCGGCCGCCCCCGCATCCACATCCGCGCCGAGGAGGCACGATGGCTGATCCACTGGTCGTGATCGACGTGGTCGGGCTGACCCCCCGACTGCTCGCCCACATGCCCCGGCTGCGCGCGCTGGCCGACGCCGGCTGCCGGGCCGAACTCGGCGCCGTGCTGCCGGCGGTGACCTGCTCGGCGCAGGCGACGCTGCTGACCGGCGCGCTACCGGCCGAGCACGGCATCGTCGGCAACGGCTGGTATTTCCGGGACCTGGGCGAGGTCCTCCTCTGGCGGCAGCACCACGCGCTGATGGGCGGGGAGAAGGTCTGGCAGGCGGCCCGCCGGGAGCGGCCGGACTACACGGTCGCCAACGTCTGCTGGTGGTACGCGATGGGCGCGGACGTGAACTGGACGGTGACGCCCCGGCCGATCTACTACGCCGACGGGCGCAAGGAACCGGACTGCTACACCGACCCGCCGGAGCTGCACGACGAGCTGACCGGAAAGCTGGGCGGCTTCCCGCTCTTCACCTACTGGGGGCCGGGCGCGGGGCTGCCGTCGTCGCGGTGGATCTGCCGGGCCGCCGAGCAGATCATGGTGGAGAAGAACCCGGACCTGACCCTGGTCTACGTCCCGCACCTCGACTACGACCTGCAACGCTTCGGCCCGTCGTCGCGGCAGGCGACGACCGCCGCGGCCGAACTCGACACCGTACTCGAGCCGCTGTTGGACGCGGCCGCCGCCCGGAACGCGACAGTGGTGGTGCTCTCCGAGTACGGCATCACCGAGGCGAGCCGGCCGGTGGACGTGAACCGGCTGCTCCGCTCCGAGGGGCTGCTCCGGGTCCACACCCAGGACGGGATGGAATACCTGGACCCGTGGACGTCCCGGGCCTTCGCCGTCGCCGACCACCAGGTCGCGCACGTCTACGTGCAGGATCCGGCCGACGTGCCGGCGGTGGCGAAACTCTGCGCCGGGCTGCCCGGGGTGGCCGAGGTGCTGGACGCGGCCGGCAGGGCGGCGCACGGGCTCGACCACGAGCGCGCGGGCGAGTTGGTGCTGGTCGCCGAGGCGGACGCCTGGTTCACGTACTACTACTGGCTCGACGACGCCCGCGCCCCGGACTTCGCCCGGCTGGTGGAGATCCACCGCAAGCCCGGCTACGACCCGGCGGAGCTCTTCTTCGACCCGGCCGCGCCGGGCGCGGCGAAGCGCCGGGCGGCGGTGGCGCTGGCCCGGAAGAAGCTCGGGATGCGCTACCTGATGAGCGTGGTGGGGCTGGACGCGGGCGCCCGCGCCGTACGCGGCTCGCACGGCCGGCTGCCGGCCGACCCGGCGGACGGCCCGGTGCTGCTCTGCTCGGACCCCTCGGCGGCCCGGGACCGGTACGCCGCCACCGAGGTCAAGGACCTGCTGCTCCGCCTCGCCGGCGTCGCCCCTGGAGAAGGGTCATGACGGCCACGGTGCCGGAGGTGGACCTCAGCGCGTTGCGGAAGCGCTTCGACGCCCAGCTCGCCGCCTTCCTCGACCGGCAGGATCCGAACTGGCCCGACGGCGCGCCCCGGGGCGTCTTCACCACCCTGCACCGGTTCGTGCTGGCCGGTGGCAAGCGGCTGCGCCCGCTCTTCTGCTACTGGGGCTGGCGCGGTGCCGGCGGCGCGGACGGTACGCCGATCGTGGCCGCCGCCGCCGCGCTCGAGCTCTTCCACGCCTTCGCGCTGATCCACGACGACATCATGGACGGCAGTGACCGGCGCCGGGGCGAGCCCTCGGTGCACCGGCTCTTCGCCGACCTGCACGCCCGGTCGGCCTGGCGCGGCGACCCGGCGTCGTACGGGCGGAGCACCGCGCTGCTCTGCGGCGACCTCTGCGCCGCCTGGGCGGACCAGATGTTCCACGAGTGCGGGTTGGGCCCGGCGGAGGTGCACCGGGGCTACGGTGTCTTCGCGACCATGCGTACCGAGGTGATCGCCGGGCAGTACCTGGACCTGGTTTCCGGGGTGGGGGACGGGTCGGTGGCGAGCGCGCTGACGGTGATCCGGATGAAGGCCGCCCGCTACACCGTGACCCGGCCGTTGCAGATCGGTGCCGCGCTGGCGGCCGGTCCGCCGGAGCTGCTGACCGCGCTCGCCGCCTTCGGCGACCCGCTCGGCGACGCGTTCCAGCTCCGTGACGACGTGCTCGGGGTCTTCGGCGACCCGGCGCTGACCGGCAAGTCGGTGCTGGAGGACCTGCGCGAGGGGAAGCCGACGGTGATGATGGCGCTGGCCCGGGGGAGTGCCGACCGGGCCCAGGCGCAGCGGTTGAAGGCGCTCTTCGGCAATCCGGAGCTGGATCCGGAGGGCGCGGCGGAGCTGCGGGAGATCATCGTCGGCACCGGCGCGCTGGAGCGGATCGAGCAGATGATCAGGGTACGCGTCGACGCCGCCCTGGCGGCACTGGCCGACGCCCCGCTGCTCGGCGAGGCGGGCGAGATGCTGGCCTCCCTGGCAGCCGAAACTGTCGACCGGCAGGCGTAGCGGCCGTCCGGGCCGCTGGAGGAGGCCCGGGTGCGGCCGGAGGCTGGCCGCGTCGGCGGCCGGGACGGCCGACCACCAGCGTTGGCAGTCGACCGTCCCGGGGGTGTCCGGGTCACTTTCGGCATGGGCGAACAAAAGTCCAACATGGCCCGGCAGAAGGTATGGACACATCTAACTGAAGAACTTAATGTCGTGGCCAAGACATAAATGTTTCGTCGATGTGACCGGCGGCGCGGTTACCCATCGACCGGCCCACCAGCACCACGGGTCGGCAACCCACCGCTACGGCATCTGGCGCGACGGCGGCGCGCCCTGCCTGGCAGTCATGGTCAGGAGGGAAGGGCCCTGTATGTCCAGACAAGACTATCGACGCGTGCCTGATCGGCGGCGCGGCGCGGCCGGTACGGCGCTGCTGCTGCTCGCCACCGCCGCACCGGCGGTACTCGGGCCGGCGATGCTCGGGCCGGCCAGCCCGGCCGCGGCACACCCGATCAACGCGGCCGACTTCCAACAGGTGACCCTGGCCCGGGGCGTTGCCGAGGTGGGCGAGCCGATGTCGCTCGCGGTACTGCCGGACCGCTCGGTCCTGCACACCGCCCGCAACGGCACACTGCGCCGCACCGACGCCGCCGGCAACACGGCGGTGGTCGGGACCCTGCCGGTCTACACCCACGACGAGGAGGGGTTGCAGGGCGTCGGCGTCGACCCCGGCTTCGCCAGCAACCGGCAGATCTACCTCTACTACGCCCCGCCGCTCTCCACCCCGTCCGGCGACGCGCCCGCCACCGGCACGGCGGCGCAGTTCGCACCCTTCGCCGGGGTCAACCGGCTGTCCCGGTTCACCCTCAACGCCGACTTCACGCTCAACACCTCCAGCCAGGTGACGGTGCTCGACGTGCCCGCGGACCGGGGGATGTGTTGCCACGTCGGCGGGGACATCGACTTCGACGCCGCAGGCAACCTCTATCTCTCCACAGGGGACGACAGCAACCCCTTCGAGTCGGCCGGCTACGCGCCGATCGACGAACGGACCAACCGCTACCCGGCGTACGACGCGCAGCGCTCCAGCGCCAACACCAACGACCTGCGCGGCAAGATCCTGCGGATCAAGGTGAACGCGAACGGGACGTACTCGATCCCGAGCGGGAACCTCTTCGCACCGGGCACCGCCAACACCCGCCCCGAGATCTACGCGATGGGCTTCCGGAACCCGTTCCGGATGAGCGTCGACAAGGCGACCGGGCACGTCTACGTCGGCGACTACGGCCCGGACGCCGGCTCGACCAACCCCAACCGGGGCCCGAGCGGGCAGGTCGAGTTCAACCGCATCACCTCGCCGGGCAACTACGGCTGGCCGTACTGCACCGGGACGAACACCAGCACCGAGACGTACAACGAGTGGACCTTCCCGGACGGGCCGAGCGGGGCGAAGTACAACTGCACCGGCGGGCCGACCAACAACTCGTTCCGGAACACCGGCCAGGGCACCCTGCCGCCGGCCCGCCCGGCCTGGATCCGGTACGCCGGTGACGCCGGCACCCCGCCGGAGTTCGGCGGCGGCTCGGAGTCCCCGATGGCCGGCCCGGTCTACCGCTACAGCGCGTCGAACCCCTCGGCCACCAAGTTCCCGCAGTCCTTCGACGGCCAGTTCTTCGCCACCGAGTTCGGCCGGGGTTGGATCAAGCCGATCCACGTCAACGCCGACGGCTCGCCCGGCACCATCGACACCTTCCCCTGGGTCGGCAAGCAGGTGATGGACTCGGCGTTCGGGCCGGACGGCTCCTACTACGTGCTCGACTACGGCACCGGCTACTTCAACGGGGACGCCAACTCGGCGCTCTACCGCTTCGACTACGTCGCCGGTGGCAACCGGGCCCCGATCGCGGTGGCCAGCGCCAACCCGACCTCCGGGACGGCACCGCTGACGGTCAGCTTCTCCTCGGCCGGCTCCTCCGACCCGGAGGGCGGAGCGCTGACCTACAGCTGGGCGTTCGGCGACGGCACCACGTCGACGGCGGCGAACCCGACGAAGACCTACACCGCGAACGGCAGCTACACGGCGACGCTCACCGTACGCGACCCGGCCGGCGCCACCGGCACCGCCAGCGTCACCATCGGGGTCGGCAACACCGCGCCGACGGTGACCATCACCGCCCCGGCCAACGGGCAACTCGTCTCCTTCGGCGACACGGTCCCGTTCTCGATCACCGTCACCGACCCGGAGGACGGCAGCATCGACTGCTCGCGGGCGAAGATGACCTACGTCCTCGGCCACGACAGCCACGGCCACCAGATCACCTCGGCCACCGGCTGCTCCGGCACCATCACCATCCCGGTCGACGGCGAGCACGACGACGCGGCGAACATCTTCCCGATCTTCGACGCCGAGTACACCGACCGGGGCGGGCTGACCACGCACACCCAGCACGAGCTGGTGCCCCGGCACCGGCAGGCCGAGCACTATGAGACCTCCTCCGGGGTCAACAAGTTCGGCAAGACCGCCGCCGAGGGCGGCCAGACCGTCGGTGACATCAACAACGGTGACTGGATCGCCTTCACCCCCTACCGGCTGAACAACGCGACCGGGTTCACCGCCCGGGTCTCGTCGGCCGGCTCCGGCGGCACCCTCCAGCTCCGGGCCGGCTCGGCCACCGGCACCGTGCTGGGCAGCGCCACCGTGCCGGTCACCGGCGGCTGGGACACCTTCACCACCGTCACCGGCAGCATCACCAACCCGCCGGCCGGCACCACCACGCTCTACCTGACCTTCGCCGGCTCCGGCACCGGTGCCCTCTACGACATCGACGCCTTCACCATCAACACCGGCAGTGGCGGCGGGAGCGGCACCGGCCCGATCGTCGGCCTCGCCGGCAAGTGCCTGGAGATCGACGGCGGCAACACCGCCGACGGCAGCCAGGCACAGATCAACACCTGCGTCGCCGGCTCGGCCCGGCAGACCTGGACGCGCAACGGCCAGACCCTGCGTACCCTCGGTAAGTGCCTGGACATCTCCGGTGCCGGCACCGCCAACGGCACCAGGATCCAGCTCTGGACCTGCAACGGCACCGGCGCCCAGAACTGGGCCCCACAACCCGACGGCAGCCTCCGCAACCCGGCCTCCGCCAAATGCCTGGACGTCTCCAACAACAGCTCCGCCGACGGCCAGGACGTCCACCTCTGGGAATGCATCTCCACCGCCGCCAACCAAAAGTGGACCCTGCCCTGACGTGCAAGGAAGGGCCCCCGCTTATCGCATTTTGTAGATGAAGGGCCCCCTCCTAACCGCCCTCACGAGGAGAGCGACGATGCCCAACAGACTGTCCCCCCGGGGTGACCGGAAGGCGGTGCGCTCCGTGCTCGGGATCGCCACCGCCGCGCTGACGGCGCTGGCCTGCACCACGGTGCCGGCCGGGCCGGCCAGTGCCGCCGACGCCCCCTACGACGTACTTGTCTTCTCCAAGACCGCCGGGTTCCGGCACGACTCGATCGCGGTCGGCACCCAGGCGATCCGCGAACTCGGCGCGGCGAACAACTTCACCGTGACCGCCACCGAGGACGCCGCCCAGTTCACCACCGGCAACCTCGCCCAGTACGAGGCGGTGGTCTTCCTCAACACCACCGGCGACGTGCTCAACGCCAGCCAGCAGAGCGCCTTCGAGTCCTACATCCGCAGCGGACGGGGCTACGTCGGGGTGCACGCCGCCGCCGACACCGAGTACGACTGGCCGTTCTACGGCAACCTGGTCGGGGCGTACTTCGCCTCGCATCCGGCGATCCAGCAGGCCAACATCAAGGTGGAGCACCGGGGTCACGCGGCGACCGCGCACCTGCCGCAGACCTGGACCCGCACCGACGAGTGGTACAACTACCGCACCAACGCCCGGTCCAGCGCGCGGGTGCTGGCGACCCTGGACGAGTCGTCGTACTCGGGCGGCGGGATGGGCGCTGACCATCCGCACGCCTGGTGCAAGACGTACGAGGGTGGTCGCTCCTTCTACACCGGCGGCGGGCACACGCAGCAGTCGTACGCCGAGCCGGCGTTCCGGGCGCACCTGCTCGGCGGCATCCGGTACGCGGCCGGCCGCAGCAAGGCCGACTGCCGGCCCGAGACGGGCTACACCACCCTCTACAACGGCTCGACCGCCGGCTGGTCCCAGGCCGGGCCGGGCAGCTTCACCAACTCCGACGCCACGCTCACCTCGGTGGGCGGCATGGGGCTCTACTGGTACAGCGCCAAGCAGTTCACCTCGTACTCCCTGAAGCTGGACTGGCGGATGGCCGGCGACGACAACTCGGGCGTCTTCATCGGCTTCCCACCGTCGAGCGACCCGTGGTCGGCGGTGGACAACGGCTACGAGATCCAGATCGACGCCACCGACGCGGCCGACCGGACCACCGGTGCGGTCTACACCTTCAAGTCGGCCGACATCGCGGCCCGGGACGCCGCGCTGAACCCGCCTGGGGAGTGGAACAGCTACGAGCTGCTGGTCGAGGGGGAGCGGCTGCGCATCTACCTCAACGGTGTGCTGATCAACGACTTCACCAACACCAACCCGGTGCGGTCGCTGGCCGGGCACATCGGGATCCAGAACCACGGCACCGGCGACGACGTCTCGTTCCGGAACATCCGGATCAAGGAACTCGGTGGCGGTCCCGGCCCGGATCCGGGCACCAACACCACCATCCAGGCCGAGGCGTTCAACGCGCAGAGCGGGGTCCAGGTGGTCGGTAAGGCCGGCGCGAACGGCGGCTCGACGATCGGCTACCTCGACCCGGGCGACTGGGCCGCGTACAACGGGCAGAACCTGACCGGGGTCACCTCGCTGCGGGCCCGGGTCGTCTCCGGCGGCGCCGGCGGCACGCTCCAGCTCCGGACCGGTTCGCCGACGGGGACCGTGCTCGGCTCGGTGGCGGTGCCGAACACCGGCGGCTGGGAGAGCTTCGCCGAGGTGAGCACCGGGCTCTCCGGGGTGCCGAGCGGCAGCCACACCATCTATCTCACCGTGGCCGGCTCCGGCAGCGGGCTCTACGACGTCGACGAGTTCACCCTGGTCCGCTCGGGCGGTGGCGGCGGTTCCGGGACCGGGCCGGTGGTCGGGCTCGCCGGCAAGTGCCTGGAGATCGACGGTGGCGGCACCGCCGACGGTACGCAGGCACAGATCAACACCTGTGTCAGCGGCTCGGCCCGGCAGACCTGGACGCGCAACGGCCAGACGCTGCGTGCCCTCGGCAAGTGCCTGGACGTCTCCGGCTCGGGCACGGCGAACGGCACCAAGATCCAGCTCTGGACCTGCAACTCGACGGGAGCGCAGAACTGGGCCGCCCAGTCGGACGGCACCCTGCGCAACCCGTCCTCCGGCAAGTGCCTGGACGTGTCGAACAACAGTTCGGCGGACGGCCAGGACGTGCACCTGTGGGAGTGTGTCGCCGGTGCCGCCAACCAGAAGTGGACCCTGCCCTGAGATGAGTGGGTAGCGGGTCGGGCGCGCCATCCCCACCACCCGCCCAGCGCGACGCCCGCCACCCGCCGTCGAGGAGACGGGCGGCCCGGCCCCGAGCCAACGCGTCGGGCCGCCCGTCTCCCGCCCCGCCCCGGTGGATCCGCACGGATCCGCCGGGGCGGGTGCCGGGGCTTCCTTGGGCGGGGCGGCACGGCCTAGAGTGGTCGTGGCGATCCTCGGTGATGGCCGGCGACCGGGCGGGAGGCGCAACCCGCCCGGCTCGGGTGCGCCTGACGCACGCGTCGACCAACACGCCGAGGGTTCCTCGCCCGGGGAGTTCCCCGCCACCCGTCCCGGACGGTCACCCTCGCCCCGGTCCACCCGGCGCCGTGCCCGGCGCAGTCGCGAATCCCGCGTGTGATCGACAGGGAGAAATACCATGGCGCGACCCATCACGCTCTTCACCGGCCAGTGGGCCGACCTACCGTTCGAGGAGGTGTGCCGGCTCGCCTCCGAGTGGGGCTACGACGGGCTGGAGATCGCCTGCTGGGGCGATCACTTCGAGGTCGACAAGGCGCTCGCCGACGACTCGTACGTCGAGCGCAAGCGGGAGACGCTTGCCAAGTACAACCTCAAGGTCTGGACGATCTCCAACCACCTCGTCGGGCAGGCGGTCTGCGACCACCCGATCGACGAGCGGCACCAGGACATCCTCCCGGCCCGGATCTGGGGCGACGGAGAGCCGGAGGGGGTCCGGCAGCGGGCCGCCGAGGAGATCAAGGACACCGCGCGGGCGGCGGCGAAGCTCGGTGTCAGGACCGTCGTCGGCTTCACCGGTTCGTCGATCTGGCACACCCTGGCGATGTTTCCGCCGGTCCCGCCGGCGATGATCGAGCGGGGCTACCAGGACTTCGCCGACCGATGGAACCCGATCCTCGACGTCTTCGACGAGGTGGGGGTGCGGTTCGCCCACGAGGTGCACCCGAGCGAGATCGCGTACGACTACTGGACCACCCGGCGGACCCTGGAGGCGATCGGGCACCGACCGGCGTTCGGGCTGAACTGGGACCCGTCGCACTTCGTCTGGCAGGAGCTCGACCCGGTCAACTTCATCTTCGACTTCGCCGACCGGATCTACCACGTCGACTGCAAGGACGCCAAGGTACGCACCGGAGACGGGCGGCGGGGCCGGCTCGCCTCCCACCTGCCCTGGGCCGACCTGCGCCGGGGTTGGGACTTCGTCTCGACCGGGCACGGCGACGTGCCGTGGGAGGACTCGTTCCGGGCGCTGAACGCGATCGGCTACGACGGGCCGATCTCGATCGAGTGGGAGGACGCCGGGATGGACCGGCTGGTCGGCGCCCCCGAGGCGCTCCAGTTCGTCCGGCGGCTCGCCTTCGACGCGCCGAGCGCCGCCTTCGACGCCGCGTTCAGCAGCAAGGAGTGACGGTCGCGGTCGGCTGAGAGCCGCATGACGCCGAGACGCGAACGGTGCGGAGTCGGCCCGATCAAGGGTCGACCCCGCACCGATCACGCGGTGCGGCGCACCGGCTCAGAGCGTGGTGCGGCGCACCGGCTCAGAGCGTGGCGCGATGCCCCTGCTCAGAACGTGGTGCCGTTGGTACCCGGCGTCGACGATGCCGCCCGCGAGGCGGGTGCCGCCGGTGCCTTCGTACCCGACGAGGTCTTCGTCCCCGTCGATCCGACGGTCGTGTCCGTGCGGCTGTCGCTGTCGGTGCTGCCCAGCTCGGCCGGGCTTCCGTTGCCCGCCGTGCTGAGCTTCTCGCCCAGCCGGGTGTGGCTGAGCCGGTCCTTGCCCTCGGTGTACAGCCGGGACGCCTGAGCCTGCGCAACCCCGGCGGCCTCCTGCACCGTCGGGTGGTCGAGGACCTTGCGACCCTTGACGACCAGCTCCTCGTACTTGTCCCGGCCCGCGCGGGCGCCCAGGACGAAGCCCACTGCCAGCCCGCCGACGAACCACAGCTTTCCGCGCATGACGGCTCCTCTCCGTATTCTGACGCGGTCAGGGCCCCCGGCGTCACCGGTGGGCGACCGTGTCGCGCCTGCGTCGTCTGTTCCCCAGGTCCCTACCCATCCTCTCTCGATGTCATGCCTGGTACCGGCCCTAGTGTCGTTTTGCCCGATATATGCTGCGCCGTCGGCGCCGATAACCCGGTAGCCCACCACCCCGCGCTGTCCTGTACTCTTGTCCCGTCGCCCGGCGCCGGAGAGATCCAGCGCCGCCCGAGCGATCCCCCGTAGCTCAATTGGCAGAGCAGCCGGCTGTTAACCGGCAGGTTTTTGGTTCGAGTCCAAACGGGGGAGCTTTCCCAACATCCCGCCCGCCGGCCCCGCTGGCGGGCATCGTCATATCTGGGCCCGGCCACGGGGCGGAGCAGTAGCGCTGCCGCCCGCCGGGCCGTCGCAACATGGCGGGGACCGGGCGGGGTGGGAGATGGCTGGATCGCGGCGCCGTATCGCCCTGCTGCTCGCCGCCGTGCTCGTCGTCGGCTGGCTTGCGGTGGGTGCGGTGGCAACGCGCTACCCGGGCCGGCTCGCCGAGGTCGCCACCAACGACAACGCCGCGTTCCTGCCGGCGGACGCCGAGGCCACCCGGGCGCAGCGACTCGCCGCCGGGTTCGCCGAGCGGGAAACGCTACCGGCCTTCGTCGTCTACGCCCGGGAGAGCGGGATCACCGACGCCGACCGGGAACGGGCAGCCTCGGACGCGGCCCGGTTCGCCACCGTCCCGGGCGTGGTCGCGCCGCTGCCGCCGCCGATACCGAGCACGGACGGTAGGGCACTCCAGCTGATCGTGCCGGTGGACAACGCCGCGGGCGACCGGACCCGCGAGGTGGTACGCGAACTGCGCCAGATCGCCGGGCGCGGCAGCGACCCCGGCCAGGTGGTCGTGGTCGGCGGCCCGGCCGGGCTGCTCGGTGACCTGATCGAGGTCTTCTCGTCGATCGACGGTCCGCTACTGCTGGTCACCCTCGGCGTCGTCCTCGTGATCCTGCTCGTGGTCTACCGGAGCCCGGTGCTCTGGGTCATCCCGCTGCTCGCCGCCGGCCTGTCGTACGCGCTCGCCGCCCTGGCCGTCTACTTCCTGGCCAGCTCCGACGTCATCACCCTGAACGGTCAGGCGCAGGGCATCCTCACCGTGCTGGTCTTCGGCGCCGGCACCGACTACGCCCTGCTGCTCATCGCCCGCTACCGCGAGGAACTGTGCCGGCATCCGGAGACCGTCGAGGCGATGTTCGCCGCCTGGCGGGGCGCCGCCCCGGCCATCTTCGCCTCCGGCGGTACCGTCATCGCCGGCCTGCTCTGTCTGCTGCTCTCCAGTCTCAGCTCCAACCAGGCCCTGGGGCCGGTGGCCGCAGTCGGCATCGGCGCCACCCTGGTGGTGATGCTGACCTTCCTGCCGGCGCTGCTGCTGATCGGCGGGCGGTGGGCGTTCTGGCCCCGGTCGCCGCACGTCGAGCACGCCGCCTCGGTCGGCCGGCTCTGGAAACCGGTCGCCCACTTCATCGCCCGCCATGCCCGGCTCGTCTGGGTGGTCACCACCCTCGTCCTGATCGCGCTCGGCTTCGGCCTGACCCAGCTCGGCGACACCCGGCTCAGCCAGTCCGAGCTCTTCACCAACCGGACCGACTCGGTGATGGCCCAGGAGGTGATCGACCGGCACTATCCCGGCGGGATGGGGAGCCCCGCCACCATCTTCACGCTCGCCGGGGCCGCCGACCGGGTGGCCGAGGCGGCCCGCTCGGTGCCCGGGGTGGCCGAGGTGCGTACGGTGCCGGTGGACGACCTCAACGCGACCGGCTCCGGCGGCCCGTCCGGCGGCGCGACCCCGGGACCCTCTCCGGGCGCCCCGTCCCCGGGCTCACCGGGCCCACCGGGCACGCCCGCCGGCCCGCCGAAGGTGGTCGACGGCCGGGTCGAACTCCAGGCCACCCTGATGGCGCCGGCCGACAGCCGCGAGGCGGAACAGACGGTACGCGAGCTGCGCGTCGCCGTACACGCCGTGGCGGGCGCCGACGCGGTGGTGGGCGGGCCGACGGCGATCGGCCTGGACACCTCCGACGCCTCCACCCGGGACCGGAACGTCATCATCCCGGTCGTCCTCGGCGTGATCGCGGTGATCCTGGCGCTGCTGCTCCGCGCGCTGCTCGCGCCGATCCTGCTGATCATCACGGTCGTGCTGTCGTTCCTGGCCACCCTCGGCCTCTGCGCGCTGATCTTCCGGTACGCCTTCGGCTTCCCCGGCGTCGACGCGTCGTTCCCGCTCTTCGCGTTCGTCTTCCTGGTGGCGCTCGGCATCGACTACAACATCTTCCTGATGAGCCGGGTCCGCGAGGAGTCCGTCCGCCGGGGCACCCGCTCCGGCGTGTTGCGCGGGCTGGTGGTGACCGGCGGCGTCATCACCTCGGCCGGCTTCGTGCTGGCGGCGACCTTCTCGGCGCTCGGCGTACTGCCGCTGGTGATCCTGATCGAGCTCGGCCTGGCGGTGGCGCTCGGCGTCCTGCTGGACACGATCGTCGTACGATCCCTGCTGGTGCCGGCGCTGGCTTACGACATCGGCCCGGCGGTCTGGTGGCCGTCCCGACTGTCCCGGGTGCCGAACCGCCCGGGCGCGGGGTGAGGGCGCGTCCGAACTGCCGGCGGAGACCGGGGTGGCGATCGTCGGTGCGGACCGGCCGCTCGGCGTCGTCCGGATGTCGAAGTCGGTTGGTATCCTCGCCGTGCCGGAACCGCCGTGGTGGTGCCGACGCCGGTGGATG
Organism: Plantactinospora sp. WMMC1484; assembly: GCF_049315195.1. Classification (NCBI taxonomy): domain Bacteria; kingdom Bacillati; phylum Actinomycetota; class Actinomycetes; order Micromonosporales; family Micromonosporaceae; genus Plantactinospora; species Plantactinospora sp. WMMC1484. The sequence goes on from NZ_CP186055.1 coordinate 3,014,813, forward strand.
ATCCGGTGGGCCCGAGGGGCCGACTCGATCCGCACGGGTCGCCGCCACATGTCGGTGGCCGGTCGTCGGTGCACAGGGCTACCATTCCCGCGCCGATGCGGGGCGGTAGCTCAGCAGGTTAGAGCAGGGGACTCATAATCCCTCGGTCGCGGGTTCGAGTCCCGCCCGCCCCACGTATTCCCTTGACCTGTGCTTCTCCGGGACATACCGACCGTGATGCGAACCCAGGGTCGGACGCTGCGATGGACAAGGCTGCTCGTGACCGGCAGCGCCTACCCGTGATCCCGGTCCGGGGTGTACTACCGTCATGGGCGTGGACGATCGCGAGGCTGTGCCGGGGTACGAGCCGCTCACCTTGTGGCGTCTTGGTGCTCTGATCACCGACTCGGACGAGACACGGCGGTGGCGACTGATCGCTGAGTTCCTCGAAGAGCACCGCTGGGAACCGGTCGAGACGCGGAGCACCCTGCTGGACGAGGAGCCGGCGGCGACCGGTGATGAGCACTGGGATGTGTTCCTCGCGGCGCTGGCAGAACATCTCGCGGCCAAGGACGGGCGGGGTGCGCCGGCGTGGGTGGAGACGAGATCGCTACGGCGGCTGTGGTTTCCGTTCAATACTCGGGCAGCGCGGGTCGATGCGTTGGTGCATGCGCCGGCGGCATTTCGGCGCCGTGGTGTGTATGTCGCGGCCCAGGAATTGAACGTCGCGTGAGTGCCGACGACCCGCTGTTGGACCGGGCGGCGATCGAGGATGCATTCCGTCGGTTGGGCGATCGGCTGGCCCGGCGTGGCGTGGTCGCGGATCTCTACGTCTTTGGCGGCGCGGCGATGGCCTTGGCATACGACGCACGCCGGGCGACCCGTGACATTGACGCGGTGTTCCAGCCACACGGCGTCGTGCTGGACGAGGCCCACGCGGTCGCCGACGAACTCGGGTTGCCGCGCTGGTGGCTCAACGAGCAAGCGAGCGCGTACGTCGCGCCCGGCGGTGACGCGGCGGCACCTCGCGTTTTCGATCATCCAGGGCTGCGGGTGTCGGCCGCGTCTCCCGAGCACTTGCTGGCGATGAAGGTGCTCGCCGCGCGGCGCCGTGATGCCGAGGACATCCGGTTCCTGGTCGAGCACCTCCGGCTGACCGGTCCCGATGAGGTGCTGGCGCTGTGTGCCGAGATCTTCCCCGAGGAGGAGGTCCCGGGTCGGGCTCGTCTGGTACTCGATGACGTGTTTGGCGATCAGTGATCTTCTCATCGACCACCTCTCGGTGCCCGTGACCTGCTCGAACACAACGGTAGAAGATCACCAGCGATGGTGGCGGGGTGGTTCGCATGGTGGTACCTCCGGCCCACCACGCTTTGCCAGCCGACAAACCGGTTGTGCAGCCATCCGGGGGGTACGTGCGCAGATCCTCGGCTGCCCCCAGCCGGCACCGAACCGAGAAGGTGTAGTCCCGCTAGCCGGGACGCCGGGCGAGCTGCCGTCCGGTCTCGGCTGCCTCCGGCAGGCCGAGCCCGGTGAAGAGGTCGTGGGCCAGGATGAGCTGTTCAAGGGATTCGTGGTCGGCGCCGAGCGCGTGCAGCACCCGCGAGAGCACCGCGTAGGCGTATGCCTGATCTCGCTGGTCACCGAGCCGCTCGCACTGACCGGCCGCCTGCCGCGCATGCAGGAGAGCGGGTTCCAGCGCGCCGGTTTCTCGCAAGGCGTCCGCCAGCCGGTAGCGTGCCCTCGCCTCACACACGTGCAGACCGGCCGACAGACACAGATCGAGGCACCGGCCGAACCATGACACGGCGTCCTCGTACCTCTGCTGGTCGAACGCCGCGAGCCCGATGACGTACCACGTGTACGCGGTCGCGCCGTCGTCCGACAGATCGTCGAACGAGTGCAGGGCTTTCCGGCAGGCGGCCTCCGCATCGGCAGGCCGTCCGCGGTAGACCTCGGCCAGTGCTGCGTTGGCGATCGACATGAACTCACCGGTGCGGTGGCGAAGCCGACGGGCCAGCCTGATCGCCTCCTCGAAGTGGGTGACGGCGCTGTCGTAGTCGCCGAGATGCAGCGCCAGCAGACCCAGGTCGTTCAGTGCCTGCCGCAGGATGGCGACGTCGTCGTGCGCGGCGCACAGGCGGGCGGCGGTCCTGATCTCGTGCTCGGACTCTTGGAGGCGTACCGCCGCTATCGCCAGGTTGCCGCGTAGGAAGTGCGCGCGCCCGGCCACCTTCCCATCGCCGCTGCGGTCCGCCGCAGAGCACAACACGGACAACAGTTCGATCGTCGGTTCCGCGCGCGGATCGGGCCCGAACGGTGACACCGCAATCATCAGATCCACCGAGCGACGAAGGAGGTCCACCCCACCGGTCGCCATCTGCCCGACCAGCGCCACGATGTTCGGCAGTTCCGCGGCCGCCCAGCGCCGGGCGCTCGCAAGGCTGTCGAAAGGCTGTCCAGCGGGCCCGCCCGCGGACAGGGTCATGGCGACCGGGTCGCCTGGAACGGCCCGCTGGAACGCGTTGACCGCGGTGCTGAGAAGGGCGTCGAGCAGCCTCCCCCGGGAGGCGGCGATCTCCCCGGCCGCCCCAGCGATGTCCTGGGCGAGGGCGAACGACCGCACGAGGGGATGCAGGTGGTAGCGCCCGACGGTGGCCGACTCGAGCAACGCCAGGTCGACCAGTTCCTCCAGCAGGTCTTCGCTGTCCGGCTCGGGCCGGCCCAGTATGCGCGCCGCGATGGGCAGCGCGAAGTCCGGCATATCGGTGACGGCCAACAGGACCATTGCGCGCTGCTGCTCCGGTGTGAGCTGCCGCCAGCTGGCCAGGAAGGTCGCGTTCACGTCGAGATCACCGGCCCGCAACGTGCCCAGCCGGCGCCCGCCGGTGAACCGGTCGCGAAGCGTGCCGATCGACCAGCCCGGCCGGGCGGCCAGCCGTGCGGCCACGATGCGGACCGCGAGCGGCAGCAATCCGCAGGCCACCACGAGTTCCCGTGCCGTCTCGTGCTCGGCGGCCACCCGGTCGTGGCCGATCACCCGGCTCAGGAGCTCAAGCGCCTCGGTCTCGTCGAACACTTCGAGATCGGCGTGTACGGCGCCGTTCAGGCCGGCCAGCCGGGATCGTGAGGTGACCAGGACGCCGCAGGTCGCGGCGCCCGGCAGCAGCGGGGTGATCTGTGCGAGGCTGTGCACGTCGTCCAGCACGACGAGCAGCCGGCGGTCGTGCGTCACCGAGCGGAACAACGCCGACCTGCTTTCCTGGCAGTCCGGGACGGACTCCACCCCGAGCGCCATGAGGAAGCCGGCCAGGACGTCCTGCGGCGATGTCGGCATGGCATCACCGCCCCTCAGTTCCGCGTACAACTGACCGTCCGGGTAGTGTGCGCCAAGTCGGTGAGCGACGTGCCGTGCCAGGGTCGTCTTGCCGAGGCCGCCCATCCCGGCCACGGCCACGATCGGCAACGAGCCGCGGTCGGGCAGGCTTAGCGCATTGGTGATGAGACGGGCCACCGCCTCGCGACCGGTGAAGTCCGCCGTGGTGGCCGGGACCTGGGCCGGCCGCGGCGGTGGCTTCTCGCTCCGCAGCGGCTCCTCGCTCCGCGGTGGCCTCTCGCTCCGCAGCGGCTTCTCGTTCCGCCGTGGCTCCTCGCTCCGTGGTGGCTCCTCGCTCCGTGGTGGCTCCTCGCTCCGCAGCGGCTTCTCGCTCCGCGACGGCGGGGCGGTGGGCCCCTCGCTAGCCAGGAGCCGCCGGTGGGCGTCGGCAAGCTCGGCGCTGGGTTCCAGCCCCAGCCGGTCCACGATCCTGCGGCGAGCGGCCGGGAACACCGCAGCGGCCTCCCCCTGCCGGCCACTGGCTTGCAGCGCCCGGATCAACAGCACGAAAAGGCTTTCCCGCAGCGGGTTCTCGTCGCTGAGAGTGCGCAACTCGGGCACACACCAGGCGGCGCGGCCGAGATCGATGTCCAACGCCAGACGCGCCTCCAGCAGGTCCAGGTGCAGCTCACTGAGCCTGCGACGGTGCCGTTCCGCGAACGGGCCGGGGACCCCGGCCAGCGGCTCGCCCTTGAAGAGGGCAAGCGCCTCGGCCAGCATTGCGCGGGCACTTCCCGGATCGCCGACCCGGCGGGCGCGGCGCGCCAGCGCCTCGGCGCGCCGCACATCGACGGCGTCCTCGGGAATTTCCAGGCGGTAACCGTCACCGACGGTCGTCAGGAGCCGGTGCTCGGCACCGTCGTTCTCCAGCACCCTGCGCCAGCGCCAGGCGTACGTACGGAGGATTTTCGTCGCCGTGACCGGCGGGTCGTCGCCCCACAGCGCTTCCATCAGACCGGCCGCACTCACACCCTGGCCAGGCCGCAGGAGAAGGGCGACGAGCAGGGCCTGTTGCTGCGGACTTCCCATGTCGAGATCAACGGAGCCCCGGCGGCCGCGCACGACGCCGAGCAGGTTGAAACGAAGGGAGTCCACGTCAATCGCAGACAATCGCGTTGGCGCGTCCTGCGGATCGACCCTCATGTCGCCATTCTGGCAAACCGGAGTGGCCAGCGGACGCGGCCGTTCGTGAACCCTTGCGCCCGTCGCTTCGTAGACAGAGCACATCGGTAGGGCCACACGAGTACGACCATCGGGGTGCGGATGAGGTGAATGGAACAACAGCGGTGCCTGACTGCGGATATATCAGTCGTGCATCCGGTGTCTATCGGCGTGCACGAAGCTCAGACCAAGGCTCCGATCGATGATGGAGGAAGCGCATGGGACTGCACGACGCGATCTACCGGGCACAGAAGGACCAGCCTGAACTCGCCGAGACCGAGCAGCGGATCCTCGACGAACTGGCCGAGCGTGACCAGGACTCCGAGGTGGCGGCGGTCGAGACCGCCTCCTGAGTCGACGTCACTGGGCCGGGCGGCTCGTCCGCCCGGCCCTACCGGGTCCCGCAGTGTCGGTGCGTTCAGTCGGAGGTGGAGCGATGTCGAGAACGGATCTTGCGGCCGGCTCGTTGGTCCAGGACGGTGAGCGGGCGCTGAGCCTGTCCGAGGCCTACCTGCGGGGTATGGCGGCGGTGGCGGAGCTCGATCTTCGGGTGGACTGCACGGCGGTGCTCGACGGTGACGCCGCCGTGTGGACTGCGACGTTGTGGCGTGGCGACGACCCGGTACCCAGCGGGCTGGGACTCGGCAAGGGAGGTTCGGCGGCGGCGCGGGTCGGCGCGATCTTCGAGGCGCTGGAGCACCACCTCAGTGGGCTGCGGGGCCTCGCGGACGGCGGGACAACGCTGCGCCCCGCGGGTGAGATCTCCCGCAACGTGACGCTCAGGCAGGACGTGGCGCTCGGCCTACTCGGGAGTTTGCCCGACGGGCCTATGGGGTGCCTTCCCTTCCGGGCGGTGACCAGCGGCGTCGAGGTCGACGTGCCGCTGTTCCTGTCCGTGCCGGACTACCTCGACGAGGAGGCCGACCCGCTGCGGAAGAGTCTCGGGGACCACTACGACTACACCGGTGTGAGCCGCTATTCCTGCAACAACGGCTGGGCGGCGGGCACCGACCCGGTCGAGGCGGCGGTCCACGCGCTCAACGAGACCATCGAGCGGGATGCGCTCTCCCTCCTGCTGATCGACCAGTTCCTGGGGCGGCGGAGATCCCCGCTTGTCCTCATCGAGGCGGGCACGTTGCCGGACGACCTCGCAGCCCTGGTGTCGGTGGCGGAGACCATCCTCGGTCAGCGGCTGCATCTGATCGACATGACCAGCGACCTGGGCGTGCCGGCGATCTTGGCCTACTCTCCCGCGCGGAACGGCGAACCTGCCCGGGTCCGTGGCTGCGGCGCCTCGCTCTCCCGCCACTATGCGATCGCCCGTGCGGTGAGCGAGCTGGTCCAGGTCTACCTGGCGTCCTCGCTCGGGAACATCCACTCCGCGTTCGCCGCCATGACGCCCGTCCGGCACGACTGGACGAAGCCGTACCCCGCGCTCCATGCCTGTTACCGAGGCGACTTCAGCAGCCGGCTCGCCGACGCCACCCTGGTTCCGTACCGGGACACGGAAGCGCCGGACACCGCCGCCGGCCATTATGACGAGCTCATCGACGTCCTCTTCAGACGCGGCCTCACGCCGTTGCAGCGTGACCACTACGTCACCGGCAACCTGGCCGTGGTCAACATCTTCGTCCCCGGCCTGGAGAGGTTCATGCTCGTCACCGACGGACAGGTGGTGGTGCCGGGAGAGCGAGGCATGGCGGTCAAGAACAACGGAATACGACGGGATCCAGAAACGATGCCAGGTGGTTGAAGTTGATCATGGAGTTGGGCTGGGCTGGGCCGATCGCGGGTCCTGGCTTCGGATGCGTGATAGATCGGTAAGACCGAGAATCGGCGGCCAGGGCTTCGCATCCGTAGTTTCTGCCGCCGAATTTGCCGAGGGTGCGCAAGTCGTGTAACTGAACTCGGGTGAACCCGAGTGGTAAGACGCAGGTCTGCCGGTTCACAGGAAAGGCGAACCGTCTTTTGTTTCAGGTTTCTACTGTGATTCCGCGAGCCCTGCTGAATAGCCTCACCCGCATTATCGGTGTGGTCGCCTGACCGGTGAGGTGTGTATGAATACCTGGCACGGCCGATCGGTTCAGGCCACGAGCAGGCGGAGGCCAAGCTCCGCCGTGTCGAGGGCGACGAGGTCCCGGTTGCGCGCGGCCCACCGTCCCGAGGAGAGGTCTTCGCGAAGGGCACTGACCGCCCGTTGCTCAGCCTGCGGCCCGACTCTGGTCCATACCGAGACCGCGCGGCGTACATGTTCCTCCAGGTACGCTTCCGGCCGGCGCCAGTGTGCCTCGAAGAAGCCGTCAGCGCAGTCCCAGGGGACGAGGACCGGCTCCGCGCGTCCTCCGATCGCGCGGGTCAGGTCTGCCAGGGACGGCCAGCCGACGAGGAGGTCGGCGAACTCGGGCAGGTAGTCGCGGGTGAGCCAGAACCGCTGACGCCAGCCGGTGTCGTCGGCGTCGTAGGTGAACACCACCACGCGGCGGGCCACGCGCCGCATCTCACGCAGCCCGGCGATCGGATCCGGCCAGTGATGGACGGTGCTGACCGCCATCGCGGCGTCGAAGGACTGGTCCTCGAACGGCAGGCTCGCCGCGGCGGCAGCCACGCACGGCGCCGCGCCAGGGGGACGCTGCGCCCGCATGACCGCCGACGGTTCCACCGCCGTCACATCGCGGTCGGGGGGCTCGTAGGAGCCGGTGCCCGCCCCGACGTTCAGCACCGTCCGTGCGTCCCCCAGCGCATCCCAGATGCGAGCGGCGATTCGCGGCTCCGTGCGCCGCGTCGCCGGGTAGGCGGATCCGATGGCGTCGTACAACTGTGCGCCGAACACTCTCAGTTGCTCCTCCGGCGTCGTCCGGATTCCCATGGCTCGTGCCTCCAATTCCCTGTCCAGGGCCGTCACCATGGCGGCAGCGCGGTCGCGTTGGTCCATCAGCAGGCCGCGCAGCCGGCACAGGTGCGCGACCGCGTCGGTAGCCGGATCGTCGACCAGTTCCGCGATCTCCCGCAGTCCGAAGCCGAGCCGCCGGTAGGCGAGCACCTCGCGGAGTCGCTCCACGTCTTCCGCCGAGTAGGCCCGATGCCCGGCCGCGGTCCTCGTGGAGGGCTTCAGGAGGCCGATCTCGTCATAGTGATGCAGGGTGCGGACGCTGACACCGGCCAACTCCGCCACTCGCCCCACGGTCATGTGCTCCTCCACGTCACCGACTATGTGGCATGACGCCGCGTGAGGAGCAACATGCGGCCGTCATTGAGCGCGGCGGCTGGCTCAGCCACGCGTCGGCCTGCCTGGAATCGCTGCCCCTGGCTCCCCGCGGGCGTACCTCACGGAGCTGCGGCTGGCATGCGTCGGCCAGGTGAGTGTGCCGACGCCCGGCGACGCACCCACTCACACAGCGGCGACCGATGGCAGAGAAACAGCCCAGAAGTCGGCGTAGCGGCCACCGCGATCCAGTAGCTCCTCGTGGCTGCCGTCCTCGACGATTTTGCCGTTGTCGACGAAGACGACGCGGTCGGCGCGTGGGACCGTCCGCATCCGGTGTGCGACCATCACCACCGTCCGGCCCGCCGCCAGGCGTTGGATGCCGTCGTGGACGGCCGCCTCGTGCGCCGGGTCGAGCGCCGAGGTCACCTCGTCGAGCAGCACGATCGGCGCGTTCTTCAGCAGCGCCCGCGCGATCGAGACCCGCTGGCGCTCACCGCCGGAGAGCGACGTACCGCCTTCTCCGACGTTGGTGGCCCACCCGCCCGGCAGCCGCTCGACGACCTCGTCCAGCCGTGCGGCTGTCGCCGCCGTCCGCACCTCGGCCTCGCTGGCCTCGGGGCGACCAAGCCGGACGTTCTCCTCGATGGTGCCGTCGAAGAGGTAGACGTCCTGGAAGACGATGGCGATCTGTGCCATCAGCACACCGGGGTCGACGTCGCGCACGTCGACACCGCCCACGCGTACGGCGCCCGCCTCCACGTCGTAGAACCGGGCGAGCAGGTGAAGCAGGGTGCTCTTGCCCGCGCCGGACGGACCGACGACGGCCAGCCGCTGTCCCTGCGGCACCGACAGGGACACGCCGTCGAACACCACGCGGTCGACGTGGCGAAAGGTGACCGCGTCGAACTCGAGGTCGAACCGCTGCGGTCGGACGGGCCGGACCGGCTCGGGAAGCGGCTCGGTGCGCAACAGCTTGTCGAGCCGGTCCAACTCGGCTCGGGCACTGCGGAGCTTGCCGCCGACGTTCGACAGCGACAGCAGCGGGTCAGCGCTGCGGGCAGCGAGCACCAGAATGGTCAGGACCTCCGCGACCCCGACGTCGCCGCCGAGCGCGAGGTAGGTGCCCAGGACCAGCAAGGCGGTGAAGGTCGCCTGCACGACGAGCGTGAGGCCCACCGCGCCCGGCAGCACCGACATCGTCTGGCGGCGGGAAGCCCGCTCGACGCCCTGGAGCGCGTCGTCGAGCAGATGGAACCGCTCCGTGCTGCGACCGCCCGCTCGCAGCACCGGCTGCGCCTGCAGGTACTCGATGACCCGGGCGCTGGCCTCGTTGCCGCGCTCGGCGTCGTCTGCGTCGTTGGCGGCCGTCAACCGAGCGGTCCAGACCTGGATGACCACCACAATCGGCGCCGCGACGAGCGCGGCCAGCCCCATCTGCCAGTGGAACACCGCCACCACGACCACGATCGTCAACGGGGTCACGCAGGCGGAGACGAACGGCCCGAGCAGGTGTGCCGATACGCCCATCGCCGCGAGCAGGCCGCGGCTGGCCATGACGGAGACCTCGCCGACCCGGGCGGCGGTGTACCAGCCGATGGGCAATCGGGCGAGGTGCGCACCGAGGCCGTGGTACATGCCACGTAGCATCGTTGTCCCGACGCGCATGCCGGACAGGTCGCTGGTGTAGCGCAGTACGGCGTAGACCGCGACGGAGACCGTGAACGCGATCAGCCACGGCCAGGCGTCCGACGGCGTGTTCCCGAGCAGCGCCCGCAGCACGGGCACCAGCAGCGCGTAGAGCAGGCCCTCGAGCACAGCGGTCGTGGTCATCAGGGCGATGGTGTGGCGCATCGGCCTGGCGTACTCGTCGCCGAGCACACGCAGTAGCATCTTGATCATCGGGAGAGATCTCCTTCCGGTGCACCACGGCGGATCTCGCCAGCATCGGCGACCGCCGCCTGCTGGGCCCGCCAGAACGCGGCGAACTTCCCGTCCCGGGCGAGCAGGTCGGTCGGCCTGCCGCGCTCGACGACCGTCCCGTCCTCGATCATCACGACGGTGTCGGCGTCGGCGATGGTCTCCAGGCGGTGGGCGATGACCAGGACGGTTCGGCCGCGGAGCATCGCCAGGGTCTGACGCACCGCCCGGTCGGTCGGCGGGTCGGCGAAGGCGGTCGCCTCGTCGAGTACCAGGACGGGCGTGTCTGCCGCCAGGGCGCGCGCGATCCCGATGCGCTGTGCCTCGCCGCCGGAGAGTCTGACCTCCTCGCCGATCACGGTCTCGTAGCCGCGGGGCAGTTCGAGGATGCGGTCGTGGATGTGCGCCAGCCGGGCGGCGCGCGTCACGTGGTCGGGATCCACGCGCGGAACCGCCAGCGCGATGTTGTCCGCGACGGACGCGCGCAGCAGGCGGACGTCCTGGAGGACGAAGGAGACCCTGCGGTAGAGCTCCCTGCTGTCGATGTCGCGCAGGTCGACGCCGCCGAGGCATACCGAACCGTCGACGGGGTCGAAGAACCGTGGCAGCAGTTGCGCCAGAGTGGATTTTCCGCTGCCGGACGGCCCGACGAGGGCGGTGACTGTGTCCGGCTCGAGCACCAGGTCGATCCCGCGCAGCACCTCGGGGCCGTCGTCGTAGCCGAACCGGACGCCGCGAAGCTCCACCCGGTTGTCCCGGGGAGTGGCCGGGCGTGCAGGCTCCGGCAGCGCATCCACCTCGAGAACCTCGCGGATGCGGCCGACGGCCCGGCCGGCAGCCTGCATGTCGTCGAAGCCGTGGCCGAGCGCCGCCACGGGGGCGGTCAGACCCAACCCGAGCAGCAGGAAGGGCAGCAGGTCGGCCGGTGCCATGCCGCCGGACGTGATCCGCACCGTGCCGCCGACCAGCACCACCAGCAGCACGAACGGCGGTGACAGCGCCAACTGCATCCCGGCGGCAACTGCGGAGACGCCGCGGACCCACCGGGTGAAGATGTCGACGAAGTCGTCGGCGGCAGTGAGGAACGTGCGGTGGGCGCGCCCGGCACCGCCGAACGCCTTGACCACGCTGATGCCCTGCACGAACTCGACGACGGAGCTGGCGAGCCGGCCCATTGCCGCGTCGAAGTCCTGCTGCTCGCGCATGCGCGCCGGGGTCATCAGCAGCGGAACGTGTGCGATGGCCAGCACCACGGGGAGCAGGGTGATCAGCGTGAGCCGCCAGTCCACCGTCAACAGGTAGACCAGCGACACCAGCGGCACGACGAACGCGGAGGCAAGCTCGCCGGGAGCGTGTGCGATGAACGGGTGCACGGCGCTGACGTCCTCGCCGACCACCTTCGCCAGTTCGCCGCTGCGGCGGCGGGAGAGCCAGCCGATAGGCGCCCGTCCGAGGCCGCGCGCCAGCTCTCGACGCAGCGAGAGCTGGACCCTGCCGTCGAGGTAGTGGCCGAGCCCCGACGACGCGGCGGTGAGGACCAGCCGGACGAAGAGGCCGGCCGCCCCCAGGATCACGACGGTCCAGACGTGGTCCGGGTCGACCGGGCCGGGCGACAGGAGGGCGCGACCCAGCTCGACGACCGCGAGCAGCGGTGCCAGACCCGCTACAGCGCCGGCGACCTGCAGGAGCACCACGGCCGCGAGACTCGGAACATGTGGACCCAGCAACCGTGCCGGGCCTCGTCTCGCGGTGGGGTCGATATTCGGTGGTGGTACGGACTGCCGGCTCGTCTGGTCAAGGTCGGTGGAGGTCAACTCTCTGCCTTTCGTGTCCGCACCTCTCTGCCTTTCGTGTCCGCACCGGCGACACTCGATCGTCGGTGGTCGCGCACGAAGGCGAGGATCTCGCGGCGCGCGGGCCCGACGGCCGGTACCAGGCCGGGAGTGTCGAGGCAGGCGTGGAGCTCATGTCGTCCTCGACCCGGGGATGCGCCATGCCATCGGCTGTCTCCTACCGTTTCGTGCCAAGCGGCCCGAGGATCACTGCGCGCTCGCAGGTCACCGACTGCAAGCCTCGCCGGCGCTTCGTCGCGTGTCTTGGACAAATGTTCCGCTGCGGTGGTCAGCGCCAAGCGACGATTTCCGCGTGGTCGAGATCCGGGAAGAGTTCGCCGAGATCCGGGAAGAGTTCGCCGAGATCCGAGAAGAGTCGCCGAGATCCGGGAAGACAGGTCACGGTCCACCGTGGGCGCGATGGATCGGCATGGTTCGTGCACCGGCGGGAGCTTGAGGGGTACGGCTGGTCGCCGTGGACGTCTGCAGGGTGAGTGTCGAGCGCGGTGTCGTCCCCGGCCCGTACGAGACGGGGCCGGCAGGTCGTCGACCTGCCGGCCCCGTACGGACTTGGTTGGTGTCAGCCCTGCGGCGCCAGCTCCTGAACCGCCGCCGCGATGCTCTCCGGCGAGATGCCCGCCGCCCCGAAGAGGGCGACCGACGTGCCGGAGCCGGGAAGCTCCTGCACGGCCAGGTGGCGTACCCGGGTGGAGACGTCCTGGCGGGCGAGCGACTCCAGGACCGCCGAGCCGAGGCCGCCCTCGGGGTAGTGGTCCTCGACCACCACGAGACCGGCCGGGGTGCGCTCCGCGCTCCGGGCCAGCGCCGCGTCGTCGATGGGCTTGATCGAGTACGCGTCGAGCACGCTCACCTGCACACCCTGCGCGGCCAGCGTCTCGGCCGCCTGGAGTGCGAGATGCACGGTGACACCTGCGGCGATCACGGTCACCACGTCGTCGTCGGAGGAGCGGACCAGCCGGGAACCACCGATCGGGAACTCGTCGTCCGCACCGTAGATGACCGGGTAGGCGCCTCGGGTGGCGCGCAGGTAGCTCACTCCCTCGCGGTCGGCGAGCGCGGCGGTCAGCTTCGCCGTCGAGGTCGCGTCGGAGGGGTAGAGGACCGTGGAACCGCGCACGGCCCGCATCGCGGCGAGGTCCTCAAGGGCCATCTGGGACGGACCGTCCTCGCCGATCTCGACGCCGGCGTGGGTGCCGCAGAGCCGGATGTTGACGCCGGAGACGCCGGCCATCCGGACGAAGTCGTAGGCCCGGGAGAGGAAGGCCGCGAAGGTCGCCGCGTAGGGGACCAGCCCGGCGACGTCCATGCCGACGCAGGTCGCCACCATCTGCTGCTCGGCGATGTAGGTCTGGAAGAACCGGTCGCCGTGCTTGGCGGCGAACTGGAGCGTGTAGGTGGAGTTGCCCACCTCGGCGTCGGCGACCACCACGTTGTCGTCCGAGCCGAGTGCCACCAGCGTGTCGCCGAACGCCTTCCGCACCGCCACCTTCGCGCCCAGCTCGTACTGCGGAAGCGTGTAGCTCTGCGGCTTGCGCTCCGGCCGGTCGTCGGCGCTCTCCGGCAGCAACGGGGTGAAGCGCAGGTCGGTGACGCCGCCGAGTTGCTCGATCACCTGATCGGCGATTTCCGCCGGCAGCGGCTTGCCGTGCCAGTTGTCGGCGTTCTCGACCTCGCCGTACCCGTGGCCCTTCTTGGTGCGGGCGAGGATCACCACCGGCCCGTCGGACTCGGCCGCAGTGGTGTAGGCGCGGTCGACCTCCGCCACGTCGTGCCCGTCCACCACGATGGCGGTGCAGCCGAACGCCTCCACCCGGCGCACGTACCGGTCCATGTCCCACTGCAACTCGGTGGGGCCGACCTGGCCGAGGCGGTTGATGTCGGCGACGACGGTCAGGTTGCCGAGCTGGAACCGGGCCGCCGTGTCCAGTGCCTCCCAGACGGAGCCCTCGGCCAGCTCGCTGTCGCCGCAGAGCACCCAGACCCGGTACGACTCGCCGGTGACCCGGGCGGCCTGCGCCACGCCGACGCCGATCGGCAGGCCCTGGCCCAGTGAGCCGGTCGCCACGTCCACCCACGGCAGCTCGGGGGTCGGGTGACCCTGCAGGGCGGAGCCGGCCCGCCGGTATTTCGTCATGAGGTCGTCGTCGCTGACCACTCCGGCGGCCTTGAAGACCGAGTAGAGCAGCGGCGAGGCGTGCCCCTTCGAGAAGATCAGGTGATCGTTCCCGACTCGCTGTGGGCGTGACCAGTCGTACCGCAGGTGTCTGGTCACGAGGACGCTGAGGAGTTCGGCCGCCGAGGCGCTCGAGGTCGGGTGCCCCGAACCCGCCGACGACGTCATCCGGACGCTGTCGACCTGGAACTGCCTCGCCAGTGCCACTGCGTGATCGAGATTTGAAGTCACGTTTGCAGCATAGCGGTCCGGTTTTCCGCCCCCCAACGCTCCAGGAAAGTCACCGGATGTCCGAGTCCGTCATTAATTGACAGGAAGCGATGTGTGGGATTTCCTGGTCTGTCCCATCCGGCACGGGTCGGCGAGCGCCGATCGACCGAGGCGGCACGCCCGGTCGGGTGACGGCCTGCGCGGCCGGTCGGGTGGCCTGCCGGTCCCGGGCCGGCGTCGTCCCGCCGGGCCGTCCGCACGGCGGCGTGGCGGCGCGCTCTGCCGCCGCCTCGGCACCTCGGTGGGTGCGCGATTGTGCCGGTCCGGAGTCTTGACATCGCGTGGTGAGCGGAACATTGTGATCTTAGCCGTCCGTGTGGCGGACGATCGTCCGTCAGTGGAGCGGCTAGCGGCTCGGCTTCCGGAGGACTGCCATGGCGTCGTCAATCACGAAGCGCTCCTTCCCGCCGGCTTCCCTGTCTGACGTCTGCGTCGGCGGCACTCCACGTACCCCTGCGGTCTGATTCGACTGACGGACGACCGTCCGCTGTCGGCATCGCCTCCAGACCGGGCACCGATCTCTCTCCCACCCACCCCCACCCCCACCCCCACCCCCACCCCCACAGCTGCTCTGCCGACCGACTCGTCCGCACCGCCGTCGAGACGGTGCCCGTCCCGTCCCCGGCCTGTCCCGTCGCCGGTCCCTCCGGCGGCCGGGCTTCATGGTTCGTGCCGGCGGGCCGGGACCGCGCGGCCGAACTGGTCCCCGGCGTCGTCGACTGCCATGGCCGGACCGTGCCGGTCTGGCGCGGCGGTCCCGACTGCTGACACGGCGCGACGTCAAGGGCACCGTGCGGAGGCGTACTCCGCCTGTGCGGACGTGTGCCGGGACATCCTCCCGACCCCGGGAGGACACCCTCCCGACCCGGGCCAGGGCGCACGGACGGTAAGCAGCGACCACCTGATCCAGGAGCATTCAATGGCAGACACATCCGAGCACGGCAACGAGAGCAGACACGGCATCGGGAACGAGCACGGCAACGAGAGCAGACACGGCATCGGGAACGAGCGCGAGCGATCCGGATCGGCGCTGTCCCGCCGTGGGCTGATCGTCACGGGCGGCACTCTGGCCGCGGCGGCCGCGATGGGCGGCCCGCCGGCGCTGGCGTCCGCCCGCCCGGCCCCGCACCGGCCCGACGACGGCCGGGACGACCTGCTCCTCGTCAACGGCAGGATCCACACCATGGACGACCGCAACTCCGTCGTCTCCGCGGTCCGGATCAGCGGCGGGCGTTTCACGTCGCTCGGCCGGGACGCCGAGCGCGGCGGCGCGGCGAGAAGGATCGACCTGCGTGGAC
The DNA here is from genome assembly GCF_049315195.1 of Plantactinospora sp. WMMC1484. Lineage (NCBI taxonomy): Bacteria > Bacillati > Actinomycetota > Actinomycetes > Micromonosporales > Micromonosporaceae > Plantactinospora > Plantactinospora sp. WMMC1484. Next base: position 3,030,045 of record NZ_CP186055.1, read on the forward strand.
GTACGGTCGTACCCGGGCTCGTCGAGAGCCACAGCCACTTCGTCAGCCTGGCGAACCGGCCCGGCTACCACGTCGCCGAGTGGGAACTCGCGAAGAACGTTGCAGAGGTGCTCGGGTACCTCGCGGCGCGCCGCCGCGACGTGCCACCGGGGCAGTTCATCACGGCGATGGGGGCCGGCACGCCACGCATGTTCGCCGAGCAGCGACTGCCGACCCTCGCCGAGCTCGACTCGGCGGTATCCGACCGGCCGGTCCTCGTCTACCAGAGCGGCTTCGGCCCGGCCCGGGTCAACACGCTCGGAAAGCAGTTCTTCGAATCGATCACCGACCTCCCGGTCACCGTCGGCGTGGACGGGACGATCGCCACCGGCAATCCGAACATGGCGAACCGGGCCCTCTACCACCTGCGGATCCGGCAGACCTTTGAGGACAAGCAGCGCAGCGCGCTGGACGCCATGGCGTACTCGGCGAGCGTCGGAGTCACCGCGATCCTGGACCAGACCCTCGTCGCATCCGCGACCGGGACGCTGGATCCGTCCTCGCTCGATCCGCAGCCGACGCACGGGCTGCCCACCCTGGACCACTACCGGATGTACGACGGCTGGCTGGCGTTGCACGCCGACGGGCTCGCGTTCGTGCGGTTGCAGATCAACTTCCTGCACAACCAGGGCTTCATTCCGGAACTCGGCGGCCTGGAGCGGCAGTTGCCCGAGCTGCGGGAGCGGCTGAAGAACCAGTTTCCGTTCTTCGGCGACGAGATGCTGCGCACCGGTGGCATCGGCGAGTGGGCTGCCCCGTTCGCCCAGCCGACGAACGCGGACGGCTATGCGGTCTGGTGGGAGGCGCAACGGCTCGTCGCGCGGGCGCGCTGGCGCAACGAGAACGCCCAGGGCGGCAGCCCGACGAACACCGCCGCCATCGAGCAGGTCGTCGCGGCGTACGAGCAGATGGAGGCGGAGTTCGGCATCAAGGAACTGCGCTGGGGTCTCCAGCACGCCGACCACGCCACGCCCGACCAGCTCGCCAGGCTCAAGGCACTGAACTGTGGCGTCTCCGTCTCGGGCTTCCGCTGGCTGGGCGGCACACCCCGCAGCGACGGGCTCCCGGTCGGGCCGCTCTTCAAGCAGATCCTCGACAGCGGCGTCCGGATGGGTTTGCACGCCGACGGTGTACACATCGCCCCGCACAACCCGTGGTTCTCGCTGCACTACGCGACCACCGGGCGTAACCTGCTCGGCGAGCAGATCAATCCAGGCCAGCAGATCAGCCGGCAGCAGGCGCTGCGCGCCCACACCCGGGGCAACGCGTGGTATCTCAACCGGGAGCACGACCTCGGCTCGATCGAGCGGGACAAGCTAGCCGACCTGGTCGTCCTCGACCGGGACTACTTCAGGGTCAGCGACGCGGCGATGCGCGACATCCGGCCGATCATGACCATCGTGGATGGTGACATCGTGCACGACACCGGCGAGCTGCGCGGTCGCCGGGACTGGGGACACGACCACGACCACTGCTACGACCACCGGGCGGTCGTGCGTCGCTGAGGGCAGCGTCCCGGTGCGATGTGCCGTGGCGCGGCACGTCGCACCGGGACCGAAGAGCGATTCCGCTACGTGGGCGTGGAGCGGTCAGTGCCGGCCCGTGACCAGTACGCCCGTGAGCCGGTCGTACCGGTAGACCCGGGCGTACGACTCGGCCGGATTCTGCAGGCCCCTGACGCGTACCGTCAGCACACCGTGCCGGACCCGGTCTCTGGTCGTGATGCGCAACCAGGGCCTGCCGTCGCGCAGCGCGGTGACCTCCTCCACCAGGTCGCCGTTGCGTCCGGCCGCAATCGCGTAGCCCGGGCCGGCAGCCGGCTGGATGTCGATGCCGCCGTCTTCGCGAAGCGTGAACGTCAGCACGAGGTCGCCGCGGCCACCGTTCGCGTCTCCGACGAAGTCGTAGAGCGGGGCGGGCTCGCCGACGTAGTACTTCAGGCGCCCCAGTCCGGTGACGTCCATGCCGTTGTAGAAATTGCGCCCCGCCGCGTCGAGCCAGAAGTGCGGATTGTGCGTCGGCGAGTTGAAGTCGGGGCCGGAGTTGTAGGAAATGTGCCAGTGCGGCGGATTGTCGGCGTGCAGGGTGTTGTTGGTTTCAAATCCCATCAGGACGAACCGGTGCCCCTTGGCGGCGGCGATCTCGACCATGCCGGAATCCCGGCAGATCGCGTGTGCCGCCACGAGTTGGTGGATCACCGACGTGACGGCGCCGCCCGGCCACGGCACCGTCGTCCACGGCCCGGCGGCGCGGTCGGGGTCGTTGTGTTCGATCCGGTAGTTCATGCCCGGGGAGACGTCGGGAAAGCTCCAGACCTGGAGCGTCGGCTGGTTTGCGCCGGCCGTCGGCTGTGTCATGGGCAGCGCGAACGTGAAACTGTGCCGGTCGCCACGATCGCGCCGTATCGCCAGACGAAGGTCCTGGTGGACGACCGCCTCGACCGGCGTGTCCGGCCACCGGACCCTCACCTCGATGCCTGCGGCGTTCCGCGGGCCACGCACGAACGTGTAGTACTCGGCGCGGGAGGCGACGGAGTAGGTGGCGCCGGGCACGATCTCGTAGCCGGCGGGCAGCGTGATCTCGGGCTGGCCGGGCACGCCGGGAAGACGACGTACGATGCGAAAGGCGCCGTAGGTCAGCTCCTCCGCGCGGGCGACGCCCGGCATCGCCATGGCCAGACCGGCGGCCGGGACGGTTGCGAGCAGAGTTCGTCTGGTCAAGGATCCGCTCATCATGAGGTCCCTTCCGATCACGGCGACGTCGGCCCGGTGATCTCAGCGAGATATCGGCTTCGATCTTTCCGGTTCGTCGCGGGATCGGCCGCCCCGCGCCGTGTTCCGGCACGGAACGACACGTGAACTCTCGACCAACTCAATGCTCGCGGTGCTGCCGTTCGCGGTGTCGCCGTTCGCGGTGTCGCCGTCCGGGGTGTCGCCGTCCGCGGTGTCGGCGTTCGTGGTAGTGCCGGAGGGCCACGGCCGCGGCGGCGCCGCCGACGGCGGTCGCCGCGCCGGTCCAGAGCAGCGGGTTCGTCCGCAGCTCGACCGGGAGCTGCTGGGCGAGCACGAGCACCCCAACCGTCGCGACGAACCAGCCGAACCCCTGCCGGAGGAGTTTCTCCGGGATGCGACCGGCGAGCCGGCCACCGACGAGGCTGCCGGCGACCGCGGCGGCCGTGACCGCAGCGGCGAGCCTCCAGTCGATGTCGACGGTGGAGAGATAACCGGCCAGGCCCGCGAAGGACTTCATCGCGATGACGACCAGCGAGGTGGCGACCGCGTACGGCATCGGCAGGCCGCCGAGCAGGGTGAGTGTGGGTACGACGAGGAAGCCGCCACCGGCGCCGACCAGGCCGGTGACCAGGCCGACCGCGACGCCGTCGACGAGCACCCGCAGCACCGGCACGTCGTGCCGTACCGGCCGGTCGACCCGCCGGCCCCGGATCATCGCGGCGGCGGTACCGAGCATCATCAGGGCGAATCCGGTCAGCAGGAGGCCGGCGGGGACGTAGCCGGCCAGCCGGCCCCCCGGATACGCACCGGCCATGCCGGCGAGGCCGAAGACGAGCCCGGTGCGCCAGCGGACCCGGCCGGCGCGGGCGTGCGGAACGACGCCGACGGCGCTGGTGACACCGACCACGAGCAACGAGGTGGCGATGGCCTCCTTGGCAGGCAGGCCGGCGACGTAGACCAGCAACGGCACGGCGAGAATGGATCCGCCGCCGCCGAGCAGGCCGAGACTGACACCGATCAGGACGGCAAGGCCGAGGGTCTGGGCCAGGCCGGCGGTCACGACCGGGGCCCGGCGGTACCATCCCGCAGCTGCCCGACGATGGTGTCGAGATCGCAGCTCGCACCCCGGTTGTACGGGAGCCTGCCGAGGAGCGTGCCCAGCAGACAGGTGTTGGTGATCGAGGCCAGGGCGAGCCCGGCCCCGATCAGACCGGCCAGCCATTTCGCACCGGGCAGCACGACCGAGGTGAGGATGCTGACCAGGACGATCGTGCCGGCGACGAGGCGTACCTGCCGCTCGAGGTCCCACCGGGGCCTGCCCCGGTTGACCGGTGCGCCGGCGGCCTGCCAGGCGAGGATGCCGCCGGTGAGGACCTTCAGGTTCGGCAGTCCGGTTCCGGCGAGGGTCTGTTCGGCCTGCGCGGCGCGGGCACCGGAGCGGCAGACCAGCACGACATCCTCGTCGAGGTGGCAGCGCAACTCGGTGCGGTGCTCTCTGAGCAGGTCCAGGGGGACGTTGTAGGAGCCGGGGATGTGGCTGGTCTCGAACTCCGCCGGAGTCCGGACGTCGAGCACCCGGGGTGCGCGGCCGGTGTCGAGCAGCTCGCGCAGGGTGGTCGCGTCCAGGGGTGCGGGGGTGGCGGGGCGTGCCGGGGGCATGTCCATGGCTCTCCTCGGATCGGCATGCTGATGCGGGCGAGTGAGGTGGCGGGGTGGCGGCCGGTCGCCGTACCGGAGACGGCCGCGGTGACCGGCCGGGCGCGGCTGACGGTGGTCAGGCGGTACGGGACGTGGGCACGCCGGCCTGCTCGGCCAGCGCGAATTCGTCGTCGATGAGGACGACCTCGCGACCGGCGTTCGCCAGCAGGGAGGCGGCGGTCGTGGCCCGGTATCCGGAGGCGCAGTGCACCCAGACGACCCCGGGCGGTACGGCGTCCAGCCGTCCCGGAAGGTCGGCCAGCGGGATGTGCACGGCGCCGTCGACGTGGCCGGCCTGCCACTCGTTGGTCAGCCGGACGTCCAGCACGACCTGCGGGGCGGGAAGCCCGGCCGGGGTCTCCCCGGCCTGCGCGGCGGCGAGCGCGGCGAAGTCGGCGACGGCAAGCTCGCGCAGCCGCGCGGGATCGTCCGCCCACCCGTCCGGATCACCGGTGGCCCGACCGGCGGGCCGGTCGATGCCGATGCGGACCAGTTCCCGCTGGGCCTCGGTGATCTGCTCCGGACTTCTTGCGAGCAGGGTGATCGGTGCGCCCCAGTCGATCAACCAGCCGAGCCACGTCGACATCGGCCCGTCGAGCCCCAGGCTCACCGTGCCGGCCAGGTGGCAGGCGGCGTACGCCTTGCGCTGGCGCAGGTCGACCACCCACTCGCCGGCGGCGATCCGCTCCCGTAGTCCGGCGGCGTCAACCGGCGGCACCGGGCTCAGGTCGACCGGCGCCGGGCCGGCGCTGTTGGTCACTCCCATGTGGGCGTAGTAGGCCGGATAGGCGCCGAGGCCGGCGAGGGCCTCCGTGACGAAGTCCTCCGCGGTCAGCCGCAGGACGGGGTTGGCCTCCCGCTCCCGACCGATGGTCGAGCCGGGCGCGTCGGTCTGGCTGGCCGAGCAGAAGCTGCCGAATCCGTGGGTCGGCCAGACCTGGGTACCGTCGGGCAGCAGGTCGGCCAGGCGCCGTGCTGAGGTGTGCTGGTGGTGTGCGAGGGCGTGCGCGTGCTGCTGGCCGAGCAGGTCGGTGCGCCCGGTGGTGCCGAAGAGCAGGGACCCGCCGGTGAAGACGCCGACCGGGGACCAGCCGTCGTCTCCGGCCTCGTCGACCACGTAGGCCAGGTGGTGGAAGGTGTGGCCGGGGGTGGCGACGACCCGGATCCGCAGTCTCTCCGACACCACCACCGCGTCGCCGTCCGCCACCGCCATCCGATCGAAGCTCACCTGGTCGTCGGCGGCGACGAGGTATTCGGCACCGGTGAGCCGGGCCAGTTGCAGCCCGCCGGAGACGTAGTCGTTGTGGATGTGCGTCTCCAGCACGTGCGTGACGCGTACGCCGAGTTCGCCGGCGAGGGCCAGGACCCGGTCGACGTCCCGCTGCGGATCCACCACCACGGCCACCCGGCCGTCCGTGGCGAGGTAGCTGCGGTCGCCGAGCGACGACGTCTCGACGACGGACACCTGGACTGCCATCTGTCACCTTCCTCTCAACTCGAACCTCCCAGATACCCCCGGGGGTATCTGGGAGGCACTCTTCTCCCTTGGCGGGGCGGCGCGGGGTGCCGCCGGTGTGCCCTGCTGTCGGGCTCTGCTGTCGAACCCTGGTGGAACCTCGGCGTCGGACCTGCCGTACCGATCCTGCGGGCCCGGTGGCCGCCGGACGCGGGAAGGACCCGGTCCTGTCGAAACAATACCCCCGGGGGTATGTGGTGCGCTAGTCGGGAGACGGCAGCAGGCGCGGTCGCCGCGGGTGGGCCATGGTCAAGGCCATGGCCACCACGCAGAGACCGCGCCTGCTGAAGCGCTGCTGGCGGTGCAGGGTCAGCGGCGTACCGTCCGGCGCCGGCGGGTCAGGAAGATGAGGACCGCTCCGGCGATGAACAACGCGACGCCGACGACGATGAAGGCAATGGTGTTCGCACCGGTCAGCGCCAACCCGCCGCCCGTACCCTGGGTGCCGGTGTCGCGCGCCGGCGGTGCCTCGGCGACGACGTCGGTCCCGTCGCCGGCCGACTCGCCGGCCGACTCGCCGGACGGCGACTCGGTGGCCGCGGGTGCCGCCGGGGTCTCCTTGTCGGAATCGTCGTCTCCCGGCTTGGCGGAGCCGCCGGGCTGCTGTTCGTCCGACTCCTGCTCGTCCTGGCCGGGCTGCTCTCCCTGGCCGGGCTGCTCGGCGGGTGGCTGTTCGTTGCCGGGTTGCTCGGCGGGTGGTTCCTCGTTGCCGGGCTGTTCGGCGGGTGGTTCCTCGTTGCCGGGCTGTTCGGCGGGTGGTTCCTCGTTGCCGGGCTGCTCCGCGGGCGGTTCCTCGGCGGCCGGCTCGACCTGGATCCGGACGGAGTCGAGCGCGGGGATCTGGTTGGCACGAGCCATCATCGGGATGCGGTGCGAGCCGTCGCCGGCCCAGGAGGCGCACTGCGCGATGCCGGCGGGCAGGCCCGGCACTTCGATGATCACTCGGTCCGGCTCGTCGCTGCCCTTACCGTCCTCCGTCGCGACGAAGAACGCGGGCACCGGGGCCGGCTCGGCCGCCTCCGTCGTGCTGGTGAGCATCCGACAGGCCGTGTGGAAGTGCCCCCGCACCAGACCCTCGTCGTTGAGCAGGGAGGTCTCCCGGTAGTAGCCACCCTGCGCCGCCGGCAGGAACCGGTCGCGGACCAGGTTTTGGGTGCTCACGACGAGCCGGAACGACTGGCCCTCGCGTACCCGTCGGGGAGCTTCGCTGATCAGCAGCGTCGGGTTCTGCTCGGCGGCACCCACCTCGCCGAAGGCCGTCGACACGCACCGGTCGCCCTCCTGGAAGCCGGTGTGCGGCGAAAGCCTGCTCTCGTCGCAGTTGTCGCCGAGCGACTCCAGGCCGCCGCCCGGGGCGCCTCCTCCGGAGTTCCCCGGCGCCTCCCCACCCTCCTCCTGCTCCTCGCACTCTGCGGCGGGCGGAGGTGGCGACGCCGTCGACTGCGACGCCTCCGACGGGGACGGCGACGCGCCGCCGGTCTCGTCGCCTCCGGCGGCATCGCCGTTCTCGCCGGCGCCGGCCGGTTCCGACGCGCCGGCCGACGGCGGAGGTGATGTGGGCTCGCAGGCGGGGGCCGCCCGCTCGCTCTCCGCGTTCGAGATCTGTGTGACGCCCACCAGGCCACCGAAGACGGTGAGGGTGGCGACCACGGCAATGACCCGGCGACGCGGGCCGAAACGGGCGGAGGCGCGACCGCGGTGCGACCGTCGCATGTGTATGAACCCTCCCAGTAATCGTGCGCTGCGGCTCGGGCCGGCGGATTCCGTTGCCGTGCCGGGACGACCGTCTCCGGCTTCTGGCTGATCCGACGACCCAGGTGGCGGCGGCATCGGTGCTGCGTGGGCCGTCCTGCGCGCCGCAAGCTCACGGTAGGGAACGGTTCGTCGGCGAATCAAACTCACGTCGCAGAAATGCGCTTTTCTTGAAGGGAAGATAATGGAAACTTATGGTTCGGCCCGTCCCCTCTTCGGGACACCAGACCACCAGGGCGGCCGATCCCGGTCGAGTCGAGCGGCCGGCGGCAGGCGTCACCGGTGACCGACGTGGACCGGTGCAGACGTTTGGCGTTCGGTGGGTTACGGTCCGTTGCTGGTCAAGGCCCGCTCCGGGCTCGGTGGAGAACCTCTTCAGCGGTGAGCGGACTCTTCGGATGGTGCGTCAGACAGAGCGGCGTTCGGAGCTTCACGAATCTGGCGCCCTCCACCGAGGCGTAGAACTGCCCGGTCCCCAGCCGTGCGATGTCGGAGATCGTGCTGCCCTTGGCACGTGCGATCTCCTGCGCCGCATCGATCTGCGCCGGACTGTTGAGCAGTCCGAAGAACTGGGTGGCGGCGTTGCCTGGGATCTGATTGTGCAGCCCTTTCGGCGCCTGTGTGGCGAAGACCAGTCCAAGCCCGTACTTGCGGGCCTGTGAGGCCAGCGCGAGAGTGCTCTGGGTACAGGCCGTCATCGCGCCCGACGGAGCGAGTGTCTGCGCCTCGTCCATCACGAGCAGACCTCCGAGCGGACGATCGCCGGCCGGGTTGCGCTTGATCCACGAGAACAGCGACAGCTGGAGTTGGTTGACGAAGCTCTGCCGCTGCTGCTCGTCCGGCAGGCCGACAAAGCTGATCACCGATACCCGTGCGCGGCGCCCAGGCGACGGCGTCAACAGCAGCCCCGGGTCGACCGGCTCCCCGGTGCCGCCGAAGAGGGGGTCGTTGACCATTGCAGCCGTCAGCAACTGCGCCATGTTCGCCCCCAGCCTGGGAGCGTCGTCAAGGAGGCTGACGCCGTCGGGGATCGCGTTCAGCATGCCGATGAAGCCCCGGAGGTCGCTCGACCCGGTGCGCGCGTAGCTGGTCAGGGCTTCGCGGAGTACCGCTCTGCCAAGGCGCGCCTTGTCGGTCGTACCGTCGACGCGCGCGTGTGGGGCCAACGACGCGACTGCGGCATCGACGCCGGCGAGGAAGGTATCGGGGTCGTCGACAATCTCGGCGAAGTCGGGGAGTGGCTGGAAGGTCAACGGTCGTCCGCTCGCGCGGCGGGGCGTCCACACGACGACATCGGTGTGTGCGAGGTATTCCTGCGCCCGTTCCGCGTCGTGGTCTTCCCAGGCGGAGGGCGGCGACGGCCACGGGTCACCGAGGCGGGCCAGGTCATTGTTGGGATCGAGCACGATGGCGGAGACGCCCCGCAGTGCGCACTCCTCGACCAGCCGGCGGATCAGGACCGTCTTGCCCGACCCGGAGCCCGCGAAGATGGCCGCGTGTCGCCGCAGGACCTCGAGGTCGAGGAGAACCGGGGCGGTGTTCTCGGTCGCCCAACCGATCCGCAGGGCGCTCTCCGCCCCGTCAGCGGCACCGCGGCCCTGGATCACCGGCCCGGCTCCCTCACCGGCCCCGGGCGCGACCAGTGCGGGGGGCGCAGGCTCTGGGGGTGCACCGGACGTGGCGCCGTTGAGGGCGTGACGGAAGATGGCGATCTCGTCGGCCGGCCGCCGCGCGACGAACCAGGGTCGCAGGCTCTCGAGACCGGATTCGGTGATCAGGTCGCGTAGCGCCATGAGTCTGGCCACGTCGGGCTCATCGAAAGGCAAAGTCTTGCCGCCGGCCTCCTCGAACGCCCTGATGACCTCCTGAGTACGTATTCCGGCGGACCAGGCGGGCGTCCGGAGCAGGAAGAGGCGCCGCTCCGGTGCCCCCTGGGTCAACCCGGCGGTGGTGATCGCGTTCCGGATGCGATTGAGCGCGGCGATGTGGTGCGGTGCGCGGACCGCCCGGAATGACCAGTGCTCCTGCCTCTCCGTCTCCTCGTCCAGATTGCGGCGGAGTCGAGCGTGTACGGCGGGCTTGCCGCCGGCCGGGGGATCGATGCTGAAAGGTCGGGTTGCCACGCGCCGCGCCGCGATCCACGCGGTGAGCCCGGCTCTGAGTAGCTCGGGTACGACCCCGTCCTCGGTCTCGTGGCGCAGTGCCGGTGCGGGGTCTGCGGCGTCGATGAGCTCGGCGTACCGAATGTCGATGCGGGCGAGATCCGGCTCCGCCGTTGCCGCCCGCGACCCGGCTGCCTCGGCGGGTGCCGGTGCCGTCCCCAGGTCGTCGCTCGGGTGGCGGAAGCGGATCATCTCCCGCACCTCGCCCGCAACCAGACAGGCCCGGACGTGCGCGTCGACGGTCCGCAGCACCTCGCGGGGGGTGAAGTCCACCGCCTCGTCAAACGCCTCGGGCAGCACCGGCCAGGTGGGATACGGCGGTGCGAAGTCCACCTCGGCGAAACAACCCGCGAACCGCTTCGCGACCAGTTCGTGGGCCAACTCCGCCGACGGAATTCCCTTGAGCTGAATCGCCTCGCGGAACCGGTCCTGAACGGTGTCGGTCGCCTCGTTCTTGATCTTCATCCAGACCTGTGGAAGGCAGGACACGATGGACAGCGACCGGCGGGTGTTCTCGCGAAGCGCCATGAGTCCGCCGGCGATCTGTTCGAGCAGCAGGGCCGCCTGCCATCGGGTCCGCGTGTCGTGGGCCTGGACCTTCTCGGACTGGTTGACCAGGATGTCGATCTGGTCGACCGCCACGACGGTCGGGCCGGTCAGGGCCAGCAGCCGGGAGATGTCGCGGACGACCTCCTGGGCGGAGCGCTTGCCACGCCGCATTCCCCAGGTTGCCCGCTGCCCGACATCCTCCTCGTCGTTCGAACAGAGGAACTCGTACCCGATGTCCTGCAGGCGCATGTCTTCGGTGCACTGCAGGGCCAGGGCCCGGGCGGTGTCCTGGCACTCCATCCCCACCTGACGGTTGCGCTTGCGGATGAGGTCGACGAAGGCATCCAGGATGGGTCGGGACAACTCGGACTCGCCGACCACGGCACGCCGCACCGCACGTGGCGCGGACACCTCGTCGACCAGCCGGCGTAGAAATGCCTTGAGTTGCGTCTCACCGTTCGGCAACGGCCGGGCGAATCCATCCAGCATGGCGAGCGCGGTGCTGCGCCAGAAGGCACTGGCCTCCAACAGACTGACCAGAAAGAAATAGCCGCCATCGGCCTGGACCTGCTCGCGTATCGCGCCAAGCAGGTGGGTCTTACCTGTGCCTCGAGCGCCCAGAATGGCGAACCCTATGGGACTCGACTCCGAGTTTCTGCGCGCCTCCGCGACACCGTCAAGCACCTGGGTCAGGATGTTGTGATGCAGAGCGGGGAGGTGGAACTCCGCCAGTGGTCGCCACACGTCGTCGGGGGTGGGCGCCCAATCGAACCGCAGGGCCGCCAGGGCGCGCAGTTCCGCCGCGTCCGTCATGACGTGATAGCGATGAGGTGCCGGTCCTGGTTGCCGATCCGTACGGCGGCGGCGCGGTCTTCGTCGGTGAGGTCCCCCTGCTGGGAGTTAGGGATGATCTGTACGTCAGGCTCGCGGTTCATCCGTACCAGTGCGGCATCGACCTCGGCCCTGAGCGCGCTCCTGACTTCGGCGAGCCGGACGTAATCGCCCGGTCGCCCGACCTCCCCGTACGCCTTTCGGATGCTCTCCTCGGTGCTCGACAGCGCTGTGCTCTCCGCCGCGAGGTCCCTGCCGGCGAGCCGCAGGGTGAAGAGTTCCGCCGGGGCGACCTTCAGATGATCGAGAAGTTCGCGAAGGAACTGTAGGGCCACGTAGAGTGCACCGCCCGCCGAACCTGCCCTGGCCGGCGCCGCCGCGCCCAGCTCGCCGATCGCCGCTGCCCAGCCCCGCTCGGTCAACTCCAGGACAAGGGGCTTCTCTGTCACGGTGATGAAACCGCGATCCCGCAGGTCGTTGCGGTAAGGGCGTTTCAGGCTGATCCCGGCGACCTTGTCGAAGTAGGTGTTCGGGAGAGCGCTCGCCTTGATCATAAGGGTGACGAGAACGAACCGCTGGACAGGTGTCAGTTCTGCGTCGGCCATGCGAACGCTCCTTTATGGCGAGTGCTTCGGGGTGTTCGTGCGAGGAGGTGGGATATGCGTCGACAGCGCTAGGCCGAACGGCTCTCACGCCTGGCCGATTCTGCCCATGCCGTCGGCGTCACGCAAGGTCCATCCGGAAGTGCTGAAGTCCGACAGTCCGGCGTTTGCTGATCTTCGGATAACCAGTCCAGTGGGGTGCTGTCGAACATTAGTGCTATCGCCCCAAAAATGGATCATGGCACTCGCCATTGCGTTATCCCGACCGCCCTAGCACCATTGCGCTCGGCGGACGCGCCGCCCTCGGGCGGTACCTGCCGGTCCGCCGACTCGATGTTTCTGCGTGCAGCGCGACGGAAGGTGGCGCCGGTGTCCCCGGAGGTCGTCAGCTACCAGTTGGACGAGAAGACGACGGTGCAGTTCGAGATCGAACCCGTCGCCGGTTTTCGGCCGGCGGGCGTGGGTGATGTCGCCGGAACCGTCAGGGACGCCGTGGCCCCGGCGTTGGAGGCGGCCCGCGAGGTGCTCGACCAGGTCAGGGAGCTCGCGCCCGATGCCGTCGACGTGAGGTTCGGTGTCAAGGTGACCGGTACCGCCAGTTGGCTCGTCGCCAAGGCGTCGACCGAGGGAAACTTCGAGATCACGCTCTCCTGGCGGCCGAACGCCCTGCCGGTAGGCAGTCTTCCGCCCGGATGAGACAGTGGTGACCACGGCACCGGAGGACACCTGGGCTGTCGCCGTTCACCTCGGTGAGCGCAGCTCCCAACCGCCCCTCGGTTCGGCCGTGGTGGTCGACACGAACCTCGTCCTCGCCTGCGAGCACGTTGTCTGCCTCAACGGTGTGCTCCGGGAGGATCTGTGGATCTCCTTTCCGCGGACGCCCGGCGTCGGCTACTGGGACCGGCGGCGGGTGGGCCAGCTCCTGTGCGACGGGCGACCGGAGAAGAACATCGACCTGGTCCTGCTCGAACTCGTGGAGCCCGTACCCCGGTCGGTAACGCCGGCCCGGCTGCGCTGTCTGTCCGGGAAGGACCTGGTGAACCGCACCTGGTGGGCGTACGGGTTTCCGCAACACACCGAGGGCGGATGCGCCGCGTACGGGACGATCCGCGCCGAGGGCGGATGGGGACGTGTCCACGTGATCCCGGAGTCCGGCACCGAGGTGACCGGTGGGTTCAGCGGTGCGGCCCTCTGGTCGCCCGACTACGAGGCCGTGGTCGGGATCGTGGTGGAGGCGGCCGGGCAGACGGGCGACGGCCATGCCCTGACCCTCGCCCACGCCGACGGGCAGTTGCCCGACATGAAGCTGTCGGCCCTCGCCGAGTGGCGGGTGGAGGATGCCGACGACTCCGCGTTGGCAGCCTGGGGCTGGACGCTCTCGACCGACGACGAAGCTGGTCGGCACTGGCTGCCCCGGGCCAGAGGGGTCGCGACCAGCGCCGAGGGCGGCGCCCGGTTCCGCGGGCGGACGAGCGCGCTGCACCGACTCGTCGGCTGGCTGGACCAGCCCGAGCCGGCCGACCGTCCGCTGGTCGTCACCGGCTCGCCTGGAGTCGGCAAGTCCGCCGTGCTGGGCCGGATCGTCACCACGGCGGATCCGGGCATACGCGCGATGCTGACGTCGGACGATACGGCGGTGCGGGCCACCGCCGGCTCGGTCTCGTGCGCCGTACACGCCAAGGGAAAGACCGCACTGGAGGTCGCGGCGGAGATCGCGCGGGCGGCTGCGGTCAGCATTCCCGCTGCGGCCGTCGACCTGATGCCGGCCCTGCGGGACCGGTTCGTCGGCCGCCGCCAGCGGTTCAGCCTCATCGTGGACGCGCTCGACGAGGCGGCGACGCCGCAGCACGCCCGAAGCCTGGTCGACGAGGTTCTCCTCCCACTCGCCCGGATACCGGGCGTGCAGGTGATGGTCGGTACCAGGCGCTCCGACGACCACGGTGACCTGCTCCTGGAGTTCGGCGCGGACGCCGAGGTCGTCGACCTGGACTCCCCGGAGTACTTCGCGGAGTCCGACCTCGCCGACTACGCCGAGACCACGCTGCGGCTCCTCGGAGCGGAACGCCCCGGCAATCCCTACACGGACCGGGTGGTGGCGGCACCGGTGGCCCGCCGGATCGCCGCGCTGGCAAACGGCAACTTCCTGGTCGCCGGCTTGGTCGCACGGGCGCACGCGTTGCACGACACGCAACCGGTCGCGCCGGACGGGGTGACGTTCACTGCCACCGTCGCCGACGCCCTGGACACCTACCTACGGGGCCTGCCACCAGCCGGTACGGTACCGGCCCGGTTGGCGCTCACCGTGCTCGCCCACGCCGAGACCCCGGGCATGCCGATCTCGCTCTGGCAGGTGGCCACCCGTGCGTTCGGCGGCCGGGTCAGCGAGACCGAACTGACCGAGTTCGCCCGGACGTCTGCGGCGAACTTCCTCGTGGAGTCCGGCGGGGCAGCCGATCCCACGTACCGGCTGTTCCACCAGGCGCTGAACGAGGCGCTGCTGGGCGGACGGGGCGGCGGTGCCGGCCGGATGCGGGACGAGCAGCGCCTGGTGGAGACGTGGATCGCCAGCGGACGTTCGGCCGGCTGGGACGTCGCGCCGGAGTACCTGTTGCGGTCCCTCCCGCAGCACGCCGCCCGCGCGGGCATGGTTGACGAGCTGCTCACCGATGACGGTTACCTGCTGCACGCCCGACTCGACCGCCTCCTGCGGGTCGCCAGATCGGCCGTCAGCGCACCTGCCCGAGCCCGGGTTCAACTCCTCCGGCGCACTCCGATGGCGGTGGGAGTGGGACCAGCCGAGCGTGCGGCGCTGTTGTCGGTGGTCGATCGGATCGACCGGCTCGACAGCGCCGTGGACGTCAGAGACGCGCCGTACGCCGCCCGCTGGGCCAGTACGCCGCCGCGGACCGAGCAGACGGTCCTGGAGGGACATTCCCAGGCGGTCTACGACGTCTGCGCCGTTCTCGTGGACGGTCGGCATCTGCTGGCCTCGGCCGGCGAAGACGGCACAGTCCGGCTGTGGGACCCGCTGACCAACCAGCCGGAGTACGCCTTCAGCTGTCACGACGACTGTGTCCGCAGCCTCTGTGCGGTAGATCTCGGCGGCACATCGCTGCTCGCGACGGGCGGCCATGACGGCACGATCGGTCTCTGGGACCCGCTTACCGGACATCGAATCTACGAACTGCCGGGGCATGACGACTGGGTCCGCAACCTCTGCACGGTCCGCACCTCGGCGGGGCCGTTGCTCGCCTCGGGGGGCGACGACAGGCTGGTGTGCCTGTGGGATCCGCTGACCGGCATGCTTCGGCACCGACTCGCCGGGCACCTCGGCTGGGTCACCGCGGTCACCGAGGTCCCGACATCCAGGGGAGCGGTGCTCGCCTCGACCGGCTTCGACGGGACGATACAGCTCTGGGATCCGTTGACCGGGACGCACCTGCGGTCGATGAGTGTGGGAAACGGGTGCGTGAGCACCCTGTACGCCTTCACCACCGACACAGGTACGACCCTTGCCTCTGCCGGTTACGACGGTGTCGTGCGGTGCTGGGAGCCGGAGACCGGTGAGCTGCTCGCCGAGCATCCCACCAGCGGAGGACCCCTGACAGACCTCTGCACGCTCGACACCAGGGAAACCCGCCTCCTCGTGTCGACAGGTCAGGATGGTGTCATCCGTCTCTGGGACACCCGGACCGGTCAGACTCGGCCCGGCCTGCGCGGGCACTCGAACTGGTTCCGGGCGGTCTGCGCGGTGCCGATGGCGGGTCGGCAGCTCGTCGCCACCGCGGGTGACGACGGTACCGTCCGGCTGTGGGATCCGGACGGGGCGTTGCCGGGGCCGGTCGTCGACGATGGCCGTCCGGGGGCGGTGACGGCGCTCTGCGCCGTGCCGCGTGACGGCGAGATACTGGTCGCGTCGGCGGGTAGTGACGGCCGCGTCCGGCTCTGGGCGCCGCACGACGGCAGCCAACGCATCGAGCCGTTGACCGGCACCGGTCCGGTCAACGACCTGTGCCTGGTCGATGACGGCTCCCCGCAGCTCGCCGCCGCGATCGAGGACGGGGTCGTGGAGCTGTGGGATGTCGCCACTGGCGATCTTGCCTACCGGATGACCGATCACTATGACGCGGTGAACGCCGTCCGGTCCATCCACACCGGCAATGGACCGGTCATGGTGTCGGCCGGTGACGACGTGACGGTGCGGTTGTGGAATCCGAACGGCGGGGCGATCCAGGGTGGACTTACCGGGCACGGCGACTGGGTGACCGCTCTCGCAGTGATCCGAGACGCCGGACAGGAGGGAATCGCCTCCGGCGACAAGAGCGGCACCGTCCGGCTCTGGGACGGAGACGGTGGGCAGCGATGGAGCCAGCTCGGCCACTACGACGCGGTGAACGCGCTGTGCGGCCTGAGCGTCGAGGGGCGAACCGTCGTCGTCTCGGCGAGCGCCGACCGCACCATCGGAATCTGGGACTGTGCGGATGGGCGCCGACTCGGGATGCTTTCCGGACACCTCGCACCGGTCACCGGGGTATGTGTCGTCGCTACGGGCGGGCGGCATCTGTTGGCATCGACGAGCCTTGACCGGACCGTCCGGCTGTGGGATCCGAGGACGGCCCGTACGGTGCGGACGATTCCGGTGCACCATCAGGCGTTGGCCTGCTGCTACGTGGAACAGACCTTGATCCTCGGACTTGACCGAGGGCTGCTGGCGTTGGCGGTCGGTTCCACCACGGGGAGCGTCACCGCCGGAAACCCCGGCATCGCGGGACGCACGAACGGACCCGGCAGCGGCGTACCGGACGACAGCATCCGTACCCACCCCGATTCCTCGGTGGTCACCCGGTGAGTCCATCCGGCGCGGGCCGACCCGCGTACGGCTCTGCGAGCTGGTCGAGCACGAACGCTTCGAGTCGGTCCCACGAACTCTGCAGCAGCGCCGCCGGATCCTCGGCGGTCATCATGTCCCGTCCCGGGATGAACGCACTCCGGGTGAAGTGTGCGCCGCCCAGCACGTAGCTCAGCTTCAACACCGTGTGCCGGCCGTGGGACTGTAGCGACGGCGTCAGCGCCGGACCCGGGAACGCTGTGCCGCAGTGCACGCAGAGCTGGCAGGAGTCGACGTCCCGCCGGCCGTCCAGGGGTACGCCGTGCCGGTCGCACCGCCGGCACAGCCGCTGCCACGTCTGCGAGGGGACGCCGCGGGGAGTGGTCGGCCCGAAGATCTCGACGGCGGACGGTCCGGCGGGGAGCGATCGGGTGGCCTGCCACGGGCCGGGGTACGGCATCGTCCGTCGCGGGTCGGTCAGCTCGCGTTCCAACCGCCGCCAGGTGTCCTGGACCCGGCCGATCAGGTGCTCGGGTGAGGGCTCGTGCCGCTGCGGGACGTCGATGTCGGTGAGGTCGCAGCCGACATACCGGTGCCCGTCGTCGAGCCGGAGGTGCCAGGTGCCGGGGTGGCCGGCCCGTTCGAAGATCTGGGCCTGGCAGTGCCCCTCGTACCAGGTCTGGATGTCGAGGCTGACCAGGTCGTCGTCGACGGCGGCACTGACCAGGTCGGGGCGCCACCGCATGGGGGTGGCCAGGTGGCCGGCCTCCCGGGTGTCGGTGTCGTCGCCGACGTGGTTGGGTCGGCAGTCGTCCGAGCAGTACGCCGAGCCGTCGGCGGGGGCGGCTCCGCAGGGGCAGAGGCCGGACGTCGCCCGGTCGATCCGGTCGAGCAGGTTGGCCATGACATCGCCGCCTTGGTGCTGGTGGACGCGCTCGGAGTACTACCCGTCGCCGAGGTAACGCATTCAAGAATATCGTTCTATGTGTCGATCCTGGCGACGTTACGCCTCCCTGTCCTCGGGATACCAACGCAGCTCGACGGTGTTGCCGTCCGGATCGCGTACGTAGATCGAGATTGCGCCACCGCGCGCGCCGAACCGGTCGACGGGCCCTTCCAGTACGGTGAACATGCCCGACTCGATCACCTCCGCCCAGTCCAGCGGCTCCACCACCAGGCAGATGTGGTCGACGTTCGACTCGCCCCGGCGACCGTGCACCAGGTCGATGATCGTCTCCGGGGTGATCCGTACCGAGGGGAACGGGACCCGGCCCGCCCGCCACTCGTCGACCCGGACCGGTGCCAGGCCGAGGGTCCCGCAGTAGAACTCCAGCGACCGCTCCACGTCCTGCACCGTGAGCACGAGGTGGTCGAAGGCCTTGACCCGCACCCGCGTCGCATCGGTGGTGCCCATGTCTTCTCCTCCTGTCGGCCAATCGGCGGGGACGAGGACGAGCCTCTCACGGTGCGCCGCGCCGCCGCCTGTCACGGGGTGAGGCCGCCGCCTGTCACGGGGTGAGCAGGAGGATCCGGTCGGGCGTACCGGGCAGGGTGGCGACGGTGCCGGCGGAGTTGACGAGCCGGTAGCCCTCGCCGTCGACCGCCTCGATCCGCCACCGGGAAGCCAGGCCGGAGCCATGCCACGGACCGAGCGTCAGACGTACGCCGCCGTCCCGACCGGTGACCGCCGTCAGCGGCCGGCCCGCACCCCGGTTGACGACCCGGAAATAGCCCTCGCCGGCCGGGGTGAAGTACCAGAGCTGGCAGTTTCCGGCCCGGGGCCGGTCCGCGACGACCCGGCCGGCCGGCCCGGGCCGTGCTGTCCGGCGCTCGCAGCCCGGCACGCCCCACACTCGCTGCCCGGCGGCGTCGGCGATCAGCACGTCCCCGACCGGTTCGAGGCGGAACTGCTGGCAGTCGTTGTCCAGCCAGGACCAGACCTGCACCGGCGTGCCCACCCCGCCGCACCCGGCCGCCTCCAGCACCCGGCCGGCCAGCCGGTTCTCGATCCGGGACCAGCCGTCGGCGGTCGGTACCACCCGGAACCGCTGGCAGTCGTTGGCCAGCCATCCCCAGAGGGCGACCCGGGCACCGTCGGCGTCGACGCAGCCGGCGACCTCGGCGACCTTGTTGCTGGACCGGTGCAGCAGGCTGACCTGGCCGTCGCCCCGGTACTCCGGCCGCCACTGCTGGCAGGTGCTCGGCTCCGGCTCGGCGATCTCGGCGATCCGAACGTCGGCGCCCTCGTATCCGCAGGTCGGCACGCTGACCGCGGCACCGCTGGCCCGGTTGACCAGGGTGAACCAGGCGCTTCCGTGACCGACCCGGACGCTGCCGGAGCGGGGGTCGCCGAGCCGGGGCCAGCCGCCGACCCAGGCGATCGGGCGTACGGAGAGCCTGGGCAGGCCGCCGTCGGTGGCGTCGTAGTAGTGGTGGGCGAACCAGTCACCGCCCGGACCGGCGAAGACGTCACCGCCGCCGGTGCCCCGGAACTCGTTGTAGCCGCGCAACAGGTCGGTGCCGCCGCCGTCGAGCAGTGGTATCCCGGCGGCGTCCAGGTAGGGCCCGGTGACGCTGGTGGAGCGGCCGACCACCGTCCGGTAGTCGGCGTCGACGCCCCGGCAGCAGAAGTCCAGGCTGGCGAAGAGATAGTAGTAACCGCCCCGGCGGATGATCGCCGGATTCTCGATCGAGGCGCCGCCGCGCGACGCGATGTGGTGCAGGGTCGCGTCGGCCGGCAGGCCGGTGCTCCGGTCGATCCGGCGGATCCGGAGCCCGTCCCAGAACGAGCCGAACGCCAGCCACGGCTGCCCGTCGGCGTCGAAGACCAGGTCGGGGTCGATGGCGTTGAAGGTGTCGGTGTCGCGGGACCGCATCACCATGCCGTGGTCGACCCAGCCGTACGCCGGGCTCTCCGGATCGAGCGTCTGCGTGGTGGCCAGGCCGATCACCGAGTTGTTGGTGCCGAACGACGATGCCGCGTAGTAGAGGTGGTAGGCGCCGTCGAAGAAACTGACGTCGGGTGCCCAGAAGTCGGCCGGGACGGTGCCCAACTCCTCGACCACCCAGGCCGGCGGAGTGCGGAACACCGTGCCGAGTTCTGTCCAGTGCAGCAGGTCGGTCGAGCGCTTGATCGGCAGGTAGGTGCGGGTCCCGGCGTCGCCGGTGATGATCGTGTAGTAGTACCGGCCCTGCCGGAGCACGGTCGGGTCGTGCGCGATGGGGTCGGCGGCGATCCGGCCCGCCGGGGCGGGTGTCGGCGGCGGCGACCCCTGGTGTCCGGCCCGTGCGGCCGGGCCGCCCAGCGTCACCACGAGAGCCGTGGCCAGCCCGACCGCCGCTCCGAGCCTCAGTCGGCCGAGCCTCAGTCGGCCGAGCCTCAGTCGGCCGAGCCTCAGCCGGCCGAGCCTCAGCCGGCTGGATGGCCGGCAACGGGGCGTCCAGCGGCGGCCGGGGGTCGGACTGGGAACCCGTGCTACCGCGACCGTGCGAACCATCTCCCGCTCCCTCCGTCAGGCCGCCGCCGGAGCGGAACGGCCGACCATGACGGCCGCGCATCGAGCGGCGGCACTGTCCCGGCGCTGCGAGCATAGACAACCATGCCACGCTGGACCGGCAGAGGTGGAGCGGATCGCCTGGGAGATGCGGGGCGACGGCTGACGCGACGGGGACGGGGACGGGGCGCCGCTGCCGGACGCCGAAACGTCCGCTGGACGCTTTACCGGCCCCTGCCCACCTCGCAGCGTCCACGATCTGGAACAGCCTCCAAGATCTTCGGTAACCTATGGCTCGCCGTGAGCCACAAGTTACCAAGATCAGAAGACTTCCACCGCCGGCCGGGTACGGCCCGGTGTGCCGGTGGCGGTCGACGAAGGCCTGGACCGGCCCGTCGGCGGGCCATCTTCCAGGAAGGCTCTCCCCTGTACCGTCGGAGGCGGCGGTCCGGGGTAGGGCCCGCGCCGCCAGCCACCCCAGCCCAACCTGGGACGGTCCCCGTGCACGACGTTGACCCGTACTTCGCCCCGCTGCTCCGCCGACTACGGCAGGAGCGCGGCCTGTCGGTACGGGCGCTCGCCCACCTCGCCCACCGATCGAAGAGTCACCTCCACGAGCTGGAGACCGGTCGCAAGGCACCGGGCCTACATGTCGCACAGCACCTCGACCGGGTGCTGGATGCCGGTGGCGCGCTGATCGCCTGCCTCACTCCGGCAGCGCGGGCGCGAGACGAGACCGACGCGGCGACGATCGCCCGCCTGATCGATGCCAGCGACATCGGCGCCGAGGCGATCGCCGCCGTCGAGGCGGCAGTCGACGACCTGGCGAGCCTGTACGCGACCACCCCGCCCTCCGGTCTGCTCGACCCGATCCGCCAGCGGCTCGCCCAGATCGGTCGGCTGCTGGACACCCGGGCCACGCTCGACCAGCGACGCCGGCTGCTCGTCGCCGGGGCGTGGCTCAGCCTGCTCCGGGCCACCGTTCACTTCGATCTGCGGCACCGCCGTGCCGCTGCCGCACACCTGTCGATAGCCGAGCAGATGGCCCGCCAGACCGAGCACCGCGAAATCCAGGCGTGGTGCGTGGAGACGGTGGCCTGGGATGCCCTCACCGCAGGCGACTACCGGCGGGCGCTCGACCTGTCCCGCCAGGCGCAGCAGGTGGCGCCGCGCGGCAGCTCGGCGTACATCCAGGCGACCGCGCAGGAGGGCCGGGCGTGGGCACGTATGGGTGACCAGCGGGAGACGCGGCGAACCTTGTCCCGGTTGTCCCGGC
This sequence comes from Plantactinospora sp. WMMC1484, assembly GCF_049315195.1. Classification (NCBI taxonomy): domain Bacteria; kingdom Bacillati; phylum Actinomycetota; class Actinomycetes; order Micromonosporales; family Micromonosporaceae; genus Plantactinospora; species Plantactinospora sp. WMMC1484. The sequence continues at coordinate 3,051,524 of NZ_CP186055.1, forward strand.
TGGTGTCGCCGCTGGCTGTTCCGGACCGGCCAGAGCACCACTACCGGTACGACCCGGCGAAGGCCCTGTCGTACACGGCGACGACGTTGGCGTGGGCCGGTGATCCGGCGGCCGAGGACTACGCGCGGGCGGCGGTGGCCGACCTGATCGGATCGGCCCGACCGCGACGTACCGCCTCGGCGCAGCTGGACCTCGGCCTGGCGCTGGTCGCGGCCGGGCGCCCGGACGAGGCGTGCGCGTCCGCGCAGGTGGCGATCACCTCGGGCAGGGTGGTGCCGTCGAACTGGTGGCGGGCATCCGAGGTACTGGCTGGCGTGGAGGCGTCCGGGATCCGTGAGGCCCGCGAGTTGCGCGACGCGTACGAGGCGTACCGACCGCAGTAGCGGACACCGCGACGCCCAGCGGACACCGGCCTACTCGACCAGCGGTCGGCGTAGTCGGAGGGTGACTGTCAGGGACGCCGGCCAGGGTGTACGGCCCGCATCCGGCGTCCCGGCCGGCCCGGGCCCGCCCCCCGGGTGACCCGGGTCGGTCCCGCCATCCGCCCACAGTGAGCGGCGCCCCGCGACTGGTCTCCGGGGTGTCGTGGCGTCAGGAGGTTCCGACGTGGATATCACCCTGGCCCGCCGCCGGGTCGACCAGTTGATCGAACGCCAGCACCGGGCCGGCCGCCGCTGCCCGGAGTGTGCGCCACGGGGTGGCTGCCTGCGGCTGCTCGCCGCCGTCCACCGCCGCCTCGACCGGGCCGCCACCGCCCGGATCCCGACGGGCCTCCGGCGGCTGGTGTGAACGGCGCCGACGGCCCGCCCGGACTCGCGATCGACACCGCCCAGCGGATCATCCTGACCCATGCCGCCGACCCGCCCGCACGGTGCGCCCAGTGCCGGGAGCGGCGCTGCTGGCTGCTGGAGACGGCGGTGAAGGTCGTGGTCTTCGACGGCTCGCCGATCGACCCCCGGTTGCACGCCGCGATCACGGCCGCCGCCCGCCGGATCGCCGACGTGCATGCCCCCGGCGACGATCGGCTCTGCTCGCCGTGCCTGCTGGAGGAGTGCGAGCCGCTGGAGATCGCGACCGCGTGGCTGCACGTCACCGGAGAGCGGACGGCTGTGCGCCGGACCGCCGTCGACGTCCTCACTCCCGACCTCGACGAGGCGCGGCGGGTGGTGCGGCAGCATCAGGGGTACGGCTGCCCGCGGTGCACCCCGGCGGGGTGTCCGGCCGAGGACGCCGCGGTGCCGGTGGTCTTCTCGGACGTGGCGAGCAGGTGGCCGGAGGGCCCGAAGACCCTGGCGGAGGTGGAGCGGATCGCCCGGGAGATGCGGGGCGACGGCTGACGCGACGGGAACGGGGTGCCGGCTCGCCGGTTACGGCCCGGTGTGCCGGTGGCGGTCGACGAAGGCCATCCAGGGATCGTCCGTCTCCGGTCTGCTGCCCGGCGCCGGGGTCGAGGGCTGTCCGGTTGCCGTCGCCGGTGGTCCACCATCAATCGGCGAGGACGCGGGCCCGTGTGGCGTCGACGTCGCGGCGACCTCCTGCCGGGCTGCCGTGGTGGCCTGCCCGGTGCTCGGGTCGTCCTGCCCGGCGGCCGGGGTGGGGAGGACCGGGACCGGCACCACCTGGCCGGCGTCCGCCTCCGAGCCGTGCCGGGCGGCGAGCAGTGCCGCCAGGGCGGTGGTGATCGGCACGGCGGCGATCAGCCCGATGGTGCCGACCGCGCTGCGGACCAGTTCCTGGGCGATCAGCTCGCTGGTCAGCAACTCGCCGACCGGGGTGGCACTGTCGGCGGCGAAGAGCAGCATCAGCGGCAGGGAGGCGCCGGCGTACGCCAGCACGATCGTGTTGATCACCGAGGCGATGTGTGCCCGGCCGACCCGGGTGGCGGCGGAGTAGAGCCGCCGGAACCCGTACCCGGGGTTTGCCCTGGCCAGTTCGGCCACGGTGGCCGACTGGGTGACGGTGACGTCGTCGAGCACCCCGAGCGAGCCGATGACGATGCCGGCCAGCAGCAGGCCGCGCATGTTGACCTCGCCCTGGGTGACGGAGAGATAGTTGGAGGTCTCGTCGGCGATGCCGGAGAGGTGGGCGGCGGCGGTGGCGATCGCGGAGAGCGCCGCGGTGATGGTCAGGCTGGCCAGCGTGCCGGCCACCGCGATCGTGGTGGTCATGCTGAACCCGTGGGTCAGGTACAGCACGGTGAGCATGATCGCCGCCGCACCGACGATGGCGACGAGCAGCGGCGAGCGCCCGTCGAGGATGGCCGGCACGATGAACATCAGCAGGATCGCGAAGGTGACGCCGAGCCCAGCCAGCGCGCTCAGCCCGCGCCACCGGCCGAAGGCGAGGACGGCGAGCGCGAACACCGCACCGAGCAGCCACAACTGGGTGGAGCGCTGGTGGTCGATGATCGAGTACTGTCGCTCCGGGCTCTCCTCCAGATAGAGCAGCGCCACCTCGTCACCGGGCTGCACCCGGATGGCACCCGGACCGGACGGCACGTCGGTGCTGACCCGCTGTCCGGCCCCGACCCCCTCGGTCAGGTCGACGGCGACCGTGCCGCAGTCGGTCGGGGCTCCGGCCGGCAACTCCTCGTCGGCCGCCGGCGGCGGGCAGGGGACCGAGTCGACCGCGACGACCGTGCCGAGCACCCGGGTCGGCCCGTCGGCCTGGCGTGCCGTGGGGGTGTCGTCGGGCCAGAGCAGCACCATCGCCGCGAGGGTCAGGAGCGCCGCCGGGATCAGCAGCGCCAGGCTCAGCCGCCGGGCCGCTCGGCCGGGCGGTGGGCCGGGGCGCGGCAGGTGACTGTGTGCGTGTTCGGAACTCATCGGCTCGACTGCTGGCCTTCCTCGGTGGTCGATCGGCGGGCACCGGCCCGAGCATCGCAGCCGGGGCCCCCCGACGGGCCAGCATGACACGCCGCCGATCGGCCGGGCGAGCAGCCGGAAACCGTATGCACGCAGGCGATCATGGCGAACACGCGTGCAGGTCAGCGGATGAGTGTGTCGGTGAGCCGCTCGGCGACCTCCTGGTTGAGCGGCTCGTGCCCGAGGAGGAAGCGGTACCAGAACAGTCCGTACGCCTGGTCGACCAGAAGTTCGAGATCCAGCTCCGGGCCCAGTTCCTCCCGTTCCCGGCCGCGCCGGACGATGGCGTGCAGCGCGTCCCGGCGGGTCCGGGTGAACTGCCGGAAGAGTTCGGCGGTGCCGGGATCGCGGGCCGCCTCGGCGGCCAGGGTGCGCAGCACCACCGCCGTCGCCGGCTCTTTCGCCCGGGCGAACGTGTGCGCGAGAAAGGTGCACAGGTCGCCGCGGAGTGACCCGGTGTCCGGGACGGGCACCAGTGCCTCTCCCCAGTCGGTCAGCGCCTCCAGCAGCACCGCCCACTTCGACTGCCACCAGCGGTAGATGGTCTGCTTGCCGACGCCGGCCTCATGGGCAAGGAGGTCGACGGTCAACCCGCCGTCGTGCGGGGCGGTGAGCAGGCGGAGCGCCGCGTCGAGGATCGCCTGCCGGGCCTCCTCGTTGCGGCGCCGGCCGGTGTGTGTCCGGCGATGCCCGTCGGAGCCGTCGGAGCCGGTCGGAGTCACCGGGCTAGCATACGATTTGTCGGAACTGCCGGTCTCGGTAACGAGACGGAGTGTAGGGCGCTGTCCCTCTCCCGGTCGTTCGTCCCGACCCGGGAGGTTTCGACCCTGCTGCCCGCTGGGGAGAAACTGTGGACATGGGCGAGATGAAGGTGGGCACCTCCTCGTGGGCGGATCGGTCCCTGCTCGCGTCCGGCTGGTACCCCCGGTCGGCCAACACCCCGGCAGGACGGCTGGCCTACTATGCCGAACGGTTCGGCCTGGTCGAGGTCGACACCACCTACTACGCGGTGCCGGCGCCGGAGACGACGGCGGCCTGGGTGGACCGTACGCCGCCGGACTTCACCTTCGACGTCAAGGCGCTCGGCCTCTTCACCGGGCACGGGATCCAGGCGGCGGCGCTCCCGGCCGACCTGCGGCCACCGGGCCGGGAGACCGGCCGGGTACGCCGCCGCGACCTGCCGGAGTCCAGCTACGACGAGCTGTGGCGACGGTTCCGCGACGCGGTCGAGCCGATCGCCGGCGCCGGCAAACTCGGTGTCGTGCTGTTCCAGTTTCCGCCCTGGCTGACGCGGGGCGAGCGGGCGAAGCAGCGGGTCCTCGACGCCGTCGAGCGCTGCCGCCCCTGGCGGGTCGCGGTCGAGTTCCGGCACGCCTCCTGGTTCGACGGGGAGAACGCGCCGGAGACGGTCGGCTTCCTCGCCCGGCACGACATCTCGATGGTCAGCGTCGACATGCCACAGGGCCACGAGTCGTCCATCCCGCCGCTGTTGCTGGCCACCGCCGAGCCGGCGGTGATGCGCTTCCACGGCCACAGCCCGGAGTGGACCACCGGCGACAAGGAGGGCCGGTTCCGGTACGCCTACCGTGACGACGAGCTGGCCGAGTGGGCGGGACAGCTGCATGACCTCGCCGACGAAACCGACGAGCTGCATGTACTGCTGAACAACTGCTGCGCGGGGCAGGCGCAGCGGGACGCCGCCAGGCTCGCCGCCCTGCTCGGCCCGCCAGCCGACTGGCCCGGCCGGTACGCGCGGCGCCGCGCGGCCCTTCGGGTGGTGCGGTAGCGGCCCAGGACGACGGTCGGCAGTCGGTCGGCAGTCGGCGGTCGGTCGGCGGTCGATCGGCAGTCGGCGGTCGGCGGTCGGTCGGCGGGTGGTGCCGAGGGTCAGCCGGCCAGGTCGGCGGGGTCGGTGTTGGCGCCGCAGAGCAGCACCGCCAGTCGCTCCCCGGCGGCCGGCCGGTACACGCCCGAGGTGAGCGCGGCCAGGGCGGCGGCGGTGCCGTGCTCGACGGCGACCCGGTAGGTGCTCCAGAGCAGCCGTCGCGCCTCGACGATCTGCCCGTCGGTGACCAGCACGCTGTGCACCCCGGCGCCGACGGCCAGCTCGTAGGCGATGGTGCCGACCCGGCGCGCGCCGAGCGAGTCGGCGGCGACCCCGGCGACAGGTACGTCGACCGGCCCGCCCGCCGCCAGTGCCGCGTGCAGGGCGGCGGCGCCCTCCGGTTCGACCGCGACCACCCGGGCCTGGCCGTCCAGTCCGGCGGTCACCCCGGCCATCAGCCCGCCGCCGCCGACCGCCACCAGCACGGTATCCAGCTCACCGGCCTGTTCCAGCAACTCCAGCGCCACGCTGCCCTGACCGGCGCAGATCTCCGGCTGGTCGTAGGCGTGGCAGAAGAGTGCTCCGGTGTCGGCCGCCCGCTTGACCGCGGCCTCGTAAGCTTCGGCGTACTCGCTGCCGTGCGGGACCACGGTGGCGCCGAGCTGGCGCAGCCTGCCGACCTTGACGGCGGGGGCGGTGGTCGGCACGTACACCTCGGCGGGCAGTCCGAGGGCGCCCGCCGCGTACGCGACGGCGGCGCCCGCGTTGCCGCCGGAGGCGGTGATGACACCGGCGGCCGGCAGCTCGCCGCGCTCGGCGGCGGCCAGCACCCGGTTGAAGACGCCACGTGCCTTGAACGAGCCGGAGTGTTGCAGGAACTCCAGCTTCAGCCAGAGGGCGCCGGCCGGGCCGGCGAGATCGGGCTCGATCCGGGCCACCGGGGTCGTCCGGATGCGTCCGGCTATCCGGGTCGCCGCCTGCTGCACGTCACTACGGGTGATCACGGTCGCCGTCCCTCCACCTGCTCCGCCGTACGGTAGCCCGCACCGGTGGGTGGTGTGGATATGGTGTGTGCCAGCCCACCCCGGCCCGGCCGGGCCCCGCACGGGAGGTCGCGCGATCATCGACGGCATAGCCATCCGGCAGCTCGCCGGCCGGGTCTGGATCTCGCCCGGCGACCCCGACCCGGCGAACGTCCAGGCCGGCGTGGCGGTCGTCGCCGACGAGCGCGGCAGCGTGGTCGTGGATGCCGGGCACAGCCCCGCGCACGCCCGCGAGATCCAAGCCGTCATGCGCGCCGCCGGGCTTCCGCCGGCCCGGTGGCTGGTCTACACCCATCACCACTGGGACCACGTCTGGGGCGCCTGCGCCTGGCCCGACGTCGAGATCGTCGGTCATGTCGCCGGCCGGGAGCTGCTCCGGCAGGAGGCGGCCCGGCCGTGGAGCCACCGCTACCTGCGCGAGCAGGTACGCGCCAACCCCCGGCTCGGCCCGAGCTTCCGGGCCCGGGCGCTGGCGATGGAGGGCTGGGACAACTTCACGATCCTGCCGCCCGGACGCACCTTCGCCGACGAGCTGACCCTGCCCTCCGGCGTACGGCTGCGGCACGTCGGCGGTGCGCACGCTCCCGACTCGACCGTGGTGTACGTCCCCGACGACGGTGTGGCGCTGCTCGGCGACTGCTTCTATCCGCCACCGGCACACCTGCGCAACCCCGACGACGGCCTCGACGTGGCGTTGCTGCGCGGCCTGATCGACGACGACTACGAGTGGTACGTCCAGAGCCACGGCGAGCCGGTCACCCTGGCCGAGGCCCGCCGGCTCGTTTCTGGCTGACCGCCCACCCGCGACCCGGCACCGGCCTGCACCGGCAGCAAACACCCGGCAGCAAACACCCGGCAGTAAGCACCGACGGCAAGCACCGACAGCAAGCACCAGCAGCACCGGCAGCGATATCGCAGGCCGACGGCGTCCGCGCGGCACTCCCGCGCCACCGGCGGATCACCGGCCGGACGTCTTGCGGCAACGTGGTACAGGAATCCTTCCTGGGTGCTGAGACTGCCTGCGGTGCTCGCATACCGCATCCTGGGCACCGCCGGGACGATGATCCTGGGGTGCGCCGGACTGGCCACCGGTGCGTTGCCGGTCGACCAGACCGGAGCGGCGCTCTGGCTGACAGACTGGCGGCACTATCCGGGCCCGGCGCTGATCTGCGGATACGTCGGTCTCACCATGCTGGTGGCGGCCTGGTGGTGGGCGGGGCGTGACCTTCGGCGGCCCGGCGGCGCCGACGTGCGTGGCCTGCTGACCACCCTCGCCCTCTGGACCTGCCCGCTGCTGCTCGGCCCGCCCCTGTTCAGCCGGGACGTCTACAGCTATCTCGCGCAGGGCACGATGGTGCTGGCCGGTGCCGACGTCTACGAGCACGGGGTGTCACGGTTCGGTGGGCCCTTCGCCGCCGAGGTGCCGCAGATGTGGCAGCAGACGCCGGCGCCGTACGGGCCGGTCTTCCTCGGCCTGGCCGCCCTGGTCACCGCCGTGGCCGGCACGACAGCGGCGGCCGGGGTGATCGGCATGCGCGTGGTGGCTCTGCTCGGCGTCGTCCTGCTGGCGGTCTTCCTGCCCCGGCTGGCCCGGCACACCGGGGTCGAGCCGGGCGCCGCGACCTGGCTCGGCGTGCTGAATCCGCTGGTGCCGCTCCACCTGGTCGCCGGGGCGCACAACGAGGCGGTGATGCTCGGGCTGCTGCTGGCCGGCCTCTGCCTCGCCTTCGAACACCGGTTCGCGCTCGCCACCGTCCTGGTGACGCTGGCCGCCCTGGTCAAGGCGCCGGCGGCGGCGGGGCTGCTGGTGGTCGTGGCGCTGGCCCGGCCGTACTGGGGAATCTGGTTTGCCACGCTGCGTACCGCCGGGCTCGCCGGCCTGACGGCGGTGGCCGCCACCGCCGCCACCGGCCTCGGCTACGGCTGGATCACCGCCCTCGGCACACCGTTCTACAAGCACAGCTGGTCGATCTCGAGCGCGCTCGGGCGGGCGTCGCACCGGCTGACCGAGGCGGCCGGGTTCGACCTCGGCACCGCGCCGATGCGGTTCTGGCTCTGGGCCGGGCTGCTCGCCGCCCTCGGGGGCATGGTCCTCGCCTGGTGGCACCGGCGCCGGCTCGGCCCGACGTACGTGCTCGGGCTGGCCCTGGCGGCGGTGGCGGTGCTCGGGCCGGCCACCCGACCCTGGTACGTGCTGTGGGGCCTGGTCCTGATCGCCGCCGCCGCACCACAGCGGCCGGTACGCCTGCTGGCCTCCCTGACCGCCGCCGGCGTCGCCTTCCTCACCCTGCCCAGCGGCTTCGGGCCGGATCCGGCAGAGCTCGCCCTCGCCACGACCGGGGTGGCGCTCGGGATCGTCGCGGTCGGTTGCTTCGGGCTCGGTGTGAACGCACTCTCGACGGTGCTGGCCAGTCCGGCCTGGAACGGCAGGGCGCTGGAGGGGACCTCCCGATGACCGGACCTCCCCGGACGTACGCCCGGGTGCTCCTTCTCCTCGGCCTGGCCGGGGCGATCGCGGTCGCCATCGCCCTGCTCCCCGGGCACCGGGGCTGGTTCGACGTCGGTGTCTACCACGGGGCGGTCAACCACTGGGTTCACGACGGTGGCCGGCTCTACGACTACGTCCGGCCCGGCACGGGTTACGGGTTCACCTATCCACCCTTTGCCGCGCTCTGCATGCTGCCGTTGGCGGTGCTGGACTGGCATCCGGCGATCGCGGTCAACGCCGCGGTCACGGCCGCGGCCGCCGCGTTCGTGCTGTGGCTCCTGGTCGATCCGATCGCCCGGCGGGAGGGCTGGCACCGGGGGTTCAGCTTCGCGCTCGCGGTGTGCCTCTTCGCGATGCTCGGGCCGGTACGCGACACGGTCAGCTTCGGCCAGGTCAACCTGGTGCTGCTCGCCCTGGTCTACGCCGATCTCTGGCTGCTGGACCGGGGTCACCGACTCGCCGGTGTCGGCAGCGGCGTCGCCGCGGCCATCAAGCTGACCCCGGCGATCTTCATCGGCTATCTCGTGGTGACCCGCCGTTGGCGGGCGGCGGCCACGGCGGCGGCCACGGCGTCCGGCGCCACCCTGCTGGCCTGGCTGGTGGCGCCGGAGGCCACCCAAACCTTCTTCGGGCGGGCCGTCTGGGACACCGGCCGGGTCGGGGCGTTGGAGTACGTCTCCAACCAGTCTCTGTTGGGGCTGGCGGCGCGCTGGAATCCGGAGCATCCGAACCGGCTCGCCTGGCTGGTGCTGGTCGCGGTGGTTCTGCTGGTCTGGGCGCACCGGACCCGGCAGGCGGTCCGGCGCGGTGACGAGCGCCACGGATTCGCCCTGACCGGGATCGTCGCGTGCCTGGTCAGCCCGGTCACCTGGGTTCACCATCTGGTCTGGCTGGTGCCCGCGCTGGTGGTCCTCGCCGACTCCACCCTCGCCGGGCGCGCCGGGCGTGCCGGGCTCGCTGGGCGTGCCGGGCTCGCTGGGCGTGCCGGGCTCGCTGGGCGTGCCGGGCTCGCTGGGCGTGCCGGGCTCGCTGGGCGTGCCGAGCTCGCTGGGCTCGCTGGGCGCGCCGAACGCAGCGAGTGCGCCGAGGATTCGCGCCCGGGGTGGCGGTGGCTTCGGCTGTGGCTGTGGCAGTGGCGGGCACTGGCCGCCGCGTACCTCCTGCTCTGTGGCAGCGTCGTCTGGCTGTGGTCCGGGGACCACGACGGCGTCGTCGGCTTCTTCGGGTCGAACAGCTACGTCCTGCTCTCGCTCGCCATGCTGCTGTTCCTGCCGCTGACCACCTCCGGCGGCACCGCCCCGGCGGGCCGGGAGCCGGAGCGGCCACGCAGCGCCCGCACGCCGAGGTAGAGGAAGGGGAGCAGGAGGAGCAGGTCGGCCACGTGCGCGACCGCCGCCTCCCGGCTGATCCGGCTCAACGGAAACGCCAGCGCACCCAGGCAGAGCAGTACGCCGACCGGCAGCGGTGTGGCGCGCAGCCGGAGCAGGGCCACGCCGAGCAGGAAGAGGACGAGCGGGAAGAGCGGTCCGGCGACCCAGTAGAGCGCCCAGGCGGCGAACGGGTGCTGGTCGAGCAGCGCGATCGTGTCCGCGTGCGAGGCGTCGAAGAGCACCTCGTGGATGCTCTGCACCCCGAACGCCACCCCGCCGACGGTCGCGAAGACGGTCAGCGGCAGCGCCACCGCCACGTAGCGGGGCGCCTCGGCGCGGAGCTGGTCGTAGAGGGCGAGCAGGCCGATCAGCCAGCAGGCGCAGGAGAGGGCGGTGAGCGTGCCGGCGGTGACGCCCTGGGTGTCCGGCTGCCAGAAGAAGGAGGCGACGGCGTTCAATACTGGTCCGAGGATGAGGAACATGCCGGGAACGCTACGAACGGCGGGACGCCACCGGATCCGTCCGGCGACGGCGGCGGGCTACCGCATCCGCCGTACCCCGGCGAGCCCGCCGCGGTAGGCGAAGACCACGAGTTGGGCCCGGTCCCGGGCGCCGAGCTTGGTCATCGCCCGGTTGGCGTGCGTCTTGGCGGTCGCGGTGCTCATCCCGAGCCGGGCGGCCACCTCCGCGTTGGAGAGCCCGTCCGCGACCAGTGTCACCACCTCGCGCTCCCGGGCGGTCAACGTGTGCAGGCCGGGCACCTCCGGTCCGCTGGCGTAGGCGGCGATGAGCCGGCGGGTCACCTCCGGCGCCAGCAGCGCGTCGCCGGCCGCCACCACCCGGACCGCCCGGCGCAGCTCCTCCGGCTCCAGGTTCTTCAGCAGGAAGCCACTGGCACCGGCCTGCAGCGCCGCGTAGACGTACTCGTCGAGTTCGAAGGTGGTCAGCACGACGACCCGGACCCCGGGCAGCCGGTCGTCGGCGAGGATCCGCCGGGTCGCGGTCAACCCGTCGGTGCCCGGCATCCGGATGTCCATCAGCACGATGTCCGGCCGGTGCGCCCGGGCCAGCGCGATCGCCTCGTCGCCGTCGGTGGCCTCGGCGACCACCTCGATCTCCGGCGTCCGTTCCAGCAGCACCCGGAACCCGGCCCGGACCAGCGTCTGGTCGTCGGCGAGCAAGACCCTGACCGTCATCCCGGCAGCCATCCCCGCACCTGGAAGCCGGCGCCGCCGTCGGCCGGGCCGGCCCGCAGCCAGCCGCCGAGCCCGGCGGCCCGCTCCGCCATCCCGCGCAGGCCGTTGCCGGGCGGCCCGGCCACGCCCCGGCCGTCGTCGGAGACGGTGAGGTCGAGCCCGTCGCGGCGGTAGCCGATCCGTACCTCGATCCGCTCGGCGCCGGCGTGCCGGAGGGCGTTCGCCACCGCCTCCTGCACGATCCGGTACGCGGTCGCCTCCACCGCCCGGGGCAGCGGTCGCGGCGTACCGTCGTGCCGCAGCACCGTGCCGGTCGTCGCGGCCAGCGCGGACAACCGGTCGAGCCCGGGAGCCGGCGGTTCCGGCCCTGTCGCGGGCTGCCACTGCTGGTCCTCGGGCTGCCACTGCTGGTTGCCGGGCTGCCACTGCTGGTCCTCGGGCTGCCGGGTGCCGTCCCGGAGCACGCCGACCGCGGCGCGCAGTTCGGTCAGCGCCTCCCGGCTGGCCCGCCGGACCGCCTCCAGCGCCTTTCGGGCCTGTTCCGGGTCGTCGTCGAGCACGTCGGCGGCCACCCCGGCCTGCACGCCGACCACCGCGAGGGTGTGCGCGGTGACGTCGTGCAGCTCACGGGCGATCCGGACGCGTTCGTCGAGCACCCGCCGTTCCGCCGTACTGTCCTGCTCGGCGTGCAGCAGGGCGAGGCGGATCCGGCGGCCCCGTACCACCTCGCCGAGGAGCAGCGCCGCCACGAAGACCACGGTCGAACCGTCCAGCGTGGCGTCCAGCGGCTCGACCCCGGCCACCACGGTCCGCCCGTGCGCGTCCAGCAGGATGAAGAGGCCGGCCAGCACCAGGCCGAGCCGGCGGCGCGGCGCCACCGCGACCGAGTAGAGGGCCACCCAGACCGGCGCGGCCGGCGCACCGCCCGGATACCGGGAGACGTGGTAGAGCAGGAAGAGACCACCGACCGCCGCCAGCACCGCGGCCGGACAGCGCCGCCGGGCGAGCAGGGCCGCGGTCATCGCCGCCGCGATGGCGTACGCCCAGAGGTCCGGCGCCCGGTCTGCCGGTTCCACCACCGCGACCGCCATCCGGTACGCGGTGACTGCCCCGGTGACCGCCACTATCCCGACGTCCACCGCCCGGCGCCTCGTCCCGGCCACCGCCCGGCGCCTCGTCCCGGCCACCGCCCGGCGCCTCGTCCCGGCCACCGCCCAGCGACTCATGTCGGCCACCGCCCAGCGACTCATGCCGCCACTGTATTGAGCCGGGTGCGCCGGCACGTACCACGAACGCGGTAGTCCGCCGGCCCGCCGCACCGCGCGGGGGGACACCTCGCCGGCCGGGTTCCGGGGTTGACCCTCGACCTCATCGAGGCCCGAGCATCGTCGGCGTACCGGCCGGAGGCAGGGGGAGTGGACGATGGGGCAGGGAACCGACGAGACGATGGCGAGCATCGCGGAGGCGGTCGAGTGGGGGCGGGCCGGGCGCACCGGGCCGGCCAGGGAGCGGCTGACCGAGCTCTGGGCGGTGATCGGCCCGACCGGTGATCCGTTCCACCGCTGCACACTCGCGCACTACCTCGCCGACCTCCAGGACGATCCGGCCGAGGAACTCCGCTGGGACCTGCGGGCGCTGGAGGCGGCCGAGACGCTGACCGACGAGCGGGCGCAACGGAGCCATGCCGGCCTCGCGGTCGCGGCGTTCCGCCCGTCGTTGCAGCTCAACCTCGCCGAGGACTACCGCAAGCTCGGCCGGCCGGACCAGGCGCGCCGGCATCTGGCCCTCGCCCGGGAGAGCCTGCCGGTGCTCTCCGACGACCCGTACGGGCGGATGATCCGGGACGCGGTCGAGCGCCTCGGCGCCACGCTGGCGGCGACCGACCCGGCGAGCTGAGTCCGGGTACGACGAAAGGGCCGGTCCCCGGATGATGTTCCGGGGGCCGGCCCTTGTCGGGGTGTGCTGTGTCGGATCGGGTTATGCGGAGTAGCCGCGTTCGGCGGCCCAGTTGGCCAGGGCGATGGTGCTCATCCAGTACTCGGCCTGGTCCGGGTTGGCCGGGTCGGCGATCTTGACCTTGCGGCCGTGGTCGTCGTACCCGACAACGGTCAGGTAGTGCCCACCGGCATACGAGTGCGACATCCCGTCGAGGTCGATGCCGGTGCCCTTGATGTTCATCACGACCGGACGCTTCGCGTCGAGGGCGCGGACGATGTCGACCTGGAGCCGGTCCATCTGCTCCGGCGTAACCGTCGGGTCCGGGATCGCCACGGTCCTGTAGCCCTTACCACCGGTGGTGTTGAGTACCCGGGTGGTGTCCTCGGCCGAGTTCGTGCCGGCCTCGGTCGTGCCGAGCTTACCGGCGACCTCGTCCTGGGTCGGGGCGTGGCCCTGCGCGGTCAGCGCGATCCGGGTCGCCGCCGGAGCGCAGTAGTAGCCGTTCTCCTGCGCCTTGTACTGATAGTCCAGGACCTTCGACGGGCTGCCCTTGTCGATGTCCCGCACGTCGGTGGTGACCGCGGCCGAGGTCGGCGACATCGGCGTCGGGGTGTCCGCGGCGATCGCCGGAGCGGCGATCGCGCCACCGGCGACGGCGAGCCCGGCGATACCCAGCGCGGTCCTACGGATCGGGGTCTCGGTGATGGCGGGAAGCCATCGGCTGACGAACGTCATGATGGTCTGCCTTCCATTCCGGGGATGAGACACACCACCACACACCCACCAAGGGTGGAGACCGGTGATGGCGTGCCGAACGAAACACAGGAACGTGTCTCCGGGGGAGGTCAACCGCCGCCACCGCCCGCACATTCCCCCGGGCACTCGACAGCCCCGGGGTGGGGGCCTGCTGCTGCGGTCGTACGCCGGTTACAACGACCCCCGGCCCCCGGATGTTCCACCGACCCGGCCCCACCCACCACCCGATCACCACCAAGACCGGACACCCCACCACAGACCGGACGCCGCGCCCCCGAAGCGGCGGCGGGTCCTCGGACCAGCGCACGGCCATCGCCCCACGGGCGACTCTGTGGCACATTCGTCACCGACACCCCGGCCGCCGCGCGCCACCACCGACCGTGCCGTTCCGGATGGCGGGTGAGCCAGGTCAGCACAGCGGGAGGCCGTGACATGCTACGCGGATCGGGATCGAGATCTTGAAGGAGGCAGTGTGAGCCAGGAAGTACGCGGGGTCATCGCCAGGGTCAAGGGTGCGCCGGTCGAACTGGCCACCGTCGTCGTACCGGATCCCGGCCCCGGTGAGGCGGTGGTGCGGGTGCAGGCCTGCGGGGTCTGCCACACCGACCTGCACTACCGGGAGGGCGGCATCAACGACGACTTCCCGTTCCTGCTCGGCCACGAGGCCGCCGGGATCGTGGAGCAGGTCGGTGCCGGCGTGACCGACGTCGAGCCGGGCGACTTCGTCGTGCTCAACTGGCGGGCCGTCTGCGGCACCTGCCGCGCCTGCCGGCGCGGCCGGCCGTGGTACTGCTTCGCCACGCACAACGCGGCGCAGAAGATGACCCTCACCGACGGCACCGAACTCTCCCCGGCGCTCGGCATCGGCGCGTTCGTGGAGAAGACCCTCGTACACGCGGGGCAGTGCACCAAGGTCGACCCGGCCGCCCGGCCGGCCGCCGTCGGGCTGCTCGGCTGCGGGGTGATGGCCGGGCTCGGCGCGGCGATGAACACCGGCGGCGTCACCCGGGGCGACTCGGTCGCGGTGATCGGCTGCGGCGGCGTCGGCGACGGCGCGGTGGCCGGCGCGGCGCTGGCCGGTGCCACCACGATCATCGCGGTCGACACCGATCCCCGAAAGCTGGAGTGGGCCCGGGGCTTCGGCGCGACGCACACCGTCAACGCCCGGGAGACCGACCCGGTCGAGGCGATCCGGGACCTGACCGGCGGCTTCGGCGCGGACGTGGTGATCGAGGCGGTCGGCCGGCCGGAGACCTGGAAGCAGGCCTTCTACGCCCGGGACCTGGCCGGCACCGTCGTCCTGGTCGGGGTGCCGACCCCGGAGATGAAGGTCCCCGACCTGCCGCTCATCGACGTCTTCGGCCGGGGCGGGGCGCTCAAGTCGAGCTGGTACGGCGACTGCCTGCCCGACCGGGACTTCCCGATGCTGACCTCGCTCTACCTCCAGGGCCGGCTCGACCTGGACGCCTTCGTCACCGAGGAGATCGCCCTCGACCAGGTCGAGGAGGCGTTCACCAAGATGCACCACGGCGACGTGCTGCGGTCGGTGGTGATCTTCTGATGGCGGCCCGGATCGACCACACCGTCACCTCGGGCACCTTCTCGCTCGACGGCCAGACCTTCGACGTCGACAACAACGTCTGGGTCGTCGGCGACGACACCGAGTGCGTGGTGATCGACGCGCCGCACGACGTCGACGCGATCCTGGCCGCGGTCGGCGGCCGGCGCGTGCTGGCCGTCCTGGCCACGCACGCGCACGACGACCACGTACGGGTCGCGCCGGCGCTGGCCGGGGCGACCGGCTCCCGGGTACTGCTGCATCCGGCCGACCGGGTGCTCTGGGACATGGTGCATCCGGACCTGCCACCGGACGGGGAGCTGCGGGACGGGCAGTCGATCGAGGTGGCCGGCACCGCGCTGCGTGTGCTGCACACCCCGGGCCACAGCCCGGGAGCCTGCTCGTTCCACGCCCCCGACCTCGGCGCGGTCTTCACCGGCGACACCCTCTTCCAGGGCGGGCCGGGGGCGACCGGCCGCTCGTTCAGCGACTTCGGCACCATCGTCGACTCGATCCGCCAGCGGCTGCTGAGCCTGCCGCCCGCGACGGTGGTACACACCGGCCACGGCGCGGACACCACGATCGGCGCCGAGGCCCCCCACCTCGACGACTGGCTCGCCCGCGGCCACTGACGTGCAAGGAAGGGCCCCCGCTACAACAGAAAACGATAAGCGGGGGCCCTTCCTTGCACGTCAGCGCACCTGGACGGTGGTGCGCACCGTGGCCTGGTCGATGTCGGAGGTGCGGATGGTGAAGCGCAGCTGCCACTCGCCGGGGATGGGAAAGTTGATCGCGCCGACCGCGTGGTGCGGCTCGATGCCGAGCATCGGGGTGGAGGTCGGTTCGACGCCCTGGGCCGGCAACGAGGCGGTAAGCGTCCACTCCACCGCCGGCAGCGGCTTGCCCTCCGGGGTGTAGACGTAGGCGTGCACGGTGTTGTTCGGTCCGAGCTGCACCGGGTAGATGTCGAACTGGAGGGTGTAGAGCGGCGAGTTGAGCGTCTGGGCGAAGGTGTCGGAGGCGGCGATCTCGGCCTCGATTCCGGCGTTGCGGCCCGGGGTGGTCTGCACCAGCACGGCGCTGATCCCGAGCACGACCAGGCCGACCAGCACCTCCAGGCCGACCGCCCGGCGCAACCGGCGCCGCCCCGCGATCGCGGCTGCCGGACCGCGGCCATCCCCGGGAGCCGTGGACGTGGGAGCCGTGGATGCGGGAGCCGTGGACGTGGGAGCCGTGGATGCGGGCGGAGCGGGTGGTGCTGCCGCGCCGACCGGCACCAGCACGCCGGCCCGCTCGGCGGCGCGTGTCGCGTCGGCGGCGGCTGCCGTGACCGTCCGGCGGCGGACCAGGCGTCGGGCGTACGCGGCGGCACCGAGCAGCACCGCGAGCAGGCCCACCTTGGCCAGTACGAGCTGCCCGTAGCCGGTGCCGACGAGGGCGGCCGGTGTGCCGACCTCGATCACCGCCTGCACCGCCCCGCCGGCGACCAGCCATAGCACCGCGAGCCCGGCCCAGCGGGACCAGACCGGCAGGATGACGGCGAGCGTCCGGGGATGGGCGGCCCGGAGGTGGAAGCAGACCAGCGTCACCAGCCCGCCGAGCCAGACCGACATCGCCGCCAGGTGCGCCACGCTGGCGATGCCGCTGGCCGGCGGGACCGGGGAGGCGGCGGCGTGCCCGGCGACCGGCCAGGTGGCGAGGCCGGCCGCGGCGAGGGCGACCAGCAGCCAGACCCGGAGCCGGCCGGCCCGCCCCGCCAGCACCGGCGGCAGGACGGCGGCGACCAGCAGCAGGATGCCCAGCCTGGCGGCGAGGGCCAGCCCGAAGTCCGAGCCGAGCACCTGGCGCAGTTCGGCGCCGGAGACGTCGAGGAGCCCGGCGCCACTGGTGTACGGCGCCTGCGCCCAGAGCCCGGCCAGGGCGCCGGTCGCGACCAGTCCCAGGCCGACCCGGACCAGCCGGATCGCGCCCCGGCGCGGAAGTCGGCGTGGCCAGAGCAGCCCGAGCAGTAGCGTCGGGCCGATCACCAGGACCAGTCCGGCGTACCCGAGGTATCTGGTCACCGGCACCGCGACCTGGACGTCGGGGCGTACCGTCTGGTCGGCCGGCTCGGGCGGGCTGGCCGAGGCGGCGCCGACGGAGAAGGTGTAGCTCCCGGCCACCGGGTGACTGTCGGCGGAGATCACCCGGTAGCTGACCAGGTACGTGCCGAGCGGCCGGTCGGCGACCCGGATCGGGATCCGGAGTGTGGCGTCCCGCACGGTGGGGTCCCCGTTGTTGATCCGCTTGCCGTCCGGGGCGAGCACCTGCGCCCGACCGGGCACCAGCGCCACCGGTTCGCTGAAGGTGATCGTCACCTCGGTGGGCGAGGAGCCGAGTACGGACCGCTGCTGCGGCACCGTGGAGACGATCGCGGCGTGCGCGGCCGCCGGTCGTGCCGGGGCGACGAGCAGCACGGCCAGGCCAGCGAGGAGCAGCAGCACCGCCAGTACGGCCCGGCCCGGCGCTACCGACGCGGGTCGGAGTCGGGAACGTTCCACCCTTGTTAAATCGTTTATCGGCGCCGGACGGTTCAATCCGCCATCCGACGCAGCGGTAACTTTGTTCATCTCGTGTGGTAGGAACCCTGGGTGGCCCCGGATCTCGACGACGAATTCCGCTGGCTCGAAGCGCTCTCCGATCCCGAGGCGACCGCCTGGGTGCGGGCCCGCAACGCGGAGACCCGTGACGCGCTCGCCGACGACACCTCCTTCGCCACGCTCACCGCCGAGCTGCGTCAGGTGCTGGATGCCGCGGACCGGGTGCCATTCGTACATTGGGACGGAACCTACCTCTACAACCTCTGGAAGGACGAGGCCCACCCCCGGGGGCTCTGGCGGCGTACCACGCTTGACGAGTACCGCCGGCCGGAGCCGGACTGGGAGATCCTGCTGGACGTCGACGCGCTGGCCACGGCCGAGGGCGAGCCGTGGACCTGGCAGGGGGCGGTCGTGCACCACCCCGGCCACCAGCGCTGCCTGGTCCGGCTCGCCCGGGGCGGCTCCGACGCGAGTGTGGTGCGCGAGTTCGACCTGACCCGGCGGGACTTCGTCCCGGACGGATTCACCCTGCCAGAGGCGAAGAGCGACGTCGGCTGGATCGACGCCGACCACATCTACGTCGGCACCGACTTCGGTCCCGGTTCGCTGACCGCCTCCGGCTATCCCCGGATCGTCAAGCGCTGGCGGCGCGGTACGCCACTGGCCGAGGCGACCACCGTCTACCAGGGCCGGGACGACGACGTCGCCGTGTACGCGGTGCACGACCCCACTCCGGGCTTCGTCCGGGACTTCCTCGGCCGCCGGCTGGACTTCTTCCGCCGGGAGGAGTTCCTGCGCACCGACGACGGCGAGCTGGTCCGGATCGACGTGCCGGAGGACGCCGAGACCGACGTACACCGGGAGTGGCTGCTGATCGAGCTCCGTTCGGAGTGGACGGTCGCCGACCGGACGTACCCGGCCGGAGCCGTCCTGGTCACCAGGCTCGACCGGTTCCTCGCCGGGGAGCGCGACCTGACCGTGGTCTTCGCGCCGGGCCCGGACAGTGCGCTCGGCCAGCACGCCTGGACCCGCGGGCACCTGATCCTGAGCAGCCTGGTCGACGTGCGGAGCCGGACCGAGGTGCTCACCCCGGCTGAGGAGGGTTGGCGGCGACGGCCGCTCGCGCTCGACGGCCCGGGGGAGGAGCGGCACGTCGTGATCGTCGACACGAACCCGGAGCAGAGCGACGAGTATCTGCTCGCCAGCACCGGCTTCCTCGCACCCACCGCGCTGCACCACGGCACCGTCGGCGGGCCGGTCGAGACTCTGAAGCGCGACCCGGCGTTCTTCGACCCGGCCGGGATGACGGTACGACAGCTCTTCGCCCGCTCGGCCGACGGCACGCGGGTGCCGTACTTTCTGGTGAGCCCGGCGGGCGAGCCGACCGGGCCGACCCTGCTGACCGGGTACGGCGGCTTCGAGATGGCCTGGACACCGAGCTACAGCGGGATCATCGGGCGGGGCTGGCTGGCTCGGGGCGGGACGTACGTGGTCGCCAACATCCGGGGTGGTGGCGAGTACGGCCCGCGCTGGCACCGGGCCGCGTTGCGGGAGAACCGCCCCCGGGCGTACGAGGACTTCGCCGCCGTGGCGACCGACCTGGTCGACCGGGGCATCACCGTGCCGGCGCGGCTCGGCATCGAGGGCGGCAGCAACGGCGGGCTGCTGATGGGGGCGATGCTGACCCGGTTTCCGGAGCTGTTCGGTGCGGTGGTGGCCCGGGTGCCGCTCTTCGACATGCGCCGCTACCACCTGCTGCTGGCCGGCGCCTCCTGGATGGCCGAGTACGGCAACCCGGACGACGAGGCCGACTGGGCGTTCCTGCGCGAGTATTCGCCGTACCACAACGTCCGGCCCGGCCGGTCGTACCCGCCGGTCCTCTTCGTCACCTCGTCCCGGGACGACCGGGTGCATCCCGGGCACGCCCGCAAGATGGCCGCCCGGATGCGCGGGTACGGCTACGACGTCTCCTACTACGAGAACATCGAGGGCGGCCACGGTGCCGCCGCCGACAACGCACAACTGGCCTTCAAGTGGGCGCTGATGCTGCGCTTCCTCTGGCAGCGGCTGGGCGCCTGACACGTCACGCGGGCCGTCCGCTCACCGTGGGGTCTGCGCTCACCGTGGGGTCTGCGCTCACCGTGGGGTCTGCGCTCACCGTGGGGTCTCGGGCACCCGCTTCCGCGCCTCGCCGGCGTTGTGGTGGTGCAGGAGGCGGGTCAACAGGCGGGTCAGCTGGTCGCGCTCGGTCGGGGTGAGCGGGGCGAGCAGGTCGTCCTGGATCCGGGCCACGGCCCGGTCCAGCCGGCGGAGCTGGCGCCGACCGGCCGGGGTGAGGGTGATGACGTTGCGCCGCCGGTCGGTCGGGTCGGGGGAGCGCTCGACGAGTTGCCGGTCGGCGAGGTCGTTGACCGCCGCCACCACGTCGCTGAGGTGGATGCCGCTGCGCCGGCCCAGGTCGGCCTGGCTGGTCGGGCCGGTCTCGTCGAGGGTCAGCAGCAGCCGGTAGTGGTAGCCGCGGGCGTCGACGGCGGCGAAACCGTCGCCGACCAGCCGCTGCGCGTGCCGGGCGGTCTGGGTGAGCAGCCAGCTCGGCAGTGCGGTCAGCCGGTCGGGCGGGCTGTCGGCCATCCGGTTCTCCATGTGGGCAGCGTAACAACTTCGTTGGTCGGACTAACGTTTCCAGGCCGCCGGCCCTAATATCGTTAGTGTCATAAACGTTAGTCTCACTAATGATAGTCACCGCCCCGTCGGAGAGGACGACAACATGATCAAGCCGTTCCGGATCGAGATTCCCGAGGCGGACCTCGCCGACCTGGCCGAGCGGCTGCGCCGGACCCGCTGGCCGGACGAGCTGCCGGACGCCGGCTGGGACTACGGCATCCCGCTCGCCCGGGTACGCGAGCTGGCCGACCACTGGCAGACCGGCTACGACTGGCGGCGGCAGGAGGCCGCACTGAACGAGCTACCGCAGTACACCACCGAGATCGACGGACAGAACGTGCACTTCCTGCACCTGCGCTCCGCCGACCCGGACGCGATGCCGCTGCTGCTCACCCACGGCTGGCCCGGATCGTTCGTCGAGTTCCTGGACGTGCTCGGGCCACTCGGCGAGGACTTCCACCTCGTCGTACCGTCCATCCCCGGCTACGGCTTCTCCGGGCCGACCCGGGAGCGCGGCTGGGACGTCCGCCGGGTCGCCCGCGCATGGGCCGAACTCATGCGGCGGCTCGGCTACCGGCGCTACGGCGCCCAGGGCGGCGACTGGGGATCGTCGATCTCGCGCGCCCTCGGTGCGTACGCCCCGGAGAACGTCGTCGGGGTGCACCTCAGCTACCTGCCCACACCGCCGCCACCCGGCTGGACCGGCGAGGCGGAACTCTCCGGGGCGGACCGGGAGCGGCTGGCCCGGATCCGGCAGTACGTCGCCCAGCGCCCCGGCTACATGGTGTTGCAGAGCACCCGGCCGCAGACCCCGGCGTACGCGCTGACCGACTCGCCGGTCGGGCAGCTCGCCTGGATCGCCGAGAGGTTCGCCGAGTGGATTGACCCCCGGTCCACGATCCCGGTGGACCGACTGCTCACCAACGTGATGCTCTACTGGCTCACCGGCACCGCCGGCTCGTCGGCCCGGCTGCACCGGGAGAGTCCGATCGGGCCGCTGCCCTGTCCGGTGCCGGTCGGGGTGGCGGTCTTCGCCCACGACATCACCCGGTCGATCCGGTCCTTTGCCGAGGGGGCATATCCAATAGTCCGGTGGAGCGAGTTCGACCGCGGCGGTCATTTTGCCCCGATGGAGGTGCCGGAACTCTTCGTCGAGGACGTCCGGGCGTTCTTCTGGGGGCTCCGCTGACGGCGCGGCTGCCGCGTTGGCCGGTGGCGGTGGCCGGTCCGATCGGCCGGTCGCCGGGCCCCCACACCCGGCGTCCGACCCCGGCCGCGTCCGACCCCGGCCGCGTCCGACCCCGCGCTGTCCGGCCGGGGCCGTCCGACGGAGGGCGGTCAGCTGCCGCCGCCGCCTCCGCAACCGCCGCCGCCTCCGCAACTGCTCCCGCCGCCTCCGCAACTGCTCCCGCCGCCTCCGCAACTGCTCCCGCCGCCACAACTGCTTCCGCCCGAGTCCGAGCCGTAGCTGCCCGCCCCGCAGGCGAAGCCGCCGGCGTGTCCTCCGGAGGTGCCACCGCTGCCACCAACGACCCCGACCTGCTGCGGCAACATCCCGGCCTCGGCGGCGAACTGCGGGTCCGCCGCCCAGAGCGCAGCCGGACCGAAGAGCGCGACCGCCATCCCGGCGCCCGCCGGGCCGTACGTGCTCCACGCCGGATGCTGGGACGGAGCCAGGTGGGCGTGTTCGGTACGTAGGGCGGCCAGTGCCCGGTCGCCGGCCCGGGTACGGCGGGCCGGACGGCGGCCCAGCAGCACGGCGGCCACACCCAGCCCGACCAGGGTCAGGACCAGCGGTAGCCAGGGCTGGCCGGTCGAGACCTCGGCGAGCAGCCGGAGCGCACCGAGCAGCAGCACGCCGGCCAGCATCCAGGTCCGGCCGCGCAGCGCCTGCCGCGTCTGGGTGCCGGAGAGCAGCCCGGCCTGCTCCAGGTCGGTGCGGAGCCGGGACAGCTCCATCCCGACGCCGGAGTCGAAGGGCAGCTCCCGGGGTGCCCGGCGCTGCCCGGCGAAGCGGTGGATCGCCGCCTCCAGGCCGCCGGCCCCGGCCGGGCGGTCACCGGCGACGATCAGGTGCCGGTCCGGAGCGGGGCCGACGGCGATCGCTCCGGCGTTGCGTAGCGAGGCCAGGGCGGCACAGATCGCCAGCCGGTCGCCGCCGTTGAGATGTGCGACCTGCGCGGCGGTCAGCGTCGACGCCGGTACGCTCTCCGGCCCGGCGAGGACCTGCCGGCGCCGTACGGCCGCGAGACCGACGGCGACCACCGCCAGCAGGAGATAGCCCGCCAGGAAGGTCGACGCCGTCATCCCCCACGTCACGGTGCCCGGATCAAGAGTCATGACGCTCCCCCCCCGTCCACTTGGGCCCGACGTTCCTCGATTGTCGGGGCGGGATGGCCGGAGAGCGCTGTTGATCAGCCTTTCTTGCTCGAAGCTTGCGTTTGCCGGGACGGTCGACGCCCGGCCCCGATGCTCAGCCGCGGGTGAGTGGACAGCTGAAGTCGATGCTGAACTCGACCTCCTGCCCGGTGGTGGCTCGCTTGGCCGTGCCGCTCAGCGAGCCCGAGGTGCGGTCGCCGTCCTCGCCGCGCTGACCGGTGAACGCCACCGTCTGGTACGTCTCGTCGGCGCCGCCGAGCGTCAACGGCACGGTCGCCCCGTCGGAGTCCTGGTCGAACGGCCCGGGGTCGTGCGGCAGGGACAGTTCGATCGTGGCGTCGGTGGTGCTCAGCGAGAAGAGCTTCGCCGGCACCTCGATGGTGGAGCAGTCGTCGGTGGTGAACTCGTACTTCTTGCCGTCGGCGGTCACCGTGATCGTGCCGGTGCCTCCGGCCGGCGCTCCCGGCTCCGGTTCGCCGGGCCCCGGTGCGCCGCCGCTCGGCGCGGCGCCGCCATCCGCACCGCTGGAGCCACCCGTCGGAGCCGGGTCGTCGCCACAGGCCGTCACCCCCGAGAGCATCGCCAGCCCCAGCACCGTGCCCAGCAGCATCCGGCGCCCACCGATCCACCCGCGCATCCGCCCCTCCCAGGGTCCGTGGTCGTGCAAACCCCCTCATCGTCGCCGGACTGGTTCGGGGCGGGTTCAGGAATCGTTCGGGTGGCCGGGCGCGGGCCCGGTGCCGGCAGTTCCGGCGCCGCCGTGTGTTCTGCCGGTTCTGCCGGTGTCTCGGCCGGTCGGTCGAAATCGGCGCAGCCCAGCGCGGGGTGCGCCGGCCGGAGCCGGGTCGCGGAACGCTACCCGAAAGTCGCCCGCCGCGGGCCATAACATCGACGGATATCGAAGACCTTGACGATGGGAGCTGGAGATGCGTCGAATATCCGCCCTGTTGGCCGCAGCCGTCACATCGGTCGCGCTGCTCGGGTCACCGGCTCCGGCCCTGGCCGCACCGGGCGATCAACAGTGGTCGTGCGGCAGCGTGCCGTCCGGCTGGGTGGTGTTGGCGTACGCCGGCATCTGCAACCCGAGCACCCGGGCCAGCTACCTCTTCATCCAGCAGGCCGAGGGGATGCCCGCCGGCTCCTCGCTCACCGTGTGCCAGTCCTCGTCCATCCCGGCGGGGTGGCGGATCGTCTACGGCCCCGTGCACGTGGGTAGCTGCGTCGTCAACTGGGGCAGCTCCTCGCCGAACGCGTACATCATCTCCAACTCCTGACCGGGTATCTGCTGGCGGAGCACCCGCAGGTGTGCCGCCCGGAGTTCGGGCCCGGGCGCCACGCCCAACTCGTCGGCGAGCCGGTCACGGATCTCGGCGAAGAGCCGCAGCGCGGTGGCCTGCTGCCCAGCACCCGCCAGGGCGAGCAGCAACCGGGCGTGCAACCGTTCGTGCAGCGGCTCCGCCTCGGCGACCTGGGCGAGCAGTGTGCTGAGCCGGGCGGTCGTACCGGTGGAGAAGGCGAGATCGGCCAGGGTCAGGACGCAGTCCAGCCGCTGCCGGGCCAGCGCCGTCGCCGCCGGATGCCGGAGCAGCCCGGGGAGACCGGCCAGCAGCGGCCCCCGCCAGCAGACGAGCCCGGCGGCGAGCAACTCGACCGCGCGATGCGGCTCGCCCCGGTCCCGCGCCCGAACGGCGCGCTCGGCGAACATCCGGAAGCGGGCCACGTCGACCTGGTCGGCCGGTAACGCCAGCCGGTAGCCGGAACGGTCCCGCACGACGACCGGCGGGGGCGGGCCGGCTACCGGGCCCGCCTCCGGCCGGCCACCGCCGATGTGCCGGCGGAGCCTGGTCAAATAGGTGTGGATCAGTCCGGGGGCGCTGCGCGGCGGTCGGTCCTGCCACAGCACGTCGACGATCTCGGAGACCGGGACCGCCTGGTCCGGCTGGATGGCGAGCAGGCCGAGCAGCAGCCGCTGCTTCGGTGGTCCCACGTCGACCGGTTGGTCGCCACGGCGGATCCGCAACGGACCGAGCACGTCGACGCGGAGTCGTCGGCTCCGGCCGGACTGCCGGCCCGCGACGGTGGAGCGGAGCCGGGCCTGCTGCACCGGGGAGAGGCCGAGGGCGCCGCAGAGCAGGGTCACCACCCGATGCTGCGGCGCCGCCACCCGGCCGTGCTCCAGATCGCGCACAGTCCGTACGCCCACTCGGGCGCGGCCGGCCAGGGCCGCCTGGGTCAACCCGGCCTCCGCCCGGTACGCACGCAGCAGCTCGCCGAACGTGCCCGATTCCTCGCTCACCGGGACCCAGAGTTCCAGGAGGGACTGAACCGCCACTGGAACCGGACTGGATCCACGACCCGGACTGGATCCACGACCCGGACTGGATGCCGGCCAGCGCCGGCCGACTACTCCGATCGGTGCAGGCGGTAGTCCGGTGGCGTCGAGCCAGGTGTCCTCGCCGGAACGACGCGGTGTCGTCGCGGGCGGCCATAACGTCGTGGGCGCCCGCCGCGACCCGCCGGCTGGCGAGGCGACACCAGCGAGGAGGCTCCGATGTCCCGCACCGACACCACCGTTCCGACCCGCTCCGCCCAACGGACCCGCGCGACCGCTCCGGCCGCTCGGACCGCCGGCCGGAGGCGGCGACGGGTCGCCGCCGACGCGATACTCGCCGGGCTCGCCCTGCCGCTCGCCGGCTTCGGCGTGGCCGACCTCGTCAATCCGGGATGGAGCCCGGTCGAGCGGATGGTGAGCTTTTACGTGCATGCACCCCGGGCCGGCTGGCTGATCCCCACCGGAGCGCTGGTGCTCGCCGCCGCGTCGGCCGGGCTGGTGCGGCTGGCCGCGACCCACACCCGCGGCGGCCGGACCGGGCTCTGGCTGCTCGGCCTCTGGTGCGCCGGCCTACTGGTCGTCGGGATCTTCCCAACCGATCCCTACGGCCAGTGGGACCGGCCGCCGTCGCCCGCCGGGATGGTGCACGGGCTGGCCGGCCTGACCGCCTTCGCCGCACTGCCGATGGCGGCGGTCCTGCTCAGCCGGGCATGGCGGCGGGACGCCCGCTGGCGCCCGGTCGCTGCCGCGTTGGCCGGGTCGGCGGCATTGTCGGCGCTGGCGTTCCTGGGTCTCGTGGCGATCACCGGGGACGTGATGGCCGGCGGACCGTCGTTGACCGTCGGAGGGTACGAGTCGGTGGCCGGGCTCGCCGAGCGGGTGCTGCTCTGGTCGTACGCCCTCTGGCTCGGCACGGCCGCGATCGGCCTGCGCCGGATGCCGAAGTGACATAGGGCCATGAGGAGCGGAGGTGAGCAATCGGCGGCTGGTAAAGGGGTAGTGTCCCGGCGACTCTTGGTAGTCGACCGGCTGGCTGAGGCCGGGAGCCGCGGGTCGGTGGCAGGATGTACGGCCAGGCCGTACAACCTTGGGGGAAGCTCGGGTGCGTCAGGACTCACCGCGCTGGGAGCAGATCAACTCCAGTCCGCACCTGCACGAGCAGGAGGGGCTGCGCGATCTTGCCAGTTACCTGCCGGACATGGACCCCTATCACGTCTGGGCAAATGTCGAGTTCGTCGGTAGCGACGGTTCGATCAACGAGGTCGACGCCCTGGTGCTCACCGCGAGCGGTCTCTTCGTCCTGGAGCTCAAGCACTGGCAGGGGGAGCTCCGGGGAGACGGCGGCCAATGGGTGCGCCGGGCGCCCAACTCGCGGCTGATCCCGGAGGACAACCCCTACATCCTGGCCAACCGGAAGGCCAAGCGGCTGGCCAGCCTGATCCGCTACTACGCCCGCCAGCAGGGCCGGGAGCACCAGGCGCCTTACGTCGGGGCGGCGGTCTTCCTGCATGCTCGGGCGATGCGGGCCGCGCTGGATCCGATCGGCGCCCAGCACGTCTACGGGCTGGACGGCCACGACTCCGGGCTGCCGAGCGTCAAGGAGATGCTGCTCGCCCGGCCACGCAATCCGGCGCACCTGGTCGACCCGGCCCGGGGGCGACAGATCGTGGAGCTGGTGCGCGGTGCGAAGATTCGGCCCTCGGTCGCCGACCGCAAGGTCGGCCAGTTGCTGCTGATGCCGCGCCCCTTCGCCGAGGGGATCGGCTGGCAGGACTTCCTGGCCGGGCACGCGATGGACACGTCGCTGGTCCGCCGGGTCCGGTTCTATCTGACCAGCCGGGCGGCCGAGGACGAGGTGCCGGACATCCGGCGGGCCGCCGAACGTGAGTTCCGGCTGTTGCAGGGCATCCACCACCCGGGGATTGCCCGGGCCCACGACCTGGTCGAGCATGCCTGGGGGCCGGCGGTCGTCTTCGACCACGACCAGGATCGGATACGCCTCGACCAGTGGCTGGTGCAGCGCGGCGCCGCGCTGACCCTGGCCCAGAAGTTGCAACTCGTGCAGGATCTCGCAGAGATCATCGGCTATGCCCATTCACGCCGGCTCGCGCACCGGGCGCTGTCGCCGCGCGCGGTCTTCGTCGGTGAGCCCGACGGCGCCCGCCCATCGCTGGTGGTCACCGACTGGCAGACCGGTGGCCGGCTGGCCGCCAGCACCCAGTTGACCCGGCTGGGCCCGTCGACCGATCCGGCGAACCTGGAGCTGTTCTTCGACGACGAGGTGCGCAGATACCAGGCGCCGGAGGCGTCCGGCGCGGCCCGGCTTCCCGGTCACCAGCTCGACGTCTTCGCGCTCGGCGCGCTGACCTACCGGATCGTCGTCGGCGAGGCGCCGGCCACGAGTCCGGAGGAGCTGGCCGCCGCCGTACGCGACAGCGGCCTGCGCCTCGATGCTGCGCTGGACGGGATGCCGCACTCGCTGGTCACCCTCGTCTACGACGCGACTCGCGGCGACCCGGCGCAGCGGCTGCCGAGCGTGACGGCGTTCCGCACGGGCCTGGAGAAGGTCTGGGAGGAGCTGACCCAGCCCGAGCCCGAGCCGGTGCTCGACCCCCTGCTCGCGCATCGGGGTGACGAACTCGACGGTGGTCTGGTGGTGCGGGACCGGCTCGGATCCGGGGCGACCGCGGTGGCGCTGCTGGTGACGATGAAGGACGACGCCGGTGGCTCTCGGGACCTGGTGTTGAAGGTTGCCCGCGACGAGCAGCACGAGGAGCGGCTGAAGGCGGAGGCGCGCACCCTCGCCGGGTTGAAGCATCCCCAGGTGGCCGCGCTGGTCAAGGGGCCGGTGACGGTCGGCAACCGGACGGCGATCCTGATGGAGAGCGCCGGCCCGCGCACCCTGGCCGAGGACCTGCGCGGCGGGCGGCTGGCGCTGGACCTGCTGGAACGTTACGGCCGGGATTTGCTGGACATCCTGAAGTATCTGGACGGGATGGGGGTGTGGCACCGGGACCTGAAGCCGGCCAACCTGGCGGCCCGGCCCCGCCCCAGCGACCGGCAGCCACACCTGTGTGTCTTCGACTTCTCGCTCTCCTCGACGGCGGCGACCGAGCTCAGCGCGGGCACCGTGGCATACCTCGACCCGTTCCTCGGCCCGCCGCGGCGGCTGCGCTACGACGCGGCGGCCGAGCGGTTCGCCGCCGCCGTGACCCTCTACGAGATGGCCACCGGCACGCTGCCCCGTTGGGGCGACAACGCCAACCCGGCTGCGGTGAGCGACGAGGTCAGCCTCGACCCGGCAGCGTTCGACCCGGCGGTGGCCGACCGGCTGGTCGATTTCTTCGCCATGGCGCTGGCCCGGGACGCGGCCCTGCGGTTCGAGACCGTCGACGAGATGACCGACGCGTGGCGGGCGATCTTCCAGCAGATCCCGGCCCCCGACCCGGAGTCGTCCGGTGCCGCCATCGCGACCGGGCTGACCCGGGAGTCGCCGCTGGAGGCCACCGACCTGACGGACCGGGCCCGCTCGGCGCTGGAACGGCACGGCGTGCACACCGTCGGGGAGCTGCTCGACGCCGAACCGTCCCGGCTGACCCGGGCAAAGGGGGTGCCGGACGCCACCCGCAAGGAGATCCTGGCCCAGGCGCGGGCGCTGCGGGCGCTGCTGCCGGCCCCGTCGGCGCCGGAGGAGCGACCGCTGGCGCACGGCATAGAGGCGGTCTGCGCGACCCTGCTGCCGGCGCCGAACAGCCGCAACCGGAAGGTGCGGGAGACTCTGGCGGTCGTGCTGGGCCAGGCGGCCACCGCCGACGGCGGGTTTCTGTGCTGGCCGGCGCAGAGCGAGGCGGCCCGGGCGACCGGGCAGACGCAGCCGCAGATTTCGGTCCTGCTGCGCGGCCAGATCAAGAAGTGGCTCGCCGAGCCGGCCGTGACGGCGGTACGGGACGAGATCGTGTCGCTGCTCGACGCGCGCGGCGGGGTGATGTCCGCCGAGGAGCTGGCCGAGGCGCTGATCGCGGCCCGGGGGTCCTACACGGTCGGGGCGAAGCGGCTGCCGCAGGCGATCGGCCTGATCCGGGCCGCGGTGGAGGCGGAACTCGGCCGGGGCGGCGACGCCCGGCTCGCCATCCAGCGGTTCCGCAGCTCCGATCAGGTGCTGGTCGGGCGGGAGCCGGACGATCCCGCGGCGGTCGTCACCGCCGCCGACCTGCTCGGCTACGTCGTGCGGCTCGGCCGCCGGGCCAGGGAGCTGGTCGACGCCGATCCGCTGCCCACCCGGCAACGGGCGGTCGAGGAGCTGCGCCGGGTGACCGAGCCGGTGGGCAGGCCGGGGGAGGAGGGTGACCGGTCGCCACGCGGGCCGGCGCTCGCGGACCTGCGGTTGTTGCAGCTCGCCGCCGCCGGGAGCAACGGCGAGGTGGACGTCAACGCCCAGGGGCAGCTGTATCCGGTGGGTATGCCGGCGGAGCGGGCGTTGCGGCTGGCGGCGGGCAGCCTGATCGGCCAGCAGTTGACTGTCGAGGAGTTGCGCGCCCGGGTGCGGAGCCGATTCCCCCGGGCCGAGGAACTGCCGGGCCGGCCGGTGCTGGGCGAGCTGCTTGCCGCCGCCCGGGTGCCGCTGACCTGGCATCCGGGCCAGCAGGCGTACGCCCCGGTCAGCGTCTCGTCCGCGCTCTCCGGCACCCGGACGCGCACCCGGACCACCCACGGGCCGCTGCTCGGCCTGGACGCCGGCGAGGAGACGGCGCGGAAGCTGACCGGGGCGATCGAGCGGCACTCTTTTCTGGCGGTGCTGGCGCCGTTCCGCCTGCTCGGCCGGTCCCGGCGCGCGTTGCTGAACCGGCTGTCGCTGACCGAGGTCGATGTCACCGCGATCCTGCTGGACCGGCTCCGGGCTCTCGGCTTCCCGTGGGAGGCGATCCTCGCCGCCGACAACGGCGTGCCGACCGACGCCGACTTCCGCAGCCTCACCGATCTGGTACGCCACCACGTCGTCCCCGCGGTCACCGAGGCGCTGGCGACGGCCGGCGGCCCGGTGCTGATCACCGAGGCGGCGCCGCTGGCCCGGTATGGCCAGCTCGGGATTCTCCAGGAGCTGGCCGACCCGACCCGCCCCCGGCCGGCGGCCCGGTTGCTGCTGGTGCCGGCCCGCACCCAGGAGCCGGTGCTGCTGGACGAGGTGCAGGTGCCGCTGACCTCGCCGTCGAGCCAGTCGGTGTGGCTCGCCCCCGCCTGGCTGGACCCGATCGCCGCGACCACATCCGACTGACCGTAGAGGTGCGGATGATCAGTCAGCCGTGGCCAGCTCGGCAACCCAGACGGTGGGCTGGCCGGTGATGGCGGCGACCATGTCGTAGTCACCGTCGTGGTGCAGGACGACTGTGCCGTGCCGTTCGGTCGTCTTCCTCAGCCCACCGGGGATCGGCCGGGAGTCGGCCTGCGGACAGTCGGGCGGTCCACTTGGGAACGCGAGCTGTGGTAGGAACTGTCGAATGCCCCTCCGCAAACTCGTGCTGGAGAACTACCGCTGTTTCCGGGACCGGCAGGAGATCGAGTTCGCCCCGGTGACCGTGGTGCTCGGCAAGAACAACTCGGGCAAGAGCGTGCTCACCCGGGCGCCGCTGGTCATCGCCACCGGTTTCGGCACCAGCTCCACCGCGCCGCTCGACCTCGACCGGCTCGGCCCGGACGCGGTCGACGACTTCCGGGAGCTCTACCACGACCACCTGACGCTGCGGCCGATCACCGTCGGCCTCGAACTCGACGGACCGGCCCGGTTCGGGCTCGCCGCCAATCTGGAATATGTGGAAAGCATCCGGAGCGCCGTGATATCCGCCCTGGACATCGGGGCGTATGGCACGACCGTGCGACTCGTCTCGACCCGGCTGAGCGGTGCCGGCGACCGGGAGGAAACTCCGGACATCGACGGGATCCCGGTCCGGCCGATGCCGCCGGTGCGCCGGGGCGAGCCGCAGCGGTACGAGATCCGGGTGCCGGGGCAGGAGCCGGTGGTCCGGCCGGTCACCTTCACCGGCCTGCTTCCCCAGCTCACCGATGTGCCGGAACTGCGCTGGCTCGACACGACAGATTTCCGGCCGAGCCCCGGGCCGATCCGCTATCTGAGCCCATATCGGGAGCGGGTGGCGCGGCAACACCGGCTGCCGCTCGGCGATCCGCGCCAGCTCGGCGTGCAGGGCGAGGGGATGCCGGGCATCCTCGCCGACGACGTCGAGCGGGCCGGTGGCGAGCTGATCCACCTGGTCAACGAGAAGCTGGCGGCGATCGTGCCGGACTGGCGGATCGCGGAGATCCAGGCCGGCCCGCTCTTCTCGACGGTGCTGACCCGGCGGGACAGCACCGTCCGGGTCAACCTCGCCGACGCCGGCACCGGGCTGGCCCAGGTGCTGCCGACCCTCGTGCAGTGCGCGCTGGACGAACTGCACGGCGTCGCCGGGGAGCAGCCGTTGCAGATCATCGAGGAACCGGAGATGCACCTGCACCCGGCCGCACACGCCGAGCTGGCCGACCTCTATCTGAACACCGCGAAGACGACCGACACCCGCTTTCTGATCGAGACGCACAGCGAGACGCTGCTGCTGCGCCTGCGCCGCCGGATCGCGGAGGTGGACAACGGCATCGACGCCGACATGGTCCGGGTCTATGTGGTCGAGCAGCGCGACGGTGCCTCGGTGGTGCGCCGGGTCGACATCGACGAGCTGGGCAACCTCGACGAGGACTGGCCGGAGGGCTACTTCTCGCAGGACTACCACGAGGTGCGGCACCTCGCCGCCGCCCAGGCGGAACGGATGGACCATGCTTCTTGACATCGACCAGCAGGTCTTCGACGCCGACGACCACCAACCGGTGATCAGCCTGCTCAGCATGGTCGCCAAGGACCGGCACGACTGGCGGCCGATGCTGCCGGCCGCGATCGAGGCCGAGAGGTTCGTCCAGAAGCTGCGTGCGGCCGAGGTGAAGCTGCCGGCGTTGAGCCTGTGGGCGGAAAAGACGGTCGAGGAAGCCGGACACCGCAGCCGTCCCGCAGCGGACGTCAAGGTCAAGGTAACGCTCGGCAACCTGGAGCCGGTGGTCGAAGACCTGGAAAAGCCGGCCGTACTGGTGGTGGAGAACCGGATCGGCGACGGCGGATTCATCCGGGCCGTGGCGGTGGCGCTGGACGACGCCCAGATGGCACGCGCGATCAGGCGGCGGTGGCTGGAGTTCTGCAACGGGGGCGGCAGCGGGCAGATGCCGGCGCTCGGCGCCGACGAGTGCAAGAAGTTCGCCGTGCTGATCCGGGTCGCCATGCTCTTCGACGGCGACCGGAACGCTCCGGATCAGCCGAGCCAGAACGAGAGCAAGGCGCGCAAGGCCCGGGAGGCCGGAGTGCCGCACGTCCATGTCTTCCATTGGCGGGAGGTGGAAAACTATGTCCCGTTCGCGGTGTGGGATTACCACTTCCCGGAAGAGACCGAGGTCATCGAGCGGCTGCGGGGCATGATCCCACGGCAGCGCGGCTACCTCGACATCAAGGAGGAGTTCCGCGAGGGGCGCACGCGGTGGCGAATGCCGAGCCCGCTGATGCCGGTCGAGGTGGCCCTGACCGAGCAGGACTTTGCCGAGCTGGGCGAGGACGTCGTCGCCGAGCTGCGGCGATTGCTCGCGATGATCCACGAGATCCTGTAGGACACTGACGTCATGCTGAGCGACCGGGGCGAAAGCCGGCTGGAGCCCGTCGTCGTCCACCTCGACAACGTGCTGGAGGACATCGCCGACGGCGTGATCCGGGTGCCGCAGTTCCAGCGTCCCTTCGTGTGGCGACCGGAGCAGATGCTCGAACTCTTCGACAGCATCGAACGCGGTTATCCGATCGGCAGCATCCTGCTCTGGGAGACCACCACCCAGGTTCCGTCGCTGGGCACGATCGGCGAGGTGGAGGTGCCGGACGCGCCGGCCGGTCGCCCGGTGTCCTACATCCTCGACGGGCATCAGCGGCTCTCCACGCTCTTCGGGGTGCTGCGCCGGCTGGGCCGGCCACCGAAGGCCGACGACCAGCGGGAGTGGAAGTGGCGGGTCTATCGGGACCTGACCCCGAAGGTCGACTCGGAGCGCTATCGGCACCACAAGGGGAGCGGCAGCCCGCCGAGGCCGGCGCCGGACAACTTCATGCCGGTGCGCGCGGTGGCCAGCACCCTCGACTTCCTCCACTTCTCCCGCAACCTCGAATTGCGGGCTGGCCGGGAGCGGGCAGAGCGGCTCGTCCGGGAGGCGGACCGGGTTGCCAACCGGCTCAAGAACTGCAAGCTGACGCTTATCAGGTTGCAGGGTGGCAATCTGGACCAGGCGGTCGAGGTCTACACCCGGCTCAACCGCAAGGGCGTACGGATGGACGCCGACCAGATGGTCTCGGCGCTGACCCACCGGCCGGGTCAGCGGACGTTGGCGCAGCGAATCGACGACATCGTGGAGTCGGTGGCGAGCAGCGGCTTCGGCGAGCTGCCCCGGCTGGCGGTCTTCCGGTCGGTGCTGGCGGTGGCCGAGGAACCGGACGTGATGACTCCGCGCTGGGAGGCGGTCGCGCGGCGGCTCCAGGACCGGCTGGTCGACGCGGTCCCGGACGCGGAACGGGCCGTCCATGCGACGGTCGACTTCCTCCGCAGGGCCGGGCTGCCACTGGCCCGACTCATCCCGTACGCGCACCAGCTCGTGGTGCTGGTCAAGTTTTTCCACCACAGCCGGGGTATGGACGACGAGCAGTTCCGCGAGCTGCGACGCTGGTTCTGGGTGACCTCCTGGGCCGGCTCGTTCGCCGGAGCAAATTCGACCACGCTGCGGACCGCCCTGCGGGAGATGCGCGAGTTCGCCGCAGGGCACGGCAAGCTCACCCTCGATCTCGCCGAGGCGCAGCCGATGCCGGACTCGTTCAATCTCAACAGCGCCCGCACGCTCGCCTATGTCGCCTGGGAAGCCGGGGAGTGGCGGAAGAGGCTAGACGTCTTCGGGCAGGAGTTCGACGTGCTGGACCGGCTGGCGGCGGGGGCGAGCCAGGCGTACCGGCCGGTGGTCACCAGCGGCGCACCCGGACTGACACGGCCGGCTAACCGGCTCGTCCTGCCGACCGTGGCCGGTCGTGGGGTCAGGGACTCACTGCTCGACCTGGAAGTCGGAGGAGGCGGGCTCTTCGACGATGGCAGGTTCGGCCGAAAGGTGCTGGAGAGTCACGGCATCCCGGCCTCCGCCTGGTATCGGCTGCGCGACGGTCGGGGTGACCTCTTCATCGAGGACCGGATGGCGCTGCTGGAGGAGCGGCTGCGGACGTTCGCCGCCGAGATCGGGGTGCCACTCGGGGACCACCTGGAAGGCGTCGCCGACGACGACTCGGAGTAGGGGAAAGCGTGGAAGCGGCCCGTAGGATCTGCGTGTGATCGAGCTGAAGGCCCTCCAGGGGCAGGTGCGAAGCCTGGTCGACGACCTGCGCGAGCAGGTCGCGGACGCGCCGGCACTGCGGTCCGAGCTGCGTCAGGAGTACGCGCAGGCAAAGACCGCCGAGCGCGTCGCCGCCAGCTTCGAAACCTGGCTGGAGGACATCCTCGACCAGGCGGCGGTGGCCTGGGTGCTCGGCTGCGTGTTCGTGCGATTCTGCGAGGACAACGAGCTGGTCGACGGGCTGTGGATCGGCGGACCGGAGCCGGCCGCCCCGGCCGAGCGGGCGATGCAGCACCGGCAGGCGCACCTGATCGCCAACCCACGGCACAACGACCGGGAGTGGCTGCGGGAGGCGTTCGGCTATCTGCGCGGGCTGCGGGCCACCGGCAAGATCTTCGACAAGCACAACCCGGTGTGGCGGTTTCCCATTTCGGGTCCGGCGGCCGAGGAGCTCAGCGACTTCTTCCGCCGGGGCGCCGGCCTGGCCTCGCTGCGCGAACCAGAGCTGAACACGCGGTTCCTCGGCGATCTGTATCAGGACCTGTCGGCGCACGCGAAGAAGACGTACGCGCTGTTGCAGACGCCGGAGTTCGTGGAGGAGTTCATCCTCGACCGGACGTTCGAGCCGGCGGTGAAAGAGTTCGGCCTGCCGGCGACCAGCGTGATCGACCCGACCTGTGGGTCCGGGCACTTCCTGCTCGGGGCCTTCCATCGGCTGGTGCGGAAGTGGCAGGAGCGGGAGCCGGCTACGGACATCGGGGTGCTGGTCGAACGGGCGCTTGGCCAGGTGACGGGGGTGGACATCAACCCGTTCGCGGTGGCGATTGCTCGATTTCGGCTGCTGATCGCGGCAATGAAGCTGCGAGGGGTGGCGAGTTTGGAGCGTACACCGGCCTGGCCGATTCGGGTGGCGACTGGCGATTCGCTACTGCCTTGGGGCAATCCTGGGGCGGGTGAACAGACTGACGTGTTCAAATGGCAGACTGAAAAGCCATTTGCGTACTCAAGCGAAGACGAAGATGTGCTGCCCGGTTTTTTGAGGCCAGGTCAATATACCGTTGTGGTAGGGAACCCTCCATACATCACCGTTCCGGACAGTGCGCGTGGTCAGCTTTATCGCGAGCTTTACCCGACGGTCTGTTATCGTCAATATGCGATGACGGTACCTTTTGCCAAGCGCTTTTTCGATCTGGCCGTTCAATCCGACGATAATGGGGAGGGTGGCGGTTGGGTCGGCCAGATTACCGGAAACTCGTTCATGAAGCGTGAGTTTGGCAAGAGGCTTATTAGTGACTACTTTGCGCACGACATTGAACTGACCGAGGTGATCGACACTTCTGCGGCCTATATTCCGGGTCACACCACTCCGACCGTGATCCTAATCGGCAAGGCTAAGCGGCGTCGTCGTTCAGCTAGGGTAAGGACTGTTGTAAGCATTGGAGGTGAGGCTGTCCAGCCAAAGGATCCGGCAAGGGGCAAGGTGTGGTTGTCGATTGTTAATCAGGTCGATTTGCCAGGCTCAGAGTCAAGATGGATTAGTGTCCTCGATCTTCCTCGCGAACAATTCTCTGCCTTTCCGTGGAGCCTTTCTGGGGCTGCTGCTATTGAGCTAATGCGACGCCTTATTCGGCCTCACAGATTAGCGGGCGTTGTCCAGTCGATTGGCCGGACGACGGTGCTAGGGGAGGATGATGTGTGGATACTCCCAGACCTGGCAACCGCGCGTCGTCTGGGTGAGCTAGAGTCCGTAGAGGTCTTCGTTACGGGTGAGAACGTACGCGACTTTCGCATAGAAGGTGCCGCGCTTGCTCGATCGCCCTACCGTGACCCAGCCCACCTCGATGTGGTCGATCATAGCCATACTTTACCAGCGCATTTGTGGCCGTATCGCGTAACGCTCCAGGCTCGCGTGATCTTTGGGCAAACTCTCATGGCCAGAGGGCGGGCCTGGTATGAGCACCTGGAGAATTATACTCAAAGGCTTCGCCTGCCACTCTCGATTGTTTTCGTCTTTGTGGCAACACACAATCATTTCGTGCTTGATCGTGGTGGGAAAATTTTCAACCGGCACGCTCCGGTGATTAAGTTATCGGATGCTGCGACGGAAGACGACTATATTCGGCTCCTTGGGATACTCAACAGCTCCGTGGCCTGCTTCTGGCTTAAGCAGGTCAGCTTTGACAAGGGTAGTCAGTCGGGCACTGGCGGATTCATGCATGATGAATGGGAGCGCTTTTATGAGTTTAGTGGGACAAAGTTGCAGGATTTTCCGTTACCGGAGGCGTACCCGTCGAGGATGGCACGGGAGTTGGATGGACTCGCGCAGCGGCTTGGCGCCGTGACTCCGGCGGCAGTGGCCGCTTCGGGCTTGCCGAGTCGGCGGCGGTTGGCGGAGGCCAAAGCGGAGTACTACTCAATTCGGGCGAGGATGATCGCTCGACAGGAGGAGTTGGATTGGGAGGTCTACCGGCTCTACGGGCTGATTGATGAAGACCTGACGCACCCGAACCCGCCCGAGTTGAACCTCGGCGAGCGGGCCTTCGAGATTGTGATGGCTGCCAGCAAGGTGCAAACCGAGTGGTTCAACCGGCACGGGTCGACGCCAACGGAGAAGCCGCATGACCATTGGCCTGCCGACTATCGAGCGTTGGTTGAGCGTCGCATAGCTGTGATCCGATCGGATCGGCACATCGGACTGATCGAGCGGCCGGAGTGCAAGCGACGATGGAAATCCAAGAGCTGGAACGACATGCAGAAGGCTGCGCTACAGGGCTGGCTGCTGAATCGACTTGAAGCGCCCGAGCTGTGGGGAGGGCTGCCGGAGCCGCTGTCGGTGGCGCAACTCGCTGACCGGGTACGGCATGACGAGGACTTTCGCGCGGTGCTCGACTTGTGGATGGAGCGCGACGACTACAACCTGATGAAAGCCCTGGGCAGTCTGGTTGCCGACGAACACGTGCCCTATCTGCCGGTGCAGCGCTATAGGCCGGCTGGGCTGCGTAAGCGTGCCGAGTGGGAGCGGACCTGGGCGTTGCAGCGCTTGGAGGACGCGGGGGAGAAGGTCGAGATCGATCCACCACCGAAGTACACCTCGGCGGACTTTGCTCGGTCATCGTACTGGGATGCGCGGGGGAAATCGGACGTGCCGAAGGAGCGGTTCATCTCGTACCCGAAGGTGGGGCGGGATGGCGATGACAGTGAGCTGCTGGGCTGGGCCGGGTGGGACCACCTGGCGCAGGCGCAGGCGCTTGCCATGGTCTATCTGGACCGGAAGACGCAGGCGGCCTGGCCGGCGCACCGGCTGTTGCCGCTGCTCGCCGGCCTGGTCGAGCTGGAGCCGTGGTTGCGCCAGTGGCACGCTGCGGAGGCGCCGGGCTTCCCCAACTCGCCGGCCGAGTTCTTCACCGACTTCATCAACGGCGAGTTGGCTCAGCTCAGCTCGGATCGGTCGGCGCTGGCCTTACTCCGGGGCGTACCCGAGCTGTCCTGACGGGCTTCGGTGAAGGTCCGTTCCACCCAGCAGTCTGGCGATCGGGCTCATGCATCCGCCGGAAGTCGGGGCTGCCAGGCCGCCCGTCTCCCGGTGAGACCCATCGGTGGGACTCAGGTGGCCGACCGGTGTCACGAAATGTCGCCGCTTGACCACTGTGGATGATCTAGTGGCAGGTCAAGACTGCTGCGGTGACCTATCGAGCGCAGGAACCATCGAGATATCCAGCGGGAGAACAGCCGACGCATCGCCCGGCGTTCGCGGCGCCACCTCCGGCCGGTGCAAGGCGATCACGAGGGGGTCTGCTCGGCAGACTCGGCCCCGGGCAGAAGGCCGCACTGTTTGTCGGGGGACCTGTGCTCTCGCTCCTGCTCTGCTGCGGCGGTCTGGCGGCGATCGGGAACATCGCTGACCCGGAGGGCGGATCGGCGAACACCTCCTCGGCGGACTCTGCTTCTACGGCGCCATCTCCAACTCCGAGCGCGCCGGTAGGCGACGCCGAAGAGGTCGCGAGTCCGGCGCCGACCTCGGCAAGCCCGACGGTCGAGAAGCAGCGGGTCACCGAGACCCGGAGCATCCCGTTTGGCGAGCGGACCGTGCGGGACTCGTCCCTGGCAAAGGGCAAGCGCAAGGTCCGGACCGCAGGAGTGAAGGGCTCGAAGACCCTCACCTACGAGGTGACGTACGTCAACGGTGAGGAGACCAGCAAGAAGCTTGTCAGCGAGGTGGTGACCAAGAAACCGGTGACGCAGGTTGTCGCGGTCGGCACCAAGGAGACCCGGAAGTGCGATCCGAACTACAGCGGCTGCGTGCCGATCGCCAGCGACGTCGACTGCGCGGGCGGGAGCGGCAACGGCCCGGCGTATGTCAGCGGCCCGGTGAGAGTCATCGGCAACGACATCTACGACTTGGACCGTGATGGTGACGGTTACGGCTGTGACGACTGAGGGCGATGCTGGATGACCAGTGTTGGCGACGTTATAGGCGCAGTGGCTGACGCGAAACATCCGGCCCTAACCCGTCCGGAGCGCCTTGGCGGGTTAGATGATCAAGCAGGGGAGCCGAAGTCGAACTCACCGTCCTTGACTCCGGCGACGAAGGCGTCCCACTCGGCTCGGGTGTAGACGATGGTCGCCGCGTCCGGTGCCTTGCTGTGCCGCAGCGCCACCCGCTCCGACCCGTCGAGCAGCGGTCCAGCTTCCACACAGCTACCGCCGCCGTCCGAACTCCGACTACTGATGTGCCAGGCCGCCGACGGCTGGGTATCGCTCATGAAAACTCCTCCGCGATCGTCGTGATCAACTTCGCCGACTCGCGTGGATCGAGCGCGGCCTCCCGGAGGCGATCGTACGCGTCGAGGTACCTCGTTGACTTGGGCGCCTCGAAGTACATCTGCCCAGCCAGCCCTTCCAGGTAAGCGACTTCGGGGTACGGCTTGGGCATGCGGAACAGCCAGAATGAGCCTTCAAGTCCAGGGTGTAGCCATACCTGGCTGGGAAGGATCCTGATCTCTACCTTCGGCCGCTCAGCGATCTTTCGAAGATGGAGGAGCTGCGCCCGGAGGAGCACGCTGCCGCCAATCTGGCGTCGTAGCACGGACTCGTCGATGATCGTTTCGAGCGCGGGCGGGTTCGCTCGATTGAGTACATGTTGCCGCTCCATCCGGAGTTCCAACCACCGGCCTACCTTGTCCTCGGTGCCGTTGGATCCCTCCACGCATCTGATCACGAGTTCGGCGTACTCCCGCAGCTGGAACAGCCCGGGGACGAGCATCGCGTGGTAGGAACAGACGGTGTTGGCGCGGGACTCCAGCCAGGGAAAGTCGATGAACGACGAGTCGACCAGGTCGCCGTAGTTTTCGGTCCAGCGGTCGGTGCGCCACACTTCCTCGGCGAGGCTGAGGAGCTGGGCGCGTTCGCTTGCCCGGTGGAAGCCGTAGAGGTCGAGGAGGGCGAGCACGTCGTGGCGCTGGATCGGCCACTCGGCGCGCTCGTAGCGGCCGAGCGCCGAACGGTCCCGGTTCAGGTGCTCGGCGACCAGCTCCAGGCTCATGCCGCGCTGCTCGCGCAGGTCCCGGAGCCGCTGGCCGAGCCACTGAGCCCGGAGCGTGCGGATGAAGGGCCGGTGCTGCGTCATTACCATGATCTTTCTCCTCTGCCTGATCGGGGCGGGACAGTCGCGGGAAAAGGTCGAGTGGGAAGGGTTACTCCCACCCGGCGGCCCCTGACAACCTGTCCATAGAGGAGGTGATTGTGAGTCGTCTTTTCAGGTTGGACCGCTGAGTCATCACGACTTACCGGAGTTGTCTATCACGGGCGTGCGCGGCTCCGCGACCCCGCACCATCACGAATTCACTACCGCCCCATCAACCGTGTGGGCGTGGTGAGGCGCGCGCTCGTTCCGGCACGCCCTGCTGCCGTACTCGCCGAATGGCTGCGGCGGTAGGTGCGACAGGGGCGGCCCGTCCCCCCGAATCAGCCTCCCGACGGGCCGCCCCTTTCAAACCCCGGAGCCAATCCCCGAAGCGCTCTGCACCGACGACGAAAGAAGGAGCATGTTGTCCATTGTCGATCACGGTTCGGCTCCCGTTACCGCCACAATTCCGGGCGGCCGGTGATGGACGAGCAGCCGAGGTTCGTCCTGCACCTGCCGTTCACCGCTACCAGCCTGGACGCGGCGAAGCTCTTCGCCCGCACCGCCGGCCGCTCGCTGGCCTTCCTTACCCAGCTCGACGTGCCGGAGACCACCCTCTCCGAGGAGGACAACCAGGGCGTACGGCACCGCATCTACTGTGACCGGCTTCTCGCCGGTGGCCGGCGCTGCGCACTCCGGGCCGAGCACCCCAACGACTGTGCGTCGGTGCAGGGGTGACCGCGACACCCGCCGTCGTGCCCTGCCCGGACTGCGGCACCGTCACCAGCCACGCCTGCGCCTCCTGCGGCCAGCACGGTCTGCGCCGGGCCCAGCTCGTGCTCACCGTGGCCAACCTGGACACCGGGGCGGTCGCCTCGGCAGAGGTCGCAGCCGGGACGCTCGCACCCCGCCCGTCACCCGGCGGCGGCTGGCACCTGGCGCTGACCCCGCTGCTGCACGACCTGGCCGCCTCGGTCGGCGCCGGCAGCTTCCACGATGTCACCGCCCCGACCGAGCCGGTCGGCGAACGGCGGGTGCCGCTGCCCGCCGAGTGGCGGCCCGAGCTGCCCGCCGAGCATCGGGACGACCTGGCGGCAGCGGCGATCGCGGGCTGGACGCGTACCCCGTGGCAGGTCTTCCTCGGTCGGACCGTCGCGCGGCCGGCGTCGGACCCGGACCGGCAGCTCACCCGGCTCTGCGCGGTCGCCGGCCTGCTCTGCCTCGACCTGGTGGTCGAGGCCCGCCGGCTGCCCGGTGCGGCCGGCGGGTTCGGCTGGGAGGTCCGGTACGAGCTGCCCGGCTCCACGCCCCCGGTTCGACCGGCCACCCATCCCGACCTGCCCGCAGCGGTCGCCGCCACCACCGTCGAGCGGGCGATCGCGCTACTGACCACCCGGCAGGTCGCCGCGCCCGCGCACTTCGTCCGCACCGCCGGCCCGGCCGGGGTCGCCCGGCCGGTCACCCTCGACGTCATTCCCGGGGGGACCGACGTCGCGCAGGTCGAACGCCGGATCCTCGGCGCCGTCGCCCCGGCGACCGGCGAGGAGTTCCCGGGCGCCCAGTCGATCTGGCGCAACGGCGCCTGGTGGCACACCGCGCTCCGCCGGGCCGGCGCGGCCGGGCCGCGCACCGACCGGTACCCGGAGAGATGCGACTCCCGGGCCACCGGCACGGTGCGGCGCGACCGGGAGCCGCCGGATCCGCACTGGCGCGGCGCCGCCATCCCGTACGCCGACTGCCCTGACTGCGACCCGGTCACCGGCCTGCGTCCCTGTGACTGCACTCTCGGCGGCCGGCCCGCCGGACCCGACTGTGCCCGCTGCCGGGGCGTCGGCCGCCGCGCATCGGTGCTGCCCTGCCACGCCTGCGGTGGCACCGGCCGCCGTCCTCTCGGCGCCGTCCTCACGCTCAGCAACCTGCGCGACCTGGTCCTGCACCTGAACTGGGAGGTCGGCGCGTCCCCGCCGGCAGTGCTGGTCGCCACCCACCCGGACGGTCAACCGGTGGTCCAGCTTCCCGGCCGCTACCGGCTGGCGCGCTGGGCGAGCATCTTCCGGGTACGCCCCGAGGACCTCGCCGACCTGGACGGTGGTGGCGCGCTCGACCAGGATCTCCGGGACGGCATCGTCAGCCTGCCCGACCCGGACGCCGATCCGCT
The DNA here is from genome assembly GCF_049315195.1 of Plantactinospora sp. WMMC1484. Taxonomy (NCBI): domain Bacteria; kingdom Bacillati; phylum Actinomycetota; class Actinomycetes; order Micromonosporales; family Micromonosporaceae; genus Plantactinospora; species Plantactinospora sp. WMMC1484. The sequence goes on from NZ_CP186055.1 coordinate 3,093,726, forward strand.
GGCCCACTACATCGGCCACACCAGCGGCGGCCACCCGGGCGCGCGGCGCTTCGTCCGGGCCGGCGGCCCCGACGTGCCGCCGCTGGCCGAGCTGATCCGGCTCGCCCTCGGCCTCGGTCTCGTGGCCACCGTGACCGTGCAGGATCATCGGCTCAACGACGGCGATCCGCTCCGGCCGCACGGTCTGGGCTGGCACGTCGAACTCAACGCGCCGGCCCTGCCGGTGGGCGTGCCCGACCTGCCGATCCACCCCACCGTCGAAGCGGCGATCGCCGACTGCCTCGACTGCCTCGACCTCGCCCTGGCCGAGGCGGTGCCGGCAGACCCGGCGGATCCGATCCCGGTCCCATCGGTGCTGCAGCCCGCGCCGTTGGACGATCCGCTGCCGCTGCTCGCCCAGCTCGGTGACCGTTATGCCGGCCGGCTGGTGGCGGTCCGGTTCGACCCGGCCGGTTGCCACCTCTACCTGCGACACCACGACGAGGTCCAACACCTGGCGAGCGCCGCCACCCTCGCCACCCTCGGCGCGTCGCCCTCGACGCTGCCGTCACTGTGACGCGGGCGGCTCCCAACATGCTTGTGCGGCTGCACGATGACAAGTGATCTCTGGGAGCACGCCAAAGCTTGCCTGGCCGGAATAATCGGGCGTGGCGGACCGGCCACTACCGCTGGCGTGGCCGCTGCGGCGGTGCAGACTTCTCGCGATCGGCTCATCGCCGCAGCTGAAGCTGACTTTCCACGAGTCACCGCACTGGAGCAGGCGCGTTGGGGTTGCCGCAGGCCGTCGTGCAGACCCGAAGCCTTCGCGTAAACGAGAAGGCGCTCCGTCTCGACGACGTGCGTGGTGTGGTGGGAGTTTCGCCGGAAGGGTGAGGCTGTGACATCTCGAGGAGAAGGAAAGGCGATGGAAAAGCTCTTTTCTGTTTACTGCTCAGGCTCGATTCTCAAGGGGTCCAATGAGCAAGGTAGGTTATGCTGGACCGATGAGGAAAGGGCCGAGGTGGCCAAAGGGGCGGCTCCTGCGGAAGTCGTGTTCCTCAATCCTGATGATCCCATCACCGATCCGGGAAACACTCTTGGTCAGTTCGGCCGGGACATGTACCAGGTTCTTACGGCCACGGCAGTCATAGTCGACGCCAGAGAGCGGCGAGGACTGGGGATCGGTGTCGAGATGACGGTCGCGGCGCTCGTCGGCACGGCCGTGATCGTCGTTGCTCCGCGCAACTCAAAATATCGCTGCGACGTGTTGGAGTACCGCGGTGTCACGGTTCGTGATTACGTACATCCACACGTCGCGTCGCTCGCCGCGCATGTGGTGGAGGATTTCGTCTCCGCGGGTGCGGCGTTGACGACGATCTCAAAATCCTCACCAGGAGACTCGCAGTTGCCGGCATGGTTGTCCGCCGCGCTGGCCGAGTACGAGGGGAACATTCTCAGTGGTGACCAGCCGATGCTGCACGCACTGCATCGAATTCGAGCGGGAGTGGGTGCATCGAGATGAGGATGGATGTCGGTGCCAGCGAAAGCGCAGAGTATCGAGTTGGAAACTGGCATTGCAGGTCTCCATCTGGTGCGCAACGAACCGCTTGAGCAGATGCTCTTCGATCGCAAGGAAGCGGTCTCGTCGTCGCGTCGGCGGGTGTGGTTGGAGCGGGCGCAGCAGTCGGAGTTCGCGGATCCGCCTGCTCACCCCGGCGTCCGCGGTGGCCAGCGCGCGAATCGCCCTGCCGCTCAGGAACGGGTCCACGGCCAGTGTCCGTGCCAGGCTCTCCGTCAGGCTGGACTTGCCGGTCGCCGGAGGCCCCATGATGAATACCGCGATCGGCGCCGTGACCACGGCGGCCTTCACCAGCATCGCTTCTCGGCCGGAGTCACCACATCGTTATTCTGCGGCAGCGGGAGCCGATACAGAAGGTCGGTCCGCCACGGCGGCTGCCGTCCTCGGGCGGACGAGGACGGTCCGGTGGTCTCGACGCCATAGGATCGTCGGGCGGTGGTGATCCGGCCACTACGCGGCGCGGACGAAGGAGCGGTGATGACCCTGCTACGGGACGTGATCGACATCCCTCCCTCGGTGGGAGACGGCGACTTCGTGGTCCGCGCCGCAGAGGGTGCGGACCTGCGCCGGTACATCGTCACCGACCAACTGCGGGAGAACTTCGCGGAGGCGCTGCGCCGGATCGGCCACGCGGTCGGCACGGGCCGGTCCCAGGCGCTCTTCCTGCACGGGTCGTTCGGTTCCGGAAAATCGCACTTCATGGCCGTGCTGCGGGAGGTGCTCCAGCACAACCCGGCCGCCCGGGAGGTGCGCGGCCTCGCCGAGCCGGTGCTCGCCGCCGACGGGTGGCTGCGCGGCAAGCGCATCCTCACCCTCACCTTCCACATGCTCGACGCGCGCTCGGTCGAGCAGGCGGTCCTGGAGGGCTACCTCAACCAGATCACCGCGCTGCATCCGGACGCGCCGGTGCCGCCCGTACACCGGTCGGACGCGATGCTCGACGACGCCGCCCGGCTCCGCGACCGGATGGGTGAGGAGGCCTTTTTCGCCGCGCTGCGCGACGGCGGCAGCCCGACCCACACCGGCGGCGGGCTGGCCGCGCACGTCGCCCGCGCCGCCGGCTGGACGCCGCAGACCTACGCGGAGGCCGCCGCCGCGCCGCCCGGCACCGCCGGCCGGGACGCCCTGGTCAGCGCACTGACCAGCACTTTCTTCACCGGCGCGGTCCGCAGCGGGGAATACCTCGACCTGGACAGCGGCCTCGCGGTGATCACCCGGCACGCTGTCTCGCTCGGGTACGACGCGATGGTGCTCTTCCTGGACGAGTTGATCCTCTGGCTCTCCACCAAGATCAGCGACCACACCTTCGTCAACACCGAGGGCGCCAAACTCAACAAACTCGTCGAGTCGGCGGACGCCGCCCGGCCGATGCCGCTGGTCTCCTTCGTCGCCCGGCAGCGCAACCTGGAGGAGTTCCTCGGCCCGCAGGTCGGCGGCACCGAGCGGGAGGCGCTGGCGCACGTCATGCGCAGCGTGCAGGGCCGGTTCGGTGAGATCGTGCTCGCCGACACCAACCTGCCGGAAATCACCGAAGGGCGCCTCCTCCGGCCGATCGACGAGGCCGCTCGGGCCACCATCGACAACGCCTTCGGCGCCGTACGCGGCAACCGCGAGGTCTGGGACACCCTGTTGCTCGGCGCGCAGTACGGCGACGCCGGCATCGGCTCGGACGCCGCCGCCTTCCGCCGGCTCTACCCCTTTTCGCCCGCCCTGGTGGCGACCCTGGTCGCCCTCTCCCAGGCGTTGCAGCGCGAGCGGACGGCGCTGAAGGTGATGACCGAGCTGCTGGTGGAGCGCCGGGACACGCTGCGGGTCAACGACCTGATCGGGGTCGCGGCCCTCTTCGAGCCGCTGGTGCTGCGCGGCGAGCTGCCCGACCGGCCCAAGCTCCGGCAGCTCTTCTCCACCGCCCGTACGCTCTACCTGGGCAAACTGCGGCCGATCCTGCTCGGCCTGAACGGCATCGCCGAGGAACAGGCGGCCGGGCACACCCAGTTCCAGCTCGACGACAAGCTGATCAAGACGGTGCTGCTCGCCGCCCTGGTGCCCGAGGTGCCGGCCCTGCACAACCTCACCGCCGCCAAGCTGCACGCGCTCAACTTCGGCAGCATCGCCTCACCCATCCCCGGCTACGAGAACCAGGTCGTGCTGAACCGGCTCCGCAAGATCGCCGACGACGCCGGAGAGCTGCACCTCACCGACGGTCCCGACCCGGTGATCACGCTCAAGCTGCACGCCGTCGACTACGACAAGCTGCTCGACCTGGTGCCGGAGCGGGAGACCACCACCACCGGGGTACGCCAGCAGATCGTCCGCGACCTGGTGACCACCGAGATGGGGCTGACCGGCGCCGAGGGGCAGCTCGGCGAGTTGCAGCACCCCCGGGACTGGCGGGGGCGGCGGCACGTCGTGCAGGTGAAGTTCGGCAACGTCCGCGACCCGGACACCATGCCGGTGGCCGCGTTACTCGCCACCGGCGAGGGCTGGCGGATCGTCGTCGACTATCCGTTCGACCCGCAGAACGTGCCGCGTAACGCCGACCGGGCCCGGATCGAGCAACTCGACCAGGGTTCGCACACGGTCTTCTGGCTGCCGCTCTATTTCACCGACGAGATGATGGGTCGGGTCGGTCAGCTCGCGAAGATCAACTACTTGCTCGGCAACAGCGGCACCGGTGACCGGCTCAACGCGCTCGCCGTGGACTGGACGGCGGCCGACCGGCAGCAGGGCCGGGTCTACCTCCAGCAGCGCCAGTCCCAGTTGCGGGGCACCCTGCTGCACGCGCTCAAGCAGGCGTACGGGATCGTCCGGCCACAGCCCGCGGAGGTGCAGGACGACAGCGTCGGGGTGCTGCACACCCTCGCCGAAGGGCTCCAGCTCGGCGACCCGCGCGGCGGAACGCTCCGCGAGGCGTTCGAGAACCTCACCGGCGAGCTGCTGGCCTGGGCGTACCCCGGACGGCCGGCGATGCCCGAGGACGAGAAGCCGGTCACCCGGGGCGAACTGAACAAGATCCTCGAGTACGCGCGGCTGGCGGTCGCCGACCCGACCCGGGGCGTGACCGTGCCACCCGGCGACCAGCGCACCATCCGGCGGGTCTGCAACAACCTCCGCCTGGGCGAGCTGGTCGACCACCGGTATGTGCTGACCACCAGCACGTGCCGGTGGAGCCAGCACCTCCTGCAGGCCGCCGCGAACGAGGGCTACACCGAGCATTTCCCGGTGCACGTGCTGCGCCGGCTCATCGAGCAACCAGCCCGGTTCGGCTTCGACCGCGAGCTGCAAAATCTGATCATCGCGGTCTTTGCGCTGGAGCAGCAGCTCGCCTGGTATCTGCACGGCGGCAAGGTCGACGTCGGCGCCCTCGCGGGAGTGCGGGACGAGTACGAGCTGCGCCATCCACCGATGCCCAGCGAGGAGGCCTGGGCGAGGGCGGTGCGGCGTGGCTCCGCCCTGTTCGGCGAGGTGCTGCCGGTGTGGCGTACTCCGGCGAACCTGGGCGGGTTGGCCGGGACGTTGCGTACCGCGGCGAGCCGGCGCCGGACCGTGACGGCGGGGCTGGTCCGGGCGCTCGTCGAGCATGCCGAGGTGCTCGGCCTGGACCTGTCTGCCGAGAGCGGGCGACTGGCCACCGCCCGGCGGCTGGCGACGCTCACCGAGCAGCTCGGCACCGAGAGCGACGACGTCGTGCTGGTCGAGCTGGCCGCCCAAGCGGATGTCGGCGACATCGACGATCATGCGGCTGGCAGGGCACTCGCCGAGGCGGGTGGCGTCACCGAGGCGCTCAGCCGGCCGCACCAGTGGCCGCTGCTGACCGCGATGGTGGCCCGCGCCGAGACCGACCGGCGCGCCCGGGTCATCGTCGAGCAGCTTCGGGCGGTGGCCAGGCACGAGCAGCACGGTGTCGAGCTGGCCGACGCGTTGCAGACGGCCGCCGACGCCGCGACAGCGCTGCTCGCCACCGAGCGACCCGTTCCGCCGCCACCGCCGGTCGACACCCCACGGCCGGCGGGACCCACCCGATCATGGGCGGGCGATGGCGACAGCATCGGGGACAGAGTACCGCCCGTCCGGCTGGCTCCGGACGACCAGCCAAACGGAACGTCCGATCCGGGAGAGGTCCGCACCGCACAGCGGCGTACGGTCGAGACGTCGACGGCCTGGCGCGAGGTCGCCGCCGAGATCGAGGCCGAGGTGAAGCGCGGCCGGCGGGTGACCGTCACCTGGGAGGTCGAATGAGGGTGCGGGTGCGACCCGGACGCCGTACGGGTGTGGACGGCGGGCGGACGTGGTGAGTCAGCGGGCAGACAGCGGCACCCGCGTGCGATACAGCGCTGTCCGGCCGGACGCGGTGCGCCGCAAGGTCCAGTCCTGGCTGGCGGAGCGCGACGGTGCGATGGCCATCGCCCTGGCCGCCCGTCCGGAATGGCCCGGCGATCCGCTACTGACTGTCGAAGGTGCCACGGTCCGGGTGGTGCCCTGTGCGACCCCACTGGCCGCCCGTGCCGCGCTGCACGACCGGGCAGAGCACGAGCGGCTCGTTCTCCTCACCGAGGTGGGCGAGCGCGAACTCGGCGACGGCCTGCTCGCACATCTGAGCATGCAGCGCGTGCGCAAGGTGCGGCCCTGGGACCTGGTCCGGCAGATGTTCGGCGTCATCGAGCTCGATCCGAGTCTGGTGCGGACCGGGGCCTGGGTCGCCGACGCGCTGAGCGACCATGCCCCGGCCGAAGGCTGGCCGGCCCCGCCGGGCACGATCCTCACCCGCGATCACGCACTGCGGTGCCTCGCCGCCGAACTGCTCGGCCTGCCGAGAGACGAGCTCGACACGCCAGGGCTGTTGCAGTGGAGCATCGATGCACCGGCCCAGCTCCGGTTCGGCACCCTCGGCGAGATGGTGACCAGGGGTGTGACCAGCTACGTGACGGAGGCGGCCGGGCCGGCCGCCGTGCCGATCATGGCTGCGGTGCGTGCCGGTCACGGCGTCGACGCAATCCCGCTCGGCCTGCTGGCCGGAGTGCTCTGGCCCGAGTCGGGTGAGGGGTCGTCGAGCGTCGCGGTGGCCGTCGCCCGGGCCCGGCTCGAGCCGCTCTTTGGCGGTGCCCGGATCACACCCGCCCAGGCCGAGACGTTCCACCGCGCCGCCGAGGCATGGGTCTACCGGGCGGTCGACGCGGGCGGCTCCGCCCGCCGGGAGGCGGTCCGGATGCTCCGCCGCGCCGAAGCGATCGCCGCCGATCTGGAGATCGTCGGGCTGCTCGGCACGTCGGCGGTGCTGCCGAGCGGCTTCACTCAGCGGCTGCGGGCATTCGCTGCGGCTGTCCGGTTTGCGTTGCCGGCCGCTGGTCCCGCCCTGCCGGAACTGGTCGGGCGGGCGCAGGAACTGCTCGAGCCGGTCGAGGCGCACCGGGCAGCCAATCCGGCGCGGGTGGAAACAGCGCGGATGGCGCTCCGGGCGCTGCGCTGGCTTGGCAGCCCGGAGGAGGCGGCCCCGACGACCCTGCTCGACGCCACTCACCGGCAGGTACGCCAGGACGGCTGGGTGGACCGGGCTCGGTTGGACATCTTCGCCGGAGACCCCGATCCGGAGATCGCCGAGGCGTACCAGTCGCTGCATCGTGCCGTGGACGCCCGCCGGAGCCGGCACGACCAACAGTTCGCCGAGCTACTCGCCGAGATCACCGCTGCCGGGGCGGAGCCCGGCGCGCTGCTCCGCGTCGAGGACGTGCTTGACCGGATCGTCGTGCCCATCGTCGAGAACGGTCGACGGGTCCTGCTGCTCGTGATGGACGGCATGGGCGTCGCCGCCGCCACCGAACTCGCCGAATCGATCACCCGCAGCGGCATCTGGGTCGAACTGACCCCGGACGGCGGTCCGCGGACGGGTGCCGTCGCGGTGCTGCCCACGATCACCGAAGCGAGCCGGTGCAGCCTGCTCGCCGGCCGGGTGTGTAGCGGTGGTCGGGCCGCCGAACTCGACGCCTTCGCCCGCCGGTTTCCGGACGGGCGGCTTCTGCACAAGAAGGCGCTGCGGGCCGGTGCCGGTGCCGCCTTCGAATCCGACGTGCTGGCCGCACTGGTCGATCCGAGCCTGCCGGTCGTCGCCGCAGTGGTCAACACCATCGACGACGCACTCGACCGCAGCGAGCCCGGCACAACGGTATGGGGTGAGGACACCATCCCAGCCGTACGGGACCTGCTCGCCGTCAACCAGGATCGGGTCGTCGTCGTGATCTCCGATCACGGCCACGTCGTCGACCGGGGTCCTGAGGCCGTCACCCGGCCAGGCGGCGAGGGCGGCAACCGGTGGCGGACTGCGGAGCCGCCGCCCGGTGACGGTGAGGTCTTGGTGTCCGGCAGCCGGGTGGTGCTCGGTGGTGGCCGCGTTGTTCTCCCCTGGCGGGAGGAGATCCGGTATGGCCCCCGTAAGTCCGGCTACCACGGCGGGGCGGCGCCAGCGGAAGTTGTGGTGCCGGTGCTGGTCTTCGGTGCCGGTGACGAGACCGCCGTGCCGGGTTGGGCCGGTGCGCCCGTGGCAAGCCCGGAGTGGTGGCGGGAGCCGTTGCCGGCGGAGACGTCCCGGCCGGGTACCGCCGTCCCGCCCGGCGGACGCGGCAACGCGGCGCGACGCCGCCCCGGGAGCCCTTCCGCCGGCCAGCCCGAGAGTCTGTTCGACCTGGTCGACCTGAATTCGCCGTCGGCTGCACCGCAGAGCCGGGCCGAGTCACCGGTCCCGGCTCCACCGGCGACATCGGCCGGGCAACGGACGGCACCGACATTCGCCCTGGTCAAGGCGTTGTTGACCAGCGAGCGATACCTCCAGCGTCGTGGCACCCGGGCCCCGCTGCCGGACGAACGCGTTGCCGCGCTGCTGGAAACCCTGCTCGCCAACGGCGACCGGGCCGCCCTGGACACCCTCGCCGCCCGGGCCGGGATCCCGGCCCATCGGATCAACGGCGCCGTCACCGCCCTGCGGCGGCTGCTCCAGGTCGAGGGCTATCCCGTGCTGACCCTTGACCGCGACGGTCAGACGGTGCATCTGCACCGCGACCTGCTGATCGAGCAGTTCGAGCTGCCGGCGGAGCGGCTCCGGGAGCAAGGCGGGCGTCGGTGAGCGTCGACGACATCTCGGCTCGACGTCGCCGCGACATCGTCGACGCGCTGCGCCGGGGGGTCGTTCCCAGCAACGGCCTGGACGCGCTCGCGGTGGGCCTGGACCGGTTCGTCGCCGCGCTCGACGAGGACCTGGACCGGGCAGCCGGTGGCGGCAGCGTCTTCAAAGCTGTCCGTGGCGAGTACGGTGCCGGTAAGACCTTCTTCACGCGATGGCTCGCCGAACGGGCGAAGCGGCGCGGCTTCGCGGCGGCCGAGGTGCAGATCTCGGAGGTGGAGACGCCGCTGCACCGGATGGAAACCGTCTATCGGAGGCTTGTCGAGCACCTCGGCACCGAGCAGTTCGTTCCGAGCGCCCTGCGGCCGGTGCTCGACGGATGGATCTTCGCACTTGAGGAAGACGTGCTGGCGGGCGGCGAGATCGCCGAGGATGACGCGGACGGGCTCGACCGGGCCGTCGGCGAGTTGCTGGAGCGCCGGCTCGGTGAGATATCCCGCAGCACACCCGGATTTGCGGCGGCGCTGCGCGGCTATCGTAGCGCCACGGCACGGGGCGACCGCATCAGCGCCGACGGTCTGGCGGCCTGGCTCGGCGGCCAGCCCCATGTGGCGGCGGCGGTGCGTCGGTCCGCCGGCGTGAAGGGCGACCTCGACCACTTTGCCGCGCTGAGTTTCCTTCAGGGCCTGCTCACGGTGCTGCGTGACAGCGGACACCGGGGACTGTTGCTGGTACTGGACGAGGTGGAGACGCTGCAACGGGTACGCTCCGACGTTCGGGACAAGGCGCTGAACGCGCTGCGCCAGCTCATCGACGAAGTACATGCCGGCCGGTTTCCAGGGCTGATGCTAATTATCACCGGCACGCCGGCCTTCTACGACGGTCCGCAGGGCGCCTCGCGACTGGCTCCGCTGGCCCAGCGGTTGGCAACGGACTTCGGCGGAAATCCACGCTGGGACAATCCGCGGGCGGTTCAGGTGCGGCTGCCCGGCTTCGATCTCGACCGGCTGGTCGAACTCGGTATCCGGGCACGGGACATCTATGGAAGTCCCCGGGTTGACGGGCGGATTGACGACGCGTACCTGGGAATTCTTGCCAGGGCGGTGACCGGCCGGCTCGGCGGCCAGGTCGGCGTGGCACCGAGGGTCTATCTCAAGAAGCTCGTGGCGGATGTGTTCGACCGGGTGGACCAGTTCGACGACTGGAATCCACGAGAGCACTACGAGTTGACCGTGCGGGCCGACGAACTCACCGACGTGGAACGCAACGCTGCCTCCGCCGACGACGTCGAGCTGCGACTCTGACCATCGTGTCCGACTTCGATCCGGTGCTGATGCACCATAGCGTCGACGCGCTGGGTCGGCGTGATCTGCGGCCGTTGCAGCGTGCCGCGATGGCGCCGCTGCTCGCCGGGGACGACGCCCTACTCCGCCGGGTGAGCACCGACCCCGAGGTCGAGATCGTCGACACCGACCCGGTGGCGTTCGTCGTGCGCTGAAGCGGGCCGAGGGGCGGGACGTCTCGCTCTGCGGCGGCGGTCGCCTGGCCGGGACGCTGCTCCCGGAGATCGACGAACTGGTCGTCAAGCATTATCCGGTGGCCATCGGGGCGGGCATCCCCGCTCTTCGCCGGGGTCTTCCGGCCGGTCCCGGTCGCGCTCGCCGACAGCCGTACCTTCGACTCGGGCGCGGCCGTCGTCACCTACACCCGGGCGTGAGCGGAGACCGGAATATCGGTGGCCGGCCCGGTGGCGGGGCGGCCAGGATGACCCGATGCGGATCCGACCGGCCCGTCAGCCTGATCTGCCGGGGGTGCGGGAGATCGAGCGGGCCGCCGGGCAGTCCTTCCGGGGGGTCGGGATGCCGGAGATCGCCGACGACGAGCCGCCGTCGATCGAGGAGCTGAGCCGCTATCGGCGCGCCAACCTGGCCTGGGTCGCGGTTGACGCCGACGACGTACCGCTCGGATATCTGATCGCCGAGCCCGTCGACGGCAACCTCCACGTCGAACAGGTCTCGGTACATCCCCGGGCAGCACGCCGGGGCGTGGGCCGGCGACTGCTCGACCACCTCGCCGGACACGCGGCGGCGACCGGCGTACCGGCCCTGACCCTGACCACCTTCGCCGACGTGCCGTGGAACGCCCCGTACTACGCCCGGTGCGGGTTCGTCGTCCTCGACGAGAGCGACCTCACTGCGGGACTGCGGGCGATCCGGGCCCGTGAGGCGGCGCACGGCCTGGACCGGTGGCGACGGGTCTGCATGCGCCGAAACCTCTGAACGCGGTCGTCCCGCTACGGCGCGGGAAGCGTCTCGGGCGCGGGGAACTGGTCGACCACCACCAGTTCGGTGCCGGGCGCGAGCTCGGACAGCAGCAGTTCCTGGGCCTTCCGGTCGATCTGGATGCAGCCGTTGCTGGTGTTCCGGCCGATGTCGCGCGGGTTGTACCAGGCGTGCAACCCGATGTGCGCGCCACGCAGCCCGGCCGGCACCGCGTCCGGATCGTCGGGTACGGCGCCCAGCGCGAAGACCTCGGTGTCCGCGTACACCCGGCCGGGCAGGGCGGATCGGCCGAGGATGAACGTCCGGCCCAGCGGGGTGGGCTGGGCCGGCATGCCGAGGCCGACCGGCCAGGACCGGACCAGCCGGTCGTCCCGGTACCAGTACAGCCGGTGGTTCTGCCGGGCCACCACGAGCAGGTCGCGCAGCTCCGAGGTGCTCCATGGCCCGGGTGGCACCCAGGCGATGGTCCGGTTCGCCGACGGCAGGAGCACGGCGGTCCAGCCGGCCCGGCGGGTCACGATCGGCGTGGTTACCGGCACCCCGGAGATGGTGGGCGCGAGGAAGGCTCGCGGCCGGCCGCCGGGTGCGTCGTACGCGGCGATCCGGCGGATCGGCCGGAGGCCCTCGCCGAGCCGGACCGTCGACATCGGAGCCGGATCGCGCGGGAAGCCGCGGGGAGCCGGCCCGTAGTCGACCACCGGCAGGTCCGCCGGCGGGGGCGCCGCCGGCAGGGTCGGCTCGGCGGTCGGCGTCGTGGGCGGTGCGACCGGGGCCGGCGTGGGCTCGGCGGCCGACCGCTCGGTGCTCCGTCGCGGGCCGGGCGCGTCGTTGACCACCACCATGGTGAGCACCAGCGCGGCACAGAGTACGCCCAGCGCGGCAGCGGCCCGCCGTCGCGCTCGTCCCGGGGTGAACGGGTTGAAGCGGACAAAAGCCATCAGACTACTGTATGTGGTCGGTCGCCGTCGGTAGGCCATTCGAGTCGGTCCGCGTGTCAGACTGGGCCGCTGACCGTGCCAGACTGGACCGATGACGCAGCCGTCTCCGGTCCGGCAACTTCGACTGGTGGTCACCGCCGACGACTACGAGGAGGCGCTCCGCTTCTATCGGGACGTGCTCGGGCTGCCGGAGCGGGCGGCGTTCTCCTCGCCGGACGGCAGGGTCGCGATCCTCGACGCCGGCCGGGCCACGCTGGAGCTCATCGACCCGGGGCACGCCGAGTACGTCGACGAGGTCGAGGCCGGCCGCCGGGTCGCCGGACACATCCGGGTCGCCTTGGAGGTCGACGACTCGCCGGCGGTTACCGCCACCCTGGTCGAGGCGGGAGCGACGGTGATCGCCGAGCCGACCCGTACCCCGTGGAACTCGCTGAACTCACGGTTGCAGGCGCCCGGTCACCTGCAGTTGACGCTCTTCACCGAGCTGGACGGGGGCGGGCGCGAGCCGGCTGGCGACGCCTGACCCGACCGAGCGCGGGGCGCGGCGTCGGCGGCCGGTCTCCGGTCCCGGCCGGCGGTCGGTATCCGGTCAGACGCCCGGCGGGAGGTGCTCATAAACATCATCTCTGTCAGAGCTGGACCGGCATCAGGATCGAGTAGGCGCGGTCGTCGTCGAGCCGGCGTACCGCCAGGGGGTGGATCGGCCCGTCCAGTTCGAGGAGGAGTTGGCCCGGCCCGACGGCGTCCAGGGCGTCGAGCAGAAATTCCCGGTTCACCCCGACCCGTACTGCCGATTCGGTCGAGCCGGCCGGCGTGCCGGCGGTGGAGACGCTGAGCCGGTTCGCGGCGTCGACGGCGAGCACGCTGACCGTGCAGCGGGCGCCGTCGTCCGGGCGTACCACGGTCCGGGTCTCGCCGGTCGCGAGCCGCTCGCGCAGCCCAGCCGCGTCGGTGGTCACCCGGCGGCGGTCCGGCCCGCCCATCGCGGTCCGCAGCAGCCGGCGGTAGTCCGGGAACTCGTACGCCAGCGGAGGTCCGCTCACCTGTCGGTCCCGGACGCGCAGGGCGATCGCGGACGGCCCGAGGATCAGCGTCGCCGGCCAGCCGCCGGTCAACAGCGCACGGGCGGCGTCCACGAACGCGACCGGCGCGGTCGTCCCGGAGGCGCCGGTCTCCGGGTCCGTGCCGGTGTCCGGGTCCGTGCCGGTGTCCGGGTCCGTGCCGGTGTCCGGGTCCGTGCCGGGCCGCTCGGCACGGACCTCGGAGACGGCCGTCCCATACCGCTCGACGTCGACCTCGGAGACGGCCATCCGGTAGCGATCGGTGGCGACCAGTCGGAGCACGCCCCGGTCGACCTCGAAGCGGACGCCGCCGAGCATCGGCATGTCGGGGTCGGCGCCGACGGCGAACCGGACGGCGTCGACCGCCGCGGCCAGCTCCGGCCCGGGTATGGTCAACCGGATCGCCACCCCGGTGGCCGAGCCTGACGGACCGCAGAGCGCACGCAGCCGGACCACCTCCCGGCGGGCATCGGCGAGGCCGTCTTCGAGCCGGCGTAGGTGCGCGTCGAGCAGCCCCGACACGGCGGCCGGATCCGAACCGTGCAGCTCCACCAACCGGGTGATCTCAGTCAGTGGCATGCCGATCCGGCGCAGCCCGGCTACCAGTCGGGCGGCGGGTAGTTGCCGCTGTGCGTAGCGGCGGTAACCGGTGGCCGGATCCACCAGTGCGGGCGTCAGCACGCCGGCACCGTCGTAGAAGCGCAGTGCGCTGATGCTCAGGCCGCTCGCCCGGGCCATCTCGCCGATGCCGATAAGCCGGCCAGCCCCATCCACGTCCAGGCATTCTGCCCCCTCGACCAGGTCGAGGGTCAACCCGATGCGCCGAGAAGTGACGTAACGGGCCGGAAACGGTATTGCCGTAGTCGTACGTCGGCCTTGGGCGGTTTCGAGCGGTTGCGATAAGCAGCAAATGCGTTTACGGGTCGTTGTGACGGTCTTGGCAGCGTGTTATGGTATCGATGCCATTAGATGGCTGGGCTCGGGAGCGTTTCCTGTTTCTCCACCGAAGACCGCGTACGGGGGCGTCGCGTGAGTGTGAGAATGTCGCCGTTCGAAGCCGCACGACGAGGTGCCGCGGAAGAACTCGATCGATGATTCGCTGACATCGCGCGCGGGCCACGGCCACCGCTGTTTGTGCCCGCGCCGCCGCTCCCGGTCGTGCCGCTGGCAGCCGGGTGATCCGGCGGCCGTTACGCCTGCGTCGCCACCAGCGCGCGGACGGGAACGGAACACCTTCGTAACACGTCGACATGCCGCTTGGACAGCGCACGACAGTTCCGGGTGTTGCGGCGTCACACCCGGCCATCGTGCATGCCAGCCAGGCGCCTGTCGACGCCGACGCGATGCCATCGCCCCGTATCCGTTCCGTGGACGGGACCGTTTCCGGCCTTACGTCATCGCGTTTCCAATCGGTCAGGAATGAGAGGGAAATCATGCCTGGATTGCGCATCGACATCCGGAAAATATCCCGGGTACTGGTGTCGTTGACCACCGTGGCCGTTCTCGGTGCCGCGTACGCCGGACCGGCCGCCGCCGCTCCGACGACGACCGGCACCTGCGAGTTCTCCCGGGCACTGTGCCTGTTCGAGGGGACCGCGTACACCGGCGCGCGGTTCACCGTCTCGGCGCTGGATCCGGTCGTCGGCGCCTGTGTCGACCTGGTCGAGCACGGGTGGGGCGAGCGGGCCCACTCGTGGATCAACACCAACAGCCGGGCCGCCCTGCTCTATGTCAACGACGACTGCACCGGACGGCCGATGCTGCTCAGCGGCAGCAACCCGGCCTTCACCTTCCCGAGCAGGAGCGTGTTCGTCTACTGATGAGCGGGCCTTGACCTTCACCCGTTCACCCCGCACGACGGCCGGCCGGGCGCGGCGGCGCGCCCCGGCCGGCCGCATCGGGGTGAACGCCTCTCCTCCGCAAGGGGTGAACCGCGGCGGGCCGGGTATCCGCCTCGGGCCGTCGATTCGGACCGACCGGAGGAGATGGGCGTTGTCGATGGAGCGGATCGAGGAGTGGGCCGGAACGGTCGCGCCGGCCGGTGGCACGGTGCTCGCCCGGCCGGGTCCCGACGGCGGGCGTCCGGAGCCACCGTTGCTCACCGCGAAGCTGACCGCCACACCGCGATCCGGGGCGGTGCTGCTGCCCCGGCCCCGGCTGTTCGACCTGCTCGACCGCGGGACGGCCGGTCCGCTCACCCTGGTCTCGGCCTCGGCCGGCTGGGGTAAGACCGTACTGCTCAGCTCCTGGTGCCGGGCCCGCAACGGGCCGGACGGCCGGGCCGGGAACGGCCAGGACCCGGTGGCCTGGCTCTCGCTGGAGCCGGGCGACGGCGGAGCGCGGCTCTGGTCATATCTGTACGCCGCACTGCGCCCGGCCGTCGGTGGTCCGGAACCGGATGCCCGCACCGAACCGGATCCGGGTTACGGACTGGAGTCCTTCGCCGACCAGTTGGCCCGCCGTCCCCGGCCGGTGACGCTCATTCTGGACGACCTGCACCAGGTCGACGATCCGGAGGTCTCCAGCGGGCTGGAGTTCCTGCTCCGGCACACGGCGGGACGACTGCGGCTGGTGATCGGCTGCCGTACCGACCCCGGGCTGGCCCTGCACCGCTGGCGGCTCAGCGGCGAGTTGACCGAGATCCGCGCCGCCGATCTGGCGTTCCGGCCCGACGAGGTCGCCGACCTCTTCTCCGCGTACGGGGAGCCGTTGCCGCCCGAGCAGACCCGTGGGCTGGTGAGCCGTACCGAGGGCTGGCCCGCCGGCCTGCGCTTTGCCGCGCTCGCCCTGCCCGGCCACCCGGACCCGGCGCGCTTCGTCGACGAGTTCACCGGAGAGCATCCGGACGTCGCCGATTATCTGACCGAGGAACTGCTCACCGGGCTCTCCGGGGACGCCCGCGAGGCGCTGTGCCGGGCGTCGCTGGTCGCGGGCTTCTCGGCGGACCTTCTCGGCGCGCTGACCGGCCGGACCGACGGGGTCCGGGTCGTCTCCGAAGTGGACCGCCTCGGCGGGTTCGTGATTCCGCTCGGCGGCCGGCCGGCCGGGTACCGCTGCCATCCGATGCTCGGTGAACTTCTCCGCGCCGACCTGGCCCGCCGCCCGGTCGAGCAGGTGGCCGAGCTGCACCGCCGGGCCGCCTCCTGGTTCACCGCGAACGGACTGCCGGCCGAGGCGCTCCGGCACGCGCTCGCGGCCGCCGACCGGGCGTATGCGACCGACGTGCTGCGGCGGCACTGGCCGGACCTCGTCCCGTACGGTCAGCGCGGTCCGGCGCGGCCGGCGCCACCGGCGCCGTCACCCGAGGTGATCCGGGCCGACCCCGAACTCGGCCTGGCCTACGCCGCCGACCGGCTGGACGGCGGCGAGCCGGTAGCGGCCGCCGGATATCTCGGGCTGGCCGACGAGCACAGCCACCTGCTCGACACCGCCGGCCGGCACCGGGTCCGGGGGATCGGCGCCGCCCTGCGGCTCGCCGTGGCACACCTGGAGGGCGACGAAGCGGCGGTCCGGTCCGGCGCCGGCGAACTGCTCCAACCCGACGTGTCCGGCACGAACTTCGACACAAACCCCGGCCCGGTCGCCGGGACCGCTGCCGATCCGGGCCCGGTCGCCGGGACCGCTGCCGATCCGACCGCTACCGATCCGGCCAGTGTCGATGTCGATCCGGCCAGTGTCGATGTCGATCCGGGCAGTGTCGATCCGGGTGGTTCCGGGCTCCGGGCGGTAGCAGTGGCCAGGATCGTGCCGGCCACGATGCGCTTCGGGACGGGTGAGGTGGCTGCCGCCGAGCCGCAGCTCGCCGACGGGTTGGCGGCGGCGGTACGGGCGGGGCTGCCCCGGGCCGGTCGGCTCTGCCTGGGGCGGTTGGCGCTGGCCCGGGCGATCCGGGGCGAGTTGACCGCCGCCGACGAGGCCGCCCGCTCGGTGCTGGGGACGGCGCCGCTGGGCGGCCTGGTCCGGCCTGCCGACGGCGTACACGCCCATCTGGCACAGGCGCTCGTCGCGCTGTACCGGGACCGGCAGGACGACGCCGAGTCCCACCTGGCGCTCGCCGTCCGGGCTGCCGAGTACGTCGACGAGCCACTGGTGCACGGCGTGCTCGGTGTGATCGAGGCGCAGTTGCTGCGCGACCGGGGAGACCTGACCGGCGCGCACCAGGCACTGGCGGCCCGCCGCAGGCGGATCGGCCACCGGGCGGAGGCGCAGCCGCTGGCGCACTGGCTGCTGGCGGCCGAGGCCGAGTTGTGGATAGCGCACGGCGACGTCGAGCTGGCCCGGGAGATGCTGACCTCCGCACTGGACCGGAACGTGGCCCCGGCCGAGCCGGTGGCGATCGCGCTGGCCCGGGCACACCTGCGGGCCAGGGATCCGCAGGCGGCGGCACGCGTCCTGCCCGAATGGGACGGACCGGCCGGTGGGACACCGCCGCCGTCACCTTCGCTGGCCCTGTCCCTGCCGCTTCCGTTGCCGTTGCGGCTGGCGGCCGGCGTACTCGACGCGAGCGCATCCCGGCTCGCCGGGGACCACCGCCGCGCCGCCCGGATTCTCGAACGGGTGCTGCGGCTGGCGGAACCGGAAGGCTTCCGGCAGGTCTTCACCCGGGCCGACCCGCCGGTACGGGACCTGCTCGCCGCCCACCTCGACTCGGGTACGGCGTTCTGGCCGACGGTGGACGACCTGCTCGGCGCCGCCGACGGCGCGGCCGGCGGACCGCCGACCCCAGCGGGTGCGCCGCCGAGCGAACCGCTGACCGAGCGGGAGATGACCGTGCTCCGCTACCTGCAGAGCATCCTCTCCAACGTCGAGATCGCCGCCGAGCTCTCCCTCTCGGTCAACACCGTCAAGACGCACGTCCGGAACATCTACCGCAAGCTCGACGCCACCCGCCGCCGGGACGCGGTACGCCGCGCCCGCGAGCTGAACCTCCTGTAGGCGGGACAACGCAGGATCCGACCTGCCGGGGCCGGCCTCATCGCCGTACGGTGATGTGGTTGTCGACGTTGGCGACACCCGGCGCCGACCAGGCCACCCGTTCGGCCTCCTCGCGTTCGAGCCAGGACCGGACGTCCCCGGTCAGCACCACCGAGTCGCCCTCGATCCGCAGCTCGATCCCGGCCGCGTCGGTCTCGACGCTGCGGACGAGCGCGCTCCGGATCCGTTCGGAGATCTCGTCCGGCTCCGGCACCTCGTGCGGCTGCACCGAGATCCCGTTGGTGAGGCCACGGACCCCGGCCAGCCGGCGTACCGCCTGCTCGGCGGCGCGTCGCTGGTACTCCCACTCGACCTCGCCACGCAGCACGACCCAGCCGTTGGAGACCGTCACGGCGACCTGCGAGGCCGGGACGAAGGCGTCCCACTCCAGGGTTCGGGTGACCGCGGCCGCGATCTCCGGGTCGTCGCGCTCGGCGGAGGACGGCAGCCGTACCTCGAGATCGTTGGCGACGGCACGGACCGGCCGCACCCGCTGCGCGGCCCGCTCCGCCGCCCACTTCCTGGCGTAGTTCTCCACCCAGCCGCGCAACGTCACGACGCCGTCCTGCACCGCCACGCCGATCTCGTTCGGCTGGACCCGGGGCTCCCGGGCCAACTCCGCCAGCACGTCCCGCTGAATCTCCTCGTCGCTGCGGCTCGTCGCACGGCCGGCCATGCTCTCCTCCGACGGTCGAGTTCTGCCTCGGCACGCTCATTCGCCGCCGATCGCCGACCCCATGGGCGTACCGGCGACCGGTAGGCTGCGGCCCGCCGGTCGGCTCCGCTGGTGCGTGCGCCGGTCGGCACCGCTCCTCGACCATGGCTCGCCGCCGGGTGAGTGTCCCTCACCCGGCCCGGGTGAGGGGAGCGCGGGGACGTGACAGTCCGGCAAGCATCATGGATCATCGATGCCGACGTGCTGCGGGAGGCCGGTGTGGTGCGGGAGGCATGGCCCGGGCCGGAAGGATTTGGCAGATGAGGATCGAGCGGCAGGCGGTACCGGCCGGTGGGGACGGGCAGGCCGGCGAGGGACGGGAACCCGGCACGCTGCCGGACGAACAGGAGCCTGGCACGCTGCCGGACGAACGGGGGCCCGGCACGCGACCGGAGGGACGGGCGGGTAGGGGACCGGGTTCCCACGCCGTCGTACGCCTGCTCAGGCACGAGTGGACGCTGGCGGTGCTCGGTGGGCTGCTGCTGGCCGTCGTGCTGACCTGGCCGACCCTGCGCGACATCACCACCACGATCCCGCAGGACATCGGCGACCCCACCCTGCAGGCGTGGCAGATCGCCTGGGGTGGGCACGCGGTGCTGCACGATCCCACCCAGCTGTGGCACTCCAACACCTTCTATCCGGAGCCCTACACCTACGCCTACTCCGACACACTGCTCGGCTACGCCCCGGCCGGGATGCTCGGCGAGGGCCCGGTGGCCGCCGTGGTCCGCTACAACATCCTCTACGTACTGGTGCACGCGCTCGCCTTCGTCGGGGCGTACGCCCTGGTCCGGCAGCTCGGCGCAGGCCGGATCGGCGCCGCGGCGGCCGGGGTGGCCTTCGGGTACGCCCCGTGGAAGCTGGCCCAGGCCGGGCACCTGCACGTGCTCTCCATCGGCGGCATCGCGCTGGCGCTGGCGATGCTCGCGCGCGGACACGGCTGGTCACTGCGGCACGGCTACCGGCCGGACCGGTGCCGCCCCGGCTGGGCGTTCGCCGGCTGGGCGGTGGCGGCCTGGCAGATGACCCTCGGTTTCGGCATCGGCCTGCCGTTCGGCTACGTGCTGGCGCTGGTCTGCCTGGTGGCCGTCGCGGGCTACGGCTGGGCGTGGTGGCGTCGCCGGTCCCGGCCGCCGTTCGGGCGCCGCTTGCTCGTCGCCGATCTGGCCGGCGGAGCCGTCTTCGGCGGGGTCAGCATCGTCATGGCGTTGCCGTACCTGGAGGTGGTGGCCCGGCATCCGGCGGGTCGGCGCACCCTGGAGCACGTGCAGATGTTCTCGCCGCCGTGGCGGGGCTTCCTCACCGCCCCGCCGGAGAACTGGCTCTGGGGCGAGCGGCACGCCGTCGCCCGGGAGACCCTCAGCTTCGCCGGAGAGATGACCCTGCTGCCCGGGGTGGTGCTCATCGGACTCGCCTTCGCCGGGCTCTTCTTCTCGGTGTGGCGGGTCCGGCACCGGGTGCTGCTCGCGGCCGGTGTGCTGGTCAGCGTCGGGCTGGCCAGCGGCACCACGCTCTTCGGCGACGGCAGCCCGGGATACGCCACCCTGGTGGTGTACGCGCCCGGCTTCGACGCGATCCGCACCTCCGGCCGGCTGGTGCTCTGGACGACGCTGCTGCTCGGCATCCTCGCCGCCGGTCTGCTCACCGCGCTGACCCGGCTGCCCGAGGAGGCGCCCGACGCCGCTCCGCCCGACGCCGCTCCGCCCGACGCCGCTCCGCCGGACGCCGGACGGCCGGACGCCGAGGACGGCGTGCGGCCTGCCGGGCCGGGGGCGGCGCCTGCCGGCCAGGCGGCGGCGCCTGCCAACCAGGCGGCGGCGCCTGCCGGCCAGGCGGCGGCGCCTGCCAACCAGGCGGCGGCGCCTGCCGCGCCGTTTGCCGGGCAAGAGCCGGCAGGGTCGGTGTCGACCTGGACACCAGAGGCGTCAACGGTCGCGGGTGACGCCTCTGGTGTCCAGGTGAGTGGGGCGGCGGGTGCCGGTGGCGGGCCGGTCGTCCTGCGGCCGGCCGCGTACCGGGCGCCGCAGGGCGTCGAGGAGGAGCAGCGGTGGCCGGCCGGGCAGCGGCGGGCCGCCGGGCCCCGGAAGCTGCTCGTCCGGCTGGTCGCACTGATCCCGCTGGCGTTGATCGTGCTGGAGGGGGTCAACACCACGCCGCACGCCCCGGTGCTGCCCCAGCCGGCCGCGTTGCGCGGGGCCGAGGGTCCGCTCCTGGTACTGCCGAGCAGCGGCACGCTGGAGTTCAGCGTGATGCTCTGGTCCACCGACGGCTTTCCGAAGATCGTGAACGGGCTGGCCTCCTTCGTTCCGGAGTCGCAGGCGCAGACTCTCGCCGTCACGGCGAGCTTCCCGGACCGACCCAGCGTCGACCACCTCCGCCGGTTGGGCGTACGCACCGTGGTGGTGTTGCCGGAGTACCTGCCGGGCACGCCCTGGCAGGAGGTGTTGAACCGCCCCGTCGACGGGCTCGGGATCGCCCGCGAGGAGGTCGGCGGCTCGGTGGTGTTCAGGCTCGGTTGAGCGGGGCGGGGCCGGCGCCGCGCGGGGTTAGTTTGGTGCCGCAACTATTGGCAGCGTCTAGAGCGGTGTGTGAACGTCTCCCACGACGCCGTCTCGGGAGCCAGGACGACGCCGGGGAGCAGGGGCAGCTCCCTGATCGGTTGTCCTCGTCCATCGCGCGACCGCGCTCCCGCCGGCACCCGGGCGTTTCCCGGATGTGCACCCCGCCGCGCCAACCGGGACGAACGCCGTGCCGGCGGCGGTCAGTTGCGCGCGGAGCTGATCCTCCGCGAGGTGGGGCCCGCACGGAGCTGATTCTCCGCGAGGTGGGGCCGCGCGGAGCTGATCCTCCGCGAGGTGGGGCCCGCACGGATCGGGGCCCGGCGCTTCACCGCGCCGGGCCCCGATCCGGATACCCGCCAGGCGACCGGACGGGCACCCGGGGATCAGGCGGTGTCGACCCGGACCGGTGAGTTGGCCCGGTCGACGTCCACGTACTCCAACTGGTCGGTGGCGGAACGCTCCTGCTCGGCCCGGGCCAGCGCGGCCCGGGACGCGCTGGAGGCGGCCCAGGCCAGTGCGGCGCCGACCAGGCCGGCGCCGACCAGCCACGCCCAGGGCAGTCCGGGCTTACGGCCGGCCAGGGCGTCGTACGCCCGGCTGGCCCGAACCCGGGCCTCGTCGGTCACGGCGCCCATCCGGTCACCGGCGTTGCTGGTGAGGTGGGAGCCGGTCCGGCGCGCCGAGCGGGCGGTGCCGCGCGCGGCGTGCTTCACCGAGTCGCCCGCCGAGTTGACCGCGTTGGTCAGGTACTCCCACGCCTGGTCGGCGACCCGCTCGGGCTTGCTCTGATGTTTCAGCAGGTTCTTTCCGAGCATCGTGCTACCTCCTCGGTTGCCGAACGAAGCGGCCACTTCGGACAGAGGCGTCTGTTCGGCGCGGTTGCTGGTTGCTAACTCGGAGGTGCCCAGGTGCCTTTCCCGGCAAACCCGCCGAGCACGCCTCGACCGCTGCGGGAGACCGACTGTCGCCGGTGCCGGGGGCCCGGCAGGTGACGGCCGGCTCGGCGGACCGTTCAGCGGAGCAGGACAACCGGTGCGCGCTGGGCGAAATCGTCGTCGTCATCGTCGTCGTCATCGCCTCCGCCGCCGAATCCACAGGCGAGCACCAGAGCCAGCAGTGCACCGACCCCGGCCAGTCCGATGAGCTTCCTCAGCATCAGGTGTCTCTCCTCCCGAGCCGGACGTCCGTCGCGAGCCGGACGGACGACCTCATGTTAAGGGGCTTCCGGGGCGAGCGCCCTGCCGCGGAACCGCCACCTTCGGAGATCACCCGCGCGGTGCTCTTGGGGCGGTGTGCGGCTATAGGGGGAATTTGCGCCTGATGCCCCTGGGCGAGGCACGACACAGTCGTCGGTGGTCCGTGCCGGGCTCGCCGGCGGCTACGCTGAGGACGTACGACGGGGGTTGCGAAGCTGAGAGCGCGGGAAAATTTGGCGTAGTTTGTCCCGTTACCGGGCTAGTTTGTCGGCTCGTTGAATAGATTGCCCGTCCGGAAGGGTGGCGATCGGGGCCGTGAGAGGAATACTCTCGGTCGCGGCCCGCGTACTGATTAGGCGCCCGGACATGGGCGAGTGGAGGTGCTCGCGTGAGCCTGTCGATCGACAAGTCGGTCTTGCCTGGCGGAGTTGTGGAGATCGCCCCTCGAGGGGAAATCGACGTCGATACGGCGTACGAGGTCCGTGAGGCGATCGCCGGAGTTCTGACCAAGGGGCAGCCGTCCAGGATCGAGCTCAACATGCGACTTGTCAGCTTCATCGACTCCGTCGGCATCAGCGCCATGGTCGCCGGCTTCCAGACCGCGGAGGTCAGCGGCGTCAAGCTCGTGGTCACCGAACCGAGCCGGTTCGTCCACCGGCAGCTCTGGGTCACCGGCCTGCTGGGCCTCTTCGGTGCGCCCGAGCCCTACTACGGGGGTGCCGCCGGTGCCGCCGAGGAGGTCAAGATCCCCGGCGCCTGACCGCGCCGGTCACCGTGGGTCGTCCAGTCCGGACAGATCGACGTCGGTTGCCTCGGTGATCGCCCGGATCGCTGTCACCGAGGCGTACCCTTGCGCGAGCCAGGCCACATCCGTGCCCGGCTCGACGTGTTGGCCGGACTCCTCCAGTGCGGTACGTACGAATCCCTTGCCGGCTTCCGCCACCGTCATCTGCACCTGCCCGAACCCGGCGAGCGTCCCCCGGCGGACCCCGGAGAGCCGCTCGTAGGGCAGGTCAGGGGCGTTCACGTTCAGCACGGTCTCCACCGGCACCGCGTTCAGTCGCGGCAGCAGGTCCAGCGCCACCCGGGCCGCGGTCGACCAGTGCCGCCGCTCGTCCCGCTCCGGTCGTGGCACGGCCACCGCCGCACCACCGGTACCGGCGCTCGCCTCCTGCGCGGAGAGCACGTCGAGCGAGACCGCGATCCCGTGGCAGCCGTTGGCGGCGGCGGTGAAGGCCGCGCCGACGGTGCCGGAGTGCAGCACCGCCCGGCCGGCGTTCGCGCCCCGGTTCACGCCGGAGAGCACCAGCCCCGGCGCCGGCCCGAAGGCACCGTGCAGGGCGATCAGCGTGATCAGTGCCGGCGAGCCGGCCACCCCGTACGCCGGGACGCCGGCGAGTTCCTCGATCGGGTGCTCCTGGACCACCACCCGGCCGTCCCGCTCCACCGCACTCATCGCGGCACTCGCACCGCTGGCCTCCTCGCTCGGGGCGGCGACCACCACCTCCAGTCCCCGCTCCGCCGCCGTACGGGCCAGCCAGCGCAGTCCGGGAGCCGCGATCCCGTCGTCGTTGGTGATCAGTACCCGGGTGGTCATGATCGGGTCGTCCGGGCGGCCAGTTCGTCCGGGGTCAGCCGGTCCTGCCGGTCGACCTGGAGGGGGGAGAGCCGTACCCGGCCGACCAGGCCGGCGATCGCGTCCGGCCGGCCGGTGCCGAGACCGTGCCGGGTCACATTCAGCGCGCCCGCTGCCGCCCCGGTGCGGACCGCGAGCCGGATGTCGCCGCCCTCCGCCAGGATCGCGGCCACCCCGGCGGTCATCGAGTCGCCGGCACCGCGCGGGTCGGCCACCTCCAGCCGGGGCATGTCGAGCTGGGCCATCTCGCCGTCGATCAGCACCAGGGCCGGCTGCTCGGCCCGGCTGACCACCACCGCCTCGGCCCCCTGGGCGTGCAACGCCTGGATCACCCGGATCAGCTCCGCCTCGCCGTCGTCGGTGGCCAGGCCGTCCCGGACCAGCTCCTCGGAGCTGACCTTCAGGACCGAGACGCCGCCGTCCAGGACGGCCGCCAGGTGTGGGCCGGAGAGGTCTGCGACCACCCGGCTGCCGTTTCGGCCGAGATCGGCGGCGAGCCGGCGGTAGATCTCCGGTGCGACCAGGCTCGGGTGGCCGGGTCCGCTGAGGATGCAGACCTCGGCACCGAGCCCCTCGCTCAACGCCAGGTTGTAGAGCTCGTCCAGCTCGTGCCGGCTCAGCGGATGGCCGGTGGCCGCCGCGACCTCGTGGCGCTTGCCGTCCCGCCGATCGTGCACGTAGCCGCCGCTGCTGGACTCTCGGTGAATCGCGCGCAGCTCGACTCCCTCGCCGGCGAGCAACGGCTCGAGTACCTGGCCGATCTCGCCGCCGAGACCCGCGCAGAGCACCACCGGGACGTCCAGACACCTGATCATCCGGGCCTGCCACACACCCTGGCCGCCGGGGTGCAGGTGGATCTCGGTCTCGTTGGCGGGTTGGTCGATGGTGATCGTCAGCTGTGGGTCGGGAGCAAAGACCATAACGTGTCCGCTCATGCCCGTTAGGTACCCGATAAGCCGCTATTCATGCAGGTCTCGGCCGGTGGCGCCGTATCCGACCCCACGGTTTGTAGGTGGAGAGCGCGGTCGCGACGACCAGCAGGGTGGTGGAGACGATCGGCGCCGCCAGCAGCCCCTGCCGGGCGTCCGGTGGAGTCGCCGCGCCGAGTTCGGCGGCCCGGAGGTTGGGCAGCAGGGCGAAGAGCACCGCGCCGAGCATCACCGTGGTGATGCCCAGTTTGACCAGTACCCACCGGTGCCGGAGCAGGCCCCACGGGGTGAGCAGCGCGCTGGCGAACCCGACCAGCCAGGCGAGCACGCTCAGCGGCACGAAGACGGACTGCCCGACCAGGGCCAGCATCGGGTAGACCAGGTCCGGGTCCGCGCCGCGCGCACCGGCCACGCCGAGGGTCAACAGCACCGCGTCGACCCCGAGCCAGCCGACGGCGGTGACGACGTGCAGGGTGAGAAGGGCTTTTCGCCAGGGCGGGGAGAGCGTCATACCGGTCATGCTGCCGCCGCGTCGGACGTGGCGCGTCGGGCCGGTGTGGATGCCCCGGATACGTAGCTCGACGTAGTGCCGCACGAGGTCGGCGCGGTCAGCCGCGCGGGGCGTACATGATGATCGCGACACCGAGCAGGCAGACGGCGGCGCCGGCCAGGTCGTAGCGGTCCGGACGGAACCGGTCCACCAGCACGGCCCAGCCGAGCGAGCCCGCAACGAAGACGCCGCCGTACGCGGCGAGCACCCGGCCGAAGTGCGGGTCGGGCTGAAACGCCGCGACGAAGCCGTAACCGGCCAGCGCCAGCATGCCGGCGGCGACGAAGAGCAGCCCTCGGTTCTCGCGTACGCCCTGCCAGACCAGCCAGGCGCCGCCGATCTCGGCGACGGCGGCGAGCAGGAACAACAGCAGCGAGCGGGCGAGCATCACCCCGCCATTGTCGCTGCCAACCCGGCGGAACCCCGCGCCGACCGGCGACCCCGGCTGCCGGCATCGATGCATCGATGCCCCTGCCGGTCGCCGGCATTTGACGCCTGGGCCGGTCGTCGGCATTTGACGCCTGAGCCGGTTGCCGGCATTGATATCGGTCTCTAGGCTGAGCCGGGCGTCGGCATTGGACGAACCGGGCGGGCTTCCGGGGAGG
This sequence comes from Plantactinospora sp. WMMC1484, assembly GCF_049315195.1. Lineage (NCBI taxonomy): Bacteria > Bacillati > Actinomycetota > Actinomycetes > Micromonosporales > Micromonosporaceae > Plantactinospora > Plantactinospora sp. WMMC1484. The sequence continues at coordinate 3,119,842 of NZ_CP186055.1, forward strand.
GTCCGACCGGCGGCGCACCAGCTCGCGGGAGCCGATCGCGGGGGCGCAGGGCAGGGCGGGCACGCGGCAGGCGTGTGCCGCCCGTCGTCGTCAGCAGCAGTGCCGGCGCCGCCGGAGGCGGTGAGAGAGCCGGCAGTTGTCGAGAGGATCGATCTCCGATGAGGGTTTCCACACCGTACCGTCGCGTGTCACTGGCCGTCGCCGCGGTGACCGCGATCGTGGCGGGCAGCGTCGCCGTGGTCAGTTCGACCCTGGTACCGCCCGCCAGGGCCGCCGCCGGTTGCCAGGTCGACTACCAGGCCAACCAGTGGAGCGGCGGCTTCACCGCCAACATCCGGGTCACCGCCGGGAACACCCCGGTCGACGGCTGGACCGTCACCTGGACCTACGGCGGCGACCAGCGGATCACCAACAGCTGGAACGCGCAGGTCAGCCAGTCCGGCGCGGCCGTCACCGCCCGGAACGTGGCCTGGAACGGGTCGCTGCCGGCCGGCGGCTCGACCGAGTTCGGCGTCCAGGGCAGCTACGCCGCGAGCTCCGCCGCACCGACCGGGTTCACCCTCAACGGCGAGCCCTGCAACGGCGCGGAGCCGACCACGCCACCCACCACCGCGCCGCCGACCACCCGGCCACCGACGACCCCGCCGACCACCGCCCCGCCGACGGTCACCCCGCCGCCGACGACCCCGCCGACGACCCCGCCGCCGAGCGGCTGCGGCGCGGCCGTGCTCTGCGACGGCTTCGAGAACCAGACCGGGGCGACCCCGTCGGGTGACTGGAGCGTGAGCTACCCGGACTGCTCCGGGAGCGGCACCGCCAGCATCGACACCTCGGTGGCGCACCAGGGCAGCCGCTCGGTGCGGATCAACGGCGCCGTCGGCTACTGCAACCACGTCTTCGTCGGCTCCACCCGCAGCCTCGGCGGGCTCGGCACGGTGCGCTACGCCCGGCTCTGGGTCCGGCACACCACCGCACTGCCCACCTCGCACGTGACCTTCCTGGCCATGCGGGATGCCGCCGACGGCAACCGTGACCTGCGGATGGGCGGGCAGAACGGTGCCCTGCAATGGAATCGGGCCTCGGACGACGCCACCCTGCCGGAGCAGAGCCCGAGCGGTGTCGCGCTCAGCGCACCGCTGCCGGTCAACCGGTGGACCTGCCTGGAGTTCATGGTGGACGGGGCGCAGGGCCGGCTCTCCACCTGGGTCGACGGCACGGCGGTGGTGGGACTGACCGCCGACGGCACGCCCACGCACGACGTCGACGGACAGTGGTACAACCGGACGAACTGGCGGCCGGACCTGACCGACCTGCGGCTGGGCTGGGAGAGCTACGGCGAGGGCGCCGACACGCTCTGGTTCGACGACGTGGCGCTGGGGTCGAGCCGGATCGGCTGCTGACGGCTGCCGCGCGACGACCGCCGGCCGGCACTGCCCAGGGGTGGTGGGCGGTGCCGGCCGGAGTCCGGGCGGGCCCGGTCAGTTCATCGACAGGTGTACGTGGTTGGTGTGGTCGCTGGACGGGTCGCCGTTGCCCCCGTTGTACGCCTTCCACCCGCTGCTCGGCAGCCAGATCTGCTTGAACCAGATCACGTAGAGCACACCGAGCCGGTTGGCGTTGCGCACGAAGTACGCCGCCAGGTTGTTGCCGTACGTCCGGTCGCCGCCGGTGGCCACCCCACCGAACCCGTTCTTCTGGGCGGCGAAGTCACACGCCTGCCCCTTGGGGTGCTCGCCGCTGCCGCCGCTGCGGAAGCAGGAGACGAAGCGGGTGAAGCCGGCCGCCTGGGCCTGCTTCAGCGCGTGCAGGGTGCGCGGGGTGATGCAGCCGCTGGTGGTCGGGTCGTCGAGGCTGCACGACTCGTTCGGGAAGGAGCCGTCGGAGTTGCGGGGTGCCGGACGGGCCGATCCGCCGCCGCTGCCGCTGATCCCCGCGCTGGCGCCGCCGCTGTTGTTCGCCGCCGCCAAGGCCCGTTCGGCCTGCTTCTTGCGGGTCTCCATCACCTCGACCTGCTTGCGCTGTTCGCCGACCTCCTTGTCGAGCGCAGCCTTGGCCTGGGTCTCCCGGTCCAGGGTCTCCTGCAGTCCGCGCAGTTCGCGGTTCTCGTTCGCCGAGATGGTGTCGAGCGCGGCGGCCCGGTCCACCAGGCTGGTCGGCGAGCCGCTGTTGAGCAGTGCGGAGACCTGCCCGAGCCGGCCCGTCCGGTACGCCATGCTGGCCATCTCGGCGACCCGCTCGCTCCGGGTCGCCACCTCGGTGCGCAGGGCGGCCAGTTCGGTGTTGAGGTCCTTCTGCCGCTTGACGGAGTTGTCCAACTTGTTCTTGGCGGTCAGGTAGCCCTTGCTGGCGGCTTCCAGTTGCTCGCGCAGGCTGTCGGTGCCGCCGTCGATGTCGTCGCCGCCGGGTGCCGCGGCCAACGCCCCGGGTGGGGCGTACTCCGGGGCCGCGGTGGCGGGTGCGCCGCCGAGTACCGCGAGGGTCATGCCCACGGCGATCACCATGGTCGCCGTCGTGCTCGGCCGTGTCGCGGCCTTCCGGGGCGATCGTCCGCCGGCTCTCCGCGCGGACGCCGGAGCCATTCGGATGGGTGCCAGGAACGGCATATGACAATGTCCTTCCGTCAGCCGCCGACCGGGTTAGCTGACGGGTTCGGGACGGAAGATCCCTACCGCTGGCGCGGATACACCCCTGGTACGTGGTTCCCCGGCTCGCTGGTGCGATTAGGCGACGGCCCCCGCAGGCGCCGGAGGGCGCCGCCCGGCGGAGACCGGAGCCGAGCCTACCGGCAGTTGCCTGTCGGGGATACGGGGCGTTGCCGGAGTTAGATTCGCAATCCTGCCCATTCGCGGGGATGTATCCGGACAAAGTCCTCCAGTTTTCACCCGAAACTTAAGATGCCGCTAACTATCGGTGAGCCTCGACGCCCGCCGGGCGGCCCTTTCACCCCTCGACGTCGATGACGGTCAGCCGCTGGGTGGCCCGGGAGAGGGCGACGTAGAGGGTGCGTACCCCGGCAGCCGAGTCCGCCCGGATCTCCGCCGGACCGACCAGCACGACACCGTCGTACTCCATGCCCTTGGCCTGCATGGTGTCCACCACCTGGAGGCGCGGGTCGGGGGCCGACGCCAGCCAACCGCCGACCTCGGCGCGGCGGGCGGGCGGGGTGATCACGCCGACCGTCCCCTCGACCTCGGTGAGCAGCTTCGCCGCCGCCTCCCGGACCGCGTCCGGCAGCTCGGCCGCCGGCACCACCAGCTCGACCGGGGGCACCCCGGTGGCCCGGACCGCGACCGGCAGCGGCAGGTCGGGCGAGACCTCCCGGATCACCTCGGCCGCCGCCGCGAAGATCTCCGCGGAGTTGCGGTAGTTGGTGGTGAGCACGAACTCGTGCCGGGGACGGCGCCCGAGGGCCTTCTCCCGGGCCCGGGTCAGCTCCGCCGGATCGCCGGTCCAGGCGGTCTGTGCCGGGTCGCCGACGACGGTCCAGGAGGCCAGCCGGCCGCGCCGGCCCAGCATCCGCCACTGCATCGGAGAGACATCCTGGGACTCGTCGACGACCACGTGTGCGTACTCGCGGTAGTCCTCCGGCCGGTCCGGCGCGGATTCCCGGCGAGCCGCCCGCTGCCGGTCCGCGTGTGTGGTCACCTCCCGGACCCCACCCGGGAGCTGGTACGGGTCACGCCTGCGCCGGGCCGGCCGCGGCGGCCGGCCGAGCAGGTGGTCGAGCTCGTCGAGGAGCGCGACGTCGGCGACGCTCGGACCGGCCGCATCCGGCCCGGCGCCGCCCGCCCCCCGGTACGCCTCGGTGAGCAGCCGGGTCTCCGCCCCGGAAAGGATGCCGGCGGTGTACCGGCGCAGCCGCTCCGGCTCGGCCAGCCAGGGCAGCACGTGCCGGGGATGCAGCCGGGGCCACCAGGCGCGCAGGAAATCCCGGAACTCGGGGCGCTCGGCGATCTCGTCCTCGAAGCCGCGCTGGTCCGGCAGGCGGCCGACCCGCAACTGTTGGGCCTGCGCCCAGAGCGCGGTGAAGACGCCGTCGAAGCCGGCCCGGCGGACCTCGTTGCGGCGGGCACCGGGCGGCAGCGCCCGGCTCCGGATCCGCTCCAGCTCGGCGCCGGAGAGCCGGAGCAGCTCGCCCCGGTAGAGCAGGCGCAGCTCACCGGGGGCGTCCGGGACCTGGTCGCGCACCGCCCGCTCCAGCACCCGGCGCATCCGCAGCGACCCCTTGATCGCCGCGACCGGTGCCGGGTCGGTGCGGGTCGCCGCGACCCCCTCGAAGAGCGAGCCCAGCGAGTGCAGGGTGGCGGCGTTCTCGCCCAGTGACGGCAGCACCGAGGCGATGTAGTCGACGAAGACCGCCGACGGCCCCACCACCAGCACCCCGCCGCCGGCGAACCGGTTGCGGTCGGAGTAGAGCAGGTAGGCGGCACGGTGCAGGGCGACCGCCGTCTTGCCGGTGCCCGGGCCGCCGGAGACCACCGTCACCCCGCCGGCCGGGGAGCGGATCGCCTCGTCCTGCTCCCGCTGGATGGTGGCGACGATGTCCCGCATCTCGTGACCGGTGGTCCGGGAGAGGGAGGCGAGCATGGCGCCGTCGCCGACCACCCGCATCCCGTCCGGCGCCGCCGCCGGGTCGAGCAGGTCGTCGGAGATCCGGGTCACCCGCTCGCCGCTCGACGTGATCACCCGGCGGCGGACCACCCCGCGCGGTTCCGCCGCCGTGGCCTGGTAGAAGGCGGCCGCCGCCGGGGCCCGCCAATCCACCACCAGCGGCTCGGCGTGCTCGCCACGTACGCCGAGCCGGCCGATGTGCAGCACCTGCCCGGAGAGCAGGTCGAGCCGGCCGAAGACCAGACCCTCGTGCTCGGCGTCCAGGGTGTGCCGCCGCCGGGCGGCGTGGAAGACCATCGCGTCCCGTTCCACAAGCGCGCCGAAGGTGCCGACCCGGGCGAGCTGGTAGCCGTCCCGCTCGGCCAGCAGGGCCGAACGCCGCAACTGCGCCAGCCGGGCGTAGACCCGGTCCAGGTGGCGCTGCTCGGCCTCGATCTCCTGCCGCAGCGTGGTGTGGTCGGTCAACGCGTCTGCTCCCGGAGATCGACGTGCGGCGCCACCGCCGCCCGGCACCGGTGGGCCGGGCGGCCGCGCGCCGCGCAATTGCCAGGAAGCGAGGGTACGCCGTGCCCGCCCGCCGCGACTCGTCCGTGCCCGTCCCGGAGCGTCTCCGTCCGGTTCAGCGGCATGCCGCGCCGCGGCCGGCGGCGAGCCGCCCGGGCTGCACGACGATGGCCCCGGTCCGCCTCGCCCCGGCGCGCCTGGTCCCGGCCTGCCTGGCCCCGGCGCGCCTGACTCCGGCCGGCGCCGCCGCCGCACGGGTGATCTTCGTCGCTGCCAGGGCCCGGCCGACGACGGAGCGCAGCGCGGTGGTGACCTCGTCGGGGCGCTCCAGCATCAGCATGTGCCCGGCGCCCGGGCAGACGGTCAGCTCGGCCGAGGGCAGCGCCGCGGCGATCGACTCCGTGCATGGCGGCGGGGTGAGCCGGTCCCGGTCCCCGACCAGGGCGACGGTCGGCACCTCCCCGAGGGTGCTGAGCGTCTCCAGCCGGTGCTGCGCGCCGATGGAGGGCCGGAAGCCGCCGACGGAGACGAGCGAGGCCCGGGACACCGCCGAGGTGGTGAGCCGGATGTCGGCCGGGTCACAGGTGTCGCCGAAGAGCAGCCAGCGCAGGGTCGGGCGGAGCGCCTGGAGCAGCGGACCCGGGGTACGCCATCCGCCGAACCGGGCCAGCAGCCCGGCACCGGTGGTCTCGGCGATCCGGATCAGCCGGGCGAGCGGGGCCGGCACGCCGTACGCGGTGTGCGTATGCCCCTCGGCGGTGGTGGAGACGAAGACGACTCCGGCGACCCGGCGGGCGAAGTCGGCGGGATGCCGGTGGGCGTACTCCATCACGGTCATGCCGCCCATCGAGTGCCCGACCAGCACCACCCGCCCGCTCGGCGCCACCCGGGCGAGCACCTCGGCCAGGTCGTCACCGAGCCGGTCCAGGGTGGCCGAGCGCAGGCTGGTCGGATCGGACCGCCCGTGCCCCCGCGCGTCGTAGCGGACCACCCGGACGGTGTCGCCGTACGCCTGGCGCAGCCCGGTGACCTGCCGGTGCCAGGTACGCCGGTCCAGGGTCCAGCCGTGCAGCAGCACCACGGTGAGCGGGGCGGTCTCCGGGCCGGCGACATCGGCGTGCAGCCGGACACCGTCGCTGAGCCGTACCTGAACCGACTCGGCCATGGTCACCTCCGCATCGGGGCCGGGAGCGTGCTGCCGGGACTGGAGGGGAACTACCCGCCCACAGTGCCGGCGAACCATCCCCGGACCTCCCGGGCGGGGCCGTACCCCGTACACGCGTAACGCCCCGACACCGGTGGAACCGGGATCGGGGCGTTACGGAGGTGTAGGACGTGCGGTGCCGGGAACTGACGTGCTGTTCCGGGAACTCAGGCCTCGAAGACGCCGGCCTCGACCAGCCGCTTCTCGGTGGTGTCCCAGCCGTCACCCGGGTATTCGGAGGCCAGGTAGTTAAGCTCGGCCCGGATCTTGGCGGCGTGGCCGGCACCGGCCAGCACCCGGATCTCCTCGACGAAGGCCTCGGAGTCGGTGCGCAGGTGCGAGGTCCTGCCGTTGGTCAGGTTCCGCACGTAGGCGTGCTTGCCGCCGTTGAGCGGGATCAGGTACTTGAACTCGCCGAGCACGCTCAGGGCGCCACCCTGGCCTGCCTGGCCGGCACGGACGGATGCGCGCGCGGTCTTGGAGGTGTTGCTCGCCACGGAGGGACTCCTTGAAGACGTACGGGAGGACTGGAAGCCCGGGGGACAGCAAGTCCGAGAGGACAGCCTGTGCGGCAGACGCCGCCGGGCAAATTTTACACGACAACGGTGATGGCCGGACGGCTACCGCCGCTGACGTGGGGTCCAACCACGGTCACCGGTACGGCTATTCCCTCCGGGCAGTTTCGTGAATCCCTGGCGTACCATCCGTCGCAGCGGTCATCATGTGTTCCAGCAATCGCGCGGTGAGGCTCTGCTCGCCGAGGTCGAGGTCGTAGGGGAAGACGCACCTCGCTCTCCGGGAGGTCACCGTGCCAACGCGTGGCGTCGTATACGTCCACTCGACCCCACTCGCCGTGTGCCAGCACGTCGAGTGGGCGATCGCGCGCGTCCTCACCGCGCCGGTCACCCTGCACTGGACGGCCCAGCCGGTCGATCCGGGCGCCCGTAGGGCGGAGTGCGGGTGGTCCGGCCGGCCTGGGACCGGCGCGGAGCTGGCCGCTGCCCTGAGACAGTGGCCCATGATCCGTTTCGAGGTGACCGAGGAGCCGAGTCCCGGCGTGGACGGCGAGCGGTTCATGTACGTGCCCGGCCGGGGGCTCTTCCGGGCCACCGCCGGCGCGGCCGGTGACATCCAGCTCGGCGAGGACCGGCTGCGGTCGATCATGGAGTCGGCCCGGGCGCCGGAGGCGCTCGCGCACGCCCTCGACAAGGCGATGGGTACCGCCTGGGACGCCGAACTCGAGCCGTACCGGTACGCCGGGGACGGCGCGCCGGTCACCCTGCTCACCAGGGTCGGCTGAGCGCTCCGCCGGGTCCGTGTGCGGACGGCCGGCGCAGCGGCGGGGCCGGCACCCGGGCGTCGGGACCGCCGCAGGCCGGACTGCCGGGCCGCGACAGAGGCCGAGCTGCGACGGAGAGCGATGGTCAAGTTGCCCGGGGGGTGGCGGGCTGGTGGGATAGCGGGCGTGTCGACTCCCCTCCGGCGCGTCCCGCTCGTGCTCACCCGCGTCCCGTTCGTGCTCACCCTCGTCACCGCCCTGACCGTCGCCGGCTGCGCCGGCTCCCGGAAGCCGGCGGCGGGCCCCGGAACCGGTACGCCGGCTCCGTCGCCCTCCGCCAGCGCACCGACGGCACCGCCGGACCCGGCAGCCCGGGCGGCCCAGCTCGTCGGCACCCTCGCCGACGAGGACCTGGTCGGGCAGGTGCTGATGCCGTACGCCTACGGCGACTCGGCCACCAGGGTGTCGGGCGGGTCGGCGGCCGGCAACCGGAAGCTCGCCGGAGTCGACACCCCGGCCGAGATGATCGCCAAGTACCGGCTGGGTGGGCTGATCCTGGTCGGCTTCTCCGCCGACGACCCCACCAGCGACACCCAGCCGACCACCAACGTCGACAACCCGGCCCAGGTTCGCGAGCTGACCGCCGGGATCCAGGCGGCGGCCGGCAAACTGCCGGCCGGCGCCGCCCCGGCCCTGATCGGCATCGACCAGGAGTTCGGCGTGGTCACCCGGATCTCCGAGGGGGTGACCAACCTGCCCAGCGCGATGGCCTTCGGCGCCGCCGGTGACCCGGCGTTGACCGAGAGTGCCTGGCGGGCCGCCGGCAGCGAGCTCGCCGCACTCGGGGTGAACGTCGACTTCGCGCCGAGCGCCGACGTCCTGGACGCGCGGAGCCACGTGATCGGCTCCCGCTCGTACGGGTCGGATCCGAAGGCGGCCGGAGCGCAGGTCGGCGCCGCCGTCCGGGGCCTGCAGGGCGCGGGCGTCGCGGCCACCCTCAAGCACTTCCCCGGGCACGGCCAGACCGCCGCCGACTCGCACAAGGGGCTGCCGGTGGTGACCGTGGACCGCAACAAGCTTGAGGCCACCGCCCTGCCGCCGTTCTCGGCCGGGATCTCCGCCGGAGCCTGGCTGGTGATGGCCGGGCACCTGGACGTGCGCGCCGTGGACCCCGGAGTGCCGGCCACCTTCTCCCGCAAGCTCCTCACCGACGTGCTCCGGGGGCAGCTCGGCTTCACCGGAGTGCTGGTGACCGATGCGATGGACATGGCGGCGGTGGCGAAGGAGTCGCCGGGCAGGACGGCGGTACGGGCCCTCAACGCCGGCAACGACCTGGTGCTGATGCCACCGAACGTGACCGAGGCGTACGACGGGGTGCTGGCCGCGCTCCGCGACGGCTCGCTGCCCCGGACCCGGCTGGTGGAGGCGGTGACCCGGGTGCTGACGCTGAAGTTCCGGCTGGCCGGGCAGGCGACGCCGGAGATGGGCACGCTGAACAGCGCCGGCCACCAGGAGGCCGCCCGCCGTGCGGCGGAGTCGTCGATCACGATGCTGCGCGGCCGGTGCGGCGGGCCGCTGGTGACCGGCTCGGTGACGGTCACCTCGGCGAGCGGCCGGAAGCAGAGCAGGGACCGGCTCAGCCGGGCGTTGCGGGCGGCCGGGGTCAGGGTTGCGGCCTCCGGCGGCAGCGTGGTGCACCTGGTCGGCTACGGCGACGGCACCGCCGACCTGCGCGCCGACGCGGCCGTGACGGTGGCGATGGACACCCCGTACCTGCTCGGGCAGGCGCGCTCCGGGGTGCTGCTGGCGACGTACTCGTCGACCACCGCCTCGTTGACTGCGCTCGCCCGGGTACTGGCCGGGAAGGTTCGGCCGACCGGCCGGTCACCGGTGCCGGTCAGCGGCCTGCCAAGGACTAGCTGCCCGGCGAGCTGACGGCCGGTCAGCGTGCCCGCAACGCCCACGGACCGTCACGGTGCGGCCACGCCGCTCGTGAGTTCGATCACCGGGCCGGCTGGTAGCGTTCGGCTGTCCGGTGGATCGGGAGACGGGGGTGTACGGGCTGTGACGAGCCGGGAACCGACCCTCTCCGTCGTCGTACCGATCTACAACGAGGAAAGCGTCCTGCCGTTACTTGTCGAACGGCTCCGGCCGGTGCTCGACGGGCTCGGCGAGCCGTACGAGGTGGTCGCCGTCGACGACGGCAGCACCGACGCGACACCGGTGGTGCTGACCGGGATGCGGCGCGGCTGGCCCGAGCTGCGGATCATCCGGCTGCGCCGCAACAGCGGCCACCAGGCGGCGCTGATCGCCGGCCTGTTCCGGGCCCGGGGCGGCTACGTCGCCAGCATCGACGCCGACCTCCAGGATCCGCCGGAGACTCTTGTCGAGATGCTGCGGATGGCCCGCGACAGGTCCCTGGACATCGTCTACGGGATACGCGCCGACCGCTCCACCGACACCAGGTTCAAGCGGTCGACGGCGGGCATCTACTACCGGCTGGTGCGCCGGCTGGTCGGCAACACCGTGCCGGCCCAGGCGGGTGACTTCCGGCTGCTCAGCCGGGCGACCGTCGAGGCCCTGCGGGCGCTGCCCGAACGGCGCCCGGTGCTCCGGCTGGTCGTGCCCTGGCTGGGCTTTCCCAGCGGCGAGGTGAGCTACGTCCGCGAGCCACGGGCGGCCGGCACCAGCAAGTACCCGCTCTCCCGGATGTTCCGGCTCGCCACCGACAGCATCACCAGCTTTTCCGCGGCACCGTTACGGGTGGCGACCTGGCTCGGCGCCGGCGGCATGCTGCTCTGCCTGCTCATGGTGGTCTTCGCGGTCGTCGCCTACTTCCGGGACTCCACCGCCACCGGTTGGGCCTCGCTCTACGTCGCGGTGCTCTTCCTCGGCGCCGTCCAGCTGCTCTGCCTCGGGCTGCTCGGCGAGTACATCGCCCGGATCTACGCGGCGGTGCAGGGCCGGCCCAGCTACTTCGTCGGCTCCGACACACTGCAGGCCGGCCCGGACGCGGTCGAGGTTGGCCCGGAGGCGGTCGAGGTTGGCCGGGAGGCGGTCGAGGTTGGCCGGGAGGCGGTCGAGGTTGCCCCGCGCCCGGCCGGGTCCGGGCCGGGCGCGGCCGGTGCGGGGCCGGGCGCGGCGGAGGCGGTCGAGGAGCCGGCCCCCGGGGCCATGGTGGCCACCCCCGCGCCGGTCGCCCGCAACGGCTCCGAGCCGCGGGCCCGCCGGACGCGAGACCGGGCGAGGCGGTGACCGCCACCGTACCGTCGGTGGCCGGATCCTCCACCCCGGCCGCGTCCGCACCGCCCGCCGCGCTGCTGCGCTGGGCACCGCTGCTGGTCGGCGCCGGCTACGTCGCCGTGGTGCTGCTGGCCGCCGACACCGCCCCGGCCGACCTCGCCCGCTACGCCGGCTACCTGCTGCTGGCGCTGATCCTGCCGGGCACCCTGGTCTACCGGGCGCTGCGACGCCGGCCGCACACCCTGGTCGAGGACGTGGCGATGGGCGCCGCCGTCGGGCTGGTGCTGGAGCTGCCCGCCTGGGCGCTCTACGCCTGGCTCGGCATCGCCGGCTGGCTCTGGACCTGGCCGGCGGCGATCGTCGGGCTCTTCCTCGCCGTGCCGGGGCTGCGCCGGCACTGGCTGGTCCGGGGCTACCGGCCCGCCCCGGTCGGCTGGTCCTGGTCGGTGGCCGGCGCGGTCGCGTTCTTCACCACCTATCTCTCCAGCACCTTCCTGGAACGCAACCCGATCCTGCCCACCTCGGAACGCACCCGGCAGTACCTGGACCTCGCCTACCAGCTCTCGCTGGCCGGCGAGGCGAAGCACCAGTTTCCGATCCACCTTCCCCAGGTCGCCACCGAACGGCTCGACTACCACTGGTTCGGCTACGCGCACATGGCCGCGACCAGCCTGATCGGCGGGATCGAGCTGCCTGTGGTGGCGCTGCGGCTGACCATCCCGGCACTCTGCGCCGCCGCGATCGTGCTCACCGCCGTGCTGGGCTGGCGGGTCAGCGGCCGGCCGTGGGTCGGCGCGATCGCCGCCGTGCTCTTCTTCGTGATCGGCGAGACCAACTTCACCGATCCGGTCACCATGCCGTTCGGCACCCAGGCGTCTTTCGTGATCTGGCACGGCATGTCGATGATCTACAGCTGGGTGCTGCTGATCGCGCTGATCGCCGTACTCGCCGACGTGGTCGACCGGCGCGCGGACCGGCCGGTCGCCCCGATCGGTCGCGGTGCGTTCGTCCTCGCCCCGCTGCTGATGTTCGCCTCCAGCGGGGCCAAGGCGAGCTCGCTGCCGGTGGTCGGACTGGCGCTGGCGTTCACCGCGGTCGCGCTGCTGATCGCGACCCGGCGGATCCCGTGGGCGGTCGTCGCGGCCGGCGCCGCCACCGCCGCCGCCCAGCTCTTCGCCACCGCCGTGCTCTACCGCTTCAAGGCGTACGGCGTCGAGGTCGATCCGCTGGCCAGCAGCCTGGAGCCGTACTGGACGCCGCCGCCGGACGGCTGGCCCGGCCCCGTGGTGGTGCTGGCCGTCGTCGCCGCCTTCGCGGTGAACATGCAGCTCCGGGTCGTGGGGATCGGCCCGCTGCTCTGGCTGCGCCGGGGGCGGTTGGAACCGGTGCAGTGGTTCCTGCTCGGTGGCGCTCTGGCCGGCCCGGCGCTCTACCTGCTGCTGCGGCAGTCGGGCGGGGCGAACCAGTACTTCACCCGGGCCGGCTTCACCTTTGCGGTCGTCCTCTCCGCCTGGGGTTACGTGCTGCTCGCCGAGCGGGCCCGGTTGGGCCGGCGCGCCGTCGCCGTGCTCGGTGCCTTCGCGTTCGCCCTCGCGGTCGCGCTGGTCGCCGTCCAGTTCCGGTACGCCGGCCCGGCCTCCGGCGAGATCATGTTCGACTGGCTGCGCCCACTCCTCTGGTGGTCGGCCGGGCTCGCCGTGCTGGCGGTGCTCGCCGCAGGGCTCTGGCGGCCGGCGACCACCGGCATCGCCGCACTGCGGGGCCGGGGCGCGATCGCCCTGCTCACCGCCGTGCTCGTGGTCGGGGCACCGGGACTTGTGATGGACATGCGCAAGTCGGAACGGACCCCGAACGGCGGCGCGTACGCCAACATCCCGCTGCCCAAGTCGCGGGTCGACGCCGCCCGGTGGGCCCGGGACCACAGCGACCCCGGCGACGTGCTGGCGACCAACGTGCACTGCCTGGCGGTGGTGAACGGCTGGTGCGACGCCCGCTCGTTCTGGCTCAGCGCGTACGCCGAGCGCCGGGTGCTCGTCGAGGGGTGGGGCTTCGCGCCCCGGGTGGCGTCGTCGGGCTCGTACACCCCGTTCTGGGACCAGGATCTGCTGCGTCGCAACGACGCGGCGTTCACCGAGCCGACCGGCGCCGGGCTCCGCGAGCTGCGGGACCGGTACGACGTGCGGTGGCTGGTGGTGGACCGGTCGGTGGGGGAGGAGTCGCCGGCACTGGGCCGGCTCGCCCGGCTCCGTTTCGACAACGGCCGGATGGCCGTCTACGAGCTGCCCTGAGGCGGCTGGCGCCAGATTCGGGGGTAGGCCGGGCCTGGAGGGCTTAGCCAGGCCCTGGGCGCCTTTAACCGGTGGTCGGAAAACAGCGGTCCAGCATCTCGTTGCGGAACTTGCCGGCCGGGTCGTATCGGCGGATCAGCTTGGCGAAGTCGGCGTACCGGTCGTAACTGTCGTGGAGCTGCTCGGGCGGGGTGACGAAGAGCTTGCCCCAGTGCGGGCGGGGCCCGAACGGCGCGAGCCGCTGCTCGACCGCCGCCACCACCGGCAGCACCGCCTCGGTCTCCTTGACCCAGGTGAAGTGCAGCGCCGCGCTGTCCCGCCGGTAGCAGGGGCTCAGCCACAGCTCGTCGGCGGCGATCGTGCGGATCTCCGAGATCTGCAGCACGGGCGCGATCCGGTCGGCGATCCCGTCCAGCGCCGCGAGCGCGTCGACCAGACGCTCGCGCGGCACGAAGAACTCCGACTGGAGCTCCTCGCCGCTGCTCGGGGTGAACTCCAGCCGGAAGTGCGGCAGCCGGGCATGCCACGGCCCCGGCACGCCGAGTTGCTCGGTGCAGTGCACCGCCGACATGCCCGGCACCGGATGCCGGGGCTCGGCGGCCGGGGTGGCGCCGTACCAGGGCGACTCGACTCCGTCGTGCCGATGTGGCTCGGCGCCGCCGTGCCGATGTGGCTCGCCGCCGCCGTCGGGGTCGAGCCGGCGCTTCACCCAGACCTGGTTGATCCGCGGGCCGGTCCAGTCGGTGAAGAGGCTGACGCTGTAGCCGGCACCCAGGATCTCGGCCGGATGCGCGTCGAGCTGGTCGCGGGGCAGGTCGTCGTAGACGTGCTGGGCGATCTCGAAGGCCGGGACGAGGTCGAGGGTGAGCCGGGTGACCACGCCGAGCGCGCCGAGCCCGACCACGGCGCCGAGGAAGTCCCCACCGTCGGCCCGGCGCAACGTCACCAGGTCGCCGTCGGCGGTGACCAGCTCCAGCCCGGCGACGGCGGTGGAGAGGCTGCCGTTGCCGGGGCCGGAGCCGTGGGTGCCGGTGGCGCAGGCGCCGGCGACCGAGATGTGCGGCAGCGAGCCGAGGTTGTGCAGGGCGAAGCCGGCCCGGTGCAGGGGAGCGACCAGCTCGCCGTAGCGGGTCCCCGCCGAGACCGTGACGGTGGCCGAGGCGGAGTCGATCTCGAGCACCGGCGACAGGTCGGCGAGCGAGACCAGGTCGCCGGTGGTGTCGGCGATCCGGTTGAACGAGTGGCCGGTGCCGAGGGCCCGGATCCGGTCGCTACCGGCCACCAGCGACCGCAGCTCCGGCACGGAGCGGGGCCGGAGCAGCCGCCGCGCCCGGAAGTCGATGTTGCCGGCCCAGTTGCCGAGCCGCTCGGTCATCCGCCACCTCCGTTCGGGGGAACCGCCGTCAGGTCGACCGCGTCGTCAGGTCGACCGCGCCGTCAGGTCGACCGCGCCGTCAGCACCGGGGCCCGCATCCGCATCAGCCAGAAACTCGAGGGTATCCGGGTGACGTCGTCGATGATCTCGCCGTCGACGTCCGTGAACGCCTCTCTGGCGAGTGCGACGAAGCCCTCCGGCGTGCGGACGTGCTCGCCACGGTCGTTCTTCGACATCCACCGGGACACCGCGCCCTGCCGGGGCTCGAAGCAGGTGTCGACCGCGATCACCCGCCCGCCCGGCGCCAGCGCCCTGCCGGCCACCCGCAGCAGGTGCCGGGAGTCCGAGTCCGAGAGGTGGTGCAGCAGCCCCAGCAGTAGCACGGCGTCGGCCGGCGGGATCGTCGCCAGGTGTTGCTCGCCGAAGACCTCGCAGCGGAACTCGGCCCGGTCACCGCCCCAGCGCCGCTGCGCGTACTCGATGTAGCGGGGCGAGGTGTCGAAGCCGAAGTACCGTACCCGGGGCAGCCGCTCGAAGTAGTAGGCCGGGCCGCAGCCGACGTCGATCACGGTGTCGCCGTCGGCGAGCGCCAGCTCCTCCAGGCAGCGGTAGCGCAACCGGTCGGCACCGAGGCCGCGTTGCAGCGCGACGTAGAGCGGGACGTGGCCGAGCAGGCTCTTCAGCCCTGCCAACATGGCACTCTCCTCCGGAACGGTTCAGGGACGATCGGATTCCGGGCGGTGCGCCCGGAGCATCAACGACACGCCGGGCAGCCGCCCGACCGGCAGGTAACGCTCGGCCGTGATCACCGCACGCAGGCCGAGGTTCACCACCCCGGGCAGGTCGTCGAGGTCGCTGCCGGTGGAGCGGCGCCGCCGCCACGCCGCGACCGGGCGCAGCAGGACGTTCCAGCTCCACAGCTCGTCGACCACCAGGCCGGCCCTGGCGAAGACGGCGGTCAGGGACTGCCGGTCGTACCGGCGGACGTGCCCGACCGCCACGTCGTGTGCCGACCACAACCGCATGTCACAGGGCACGGCGATCAGCGCGGTGCCGCCGGGGCGGAGGATCCGTCGGATCTCCGCCACCGCCAGGTGGTCCTCCTCGACGTGCTCCAGGATGTCGAAGGCGACGACCAGGTCGAGGCCGGCGGAGCCGAAGGGGAGGTGCCGGGCGTCGGCCCGGATGGTGGCCAGGCCGCGCTCGCCGGCGATCCGGGCACCCTCCTGGCTGTATTCCAGGGCCACCGGCTGCCAGCCGTGCGCGCGGAGCACCCGGGTGTTGCCACCGCCGGCCGCACCGATGTCCAGCGCCCGCCCCGCCGGCCGACCATCGGCAGCGAGCCGGCGCAGCGCCCTGGCCAGCAGGGCGCGCCGCTCGCGGTACCACCAGTGGGTGTCCTCGAGCGCGGCGAGTTTGTGGATCTCTGTTGCTTCCACCCTCTGCTCCTCCGCAATCCGAGGGACCCTACCCCACGGGATCGGCGCGCCGTCAGGGCATCGCGCTCCTCCGGCCCGGGCGAGACGTCAGGTCAGACCCGGGCGGAGCCGGTAAGACCCGGGCGGAGCCGGTAAGACCCGGGCGGAGCCGGTAAGACCCGGGCGGAGCCGGTCAGACCCGAGGTGGAGCCGGTCAGATCCGGGCGAAGACGAGGACCGCGTTGTGGCCGCCGAAGCCGAAACCGTTGTTCAGCGCCGCCGGCACCTCCATGTGCCGGGGCTTGTGCGCGGCGACGTCCAGGTCGAGGGCGTCGTCCGGGTCGTCGAGGTTGATCGTCGGCGGTACGACGCCGTCCCGGATGGCCAGGATGGTGGCGATCGACTCCAGCGCGCCGGCCGCGCCCAGCAGGTGCCCGGTCATCGACTTGGTCGCGGTCAGCACCGGGTGGCTGCCGAGCGCCGTGCGCAGCGCGACGACCTCCGCCAGGTCACCGACCGGGGTGGAGGTGGCGTGCGCGTTGACGTGCACGATCTCCGAGCGGTCGATCCCGGCGTCGGCGATCGCCATGTTGATCGCCCGGATAACGCCGCGCCCCTCGGGGTGCGGCTGCACGATGTCGTACCCGTCCGAGGTGAGCGCGGCCCCGGCCAGCCGGGCGTACACCCGGGCGCCGCGCGCGGCGGCGTGGTCGGCGCGCTCCAGGACGACGGCGCCGGCGCCCTCGCCGAGGACGAATCCGTCCCGGGCCTTGTCCCACGGCCGGGAGGCGCGCTCCGGGTCGTCGTTGCGGGTCGACATCGCCCGCATCGAGGCGAAGCCGGCGATCGGCAGCGGGTGGACGACCGCCTCGGTGCCGCCGGCCAGCACCACGTCGGCGCGGCCGGAGCGGATCATGTCGAGCCCGAGGGCGATCGCCTCGGCCCCGGTGGCGCAGGCGCTGGCCACGGAGTGGACCCCGGCCTGGGCGCCGAGTTCCAGCCCGATCCAGGCGGCCGGTCCGTTCGGCATCAGCATCGGGACCGTGTGCGGGGAGACCCGCCGCGGCCCCGACGCCTCCAGGATGTCGTCCTGGGCGAGCAGCGTCTGCGCGCCGCCGATGCCGGAGCCGACGCTGACCGCCAGCCGCTCCGGCTCCGGCGGGGCATCCGCCAGGCCGGCGTCGGCCCAGGCCTCGTGCGCGGCGATCAGCGCGATCGCCTCCGACCGGTCCAGCCGGCGCAGCTTGACCCGGTCCAGCTTCTCGGTCGGCTCGACCGCGAGCTGGGCGGCGATGCGTACGGGCAGTTGACCGGCCCACTCCTGGGTGAGCGGACCCACCCCGGAGCGGCCGGCCAGCATGGCTTCCCAGGTCGACGCGACGTCCCCGCCGAGCGGGGTCGTCGCGCCGAGCCCGGTGACGACGACGTCGGGACGATTCATGGTCAGGACTGTGCCTCGATG
Source organism: Plantactinospora sp. WMMC1484 (assembly GCF_049315195.1). Taxonomy (NCBI): domain Bacteria; kingdom Bacillati; phylum Actinomycetota; class Actinomycetes; order Micromonosporales; family Micromonosporaceae; genus Plantactinospora; species Plantactinospora sp. WMMC1484. The sequence continues at coordinate 3,137,226 of NZ_CP186055.1, forward strand.
TAGGCGACGGCGTCGCCGACGGTCTTGAGGTTCTGCACGTCGTTGTCCGGGATCTTCACGCCGAACTTCTCCTCGGCGGCCACCACGACCTCGACCATGGAGAGCGAGTCGACGTCGAGGTCGTCGGTGAACGACTTCTCCTCGGCGACGTCGTCCGGGCTCACCCCGGCGACCTCTTCGAGGATCTCGGCGAGGCCGGCGGTGATCTCGTCACGGGTCATTGCAGTTGTTTCCTCTCCATGGATGGATGTGCGGGCCGGATGGCTCCGCCGTCGCCGGTCGGTGTTCGACCGTTCCGTGGTGGTGGGGGGGGTGGTGCGGCCGGTTCGGCGGCTACGCCCTCCCGGTGTCCCGGCGCATCCCGGTCGGCGCCCGGACGGGCGTGCCGGGCGGCCGGGGCAGCGGTCAGGGGCACCGGACGACCTGGCCGGCGTAGGTGAGGCCGCCGCCGAAGCCGAAGAGCAGCACGGGGGCGCCGGAGGGCACTTCCCGGCGCTCGACCAGCTTGGACAGGGCCAGCGGCACGCTCGCCGCCGAGGTGTTGCCGGATTCGACGATGTCCTTGGCGATCACCGCCTGTGGCATGTCGAGCCGCTTGGCGATCCCCTCGATGATCCGCAGGTTGGCCTGGTGCGGCACGAAGGCGGCGATCTCCGACGGGGCGATCCCGGCCCGCTCACAGGCCTGCAGCGCCAGCGGGGCGAGCGCGGTGGTGGCCCAGCGGAACACCGACTGCCCCTCCTGCTGGATGTACGGGCGCCAGCCCTCGATGCGTACCGCCTCGCTGCGCTCCGGGACCGATCCCCAGACCACCGGCCCGATGCCGTCCGGCTCGTCGGCGCCGGTGGCGGTGACCACGGCCGCCCCGGCGGCGTCGCCGAAGAGGATGCAGGTCGACCGGTCGGTCCAGTCGGTGAAGTCGGAGAGCTTCTCCGCGCCGATCACGATGGCGTTGCGGGCGGCGCCGGCCCGCAGGGCGTGGTCGACGGTGCCGAGCGCGTACGAGAAGCCGGAGCAGGCGGTGTTGACGTCAAAGGCGCCGGGGGCGTCGATGCCGAGCTTGGCGGCGACCCGGCAGGCGGTGTTCGGGCTGCGGTCCACGGCCGAGCAGGTGGCCACGACGACGAGATCGATGTCGGCGGCGGCGAGTCCCGAGTTGGCCAGCGCCTTGTCGGCCGCTGCGGCGGCCATGTCGGCGACGGTCTCGGTGTCGGCGATGCGCCGGGTGACGATGCCGACCCGCTCCCGGATCCAGGTGTCGTTGGTGTCCACGATCTGGGCGAGGTCGTCGTTGGTGACCACCCGCGACGGCTGGTAGTGACCCAGGGCGATCATCCTGCTCACCGGACCACCGCCCCGCGGTAGTGGTCCGGGGTTTCCCGGGAACCGGTCATGAGAGTTGTCCTCCGATGCGGGCGAGGGGCTGGCCCGGGGCTACCGGGTCGTCGTGCTGGGCGAGCCATTCGGTGAGTACGCCGGAGTCGCGCGCGGTGACCTCGACGGTGCCCTGCCGGGTGGCGACATGGCCGATGACCTGCCCTGCCGCCACGGCGGTGCCCTCGGCCAGCTCCCCGAGAGGGGTGAAGGTGCCGGCGCTGCCGGCCACCACCACCCGGAACCGCATCGCCGGTGCCCGCCCGGGTGGGCCGCCGTGCCGGGCGATCAGGTCGCGTGCGGCGGCGAGGTCGGCCGGGGTGTTCAGGGTGACGATCTCCGGTACGGCCCCGCTGCCCTTCAGCTCGCGCTTGATCAGCCCAGCGAGGGTGCCGGCCGGCGGCAGCTCGATCACGGCGGTCACACCGAGGTCGGCCAGGCCGCGCACGCAGAGGTCCCAGCGGACCGGGGCGGTGACCTGGCGGATCAGGCGTTGCAGCATCTCCCGCCCGTGGTCGACGGCGGCGCCGTCGGCGCTGGAGAACAGGATCCGGCTCGGGTCGGCCGGGACGATGCCGGCCGCGACGGCGGCGAGGGCCCGCTCGGCCGGCGCCATGTAGGGGGTGTGGAACGCTCCGGCGACCTGGAGGGCGATCACCTTGGTGCCGGCCGGCCGGTCCGCGGCGAACTTGGCCAGCCGGTCGAGCGCGCCGGCCACCACGATCTGACCGGCGCCGTTGAGGTTGGCCGGGTGCAGTTCGTGTGCCTCGACCGCTGCCAGCACCTCGTCGGGGTCGCCGCCCATCACCGCCGACATCCCGGTCGGCTCGAGCGCGCAGGCGGCGGCCATCTCCCGGCCGCGTACGCCGGCCAGGGTGACCGCCGTCTCCGGGGCCAGCACGCCGGCCAGCGCCGCCGCGGCCAGTTCGCCGACGCTGTGTCCGGCGGTGGCGTGCACGTCGTACAGCGGCAGGTGCTCGGCGGCGAGCAGGGCGGCGGCGACCAGCAGCGGCTGGGTCCGTGCGGTGTCCCGGATCTCGTCGGCGTCACCCTCGGTGCCGAGCCGGACGAGGTCGACGCCGGCCAGCGCGGACCACCAGCGCAGCCGCGCCTCGGCGCCGGGCAGATCGAGCCACGGGGTCAGGAAGCCGGGCTTCTGGGCGCCCTGGCCCGGAGAGAGTACAGCGAGCACGCCTACGACTCTCCTGGATCATCGGGTCCGGCGCGGGTGCCGTGATGCACCAAACCACACTATCGACTTTGTGGGATACCTACAAAAATTCATGGGGATCACGGACTTGGCGTTACGTGTGTCCTAAACACACGTTAATGTCCCAGGCCCGGCCCGACCGGTGGAGACGGGTCCAGCCGCCCGATCGTGAGCGCCATCCGCAGCGCGAAGGCGTCTCTTGCGGTGAACGGCGAGAATCCCGTGACGTCCGCCACCCGCCGCAGTCGGTACCGGACCGTGTTCGGGTGCACGAAGAGCGCCCGGGCGGCGCTCTCCAGCACCCCGCCGGCGGCGAAGAACGCGTCGAGCGTCTCCAGCAGCTCGCCGCCGGCCCGCACCAGCGCGGCGTAGACGTCCTGGCGCAGGCTCCGCCGGGCCTCGGGGTCGCCGGCCAGGGCACGCTCCGGCAGCAGGTCGGCGGCGGCCACCGGGCGGGGGGCCGCCGGCCAGGCGGGCGCGGCCCGGAAGCCGGCCAGCGCCGCCCGGGCCGAGTCGGTCGCCGCGTCCAGGCTCGGCACCGCCGGCCCGACCACCACCGGCCCGGGGCCGAACCCGGCGAGCATCTTCGCGGTGGCGTCCAGCGGGTCGGCGGTGCCACCGAGCACCAGGACGAGCCGGTCGCCGTGCACCCCGCCGATCATCTCCAGGCCGAGCCGGCGGGTGACCCGGTAGATGGTGTGCAGCACCGCCGCGACCTCGCCGCCCGGGGAGCGGCCCACCGCCACCGCCACCGGCGGGGCGTCCGACCAGCCCAGCGCCGCCGCCCGGCTGGCCAGCACGTCGGGCGAGTCGCCCCGGAGCAGCGCGTCGACCAACAGCGCCTGCAACCGGGCGTCCCAGGCGCCGCGTGACTCGGCGGCTCGCGCGTACACCCGGGCGGCGGCGAAGGCGATCTCCCGGGAGAACTTGAGTACGGCCTCGTGCAGCAGCCGCTCCTCGCCCGGCGCGGCCAGGTGCGGCACCTGCTCCTCCACCACGTCGATGGTGACCTTGATCAGGGCGACCGTCTGCTGCAGGCTGATCGACCGGGCCAGCGCCCGGGGCGCCGCGGCGAAGACCTCGTCGGGAGTGTCCGTCACCGCGTCGGCGCCGTCCCGGTCACCGCCGGACGGCAGCGACCGCAGCCATTCGACCAGGGACCGTACCCCGGCCTGGGCGACGAGCATCACCCAGGAGCGCTGCTCGGCCGGCAGGTCGCGGAACCAGGGCAGCGTCTCGTCCATCCGGGTGACGCTGGCGCTGGCCAGGGTGCCCGCGGCCCGTTCGATCCGGCGCAGCGTGGCCGCCAGCTCGCCGTCGCCCGCCTCGGTCGCCATCGGCCCAGCGTGCCACGTGGAACGCCGGGTGCGGCCACCGGCCGTGACATCATGCTTCGATGATCGCCCGCCTGCCGCTGGTCGTGCCGGTGTTCGCGCTCGCCGCCTTTCTGGTGCTGCTCGCGCTGACCCTGGCCGGCTGGGCGCCGCTGGACCGCTTCGACGCCGCGGCGAGCGACACCTTCCGGGGGTACGGCGACGCCAGTCCCGGCGTGGTCGGCGTGCTCCGGATCGCCACCGACGTGGCGGCGACGGTGCCGTTCCTCGTCGCCGGCCTGGCCGGCACCGTGGCACTGGCCGTCCGCGGCCGGCGTCGCGTGGCCGGGTTCTGCGCCACGGTGACGGTGCTGGTGCCGGTGCTCTGGGGGCTGATGCACTGGCTGGTCCACCATCCCCGGCCCGAGGACGGGTTCGTCGTGATCACCAGCAACGGGTTCCCGAGCGGGCACACCAGCAACGCCGCGGCGGCGGCGCTGGCGGCCGTACTCCTGCTCTGGCCCCGCCTCGGCAGGCGGGGCCGGGCGCTCACCGTCGGGCTGGCCGTGGCGTTCGCGGTCTTCGTCGGGCTCACCCGGATGGCACTGCTGGCGCACTGGCCGACCGACGTCCTGGGCGGCTGGCTGCTGGCGCTCGCCGTCGTCCCGTTGGCCGCCTGGGTGGCCGGAGCGCCCGGAGCGCCCGGAGCGCCCGGGTCGCATCCCGCTCGCCTACCCAGGCCGCCCGGAGCGGGCCGCCGGTAGCGGGTCGCGCGCCCGCTCCGCCCCGCTAGGGCGGCGGCAGGTGGCGCCGGCGGTCAGGACAGCGGCCGACGGTGCCGTAGCCAGGGCAGCGGTGCCACGATCAGGGCAGTGGCAGGCCGATTTCCTGGGCGAGGATGGCCGCCTGTACCCGGCTGCGCAGTCCCAGCTTGCCGAGAATGCGGCTGACGTGGGTCTTGGTGGTGCTCTCCGCCATCGACAACCGGTCGGCGATCTGCTGGTTGGAGAGTCCCAGACCGAGGCAGGCCAGCACGTCCCGCTCGCGCGGTGTGAGCTCGGACAGCGCGTCCCGGGCGGTCGCCGGGCTGGCCGGCGCGGCGGCGGCGAAAGCGGTGATCAACCGCCGGGTCACCGCCGGGGCGATGATCCCCTCGCCCCGCGCGACGGTACGCACCGCCCCGACCAACCCTGTCGCGTCGGTGTCCTTGAGCAGGAAGCCGGAGGCGCCGGCCCGGAGTGCGCCGAAGACGTACTCGTCCAGATCGAACGTTGTCAGCACCAGGACGTCGGCCAGCCGCTCGGCGACGATGACACCGGTCGCCGAGACGCCGTCGAGCCGGGGCATCCGGACGTCCAGCACTGCCACGTCCGGCCGGAGCCGCCGGCAGAGCGCCACCGCCTCCTCGCCGTCGGCGGCCTCGCCGACCACCTCCAGGCCGGGTGTTCCGGCGAGGATCAGCACCAGGCCGGACCGGACCGCGTCCTGGTCGTCGGCGACAACGACCCGGATCACCGGTGCTCGTCCGGACGTCCTGCCGCTCCGGACGCGGGCGGACGTGCGGCTCCACCGGTTGCGGGCGCTGCGGCGGACTCGGCGTGCGGCAGTTCGGCATGCACCCGCCAGCTCGATCCCCGGGGCCCGGCCTCGAACCGGCCGCCGAGCAGGGTGACACGCTCCCGCATCCCGATCAGCCCGGCTCCGGCCCCGGGCAGCCCGGCCCCGGCCGAGATACCGGCACCGCTGGCACCGCTGGCACCGCTGGCACCGCTGGCACCGCCGGGAGCGCCGGAGCGGGCGAGCGGGTTCTCGATGGTGACAGCCACCGACCTGCGCTCGTGGCAGACGGTCAGAATCGTCGGGCCGGCACCGTGCTTGAGTGCGTTGGTCAGCGACTCCTGCACGATCCGGTATGCCGCCAGGTCCACGCCGACCGGCAGCGGTCGTACCTCGCCGGTCGTCTCGAAGCGTACGGCCAGACCGGCGTCCCGGGCCTGACCGACCAGCCGACCCACCTCGGCCAGCCGGGCCCGGACGGGACCGTCGGCGGCGCCCAGCCGGCCCGGCGGCAGGGCCTCTCCGACCGGCCGCGGACCGCCGGCCGGGTCGCGCGGGGCCGGCGGAGGGGACGACGCGGCGCCGGCCGAGGCTGGTCCGCCGTCGGCGGGTTCCCGCAGCAGGCCGATCATCTGCCGCATCTCGCCCAGCCCCTGCACGCTGTTCTCCCTGATCACCCGCAGCGCCTGGTCGAGTTGCTCCCGGTCGAGTCCGGATACGGAGAGCGCCGCGGTGGCGTGGATGGCGACCGCACTCAGATGGTTGGCGACCACGTCGTGCAGCTCCCGGGCCATCCGGCTGCGCTCCGCCGTCACCGCCTGGCGCCGGTCGAGTTCGGCCAGCCGCGCGGTCTGTTCCGCCCGGGCCCGCTCGACGGCGGCCTGGTCGCGGTACTGCCGGACGCTGATCCCGCTGACCACCGGCAGTACGCCGATCAACACCACCGGAATCGCCAGCCCGATGCCCTGCCAGGCCGGGGCGGCGAGGAACACCCCGATCAGCGCGGCGATCCCGCTGAGCGCCAGCGTGATCCAGAGCAGCCGGCGCCAGAGTCTCGGCGGCCCGTAGACGCAGGAGTCGAAGAGCACCTGGGTGTAGACCAGGCTGGTGGCCAGCGACGAGCCGTGGGCGAGGTCGACGGCGATGGCGACGGTGCCCAGCGCCAGACCGAGCCGGGTCGCCACCCGGCGCAGCGCCACGGCCAGGCAGGTGAGCGCGAGGGTGCCGACGTATAGACCCGGCGGGGCGTCCAGCAGGCCGGGATTGAGCGGGTGGTAGACCCCGAGGGCCGTCATCAGCAGCCCGCCCAGCAGGGACGCGGACGCCAGCGCGATGTCCCGGGAGAGAGTCCCGCGCTCCAGGCTCAGCCGTACGGTCACCGCTCGATCACATCACACCGGCGCCGGGTTCCCGTCGGTCCGCATGACGAGACGGGGCCCGGCCGACGTCCGTCGAAGGATGTACCCGTACCTCTTTCGAGGGACCCGGATATCGGCACCGGCGGCGACGTCGCGGCCGGCCGCCCCGACCAGACTGGTGGCGGTGGCCGGGCGGGGGCCCGAGGGGTACGCCCGGCACCAGGACGCGGTGAGCGCCGTCGTGGCGGCATGATCGGGGGTACGCGATGGTGGCGGTGATCGCGGCGGGCGAGATCGGGTTCTGGGTGCTGCTCGGCGCCGGTCTGATCGCCCGCTATCCGCTCCGGAGGCCCCGCCTCGGCGCGGCGCTGCTGCTCGGTACGCCACTGATCGATCTCGCCATCCTGGTCGCCACGGTGATCGACCTGCGGGCCGGGGCGACGGCGGACTTCACGCACGGACTGGCCGCGGCGTACCTCGGATTCTCGGTCGCCTTCGGGCACAGCATGATCCGCTGGGCCGACCAGCGGTTCGCCCACCGGTTCGCGGGCGGACCGCCACCGACGAAGCCTCCCGCCGGCGGTTGGGCCCGGACCCGGTACGAGTGGCGGGAGTGGGGCAAGGGACTGCTGGGCTGGGCGGTGGCCTGTGTGCTGCTCGGTCTCGGCATCCTCATGGTGGGTGACCTGGACCGCACGGCCGAACTGCTCGCCTGGATCGGGCGGTTGACCGTCGCCATCGTGATCTGGCTGATCGCCTTCCCGCTCTGGATGACCGTCTTCCCCAAGCCCGCCAACCCGGACGACGGCCGGGAGCTGACCGCCGGTCGAGCGCCGAACGAGCGCTGAGCGAGCGCCGAACGAGCGCCGAGCGAGTGCTGAGCGAGTGCCGGCGGCCCCGCGAGCTGGATTTTGCGGCGGGTACGCGTGGGTTTCTCGTCACGGCGGCGTCGAGCTTCTCACCTCCGACCAGTACGGTGACAACGTCCCGGTGAGGCGCTTTCCCACACTGGCCAACAGTCGACGGCGTGGGCGGCGCCACCGTGTGCCGGGGCAACCGCCCACCCGGCGGCGAGTGTGAGGAGGACTGGATGGCGCATGACGCCGAGCGCGGCTGTTCGGAGGACGAGCAGGATTCGCTGCTTGGCGATCATCGGTCGCTGCCCCCGCTCGGTCCGGCTGGGCGGCTGCGCTGGGTCTGCGGAGCCACGACCGGGCTGCCGGCCGGCCCGATCGACGGAGTGCCCTCCCGGCCGGGTACCGAACCGGTGGATCCGCGACCTGCCGACCCGGTGGAGTCGTCCGGGGCGGCGCGCCCGCTTGCCCCCTCGGGTGACCAGGTCGGGAAGCCTCGGCCCGACCAGGCCGGGAAGTCCCGCCCCGGGGAGGCGCCCGAGGGGACCGCGCCCGACGCCGGCCCGGGCGGCTCCGGCGGCGGGCGGGATCCGGGCCCGATCGGCGACCGGTCGAGGTTGGTTCCCCGGCCTCGCCGGGGCGGGGCGGAGGTCGATGACCGAAGTCCGCATGGTCCCGGCACCGCCCCGGCCGACAGACCGGCCCAGTCTGACGGCCCAGCGCAGTCTGACGGCCCGGCCGTGGCTGACGGGCCGGACCTGGTTGACGGGCCGGACCTGGTTGTTGACCGGCCGGATGCCACGCCGGACGTGCCGACCGAGTCGGGAGGTCGGCGTACGCCGGGGTGCCAGACCGAGCTTCCCGGGTGGGCCGGGGCGCATCGGCACGGCGCCGTACGCCCGGCACGGCGTTCCGTGCGGCGTGACCGTCCACCGCGCCGCTGGTGCTGATCCTGCCGCTGCGGGCCGGTGGATGCTGAACTCTCTACTGGGGCAGGGTGCTGGACGTCAGCGGGCAGGGTGCTGGACGTCAGCGGGCAGGGTGCTGGACGTCAGCGGGCAGGGTGCTGGACGTCAGCGGGCAGGGTGCTGGACGTCAGCGGGCAGGGTGCTGGACGTCAGCGGGCAGGGTGCTGGACGTCAGCGGGCAGGGTGCTGGACGTCAGCGGGTGCGGCGCCGGACCAGCAGGGCAATCCCGGCCAGGCCGAGGGTGATCGCGACCAGCACGGCACCGTTGAGCAACATCAACTGCCGCAGCTCCCCGAAGAGACGGTCGACCTCCTCGCCGGTGTCGATAGCCTCGTCCGGAATCACCCGTTCGCCACCGCCGATCCCGCCGTGCAGGGTGGTCTGTTGCTCCGGCAGCGGGGCACCCGCCGTCAGCAGCGTCTCCGACATCGTGAGTCGCCCGAAGAACCAGGCGGCGCCGGGGCGGGTCTTGTCCGGCTGCCGGGCCGGGCGATAGACGCGTGGGCCGCCCTTGGCCAGCGGGTAGAGGTCGTAGGACTGCTTGGCGGCGTCGCCGACGTGCACCACGAGGGTGTATTTCGGCCCGAGGTCGGCGGTCTTCGGCGCGCTGGTGTTGCCGTGGCCGCTCTTGACGAAGCCCACCTGGTCGAGGAGGGCGGCGAAGAGCTCGGCGTCGTCCTCGGCCGTGACGGTGAGCTCGTCCGGCAGGCTCTTGCTGCTGATCACGACCGATGTCGGCTTGGCTGCCGGCTTGGCGTGGGCGGCACCGGTGATCCCGAGCCAACTGCCCGCCGCGATCAACAACGTGGCCACGCCGACAAGTCGACGACTCACCTCTCCGGCCATCGCCGACCTCCTCGCCCCGTCTCGATGGTGGCCATGATGCAGGTCACGCGCTGGTTGGTCGGTAAGGTGCCCGACACCGTCCCGGATGGACGCGCCGTGCTCACTACAAAGACTCCGCAGAACGCCGCTCGGTTGCATCTGGAGGAGCGGTAATTGCAACTATCTGCGATCTAGAGTCGACCAAGTGGCGAGCCGTTGATCAGTTGGGCGAAATCGTAGCGGTAGGAGGGCGGGCATGAGACCCCGGGTCGCCCATGTCGGGACATCGGTGCTGATCGGTCGGGACACCGATGCGGATCGTCGCGGTGGCGGCGCTCTGCGTACCGCTGTCCGCCAGTCCGGCCGGAAATGACGCCGGTCGGGAGGCGGTCAGACCAGCCGGAGCCGGGCGGCGCGCAACCGGGTGAGGGTGCGCTCCCGGCCGAGGACGGCCAGCGACTCGAAGAGCGGGAGTCCGACACTGCGTCCGGTCACGGCCACCCGGACCGGCGCCTGTGCCTTGCCGAGCTTCAGACCACGGCGGGCACCGACCTCCTCCAGCGTCGCCTTCAGCGGCTCCGCCGCCCACTCCGGCAGCGCCTCGAAGGCGGCGATAGCCTCGTCCAGCAGGTCGGCGGCACCCTCCTTCATCGCTTTCGCCCAGGCGGCCTCCTCGACCAGCGGCGAGGAGAGGAAGAGGAAGTCGACGTTCGGCACGATCTCGCTGAGCACCGCGATCCGGGTCTGGGCCAGCGGCGCGACGGCGGCGAAGGCGGCCGGGTCGAATTCAGCCGGCCGCCAGGGCGGCGGCGCGATGGTGTCGGTGCCGGTCAGCCAGGGCTGGCAGGCGGCGACGAACTCGTCGACCGGCAGCGCCCGGATGTATTCGCCGTTGAAGGCCCGCAGCTTCTTCTCGTCGAAGAACGCCGGTGAGGGGTTCACCTCGGCGAGCCGGAACTCCGACTCGATCACCGACCACGGCACGATCTCCCGGTCGCCGGTGGGTGCCCAGCCGAGCAGCATGAGGTAGTTGCGCATCGCGTCCGCGAGATAGCCCTCGTCCCGGTACGCCTCCAGCGCCACCTTGTCGCGCCGCTTGGAGAGCTTCTGGCGCTTCTCGTTGACCACCACCGGGACGTGCGCCCAGACCGGCGGCTTGACCCCGAGCGCGTCCCAGAGAAGCTGTTGCTTGGGCGTGTTGGGCAGGTGCTCCTCGGCCCGGATCACGTGGGTGATCCCCATGACCATGTCGTCGACGACGTTGGCGAGCAGGAAGACCGCCGACCCGTCGCCGCGGGCGATCACGAAGTCCTCGATCAGCTTGTTCTCGAAGGTCGGCTCGCCGCGGACGAGGTCGACCACCACGGTCTCGCCCTCGTCCGGAGTACGGAACCGCAGCGCGCGTCCCGGCCCGGCTTCGAGCCCGCGATCCCGGCAGAAGCCGTCGTAGCCCTGGTACTGCGAGCCGGTGCGGGCCTGGATCGCCTCCCGGGTGCAGTCGCAGTAGTACGCCCGGCCCGCGGCGTGCAGCCGGGTCGCAGCGTCGCGGTGCTCGCCCGCGTTCGCGGACTGGAAGTACGGCCCTTCGTAGCTGCCCCGCTGGATCCCGATCCAGTCCAGTGCGGAGAGGATGCCCTCGGTCCACTCCGGCCGGTTGCGGGCCGCGTCGGTGTCCTCGATCCGCAGCACGAAGACCCCGCCCTGCTGCTTGGCGAAGATCCAGTTCTGCAGGGCGGAGCGGGCACCGCCGACGTGGAACATACCAGTCGGGGAGGGGGCAAAGCGTACGCGTACCGTCACGGCCTCCAGCCTACGCAGGCGTCCCGGTGCATCCGCCACCAGGTTTCCGACCCCGCCGGCCCGATCGGCGGGCGTGCCGTTCGTCGGTGTCGAGCCGGGCCGGCCGTCGGTGTCGAGCCGTGCTGGCCGTCGGCGTCGAGCGGGGTTGGCCGTCGGTGTCGAGCCGCGCTGGCCGTCGGCCTCGAGGCGCCGGTCGGCACCCGGAAAGCCCGAATTTCATGGCGGTAGTTTCTTTCGGCGTGTCGATGGTTAATCGTCCGCTTTCGTCCGTAATCGTGAATAAGCTGCCAAAGGTCAAGGTTGTCCGCAATGGAGGCGACTGAAGGATGATGCTCATCGAACGCAGCACGCGGGTCTCCGCCCCGATCGAGGCGGTGTGGGACCTGGTTCAGCGGGCCGAACACCTGCCGGGCTGGCTGGCCGGGGTGCGACAGGCGGAGGTGCTTTCCGGCGAGGGCATCGGCCGGCGCCAGCGGGTGCACGCGGCGGGGGGCCCATTGGACGCCGAGGTGATCGCGTACCAGGAGCCGACCCTGATCGCCTGGCGGGAGCGGGCCGAGGGCGCGGGTGCGCGGGCCGAGGCCCGCACCGAGGTCTACGTCGAACTCGCGCCGGAGGAGGACGGCACCTGCGTACGCCTGATCATGGTCCGCTGGCCGGCCGGCCCGGTCAGCGGTGCGCTGCTGCGCTGGGGGATGCGTCGGGTCGGCGCCGACCTGGAGGGCTCGCTCGCCCGCCTCACCGGGCTGGCCACGGTCGGCTGAGGGGCGGGATCGTCGCGACCGCGACGGTCCCGCCCCTGCGGCTGGCGGATCGACCGCCCCACGGGCCCGGATCGATCAGACCGGGACGGTCAGGAGTCCCCGCCGGTCTCGCCCACCGGGGCCGCCGCGATGTCGTCGATCGCGTACTTCTTGGCGGCCTCGGTCGGCACCGACGGCGGCACCGCGCCACCCCGGGCCAACTGGCGCAGCGCCGCGACGGTCACCGACTCGGCGTCCACGTGGAAGTGCCGGCGCAGCGCGTGCCGGGTGTCCGACAGCCCGAACCCGTCGGTGCCGAGCGAGGTGTAGTCGCCGGGAATCCACCGGGCGATCAGGTCGGGCACCGCGCGCATCCAGTCGCTGACCGCCACCACCGGCCCGTCGACGTCGGCCAGCTTCCGCTGGACGTAGGGCACCCGCGGTTCGTCGCCGGGGTGCAGGAGATTGTACTCCTCGCACTCCACCGCGTCCCGGCGCAGTTCCGTCCAGGAGGTGACCGACCAGACGTCCGCCGCCACGCCCCAGTCCTGGGCCAGCAGGTGCTGGGCCTTCAGCGCCCACTGCATGCCGGTGCCGGAGGCGAGGATGGCGGCCCGGGGTGCGGCGCCGCCGTCCGGACCGGAGACCGAGGGGGCCGGCGAATACCGGTAGATCCCCCTGACCAGCCCGTCCACGTCGAGATCCTGCGGCTCCGCGGGCTGCAGGATCGGCTCGTTGTAGACGGTCAGGTAGTAGAAGACGTTCTCCGGCTGCTCGCCGTACATCCGGTGCAGGCCGCTCTCGAAGATGTGCGCGATCTCGAAGGCGAACGCCGGGTCGTACGCCACCACGGCCGGGTTGGTCGCGGCGAGCAGGTGCGAGTGGCCGTCCTCGTGCTGCAGACCCTCGCCGTTGAGCGTGGTCCGGCCGGCGGTGGCACCGAGCACGAAGCCCCGGGCCATCTGGTCGGCCGCCGCCCAGAACGCGTCACCGGTGCGCTGGAAGCCGAACATCGAGTAGAAGATGTAGAGCGGGATCATCGGCTCGCCGTGCGTGGCGTACGCCGAGCCTGCGGCGGTGAACGAGGCGACCGAGCCGGCCTCGTTGATCCCCTCGTGCAGGATCTGCCCGCTGGTCGCCTCCTTGTAGGAGAGGAACAGCTCCCGGTCGACCGAGGTGTACTTCTGGCCGTGCGGGGAGTAGATCTTCTGGGTCGGGAAGAGCGAGTCCATCCCGAAGGTCCGCGCCTCGTCCGGGATGATCGGCACGAACCGCTTGCCGAACTCACGGTCCTTCATGACGTCCTTGAGCAGCCGGACGAAGGCCATGGTGGTGGCGACCTTCTGCTTGCCGGAGCCCTTCTTGACGTCGGCGAAACGCTCGCTGCCGGGCACCGGCAGGGGTGTCCACTCGGTGCGCCGGCTCGGCAGGTAGCCGCCGAGTTGCTGCCGCCGCTCCCGCAGGTATTCCATCTCCTCGGACTTCTCGCCCGGGTGGTAGTAGGGCGGAAGGTAGGGGTTGGCCTCCAGCGTCTCGTCCGGGATGTCCAGGTAGAGCCGGTCGCGGAAGCTCTTCAGGTCGTCCAGGGTGAGCTTCTTCATCTGGTGCGTGGCGTTGCGCGCCTCGAAGCTCGAACCGAGCGTCCAGCCCTTGATCGTCTTGGCCAGGATGACGGTCGGCTGCCCGGTGTGCTCGACCGCCGCCTTGTAGGCCGCGTAGAGCTTGCGGTAGTCGTGACCGCCCCGCTTGAGGTTCCAGATCTCGTCGTCGCTGAGCCCCTCGACCATCTTCCGGGTGCGCGGGTCGCGGCCGAAGAAGTGCTCCCGGACGTACGCCCCGGACTCCGCCTTGTAGGTCTGGTAGTCCCCGTCGGGCGTGGTGTTCATCAGGTTGACCAGCGCGCCGTCGGTGTCGGCGGCGAGCAGCGGGTCCCACTCCCGGCCCCAGACGACCTTGATCACGTTCCAGCCGGCACCCCGGAAGAACGCCTCCAGCTCCTGGATCACCTTGCCATTGCCGCGTACCGGACCGTCCAACCGCTGCAGGTTGCAGTTGATCACGAAGGTGAGGTTGTCGAGCTCCTCGCGGGCGGCCGCGCCGATCGCGCCGAGCGACTCGGGCTCGTCCATCTCGCCGTCGCCGAGGAACGCCCACACGTGCTGGTCGGAGGTGTCCCTGATGCCCCGGTGCTGCAGGTACCGGTTGAACCGGGCCTGGTAGATGGCGTTGATCCCGCCGAGCCCCATGGAGACGGTGGGGAACTCCCAGAAGTCCGGCATCAGCCGCGGGTGCGGGTACGACGGCAGCCCGCCGCCCGGGTGGGACAGCTCCTGCCGGAAGCCGTCGAGCTGGTCCTCGGTCAGCCGTCCCTCCAGGAACGCCCGCGCGTACATCCCGGGCGAGCCGTGGCCCTGGTAGAAGATCTGGTCGCCACCGCCCGGGTGGTTCTTGCCCCGGAAGAAGTGGTTGAAGCCGACCTCGTAGAGCGAGGCCGAGCTGGCGTAGGTGGAGATGTGCCCGCCCACACCGATCTCCGGCCGCTGCGCGCGGTGCACCAGCATCGCGGCGTTCCACCGGATGTACGCCCGGATCCGGCGCTCTATGTGCTCGTCACCCGGGAACCACGGTTCCTGCTCCGGAGGGATGGTGTTGAGGTAGTCGGTGGTGGTCAGGGGAGGCACCCCGACCTGGCGCTCCCTGGCCCGCTCCAGCAGGCGCAGCATGACGTAGCGGGCGCGTTTGGCACCGCGCTCGTCAATGACACCGTCGAGTGACTCGACCCACTCGCTGGTTTCTTCGGGGTCGATGTCCGGAAGCTGGCTCGGCAGGCCGTCGCTGATCACCGGGCGCTTGCGTTCCGTGGCCACAGGCGTTCCCTAGGTTGTGTGTGGGATAGGTCTCTAGCGCCATCCTGCCCCCTCATGCCGGGCTCCGTCACGTCTAGGGCGCGCAGAGGCGATGCGCGACACAGGTACCAATCGGTAACTTCACGGCAACACGCCGTTTCCGGCCTGGCGGCGGCCAGGGGTTAAGAGGGGGCCCTTCATATACCGAAAACGATAAGAAGGGGCCCTTCCTTGCCACTTCCGGCAGACTGGGCGACATGCAGAGTGAGGTGATCACGATCCAGACCGGGGCGCGGCCGGTGGTCCGGGACATCACCCGGGAGGCCGAGCGGTTCCTCGCGGATCGGGGTGACGGGTTGCTGCACGTCTTCGTGCCGCACGCCACCGCGGGGCTCGCGATCATCGAGACCGGTGCCGGCTCGGACGACGACCTGTTGACGGCGGTGGACGAGCTGCTCCCCACCGACGACCGGTGGCGACACCGGCACGGATCGCCGGGGCACGGGCGGGACCACGTGCTCCCCGCCTTCCTGCCGCCGTACGCGACGCTGCCGGTGCTGGGGGGTCGGCTCGCGCTCGGCACCTGGCAGTCGATCTGCCTGGTCGACCCGAACGGCGACAACTCCACCCGCCAGGTCCGGTTCTCCTTTCTGCCCGGCTGAGACCGGGAATCTTGCCGGCTGAGACCGGCAGCCTTCCGGCTCGAACCGACAGGGCCGCGGTGGCGGGGGATCGATAGCCTCGCCCGATGACGCCATCCCCGATCGACGCGCCGATCGTCGCCGTGACGGTCTATCCGGACCGGGCCAGGGTGACCCGCCGGACCGAGCTCCGCCTGCCGCCCGGAGAGCACCGGATCCGGATCGGACCGTTGCCGCTCGGCCTGCTCCGCGACTCGCTGCGGGTCGGCGGGCACGGCCCGGCGACGGTGCTCGGCGTGGACTCCTCGACCGAGGTCCGGCCCCGGGTCATCGACGGAGCCGCCGCCGAGCTCGCGCAGCGGCGCCGCGACCTGCACGCCGAGCTGGCGGAGCTGGCCGACGCGGAGACGGTCGAGGGGCAGCGCGCCGACTTCCTGACGATGCTCACCCAGCGGGCCGGCGCCAGCTACGCGCGGGCGCTGGCGGCCGGCGAGGCGTCGCCCGGCGACGTCGCCGGATTCGCCGAGTCGGTGGCCGAGCAGACCGCCGCGAGCCAGGCCCGGCGTCGGGAGCTGGGCCGCCGCCAGGAGGAGGCCCAGGAGCGGCTTGCCGCGCTCGAGCGGGAGATCGCCGCACTGGCCGCCCAGCGGTCGCCGGACCGGGTGATCGCCGAGGTGACCCTGCGGGTCGCGCCGGACGTGTCGGAGCCCGGCAGTGCCGCCGGCCCGGTCGCCGGGGACGCCGCCCCGGTCGGGGGTTCCGGCGGGGAGGCCGGGGACGCCGAGGTCCAGCTCGAACTGTCGTACGTGGTGGAGGGCGCGGGTTGGACCTCCTCGTACGACCTCCGGCTCGTCGACGACACCCTGACGCTCACCTGGTTCGGGCTGGTCACCCAGCGGACCGGGGAGGACTGGCCCGAGTGCGAGCTGCGGCTCTCCACCGCCCGCCCGGCGACCGGGACCACCCTGCCGGAGCTGGACCCGTGGTATCTCCGGCAGGCGGAGCCGGTGGTCCCGGTGGCGGAGCGGGAGGTCGGCCGGAGGCGTGCCGCCGGGCCGGTCGCCGCGAGCGCGGCAGGTGGCCCCTCGCGGCCACCGGGTGCCTCCGGCAGCGGCCCGGCGTTCGCTGCCGCGCCCCGCCCGAGGCCCAGGGTGGCGCAGCCGGCCGCCACCCTGACCCAGGGGGCGCAGGCCGCCACCTACGAGCCGGCCCGCCCGGTGGCCGTACCGGCGGACGGGGGTGCGCACCGGGCCGTGGTCGCCGTACTGGAACTCCCGGCCGCCCTCGACCACGTCACCGCGCCGGTCCGGGCGGCAGGGGTGCACCTGCGGGCCACCGCCGTCAACGGCTCCGCGCACACCCTGCTGCCCGGTCCCGCGTCGGTCTTCCACGGCGGTGACTTCGTCGGCGGCACGCGGCTGCCGACCTGGGCGCCGGGCGAGGAGGTCGAGTTGGCGCTCGGCCTCGACGACCGGATCCGGGTGAAGCGGGAGCTGATCCGGCGCAGCGACACGAAGGCCACGCTGGGCTCGACCCGGCGTCGCGAGGTCGAGTACCGGATCAGCGTGGCCAACCACACCCCCCGGCCGGCCCGGTTGACCGTGCTCGACCAGCTTCCGGTCTCGCAGAGCGACGGCATCACCGTCCGGGAGCTGCGGCTGGATCCGCAGCCGGACGAGCGGGCCGCGCTCGGCGAGCTGATCTGGCGGATGGAGCTGCCACCGGGCGGGTCACGGGAGATCGTCACCGGGTTGCGGGTCGAGCTGGCCAAGGGGGTCGAACTGCTCGGCTGGCGCGAATAGGGCCGGCGGCGACCCGACGGGACGGTCGGGCCGCCGCGGTAGGGGGCTCAGGGCCGGGCGTGCTCCCGGGCCGCGGTCTCGGCGGCCAGGTCCACCGTCGCCCGGGTGGTGGCGGTGGCCGGGTCCACCGGCCGGTCGTACGTCTGGTGCAGCCCCGGCACCCGGTCCTGCACCACGAACGACGCCCGGGTGTACGCCGGCGCGCCCGGCGTGGTGACGTACGGCAGCACCTTGAAGTCGGCCTGCAGCTCCCGGGGAGTGAACCTGGTCAGCACGTAGCCCCGCTGGTTGTTGTGGAACCGCAGGTGCGGGTTGTGCGGGAAGTACGGGTGGCTGCCGGTCACCGAGTCGGCGCCGTTGCCGCCGGAGGTGATCGACGAGCAGACCAGCTCGCTGCCGACCGTCCGGGAGGTCGGGTCGGCGTAGTCGAGCTTGAGGTCGTCGGCCCAGTGCGCGTGCACGTCACCGGTCAACACGACGGCGTTGCGCACCTTCGCCTCCACCCAGCCCCGGGTGACCCGGTCCCGGGATGCGACGTACCCGTCCCAGGCGTCCATCGAGCCGAATCGGGCCGGGCCGGCGTCGCTGTCCCGCTGGCCGAAGAAGACCTGCTGGCCGAGGACGTCCCAGCGGGCGTCGGAGCGGCGGAAGCCGTCGATCAGCCAGCGCTCCTGTTCCGCCCCGGTGATCGAGCGGGCCGGGTCGAAGGCGGCCGGGCAGTCCCGGTTGCCGTCCCCGCAGGCCTGGTCGTCCCGGTACTGCCGGGTGTCGAGCATGTGGAAGGTGACCAGCCGGCCCCAGCGGAGCCGGCGGTAGAGCTGCATGTCGATGCCGTGCGGGATGGAGGTGCGGCGCAGCGGCATGTTCTCGTAGTACGCCTGGAAGGCCGCCGCCCGCCGGGCCAGGAAGTCCGGCTGCGGGGTCTCGGGCCGCTCGTACACCTCGTCGGCCCAGTTGTTGTCGAGTTCGTGGTCGTCCCAGACCACCACCCAGGGCGCGACCTGGTGCGCGGCCTGCAGGTCCGGGTCGGACTTGTACTGGGCGTGCCGCTGCCGGTAGTTGGCCAGGGTGACCGTCTCCGGCCCCTCGTGGTCGCGCGGGTTCCCGCCCGGGATCGTGTACGAGTCCTTCGCGTACTCGTACTGGTAGTCGCCGAGGTGCAGGACGAGGTCCGGCTGCTCCTCGGCGAGGCGCCGGTAGGCGGTGAAGTAGCCGTGCTCGAACTGCGAGCAGGAGGCGAAGGCCATGGTCAGGGCACCGCCCAGCGTCCAGAGCGGCGGTGCGGTGCGGGTCCGGCCGACCGGCGAGGTGTGCCGCTCGGCGTGGAACCGGTAGAAGTACTCGCGTCCGGGGAGCAGGCCGTTCAGTTCGACGTGCACGGCGTGCCCGGACTGTGGCCGGGCCAGCGCGGTGCCGCGGCGTACGACGTGTCGGAACCGTTCGTCGGCGGCGAGTTCCCAGCGCACCGGCACGACCCGGTCCGGCATCCCGCCCATGCCGTCCTCGGCGAGCGGGGTCGGTGCCAGCCGGGTCCAGAGGACGAAGCCGTCGGAGTCCGGGTCGCCGGAGGCGACGCCGAGGGTGAACGGGTCGGCGGTCAGCGGCCGGGCGGCGGCGGCCGCGGCCGGCAGGCCGGTCACCGCGCCGGCGGCTCCGACGGCGGCGCCGGTGAGCAGGAGGGTACGGCGGGACAGGGCCATCGAGATCTCCCGGGGATCCGGTGGACAGGCTGGGAGCAGCCTGGCGAAGACCGGTTCCCCGGGTCGATCGTCCCGATAGCCACCTGCCGAACAGAAAGTAAAGAAAAGAGCTGGCTTGCCCGGTTACGGCGCAGACATCCTCGGCACCGTAACCGGGTCCGTGCTGGATCAGACCGCGACGTCTCGCCGGTTGAACGCCCAGGTGCCGGCGGCCACCAGCAGCGCCGAGGTGCCGAGCAGTAGCAGCGCGCCGCCGGCCTGGAACCCGTTGACCAGGGGCTGACCGCCTAGGTACCAGTGGAACGGGGAGAGTTCGGCCAGCCACTCCGCCCCCTCGACCTGTGGGAACACCGAGTTGGCCAGGTACGCCAGCACGGCCACCCCGGCGCTGACGCCGAGCGCGACGGCTCGCCGCCCGGTTGCCGCGCCGACCGCGTACGCCAGGGCGCCGAAGGTCGTGCCGAGCAGTGCGAGCTGGAGGCTGGCCGCGGCGAACTCGCCCGCGCTCACCCCGTCGAACTGGGCCGGCCCGGTCAGCGCCAACATCACCACCCAGAGCAGCACGGTGATGACGGCGAGCCCGACCAGCAGCGCGGCGAAGCGCTGCACCGCGAGCCTGACCCGCCCGACCGGATGCGCGAGGATCAGGTCGAGGGTGCCGGCCTCCTCGTCCCCGGCCACCGCCCGGGTGCCGGCGGCGATCGCGAAGACGGTGACCAGCAGCGGCACCAGCAGGCCGTAGACCGCGCTGCCGAGATAGCCGGCGGCGCTGGTGAGGTCGCTGTAGTTGAAGGCCTCCATCAGCCCTTCCGGATAGGCCTCCAGAGCCTCCTGCATCTCCGGGGCCTGCATGGTCGGCCAGAAGGCGGCGTACATGGCGGCGACGGCGGCGATCGCCAGGGCCCAGGAGAGCAGCGATCGCCGGCTGTCGACGAGGGCCTTGGTGAACGGATCACGCGGCAGCATGCTCGACCTCCCCGGTCGCGTAGTAGCCGAAGAAGAGCTCCTCCAGGTCGGGCTCTTCCGACAACAGGCTCACCACGGCGTGCCGGGAGGCCGCCTTGACCAACCCGTCCGCCCGGCCGTCCAGCCGGCAGCGCAGGGTGCCGCGCTCCAGGGTCGCGTCGCTGACCCCCGGCAGCTCGGCGAACTCGGCCAGCTCGACCGGATCGTCGAAGTGGATCTCCACTCGCCGGACCGCGCGTTCGCGCAGCTCCTCCACCCGTTCCACGGTGACCAGCCGGCCCTCCCGGACGATGCCGACCCGGTCGGCGGTCTGCTGCACCTCGCTCATCACGTGCGACGACATGAAGACCGTCTGCCCGGCGGCGCGGGCCTCGCGGACCAGCGCGACGAACTCCTGCTGCAGGAACGGGTCGAGCCCGCTGGTCGGCTCGTCGAGGATCAGCAGCTCGGGGGAGTGCATGAAGGCCTGCACGACCCCGACCTTCTGCCGGTTACCCCGGGAGAGGCTGCGGATCCGCCGGCCGAGGTCGAGGTCGAGCCGCTCGGCAAGTTCCTCGATCCGGGCGCGCGGCACCCCGCCGCGCAGGTTGGCCAGGTAGCCGAGGAGTTCCCGGCCGGTCTGCCGGCCGTCGACGACGAAGTCGCCGGCGAGGTAGCCGATCCGGCGCCGCAGCGCCACCCCGTGCTGGCGCGGGTCCTGACCGAGCACGCTGACCCGGCCGCTGGTCGGCCGGATGAGGTCGAGCAGCAGCCGGATCGTCGTGGACTTGCCGGCGCCGTTCGGACCGAGGAAGCCGTAGACCTCACCGGGCTCGACCCGCAGGTCCAGCCCGGCCAGGCCGCGACTGCGGCCGTAGCGCTTGACGAGTTGCTCGGTGCTGATGGCCGGTTCAGCCATCCGTTTCTCCCTTCCCGAGATATTCGGCCTTGAAGCGTTCGATGATGGCGGGCAACTCCCGTTCGGCGTACGCGTAGAAGTCGCGGGTGATCAGGGCCCGGGCGGCCCGGGGGGAGTCCTGGCCGCCGGCCACGGTCACGCCTCGGTCCATCAGCTCGCGGAACGTCCGGAACTTCGTGGTCTCGGCGACGCTGCGGATGATCGCGTCCGGGGCGACCTCGTAGGCGTGCCCGCGCCGGCCCGGCGCCGGGACCCGGCGGACGAAACCGCTGAGTTCCAGCACGCGCATCCCGGTGCTGACCGAGCCCCTGGAGAGGTCGAGTGCGGTCGCCAGCTCGCCGCTGGTCTGCTGCGGCGGGTCACAGATCAACAGCCAGCCGAGCAGCTTGCCGTAGGCCGGGGTCATGCCCATGGCGCCGAGGACGACGGCGGCCTCCTCGGCGTAGCGGCGCTCCGGGGAAAGTTCGGTCACCTGCGCTCCCGTTTCTGTCGAGCTGTTCGTTTCGACTGATCTGATTCGAACGTTCAAAGATTTCTGAACGTTGAGTCTAGACCAAGCTGCTGAGACCAGGACGGGCCGGGGTGTCTGAGTGGTCAGGGGTGGCCGGCGTCGGTAATGCTGTCGGACGTGACCACCCCCCAAGATCTCGACGAGCGGTTCCGGGAGGCGGTCGGCGCCATCGAGGTGCCGGCGTCCTCCGGTCGCGCGGCCGAGGAACCGGTCCGGGACGGCGGCACGCTCGACGGCCGTACCGCCCTGGAGCTCTTCGACGCCCAGCTCGTCAGCCGGCACCTGGATCTTGCGGCCCGCTGGCTGCGCAGCTTCGGCGAGGGGTTCTACACCATCGGCTCCGCCGGACACGAGGGCAACGCCGCGGTTGCGCTGGCGCTCCGGCCGACCGACCCGGCCCTACTGCATTACCGGTCCGGCGCCTTCTACTGCGCTCGCGTGGCCCAGGCGAAGGCCGGACAATCCACCGAAACCATCGAAACCACCGGGACTGGCGATCCGGCACACCGGGTCGGGGTCGCCGAACGGGTGGCCGAGGCGATGCGGGCTCCGGAGGGCAACGGGAGCGTGGGCGGGCGCCGGGACGGCGTCGACGGGGCGGGCGCCTCCGAAGCCGTCCTCGGCGCGGCCCGGGACGTCCTACGCGGCGTGGTGGCCTCCGCCGACGAGCCGATCGCCGGCGGCAGGCACAAGGTCTTCGGCAACGCCGCCGTCGCGGTCGTGCCGACCACCTCGACCATCGCCTCGCACCTGCCCCGGGCGGTCGGCATCGGCTTCGCGGTCGAACGGCTGCGCCGGCTCGGCGACGGGCGCGGGCGGCCGGGCGGACGCCGGGCGGCCGGCGGTGCGGCGCGGCAGCGCGGCGAGGCCGAGTCGGCCTGGCCGAGCGACGCGATCGTGCTCTGCTCCTTCGGCGACGCCTCGGTCAACCACGCCACCGCCGCCGCCGCGTTCAACACCGCCGGCTGGTGCGACCACACCGGCCTGCGCATTCCGGTGCTCTTCGTCTGCGAGGACAACGGGCTCGGAATCAGCGTGAAGTCTCCGGACGGCTGGGTGGCGCAGACGCTGCGCGCCAAGCCCGGCATCCGGTACTTCGCCGCGGACGGCTGCGACCTGGTCGAGACGTACGACGTGGCGGTCGAGGCGGCCGCCTGGGTGCGCCGGCACCGGCGCCCCGCCGTACTGCACCTCTCCACGGTGCGGCTGATGGGGCACGCCGGGGCGGACGCCGAGGTGGCGTACCGGACCGCCGCCGAGATCGCCCGGGACGTGCAGCGCGACCCGCTGGTGGCGACTGCCCGGCTGCTTGCCGGGGCCGGGCTGGCCACCCCGGAGGAGCTGATCGCCCGCTACGACGAGGTCGGCTGGCAGGTGCGCAAGGTCGCCGAGGAGGTGCTCGGCGAGCGCAAGCTGGCCAGCGCGGCGGACGTCGTGGCGCCGCTGGCGCCGAGGCGGCCGGTCCGGGTGGCCCGGGCGGTCACCGAGGCCGCCGGCCGGGCCGCCGGGCCGGCCGCGGCGGCCCGGAGCGCCGTCTTCGACGGCAAGCTGCCGGAGCAGGGTGGCCCGCTCACCCTGGCCCAGACCATCAACGCCGCGCTCGCCGACGGGCTGCTCGACTATCCGCAGCTGACCATCTTCGGCGAGGACGTGGCGGCCAAGGGCGGGGTCTACGGGGTCACCAAGGGGCTGCGGGACCGGTTTGGTGCTCCCCGGGTCTTCGACACGCTGCTGGACGAGACCTCGATCCTCGGGCTGGGCCTCGGCGCCGGGCTGAGCGGGATGCTGCCGGTGCCGGAGATCCAGTATCTGGCCTACCTGCACAACGCCGAGGACCAGCTCCGGGGCGAGGCGGCGACGATGCAGTACTTCTCCCGGGGCGCCTACCGCAATCCGATGGTGGTCCGGATCGCCGGGCTGGCGTACCAGGACGGGTTCGGCGGGCACTTCCACAACGACAACTCGCTGGCCGTACTCCGGGATGTGCCGGGCCTGGTGCTCGCGGTGCCGTCCCGGGCCGACGACGCCGCGCCGATGCTCCGCTCCTGCCTGGCCAGCGCGGCGGTCGACGGCAGCGTCTGCGTCTTCCTGGAGCCGATCGCGCTCTACCACACCCGCGATCTGCATACCGACGGCGACGACGAGTGGCTCGCGCCCTATCTCGGGCCGGGCGGCTGGACGGCCAGCCACGTACCGATCGGCCGGGGCCGGGTCTACGGCGTCGGCTCGGCCGAGGATGTCACGATCATCACGTTCGGTAACGGCGTACGGATGTCGTTGCGCGCGGCCGCCAAGCTGGCCGAGGAGGAGATCGGCACCCGCGTACTGGACCTGCGCTGGCTGGCTCCGCTGCCGGTCGCGGACATCATCCGGGAGGCCCAGGCGACCGGCCGGGTGCTGGTCGTGGACGAGACACGCCGCTCCGGTGGGGTTGGTGAGG
Source organism: Plantactinospora sp. WMMC1484 (assembly GCF_049315195.1). Classification (NCBI taxonomy): domain Bacteria; kingdom Bacillati; phylum Actinomycetota; class Actinomycetes; order Micromonosporales; family Micromonosporaceae; genus Plantactinospora; species Plantactinospora sp. WMMC1484. The sequence goes on from NZ_CP186055.1 coordinate 3,161,033, forward strand.
GCGTGGTGGCGGCGCTGGTTGATGCCGGTTTTGTCGGCTCTGCCCGTAGGGTAGCTTCTATCGATACCTTCGTCCCGTTGGGTCCGGCTGCCCGTCATGTACTGGTCTCCGAGGAGGCCATTACCCAGGGTGCCCGGACGCTGCTGGCACGGTAAATTCCCTTCGACTCGGTGCGCCACTTGCGCGCGGCGGGACAACTGTGTGGACTTTGCGTCATCGGCGTCGCACCGGCGCCGCTGGCAGTGGAGATGAGGAGGCACGTGGAGTGAGCGCGACCGCTGGTCAGGCCGCCGACGGCGTACGGAGTCTGGCAGACCGGTTCGGCATCGAGCCGGGGATGGTCGTCATGGAGATGGGCTACGACGACGACGTCGACCAGGATCTCCGGGACGCCCTGACCGATCGCTGCGGAGAGCTGGTGGACGAGGACACCGACGAGGTCGTGGACTCGGTCCTGCTCTGGTATCGGGACGGCGACGGTGACCTGTTCGAACTGCTGGTCGACGCCCTCGGCCCGCTGGCCGACAACGGTGTGGTGTGGCTGCTGACGCCCAAGGCCGGACGGGAGGGCCACGTCGAGCCGAGTGAGGTCAGCGAGACGGCGGTCACCGCCGGCCTCCAACAGACGTCGACCCTGAACGCCGGCAAGGACTGGAGCGGAGCCCGGCTGGTCCTCCGGCGGGGAGCCAAGGCCAAGAAGTAACCCGGTCCGGTGCCGCACGACCAGGGAGCCCCGCATGCCGATCGACGTCGGCGCGCAAGCGCCGGACTTCGCGCTGAAGGACCAGAACAACCAGCTCGTACGCCTGGCGGACCTGCGGGGTCGCCGGGTCGTGTTGCTGGTCTTCTATCCGCTGGCGTTCACCGGCACCTGCCAGGGCGAGCTGGGTGAGGTGCAGGAGAACCTCCACGAATACCAGAACGGCGACGTCCAGGTGTTGACGGTCAGCGTCGACTCGGTCTACTCGCACAAGGTGTGGGCCGACCGGGAGGGCTACGGGTTCCCGCTGCTGGCCGACTTCTGGCCGCACGGGGCGGTGGCCCGGACGTACGGCGTCTTCAACGAGGCCGCGGGATGTGCCGACCGGGGCACGTTCGTCATCGACCGGGCCGGTACGGTGCGCTTCGCCGAGCTGAACCCGCCCGGCGAGCCACGCGACCAGGCAGGATGGCGTAAGGCCCTGGCCACGGCGCTGGTCTGAGCGAAGTGGGTGGAGCAGGCACCGGGGCGGCAGGGTAAGCTTGCCGCCGCCGGTAGGCTCCGCACGGGCACTCCGGGCGCGTAGCTCAGTGGGAGAGCACTCGCCTTACAAGCGAGGGGTCGCAGGTTCGAAACCTGCCGCGCCCACCGACCGACCCGACAGGTCGTCCCACCCTGGCGTGCGACCCCGCCCCGCCGCCTCGTGACGGGACGGGAACGCCGACCCACACCACAGCGCAGAACCACCGTCACCGTGCTGCCGGACCCGGTTACCAGCCCGCGCTGCGGGCTCCGCTCGGACCACCGCTACCCGCCGGTATAGGTTTCCTTTAAGTGTGGCCTAAGCTTCGCTCTCCTCGGCCGTCCGAGATTGACTCATGAGCGCGCCTCCCCATACGGTCCTGATCGATGGCTCCATTGCCACTTTGGCGCCGCTTCATGGGAGGTTGACTACGTGGCCACGGCCCGATCTGCGGTAAAGGCAATGCGCCGGACGGCTGCTCTGCTGACCGGCCTGATGGTCGGATTGCTCGTGCTGCCCGGGGTGGCGGTGGCCGCGCCGGTCGGGCCGACCCAGCTCGGCGCCGCCGACATGGCGCTGCTGAGCGGGGTCCGGCTGGCCGGGCTCTGGGAGATGCCGGCCGGGCAGATGGCGGCCGAGAAGGGCGACAGCGAACGGGTCCGGCAGATCGGCGCCGAGATCGCCAAGCAGCACGTGGAGTTGGACCAGCTCACCGTCGAGGCGGCCAACAAGTTGGGGGTCCAGCTGCCCACCGAGCCGACCGACCAGCAGAAGGGCTGGATCACGGAGATGACGAACGCGTCCGGGGCGCGGTTCGACCGGATTTTCGTGGACCGGCTGCGCGCCGCGCACGGCGCGATCTTCCCGGTCATCGGCGCGGTCCGGTCGGGTACCCGGAACGAGATCGTCCGCACGCTCGCCGAGCAGGCCAACGACTTCGTGATGAACCACATGATCCTGCTGGAGAGCACCGGCCTGGTGCGGTACGCCGAACTGCCCCCGGTGGTGGTCCCCGCGCCGGTGGACAACTCGCTCGCCGCCAACGCCAAGGCGAACGCGGAGTTCGGCGTCGGCCTGAACACGACGATCATCTGGGCGGTACTGCTCGGTGCGCTGGCGCTCGGCGGCATCGCCACCGTCCGGGTGTTCCGGGGCAAGTAACCAGCCCTCAGCGGGGCTGCCGAGGGCGGCCGTCGGATCGGCCGGCTGACTCGCCGCCACCGGACCGGTCCGCGCACGAGGCCGACGGGCCGGCTCAGGACGGGGCCGGCCCCCGCCACCGGTACAGCCACGGCGGCCCCTCGCCGAGGGCCGCCTCCAGTTCGTAGATGTCGGCGCGGGCGAGCCCGCCGTCGGCCAGGTGGTGGTGGGTGAGCGGCGGCCGGCCGTGTACGTCGAGGTCGACGATCACGCTGCCGCCGTCGCCCGCACCACCGACCAACGGGATCTCCGTGGTGGCCTCCATGTCGCCATCCTGCCGTCGGAGCCGTCCCCGGCGCAGCCGATCAGCCGTTGCCGCCCGGGTCACCGCCACTGGTAGTGCAGGTCGGCGAGCCCGACGCCGATGCTGACCCGGGCCAGTACCGAGGTGAGCAGGGCCTGCCGCTGCTCCGGCGGGATGTCGCGGGCGGCCGGAGCGTACGTCGACGCGACGTGCGCCCAGACGGTCTGCTCGGTCTGCTCGGCCGGCACCCAGGGGTGCGGGCACTGCCGGCGGGGGCAGCCGTAGTATCGCCGCCCGCTGGAGGAGAAGGAAGGGATCAGCAGTTCGCCGCACGGCCCGCAGGAGAGCAGTCCGCGGAGCAGGTAACGCCCTGGCGTGGCACGCTGCACGATGGGAAACTCCATGGTCACCACCTCGCCTCAGGACGCCGACACATCCATGCCTATCGTCATCTTGACCGTTGGTACGGCCGCCGGGGCGAAACTGTTCGATTCGTGACTGGGTAACGGCAGAAAGATTGTCAGAAACCCGCCGACCGGCCGCCGCTGTCGCCGCTGTCGCCGCGACCGATGGTGCCACCGGAGTCGACCCACACCGTGCGGCAGCCGTAACGGCGATGCCGGCGAGTAGACCGGCCGCGGCGCCGGAGGGGGTGCTAGAAAGGGAGCCGCCTGCTGACTTCACCGCCGAGAAGGGACTTTGTGCGTGCTGGTCGTCCACGGGATGTGGCTGGCCGGTGGTCGGCTCGCGGTGTGGGGCGAGGACTCCGCGCTGCCCGCCCGGCCGCCGCGCCGGCCCGGCCGCCCGCCCCGGCACCGTCCGCACCCGTTCGCGACCGGACATCCCGCGCTGGCCGGCGCGCTCGGCGAGCTCGCCGCGAAGGCGACCACCGGCAGCGTCCTGCTCGCCCTGCCCACCCGGGACGGTGCTCCGGTCGATTCGGCGGAGTTGGTCCGGACGGAGCCGGTCGATCCGGCCCGCGGAGCGGTCGGTCTCGCGTCGTGGCGGGTGCCGGTCCTGGAGTACGACGCCGACCATGCGCTGCCGGTGCTCCTCGCCTTCGGCGGGGGCGAGCCGTTCGGCGGCCGGGAGGCGTCCGCCGGTCGGGAGCGGTCCGGCCGGCGCCGCTCGCCCACCGGCCGGACCGCCGACCGCCGACCGTCAGGCGACGGCGGAGCGGCTGCCGACCGTGAGCCACTCGGTGACCGTGAACCGGCCGGTGGCTACGAAGCCGACGGGTCGCCGCCGGTCCCGGGTGCGTCGCTGCGGCATCTCGCCGGGCTGGCGGAGTTCGCGGTCGAGCTTGTCCGGCGGGGCCGCACCCTGCCCGGCCTCGCCCTGTCGACCACGCCGGGCGAGGCCGCCGGCGAGCCGGGTGCCATCCCGGCCGGCCCCGGTGCTCCGGCCGCCTCCCGCAGCACGCGCGGCTCCGCCCGATCCGGCGGCGCGGCACGCCCGGCTCGCGCGGTGTGGCGCCCGCTGCTCGCCGGGGCCGATGCGGGCTGGGCCCGCGCGCTGACCATGGCACTGCCGCCGGCGGCCCGCGCCGCGCTCGACCCCCCTGCGGCCGGGGCATCCACCCCGGACTCCAGCAGCGGCTCGGCAACCACCCGGACGGAGAAAAGCCGCACCGGACCGGCAGCGGCGCCGCCGGTTGACGCTGCCGGGGCGAGCGGCTCGGCGGCGGCCACCGTCGCCGACGCCCTGGACGCGCTCACCGACGCCGCCGCCCGGACGGCCTTGGAGGGCGTACGCCTGATCGGGGCCGGCCGGGCCGGCACCGGAGACGCCACCGTGCGGGCCTGGCTCAGGGCGTTGACCGGGCGGCAGCGCGACTTCACCGCCGAGCCGGAGGCCGTCGCCGAGTTGGAGCGCGAGTTGCGCGCCTGGCAGCGGGATGCCGTCGGCAGCCCGGTCCGGGCCTGCTTCCGGCTGGTCGAGCCGCCCGTGCCGGCCGAGGTCGACATGGTGCTCGATCCGCTCCTCGACGCACTCGCCGGGCACGCACCGGACGCCGCCGACGGGCCGGACGCCGCCGACGGGCCGGACGCCGCCGACGGGCCGGACGCGTCGGGTGGGCCGGACGCGTCGAGTGGGCGGGGGGCGGCGGACGCTGCCGACAGGCCGGACGGGGCGCAGCAGCGCTGGCGGGTGGAGTTCGCGCTCCAGGCCGCCGACGAGCCGAGCCTGGTGGTCGGGGCGGACCGGATCTGGGCGGCCCGGGGCGAGCTGCGGGCGTTGGCCCGGCACCTGGCGACGCCACAGGAGACGCTCCTGACCGAGCTGGGCCGGGCCAGCCGGCTCTGGCCGGAACTGGACGACGCGTTGCGCACGGCGGCGCCGGAAGCGCTGGAACTGGACACCGAGGGCGCGCACCGGTTCCTTCGGGAGGGCGCACCGGTGCTGCACTCCGCCGGGTTCGGGGTGCTGCTGCCCTCCTGGTGGCAGCGGCCCGGCGCCCGGCTCGGGGCCAGGTTGCAGGCCAAGACCCGTACCGCGCCGGGGACGGTCGCCTCGCGCAGCGCGCTTGGCATGGAGGCGCTGGTCGACTACCAGTGGGAGCTTGCCCTGGGCGACCAGCGGCTCTCCGCCGCCGAACTGCGGGCGCTGGCCAAACTGAAGACGCCGCTGGTCCGGCTCCGCGGGCAGTGGGTGGAGCTGGACGCGAAACGGCTCGCCGCGGGGCTCAAGCTGCTTCGCGGCGGCGGCGAGCTGACCGTGGGCGACCTGCTCCGGCTGGGACTGGCGGCCCAGGACGATCCGGAGGCGCTGCCGGTGCTCGGGGTCGGCGCCGACGGCCCGCTCGGGGACCTGCTCGCCGGCCAGGTCGAGCGGCACCTCACCCCGAGGGACGCGCCGGAGTCGTTCCGGGGGACGCTGCGGCCGTACCAGCGGCGTGGGCTGGCCTGGCTGGCGTTCCTCCAGTCGCTCGGCCTCGGCGGCATCCTCGCCGACGACATGGGGCTGGGCAAGACGATCATGTTGCTCGCCCTGCTCGCCGGTGACCCGGCCGACAGCGGTCCCACCCTGCTGGTCTGCCCGATGTCGCTGGTCGGCAACTGGCAGCGGGAGGCGGCCCGGTTCGTACCGGAGCTGCGGGTACACGTACACCATGGTGCCGAGCGGCCGCGCGGGGCGAGGTTCGCCGCGGCGGTCCGGGACGCGGACCTGGTGCTCACCACCTACTCGCTGGCGGCCCGGGACGCCGCCGCGCTCGGCGAGGTCGACTGGCACCGGATCGTGGTCGACGAGGCACAGTCGATCAAGAATGCCGCGACCCGGCAGGCCGGCGCGGTCCGGTCGCTGCCCGCCCGGCACCGGGTGGCGGTCACCGGTACGCCGGTGGAGAACCGCCTCGCCGACCTCTGGTCCATCATGGAGTTCGCCAACCCCGGCCTGCTCGGTGCCGCATCCGCCTTCAAGAAGCGCTACGCCGAGCCGATCGAGCGGCACGGTGACGACGAGGCGGCGGCCCGGCTACGCCGGATCACCGGCCCCTTCGTGCTGCGCCGGGTCAAGACCGACAAGTCGATCATCACCGACCTGCCGGAGAAGCTGGAGATGGAGGTGCTCTGCAACCTCACCCGGGAGCAGGCATCCCTCTACCAGGCGGTGGTCGACGACATGATGTCGAAGATCGAGTCCAGTGAGGGGATCGAGCGGCGCGGCCTGGTGCTGGCCACGATGACCCGGCTCAAGCAGGTCTGCAACCACCCCGCACAGGTGCTCCGGGACGGCTCGGCGCTGCCCGGCCGCTCCGGCAAGCTCGCCCGGCTGGAGGAGATCCTGGACGAGGCGCTGGCGGCCGGGGAGAAGGCCCTGATCTTCAGCCAGTACGCCGAGTTCGGCGGGATGCTCCGCGCCCACCTCGCCGCCCGGTTCGGCCGGGAGGTGCTCTTCCTACACGGCGGTGCCGGCAAGGTGGAGCGGGACGCGATGGTGACCCGCTTCCAGGACGGGGACGGGAACGCCGGTCCGGCCCTCTTCATCCTCTCCCTGAAGGCCGGGGGCACCGGCCTGACCCTGACCGCCGCCAACCACGTCATCCACGTCGACCGGTGGTGGAATCCGGCGGTCGAGGACCAGGCCACCGACCGGGCGTTCCGGATCGGCCAGCGCCGCGCCGTGCAGGTACGCAAGTTCGTCTGTGCCGGCACCGTGGAGGAGAAGGTCGCGGCGATGATCGCCGAGAAGCGGGGGCTGGCCGCGCGGATCGTGGGCAGTGGTGAGCAGTGGCTGACCGAACTCTCCACCTCGGAGCTGCGCCACCTCTTCGCCCTGGAGCGCGGGGCGGTGGTGGAGTGACCGACTTCCGTGAGTACGGCCGGCCGCGCCGGGTCGACGGCGGACTGCGGGCCCGCAGTGCCCGAGGGGCGATCGGCCGGTCCTGGTGGTCCCGGCGCTTCCTGGACGTGCTGGAGTCCTTCGCGCTCGGCACCCGGCTGACCCGGGGCCGCTCCTACGCCCGCGCCGGGCAGGTGCTGTCGCTGGAGGTGGCGCCGGGCGAGGTGACCGCCGTGGTGCAGGGCTCCCGGCCGAAGCCGTACCGGGTGTCGATCCGGTTCCGGCCCTTCGCCGAGCGGCTCTGGGCCCGGATCGAGACGCAGCTCGCCGCGCAGGCGCTGTTCAGCGCCCGGCTGCTCGCCGGGGAGCTACCGCCGGAGCTGGAGGAGCTCTTCGCCGAGGCGGGTGCGCCGCTCTTTCCGGCCGGCATCGACGAGCTGGCGCAGCGCTGTGACTGCCCCGACTTCGCGGTGCCGTGCAAGCACCTGGCCGCGACCTTCTACCTGCTCGCCGAGGCATTCGACGCTGACCCGTTCCAGCTACTGCGGTGGCGGGGACGGGACCGGGAGCAGTTGCTGGCCCGGCTGCGGGATTTGCGTGGCGTCGCACCCGGCACCGCCGGCACGCGGCGGACCGCCGGTTCGCGGCGTGCGGACGGCGGTTCGCGGCGGACCGGCGGTTCGCGGCATGCGGACGGCGCGGGGTTGCCGGCCGGGAGGCCGGATCCGGGCGCAGCTGTCCCGAGCGACCCACCGCCGGTCGGTGCCGGGTTGGCCCTCGCCGACCTGCCCGCCGAGGCGCTGGCCGGGACGCTCGACCGATTCTGGGTCTCTCCGGTGCCGCTGCCGTCCCGCGCGCCCACCCTGGCCACCGAGCCGGAGCTCGTGCTGCGCCAGCTCGGCCCGCCCGGTGCGGCGATCGGCGGGCCGGGGTTGGCCGAGCGGCTCCGCCGCGCCTACCTGCGGTTCGGCGCAGACGAGACCTGATCGCACCCGTGCAGCCATCCGGCCGTTCAGCCGTTCAGCCAGCCGTTCAGCCGTTCAGCCGTGCAGCCGTGCAGCATCGGGCCACCGGAGGCGTCCGGCGGCCGCGATCATCGGTCACCGCACTCGTCGGGCCTGCCACATCATCAGCGTGGCCGCGACCAGGACCGCCGGGGCGACCGCGACGGCGAGCCAACCACCGAGCACCACCAGGGCGGGCACGGTGGCCCAGAATACGAAGGTCAACACGAGTATCAGCCGGGCGCGGCGGAATTTTCCCCGGTCGCCCAGCCGGGCCACGAATTCGGGATCGGTTACCCGGAGCTGGTGCGTGATCTCGTCAAACCGGCGCTGATCCTCTTTGCTGAGCATGGCGTAGGCCCTCTCCTCAGGCGTCAACCAGTCCGGCGCCGGATTACCCGGTCCGGGGCCGCTCTCACGCTCCTGGTGCCCCTGCTACCGGCCACGATGCGCCAGCTACGGCCGCGACTGCTCAGCCACCTGCCACGATGCGGCCAGCCGGCGTTGGTGGCGACATCCCGGCCGGTTGTCCCCGACCGGCGCCGGAGCGGCGGAACACCTCTCGGTGACCAGACCCGGACAAGGGGGACGCGCGGTAGCAGCCACCTACCATCCACCGGCGCGGCGCTGGGCCGGCAGGTGTGCCGGGAAGAGCGGCTCGGGCAGGGTCGGCGAGACGGCGTCCACCGCCTCGACGAGCAGTTCCTGGATCCCGTACGGGTCGGCCAGGCGCCAGCGGGTCTCCTCCGGCGACACCACCCAGCGCACCGTCCCCTCCGGCAGCCTGGTCGGCGGGGCCGGGATCCAGGAACCTAAGCCGTGCCGGACCACGTAGAGGCTCTGTTCCAGTTCGGGCCGGAGCGGTTCGCCGGGGCGTACCAGGAACATCCACCGCCCGGCCGGGGTGACCGCCACCGGCCCGCGACCCTGCGCGGAGGCGGCGCCGTGCAGCCGGGGGCGGGCCCGCTCCAGCGCGTACCGGCCGAGGTAGGCGGGGACCTCCAGAACGTCGAAGGCGCGTCCGGTGGCCAGCAGGATCGAGTGCGGGCGGAGCCGCCACCAGGTGGCGACCCGGGCCGGATCGGCGGTGGCGCTGCGTTCCCACTGCTCCAACGCGGGGTGGCAGCCGGTCGTCGGGCAGCCGGCCCGGCCACAGACGAACCGGTGGCGGGCGAGGCACGCGCCGGGGGTGACGTCCCAGCCGTGCCCGGCGTAACGCACCGCGATACGGCGCAAACGGACCCGGTCGAGTTGAGCGAAACGGACCGAGGACGGACGGACTTTCTGCCACATCTCTGCGAACCCCCTATTTTTGTCGATCAACGCCAGGTATGCAGGTCGAAGCCCGTCACTGGCGCCGGACGCGGTCGTTTGTCCGGGCAGACAGCCGCAAGGTTGCACCGAAAGCTACGAGCGGCCGGCTGCGGAGTGACGTACATGCTGTGCGACCAGCGCAGACGTGAGTGGTACCCGGTTTCTCACCGGCGCGGTTCCCCCCGACCGAACCGCCGACGCAGAAAGGAGGGGCCGGACGTGGACGAGCTTCCGATCGGACGTCGTGTCGCCTACTGGCGCGGTCGCCGCAAAATGTCGCAGCAGGTATTCGCCGACCGGCTCGGAAAGTCGAAGAGCTGGGTGGACAAGGTCGAACGGGGAGTGCGCCGGCTGGACAAGTTCTCGGTGCTGTACGAGATCGCGGACGTACTCCAGCTCGACGCCCAACTGCTGCTCGGCAAGGAGCCGGAACGCCGGGCCGACGGGCTCACCTGCATCGACGAGGTCGAGGTGGAGGAGATCCGCTCCGCCCTGGAACGCTACGACTCGATGAGCAGGCTGCTGACCGCCCTTCCGCAGCCGCCCTCGCTGGCCGAGATGACCAAGTCGGTCAACCACGCCTGGCTGACCTACCAGTACGCCCGGTACGGCGTCCTCTCCCGGGCGCTGCCGAAGCTGCTCCGGGACGCCCAGGCGCTGGACAGCGTGGCGAGCGGCGACGACTCGGCCAGGGCCGCGCACCTGCTCGGGCAGGTCTACCAGATCGCCTCCTCCGCGCTGCGCAAGCTCGGCGAGTACGAGCTGGCCTGGCTCGCCGCCGACCGCTCGATGGCGGTCTCCCAGCGGGCCGACGACGACCTGCTGGCCGGGGTCGCCACCTTCCGGGTCGGCAACGCCCTGCTCGCGCTCGGCCGGGCCCGGCCGGCACTCGAGGTCAACGTGAGTATCGCCAACCGCCTCGCGCCGGGCAGCGGCAACGGCTGCGAGCCGGAACGACTCTCCGTCTACGGGATGCTGCTGTTGCAGGGGGCGATGGCGGCGGCCCGGATGGGCGACAACAACACGGTCAAGGATCTGGTCAACGAGGCCAAGGAGGCCGCCGACCGGCTGGGCGGCGACGAGAACCACTACTGGACCTGCTTCGGCCCGACCAACCTGGAGCTGCACCGGGCGGCGGCGGCGGTGGAACTGGGCGAGGGGGGCAACGCGGTCATCACCCACGAGCGGTCGATCGTGGGGCGGGACGGGTTCCACACGTTGCTGCCGGAGCGCCGGGCGCACCACATGCTGGATCTGGCCCGGGGGTTCGCCCAGATCGGCGACCTGGACCGGGCGGGGGAGGCGTTGGTCGACGGCGACCGGCTGGCCCCGTCCGAGATCCGCTGCCGGCCCATCGCACACGAGGTGATGTCGAACGTGCTGCGTCGCACACGGGGTGCGCCGCCCGCGCCGATAGCGGAGTTAGCTGAGCAGATGGGGGTCGGCATCTGACGCCCCCACCGAATGGAGCGTGCTGAGGCGGGAGGCGTGCTGTGGGTGATCGTCCGGTGACGGAGCCGACCGGGTCGCGGGTGCTGTACGTGTTGGCCTGCGGATCGCCGCTGGCCCGGCACGTCGGGCGGCTGGTGACCTGCGCGCAGCGCGAGGGCTGGGACGTCTGTGTGGTGCTGACTCCGGACGGGACGAAGTTCGCCGACGCGCCGGCACTCGGCCGGCAGACCGGACATCCGGTGCGGTCGACGTACAAGAACCCGGGCGACCCCGACGTGCTGCCGGCCGCGGACGCGATGATCGTGGCACCGGCGACGGTCAACACGATCAACAAGTGGGCCGCCGGGATAGCCGACACCCTCGCCCTCGGTCTCCTGGTCGAAGGGCTCGGCAAGGGGTTGCCGATCGTGGCGATGCCGTTCACCAACTCCGCCATGGCGGCGCATCCGGCCTTCCTGGCCAGCCTCGCCCGGCTGCGGGACTGGGACGTCACGGTGCTCTTCGGCGACCAGGTCATGCCGCTGCACGCGCCGGGCACCGGGGAGCGCCACCTGGAGAGTTTTCCCTGGGAGATGGCGGTGAGCGCGCTACGGGCCAGGCTCTCGGTCAGCGGCCAGCTCGGCTGACCGTGCCGCCGGCCCCGGCTGGCCGGCTCGCCCGGTCGCCCGGTGGCGGTGTCGCGTGACGGTCGGCACCGCCGCCCGGCCGGCGCCGGTAAGCTGGGCCGCCGTGAGTGCATCGGGATCTGGCACGGTCAGTCTGGCCGACGTCGTGGCGGCGCTGGACGAGCGCTATCCGCCGGCCTGGGCCGAGGGCTGGGACCGGGTGGGGCTGGTGGTCGGCGAGCCGTCCGCGCCGGTACGCCGGGTCTGCTTCGTGGTGGACGTGGTGCCGGAGACCGTCGCCGAGGCGCTCGGACACGGCGCAGACCTGATCGTCGCGCACCACCCGCTGCTGCTGCGGGGTGTCTCGTCGGTGGCCGCGACCACCTACAAGGGCCGGATCGTGCACCAGTTGATCAAGAATGGCGTCGCACTCCACGTCGCGCACACCAACGCCGACGTGGCCGACCCCGGTGTCTCCGGCGCGCTCGCCGCCCGGCTGGGCCTGACCGAGCTGCGCCCGCTGCGCCCGGCCGACCCGTCCGGCCCGGCCGCCGGCCAGGGGCGGGGGTTCGGGCGCGTCGGGCGGCTGCCGGAGCCGATGACCCTGGCCGAGTTCACCGGGTACGCGGCCGGGGCACTCCCGCCGACCGCCTGGGGCGTACGCGCCGCCGGTGACCCGGAGCGGACGATCTCGACCGTCGCGGTCAGCGGCGGGGCCGGTGACTCCTTTCTCGGTGACGCACTCCGGGCCGGTGTCGACGCCTTCCTCACCGCCGACCTGCGGCACCACCCGGTCAGCGAGTATCTGGCCGAGGAGGGGCCGGCGCTGCTCGACGCCGCGCACTGGGCGACGGAGCGGCCCTGGCTCGACGACGTCGCCGCGCACCTGGGCGAACGCCTTCCCGTCGACACCGTCGTGTCCGACCTGGACACCGATCCGTGGACGGCGCACGCGGCGTCTCCGGTACCGCCCGTGGTAACCCCCGCTTTCCCCGTGGACAAGGAGACCCGCCGATGAAGGCCGACCCGAAGGACCAGCGCCGCCTGCTCGAGGTGCAGGCGATCGACACGGCACTCGCCCAGCTCGCGCACCGGCGCCGCACGCTGCCCGAGCACGCCGAGTTGGAGGCGCTGGCCCGGGAACTCTCCGCGCTGGAGGACGAGCGGGTCCGCGCCCAGGTGGCTGTAGACGACCTGGACCGGGACATCGCCCGGCTGGAGCGCGACGTCGAGCAGGTCCGGGTCCGCAAGGACCGCGACCAGGCCCGGCTGACCGGCGGTTCGGGGCCGGCGCGCGAGCTGGAGGCACTCCAGCACGAATTGGCCTCGCTCAACCGGCGGCAGACCGAACTGGAGGACGCCGAGCTGGAGCTGATGGAGCAGCGGGAGACCGCACAGGGCGTACTGGACGGGATCGAGCAGCGGCTGGCCGCGGCGCGGGAGCGGCGCACGGAGACCGAGCAGCGGCGGGACCGGTCGCTGGCCGAGATCGCCAAGGACGAGGAGTTCAGGGCTGGTTCGCGGCAGCCGCTCGTGGCCGACCTTCCGGGCGACCTGGTGGCGCTCTACGACAAGATCCGGGAGGCGTCGGGCGGGCTCGGCGCGGCCCTGGTGGCGGGCGGGCGCTGCGGCGGCTGCCGGCTGGAGCTGTACGGCGCGGACCGGGCCCGGATCAAGGCCGCCGACCCGGACGAGGTGGTGCGCTGCGAGGAGTGCCGCCGCATCATGGTGCGCACCGCCGAGTCCGGCCTGTGACCGCGGTGACCGCTGCCGCTGCCGCTGCCGGTATCGGTGGCGGTGGCGGCACTGCTGGTACCAGCGGCGGCGTCGGCGCGGGTGGCGGGACCGGGAGGTGGGCCCGTGCCCGGTCGTAGGGTCGTGGTGGAGGCCGACGGCGGCGCCCGGGGCAATCCCGGCCCGGCCGGCTACGGTGCGGTGGTCCGGGACGCCGCCACCGGCGAGGTGCTGGCCGAGCGCTCCGAGTCAATCGGCGTCGCCACCAACAACGTCGCGGAATACCGTGGCCTGATCGCCGGCCTGGAGGCAGCCCGCGAGGCCGGCGCCAGCGCCGTCGAGGTGCGGATGGACTCCAAGCTGGTCGTCGAGCAGATGGCGGGCCGCTGGCAGATCAAGAATCCAGGGCTGCGCCCGCTCGCCGCGCAGGCGGCCGGGTTGGTCCGCAGGTTCGACACGGTGACGTACACCTGGATTCCCCGGGAGCGCAACCGGCACGCCGACGCGCTCGCCAACGCGGCGATGGACCTGGCCGCCGGGGTGGCGCCGCAGGTGGCCCGGGACAGCGCAACCGAGGCCCAGGCGGCGCCGCCGGCCGACCCGACCGGGCGGGCCGAGACGCACGGGACGGCCGCCCAGGGTTCGACCGCGAAGAGCTCCTGGGAGCCGCGGCCGGCCCGGACCGCCACCCGGCTGCTGCTGCTGCGGCACGGCGAGACGGAGTACACCGCGCAGGGGCGCTATTCCGGCCGCGGGGACGTGCCGCTGTCGGACCGGGGCCTGGCCCAGTCCGGCGCGACGGCCCGGCGGGTGGCCGGGCTGGTCGACTCGGTCGCGGCCGTGGTCAGCTCACCGCTGTCCCGGTGTACGACGATGGCCCGGATCGTGGCCGGCGGGCTCGGCGACCCGCCGGTGGTGGTCGAGCCGGACCTGATCGAGTGCGACTTCGGCGAGTGGGAGGGGCACACCTTCGCCGAGGTGCGCGAGCGCTGGCCGGCGGAGCTCGACGCCTGGCTGGCCTCGCCGGAGGTGGCCCCGCCGGGCGGGGAGTCCTTCGTGGAGGTCGGCGCCCGGGTGGGCCGGGCGGTGGCGAAGCTGCTGGCCGGCTATCCGGGGGAGACCGTGGTGGTGGTCTCACACGTCTCACCGGTGAAGATCGCGCTCCGCGACGCGCTCGCCGCGACCGACGCCTTCCTGCACCGGCTCTACCTCGACCCGGCCGGTCTCTCGATCATGGACATCTGGCCCGACGGCGGCATGGCGGTGCGCACCGTCAACGACACCGCCCACCTGTAAGGAAGGGCCCCCGCATATCGTTTTTTGTATATGCGGGGGCCCTTCCTAACACCTTGGGCGTTCCTCGCCGAGGAAGGTGAGCACGGCCTTGACGAACCGGGACGGGTCGTCGAGCCAGGGGAAGTGGCTGGTGGCGTCCTGCACCACGACCTCGGAGCGCGGGAAGAGCGCGGCGAGCGCGTGGGCCGCCTCCGGGGTCGGGGCCGGGTCCAGCGCGCCGGCCACGACCAGCACCGGGGCGTCGAGCCCGGCCAGGGCGGCGCGGACCGCCGAGGTCTCCGGGGCGAAGGCGTCGTAGAAGCCGGCGGCCGCCGCGTCCGGCCGCTCCCACTCCTCCGCCTCGGCGTGCGCGCGGGCCCGCTCGTCCCACCGGCCGTACGCGAAGGGCGCGGCCCCCGTGCGCAGCGGCTCCACCTCCGCCGGCCCGGCTCCCCGGGCCGCCGCCTCCTGCCAGGCGTCCATCGCCGCCTTCGCCTCCGCGTACCACCACTGGGTGGAGCGGGCCGCGACCGCCTCGGCGAAGCCGAGCGTCTCCAGCCCGACCGCGCGTAGCCCGGGGGTGACCAGCACCAGCCGGTCAACCCGGTCCGGATGCCGGGCGGCGTAGAGTTCCGCCAGGTTGCCGGCGGCCGAGTGGGCGAGCAGTTCCATCCGGTCGAGTCCGAGATGGATCCGGAACGCCTCGACGTCGTCGACGAGTCGTTCGCACCGGTAGCTCGTCGGATCCTCCGGGACCGCCGAGTCGCCGCTGCCCCGGAGGTCGAGCATGAGCAGGGTGCGTTCCCGGCTCAGCCCGCCGAGGTCGCCGAGATAGCTGGACGCCCGGGCCGGCCCGCCCGGCAGACAGACCAGCGGCGGCCCGGAGCCTTGGACGTGGTACGCGAGTTCCGTGCTGTCGTACGAGGAGAATCGCCGCACCCGGCCAGCATTCCAACCGGCCGACCCCCGATCAAGAGGTATCGCCGTACTTCGATGTCTCCTTTATACGTGAAAGACTTTTTTGTACGTCGCTATGCGTCATCGATCACCATTCGGCGCAGCGTGGTCGCCGTTGGGCGCACCGGATCGGTTTCCTCGACGTGACCGCCGTCACTCTGCCCTAACCTCCGGCGGCACACATAGGTCAACGACGACATGTCCAGGATCGACGGACGAGTCGACCGACCGACGACCGGATCCGACAGGTGGGTCACGAGGCCGAGCAGAGCGAGGAGATGGCATGAGCGAACCTGATACGGGGGCGGCCGCCGCCGAGGTGGTGTCGAAGTCGCGGGCGAAGGACCACAGCCCGTGGAACTGGCTGCTCTTCGTCCCGATCGTGGTGCCGCTGATCACGCCGCTGTTCAACGCGGACTCGCCCCGGATCTTCGGCTTCCCGCTCTTCTACTGGCTCCAGCTGGTCTTCATCCTGCTCGGGGTCGGGACCACCACGCTCGTCTACCAGATGACGAAGAAGCGGAGGTGACCGGCGATGTGGCAGGATCACCTCACTGAGATCATCATCTTCACGTTGCTCTTCCTGCTGGTCAGCGGGATGGGCTTCGTGGCCGCCCGGTGGCGGGCGCCGAACGACATGGCGCACCTCGACGAGTGGGGGCTGGGCGGGCGCAGCTTCGGCGGCTGGATCACCTGGTTCCTGGTCGGTGGCGATCTCTACACCGCGTACACCTTCGTGGCGGTACCGGCGTTGCTGTTCGGCGCCGGGGCGGCCGGGTTCTTCGCCGTGCCGTACACGATCATCATCTATCCGCTGGTCTTCCTGGTGCTGGTCCGGCTCTGGTCGGTCTCGCACCGGCACGGCTTCGTCACCCCGGCCGACTTCGTCCGGAAGCGGTTCGACTCGCCGACCCTGGCGCTGATCATCGCGATCACCGGGATCGTCGCGACGATGCCATACATCGCGCTCCAGCTCGTCGGCATCGAGGCAGTGCTCAAGACGATGGGGGTCACCGGCGAGAGCACCATCGCCCGGCACCTGCCGATCATCGTCGCCTTCGCCATCCTGGCCGCCTACACCTACCAGTCCGGGCTGCGGGCACCCGCGCTGATCGCCTTCGTCAAGGACACGCTGATCTACGTCGTGATCCTGGTGGCGATCGTCTACCTGCCCTACAAGCTGGGCGGCTGGGGAAGCATCTTCGACGCGGCGGACGCGAAGTTCGACGCGAGTCCGAACCCGAACGACGGCATCACGCTCAACGCGAACAACCAGTTGCAGTACATCACCCTGGCCCTCGGCTCGGCACTGGCGCTCTTCCTCTACCCGCACAGCCTCACCGGCGTACTGGCCAGCCGGAGCCGAGACGTGATCAAGCGGAACATGTCGGCGCTGCCGGCGTACAGCCTGCTGCTCGGGTTGATCGCCCTGCTCGGGTACGCCGCCATCGCGGCCGAGGTGACCCCGCTGCCCGGCGCGACCGAGGGCAGCGTGGACAACAACACGGTGGTGCCGCTGCTGTTCGAGCAGCAGTTCCCGAGCTGGTTCGCCGGGATCGCGTTCGCCGCGATCGGGATCGGCGCGCTGGTGCCGGCCGCCATCATGTCGATCGCGGCGGCGAACCTCTTCACCCGCAACATCTACAAGGAGTACCTGCGCCGGGACGCCACCGCCGCGCAGGAGGCGAACGTCTCCAAGATCACGTCGCTGGTGGTGAAGATCGGTGCGGTCGCCTGCATCGTCTTCCTCGACCCGCAGTTCTCGATCGACCTCCAGCTCATCGGCGGCGTCATCATCCTGCAGACGCTGCCGGCGGTCGCGCTCGGCCTCTACACCCGCTGGTTCCACCGGGGCGCCCTGGTCGCCGGCTGGGCGGCCGGGATGGGCCTGGGCATGTGGATGCTCTACCAGATCCCGAACGCGGCGACCGGGCGGGCACACTTCGGCGGGTCCGCCTTCCCCCTGGAGAAGTTCGGCTTCGACGGCTCGGCCAGGACCATCTACGTCGGACTGGTCGCGGTCGCGGTCAACCTGCTGGTCGCGGTGATCATCACGCTGCTCCTGCGGGCGGCGAAGGTGGCCGACGGGGTCGACGGGACCGAGCAGGACGACTACTTCGCCGACGAGGGCGACCCGCGCCTCGTACCCACCCCCCGCCCACCGGCCGAGCTGGCCGACGAACCCACCGGCAACGCGAGCGGCGGAGGAAGCGGAGGGAGCGAGGCCGCCGAGACCAGCGGAGCCACCGGACCCGCCCCGAAGGTCTGACCGTCCCGGCGGAACGACCACCCCCACCGGTCCGGGGAGATCCCCGGGATCAGGGATCCCCGTGACCAGGGCAGGCAATCCGAGATCTCGGGTACGCCGTCCCGGTCACGGGGATCGTGGTGGGTGCGGAGACGACAGGCGACCGGCCGCACAGTTCGGGGCACAGTTCGCGAGCTCACGTCCAGGCGCGGTAGAGCAGCAGCAGGCCGATCGCCGTACCGAAGACCACGATCACGGTCTTGAGTACCTCGGGCGGGAGCCGGCGGACGAGCCGGGCGCCCGCGTACCCCCCGACGATGGTCGCGGGGGCGACCACCGCGACGGCGGTCCAGTTCACCGGGCCGAACGCGGCGAAGGCGGTGACCGTGGTCAGCCCGACCACGGCGGAGAGCAGGTTCTTGATCGCGGTGATCCGGGTCAGCGTCTCCGTCAGCACCAGCGCCAGCCCGGCCACCAGCATGACTCCGAGGGCGGCACCGAAGTACCCGCCGTAGACCGCGCCGACCACGACCATCACGTGCAACCCGACCGTCTGCCGGGAGGTGCCGCGCACCGTCGCAGTGCGGGTTGGTGCCGGTGCGAGGGCTGGCACGGGTGCGGGTGTGGGCGGCACCGGGCCGACGCCGCCGCGACCCTGCCCGACCAGGCGGCGAAGCTGCTCCTGGAACGCCAGCAGGGCGGTCGCGCCCAGCACCAGGAACGGCACGACCACCTCGAACGCGCGGGCGGGGGTGGAGAGCAGCAGCGCGCAGCCGGCGGCGGTGCCGAGTACCGTGCCGGGAATCAGCCGGAGCAGCCAGCGCCGGTCCGGCAGGTCCGCCCGGCTCCCGTAGACGCTGGCCAGATAGCCGGGACAGACCGCCATCGAGTTGCTGACGTTGGCCGGGATCGGCGGCAGACCGACCGCGATCATGGCGGGAAAGGTGATCAGCGAGCCGCCGCCGGCCACCGCGTTGACCATGCCCGCGGCGAGCCCGGCAGCGAGCAGCAGCAGCGCCTCGGGAAAATTCATAGCCAGTCGAGGCTAATCGGCCCCGCCGGACGGCGATCGACGCCCTGCCGGCCGTCCCGCACGATGACGCCGGGCACGCCGGGTATCGCGGGCCGGTGGATCGCTCTTCCGGATCATGGCTAAACTCGGGTACGCGACGGACGAGTCGACCGGGCGGTCGCGTCGGCGAGCGCGAGCCCGCCGCCGAGGAACGTCCGGACTCCACAGGGCAGGGTGGTTGCTAACGGCAACCCGGGGTGACCCGCGGGATAGTGCCACAGAAAACAGACCGCCGGGCGGATGGTTTGCGCGGAAACGCGTCGATCGACCGATCCGGTAAGGGTGAAACGGTGGAGTAAGAGCCCACCAGCATCCCGGGTGACCGGGATGGCTCGGTAAACCCCACCCGGAGCAAGGCCAAGACAGGGCCATCACCGAAAGGCGACGGCCCGCGCAGGCGTTCGAGGGCTGCCCGCCCGATGCCTGCGGGTAGGCCGCTGGAGCCTGCCGGCAACGGCAGGCCGAGATGGATGACCGCCGCTGGCGCTCGCCCCGGCAGGGGTGCGCGCCGGGCACAGAATCCGGCGTACAGGTCGACTCGTCCGTCGTACCCTCGGCGCATTCGTCGATGGCCGGCTTTGGGTAGCGTTCCGACACCGTGAGCCCTGGGGACGCTCTTGAGTGTGCAGCCGCAGATTACCGTCGGGATCATGTTCCGATGGCGTGGCACGGTTCCTGCGGAGGGCGCGATCGGCGTCGGTGGCGGCGCCAGCCCAGCGCCCGCGATTCGACGCGGTCGTGCGCCGCTTGTCGTCATCACCAGCGTCGTCGCCCTGGCCGCCCTCAACACTCCGGGCTACCTGTTGCTCGCCGACTCGGATGACGTGGGCGATGCTGTCTTCGTCCTGACCATCTTCGGTCCCGGCGTCCTGCTGGTGCTCTGCTGGCTCGTACGCCTGGTGCAGTGGCGGTTCGCCGCGCGCAGAACCGGTACGCCCGCGCTGGTGACCCCGCATCTCGCGCAGTCCCGTGCGCCCCACGAGCGGGGGTTCGCGATCCGGACGGCTAGCACGATCTCCCGCTGGGGTGGGTTGAGCAGTAGTCCGAAGGGCTACGCCGTCTGGTTGACATGGCGCGATGCGCACGGCGTGTTCTGGTATCAGCGCGTGGTCTGGGAACCGTGGTTGCGCGGCATGGCCCGGCCGTCTCAGGCCATCGTACGCCGTGGTCCAGGCGCAGTCACCGTAATCGATGTAAGAGACCATGGTCGGCTCTGGCCGGCGAGCTTTACTCTGCGGCGCCGCCCGATCGGGGTGCGACTCACGCCGTTCAGCCAGGCACACCGGCTGCCGGAGGACCGTCGTCTCGACTTTGGCACGCTGGCCATGCTGTTCGTGTTCCTCGTCGTGCCGTGCTCGGTCGGTGCGATCATGGCTGGCCTCTGGGAGGCCATCGGATGGTGGATCGCCTACGTAATCGCCCTCGTGGCAGCCGTCGGCACCTGGTTCGGCATCGTCCCGCCGGGCGCCCTGCCGGGCAGGAGACGACGAGGGCGGAGCACGCCTTCCCCTCGACGCCCGTCGATCGATCGCAAACGTCGATAACCATCACGGTTGCGGGGTTGTCATGGCTCTCCGGAGGCCGCCGGCAGGTGGAACCCGCCGACGGCCTCCGGTTGCTCAGCCGCCGGAAACGGCGCGGTCGAGCAGGGTACGGTGCCGGATCATCCAGCCGGCGGCGCGGGCCCGCCAGGCGAGGGCCCAGAGCGGCGCCGGGTCGGTCGACTCCGGCGTGATCCGGGCCCGGGTCGCCTCGGCGGCACAGTCCCGGATCGCAAACTCGATCATCCGGTCGACCAGGCCGGCCCGGTCCGCCGCCGGCAGCTCGTAGCCGTCCAGGAAGAGCCGTAGCTGCCGGGCCCGGCTCGCCGGGTCCGGCAGGTCGTTGCGGACGGCGACGTCGTCGTCGTGCAACTGGGCGTGCCACCAGGCGGCGCCGACCACCTCGTCGAGCCGGTCGACCGGCCCGGCCAGGGTCCAGTCGACGAACGCCACCGGTCGGCCGGCCCGGGCGACGGTGTGCCACGGTCCGGCATCGCCGTGCCCGATCACCGAATCGGGTCCCTCCCGGCGCATCCACCACGGCTGCCACACCGCGTCCGGCGGTGGCCGGAAGCTGGCGGTCGCGGTGTGCAGGTCGCGCAGCAGCCTGCCGACCTGCCAGACCCCCTCGTCCGTCCAGGCCCGGGGGTGGATGATCTCGCCCTCGACGTACGTCAGCATCTCGTTGCCGGCGCCGTCGATGCCGGTG
The DNA here is from genome assembly GCF_049315195.1 of Plantactinospora sp. WMMC1484. Taxonomy (NCBI): domain Bacteria; kingdom Bacillati; phylum Actinomycetota; class Actinomycetes; order Micromonosporales; family Micromonosporaceae; genus Plantactinospora; species Plantactinospora sp. WMMC1484. Next base: position 3,181,895 of record NZ_CP186055.1, read on the forward strand.
CCGACCACCCACGGCGAGCCGGGAAAACCGGCCTCTTCCAGGTGGTGCAGCAGGGCGTGCACCGTTTTGGTCCAGGGCCGTGCGGGGCGCCGCACGATCTGGCCGGTACGGACGACAGCACTTGGTCCGCCCTCGGCCGCCGTCAACGGCTCGAAGGATGTAGCGGAGTCCACGGATTCTCCTCGATGTCAGCGCGTGAAGCAGTGCCGCATATGCGGTGAGACAGGAGCACCGGATCACCGGTGCCAGCGGCTGGCGGCGCGGAGAGATTCCGCGTACGCAGCCGGCGGACCGCTACGACGCGCGAGGAGTGGGCGACTCAGCCGGGCCGGAGGCCGGCCGGCGCCGCGGGAGCGAGTGCCCGGAGGTCAGCTCGTGGTGCGGTCGCGCGTCGTGGCGGCGGGGACCACTGCACCGAAGACCGTGCCTGCCATGTCATCGACCTCCTGGAAGAGTCGGGCGTCGCGAGGCTACGACACTGCCCTCGGCTCCGCCACCGAATTTCGCCGGCTCGACGCTCCGCCGGCTCGACGCTCCGCCGGCTCGACGCTCCGCCGGCCCGACGCCCCGCCGGCCCGACGCCCCGCCGCACCGCCACGGGACGGGCTCCCCGGCGGGCCGGAGGCCACGATCCGCAGTGGAGCGGACGGAGGGGCGAGAATCACTCCGGGGTGTCCCGGGAGAGGCCGGAGGAGTCCGGTGCGTACCAGGCACCGACCGTCGCCGGGGCGAGCGCGTGCGCGATCGTCGTCCGGGCGTGCGCGTCGAGCGGCGGAAGCTCGTCCTGGGCGAACCAGCCGACGGCGACCGACTCGTCGTCGTTGACCCGGGCGACACCCTCGATCAGCCGGCAGCGGAAACCGATGTTGAGGAACTGGCACCGGTCCCCGTTGGGGTAGGTGTGCGGATGGGCCAGCACGCTCGACACCCGTTCCGGCGCCACACGCACGCCGGTCTCCTCGAAGACCTCTCGGACCAGCGCCTCGGCCGGCTGCTCGTCGGGCTCGACGAAGCCACTGATCACCGACCACCGGCCGTCGTCGGCACGCTTGCCGAGGAGCAGTTCCCCGGCCTCGTTGCACACCACCGCGCTCACGCTGGGCAGCCAGAGCAGGTCATGTCCGACGAACCTGCGGATCCGCTTGATGTACTCCGGTACGGCCATGGCGAGGACCCTAACCACCGCTTGGCGGCCCGCGTCGGCCCGGTCGTCGCTTCGACGGTCGGCGGCGCCGCGTTCCGCTGACCTGGTCCGCTCAGCGGCCCGGCGCGGCAGGCGGCTGCTCGGGCACGTCGACCGGGGAGGTGCCGGGTGCCGGTGCCGGGTCGCCCTCCGGCGGGGCCGGCACCGCCGTCGGGGTCGTGCCGGGGAGCAGGGTGTCGGGGCAGGGCAGCTCGATCCGGGAGAAGTCGGCCCGCTCCTGGTCGACCACCTGCCGGAAGCAGACGCGTACCTCGGCCTGCCTCCGTCCGGCCATCGCGGCCCGGGACATCGTCACGTGTACCCGGAACACCAGCCGTACGCCGGGGGAGTGGCGCCGGTCGGTGCCGTCGACCCGCAGCACCTCGACCCGGTCGTTCCGCGCAACGGTCTCCCGGAGTTCGGCAGCGCTGTCGCCGACGCCGTACACCAGCGCGTCGCCGATCGCGGCGGCCCGGCGTACCGCTTCCTGTCGGGCCCGTTCCTCGATCGAGGGCTCGGTCACCATACTCATAATGGTGTGCCCGGCGCTGCCGACGAGCAGCAGCAGAATGGCCAGCGCGACGATTGACAGGACCCGGCCGAGCCGTCCCGTCGCACCCACCTGCCGCAGGCTACCCACACGGCGAATTGTGCTCCATTCCCCGCCGCGAAGTGGCGGGTCGGGGCAATGAGGTGGAGGACTGGCGTGTTGCCGGGGGAAATTTTTCCGCCGGCCGTCGCGGCCCGTCGGGGCCGCTTCCGCCGGCCGCTGACAGCAATGAATCCCTTGCCGTAGAATACTTTTACCTCGTACGGCGACACTTTACCGATTACCCGGTGCCGGTTATCGGATCGGCTCTACTGTGGAAGACCCTCCGTCATTTTGCGCGAAACGGTAGCGCCTGGTCGTTTTCCCATGCACAGTTACCCCATGAGCGACAGCGGGAGTGGTGTGCAGTACTTCTGGTGCATCCGTCATCACCGGGTCGAGACCGGTGCCGACGTCTGCCCCGCGAGGTACGTGCTCGGTCCGTACGCCTCGGCTGCCGACGCGGAAGGGGCGCTGCAGCGGGTGCAGCAGCGCAACGAGGCGTGGGAAGCCGAGGACGCCCGCTGGGCCGGGGAGGAGAGCTAGGCCGGCGCGGCAACAGCCCGCGTCGAAACTCCGTGGTGCTCCGCGAGGAGACCCCCGAGAGCATGTCCCGCAAGGAGGAACACAGATGGCCGAAGCAACCAGGGCCACCCGCACGGTAGCGAGAAGCGCTGCCGGCAAGAAGACCGCGGCGCGCAGCCGGACCGTGGGTGCCAGCAAGGGCACCCCGGCCCGTAAGGCCGCGAGCGGGTCGGTGGCGAAGCAGGCACCGGCGAAGAAGGCCCCGGCCAAGCGCGCGACGGCAGCCAAGAAGGCCCCGGGGAAGAAGGCCCCGGCCAAGAGGGCGACCGCGAAGAAGGCGCCGGCGAAGCGGAGCACGGCGAAGCGGACCACCGCGACGGCCGGCCGGAAGACCACCACCGCGGCGCGGAAGACGACCGCGGCGGCGAAGCGGACCACGTCGTCGGCGGCGAAGAAGGTCACCGGCCGCAAGGCGCCGACAAAGAAGGCGACCGCCAAGAAGGCGCCGACGAAGAGGGCGACCGCGAAGAAGGCACCGGCGAAGCGCACGACGGCGAAGAAGGCGCCGGCGAAGCGGGCGACCGTCAAGCGGACCCCGGCGAAGCGGACCACGGCGAAGAAGGCGCCGGCGAAGCGGACGACCGCGGTGACGAAACGGACTCCGGGGGTGGCGAAGAAGGTCACCGCCCGGAAGGCACCCGGCAAGCAGGCCGCGGCGCGCAAGACGCCGGCCAAGGCACCGGCGCGGAAGGCCACCAGGGCGACCGCGCGGAAGACGATGAGTTGAGTTCCCACCGGAACTGAGATGAGTTGAGTTCCCACCGGAACTGATCGGTCGAGGTCCCACCGGAACGCCCCGGAGCGGGGGCGTTCCGGTGCGGCGACGGTCACGGGTACGCCCACCGCGCGCCGGACCGACCCGGCCCGCAACCGTCGGTGCCCGCCACGATCTGCGAGGATTCCGGCATGGGATACGACGCGAGCGGGCTGCCGGACATCGCCGGACTCACCGTCGGCATCATCGGCGGCACCGGAGACCAGGGACGAGGGCTGGCCTACCGGTTCGCCCGGGCCGGGCAGCCGGTGCTGATCGGCTCCCGGTCGGCGGCGCGGGCCGCGCAGGCGGCGGAGGAGCTCCGCGCCCTGCCGGGGATGCCGGCCGGGGTGACCGTCTCCGGCGGCGACAACGTCGAGGTGGCCGGCCGGTCCGACGTCGTCGTCATCGCGGTCCCCTGGGACGGGCACCGGGACACCGTCGCCGCGCTGCGCGAGCCGCTGGCCGGCAAGGTGGTCGTCGACTGCGTCAACCCGCTCGGCTTCGACAGGCAGGGGCCGTACCCGCTGCGGGTCGAGGAGGGCAGCGCCGTGCAGCAGGCGGCGGCGCTGCTGCCGGAGTCGCGGGTCTGTGCCGCCTTCAACCACGTCAGCGCGCCACTGCTGGCCGACCCGGAGGTCGACCGCATCGAGCTGGACGTCCTGATCTGCACCGAGGACCGCGACCTCGTCGGGCTCGTCGCCGCGCTTGCCGCGCGGATCCCCGGCATGCGCGGCATCTATGCCGGCCGGCTGCGCAACGCGCACCAGATCGAGGCGTTCACCGCCAACCTGATCGCGATCAACAAGCGTTACAAGGCGCACGCCGGGATCCGTGTCACCGACCTCTGATGCCCCGCCCGCCCCGGGAACACCACCCGGGGCGGGCGCGACCGTGCCGCCGACGGTTCAGAAAGTGCGTGCGTGCTCAGAAGGTGTGTTCGGCGGTGGGGAACTCGCCGTCCCGGACTTCGGTGGCGAACCGCCGGGTCGCGTCGCCGAGCGTGCCGGCAAGGTCGGCGTAGCGCTTCACGAACCGCGGCATCCGGCCGGACCGCAGCCCGGCCATGTCCTGCCAGACCAGCACCTGGGCGTCGGTGTCCGGCCCGGCCCCGATCCCGATGGTGGGTATCGGCAGCTCGTGCGTGATCCGCTTGGCCACCTCGCCCGGCACCATCTCCAGGACGACCGAGAACGCTCCGGCCTCGGCGACCGCCAGGGCGTCCGCCACCACCTCGTCGGCGTCGTCTCCCCGCCCCTGCACCCGGTAGCCGCCGATGGCGTGCTCGCGCTGCGGGGTGAACCCCACGTGCGCCATCACCGGGATGCCGGCCCCGGTGATCGCCCGGATCTGCTCCGCCACCTGCCGGCCGCCCTCCAGCTTCACCGCGTGGCAGCCGCCCTCCTTCATGAACCGCACGGCGGTGCGCAGCGCCTGCGCCGGCCCCTCCTCGTAGGAGCCGAACGGCAGGTCACCGACGACCAGCGGATAGCTGGTGGCGCGTACCACGGCGCGGACCAGCGGAAGGAGGTCGTCGACGGTCACCGGCACCGTCGTCTCGTAGCCGAAGACGTTGTTCGCGGCCGAGTCGCCCACCAGCAGCACCGGGATGCCGGCCTGGTCGAAGATCGCCGCCGTGTACTGGTCGTACGAGGTGAGCATCGGCCACCGCTCGCCGCGTTCCTTGGCGGCGACCAGGTCGCGGGCGCGTACCCGCCGGGTCGCCGGACCTCCGTAGAGCGTCGCCACCTCGCTCGGGGCGGGCGCCATCTGCTGCTCGGACATCGCTGTCTCCCTTCGCCTCGAGGCCGCGTCCGCGGTCCCCGGGTCACTGCCGATCGTCCCACCGTGCCAGGCGGTGGTGGCAGGGAAGAGTGCAGGTTGTCACACCCTCGCCGCTGATTCCGGACCGGCCGGACCGGTCAGCCCCGCTCGCGCCAGCGGTTGGTGATCGGCAGCCGGCGGTCCCGGCCGAACGCCTTGATCGAGATTTTCGGGCCGGGGGCCGACTGCCGCCGCTTGTATTCGGCGACGTCCACCATCCGGAGCACCCGGTCCACCACCGCCGGGTCGTGCCCGGCGGCGACCAGGTCGTCCCGGCCCTGGTCGCCGTCGACGTAGCCGACCAGGATCGCGTCGAGCACGGAGTAGTCCGGCAGGGTGTCGCTGTCGAGCTGGCCGGGGCTCAGCTCCGCGCTCGGCGGCTTGCGGATCGAGTTCTCCGGGATCGGCGGGGTCTCGCCCCGCCGCACCGCCTCGGCGTTACGCCAGGTCGCCAGCTTCCAGACCAGGCTCTTCCAGACGTCCTTGAGCGGGTTGAAGCCGCCGACCGAGTCGCCGTAGAGGGTGGAGTAGCCGACCGCCAGTTCACTCTTGTTGCCGGTGGTGAGGACGAGGTGCCCCTCCTGGTTCGACAGCGCCATCAGCAGCACGCCACGGACCCGGGCCTGGAGGTTCTCCACCGACATCCCGGAGAGCGACAGGTTGGCCAGGAAGCTGTCGACCATCGGCTGGATCGGCTCGACCCGGTAGTCCAGGCCGGTCCGCTTGGCCAGGTCGGCGGCGTCGTCCCGGGAGTGCTCCGAGGAGTGCTGGCTCGGCATCGAGACCCCGGTCACCCGCTCCGGCCCGAGCGCGTCGACCGCGATCGCGGCGACCAGCGACGAGTCGATGCCGCCGGAGAGGCCGAGCACCACCGACCGGAAGCCGTTCTTTCCCACGTAGTCGCGCAGCCCCAGCACCAGCGCCTGCCACACCTCGCCCTCGTCGACGACCGGCTCGGTGACGCCGCCGGTGGCCCGGGGCCCGGTCGGGGCGGGGACGGCGTCGCTGACCCGGACCCGGGCGACGGCCATCTCCTCCGGCCCGCCCGCCGCCTCCGGTCGGGCGGCCTCGGTGCCGGTCGGCGCGTCCGTGCGGCCGGCCGGCAGGTCGAGGTCGTGCAGCAGCAGGTGCTCGACGAACTGCGGGGCGCGGGCCAGCAGGGTGCCGTCGGGCGCCACGATCATCGAGTCGCCGTCGAAGACCAGCTCGTCCTGGCCGCCGACCGTGTTGACGTACGCCACCGTCGCCTCCGCCTCGGCGGCCCGGCGGCGGACCAGCGGCAGGCGTACGTCGTCCTTGTTCAGCTCGTACGGCGAGCCGTTGATGTTGACGACCAGCCCGACCCCGGCGCGGCGGGCGACCGTGAACGGGCCGCCGGCCTGCCACAGGTCCTCGCAGACGGTCAGCGCGACGTCGACCCCGCCGATCCGGACCACCGTCAGGGTGTCGCCCGGCACGAAGTAGCGGTCCTCGTCGAACACCCCGTAGTTCGGCAGGTGGTGCTTGAAGTAGCGGGCGACCACCTGCCCGCCGTGCAGCACGGCGAGCGCGTTGCGCGGGCCCCGGGTCGGCGTCGACTCCGCGTTGGCGCTGGCCGGGCCGTCGGCGTCGAGATAGCCGACCAGCACCGACAGCCCGGCCAGCCCGTCGGCGGCGAGGTCGGCGGCGAGCCGGTCGAGCCCGGCCCGGGAGGCGGCGACGAAGGAGTCCCGGAAGACCAGGTCCTCGACCGGATATCCGGTCAGCACCATCTCGGGAAAGGCCACCAGGTGCGCGCCGGCTTCGGCCGCCTCCCGGGACCGCTCCCGGATCAGCGCCGCGTTGCCGGCCGTGTCGCCGACGGTGGGGTTGACCTGGGCCAGGGCGATGCGCAAGCTCGGCATGTCTCCATCTTGCCGCAGCCGCTCCCGTCCGGCCCGTCGCGTGCGGTGCAGCGCCGTGCGGCGAAGTCGGTATCCGGGCTATCTTGGGGACGAACGCCCACAACCGGGCAGGCCGTGCTGCCCCGCCCATCGGGTCCGGACCAGTTCCCGTAACGTCTGTGTAACGGGTTCGGTGAAGACTGGACCGCTAAGCCGTGCGCCGGCTGGGCCGGTCCGAGAAGAGTGTGCGAGGGGTTGAGGTGGACCGTCAGCAGGAGTTCGTGCTCCGCACGCTGGAAGAGCGTGACATCCGTTTCGTCCGGCTGTGGTTCACCGATGTGCTCGGCACGCTGAAGAGCGTCTCGGTGGCCCCCGCGGAGCTGGAGGCCGCCTTCGACGAGGGCATCGGCTTCGACGGCTCCGCCATCGAGGGCTTCGCGCGGGTCTTCGAGTCGGACATGGTGGCCATGCCCGACCCGACGACGTTCCAGGTCTTCCCCTTCGAGGGCGGGGTCAGCGGCGAGAGTGCCCGGATGTTCTGCGACATCCTGCTCCCGGACGGCAGCCCCTCCTGGGCCGACCCCCGGCACGTGCTGCGCCGGGCGCTCTCCCGGGCCGCGGAGAAGGGCTTCACCTTCTACACCCACCCGGAGATCGAGTTCTTCCTGCTGGAGAACGGCCCCAACGACGGCTCGGTGCCGGTGCCGGTCGACATGGGCGGCTACTTCGAGCACACCACCCACGCGGTGGCCCGGGACTTCCGCCGCCAGGCGGTGCTGGCGCTGGAGCGGATCGGCATCTCGGTGGAGTTCAGCCACCACGAGGTCGCCCCCGGCCAGCAGGAGATCGACCTCCGCTACGCCGACGCGCTCACCACCGCCGACAACATCATGACGTTCCGGCACATGGTCAAGGAGGTCGCGCTCTCCACGGGGGTGCGGGCCACCTTCATGCCGAAGCCCTTCACCGACCAGCCGGGCAGCGGCATGCACACCCACCTCTCCCTCTTCGAGGGGGAGCGCAACGCCTTCCACGACGCCAGCGACCCGATGAAGCTCTCCAAGGTCGGCCGCGCCTTCATCGCCGGGCTGCTCACCCACGCCCGGGAATACACCGCGGTCACCAACCAGTGGGTCAACTCCTACAAGCGGCTCTTCCCGCAGGCGCTGCCGGACCGGATCACCGAGTCCCCGGCGTACGTCTGCTGGGGTCACCTGAACCGCTCGGCGCTGGTCCGGGTGCCGGCGTACGGGAAGCCGAACTCGGCCCGGGTCGAGGTCCGCTCCCCGGACGCCGCCACCAATCCCTACCTGGCGTTCGCGGTGCTGCTCGGCGCCGGGCTGAAGGGCATCGAGGAGGGCTACGAGCTGCCGCCGGGCGCCGAGGACGACGTCTGGTCGCTCTCCAACGCCGAGCGCAAGGCCATGGGCTACGAGTCCCTTCCGGAGAACCTCGCCGAGGCGATCGACGTGATGGCCGGCTCGGAACTGGTCGCCGAGGTGCTCGGCGAGCACGTCTTCGACTTCTTCCTGCGCAACAAGCGCGCCGAGTGGGAGCAGTACCGGCGCGAGGTCACCCCCTACGAGCGCCAGCGTTACCTGGGCCTGCTCTGAGCCAGGCGCGCCCGGGCCGCACCTGAGTAGGGGTGCGACCCGGGCCGGTCACCGCGTGCCGGGCGCCAATGCGCCGCCCTGGCCCGGTTACTTCGTGGCCGGGTTACTTAGTGGCCGGGGCGCCCGGGCCGCCGTGGCGCGGGCCACCCCAACCGCCGCCCCAGGCCGGGAAGACGCCTGCCTCGACCGCCGCACGGATGGCGTCGGCCTGCTCCTGGGTCAGCTTGCCGTCCGCGACCGCCTTGTCGAGCCGCTCCTTCAGCATGGCCTCCCGGTCGGCCTTCGACTGCGGGCCGGGCCTACCCTCGCCCCGCTGCTCGATCCGGTCCTTCCACTCGGCCCGGTGCTGCTCCCTGATCTTTGCCAGTGCCGCTTCGACCCTCTCCTGCGGCACGCCCAGCTCCTCGGCGAGCTGCTCGGCCAGCTTGCCGCGCTGCTCGGCCCAGCGCTTGCCCTGCTCCGGGGCGGACGCGCCGCTCTCCGCCGAACTCGACGGGGTCGGGGCGGGCGTGGCGCCGTCCTCGGCGAACGCCACGGCCGGGGCCGCGAGACCCACCGTGAGTACGCCGCCGGCCACCAGGCCGCCGAGGACCTTCTTCCGTGAAAGTCGCCTGCTCATCCTGCGTTCTCCCCCTTCAGATGCGTACGACGCCGGGTGGCGCCTGCTTTCCTCAACCCGCCCACACTGCGGCACCAGCCTGGGCGGTGCCCCGGATCTGGCTGGCAGGCCGCTGGGAATTGCGCGACCGCCTGGCAGGACGCTGAGACTCCACGGTCACCGGGGGCGTCGTTGCACCCGATTGTCCGGTAGGGCGGATCTCGCACCCGGCGTCTCCGTCGTCGGGATTGCGACTGCCGTCGGGACTGCCGTCGCGGTCCGGGTGTGGCGGGGCGCTCGACGCGTCCGCCGCTGATCTGTTGGGTTCCCGACTGCAACAGGAGTGACCCACCGGGCGTGTGTGCAGAAAGGGTGTCGCCCCGGCCGCCAGCCCGGTGCGCCCCAACCCACCTACCACATATGTCCAAAGTGGACAGACGAGTCATCACGGGGGAAGCATGATGGAGAAGGCGGGCCGGTACTCCCGGCGTACGGCGTTGGGGATCATCGGGGTGAGCGGCGCGGTCACGGCGGTCGGCATCGCCGCGCGGTCCGGCACCGGCGATCCCACCGCGCCGGGAATCGACCCCTACTACCCGGGCGACGCGAGGCCGGGGCGGGGCGCGACCGTCCGGCGGTCGCCGGTCGGCACCTCCGAGGTCTCCCGGGAGAACACCCGGGCCGGAGCCGGCGGTTTCACCCTGCTGGACCGCCGTTTCGCCGAGGACCGCCAGGGCCAGATCGCCGGCTATGCCTCGGCGACCAGCGTCGAGGCCGGCGGCAGCCTGGACTTCCACGTCTCCGTGGCGCCGGCCCAGCGGTACCGGATCCAGGTGTACCGGGTCGGGCACTACGCCGGCACGGGCGCGCGGCTCGTCGCCGCCAGCCCGTGGCAGGACGGGCGTACCCAGGCCGCTCCGGCGGTGCATCCGAAGACCCGGATGGTGAGCTGCGGCTGGGATCCCGGCTGGCGACTGGCGGTGGGCCGGCACTGGGTCAGCGGGCTCTACCTGGCCCTGGCGACCGGCGCCGACGGCTGGTGCCAGTGGATACCGTTCGTCGTACGGGAACCGCGGCGGCCGACCGCCGGGCTGGTGGTGCTGCCGACCAGCACCTATCAGGCGTACAACCGGTGGCCGGCCGTCGGGCACACCGGCGCCAGCCTCTACTACGGGTTCGACGACTCGGGCAGGTGGGCGACCGGGACGCGGTCGCTGGCGGTCAGCCACGACCGGCCGTACGCCGGCAACGGGTTGCCGCACCACATCAGGGACGAGATCGGATTCGTCCGCTGGTCCGAGCGGCACGGCGACGACGTCAGCTACGCCACCAGCGAGGACCTGCACACCGGCCGGGTGGATCCGGCCCGCTACCGGGCGGTGGTCTTCAGCGGCCACGACGAGTACTGGTCGGTGCCGATGCGCCGGGCGGTGGCGACGGCCCGGGACTCGGGTACCAGCCTGGTCTTCCTCAGTTCCAACAACTGCTACTGGCGCGTCCGGTACGGCGGATCCGACGCCCGTCCCGACGAGCGGATCGTGGACTGCGCCAAGGTGAACCCCGGACCCGGCCAGCGGCCGGTCAGGGTGACCAGCCAGTGGCGCCGGGCCGGCAGCCCGGAGCAGCAGCTGATCGGCGCCCAGTACGTCAGCGTGGTCGACGACGACGCGCCGCTGGTGGTGCGGGAGAGCGGTCACTGGTTCTGGGCCGGCACCGGGGTGCGGGACGGCGACGAGATCCCGCACACCGTCCGGCAGGAGGCCGACCAGGTGATGCCGGACGTCGACCTACCGCAGTCGACCGACCGTCGGGTGCTCGCCGACTCGCCGTACCGTCGGCTCGGCGTGGCACAGCGGCAGCAGAGCAGCCTCTACCGGGCGCCGTCCGGGGCGTGGGTCTTCGCGGCCGGCACGATGGGCTGGACCCGGGCGCTCTACGCGGACGGGTTCGTCGACTCCCGGCTGCGGCGGGCCACCCGCAACCTGCTCGACAGGGTGCTCCGGCTTCCGGAGTAGCGCTCCGTGCTCCGGATGCCGGTGGTGACGCTCCGGAGGCGGCGGGCCGAACCGTCGTGGGCCGGCGGGGACAGCGCTCAGCAGACGGCGGGAGAGACGGTCAGGGTGCCGGCGGCGACGTCCAGCGTCGCCGGCACGCCGACGGGCACGGTGAGCTGGCCGACGCCGTGCCCGATCGGCAGCCCGCCGAGCACCGGCACCCCCAGGTCGCCGAGGCGCTCGGCGAGCACCTCGGCCACCCCGATCGTCCAGCCGTCCGCGCAGTCGGTGAACTGTCCCACCGCCACCCCGGCCAGCCCGGCGAGCGCACCCGCCCGACGCAGGTGGGTGAGCATCCGGTCGACCTTGTAGGGCGGCTCCGCGACATCCTCGACCAGCAGGATCGCGCCGGCCAGGTCCGGCATGTCCGGGGTGCCCAGCGAGTGCGTGAGCAGGCAGAGGTTGCCGCCGATCAGCGGGCCGGTGGCCGTACCGGGGACCAGCACCGGTGCGGTCTCCTCGGTTGGCAGCCGGTGCAGCACCACCGGCTCGGGGTGCATCAGCGCGGTGCGCAGCGACTCGGCCGAGGCAGGCGGGGTGCGCTCGTCCAGCCAGGCGGCTCCCGGGCCGTGCACGGTGGCGAGCCGGGCACCACGCCAGAGCGCGAGTTGCAGGGCGGTGATGTCGGAGAACCCGGCCACCACCTTCGGATCGCGGCGGACCGCCGACATGTCGATCGCGTCGACGACCCGTTGGGCGCCGTAGCCACCTCTGGTGCAGAGCACGCCCCGCACCGTCGGGTCGGCGAAGGCGGCGTTCAGGTCGGCGGCGCGTAGCGCGTCGTCGCCGGCCAGGTAACCCCGGCGGGCGTACGCATTCGGGGCGAGGACGGGACGAAGGCCCCAGCCGGTGAGCAGTTCCACCCCTCGGGCGACCCGGTCCGGCCGGGTCGGCCCGGAGGGCGACACCAGCAGCACCGTGTCGCCGGGGCGCAGCGCGGGCGGCCGTACCGCCGGCCGTGCGGGTAGCGGTACCGCCGGCAGTGTGTGCGGTCGTACCGCCTGGTCGTCGGGCACCTCGCCTCCCGCGTCCGCTCGGCTCCATCGCGTTCCGGCCCAGAGCCTATCGGTGTCGGTCGGGGCCACCGGATAGCCTCGACACCGTGACAACGGAGACCGGACCCGAGCACGCCCCTGGAACCGAGCGTGGGGACGGAGTCGAGCGCGACACCGGCGGCGCGGACCGAGCCGCGACCACGACGGCGCTGGTGATCGAGAACGACCCGACCGACGACCCCCGCCGGCTGGGCGAGTGGCTCACCGAGGCCGGCCTCGACCTGGCGGTGCTCCGGCCGTACGCCGGGGACGCGCTCCCCGACGACCTGACCGGGTACGCCGCCCTCGTCGTCCTCGGCGGCTACCAGCACCCGTATCCGACTCCCGACGGCACCTCCGGCGCACCATGGTTCGCGGCGCTGGAGGGGCTGCTCCGCAAGGCCGTCCGGCACCGGGTGCCGACCCTGGCGATCTGCCTCGGCGCCCAACTGCTGGCCACCGCACACGGCGGCACGGTGCAGCGGAGCGCGGCCGGGCCGGAGGTCGGGCCGACAGTCGTCGGCAAGCGGGACGCGGCCGAGCACGACCCGCTCTTCCGCTACGTGCCGATGATCCCGGACGTGCTCCAGTGGCACGTCGACGAGATCACCGAGCTGCCGCAGGGCGCGACCCTGCTTGCCGCCTCGACCCGCTATCCGCACCAGGCGTTCCGGCTCGGCGACCGCGCCTGGGGGCTCCAGTTCCACATCGAGTGCGACGCCGCGATGATCGCCGACTGGGCCACCGACTCGGCGACCCTGGCCGAGCTGGACTACGACCCCGAGCTGGTGGTGGCGGCCTGTGCCAACGCGCTGGCCGACGTGGAGGAGGTGTGGCAGCCGTTCGCGGCCCGGTTCGCGGCGCTCGCCCAGGGCCGGCTCGACGGCGGCACCCCCCGGCCCACCCTGCCGCTGCTCGGACACTAGAACTCCGACAGCGGGGCTCGGAGAGCAAGGACTCGGAGAGCAAGGACTCGGAGAGCAAGGACTCGGACGGTAGGGGGGTCGACGCCGATGAGATGTGCGGGTCGCCGATGAGCAGGCCGACCAGCGCCCCCGGCCGGCTCGCCCGGTACGGCTTCGGCCTGGGCGACGGGGAGCGGACCGGCGGCAACGGTGTGGGCCTGGCCGCCGAACTGCTCGGGCCGGACGGGCTCGGGCTCTGGGACGTCAACGCCCAGGAGCCGGTCGACGCCCCGGCCGGCGAACTGCTCACCGCGCTCTCCCGGGCCGCCGACCCGGACCTCGCACTGCGCCAACTGCACCGGATCGTCGAGGCGGAACGCCGCACCGCCGGCCCGGTCACCGGCGACGGCGGGAAGACCACCGGCGACGGCGGGAAGACCACCGGCGACGGCGGGAAGACCACCGGCGACGGCGGGAAGACCACCGGCGACGGCGGGGAGACCACCGGCGACGGCGGGGAGACCACCGGCGACGGCGGGAAGACCGCCGGCGATGGCGGGGAGACCCTGCTGGCCGCCCTGCACGCCGATCCGGGGCTGCGCCGGCGGGCCGTCGCCATTCTCGGCGCCTCGTCGGCACTCGGTGACCACCTGGTGGCCAATCCGGAGCAGTGGCGGGCGCTGCGTACCGGAGTCGACGGGTTGCCGCCGAACGCCGACGGACTGCTGCACCCGGACGCCACCGGGCCGGAGGAGGGAGCCGGCGGGCTGCCGGTGGTGGCGGCGCTGCGCCAGGCGTACCGGCTGGCCCTGCTGCGGATCGCGGCGGCCGACCTGACCGGCGGGCGCGGCCTGGAGCAGACCATGGCGGCGCTCTCCGCGCTCGCCGACGCCACCCTCTCCGACGCGTACGCCATCGCGGTCGGCGAGCTGCCAAAGGGGACTCCGGAGCCCCGGCTGGCGGTGGTGGCGATGGGCAAGTGCGGCGGCGGTGAGCTGAACTACGTCTCCGACGTCGACGTCATCTTCGTCGCCGCCACCGACGAGGACCTGCCGGCCGCGACCCGGGTGGCGACCCGGCTGATCGAGATCTGCGGGCTGGTGGCCTGGCCGGTGGATGCCGCGCTGCGCCCGGAGGGCAACCGGGGGCCGCTGGTGCGTACCCTCGCCAGCCACCTCGCCTACTACCGTCGCTGGGCCCGGACCTGGGAGTTCCAGGCGCTGCTCAAGGCCCGCCCGGCGGCCGGGGACGCCGCGCTCGCCATGGAGTGGATCGACGCGCTCGCCCCGCTGGTCTGGCGGGCGGCCGAGCGGGCCGAGGCGGTCGAGGACGTCCGGGCGATGCGCCGAAAGATCATCGACAACATCCCGCCGCGCGAGCTGGAGCGGGAGATCAAGCGCGGGCCGGGCGGGCTGCGCGACATCGAGTTCGCGGTGCAGCTCCTCCAGCTCGTACACGGCCGGATCGACGAGTCGCTGCGGGCCCGGGGGACCATCCCGGCGCTGCGGGCCCTGGTGGCGGGCGGCTACGTCGGGCGGGCCGACGGCGAGGCGCTGCTACGTGGCTACCGCTTCCTCCGGGCCGTCGAGCACCGGCTCCAGCTGCAGGCACTCCGGCGCACCCACACCGTGCCGGCCGACCCGGCGGCGCTGCGCTGGCTCGCCCACGCACTCGGCTACACCGCGCTGCCCGGCCGCAACGCCGTCGAGGCGTTCCGGGCCGACTGGGTCGGCCATGCCACCGAGGTACGCCGGCTGCACGCCAAACTGCTCTACCGCCCGCTGCTGGAGGCGGTCGCCCGGGTCCCGGCCGACGGACTGCGGCTCACCCCGGAGGCGGCCCGGAACCGGCTGGAGATCCTCGGCTTCGCCGACCCGAGCCGGGCGCTCAAGCACCTGGAGGCGCTGACCGGCGGGGTGACCCGGACGGCGGCGATCCAACGCACGCTGCTGCCGGTGCTGCTCCAGGAGTTCGCCGACGCGCCCGAGCCGGACCGGGGACTGCTCAACTACCGCCAGGTCTCCGACAAGCTCGGCAGCACCCCGTGGTATCTGCGGCTGCTCCGCGACGAGGGGCCGGTGGCCCGCCGGCTCGCCCGGACCCTGGCGGTCTCCCGCTACGTCGCCGACCTGCTGGCCCGGGACCCGGAGGCGCTGCGGCTGCTCGCCGACGACGCCGAGCTGACCCCCCGGGACGCCGAGGTGCTCCGGGACGGCCTCGGGGCCGCCGCCGACCGCTACCTCGTCGGCCGGGGGCCACGGCCGGCCGACCCGAACGAGGCGATCCGCGCGGTCCGGGCGCTGCGCGGCCGGGAACTGGTCCGGATCGCCTGCGCCGACGTGCTGCACCGGGCCGGCTCGCTCACCCCGGTCGGCCCGACCGGCGTCGCCGCACCCGTCGGGCCACCGCCGCCCGGTGGTCCGGACGGGATACTCGGCGACCCCGACGTGCTCACCGTCGGTGCGGCACTCTCCGCCGTCACCGACGCCACCCTCGGCGCGGCGCTGCGGGTGGCCCGGGCGAGCCAGCCGGCGATGCCGGGGCTGCGCTTCGCCGTCATCGGCATGGGCCGGCTCGGCGGGTACGAGATGAACTACCTCTCCGACGCCGACGTGCTCTTCGTCTACGACCCACCGCCCGGCGTCGCCGAGGACGCGGCCAGCGCGGCGGCGCACGCGATCGCCGAGGAACTCCGCCGGCTGCTCGGCCGGCCCGCCGCCGACCCGGCGCTCGGGGTCGACGCCGACCTGCGCCCGGAGGGGCGGCAGGGGCCACTCGTCCGCAGCCTCGGCGCGTACGCGCAGTACTACGCCCGCTGGTCGAAGGTCTGGGAGGCGCAGGCGCTGCTGCGGGCCCGCTACGTCTGCGGCGACGCCGACCTCGGCCGCGAGTTCGAGGCCGTCGCCGATCCGGTGCGCTATCCCGAGCAGGGGCTGAGCCGGGAACAGGTCGTGGAAATCCGGCGGATCAAGGCCAGGGTGGAGACCGAACGGCTGCCCCGCAACGCCGACCCGGCCACGCACACCAAACTGGGTCGGGGCGGGCTGGCCGACGTGGAGTGGGCGGTACAGCTCACCCAGCTCCGGCACGCTGGACGGCTGCCGGAGCTGCGCTGCACGCGTACCCTCGACGCGCTGGCCGCCGGCCGGGAGGCCGGGGTGGTGGGCGGCGCCGACACCACCGCGATGGCCGCCGGGTGGAGCCTCGCCGCCCAGGTGCGGAACGCGCTGATGCTGGTCCGGGGCCGGGCCGGCGACCAGCTGCCCCGGCACGGGGTGGAGCTGGCCGGGGTGGTACGCCTGCTCGGCGGCGACGACCCGGGCGAGTTCCTGGACCACTACCTCCGGACGGCCCGGCGCTCCCGGGCGGCGGCCGAACGTGTGCTGAATGCCTGACCGGCGCGGCGTCCTACGGGTGGTGTCCGGGGCGGTCGGCCCGGCCGTCGTGCTGGCGGGCGCCTTCCTGCTCGCCCCGCCGCTCGGCACCGACCTCTCCGCACAGGTCGCCAGGGCCGACTTCTTCGGCCGGCACGGACCCGCCCCACTCGACCTCGGCTGGTACGGCGGCGTCGCCCCGTACGGCTACAGTCTGGTCACCCCGCCGCTGATGCACTGGCTCGGCGGCGGCACCCTCGGCCCCCGGCTGCTCGGTGCGCTCGCGCTCGTCGTCTCGGCGGCGGCGCTGGCGCTGCTGATGCTCCGCACCGGTGCCCGCCGCCCCCTGCTCGGCGGCCTGCTCGGCGCCGCCTGCGTCGCCGGCAACCTCGTCTCCGGCCGGATCACCTACGCCGTCGGCGTCGCCTTCGGCCTGCTCGCCCTGCTGGCACTGACCATCGGCACCGACCGGCCGACCTGGCGCCGCGCGACGGCCGGACTCGCGGCAGTGCTGGCCGGCGCAGCCAGCCCGGTGGCCGGCCTCTTCGTCACCCTCGCCGGCACCGCCCTGCTGTGTAAGGAAGGGCCCCCGCTTATCGCTTTTTGTAGAAGAAGGGCCCCCGCCAAACACCTCGGACCGGCGGCGCGGCGCGGCATCCTCGACGGGCTGGTGCTGGTGGTGGGCGCGGGCGTGCCCACGGCCGGGCTGGGGTTGGCGTTCGGCGCGGGTGGCTGGATGAACATCAGCCTGGCGGACACCCTGACGGCGATGCTGGCGAGTGCGCTGGTCGTGGCGGTGGTGCCCCGGCCGGTGCTGCGGATCGCGGCCGGACTCGCCACCCTTGGCGTGTTGCTGGCGTTCGCCGTCCGGACCCCGGTCGGGCTGAACGCCACCCGGCTGGCCGCGATGTTCGCCGTGCCGGTGCTGGCCGGCTACGGGACGCTGCCGGCCGGGCTGGTCGCCCGCTGGTCCCGCCGGAGGGCCGGATTCGCGCTGGCCGCCGTGGTGGCGCTGGCGGCGGTGGTGGAGCCGCCGGTGTCGGTGCCGGACCTGCGGGCGGCCGGCGACCCGACGGCGTCCCGGGGCTACTTCACGCCGCTCCTGGCCGAGCTGGGCCGGCGCCCGCCCGGCCGGATCGAGGTGGTGCCGACGGCGAACTACTGGGAGGCGGCGTACGTGCCGGAGGCCGCCCCGCTGGCCCGGGGCTGGCTGCGCCAGGCCGACCAGGCCCACCACCGGCTCTTCCTGGACGGCAGCGTCGACGCGGAGTCCTACGGCCGCTGGCTGCGGGAGAACGGGGTCCGGTACGTGGCGCTGGCCGGGGCGGAGCCCTCCTGGGTCGGCCGGCGGGAGGCGGAGCTGATCCGGGGCGGGCTGACATATCTGACCCCGATCTGGCAGCACCCGGACTGGACCCTGTACGCGGTAAACGGCACACCCTCGGTTGTGGAAACCATCGGGTCGGATGCGGGGGCGGACGGGGGCGACCCGCCGGACGTGGTGGCGGGGCCGGGAGCGGGGGAGCGCGGGGTTGACCTGACCCGGGCGACCTCGGCCGAGTTGACTGTGGACGTGCGTAACGACGGGGCCGAGGTTCTGGTCCGGCTGCGCTGGTCGCGGTGGCTCCGGGTCGACGGCCCCGCCGGTGCCTGCCTCGCACCGTACGGCGACTGGACGGTGCTGCGGGTGGCGCAGGCCGGCAGGTATTCGGTCACCGGCAGCCTGACCGGGGCGGGCCCCCGGTGCCCGGATTGACCGATCCGGCGAACCGACGCGGAGCACGGCGGGTTAGAAACGGTCGGTGTCGGAGCACCTCGGCACGGAGCGGCTCACTGGTGCCTGATCCGTACGCCCTCGGCGTTGCGGAACGTCTGGCCACGGTTCGCCCAGACGGTGAGTCGACGTGCTCCCGCGAACGGTGCGAGATCCAGCTCCGGGGCGTCGTGCAGATACAGGGTCGCCAGCTTCGGGACCGAGGCCAGCGGCGAGAGGTCGGTCAGTCCCGGGCAGTTGCGCAGGTCGATGTCGTCGAGGGTGGGATGTCCGGCCAACGGGCGCAGGTCGAGTTCGTGCTGGTAGCCGTCCAGGTCGAGGCTCTCCAGAGGCAGTCCGGCCAGCGGACGGAGATCGAGAGCGGGCGGTTGCAGCCGCATGAGCCGGAGGTTTCGCACGTCGCCCTGCGATTCCGCTATCCGGTCCAGCACCAGCGGATCGGCGCAGCCGTTGAGGTGCAGCGTGCGGAGCGCGGGAAGCCGTTTGAGGAAACGCGTGTCGCCGAGACACCTCCGCCGGGTCCCGGCGGTGATGTCCAGACTCGTCAGGTGCGGCAGCTCGCCGAGGGGACGGTAACTGCGGGGGTTCCGGCCGACGCCCTCCAGTCTGAGGATGCGCAGCCGTGGAAACCGCGCGACCCAGTCGAGGTCCGGCAGGAGCGCCGGATCGTATCCGAGCCAGAGTTCGAGGTGGGTGAGCCAGGTCAGGGTGTCGGGCAGCTCGGCCGGCGCGCTCGTCCACCGCACGATCAGTTGTTCCAGGTCGTTCTGGCCGCGCAGGAAATCGAGGTCGACCCGGGCGTCGGTACGGAAACCCCGGTGCGGCTCCACGGAGAGGCCGCGGAGACCCGGCGGAAGTTCACGGGCGGCGAGGGCCGGCTCCGCGACGCTCAGCATCGCCACGCCGAGATTGCGGAGGTGCTTCAGCATCGGGGCGGCCCAGTCGTCCACGGTGATCACCCCGCCCAGCAGGGACGAGTCGGCGAGGACCATCCGGCCGTACTCGTCGGGCTCGAAGTGACCGGCCGCCCGGACCAGCGCGTGGATCACCATGAAGCGCTCGTCCCGGCCGTACCGGCTCAGTTTCCGGAGTGCCGCCGGCCCGCCGACGAAGGCGGCGGTGTCGACCGTGGCGGCGGCGACGCGCTCGGTGAGCGCGCCCAGGTCGTCGGGGAGGAGTTGGAGCACGCGTTCCCCGGCCAGCGCCAGCGACCGGGCCTCGATCGCGTTGCGCGGCGGCACCAGCTCGGCCAGGTTGGCGTCGATCCGGTCGAGCGTGCGGACCGGCAGCGCGGGGGCGGTCTCCACGCAGGCTCCGGCGAGCAGGCGCAGCCAGCGGGCGCGCCGGGCGGGATCCGCCTCGGCCCGGTCGAGGAGCCGGTTGACCAACCGCTGCCGGTACTCGCTGTTGGCCAGCCCGGCGGTCATCACCACCGTCTCCCGCCACATGTCCCGAGTGGCGTGCTCGGCCAGTACGTCGATGTAGTTCTCCTCGGCGATCTCCTTTGCCGCCAGGTATTCCTGGAAGGTCCGGTGCACGAAGGAGATCCGGTCCTCGGCCACGTCCTTCAGCACGCCGCTGCGGTCGAGCAGGTGCTCGAAGACGTCGTCCGGCCCGGCGGTCACCTTCGGCATGGTGGCCAGCTTGCGGCGTACGTGCGCCCGCGCCTGCGCGGTGTCCAACTCGGACTGGTTGCCGAGGGTGAGCCGCCAGGCGAGATCCTGCAACAGCGACATCGCGTGCTGGGCACCCAGACCCACCCGCTGGTAGGCCGGCACGCTCCGGGCGGTGTCCCGGCGCTCGAGCAGCATCTCCAGGGCCGCCCGGTAGAGGCTGATCCGGTCGTGCGGCAGGTCGTCGCCCCGGTCCAGGTTGAGCGCGCAGAGCATCGCGCACATCAGCGGATTCGTGGCCAGGCCCCGCAGGTGGTGGTTGGCGTCCAGCCGGGCGAGCAGCCGGCGCTGGTAGCGGGGGAGTTCGACCGGGTCGCACGGCAGATGTCGGGCGCCGCCGATCGCCCGGTGCCAGCGCCGGACGAACTCGACGATGTCCGCCGGGCTCATCCGCTCGAGCATCACCGCGAGGAAGCCCTCGTTGGTCAGCCAGCGCGCCGGTGCGCCACTCGGTCGGGAGGTCACCACCACGATCACGTCCGGGTACCGGTCGAGGAGGCGGCGTAGCCACTGGCGTACCTGGGTGCGCTGGGCGCGGACCAGCTCGTCCACCCCGTCGACCAGCAGCAGGGCCCGGCCGGTGGCGAAGATCCGTTCGACCAGGCCGGCGGGTGCCTCGGCGGCGAACTGTGCGATGTCCTCGCCGAGCAGCTCCCCGACCGGCGGTAGCGGGCGGTCGGCGTAACCGCGCAGCTTCACCAGGAACGGCGTCCGCCCGTTCCAGTCCCGCAGCTCGCCGTCGAAACCCTGCCGGGCGGCGTTGATCGCCAGCCAGCGCAACAGGGTGCTCTTGCCGGAGCCGGCCGCGCCCCGGATGAGGATGCGCCGGCTCCGCCCGAGCGTGCTCTCCACCCGCAGCCCGGTCTGGCCGTCGTACTCGTCGTCCTTGTCGCCGCTTCGGAAGAACGAGCCGCGTCCCGGTGGGAGGCCGGCGGGGCGCCGGGGTCGCGGAGCCGGCCGGGTGCCGTCGAGATCGGTGACGGCCAGGCTCAGGTACGCGATGCTCAGCGTCGTCTCCGGCGTGTAGTTGCGCACGTCGACACCGAAGAGTTCGAGCTGGTCGTGATGGTCGGAGACGAACCGCAGGTAGCGGGCGACGAAGCCGTTTTCGTCCGGCACCGGCTCGCCGGTGCGCGGCGCGGGCAGCCGATCCAGGATCTCGGCGAGGTCCACGGAGATCCGGGAGAGTCGGGCCAGCGTCTCCTGGCCGGCCCGGTTGGTGAACTGCGGCAGGTGGCGGACCATCTGCACGTAGCAGAGCACGCAGTCCTCCAGCACCCAGCCGGCCAGCCGCTCCGCCGCCTCGCCGAGTCCCGCCCCCTGCGCGTTGGCGGCCAGCGCCGGCCGGAGCCGCTGCGCCAGCGCGGCAGGGTCGGCATCCGCCGCGAGCAGGGCCTCGTCGGTCAGGGCGTCGGCGGTGAAGGTCCGGGCGACCGCGTCGAGCGCCGCCGCGCACTCGTGCTCCGGAAGGTCGACACCGTCCGCCTCGAAGAGCCGCTCGACCCGTTCGGCGATGTCCGCCGCCACGCTCTCGATCTGGAGGCCGACCTTGCGGCGTACGAGGCGGTCCCGGAAACTCACCGCCAGCAACTCGGCCAGGTCGCGGGAGCTGTCGGCGCGATCCCGCCGCGCGGCGAGCCACTGGGTGGCGGCATGGGTCGCCACCGCTCTGGCCAGGCCGGTCGCCGCGCTCTCGAGCACCGGCATCCGTCGTCCTCCGCTTCGGCCCCGACACCAACAGCGACGCACATCGTACGGCCGGCCGACGACCCTCGGGCGGCCGAGCCGAGTCGGCTACGCGACTCGTGCGCCACCGGCTTCGTATCCGACCCTTCCCGCCCGGTGCGCCGGCGATCAGGCAGCCGCAGGGCGGCGATTGGTCGTACCGGCGCGGGTGGCCGAGTGGCATGGTGGGCGGTGATTCGACGGGAGTTGCATCGGAGGTTCGCATGGCTGACCCACTGCACGAGCGGGACTCGACGGCGGCACTGGGACAGGTGTGGGCCGCGGCCGGCCCGTACCTGGAATCGCTTGCCGAGCGCCACGTCCGCGATCCGGCCGGCGAAGCCCTGCTGGGGCAGCTCGCCGACCTCGCCGTCGACGGCGGCCTGCCCGAACAGGGCGTCCCGGGCGCCTTCGCCGAGAGTGGCGGGCTGCCGGAGAAGGGCGTCGGATCGGCCGCCGCCCTGGACCGGCTGCTCCGGGTCGGCACCGCCGCCGCGACCCACTCCGCCGGCCCGCGCTTCTTCCACTTCGTCATCGGCGGCGCCACTCCGGCCGCCCTCGCCGGTGACTGGACCGCCGCGCTGCTCGACCAGAACGCCGCCTTCCGGGCCTCCTCCGCGCTCGCCGCCGAGCTGGAGACCATCGCGCTGCGCTGGCTCCGCGAGCTGTTCGGGCTGCCCGACCGCTTCGGCGGGGCGCTCGTCGCCAGCGCCACCTTCGCGAACTTCACCTCGCTGGCCGTGGCGACGCACTGGTGGGCCGAGCAGCACGGCGTGGACGTGGCGGCGGACGGCCTGGTCGCGTTGCCCCGGATGCCGGTGCTCTCCGGCGGCTACCTGCACGCCAGCTCCCGCAAGGCGCTGCAGATGCTCGGTCACGGCCGGGACACCGTCGAGGTGTACGCCCGGGACCGGGTGGGCCGGGTCGACCTGCCGGCGATCGAGCGGCGCCTCGCCGAGATCGACGGGCCGGCGGTGCTGATCGCCAACGCGGGTGAGGTGAACGCGGGCGACTTCGACCCGCTCGACGACTTCGCCGACCTCGCCGAGCGGTACGGCGCGTGGCTGCACGTGGACGCCGCGTTCGGCATCTTCGCCGCGCTCTCGCCCCGGACCGCCGGACTGCTGCGCGGCATCGAGCGGGCCGACTCGATCGCCTGCGACGCGCACAAGTGGCTCAACGTGCCGTACGAGAGCGGCTTCGCCTTCCTGCGCGAGCCGGCCCGGCTGCCGGTCGCGTTCGGAATGCCCGGTACGGCGTACCTGCCGGGGCCGGATAGTCCACTCTGGTCGGACGGCCAGCCCGGTCCCGTCGACTACGCGCTGCACGGGCCGGAGTCGTCCCGCCGGGCCCGGTCCATGCCAATCTGGGCGACCCTGGCCGCGTACGGGCGGGAGGGGTACCGGGCGATGGTGGAGCGGCAACTCGACCTGGCCCGGCGCCTCGCCCGGTCGGTGGACGAGGCGCCGGAGCTGGAGCGGCTGGCCGAGGTGCGCCTCTGCATCGTCTGCTTCCGGGCCGCTCCCGCACACGTGCCGCCGGACGAGCTCGACGACCTCAACCGGCGACTCGGCGCCGCGCTGCTCGACGACGGCCGGGTCTTCGTCGGTACCACCGTCTACGACGGCCGGGTCGCGCTCCGCCCGGCGATCGTCAACTGGCAGACCACGGAGGCGGACATCGACCTGCTGGTCGAGGTGGTACGCGAACTGACCGCCCAGCTTGCTCCGCCGCCCCGACCAGTCGACTGACGAGGCAGGTCAGCAGTGGCGAGGGCCGACCTGCACGCCGGGCAGGTGACCCGGGCCGGGTACGTTCCTGGCAGCGTTGGCTGAGTCGGCGTACCGTCGGGGTACACGTTGTACCCACGGCGGTGAGGTGGCGCCATGACCGACCAGACCGAACCGACACCAGGCATGCGAGTCGAGCGCCTACGCCGCGCGGCCGGACTGTCCCGGGAACGTCTCGCAGGGCTCGCCGGGCTCTCCCCGACGACCGTCAAGTTCATTGAGAACGGCAAGCGGTCCCTGACCCTGCGTGCCGCGCAGCAACTCGCGCCCCATTTGGGCGTCCGGGACCTCGGCGACCTGTTCGGCCCGGCCGTCACCCTGTCCCTTGATGGCCGGCCCACCCACCCCGGGGTTGAGGACGTCCGCCGAGCGTTGACCGCGTGGCATGTCAACATCGACGGCGAACCCGCCTCCCCGGAATATCTGCGGGGCGCGGTCGACTCGGCGTGGCAGACGTGGCACACCTCCCGGCACCAGAGGTCAGAAGCGGGCGCGATCCTGCCCGGCCTGCTCGACGCTACCCAGCGCGCCGCGCGGCTGCACGCCGGAGCGGAGCGACGTCAGTCGCTCGCCATGCTGGCCCAGTCGTACCACCTCGCTCAGGCGTTCCTGGCCTGGCACGGTGACCGCGAACTGTGCTGGCTGACTGTCGACCGGGGCATGTCGGCGGCCCTCGACGCCGACGATCCGATCGCCGTCGCGCAAGCCATCTGGTATGCCGCCCACCTGCTCCGGTCCGTCGGCCGCGGCGACGAGGCGCTTGCCCGGCTCGGCGAGGCGAAGGCGCTCATCGAGCCGCGTGTAGCGGAAGGCCCGGTCGAGTACGCCGAAATGCTGGCCGACCTCCACCTGTGCTCGGCGTTGACCCGAGCCCGGACCGGAGATCAGGGCGCCTGGTCGGATTGGGAGACCGCCCGGAACGTGGTACATCGAGTGCTGCCGGAGAACTTCGTCGGCCTGCGTACCCGCGTCTCCCGGCCGCTGGTCGACGTCTACGCCGTGATGTGCGCCGTCGACCTCGGCGATCCGGAGGAAGCCCAGCGGCGGGCGCACTCGCTCGACCCGGCGTCGATCCCGTCGACGGAGCGGCGCGGGCGACACTACGTTGAGCTAGCTCGGAGCGCGGACATCGAGGGTGCGCGGGAAGCCACCCTTCACCTGCTTCACAAGGCGGACGCGACTTCGCCGGAGACGGTCCGGTACAACCCTGCCGCCCGGGACATGTTGGTCCGACTGGCTACCGAGGCCCCGGCATCGATCCGATCCGAGGCGGTTGAGCTGGCTCAACGAGCCGGAGTCACTCCGTAGGGGTACGCCTTGTATCCCGGTACATGACGTACCCCTCACACCGTTGCGCGGTACCTACGGTGACTGCACGGTCGCGGCGCGAATGTCGCACCGGCGGGCGCCCTCAGGTACCGCGTAGCTGTTCATCCCGCCGCGATCGCCCTCACTGGACACGGCTCCGCGCGACCGCCGCGTCCACCGGGCGGCACCCTCCCCCGTTGGGTGCCGCCCGCTCAAGCGAGGCGTGGCGGCCGGAACGGGTTCAGCAGAGGGACCCGGCCGCCACGCCTCCCGGGTTCGACTGGGAGGGACCGATGGGCACGCTAGGCAGCTGGAGGGCCGCTCTCGACGAGTACCGGGCTGACCGGATCCGCGAGCGAACACAGGCGGGCGAGGACATCGAAGTCGTCCGGGCCCGACAGCGGGCGCTCGAAACGGCACAGATCCAGCGTGTACGGCCTGGTCTCGAACTTCGCCTCGAACCCACGGACTGGCTGGAGATGATCTCTCCGACCGTCGACCGCCGGCCGCACCTGGTCGTCTCCACGGTCCACGAACCGATCCTCTACCGGGAGACGGTCGGGTGGGTGCGGGTGTGGGGGCACACGCCCCGCTGCGGCGGCCAGCCGGACCACGGGCCTTGCATCACCCTGATGTGCCGGGTCGGTGCCATCCTCGACGCCATGGACCGGCAGTGACCGGCGACCCGGAGCAGGTACGGCGAGTCCTCCTACGGGCGTACGTGTTGAAGCGGACCCTGCCTCCGGATTGGGCGGCTCGGATCGCGCCCCTGATCGACGCGCTCGATCGGCAGTGGAGTCCACTCCTGACGCCGGAGGATCGGCCGTGACATCGATGTACGACGGCTGGTCGACGACGTTGGAGGATCTGACGGCCCGCCGGTTCCTGACCATGCACCGGGACGGGCGTCGCTGCTGGCAGTGCGACCCGGACGGCCTCTGCCGGCTTCTGACCTGGGCGTTCGACTACTTCCGCCGCAGCGGCGAGCCGATGCTGGGGCAGGCTGCGGAGATCCTGGCCCGTGCCACCCATCCGGGGTGGCTGACGGCCGCCGAGCTGCGGGAGATCGCCCGGACGTTGCGGGGAAGGTTGTCATGACCCGGACGACGATGTGTATGCCGTGCTGGTTGGCCGAGCGACCACCGGTCGCCGACAACCCGCACGGCTGCCCCGGATACCTGATCATCGGCGATGGCCCCGAGGTCGTCACGAAGCTGTGTTCCTGCCTGGTGTGTTGGCCTGACGGGCTGCCACCGGCACCAGAGCCACCCCTGTCCATCGGTCGCACGAGTGAGGGGTGAGGGTCGACGTCCCGGCCTTGCACGCCGCCGTTGCGGCGACGGCGCGCTGAAGTCCCCGACCGGCCTGGTGAACCGGTCGGGGACAGGCGAGCCCTACCGCATCTCCACCTTGACCAGGGGATTGTCCACAGGTCGGCTGCTGCCCACCAGTCGTCCAGGTGTTGCTACCGAACGTGTATTAATTTATACGCAGAGTGTGTCAAACTGCGAACATGCGGGACGACGTCGACGACCTCATCGCCTTTCCCGAGAAGCGTGCCGCCGAGGTTGCTGGTGTGACCGTGCGCAAGCTGCGCTACTGGGATCTGAAGCATATTGTTCGGCCGAGCATCCACCGGCGGCTCGGCATCCGGACCAAGGTGCGACTCTACGGCTTCGACGATGCTGTGGCGCTTCTGGTAGTTGCTGAACTCCGGTCCCGCGGTCTCAGCCTCCACAGCGTGCGCAAGGTCGTTCTGCACCTACGTTCCCGTGGCTACGAGCGCCCACTTAACGAGCTACGGTTCGCGACCCTGGGCAGGGAGATCTACTTCCAGCATCCGGACGGCAGTTGGGAGGGCGGCGCACGCCCCGATCAGCTTGTCCTGCACCAGATACTCAATCTGGAGCTTATCCGAGACAGGGTCCGGGCAGGAGCGGGACGTCCGGCGAGTAGTTACGGCAAGGTCGAGCGGCGGCCAAAGACCATGGGTAACAAGCCTGTCTTCGCAGGAACCCGCGTGCCGGTCGAGACGGTTGGCCGATGGCTGGAGCATGGACGCACTCAGGAGCAGATCCTTGACGCTTTTCCCGACCTGGTTCCTGAGGACATCAACATCGCACGTGGGCAAGCGGTGAGCGCCTGAGTTGTTCTTCATACTCGACCACGACGTCGATGCCGGCGTCGCGCGCATGCTTCGACGTGCCGCCACCGCTGCGTCACTGCCGGCGAAGCGGGGCAGGCGACAGCAGACGATGACGAACTGTCCGTCTTCGCCGACAACCGGGGCGCTGTCCTGATAACGCATGACCGTGAAGCCATCGGTCGCCGACGTCGTAACACCTTCGGGCGCCATGTCTACTTGGCCTGCATAGATGTCGATGCCGTAGCAGTCGTCACCATGCACCTCGACACGATTCTGCAGATGATCGAGACCAGAGACTCCATCGTGCTTCGGGTATCGAGGGAGGATGTCCGCCCCTTCCCTCGCGGATGGCGGTAAGGCCACGTAACGCGCTGACTCGGCAGCAGCGGCGCAATGAGGACTGTCAGCGCGTCCGGAAGGTCGGTGACCAGCTCCTCCGGTCTTCTGCGTCAGCCCAGCGCCTACTGGTCGCGGTGGGTTGCGAACCTCTCGCCAACTCGCTCCCGCGCCGGGCTGATCAGGGCGCTGCCCGGCCTCTCCCGGCGTCGGCCCGCCGCGCGACATCGGAGACGTGCCCGCAGGTCGGGCACGGGTTGCCGGCCGAGCGTGCCCGGATCGCCCGGTACCGGGCGCCGTGCCAGCCGACCACGGCCAGCAGCAGGCCAGCACCGACCAGCGGGAGTACGGCGGCGGTGGCGGCGAGTTCGGACCAGGTGGGGGCGCCGCCCCAGTACCACTCGGCGATCGGTCGGATCGCGAGCAGACCGGCCGGGGTCACCAGCAGTACGACCGACCACAGTGCACCACTGTCACCGGTGACCGCCCGGACGAGACCGAGGGCCAGTGCCAACCCGACCAACCCCACACCCGCCATTCCCAGGACCTCGATCGTGGAGTTGTAGCTGGTGAACCAGTTTCCGCCGCCCTCGGCGACCTCGAACATCGCGGCGACGGCCGTACCGGTCAGCGCCCCGAGCAACGGCGGGATCCGGCCCGCCCAGCCAGGGTGGGCGGGCAGCGCCAGCGCCGTCAGGCCGAACGCCAACACCGGGACGAGCACGTAGAGCGGGGGCCGGGGCAGCCCGGCCAGCGGTGCGGCCGGGATCACGGTCAGCGTCAGCAGGGTCGCGGCGGCGACGCCGCGACGCGCCCAGCGCCCCGGCAGCACTGTCGTGGCGAGCGCGGTCAGCAGCCAGCCGACCCAGAGGAACACGCCGAGGGTCTGCGCCGGGCCGACCTTCGCCGGCAGCACGTCAGCCGGCAGGTTCGTGAACTCGACCTGGATGAGCAGGAACGCCGCGAGCGCCGCCAGCGTGCTCACCGCGATTGTCGCGGCGATCGGCAGGCCGGCGGCGAGCCCGAGGGCGTCCTGCTCGCGTAGCCGTTGCCGCAGCCCGCCACGCAGCACGTCGACGGCGTCGTGCCGGGAGGGCCAGCGCCGCCGATCCTGGTCCACCAGATCGAGGTACGTCCCGACCAGTTCGTCGCCCCGGCGCGAACGGTAGCGACTCGGGTATGCGTACAGCAGTCGCCGGTAGCGCCGCTCCAGCGGATTCACCTGGGCGGCCGGGCCGTCCGGCCCGGCCGTGCCGGGCTGCTCGGTCATGCCGGGCCTCCGGAGAGCCGGATGGCGGGGCGGACCGCCGGCGCCGGACGGGCGGCAGAACCCTCCGACGCCCGGACGTCACGGGCTCGCAGGCGTTGGCTGGCGGCCTCGACGTTCCGGCGCAGCCGCTCGGTCTCGGCGGTGAGCGCGGCGGTTCCGCCGTCGGTGAGCCGGTAGTAGCGGCGGAGCCGGCCGCCCACGATCTCCTCCCGGTCAGGCTCGACCAGACCTTCGTCGGTGAGCCGGTCGAGGGCGCCGTAGAGAGTGCCAGGACGCAGCGTCAGGCGTCCGCCGGAGAGCTCGGCGACCTCGGTGATGATGCCGTAGCCGTGCATCGGTTTCCGGGCGAGCGCGGTGAGGATCAGGAACGTCGGTTCCCGCAACGGAACGGGCGTGGTCATGCACCGGAGTATATCGGTTGCCGAGCTATATCGGTGGCGAAGCCATCCGGCGGGTCGGGCCGGCCGTTCAACGCGGCGCGCCGCCGACCGGAGCCCTCGCGGGCGGGGGTCGGCGGCGCGGCCGTTGTGCCTGTGCCGCGCTGCCCCCGGACCGATGGTGTCCCGGGGCGGCGGCGGGTCTTGCTAGACGTCGAAGTACATTGCGAACTCGTGCGGGGTGGGCCGCAGCCGGACCGGGTCCACCTCGTTGGCGCGCTTCCACTCGACCCAGGTGGAGATCAGGTCGGGGGTGAAGACGCCGCCTTCCAGCAGGAAGTCGTGGTCGGCCTCGAGCGAGTCGAGCACCTCGGGCAGCGAGCCGGGGACCTGCTTGACCGAGCCCCACTCCTCCGGCGGGAGGTCGTAGAGGTCCTTGTCGATCGGCTCCGGCGGCTCGATCTTGCTCTTGATGCCGTCCAGGCCGGCCATCATCATCGCCGAGAAGGCCAGGTAGACGTTGGCGGACGGGTCCGGCACCCGGAACTCGACCCGCTTGGCCTTGGCGTTGCTGCCGGTCACCGGGATGCGGGTGCAGGCGGAGCGGTTGCGCTGCGAGTAGACCAGGTTGACCGGGGCCTCGAAGCCCGGGACGAGGCGGCGGTAGGAGTTGACCGTCGGGTTGGTGAAGGCCAGCAGCGACGGCGCGTGGTGCAGCAGGCCGCCGATGTACCAGCGGGCGGTGTCGGAGAGGCCGGCGTAGCCGGTCTCGTCGTAGAAGAGCGGCTCGCCGTTCAGCCAGAGGCTCTGGTGGGTGTGCATGCCGGAGCCGTTGTCGCCGAAGAGCGGCTTGGGCATGAAGGTGGCGGTCTTGCCGTTGGCCCAGGCGGTGTTCTTCACGATGTACTTGAAGAGCTGGAGCTGGTCGCCCGCGTGCAGCAGGGTGGAGAACTTGTAGTTGATCTCGGCCTGGCCGGCGGTGCCCACCTCGTGGTGCGAGCGCTCGACGGTGAAGCCGGCGCCCAGCAGCCGCTGGACGATCTGGTCGCGCAGGTCGGCGTAGTGGTCGACCGGCGGCACCGGGAAGTAGCCGCCCTTGTACGCGGTCTTGTAACCGCGGTTGCCGCCCTCCTCCTCGCGCCCGGTGTTCCACCAGCCCTCGACGGAGTCGATGTAGTAGTAGGACTGGTTCGCCGAGGTCTCGTGCCGGATGGAGTCGAAGATGTAGAACTCGGCCTCGGGGCCGAAGTAGGCGGTGTCGGCGATGCCGCTGGCGGCGAGGTACGCCTCGGCCTTCTTCGCCACGTTCCGCGGGTCGCGCGAGTAGGCCTCACGGGTGAACGGGTCGTGGATGAAGAAGTTCAGCGCCAGCGTCTTCTGCGCCCGGAACGGGTCGATGAAGGCGGTGGCGACGTCGGGGAGCAGCAGCATGTCCGACTCGTGGATCGCCTGGAAACCACGGATCGACGATCCGTCGAAGGCGAGACCGCTGGTGAAGACCGATTCGTCGAACGACTCGACCGGCAGGTTGAAGTGCTGCATGACGCCGGGCAGGTCACAAAAACGTACGTCGACGAACCTTACGCCCTCGTCTTTGAGGTATCGCAGGAGTTCCTCGGGGTTGGCGAACACACGTCCTCCTGGCACGTCCACTTATGGCTAGGCTGCTGGCGACGCTATGGCCACGCGGTTGCCCGAGCATGTCTCTGATGTTTCTGCCGTGTTACGTCATCTGCGGAGCGTGATCGCCGCCGATGGTCAACCCGATCCCCTCCGCACCATACTCTGCTCTGACCGGTTAGCCGAGCTTGCCACGTTCGCCCTTTTCGGGAGATCGGCAGGGGACCGCCACCGAGTCGGCCCTCCGGCTGCGGAATATCCTGGTCGATCGTGACAGGAGAGCACGACGGCCCCGCTGCGTTCGCCCCGGCGGCCGAGCCGACCACGCCACCGCCGAGTCTGGCACGCCGGTTCGTCGCGCTCAGCATCGACTGGGTGCTCTGCCTGCTCGCCACCAACCTCTACGCCGACCCGGTCGCCGACAGTTGGGCGCCGGTGCTCACCCTGGTCCTGGTCTACGGCTTCTTCCTTGGTCTCTTCACGCAGACTCCCGGCATGTGGGTGTGCCGGCTGCGGTGCGTGGCGTACGCCGACGGCGGCCGGATCGGCATCCTCCGTGCGCTGCTCCGGGGTGCCCTGCTCGGCCTGGT
The DNA here is from genome assembly GCF_049315195.1 of Plantactinospora sp. WMMC1484. Lineage (NCBI taxonomy): Bacteria > Bacillati > Actinomycetota > Actinomycetes > Micromonosporales > Micromonosporaceae > Plantactinospora > Plantactinospora sp. WMMC1484. The sequence goes on from NZ_CP186055.1 coordinate 3,212,879, forward strand.
GGTCCCAGCGCTGATCATGGACGACCGCCGCCGTGGGCTGCACGACCGGGCGGCCGGTTCGATCGTGGTCGCCGCACCTCCGGCCGGGGCCGGCTCCGTCCCTGGGCGGTGATCCACAGATAATTCGGCTGGCGTGGATGCCTGGGCCGGAGTACTGTATCGATTCAGAACCTCCTGGATCGATACAGAAGGCGGATCGGTGAAGCCGACACTACAGACCGTGGCCGACGCGGTGGGCGTCTCCCGCAGCACGGTCTCCAACGCCTACAGCCGGCCGGACCAGCTGTCACCGGCGCTCCGGGAGAAGATCCACGAGGCGGCCCGCCGCCTCGGCTATCCGGGGCCGGACCCGACCGCCCGATCGCTGCGCCGGGGCCGGATCGGCGCCATCGGCGTTCTCTTCACCTCGGCACTCTCCTACGCCTTCACCGACCCATACGCGGTGCAGTTCCTCCGGGGCATGGCCGAGACCGCCGAGCGGCACGGCAGCGGACTGCTGCTGGTCCCGCTCGCCGAGGAGGACGAGGAGGCCGGCATCGAGGCGGTCCGGAACGCCGCCGTGGACGGGTTCTGCGTCTACTGCGTACCCGCCTGGCACCGGGCACTGGAGGTGACCCGCTCTCGTGGGCTGCCGCTGGTCGCCGCCGAGCGCCCCGCCGAGGCGGGGCCGGAGAGCATGTACGTGGGCATCGACGAGGTGGCCGCCGCCCGATCGGTCGGCAGCCACCTCGCCCGGCTGGGACACCGCCGGATCGCGGTGGTCTCCGACTTCCTGATCGCACAGCGCCGGACCGGCCCGGTCGCCGTGGCCGACCCGGCCGACATCCGCTACGACGTCACCCGGGAGCGGCTGCGCGGCTTCGCCGACGGGCTGGCCGAGGGCGGTGTCGGCTGGGGCGACCTGCTGCTGTGCAACGCCGCCGGGAACAGCCGGGCCGAGGGGGCGGGTGCCGCCGCGTACGCCCTGGATCGCGCGGACCGGCCGACGGCGGTGCTGGCCGTGACCGACCTGCTGGCGCTCGGCGTGCTCGACGCGCTCGCCGCCCGCGGCCTGCGACCGGGCCGGGACGTCTCGGTGACCGGCTTCGACGACATTCCGGAGGCCACCGCCGCCGGGCTTACCACGATCCGGCAACCGGCGGTACGCAAGGGCGCGATCGCCGCCCGGCTGCTGCTGGAACCGCCCGACGATCCCGCCGATCGTCAGGTGCTCCTTCCCACCGAACTGGTCGTCCGCGCCTCGACCGGTCCTGCCGAAAGGAACTGACCGTGGACCTCGTCGGCTACCACCTCGCGCTGGGTGCCACCGAACGGCACGTCAACTCGGCCCGCCCGGGCGCGCCCGTCCGGCCGGACCCCGAGCCGCCGCAGCGCGCCCCTGGCCGGCTGCGCCGGAGCACCGCCGCGATGCTCCGGCTCGTCGCGGACCGGCTCGCCCCGGCGCCGCCGACCCGAGCAGCGTCGACCACCCACGCCTGCACCTCGTGACCGCCGGCCCGAGTCGGCCGTAACACTCCGGCGGGGCGGCGCGGCATTGGGGAACCAGGCTAACCGGCCGCGCATCTGCCGGGACGCGGGCTATCGGCCGCGCATCTGCCGGAAGGCGCCCTTGGGCGGGCGCATGTTCTTCGGAATCGCGCCCTTCGGCAGCTGCGGCCGGGCCGCGGAGAGTGCCTTGAGCCGCTTGTCCAGGGCGTTCACGTCCTTGCCCTTGAGGTTCGGGGGCAGCCGCAGCAGCGTCGTCCGCAGCTTGCGGATCGACAGCTCGTTCTCGCCCTGGCCGATCATGTAGTCGTAGAGCGGCGCGGTGCCGATGACCTTGGCGAGCCGGCGCTTCTCCTGGCCGAGCAGGCTGCGGGTCCGCTGCGGGTTGCCCTCGCCGAGCAGAATCACCCCGGGCTTGCCGACCACCAGGTGGACCATGTCCATCTGGGTGGTCGAGCTGACGGCGGGGGTGACCCGCCAGTCGCCGCGCATGCTCTCCAGGATCGAGGCGGCTGCCCCCGGCTGCCCTTCGGCGGCGTTCATCATCGCCCGGTTCGAGCGCAGGTTCAGCACGATCAGCACACCGAGCAGGGCGACCAGGATGCCGATCGGCAGCCAGAGCCAGCCCCAGTTCAGGACCGCGACCACGGTGAGCGCGATCGGCACCAGTGCCGCGACCACGGCGAGCGGCACGAACCACCTGTCGCGTTTGGCGGTGAACGAGAACACCATGCCGATCTGCTTCAACCGCTGGCCGAACGACACCTTCTCCTGCGCCTTTGCCATGCCACGGAGTCTAGTGTGCGGCGCCGCGTCGCCCGCTCCCCGGCCGGCTCGGGGACGGGCCGCAGCCGGGGCGGACCCGGGGCGGGTAAGGACCTTACGGCGCGCAGGACGCCACGGCGGCCGCAACTGAGGAGGTTGTCCCGGCGGAGATGGGGCGGCGCACCAATGTCTTCGGGGTGCCTTCCGGCGAAGAGTGGAGATCGGCGACGAACACCCGATCGAGACGGAGATCAGCCATGTTCACCACCGACGCCCACTTCCTGCTCATCCTGCACCACACCCATGCCGACGAACTCCGGGCCGAGGCCGACTCCGCACGACTGGCGCGGGCGGCCACCCGCCGCTCCCGCCGGAGCCCGGCCCGGGCCGCGCTCCGGCGGGAGCGGCGGGACACCGCCACCTCCCGGTCCCCGGCGGCCCGGTGAGCCAGGACGCGGCGCCCACCACCACCGGCGCGCGGGACCGGGTCACGGGCCCGGCCCCGCCGCTACCGGGCCATCCGGCTCCGACCCGGGCCGCCCCCGCGACCGGCGACGGCGTCCGGACCTTCGGGCATCCCAGCCGGCGTGGCATCCTCGATCCCGTGACCACTCGCGCCGCCAGCAGTGTTCTCGTCGGCCGCCAGCCCGAACTTGCCGCCCTGCGCGACGGGCTCAAGCGGGTCCGGGCCGACGAGCCGGTGGCGCTGCTCGTCGGCGGCGAGGCCGGAGTCGGCAAGAGCCGGCTTATCGAGGAGTTCGGTCGGTACGCCGCTGCCGGCGGAAGCCAGCTCCTGGTCGGCCACTGCCTGGAACTCGGCGAGCAGGGGTTGCCCTTCGCACCCTTCGCCGAGGCCCTCCGCCAGTTGCTGCGCCGGGACGGGCCGGCCGCCTTCGAGGGCTACGAGCGGGAGTTCGGCCGCCTCCTGCCGGAGCTGGACCGGCTCGCCGCCGCCCCGCCGGGCGCGGAGCACCGCACCGCGCCGGAGGGTCCGGGCGGCGCCGGACTCTCGCCCGACCCGCACCGGGGCTACCTCTTCGAACTGGTCGCCGGACTCTTCACCCGGCTCGCCGCGCGGTGCCCGCTGGTGCTGGTCATCGAGGACCTGCACTGGGCCGACCGGTCGACCCGGGACCTGATCGCCTTCCTGGTCCGCGCGGTCCGGCCGGCCCGGGTGCTGCTGGTCTGCACCTACCGCTCCGACGAGCTGCACCGGGGGCATCCGCTCCGCCCGTTCCTGGGCGAACTCGACCGGACCCGGGGGGTGGAGCGGATCGAGCTGGACCGGCTCGACCGGGAGGGCACCGGCCAGATCCTGGCCGACCTCTTCGGCTTCGAGCCCAGTGACCGGGCCATCGACACCATCCACGACCGCACTCAGGGCAACCCGTTCTTCGTCGAGGAACTCGCCGCCGCCAGCGATCCGAGCGGCTGCGCCGACCTGCCGGAGACACTGCGTGACCTGCTGCTGGCCCGGGTCGACCGGCTGCCGGAGCCGGCGCAGCGGGTGCTCAGGATCGCCGGTGCCGGCGGCACCCGGATCGCGCACGAACTCCTCGCCGAGGTCGCCGGGGTGCCGGAGACCGAGCTGGAGGAGGCGCTCCGGGCCGCCGTGGCCGCCCAGCTCGTGGTCGCCGATCCGGACGGGGGCTACGAGTTCCGGCACGCGCTGGTCCGGGAGGCGGTCCACGAGGACCTGCTCCCCGGCGAGCACGCCCGGCTGCACGCCCGGTACGCCGCCGCCATCGAGGCGCAGCCGCAGCTCGTCGCCGACGGCCGCGTCCCGGCCGAGCTGGCCCACCACTGGTACGCGGCGCACGACTATCCCCGGGCCCTGACCGCGGCCTGGGCCGCCGCCGAGGCGGCCGGCTCCCGTTTCGCGTACGCGGAGCAGGGGCGACTGCTGGAGCGGGTGCTCGAACTCTGGCAGCAGGTGCCGGACGCGGAGCAGCGGCTCGGCCGCGACTATCCGGCCGTGCTGGAGGCGACCCTCTCGGCGACCTCGACCGCGGGTGACTACGGCCGGGCGCTCGCGCTGACCCGGGCCATGCTGGCCGAGCTGGACGGCGCGACCGAACCGGTCCGCACCGCCCGGGTGCGGCTGCTGCGCGGCCGGCTGCTGCGGATCCTCGGCAAGTCCGACGGGGTCGACGAGCTGCGCGAGGCATACCACCTGGTGACCGGCGTGGACGTCGAGCCGAGGGCCGGCGTGGACGTCGAGCCGAGGGCCGGGATCGACGGCGGGCCGGGGGCCGGCGTCGACGGTGACCCGCGTCGGGTCCGGTTGCTGGCCGACATCGCCTTCCAACTGGCCCGGGTGGACCGGGCCGAGGGCGGGCGAATCGCCGCCGAGGCGGTGGCCGCCGCGACCGCCCTCGGCGGCGAGGTGCTGCTGAGCGCGACGCTCGCCGCCGGCTGGGTTTGCAGCCGGCAGGTCTCCGCCGACGCCGGCCTGGCCGACCTGCGCAGGGCCGCCGAGCTGGCCAGGGCGGCCGGTGACTCGGAGACGCTGGTCACCGCGCTGGTGGTCACCTCCGACGTGCTCTGCGAGGTCGGCAGGTACGCCGAGTCCGCCGAGGCGGCGGCGGCCGGGTACGCCGAGGCCCGGCGGGTCGGGATCAGCCGCTCCACCGGCGCCTTCCTCCTCTCCAACCAGGCCGAGGCGCTGATCGCGCTCGGGCGCTGGGACGAGGCCGACGAGCTGTGCGGCCAGGCGGCCCGGCTCGACTTGCCCGGCATCACCGGCTACCACTGGTTGCAGCTGCGGGCCGGGCTGCGGCTGGCCCGCGGCCAGGCCGGTGCCGACGACCTGGTCGCCCGGGCGCTGGGTTTCCTGCGCCGGCCGTACCTGCCACTGGAGTTGCCGCTGCACGAGCTGCGGGTCGAGGCGGCGCTGATGGCCGGGGACGTCGCGGCGGCGGTGGAGGCCGCCGGAGTCCTGCTCGGCCGGCGGCTCGACACCAACCCCCGGTACGGCTGGCCGGCGCTGGCCGCCGCCGCCCGCGCCGCCGTGGCCGCCGGGGACCAGGATCTCGCCGAGCGGGTACGGTCGGCGGCTGCCGGCATCACCGCCCGCTACCCGGCCGAGCTGGCGTACGCGGCCCAGGTCCTGGCGACCTTCGCGAGCGGTGGGGCGGCGGTGCCGGGCTGGCAGGCGGCGGTGGCGGCCTGGCGGGTGGGCGGTCAGCGGTATCCGCTCGGCCGGGCGCTCTACTCGCTGGCCGAGGCGGCGGCCACGGCCGGGGACCGGGTGCAGGCGGCAGCCGCCCTCGAGGAGGTGGTGGCGATCGCCGGCGAGCTGGCCGCCGTACCGCTGGGGGAGTCGGCGGCGACGCTGGCCCGGCGGCTCGGGTTGCGTGCCGCGCCCGGCGCGGCGCCCGGCACCGACCTGCTCACCGCCCGGGAGCGCGAGGTGCTGCGGCTGGTCGCGGAGGGGCACAGCAACAGCCGGATCGCGCAGCGGCTCTTCATCTCGCCGAAGACCGCGAGCGTGCACGTCTCCCGGATCATCGCCAAACTCGAGGTGTCGAACCGGATCGAGGCGGCGGCGGTGGCACACCGGCTCGGCCTGCTCGACCCGCCGGACGCCCGCACCTCGACCCCCGGCCGGGCCGCCGGGTGACGACCGGGGTCGTCAGCCCGAGACCGGTTGCCGGGGCAGCACCGGGGCGGCCCGGCCGGTGCCGTGCTCGCCCGGCCCCTTCTCCTCGTGGTACTCCTCCTCCACGTTGACCGTCCAGACGTCGTGGTCGGTGCCGTCCAGGATGTTCGACACCGACAGCAGCGCGGTCATCATCGAGTGGTCCGCGTTGTTGTAGCGGTGCATGCCGTTACGCCCCACCGGATGCACGTTCGGCACCTCGGCGGCGAGCCAGGCGCGGATGGTGTCGACGTTCTCCCGGTAGGCGAAGTCGTAGAAGGGGTAGGCGCGGGGCATCCGCACCACGTAGCCGGCCTCGACCGAGCCGGGGCGGACCAGCCCGAGGCGCTCCAGCTCGGCGGTGCCGAGTGCGACCAGGTCGGCGTCCGGACTGTTCCACAGCTCGTCGCCGACGTTCAGGAAGTATTCCAGCCCCAGGCAGGTACGCCCGTCCTTGACCAGGTACGGCGACCAGGAGCCGAAGTTCTGGATCCGGCCGACCTGCACCTCCGGTGCGTGGATGTAGATCCAGTTGTCCGGAAAGCTGAACTCGGCGGGGACCACCAGCGCAACGGTCAGGAAGTCGCGGTAGTGCAACTCCCTCGCGGCGGCCTGCACGGCCGGCGGGGCCGGCGGATCCATCGCCAGCACCAGGTGCGAGATCGGCATGGACGACACCACGTGGTCGGCCTCGACCCGGCGCACTGCGGCTCCCGCCCCGACCGTGACCGCGACCGCCCGGCCGTCCGCCCGGTGCACGGCGACGACCGGGCTCTCCATGCTGATCCGGCCGCCGCGCTTCTCGACGTGTTCGGCGCAGCGCTCCCACATCATTCCGGGCCCGTGCTTCGGGTAGTGGAACTCCTCGATCAGGCTGGTGATCTCCTTCTGGTTGCGTTTCGGCAGCAGCGCGCCGCGTACCGCGTTGGAGAGCGAGAGGTTCTTGATCCGTTGTGCCGCCCAGTCGGCGGAGAGTTCGGTCGCCGGTACGCCCCAGAGCTTCTCGTTGTACGTCTTGAAGAAGTGCTCGAAGAGCCGCCGGCCGAACCGCGCCGTCACCCAGCCCGCCAGGTGTGACTGGTCCTTCGGCGGTGCCACCTTGGACCAGAGGTACGAGCCGACGCAGCGAAGCGCCTCCACGATGCCGAGGTTGCGCAGTGCGTTGCCGGCCTTGAGTGGATAGTCGTACAGCTTCCCCCGGTAGTAGATTCGGCTCATCCGGGGCCGGAGCAGGAAGTCCTCGGCGGGCAGGATCTCGTGCCAGAGCGCCTCGACCTGACCGACCTTGGTGAAGAAGCGGTGGCCGCCGATGTCGAAGCGCCAGCCGTCCCGCTCGACGGTACGGCTGATCCCGCCCACCACGTCGTCGGCCTCGAAGACGTCGACGGTGGCGTTCCGCTTGGTCAGCTCGTACGCCGCGGTCAGTCCCGCCGGGCCGGCTCCGATGATCACGGTGTGGGGTGGGGGTGCTGTCATGCTTCTATTCATCACCTTCGACGCGTTGTCGGCAAGCGGCTCCCGGCTGACGGCCGGAATCGCCGAGTGTATGACGCGTCGAGCCCGGCCCACCCTGCCGGTGAACGAGCCGGAGCTGACGAACTTCCGCGGAGCTGACGAACTTCCGCGGAGCTGACGAACTTCCGCGGAGCTGACGGAGTTGGCGGAGTTGGCGGCCGGCGTTACCGGAGGTAGCGGAGTTATCCGGCGGCGGCGCTGGCCGGTGCCCGCCGGGCCTCGACGGCCTGCTGGTAGAGCCGGCCGGCCCGGTACGACGACCGCACCAGCGGCCCGCTCATCACCCCGGCGAAGCCGATCTCCTCGGCCTCCTCGCGCAGCTCCACGAACTCCTCCGGGCGTACCCACCGCTCGACCGGGTGGTGCCGGGGCGTCGGGCGCAGGTACTGCGTGATGGTGACCAGCTCGCAGCCGGCCGCATGAAGGTCGCGCAGGGCCTGGGAGATCTCGGCGCGCTCCTCGCCGAGCCCGAGGATCAGGTTGGACTTGGTCACCAGCCCGGCGGCCCGGGCCTGGGTGAGCACGTCGAGCGAGCGCTCGTAGCGGAATCCCGGCCGGATCCGCTTGAAGATCCGGGGCACCGTCTCGACGTTGTGCGCCAGCACCTCCGGGCGGGCGCCGAAGACCTCGGCGAGCTGCCCCGGGTCACCGTTGAAGTCCGGGATCAGCAGCTCCACCCCGCAGTGCGGCAGCCCTTCCAGGGCGCCCTCGGCCGCATCGGCGGCCTGCGTCCCCTCGCCACCGGCCGGTTGCTCCCGCCGGGTCAGGGCGTGGATCTGCCGGACCGTCTCGGCGTAGAGCCAGGCGCCGCCGTCCGGCAGGTCGTCCCGGGCCACCCCGGTGACCGTGGCGTAGCGCAGGCCCATCGAGACCACCGACCCGGCGACCCGGCGCGGCTCGTCGGCGTCGAAGTCGGCCGGCTTGCCGGTGTCGATCTGGCAGAAGTCGCACCGGCGGGTGCACTGGTCACCGCCGATCAGGAACGTCGCCTCCCGGTCCTCCCAGCACTCGTAGATGTTGGGACAGCCGGCCTCCTGGCAGACGGTGTGCAGCCCTTCCCGGGCGACCAGGCCACGGAGCTGGCTGTATTCGGGACCCATCTTCGCCTTGACCTTGATCCATGGCGGCTTGCGCTCGATCGGGGTCGCCGCGTTGCGGGCCTCGACCCGCAGCAGCCGGCGCCCCTCCGGCGCGACGGGATGGCCGGGGCGGATCTCCGGTGCGGTCACGACGCTCACTCCTCCGGCTCCGGTGGCGGAGGAGGGCGCGGAGTGCTCGATGGTCACGAAATCGAGCCTACGCCGCACCGCCGTACCGATCGACCGTAGGCGACGGGACTCACGTGCCGGACCAGGTGATACCACTCACGCGGGTCGCGGATATTCGGTGTCGGGCGGGCGGCGTCTCCGGCTACCCTCGCCGGCAGAGCGTTGACGGAGCCGAGTACCACCCCGACACCGGAGTCCAGAGAGTCACCGTCGCTGGAAGGTGATCTCCGGTCGGGGCGGGAAGACCCTCCCGAGCTGCGGGAAGAACGGCGCACCGGCGCCCGGTAGAGCCCGCCGCCCGGCCCGGCGTCACGGGCTGTGTAACGAGGCCATCGGCCGGACAGCCGGTGGTGAAGGTGTGGTGGCACCGCGAGTTCCCGCTCGCCCACACCCCGCGGGACCCTTCGGTGCGTCCGCCCGGACCGGTCGGGCGTGCCACGACCACGCCAGGAGTAACGCGAGTGCCACGCATCCTTTCCACGTCCCTGCCCGCGCACGTCGGCGCGACCGTGACGGCCGCCGGCTGGGTGCACCGGCGCAGGCAGCTCAAGTCGGTGACGTTCCTGATCCTGCGCGACGCCGCCGGGTTGGCCCAGGTGGTGGTGACCGCCGACCATCTCCGGGCGCGGCTGGCCGCGCTGCCCGAGGAGTCGGTGGTCGAGGTGACCGGCCGGGTGGTCGGCAACCCGGCCGCGCCCGCCGGGGTCGAGCTGGTCGACCCGGCGGTACGCCCACTGGGCGACCCCGCCGAGCCACCGCCGTTCGACGTCTACCGTCCCGCGTTGACCGCCGCGCTCCCCACCCAGCTCGACCACGCGGCGGTAGCGTTGCGGCATCCACGCCGCGCGGCCGCGCTGCGGATCTCCGCCACCCTGCTGGCCGGCTTCCGGGCCACCCTCGACCGGCTCGGCTTCGTCGAGGTGCACACCCCGAAGATCGTCGCCTCCGCCACCGAGAGTGGCGCCAACGTCTTCGCCCTCGACTACTTCGGCCGTCCCGGTTACCTGGCCCAGTCGCCCCAGTTCTACAAACAGATGCTGGTCGGTGTGCTGGAGCGGGTCTACGAGGTGGGACCGGTGTTCCGGGCCGAGCCGCACGACACCACCCGGCACCTGGCCCAGTACACGTCGCTGGACGTCGAGTTCGGGTTCGTCACCGACCACCGGGACGTGATGCGGCTGCTCCGCGAGGTGTTGTCCGGCATGCTCGACCGACTCGCCGACGTGCCGATGCCGCATGCGCAGATCCCGACGGTGCCGGTGCAGATCCCGGCGGTGCCGGTGCAGATCCCGGCGGTGCCGGTGCAGATTCCGGCGGTGCACTTCACCGAGGCGCTGACGATCGCCGGAGCGCCGCCTGACGAGCCCGACCTCGCCCCGGCCCACGAGCGCGCCCTCGGCGACTGGGCCAGGGCCGAGCACGGCTCCGACTTCCTCTTCGTCACCGGCTATCCGCTGGCCAAGCGCCCGTTCTACACCCATCCCGCCACCGGCCCGGCACCGTCGGGCAGCCCGGGACGGCTGTACTCCAACGGCTTCGACCTGCTGTTCCGGGGCGTCGAGCTGGTCACCGGCGGGCAGCGCCTGCACCGCTACGGCGACTACCTGGCCGCCCTCGCCCAGCGGGGCGAGCCGGTCGAGCCGTACGCCGGCTATCTCGACGCGTTCCGGCACGGCATGCCACCGCACGGCGGGTTCGCGATCGGACTGGAACGGATGGTGGCCCGGCTGCTCGGGGTGGCGAACGTCCGGGAGGTCACCGCCTTCCCCCGCGACCTGCACCGCCTGACCCCGTGACGTGACCAGGGACCCTGCCTGCGGGTTCCTCCCTCGGGAACTTGGGCGGTGGGTCAGGGGAGCAGGGTCGGCAGGTGGCGCTCGACCACCGGCAGGACCTCGGCGACCGTGACGGGGCGGCCCAGCTCCGCGCTGAGCGAGGTGACACCGGCGTCGCGCAGCCCGCAGGCGACGATCCGGTCGTACGCGGAGAGGTCGCAGTCGCAGTTGATCGAGAAGCCGTGCTGGGTCACGCCCCGGGCCACCCGAATGCCGATCGCGGCGACCTTGCGCTCCGGGCCGCGTTCGTCGGCCGGCACCCAGACCCCGCTGCGCCCCTCGACCAGCATGACGGTGCCGAGCCCCAACTCGGCGCAGACGTCGAGCAACAACTGCTCGGTGCGCCGGACGAAGGCCACGACGTCCACCGGCAGGCCGCTCTCCGCGCCGGGGAGCTTGAGGATCGGATAACCGACGAGCTGGCCCGGCCCGTGCCAGGTGATCTTGCCGCCCCGGTCCACGTCGATCACGGGCGTGCCGTCCATCGGCCGGTCCCAGGGCTCGGTGCGCTTGCCGGCGGTGTAGACGCTCGGATGTTCGAGCAGCAGTACGCTGTCCGGCCGCTCCCCGGTGACCACGGCCTCGTGCATCCGGCGCTGCTCGTCCCAGGCCGCCAGATAGTCGATGGTGCCGAGCCGGACACTGGTCAACTCCCCGGCGCCACCGGCGACGCCGGTCACCGCTGCCGTGCTGCCCACCGTGCCAGTGCTACCCACACCTCCAGGGTAGTCCGCTACCGAGCGGTCGCCCCCGCACGTGGCCGGAGTCACCGGCCGGGCCGGATCGCCGGTCGTCGGGTAGCGTCCGGCTCGCCCGCGCAGGCCGGAGGCTACCCGATCACGAGCGGTCACCGGGCGAGGCGCCAGAGCCAGACGTCGGCGACCCGTTGCGGCGGGCCGAGCAGGTCGGTGGTGACGTCGCGCAGCGCGTCGACGTGGATCGGGAACTTCGACCCGTGCACGCGGTCGGGCAGCACCACCGCGTCGACCCGCCAGTAGGCCAGGTCGGCCCGGGCGGCCTCCCGGTCGGCGTCGGTGATCACCGGCCGCTCGCCGGTCTCGGCCACCCGCAACAGCAGCGTGTCGGTGGCCCGGGGCACCGGCCCGATCCGCCCCCGGTCGTCCGGCCCACCCGGGCCGAGGAAGAAGCCGGCGGGGATGCGGAACTCGCCCTGCCGGTGGCTGAGGGCGTACGCCTGCCAGCGCTGCCCGTCGGGGGTCAGGTCCAGGGTGAGCGGCAGCGGCGTCAGCACCCCGCCCGGGGAGACGTACTGCCGCCAGGTGCCGGAGGCGACGAACTCGGGTATCGGTGCCCGCTGCGAGGTCAGCAGCGGCACCGGCAGCAGCGGCAGGAGTGCCACGGCATACCCGGCGAGCCAGCCGATCCGGGCCCGCCGGGATGGCGGGGCGGCGCGCAGCAGGTCCACGGTGTGCGCGAGGACGAGCCCGACCAGCGGAGTCACCACCAGGGCCAGCCGGGACGGCAGGGCTGCGTTGAAGACCGGCAGGTGCCCGAGGAGGGCGTACGGCAGCGGGACGTCGGTGTGCATCCCGAAGATCTTCACCCGGGGTCCCCAGGAGAGCACCGTGAAGACCGCGATGGAGACGCCGAGCGCCCGCAGGGTGGCCCGGCGCTCCGGTGCGGCACGCCGCCAGAGCACGACGAAGCAGAACACGGCCAGCACCAGCAGGGGCAGCCCGAGGAAGGAGTTCTCCTCGGTCGGGTTCGGGGCCAGCGTGGTGCCGAGCCCCGCCTCCCCGGCCAGCGTCCGCTGCGGGTACGCCCCGTACGCGGCGATGTCCTCGGCGTGGATGACCGGGTCGAAGCCGGTGCCGTGGAACCGCTGCGGGCCGAGGAAGTGCAGCCACAGCGGGTACGCCAGCAGCGCGAACGCCACCAGCGCGGTGACCCCGAGCCCGCGTAGGAAGTCCGGCAGCACGGCTCGGGCCTCGGCGCGGCGGGCCGGGTCCAGCGCCCAGGTGCCGAAGAAGACTCCGCAGGCCAGCGCGGTGAAGAAGAGCCCCTCGGCGGCGATGGAGAAGGCGACCGCGACCAGTGTCCCGAGCAGGAGCCCGCCGGAGCGCCATCGGCCGGGCCGGCGCAGCCGGAGTACGCCCCAGAGCAGCATCGGGACGATCCAGCCGGCGCTCCAGTTCAGGTGCGCGTTCGCGTGCGCCACGATGCCGGGGGAGAAGCCGATGAAGAGCCCGCCGAGGATCGCGGCCGGAGTGCTCCGGGCGAGGTGCCGGGAGAGCAACCAGTACCATCCGAACGCCGTGGCGGCGAGGTTGCCGGTGAGGATCACCAGGAAGGTCGTCGGAGCCCCGACCAGGTAGATGAGCGGGGCGAAGACGACGGCGTAGACCGTGATCGAGGTGTTGACCGCCAGGTTCACCCCGTCGGGGACGTTCAGCAGATCGGTGAAGAACGGGTCCTGCCCGTGGGTGAGGGCGTGCGCGCCGTATGCGAGCAGCCACTCGAAGAGAGCCTGGTCGCTGGAGTTGACGGTGACGGCCCGCCCGGCCGGGTCGGGCCAGAGTCCACTGGTGACCCAGCTCGCTCCGGCGATCGCGATCAGCGCGACGAGCAGGTCGGCGCGGCGACGGGCCGACCGCCCGCCGGCGGGCGGGTGCGACGGTCGGGGAGTCGGCCCGGCGAGCGCGGGCGGGGTGAGCGGCACGGGCCGGAGGTTACCAACCCTCGGTCGACACGCCGATCAAGCGGCCATCCTTGACGGATCCCATGGAAATGATTTCCAATTGGATTAACGTCGCAGATGGCGCGTCAACCACCATCTCGGGATGACGTTCGAGGCGACGGAGGCGGAGGCGGCCCGGCCACCGACGTGGCCGGGCCGACGACGCCGGTCCGGTGATCCCCGACGGGAGGAGAGAAAGATGTCCCTGGACGTACCCGCCGCACTGCTGGAGCGGGCCGAGGCCGGCCAGGTCGACGACAGGGAGTTCGTCGACTGCGTCCGGCAGTCCCTGCCGTATGCCTGGGCGGTGGTTTCCGAGGTCTCGGCCCGGGTCCACGCGACCACGGCCGACTACGCCGACCACGCCGTGCCGCCGCCGGGTGAGGCGGAACGGGGCCAGCTGCTCCGCGCACTGGCCAGCGACGCCATCCGGGGAGGGCTGGAACGCCACTTCGGAGTACGGCTCGCGTTCCAGAACTGCCACCGGGTGGCCGCGTTCCGGCCGGGGGCGGTCGGCGGCACGACGTACCGGTGGTTCGTCTCGCCGGTCGCCCAGCTCCGCAACCAGTCACCGGAGCTGCGCGACTGCTGACCGCGATCGTCCGGGGTCGCCGCTGACCGGAGTGGCGCGGGGCCAGGCCGGTTATCCGGTCGGCCCCACGCCGTCGGGCCGCCGTCCGCGGCGGGCGACGGCGACGGCCAGGCCGCCCGTGAACACCAGCAGCGCGCCGAGCGCGGGCAGCCAGTTCGGGATCGGGCCGGCGCCTCCGGTGACCGGGAGCTGCTCGGCGGGCGTCGGCCACGGCGTGGGCGGCTGCGATGTCGTTGGTTGCGGTGTGGGCGTCGGTGGGGTGGGCGTTGGCGCGGGTACGACCCGGAAGGTGACGGTGCCGGGATCCGGCGGCGCAGGGGTGGCAGCCGGGGCCGCCGTCCCGCCGGATGTGCGGAGAGGTGCCGTTGACGCCGCCCTGTCCGAGGCGGGTGCCGGGGCGCCGGCCACCCCCGCCGCCGGACCGGCGACCGCCACAGCGACGGAGAGCGCCAGCGCGAGGGAGAGCGCGAGTGGGCCGGTGGCCCGTCGGGCCTGCCGGATGGCAGTGGCGGTTCGGGCCTGCCGCGGGGTGGTTGCCGGGTGACCGATCCGGTCCTGCGCGCTCATTGAGTCTCCAGCCTGACGGCGCCGCTCGCGGCGCGGCTCTGCCCGGTAGGGGCGGTGAAATTACTTTTGCACGCCTCCTCGCTTTTGCTGGCTCGTTCCCGTAACGGGGAGAGCGGGTGGCGCCGTGCGATCAGCGCTCGGGTAGCGCCGCCGCCAGCGCGCCCGCCAGGTCGGGATGCTCGAACCGGAAGCCGGCCCGGTCGAGTACGCCGGGCAGCACCCGGAGGCTGCGTAGCGGCTCGGTCGACATCTCACCGAGCAGGATCCGCAGGGCGATCGCCGGCACCGGCAGCACCGCAGGCCGGTGCAGTGCCCGGCCCAGCGCCCTCGTGAACTCGGCATTCGTCACCGGGGCGGGACCGACGACGTTCACCGGTCCGGCGATCTCCTCGCGGTCGAGCAGGAAGGTCGTCGCGGCCAGCCAGTCGGCCATCGAGATCCACGGAATCCACTGCCGGCCGCTGCCGAACCTGCCCCCGATGCCGAGCCGGTACGGCAGCAGTTGCGGCTTGAGCAGGCCACCGGTGTGCTCCAGCGGCAGGCCGGTGCGCAGCCGTACCACCCGCACTCCGGCATGTTCGGCAGGGGCGGTCGCGGCCTCCCAGACCCGGCACAGATCGGCCATGAAGCCGTCGCCGGCAGGAGCGTCCTCTTCGACCGGCCGGTCGCCGGTGTCGCCGTACCAGCCGATCGCCGAGCCGTTGAGCAGTGCGCCGGGCCGGCGCTCGGCCGGCAGCGCGGCGATCGCCCGGGCCAGCGTCGCGGTCGTGTCGACCCGGCTGGCCCGGAGCACCTCCTTGAAGCGGGGCGTCCAGCGCTGGTCGCCGATGTTGGCGCCGGCCAGGTTGACCACGGCGGAGACCTCGGCGAGCGCCGCCGGCTCCAACTGCCCGGCGGCCGGATCCCACCGGACCTCGTCCGGGCCGCGCGCCGGGCGCCGGACCAGCCGGACGATGTCGTGGCCCGCCGTCCGGAGCCGATCGGTCAGGTGGGTGCCGAGCCAGCCGGACGCGCCGGCAATCACGATCCGCATGCCTCATCTTCGCGCACGCCGGATCGTCGGCCGCGCAGGCCGGGCGAAGCCGTCCGGCGCGGCTGGTCGAAGGCGCCGGCGGCCGGCGTACCGACGACGGGGCGCCCGGCCGACGGCCGGGCACCCCGTGCGACGCGCCGGTGCGGCTGCTGGTCAGGCCAGGCCGAGTTCGGCCTCGAACTGGCCCGCCTCCAGCCGCTCCTTGATCGCGGTCAGGAACCGGGCGGCGTCCGCACCGTCGACCAGCCGGTGGTCGTAGGAGAGCGCCAGATACACCATCGAACGCGGCGCGATCACCTCGCCGAGCTGCGGGTCGGTGATCACCATCGGGCGCTTGACCACCGAGCCGGTGCCGAGCATCGCGGACTGCGGCGCCGGGACGATCGGCGTGTCGAAGAGCGCACCCCGGCTGCCGGTGTTGGTCAGCGTGAAGGTGGCGCCGGCGATCTCGTCCGGGCTGATCTTGTTGGTCCGGGTCCGCTCGGCGAGGTCGGCGACCCGCCGGGCGATCCCGGCCAGGTTCAGGTCACCGGCGTTGTGGATCACCGGCACCATCAGCCCGCGCTCGGTGTCCACGGCGATGCCCAGGTGCTCCGCCTCCGGATAGGTGATCGTCCCCGCCTCAAGGTCCATCCGGGCGTTGACCACCGGGTAGGTCTGCAACGCCTCGACGGCGGCGAGCGCGAAGAACGGCAGGAACGACAGCTTGACGCCGTGTCGCTCCAGGAAGCTGTCCTTGGCCCGGGCCCGCAGCCTGGCCACCTTGGTGACGTCCACCTCGACGACGGTGGTGAGCTGCGCCATCTCGTGCAGCGACTGCTGCATCCGCTTGGCGATGACCGCGCGGATCCGGGGCAGCTTCTGGGTGCTGCCGCGCAGCGGGCTGGGTGCCGCCTTCGGGGCGGGCGCGGCCGGCTCGGCGGCGGGTGCGGCGGGCTGCGCCTGCTTGGCCGCGCGGGCCGCTTCCGCCGCCGCGAGTACGTCCTGCTTGCGGATCCGGCCACCGACACCGGTCCCGGTCAGCGTGGCGAGGTCGACGCCCTGGTCGTTGGCGAGCTTGCGGACCAGCGGGGTCACGTACCCGGCACCGTTCTCGGTCGACGGGCCGCCGGCCGGCGCGGGGGCCGGGGTACGCGGTGCCGACGGCTGGGCCGACCGCTCGGTCCGGGCCGGCTGCTCGGAGCGCTCGGTCTCCGGCGCCGGGGTCTGGTACGACGCGCCGGGCTGCGCCGTGCCGGTCGGCTGTTCCGCCGGGGCCGGTTCGGCGGCCGGCTGCTCCGGCGCGGGTGCGGGCTTCGGGGCCCCGGTGGCGGCCTGCTCCGGCTCCGGGGCGGGCGTGGCGGGCTCGGCCGCCGGCCGCTCCGGCTGGGCGGGAGCGGCGCCACCGGGCGTGCCGATCACCGCCAGGTCGGCGCCGACCGGGGCGGTCTCGTCCTGGCCGACCCGAATCTCCAGCAGCGTGCCGGCCGCCGGGGAGGGGATCTCGGTGTCGACCTTGTCGGTGGAGACCTCGACCAGCGGCTCGTCGGCCTCGACGGTGTCGCCGACCTCCTTCAGCCAGCGGGTCACCGTGCCCTCGGTGACGCTCTCGCCGAGCGCCGGCATCTTGAGGACGGTGCCCGAGTCGCCGGCCGGTGCGGTCTGGGCCGACACCGTCTCCGGCTCGGCCTGCTCCTCCGCGCCGGCCTGCTCCGCCTGCGGCGCGGCCTGCTCCTCCGCGTCGGCCTGCGGCGCGACCTGCTCGGCCTGTTCCGGCTGCGCAGGCTCGGCCTGTTCCGACTGTGCCGGTGCGGTCTCGCCGGCCGACTCGCCGTCACCGTCGATCACCGCGAGCTCGCTGCCGACCTCGGCGGTCTCGTCCTCGCTGACCACGATCCGGGCCAGCACGCCGGCCGCCGGGGAGGGGATCTCGGTGTCGACCTTGTCGGTGGAGACCTCGAGCAGGGGCTCGTCGACCTCGACCCGGTCGCCCTCCTGCTTGAGCCACCGGGTTACGGTGCCCTCGGTGACGCTCTCGCCCAGCCGGGGCATGGTGACCGATACCGGCATGTTTCAAGACTCCTTCGTGGCCTGTGCGGTCCTGGCCCGGTGGTCGCCGGGCCGGCGCGGAGATTTCTGTGGTCAGGCGTGTGCGTGCAGCGGCTTGCCGGCCAGGGCGAGGTGGGCCTCGCCGAGCGCCTCGCTCTGGGTGGGGTGGGCGTGGACGAGTTGCGCCACCTCGGCCGGGTACGCCTCCCAGTTGAAGATGAGCTGCGCCTCGCCGACCAGTTCACCGACCCGGGCGCCGACCATGTGCACGCCGACCACGGGGCCGTCGTCGACCCTGACCAGCTTGACGAAGCCGGCGGTCCTCAGGATCTGGCTCTTGCCGTTGCCACCGAGGTTGTAGTTGTAGGTCTTGACCTTGTCGGCGCCGTACTGCTCCCTGGCCCTGGCCTCGGTGAGCCCGACCGAGGCCAGCTCGGGGTCGGAGTAGGTGACCCGGGGGATGCCGTTCTCGTCGATCACGGCCGGGTTGCGACCGGCGATCTCCTCGGCCACGAAGATCCCCTGCTGGAAGCCGCGGTGCGCGAGCTGGAGGCCGGGCACGATGTCGCCGACCGCGTAGACGTTCGGCACGCCGGTCCGCAGCCGCTCGTCGGTCAGCACGAAGCCCCGGTCGAGCTTGACGCCCTGCTCCTCGTAACCGAGGTTGGCGGTGTTCGGCCCGCGGCCGACCGCGACGAGCAGCACCTCGGCCTCGAAGGTGTCACCGCCCTCGATGGTGACCCTGACACCCTTCTCGGTGTGCTCGACCTTCTCGAACCGCTTGCCGGTCTTGAACGCGATGCCGCGCTTGCGGAACGCCCGCTCCAGCGCCTTGGAGGACTCCTCGTCCTCGGCCGCCACCAGTCGGGGCAGCGCCTCGATGATCGTGACGTCCACGCCGAAGGACTTCCAGACGCTGGCGAACTCGACGCCGATCACGCCACCGCCGAGCACGATCGCCGAGGTCGGCACCCGGTCCAGGGTCAGCGCGTGGTCGCTGGTGATCACCCGCTCGCCGTCGATCTCCAGGCCGGGGAGGGTCCGGGCGTACGAGCCGGAGGCGAGCACGACGTTGCGGCCGGTGTAGCGGGCGCCGTTCGCCTCGACGGTGTCCGGGGAGACCAGCCGGCCCTCGCCCTCCACCAGGGTGATCTTGGCGCCCTTGATCAGCCCCTGCAGGCCCTTGTAGAGCCGGGAGATCACGCCGTCCTTGTAGGCGTTCACGCCGGACATGTCGACGCCGACCAGCTCGGCCTTGATGCCGAACTGCTCCGACTCGCGGGTCTGGTCGGCGATCTCCGCCGCGTGCAGCAGCGCCTTGGTCGGGATGCAGCCGTTGTGCAGGCAGGTGCCGCCGACCTTGCCCTTCTCGATCATCGCGACCGAGAGGTCCAGTTGGGCGGCACGCAGTGCCGCCGCGTACCCGCCGCTGCCACCTCCGAGGATGACGACGTCGAACGTTCCGCCGTTCGGCTCGCTCACAGTTAACTCCCAGGTCGCGTCGCTGCTACGAGGGTGATGCCGGTCAACCGGGCATACCGCCGCCCGCGACCGGGGTCTTCCGGCCGGTGCGGCGTGGACTTTTCCCGGACGGCCGAGCAGAACCGGGGAGCGCCCACCTCGGTCATCTTGTCACTAGTGGAAGCGGACCGCGTACCGAGGTGCCCAAGGACACGTCGTGGGGACGTACGCTTGCCGGAAGTCGCCGGTTTCGCCGTGCGGCGGCCGTGCCGGGGAGGAGAGGATCGGGTGGCCTGGTTTCGCCGACGTAAGAAGGCGGTTGTCACGGCGGGTGATCGCCCCGCCAGCCGTGCGGATCTTGACCATCTTGAACAGTTTGTCCGGTCGAAGCGCGGCGTCGAGGCGTTCATCGAGCCTCGCACGACCGTGACCGAGACCACCGTGATGTTGATCGCGCACGACGGTGAGTGGACGCGGCGCCGGATCGACGGCCCGGACGGGGCCCGCCGGTTCGCCCACCGGATGGCCATCCCGGTCTACGACGTCCGGCTGGTCGGCTACCCACAGCGGATGCGCGACTTCAACGAGCGTCGCAAGCGGGCGAGCGGCTGACGCGAGCGGGCGAGCCGGCTGACGCAAGCGCGCGAGCGGCTGACCCGCCGGGAGCCGGCGACCCCGCAGGGGGCCGGTCCCGCCGCCATCCGGCGGGACCGGCGGCCGGTCCGTCAGTCGTTGGCCGCGATGTCGTCGACCAGCTCCAGCAGGGTACGCACCGGCACCCCGGTGCCACCCTTCGTCCAGTAGCCGGTCGGCTCGCCGGAGTGGTAGCTCGGCCCGGCGATGTCGATGTGCGCCCACGGCACCTCGTCGGCGACGAACTCCCGCAGGAAGACGCCACCCTGCAGCATGTGGCCGGCGCGGTCCATCGTCGCGTTCACCTGGGAGATGTCCGCGACCTCCGAGTCCATTCCCTTCCGGACGTCGTCCGGCAGCGGCATCGGCCACGTCGGCTCTCCGGCCGTCTCGCCGGCCTGCTGGACCCGCTGGCAGAGCTCGGTGCTGCCCATCACGCCGGCCACCCGCTTGCCCAGCGCCACCACCTGGCCGCCGGTCAGCGTCGAGGTCTCGACCAGGTAGTCACAGCCGTCCTCGCAGGCCCGCGCCATGGCGTCGCCGAGGACCATCCGGCCCTCGGCGTCGGTGTTGAGCACCTCGACCCGCTTGCCGTTGTACATCGTCACCACGTCGCCCGGCCGGTACGCCGTGCCCGACGGCATGTTCTCGGCCATCGGCAGGTACGCGGTCACCGCGACGGCCGGCTTCAGCTCGGCGACGGCGAGCATGGTGGCGGCGACCGCCGCCGCGCCGGCCATGTCGGACTTCATCTCCCACATGCCCTGGGCGGGCTTGATCGACACGCCGCCGGTGTCGAAGGTGATGCCCTTGCCGACCAGCGCGAGCCGCTTCACCGACCCGCCGGCCCCGGCGGTCGCCGGGTCGTAGCTGAGCTTCACCAGCCGGGGCGGCGCCGCCGAGCCCAGCCCGACGGCGAGGATGCCGCCGTAGCCTCCGGCGGCCAGGGCCTGCTCGTCGAGGACCTCCACGCCGAGCCCGGCCTCCCGGGCGGCGGTGGCCACCGAGTCGGCGAAGGACGGCGGGCGCAGCTCGTTGGGGGCGGTGTTGACCCAGTCCCGGCTCCGGCAGACCGCCCGGGCCACCACGCCGGCCCGGCCGATCTCCACGCGGGCCCGGTCGTCACCGGCGTCCGGGACGTGTACCGCGATCGCCGCCACCGGTGGCCGCCGGGTCGGCTGCGGCCGGGTCTTGTAACCGGCGAACCGGTACGCCCCGAGCAGGCCCCCCTCGGCGATGGCGCGCAGCGCGGCCGGGGCGTCCTCGTCGTCCGGCACCGGCAGGGTCAGCGCGACCCGCTCGGCGCCGGCCAGCGCCCGCACGGCCGAGGCGGCGCCCCGGCGGAGGACCTCCGGTGCCGGTGCCGCGCCGGTCGGCTCGGGGCCGAGCCCGACGGCGACGACCAGCGGCGCGGTGATCGTGCCCAGGGTGGCGAGCTTGATCACTTCACCCGGACCGCCGGTGGCGCCCAGCAGCGCCAGGGTCTCGGTGAGCCGGCCGTCGAACGCCGCGGCGATGCTCTCCGCACCGGTGGCGAGGAGCAGGGTCCCGGCGAAGTCGCTGCTCCGCGCGGATTCCACCGCGTCCACCGTCTGGCTGTGCAACCCGATGACGATGGCGTCGACGGCGAGTTCGGCGGGGTCGGTGTCGACCAGGCTGAGGGTTGTGCTGGGCGATGTCACTACGCGGCTCCGGACGGGCGTGGCCGGCCGCGTGGGTGCGGCCCGGCGAAGTGGGTCTCCGGCGCAACTTACAGGCCGGACGAACGGGCTGTCCCGCCGACGGTCCGCCGGACGGGTCCCGCCGATGCTAACCATGGGCCGGATCGCAGGTAGGTTGCGACCCATGACCGACCCGACCCAGACGACCGGCCAGACCCCGGAACACCCCGCCGACCAGCTCCCGGAAAGCGTCGCCGGCCAGCTCCGCCACTCGCCGCTGCACGAGCGGCACGCCGCGCTCGGCGCCAAGTTCGCCGCCTTCGGCGGCTGGTCCATGCCACTGGAGTACGCCGGCGGCGGCGTCCTCCGGGAGCACACGGCGGTGCGTACCGCGGTGGGCGTCTTCGACGTCTCCCACCTGGGCAAGGCCCGGATCACCGGCCCCGGGGCGGCGGACTTCGTCAACGCCTGCCTCAGCAACGACCTGGGCCGGATCGGGCCGGGACGGGCGCAGTACACGCTCTGCTGCGACGACGCCACCGGCGGGGTGGTGGACGACATCATCGCCTACCTCCACGACCCCGAGCACGTCTTCCTGGTCCCGAACGCCGCCAACACCGCCGAGGTGGTACGCCGGCTGCGCGCCGCCGCCCCGGCCGGTATCACCGTCACCGACGAGCACGACGCGTACGCCGTACTGGCGGTGCAGGGGCCGCGCTCGGCGGAGCTGCTCGGCGCCCTCGGACTGCCTACCGGACACGACTACATGAGCTTCTCCACCGCCGAGCTGAGCTTCTCCACCGCCGGGGCCGCCACCGGGCTGGGCGGCCCGGTCTCGCTGGTGGTCTGCCGGACCGGTTACACCGGCGAGCACGGCTACGAGCTGGTGGTGCCGGCCGAGGCGGCGACCGCGGTCTGGGACGCGCTGCTCGCGGCCGGCGAGCCGTACGGGATCCGCACCTGTGGCCTGGGCGCCCGGGACACCCTGCGCACCGAGATGGGTTACCCGCTGCACGGCCAGGACCTCTCCCCGGAGATCAGCCCGGTGCAGGCCCGGCTGGGTTGGGCGGTGGGCTGGGACAAGCCGGCGTTCTGGGGGCGGTCGGCGCTGCTCGCCGAGAAGGCGGCCGGGGCCCGGCGCACCCTCTGGGGGCTGGTCGCGCTCGACCGCGGCATCCCCCGGCCCGGCATGACGGTGTTGACCGCCGACGGTACGCCCGCAGGCACGGTCACCAGCGGCACCTTCTCGCCGACCCGGAAGGCCGGGATCGCCCTCGCCCTGCTCGACCGCGATGCGGGACTGGCGCAGGACGCCGAGGTCGAGATCGACGTACGCGGCCGGCGCGCGGCGATGCGGGTGACCCGCCCGCCCTTCGTCCAGCCCTCCGTGAAGTAGCCACCCACCGGGGCGGCCGCCGGAGGCTGGTCGCCGGATCAGCGTTGGGAACGGTCCCCGGCGTCGAGGACGGCCTGGGTCCAGCCGCCCTCGATCACGCCGCTGCCGTCCAGCAGGGCCCAGTCGACCACGTCGACGGCGTCCACCACGACGGGCTGGCCGACCCGGACGGTCGGGTCCGCCGTGGCGTCGCTGGCGCTGGCGCCGACGATCCGCTCCGGAGTCGTCCAGGAGGTGACCCCGGCCCAGACGAACTCCGGCCCCTCGTCGGTCGGCAGGCCGTACTTGACAAGCAACTGCACCCCCTCCGGCAGGCTGCCGGCGAGGAAGCGCTCCCGGATGCCGGGCAGCCCGTCCCGGGCCGTCGTGATCGCCCGGGCCATCGCGTCGTCGGGGCGGGCGTACCGGACGTCGGACTGGGCGGTGGCGCCGAAGAGGGCGGCGCAGACCGCCGCGAAGTACCGCCCGGCCGGCCCGGGATGGTCGGTGGGCGGCAGCAGGGTCAGGAACGAGTCGGCGTCCGGGTCGGTGGCGGGGTCGAGTTCCAGCCGCAGCGCCGCCGGGCCGGTGGTGTCGTGCTGTTGCGGATTGCCGTAGGCGACCGCGATGTCGTGCCCGGTGACCGAGGTGACGACCGGCAGCTGCACGAAGGCCGGCACCTCGCTGTCGGCGAGTCCGTCCGTCCAGGCCCGGAGCAGCCGCCGGGCCACCCCGGTCATCACCGCGCCCCAGGCCCGGGTCAGATGGGTCGGTACCCCCTGCGCCTGCAACTCCAGCAGCCCGAACCGGCGCAGTCCCTTGGTGGTGAACCAGAGGCCGCCGTCGTCCGAGGAGTACGGCACCAGGACCCAGTCGATCAGGCGTACCCGCCCCTCGGCGTCCGGCAGCGAGCGCAGCGCCGCAGCCGGGTCGAGGAACTGCAGGGCGAAGACGTCGACCACGTCCGCGCCGAGCGACTCGGCGACGGCGGAGGCCACCGTGCGGGCCGCCCACTCGTGCGCCGGTGGCCAGCCGGGCCGGTAACTGGCCTGCACGACCACCAGGTCGGTGGCGGCGTCGAGCCGGGCCAGCTGGGTGTCGGTGGCCCCGAAGGCGGTGAGCAGGTCCGGTGGCAGGTGCGGAAACTCCGCGATCGGTCGGGTGTCGACCGTCATGAGCGGACTGTCCAGCATCTGCCGGGCGAGGTCGTGCACCGGTCCGGAGAGCCGGCCGCCCAGCGCCGCCACCGCGTCGGCCGGAGCCGGGTCGGCCGGGCCGGAGGTGGGCACCAGGTAGGTCGCGGTCAGCGACTCCGGGACCGGCACGGGCAGGAAATCGTCCGTGATGAGCATTGCGTCCCCCCGCTCGGCCGCGTGCCGGCCTCGTCCTCGTATCTGATGTCCTTTTCGCGAACGCTACCCGCGAACGGCAGCCCGGTCAGCCGGTCGGCACCGGCCGGTCGTCCGAGCGGCCCCGCCGGGGCACACCGGTCGGGACTCTCTCCATCCGCCGGCGACGGCACCGCGGGCCCGTCCTCACCCGGCCAGCACCAGACCCAGGAAGCAGAGCGTGCTGGCCACTTCGACGGCGGCGCCGAGCACGTCGCCGGTGATGCCGCCGAGCCGGCGTACCACGTGCCGGAGCAGCAGCAGCGTGCCGGCCAGCGCCGCGGTGACCGCGAGCGGGCCCTGCCACGGCCGGCCCGGCACCGCCGGCACGGCGAGCAACGCGACCGCGGCCGAGAGCCCGACCAGCGTCGCCGGGCCGACGGTGCCGGCGACCAGCGCGCCGAGCCCGTCCGGGCGGGCCGCCGGAACGCCGCGCCGGCAGGCCCAGCTCACCGCGAGCCGTCCGGCCGCCGTCCCGGAGACCATGGCCGCGACCAGCGCGGACCACGGCCGGCCGGCCAGCGCCGCGAACGACGCGGCCTGGAGCAGGAGTACGAGGAGGAGGGCGACCACCCCGAACGGGCCGACGTCCGGCTGCCGCATGATCCGCAGAGCCGCTTCCGGCGACCGGTAGGAGCCGAGCGCGTCGACGGTGTCGGCAAGCCCGTCCAGGTGCAGTCCGCGGGTGAGCAGCGCTGCCGCCGCCACGGTCAGCACGGCGGCGACCAGCGGTGGGGCGATCGTGCCCAGCCCACCCAGCACCGCGGTGAGGAGCACGCCGAGCAGCGCGCCGACGAGCGGCGCCAGGGCCATCGCCGTACCGGCGGAGGCGCGGTCGACCCGGTCGGCCCGCAGCGGCGCGACGGTGAAGATGGTCACCGCCAGCCGGCCGCCGGCCGCGAAGCGGCCCTCAGGCACCCGGTGGCACGGTGGCGCCGTCGCGGCGCCCACCCTCCCGGCCGCCCGCCGCGTCCGTCGCCGGACCCGCCCCGGCCGGGTCCGGCTCCTCCGGGATGCTGGTCGGGCCGGGGCCGGCCGGCGGCGGCTCGACGAACTCCCGATCGTCGTCCGGGCCGTCCTCGACGTCCCGCCCGGGCCGCTCCGGTGCCGGTGGCGCCGGTTCAGGGGTCGCCGGTTCAGGGGCCCACGGTTCGGCCGGGTCCGGCACCGGCGGGCTCTCCGGATGCGACTGCCCGGCCCGGGGCGCCGGATCGGCGGCACCGGTGCCGCCGGGACCGGGCGCCGGAGCGGAGCCGGCGGTGCCGGGTGCCGGAGCTGGGGTCTCGGCGGTCTCCTCGGCGGGATGCGGCGGCAGGGTGGCGGCGAGGGTCAGCGCGGAGCGCAGCACCGGCAGCGCGGCCAGCGCGCCGGCCCCTTCACCGAGCCCGAGCCGCAGATCCAGCAGCGGTTCCAGGTCGAGCACGTCGGCGCCGAGCCGGACACCCGGATGGTCGCCGTGGTCGGGAAGCAGGCACCAGTGCCGGGCCTGGCCGGCGAGGTCCCGGCTGACCAGACCGGCCGCGACCCCGACCGGCCCGTCGAGCAGCACCGGGGTACGCCGGGCCGTCGCGCCGAGCAGGACGCCGGTGGCGATCGCGATGTCGCCGCCACCGAACTCGGCGAGCACGTCCTTGGCGTCCCGGGGACTGCGCCGGGTGCGGTGCATGGCGTCCCGGACGGCGGCGCAACGCAGCATCCATGCCTCGTCGTCGACCTGGCCGCCGTGCGCCACGACCCGGCCGAGCACCGCGGCGGGTTCGGCGCCGGATGTGGCGGCGAGTACCGCCGCGGCGGCGGCCTCGGTACCGGCGCCGCAGGCGGCGAGCACCAGCAGATCCGCGCCCGCGTCCACCGCCTCCTCGGCGAGCCGCCAGCCGTAGCGCAGGGCCGCCTCGATCTCGTCACCGGTCAGCGCCGGGCCCTCCTCCATCGGCCGGGCCTGCGGTGCCGCCACGACCTGGAGGGTGGCGTCTGCCTCGGCCGCCAGCCGGGCGATCGGGCCCGTTCCCTGCCGCGCCTGTTCGGCCCGGCGGGCGGACTCGCCGGGCACCGCGCCGGCGGCTGCCCCGCCGGCGTGGTCGCCGTGCAGCAGGAGCACCCGGACGGAGCGCCAGGGCTGCGGGGTGTCGCTGGCCTGCGTGGCGGCGGCGAACGCGACCACCCGGTCCAGCCGGCCGAGGCCGGTGCCGGGCAGGTCGAGGGTGCCGAGCCGGTCGACGGCGGCGGGACCGGCGTACTCGTCCGGCATCGGCAGGTCCATCCCGGCCTGGATGACCAGGCCGGTGGCGACCATCGGCAGCGCCATGGTCGGTGCGGTCCAGCCGGTCCCGTCCGAGGGAGAGGGCTCGGCCGGGGGCGCGGGGACGACGGTGGGCCGGAGTACCTGGGGCACCGCACCCAGGACGTCGGTCCAGGCCGAAGCGGCCGGTGCGGTGGTGCCACGGTCGGCGGACGTGTCCCGGTCGGCGGGCGGGCCGGGATCGGCCGGGACGGCGCGGTCGGGCTGGGCCGGCACGCCCGGCCGTCGGGCGTCCGGGCTCGGGCCGCCGGCCGGCACCGCCGCCGGGGCTGGCCGGTCGGCGCCGACCTTGAGCCAGGCCGGCTGCCCGGCGACCATCAGCACCACGGCGTCGCAGGCGTCGGCGACCGTCCGGTTGGTGGTGCCGACGGCGTCGGCGAAGGCCCGACCGAGCGGCGTCGTCGGCACCGTCGACAGCCCCACCTCCGGACTGACCAGCACCAGCCGGGCCGGGCAGGCCCGGATCGCGGCGCCGAGTTCGCCGATGGTGGCGACGTCGTCGGCGGGCTGGTGCGCCGGGTCGAGCAGCACGGTCACCCAGCCACCGAGGTCGTCGACGAGCAGGGTCTCCCCGGGCCCGGCCCCGGCGAGCAGTTCGGCGAGCCGGGACGGGTCGGCATTGGCCTCCTCGGTCGTCCAGCTCGGCGGCCGGCGGAGCCGGTGGGCGTCGATCCGGGCCGCCCACTCGGGGTCGTCGACGCCGGTCGAGGCCGTCGCGACGTAACGGACATCCGGTACGTCCTGCACCAGTGCTTCTGCGAACTCGGACTTGCCGGAGCGGATCCCGCCCAGCACCAGGAGCCTGTGCCACCCGTCAACGGACATGCCCGTACCTTAGAGCGCTCGGCCCGGCATCTCGCGGTGAGGTATGTCGCGGGTGAGGTACGGATGCCGTGCCGGGATCGCACCGAGCGCTCCGGGCCGGCTCGTACCGTGCGGCCGACTAGGCTGGCGGAGGTTTGTCGGCGCGGAAGATCGGCGAGGGGAGACGCGACATGCCGTGGAGCTGGCGGTACGAGGGCGCGGACGGCGGTCCGGTCACCGGACCGGCCGAGGCGTTCAGCAGCCAGGCCGACGCCGAGTCCTGGATCGGCCAGACCTGGCGTGAACTCGCCGCCGCCGGCGTCGCCTCGGTGCTGCTGGTCGAGGACGACCGGGTGGAATACAAGATGAGCCTGCAACCGGCGGCCGAGTGACCGGGATGAACTTCGACCAACGCGGCCGGGACCGGCTGGTCCTCGGCGTGCCCCGGGAGGCCTTCCGGCCCAGCCCGATCTTCCTGGCCCTGGTCGCGCTCTTCGTCACCAGCGGGGTCATGACGTGGAACGGGTTCGGCAACCTCCGGCTCGACGTCTTCCTCTTCGTCGTCTCGGGCTGGCTGGTCTCGCTCTGCCTGCACGAGTACGCCCACGCCGTGGTGGCGTTCCGGGCCGGCGACCGGGGAGTGGCCCACCGCGGCTACCTGACCCTCAACCCGCTCAAGTACAGCCACCCGCTGCTCTCGATCATCCTGCCCGTGGCGGTGGTGCTGCTCGGCGGCATCGGCCTGCCCGGCGGTGCCGTCTGGGTGGACCGGCACGAGATTCCCGGCCGCCTTCGGCACTCGCTGGTCAGCCTGGCCGGTCCGGCCACCAACGTGCTCTTCGCGCTGCTGCTGGTCGTGCCGTTCGCTATCGGGGTGGACGTCTTCGCCCGCCCCGAGTTCTGGTCCGGTGTCGCGCTGCTCGCCTTCCTCCAGCTGACCGCGAGCATCCTCAACCTGCTGCCGGTGCCCGGTCTGGACGGCGGCAACGTCCTCCAGCCGTGGCTGACCCCGCAGTGGCGGCGCGGCTACGACCTGATGGCGCCGTACGGCTTCATCCTGCTCTTCGCCCTGCTCTGGAACCCGCGCGTGGGTGGCTGGTTCTTCGGCGGTGTCTTCGCGACCGGCGATCTGATCGGCCTGCCCGCCCACCTCTACGCCGAGGGCCTCCGCATGATCCGCCTCTGGCAGAACTGAGGTGTAAGGAAGGGCCCCCGCTTATCGTTTTCTGTCGTAGCGGGGGCCCTTCCTAACACCCGCTACGGGCGCTTGGCCGGGCTCTGGGTCTTGGCCGGGTCCCGCTCGGTGATCGGGTCGACGACCTCGTCGATCGCCTTGAGCAGGTCGGAGTCGAGCTTCACCCCGGACGCCTTCACGTTGTCGTGCACCTGCTCCGGGCGCGAGGCGCCGATGATCGCCGAGGCCACGTTCGGGTTCTGCAGCACCCAGGCGACGGCGAGCTGGGCCATGCTGAGCCCCGCCTGCTCGGCGAGCGGCCTGAGTCGCTGCACCCGGGTCAGCACCTCGTCGGACATGAACCGGGCGATGAAGCCTGCGCCGCCGGAGCTGTCGGTGGCCCGCGAGCCGGCCGGCGGCTCCTGGCCGGGCTGGTACTTGCCGGTCAGCACGCCCTGGGCGATCGGCGAGAAGACGATCTGGCTGACGCCGAGCTCCTGGCTGGTCGGCACGACCTCGCCCTCGATCACCCGCCAGAGCATCGAGTACTGCGGCTGGTTGGAGACGAGGTGGATCTTGAGCTCCCGGGCCAGCGCGTGGGCGGCCCGGATCTCCGACGCCTTCCACTCCGAGACGCCGATGTAGTGCGCCTTGCCGGAGTGCACGACGTCGGCGAAGGCCTCCATCGTCTCCTCCAGCGGCGTGGCGTAGTCGTACCGGTGTGCCTGGTAGACGTCGACGTAGTCGGTCTGGAGGCGGCGCAGCGATCCGTTGATCGACTCCATGATGTGCTTGCGGGACAGGCCCCGGTCGTTCCGGCCCGGGCCGGTCGGCCAGAAGACCTTGGTGAGGATCTCCAGCCCTTCCCGGCGCTCGCTGCGCAGGGCGCGGCCCAGCACCGACTCCGCCTTGGTGCCGGCGTACACGTCGGCGGTGTCGAAGGTGGTGATGCCGGCCTCCAGCGCCGCGCGTACGCAGGCGAGTGCGGCCTCCTCCTCGACCTGAGAGCCGTGGGTGATCCAGTTGCCGTACGAGATCTCGCTGATCAGCAGGCCGGAGCGGCCAAGGTGTCGGAATTCCATACCTTCGACCCTAGTCCCCGCGCCGGAGTGGATCACGTCGGGCGAGGCCGTGGGGAATGCGGATCACAGCACGGCGGGGAATGCGGATCACAGCACGGGCTTGGTGTCGGCGAGTAACCGGTCGATCTCCTCCATCACGTCGTTCCGGCTCGGGTGGACCGCGTCGATCAGTGGCTCACCCCGGCGGTCGAGCGCACCCCACTGCCCGGCGCCGTTGCCGACCAGGAAGGCGACCGGGTGGATGACCAGCGCCGGATGGGCCGGCGGGACCAGGACCTGCCCGGAGCGGTCGACCACGCCCTTGCGCCCGTTCACGTCCACGATCGCCAGCCCTTCGTCGGTGAAGCCGTCGACGTAGCGGCCGTCGGTGAGCGCGGTGCTGAAGCCGGTGTAGCGGGTCGGCAGCACCACCTTGCCGGTCTTGTCGACCGCGCCCCAGCCGCCCCGGCGGACGGCGGCGATACCGCGCCGGAACGGGCGCACGTCCTCGAAGCCGACCGGGATGACCACCTTGTTGGACTTGTCGATCGCGATCCAGCCGCCGGTGCCGTCCCGGGAGACCCAGGCCAGTCCGTCGGAGAAGGATCCCACGCCGAGGTAGCCCGCCGAGGCCTCGACGAGCAGTTCACCGGTCTCGTCGATCAGCTCCCAGGTCCGGGTCTCCGGCCGGCGTACCCAGGCGGCGCCGTCCCGGAACGGCTGCACGTCGGCGTAGCTCGGCGCGATCGCCAGCTGGCCGTCGGGGTCGGCGTACCCCCAGCGCTGGACCTTCTCGCTGAAGGTCGGCACCGGTGGCTTGTGCACCTGGAGAATCTCGTCCCGGTCGCGCGGGTACGGACCCCAACCGTCCTTGGCGACCTTGTTGAAGACCGCGTCGAGCGCGAGCTCGGTCCGGGAGATCAGATCCGGGTCCTCGACCTTGCGCAGCTCCAGGGCCTTCTCGAAGTGGTTGCACGCCTCCATGTACCGGCCCTGGTCGTAGCAGGACCGCCCGGCGTGCTCGTGCATGGTGGCCCGCAGCCGGTCCGGCAGCTCGGACGAGTTGGCCTCCGCGAAGAGCCGGTCCGCCTCGGCGAAGTCCCCCCGCCACTGGAGGACGTGGGCCAGCCGGGCCTGCGCGATCGCGATCCGCCGCAACTGGCCGGTCGCCTCCGCGTGGGCGAGCGCCAGCTTGCCGTCGGAGAGCGCCTTGCCGAGGTCGCCGAGGATCCGGGAGACCACGGCCCGCAGGCTTAGCAGCCGCGCCCGGGTGGCGTTGTCCTTGGCCGGTTCGAGCTTCTCCGTCAGCCGGTCCCGGATGGCCCGCAGCTCCTCCGGGTCCTCGACCAGCTCCCGCAGGGTTTCGTGGTGGAACCGCCACTCGTACGACGCCAGCACGTGTTCCGGGTCGGTCGCCGACGGCTCCGCCGGAACGTCCTCGGGCTTCGGCTCGGCCGCACGCGCCCCGCCGGGCCGGACGATCGGGGTGAGCATGGTGGGCGCGCTCAGCGCGGTGGCCGCACCGGCGGCCGGCCCGGTCGGCAGCACCGTGTCCGGGCTCGCCTCGGCGACGGGCGACCCGGGCGGCGAGGTGGCCAGCGGCGGGCCGGAGGTGGGCGCGGCGGACGGCGGCCCGGCGGCTGGCGGGCCGGAGGTGGCGGCCGTGGCCGGCGGGCCGCCGGCGCCGACTGCTGGGGCGGTCTCCGCCGATCCACGATCGGCCGCTCCGTCCCCGCCGCTGGCCGTGGGCGGCGCTGCGGTCGCGTCGGCCGCCGGCTCTGCGTCGCCGTCGCCCCGTTGTCGGGGTACGGCGGCGCCGGCGTCCGCTCCGGCGTTCGCGGCGGTGGTGTCGGTGCCCGGCTCGGCGGGGGAGGCGGCCGTCGCGGCAGCATCGTCAAGCGGCCCGAGGGGGGCGTGGTCCGTGACAGGTCCGGTCTTTGGCATGGAGGGTACGGAAGTTCCACTCAGGTCGGCGGCCCGTCCGGTGTCCGGGACGGATCCCGGGCCGGCCGGTTCGATCGGAGGGCCGGACGAGGGGACGGAGGAGGCGGGTTCGATGAGGATATCCGCCGCCGGGGCGGCGGCTGGCTCGACCAGCCAACCACTCTCCGGCCCGGCCGCCTCGTCCGGCAACGGGCTGGCGGACGGGGTGGAGTCGGCCGGCGGCGTGCTGGCGGGCGGGGGTGCGGGGCCGGTGGCCGGCGTCGGGGGTGTGGCGGTGGGCGTCGGCGCGGGCAGGAACTCCAGGCGTAGGCCCGCGGACGGGGGAGGCGTGGCGGGAGGACGCGGACCGGTCTCGTCGGCGGAGGGCTGCCGGGGCGCCGGGGGAACCGGATCCGGCGCCGCGCTCGGGGTCAGCCAGCCCGCCGCCTGCTCGCGTGGCGGCTCCACCGGCTGCGTCGTCTCGGCGGGGCGGGCCGGTTCGGTGGGGCGGACGGGGTCGACGGGGCGGGCCGGCTGGACCGGGCGGGCCGGTTCGGTGGGGCGGACGGACTCGGCGTGGCGGGGCGGTTCGACCGGGCGGGCCGGTTCGGTGGGGCGGACGGACTCGGCGTGGCGGGGCGGTTCGACCGGGCGGGCCGGTTCGGTGGGGCGGACGGACTCCGTGTAGCGGGGCGGTTCGACCGGGTGAGGCGGTTCGGTGGGGCGGGCCGCTTCGGCGGGGCGGGACGGGGCCACGGGGCGAGGCGCTTCCACCGGTCGCCCGGCGTCGACCGGGCGCGGCTCGATCGGGCGGGACTGCTCGACCCGGCGTACCGGCTCGACCGGGTGCGTGGGTTCGATCCGGCGGGCGGGCTCGACCGGGCGCGGCTGCTCGACGGCGCGGGCCGGTTCCCCGGCCCGGGGCGGCACGCTCGGCCCGACCCGCTCGGTCGGTCCCGCCGGAGCGTTGGCCGCGGGCGGATATCCCGCGCCCCGCTCCGGACGGGTCGGCGCTCCGTCCTGCTGGCCGCCGCGCGGCGGCACCCGGTCGGGTCCGGGGACCGGCGGACGGTCGGCTCCGGGGACCGGTGGACGGTCGGCTCCGGGGACCGGTGGACGGTCCGGCCGGCCGTATCCCGGTGCCAGCTCGGCGGCTGGCCGTTCGGCGCCGGGCGGGGGCGGACCGATCCGGTCGCTTCGATCACCACGGTGCGCCGGCCCCGGCCGGCCGGCCGGATCGGTGCCGCGCGGATCGCGGGCCGGCGGTCGCCCGGAACCCAGGTCGGGGAAGCGCCGGCCCTCACGCGGCGGCTCCTGACCCGGGCCGCGCTGCGCCGGCCAGGCCCCGGCGGCGGGTCGCCGGACCGGCGGCGGCTCGGCGCCGGGACGGTCGGGCCGGGCCCGGGGCGGGGTGCGACCGGGCGGCACCTCACGGCCTGCCGGGTGCGGTGGACCGCTGGATCGCGCGGCCCAGCCGTCGGCGCGGTCCGGTCCGGGAGCGCCGTCGAACGCCGCCGGCATCTGGCCGGGACGTCCACCCGGCGCGATCCGGCCCCGGCCGTCCCGTGGTCCGGGGCGGCCGTCGGACGGCATGGGGCGGCGGTCCTGCGGCGGCGGGGTCTCCTCCGAGGCGGGACCGGTGAGCCACCGTCCCCGCCGTTCCTGCGGGGCGGCGGAACGGCCCGGTCGGTCGTCTCCGGAGCGGCGGGGATCGTGCTGCGACGCCGCCCGGCCGCCCGCGAACCCGCTGTCGCCGCGGCCTCCGCGCGGTCCGGGCTCCGCCGCCCGGGGCGAGCGGCGGTCGTCCCGGGCGACCGGCACCGAGCCGCCGGTGCGGTACTCCGCCGGCGGCCGGGCGCGCCCGTTCGACGGTTCGTCCCACGGTTCAGGGGTGGTATCCCGGGAATCGGACGCCGGCTCCCAAGTCGTGGACCGGTCGCCGCTCCAGCGGTCGATGCGGCCGGTGCGCGCGTCGCGCGGCGGTCCGTCCGCCCGGGCGGCCACCGGGCGGGGCCCGGCAGGCTGTCCGGGGCGCCCGTTCGGGATCGCCTCGGGGTGCCCGTCGGGGACAGCGTCGGGCCGGCCCTGGCGGATCGGCTCGGGTGCGTGCGGGGCGCCGTCCGGGCGGCCGAAGGGCTCCGGCTCACCGGGGCGGCTACCCGGTGGCGGCACCTTGGCCCGGCCGGTCGGCACGGCTGCGCGGCCGGCGGGCCGGACGGGGCGACGCCGCTGGTGGCCGATGTCTCCGGCATACCGCTGGCCGGGGAACTGCGGCTCCCACTCCGAGGTCGGTTCGGTCGCCCAGGAGGGTTCGGGTGCCTCGCCCCAGCCGCCGGAGTATCGCCCACTCATACCGGCGCTCCCGGTCGTACTCCGGCGTCTCGACCTGTGGCGCCCCGGCGGGCCGTTGCTCCGGGCCCGGGGCCGCCGGCGAGGCGGCTGACCGCGCGCGGCGCGGCCGGGGAAGCCGGCTCGCGTCGCTCACTCACGGGGTGTCACCTCGTCGAAAATTCTCGCTGGGCAGCCGGGCGTTCCGGGTAAAGTCGCCCGGCTTGGTGCAGCGTGGTCGCGGAAGGAGGGTAACGGCGTGGGCTCGGTCACCGCCACTGTGCCACCACCCATCCGCCGAAACATCATCCCGTGGTTCCGGACATTTGCTGCCATAACCAGATCGGGGTTTCGTCGGTACTCTACATATCGGCAAGCTACCCTTGCCGGCGCCTTCACCAACACCGTCTTCGGCTTCCTCCGTTGCTACGTCCTGCTCGCCGTCGCGTCCGGTGCCGGTGGCGTGGCGAATGGCTACACCCCGGAGCAACTCGCCACCTTCGTCTGGGTAGGACAGGGACTGCTCGCCGTGATACTGCTGTGGCGGTGGACCGAGCTGGCCGACCGGATCCGCACCGGCGAGGTCGCGAGCGACCTGCTGCGCCCGGTGCATCCGGTGGTCAGCTACCTGGCGACCGACCTCGGCCGGGCCGGGTACGCGCTGCTGACGCGGTTCCTGCCGCCGGTCCTCACCGGGCTGCTCTTCTTCGACCTCGCCGCGCCGACCCGGTGGCAGACGGTGCCGCTCTTCGCCCTCTCCACCGGCCTGGCCGTGGTGATCTGCTTCGGCTGCCGCTACCTGGTGAACGCGACCGCCTACTGGCTGCACGACGCCCGGGGCGCGCTGATCCTCTGGACCCTCGGTTCCGGTGTGCTCGCCGGGCTCTACTTTCCGCTGCGGTTCCTGCCGGACTGGATCACCGTGACACTCTGGTTGGCCACGCCGTTCCCGAGTCTGTTGCAGACGCCGCTGGACGTCCTTGTCGAGCGGGACGGACGGCTGGTCCAGGCCGCGATGGTCATCGTGCAGGTGCTCTGGGCCGGGTTGGTGTTGCTGGCGTGTCACGCCGTGCAGCGCCGGGCCGAACGCAGGCTGGTGGTGCAGGGTGGCTGAGGTGCAGGGTGGCTGAGTCGCCGTACCGGCTGCGGCGGGCGCCGGCCTATCTGGCCCTGCTGCGCGGACAGGCCCGGTCGCAGGCGTCGTACCGGACCTCGTTCCTGGTCGACCTGGTCAGCAACGTCGGCGCCACCGCGCTCGACGTGCTCACGGTGCTGGTGCTGTTCCGGGTCACCCGGGAGCTGGGCGGCTTCGACCGGAGTGAGGCGATGGTGATGGTGGGGCTCTCCTCGGCGGCCTTCGCCACCGCCGACCTGGCGGTCGGCAACGTCGAGGGACTCCGCCAGTACGTCCGGACCGGGCTGCTCGACGCGGTCCTGGTCCGTCCGCTCGGCGCGCTTCCCCAACTGCTGCTGATGGACCTGCCGCTGCGCAAGGCGTCCCGCGCCCTCTTCGGGGCGGGGGTGCTGGCCGTGGCGCTGGCCACCGCGGACCTGCACTGGACTGCGGGTCGGGTGGCGCTGGCCGTGCTGGCGCCGCTGGCCGGGGTGGTCTTCTTCGGCGCGATCTTCGTGGCTGCGGCGACGCTCTCGTTCTGGTGGATCGACTCCGGCGAGGTGGGCTCGGCGTTCACCTACGGTGGTCGGGACTTCACCACCTACCCGATGACCGTCTACAGTGGCTGGTTTCGAAACGTCTTCGCGTACGGGCTGGGGTTCGGTTTCGTCGCCTACTACCCGGCGCTGGCGCTGCTCGGCCGGGCCGACCCGCTCGGTTTGCCGGGCTGGGTGGGTTGGGCCGCACCGGTCGTGGCGCTGCCGGCCGGTGCGCTCGCCGCCGCCGTCTGGCGGCTCGGCGTGCGGCACTACCGGAGCACCGGCTCGTGACCGCGACCCGGCCGGAGTCCCCGGTCATCGAGGCGCGCGGGTTGCGCAAGGAGTTCGCGGTACGCGTCCGGGCCGGCCGCTTCCGCCGGACCAGGCGGGTGGTGAGCGCGGTCGACGGGATCGACCTGGCGATCCGCCGGGGCGAGATGGTCGGATACATCGGGCCGAACGGCGCCGGCAAGTCCACCACGCTCAAGATGATGACCGGGGTGCTGACGCCCTCCGCCGGCCAGGTACGCGTCTGCGGGCTGGTCCCGGTGGACCAGCGTACCCGGCTGGCGCTGCGCATCGGGGTGGTCTTCGGGCAGCGCTCGCAGCTCTGGTGGGACCTCCCGCTGCGCGACTCCTTCGACCTGCTGCGGCACGTCTACCGGGTGCCGGCGGCGGAGCACGCGGCGCGGCTGCGGCGCTGCCGTGCGCAGCTCGACCTGGACGACTTCCTCGACATCCCGGTCCGGCAGCTCTCGCTCGGCCAGCGGATGCGCGGCGAGTTGACCGCCGCGCTGCTGCACGGCCCGGAGGTGCTCTTCCTGGACGAGCCGACGATCGGGCTCGACCTGGTGAGCCGGCAGGCGGTCCGGGCCTTCCTGGCCGAGCTCGGCGCCGCCGGTGACACCACGCTGGTGCTGACCACGCACGACCTGGCCGACATCGAGCGGCTCTGCCGGCGCCTGGTGGTGATCGACCACGGCCGGGTGGTGCACGACGGGTCGATCGAGGCGCTGCACGCGCGGTACGGCTCCCGCCGGCTGGTCGTGGCGGACCTGGACGAGCCGCTGCCCGAGCCGCCGGTACTGCCCGGCGCGCCCCTGCTGCGCGCCGAGGCGGAGGGGCGGCGGTTGGTCTTCGCCTGCGAGTCGGCGACCGCCTCCGAGGTGGTGGCCGGGCTGGCCCGGCTGGTGGCGCTGCGCGACATCGCCATCGTGGAGCCCGCCATCGAGGACGTCGTCGCCCGGCTGTACCGCGGGCCTGCGCCGGCCGACACACCGGTGCCGAACTGACCGCATGCGCCGCCGCTGTCCCGGCCGGTCGCATGCCGCCGCCGTTGTCCGGCCGGTCGCATGCGCCGCTGTTGTCCGGCCGGTCGCATGCGCCGCCGTTGTCCGGCCGGTCGCATGCGCCGCCGCTGTCCCGGCCGGGATGGCGGCCGCCGCGCCGGGGGCGTGGAGCAGTGCGCCCGGTCAGACAGGGTCGCCGAGCTTGACCCGGGGGACCGGGGCACGCATCCGGCGGAAGGTGATCGAACGCATGATCGCGTAGAGGTAGAGCGAGCCCATCCGCTGGTCGGTGTTGGGGAACCGTTGCCGGACCAGCTTCCTGATCCGCCGGGAGATCAGCACCGAGTCGATCACCAGGGCGATGGCCAGCAGCCCCCACAGCAGGTTGGAGGCGAACCGCACCTCCGGGGGCATGGTGTTCGCCGAGCCGATCAGCACCACCAGGGCGCCGCCGAAGAACCAGGTGCCGACCGTACGCCGGGAGTCGACCACGTCGCGGGCGAGCCCGCGCTCCGGGGCACGGTCCCGCGGACCGCCCTCCCGGCGGAACTCGGCTGCCGCGTCGGCCCGCGCCTGCCGGCGCCGCTCCCGGACCTCCTGCTTGGTCAGCGGCCTGGTGTCGCCGACCGCCCGCCGCCCGGCGCTCGGCCGCTTCGGAGTCTCCCGGCCCAGCTCCTTCTTGCTCGGCGTGTAGCCACGGGGGCGGGCAGGCGTGGACTCCTCGTCCGGGGTCACCTCGGCGGTGGCCTCGTCGACGAGGTCGGCTGGCTTGCGGCGAAACAACGACGGCACGCAGAAAGGGTAGCCAACCGCCGGCCCGACCCGCACCTCGCGGGTCTGCCGGCGGTCGTCCCGTCCGCTTGCGGCAGCTCAGGGGCGCTCGACGTGGGCGCCGAGCGCGGCGAGCTTGGCCTCGAAGTCCTCGTAGCCGCGGTTGATCAGATCCACCCCGTAGACCCGGGAGGTTCCCTCGGCGGCCAGCGCCGCGATCAGGTGGCTGAACCCGGCCCGCAGGTCGGGGATGACCAGATCGGCGGCGTGCAGCTTCGACGGCCCGGCGATCACCGCCGAGTGCTTGAAGTTGCGGCGGCCGAACCGGCAGGGCGTACCGCCGAGGCAGTCCCGGTAGACCTGGATGGTGGCACCCATCTTGTTCAGCGCCTCGGTGTAGCCGAGCCGCTGCTCGTAGACGGTCTCGTGCACGATCGACAGGCCCCGGGCCTGGGTCAGTGCCACCACCAACGGCTGTTGCCAGTCGGTCATGAACCCCGGGTGCACGTCGGTCTCCAAGGCCACCGCGCGCAGCTCGCCGCCGGGGTGCCAGAACCGGATCCCACCCTCCTGACCCGGGCTGCCCTGCCGGGGCGGCCGGGTGTCGGTGACCTCGTACGCCCCGCCGACCGAGCGGAACACGTTGAGGAAGGTCATCATGTCGGCCTGCTCGGCGCCGAGCACCTCGACCCGGCCGCCGGTGGCCAGCGCGGCGGCCGCCCAGCTCGCCGCCTCGATCCGGTCCGGGATCGGCCGGTGGGTGTAGCCGCCCAGCCGGGCGACGCCCTGCACCTCGATCACCCGGTCGGTGTGCACCTTGATGATCGCGCCCATCTTCTGCAGGACGCAGATCAGGTCGATGATCTCCGGCTCGACGGCCGCGTTGCGTAGCTCGGTGACGCCCTCGGCGAGCACCGCCGTCAGCAGCACCTGCTCCGTGGCGCCCACGCTCGGGTACGGCAGCTCGAACTTGGTGCCGTGCAGCCCGCTCGGCGCGGTCAGGTGCATCCCCTCGGGCGCCTTGTCCACGATCGCGCCGAACTGCCGCAGCGCCTGGATGTGGAAGTCGATCGGCCGGGGACCGATGTGGCAGCCGCCCAGGTCGGGGATGAACGCGTGGCCGAGCCGGTGCAGCAGCGGGCCGCAGAAGAGGATCGGGATCCGGCTGGAGCCGGCGTGCACGTTGATCTCGTCGGTGCTGGCGCTCTCGACGTTGGCCGGGTCGAAGACCAGTTCACCGTCCTCGACGCCGTCGGTGACCTTGACGCCGTGCAGTCCGAGCAGGCCGCGTACCACCTCGACGTCGCGGATGCGCGGCACGTCGAAGAGACGGCTCGGCTCGTCGCCGAGCAGGGCGGCGACCATCGCCTTGGAGACGAGATTCTTCGCGCCGCGCACCCGGATCTGCCCGGAAAGGGGCGTACCCCCGTGTACGACCAGGACGTCGTCGGTCAACGCAACCTCCAGCGGGTCGGTGCTGTGCTCATCCGTCGATGCTCTCCGCGAGGGTGGACCCTCGGGTCCACACTGCCGTCGCCCCGTGGCCCGGTCGGGGCGGCGCGGTCACGCCGTCCGGCCCGGACTCTCTGCACGGCCCCGGGCAGCATAGCGCTCGGTTACGAAAAAGGAACGGTCGCCGGGCGGCGGATGGCACGAAACGGGGACAGAGGCAGGAATCCGTACCTCGTCAATTACTCTCCGTGATGTCCCGTCTCCGTTACGGCAGGGCCAGCATCTGGTCCAGGGCCACCCGGGCGTGGTGCGCCGTCTCCGGGTCCACGGTGATCTGGTTCGGCACCCGGCCGGCGACGAGTTCCTCCAGCGACCAGACCAGATGAGGCAGGTCGATCCGGTTCATCGTCGAGCAGTAGCAGACGGTCCGGTCCAGGAACATGATCTGCTTGTCCGGGTGGGCGTTCGCCAGCCGGCGTACCAGGTTGAGTTCGGTGCCGACCGCCCAGGCCGAGCCGGCCGGCGCCGCCTCGACGGTCTTGATGATGTATTCCGTCGAGCCGACCCGGTCGGCCGAGGTCACCACCTCGTAGCGGCACTCCGGGTGGACCAGCACGTTCACCCCGGGCACCCGCATCCGGACCTCGTCGACGCTGCTCCTGGTGAACCGGCCGTGCACCGAGCAGTGCCCCCGCCAGAGGATCATCTTCGCCTCGCGGAGCTGCTTGGCGGTGAGCCCGCCGCCAGGCTTGTGCGGGTCGTAGAGGACGCAGTCGTCGGCGTCCAGCCCCATCTTCAGCACCGCCGTGTTCCGGCCGAGGTGCTGGTCGGGGAGGAAGAGGACCCGCTGGCCCCGCTCGAAGGCCCAGGCGAGCGCCCGCTCCGCATTCGACGAGGTGCAGACCACGCCACCGTTGCGGCCGACGAACCCCTTGATGTCGGCCGAGGAGTTCATGTACGTCACCGGCACCGTCGACCCGGCCACGCCGAGGTCTTCCAGCGTCTCCCAGGCCGCCTGGACCTGGGGCAGCGCCGCCATGTCCGCCATCGAGCAGCCGGCGGCGAGGTCGGGCAGCACCACCCGCTGGGCGTCGCCGGTGAGGATGTCGGCGCTCTCGGCCATGAAGTGCACACCGCAGAAGACGATGTATTCCGCCTGCGGCCGGGCGGCGGCCTCGCGGGCGAGCTTGAAGGAGTCGCCGGTCACGTCGGCGAACTGGATGACCTCGTCCCGCTGGTAGTGGTGGCCGAGCACGAAGACCCGGTCGCCGAGCGCCGCCTTCGCCGCCGTGGCCCGGTCGACCAGGTCCGGGTCGCTCGGCGCCGGCAACTCGCCGGGACAGTCGACACCGCGCTCGCTGGCCGGGTCGGCGCCCCGGCCGAGCAGCAGCAGGGCGGTTGCGGTGCTGGACGGCTCTACCCAGGTCGAAGTCACGGGTTCCATGCTTCCACAGCGAGGACCGCTTTCCGGCTGTCCGGATGTGGGCTGCCACACTTGCCGACCATGCGGATCCTGATCTGTCCGGACAAGTTCGCCGGTACCCTCTCCGCACCCGAGGCCGCCGAGGCGGTCCGCGACGGGTGGCGGGAGGTCGCGCCCGGCGACGACCTGGTGCTGCGGCCGCTCGCCGACGGCGGGCCGGGCTTCGTGGAGGTGCTGGCCACGGCCCTGCCCGGCCGCCGGGTGCCGGTGCCGACCGTCGACCCGCTCGGCCGGCCGGTGCGGGGCGAGATCCTGCTGAGCCCGGAGGGCGGCACGGCGTACGTGGAGAGCGCCCAGGCATGTGGCCTGCACCTGCTCGACCCGGTGGAGCGGGACCCGAGGCGCACCACCTCGTTCGGCCTCGGCGCGCTGCTCGCCACCGCTGCCGAGGCCGGGGCCGGGCGGGCCGTGATCGGGCTGGGCGGCTCGGCGGTCAACGACGGCGGGGCCGGGCTGCTGGCCGCGCTGAACGCCGTGCCGGTGGACGCCTCCGGCGCGGCCCTCCCGTACGGCGGGGCCGCGCTGCTCGCGGTCGCCGGGCTGGCCGGGCGCCCGCAACTGCGCGGCATGGAGCTGGTGGCCGCGACGGACGTGGACAACCCGCTCACCGGGCTGACCGGGGCGTCGAACGTCTTCGGCCCGCAGAAGGGCGCCTCCCGCGCCGACGTCCTTCTGCTCGACGACGCGCTGCGCCGCTTCGCCGAGGTGCTGGAGCGAGACCTGCCCGACTGCCCGGCCGGGCTGGCGGGACTCCCCGGTGCCGGTGCGGCGGGCGGCCTCGGTGCGGCGGTGCTGGCGCTCGGCGGCCGCTGCGAGTCCGGAATCGGGCTGGTCATTCGGCTGACCGGGCTGGACGCCGCGTACGAGGAGGCCGACCTGGTGATCACGGGGGAGGGTTCCTTCGACCACCAGTCGCTGCGCGGCAAGGTGGTGGCCGGGGTGGCCGGGGCAGCCCGGGACCGGGGCGTGCCCTGCGTCGTGCTGGCCGGCCGGGTCAGCGCGGGGCGGCGCGAGGCGGCGGTGGCCGGCGTGACCGAGGCGCACAGCCTGGTCGACCACTTCGGCGGAGAGCAGCACGGCGGCGCCGAGCGGGCGATGAGCCGGCCGGCGGAGGGCCTGCGGGCGCTGGCCTCCCGACTGGCCCGGCAGTGGAGTAGGTGACGGTCGGTATCGGGCATCGGGGACAGACCGCGCGGCGGGACCGAATCCACCCGAGCCTGGGTGACCAGCGTCGCACCGGCCTAGAATCGTTTTTGTACCCGCATTGGGAATCACCGGCCAGCCGGCTAGCGTTGGCCAGTACGGATAAACATCGCACCGGCGCAGGGGAGACTTTCATCGTGACAACGCCAGCGCAGACCGAGTCGACCGCGGCAACCGCTCCGAGCACCGTCGTCCTGACCGACGTCGCGGCGCAGAAGGTGAAGGCTCTGATCGAGCAGGAGGGCCGCGACGACCTGCGGCTGCGGGTGGCGGTGCAGCCGGGCGGCTGCTCCGGCCTGCGCTACCAGCTCTTCTTCGACGAGCGCTCGCTCGACGGCGACGTGGTCAACGACTTCGGCGGGGTCGAGGTCGTCGTCGACCGGATGAGTGCGCCGTACCTGACCGGCGCCACCATCGACTTCGCCGACCGGATCGACGCCCAGGGCTTCACGATCGACAACCCGAACGCGCAGAACTCGTGCGCGTGCGGCGATTCGTTCCACTGATCGGTGCTATGTCCCGGTTTCGGCCGGCGCGCCCCGATTGACACTGCATACTGAATGCCTGAGCGGGCCGCACCCGCGCGGGTGGCGAGACGTTTCCCGGAGAGTCCGTCACGCCCCCGCGCCGGGCGCGGTCCGCTCGGTGTACACGCCCGCTGCCGGCCGGCCGGCCGGGCGTGGCGACGGGGCGACCGCGTCGGCCTCGCCCCGCTCGTGCAGACGCGAAGGTCGGTGGACGGGCCGCGAAGGCTGCTGGACTGGCCGCGAGGACCGCTGGACGGGCGGCGGAGGCTGCTGGACTGGCCGCGAGGACCGCTGGACGGGCGGCGGAGGCCGGTGGACGGGCGGCGAGGGCCGGGTGACGTTCAGGTGGCCGGTACCCGATCGATCGGGGACGGATCGGACGACGTACCGGTAGGCTGACCCGGCCGTATTCCCGTCTCGACTCCGAGGGCCGACATGAAGATCGCCGTCACCGGCTCGATCGCCACCGACCACCTGATGAGCTTCCCGGGCCGGTTCGCCGATCAATTCATCGCCGACCAGCTGCACAAGGTCTCGCTCTCCTTCCTCGTCGACGAGCTGGTGCTCCGGCGCGGCGGGGTGGCTGCCAACATCGCCTTCGGGATGGCACAGCTCGGGTTGCGGCCGGTGCTGCTCGGCGCGGTCGGCGCCGACTTCGACGACTACCGCTCCTGGCTGGAGCGGCACGGCGTCGACTGCGCCTCGGTGCACGTCAGCGAGGTCGCGCACACCGCGCGCTTCGTCTGCACCACCGACACCGAGATGTGCCAGATCGCCTCCTTCTACGCCGGTGCGATGAGCGAGGCCCGCAACATCGAACTCGCTCCGGTGGCGGACCGGATCGGCGGGCTCGACCTCGTACTGGTCAGTGCCAACGACCCGGACGCGATGCTGCGGCACTCCGACGAGTGCCGCCAGCGCGGATACGCCTTCGCCGCCGACCCGTCGCAGCAGCTCGCCCGGATGGACGGTTCCGACGTGATCGGGCTGATCGACGGTGCCGACTATCTGATGACGAACGACTACGAGAAGTCGCTGCTGCAGAGCAAGGCCGGGCTGACCGACGCCCAACTGCTCGAGCGGGTCAAGGTCCGGGTCACCACCCTCGGCAAGGACGGCGTCGAAATCGCCGGCCGGGACATCGATCCGATCCACGTGCCGATCGCCCGGGAAACCCAGGCCGCCGACCCGACCGGGGTGGGCGACGGCTTCCGGGCCGGCTTCTTCGGCGGCCTCTCCTGGGGACTCGGCCTGGAGCGGTCGGCCCAGATCGGCTCCCTGCTCGCCACGCTGGTCCTGGAGACGGTCGGCACCCAGGAGTACGAGGTCCGCTCCGACCTCTTCGTCAAGCGCCTCGCCGAGTCGTACGGCGACGTGGCCGCCGAGGAGGTCCGCCCGCACCTGCCCTGAGCGGTGCCGCCTGGCGGGGCGCCGGGCGGAGCGCCACGCTCAGTGGGCGCGCCGGATGTCGTAGGCGGGGGAGCCGTCCACGGTCGAGGTGCCGACCAGCTCCTGGCCACGCATCCGGCACCAGGCCGGGATGTCGATCGCCGCTGCCGGGTCGTCGGCGAGCACCCGCAGCACCCCGCCGACCGGCAGCCGGGGAAGCCGCCGGGCCGCCGCGATGACCGGCAGCGGGCAGCGCTGACCGAGACAGTCCACGATCTCGTCCGGTGCGCTCACCGGCGGCCTCCCCGCCGGACGAGCCTGGCTGGCCCCAACACCTCGCATACGTCCTTCCGACCGTCGTCCACCCACGGCTGTCAGCCACGGCTACGGCTCCGCCTACGACGATTGTCCCGGTTGCGCCGACTGGTGGCCAACCGGTCCACCGGGCGCCGATCGGAGGGCCTAGAGCCCGACCACGCCGGCCTCGGCGCGCAGCCCGGCCACGATCCCCGGAAGTTCGGCGAGGAACCGGTCCACCTCGGCCTCGGTGCTCTCCCGGTGCAGTGAGATCCGGACGTTGCCGTGCGAGAGCACCCCCATCGCCTCCAGCACATGCGACGGGCGCAGCGTCGAGGAGGTGCAGGACGAGCCGGACGAGACGGCGAAGCCCCGCCGGTCCAGGGCGTGCAGCAGCGCCTCGCCGTCGACATAGAGGCAGGAGAAGGTGACCAGGTGCGGCAACCGGTGCACCGGGTCGCCGACCACCTCCACGTCCGGCACGGTCGCCGCCACCGTGGCACGGATCCGGTCGACCAGCGGGCCGAGCCGGGCCGCCTCGGCGGCCGCCTCCGCCGCCACCGCCCGCAGCGCGGCCGCCGCCGCCACCACCGCCGGCAGGTTACCGACCCCGGGTATCCGCCCGGTCTCCCGC
Organism: Plantactinospora sp. WMMC1484; assembly: GCF_049315195.1. Classification (NCBI taxonomy): domain Bacteria; kingdom Bacillati; phylum Actinomycetota; class Actinomycetes; order Micromonosporales; family Micromonosporaceae; genus Plantactinospora; species Plantactinospora sp. WMMC1484. The sequence continues at coordinate 3,257,110 of NZ_CP186055.1, forward strand.
TCGTCCGCCGGATAGGGCGACTCCCAGCGGGTGCCCTTGCGGACCACCAGCAGCCCCACCCCGGCCGGGCCGCCCCACTTGTGCGCGCTGGCCGTCAGCACCGACCAGCCCTCCGGCACCGGCAGCCGACCCACCGACTGGGCGGCGTCGACGTGCAGCGGCACCCCGGCCGCCGCACACGCCTGCGCCGCCTCGGCGACCGGCTGCACCGTACCGACCTCGTGGCTTGCGCTGATCAGGCTGGCCAGTGCCACCCCGGGGCCGGCCACCGCGGCCGACCAGGCGTCGAGGTCGAGCCGCCCGGACCGGTCCACCGGTACGCCGGTGGCGGTGCCGCCGGCGGCCACGTGTTGCTGCGCGGCGTGCAGCACGGCGGAGTGCTCGATCGCCGAGTGCACCAGGGTGCCGCCCGTCCGGCGCCGCCCGGCCAGGCCGCCGAGGAGAGCGGCGTGCGCGGCGACCGTACCGCTGGGGGTGAAGGAGACCTCGTCGGGGCGTACCCGGAGCACTTCGGCGGTGGCCGCCCGCGCCGCGTCGAGAAGCTGGCGGGCCCGGCGGGCGGGCGCGTAGAGGCGGGCCGGGTCGGCCCAGCCGTCGGCGAGCGCGGCGAGCATCGCCTGCCGGGCTACCGGGTGTAACGGTGCCGCGGAGGCCGCGTCGAAGTAGGCCGGCGCCTCGCTCACCAGCAAACCGTAGCGCGCGACGGGATCGGGGCAGGATTCCCCGGCCGGGTGGGGACACCGACCCCAAGGCCGGTGAGCCGACCCAGGTCGAGTAATCTGCGACCGTCGGTGACGCCTTTGCCGCCGGTGTCGACGAACGCCGACGCCGCGGCGCGCTAGGGAGGCAGGACCAGGTGGTCGCAAGGGGTTCGGAGGTACGGCCGGCGGCCGTACGGCAGAGCAGTCCCCGGGACGCCCGGAGGCGCGGCCCGCGCCCGTCGGTGGGCCGGCTGGCCGGGCTCGGAGCCGGCGGCGCTGCCCTGCTCTTCCTGCTCACCGGCTGCGACGTGGGCCGCACCTTCGCCGGCTTCGGTTGGCCGCAGGAGGGCATCACCCCTGAGGCCAATCGGATGTACGACCTCTGGATCGGTTCGGTCATCGCGGCCCTGGCGGTCGGCTTCTTCGTCTGGGGCCTGATCTTCTGGTGCATCATCCGCTACCGCAAGCGGGGCGAGGCGCTGCCGGTGCAGACCCGGTTCAACATGCCGATGGAGTTCCTCTACACGATCACGCCGATCCTGGTCGTCTCCGTGCTCTTCTACTACACGGCGATCGTGCAGACCGGGGTCAACAAGGTCACCACCGATCCGGACGTGACGGTCGAGGTCGTCGCCTTCAAGTGGAACTGGCAGTTCAACTACCTGGACGGGCCGGGCGAGGACGCCGAGACGGTCGCCTCGACGCTGGGCACCTCCGACGTGGTCCCGATCCTGGTGTTGCCGACCGGCCGGAGCATCCGGTTCGAGGAGACCAGCCGGGACGTCATCCACTCCTTCTGGGTGCCGGACCTGCTCTTCAAGCGGGACGTCTTCCCCGGCAACGTCCGCAACGTCTTCGAGGTGAGCAGCCTCACCACCGAGGGCGCCTTCGTCGGCCGCTGCGCCGAGCTGTGCGGCACCTATCACTCGATGATGAACTTCGAGCTGCGGGCTGTCTCGCCCGAGGCGTACGACCGGTTCATCGAGGCGAAGCGGGCCGGTCAGTCGACCCAGGACGCGCTGGTCTCCATCGGCGAGGAGCCGCTGGCACAGACCACCCGGCCGTTCGACACCCGGCGGGACGTCAACAACTTCGGTAACGCGAGCGCGGGAAGCTGAGGGCAGCGGCAGATGAGGACCGAGTGGAAGCTGTTCAGCGTCGTCTCGCTCTTCCTGGCGGTCGCGGGCGTCGTCTACGGGTTCTGGACCTACGGCGTGGACGGCCGGGTCGAGTGGATCGGTACGGTCGCACTGGCCCTCTCCTTCCTGCTCACCGCGATGTGCGGCGGCTTCTTCTGGTTCGTGTCGCGCCGGATCGACCCCCGTCCTGAGGACCGGCCGGACGCCGAGATCGCCGACGGCGCCGGTGAGGTCGGCTTCTTCAGCCCGGGCAGCTACTGGCCGTTCGGGCTGGCGGTGGCCGCCACCATCGCCGGGCTCGGCCTGGTCTACTGGCAGTGGTGGCTGATCGCCGCCGGTCTGATCGCGGTGGTCTTCGCCGCCTGCGGACTGCTCTTCGAGTACTACACCGGCACCCGGCGCACCGCCGAGCACTGAGGCACCGCCTCCTGCGGTACCCACAATCGCGGCAGAACCGTTGCGCCGTACATCCGGGCTGGGGTCTGTCGCCGTTGACGCTGGGTGCGCGCCCCGGTCACCTGCGCGCCGCCGAACCAGGTGCCATTGGCGGCGGTGAGCTGGTCGAGAATGGCGGTCACCGCATCTTCCGGTGCGACCGCGGGATGGCCGAGCGCGATCGTCACGTCCAGCGAGTGGATGACGGCATGCTCAGTGCACCGACGGCAGCACCGCCCGGCGGCTGCCACGCGTGCAGGCCCGGCGTCGGAGCTGGTCGAGGAGGTCGGCCACCGGCAGCGAGGCGTCCCGCGCGGCCACGGTGTCGGAGAGCGCGGTGAAGTCACCGCCGACCGCCACCATCTCGGCCCCGAACTGCTCGGGTGTAAGCCGTGCCGGCATCGTCACGTGCGCGGTCACGTGGCGGACGAGCCACTTCTCGCACAGCGACGGGGCATCCCACGCCTCGACGGGTGCAGCGGCGAGGATGTCGGCGAGCCGGTCGTAGGTCGGCGTCACCCAGGACTGCAGGTCGGTCACGAGCATTCTCCATGCATGAGGTGGGTGAGGTGCTCCTGGAGCTTGTCGAGGGAGGTGAGAAAGCCGTCGCGGCCCTCGGGCCCGCGCATCGCCTCAGGCACGTGCCGCTGATGGATGACGACCTCGGTGCTGCCGTCACCGAGGTCGTTGAGTGTGCTGGTGGTGTGCAACCCGCTCGCCGGCTCGACCCAGGCGAGCCGCTCGGGCGGGACGACCTCGGTGAAGGTGGCGACCATCCGGTGGCTGCCGTACCCGCCGAGCATCAGGGTCTCGAAGCGGCCGCCAGGGTGGAGCTCGACGACAATGCCGTCGATCGGGGCGGTCATGCCGCGCGGGCCCCAGTAGCGCGCGAGCTCAGCGGGCCTGGTGAGGCACCGCCACACCACATCGCGCGGCGCGCGGAAGACCCGGCGGTGGACGAATTCGTCGTCGTTCACTGATTCTCCCGCTTCTGCAGGCGGGCGAGGTGTGTCTCCAGCCGGTCCATGCGCTCTGACCACCTGCGCCGGCTCTCTTCGATCCACGACACCGCAGCCTCGAGCGCCGCCGGTTCGAGCCGGCACGGCCGGGTCTGCCGATGCCGCCCCCGGCTGATCAGGCCGGACCGCTCGAGCACCCCGAGGTGCTGCGACACGGCCTGCATGCTCATGGCATACGGCTCTGCCAACTCCTTGACCGTCGCCTCACCCACGCTCAGCCGGGCCACGATGTCGCGCCTGGTGCGGTCGGCGAGTGCCGTGAACAGGGCATCGAGCTGCTCATCCTCGACAGCGGATCTCATGCGCAGTACTCAAGCATGCACTTTATAAAGTGTCAACTGGAGAGTACGGTTCGCTATGCTGGGACGATGACCGCGGCCGACGAGATCGTCCGTAGCCGGTACGTCAGTCTGACCACCTACCGCAGGGACGGCACCGCGGTCAGCACGCCGGTCTGGCACGTACCGCACGGTGCTGAACTCTGGATCGTGACCGAAGCGGGTTCGGGCAAGGTCAAGCGGATCCGGAACAACCCGCACGTGCGCGTGCAGCCGTGCTCCGTACGCGGGAGGGTGGCGCCGGATGCGCCGAGCGTGACGGGAACGGCCCGGTTGCTGGACGGCGACGGGACGGCGCGGGCCCGCAAACTGCTGGCTCGTCGATACGTCATGTCACGGATGGGGAACTGGATCGCTCGCCTGCTGCGGCTACGCCGCCCCCCGATGGTCGGCATCATCGTCTCGTTCTAAGGCGTGTTTCGTAAGTCGGGCTGGCGGCGTCAAGGTCACGGCGTGGCGGTGATCGACAACTGAAGAGGTCTCCGGTATCTGGTTCTGCGACCAAGCAAGAACTTCGTACCGGAGACCTCGTGCCCAGCGTAGCGGTGACGAGGCGGCATGACCTGACCGACAGGCAGTGGGCTGTTCTGGCCCCGCTGCTGCCTGCCGCACCGAGAACGGGTCGGCCGCCGAAGTGGGAGAAACGGCAGCTCATCGACGGGATCCGGTGGCGGATCCGGATCGGCGCCCCATGGCGGGACGTCCCGGCCGAGTACGCGCCCTGGCCCACCGTCTACGGCCTGTTCCGCCGCTGGCAGCGCGACGGGACCTGGGACAGGATCCTGGCCGCGTTGCAGGCCGCCGGCGACGCGGCCGGCCGGATCGCCTGGACGGTGAGCGTGGACTCGATGACCAGCCGCGCCCACCAACACGCCGCTGGCGCCCGCACCGACGGCCACCTGCAGAAAGAGTCGCCCGGTGGCGTGCACGACGAACCAGCCGACCACGCCCTCGGACGGTCACGCGGCGGGCTGACCACCAAGACCCACCTGGCCTGCGAACAGGGACAGAAGGTCCTGTCGATGATCGTGACCGCCGGGCACCGTGGCGACAGCCCGCAGTTCATCCCCGTCCTGCGCCGCATCCGCGTGACCCGACTCGGGGTCGGCCGACCCCGCACCCGTCCCGACCTGGTCCTGGCCGACAAGGCCTACACCAGCCGAGGCAACCGCGCCCACCTACGCTCACGCGGGATCAAGGCCTGCATCCCCAGCAAGACCGACCAGGACGCCCACCGCAAAGCCAAAGGCTCCAAGGGCGGCCGCCCGCCCACGTTCGACAAGGACCTCTACCGGCTACGCCACGCCGTCGAAAACGGCATCAACCGGCTCAAACGCCACCGCGGCGTCGCCACCCGCTACGACAAGCTGGCAGTCCGCTTCCAAGCCGTCCTGACCATCACCATCATCACCGAGTGGCTCTGACCGGCTTATGAAACACGCCTTAGTCGACCCGGCCTTCCATCGGAGGGGCACTCAGATCGCCTCCGTTGGCAGAGCAAGAGACCGATGCGCCACAGGGCCGCCGGCTTGCCGGCGGGACGACCTGGCCGGTGGGCCGGCTGTGGGTGTCGTGGCCGCGGCCGGTGTTGCGTGGAATCCGGTATGGGATCGTGGGTCGCCGTACGACGTCCTGATCCCGGTCAACCGACTTCACGCCACACCGCAGCCGCGCACCGTCCCGATAGCTCGATGTGGATGTGGCGTGTACGGCTGCGGATCAACCGACGTGACCATCACCCGCGACGGGGACCTGGTGCACTGGGACTGGTCGGTTGAGGTGCCCATGACGCGGGGGAGTCTCCGGGTGGCAGGACCGCAGCCCTGGGGAACTGGCTGCCGAGGTGTGCCAGACCTTGGCGCGCGTGCCCGGCGAACGGCCGGCGAGCTGGCATGCGATCAGGCCAGACCTGACCGAGCCACCCCCCGATCGCACGCCGGTCGTGGCGACGGGAACAATTCCGGTAGCGAAGCCGGCAAGCCGAGTCACCCGCCGGCCAACCGAACGGCGGGCATCTTCTGCCGCGACCGGTGCGAGCGCGCCTATCGTCGAGGTGACCCTGAGCTGCGTGGACACTGCGTCCGGCGTACCCGCAATTCGCCGACTTCCTGGCGTGCGGGACAGTTCCGTCTCAGCCAGGGGAACGCCCCTCGCTACCAGCGGAGGGTCTTCCGCCACGCGTCCGCTGCCTGCTGTATGGCCTTCGCCGCCTGACGCTGGGCCCGGCCCTCGTCACCTCGCCGAAACCCGGCTACCGCCCCCGACACGTTCGCTCGCGGATCCCGGGTGTTAAGAAGGGCCCCTTCCTATGCAAAATGCGATAAGAAGGGGCCCTTCCTTGCAGGGTCAGCGGTTGGTGCCGCTGCCGATTTCCTTGCGGTCGGGGTGGGGCTCCACCGGGGGGTGACCGGGGGAGACCGGCGCCTCGGCCGGCTTCTCGATCGGGTAGAAGAAGCCCCGGATCGCCGGCCCGAGCGCGCCGAGCCGGTTCATCTTCTTCGGCACCACCCAGCCGACGTACTCCAGCTCGCTGTGTCCGTGCTCGTCGGTCGGGCCGAGCGGCTGGTGGATCTCGACGAACTGCCCGTTCGGGAGCCGCCGGATGATGCCGGTCTCGACGCCGTGCGCCAGTACCTCCCGGTCGTGCTGCTGGAGACCCAGGCAGAGCCGGTAGGTGAGGTAGTAGGCCAGCGGCGGGACGATGATCAGGCCGATTCGGCCGGCCCAGGTCATCGCGTTGAGGCTGATGTAGAACTTCTCGGCGATCACGTCGTTGGCGCCGGAGAGCGTCAGCACCAGCCAGAACGACACCGCCATCGCGCCGAGGGCGGTCCGGCCGGGCACGTCGCGCGGGCGCTGGAGCAGGTTGTGGATCGCCCGGTCCCGGTTCAGCCGGGCCTCGATGAACGGATAGAAGAGCGGGATCACGGTCATCAGGCCGGGCAGCACCACGGTGGGCCAGAAGAGCGGCGGGATGACGTAGCCGTCGCCGATCGGGATGTTGATCTCCCACGGTGGCATCAGCCGGGTCGACCCGTCCAGGAACATGACGTACCAGTCGGGCTGGCTGGCCGCGGAGACCACGGCCGCCTCGTAGGGGCCGAAGAGCCAGATCGGGTTGATCTGGGCGAGTCCGCCGAGCAGCGCGATCACCGCGAAGACGACCATGAAGAAGCCGCCCTGCTTGAGCGCGTAGCGCGGGAACATCCGTTCGCCGACCACGTTCGTGTTGGTCCGGCCGGGGCCGGGCCACTGGGTGTGCTTCTGCTTGAAGACGAGCCCGAGGTGCACACTGATCAGGGCAACCAGCAGGGCCGGGATCAGCAGCACGTGCGCGATGAAGAACCGGCTGATGATGATCTCGCCCGGGAACTCGCCGGAGAAGATCGCCGTGGTGACCCAGGTGCCGATCACCGGGATAGAGAGCATGATCGCCGAGGCGATCCGCAGCCCGGTGCCGGAGAGCCCGTCGTCCGGGAGCGAGTAGCCGGTGAACCCGGCGAGGAAGCCGACCCAGAAGAGCAGGTAGCCGATCATCCAGTTGAGCTCGCGCGGCTTGCGGAACGCTCCGGTGAAGAAGATCCGCATCATGTGCACGATGATCGACGCCATGAAGAGCAGCGCCGCCCAGTGGTGCATCTGCCGCATGATCAGGCCGCCCCGGATATCGAACGAGATGTCCAGGGAGGAGGCGTACGCGGCGGACATGTGCACGCCCTGCAACGGCCGGTAGCTGCCGTCGTAGCTGACCTCCCGCATCGAGGGCTCGAAGAAGAGCGTCAGGTAGACGCCGGTCAGCAGCAGCACGATGAAGGAGAAGAGCGCGATCTCGCCCAGCAGGAAGGACCAGTGGTCCGGGAAGACCTTGTTGAGCAGGGACCGCAGCGGGGTGTTCACCTGGAGCCGGTCGTCGACCTCCCGGGCCGCCTTGCCCGGCGCCGCTGCCAGGTCGAACCTACGACGCTTCATGGCCGCTCCCAGAAGTCGGGCCCGACGGTCTCGGTGAAGTCGGACTGCGCGACGAAGAAGCCTTCCTCAACGGCCAGGGGAAGCTGAGGAAGCCGCCGGCTCGCGGGTCCGAAGATCGGGCGGGCGTTGTCGGTGATCAGGAACTGGGACTGGTGGCAGGGGCAGAGCAGCCGGTTCGTCTGCTGCTCGTAGAGGCTGGCCGGGCAGCCGGCGTGCGTGCAGATCTTCGAGTAGGCGATGTAGTTGCCCCACATGAAGTCCTGCTTGCCGTCCCGCAGGTTCGCCGACCTCGCCTGCTGGGCGTCGCTCTCGCGGAGGTGGATCAGCAGGATCGGGGAGTCGGCGTACTTGTTGGTGGCGCCGCCCGGGATGCCGGGGAAGGCGGTGATCTGCCCGCCGGGGCTGATGTCCTCGGGGCGTACCGGGACGCCGTCGTGGTGGGTCAGGTGGACCCGCCGACCGTCCTGCGGCTGCCAGCCGGTGGTGAAGTACTGGTTGTCCCTGTGCGGCTGCTCGATGAGCCCGCCGATCAGCGGTGCCGCGGCGACCGCGCCGACCGGGGCCAGACCGGCCAGCAGCGAGACGCCGAGCAGCGGGCGGCGGCGTACGCCCATCTCGTCGGCCATGTAGAGCAGCGTGTTGCCGGTGATCTTGCGTTCCTCGTCGCTGTCCGGCTCGACGTGCCGATCCTGGATCGACACCTCCTTGGGCAGCAGCTTCTTGCCCCAGGCCAGGATGCCGACGCCGATCAGCAGCAGCGCGAGGCCGAGGGTCAGGCCGAGGATCGGGGTGTAGAGCTTGCCGGCGCCGGTGCCCGGCTCGTACTCCCACGGCCACCAGATGTACGCCACCACGAACGCGGTCGAGAAGAGGCCGACCAGCAGGAACATCATCGTGATGACCCGGGAGAGCCGGCGCTCGGCCCTGGTGCCCGGGACCGGGAACTGCGGCTCGTAGTGGACGATCTCGATGTCGTCGCGCCGGGCGCCCTCCCGGACGATGTCGAAGCGCGAGACCTGCGGGTCGTTCACGTCGATCGGCTCGCCGGTGGTGGTGTGCGTGTCTCCGTCGGTACGAGTGCTCATGACTTCCCCGCAATCCACAGCGCAGCGAAGACCAGCGCGACCATGCCGACCAGGAAGATCGCCAACCCCTCGGTGGACGGTCCCAGCCGGCCCAGGTTCAGACCACCGGGATCGCGGTCCTCGGCCAGCGTCTCCTGGACGTACGCGATGATGTCGGCCTTCTGCTCCGGCCGTAGCTGGTTGTCACCGAAGACCGGCATGTTCTGCGGACCGGTGAGCATCGCGGCGTAGATCTGCCGGTCGGTCGCGTCCGTGAGGTTGGGGGCGAACTTGCCGGAGGAGAGCGCGCCGCCACCGCCGCCGAAGGTGTGGCAGGCGGAGCAGTTGATCCGGAACAGCCGGCCGCCCTCGGCCGGGTCCCCGTCGCGGTGCAGGTTGTCGCCCTCGGGCAGCTGCGGCCCGCCGCCGAGTTCCTGGATGTACCGGGCCATCTGGGTGATCTGGTCGTCGGTGAAGACCTGCGGCTTCTCCTCGGCCTGGGCCTCCTGGCGGGCCAGCGGCATCCGGCCGGTCCCCACCTGGAACTCCACCGAGGCGGCGCCGACGCCGACCAGGCTGGGCCCGCGCCCCTCGACGCCCTGCGCGTTGCGGCCGTGGCAGCTCAGGCAGCTCGTGTCGAAGAGCGCCTTGCCCTCCTGCGCCGCGGAGCTGAACTGCGGGGTGTCCTGCGCCGCGAGGCCCGGCGCGAAGACGGTGTAGGCGCCGCCGGCCAGGGTGAGCGCGGCCAGCAGCCGGACCGTGGCGCCCAGTCGACGGCGGGCCTTGCCGCGCGGCCTCGACCGCGCGCGGCGCAGCCGCGAGAGCAGCCCGCGGGAGCGGTCGCCGCCGGGGGTGTCAGAAGTCATGGCCTGTGTCCTTAACGGGTTTTCTCGACCTTGTCTCAGGGACGGGGCATCGGGGCGGAGTGTGACAACTCCAAGATCACTGGAGCCAGTAGATCATGCCGTACAGCGCGATCCAGACCACGTCGACGAAGTGCCAGTAGTAGGAGACGACGATCGCCGCAGTGGCCTGCGCCGGGGTGAACCGGCCCATGGTGGTCCGGATCATGAAGATGATGAAGGCGACGAGGCCGCCGGTCACGTGCAGCGCGTGGAAGCCGGTGGTCAGGTAGAAGACCGACCCGTACCCGTCTCCGTTGATCTTCACGCCCTCGTGCACCAGCTCCCGGTACTCGTTGAGCTGGCCCAGGACGAAGACCAGGCCCATCAGGAACGTGATCGTGAACCAGCGGCGCAGCGCGTGCACGTCGCCCCGCTCGGCGGCGAAGACCCCGATCTGACAGGTGATCGAGGAGAGCACCAGGATCACCGTGAACGTGGTCGCGTACGGGATGTTGAGCACCTCGGTGTGCTTCTCCCACAGCTCGGGCGCTGCCGCCCGGATGGAGAAGTACATCGCGAACAACGCCGCGAAGAACATGAGTTCACTCGAGAGCCACACGATCGTCCCGACGCTGACCATGTTGGGTCGGGTCAGCGAGTGGATCCGGCTCTTGTCAATGGCTGAGGCCGCAGTCACGCGGTCATTATTGCCCCTGAGCGGCATCGGCCATCGTCGGGGTGGCCCAACTGCCTCGTCGGACGGGGTCGCGGCGCCCCGCCCGGTTCGGCTGGCCTAGCCTGAAAACGTGCCGCACCTCGAATCCGGCGCCGTCACCGGTGTGCCCGCCGCCCCGGCCGTCCTGGCCGCCGGGGGCACCGAGACGACGCCGTTCACCGTCTCCGCGATCTTCACCGAGAGCACGCTGAACAGCTGGCTCGCCGTCGTCCTGGTGCTCGCCGCCGGCTGCTACCTCTACGGCGTACACCGGCTGCGGGTGCGCGGCGACTCCTGGCCGGTGCTGCGCACGGTGCTCTTCCTCGGGCCGGGGCTCGGCGGCATCGCCGCGGTGACGCTCAGCGGGCTGGGCGCGTACGACACCACGCTGCTCTCGGTGCACATGGTCCAGCACATGGTGCTCTCGATGGTGGCGCCGATCTTCCTCGCCCTGGGTGCCCCGGTGACGCTGGCGCTGCGCACCCTCGGCAGGGCGCCCCGACGCCGGCTGCTCGCGGTGCTGCACAGCCGGGTGGCGAAGGTGGTGACCTTTCCGCTCTTCGCCTACACGATCTTCGTGGTGAACCCGTTCGTGCTCTACTTCTCCGGGATCTACCGGTGGACCCTGGAGAACCCCTTCGGCCACGAGCTGGTGCACGCGCACTTCATCCTCACCGGCTGCCTCTTCTTCTGGCCGCTGGTCGGCCTCGACCCGCTGCCCGGCCGCTGGCCCTATCCGGCCCGGGGGCTGCTGATGGTGCTGTCGGTGCCGTTCCACACCGTGCTCGGGCTCACCGTCATGCAGAGCAGCACGCTCTTCGGCGGCGACTGGTACCCGTCGTTGGCGCTGGCCTGGTCCGACCCGTGGGACGACCAGAGGGTCGCCGGCGGCATCCTCTGGGCCGGCGGCGAGTTCGTCAGCGTCACCATGATCGCCGTGCTGGTGGTGCAGTGGGTCCGGCAGTCGGAGCGGGAGGCCCGCCGGGTCGACCGGGAACTGGACCGCGAGGAGGCTCGGCAGCGCGCCGCCGGCAGCGCGGTGTGACGGCCGGACCGGGTGGCCCCGACCGGCGTACCCGACATCCCGGGATCTGGGCGTGGTCGTCCCCGGCGGCGGGCGGGCCGATCGGGCGCCGGAGCCGACCGGTACGATCGGCGGGCAGCTACGAGGTGGGAGCCCAGCGAGCGATGAGCGATCGTCAGTACACCGTCCTGCTCTACAGCGACGACCCGCAGGTCCGCGACCGGATGCGGCTCGCGGTCGGTACCCGACCGGCGGCCGGGCTCTCCGTGGAGTTCGTCGAGGCCGCCGACTTCGACGAGTGCATCCGGTTGATCGACGAGTACGAGATCGACCTGCTGCTCCTCGACGGTGAGGCGACCCCGACCGGCGGCCTCGCCATCGCCCGGCAGATCAAGGACGAGCGGGACGACGCCCCGCCGGCCTGCCTGGTGATCGCCCGCGCCGCCGACCGCTGGCTCGCGGCCTACGCACAGGTCGAGGCCACCCTGGTGCACCCGCTCGACCCGGTGGCCACCGGCCAGACCGTGGCCGGGCTGCTGCACGGCCGCGCCCGCGGGGCGAACGCGCACTCCTAGGGCTCCGCTCCGGGCTCCGGGGTTCCGACAGACCACCGCACACCGCCAACCACCCGCCCGCCCGGGAGGCCCGCATGGGGGAACGGACCTGGCCCAACCTTCTCGCCGCGCTACTGCGTGCCGAGGAGCTCTCCACCGCCGACACCGCCTGGGCGATGGGCGAGATCATGTCGGGGTCCGCGACCCCGGTCCAGATCGCCGGGTTCGCCACGGCGCTGCGCGCCAAGGGCGAGACAGCGGCCGAGCTGGCCGGCCTGGTCGAGACGATGCTGAGCCGGGCCACCCTGGTGGATCTCTCGGAGCCGCTGCGGGCCGAGGCCGTCGACGTGGTCGGCACCGGCGGCGATCGGGCGCACACCGTCAACATCTCCACCATGACCGCGATGGTGGTGGCCGGGGCCGGCGTACGCGTCGTCAAGCACGGCAACCGGGCCGCCTCCTCCTCGTGCGGCGCGGCGGACCTGCTCGAATTTCTCGGCGTCCCGCTCGACCTCGGGCCGGTCGGGGTGGCCCGGTGCGTGACCGAGGTCGGGATCGGTTTCTGCTTCGCCGCCCGGTTCCACGCCGGGATGCGGCACACCGCGGTACCCCGGCGGGAGATGGGAGTGCCGACGGTCTTCAACTTCCTCGGCCCGCTGACCAACCCGGCCCGGCCCCGCTCCGGCGCCGTCGGCTGCTTCGACCCCCGGATGGCTCCGGTGGTGGCCGAGGTCTTCGCCCGGCGTGGCGACTCGGTGCTGGTGATGCGTGGCGAGGACGGCCTCGACGAGTTCAGCACTGCCGCGCCGACCCGGCTCTGGATCGCGCACCAGGGCCAGGTCACCGAGAGCGTCGCCGACGCGACCGACCTCGGAGTAGCCCGTTCGGCCCCGGGTGCCCTGCGCGGCGGCGACGCCGCGTACAACGCCGAGGTGACCCGGCTGCTGCTGGCCGGCGAGCCGGGACCGGTCCGGGACGCGGTGCTGGTCAACGCGGCCGCGGCCCTCGCCGCGCAGGGCGGGTTCCCCGGCGGGCTGCTGCCGGCCATGCGGGACGGACTGGCCAGGGCGGCCGAGTCGATCGACTCGGGCGCCGCCGCCCGCACCCTCGACGCCTGGGTCGATGTCGCCAAGACCGCCAGGGCCGACGAGCCGTAGCCGGCACCGGCGGCCGACCCTGCGGCGGCCGACCCTGCGGCGGCCGACCCTGCGGCGGCCGACCCTGCGGCGGCCGACCCTGCGGCGGCCGACCCTGCGGCGGCCGACCCTGCGGCAGCCGACACTACCGCCGGCTCCGGCGTACCCGGAGGATCGATCGCCTAACGCCCCGGCGGCGGAGCCGGACGTCCGGGCCGCGGGAGCACACCGCAGTTGACCGATCTCGGCTGCCGTCAGGCCGCGTGTCCACCGGACAACCGGGTACCCCCGAAGTTCAACGACCGGAGGGGGGAACAAACATGTTGGTCGTCAAAAGGTTGGGTGTGATCGTCTCGATGGCGCTGCTCGGCCTCGTACCGGCCGGTGCCGCGTACACCGCCGCCGCGGCGGCACAGCCGTCGGGGACGCCCTCGGCCACGCCGTCCGCTTCGCTCTCGGCGCAGGACAGACAGTTCCTGCAGGCGATACACCAGGTGAATCTCTTCGAGATCGCGGCGGGCAACCTGGCCAAGCAGAAGGGGACGAACCAGGAGGTCAAGAACCTCGGCGGGCGGTTCGTGACGGATCACACGCAGCTCGACCAGAAGGTGCAGAACGTCGCCTCGGCGGCGTCGTTCAACCTGCCGAACAAGATGACCAACGAGCAGCAGGCGGTCATCAACCAGTTGCAGAACGTCTCGGGTGCGGACTTCGACACTCAGTGGATCACGTCGCAGTTGACCGCGCACACCCAGGCGATGCAGTTGGTGCAGGCCGAGCTGACGCAGGGCTCGGACCCGTCGGCCAAGCAGGTGGCGCAGCAGGCGGCGCCGGTGCTCCAGGCGCACCACAACGCGCTGGTGGCGCTGGCGCAGAGCATGGGCGTACCGATCCCGGGTGGCACCACGGTGGCGCCGAGTCCGGGAGTCAGCTCCGGTGCTCCGTCGCCGGGCGGCACGGGCACGCCGAGCCCGTCCGTCAGCTGACCGGTCGCCGCGAGGCGGCATGACGGGTCCTCCGGCCACCACGCCGGGGGACCCGTCGGCGTGTCCGGGCCGGGGAAAGACCTCCGGACCGCCGGCTGACCGGGGGCGCCTCAGTCGGCGTCGGCGAGGCCGATCGCGAACGCCTCCTCGAGGTCGTGCTGCGAGTACGCCCGGAAGGCGATGTGCGACTCGGTGCCGAGCACGCCCTCCACCTTCGAGATGCCGCCGGCGATCACCTCGGCGATCTGGTCGAACTCGCGTACCCGGACCACGGCGATCAGGTCGACGTGGCCGGCGACCGAGTAGACCTCGCTGACGCCGGGCAGCGCGGCCAGCGTCTCGGCAACCTCGGGGATCGAGTCGGTGGCGCAGTCGATCAGGACGATCGCGGTGATCACCGAAGACTCCTCTCGTCGACGTGCTCGCTGGCGCACCCCGCGCCGGACGAAGGTCGGATGCCGCGTTGCGGCTGCCCGCTCATGCTAGAGGTATCCGGTACCGGCGGCGGCCGGCGGTATCCGCGCGCCGGCTGTCGGTCCGGCGGCCGTCGGGTCCGGTCGGAGACCCGACCGGCGACCGGGCTCACCGAACCGGTGCGGAGGACGGCCGCGCGGAGACGGTCAGGGCGTCGCCGACCCGGATCGCGTCGGTCAGGTGCTCGTCGGGGCGTACCCGGCCGCCGGGCCAGATCACGCAGCGGTCCAGGGTGCCCCGGACCACGGCACCGGCGCCGATCACCGCCATCCGGTGTGCGCCGGTCACCTCGGCGGTCGGGTCGACCAGGCTGCCACCGCAAGCGGCGTGCAGGTTCGCCGCCAGGTAGTCGGCGGGGGTGCCGGTGTCGAGATACCTGCCGGAGAACCCGACCACCTCCAGCGCGCCGGCAGCCTCGGCCGGGCGCCACACGGTGCGGACCAGCTCCGCCGGCTCGGTCGGCAGGTCGCGCACCCGGGCCCAGGGCAGCAGCGAGAAGCCGGCGAAGCGGTGCCGGCCGAAGTCGCCGGGGCGGGCCGGCCCGTGCACCGGCTGGCCAAGCAGCCGTACGGTCGTGCCGTCCCAGCCGTCGAGTAGCGCGGCGATGTCCGGGCCGGGCGGCGTGCCGGGCGCGGCGAGATAGGCGTCGGCGTTTCCGACGAGTACGCCCCGCCCGTCGATCCAGTCCCGCAGGTTCGCCACCCCACCGGAGGTGCCGAGCGGGCTGCCGGGCTCGACCGAGAGCCGGGCCCGGCCGGCAACGTGCTGGACCACCTGGTCGCCGAGGTAGCAGGCGTTCACCGCCACCGTCGCCGGGGTGGCGAAGCCGAGCGTCGAGACCCGGGCCAGGGCCCGGTCCAGCAGCGGCACGTTCCCCACCGGACAGAGCGCCTTCGGTAGGTGCTCGGTGAGCGGGCGCAGCCGGCGACCTTCCCCGGCGGCCAGTACCACGGCACAGACCTCGACCCCGCCCGGACCCCGCTCCGGAGTCGCGGCGGTGGCGGCCCCGCTCACGACGGCGGGGGACCGTCGGCCGGACCCGTCTCGGCGAGGGGGCCGATCCGGTAGTGGCCGAGCAGCCGGGCGGTGGCGGTGGTCAGCCGAGGCAGTTCGTCGAGCCGGTGCCAGGCGGCTTCGTAGACCTCGGCGCCGTCGACCACCAGTTCGGTGCGGGAGGCCGGGATCCGTACCTCGAAGACCATGTCGACCCAGCCCCGCAGGTGTACGACGGCGTTCGGCACCGCCGGTCGGAACTCCGTCAACGGCAGCTCGATCCCGGTCTCCTCGTGCAGTTCCCGGGCCGCGCCGACCAGCGGGGACTCGCGGCGCTGGAGCAGCCCGGCCGGCAGTGTCCATCCGCGACCGGGCGGCTGGCGCAGCAGCAGGATCCGGCCCGGCGCCGTCGCCTCGGCGTCGTGGACCAGGGTGACCGCGCCGACGATGTACTTCGGCACCGCCAGCCGGACCAGCTGGCGGCGCAGCCCGATGGGTAGGCGGTAGAAGATCTTGTAGCCGACGGCGCGGGCCGGCGAGCGGCGGGAGGTCACCGAGCCAGGCTAGAGGGCGTGCTGACCCGGCGGGTGACCCGGGGCATGGCCGGTCACTCCTCCTGGTGATCCACCAACGCGATCAACTGCTGGACCACCGTGTCCGGCTCGATCGTCCGGTCGACCACGGCGACAAGCAGGGTTTCCAGGTCGGGGTAGCCCTGTGCCTCGGCGAGCCGGCGCAGCGGCAGGTCGTTGGCGAGCCCGCGGTTGTGCTTGCGCAGCGCCAGCCCGATCGTGGCCCGGCCGAGCCGGACCTTGTCGGAGATCGAGATCGCCGGCTCCTGGTGCTCGGCGAAATAGCGGTTGATCTGCATCTGCGCGTGCGGCGACTTGACGAAGCGGAGCCACTCCCGACGCGGCCCCGGTTGCGCGACCGTCAGGTCGAACTCGCTCTGCGCGTCGGTCTCGCCGAAGATCTCGACCACGTCACCCTCCTCCAGCTCGGAGGAGAGCGGCGCCAGCCGGCCGTTGATTGTGGCGGCGAGGCAGTGGTCGCCCCGGTGCGGACCCAGCTCGTATGCCAGGTCGACCGGGGTGGAGCCGGCGGGAAGGACCACCTGCCGGCCCTCGGCGAAGACCTGGATCTGGGTCTCGGCGAGGTCGCACCGGAGCGACTGGAGGAACTGCGCCGGGTCGGCGGTGTCCCGCTCCCAGTTGAGCACCCGCTGCAACCAGTCGAGCTGTTCGGCGCTGTGCACGGCGTCGGCGCCCGGCGTGGGATAGCGGAAGCCTGCGGCGATGCCGTACTCGGCGGAGCGGTCCATCGCCTTGGTCCGGATCAACACCTCGACGGTACGCTCGCCCGGCCCGATCACGGTGGTGTGCAGTGACCGGTAGAGGTTGTTCTTCGGGGCGGCGATGTAGTCCTTGAACCGCCCGGCGACCGGTCGCCACAGCGCGTGGATCGTGCCGAGCGCGGCATAGCAGTCGGTGTCCGGACCCTCCACCACGATCACGATCCGGGGCAGGTCGAACGGGACGGCATGGTCCCGGGCGACGGTGTCCTTCCAGATCGAGTAGTAGTGCCGGTCCCGGCGCCGGACGGTAGAGACGATCTTGTCGCGCCGGAGCACCACCTTGGCCTGGCCCATCACGTTCTCGAGGTAGTCGGCCCAGGCCGGCCGGTTCGTGACGTACTCGTCTATCCGGGCGTACGCCTCCGGTTCGAGGTGGCGCAGCACCACGTCGTCCAGGTCACGCTTGAGCGCCTGGATGCCGAGCCGGTCGCAGAGCGGGACCAGCACCTCCTGGGTGGCCCGGGCGATCCGGGCCCGGGAGGCGAGCGAGCGGGCGTCGAGGGTACGCATGTTGTGCAGCCGGTCCGCGAGCTTGATGATCAGCACCCGGACGTCCTTGCCGGCCGCGACGATCATCTTGCGGATCGTCTCGGCCTCGGCGGCCTTGCCGTAGAACGCCTTGTCGAACTTGGTCACCCCGTCGACGAGGTGCGCGACCTCGCGTCCGAAGTCACCGGTGAGCGCCTGCAGGGTGTAGCGGGTGTCCTCGACCGTGTCGTGCAGCAGCGCGGCCACCAGGGTCACGGTGTCCATGCCCAGCTCGGCGCAGATCTGCGCCACCGCCAGCGGATGGGTGATGTAGGGGTCGCCGCTCTTGCGGAACTGTCCCCGGTGCATGCTCTCGGCAATGGCGTAGCTGCGGCGCAGCACCGCGACGTCGGCGTTGGGGTGCACAGTGCGGTGGGCCCGGACCAGGTCGGTCACCGGATCGTCCTCACCCGACTGCCAGGACAGTAACGAGCGCAGCCGCCTGCTCAGCGTGATTTCCGTCGGGCGGGCGCTCCCGAGGGCGGCGCCGTGACCGGCGTCGAGGTCCACGCGGAGCCACCTCCTCACTCACCGCCGCGAGCCGGCGCCGACGGCGCGCCGGCATGGCGGCGCGAACGCAAGCCCCGAAATCGGGCAGGACTGCACTTCTCTAACAGCCTAAAGGAGTGAAGGTCGTCCGATCGGTTACTTGCTCATGTGCGTTCGGTCGGTACTTGGCGCGTCGACGCCGCCTCGGCCCGCGCCAGCAGGTCACGGAACCGGGCCGCACCCCTGGCTGGAGAGGCCCAACCGGTGGATGTCTCCACCAACCGCGTGTCGGGTCGTTCCAACCAGGACAGGATGCGTTCGGACTCCTCGGCGGAGGCGCTGGGGACCGGCCCGTGCCCCGGGGACACCGTCTCGGCGGTCGCCCGGACCAGCTCGAGGACTCTCCGGGGCGGCACGCCCGGTGCGGCGGTGCCGGCCCCGGCCAGCCGGCCGTGCCGGATCACCGCGATCTCCCAACCGCCGTCGGCGGCCCGGCGGGCGGCGGCCAGCTCGCCGATCCGGGTCAGCCCGACCAGGCGTTGCATCCGGACGGTGGCCCGGAGCACCGCGACCAGCCGGCTCCGCACCACCGCCGCCTCCTCGTAGCGGCGCGCGTCGGCCAGCACGCCGATCCGGGACAGCAGCGCCTCGACCAGCACCTGCGGGTCGTCGGCCAGGGCGGATCGGACCGGCTCGACCGCCCGGGCCGCGTATTCCCCGGTGGAGATCCGGTGCTCGCAGGGTGCCGGGCAGCGGTCCAGCTCGGCCAGGGCGCACGCCGGGCTGGTCGTCCGCACCGAGAGCCGGGGTGTGCACTGGCGCAGCGGCACCGCGTCGTGCACCCCGGCCGCGGCGAGTTCGGCCGAGCGGCGGGAGCTGAACGGACCGAGATAGGCCTCGTCCTCCGGCCCGAGCGACCGGACCAGCGACAGTCGCGGGTACGGCTCCGAGGTCAGCTTGAGCCAGACCGCCCGCTCCGGATACTTCGACCGGCGGTTGTACGGCGGCGCGTGCGCCGCGATCAGCCGCAGCTCGCGCACCTCGGCCTCCAGCGGATGGGCGCACTCGACCGCCTCGACCCGCTCGGCGGCGGCCAGCATCTCCGATATCCTGGCCCGCTTCTCCGAGGCGGTGAAGTAGCTGCGGACCCGGGCGGCGATGTCGCCGGAGGTGCCGACGTAGAGCGGCCGGTCGTCGGCGGCCCGGAAGATGTAGACACCCGGCACCTTCGGCAACCCGTCGGCCAGGTGCCGCTTGCGGCGCTGGGTCGGGGTGACCGCCCTGGCGAACTCGATCGCGTCGCCGAGGGTCTCCACCCGGTGCCCGCCGAGGCGGGCGATCAGCCCGTGCAGCACGTCCACCGTGGCGCGCGCGTCGGCGAGCGCCCGGTGGGTCGGCTGGTGCGGGGTGCGGAAATAGGCTGCCAGCGTGCCGAGCTTGCGGTTGGGCACCTCGTCGCGGGTGAGCACCCGGCGGGCCAGCGCCGCGGTGTCCAGCACCCGGGGGTTCGGCCAGGTGTAACCGTGCCGGGCGCAGGCCGCCTTGAGGAAACCCACGTCGTAGGGGGCGTTGTGCGCGACCAGCACCGCACCCCGGAGGAACTCCAGCACGCTGGGCAGCACCTCCTCGATCGGCGGCGCCGGCAGCAGCATCGCCTGGGTGATCCCGGTCAGCACCGTGATGAACGGCGGGATCGGCTCGCCCGGGTTGACCAGGGTGCCCAGCACGCCCAGCTCCTCGCCGCCACACACCTTGACCGCGCCGATCTCGGTGATCCCACCGCCGTCCGGGGCTCCTCCGGTGGTCTCCAGGTCGAGCACCACGAAGGTGGTCCGGCGCAGCGACGTCGCCTCGTCGGGCCAGCCGTCCGCGCCGGGAACGCCGCCCGGCAGGCCGTCCAGCGTGCCCTGAACATATTGAGGTGGGACCACGGCGGGCAGGCTAGGCGGCACGTACGACACTTCCGCATCATCCGTACCAGTCGTTACCGGGGGCCGTCGGGGCGAGATCATCTGAGCCGTTCGGCAATTGGGAGGGTGTCGGTGGGAGACTGGCGACATGGCCCGCGCCGAACCGTCCGACGACCGCCTCCGCGAAGAGGCGGCGGAGCCCGCACGTCCCGAGCGTGCCGGCGACCCCGGACGCGTCGGCGGCCCCGAGCCTGCCAGCGATGCCGGCGACCCGGCCGCGGCCGTCGCCGCCGACCACACGCCGGAGCCGGCCGATCGGGATTCGGCCGATGGAGAGCCGGCCGATCGGGAGCCGGACGATCGGGAGCCGGAACCGACGTTGCCGGAGCCGGTCAGGACCCGGATCATCAGCCTGGCGGCGACGGCGCTGCCGACGCTGCCCGTCGAGGAGGTGCCGCCGCCGCTGCGCCGGGTCGCCAAGTTCGCGCCGAACCGCCGGGCCCGGCTCGGCGGCGGGCCGATCGCCACCCAGCTCGCCGCCGACCCGCTCTTCCGGCAGCGGGTGGCCAGCCGGGTGCTCGCCGAGGTCGGCGAACTCGGTTCCGTGGTGGTCTCCGGTGGCAGCCCGGCCGCCGCCGATCCGGTCGAGGTCGCCGCGCTCGCCTACCTGACCCGGCCGGCGGGCTGGCGCGACCTGGTCGAGAACGCCGGTGCGGCGGTCCGGGCCGAGGTCGACAGCGCGATCGTCGCCGAGCTGGTCCGCGAGGCCGAACAGCGCGCCACCCGGGCCGAACACGACCGCGCGGTGGCGAAGGTGGAGGCCGACAAGCTGCGCGACGAGGTGGCCCGGCTCCGGGAGGAGCTGGGCCAACTCCGTGAGGAGAACCGGGTGCTGGGCCGCACGCTCCGGGAGGCACAGGCCCAACACCGGCGGGCGGCCGAGCTGCTCGCCACCGAGAAGGGGCGGGCCGGCCGGGCGGCGGCCGACCACGAGGCGGAGCTGCGCCGGATACGGGCCCGGCTGGCCGAGGCCGAGGCGGCGGCGGGTGCGGTCCGGCAGACGGCGAAGGAGGCCCGCTCGGTCGACGACGCCCGGCTCTGGCTGCTGCTGGAGACGATCGGTCGGGCCGCCGTGGGGCTGCGCCGGGAGCTCGCCCTCGACCCTGCCGACCGGCTGCCGGCCGACTATGTCGCGGACGCGTTCGCCGAGCAGCCGGCCGCGGCCAACTCGGCCCGCGCCCTGGACGCCGACGATCCGGCCCGGCTGGACCAGTTGCTGGCGCTGCCCCGGGCGCACCTGATGGTCGACGGCTACAACGTCACCAAGCGCGGTTTCGGCGACATGTCCCTGGAACAGCAGCGAAAGCGGCTGATCACCGGTCTGGGCGGCATCGCGGCGCAGACCGGGGACGAGGTGACCGTCGTCTTCGACGGCGCCGAACGGATGCACGGACTACCGCCGTCACCCCGTGGCGTACGCGTGCTCTTCTCCCGCAAGGGGGAGACCGCCGACGACCTGATCCGTCGGCTGGTCCGGGCCGAGCCGCCGGGCCGGCCGATCGTGGTGGTCTCCTCCGACCGCGAGGTCGCCGACGGCGTACGCCGGCACGGCGCCTACCCGCTCGGCGCGGACTCCCTGCTCCGCCGCCTCGCCCGCTCCTGAGCCTGTAAGGAAGGGCCCCCGCTTATCGCTTTCTGCATAGGAAGGGCCCCCACTTAACCGGCTGCACGCAGCGCCGGCTGTACGCAGCGCCGGCTGTACGCAGCGCCGGCTGTACGCAGCGCCGGCTGCTTCGCCCGGCTTGATCATTTGTCGCGGCAATGGTGGGCAACGGTGGTTTTGTCGTACCCCTGTCCTAGGGTTCGATGTAACGGACGGTGGTCGAGTCACGACAGCCATCGTCACCGCTGCTCGAGGAGGGCACGTGCTCATCGACTGCGAGAGTTGCACCCGCCGCCGGGGCACGGCGGCCTGTTCCGGGTGTCTGGTCAGCGCGCTGCTGGACCAGGCACCCGGGCAGGCCGCCCTGGCGGCCGACGAGATGCACGCGATCGAGGTCTTCACCCGGGCCGGTTTCGACGTCGAGATCCTGGACGCCCCGGTTTCGGCGCCGACGCGGCTGGGCAACCGTCGACGCAGGCGGGTCGCCTGACGGATCACCATCCGGCGGGGCCACGGCCCGCGGGGGGCGGGACGCTGCCGGGCCCGCCCCAACTGCCCGACGGACGATCCGGGCATAGGATTGGCGGCGCGATCGGGTCGGTGGCGGCGCGATCGGGTGCGCGGAGGGCGGAGCGGATGACAGAGCGGGTGCGGGCCACCGCATGACGCCACGTGCCTGGGCCGGGCTGACCCTCGTCGCCCTCGTGTTGCTGCTCGTCACCGCGACGGCGCTGCTGGTGCCGTGGCACCGGCCGCCCGCGCCCCGCGCCGACCAGCTCGCCGCACTCGACGACCTCGACCCGGCACAGGTGGCCCGAGGGCGGGCCTTCGCCGCTGCCCTGCGGCCCGGCGGCTACGCTGCGCTCGCCGTCGGGCTGGCCGGCGCGCTGCTGCTCGGCCTCACGCCGCTCGGCGCGAAGCTCATCGGCCTGGTCGGCCGCCCGTTCGGAGATCACTGGATCGCCCAGGCCGTGCTCGGCGGCCTGGCCGTGGTGCTGGTCGCCGACCTGGTCACCCTGCCGTTCGCCGCCTGGCGACACGCGGTGGTGGCCCGCTACGGGCTCTCCACCCAGGGCTGGGGCGGGTGGACGGTCGACCTGCTCAAGTCGTACGCGGTCAGTGCCGTGATCGGCGCGGTGGCCCTGCTCGGCTTCTACACCGTTACCCGGCTGGCACCGAGGTGGTGGTGGGCGTTCGGTGCGGCCGGCGCGGCGCTGTTGGTCACGCTCCTCTCGTTCATACTGCCCGTGCTGGTGGAGCCGATCTTCAACCGGTTCACCCCGATGGAGCCGGGGCCGCTCCGCACCGAGCTGCTGGCGCTCGCCGACGCCGACGGCGTACCGGTGAAGGACGTGCTGGTCGCCGACGCGTCGCGGCGGAGCCGGGCGGTCAACGCGTACGTCTCCGGGTTCGGTCCCACCCGCCGGATCGTCGTCTACGACACGCTCCTGCGCGAGGCGCCATCCGCCGAGGTGGCCGCGGTGGTCGCACACGAGCTGGGACATGCCAAGGACCGCGACGTGCTCACCGGCACCCTGACCGGTGCCCTCGGCGCCGCCGCTGCCGTGGTCGTGCTCTATCTGCTCGGCTCGTCGGGCGGGCTGCTGCGGGCCGCCGGGGTCGGCACGGTAGCCGAGCCACGCGCGTTTGCGCTGCTGCTGGCACTGGTCACCGTGGCGGGCCTGCTGTCGACGCCGGTCCAGGCCTGGGTCTCCCGGCAGGTGGAGGCGCGGGCGGACGCACACGCCCTGGCACTGACCCGGGACCCGGCCGCCTTCGAGGCGATGCAGCGCCGGCTGTCGGCGGTCAACCTCGCTGATCCCGACCCGCCCCGGTGGGAGTACCTCTACCGGGCGAGTCACCCATCGACCGTGGAGCGCATGGCCGCGGCCCGCGCGTACGCCCGAGGAGCTGGCGGTTGACCAGGACCCTGCTCGTCACCAACGACTTCCCACCGCGTCCTGGCGGCATCCAGTCGTTCGTGCACGCCCTCGCGGTCCGGCAGCCGACCGGATCGATAGTCGTGTACGCCTCCACCTGGCGTGGCGCCGACAAGTTCGACGCCGACCAGCCGTTCGAGGTGGTCCGGGAGTCGACCGAGCTGCTGCTGCCGACCCGGCGGGTGGCGCGTCGGGCAGCGGAGCTGGCCCGGGCCTACGACTGCGACACCGTCTGGTTCGGCGCGGCCGCCCCGCTGGGGCTGCTCGCCGCCGGGCTGCGCCGCCGGGCAGGGATTCGCCGGGCGGTGGCCCAGACCCACGGTCACGAGGTCGGCTGGGCGGCGCTGCCGGGCGCCCGCTCGGCGCTGCGCCGGATCGGCGACGGCATCGACGTCACCACCTACCTGGGGGAATACACCCGGGTGCGGCTGGCCCGGGTGCTGCGGGACCGCACCGAGCTGCGCCGGCTCGCCCCGGGGGTGGACATCGACGTCTACCACCCGGACGTCGACGGCTCCGGGGTCCGTGCCCGGCACGGCCTGACCGGCCGGCCGGTGGTGGTCTGCGTCTCCCGGCTGGTGCCGCGCAAGGGGCAGGACGCGCTGATCCGGGTCCTGCCGGAAGTCCGGCGCCGGGTGCCGGGAGCCGCCCTGCTGGTGGTGGGCGGTGGGCCGTACCGCAGGGCACTGGAGAAGCTGGCCCGGCGGGTGGGCGTCGCGGCCGACGTGGTCTTCACCGGATCGGTGCCGACCGCCGAGCTGCCGGCATATTATGCAGCCGGCGACGTCTACGCGATGCCGTGCCGGACCCGCAACGGCGGACTGGACGTCGAGGGCCTGGGCATCGTCTACCTGGAGGCGTCCGCGACCGGGCTGCCGGTGGTGGCCGGAAACTCCGGCGGTGCCCCGGACGCGGTCCGGGAGGGCGAGACCGGCTACGTCGTCGACGGCCGTGACGCCGGGCAGCTCGCGGACCGGCTCGGCGTCCTGCTCGCCGATCCGGAACTGGCCCGCCGGATGGGTGTCGCCGGACGCGCCTGGGTGGAGAAGGAGTGGCGCTGGGAGCGGCAGGCCGGGCGGATGACGGAAATCCTGACGGGCTGACCGAAGCCTGTCCGGCGGGTCGTCGGCAACTGCCGACCGTCCTGGTCACACGCCGGGCCGGGGTGCCGCTCGCCCGGCGGGGTGCCGCTCGCACGGCAGGTTGAGTGGCGCCGCTCGCCCGGCGGCGTGGCGCTCGCACGGTGGCTACCGGTGCCCGTTCGCACGGTGGCGACCGGTGCCCGGTCGCACGGCGGGTCGAGTGGCGACGCTCGCACGGCGGGTCGAGTGGCGCCGGTCGCGCGCCGGGGCGCCAGCGGTGGCGTCTGCTGGCGTCCCGGCCGGCGGGGAGGCCGGTCGACGGTCAGAACTTCGGGGCGTCCGGAGCTTCGAGCAGGCCGAGCCGGAGGGCGGTCATCAGGGCCTGGGCCCGGTTGGCCGCGCCGAGCTTCTCGTAGAGCTTGGAGATGTGCGTCTTCGCCGTCGACTCGCTGACGAAGAGCTGCTTGGCGATGCCGGCAACGCTCATCCCGTCGGCCAACAGGCGCAGCACCTGACCCTCCCGGGGTGAGAGCTGCGGGCCGGACGGGGCGAGCCGGCGCTTCATCGCCTCGGCGAGGTCGGCGGCGGTGAACGCGCTCGGGGAGGAAGCGGCGTGCCGGGCGGCGGCGACGACCTCGTCGGCGGGCGCGGTCTTCGGCACGAACGCGCTCGCGCCGGCCTCCAGGGCGCCGAAGAGCTGGTCGTCGCCCGCATACATGGTGAGCACCACGATCCCCATGGTGGCGCTGGACTTGCGCAGCGCCCGGGTCGCCTCCAACCCGCTGCCGTCGGGAAGGCGGAGATCCATGATCACTACATCGGGTTGTAGTGCGCCGGCCTGCCGCACCCCCTCGGCAGCGGTGGCGGCCTCGCCGACGACCTCGAACTGCCGGTCCCGCTCGAACGCGTGCCGCAGGCCCTTGCGGATCAGGTCGTGATCGTCGACGAGCAGGACCTTGGTCCGAGTGGTCGGCGTGGGGCTGGTGGTCATGCTCGGGTTACTCCCCTTCTGATGCGGTGACGCTATCGCGCACGTTATCGCGCCGGGGCGAGCTTCCGAGCACCACTGCCACCGTCGTGCCGCTGGGGTGTCGCGGACTGATCTCTAGCCGGCCCCGGATACGTTCCGCCCTCTCCGCCATGATCGCAAGACCATACCTGCCATCGGGGCGCTGGTCAGCGATGCCCTGACCATCATCCGACACTTCAATCTGGGCGAATGGGGGATCCACGGCACAGGTCACCCAGAGGTTCGACGCCCCGGCGTGCTTGCGGGCGTTGGTGATCGCCTCCTGCGCGATGCGCAGCAACTCGGCCTCGGTGGCCGCCGGGAGCCGGGCGGTCGACTCGTCGAGGGTGTAGTGCACCCGCAGCCCGGCGGAGGCGCCGACGGTGCGGGCGTACTCGGCGATGGCGGCGGCGAGCCCGCCGTGCCGATCGACCTCGCTGCGCAGCTCGAAGAGGCTCAGCCGCAGCTCGGTGATGACCCGGGTCACCTCGCCGCGCAGCGTACGCAGCTCCTCGGTGGTCTCCTTGGCCTCCTCGGGGAGGCTGGCCAGGGCGTTGTCGATGCCGTAGCCGACCATCACCAGTTCCTGGGCCACTCCGTCGTGGATCTCCCGGGCGAGCCGCTGCCGCTCCTCGTTGGTGGCGAGCGACCGTACCTCGTCGAAGAGCAGTGCCGCCTCCAGGCGCAGTGCTGCCGGGCCGGTGATCGCGGTGACCTGGGCGACCACCGGCGGCGGGTAGGCGCCGGCGACGTCGGCCTCCAGGGTGACCAGGCCGACCGTCCGGACTCCGGCGACCAGCGGTACGACCAGTGCCGACACGTCCCCACCGGGATGTGACCGGGCCTGCGACCGGTGCGCCGTCTGCGGCTGCTGGCTGGCCCAGGCGTCGGCGATCGCCGAGTCGGCGTCCAGCGTCGTCTCCCAGTCGACCCGTTCCACCCCGGCCTGTGCGAGCACGACGAGCCGGCCGCCACCGCTGGCGGAGAGTACCGCCGCCCGGTCCGCCCGGGTGACGCCGCGCAGCTCCTCGATCAGGTGCTCCGAGATGCTGCCCGGATCGAGAGTGGCTCCTGGTAGTTGTCGTGCGACGCTGCGTAACTGGGTCAGCAGTCGAGTGGCCTCGGTGTACGGCGGCGGCTTGTTCTCGCCCCGGGCGTGGATGATCCGTTGCAGCGAGCCCGCCGCGAAGAGTCCCAGTGCGGCCAGAATCACCCACTGGGCCGCCACCGTCAGATATCCGACCTGGCCGATCTGCGGCCCGTCGTCGTCACCGGTGAAGAGGCCGCTGAAGACCAGAGTGGCGGCGGCGACCACGATCAGCGCGACGCCCTCCCGGGTACGCCGCTGCAACGCCGCAACGGTGAGCGGTACGGCCAGGTAGGGCAGGATGGCCGAGGCGCCCACACCCGGCATCGGGGTGCCGATGTTCGCCGCCGCGGCGACCTGGCCGGCGGCCAGCCCCACCAGCGCGACCTCGGCGAACCGCCCCAGCGGGGCGAGCAGCCGGTGCCCGGGGGCGATCACCGCCGGGACACCGGCGACGGCGAGCAGGGCGACCCAGCGGAGCTGCCCCGGTTCCCTGGTGGCGATCAGGGTCAGCACCGCGACGAGGGCGAGCATGACGACCCTGGCCGCCGCCGCGAGCGGGTGGGGGCGGGGGAGGGCGGAGGTCGAGGCGGGCACCTGACGGATGGTAGTCAGTCGCCGTATATCCCGGCGATTTCCGCCGAGTATGTCTTCTCCACGACGCTCCGCTTGACCTTCATCGACGGGGTCAGTTCGCCGGTCGCCTCGGTGAAGTCGCGGGGCAGGATCCGGAACTGCTTGATCGACTCGGCCCGGGACACCGCCTGGTTGGCCTCGTCCACGGCGGTCTGGATCTCGGCGCGCAGCTCCGGATCGTCCCGGAGCTCCCCGACCGGGGTGTTCTCCGGGCGGCCGTGCTCGCGCAACCAGCCCGGCAGCACCTCCTCGTCGATGGTGACCAGCGCGGCGAC
This sequence comes from Plantactinospora sp. WMMC1484, assembly GCF_049315195.1. Taxonomy (NCBI): domain Bacteria; kingdom Bacillati; phylum Actinomycetota; class Actinomycetes; order Micromonosporales; family Micromonosporaceae; genus Plantactinospora; species Plantactinospora sp. WMMC1484. Next base: position 3,284,475 of record NZ_CP186055.1, read on the forward strand.
GAAGGGGCGGCGGTCGCCGACCGCCATGCACTGGCTGACCAGCCGGTGCGCCCGGATCCGGTCCTCCAGCACAGCCGGCGCGACGTTCTTGCCGCTCGCCGTGACGATGATCTCCTTCTTCCGCCCGGTGATGCAGAGGTATCCGTCGCTGTCGAGCTCGCCGAGGTCGCCGCTGCGGAACCAGCCGTCCGGGGTGAGCACCTCGGCGGTCGCCTCCGGGTTGTTCCAGTAGCCGTGGAAGACCACGTCCCCCTTGATCAGAATTTCACCGTCGTCGGCGATCCGGATCGTCACACCGGGCAGCGGGCGGCCGACCGTACCGATCCGGGTCGCGCCGGGCAGGTTCACCGCCACCGCCGGGGAGGTCTCGGTCAGCCCGTACCCCTCGTAGACCAGCACCCCGACGCCCCGGAAGAAGTGTGCGAGCCGGGCGCCGAGCGGTGCTCCGCCGGAGATCGCGTTGCGGCAGCGCCCGCCGAGCGCGGCCCGTAGCTTGCGGTAGACCAGCCGGTCGAAGACCCGGTGCCGCAGCCGCAGCCCCAGGCTAGGCCCGGACGGCGTGTCCAGAGCCTGGCTGTACGCGATCGCCACCTGCTCCGCACTGGCGAAGATCCTGCCCTTGCCCTCGTCGTTCGCCTTCTGCACCGCACCGGTGTAGACCTTCTCGAAGACCCGGGGGACCGAGAGCACGAAGGTCGGCCGGAACTCCTTCAAATCGTCGACCAGCTTCTTCACGTCGGCGCTGTGTGCCACGGTGGCTCGGGCCCGCACCGTGCCGATCTGGATCAGCCGGGCGAACGAGTGCGCCAGCGGCAGGAAGAGCAGCGTCGACGCGCCCTCGTTGAAGAGGTTCGGCAGCACCGGGATGGCGTTGCAGATGTCGGAGAGCAGGTTCCGGTGGGTCAGCACACAGCCCTTCGGGCGGCCGGTGGTACCGCTGGTGTAGATGATGGTGGCGATGTCGCCCGCCTTGACCGCCTTGCGCCGCAGGTCGACCTCTGCCGGGTCGACCCGCTCGCCGAGCGAGACCAGTTCGTCGAGGCCGCCGACGTCGATCTGCCAGACATGTTCCAGGCCGGGCAGCCGGTCCCGCACCCCCGCCAGCGCCATGGCGTGCCCGTTGGTCTCCAGCAGGCAGGCCACCGCGCCGGAGTCGGAGAGGATCCAGGCGACCTGCTCCGGGCTGGAGGTGTCGTAGATCGGCACCGGCACCCCGCCGGCCGCCCAGATGGCGTAGTCGACCAGGGTCCACTCGTACCGGGTCCGGCACATCAGCCCGACCCGGTCGCCCGGGTTGATCCCGGCGGCGATCAGCCCCCGGGCCACCGCGACCACCTCGTCGCGGAACTGCCGGCAGGTCACGTCTGTCCAGCCGTCCTGCCGTCCGGCGGGGTCGACGGCCCGACGGACGAACTGCACGCTGTCGGGGGCCTCCTCGGCGTTGTCCCAGACCGGGTCGGTGAGGTTGGCCGCGTCGCCGACGGTGACCTCCGGGGGGACCGAGAACTCGCGCACCTGCACTCCCTCGTGCTCGTTCGATCTCGTGCTCGCGTCGACCGGCCGACGTCAGCCGGTCGGGCTATCCGCAACCTACCTTTGACCGGTCCGGCCCGCCCGAGCAGGTGGTCGACCGGGCACGAACAGGTCGAGATGGTGGGCCGGATCCGCCCCGGCGCGGGGTAGCCTCCCGGACATGGCGGATTCCTCCACCCAGTCGATCGTCATCGCCGCGCCGCCGGCCCAGGTGACGGCGGTGATCTGTGATTTTCCGCGCTACCCGGAGTGGACCGACGCGGTCAAGCGGGTAGAGGTGGTCGAGGAGTACGAGGACGGCTATCCCGCCAGGGTCCGGTTCGTGCTCGACGCCTCCGTGATGACCGACGAGTACACCCTGGCGTACGAGTATGCCGAGGACATCTCCCGGATCGAGTGGCACCTGGTGGAGCCCTCCCGGATGCAGAAGGTCCAGAACGGGTCGTACGACATCGAGGACAACGGGGACGGCACGTCGACGGTGACCTACACCCTGGAGGTCGAGTTGTCGGTCGGCATGTTGGGGATGTTCCGACGCAAGGCCGAGAAGATGATCATGGATGCCGCGCTGACGCAGCTCAAGCGGCGCGTGGAGACTATGAAGGGAGCCGGACCGGCGTAGAGGAGCGGATCATGGAAGACAGCGGTTCGTCCGGACGGGCGACCGATCCGGGTTCTGCCCGGGAGGAGGCCGAGCGGCTGGTGGCCGCCGCGCTCGCGATGGCCCGTTCGGCGGCGTCGGAGGCGCGGGACCGTGCCGGCGCGTTCGGCCCGCTCGGCCAGGTGTTCTCCGACGTCCTGAGCCAGGCCGGCGGCGTACCGCCATCGGGCCGGTCGGAGTCGGGCCGGTCGGAGTCGGGTCGGTCGGAGTCGGGTCGGTCGGAGTCGGGTCGCTCGGGGTCGGGCCGGTCGGAGTCGGGCCGATCCGCGCCGAGCGGACCCGAACGAACGGCGCCCGAGGCTGCCCGCTCCGAGCCCACCCAGTCTGAGACCGCCCGGTCCGGGCACACCGCGTTCGAGGCCGATCTGGCCGGGACGGCGGCCCCGGCCGGGACGGCGGCCCCGGCCGGGACGGTTCCGCCCGAGGCCGGCCGGCCCGAGCCGGCGGGACCGGGATTCGCCGCCGGGTTCGCCACCGGTGATCCCGAGTGCTGTGTCTGCCCGATCTGCCGGTCGATCGCCGCGCTGCGTGACCCGGATCCGGAACTCGCCGAGCGGCTGGCCACGGGAGCGGGCGACTTCGCCGCCGGGGTGGCGAGCCTGCTGCGCGCCCTCTCCTCGGTCAGCAGTTCCAGCCGCGGCCGTGCCGGTGCCGGCCGGCAGGAGGGTGCCGGCCGGCAGGAGGGTGCCGGCCGGCAGGAGGGTGCCGGTGGTCAGGCCCGACCAGCGGCGGACGGGACCGCGCCGGGGACCGACCGGGCGCCCACCGACACCGGCCCTATCAGCGGGTCCGGCCCGGAGCGGGACACCGTGTGGCGCGAGGCGACCCGTACCAGGCATGATTCGTGGCCGGCGGACGAGCCGGACGACGTCTGGGCGGCCGCCACCCGTGCCGAGGCCGGTTCCCGGGAGACGGGGGCGGCCCCCGGTCCGGACCGGGCGACCCCGGCCGGGGCGGAGCCGGTCCGGCCCGCCGCGCCGTCGGCCACCGGACGACCACCGGTACCCGCAGCGCGGACCCCGGAGGGACCGGTCGGCACCGGTCCCGGTGAGCAGGCCGGACCCGGCGAGGGCGGCTGACCGCCGGGACGAGGCTGCCCGGTGGCCGCGGGACGGGGCGGCACGGTACGGCGGCAGTGGCGGACAGTGACCGCAGGGTGCGGTGTGGCAGAGGGGAGCGGCTCGGTGACGCTGACCATCGGAGTCGACGTCGGGGGCACCAAGGTGGCCGCCGGGGTCGTCGACGTCGAGGGTGAGGTGCGGGCACAGCTGCGCCGGGACACCCCCGCCGACGACGTCGCGCGGACCCGGGACGTGATCGTCGAGGTCGTCAAGGAGTTGGCGGCCGAGCACGAGGTGGCGGCGGTGGGCATCGGCGCTGCCGGCTGGATCGACGCCGACCGGTCGACGGTGCTCTTCGCCCCGAACATCGCCTGGCGGGACGAGCCGCTGCGCGACTACGTCGGCAATGCCGTGGGACTGCCCGTGATCGTCGAGAACGACGCCAACGTCGCGGCCTGGGCCGAGTTCCGGTACGGCGCCGCCCGGGACGCCGACGACTCGATGGTGCTCTTCACCATCGGCACTGGAGTCGGTGGTGGCATCGTGCTCGGTGGCGACCTGTTGCGCGGCGCGCACGGCATCGCCGCCGAACTCGGGCACATGCTCTCGGTGCCGGAGGGTCACCTCTGCGGCTGTGGCCGGCTCGGCTGCATCGAGCAGTACGCGAGCGGCAACGCCCTGGTCAGGTTCGCCCGTGCCGGTGCACGGCAGGAGCCGGCCCGAGCCACCATCCTGCTCGATCTGGCCGGCGGTGACGTCGAGGCGGTCAGCGGGCCGATGGTGACCGCCGCCGCCCGCTCCGGCGACCCGGTCTCGGCCACCGCCTTCGCCCAGATCGGGCACTGGCTCGGCATCGGCCTGGCCGACATGGCGCAGATCCTCGATCCACAGGTGCTGGTCGTCGGGGGTGGGGTGGTCGAGGCCGGTGACCTGCTGATGGGGCCCACCCGGCGATCCTTCGTGGACGCCCTGGCCGCACGTGCCAAGATCCCGGTGGCCGAGATCCGTCCGGCGGAGTTGGGCAACTCGGCCGGCATGGTCGGCGCCGCCGACCTGGCCCGGCGGCGGTAGCCGGAACGGAATGCTGTTAAGAAGGGGCCCTTCTTCTACCGAAAGCGATAAGAGGGGGCCCTTCCTTACTCGAAGGGTATTCGATGCGGCTGCGGGTGCTCTCCTACAACGTGCACGGCCAGCGGGACGACGTCGACGCGCTGGCCGGGGCGGTCCGGGCGTTGGAGCCTGACGTGGTGATCGTGCAGGAGGCGCCGCGTCGGTTCCGCTGGCGGCACAAATGCGCAGCCCTGGCCGACCGGCTCGGTCTGGTGGTCGCGGCCGGCGGCCTGCCGTCACTGGGCAACCTGCTGCTGACCAGCCTGCGCGTCCGGGTCTACCAGACCTGGTGCCGGCAGTTTCCGCTGACGCCGGGCCGGCACATGCGCGGTGCGGTCTTCGCCGAATGCGGGGTCGGGGGGTCCCGCTTCGTCGTCGCCGGCTCGCACCTCTCCACCGACCCGACCGAGCGCCCCGGTCAGGCCGCACTCCTCAAGCAGGAGTTGACCGCGCTGCGGCTGCCGGTGGTGGTCGGGGCCGACCTGAACGAGAACTCGGGCGGCGGTGCCTGGCGTACCGTCGCCGACGGGCTCACCGACGTGGCGGTGGTGGCCGGTGGCGAGGGGCGGTTCACCTTCCCGTGCCGGCAACCGCGCGACCGGATCGACGCGCTCTTCGTGGACCCCCGGATCGACGTACTCGGTTACGACGTGGTGGACTCCGAGCAGACCCGGCGGGCCAGCGACCACTTCCCGATCTGCGCCGACCTGCTGCTGCCCGCCGTCGATTGATCCGATCCTCGCTACCACAAGAGGATCAGGCAAGAGAATGCGAGCATCAATCTAACGTTTCTCCTGGTCAGCTGATTCCATGGGATTGTCGATATCCCAATAGCGCTCCAACAGCGCCATGACCGAGGAGAACGCCGTCGATGGCCGTCAACCACGGGTTCCACGCCACCATGACCGCCCGACCGGGCAGGGGCGACGAACTGGTCGAGCTTCTGCTCGATGCGCCGTCCCTGCCGCAGCCGGACTGCGTCGTCTTCCTGGTCGGCCGCTCGGCCAGCAACCCCGACGTCGTCCACGTGACCGAGGGGTGGACCAGCGAGCAGGCCCACAGCAGGTTCTTCGCCTCCGAGCAGGCGCAGGCACTGGTCGCCAGGCTCCAGCCGCTGCTGGTCGGCGAGTCCCACTACACCGACGAGGTCCCGGTCGGCGGCAAGGCCGCCTTCTGAGCTCGCTGACCCGAGGAGGGACGCACCGTGACTCTCGCACGACCTGACGTCGATCCCGAACTGCGCGTGTTGCTCGCCGGCATGCCGCTCGGGTCCGAACTCAACCCCGAACTGCTCGCACAGATCCGGCCGTACGCGTCGACGCCGATCGAGCCGTTGCTCGACGGTCGGGCCGTCGACCGGCGCGAGGTCGTCATTTCCGGCCCGGACGGCGCGCCGATCCCGTTGTCGATCATCAGCCCGGCCGGGGCGCGCGGCACCACCGCGGCGCCGTGCGTGTACTGGATCCACGGCGGCGGCATGGTGATGGGGGACCGCTACTCGCAGATCGACATCCCCCTGGAGTGGCTGGAGCTGTTCGGCGCCGTGGTGATCTCGGTGGACTACCGGCTGGCGCCGGAGGTCGGCGGCACGACCCTGGTCGACGACTGCTACCACGGCCTGCTCTGGGCCGTCGAGCACGCCGCCGAACTGGGCGTCGATCCGACCCGCGTCGTCGTGGCGGGTGCGAGTGCCGGTGGTGGCCTCGCCGCCGGGGTGACCCTGATGGCACGCGACCTCGGCACCCCGCCCATCGCGGCACAGGTGCTGATCGGCCCCATGCTGGACCACCGCAACAGCACCACGTCGAGCCGGCAGTTCTCCGGTGGTCCGGGTGTCTGGACCCGCGAGATGAACGAGTTCGGCTGGCGATCGGTGCTCGGCGACGGCACCGACGGGCAGGTCTCCCCGTACGTCTCACCGGCGCTGGCGGGCAACCTCGCCGGCCTGCCCACCACCTACGTCGACGCCGGCTCTGCCGAGGTCTTCCGGGACGAGGACGTCGACTACGCCACCCGGATCTGGGCAGCCGGCGGCCAGGCCGAACTGCACGTCTGGGCCGGTGGCTTCCACGGGTTCGACGCGCTGTATCCGCGGGTGCCGATCTCGGCCGCCGCCAGGCGGACCCGCAACGACTGGCTCGCCCGCGTACTCACCACGATTTCCGGCGGAGACACTGCGGAACAGGTCAGTCGACCATGCTGACTTCCGGTGGATCGGACGGTGCCGAGCAGGGCGGCGAGCGGCCGAGGCAGGGTGTCCCGGTCAACCGCCGTCTCGACGGGCAGCCGTGCGTAGCGCAGCTTGCGGCGCGAGCCGCTGCCCAGGAACCGCCGCATCTGTGCGTCGAGGGGCCGGCCGCGCCAGGCGGGCTTGGCCACGGCGGTGGTTTCCACAGCGATTAACGGCGCGCGGCGGGCTGGACAAGGGCGACGGCAGCCGAGAGGATTCCCCCGCACGTCGGCACTCGTGCCGGACAAAAGGAGATTCTTCGGTGTCCACCTTCAGCGACCAGGAGAGCAACGAGCCGGCCGCGACCCTCTGGCGGGACGGGCGCCCGGTCTACGACCGGGGCGGCACCGTCTGTGTGATCGGCGCCGGGGCCAGCGGCCTCACCGCCATCAAGAACCTGAAGGAGTACGGCTTCGGCGTCGACTGCTACGAACGGGAGACCGGGGTCGGTGGGGCCTGGAACTGGCGGCACGACCGCAGTCCGGTCTACGCCAGCACCCACCTCATCACGTCCCGCCCATTCACCGAGTTCCCCGACTTCCCGATGCCGGACAGTTGGCCGGACTACCCGCACCACAGCCAGCTACTGTCCTATCTGGAGCACTACGCCGACCACTTCGACCTGCGGCCGCACATCTGGTTTGGCACAGAGGTCGTGCGGGTCGAGCCGGCCGAGGGCGACCGCTGGGACGTCACCACCCGCAGCACCGGCGGTTACGGTGCCGAGCGCACCTCCCGGTACGCCGCCGTGGTGGTCGCCAACGGGCACAACTGGGCGCCGAAGATGCCGGCGTACGAGGGGCTGGACGAGTTCCGGGGCAAGGTGATCCACGCGTCGGCGTACAAGGACGCCACCCAGGTGCGCGGCAAGCGGGTGCTGGTGGTCGGGGCCGGCAACACCGGCTGCGACATCGCGGTGGAGGCCGGCCAGCAGGCGGCCAGGTGCTGGCACTCGACCCGCCGCGGCTACTGGTACGCCCCGAAGTACGCCCTCGGCCGCCCGGCCGACCAGGTCAACGACTCCTTCGGGCTCTACCGCCTGCCGCTGCGGCTGCGGCAATGGATCTTCCAGTGGGTGCTGAACCTGACCGTCGGCGACCTCACCCGGTTCGGGCTGTCCCGTCCCGACCACCGGCTCTTCGAGACCCACCCGATCGTCAACAGTCACCTCGTCTACCAGCTCGGGCACGGGACGATCAACCCGGTGCCGGAGATCGGCCGGTTCCGGCGCAACAGCGTGACCCTCGTCGACGGCCGGGAGCTGGAGCCGGATCTGGTCGTCTTCGCCACCGGTTACCTGCCGCGCTTCGAGTTCCTGGCGCCGGAGCTGCTCGGCACCGACGCGTCGGGGCGACCTGCCCTCTACCTCAACGCCTTTCCCCGGCGGCATCCGACGCTGACCGTCGCCGGCCTGCTCCAGCCCGACTCCGGCCTCCTGCCGCTGGTGCACTGGCAGACCGTGATGATCGCCCGCTGGCTGCGGCTGCGCGAGGCCGCTCCGGAGCGGGCCCGCGCCTTCGCCGGCCGGATCGACGCCGAGGCCGGCAACCGGTGGCACTCCGCGAAGGTCAAGGAAAGCACCCGGCACTGGTTCGAGATCGGGCACATCGACTATCTGCGTGCGGTGCAGCGCACCCTCGACGAGCTGGAGGTGGCGGCGTGAAGACCCGGGTGCTGCGGGTGGCGGACTGGGCCCGCCCGGTGCCGGCGGTGTTCCGGGAGGTGCGGGTCGCCACCCCGGAGGCACCGGAGGGCAAGCCGCCGCTGCTCTTCGTGCCCGGGTTCGGGCACGGGGCCTGGGCCTTCGCCGAGCACTGGCTCGAACACGCCGCATCCCGGGCCTTCGCCGCGCACGCCGTCAGTCTGCGTGGGCACGGCGGCAGCGGGCAGGCACCCAAGGCGACGCTGCGGGCGTACGCGCATGACGTGACCCAGGTGGCCGCCAGCCTGGACCGGCAGGCGGTGCTGGTCGGGCACGGTGCCGGCGCGCTCGTGGTGGCACACGCGCTGGCCCGCTATCCGGCCCGGGCCGGGGTGCTGGTCGCGCCGGTCTTCGGCGGCTGGAGCACGTTCGGCCTGGCGCTGCGCCGCAACCCCGCCGGTACGCTGCCGGCGCTCGTCGGTGGCCCGCTGCGGCTGAGTCACCGCCAGCTGTTCAGTCGGGAGCTGCCGGACGCGGCGGCCCGGGAGTACGCTGGCCGGCTCGGCCGGGCCTCCTCCCGGGCGCAGTGGCAACTGCTCCGGCACCGCGCGCCCGAGCCGCCGGTGGGCAACCCGCCGATGCTGGTGCTCGGCAGCCCCGACGACCGGGTGGTGCCGGCGTCGGCGCTGACCCGCACCGCCGCCCGGTACGGCGCCGCTCCGCTGCTCTTCCCCGGCATGGGCCACGACATGATGCTGGACGCCCGCTGGCGGGAGCCGATCGACGCCATCCTCGACTGGCTGGAAAAGGACGAGACCCGGTAGGGCGATCCGTGATCAGGGAGTGTTCGGCCTGCTATGTGGCGAGCCGAGCGCTCCCTGAGCACGGAGGACCGTCAGGTGGCTGATCAGGGAGGACCGTCAGGTGACGGTGAGCCGGTTGGCCAGGTTGCCACTCTGGTCGAGGGCGGTCAGGTAGGACCGGGCCCAGGCCCGGATGTCGTTGACCCGTAGCTGCCCGCGCATCGCCCGCATCCGGGTCGTCAGGTCGGCCGGGGTGGCCTGGAGCGCGTGCATCAGGGTCAGCTTCAGTCCCTCCAGGTCGTGCGGGTTGACCAGGAACGCCTCCGGAAACTCGGCGGCGGCACCGGCGAACTCGCTGAGCAGCAGCGCGCCGCCGCCGTCGACCCGGGCCGCGACGAACTCCTTGGCGACCAGGTTCATCCCGTCACGCAGCGGGGTCACCGCCATGATGTCGGCGGCCCGGTAGAGCGCGGCGAGCTCGGCCCGGTCGAAGGGCTGCGTCAGGTAGTGGATCGCCGGCTCACCGACCCGGCCGAACTCGCCGTTGATCCGGCCCACCTCGCGCTCCACCCGGTCGCGGAGGATCTGGTACTGCTCGACCCGTTCCCGGCTCGGGACGGCGACCTGCACCATCACCGTGTCCCGCACCTTGACGTGCCCGGTGGCGAGGAGTTCGCTGTAGGCCTTGAGCCGCTGCTCGATCCCCTTGGTGTAGTCCATCCGGTCGACGCTGAGCAGCATGTGCTGCGGGTCACCGAGGTCCCGGCGGATCTGGGCGGCCCGGGCGACCACCTCGGGCCGGTTGGCCAGCGACTCCATCTCGGCCGTGTCGATGGAGACCGGGAAGGCGCCGATCCGCACCACCCGGTCGTCCACCGCGATCCGCCGGTCGGTGGCAGCCAGGTCGAGCACTTTGGTGGCGAGTTGCGCGAAGTTGTGCGCCGCCTGCGGGCGCTGGAAGCCGACCAGGTCGGCGCCGAGCATCCCGAGCAGCAGCTCGGCGCGGCGGGGGAGCTGCATGAAGAGCTCCGGCGGTGGGAACGGCACGTGCATGAAGAAGCCGATCCGCAGGTCGGGACGGATCGCCCGGAGCAGGCCGGGCACGAGTTGCAGGTGGTAGTCCTGCACCCAGACCACCGCGCCGGGCTCGGCCGCCTCTGCGGCGGCCTCGGCGAACCGCTGGTTGATCCGTTGGTACGCCTCCCACCAGCGACGGTGGTAGACCGGCTGCTCCACCGCATCGTGGTAGAGCGGCCAGAGCGTCGCGTTGGCGAAGCCCTCGTAGTGGTCGCGTACGTCCTCGGCGGCGAGTGGCACGGTGTGCATGCGTACGCCGTCGACGTCGGCGAGCAGCGGAGCCGGGCCGGTGCCGCCGGCCCAGCCGACCCAGGTCGCGGGGGTGTGTTGGAGCAGGGGGTGCAGGGCGCTGACCAGCCCGCCGGGGCTGCGGCGCCATTCACAGGCGCCGTCCGGCGCCACGCTGTCGTCGACGGGCAGCCGGTTGGCCACCACCACGAGGGAACTCTGTCGCAATCGGGCACCTCGTTCCGGGCGAGGCGACCACCGCGAATAATGAGCGATCGGGCAGTCGTGAGGGGAAGGTAACTTACAGCAGTATTCCTACTGAGGTGAAATTACGCGAGTGTTACGGGTTGCCTCCACAGCGCGATGATCTCGCGATCTGGACGCCAACTGTCAGCGCACCGGGTCAGCGCACAGGTCAGACCACCGCGCCGTCGTCGGGGTCGTCGTCGGGGTCGGTGCCGGGCCGCAGCCGCCAGATCAGGGTTACGAAGCCGGTGAGAATCCCGGCGAACCCGAGCATGGTGACCAGCCCTCGGTCGATCGGGAGCAGGTGGGGGAAGAGGAAGAGGGCGAAGCCGGCGACGATGGCCAGCGCCCCGATCACCGCGTACTTGGACAGCCGGGGCAGTGGCGGCGGCGGGGGCGGGACGTAGCGCTCCTCCTGCTCGTCGGGGAGCCCGGCGCCGAAGGTGTCCAAGCCGTCGAGGAGTGACCCGTCGCCGTCGGTCCGCCCGCCGACGGAGATCCCGGTGATATCGGTGGCCGAGGGGAGCCGGCGGACGCCCGGATCCGTCGGTCCGGAAGTCTCCGGGCCGGGCCGGGTGCCCGGGGTACCGGTGGCACGCTCCGTCGGCTCGCCGATCGTCACGTCCTCGACCGCCGGCCAGGAACGGTGGTCCGCCGCGACCTCGGTGTGGTAGCCGGCGACGATCCGGGCCCACTCCGCCTCCACGTCCGGGTCGCGGTCCGGGTCGGGGCGGGGGGCCGGCGGCTGGGCCGGAGACTCCTCGTCGGCGAGCTGGGTCAGGTAGTCCCGGGCGGTGGCCAGGAAGCTGCGGTCGACGTAGAGCCGATCCACCGGCCGGGGCGGCACGGTGGTGGTCCGGGTCACCGGGTTGAGGTCGGCGGAGGGTTGCAGGTACGCGGCGATACCGCCGGCGGCCAGCACATCCAGCAGGTGTTCACCGAGCCGCGGATCGACGTCACCGGCGACGGCGTACTCCGTCGCCTCCAGTCCGTTGTCCCGCCGTCCCCGGCGGGCGCCGCCCGCTGACACCCGACCCCCTCCTCACCGGCCCCGGCCCCGGCGCGCGGGGCCGTGTTCGCGACCGCGGCTCGCGCCTGCGTGCCGTGCAATGAATCGTGACACGGCGGGCACGGGTTGCGGGAGTGCGTTGTGGCGCGGCGTACCCGCTTCGTAGGCTTCTTGCCGACAGTTCCCGCCCGCGGCTTCTCCGGGGGCGGCGCGACGCACACCCGTGCGCCGTGCCGGCCGGCGGCCGACGTGGGGACGTGCGGGATCTCGGGAAGGACACTGGTGCTGTACGGGCTGATGAAGTACGTCATCCTCGGACCCTGGCTGAGGTTGGTCTTCAGGCCGCAGGTCGAGGGAAGGGAGAACGTCCCCGCCTCCGGCCCGGCGATCCTTGCCAGCAACCACCTGTCGTTCTCCGACTCGATCTTCATGCCGCTGATGGTCAAGCGAAAAGTGACCTTCGTCGCGAAGGCCGAATATTTCACCGGCAAGGGGCTGAAGGGCTGGCTGGTGAAGATGTTCTTCGTGGGGACCGGCACCATCCCGGTGGACCGTACCGGCGGGCGGGCCGCGCAGGCCGCGCTGGAGACGCAGCTCACGGTCCTCCGCGCCGGCAACCTGGCCGGGATCTACCCGGAGGGCACCCGCTCGCCGGACGGCCGGCTCTATCGGGGCAAGACCGGGGTGGCCCGGCTCGCGCTGGACAGCGGAGCCCCGGTCGTCCCGGTGGTGATGCTCAACGCCGACGAGATCCAACCTCCCGGGAAGCTGCTCCCGAAGATCAAGCGGGTGAAGATCAGGTTCGGTACGCCCCTGGACTTCTCCCGCTACGCCGGCATGGCCGGTGACCGCTTTGTCGAGCGGGCCATCACGGACGAGATCATGTACGAGCTGATGGAACTCTCCGGCCGCGAGTACGTCGACATCTACGCCCAGAAGATCAAGAACCAGCAGTTGAAGGCGGCCAGCAAACCCGCCGCCATCGCATCGCCCAGCGACTCCCTGGCCGCCTGAAAGGAAGGGCCCCCGCTTATCGTTTTCTGTTGTAGCGGGGGCCCTTCCTAACACTTTGGCGCCGAGGGCGGTGCCCAGCGGCGCGGGGCGGCGCTGGTGCTGCCTGGTGGCGTAGGGGCGGCGCTGGTGCTTGCCTGGTGGCGCGGGGGCGGCGCTGGTGCTGCCGGCGTCAGGAGGCGAGCATCGGGGCGCTGGTGTCCTGGGCCGGCCCGCCCTCGCCGAGCCGGAGCAGGCCGGGCATTCGGTTGCGCAGCGCGAAGGCGCGTACCTCGGCCAGCGCCACCTCGGCGGCGGCGTCCTCCCCGGCCAGGGTCAGCTCGGCGGCGGCGAGCGCCAGCCCCAGCATCCGGTCGGTGAGGTCGGGGATCTGCCGGTAGGCCTCCGCCGCCGCGGTGTAGAGCTGCCCGGCGCGGGCATGGTCGCCGTCGACACCGGCCAGCGCCGCCGTCACGGTCTGCACCGCCGCCTCCGCCCAGAGCGTCGAATGGGTGATCGAGTCGAGCATCGCCCGGACGCGTACCGCCGAATCCCGGCCGGCCAGTGCGGCGGCGTACGCGGCGGCTGGTATCCACTCCCCGCTGGCCAGTGCCGGCACCCTCGCCCAGGAGCCGGCCAGCTCGTCGAGGAGCCCGGCCGCCTCCCGGTCCCGCCCCTGCAACGCCCGGCAGAGCGCCCCCAGGGCCAGCATGTTCCAGTGCAGCCGGTGGAAGCCGCTGCGCCGGGCGGTCTCCAGGGCGTCCGTCACGTCGTCCGGGGCACGCATCCCGGTCCGCCCGCCCGCCGGTCCGCCCTTCGATCCGGCGACTGGTGCACCCTTCGATCCGGCGGCCGGTCCGCCCTTCGATCCGCCGGCCGGTACCGGCTCGTCGCGGAGCACCCGCAGGTATGCCCGCATCCCGCGGATCTGCATGTCCCAGCGGCCGGCCGGGGTGTCCACGAACCCGTCGGCCACGGTCAGCAACCGGCCGACGTCGCCCTCGTAGTAGGCGCGGGCCGCCTCCGCAGAGCCGCCGGTCGAGAGCGCCTCGGCCTGGGCCAGCGCCGGGCAGGAGGCGACCAGTTCGTCGGCGCGGATCCAGTCGCCCTCCTCCCGCATGGCGTGTGCGAGGTTGCGTACCACCCGGGGCAGGACCACGAGCTGCGACTCCTGGCAGAAGCGTAGGAGGCCGTGCAGCTCGTCCAGCCCGGCGCGGTCGCCGGACTGGTATCGGGCGGTCGCCACCGTGATCCGCGCGTCGGTCCGGGTCTCCAGCAGCCCCAGCCGCTGCGCGATGTCGGCCGCCGCGCCCGCCGCTGCCACCGCCGGGTCGCGTTCGTAGTTGAGCATGTGCAACCGGCCCAGCTCGGCGTAGGCGTCCGCCTTCTCGGCGGTGTCCGGCAACGCGTCGAAGAGCTCGACGGCACGGTCCAGACAGGACAGTGCCTCGCCCCGGTCCGCGCTCAGCCAGGCGGCCTTGCCGAGCAGGGTCCAGGCCCGCGCCGCGCCGCCGTGGTCGGCGTACGCGAAGAGCCGCTCGGCCAGCGCGTGCAACTGGTCGGTGCCGCCCCCGGCGATGAAGGCGGTGCCGTCGCGGTAGTAGGAGATCTCGGTGAGCAGCAGCTCCAGTTGTAGCCGGCCGACCGGGTCGCCGTCGTCGGCCAGCCCCAGCGCCCGGGCGGCGTGGTTGGCCGCGGCGTCGAGCGCGTGCAGGGCGTACGCCCGGCGGGCCGCCCGGTGCAGCGCCTCCCGGGCCGGTGCGGCGTACCGCCCGGTATCCACCCCGAGGGTGTGGGCGATCTCGTGCGCCGCCCAGCGGTGGTGGGCCAGCACCTCGGCCAGGTCGGTGTCCCGGCCCCGGGACAGCCCGGCCAGCCAGTCGGCGGTCCGCTCGTGCCGGGCGACCCGTTCGGTGCGGGGCAGCCGTTGATAGCAGACGTCGCGGACCAGGATGTGCCGGAACCGGAACTCCGGCTGCCCGGCCATTGCCGAGGTGGACTGCTCGTGCACGAAGTCCCGCTGCTCCAGCCGGCGCAGTGCCCGCTCGACCGACTCGATCGGCTGGCCGAGGGCGGCCGCGACGGCGCCCGGCCAGAACTGCATGCCCACCACCGAGGCGGCGAGCAGCACCATCCGGTCCGAGCCGTCGAGCAGGTCCACCCGGTTGGCGATAACCGAGTGCACGCTCTCCGGCATCGCCAGGTCATGCTGCTTCTCCAGCGACCAGCCCCGGCCGGACTGGCGCAGCGCGCCCTGCTCGACGAGCATCCGCACGTACTCGTGGGCGTAGAGCGGGTTGCCGTCGGCGACCTCGACCAGCGGGCTGAGGGTGTCGGTGGAGAAGGCGGCCTGCCCGAAGATGTGCCCGTAGAGCGAGGCGATTCCGCTGTCCCGCAGCGGCGGCAGCGTGACCGTCAGCGATGCGCCGATGGTCCCGGCCCAGCTCGGCTCCCGGCTGACCAGTTCGGGGCGGGCGGTGCAGAGCAGCAGCAGCGGCACGCTCTGCGCGTACGCCCCGAGCAGTTCGACGAAGTGCAGCATCGCCTCGTCGGCCCAGTGCAGGTCCTCGAAGACCAGCACCGTCGGCTGCCGGGCGGCGAGCGCCACCAGGAACCGGCGCCAGGCCGACTCCGCCTCCTCGGCCGGCAGGGTCGGTCCGGGCAGCCCCACCACCGGGCGCAGCGCGTCCATCAGTCGGTCCGCCGGACCCTGGCCGACCAGTTCGACAAGTGCCGTCTCCAGCCGTCGGGCCGCGGCGGCGGCCGGATCGGTGTCGAGGATCCCGGCCTCCGCCTTGACGATGTCGGCGAGCGCGGCGAAGGTGACGTTCTCGCCGAACGGCCGGCAGCGGCCGATCCGCCAGGTCACCGGCTCGTCGGTCAGCCGCTCGGTGTGCCGGAACAGCTCCCGGACCAGCCGGCTCTTGCCGATGCCGGCGTGCCCGAGCACCGTCACCAGCTGCGGCAGCCGGTCGCGGATGGAGCGGTGCAGGGCGTTGACCAGCAGCCCCAGCTCGTGTTCCCGGTCGATCAGCGGAGTGCTGTCCGGCTCGCGGTCCGGCGGCTGCCGGTCCACCGGCGCCAATGCCAGCCACACCTCGGTCGGGCTCGACCGGCCCCGAAGGGTCACCGGCGTCTGCTCGGCGTAGCGGACCGCGTCCCGGGTCAGCGCGTGGGTGGTGCCGCAGACCAGAACCCCGCCGGGCGGCGCCACCGACTGTAGTCGGGAGGCGGTGTTCACCACGTCACCGGCGACGATGGCCTGGCCACCGTCCCGCGCCGCCGAGACGTCGACCAGCGCCTCACCGGTCGCCACCCCCACCCGGAACCGCAGGTCGTCGGCGCCGGTCGGGGTCAGCCGGGTCAGCACCCGCTGCAACTCCAGCCCGGCGCGGACGCAGCGCAGCGGGTCGGTCTCGGTCGCGACCGGCGCGCCGAAGAGCGCCATCACCGCATCGCCGATGTATTTCTCCACCACCCCGCCGTACTGGCCGATGACGCGGCGGGCCGCCGAGAAGAAGGCCGTCTGCATGCCCCGGACCAGCTCCGGATCGGCCCGCTCGACGTACGGGGTGAAGTCGATGAGGTCCACGAAGAGCACGCTGACCCGCCGCCGGTCCTCCTGGGACAGCGGGGCGGGACGGCCCGACGGAGCCGGCCGGGGCTTTCCGCAGGCCGTGCAGAACGCGACGTCCGCCGGCAGCGGCTGGTCGCAGTGCGGGCAGCTCGGAGTCAGTTCGGTGCCGCAGCCGCCGCAGTATCGGTTGCCGACGGCGGCGATTCGGCCGCATCTGGTGCAGGTAGCGGAGATGCCGTCCTCCTACAGCGTCGACGGGACATGCTGTTCGGCGGGGGCGGCGCCGCCCGGCCGTGGCGGCGGCCGGCCGGAAACTCCGGCGAGTCACCGGCGGTCGTGCGGTCGCTCGACGGCGGCCGCGCGGCCTTCGAATCACCACCGCCGAGTATCAGGGTCGGCACCGGGTGTCCGGAACCGGGTGTCCGGAACCGGGCTGTTGGCTAGCGGACAGTCCCGCCCATAGTGATCCAAGATACAGTCATTGGCGCCTACCTATCGACGAGTTATGGAGGATGGCAATGGTGTACGTCCGACTGGAGAAGGAATGGACCGACGCCGACGGCGTTGGCCACTCCTCGGGAGACATGGTTGACGTGGACGCCGCCACGCTGGCGAAGCTGCAGGCCGCCGGGGTGGTCGGCGGAGAGGGCGGCGAGGGAAAGGGAGGCGGCGGAGAGACGATCAACTGGCCGGGCGCGACCTGACCGGTCCGGCCCGACCCGGTCGGGCCGCCGGTAACCCGGACGGTGGGGCCGGTCGGCGCCTGGTCGCACCTTCTGGACGTGAGTGTGTCGTACTGGACGTGAGTGTGTCGTACTGGACGTGAGTGTGTCGTGCCGTGGGTCGGCGGACGGGTCAGCGTTCGGTCATGCCGGCGCGGCGGCGCAACGCCGCCACGTCGGTCACCACGATCCGCCGCCCCTCGGTACGCAGCCAGCCCCGGCTGGCGAACGAGCCGATCGCCTGGTTGACGCTCTGTCGCGAGCCGCCCGCCATCTCCGCGAGCTGGCTCTGGTTGAGTTCGATGGTGATCATCGGAGCCTGGCTCTCGCCGGCCAGCCGCACCAGCGTCTTGGCGACCCGGCCCGGCAGGTCGAGGAAGACGTGGTCGGCGTTCTGTTCGGTCAGCCGCCGGATCAGCCCACCGAGCGACCGCATCACCGCGTCGAGAATCCGGGGGTTGGAGTGCACGAGTTCCATGAAAGCCCCTCGGGACAGCGCCAGGGCGGTGCAGTCCTCGATGGCCTCGGCGGAGGCCGACCGGGTGGAGGCGTCGAGCAGGGAGACCTCCCCGAGCACGTCCGGCGGCCGGATCACGTTGAGCACCGCGCGCTCGCCGGTCGGCGCGGTGCGGAACACCGCGACCGCGCCCCGGCGCAGGACGATCAGGGACTCGCCGGGATCGTTCTCCACGAAGAGCAGCTGCCCCTTGCGGTAGGTGCGCGGCACCGCCGCGGCGATCACCCGTTGGCGCACCTCGGGCTCAAGGCCGGCGAACATCTCGACGCCGGTGAGGGCGTCGCCCGGCTCAGGCAGGCGAACATCCACGGCTCAACCCCTCCCCGGTAAAAACCACAGTATTGCTCTCGGTCGACCCGCAACCGACCGGGAAGCAAGATGAAACTGATACCGGTAGGGTCCGGCAGCGGTACACATCAGATCATGACGGCCCTGTCGCTTGCTGTACACCCCCGAAATCACTTCTGTGACAGTTCTGCCGCTGACCAGGGGGCATTCTGAGGTCAGATCCGCCACTGGGTGGGGACCATACGGGGGCGTGGCGGATACGTGGGGGCGCGGGGAGCCGGGGCCGGTCGGAGGGCGCGAGTCCGCTGGCCGGCCGCGGCGGACGGGTACCACCCGGCGTGGGGGCGCCGGGCGACCCGATGGAGGAGGCGTGGTGATCCGCCGACACATCCGGATCACCACGCCGACCTCTCGCCGCGCCCGACCGGGCGCGCCGGCGCCGAATGGTGGAAATTCCACCCCGATTCCGGTACGGCGGGACGGATGGGCGAGGATGGCGGCGATGGTCTACCGCTATTTCTACGACTGCGAGTTCATCGAGGACGGCCGGCTCGTCGACCTCGTCTCTATCGGCGTCGTCGACGAGTACGGTCGCGAGTTCTACGCCGTCTCCACCGAGTTCGACGACTCCCGCGCCGTGCCCTGGGTGCGCCGGCACGTGCTGGACAAGCTTCCGTCGCCGGGCGACCGGGCCTGGCGTTCCCGGGAGCGGATCCGGGACGATCTCTACGAGTTCCTGATGGAGCCGGTCCGGGGCCGGCCGGGGGAGCGGCTCGAACTCTGGGCCTGGTACGCCGCGTACGACCACGTGGCGCTCGCCCAGCTCTGGGGCGCCATGCCGGCGCTGCCCCGGGAGATCCCCCGGTTCACCAGGGAGTTGCGGCAGCACTGGGAGGACCGGGGAAGCCCGCCGTTGCCGGAGGCCGCGGCCGGGCGGCACGACGCGCTGGTCGACGCCAGGCACAACCTCGCACGATGGCGGGCCATCCAGGCTCGGCCGGCATCGTCCTGAGCCGCGCCGGAATCCGTTGCCGAAAGGGTCCGGGGCGCGGTGGTCCGGCCCCGGGCGGGCGACTACAGTGCGCAATGACGGCCCGCCCCGGGCCGGCAACGACGCCGACGGTCTGACCTGACTCGCACCCTGGGGCTCGCGGGCTCACTCGTTGCTCCAGGAGGAGAAGCAGATCATGCGTATCGGCGTGCTCACCGGTGGTGGTGACTGCCCGGGTCTGAACGCGGTGATCCGAGCGGTGGTGCGTAAGGGCGTCGCCACCTACGGCCACGAATTCGTCGGGTTCCGGGACGGTTGGCGCGGTCCGCTGGAGGGGCTGACCAAGCCGCTCGACATCGCGGAGGTGCGGGGCATCCTGCCGCGCGGCGGCACGATCCTCGGCTCCTCCCGGACCAACCCGTTCAAGATCGAGGGCGGGGTAGAGCAGATCAAGACCAACCTGGCGCAGCAGGGCGTGGACGCCCTGGTGGCGATCGGCGGCGAGGACACCCTCGGCGTCGCCACCAAGCTGCACGAACTCGGCGTCCAGGTGGTCGGCGTACCGAAGACGATCGACAACGACCTGGGCGCGACCGACTACACCTTCGGGTTCGACACCGCGGTCAACATCGCGATGGAGGCGATCGACCGGCTGCACACCACCGCCGAGAGCCACCACCGGACCCTGGTCGTCGAGGTGATGGGCCGGCACGCCGGCTGGATCGCCCTGCACGCCGGTCTCGCCGGTGGCGCCAACGTGATCCTGCTGCCCGAGCGGCAGTTCGACGTCGACCAGGTCGCGACCTACGTCGAGAAGCGGTTCCAGAAGCAGTACGCCCCGATCGTGGTGGTCGCGGAGGGCGCTCTGCCGCTCGACGGCCAGATGCGCCTGCAGAACCAGGAACTCGACGCGTTCGGGCACGTCCGCCTCGGTGGCATCGGGCAGTGGCTCGCCGACCAGATCGAGGCGAAGACGGGCAAGGAGGCCCGCACGGTCGTACTCGGGCACATCCAGCGCGGTGGCACCCCGACCGCCTTCGACCGGGTGCTCGCCACCCGGCTCGGCCTCCAGGCGATCGACGCGGTCAACGAGGGCGACTGGGGCAAGATGGTCGCCATGCAGGGCACCGACATCGTCCGGGTGCCGCTGGCCGAGGCGACCCGCGAGCTGAAGACTGTGCCGCTGGAGCGCTACACCGAGGCCGAGGTCTTCTTCGGCAGCTAGGGCCCGGCGGTGGCGGGGTGGCCCGTCGCACCCGGCTCCGAGCGGTCACGCCTGATCTCTCGCACCGGGCGCGGGCCACCCCGAGCCTGCCGGCGACGGCTGGACGGCTCGACTGCTGGACAGGCTGATCTGCTTGCAGGCTTGAGCAGAGCTTGCAGGCTTCATGAGGGCCTGCAGGCTTCGGCAGAGTTCGCAGGCTTCGGCAGAGTTCGCAGGCTTGCAGAGTTCGCAGGCTTGCAGAGTTCGCAGGCTTCATCGGAGGAGGAGCGATGGTGCTGGCGCCGGGAGCGCACACGGTCGCCGTGATCGGCACCGGCAAGATCGGCGAGCTGATGCTCTCCGGGCTGCTCCGCGCGGGCTGGCCGGTGGACCGGCTGCTGGCCACCACGCGGCGGCAGAGCCGGGCCGAGGAGATCGCCACCCGCTACGGCGTACGGGTGGTGGAGAACCTGGTGGCGGTCGCCGAGGCGGACGTCCTCGCCGTGTCGGTCAAGCCGCAGGACGCGGACGCGCTGCTCGACGAGATCGGGCCGAAGGTGCCGGCCGACAAGCTGCTGGTCTCGCTCTGCGCCGGGCTGCCGACGAACTTCTTCGCCCGGAGGCTGCCGGAGGGCACCCCGGTGATCCGGGTGATGACCAACACACCGGCCCTGGTCGACCAGGCGATGACCGCGATCTCCGCTGGTGCGCACGCGACGGCGGCGCACCTGGAACTCGCCGAGGAGATGTTCCGGCCGCTCGGCGCGACCCTCCGGGTGCCGGAGTCGCAGCAGGACGCGGTGACCGCGCTCTCCGGCTCCGGCCCGGCGTACTTCTATCTGCTGGTCGAGGCGATGGTCGACGCCGGCATCCTGCTCGGCCTGCCCCGCCAGGTGGCGCACGAGCTGATCGTGCAGACCGCGATCGGCTCCGCCGTGATGCTGCGCGATTCCGGCGAGCACCCGGTGAAGCTGCGGGAGGCCGTGACCTCGCCGGCCGGGACCACCATCTCGGCGATCCGCGAGTTGGAGAACCACGGCGTACGGGCGGCGCTGCTGGCCGCCCTGGAGGCCGCTCGGGACCGGGCCCGGGAGATCGCGGCACAGCACGACTGAGCCAGCCGGTCGACCCGGTCCGGTGCCCGGTGCTCCATACTGTCCGCGTGTTCACCCTTGCCCAGGCACGCCACCTGGTCGCGACGCTGCGGCCCCGGATCGACGAGCTGATCGTGCTCCGCGCCGACCTGGCCGAGATGCGTGCCGACCTGACCGAACACGGGGCCAGTCCGCTCGGCGGGCTGGCCGAGGTGAAGGGTCTCGAGGCGCGGATCTTCGGCATTCTCGAGGAGCTGACCGGGCACGATATCCAGGTCAAGGGCTTCGCCCCGGTGTTGCTCGACTTTCCCGGCGAGCGGGACGGCCGCCCGGTGCTCTGGTGTTGGCTGGAGGGGGACAGCGACCTGGGCTGGTACCACCGGGTGGAGTGCGGCTTCTCCGGTCGGCGCCGCGTCTGATGCGGTAGAGCTGCCGGTCTGACCCGCCCGGCCGCCGTGGCCGCCGGGTCTGACCCCGGCACGCCCCGGTAGTGCTGGCGGGCGGGGTCAGCGGCGGCTCACGGCGCCGGTCGAGGTAGCACCCGCTCGATGGCGGCGGTGATCTCCGGCGACTCCGGTTCGACCTGGGGCGCGAACCGGGCGACCACGGTGCCGTCCGGGCCGACCAGGAACTTCTCGAAGTTCCACCGGACGTCGCCGGAGTGCCCGTCGGAATCCGCCGCCTCGACCAGCGCCGCGTAGAGCGGGTGCCGGTCGGGCCCGTTCACGTCGACCTTCTCGGTCATCGGGAAGGTGGCCCCGAAGGTGGAACGGGCGAACTCGGCGATCTCGTCCGGTGTGCCCGGTTCCTGCCCGGCGAACTGGTTGCTGGGCACCCCGAGGACGGTCAGCCCTCGGTCCGCGTATGTCTCGTGCAGGGCCTGCAGGCCGGCGTACTGCGGGGTGAGCCCGCACTTCGAGGCGAGGTTGACCACCAGTACGGCGGTGCCCCGGAACTGCTCGAGGGCGGCGGATTCCCCGGTCAGCGCTCCGATCTGGACGTCGAAGAGGGTCACCGCGTCCCTCCGTGCCGCTCGCCGAGGCGCCCGGGGCGCCGGTGCCGACTGGGACTCGTGTGTGGCTCGGTCATGGCCCGAGGCTACCGGGCGGCGCAGCCCGCAGGATCCACTTTCTCCTTCCATCCCCGACGTCCCGTCCGCCGTCGGCCGTACGAATCGAAAGATGGACATCTTGACGAAGCGGTGAACTGCTGAGTAGCGTCGCCTCAGCTATCTGGAAAGTTTCCTATCTATTAGGGAGACGCCCACCATGAGGAGATCCATCCGCCGGGCGCTGTGGGCCGGCGTCGCGGCCGCGATGGCCGTCGCCGTGGTCCCGGTCACCGCGGCCCTCGGCGCCGGCAGCCTGACCACGAGCTTCACCGCCACTTCCGACTGGGGCTCCGGCCACGAGGTACGGGTCACCGTCACCAACGGCACCGACGCGTCGGTGGCCAACTGGCGGGTCGAGTTCGACCTGCCCGCCGGGACCACCGTCGGCAGCTTCTGGGACGCCGACGTCACCCGCAGCGGCAACCACTACGTCGCGGTACAGAAGAGCTGGGCCGGTGCGCTCGCCCCCGGTGCATCGTTCAGCTGGGGCTACGTCGGCAGCGGTGGCTACCGCGCGCCGCTGAACTGCACCGTCAACGGCGCGTCCTGTTCGGGCGGCGGCACCCCCACGCCGACGCCGACCACCCCACGGCCGACCGCGACCCCGCCGCCGACCACCCCGCCGCCGACGACCGCGCCGCCACCGAACCCGGGTGCGCAGAAGGTGGTCGGCTACTTCGCCCAGTGGGGCGTCTACCAGCGGGCGTACCACGTCAAGAACATCCACACCAGCGGCTCGGCCGCCAAGCTGACCCACATCCTCTACGCCTTCGGCAACACCACCGGCGGCCGGTGCGCGATCGGCGACAGCTACGCCGACTACGACCGGGCGTACACGGCGGCGGAGAGCGTGGACGGCGTCGCCGACACCTGGGACGCCGGTGCCCTGCGCGGCAGCTTCAACCAGCTCCGCAAGCTCAAGCGGATGTACCCGCACCTCAAGGTGATCTGGTCCTTCGGCGGCTGGACCTGGTCCGGCGGCTTCACCCAGGCCGCGCAGAACCCGGCCGCGTTCGCCGAGTCCTGCTACAACCTGGTCGAGGACCCGCGCTGGGCGGACGTCTTCGACGGCATCGACATCGACTGGGAGTACCCGAACGCCTGCGGTCTGACCTGCGACAGCAGCGGCCCCAATGCGTTCAAGAACCTCATCTCCGCACTGCGGAGCCGGTTCGGCTCCTCGGCCCTGGTCACCGCCGCCATCACCGCGGACGGCAGCAACGGCGGCAAGATCGACGCGGCCGACTACGCCGGGGCGATCAACAACCTCAACTGGCTGATGCCGATGACCTACGACTACTTCGGTGCCTTCGCCCCGCAGGGCCCGACGGCGCCGCACTCGCCGCTGACCTCGTACAACGGGATCCCGCAGCAGGGCTTCTGGTCGGACGCGGCGATCCAGAAGCTGAAGAGCAAGGGCATCCCGGCCAACAAGCTCCTGCTCGGCATCGGCTTCTACGGGCGAGGCTGGACCGGGGTCACCCAGGCCACTCCGGGCGGTACCGCGACCGGGGCGGCACCCGGCACCTACGAGGCGGGAATCGAGGACTACAAGGTCCTCAAGAACACCTGCCCGGCCACCGGCACCGTCGCCGGCACGGCGTACGCGAAGTGCGGCAGCAACTGGTGGAGCTACGACACGCCGGCCACCATCGGCGGCAAGATGTCGTACGCCAAGAGCCAGGGCCTGGGCGGCTCCTTCTTCTGGGAGCTCTCCGGCGACACCAGCAACGGTGAACTCATCACGGCCATCTCCAACGGGCTCCGGTAAGCCCGGTAACCGGCCCGCCGGGCTGCGCCGAGGCGTGCGCCCGGGGCGGGGTGACAGCGGGGGTCGACGCCAGCGACAGGCGGAGTCGGCCCCCGCTGACCCGTTCGAATCATCGGCCGGTCCCTAAGGTGGTCGGATGGTCGCCGCCGTGGAACTGTATTTCGACACCGACGCGACCCGGCGGATCCGGGTGCTCTGGGACGCGCTGGAAGCCGAGGGTGTGCAGAGTCTCCGGTCGTTGCCGGGGCAGCGGCACCGGCCACACGTCTCGCTGACGGTCGCTCCCCGGCTCGACCCCGACGTGGTCGCCGAGGCGCTCGCCGGGACGGTGGTGGCCACGCCGCTGCGGCTCTCCCTCCAGTACGCCGGCCAGTTCGTCGGCCGGGTGCTCTGGCTCGGTCCGAGTCCCACCCCCGAGTTGCTGGACCACCAGGCGGCGGTGCACGAGCGGTTGGCCTCGGCGGGTGTGCCGGTCAGCGAGCTCTACCACCCCGGCCGGTGGGTGCCGCACTGCACCCTGTCGATGCGGGTGCCGAACGCGCTGATGGCGGCGGCGGTGCGGCGCTGCCTGGAGGTCCTGCCGGTCGAGGCGACGGTGGCCGGTGCGGCGGTCGTCGACTACGCCCGGGACATCGTCCGCCCCCTGACCTGACCGGCCGTCCCGCCGACCGGCCGTCCCGCCGACCGGCGGTCGCGTGGACCGGGTCGCTGGGTCGGGCACGCCAACCCGTCGACTGTTCTCAAGACGCGCGTCGGCGGCTGGACACGTGCCAGCCGCCGTCGATCACGTAGATTGCCCGCGGTCTATCCAAACCCGACCGTGGGAGGACACACATGCCGAATCGGTTCAGGACCGCCGGGAGATCCCCGGCGGCGGCCGTACTGGCGGCGACGGTGGCGGCCGGAGCACTGGTGGCCGGCGTGCTGGCGGCGCCGGCGCCGGCGGACGCGGCGGTCAGCCGGGCGGAGTTGGCACAGCGCTGGGCGCCGATCCACTACCAGGACGTGGACGCCACCGGCAGCCACGCGCTCGGCGGCCGCTCCGACTACATCACGAGGGTCGACTTCGACGGCGACCTGAACGGGCGGAACAACTGGGACAACGCCGCCAGCTCCGGCGCGTCCTTCGCCGCGCACGCCTACTACTCGGTGCTGGAGACCAGCTCGCACTGGTACATCACGTACTTTTTCTTCCACCCCCGGGACTGGATCGACCACCCGTTCTTCGAGACCGAGCACGAGAACGACGGCGAGGGCGTCATGTTCGCCATCGAGCGGGACGGCTCGACGTACGGAGTGCTGCGCTCGGCGGTCAGCGTGGCGCACAGCGACTTCTACTCCTACACGCCGGTCGGGAGCAGCTGGACCGGCGGGCGGGAGAACGTCGACGGCACGCTCCAGTTCGCGTCGTCGCCGCACGACTCGTTCCAGCATCCGGTGACCGCACAGGAGGCGCGGGGGCACGGGCTGAAGGCGTACCCGCAGTACAACATCAACGGTGACGGCATCGTCTACTACCCGTCGACGGTGGCGGAGACGCCGAGCAACGGCAACGACCGGGACGTACGCTACAAGCTGATCGACATCTTCGCCTCCGGCGGGCTCTGGGCGCAGCGGGCCAACGCCAGCCTCT
Source organism: Plantactinospora sp. WMMC1484 (assembly GCF_049315195.1). Classification (NCBI taxonomy): domain Bacteria; kingdom Bacillati; phylum Actinomycetota; class Actinomycetes; order Micromonosporales; family Micromonosporaceae; genus Plantactinospora; species Plantactinospora sp. WMMC1484. The sequence continues at coordinate 3,309,973 of NZ_CP186055.1, forward strand.
TCGCCCACCTCGGCACCTTCGCCGGCGACACCTCCGGCGACTGCGGTGTCGGCACCTTCTCCTGCTCGACGAACTCGGCCAACGCGCCGTGGGGCTGGGACGACGGCAACGACCTGCCGGGGCGGGGCGAGATCGCGACCGACCCCGCGAAGCTGTCGGTCGAGTACTTCACGGTCCCGGGAAGCCTCTCCCGGTCGTACACCTACAACCCGTACGCCAGCGCGGCGGCGGCGCTGCGGGAAGCGGCGAGGACCGCACCGCCGGTCGTCGACTGAGACCGGGCCGCGTGGTGGTCGGGTGCCCGCCGTCCGTGCCGGGCGGGCACCCGACCCGCGCCGTCTCCTCCCAGTTGACCAGGCCGGGGGTCCGGGTGATCGAGGTCGACGGGAGCCGGGACGCCGACGGGGTCGCCGACCTGGTGGCCGAGCACTTCGCGCCCTTCCTGGCGCAGCGGTCGGATTGACAGCCCGGCCGGCACGCTGCCGGCTGAGCACCGGAGGTGGGTTTACCACGTGTCGGGCATGGGGACATTCGCCACTGACGGCCGAGGAGGCGGCACGTGCCCAACCGGCCTTCCCCGGCGCGCGCCGTACCTGGAAACACGAGGAGCGACCGATGCCCGACAACCAGCAGAACGAACCCCAGCAGCAGCCGCCCGGCACCCTCGACGCGATGCGTGCCAAGCCCGACCACGGCGAGGACTCGTACCGGGGCGCGGGCCGGCTGGCGGGGAAGAAGGCGGTCATCACCGGCGGGGACAGCGGCATCGGCCGGGCCGTCGCCATATCGTTCGCCCGGGAGGGCGCCGACGTGCTGATCTCCTATCTGAACGAGCACGACGACGCCCGGGACACCGGGAAGCTCGTCGAGGACGAGGGCCGCAGGGCCGTGCTCGTCGCCGGCAACGTGGGCGATCGGGCCGTGTGCCGGGAGGTGGTCGACCGGGCGGTCGAGGAGTTCGGCCGGATCGACGTACTGGTGAACAACGCCGCGTACCAGATGACCCACGAGACTATCGAAGAGGTCACCGACGAGGAGTGGCAGCACACCTTCGACGTCAACATCACCGCGATGTTCCGGTTGGTCCAGGCCGCACTGCCGCATCTCGGCGAGAAGGCGTCGATCATCAACACGAGCTCGATCAACTACGACACGCCCCGCCCGACGCTGTTGCCGTACGCGACCACCAAGGGCGCGATCGCCAACTTCACCGCCGGGCTGGCCCAGATGCTCGGCGAGCGGGGGATCAGGGTGAACGCCGTCGCGCCAGGCCCGATCTGGACCCCGTTGATCCCCTCGACCATGGCGCCCGAACACGTCGAGAAGTTCGGCAGGAACACCCCACTGGGCCGCCCCGGGCAGCCGAAGGAGGTCGCTCCCGCTTACGTGCTGCTCGCCTCGGACGAGGCCAGTTACATCTCCGGCGCGGTCATCCCGGTCACCGGCGGCAAGCCCATCCTCTGACCATCGTCTCCCCGGAAGGAGTTCCGCCATGCCCGCAGGTTCGAGCCCGAAACGGGAACGGCAGTACGAGCACATCAAGGCCAGTGCGAAGAAGCGCGGCGAGTCGACCGACCGCGCCGAGGAGATCGCCGCCCGGACCGTCAACAAGGAACGCGCCCGTTCCGGCGAATCGAAGACCGCCAGCCGCTCGTCGGTCAAGGACGTCTCCTCCGGGCACCGGGGCGGCAGGCGGTCGCACAGTGGTGCGCAGGGTCGTACCAAGGAGCAGCTCTACAACGAGGCGAAGAAGCGCGACATCAAGGGCCGGTCGAGCATGTCCAAGGCCCAGTTGGAGAAGGCGCTCTCGCGCTGAGGAAACCGTCGCGCACTGAAGAACTGGTCGGCCGCCGCCCGCCGCGGGTGGCGGCCGCGCCACACTGTCTGCGGATCAGCCGGCACGGCGGCACCGATGACGCGATCGGCAGGACCGACGTCGACGCCGGCGGCAGTACCCGCGCCGGGATCCGTGCCGGACTGCACCGCTGACACCCGGCTACCGCCGCCGCACCACCGGCGCGGTTGTCCGGGTCCGGGCGAGGCGGGCCACCCGGCGTTCCCGGGGCGGACCGGCGAGCAGATGACCGGCAACCGTGACGAGGCCGAGCAGGCCGACCGCCAACCAGTGTCCGTCGCCGAGATACTGCAGGCTCGCCCCACCGACCGCCGGCGCCACGAACGCCGCCGCCGGAAAGGTCAGGAAGAAGACCGCCTGGTAGCGGCCACGCAGTGCGAGCGGGGCCAGCTCGGCGTTGATCTCCGCGTTCGGCGGGGCGGCGAGCATCGCGCCGACCGTCCAGACCACCGCCGCCGCCAGGTAACCGGGCAGTCCGTCGGTGACGGCCAGGCCGGCGTACCCGATCGCGGCCAGCCCGAGCGCGGTGGCCAGCACCCGGTGCTTGCGGCGACCGTCGATCAGCCGGGGCACGAAGAGCTGTCCGATCACGATGAGGAACCCGCCGAGTGCCACCACCAGCCCGTACGCCGAGGAACCGAGGCCGTCGGCGCGCATCGCCAGCGGCATCACCGTCGAGGTCTGGGTGGTCATCACGGCGTACGCGAAGGTCAGGCCGACGAAGACCAGGAAGACGCGGTCGGTGAGCGGGGTGAGCAACCCGGCCCGGCGGCTTCCGGCCAGCTCCGGACGGGGCGTCGGCGCGGTGCGGAGCAGGGTCTCCGGCACCTTCCAGGCGATGACGACGGTGGCGGCCAGGGTGGCCGCCGCGTCGACCAGGAAGAGCGCCAGATAGCTCGCCTCGGCGAGCAGGCCGGCCAGCGCCGACGCGCCCGCCATGCCGAGGTTGAGAGCCCAGAACTGGAGGTTGAACGCGCGGGAGCGGCGGTCCGGCGGCACCACGTCGACGATCGCGGCGACGAAGGCCGGGCCCGGCATCGAGTGGGCGATTCCGACCAGCGTCGCGAGCAGCGCGATCGCCGGGAGGTTGGTCACGATCGCGGTGGTGGCCAGCAGCATCGAGGCCGCAAGATGTGACCAGACGAGGGTGCGTCGCCGCCCCCACCGGTCGGCGAGGACGCCGCCGGCCAGGACCCCGGCCACGCCGCCGAGCCCGTACGCCCCGACGATCAGGCCGGCGAGTGCGTCGCTGGCCCCGCGTACGTCGGTGAGGTAGAGCGGGAGGAAGAGCATGGCGAAGGCGCCGACCCGGTTGATCAGCAGCCCCGACCAGAGATACCAGAAGACCGCCGGCAACCCGCCGGCCGTGTCGGCGAGCCACGCCCGTGCCGTCGCCCGCACCCGTCCTCCGGTAAGGATTGTTTCCCGTAATCGGCCGCTGTCGACCGTAGAGAAGATCCGGGCCGGTCCGCCAGGGTGTCACTCGTCACCCCGGATCGGATCGACGGCTGCGTCCGACCGCTGTTCCGTGGAATTTCTGTCTTCGATGCCCACTCTCGACCGGACGTTCGGCAATCAGCGGTCCGGATTTTCGTTCGACTCAGGACGGCCGCCGAACCGATCGAACCGGTAATGCGCGTAGTAGGAAAAGCTCACGTCGGTTGACTCCTAATGTTTGCTCTGTGGATCCGGGCGCACACCGGCGAGTTCCAAACGTTCGGGTGAGATGCCGTACACAAATGGCGGGTTATTGTCGGGGCCGTGACGCGAGAGGCGCTTCGGTCATTGGCGAGCCCTGCGGCCGACGTCGCTGGCACAAACGATTGCCGGGCCGCCCGGCGGTATGTGATGGCCACCGTCGGGGTTGCCGCCACGGGCACCGTCTGGTATGTGGCGTCCCTGACGGTCGGCGCCGGCACCGAGGCGCTGTCGTATGTATTCGTTCCCATCGGCGGTGTGCTCACCACCGCGTCCGTCCGCCATCTGCTCCACAGCAGCGAGCTCGACCCCGTCGCCCGGCGGTTCTGGGGCACCCTGCTCGTCGCGGCGGCTGCCATCACGGTGGGCTACGGCTGGCTGGCGGTGGACATGCTGACGCACGCCGCCCAGGCCCGTACGCGCAGCATGCCGTTACCGGCCGCGGCCTGCGTGGCGATCGGCTTCGGCGTCGCGATCTGGGCGGTGGCCCGGGTCCCGGTGGTCACGACCGGTGGTGTCGAGTGGTGGCGCATGGTGCTCGACCGCACGATCGCGTTCCTCGGCTGCGCGACCGTGTTGTGGTACGTCGGGTTGGCCCCGATGCTCTCCGCCCGGGAGCCGTGGAGCCACCAGGCGATGGCGCTGGTCGGGCTCGCGTTCCTGGTCGCGGTCGGCGCCGCGACGAAGGTGTCGTATGTCGCCGGCGGCCCCGTCGATCGCACCGCGATACGGCTCGTCGCGGCCAGCGGCGGCGTCACCGCCGGGATCGTGGCCGTGCTCGCGGTGTGGTTCGGGTATGCCGGCGGCATTGCCGCCCAGGCGGTCGTGATGCCGCTGACCCCGGTGCTGGCCACGCTGGGCGTCGTGGCGCAGTGCCGTGCCGACCTCGGGCTTCGCCGCTACCCGGCCCGCAGTGGCCTGCTCCTGCCCTACCTGGCCATGATGGCGGTCGACGTGCCGCTGCTCGCGGTCGCGGCCGGCGCACCACTGAGCTGGTCGGTCCGGGTGGTCCTGATCGCCGCCGTGGTGGTGACCACGCTGGTCGGGGCCCGGCAGTTCATCGCCTTCCGGGAGAACGCCCGGCTGCTTCGGAACACGCGTCTTCAGGAGGAGCGACTACAGCACGAGGTCAGCCACGACGCCCTCACCGGGCTGGCCAACCGGGCGCTGTTCCGGGACCGGCTCGCGACTGCCCTCGCCACGACGGAACGGGTCTCGGTGCTCCTTGTCGACCTGGACGACTTCAAAACCGTCAACGATCTGCTCGGCCACGGCGTCGGTGACCGGTTGCTCGTCTCGGTCGCGCAGTTGCTGCGCGCCGAGGTCGGCGATGACGGCCTGCCGGTGCGGGTTGCGGGTGACGAGTTCGCGGTGCTGCTCACCGGCGCCGATGCGGACCCGGAGGCGTTGGCCGGCCGGCTGCTCGCCGCGCTCGACCGCCCGATCAGCGAGCACCGCCTGCTGGTGCAGGCCAGCATCGGCATCGCCGCCGCCCTGCCCGGCGCGACCGTCGACTCGGTGCTGCGGGACGCCGACGTCGCGATGTACACGGCCAAACAGCGCGGCAAGGCGAGCTTCGTGCGGTATGTGGACGGCATGGGGGAGCCCGTGTTGGCACACATGCAGCTCGGCGGCGAGCTGCGACGGGCCTTGGACAACAATGAGTTCCAGGTGGTCTATCAGCCGATCCTGCGGCTGGACGACAACCGGGTGATCGGTGTCGAGGCGTTGGTCCGCTGGCACCACCCGGCCCGCGGTGTCGTCTCCCCGGCGGAGTTCATCCCGGCGGCCGAACGGACCGGCCTGATCGTGCCGCTGGGCCGATTCGTGCTGCGCGAGACCTGCCGCCAGGCGGCCGCCTGGTCGTCCGAGTTCGGATCGGACGCGCTGCAGGAGGCAGGGCTGAACGTCTCCGCGCGACAACTGCACGACCCCGACTTCGTCTCCGATGTGACTGCCGCGCTCGCCGACAGCGGGCTGCCCGCCGAGCGGCTCGTGCTCGAGGTGACCGAGTCGGCGGTGCTTCGCGGCCAACAGGTTTCCCGGACACTGTGTGAGCTCGACGGAATGGGGATCCGCCTGTCGCTCGACGACTTCGGTACGGGCGAATCGTCACTGAGCCTGCTCCGCGCGTTTCCGGCCGCGATCGTGAAGCTCGACAAGTCCTTTGTCGACGGCATCGAGATCGACGACGGCCAGGCGGCCGCCGCCGACGCCCGGCAGGCGGTGGCCCGGGCGGTGCTTCAGCTCGCCCACGCGTTCGGCCTGGACACCGTTGCCGAGGGGATCGAGAACGGCGATCAGGCGGCCGTGCTTCGCGAGCTCGGCTACACGCACGGCCAGGGCTATCACCTCGCCCGGCCGACGACCGCGCAGGGTGTGTCGCGGTTGCTGGCACGCCAGCAGACGATGGTCGCCGCCGAACGCTGAGGCGGCATCATGACGGCGGGTCTGGCGGCCTGGCCTTCTGCGGATAGATGGTCTCGTGGCGGGCCAGCATGGCGACGAACTCGCCGATCTTCCGCTCGCGGGTCTGCGCCCGTTTGACGGCATTGACGCGGTGGATGAGAGCGAACCGGTTGGTGCTGGTGAGCACGTCGAACATGGCCTGGGCGGCGGGGACGGCGGCGATCGCGGCGAGCAGGTCGGCCGGCACCTCGGCCTCCGACGGCGGCGCGTAGGCGGCCGCCCACCGCCCGTCCGCCTTCGCGGCTTCCACCGCGGCGCGGCCCGGGGACAGCATCCGCCCCTGCGCCTCCAACCGGGCGACGTGGGCGACGTTCCGCTGCGACCACGAACTGCGGGACCGGCGAGGGGTGAACCGGATCCAGGAGGTCTCCTGATCCCGCTTACGGGCCTGCCCGTCGATCCAACCGAAGCACAGCGCCTCGTCGACCGCCTGCTGCCAGGTCAGCGTGGTGACCGTGCCGCCCTTCCTGGTCAGGGCGAGCCAGACGCCGGGCGACGTGGCGTGGTTGGCCGACAACCACGCGCGCAGCGCCCCGGCGTCCGCGACGATCAACTCATCCAGCTCGGCGCTCGCCATGACGGCAGGTTAGCCGCTGCACCGCAGCCACAGCACGCGTGGGTCTGGACTCATCGTCGAAGCTCGGCCACCTCGCGCAGCCGCTCGAGCTTGTGCGGGTTGCGGATCGCGTAGATCTGGGTGATCCGGCCGTCCTCGATGACGAACGACACGGCCGTGTCGTTTTCGCCGCCGGGGTCGATGCGCGCCGCGATGCCGCCGTTGAGGTCGACGACGGAAGCCCTGACGGCCGGCGTGACCTCGGCGAAGCGGGCCATCACCGGGGCGACCTTCCCGGCACCGCGGACCGGCTTCGGGATCGTCGGGGCCAGGCCGCCACCGTCGCCGACGACGAGCACGTCGGGAGCCAGCACCTTGAGTAGTCCGGGCACGTCGCCGGTGGCCAGCGCGGCCAGGAACCGCTCGACCACCTGCTCCTGCTCGGAGCGGCTCACCGACATTCGTGGCCGACGTGCCGCCACGTGCCGGCGGGCTCGCGTCGCGATCTGGCGCACCGCTGCCGGCGACTTGTCCAGCGCCTCGGCGATCTCGTCGTACGGCACGTCGAAGACCTCGCGGAGCACGAAGACCGCGCGCTCGGTCGGTAGCAGCGTCTCGAGCACCGCCAGCATGGCGATCGACACGCTCTCCGCGAGTTCGACGTCCTCGGCGACGTCCGGGCTGGTCAGCAGCGGCTCGGGCAGCCACTCGCCCACGTACTCCTCGCGCTGTCGGGCGAGGGTGCGCAGTCGGTTGAGACAGAGCCGGGTCACGATCCGCACGAGGTACGCCCTGGGTTCCCGGACCGCGCCGCGTTCGGCGTCGGCCAGGGCTGCCCACCGCAGCCAGGTCTCCTGCACCACGTCCTCGGCGTCGGCGACCGAGCCGAGCATCTCGTAGGCGACGGTGAAGAGCAGGCTGCGGTGGGCGACGAAGGGGTCCTCGCTCATGACACGGACGCTACCCGCGGTCGCTCGGCCAGTGGCCGCAGGCCGCACGCGGCGGCGAAGCCGTCGGACTCGATGCCGAGCGCCACGTTGCCGCGGGTGCTCATGTTCGCGAATGCGATCACCGAGGTGAGCTCGACCACGGCGGAGGGTCCCAGCGCGGCGTGCAGCCGGTCCACCAACTCGTCGGTCACGGTCGGCGGTGTCTGGCTCATCGCCTCGGCGTACTCCAGGACGTCGCGCTCCAGCGCGGTGAAGACATCCGCCTCCCGCCACCGTGGGATCTCGCGCGCCTTCTCCACGTCGAACCCCCTGTTGCGGGCCTCGAAGTAGTTGAAGTCCAGGCACCATGTGCAGCCGACCAGCGACGCGACCGCCATGTGGGCGAACGACTTCAGGTTCTCGTCGCAGGCGTTCCACTTCTGTAGCTTCCCGCCGAGGCCGAAGCTGGCGAACAGCACCTTCGGGTTGTGCCAGTAGACGCCCACCGCCGTCGGCACCTTGCCCAGCTTCTTCTCGATCATCCGTTTGATCAGCGCTCCCCTGACGCCGGTGATCTCGGCCGGCGGGATGCGGGTCGTGTGCGCCATGTCTCCTCCTGCGATCGGTGGCCGTGCCGACGGCGCGGCAGGTCGTTACGTCATGGAGACACCGGCCGGGCCACGGATGTGACATCGAGCGGGAGACAGCGGCGGACACACCTCGCGGCGGCGTCTGTCGACGTGGTCGGTCAGCAGTTCCTCGGTCGGCACCTCGTCGCACCAGCGGCCGCGGGTGGGATCCAGGGCTCTCCGGACGAAAAATCGATCTTGTTTCGGGTGCCTGCACCGGCACAATGAACGCCGTGTTCGCCGCCACCCGTGCCCTGCTGACGTCGCTCGATCCGCTGCCGTACCGCGAGCGGATGCACCGCCTCGCGGAATGGGCGCGCGTCTCACCCGATCGTGCCGAGGTCTGCGCCGACCTGCGCGAGCGGGGCCCCTACGAGCGGCATCTCGCCCTGGTCGCCGCGCTGGTCGCCCGGGACGGCGACGGCATCGCCGCTGCGGCACGGGACCCGCAGCCCTCGATCAGGAATTTCGCGCTCACCGCGGCGATACGCGCCGGCATGCCGGTCAGCGACATCGCCGACCGGCCGGCGGTGGAGCGGCGCCGTGTCTACCGGGCCCTGCGCCGCCGGCGTGCGCCGGCCGTCGCCGACGCGCTCATCACCGAGGTCCGTGCCCGGTTCGGCGACGGGGAGGCCGCCGCGCTGCTGCCGGCCTGCGGCGACGCGACGGTACGGGCGTTGCTGCCCGAGCTGGAGCACGCGTTCGACCTCGAGCGGCTGGTCCGCTGGCACGCCGGCCCGCTGCTGGACCGGGTCCGGGAGCGGCTGGTCGTGGCCCCACCCGAGCTGCGTGACCGGATCTGGGGCGATGCCGCCCCTGCGGTGCTGCGGTGCGACCCGGTGCAGGTGCTGGACCTGCTCGAACGGTACGCGCCCGAGGAGTCGCTGCCCGGTCCGCTCGACGCGTACGGGATGCTGGCCGCACACGATGCGGGCCGGGTCGCCCGCCTGCTCACCACGCCCGGCCGGGCGGCGTGGTTGACGTGGCTCGCGCCGCCGCCCGCGCTGCTGCGCCGCCTCGCGGTGCTGCCCACCGACGAGCTGGTGCCGCTCGCCACTCGGTGGCGTGAGCACAGCCGGGCATTCGCGGCGCTGCTCGACGCCGTCGCGCCGGCCCGGCGCGGGGAGCTGTACGACCGGGCCCTGGCCGACGCCGACACGGCGGTACTCGTTCCGGCCGCCGAGATCATGGAGGTGCTGCCGGCCGTGGTCCGGATCCGCGAGGCGACCCGGGTGCTGGGCCTGGCGAGGATCCGGGAGCGGGAGTCCGAGGTGCGCACCTGGAGTGCGTACCTGGCCTGGCCGGACGCGTCCGCGGCGCTGGATGCCGCGCTGCGCTCGGGTGACGCCGACGAGCGTGCGCACGGCTACCCGCTGCTGGTGGAGGCCGCCCGACGCTCCCGGGACCCACACGCGGTGGCCGAGGTGGTCGTCCGGCTCGGCCGGCTGCGCAACGAGCAGGATCCGGTACGCGGGGCCGCGCTCACTGCGCTGGCGAAGGTGGCACCACTGCTCACCGCGGAGACGGCGGCCGGGCTCACCCAGTTGACCACCGATGCGGTCGACGCCCGCGACGCCTCCGCCGCCACCACGACGGCGCTGAGCACGCTCGCCGTCGACGTCCTGCGCCGCCACGTCGCCGTGCCGCAGCTGCGCGAGTGGGCGTTGCGGACGATCGATCTGGTGAGCTCCGGCGCGGGCGTGCCGGTGCTGCGCCGCTTCGACACCGTGCTGCGCCGCGGGCAGGAGACGATGGTCTTCGAGCGGCTGCGCGGCTGGGTCGAGGCCGGCATCGCGCGCGGCCGGTACGGTCCACTCTTCGCGCTCACCCACGCGCTCGGCGGGCGTGCCCGGCGGCTGCCGCAGCTCCAGGACCTGCTGCGCCGGGCGATCGGTCCCGACACGCTCCCGTTGGTGGCCCGGACGGCGGTCCAGTGGTGGCTCGACGACCCGCGTACCCGGGCGGACCGGGTCGCCGAGGTGATCGAGATCGACGCCTCGGCGGTGACGATCGACGAGGTGTGGGCGGCGATCTGCACCTCCCGTACCGACCTGCTCGACCGGGTGCTCGACCATCGTCCGCGCGGTCGGTTCGTCGAGGCGGGAAAGTGGTGGGTGCCCGGCCGGGCGTTGCACGTCGAGCGTTGGCTGCCTCGGCAGCAGGCCCGTTTCGTGCACCTGCAGGAGTTGGTCGTCGCCGACGCCGAGCGGGGGGTGTGGGAGCGCGCCGGGGCGCTCCGGGCCGCCGCCGGTGTCCCCGGCGTCGGCCGTGAGCTGGTGCTGCGTCACCTCGACGCCCCCGAGGTGGTGATCGCCGAGGCGGCGCTGGGTGCGCTGGTCTGGACCGACCGGCCGGCCGAGGCGCTGCCTGTGCTGCTCCGGTACGCCGACGGCGACCGGGCGCGGGTCGCGCTCTACGCGGCCGGCCGGGCCGCCCGGCACGTACCGCCGTCCCGGCTGGCCGACGTGTTCGGCGAGGTGCTGACCGGCGCCGCGAAGGTCACGAGTCGGAAGGAGGCGGCCCGGCTGCTGGGCCGCTACGGGCCGCCACCGGTGATGGCGACGCTGCTCGACGCGTACACGGATCCGGGCGCGCACCGCGACGTGCGGGCGGCGATCGTCTCCGCCGCCCGGCAGCGACTGCCGGCCGAGGCGAGCTGGACCATCCTGCGGGCCGCGGTCGACGGCAGCCGGGAGGAGCGGCGTGCGGTCCTGGGCGCCTACCCGTACACCATTCCGGAGCGGCACCGCCCGCGCTACGCCGCGCTCGTCGTCGAGGCCTGCCGTGCCGCCGACCGGGAGGTCCGGCGCGCCGCGTTCGGCCAGCTCGGACAGTGGGCGCCGTGGCTGACCGGTGTCACCGGGCTGGTGGTGGACCGGCTCACCGACCTCGGCGAGACGGTGGCGCACATCGAGGTCGCCAGCCTGCTCACGGCCGGCGGCGACGCGGTACTCGGCGCCGCGCTGGCCCGGCTCGTCGACCGCGACGCGGGCGACGACCACCCCGGCGACCCGGCCGCGGACCGCCCGGCCCGGCGCCGCGTCGAACTCCTCGCCCGCGGTGCGGTCGTCCGGTCCGGAAGCCGTCCGGTCAACGCCGACCGGACCGCGCTGGTCGACGCGGCGCGCTGGCTCGCCGGCCGCCCCGCCTTCACCGGTACGGCCACCAGGCTGCTGGTCGACCTCGGCCGGCTGGACAATCTCGACGAGATCGCCGAACTCTGTACGGGCCGGCCCGTCCTCGCGGTCCGCACCGCGGAACGTGTCGGCACCCGGCTGCGGAACCTCCGCGAGTGGCCCGACCCGGAGATCCTCGCCGGCACGATCGCGCGACTCGCGGGCCACGGCGACCTTGCCGGCGGGCTGTTCGCGGTGGCACTGGTCCGGCACGGGGCGAGCTTCGGATGGAAGGCGCCGTGGCGGGACCTGCTGGTCGGACTGCGCCGGCACCCCGACCCCGACGTGCGCGAGGAGGCGTACGCCGTCGAGATGAGCTGATCGCCGTGCTCCGGTCGCTCGGGGCCTGGTTGTCCATCCGGTGCCGTGCGCGGGCGCGACGGCCTCAGGTTCGTGCGCGCGGGCGCGGCGGCCTCCGGTTCGTGCGCGCGGGCGCGACGGTCCGGTGCCGTCGCGTCGACGATCGCGGCGATGAAGGTCGGGGCCCGGCATGGAGTGGGCGATCCCGACGAGCGTCGCGGGGCGGGTTGGCCGGGCGGGACCACCCGCCGGAGGCACACTGTCGAGCTGCCCCGTTTGTGCGCCCAGCCGGATGGTCCGTGCTGATGCCCGATGGCGACCGAGCGGCGCCGAGCTGCGTGCCCCAGCCGAGGGCTGACTTCGATTGGCCGACCGCAGCGGGAGTGTGGCGAGCCGAGCCGGACCAGCGGACCCGGGCGAGGTCAGCAGCCGAGTTGCAGGCGCGCCTTGAAGCGCAGGGTTCCCGCCGGCACCTGGTCGTCGCAGCGGACGGTGCCCACTTCGATGTTGTCGAAGGTGGTGTACTGGCTTTCACCCATGTTCCAGACGTTGTAGGCCGTCCCCAACGGGGGTGGGAGGTCCTGGCGAATGCATCGGAAACTGGTGTACGAGCCGGCGACCGCCCGGGTGCCCTTGTAGAGGCCGTAGTAGCCCGGTTCGTTGAAGGTCCAGCGCATGCTGGTCGTCTCGGTGTCGGTGCTGGCGGTGGTGCTCTGCACGGAGAATCCGACCTTGACCGAGACCTTTGCGAAGATCGCCCCCGCACTGGAACTGATCTCGACGCTGCCGCCGATGGTCGTACTCACCGAATTGACCCTGCTCAGCGTCTCGGTGCGCTCGCCGGTCGTACCGGGGGCGATGTTGATGCTCATGAAATGCGTGAGCGTCGGGTTGACCTCGGCCGCGTTGATCTCGTACCAGATGGTGTTCGCGGTGCTCGCGTTGCACCAACCGCGAGGTGGCCAGACGAGCGCGGCACTGGCCGGGGCCGCGATCCCCGCGACCGCCAACAGCGCGACAACCGTGACGATGCTGATCCGCCGGAGGGAGCGCGACATCGGGCCGACCATCTTCACAGCGCCTCCAGGACCGGGGTGGTGCACAAAGTATGTCCTCCGGTCGATGGATCAGTCACAGTCCCGGTCGTGCAGCATGGGGAGAAAGATCCACCACGGACATTTCAGGGTCTGAAGCGGGCGGGCGAGCAGTGCAGCCGATTCCGTCGACAGACTTTCCTGGACTTCGCTGAATGTGAGGCCGGACAGGTCGACGCTCGGGGACTGGTCATGCGCACCTGGCCGGGTGTTCCGCCAGCTGGGCAGATTGAGGCGATCAGGTCGCTTTCTGGGACTCTGCGCGCTCCTGGCGTACCTGTTCGAGCATGGCGGTGTCGGATGCGAGGTCCGGGTGGCTGACCTGGCGGTCGAGGTCGACGACAAGTTCGAGTTCACCGATTGCCCGGTCGAGGTCCCCCTCCGCGCGGTGGATCATAGCGATGTTGTACCGCGTGACCGCTTCGCCGGCGCGGTCGCCGACCTCGCGTTGGATGGGGAGGGCTTGTTGGTAGTGGGTGAGGGCCTGTTGCTGGTCTCCGAGGTTGTCGTGCACGTGGCCGATGTTGTTGAGGGTGGTGGCTTCGCCGGTGCGGTCGCCGACCTCGCGTTGGATGGGGAGGGCTTGTTGGTAGTGGGTGAGGGCCTGTTGCTGGTCTCCGAGCCTGTTGTGCACGGCGCCGATGTTGTTGAGGGTGGTGGCTTCGCCGGCGCGGTTGCCGACCTCGCGTTGGATGGGGAGGGCTTGTTGGTAGTGGGTGAGGGCCTGTTGCTGGTCTCCGAGCCTGTTGTGCACGGCGCCGATGTTGTTGAGGGTGGTGGCTTCGCCGGCGCGGTCGCCGACCTCGCGCCGGATGGGGAGGGCTTGTTGGTAGTGGGTGAGGGCCTGTTGCTGGTCTCCGAGGTTGTCGTACACCGCGCCGATGTTGTTGAGGGTGGTGGCTTCGCCGGTGCGGTCGCCGACCTCGCGTTGGATGGGGAGGGCTTGTTGGTAGTGGGTGAGGGCCTGTTGCTGGTCTCCGAGCCTGTTGTGCACGGCGCCGATGTTGTTGAGGGTGGTGGCTTCGCCGGTGCGGTCGCCGACCTCGCGTTGGATGGGGAGGGCTTGTTGGTAGTGGGTGAGGGCCTGTTGCTGGTCTCCGAGCCTGTTGTGCACGGCGCCGATGTTGTTGAGGGTGGTGGCTTCGCCGGCGCGGTCGCCGACCTCGCGTTGGATGGGGAGGGCTTGTTGGTAGTGGGTGAGGGCCTGTTGCTGGTCTCCGAGCCTGTTGTGCACGGCGCCGATGTTGTTGAGGGTGGTGGCTTCGCCGGCGCGGTCGCCGACCTCGCGTTGGATGGGGAGGGCTTGTTGGTAGTGGGTGAGGGCCTGTTGCCGGTCTCCGAGGTTGTCGTGCACGAGGCCGATGTTGTTGAGGGTGGCGGCTTCGTTGCCGCGATGACCGGCCTCCCGGTAGAGGTGTAGGGCCTGCTCGTAGCTGTTCAGGGCCTGCCGGGGTTGTCCTGTGGAGGATTGGGCCCAGCCCAGGTCGTAGAAGGCGCCGGCGTCCGGACCGAGGGTCAGGGTCGCGTTCGCGAGGGCCGCGACGTCGGCGAACCGGGACCTGCCCAGCCACACCCTGCCGACCCGCTCCCCGATGTCCTGGGCGATCGCCGGCTCCCGACCGGCCACCGCCAGCCGGTGCACCTCCACCAACTGCGCGAGGGTGGTCATGACGCGGACGTGGGGGTGGCAGGGTCGGTGACCCAGAGTTTGTGGAGGGATCGTGCGGCGGCGGCGCATGCTGCGGTGTATTCGTCGTCGGTGAGCAGGGGACGGATGAGGGGGCGTAGGACGTTGGAGACGTAGTAGCGGGGTTCGCGGGTTTCGGGGTCGGTGCCTTCTTCGACCAGGCCGAGCTGGGCGGCGCGTTCGATGTGGCCGGTGGCGTCGGGGTGGTCGTGCACCGCCTTGACGGTCTCGGCGGGGACGGGTAGCTCGATGACGTTGACCTTGGCAAGCATCTTCTGCAGCTCGGGGGCCTGGGAGCTGAGGAGGTTCTTCGCGAGGATGGTTTCCCTGCGGAATCGGTCGGCTTCGCTCTCGATAGCGGTGATGAGGCTCTCGATGTCGAGGCTGGTGTCGGCGATGATGAGGTCGAGCCAGTCGAGCAGGCGGGGATTGCCGGCCGCAGCCTCGATGGCACGCCTGCGGATGTCGGGGTTGATGGAGGAGTCGGGCCGCAGGTTCGGCAGGTTTGCGATCTTCTTGGCCTGTTCGATTCCCGTGAGGGTTTCGAGCGACTCGACGACGACGGTGGTTCCGGCGGGTGCCGGGAAGCGGTAGCGGCTGGTGATGATGACTCGGCTGGGACTGCCGGTTCCGCGAATGGCCTTGAGCAGCGCGGGCAGGATCTCGGCCATCTCGGCGGAGAGCACGTGGCCGCCGTCGCGTTCGTCGAGGTTGCCGTCCTCGAAGTCGTCGAACACGAACAGGCAGGGGGTCTGCCCAAGGGGCCCGTCGACATGGAGCAGGTGACGCAGCCGGGCGGCGAGGGGGGCCTGACTGTTGTCGAGCAACTCGGCTGCCTCGATCTCCTGAGCGAGGGTGGGAAGCTTGACCTTGGTGGTGAGCTCTCGGAACTTGGTCAGGTCGACGCGGCCATACCAGACGACACGCTGGTGGGTGGGCATGCGTTCCAACAGCCGGGAGGCGAGACTGCTCTTGCCGAGGCCGCCCATGCCGTGTAGGACGAGGGCCTGCGCCGCGCCGTCGCTGCCGTGGGGTTTCTTGAGGGTACGCAGGCAACGTTGGATGACGCGGCGTCGTCCCACGAAGGCGGCGCGGGAGGCGACCCGGGACAACTGGGTCTGCGGGTCGAGGAATTCCTGGTCGGCGGGGCGGATGTCGATCCGTGCCCGCCGATTGGTGTGCAGCGGCGTGACCATGGGCGCCAGCGGCGACCTGTCGGCGTAGACGCGCAATAGGTGCCAGTTGCCGCGCTTGTGCGCGTACAGGTGCTGGCGGGCCTCGACGACGGCCCGGTCGAGGGGCCCGCCGTCGGCGAGTGTCTGGTAGAGCTGGGCGGCGAACTCGGTCGCGGAGACGTCGCCAACCGGCAGCGCCCACCCCAGCACGGTGGGGGCTCCGGCCCGGACGAGGCTTTCGCTCATCGAGGGGAAGGTGCCGGCGTCGGGGGCGTTGCCGGTGAGGCAGCCGGAGACGAAGACAAGACGGGGCCGGTGCCCGACCATGGCCTGGGCGATCTGGTCAGCGGTGGCGTAGGCGAGCCGACCGAACTCGTCCTCCATCAGGAAGGTGGGTTGGCCGCTCGCGCTGATGGCGGCGTGGCCGCTCAGATGCAGGACATCGAAATATCCCGCACCGTAGTCGCGACTGAGGAAGCGAAGCCCTTCCAAAGTGCCGCTCTCCTCGACGACCAGGTCGGTGCCGGTACGCGAGGTCGCCGACAGGATGGCGGCCTCCTCCGCCTCGTAGTTGAGCACGGGCTCGACGCCCTCCGGAGAGGTGGCCATGAAGAGCACCCGCAGGGGCCGGTTTCCGGGGGCGATTGGGGTCTTGAGCGCCGTACTGGTGCCGATGGCTCGTAGCGGCAGTAGCGGTGCGTGGCTGGAGACGGTCAGGTATGAGCCGTCTGCGGTGAGCAGTTCCCACGGCAGGTGCCGTAGCCGTTCCGCGGCGGTGATCCGCAGCGTTATGCCGGGCGGCTGGCCGAGGACCGGGGTCAGCCACCGTTCATCGCCGTCGAGGAAGGCGGCCAGTTTCGCGCCGAGCTCGCTCAGCTGCGGGGAGCCGAACACCTTCTGCGCGACCGCATGCTGGCTGTAATCGCGTTCCACCATCGCGATCAGGTGATCGACGGCCGCCTTGTCCAGGCCACGGGTCTTCGGTGGGCCGCCACCGGCCGACAGGCGCAGTTCGTAGTAGCTTGACGTCTGCTCGAAGATCTCCAGCTCGTAGCTGTCCATTTCGCCCACCCCTGGTCGTCCTCCGCCTCAGCCCTGCTGCGATTCGTCCTGCCGGAAAACAATCTCCAGCTGGCCCTGAGTGATGTGGGAAACGTCGACCCGGGTGCCGTCGCTGAACAGGATCTTGACGGTGGCGCCTTCGGGACGGCGGGAATGCCACCAATCCCAGATCGTCTTGGCAGAGCCGACACCGGCGAATACGAGCCCGATGACAGCGATCACCATTTCGGCGGAACGCTGTAGCTCTACGGGTGAGATGCTGTCGCCGGGCGCGGCCTTCGCGACAAGGGTGGCGTGCAGTTCCGCTGCCCAATGCGCGGCGTCCGGTCCCGAGACCTCAAGTATGGCAGTACCCACCCGTCTAGCCTTTCCTCGTTTCTTGGAGCTGGCTAAGGAACGCCCGCATCTGGTCCAGCGCCGGATGGCCCGTCTGTTCGGCCAAGGCGATGGCTTGGCGCTGAAAATCGACTGCATCGTCCACTCGCGCCATCTGCGAGAGCAGAAAAGCCATATTGAAGGCCGCAATTGCCTCAGATCAACGATCACCGATGATGCGGAATATCTCAAGCGCTTCCCCAAGGGTGTCCAATACCGCAGCGGAATCGCCCTGCTGGAAC
This sequence comes from Plantactinospora sp. WMMC1484, assembly GCF_049315195.1. Classification (NCBI taxonomy): domain Bacteria; kingdom Bacillati; phylum Actinomycetota; class Actinomycetes; order Micromonosporales; family Micromonosporaceae; genus Plantactinospora; species Plantactinospora sp. WMMC1484. The sequence goes on from NZ_CP186055.1 coordinate 3,327,220, forward strand.
TGAATTGCGCCGATGTTGTTGAGAGTGGTGGCTTCGCCGGTGCGGTCGCCGACGTCGCGTTGGATGGGGAGGGCTTGTTGGTAGTGGGTGAGGGCCTGTTGCGGGTCTCCGAGGTTGTTGTGCACGTGGCCGATGTTGTTGAGGGTGGTGGCTTCGCCGGTGCGGTCGCCGACGTCGCGTTGGATGGGGAGGGCTTGTTGGTAGTGGGTGAGGGCCTGTTGCCGGTCCCCGAGCCTGTCGTGCACGGCGCCGATGTTGTTGAGGGTGGCGGCTTCGCCGGCGCGGTCGCCGACCTCGCGTTGGATGGGGAGGGCTTGTTGGTAGTAGGTGAGGGCCTGTTGCCGGTCCCCGAGCCTGTCGTACACGGCGCCGATGTTGTTGAGGGTGGCGGCTTCGCCGGCGCGGTCGCCGACCTCGCGTTGGATGGGGAGGGCTTGTTGGTAGTAGGTGAGGGCCTGTTGCCGGTCCCCGAGCCTGTCGTACACGAGGCCGATGCTGGTGAGGGTGGCGGCTTCGCCGGCGCGGTCGCCGACCTCGCGTTGGATGGGGAGGGCTTGTTGGTGATAGGTGAGGGCCTGTTGCCGGTCTCCGAGCCTGTTGTGCACGGCGCCGATGTTGTTGAGGGTGGCGGCTTCGCCGGCGCGGTGGCCGGCCTCCCGGTGGAGGTGTAGGGCCTGCTCGTAGCTGTTCAGGGCCTGCCGGGGTTGTCCTGTCGAGGATTGGGCCCAGCCCAGGTCGTAGAAGGCGTCAGCGTCCGGGCCGAGGGTCAGGGTCGCGTTCGCGAGGGCCGCGACGTCGGCGAACCGGGACCTGCCCAGCCACACCCTGCCGACCCGGTGCCCGACGTCCTGGGCGATCGCCGGCTCCCGACCGGCCACCGCCAGCCGGTGCACCTCCACCAACTGGACGACCGTGGCAGCCGACCTACCGCGCCTCAGAAACTCCGGCTCCTCCACCCGCCCGCTGTCGGCCGCCGACGCCGGACCATCCGTCAACTCGGCACCTTTCCTGTTTCCGGCTCCGCGACCCTCCGACCCGCACGGTCTATGACCACTCGGCCGTCCACGGCTTGACGCATCTGAGTCGCGACCGATCATGGTCCTCAAGTGATGGCTATACCGCGTCCACAATGGCCAGCACGATACGGCTGACACCGGTCGGGCGGACGAGACCGACCATGATCTGACACCCGGGACTGAGGCAGGTAAGAACACAGCCGGCGCCGATGACCACACGGAGAACCGGGACGGTCAGGGTCTGGCCGTGCCGCCAGGCTCGTCCGGCGAATTGGGGGGACTGTTGTCCTGGTCAGCCCTGCCTGGCGAGGTTGACGAAGGCGCGCCAGGCCGCCAGCTCGAAGGTCAGCACGGGCCCGGCCGGGTCCTTGCTGTCCCGGACGGCGACGACAGCGGGCAGGTTCTCGGCCACCTCTACGCACTCGCCGCCGTTGGTGCCGCTGCGGGTCGACTTCCGCCACTTGGCGTTACTGAGGTGCATGCTGGCTCTCTACTTCCTTCAGCAGGGCGAGCGACTGGTTCTGCGGCAAGGCTACCCCGCGCACGCCCTCCCATCGCGCGAGGAGCAGGGCAACGCTTTCCTCGTCGGTGACGACAAAATCGGCAAGCTGATTCGTCAGGTTTCCTGTCCAGTTGCCGTCGGCGGACCTGGCCAGGGCGAGCTGTCCGGAGAGGCCGACGTGCAGACCGGCGTCGTCGGGGATCAGATGCAGTTGGATGTAGGGCCGTTCGGCCATCCGCTGCAGGTGCCGGAGCTGCTCGGCCATGATGGCGTCACGGCGACGCAGCGCCGACTCGTCGAGAACGGCGATCACCAGCGGTGGCTGCTCCCGGGTCAGAATTTCCTGTCGTTCAAGCCGGTCGGCGACCAGCTTTTCCACCTGCTGATCGGTGCGAGTGGGGTCGAGGCGGAGCACCGCTCGGGCATAGTTTTCGGTCTGCAGCAGGCCCGGGACCAGGGTGGGGTGGTAGTAGCGGAGTTGCGTGGCGGCACGCTCCGCGTCCAGCCAGCGCTTGAACCAGCTAGGCCGGTCGTCCCGCTGCGCCGCCTTCACCAGGGACACCAACAGTCCACCCGTATCCAGGATCTCGTCGGCTCGCGTCGCGTACGGCATGTCGATCGGCCGGGTACCCGTCTCGGCTGCGGAGACGGTGGAGGCCGAGTAGTTGGCCCGCTTGCCGAACTCCTCCTGTGACATGCCGCGCAGGGCTCGTTGCCGCCGGACCTGATCCCTGATGAAGGCGAACGCGTCTTCGTGTCCCATCGGACCTCCAGAGAGTGTGTCTAGATCGCCAGGGCGTTGCCAGCCGCCGTTGGTGGCTGGCCAGACCTGTGCCGTCACCTGCTCGATTGCCTTCCGAGCCTAGTGCCGTCCACACCAGAGTGTCACCCAGCGGAACTGCTCGGTGACCGTCAAGCGCCCGGGTGGAACCTGCCTCGGGAGCCGGTGTCAACCTCCTGCTGAGACCGGCTCCCCTCCAACACCCCGACGAGCACTACCCCGAGGAGGACGTGATGAGTTGGCTCCTGCGGCAGCTGACCGGGCTGCGCCCCTACCACCGCCGAGACTGGCGCCGGCTGTGGCGCTACTGCCGATGCGGTTGGCGCTGGCGCTGCCCGGACTCGCTCGACCTGGTGCCGGTGCCCTACCAGCCACCGCCCCCGCTGACCGAGGCAGAGCTCACCGAGGCCGAGCGGGCCGAGATCCGGGCCCTCGCGACCATGCCGCCGCCCGCCGATGTTTCGAACACGCCTGCACCACCGGCCCGCGCCTGGGCACATGTCCGAGCGGGCAACCGTCGTGTGGTCCGAGCCGAGACCGACCGCGCACACCCGATCAACGCCCGCGCCGAGGGACTGCTCCCGGCACCGGCGCATCGTGCCCGGCACCGTAGTGCACGGACGTGAGCGGTGATCGGCCCGCAGGAACGCTGGTACCGGCACGTCGCCCGGAAACGGAGGCGCCGTCGCGTACCCGATCTCATCGGCGGGCATCTGCCGGCACGGACGTACGACTGCGGCGAGTGTGACCACGCCTGGCCGTGCCGGCCGGCCCGGCGGGCACTGCTTATCGGTTTCGACGGCGACCGGCTCGCCCTGATGATGTACCTCGCCGCCCACCTCGCTCGCGCCCTGGAAGCACTGCCGGACCGGCACCCCGCGCTGATCGTCGGCCAGATCCTCTGCTGGGTGCCCCGCCGCCGCTGACCGCCTCGTCGGCCGGCCGGCCCGCCCCGGTTCGCCGCCTCCCCTCGGCGAGCCGGGGCGGGCGCGCGCCGTCTCGGCAGGACGTCCCGGCCAGCATCGAGGGCGAGGGTTCCCTGCCCACCGCAGCCCGCCTACCGCAGCCCGCTGTCGGCGGATACGTGGTGCATGGCACGCTCGTCGGCATGCGCATCGTCGATCACGTCGCCATGCTGGACGAGGATGGAGTCCGGCTGGGGGAGGCGGCGGGCCGGGCCGGCCTGGACGCGCCGGTGCCCACCTGCCCCGGCTGGCGGATCCGGGATCTGCTGCACCACGTCGGCGGCGTGCACCGGTGGGCGGCGGCGCATGTGGCCACCGGGCGTCGCCGGCCGTTCTCCGCGGGCGAAGAGGCGATGTTCTTCACCATCGTCGACGACGACGAGCTGCTGGACTGGTTTCGGGAGGGGCACCGCGCCCTGGTGAAGACGCTGGGCTCGGCCGACGCGGGCATCGAGTGCTGGGCATTTCTGCCCGCGCCCTCACCGTTGGCGTTCTGGGCGCGGCGGCAGGCGCACGAGACGGCGGTGCACCGGGCCGACGCCGAGTCGGCCACCGGCACGGTTCCGCACTGGGCCCCGTCCTTCGCCGCCGACGGCATCGACGAGCTGCTCGGCGGCTTCTTCGGCCGGCCCGGTGGGCGCCTGGTGGCCGATCCACCCGCCAGCCTGGCCCTGGTGCCGACGGATGTCGATGCCGCCTGGACTCTCTATGTCGAGCCGTCGGGTCGACGGCTGGTCGCTGGCGAGCAGCCTGCCCAGTTGACCGTCGCCGGGCCGGCATCCGAGCTGTATCTGCTGCTCTGGAATCGGACCGGGACGGAACGTCTCGACCTACGCGGCGACAGCGCCGTGCTGGATCTCTGGCGGGCGCGGGCCGTCGTCACCTGGAGTTGACGCCGCCGCCAGACGAGGGGGAGCGAGCGCCGACACCGGCGCTCCCGAGGACCGGGCCTGCGCGGTCAGGGTTCCGGGGCAGGGTTCCGGGGCAGCGTTCCGGGCCTGCGCGGGCGCGGAATATCGGTCGCGGTCGTGAGCGTTCCGACCTAACGTGATCGCCATGTACGGCACGGCCGGTTTCGCGTGGCCCGCAGGGTTCCTCCTGCCGGGCCCCGCCGCCGTGTGCGTGGCATCCAGCTCGCCGAGCGTCCAGCCCCACCGGCTGGATAGCGGCGCGCGAGGCTGACCCTCCTCCCGCACCAGCAGAACCCACGGAGGAGGGTGGCCCGGTTTCCCGGTGTCGCCCTGTCTTGTCGGCGCACCGGATGCGCGGTTCTGGCGCGGTCTCCTACTCGCGGTGTGGCAGCCGCCCGCGCTCGTCGTCCGCCAACCCGTCTCTCTGTCGAGGACACAGTCATGGCCAAGAGCCAGTTCGTACGCACCAAACCGCACCTCAACATCGGCACGATGGGGCACGTCGACCACGGCAAGACGACGCTGACCGCCGCGATCACCAAGGTGCTCGCCGAGCGGGACCCGTCCGTCAACCGGTTCGTCGCCTTCGACGGCATCGACCGGGCGCCGGAGGAGGTCGCCCGGGGTATCACCATCACCATCGCGCACGTCGAGTACGAGACCGCCACCCGGCACTACGCGCACGTCGACATGCCGGGGCACGCCGACTACGTGAAGAATATGATCACCGGGGCGGCGCAGGTGGACGGGGCGATCCTGGTCGTCTCCGCGCTCGACGGTGCGATGCCGCAGACCCGGGAGCACGTGCTGCTCGCCCAGCGGGTCGGGGTGCCGTACCTGGTGGTGGCGCTGAACAAGGCCGACGCGGTCGACGACCCCGAGCTGCTCGACCTGGTCGAGCTGGAGGTCCGGGAGCTGGTCAGCGAGTACGGCTTCCCCGGCGACGAGGTGCCGGTGGTGCGGGTTTCCGCGCTGCGGGCCCTGGAGGGCGACCCGGCCTGGGTCGGCTCCATCGCCGACCTGCTCGACGCCGTCGACCGGTACGTGCCGGTGCCGCCGCGCGAACTCGACCGGCCGTTCCTGATGCCGATCGAGAACGTGCTGACCATCTCCGGTCGGGGGACGGTGGTGACCGGAGCCGTGGAACGCGGCTCGCTGCGCGCCGGTGACCCGGTCGAGGTGGTCGGGCTGGCGCCGACGCTGGCGACGGTGGCGATCGGGCTGGAGACCTTCGGCCGGTCGCTGGAGTCGGCGCAGGCCGGGGACAACGCGGCGGTCCTGCTGCGGGGGGTCAAGCGTGACCAGGTGCAGCGGGGTCAGGTGGTGGCCCTGCCGGGCAGCGTCACGCCGCACCGCCGGTTCAGCGCACAGCTCTACGCGCTGAGCACCGCCGAGGGTGGCCGGCGTACGCCGTTCCACGCCAACTACCGGCCGCAGTTCTACTTCCGGACCACCGACGTGGTCGGCGCGGTCGACCTGGGCGACCTACCCCAGGTCGCGCCCGGTGACACGGTGTCGATCACCGTCGAGCTCGGCAAGCCGATCGCGATGGACGTCGGGCTCGGTTTCGCGGTCCGGGAGGGCGGCCGGACGGTCGCCGCCGGCACGGTGACGGCACTGCTCGACTAGGGCCTCCGCCAGCCCTGGTCGACCGGAGAATCACCCGGCGGCCCGCTCGTCGGGCCGCCGGGTGAGCCGGACCAGCCGGTCGCCGTCCGGGGTGCGGTAGTAGAGCACGTACCGCCCCGAGCGGCGCCGGTGCACGAGTTGGGCGTCGAGCAGTACCCGCAGGTGCCCGCCGACCGAGCCGAGCCCGAATCCGGTGGCGGCTACCAGCCCGGTGGTGCTGGTCGGCGACTCCAGCCGGATCAGGATCTCCGCCCGGACCGGGCCGAGCAGCCGGCGGAGCGCGGCCGGCGGGGCGCCCCGCGCCGGGTCGGCCAGGATCCCGCGGCACGGGTAGACCACCGTGTGTACGTCCGGCTGGTCGGAGCCGACCCACCCCCGGCTGGACGTACTCGGCACGAAGAGCAGGCCGGTGTCGGCGAGGTCCTGCGGCGGCAGGTCGTACGTGTTGATCTGGAGTCGGCCGTGCCCGAGCCAGCGCATTCCCGGCCGCATCCTGTCGAGCGTCGCCGCCCAGCCTCCCGAGCCGAGCAGGTGGATCCGGGAGACGATGTCGGCCTCGAAGAGCCGTTGCCGGCGCGCCCAGTCCGGGCGCAGCGTGTGCCGCCAGACCCACTCCAGCAGGTCGGCGGCGCGTTCCGGCAGGTCGGCGCCGGTCAGCTCGGCGGGGAGCGGCCCGGTCAGCCCGGCCGCCAGGTCGGCCCGGACGACCTCGGCGGCGGTGCCGCGGATCCGATGCAGCTCGGCGGCGAGCGCCGCGTCGGCGTCGGCGGCCGGCGTGCCGGAGCCGCGGGGCGTGCCGGAGCCGCCGGGCGTGGCGAGGAAGTCGGGCAGCCAACGCGGTGGGAAGGCGGCCCGGACGAAGGCGGCGGCGAACGGGTCGGCAGCCAGCCGGGACCGGTACGCGGGGGAGTACGCCTCGATCCAGGACCGCTGGCCCGGCAGCGTCGGATGGCCGTCCAGCGCCTTGAGTGCCGCGACGGTCTCGACCAGCGGGGAGACGGCGAACCTGCTCCGGGCCAGCACGTCCGCGTCGAGCAGCCAGAGCCCCATGGCCACCTCCTGTCTCGCCTGCACGCCCACGACCCCTGGTTTCGTGTGCAGGTGAAAAGGTATCCGGTCGCGGGCGGCGCACCGCAGACTGCTGGCCGTGCGTACCTATCGGGAGTTGTTCCGGGTCCCGGAGTTCCGTCCCCTCTTCCTGCTGATCGCCACCCAGATCGCCGGGACCACCGTCAACGGGCTGGCCCTCGGCACGCTGGTCTACTCCGCCACCGGATCGCCGCTGCTCGCCGCGATCAGCATCTTCGGCCCCTCCTTCGCCCAGGTCGTCGGCGCCACCACGTTGCTCTCGGTCGCCGACCGGGTGCCGCCGCGCGCCGCCCTGGCCGGCGTCGCGCTCGTCCTCGGCGCGGGTGCTCTCGTGCTCGCGCTGCCCGGAATGCCGATCTGGGCGCTCTTCGTGGTGATCTTCTTCATGGGGCTGGCCGGCTCGATGGGCGGTGGCGTCCGCTGGGGGCTGCTCGGCGAGATCCTGCCGGAGGGCGGTTACCTGCTCGGCCGGTCGGTGATCAACATGTCGGTCGGGGCGATGCAGATCAGTGGCTTCGCGCTCGGCGGTGCCCTGCTCACCGTCGCCACACCCCGCCAGGTGCTGCTGATCGGCGCCACCCTGTATCTCACCGCCGCGCTCGTCGCGCGCTTCGGGCTCGGCCGCCGCCCGCCGAGGGCGGTGGGCCGGCCCTCGGTCCGCCGCACCTGGCAGGTGAACGTCCGGCTCTGGGCGGCACCCGCCCGGCGGTACGTCTACCTCTCGCTCTGGCTGCCGAACGGCCTCGTCGTCGGCTGCGAGGCGCTGTTCATCCCGTACGCCCCGGAAGCCGCCGGAGCGCTCTTCGTCGCCGGGGCCCTCGGGATGCTCGCCGGGGACACGACCGTCGGCCGGTTCGTCCCGGCCGGCTGGCGCCGCCGGCTCGTCACCCCGCTGCAACTGCTGCTCGGGGTGCCGTACCTGCTCTTCGCCCTGCCGATCCCGCTGCCGGTGGCGGCGCTCGCCGCGGCGGTGGCCTCGGCCGGCTTCGGCGCGGGAGTGCTGCTCCAGCAGCGCCTCGTCGACCTCACCCCGGCCGACATGCGCGGCCAGGCGCTCGGGCTGCACTCCTCGGGGATGCTGACCATGCAGGCGGTGGCGGCGACCCTGGCCGGTGCCGTCGCCCAGTACCTGCCGGTCGGTGCCACCATGGCCACGATGGCGCTGCTCTCCGTGACGGTGGTGCTGCTGCTCCGCCCCGGGCTGCGCACCTCGGCCGCCGCCCGCACGCCGGAACCAGCCGCCGCCTGATCTCGGCTGCCGGTATCCGACGCCGTACGATCCTCCCTGCTCGGTCCTCAGGCATGACCGGCATCGCTGGGCGGCGCCGCCGACGGGCCCACCACCTGAGGATCCCTCCGGTGGGACTAGGGTGGGAAGCTCTCCGGCGGAAGGAGCGGGATGGTCGGCGTACGGCGGCGGGTGGTCGGCGTGGTCGCGGTGCTGGCGATGGTGCCGCTGGGGCTGACCGGTTGCGGTCCGCTCGACGGGCTCGTCGGGCAGGGCGCCGAGCCCACCCCCACCCCGGACGAGGGGCCGGAGCGGGCCCGGGAGCGGGTGCAGGCGTACCTCGACGCGATGAGGGCGAAGAGCGTCGCCGACGGCCGCGAACAGCTCTGCGAGCCGCTGCGGGAGTCCTTCGACCAGGCCGCCACCGGCCCGACCGGCGACTTCGCGAAGCATTTCACGGTCTCTGCCGCCAAGATCGTCGACGTCCGGGCCAACGGCGCCGACCAGGACGTCAGCACGTCGATCACGGTGAAGGTCGGCGGCAAGGCCGCCTCGACCAGGATTCTCTTCACCGTCGCCAGGGCCGACGGACAGTGGTGCATCGCCAAGGAGGAGGTCGGCGGCCACACCCCGGCCCCGCCGTCCGGCACACCCACCCCGGAGGGCTGACCTGCCGGCGGCCGGTCACGAGGTGCGGGCCGGCGGAGGGCTCCCACGAAGCGGACCGGGACACCTCGCCCCCGTGCCGGTCCGACCGTCGCCGTACGCTTTCTGGCATGCGCCATGAGTGGCACCAGTTGAGCTACCCCGCCGTGAGCAACCCGACGTTGCAGACGAGCCGCCCCACGGAGGACTCCGCCGAGGACGAGGCGCTCGGCCTGGACCGCTGGCGGGAACTGCCCCGGGCCCAGACGCCGCCGTGGCCGGACCAGGCGGTGGTCGACGGGGTCTGCAAGATCCTCCAGAACGTGCCGTCGATCGTCGCGCCCTACGAGGTCGACCAGCTCCGGCAGCGGCTCGCGCAGGTCTGCGAGGGTCGGGCGTTCCTGCTCCAGGGCGGCGACTGCGCCGAGACCTTCACCGACAACACCGAGAGCCACCTGCTGGCCAACGCCCGGACCCTGCTCCAGATGGCGGTGGTGCTGACCTACGGGGCGTCGCTGCCGGTGGTGAAGGTGGCCCGGGTCGCCGGGCAGTACACCAAGCCGCGCTCCCTGCCGACCGACGCGCGAGGGCTGCCGGCATACCGGGGCGACATGATCAACTCGCTGGAGGCGGTGCCGGAGGCCCGGGTCGCCGACCCGCAGCGCATGATCCGGGCGTACGCGAACTCGGCCGCCGCGATGAACATGCTCCGGGCGTACCTCGCCGGTGGGTTGGCCGACCTGCACGCCGTGCACGACTGGAACAAGGGCTTCGTCAAGAACTCCCCGGCGGGCGAGCGCTACGAGGCCATCGCCCGGGAGATCGACCGGGCGCTCGCCTTCATCCGGGCCTGCGGGCTCACCGAGGACGAGGCGCTGCGCACCGTCACCCTCTACTGCTCGCACGAGGCGCTCGCTCTGGAGTACGACCGCGCCCTGACCCGGGTCTCCGACGGCCGGGCGTACGGGCTCTCCGGGCACTTCCTCTGGGTCGGCGAGCGGACCCGGCAGCTCGACGGCGCGCACCTCGACTTCATCTCCCGGATCGCCAACCCGATCGGCGTCAAGCTCGGCCCCACCACCACGCCGGACGAGGCGATCGAGCTCTGCGAGAAGCTGAACCCGGAGAACATCCCGGGCCGGCTCACCCTGATCAGCCGGATGGGCAACGGCCGGGTCCGGGAGGTGCTTCCGCCGATCGTGGCCAAGGTCACCGCCGCCGGCGCCAAGGTCGTCTGGCAGTGCGACCCGATGCACGGCAACACCCACGAGTCCTCCAACGGCTACAAGACCCGGCACTTCGACCGGATCGTCGACGAGGTGCTCGGCTACTTCGAGGTGCACCGGTCCCTGGAGACCCACCCGGGCGGCCTGCACGTCGAGCTGACCGGCGAGGACGTCACCGAGTGCCTCGGCGGCGCCCAGGCGATCGAGGACATCCACCTGCCGGACCGTTACGAGACCGCCTGCGATCCCCGGCTCAACACCCAGCAGTCGCTCGAACTCGCCTTCCTGGTGGCGGAGATGCTCCGTGGCTGAGGCTGACGGCGACCAGTTCTCCCCGGCTGCCCCCGGCCCGGCGGCGGCGGCTGCTGTTCCGGCTGCCCCGGCTCCCGTCGATCTTCGGTCGGACACGGTCACCCGGCCCACCCCGGGGATGCGCGCCGCGATGGCGGCGGCCGAGGTCGGCGACGACGTCTACGCCGAGGACCCGACCGTCAACGCCCTCGAAGCCGAGGTCGCCGCGCTCTTCGGGCACGAGGCGGCACTCTTCGCCCCGACCGGTTCGATGGCCAACCAGATCGCCATCCAGCTCCTGGTCCCGCCCGGCGAGGAACTGCTCTGCGACGCCGACGCGCACGTCGTGACGTACGAGATCGGCGCCGCCGCCGCGGTCGGCGGCGTCTCCACCCGGACCTGGTCGCCGGTCGGCGCCGACCTCGACCCGGAGGTGGTGGCCGCGATGGTCCGCCCGGACGGCTACCACGCGGTGCCGACCCGGGCGATCGCCGTCGAGCAGACCCACAACCGGGGCGGTGGCGGAGTCATCCCGCTGGCCACCCTCGGGCAGCTGCGCCGGATCGCCGACGAGGCCGGTGTCGGACTGCACTGCGACGGCGCCCGGATCTGGCACGCGCACGTCGCCGACGGGGTGCCGTTGGCGACCTACGGCGCGCTCTTCGACACCCTCTCCGTCTGCCTCTCCAAGGGGCTCGGCGCGCCGGTCGGCTCGCTGGTGGTCGGCAGCGCCGAGCGGATTGCCTGGGGCAGGACGATCCGTAAGCGGATGGGTGGCGGGATGCGCCAGGCCGGGGTGCTCGCCGCCGCCGGCCGGTACGCGTTGCGCCACCACGTCGAGCGGCTCGCCGATGACCACGCCCGGGCGGCCCGGCTCGCCGACGCGCTCGCCCCGTTCGGCGTACTGGCCGGTCCGGTGCGCACCAACATCGTCCCGCTGGACCTCACCAAGTGCGGGTTCGACGCTCCCGCGCTGGGTGCGGCGGCCCGGGAGCGGGGCGTCCTCGTCTCGGTGCTCGGCCCGCGCATCGCCCGGCTGGTGACCCACCACGACCTGGACGACACGGGCGTGGACCGGGCAATCGCGGTGCTCACCGAGCTCTTCCGGCGCTGACCCCGATCTCCCGGCGCTGACCCCGATCTCCCGGCGCTGACCCCGATCTCCCGGCGCCGACCCGGATCGTGTGGCGCCGACCCGGCGGGTGGCGGGCTCAGCCGCCGGTCCTGGTGAAGTGCTGGTAGTCGGGGGAGTCCCATCCGCCACCCCACTGCCAACCCGCTGCCGCGAACGCCTTGACCAGGGTGCCGCCCCGGACAGCCATCCCCGGGCGGTAACCGGAGCGGTCCCGGTACGCCGCCCCGGCCGGCGGCAGCACCCGCCCGTCGAGCAGGTACGGGTTCTCCACCGGGTTGACGTCGATCGCCTTCCCGTACGCGTGCGCGGACCACGTCGCCGGGCCGGTGGAGACCGCCTTCCGGCAGTTGAAGCCGGAGGTGTTGTCGTCGGCCATCGACCTGTCGTCGCTGCCGCCGTACGCGTCGACCGGCCGTAGCCGCCGGATCGGAAACCGTTCCCGGTAGAGCGTGGCGAAGACCTCGACCACCTCCGGGGTGACCGACCGGTGCACGATGATCGTGCCGACCTGGGGGCGGCCGTCGAAGTCCCAGTATCCGAGGCGGATCCGCCGGAGCTGGTCCGGGCCGACGGGACAGCCGGGGCGCCAGCTCGCGCCGAGGTCCTCGGCGGTGACCGTGGAGATTTCGATGACGAACCCGGGCACGGTCGAACTCCGGTCACCACCTCCACCGCTACCCGGGCCGGCGGGCGCGGTCGGCGTGCCCGATCCGTCGGTCGGTACGCCTGATTCGCCACCGGCCGACGCCGTCGGTGTCCCCGGGTCTCCGGCCGGGTCGGCCGATGGGGCGGCACAGCCGGCAGCGGCACCGCCGACCATGGCGAGGGCGGCCAGCAGCCCGATCAGCAGCGAATTGGGCGACCTGCGTTTCATCGCCGTCACGCTACGCCACCGGCCGCCACGCTACGCCACCCGGTGCTCCCATCAGGTGGCGGAGGGAGAGGTGGTCAGGTGGCGGAGGGAGAGGTGGCAGTGGGAGGGGTGGCCAGGTGGCGGAGGGTGGTGATGTCGTTGGCGTGGCCATGGTTCTCGCTGGGCGTCTCGACGACCACCGGGATGCCGGCGGTCGCCGGATGGGCCATCAGCTCGGCAAAGGCGGACTCGCCGATGCTGCCCTTGCCGATCGTCTCGTGCCGGTCCCGGGTCGAGCCGCAGAGGTCGCGCGAGTCGTTGGCGTGCACCAGCCAGAGCCGGTCCGACCCGATCGCACCGACCAGCGCGTCCAGCGTCTCGCGCATGCCGCCCTCGCGGGCCAGGTCGTGCCCGGCCGCCCAGGCGTGACAGGTGTCGAAGCACGCGCCGAGCCAGGGATGCCAGTCGACGGCGGCGAGGTACGGCTCCAGGTGCTCGACCCGGGAGGCCAGCGAGCGGCCACCACCCGCGCTCGGCTCCACCAGCAACTTCGGCCCACCAGTGGCGGCGGCCGAGTCGAGCAGTGGCCGCAGCGCCTCGCGTACCTGGCGCATCGCCGCCTCCGCATGCCCGGCGTCGACCGCGCTGCCGGCATGGAAGACCACCCCGGCCGCACCGATCGCGGCCCCCCGGTCCAGCGCGTGCGCCAGCGTCGCCACCGACCGTTCCACGGTTGCCGGGGTCGGCGAGCCGAGATTCACCAGCAGCGACGCGTGGATGTACGCCCGCAGCCCGCGCTCCTCGCAGCCGGCCCGGAACGCCGCGTCCTGCCCGGGATCGCCGGGCGGCAACGCCCAACCGCGCGAGTTGCCGACGTAGACCTGCACCACCTCCGAGCCGACCGCCTCGGCGTACGGCAGGGCCGCCCGGGCCAGCCCTCCCGAGGTCGGGGTGTGCGAGCCGATGGGCCGGTGCGGTGGCGCAGCGGCAGCCGCAGCGGCCGGCGGGCGGCGGCCCGGCCCCGAGACACCTCCCGAGGTGGGCGGAGCGGCGGGTTCAGAGGCAGGTGATGACAACCTGTGTCCCCGGGGGCACCGGCGTGTTCTCGTTCGGGTTCTGGAACCGGACCGTCCCGTTCGGGTTCAACTGCACGCCGACGGCGAGACCCTGGCCCTCCAGGAGCTGCTTCGCCTGCTGGCAGGGCAGGTCGATCACCCGGGGCATGGTCACGGCCGGCGGTCCCTCGCTGACCTCGACCTTGATCTCCGCACCCTTCTCCACCCCGGCGCCGTCCTGCGGGTTCTGCGCGATCACCTGGTCCTTGGGCTTGTCGGAGTCCTTGTATTCCAGGACGAGCTTGAGCTCTAGTTCCTCGACGATGCCGCGTACGTCGTTGATGTCCTTGCCGACCAGAAGGGGGACGGCGATCGGCGCCCTGCCCTTGCTCACGATGACGGTGATCTTGTCTCCGGGCTTGACCACGGTGCCGACCTTCGGGCTGGTGGCGATCACCACGCCCTCCGGCAGGTTGTCGTTGAACCGGTCGGTGCCACGCTCCACGACCAGATTCGCGTTCTCCAGGTCGAGCTGGGCGAGATCGAGCGTCTTGCCGACCACGTCCGGCACCGGGAAGCGCTCCGGACCGAGCGACAGGGTGAGGGTGAGGGTGCCGCCCCGCCGGATCCGGCTCGTCGGCTCGGGATCCTGCGCCAGCACCGCGTCCTTGGCCACCTCCTCGCTGTAGCGGGGATCGGCGAACTTCACCACGAAACCCGACCGCTCGGCCTGCGCCTGCGCATCCGTCCTGGCCAGGCCGGCCAGGCTCGGTGTCTCGGTGTAGCGGCCGAACGCGAACCACCAGCCGACCATCCCGACGACCAGGGCGAGCGCGACCGCGGTCACCACCACCGCGACCCGGCCGGCGAAGATCCGCTCGCCGGTCTCGCGTACCCGGTCGAGAAGGTCCGAACCCGGGCTCGCCGCACGACGGCGGTGCGGGGTGCCGCCGTCCCGGGCCTGTCGCTCCCGGGCCTGTCGCTCCCGCGGCTGGTCTGGCAGGCGGGCCCAGGACGGCCGCTCGCTGGGTTGTACGGGCGAGACCACCATGGTCGGCTGCTGCACCACCGTGGTCGGCTGGTCGACGGTGGATATCTGCCGCAGCACCGTGGTGTTGGCGTTGGCGACCGTGCCGAGGTCGTCCCGGACCACCTGGACCTCGCCCTGGAACGCACCCGCGTCCGTCGGCCGGGCTCCCGGATCGCGGCGGGTCGCCCGGCGGACCAGCTCGTCGAGGACGGGTGGCAGGCCGGGGACGAGCGTGGACGGCGGCGGCACGTCCCGGTCGACGTGCTGCCAGGCGACATCGACGGCCCGGTCGCCGTTGTACGGGACCCGGCCGGTGAGCATCTCGAAGAGCACGATGCCGGCGGCGTAGACGTCGGTACGGGGGTCGGCCCGGCCGTCGGTGACCAGCTCCGGCGCCACGTAGGCGACCGTCGCCATCAACTGGTTGCCGCCCTCGGTGTCGGAACTCGCCTCCACCGCCCGGGCCAGCCCGAAGTCGGCGACCTTCACCACGCTGTCGACCAGGTTGCCCGCGCCGCCGCTCGGCGCCTCGGCCACCAGGACGTTCTCCGGCTTGACGTCCCGGTGCACCATGCCGGCCCGGTGGGCGGCACCGATCGCGGCGAGCATCTGCTCCAGGATCGCGAGCGCCTCGCTCGGGTTGAGCCGCTTGCGCTCGGCCAGGATCTCCCGCAGGTTCCGGCCGCGGACGTACTCCATGACCAGGTAGGGCAGCCCGCCGTGGGTGCCCTGGTCGTAGACGGCGACCACGTTCGGGTGGGTCAGCCGGGCGATGGTCTTGGCCTCGTCGGTGAACCGCTCCAGGAAGTCGGTGAGTTGCACCTGCGCGGCGGGGGCCTGGTTAGGATGAATGATCTTAATTGCGACCGTACGGTCGAGTCGTTCGTCGATGGCGGTGTAAACGGTCGCCATCCCACCACGGGCCACGCGACCGCGGATGCGGTAGCGCCCGTCGATCAGCGAGTTCAGCAGCGTGTCGGCGACCTGTATGTCCATCGGCAGGCAGTCTATGTCTCCAGAGGGCGGCGGCAGAACAGGATGCCACAGCCGACGCCGAAGCGAAAAGTTTCGTGTCGCCCGGCTGTCCTCCGGCACGGCGGTCGCACCCGCTCAGGAAACCTTCCGGCCGGGCCGTCGCGGGGAGCCGCTCGTCGGTGCGGACGGCCGCGTGGCAAGGTGAGCGGGTGACCGAAACCTCACCCGCCGACCCGCAGCCGCAGCCCACCGAGCTGGAGCCCACCGAGCTGGAGCCCACCGAGCCGTCGGGGTGGCTGAGCCTGCCGGAGGTCGCCGAACGTCTCGAGGTGTCGATCAGCAAGGTGCACCAGATGATCAGGGACCGGGAACTGCTGGCGGTCCGCCGGGACGGCACCCGGGTGGTTCCGGCCGAGCTGGTCGCGAACCGGACCGTACGCAAGCACCTGCCGGGCATCCTCACCCTGCTGCACGACGCCGGATACGACGACGAGGCGACACTGCGCTGGCTCTATCTGCCCGACGACACCCTGCCGGGTACCCCGGCGGCGGCGCTCGGCGACGACCGGGCCCGGGAGGTCAAGCGCCGGGCCCAGGCCACCGGGTTCTGACCGGGTTTCGCGTCGTGCAGAGGTTCGCCTACCTGGCGGTGCTCGCCGGATGTCTCGGTGCCGCGCTGTGGCTGGAACCGGTCCTGCGGGTCAACGTGCTGCGGCGGTGGCGTCGACTTCTGCTCACCCTACTGCCGGTAGTCGTGGTCTTCGCGCTCTGGGACCTGGCCGCGATAGCCGCCGGACACTGGACCTTCGATCCGGAGCAGACCACCGGTGTACTGCTCCCCGGAGGGCTGCCCCTGGACGAGTTGCTCTTCTTCCTCGTCGTACCCTGCTGCGCCATCCTCGGCTTCGAGGCGGTCCGGGCGGTACGGCGCTGGCCGGCCGGTGACGAGTCGCCGCGAGACGGCGGCTAGCCCGAACGGGATGCGGGACGGAGTGGACGAGACGGGCGGAGAGGTGCGATGACCTACACGGTGGCGGCCCTGCTGGGGGTGGCCGGCGTCGCCCTGGTCGACCTCTTCGTGCTGCGTACCCGGCTGCTCCTCCGGTCGGTCTTCTGGGCCACCTATCCGATCATCGTCTTCTTCCAGTTGATCTCCAACGGGATCCTGACCGGCCGGAACATCGTCCGGTACGCCCCGGACGCGATCATCGGCTGGCGACTCGCGTACGCGCCGGTGGAGGATCTGCTCTTCGGCTTCGCCCTGGTGCTGCTGACCCTGGCCATCTGGGTCCGGCTCGGCAGGGCCGGCGTGCAGCGCACCCCGGCCGCGGGTGACGGAGCCCGGCTGCTGCGGCTGTTCCGGCCCCTGGATCGGCAGCATCCCGGCACCGCGCCGGTGGCACCCGACCCCGGCCAGTTCCCTGACGGCGCCGGCGCCGGCGCACGCCGGTGGTCCGGTCAGCGCCGTCGGGCGCGGCGCTGATTCGGACGGCCTGCCTGCGACAGGCGTCGCCATCTCCGGTACGCCACGACGGTCAGCACCGCCACCAGGGCCACGTCGAGGAGCGCACCGGGCAGCTTGGTGAGCACCGCCAGGCCGAGCCCACCGGGCAGGACCAGGAAACTGAGGACGATCACCGCTACGGCGACCCGTCGGACCCACCGGTCGGTGGAGAGGCCGACCGCGAGCACGGCCACGGCGGTCAGCCCGTACCACGGGTAGAAGACCGGGGAGAGCAGGGCGAGGGCGGTGAAGGCCACCCCGGTCGTGCCGACCAGGTGGCGCCGTGTGCGGGTCCGGTCGGCTGCCGAAGCGTCCCGCGAGCCGTGCGCCCGCGAGCCGTGCACCCGCGAGCCGTGCGCCCGCGAGCCGTGCACCCGCGAGCCGTGGAC
The DNA here is from genome assembly GCF_049315195.1 of Plantactinospora sp. WMMC1484. Classification (NCBI taxonomy): domain Bacteria; kingdom Bacillati; phylum Actinomycetota; class Actinomycetes; order Micromonosporales; family Micromonosporaceae; genus Plantactinospora; species Plantactinospora sp. WMMC1484. The sequence continues at coordinate 3,344,444 of NZ_CP186055.1, forward strand.
CAGTACGCGACAGCCGTGGACCAGTAGTAGTCCCCAGGTGCCGGCCAGGGCGAGCAGGCCGGCGAGCCGGGCCGCCGCCACCGCGCCGTCGACCGCCTCCGGGTGACCGAGGATGCGCAGCAGGTAGCCGGCCGCCATGCCCAGCCCGGTGGGTATCGACGTCCACTGCACCAGTCGGCCCGTGTCGGAGAGGGCGCCGAGCCAGCCCAGGTCAAGCCGGGTGGCCAGGGACACTCCGGCGAAGGCCAGCCCCGCACCGGCCAGCCCGGCGACGGCGGACACCACGACGGTCGGCAGGAGGGTCGGGAGGGGCTGACCGCCCTCGGCCTGGCCGCTGCGAGGCTGGGCGGCGTCGGGCCGGGCGGCGGCGAGTAGGAGGGCGAAGGGTAGTGCCACGATCGCGGTGACCTTGATCGCGACTGCCAGACCGAGCAGCCCTCCGGCGATTACCGCGACCGCGACCACCACGCCGACCGGGACACGGGCCCGGCCGGTGCCCGACCCCGGGCCGGCACCGACGGTCCGGTCGCTGGCCGCCAGCGCCAGGGCGGCCACGACCAGCCCCAGCACCAGCGCGTCGTTGTGCGCGCCGCCGATCGCGTGGACCAGGACGAGCGGTGAGACCAGCCCGAGCCAGGCGGCCCGGACCGGCTCGACGCCACCGGCGCGGACCAGCCGGGGCAGGCAACCCGCGACCAGCAGGACGCCCGCCACCGCCTCGGCCCGGAGCAGCGCGACCGCCACCAGCAGTTGGCCGTCGGTCGACGCCGTGACCAGCCGGGCCACGGCGACGGCCCCGCCGGCCAGCGCCACCGCCAGCGGCCCGTACGGGGTCGTGGTGTCCCGCCACAGCGCGGGCACCGCGTCCGCCCACACGCATCCGCCGGGCAGCACACCCACGGTGTACGGATCGACGCCGTCGAGCCAGAGCGCGCCCTGACAGGCGTAGGCGTACGCGTCCCGGCTGCCGACCGGGGGCGCGACCAGCAGTGGAGCCGCCCAGAGCAGCCCGGTGCGCAGCAGCCACCCCAGCGGCACGCTCCCGGGCCGGCGCCGGATCCGCAGGCCGAGCCGCCACCAGACGCCCGTCAGGATCACCAGTCCGGCGAACCAACCGGCCAGGCCGAGCCAGGAGATCCAGTCGTCCGGCACCTGCGGCGCTCCGGCACCGTCGGTCGGCAGCGCCCCTGCCCCGTACGCACCGGCGGCCAGCACCGCACCGGCGCCGAAGCCGGCCAGCCGGAGTGTGCGGAGCCCGCCGGGTCGGACGGCCCGAACCCGGGCGGTCCGACCCGCAGTCACGTCAGGCATGTCGGGCATGTCGAGCAGCTCAGAACGTCAGGCACGTCAGCATGTCGGGGTGTCAGGGGTGTCAGCACGTCAGGCACCGGGCACAAGGTTGCATCAGTCACATCGATCACATCGGGCAGGTCTTCGCCGGATCGCACCAGACCAGCATCCGGGCCGGCGGCTCGGCGGGCGGGTCCTTCTGCCCGGGGCGAGCGAAAAGGGGGAGGGGTTCCGTACCCCGGTCGTTCAGTCTTTGCGCCGGGTGGCCACGACGGCGAGGTCCACGAGCACCTCGCGGGCCTCGGCCTCCAGGTCGGCGTCGGCCAGCGCGGTCAGCGCCGCGTCGGTGAGGGCGGCGATCCGTCGCTCGGTGCGGTCCAGTGCCCCGCTGTCAGTGATGATCTCGCGTAGCTCGTCGACTCCGGCGGGGTCGAGTCCCGGGTCGCCGAGTCGCCGGGAGAGCACCTCCCGGCCGGCCGGCTCGGTCGTCTCGAAGGCCGCCGCCACCAGATAGGTACGTTTGCCCTCCCGCAGGTCGTCCCCGGCCGGTTTACCGGTCTGGCCCGGATCGCCGAAGACGCCGAGTACGTCGTCCCGCAGTTGGAACGCCTCGCCCAGCGGCAACCCGTACCCGGAATAGGCCGTCCGCAGCCCGGCGGGCGCGCCCGCGAGCGCGGCGCCGAACAGCAGCGGTCGCTCGACGGTGTATTTGGCGGACTTGTACCTGGCCACCTTGCTCGCACGGTCGACCGAGGTGTCCCCGGTGACCTGGGCGAGCACGTCCAGGTACTGCCCGATGGTGACCTCGGCACGCATCTCGTCGAAGATCGGCCGGGCCCGGCTCACCACGACCGGATCGATGCCGCTGCCGTGCAGCATCTCGTCGGACCAGACCAGGCAGAGGTCGCCGAGCAGGATGGCGCTCGACTCGCCGAACCCGTCCGGCTCGCCGGCCCAGCCGGCCGCCCGGTGCCGGGCGGCGAACCGCCGGTGGATCGAAGGCTCGCCGCGCCGGGTGTCGGAGCGGTCCATCAGGTCGTCGTGGATCAGGGCGCTCGCCTGCACGAACTCCAGCGCGGCCAACCCGCTGACGATGTCGTCGCCGTCCCGCCCGCCCGCACCCCGGTAGCCCCAGTAGGCGAAGGCCGGACGCAGCCGCTTGCCACCGCCGAGCACGAACCCCTCCAGGGTCTCCGCGACCGGGCCGAGAGCGTCGTCGACACCGGTCATCCAGGCGCGCTGTCTGGCGAGGAACCGGGTCAGCGACCCGTCGACCCGCCGGCGAAGGTCAGCGCGGTCGACGGGCGACGCGGGGGCGGAATCGGTCACGCCATGACGCTAGTGGATCGACCAACCTGTTGCTCGACGCGGCCACGCCGTTCCGTCCCGCGACCGGCGGCACAGGTCAGCGCCGCCGAACCGGCACCTCCGGCAGGATCAGTGCGGCGCGCCGGGTTCGGAGGGCGTGGCTTGGCCGGCCGGCAGGTCGGAGGTTATCCGGCAGGGCCGATCGAGGGCGCCGGTGGCAGATAGTGGCGCGCGGCGGCGGCCAGCGTCGCGTACCGCCGGCCCGCCGGCTCGGTCCGGTACGCCGCGAGCCGCCGCCCGGTGCCGGCAAGTTCCGCCGCCGCCCGGGCCGATCCGGACCGTACGGCGTCGAGCAGCGCGGCGTCCGCCACCTCGGCGGCCCGCTCCAACTCGCCGAGTTCGAGGTAGGTGCGGGCCAGCCAGGCGCCGTAGATTGCCGACGTCCTGGGCTGGCCCGACCGGGTCAGGGCGGCGCGGAGCAGCGCTTCGGCGCGCAGCGGGCGGCGCAGGGCAGCGAGGCAGCGACCGGTCATCGCGGCAAACTCGCGTCCGTCGAGCCAGTAGAGCCAGCCTGGCCCCCGGTCCGGCTCGTGCCGCCCGGCCGCCCGATCGGCGGCGTCCAGCGCCGCCTGCCCGGTCCGGCGCCGACCGCAGAGCGCCGCGGCGAGCGCGATCCGGTGCAGCAGCACCGCCCGTACCCCGGCCGGGGCGGTGCGCCGGGCACCGAGATATCCGGTACGGGCGAGCAACAGCCCGCCCCGAGGGTCGCCGAAGGTGTTGAGCAGGTGACTCGCCGAGCCGAGAAGGTATCCGCCGAGGCTCCGGTCGCCGGCACCGGCGGCGGCGGTCAACGCCAGCCGGTAGGCGCGGAGCGCGGCGCCGAGTTCGCCCGCGTCGGCGTGCAGCCAACCGGTGAGCTGCGCCGCCTCGGCCAGCAGCGCCAGCCCACGCCGGTCCCGGATGGCTGCCCGGTCGAGCCGATCGACTCTGGTCAGGGCGAGTCTGTCGACTGTGGCCGGGGCGAGCCGATCGACTCTGGTCAGGGCGAGCCGGTCGACTGTGGCCAGGGCGAGCCGGTCGAGTGTGGCCAGGGCGAGCCGGCCGGCCGGGGAGGACAGCAGGTCGCGCCCGGCGACCACGTCGTCGAGCCGACGCAGTCGGGCGACACCGGTCGCGTCGAGCGGCACCTCGGGCACGGGTGCGCCGCCCGTCTCCGGCCCGGGGTGGACCGTCCACCCCGGGCCGACCGGTCCGCCGGGGTCGACGAGCCAGGCGTGTGCCGAGGTCAACAACTCCTGCCGGGCCCGCGCCGTCCCGCCATCTCCCTCCTCCGCCCCTCCTTCGTCGCCGGCAGTCGCGGGCCGGCTCGCGGCGGCGGCAGTCGCGGGCCGGCTCGCGGCGGCGGCGACGTGCAGATCGGCTGCCGGCACATCGAGTATGGTCGCCAGCCAGCCGAGCCAGAACTCGCCGGGTATCCGCTGCTGGCGTTCCCAGCGGGACACCTCGTGCCGGCTGACCGTCGGCACGCCGGAGGCGGCGCAGAGCTGTTCGGCGACCCGGAGTTGGCTCCAGCCCCGAGCCAGCCGCAGCTCGGTCAGGAGCGCGCCGAGTGCGCCCGGTGCGGTGCACCGGCCGGGGACGACCTCGTACGGTCCGTGCTCGACTCGGGGCATGGCAGTCCTTCGGCGCGTGGTGATGACGAACCTGCTGCTGACCCCCGCGCACGACCCCCCGGGAACCGGCGAACCGCCCCCGCTGCGCAGGTCAATTCCTACCGTCCGGGTACGACGTTCTGCTTCCGTCGCCGTGCCTCCGGTGCGCTTCGGCTTTCAGCAGCAGCCGTGCCACCCGCACGGCCACGGCTGTCCGGGGCAGCCCGAGCAGTGCCAGAAGGGTTGCCGGGGCATGTGTGGCCGGAGCCGGAACGGAGCCGGGCGGTTGTAGATCGATGACTGCGGGTGTTTGCGCGATAACTGTCGGGCCTGGCGGACCGGGAGGACTTCCCGGCGCCGATCGCACACCTCACGGTCGGCCGCGCCTGGGCGACGAAAGACGTTCGGGCACGGGCCGAGAAGCGCCGTAAGGATCTTGAAGACGAACACGGGTAACGGCAGAGCACGCCAAGCAGGACGACGTACCCGAGTAGATCTTGACGACCTCTTGTCGTTCCAGGTGCAACAAATCGTCAAGGTCTAAGAGCGGCACCGGTCTGGCGGGGGCCCAGCGTCGCGGGGCATGTCCGGTTCGTACCGTTCAAACCCCTGCCGTAGCCCGGGCATCACCTGAGTCTTCTGGGCGGTACTGGCGGTGAATGCGACGCAGGCGGCCGGGCTGGTGACGATCGACGCCGGCACCATGGCCCGACCCGACCGCCCCGGGCCCCGGGGCCAGACGGCTGGCCCTCCCCGCTGGCCCCTCCTCGCTGGCTCCTCCCCGCCGGCCCGATCCGACGTTCGATCGACGGCAACGGCCAGGACCGACCGGTACGCCTGCCAGGCGCCGGCCGGCACCGGGCCGGTTCGATTCGATCGACGCGTCGAGGAGAGCGCCGTGCCCAGCGAGTTGCCGTTCGACCCGGAGAACCCACCCGACGAGCCGCCGCCGGAGGTGGTGTATCCGATGGCCTGGCGGCTGGCGCTACGCCTCCACCGCGACCACAGTCCACTGCCCGCTGACCCCGCTGACCCCGCTGACCCCGCTGACCCCGCCGACCCCGCCGACCTTCGCGCCAGCCCATCGGCCGGACACGACGCCAACCCACCCACCGGACCGGTCGCCTCCACAGGGCCCTTCGGGCCGTACGTCTGCCGCGCCTGCGCCGATCCGTGGCCCTGCTCCGGACGGCAGATCGCCGTGCGCGGCCTGCTCGCCGCCTGCCGGGAACCCGGCGGTCCTGACGGTGACCGGTAAATGGGACGGAAGAGCGGACTACCCGCCCCGAACGGGACGGAATGGTCTCAAACCCAGCCGGCTCGACCGGTAGAGTCGCCATGTGGCGCTCGGTCTTCCCTCCGTCCTTCCCGGCTCGCAACCGTCGATCGGGGACCTCGTCCGTGGTCCCGAGCCGACCTTCTCGTTCGAGTTCTTCCCGCCCAAGACCGAGAAGGGCGAGGTGCTGCTCTGGCAGGCCATCCGGGAGCTGGAGTCGCTACGCCCCTCGTTCGTCTCGATCACCTACGGGGCTGGCGGCACGACCCGGGACACCACAGTCGCGGTGACCGAGCGGGTCGCGACCGAGACGACCCTGCTGCCGATGGCACACCTGACGGCGGTAAACCACTCGGTCGCCGAGCTGCGCAACGTGATCGGTCGGCTGGCCAGTGCCGGGGTGCGCAACGTTCTCGCGGTGCGCGGCGACCCGCCGGGCGATCCTATGGGCGAGTGGGTGCGGCATCCGGCAGGGGTGCTCTACGCGGAGGAACTGGTCCGGCTGGTCCGCGAGGCGGGCGATTTCAGTGTCGGGGTGGCGGCGTTCCCCTACAAGCATCCCCGTTCGCCGGACATCACCACCGACACGACGTATTTCATCCAGAAGTGCCGGGCCGGTGCGGATTTCGCGATTACCCAGATGTTCTTCGATGCGGACGACTATCTCCGGCTGCGCGACCGGGTCGCGGCGGCCGGCTGCGACACTCCGATCCTGCCCGGCGTCATGCCGGTCACCCAGCTCAGCACGATCGAGCGTTCCCAGCAGCTCTCCGGGGCGCCGTTCCCGCCCGCGCTGGCCGCACAGTTCGACCGGATCGCCGACGATCCGGAGGCGGTCCGGCGGCTCGGCGTCCAGCAGGCGAGCGACATGTGTCGCCGACTGCTCGACGAGGGTGTGCCGGGAATCCACTTCATCACGCTCAACCGGTCGACGGCGACCCGCGAGGTCTGGCAGAGCCTCCAGGCCGGCGTCGGGGTCTGAGCCGGTGCGCCCCGAGCGGGCCCAGGGCCCGTGCGGCGGCGTCCGGCACTGCGTCCGGGCGCGACCTGGATCGCCGTACGGCGGTTGAGCCAGCGTGGGCAACCGGTTGACATGGGACGAGTACGCCAACAAGTGGGCGCGGCTGCACGGCGGCTTCGACCCCCGGATGGCGACCACCTCGGTGCGCCGATGGCTGCGGATGTCGTACCTGCTGGGATATTTTCTCGCCCGGCTGCACGTATCGCCGACCGCGGTGACGATGCTGGGGGTGCTGTTCTGCGTCGGCGTGCCGGTCGCGGTCGCCTGGGCGCCGCCCGGACCGGTCGGGCCGCTGCTGGCGGCGGGGCTCGTGCTGCTCGCCGCCGTGGCGGACAGCATCGACGGCGCTGTCGCCGTGGTCACCGGTCGGACCACCCGGCTCGGCTACGTCTACGATTCGCTGGCCGACCGGATCGGCGAGGTCACCTGGCTGGTCGCCTTCTGGCTGCTGGGCGCGCCGGGCGAGCTGGTGGTGGCGGCCGGGGCGCTCTCCTGGCTACACGAATACACCCGGGCCCGCTCCGTGTCGGCGGGGATGAAGGAGATCGGCACCGTCACCGTGGGGGAGCGGCCGAGCCGGGTCAGTGTCGCCGTGGTCGGGCTGCTTGTGGCCGCGCTGGCGCACCTGGTCATGCCGGAGCTGGCGGCCGGCACGATCACGCTGGCCACCGCGATCTGGGTACTGCTCGGCTTCTTCGGCATGGTCCAGTTGCTCTCGGCGGTGCGCCGGTCCCTGGACACCGGCAGGGAGATGGCCGGCAGGGAAGCGACCGGCCGGGGGACGAGTGGCAGTGCCCCGGCCGGCAGGCCGTCCGCCGCGGATCGACCGGTCGGCGCGGAGTCCTCCGGCCGGCAGCCGATCGGGGAGGAGCCGGCGGCGGAGGGGCCGACCGGCGACGATCTTCCCGGTAAGGAATTGGCCCGCCGCGAGCCGACCGGAGTGGAACTGAGCCGCCGCGAACCGCCCGAGTGACAGGGTGAGGCCCGAGTGGCGGAGCGGGTCGGGCGAGCGGCGGAGCGGGTCAGGCGAGAGCAGTTCGGGCGCGAGCAACCGGAAGCGACCGAGCGATCGGAAGCGACCGACTTTGGTCGATCCGATACCGACCGAAGCACGATGAGACCCGGCACCGGCGCCTGGTGTGCTGGCGGGCATGACAGCACCGCGCCAGCCAGGTGCCACGGGGCAGCCAGCGACCGGCCCGACGGCGAGTCCGGGCCAACCACCTCAGCCAGGTCCGCACCGACCGGGCCCCGTGTCGACCCGCGCCCTGGGGCCCGATCTGGCCCGTGGGTTCATGCTGTTGTTCATCGCCCTGGCCAACTCCCACTACTTCCTGCGTGGCACGTCGGTGCTCGGCGGCTATCCGCAGGACGGTTCTGCCGTCGACCAGGTCGTGACCTGGCTGATCGCGACCGTCGTCGACGGCCGGGCGTTCCCGATGTTCGGTCTCCTCTTCGGGTACGGGGTCGCCCGGATCGCCCACCGGCAGGAGACACTCGGGCCCCGGGCCGTACGCCGGCTGCTGTGGCGACGCAGCCTGGTGCTGGTGGTCGTGGGTTTCCTACACGCGGTGCTGCTCTACGCCGGTGACATCCTGGCGGCGTACGGCGTACTGCTCTTCGCCGGCGCCTGGGCGGTGCGCTGGAAGGACCGCTGGCTGCTGCTGACGGCCCTCGTCTTCTTCCTGCTCCACGCTCTGCCGGGCGGCGGTTCCCTGACGATCAGCAGCGAACCGCCGCACATCTCGATGCTTCCGCCGGATCCGCTTTCCGCCGTCGTCCACCGCGCTCCCGTGTCCCTCTACGTCGCGCTGCTCGGACCGCTCGGCTTCGTCTGTCCGTTCGTGCTCGGCCTCTGGGCGGGGCGTCGGCGCATCCTGGAGCAGCCGCAACCACACCGTGGACTGCTACGCGGGACGGCGGCGGTCGGAATCGGCGCCGCGCTGCTCGGCGCCCAGCCGATCTCGCTGGTACTGGCCGGTGCGTTGCCCGTACCGGACCGGGCGGTGCTCGAACTGCTCGGTCCGCTGCACGACGCGACGGGGATCCTCGGCGGCCTCGGGTACGCCGCCCTGCTCTCGCTGCTCGCCGCCCGGCTAGGGGCGCGGCATCCCCGGCCGGTGGTCGACGCGATCGCCGCCGCCGGTGAGCGGTCGATGACCTGCTATCTGGCCCAGTCCGTCGTCTGGGCCGTCACCTTCACCCCGTTCCTGCTCGACCTCTCCGGCACCCTCACCGTCGCCGGTACGGCGTTGCTGGCCGCCACGACCTGGCTCGGCACCGTGGCGCTGGCCGACCGGATGCGCCGGACCGGGCATCGCGGGCCGTTCGAGGTGCTGATCCGCCGGATCACCTACCGGCAGCCGCCGCGCCCCGGCTAGCCAGGGGCGGCCGGCCGGGGTCAGGCCGGGCCGATCTCGTCCGCGACGATCTGCGCGGAGAGCGTCACCATCGGCAGGCCACCGCCGGGATGGGTGGAGCCACCGACCAGGAACAGGCCACGGACCGGACCCCGGTTCGCCGGTCGCAGCAGCCCACCGACACTGCCGTGGATCGCCCCGCCCGGCGCGCCCGCCGTCCCGGCCAGGTCGGCCGGGGTACGCAGCTCGCGAAAGACCAGCCGGTCCCGCACGTCGACGCCGCGTTCGGCCAGTACCGCCAGCACCCGGTCGGCATAGGCGTCTGCCAGGCCCGGCCGGCGCCAGTCGATCCCACCCAGCGACCGTGCCTGCCGGGGCGCGTTGACCAGCACGAACCACGCCTCGTGCCCGGCCGGCCGCACCAGGGGATCGTCGGGCACGCTGACGAAGACCGTCGGGTCGGCCACCGGTCGGGCCGGTACGCCCCGACCCGGGTCGCCGAAGACCGCGTCGAACTCGGCGTCGTAGTCGGCGGGAAAGAAGACGTTGTGATGCGCCAGGCCGGTCTCACCGCGTACCCCGAGCAGCAGTACGAAGCCGGCCAGGCTGCGCTCGGTCAGCCCGGCGAGCCGGTCGGGGGCCGGCAGCAGTTCCCGGTAGAGGGTGAGCGCGTCGGTGTTCGCCACCACGATCTCCGCCGGGACCGGGGCGACAGCGCCGGCCAGGCGTACCCCGTGGACCCGGCCGCCGGCCGCCTCGATGCCGGTGACAGTGCTACCGGTCGCCACCACCACACCCAGGTCGAGACAGCGGGAGAGCAGCGCGTCGGCGAGGGTGCCGAGCCCGCCGCGCGGATACCACCCGCCGAAGGTCAGCTCGGCGTACGGGATCGCGGCGAGCGCGGCCGGTGCCCGGCGCGGATCGGTGCCGGTGTAGGTCGCGTACCGGTCCAGCATCATCCGGAGCCGGGGGTCGCGCAGGTAGCGCCGGCCGAGACCGCGCAGCGTACCGCCGGGGGCGATCGCGGCCAGGTCGCCGAGTCGCCAGGAGAGTCCCGCCAGGTCCCGGGCCGAGTCGACGGGCCGGCGCAGCACGTCCCGCCAGGAGGCCGTCCAGATCCGCTCGGCGCGGCGCCAGAGCCGGCGCCAGTCCTCGGCGGCCTCGGCGCCGAACCCCTCGGCGATCCGCTCGGCGAAGACCGCCGGATCGGCACAGGAGTCGAGCACCGCCGCCGCGCCCACGGCGGGCCCCGGCTCGGCAGCGGCTCCCGGCTCGGTGACGGCTCCCGGCCCGGCGACGGGGCCCGGCTCGGCAGCGGCTCCCGGCTCGGCTACGGGGCCCGGCTCGGTGACGGCTCCCGGCCCGGCGGCGACCCACCGCGCCGTCGACCCGGCGGTGGGCGGGAAGACGTGCCGGACGATCGGGTCGAGCGGCACCAGGTCGAGATACTCGTCCAGCTTGGCGCCGGTCGCCTCGAAAAGGTCGGCGAAGACCTGCGGCAGGGTGAAGAGGCTCGGGCCGGTGTCGAAGCGGAACGTCCCGACCGGAGTCTCCCGGGTGCGCCGGCCGAGCTTGCCACCGACCACATCGGACCGCTCGTAGACGGTGACCTCGTGGCCGAGTGCCGCTAATCGGGCCGCGGCGGCCAAACCGCCCACACCCGCGCCGATGACGACCACCCGACTCACGTCCGTCCGCCCCCTCGTTCCGGTCAACCGTCGTCGCCGTACCGGTGGCCGGAGCGGCGCGGGTGCGCACCCGCCGCCGGCCACGTGCGCGCCGTCGCGGCCCCCACCGCGCTCAGCGCACCGGTCGGCCCCGCCAACGCAGCCGCCCCCGCCTTCGCAGATGGTACGACCGGAACGTGAGCCAACCGAGGACCACGACCGACAACGGATGTGCCAAAGCGTCGGGCCAGCCGCGGCCGCCGGTCGACGCGGCGCTGACCAGGCGACCGGCCACCCCGAGCAGATAACCGAGCAGGCCGGCCATGGCCACCGTCGGCGCGCCGGTCAGCACCCCGGCGACGGCGAGCAGCGGCGGTAGGACATAGAGCAGGAGCAGCAGGGACAGCACGGCGGCGGCCCCGGCCGGCGGGCCGAACGCCGCCCAGAGCGACTTCGCGTAGCCGTCCCGCAGCTCGGCCCAGGATCCGTACATCCGGCAGTCGGCCAGCCCGGAGCCGTCGGCGAGCGCGATCCGGCCGCCGGAACGCTTCACCGCCCGGGCCAGCTCGATGTCCTCGAGGATCCGGTTCCGGACCGCCGCGTGCCCGCCGGCCCGTCGGTAACCGGCCCGATCCAGCACCAGGAACTGGCCGCCGGCCGCGGCCAGGCTCGGCCGGCGCGAACGCTCCATCGCCGGCAGCGGCAGGAAGGTCAGCCAGAGCCACTGCAACAGCGGCTGGACCAGCCGCTGCGCCGGCGAGCCGGCGACGATCCGGGGGTACGGCGAGAGCAGCACCGCCGAGGCCGACCGGAGCGTGTGCACGGCGGCGGCGACGGCGTACGGGGCGAGCGTGACGTCGGCGTCCACGAAGACCAGTACGGTCGCGTCCGGCCCGGCCCGGTCGGCGAGCTGCTGGCAGGCGTGCGGCTTGCCGAGCCAGCCCGGTGGCAGCGGCGCGCCGCCGAGCAGGCGTACCCGGGGGTTCCCGGCCGCGACCGCCCGGACCACCTCGGTGGTGCCGTCGGTCGAGCCGTCGTCGAGCACCACGATCTCCAGCTCGGGTACGCCCCGCTGGGCGAGCAGCGCCCGCAGGCACGGCGCGACCCGGGTCGCCTCGTCGCGTACCGGCAGCAGCACCGCGACCGGCTCGCCGGCGCGGACGGGCCCGGACGGCGGGCGGCGCAGCCAGCGGCCGGCGTTGCACCAGGTGTGCCCGGTGAGCAGGCCGACGGCCACCACCACCGCCCAGGCGACCATGGGGCCGCCGCTCATCCCGCCGGCCGGTCGGGGTGTAAGGAAGGGCCCCTTCTTATCGTTTTCTGTTGTAGAAGGGCCCCCTCCTTGCAGGCGAGGGGGAGGGCGACGGCGGCCATGGCCAGCGCCCCCCAGCCGGCCGAGGCGGGCAGGCCGAGGAAGACCGCGTGCGCGACGATGCTGCCGAGGTAGGTCCAGAGGTAGAGGGCGTACATGGGTGCGTCGTCCCGGGGACCGGCCGGTGCGGCGGCGGCCCGGCCGGCGACCGGCCCGAGCAGCGCCATCAGCAGTACGGCGAAGAGCAGCCAGCCGAGGTAGTTGCCGACCGGTACGCCCGGTACCCCGGGCAGTGCCGGGTGCGGGTCCTGCCAGCTCCAGTAGCCCTCGGCGACCATCTGCGGGTCGAGGAAGAGGTCCCAGCCGGCCAGCCCCACCGCGGCCAGGGCGACCCGACCCGTCCCCGACCGGGTCAGCCGGACCGCCGCCAGCCAGGCAGGCCAGGCCATCCATGTCCAGGCCAGTGGGATCACCAGCGGCACCCCGGCAAGCTTCGGGCCCAGCTGGCCGGAGTAGGCGTACCCGCCGAACGGCACGCCGGTGGCCACCCCGAGCACCTCGACCGCCAGTCCACCACCGGTGGTGACCAGCACCAGCCCGGTGGCGACCCGGAGGCCCCGGCTGAGCAGGGCGTGACCCACCGACAGCAGATAGCCGAGGCAGACCGTGGCGACGGTCAGCCGGGCCCGATCGGCACCGCCGGTGAGTGGGTAGCCGATCTGGGCCAGCACCAGTACGCCGAGCAGCAGCCAGCTCAACCGGCCGGCGATCCTGCCTCCGGCGGGATCACGTCTGGCGGCCCTGCCTCCGGTGGGGGTGTCTCCGGCGGTCATCGCTCCGGTGGGGTGAGCGGCAGGTCCCGGCCGAGGACCGCGAAGGCGCGCTCGTCACCGGGGAAGCGGAAGTCGCGCAGCACGTCGACGAAACCGAAGCGCCGGTAGAGCCGCCAGGCCCGGGAGGTCTGCTCGTCCGCCTCCGGGGTGGAGAGCAGCGTGGTGCTGCCCTCGGCCATGCCGAGCAGGGCGCGGAGCTGGCGGGCACCGAGTTGGTGCCCCTGGGCGGCGGGCCGGACGTGCAGCTCGACCACCTCGAAGCAGTCCGTGAACCAGGTCTTGCGGGCGTCGCCGGGCAGGGCGTTGTACACCTGGTCGTGCCACCACTGGCCGGGGGCGGAGAGGTACCCGTAGCCGAAGCCGACCAGGTGACCGCTGGTGGTGAGGGTGGCGACGGCGCGGAACCCGGATCGGCGTACGTGGGTCGCGATGTAGCCGCGCCGCGCCTCCAGCAGCTCGGACCGGTAACCCATCGCCTCGCCGTAGACCGCCACCACGTCGTCGAGCCGCCGGGCGAGATCGTCCGGTTTCCATGGCACCAGCCTCATGGTTGTCTGCTCCTCACTACCTGCCGGTGCCGGGCTCCCGGTCGTCGCCGGACGCGACCCAGCCGAGCACGGCCGGGTCACCGGCGAGATCGCGTACCTCGAACCGCGCGAACAGCTCCTCGGCGTACCAGCGTGCGCTGGACGTGCGGTCGATCGCCGCGCAGTGCTCGGGGGAACGGTACGCGAACCGGCGCAGGTACGTCGCGTTCCGCCACACGCTGACGGTGCCCTGCCAGCCGAGCGGGGCCTCCCCGACGCCGAACCGGGCCAGCAGGCCGGGCGCGTCCCGCAGTGCGGCGGCCACCGGCGGGACGGCCCGCCAGAAGGTGCCGGCCCGCGACGGGCGCAGCCGGGCCCGGGTGAGCGCCAGCACGTGCCCATCCCGTGCGGTTGTCGTCCGGGCACCCGTCGCCGGGGAGGGTGCCCGGAGGGTGTCCTCCGTCGGGGGGCGGGGCACACCGAAGGGCTCGACTCCGGACCACCGGCCCCGGCTGGCCAGGGGCCGCAGGTCGAGCCGGGCCTCGGCCACCGCGACGCGGCGCCAGGCCCGCCCGACCGGGCTCTCGCCGAAGGCGGCGGCCTGCCTCGGGTCGGCCCAGACGACCAGCGCGGCCCAGCGGGTCAGGTCGGCGTCGGTCGGCCCGAAGCCGTCACCCGTCCCGGTGCCGAGCAGCTTGCCGAAGCGTACGCCGGGAAGCGCCCGCAGCCGGCGCCGGTCGACGGCCAGCCGGGTCAGTGCCCGGACCAGGGCGCGCGGCGGCACCCGCCAGACGTGCAGGGTGACCAGCCGTACCGGTGGCGGGTCGCCGGACGGTTCGGGCCTGCCCCGTCCGGCCGCAACACGGTCCGGCCCGCTCACGCCACCTCGACGGAGCTGCCGGCGGTGATCCGCAGCAGCTCGGCGGAGGTGGTCGGAAAGACGGCCCGGGGCACGCCACCGGCCGCCCAGATCTCCGGGTGGTCGGCGAGCGCGGTGTCGACCAGGGTACGGATCGGCTTCGGGTGCCCGAGCGGGGCGACTCCGCCGATCGGCTGGCCGGTGTGCTCCCGGACGAACTCCGGGGTGGCCCGCTTGAGGGCGGTCAGCCCGAGGCCAGCGGCGACCCGGGCGGTGTCCACCCGGTGCGCGCCCGAGGTGAGCACCAGCAGCGGCTCGCCGCCCGCGTCGAAGATCAGGGAGTTGGCGATCTGGCCGACCTCGACTCCGAGGGCCGTCGCGGCAGCGGCGGCGGTGTGCACGGCCTCGGGCAGGATCCGGACCCGGCTGGGCGCTCCGGAACCGTCGCGCGCGCCCGCGTTCTCCAGCGCGTCCTGCACCGTCTGCACGTTCGGATGTGACTGCATGACCTCTATCTTGCCTTCCGGCGGTGTCACATCTGCCCCGGGACCGGGGAGGTCAGCGGGGCGTCGCGAGCACGTCGGGAACGAGCGCGGGCGGTGGATCCGCCGGCGGCTCGGCGGAGGGTTCGGCGGTCCGGGCCGTCTCGGCGAGCGCGACCCCGACCAGCACCAGCAGGCCGCCGCCGAGTTGGGCGGCGTTGAGCACTTCGCCGGCGCCGAGAGCGAGCCAGGCGACCGCGGCGGCGAGTACCGGCTCGGTCATGCCGAGGATCCCGACGCTGGTCGCCGGCAGGTGCCGCAACGCGGCCGCCACCAGCAGGAAGGGCAGGATCGAGCCGAGCAGGACGACGTACCCGCAGAGCAGCGCGACCGGGACGCCACCGCTGGTCGCGCCCAGCGGCGCCCAGCCCCCGGTGCCGTCGGTGACGGCCCGGGTGAGCAGGCCGGCCACGGCCGCGGCGCCGAACGCCCAGGTGGTCAGGGAGAGCGTGTCGTGCTCCCGGACGCCCCGGGCGCCGAGCACGTAGTAGCCGGCCAGCATGACGGCGGCGGCGAGGCCGGCGAGCACCCCGAGGCCGTCGAGTGTGAGTTCTCCCCAGACCTCGGCCACGCAGGCCAGGCCGGCGAGGCTGAGGGCCAGCCCGCCCCAGAGCCGGGGGCGTACCCGCTGGTGCTGACCGAATCGGGCCCAGAGCGCGACGAGCAGCGGGGCCGTGTATTCGAAGAGCAGCGCGATGCCGACCGGCAGCCGGGAGATGGCCACGAAGTAGAGCATCGGGGTCAGGAAGAACCCGGCCAGCCCGTAGGCGAGCAGCAGCGGCAGGTGGGCCGCGGTGACCTGGAGCCGCCGGGCGCCCGGTCGCAGCAGCAGGCTCAGGGCGAGCAGGCCGGCGAACGCCCCGGCGGCCCGGATCAGGGTGAGCTGCGCGGCGTCGACGCCGGCTCGGAGCACCAGCTTGGAGACGGTGCCGTTGACGGCGAAGAGCACCGCCGACGAGAGCACCAGGAGTACGCCGAGGGCCGGCCTGCGAGTCGTCACCGGAAGAGGGTAGCCGGCCATCGGTCAGGAGCCGAACAGCTTTTGGTCATTACTGAGCCCGGCCCTGGAGTAGGGGCGTGGGAGGTGGTGCACGGTTCCTTCGGCGGCGTTGACTTCATTGAAACGATTCGATACGTTGCGGACAGTGGGAAAGCCCTTTCCGATCCAATCCGTCCTGCCTGGCCTGTTGCCCGGCACCGAGCTTTCCCAGGCCACCGTTCCCCGCTCAGGAGGACCCATGACGCTCACCACCACCGACCGGACGCCACCCGACCGCCGGTCGCGACGACGTCGCTGGCGAGCCGGCCTGGCGTTGGCGCTCACCGCCGTGCTGGCCGGCGCCGGCACCGCGGTCGGTGCGTCGCCCGCCACGGCGGCCACCATCGACACCGGCGCCTACTACGTCTTCGTCTCCCGGCACAGCGGCAAGGCGCTCGACCTTTACGACTTCGCCACCAACGACGGCGCGCCGATCGTGCAGTGGGCCCGCAACGACGGCAACCAGCAGCAGTGGCAGTTCGTCAGCGCGGGCAACGGCTACTACAAGATCAGGTCTCGGCACAGCGGCAAGTTCCTGGAGATGCCGAACACCTCCGACGGCACCCAGTTGATCCAGAACGCCGACAACGGCACCACCCGCCAGCACTTCGGGGTCGCCGA
Source organism: Plantactinospora sp. WMMC1484 (assembly GCF_049315195.1). Taxonomy (NCBI): domain Bacteria; kingdom Bacillati; phylum Actinomycetota; class Actinomycetes; order Micromonosporales; family Micromonosporaceae; genus Plantactinospora; species Plantactinospora sp. WMMC1484. The sequence goes on from NZ_CP186055.1 coordinate 3,360,751, forward strand.
CTCCGAGGGTGGACACGTGCGCCTGATCAGCCGGCACAGCGGCAAGGCGCTGGACGTCTGGGAGTGGTCCACCGCCGACGGCGGGATCATCGCCCAGTACCAGGACCTGGACGGCTACAACCAGCAGTGGCAGATGATCCGGGTCGGCTCCGGCGGCGGCGACGGCGGCAGCGGCAACGGCTGCGGCAGCGGCTCGTTCAACGCCGAGGCGGTGCTGAACGGCGGCACCTGGACCGCTCGCAACGGCGGCAGCACCGTCTACACCGGCAGCGACATGCGCTCCGCGGTGCAGGCCGCGGTGAACAGCCTGTCGTCGGGGCGTACCTCGAAGCAGCGGGTGGTCGTCCGGGGTTCGGGCTCGGTGAGCGCCAACTCCCGGATCTCGCTGCCGAGCTACACGGTCCTGGACGTCTGCGGCACGATCAACGTGACCGGTTCCGGCTCCGGCGACCAGGCCCCGGTGTACGCCCGGGGCGCCACCGACATCGAGGTGCAGCACCTCAACCTGACCGGGTCGCCGCTCTACGGCATCTTCATGCGCAACGTGAACAACCTGACGCTGGGCCAGATCGACATGCGGCTCTCCGGCGGCCTCGGGGTGCGGATCGACAACCACGGCGGCGACCGGGCGGTGAAGGCCCGCAACATCCGGATCGACACCGTGTACGTCCAGGGCAGCGGCACCCACGGCGTGGAGACGTACGGGGTGGACGGGCTGACCGTCGGCACCGTCACCGCCCGCAGCGTCGGCGGGTCCGGACTGCTGCTCAACGACACCATCAACGCCACCGTCGGCACTGTCGACGCCGACAACGCCGGCGCCGGCACCGGGTACGCGGGGTTCCGGATGGCCAACCGCAACGGTCGGGTGGGCAGCAGCTATCCGACGAACATCCGGGTCGGCAACGTGATCGCCCGGGGCGGCGGGCGTGGCATCTTCTGCGTCTCGGAGAGCGGCGGCGCGGTGATCGACCGGGTGACCATCTCGAACACCGGCAACAACTCGATCCTGATCGAGAACTGCTACAACGTCACCATCGCCGGGCAGTCCGGGACGGTGACCGGCGGCGGCGAGGTCCGGATCGCGGCGCGCAGCGAGTTCCCGATCTCCTCGAACATCACCCTGCAGAACCTGACGGTGACCAACACCAACATCACCCAGAGCCCCTGCGGCGGCGCCAACAACGTCATCCGGAACGTCACCCGGAACAACTCCACGCTGAACTGGTGTTGACCCGTACCCGACGGACGCACCGGGTGGTCGCGGACGCTTGCGTTTTTGTCGGTGCCGGGGTGTACTCTCTCCAGTAGTTAGAACGAGTGTTCGATTGGGTGGGTGTCGATTCGAGTCGCCCTGCCGGTCGGGCGCTCGGGCTGACGTCGGGGGTGACGTTCGCGGCGTAACTCCCGAGTGCGGTTTCGCGGACCGCACGGGATCCGGATCCGCGAGTCCGGACCCACCAGGCAGGTCGTCGTCCGCCGCCCACGACCCCCGGGCGGCGGACGACGAACCCGCCGGGTTCGGCCGGTCGGGTGTGGGTGTGGGGAAGCGTCCACATCCGGCCGGCCACACACCGCTGCGTCTTCCTCCGCAGCGGACCAGTCAGACCAGGTGCGTCGCCCTCGGCCGCCGTGCTGGCGCTCGCCGGCGCCGACGTGTTGGCGCTGACCAGCGCGGAGGTGTTGGCGCTGACCAGCGCGGTCATGTCGGCCGGCGCGGGGTGACGCGGTGAATCGGGTGACGCGGAGGAGACAGTCCCATGCCGACCAGCCAGGCCCAGGCACCGACGGTGCCGACGCACGTGCTGCCGCACCGCACCCCGGCCCAACTGCTGACGATCGCCCGGATGGGCTTGGCGGAGGCCGCCGAGACCCGTCCCGACGGCCTGCGGTACGCCACCGCGCACCTGGCCGCGCTGCGCGCGGCGGCGGCGATGCTCGCCGCCCGGGCCCGTCCCGCACCCACCCGCCGAAACCGGGTCACCAGCGTCTGGGCACTGCTGGTGGTCGTCGCCCCGGAGCTGGGCGAGTGGGCCAACTACTTCGCCACCGGCGCCACCAAGCGGGCCGCCGCCGAGGCGGGCATTCCCCGGGTGGTGAGCGCCCGGGAGGCCGACGATCTGCTCCGCGCCGCCGAGCAGTTCGTCGCGGTGATCGAGGTGGCGCTCGGGGTGGCACACCAGCCGGTGCTCGACGGCATGGCCGCCGCCTGAGATAACCGCCGACCACAGACACGGGAAGCAACCGGCCGACCCGGAAACCCTGCCCACGGGAACACGGCGGCCTACGGGAACACGGGGGGCACGATGGCGGGGCGGATGGTGCGCGGTTCCACCGCCCTGGCCGGGCTGGTGCGACCGGCGAGCGACCCGGCGACGACCGATCCGCTCCGGACCCTGCCGGTGCTGTCGGAACTGGCCGGGCTGTTGCCCCAGCGGGGGTTACGGCGCGGCAGCACCGTGGCGGTCGGCCGCCCCGGCTCCAGCGGTGGCACCTCGCTGATGCTGGCGCTGCTCGTCGAGGCATCCCGGGTCGGCGCCTGGTGTGCCGTGGTGGGGATGCCCACGCTCGGTGCGGTCGCCGCTGCCGAACTCGGCATCGCGTTGGACCGGCTCGCCCTCGTCCCCCATCCCGGTCCGGAGTGGGCGACCGTGGTCGCCGCCCTGGTCGACGGGGTTGACGTCGTGGTCGCGGCGGTACCCGGCACGGTCTCCGCCTCGGTCGCCGACCGGCTCGCCGCCCGGGCCCGGCAGCGCGGCAGCGTCTTCGTGCCGTACGGCCGCTGGACCGGAGCCGACCTCACCCTCCAGGTGCTGCACGGCCGGTGGGAGGGGCTGGAGCAGGGGCGCGGCAGGTTACGGCGGCGGGAGGTGACCATCTCGGCCCGGGGGCGTGGTGCGGCCGTACGCCCCAAGGAGATCCGGGTGTGGCTGCCGGGTGACCGTCGGGCGGCGTCGGCGGCCCCGGCGGCGCCGGTCGGGTCCACCGCGCGGCGAAGCTCGCTCACCGTCGTCCGGACGTGGTGACGTTCCGCGCCCGGCCTCCGCCGTGTTCCCCGCTCCTCGACAGCTCCGGAGCGGGGGAACACGGCGGGAAGCCCGGGTGACCGTCAGCCGGTGAGGCCCTGCAGATCCTTCAACATCTCGGCGAAGTCGGCGGTCTCCGACGCGGCCGGAGTCTCGATGTTCACCGGCTTGCCGTAGTCGGTGTAATCGATCTTCATGTCGCTCATCGTGCCCATCACCATGTGCGCCCGACGCGGCAGGTACTGCTCGTCGACCCAGAGGTCGATCTTGACCTCCTTGACGCCGTTCTTGGCCAGCTCCTGCTCGACCGTCTTGCGCGCGTCGGCCTCGAGCTGCCCGAGATAGGTCGCCACCGGGGCGGTGACGGTGTAGTGGACCGTGGGCACCCCGTTCAGGGTCTCCTCACCGACGACGGTGGTCCCCTCGGTCGCCAGCAGCGTCTTGACCTGCTTGGTGGGGTCGACGTCCTCGAGCTGCTTGGTGTAGTCCATCCCCGCCTGGGCGCTGGCAGCGCTCAGGTCCATCTTGAACCAGCGCTTCCCGTCCAGGTCCGCGCGGTCGGCCTCGGGCACCTCGACATAGATGACGGCACCGATCATCCGGATGGTCGTCGGAGCGCCGTCGGGGCCCTCCATCGTCATCTCCGCCTTGACCGGGTCACGCAGGTCCAGGGAGCCCTGCATCTTGATTTTTTCGCCGGCCGCCGTGCCCTCCATGGCCATGGTCACGGAATCGGTCGTGCCGGTCTTGTCGACGACCTTCTGCAGCGAACCCTTGAGGTCGCTGGCGAGCTGCTCCAGTACGCTCGGCTGCTTCGACTCGCCCGGCGTGTCCGTGCCCGAACCGCAGGCGGTCAACGCCAGGGCCGTGAGCGCGGAGACCGTCAGGACCGCGGCGTTCTTCCAACGTGACAAGTGACAGCCTTTCCCCGAGATGTTGGGATCTCCCCATAGAACGGGCGACACGCTATCCCACCCGGGCAACCCGTGGTGGCCGGCCGTGGGCGGCGGGAGCTGGTGCCCTGGCCCGGTCCGGATGGCGGGGCCGGGACAACGCGACTCGAACACACGTTCTAAGATCGGCTTAACTGCAGGTCAAGGAGGTGTGGATCGACGTGTCGCCGCAGCGCGCCGCCGTACGCGCCATGCTGGTCTGGTGCCCCGACTGGCCGGTGGTCGCGGCCGACATCGTCGACGGGATCTCCGCCGCCACCCCGGTCGCGGTGCTGCACGCCAACCGGGTGGTCGCCTGTTCTCCGGCCGCCCGCGCCGACGGGGTGCGACCGGGGCTGCGCAAGCGGGAGGCGCAGAGCCGCTGCCGGCACCTGGCCGTCGTGGAGCACGACCCCGGTCGGGACGCCCGCGCCTTCGAGTCGGTGGTCGCCGCCGTCGAGGAGGTCGTCGCCGGGGTCGAGGTGATCCGTCCGGGGATGTGCGGGGTCGCCGCCCGTGGGCCGGCCCGCTACTTCGGCGGCGAGCTGCGGGCTGCCGAACGGATCGTCGAACACGTCGCCCAGACCTGCGAGGTGGAGAGCCAGCTCGGCGTTGCCGACGGGATCTTCGCCGCCGGGCTGGCCGCCCGGACCGGGCGGATCGTGCCGCCCGGCGGCACCCCGGAGTTTCTCGCCGGCCTGCCGATCGCGGCGCTGGGCCGGCCGCACCTGGTCGACCTGCTGCGCCGGCTCGGCCTGCGGACCCTGGGCGACTTCGCGGCGCTGCCCGCCGGGGACGTCCTGGCCCGGTTCGGTTTCGACGGGGCGCTGGCGCACCGGCTGGCGAGCGGTCAGGACCACCGGCCGCTCGCGGTCCGGCGCCCGCCGCCCGACCTGGCGGTGACCGAGACGTACGACGAGCCGCTGGACCGGGTCGACGCCGCCGCGTTCGCCGCCCGGGCGCTCGCCGAGCGGCTGCACGACAGGCTCGCCGGGCACGCCCTGGCCTGCACCCGGCTCGGCATCGAGGCGGTCACCGCGCACGGCCAGGAACTGCACCGGGTCTGGCGGCACGACGGCCTGCTGACCGCGGCGGCGATCGCCGACCGGGTGCGCTGGCAGCTCGACGGCTGGCTCTCCGGGACCAGCCGGCGCCCCGGTGCCGGCCGGCCCGGTCCGGTCCGGCCGACCGCCGGAATCATCCGGCTGCGGCTGGTCCCCGAGGGAATACTGACCCATCTCGGCCTGCAACCGGGGCTCTGGGGCGAGACCGGAGAGGAACGCGAGCGGGCGCGCCGGGCCCTGAGCCGGGTACAGGGACTGCTCGGCCCCGACGCGGTGGTCACCGCCGTGCTCGGCGGCGGGCGTTCCCCGGTCGAGCAGGCCCGGTTCGTGCCGTGGGGCGACGAACGGGTCCCGCTCCGGCCGCCCGCACCGCCCTGGCCGGGCCGACTGCCGGCACCGGCCCCCGCCGTCGTACTGCCCGAGCCGATGCCGGCGGCCGTCCTCGACGCCGCCGGTGAACCGGTCCGGGTCACCGCCCGCCTGGAGGTGAGTGCGCCGCCGGCCCGGTTGGAGATCGGCGCGCCGGCCGGCATCCGTCCGGCCGGTGCCGCCGTCCGGACGGGTGAGGTCACAGCTCGGACGGGTGAGGCCGCCGTCCGGGCCGGTGAGCCCGCGGCTCGGACTGGCACGGCCACCGTCGGGGCCGGTGGGGCCGCGGTCTGGGCCGGTGAGATCGTCGGCTGGGCCGGACCCTGGCCGGTCGACGAACGCTGGTGGGCTCCGGCCGAGGCCAGCCGGCGGGCACGGTTTCAGGTGGGGCTGGCCGATGGCGCCGCGATGCTGCTCTCCCTCGCCGGTGGGCGCTGGTGGGTGGAGGCGATCTATGACTAAGGCCGGGCTGTGACCAGGGCCGGGCTGTGACCCGATGAGTTTCCACAATCCCGACATGCCCTGGTCGGAGCTGGAACGAACGCTCTCCGGACGCCCGCACCGCCGGGGCGGACACCTGCACGTGGTGGATCCGCTCGCGGTCGACGCCGACGGCGGGGACTCGCCGGCCTGGGCCCGAAAGCGCCCCGGCTACACCCCGCCGGAGCTGCCCGCCCCGGCCGAGGGCACGCTGCCGTACGCCGAACTGCACGCACACACCAACTTCAGCTTCCTCGACGGCGCCAGCCACCCGGAGGAACTGGCCGAGGAGGCGACCCGGCTGGGGCTGACCGCGCTCGCGGTGACCGACCACGACGGCTTCTACGGGGTGGTGCGGTTCGCCGAGGCGGCCCGGGCGCTGCGGCTGCCCACCATCTTCGGCGCCGAACTCTCGCTCGGGCTGCCCGGCCCACAGCCGGGGTCCCCGGGGAAACGCGGAGCGTTTTCTCGGAGTGGCAACGGCGAACCGGACCCGCTCGGCCGGCACCTGCTGGTACTCGCGCACGGCCCCGAGGGGTACGCCCGGCTGGCCCGCACCATCGCCCGGGCGCAACTGCGCGGCGGCGAGAAGGGCCGCCCCGTCTACGGCGAGCTGGAAGAGGTCGCCGAGGAGCTGAAGGACCACGTCCTCGTGCTGACCGGCTGCCGCAAGGGGACGGTGCCGGCGGCACTGCTCACCGAGGGGGTCGAGGCGGCGGCCCGGGAGCTGGACCGGCTGACCGCGCTCTTCGGGGCGGAGACGGTGGCGGTGGAGCTGACCGACCACGGCGACCCGTACGACGGCGACCGCAACGACGCCCTCGCCGAGCTGGCCGCCGCCGCCGGGCTGCCCACCGTGGCCACCAACAACGCGCACTACGCCACCCCGTCGCGGCGCCGGCTGGCCACCACGGTGGCGGCGGTACGCGCCCGGCGCAGCCTGGACGAGATCGACGGCTGGCTCCCCGCCGCCGGCACCGCCCACCTGCGCAGCGGGGCCGAGATGGCGGCCCGGTTCGCCGCCCATCCCGGCGCGGTGGCCAGGGCCGCCGAGTTCGGCGCCGAGCTCGCCTTCGACCTCGACCTGGTGGCGCCGAGGCTGCCGGACTACCCGGTGCCGCCCGGGCACACCGAGATGAGCTGGCTGCGCGAGCTGACCATGACCGGCGCGCTGCACCGCTACGGTCCCCGGGACGCGCACCCGGAGGCGTACCGGCAGCTCGACCACGAGCTGGGGATGATCGAGGCGCTCGGCTTCCCCGGCTATTTCCTGGTGGTCTACGACATCGTGAAATTCTGCCGGGACAACGACATCTACTGCCAGGGGCGGGGCTCGGCGGCGAACTCGGCGGTCTGCTACGCGCTCTGGATCACCAACGTGGACGCGGTCCGGCACCAGCTCCTCTTCGAGCGCTTCCTCGCCCCCGAGCGGGACGGCCCACCCGACATCGACGTCGACATCGAGTCCGACCGCCGCGAGGAGGTGATCCAGCACGTCTACACCAGGTACGGCCGGGAACACACCGCCCAGGTCGCCAACGTCATCTCGTACCGGCCGAGGTCGGCGGTGCGGGACGTGGCCAGGGCGTTCGGCTTCTCTCCCGGGCAGCAGGACGCCTGGAGCAAGCAGATCGACAGGTGGGGGAGCGTGGCGGCGGTCGACGTGGACGACATCCCCGAGCAGGTCGTCACGTACGCGAACGAACTCCAGACGTTTCCCCGGCATCTCGGCATCCACTCCGGCGGGATGGTGATCTGCGACCGGCCGGTGATCGAGGTCTGCCCGGTGGAGTGGGGGCGGATGCCGGGCCGCACCGTGCTGCAGTGGGACAAGGACGACTGCGCCAGCGTCGGGCTGGTCAAGTTCGACCTGCTCGGCCTCGGCATGCTCTCCGCGCTGCACTACGCGTACGACATGATCGAGTCGACCCTCGACCTGGGTGCGATGTCCCTGGACGACCCCGAGGTCTACGACATGCTCTGCCGGGCCGACTCGGTCGGGGTGTTCCAGGTGGAGAGCCGGGCGCAGATGGCCACCCTGCCACGGCTGAAACCGGAGTGCTTCTACGACCTGGTGGTCGAGGTGGCGCTGATCCGGCCCGGCCCGATCCAGGGCGGCTCGGTGCACCCGTACATCCGGCGCAAGAACGGGCTGGAGCCGGTCACCTTCCCGCACCCGCTGATGCGCAACGCGCTGGAGAAGACCCTCGGGGTGCCGCTCTTCCAGGAGCAGCTGATGCAGCTCGCGATCGACCTGGCCGGCTTCGACGCCGGTGGCGCCGACGAACTGCGCCGGGCGATGGGGTCGAAGCGCTCCGCCGAGCGGATGGCGCAGATCCGCGACCGGCTCTACGCCGGGATGGCCGAGCGGGGCATCGTCGGCGAGGTCGCCGACGACGTCTATCTGAAGCTCTCCGCCTTCGCCAGCTACGGCTTCCCGGAGAGTCACGCGATGAGTTTCGCCTACCTGGTCTACGCCAGCTCCTGGCTCAAGCGCTATCACCCGGGCCCGTTCCTGGCCGCGCTGCTGAACGCCCAGCCGATGGGCTTCTACTCGCCGCAGACCCTGGTCGACGACGCCCGCCGGCACGGCGTCGAGGTACGCCGCCCGGACATCAACGCCAGCAACGCCAGGGCGACGCTGGAATCGACCCCGGAAACCCGGTGGGGGAGCGCACCCGGCGAGCCGCCGCACCGGTGGGGGCTGGGCGGCCCGGCGGTCCGGCTCGGGCTGGCCGGGGTGCGGAGCATCGGCGACGACCTGGCCGAGAAGATCGAGCGGGAGCGGGGTGCGCACGGGACGTACCGGGACATGGCGGACCTGGCCCGCCGGGTCAGGTTGACCGCCGCGCAGCTGGAGGCGCTGGCCACCGCGGACGCCTTCGCCTGCTTCGGGCTGACCCGGCGGGAGGCGCTCTGGGCGGCCGGCGCGGCAGCGCAGGAGCGGCCGGGCCGGCTGCCCGGCACCATCGCCGGGGCGGAGGCGCCGACCCTGCCCGGGATGGACGCCGTCGACCGGCTGGTCGCGGACGTCTGGGCCACCGGCCTCTCCCCGGAGAGCCATCCGGCCCAGTTCGTCCGGGCGCAGCTCGACGCGGCCGGTGCGGTGCCGATCGCCCGGCTGGCCCGGATCGAGCCCGGCACCCGGATCCGGGTCGGCGGCATCGTCACCCACCGGCAGCGTCCGGCCACCGCCGGCGGGGTCACCTTCGTCAACCTCGAGGACGAGACCGGCATGCTCAACGTCACCTGTTCACCCGGGCTCTGGCAGCGCTACCGCAGGGTGGCCCGGACCAGCAACGCCCTGCTCGTGCGGGGCCGGCTGGAGCGGCACGAGGGGGTGACCAACCTGGTCGCCGACCGGCTCGACGCGATCACCCCACCCGTCACCCCCGCCTCCCGCGACTTCCGCTGAGAGGTGTAAGGAAGGGCCCCCGCTTATCGCTTTCTGTTGTAGAAGGGCCCCCTCCTAACAGCCTTGGCGCCGGCGCGACCGGCTGCCCCGGGTGGCTTAGGCTCGTCGGGTGGAGCGAAGGGTGGGACGAAGGGTGGAGCCAACTCGCAGCGGACCGGCCAGCCCGGCGGCGACCGGGCCGGGTGCTGCCCCTGCGGCGGACAGGCCGGGTGCTGCCCCTGCGGCGGACAGGCCGCGTACCGGCCCGGCGGCGATCGGGCCGCGTACCGCCGTGGTCTGGGCCGTGCTGCGCCGTGAGCTTGACCGGCAGCCGGGGCGGGCGCTCACCGTGCTCGATGTCGGTGGCGGGACCGGCGGGTTCGCGGTGCCGCTGGCCGAGGCGGGCCACCGGGTGATGGTGGTCGACGCCAGTCCGGACGCGCTGGCCGCGCTGACCCGGCGGGCCGCCGAGGCCGGGGTCGCCGACCGGGTACGCGCGGTGCAGGGCGACGGCGACGCTCTCGCCGGCCTCGTCGAACCGGCCGGCGCCGACCTGGTGCTCTGTCACGCCGTCCTGGAGGTCGTCGACGATCCGGCCAAGGTGGTAGGGGCGATCCGCACCGCGCTGCGGCCGGGCGGCGCGGCCAGCGTACTGGTGGCGAACCGGGCCGCCGCCGTGCTCAGCCGGGTCACGAACGGGCACCTCGATGTCGCCGCCACGCTGCTGCGCGACCCGGACGGGCACGCGAGGTCCCGGGACACCCTGCGGCGGCGTTACGACGCCGACAGCGCCGCCGCGCTGCTGACCGCCGCCGGGCTGGAGGTCGAGCAGACCCACGGGGTACGCGTCTTCGCCGACCTGATCCCGCCGGTGGCCGCCGAGGCGGATCCGGCGGCCCTGCTCGACCTGGAGTTGGCCGCGGCGGCCCAGCCGCCGTACCGGGACATCGCCGCCCAGTTGCACCTCTTCGCCCGTTGCCCGGCATGACGGGCCCACTCGACCTGGTCCGGCCGGCCTACTTCGGTGGCAGCCTCGCCGACGTGCTGCCGAGCGCGCTGTCGGTGCTCGGTGTGCCGGTGGAAGACCCGACGGCCGGCGACCCGCTGCGGCTGGCCGACCGGCTGCCGGGCGTACGCCGGATCGCGGTGCTGCTGGTCGACGGGCTCGGCTGGTACCAGTTGCCGGTCGCCGCCCCGCACGCGCCGGTGCTGACCGACCTGGCCGACCGGTTCGGGCGCCCGCTCACCTGCGGTTTCCCCTCCACCACCCCGACCAGCCTGGTCAGCCTCGGCACCGGGGCCCCGCCCGGTGCGCACGGTGTGCTCGGCTTCCACGTCAACGTGCCCGGCACCGACCGGGTGCTCACGCACATCGACTGGCCCGGCTCACCGGTCGACGGCCCGAACGTCCCCGGCGGCGGCCCGGGTTCACCGGTCGGCGGCGACCGCCCGAGCGGTTCCTGGCCGCCCGTCGGTGCTGATGGGCCGCCCGTCGGTGCTGATGGGCCGCGCGCCGGTGCCGATGGGCCGTCCGCCGGTGCTGATGGGCCGCGCGCCGATGCCGGCGGGTCGCCCGCCGGAGTCGTGGATTACCCCGATCCGCGTCGGTGGCAGCCGCTGCCGACCCAGTTGCAGCGGGCCGGGGCGGCCGGGGTGGCGGTGACCGTGGTGAGCCGGCCGGCCCTGACGAGGACCGGGCTGAGCGTGGCGGCGTACCGGAGTCCGGTGTACCGGGGCGCGGAGGACGTCGACGCCCTGGCCACCGAGATGCTCGGCGCGCTCGGCGCCGGGGACGGCCCGACCCTGGTCTACGGCTACCACCCGGACGTGGACCGGCACGGTCACCTCAGCGGTGTCGACTCCGCCGACTGGCGCTCCGCCGTCACCGAGGTCGACCGTCTGGTGACCCGGCTGGTCGACGGGTTGCCGCCGGACGCGGCGCTGCTGGTCACCGCCGACCACGGCCAGCTCGACATCCCGGCGCAGGGACGGTACGACCTGGACACCGACCCCCGGCTGCGGGCCGGGATACGGGTGGTGGCCGGCGAGCCCCGAGTCCGCTACCTGCACACCCTGCCCGGGGCGACCGCCGACGTGGTGGCCGCCTGGTCTGAGGTGCTCGGCGAGCAGGCCTGGGTGGCGACCCGGGAGGAGGCGGTCTCGGCCGGCTGGTTCGGGCCGGTGCCCGAGGCGCACCTGCCGCGCATCGGTGACGTGGTGGCCGCCTGCCTGGGGGCGACCGTGGTGCTCGCCTCGAAGACGCACAACCCGCTCGAGACGACGCTTGTCGCCTACCACGGCTCCTGCACGGCGACCGAGATGACGATCCCGTTGCTGGTCGTACCCTCGCCCGGGAGCTAGCTCTCGTCGGTCCGTTGTCGCGCCATGGTCGGGAAGGTCGTGACTCGGTAGCCTCGAATGCGCCGGACGGCATGTCGAGCATGCCGCCCAGGTCGGCTGGGACTCGGGCGCGGGGGTGGGCTGATGACGGTACTGCGGGTCCGTGGTTTCGCGCTTCCCGAGGCGGAACCGGTCGACCTCTATGCCGACGGTGACAGATGGACCTCGGATCCGGTCGCCGGCGCCGAGCTGGTAGCCGAAGGCTGGCTGTTGCCCGGATTGGTCGACGCGCACACGCATCCAGGAGCGGAGGCGCCGGGACAACCACTGGACCTCAGCGTCCTGCGGGAGGATCTTCGAGCGCATCTGGCGTCGGGAGTTGCGCTCATCAGGGCTCCCGGTCTTGCGGGCGATCCGCCTGACTGGTTCGGTCTCACGGACGACAGCCCACGAGCCTTCCATGCTGGTCCGTGGATCGCTCAGCACGGCCAGTTCTTCGAGGGCTGGGGCCGCCGTCCGGAGCCGGCCGAGTTGCCCGCCGTCGCGGCCGAGCAGGCGGCTCGTACCGGGTGGGCGAAAATCGTGATCGATTGGCACGTCGGCGACGATGTCATGCCGGTGGAGGTACTGCGCGAGGCTGTCGCACACGTACACGCGGTGGGCGGGCGTCTTGCGGTGCACTCACAGCACCCGGCCGGTGGTACGGTCGCGGTCGAGGCCGGGGTGGACTCCGTGGAACACGGCATGGGGTTGGACCCCACGTTGCTGCCGCGCATGGCCGAGCAGGGCATTGCGCTGACACCGACACTCTCGGTGATCACGGCTTCCCTGCGGCGGGTCTCCGCCGAGCCGGACAGCTCACGCAGGCGGTGGTACGTGTCGGGAGCGAGCGTGCACGGCCAGCTCACAGCTGCCGCCGTCGAGGCCGGCGTCACCGTGCTGGCGGGTACGGACTCACGCCCACACGGCGGCATCGTCAACGAAATCCGCACTCTGGTGGTCGCCGGCGTGCCACCACACGAGGCGATCGCCGCTGCCTCCTGGACTGCCAGGTCCTACCTCGGTCTGCCCGGCCTGGTGGACGGAGCCCCGGCCGATGCGGTCGTCTTCGACGCCGATCCCCGGAGCGACCTCGACCAACTCGACAGGCCGCGCGCGGTCATCGTCCGCGGAAAGTGTCTGCATCGCCGCCCTGATCCTCGATGACCGCAGAACCTCGACCGCCACTCCCAGCCAGCCGCTAGTCTCTCGCCGCAGGCCAGCCCGGACGTCGGGCGTTCCCGGGCGGCGTGGCCGTCGTACCCCCGGGTTAGCCTGCCGGTATGGGTCGTAGCCAGTCCGTGCCACGTGGCGGTGATCCGCGTTTCGGCCCGGACGCCGACGACTCCGGCTCGCCGATCCTGCACGTCGACATGGATGCCTTCTTCGTCGCGGTCGAGGTCCGCCGCCGGCCCGAGTTGCGCGGCCGGCCCGTCGTGGTCGGCGGGGTCGGCCCGCGCGGCGTGGTCAGCTCGGCCAGCTACGAGGCCCGGGCGTACGGGGTGCGCAGCGCCATGCCGGCGATGCGGGCCCGGGCGCTCTGCCCGTCGGCGGTCTTCCTGCCGCCCGACTTCGCGCAGTACACGGCCGCCTCCCGGGCGGTGATGGAGATCTTCCGTGACGTGACCCCGCTGGTGGAGCCGCTCTCGCTGGACGAGGCGTTCCTCGACGTGGCCGGGGCGCGCAAGCTGCTCGGCCCGCCGGCCGGGATCGCCCGGTTGATCCGGGCCCGGGTCGCCGAGCAGGAGGGGCTGACCTGCTCGGTCGGGGTGGCGCCGACCAAGTTCGTGGCCAAGCTCGGCTCCACCCGGGCCAAGCCGGACGGGATGATCGTGGTCCCCGCCGGCCAGGTGCTCGACTTCCTGCACCCGCTGCCGGTCGAGGCGCTCTGGGGGGTGGGGGAGCGGGCGGCCGAGACGCTGCGCCGGCTCGGCCTGCGGACGGTCCGGGACATCGCCGAGGCGCCGGTCGGGCTGCTCCGCACCGGCGTGGGCGAGGCGGCCGCGACCCACCTGCACGAGCTGGCCTGGGGGCGGGATCCGCGCCGGGTCAGCCCGGAGCACGCGGAGAAGTCGATCGGTGCCGAGGTCACGTTCGACACCGACCTGGCCGAGCCGGAGGCGATCCGGCGGGCCCTGCTCGCGCTCGCGGAGAAGGTCGGGGTCCGGTTGCGCCGGGCCGGACAGGTGGGGCGGACGGTGTCGATCAAGGTGCGGTTCGCCGACTTCCGGACGGTCAACCGGTCCCGCACCCTCGCGGGGGCGACCGACAGCACCCGGGAGGTGTTCGACACCGCCTGGGCGTTGTTCGACGCCCTCGCCCCGGGTGACCGGATTCGGCTGATCGGCGTACGGGTCGAAGGGCTCAGCGACGGCGGCCAGACACCCCGGCAGCTCGCGCTCGACGCGCCCGAGCACGGCTGGCGGGACGCGGAGGCGGCCGCCGATGCCGCCGCTGCCCGATTCGGGCGTTCCATGGTGCGTCCCGCGAGCCTGTTGGGGCGCGGCGACCTGCGGCGGACGGAAAATCCGGCCCGGCCATGGGTCGTCCCGCTTTCCGACCCGCGACCCCCCTCGTAGACTGGCGGGTAAGCAGCCGGTTGGGCTGCCACGGTCTGTCGGTCCGACCGGACCGACCAACGTGACCGGGGAGGAGTGCCGTGCCGCTCTCGGAGCACGAGCAGCGGCTGTTCGAACAGATCGAGCAGTCGCTTGCCGAGGACCCAAAGTTCGCCTCGGCTGTGCGCGCCAGCGATCCGCGTTTCCACGCGCGGCGTCGCCTGCTCGTCGCGGTCAGCGTGATCATCGCTGGCCTTGCATTGGTCGTCTATGGCACGGTGAGCAAAACTCCGCTGCTCGGAGTGGCGGGCTTCGTGGTGATGCTCGGTGCGGCCGCCTTCGCGATGCTGTCGCAGCGCAAGGCGCAGTCACCGGACCTGCACGTGGTCGGCGGCACCACCAGCCGCCGCGTCCGCAGCGGGCGACGCCTGTCGTTGATCGACCGACTCGAGGAGAGGTGGCGTCAGCGGCCGGAAGGCCACCGCTGACCGTTCCCGTCCGTGGGGCCCGCCCGCCCCGCTGACGGTACCGCCGGGACCGCTCCCGGCGACCAGCGGCAATTCGCCATGCCCCCATATCTGCTGCCGGCGGTGCGTCTCCGCCGGCCGTTTGCGTTCCCGGTCGGGTTGCCGGCTTCCGGCACCCCTCCTGCCGGCCTCCTGCGAAACAGGTCGTCCTGCTCGGGACCCGGACGGAGGGACCCGGACGGAGGGACCCGGACGGAGGGACCCGGGCCCCGCCGATCACGGTTCGGGTCCCTCCGGCTAACCGCTCAGCGGGACGGGCGGCCGGCCAGGACGCGCCGGGGACTGAACCGCAGCAGCCGCTCCCGTAACCGGCCGGTCAGCCCGACGAAGCCGGCCGAGGCATCCATGGTCGCCAGGCGCCAACGGAGCAACACCGAGGGCGGCAGGGTCGACGCCACCAGCCGGGTACGCCGATCGGCTCCGGCCCGCAGCGCCCGGCGTACCGTGCGGAGGGCGTCGCCGAGCGGACCGTGCCGCAGTGGCTCCCGGGCGTACCGGGCCCGCTCCTCGGCGCGGGCGAGCAGGCGTACCGCCTCCTCGGCGTTGCTCGCCGACAGATCCTCCCGGGCCAGCCGTTCGGCGGTGGCCCGGGGCGTCTCCGCCGGATCCACCGTGACCCGGAAGTCGACAAGGGTGTCGACCAACTCGTCCCAGGCGGCGTGCGCGTCGGCCCGGGCCCGGGCGAGTTCGGAGTCGCTGAGCACCACCCGGGCCACCCCGGGCGGTGCGTCCCCGTCCGCCGCCACCGACGCCAGGGTGCTGGCCGCGGCGGCGGCCCGGGTCTGCCGGCGGCGGCGCAGCAGCACCCGCCGGAGGGCGGGGACGGCGAGCAGCAGCACCAGCAGCCCGACACCGGCGAGCACCCAGAGCGGCCACCGGGGTCCGCCCTCCGGGGCGATTCCGGCGCCGCCGTCGAAGGCCTCCCCGGGATCGCCCTCCGAGCCGTCCGGCGACTCCGGACCGGCCGACGGATCGGTGGCCTGGCCGCCCGGCGTCGTCGGGGTGGTCGCGCTCTCCTCCGGCGCGTCCGGATCCGGTGCCCAGCCGGACCGGACCGAACCGGTGACGCTGGCCGCCGGGGTGGCGTCGAACGGCACCCAGCCGACCCCGGTGAAGTAGACCTCGGTCCAGGCGTGCAGGTTGTTGTTGGTCAACGTATAGGTGTTGCCGGAGCGGTTGGCGCTGGTGAAGCCAAAGGCCACCCGGGCCGGGACGCCGGCCTCGCGGACCAGCCAGGTCATCGCGGCGGCGTACTGCTGGCAGAAGCCGACCTTGTTGGTGAGGAAGTTGACGATGTCCTGCCCGCTGGTCCCGCCCTCGGTGTTCAGGGCGTAGCTGAAGCCGTTCTTCCGGGAGAAGTGGTCGTAGATGGCCCGGACCCGCTCGTAGTCGTTGCGCTTGCCGGCGGTCAGCCGCTCGACGAGTTCCTCGACCTCCCGCACCGGCTCGACGGTCGTGTAGAGCTTCCGGAAGGCGTGCTCCGGCGCCAGGGTCGGCGCGGCCGCGAGCGCGGCCGGGGTGTACTCCGACCGGACGAAGTCGAAGGAGTACTGCCGGCCCCGCGACGACGCCCGCTCCGAGTAGACGACCTGCATGGTCGCGTCGTAGCGCCAGTTCCCGTCGATGCCCCGGGTGGTCACCGGCGCGGTGTAGACGGGCAGGAACGGCATGACGAAGTCGACGATCTCGACCTGGGCCTCGTACTGGGTCCGGGTGATCCCCCGATCCTCGCTCCGGCTCAGCTCACGGGGGACCGGCAGCCCCTGGGTCACCGGCGTCCCCTCTGGGGAACGCGGCCCGAAGCCGGTGCGCTCGAAGTCGTCGGCGACCGCGAAGCGCAGATAGAACGGGTCCGGGTCGTTCGTCGTCACCTTGACCATGTCGCGCTGCTCGGAGCGGTTCAGCTCGCCGCTGAGCTGGGCGAAGAGGTTGACCCGGCCCGGCGAGCCGCCCGCGCCGGGCCGGCCGCTGCCGTCACCGCTCCCACCGCTGCCGAACTGGCTGAGTAGTCCCGAGGTCATCCCCGGCACGGCCAGCGGCAGCAGTACGGCGACCGCGACGCCGATGACCGCCAACCGACGGCCGGCGGCGGCCAGCGGCGACGGCTCCCAGACGTCCACGTCCCGGCCGTCGCCGGTGAACCGGCGTCCGAAGTGGCGGACCCGGTCGACGTTGTCGGCGGCGAGCAGCCAGAGGAAGCCGGCGGCCCCGATCACGAACGGCACCGCCGAGACGCTGTCGACGTGCACCGCCACCGGCACCGAGTAGATCGCCAGCATCGGCAGTCCGGCCAGGGCGGGACGGCGCATCCCGACGGTGAGCACGTCCACCACGACCGCCACCCCGCCGACCCCGAGAGCGGTGAGGAAGAGCAGCGAGTCGAGGTCCTCCACCGGCACCCCGTACGACCGCATGTCCTCGCCCGAGCTGGCCAGCAGCGCGGCGAAGTGGGTGAGGGTGCCCGGCGTGGGCACCAGGGCCATCAGCTCCTGCCCGCTCGGGAAGATCCAGGTCAGCCCGAACAGCAGCGCGGTGGCCATGGCGAGGACCTGGGCCCAGACCGGTGCCCGCCACCACCTGGCCAGGGTCGCCGCACCGGCGATCAGGCCGACGACGACCGCGCACTGCACCAGCCAGGTCCACCGGTCGTAGATGGTGGACATCGGGGCGGCGGCGAGCAGGGTGGCCGCGGCCGCCACGAATCCCAGGTGTCGGCGTCCCCTCATCGGTCCTCTCCGTCCATGGTCACCGCACCCCGCCGGCGACCGTCTCGGCGAGCGCGGCCCGCCAGGCGAAACCCTGCGAGCCCCGGGCGGCCTGCGGCCAGAGCGCCGGCAGCTTGCTGCCGTGCTCGACCCCGACCACCCGCCAGCCGCTCTGCATCAGCGCGAGCGCGGCGGCGCCGTGGGCGCGGTTCGCCTCCTCCCTGGCCTGCGGGGTGAGGTTGAGCCAGGTCGAACTGTCCACCAGGAAGGCGATGCAGGTCACGCCGTTGCCGCGCAGCCCGGCCAGCAGGTCCGCCTCGGCGGTGGTGAGCGTGCCGAGCAGGGCGATGACGAGCCCGCCGTCGGAGCGCTGCCGGACCCGTTCGACGAGCGTCGCCACGTCGCCGCGCTGGCTGAGCCGGACGTCGGCGAGGTAGTCCAGCAGCAGCCCTTCGCCACCGGCGTCGCTGGCGTTCGCGTCGATGCCGGAGTCGCTGACCAGCCGCAGCTTGTAGCCGGCCTGCCGCAGGTGCACGGCGATGCTGGCCACCGCCGACACCGCCCACTCGAAGCTCGCGGTCGGCCCCTCGCCCCGGTGCGCGAACGCCCGGGTGTCCAGCACCACCGTCGCCCGGCTCTCCCAGGGCTGCTCCTCGCGGCGCACCATCAGCTCGCCGGTGCGGGCCGTCGACTTCCAGTGCACCCGGCGCAGGTCGTCACCGCGCCGGTATTCCCGGGTGGCCGCGTCGTCCTCGCCGTGCACCGCCACCGACCGGGCCCGGCTCTCCCCGGTGCCCGCGTACTCGCCGGCCACCCGCACCGAGGGGAGTGGGGTGACCTGGGGGATGACGGTGAGCGGGTCGACGCTGGGGAAGGCCCGGGTCAGCTCGCAGAGCCCGAACGGGTCGGTCAGCCGGATCACCAGCGGGCCGACCTCGTAGCGGCCGCGGACGTCGGCCCGGACCGTGTACGCCACCGAACTGGCCTGGTGCGCCCCGAGCCGCTCCAGCACCACCCGGGGACGGCTGCCGAGGGCGTACGGCAGCCGGTCCTCCAGCAGCAGCGTCCCGGTGGGCAGCCGGGACATGTTCTGCAGCCGGAGCACCACCCGGGAGCTGGCCCCGACCGGCACCCGGTGCGGCTCCAGCGAGCGGCTGCAGGCGAGCTTGTAGCGGCTGCGCCCGACGTAGAGCGCGGCGAGCAGCGGCAGGACGCCGAGCAGCACCGCCACCCGGAGCAGGTCCTTCTCGCCGAGGATCAGCGCGGAGATCGCCGCCGCCACGGCGGCGGCCAGGAAGGACCGTCCCCGGGTGGTGAGCCCCTGCAGCGCCTCGCGCACCGTCACCGCCTCCGCGGCTCGTACTCGGAGCGTCCGGTGCCGTCCCCGGAGGAGGGCCGGGTGTCGTACGGCGAGCGCTGCCGCTCGTGCGGCAGCGGCAGCCGGTGCACCAGCTCGGAGATGATCGCGTCGGTGGTGCGCCGGGAGAGCTGCGCGTCGGCGGTGGAGAGCACCCGGTGGGCGAGCACCGGCACGGCGAGCGCCTGCAGGTCGTCGGGGAGCACGTAGTCGCGTCCCTCCAGTGCGGCCACCGCGCGGGCGGTGCGCAGCAGTTGCAGGGTGGCCCGGGGGGAGGCGCCGAGCCGCAGGTCGGGAGCTTCCCGGGTGGCGGTGACCAGGTCGACGGCGTACTGCTTGACCGCGTCGGCGACGTGTACGTCGCGTACCGTGGCGATCAGCTTGCGCACGGTGGCGGCGTCGGAGACCGGGCGGAGCTCCTGGAGCGGGTCCCGGCCGCCGTGCACGTCCAGCATGGCCAGCTCGGCGCCGGGGTCGGGATAACCCATCGCGATCCGGGCGGTGAACCGGTCGCGCTGCGCCTCCGGCAGCGGATAGGTCCCCTCCATCTCGATCGGGTTCTGGGTGGCGATGACCATGAACGGCGTCTGCAGCTCGTAGGTGACGCCGTCGACGGTGACCTGCCGCTCCTCCATGCACTCCAGCAGCGCGGACTGGGTCTTCGGGGAGGCCCGGTTGATCTCGTCGCCGACCACCAGGTTGGCGAAGACCGCCCCGGGACGGAACTCGAAGTCGTGGGTCTCCTGGTTGTAGACGCTCACCCCGGTCACGTCACTGGGCAGCAGGTCGGGGGTGAACTGGATGCGCCGGACCGAGCAGTCGATCGACCGGGCCAGCGCCTTGGCCAGCTTGGTCTTGCCGACGCCCGGCACGTCCTCGATCAGCAGGTGACCCTCGGCCAGCAGGACGGCGAGTGCCAGCCGGACCGTGGCCGTCTTGCCCTCGATGACCTCCTCGATGTTGGCCACGATCGCGTCGCTGGCGGCGCGGAACTGGTCGCTCGGCAGCGTCCCGCCCAGCTCGTCCCAGGTCTGTGAAGTCACGGGCCTCCTCCTCGTCGGTCACGGCCACCGCTTGTAAGAGTCGCTGGGGTGGTCCGATGGTTCGCGGGAGAGTACGTCCGTCCGGAGTAACCGGATCACCCGCATCACTTCAGGCTAACCGTATTCCTCGGCGGAGCCGAGCACACCCGAGCACACCGGGGTGGCCGGAGGTCGGATCCTCCCCGGGCATACGGGTGCGACAGGCCGAGCAGGACCGGGGTACGATGAGCGCATGTCACGGGTCCACCTGCTCCTTAGCGAGCCGTGCTGACGCGACAGAGAGCGACAGCACGGCTACCCCTCCTGTGTGAGGGGCTTTTTTGTGCCCGGATAACGGACCCGGCCCACAAACCTGAACCCTGATGCTCAGCCAGCGCGGTCGACAAGGGCGAGCGACGACGGACGTAGCGAGGAGAGGACGACATGACGACCGAGGCAGCGGAGCCGGCGGCGGACATCCCGCCGTTCCGGTACACCGCCGAGCTGGCCGGCGAGATCGAGATCCGCTGGCAGGACCGGTGGGCCGAGCGGGGCACCTTCCGGGCGCCGAACCCGACCGGTCCGCTGGCCGACCCCGGCCACCCCCGGGCGGACGCCGAGAAGCTGTTCGTGCTGGACATGTTCCCGTACCCGTCGGGGGCGGGGCTGCACGTCGGGCACCCGCTGGGCTACATCGGCACCGACTGCTACGCCCGCTACCAGCGGATGGTCGGGCGCAACGTGCTGCACACCATGGGCTTCGACGCGTTCGGCCTGCCCGCCGAGCAGTACGCGGTGCAGACCGGCACCCACCCGCGGACCACCACCGAGGCGAACATCGGCTACTACCGGTCGCAGCTGCGCCGGCTGGGGCTGGGGCACGACGACCGGCGCTCGGTGGCGACGATCGACACCGACTACTACCGCTGGACGCAGTGGATCTTCCTGCAGGTCTTCAACTCCTGGTACGACACCTCCGCCAGGAAGGCCCGGCCCATCGCCGAGCTGGTCGCCGAGTTCGAGGCGGGCACCCGGCCCACCCCGGACGGCCGCCCCTGGCCCGAGCTGTCCGAGGCCGAGCGGCGCCGGATCGTCGACGACCACCGGCTGGCGTACGTCTCGGAGGCGCCGGTCAACTGGTGCCCGGGGCTGGGCACGGTGCTGGCGAACGAGGAGGTCACCCCGGACGGTCGCTCCGACCGGGGCAACTTCCCGGTCTTCAAGCGCAACCTGAAGCAGTGGATGATGCGGATCACCGCGTACGCCGACCGGCTGATCGAGGACCTGGACGCGCTGGACTGGCCCGAGCCGATCAAGCTGCAACAGCGGAACTGGATCGGCCGGTCGACCGGCGCGCACATCGAGTTCCCGACCGCCGCCGCGCCGATCCGGGTCTTCACCACCCGGCCGGACACCGTCTTCGGCGCCACCTACCTGGTGCTGGCGCCGGAGCATCCGCTGGTCGAGGCGCTGGTCGGCGACGCCTGGCCGGCGGGGACGAAGGAGGTCTGGACCGGCGGGCAGCCGACCCCCCGGGCCGCGGTGGCGGCCTACCGGACGGCGGCCTCGGCAAAGACCGACGTCGAGCGGCAGGCGGAGAACCGGGAGAAGACCGGCGTCTTCGTCGGGGCGTACGCCAGCAACCCGGTAAACGGCGCGCAGATCCCGATCTTCGTCGCCGACTACGTGCTGGCCGGCTACGGCACCGGTGCGATCATGGCGGTGCCGGGGCAGGACGAGCGGGACTGGGAGTTCGCCGAGGTCTTCGACCTGCCGATCGTCCGCACCGTGCAGCCGCCGGAGAGCTTCGACGGCAGGGCGTACACCGGGGAGGGCCCGGCGATCAACAGCGCCGCGCCCGACGGCGGCCCGGACCTGAACGGGCTGTTCGTCGCCGACGCCAAGGCCAGGATCATCGAGTGGCTGGAGGCCAACGGGCACGGCTCCGGCGCGGTCACCTACCGGCTGCGGGACTGGCTGTTCAGCCGGCAGCGCTACTGGGGCGAACCGTTCCCGATCGTCTACGACGAGCAGGGCAACCCGATCCCGCTGCCCGAGGAGATGCTGCCGGTCGAGCTGCCCGAGGTGGACGACTTCGCGCCGCGCACCTTCGACCCGGACGACGCCGACTCCGAGCCGGAGACGCCGCTGTCCCGGCGCAAGGACTGGGTCGAGGTGGAGCTGGACCTGGGCGACGGGCCGAGGCGCTACACCCGGGAGACCAACGTGATGCCGCAGTGGGCCGGCTCCTGCTGGTACGAGCTGCGCTACCTGGACCCGACGAACGCCGACCGCTTCGTCGACCCGGCCAACGAGCGCTACTGGATGGGCCCGCAGGCCCCCGGCGACTGCGGCGGCGTCGACCTGTACGTCGGCGGCCAGGAGCACGCCGTGCTGCACCTGCTGTACGCCCGCTTCTGGCACAAGGTCCTGTACGACCTGGGCCACGTCTCGTCCTACGAGCCGTACCGGCGGCTGTACAACCAGGGCATGATCCAGGCGTACGCCTTCCAGAACGACCGGGGCAGCTACGTCGAGGCCGCCGAGGTGGAGGAGGTCGACGGCCGTTACTACTTCGGCGACCAGCAGGTCACCCGGGTCTACGGCAAGATGGGCAAGTCGCTGCGGAACGTGGTGACCCCGGACGAGATGTGCGAGGCGTACGGCGCCGACACGTTCCGGGTCTACGAGATGTCGATGGGCCCGCTGGACGTCTCCCGGCCCTGGGAGACCCGGGCGGTGGTCGGGGCCTACCGGTTCCTGCAACGGGTCTGGCGGACGATCGTCGACGAGCAGACCGGCGAGCTGCGGGTGGTGGAGACCCCGGCCGACGAGGAGACCCGCCGGCTGCTGCACCGGATCGTCGACGGGGTCCGTGCCGACCTGGACGGCATCCGGCTGAACACCGCGATCGCCAAGCTGATCGAGCTGACCAACGGGCTGACCCGACTGCCGGCGACCCCGCGCGAGGTGGCCGAGCCGCTGCTGCTGATGCTGTCGCCGTTCGCCCCGCACCTGGCCGAGGAGCTGTGGGCGCGGCTGGGGCACGCCGGGTCGCTGGCGTACGAGCCCTTCCCCGAGGCCGATCCGCGCCTGCTGGTCGCCGAGACGGTGACGTACCCGGTGCAGGTCAACGGCAAGGTCCGGGGCCGGGTGGAGGTGTCTGCGGAGGCGGCCGAGCCGGCGGTCCGGGAGGCGGCGCTGGCGGCGGTCGCCGACCAGCTGGCCGGCCGGGAACCCCGCAAGGTGATCGTGATCCCGGGCCGGATGGTAAGCGTCGTCGCCTGAGGCGGGCGCAGTGTTAGGCGGGGGCCCTTCTACAACAGAAAACGATAAGAAGGGCCCCCGCCTTACACCTACACCTACAGCAGTGCCTCGACGGTGATCGGGAGGTCGCGGATCCGCCGGCCGGTGGCGTGGTGCACGGCGTTGGCGATCGCGGCGGCGGTGCCGACGATCCCGATCTCGCCGACCCCCTTCACGCCGAGCGGGTTGACCACGGAGTCGGCGACCTCGATGGTGTCGACGACGATCTCCGGGGCGTCCGCGTTCACCGGCACCAGGTAGTCGGCGAGGCTCGCGTTGGCCCACCGCCCGGTGTGCGGGTCCATCCGGCTCGCCTCCAGCAGCGCCTGGCTCAGCCCCCAGATCATCCCGCCGAGGAGCTGGCTGTGCGCGGTCCGCCGGTTGAGGATCCGGCCCGGTGCGAAGACGCCGACCAGCCGGCGTACCCGGACCAGCCCGAGGTCGGCGTCGACGGCCACCTCGGCGAACTGGGCGCCGAAGGTGTGCAGGCCGTAGCCGCCGCCGTCCGGCGGGGGCGGCTGCCAGCTGCCGAGCGCATCGACATCCGGCAGGTGGTTGCGCTGGAGCAGCTCGACGTAGCTCTCGCCGACCTCCGGGGAGTCCCGCCGGCACATCCGGCCGTCGCGGACGACGATGCCGCCCGGGTCGGCGCCGTGCAGCGGGGACCCGGCGTCGGCCACCGCCTGCGCGACGAGCTGGTCGCGCAGCGCGGTGCAGGCCAGGTGTACGGCGGAACTCGTCGAGCTGGCCCCGGCCGAGCCGACGGCGGCGGCGATGTTGGGCAGGTCGCTGGTACCGCCGACGAACCGTACCCGGTCGAACGGCAGCCCGAGGCCGTCCGCCGCGACCTGGGTCATCGCGGTGAGCGCGCCGGTGCCGAACTCGGCGATGCCGGCCTCGACGACGGCGCTGCCGTCGCCGTAGAGCCGGGCCCGGGCCCGCTGCGGGTTCATCGGCGCGGCGACCGGATAGGCGGCGCTGGCCATGCCGGTGCCGACCAGCCAGTCCCCGTCCCGCCGCTGCCCGGGTCGGGGGTCGCGCCCGGCCCAGCCGAAGAGTTCGGCGCCGCGCTGGTAGCACTCCCTGAGCCCCTTGCTCGACCATGGGTTGCCGCTGGTCGGATCGACGTCGGCGTGGTTGCGCAGCCGCAGCTCCAGCGGGTCGATGCCCGTCTCGCAGGCCAGCTCGTCCATCGCGGACTCCAGCGCGAACACCCCGGTGGCCGCGCCCGGGGCACGGGTGAAGGTCGGGCTGATGATGTTGCCCCTGGCCAGGCGGTAGCCGCCGGCGTAGTTGGGGCAGGTGTAGAGCACGGACGGGGTCTCCAGGGAGGGTTCGGCCCAGTCGTCGTAGTGCGAGGTCAGTGAGATCTTGTCGTGCCGCAGCGCGGTCAGCCTTCCGTCGGGGTCGGCACCGAGGCTGATCCGCTGCTCCTGCTCCTCCCGGTGCCCGCAGGAGTGGAACATCTGGTCCCGGCTGAGCACCAGCCGGACCGGCCGGCCGACCTGGCGGGCGGCGAGCGCGGCCAGGGTGGGGTGGGCCCAGATCAGCGCCTTGCAGCCGAAGCTGCCGCCGACGAAGTGGCTGACCACCCGGAGCCTGGTCGGGGAGAGCCCGAGGAGCTCCGAGACGGAGAGCTGGGTCGCGGTGGGGCCCTGGGTCGCGTCGTAGAGGGTCAGCCGGTCGCGGTCGTCCCAGACAGCGGTGGTGGTGGAGGGCTCGATCGGGTTGTGGTGGTTGGGCGCGTACCGGTATGTGACGTCGAGCCGGATCGCCGCGTCCCGCAGCCCGGCCTCCGGGTCGCCCCGGCTGGGGCTGCGGCCCGGCAGCATCCCGCCGAAGATCTTCTCCGGCTCGTACGACTGGTCGCGCGCCTGGTCGAGCAGGGTCACCGAGGGCGTCTCGGCGTAGTTCACCTCGACCAGGGTGGCCGCGTGCTCGGCCCGCTCGATCGTGTCGGCGACCACCACCGCGACCGGCTGGCCGGCGTAGTGCACCACGTCGTCCTGCATCGGGAAGAAGCTCTGCCCGTGGGCGACCAGCCCGAACAGTCCCGGGAAGAGTCTCGGCCGCACCGCCACCGGGGGCAGGTCGAGATGGGTCAGCACCGCGTGGACGCCGTCGGCGACGCTGGCCCGGCGGCAGTCGATGCCGATGATCCGGCCGCTCGGCACCCGGGCGCCGACCAGCACCGCGTGGGCGAGGTTCGGCAGGTTCAGCTCGCCGGAGTACCGGGCCGTGCCGGTGGTCTTCGCCATGCCGTCCACCCGCTCGACGGCGGCACCGAGTACCGGGCTCACGACGCTGCTCCGCTCATGGTGGATTACCGTCCTCGCCGACCATCCGGGCGGCACCGGTGACGCCGCGCAGCGCCCGGACGACGGTGCGCCGGGCCAGCTCGATCTTGTATTCGTTCATCCCGTGCGGCACCGCGCCGGCCAGCTCCGCGTCGGCGGCCGCCCGGAACGTCTCGACGGTGGCCGGGGCGCCGACCAGCACCGACTCGGCCCGCCGGGCCCGCCAGGGCTTGGTCGCGACGCCGCCGAGCGCCAGCCGCACGTCGGTGATCACCCCGGCGTCGAGCGAGACGGCGACCGCCGCCGAGGCGAGCGCGAACTCGTACGACTCCCGCTCCCGCACCTTGAGATAGATCGACGTACTCGCCATCGGCAGCGGCGGTACCTCGACGGCGACCACCAGCTCGCCGTGTGCGATCGCGTGCTCCCGGTCGGGACTGTCGCCGGGGAGCAGGAAGAAGTCGTCGGCGAGGAGCTGGCCGTGCCCGCGCGGACCCTGGGTGTGCACCACGGCGTCCAGCGCGACCAGGGCGACGGCGAGGTCCGACGGGTGGGTGGCGATGCAGTGCGGGCTGGTGCCGAGGACGGCGTGGCCCCGGTTGACGCCGACGAGCGCCGCGCAGCCGGTGCCCGGCTCGCGCTTGTTGCAGGCCGCTGCCACGTCCCGGAAGTAGCCGCAGCGGGTCCGCTGCAGCAGGTTGCCGCCGATCGACGCCATGTTGCGCAGCTGCGGGGAGGCGCCGGAGAGCAGGGCCTGGGCGATCATCGGAAAGCGGCGCCGGACCGGCAGGGCCTGGGCCACGTCGCTCATCCGGGCGACGGCGCCGATCCGTACCCCGCCGCCGGGAAGTTCGTCGACCTGGCGCAGCGGGAGGTCGTTGATGTCGACCAGCCGGCGGGACCGGGCCACGTAGACGCGTTGCAGGTCGACCTCGTTGGTGCCGCCGGCCAGGAAGGTGCTCTCCGGGTCGGCGGTGACGGTGCCGATCGCGGTGGCGACGTCCGCCACCCGGGAGTAGCTAAGCGGTCGCATCCGGCCCTCCCGTCCCGGCCTCGTCCAGGACCTGCCGGATCGCGGCCCGGATGTTCGGGTACGCCCCGCAGCGGCAGATGTTGCCGCTCATCCACTCCCGGATGTCGGCGTCGTCGGCGGCGTGCCCCTCGGCCAGGAACGCGACCGCCGACATGATCTGACCGGGGGTGCAGTATCCACACTGGAAGGCGTCCTGGCGCACGAACGCCTGCTGCATCGGATGTGGCGCTCCCTCCTCGGCGAGCCCCTCGATCGTGGTCACCTCGCGGGTCTCGCAGGTGATGGCGAGGGTGAGGCAGGCCAGCACCCGCCGCTTGTCGACCCAGACGGTGCAGGCGCCGCAGGCGCCCTGGTTGCAGCCCTTCTTGCTGCCGGTGAGGTCGAGCCGGTCCCGGAGCGCGTCCAGCAGGCTGACCCGGGGTTCGATCAGGAGGTTGCGCAGGGTGCCGTTGACGGAGAGCCGCACCACGACCGCGTTCGGTCCGCGTACCACGGCGGTGTCGGCGGTCTCCACCGCGCCGGCCGTCTCGGCGTACGACTTCACCCGGTCACCTCGCTGGGCATCGGCTCTGGACCTGGATTCCAGCCTAACGACGGCTGGGCATAACGTGGCAAATACCGCGGAATGACCAGGGGGCGCCCGTCCTCGTCCGCCCGTCGGAGCCGGGTCTACTCCGGCGCACCGGCCCGGCCGGCGCGCTCCGCCCGCCACCAGCGCGCCGCCAGCACGGCGGTGGCGACCAGCCCGAGAGCGCCGGGGCTGACCGCCAGCCAGTTGATCTCGGTCGGGGAGACCGCCGCCGCGCCCACGGCGGCGTACCCGAACGCCGACGGGGTGGCGGCGAGCACGCTGCCCAGAAGGAACGGTCCCAGCCGGGCGCCGGTGGTGCCGTAGCCGTAGCTGATCAGCCCGAAACCGCCGAGCGGGACCAGCCGGACACTGATCACCCCGAGCACGCTCTGCCGGGCGAACCAGCGGTCGAGCCGGGCGAGCCGGCCGCGTACCCGCTCCGCCACGAACTCCCGACCGAGCAGGCGGCCGACCGCGAAGCCGGCGCCCGCGGCGAGCAGCGCGGCGGCCAGCGTGTAGCCGGCACCGGGCAGCGGCCCGAAGATCGCACCCCAGGCGAGCGTTATCGCCGTCCGGGGCACCAGCGCCACCAGTAGCAACGCGCCGACGCCGATCGCCGCCACCGGGGCCAGCGGGCCGAGCCGGTCGGCCAGCCGGGGCAGCTCGGCCGCGTCCGGACGGGGGAGCAGCAGCAGGCCCAGCCCGAGAAGGCCGAGCAGCAGGAGCAGTGCGGTGAACCGCGCGACCGACGGCCGCCGGAGCGGGCGCCGGACGCGGTCGATCACTGCCGGGCGGCGGCCAGGGCCGCGGTGCGTTCGGCCCGGAGCCGGTCCGACCAGGTGTCGTCCAGCGGCGGCAGCTGCTGCACCCCGATCGCCCAGCACAGCAGCAGGTCCGCCAGGGCGGGGTTGCGGGCCAGCGCCGGACCGTGCGAATACGTGCCGAGCAGCTTGCCCCGCCACGCCCCCTCGGTGCTGCCGTCGTTGCCGACCCCGCTGCTGACCCGGGCCAGCGGGGAGACCCCCGGACCGAGGTGGGTCCGGCCGCCGTGGTTCTCGAAGCCGCTCAGCGGCGGCAGCCCGAGCCGGGGGTCGATGTCGCCGGCGAGTTCACCGACGGCCCGGGTCGGCCCCCGGTCGGAGTGCAGGTCGAGCAGGTCCAGGCCGGCGCACTTGGTGCCCTTGGCAAAGAACGAGCCGCCCAGCAACTGGTAGCCGGCGCAGACCGCGAAGATCACCGAGCCCTGGTCGGCCGAGCGGCGCAGCCCGCCGTCCGCGATCAGCCGCTGCGCACCCAGTGCCTGCGGGCCGTCCTCGCCCCCGCCGAGCAGGTAGATGTCGGCCGAGACGGGCAGCCGCTGGTCGGAGCGGATCTCGAGGATCTCCACCGGCATCCCGCGCTGCTGGGCGCGGCGCGCCAGGATCAGCAGGTTTCCCCGGTCGCCGTAGGTGGAGAGCAGGTCCGGGTAGATCCAGACGATGCGCAGGTTGCTCTCTCCGCCGCTCGGGCCGGGCATGCGGTAGGCGGGATCAGTTGACACGGTCCAACTCCGCTCGGATGTCCTGGAACGCCGTGTAGTTGGCGATGACCTCGAGCCGTCCCGGCGGGACGATCGTGATCGCTTCGGTAAAGGTCCGTACGTGCTGGAACGGCACGTCGTTGACGTCCAGCCGGACCGCGAGGTCGTATGCCCGGTCGCCGGTGATCAGCACCTGCCGCCCGCGCAGCGGGGAGAAGTCCACGTCGAAGAGCCAGGAGGTGTCCAGGCCGTCCGGGTCCCGGGCGTTGATCGACAGCAGCGTCGGCGCCTCGTCGGCCATGTCGAACGCCTCCAGCCAGCTCGCCGGGTTCTTCGCCAGCAGCAGCCGGATGGTGCGGCCGTCCTTGACCACCTGTGCGTACCGGCCGGCGACCGAGGCGACCCCGCCGAGCCGGGAGACCGCGTCGGTCGGGCGTACGCCGAACTCGGCGGCGACGGCCAGCGCGGTCGCCGCGTTGCCGAGGTTGACCCGGCCGGGTAGCTGCAGGACGATCTTGTGCCAGTCGCCGGCCGGGTCGACCACGCCGTCGTCCTCGACCACCCACTGCGGCTCCGGCCGGCGCAGCGGACAGCCCGTGCACCACCACTGGTCCGCCATCCGCTCGATCGGGGCGCCGCACTCGGGGCAGACCCACGAGTCGTCGTGCCAGCGCTGCCCGGCGCTGAACCAGGTCACCACCGGCGACGCCACCTGCGGGCTGCGGTCCGGCGGCGGCATCGCCGCCCAGACCACCATCGGGTCGTCGGCGTTGGCGACCACCCGCACCGAGGGGTGCCGGACCAGCGCGGCCCGCCAGAGCTGGGCCATCATCGCCACTTCCTTGGCCCGGTCGAGCTGGTCGCGGGAGAGGTTGAGCAGCGCCACCACCCGGGGCTCGGTGGACTCCAGCACCTGGGCCAGGTAGTGCTCGTCGACCTCGAGCACCGCGTACGGGGTGGTGCCGGCCTTGGCCAGCGCCGACGTGTGCCCGGTCGGCATGTTCGCCCCGAACGAGTTGGTCGCCACCCGGCCGAGTACGCCCACCGCCGCCGCGGTCAGCCGGGTGGTGGTCGTCTTGCCGTTGGTCCCGGAAATGAGCGCGATGGCCCGGCCGGACGCCAGGTGGGCCAGGAGATCTGGATCGATCTTGAGACCGATCCATCCGCCGATCACCGAGCCGTCACCCCGCCCGGCCGCCCGGGAGAGGGCCGCGGCGGTGCGCGACACGGAACTGGCCACCTTTGCCCGGAGAGGCATCTTCCCGTCCGTCACGCGAGCGAGGTTACCGGACGGCGCCGGGCTGGCGACCGTCGCACGATGTACCGGTGCGAGCCCGCGTTCCGGTCCGAGGAGCGGGTGGCAGCGGTGTTGCTACGCTCGGCGGCCGATGAGCCCATCCGTCGCCACCGTGCTGCGGGCCCTTGCCGACCTCGCACCGGCCGCCCCCGAGCGGGTCCTCGACGTCACCCGTCCCGGCCAGCCGCTGATCTGGCTGGCCGATCCACGTTCCTGCCGCCGGTCCCGTGAGGTGGAACGGCTGGCAGCGGCCGACCTGCTGCATCGGGACGAGCGGACGCTGCGCCGTGGCTGGGGACTCGTCGGCGGGGTGGTCGAGACGGATGGCGGCAACCGGAAGGTTCGGGTGCCGCTGCTCAGCGAGCCGGTCCGGCTGGAGCGGACGCTGCGCGGGTACCGCGTCGTCCCGGCGGGCGACCTGGAGGTCACGCCGCTGGTCGAGGACCGGGACCTGGCCGCCCGGCTGGAGGCGGCGCCGGGTCTCGGCGGGCCCGACTGGCTGGCGAGCACCGGTGCCGAGGCCTGGTTGCGCACCGTCGCCACGGCGACCGGCCTGCCGGTACGCGAGATCGACCGGACCCGGCGTACCGGCCGGGCGAGCTTTCCGGCCCGCACACCGGTGCTCTACGTCTCGGCGGTGCTCTTCGGGGTGCGCGACGTCGCCGGGCTGGCCCTCGGTGACCGGCTGCGCGCCTGGGCGGCCCGACCGGAGGTCGACTCCACCGCCCTGGCCGTGCTCTACGGCACCGGCACCCCGGACGGCCGGAACGGCTCCACCGATCCTGCCGGTGCGGCCGAGCCGGTCGACTCGCCGCTGCCGCTCAACGAGGCGCAGGCCGAGGTGGTACGCCGGGTCCGGCGGCAGCCGTTGACCGTGGTCTCCGGTCCGCCGGGCAACGGCAAGAGCCACGCGGTGGTGGCCGCCGCGCTGGACGTGGTCGACCGGGGCGGAAGCGTCCTGGTGGTCACCCAGTCCACACACGCCGCCGACGTGCTCGGCGAGTTGCTGGAACGCTATCCGGGGCCGCGACCGGTGCTCTTCGGCGACGCGGAGCGCCGGGCCGCGCTCGCCGCCTCCCTCGACCTCGGCGCCCAACCGCCCGGCGCCGAACCGCTCGGCACCGAACCGCTCGGCACCGAACCGGAGGTGACGGCGGCGACCCTGGACGCCGACCGGGCCGCCGTCGCAGCGGCGGCCGCCACGGTCGAGCGGGTGACGCACCAGCTCACCGAGCTGCTCGACCTCGAACTGCTGGCCGACTCCGTCCGGCACTGGGCACCGGTGGTCGGCGGGCTCCGCCTCGACGCACCGGGTGCCTTCGAGCCCGGTGCCGACCTGGCCGGAGCGGCCCGGGCCGCAGGCCGGCTCCGGGCCTCGGCCGGCGCCCGGTGGCGGCGCTGGCTGCTGCCCGGACCACCCGGCCGCCGGCTGCGACGTCGGCTCGGCGCCGCCTCCACGGTGTCGCTGGACCGGATCGAGGCGGCGATCGCGGCGGCCCGGGCGGAGGTCGCGGCGGCCCGGTTGGCGACGGTCGGCGGCGCCGATTCGGCTCCACTCTGGGCCGAGCTGGCACAGGCCCGGCAGCGGTGGTCGGCAGCGTTGGGCACCGCGATGCGGCACCGCAGCCGTGGCCCGGACCGCTGGGACTCCGCCGGTCGCCGCAGCGCCGCCGCGCTGGGCGGGGCGCTGCGGGCGGGCCGTAACCGGCGCCGTGAACTCCTCGCCGAGCTGAGCGGGGAGTCCCTGGTCCGCGCCCTGCCGCTCTGGGTCGGCACGGTCACCGACGTCGAGGACCTGCTGCCCCCGATCGCCGGGCTCTTCGACCTGGTGATCATGGACGAGGCGTCGCACACCGACCAGATCCGGGCGGCGCCCGCCCTGGCCCGGGCCCGGCGGGCGCTGGTGGTCGGCGATCCGCGGCAGCTCCGGTTCGTCTCGTTCGTCGCCGACGTCGACGTGGCGGCGACCCTGCAGCGGCACGGCCTGGACAACCGGGTGGACGTACGCCGGGTCAGTGCCTTCGACCTGGCCGCCGGCGCTGCCCCGGTCACCTGGCTCGACGAGCACTACCGGTGCGCCCCGCACCTGATCGAGTTCTCGGCGAACCGCTTCTACGGCGGCCGGATCGCCGTCGCCACCCGCCATCCCCGCAACGAGACGGCGGACGTGATCGACGTCGTGCCGGTGTCGGGCGCCGGGACCGAGACGGGAGTGAACCGGGCCGAGATCGCGTCGGCGGTCGCCGAGATACGCCGGCTGGCCGAGGCGGGTCGGACCGGAATCGGCGTGATCACCCCGTTCCGGGCCCAGGCCGACGCCCTGGAGGCGGCGCTGGTCGCGGCGTTCCCGGTGACCGAGATCGAGCGTCTCGGGCTGCGGGTCGGCACGGTCCACTCGTTTCAGGGCAGCGAGGCGGAGACCGTGGTGGTGTCGCTGGCGGTGACCGACCCGGTTCCCGCCGGACGGTTGCGCTTCCTGACCGACCCGCACCTGTTCAACGTCATGGTGACCCGGGCGCGGCGCCGGATGGTGGTGCTGACCTCGCAGCCGGAGCCGAACGGCCTGATCGGCGACTACCTGCGGCACGCCGGTTCGCCGCCGGGCCCGCGCGGCGAACCGGTGACCGTCCCGACGCCGTCCGCCGCTGGTCCGTCCGCTGCCGACCCGCCCGCTGCCGACCCGCCCGCCGTCGGCTCGTTCGCTGTCGGTCCGTCCGCCGTCGGCTCGTTCGCTGTCGGTCCGTCCGCCGTCGGTCCGGGTGAGGCGGCCGGGGCGGAGCAGGACGGCTGGCCGGCCGAGCTGGCGGCGGAGCTGACCCGGCTCGGGCTACCGGTGCGCCGCCGCTATCCGGTCGGGCGCTGGAGCGTGGATCTCTGCGTCGGCGCGGGCGCGGCGGCGATCGGGCTGAGCTGTGCCGTGCACCCGGCCGGCCCGGCGGCACATATCGCCCGGCACGGTGCACTCGTCCAGGCCGGCTGGGTGGTCGCGGACGCCTTCCCCAGCCGGTGGGGCGGCGATCCGGTACGCGCCGCTCTGGAGATCGCGGCCCGGTGGCCCGGGCTGAGCTGACCCGCTGTCCCCGGCTGAGCTGACCCGCTGTCCCCGGCTGAGCTGACCCGCTGTCCCCGGCTGAGCTGACCCGCTGTCCCCGGCCCTCCGCCACCCGCTGCCGTGGAGCCGAGGCGCCGGCCAGCACCACGAATTTTTCCTCCACTTCCCTCCCCGCCCTCATGATTCAGGCCGGTTACGCCGGTTGACTAGTCGGAAATACCTGCTTATTTCCGGGCGCTCGGCTTCCGACGTACCGCTGTCGGATAGCGGACCCGCGCGGCGGGGTCCCCGTTTCCCTCCACCGCGGGCCACCCGCTCTGACGTGCGGATTCACTCGGGAGACAGCCGGTCTTTCCGGGCGATTCCGGTTGCGGGTGGAGGGAAGTGGAGTAGAGTGGGGCGCGATGGGGGGCCAGGAGGGCCCGCCGGCCCGGGGGGCAGCGGCGCCGCGAACGTCGCTGGAAGGGCGAGGGGGTTGGGCCGGTGTTTCTCGGCACGCACACCCCGCGCCTGGACGAGAAGGGCCGGCTGATCCTTCCGGCCAAGTTCCGGGATGAGCTGGCGGGAGGTGTCGTGATCACCAAAGGGCAGGAGCGCTGCCTCTACGTCTTCCCGATGCCCGAGTTCCAGCGCATCGCCGGGCAGTTGCGCGAGCAGCCGATGACGCACAAGGCGGCCCGGGCCTACGGCCGGGTCTTCTTCGCCAGTGCCCACGACGAGATCCCGGACAAGCAGGGTCGGGTGACCATCCCGATCCACCTGCGGGAATACGCGGCGTTGGACCGGGAGCTGGTGGTGATCGGCGCGAGCACCCGGGTGGAGATCTGGGACAAGCGGTCCTGGGAGACCTACCTCGCGGAGAGCGAAGAGGACTTCGCCGACATCGAGGAGGGGGTGCTGCCGGGCGGACTGTAGGGCGGCGCGTGCCGACGCCCGACGTACTGCGAGATCTCCACCCGCTCCAGGTTCCTGGCGCCTCTTCCCCGGTGCCAGGCGCGATCCTCCGACGGTCCGAAGGTCGGCCCGGGGGAGTAGAGCGGATGGGGATCTGGCGGTATGACGAGCGAGAAACACCGGGCACGTCCGGACGGGACAGCGGTCACTGGGGGTCGACATGGGGGAGCTACGCGGTACGCACGTGCCGGTGCTGCTTGAGCGATGTCTCGAGCTGCTCGCCCCCGCCCTGGACCGGGCTGACCGGCCGACCGTGTACGTGGACGCCACCCTCGGGCTGGCCGGGCACGCCGAGGCGGTGCTCGCCGCGCATCCGCGTACCGTCCTGGTCGGACTCGACCGGGACACCGAGGCGCTGGCCCACGCACGAGCCCGGCTCGACCGGTACGCCGACCGGACGCAGTTGGTGCACGCGGTCTACGACGAGCTGCCCGAGGTGCTGGCGCGGCTCGGGCACGATCGGGTCGACGGTGTCCTCTTCGACCTGGGCGTCTCCTCGCTCCAACTCGACGCGCCCGACCGCGGGTTCGCCTACGCCCAGGACGCACCGCTGGACATGCGGATGGACCAGTCCGCCGGCACGACCGCCGAGGAGGTGGTCAACACCTACCCGCACGGCGAGCTGGCCCGGGTGTTCCGGGTCTACGGGGAGGAGCGGTTCGCCGGGCGGATCGCCTCGGCGATCGTCCGGGAACGGGAACGGTCCCGACTCACCTCGTCGGCCCGGCTCGCCGAACTGGTCAGGGAGGCCATTCCGGCACCTGCCCGGCGTACCGGAGGACATCCGGCCAAGAGGACGTTTCAGGCTTTACGGATCGAGGTAAACCGAGAGCTGGCCGCGCTGGAAACGGCGCTGCCGGCCGCCCTGGACGCGCTGTCCGAGGGCGGTCGCGTGGTGGTGTTGTCCTACCACTCGCTGGAGGACCGGATCACCAAGCAGGTGTTCGCCGGCCGCTCCCGCAGCACCGGGCCGGTCGACCTGCCGGTCGAACTGCCCGGGACCGGACCGACGCTGCGGCTGCTCAGCAGGGGAGCTGAGCTACCGGGCGAGGCGGAGGTCCAGGCCAACCCGAGGGCCGCCTCGGTGCGGCTGCGGGCGGCGGAGCGGATCGGACCCAACGGCGGTGCGAGCACGACGACGGAGCGGCGGGCCGTCCGCGAGCGGCCCGGCCGCGCCGTCGGGGTAACGGATCCGGCCGGTGCGGGGGCATCGGGTGGATCCGGTGGAGTGCCACGGGATACGCCGCAGCCGGCAACCGACGGCGGCGGCACGACGGTACAGGGGGAGGGAAGATGAACGTCAACAAGCGCGAGCGCCGGGAACAGCCCGACGCGGCGCGCGGCGCGCAGCAGCGCGCACCGCGGTCGGGGGGCCGGACCACGGTGCAGCGGGCGCAGCGGGTGGGTGGCGACCGGTCGAACCCGGCGCCGGAGTCCCGCGTCCGGGGGGCGCGACGCTATCCGACGCAGGGCAGCGCCGCCCTGCGCGAGCCCGACTGGGCGGAGCCGGCGGAGTCCGCCCGGGGCCTGCGGGTCTGGGACAGCTCCGACGAGCGGCCGGAGGGTGCGCCGGCGCCGGCGGCGCCGGCTCGGCGCGCGCGGCTCCGGGCGGCGCCACCGCTGCCGGTGGCCCGGCCGAGGGTCTCCTTCGCGGCGCTGATCCTGGCGCTGGTGGTCGGCGGGATGCTCGGCATCCTGGTGGTCAACAGCAAGGTTAACGAGAACGCGTTCCGGCTGGAGCGGCTGCAGCAGCAGCAGTCCACGTTGAACGTCCAGCAGCAGGAGCTGGAGCAGAAGATCGCCGAGGCGGAGGTGCCGGGCAACCTGGCGGCCCGGGCCCGCAAGCTGGGTCTGGTCGACTCGGGGTCGCCGGCCTTCATCCGGCTGCCGGACGGCCGGGTGATCGGAGTGCCACAGCCGGCCGGCGGTGAACCGGCGATCACCAGCCAGCAGGGCACCGGGGGATGATCCGGTGACCTCGCGGTCCGACGAGCCGCGCCGGGACGCTTCGGTGTCCCGGCGCGGCTCGTCGCGTGCCGGCCGGGACTCCGGCGACCGAGGCTCCGGCCAGACCGGCCGTTCCGGGACCGCCGGCCGGTCCGGCAGTGGCCACAGCGGCCGGAGCGGTTCCGGCCAGCCGCCCCGCTCCGGGTCCGGCCTCGGCAGCATCTCCGACGCCCGGGCGTACACTCCGCGCGGCCGCACCGTGCGGGACGATCCCGACCTCCGGCGTACGGCCGGCGGGGCCGCCGACGCGGCAGCCCGGAGCCGGCGTACCCCCAGGACCGGCCGGTCGGCGGACCCGTTCCGGCCGGCGTTGCAGGTACTCGACGGCGGCCGCTCCGGAGGGGCCCGGACCGCCCGGCGCGCCGTCCCGACCGGGGCCGGCCGCACCATCACGCCGCGCCCGCTCCGGGACGGCGGCGACGTCGCGAAGCCGGTGCGCCGGCCCGCCGACGGCGCCCCGGCCCGGAGCGGCGGATCACCTGTCCGGCGGCCGGCCCGGCGACCGCGCCGCCCGCCCCGGCTCGCCGACGCGCACCGGCGGCTGCGGCTCGGCACGCTGATCGCGCTCGCCATGTTCACCACCATCGGGATCCGGCTGGTCGCGGTCCAGGTGGTGGACGCACCGGAGTACGCGGGCGGCGGCGTCGCCGACCGGCTGCGCACCGTCGTCCTGCCGGCACCCCGGGGCGCCATCTACGACCGCTCGGGCGCGGCGCTGGCGCAGAGCGTCGAGGCCCGCTACGTCTACGCCGACCCGGAGAAGGTCGAGGATCCGGCCACGACCGCCGCGGCGCTCTCGCCGCTGCTCGGCATCCCGGCCTCCACGCTGACCGACGAGATGCGGAAGCGGAAGCGGCCGGACGGGCGCCCGTCGCAGTTCGAATACCTGGCCCGCGGCGTCGAGATCAACACCGCCGAGAAGATTATGGATCTCAACCTGGCCGGCATCGGCACCGGGCGGGACGAGCGGCGCGAGGTGCCCGGCGGCGACCTCGCCGCCAACCTGATCGGCTTCACCAGCCAGGACCTGGTCGGCCTGGAGGGGATCGAGGCCCGCTACGACGAGTTGCTGCGCGGGGTCAACGGGGAGCGGGAGTACGAGGTGGGCAACGGCGCCCTGGCCGCGGAGATCCCCGGCGGGCACAGCCGGGTCGTCGAGGCCCGCCCCGGCAGCTCGCTGCAGCTCACCATCGACCGGGACCTGCAATACATGGTGCAGCGGATCCTCGCCAAGCGGATGGAGCAGGTCAACGGCACCATCGGGGCGGCCGTGGTGCTCGACGTGCGTTCCGGCGAGGTGCTCGCCCAGGCCAGCTACCCGACCTACGACGCGGCCGACTGGGGCAGATACGACCCGAGCGACCGTAACGACACCGCCACCAGTTTCGTGGTCGACCCGGGGTCGATACACAAGGCCATCGTCTTCGGCGCCGGTTTGGAGGAGGGGGTGATCACCCCGGAGACCGCCTGGCCGACCCCGTACAGCATCCGCAAGGGTGACCAGATCTTCCGGGACACCCACAACGCGCAGGGCCGGAAGTTGAGTGTGGCCGGGATGCTCGGCTTCTCCTCCAACGTCGGCACGATCCGGATCGCCGACCGGCTCGGCACGGAGAAGCTCCACGAATACCAGCTCCGGTTCGGGCTGGGCCGGCCGACCGGGGAGGGGGTGCCGGGCGAGGCGTCCGGCCGGGTGCTGAAGCCCGGCGAATACAGCGGCTCGTCGTACGGGTCGGTGCCGATCGGGCACAGCGTCGACGTCACGCCGCTGCAGATGGCCGCCGTCTACGCGGCGATCGCCAACGACGGCACCTGGGTGCAGCCACACCTCGTACGCGAGATCATCGGCCCGGACGGGAAGCGGAAGCCCGTGCCGGCACCGCAGACCCGGCAGGTGCTCCGCCCGGAGACCGCCGCGGCACTGCGTACCCTGCTGGAGGCGCCGGTCACGATCGAGGGCGGCACCGCCAGCCAGGCGGCGATCAAGGGTTACCGGATCGCCGGCAAGACCGGCACCGGGTCACGGGTGGTGGACGGCCGCTACGCGCCCGGCGAGGTCGCCTCGTTCATCGGGATGGACCAGGCAGACGACCCGCGCTACGTGGTCGCGGTCTTCGCGTACACCCCGTCGGGCGGGGGCGGGGACGTCTCCGCGCCGGCCTTCAAGGAGATGATGGAGTACGTGCTCCGTCACTATCGGGTGCCGGCGACCGGCGCCGCGCCGCCGAAGTTCGTGGTCTATCCGCGGTGAGCAGCCGAAACGGGACATCATCGGGAGGTGCGGGCAAACCACCGGGGCGGCTGTGCGGGGTGGACCCCGCGACGGGGTAGGGTCTGACGCCGTGCCCGGCAATCCCCGTCCCCGCGCCGTGACGCCGGTCCGGCTCGCCGATCTCGCCGCGCGAGTCGCCGCCGTGACGCCCCCGGACGCCGCCGCCCCCACGGTCGCTCCCGCCGCCCCGGCGCTGCCCGCCGAGGACGTGCCGGTCACCGGGGTGACCCACGCCAGCGGCGACGTCCGCCCCGGCGACCTGTACGCGGCGCTTCCCGGCGCCCGGCGGCACGGTGCCGAGTTTGTCGCGGCGGCGGCACGGGCCGGCGCGGTCGCGGTGCTGACCGACCCGGCCGGCGCTGCGGCGGCGGCCGAGGCGGGGTTGCCCGCCCTGGTGGTGCCGGAGCCGCGCGCGGTGCTCGGCGAGGTGGCCGGGGCCGTCTACGGCGACCCGACCGCCGGGCTGACGGTCATCGGCATCACCGGCACCGCAGGCAAGACCAGCACCACCTACCTGATCGAGTCGGGGCTGCGCGCCGCCGGCCACCGCACCGGGCTGATCGGCACCGTCGAGTGCCGGCTCGGGGACCTGGTGGTGGAGAGCGTCCGGACCACCCCGGAAGCCACCGACCTGCACGCCATGCTCGCCGCGGCCCGGGAGCGCGGCGTCACCGCGGTGGCGATGGAGGTCTCCAGCCACGCCCTGGCGATGGGACGGGTCGGCGGGGTCCGGTTCACCGTCGGCGGCTACACCAATTTCGGCCACGACCACCTGGACTTCCACGCCGACGTCGCCGACTACTTCGCCGCCAAGGC
Source organism: Plantactinospora sp. WMMC1484 (assembly GCF_049315195.1). Taxonomy (NCBI): domain Bacteria; kingdom Bacillati; phylum Actinomycetota; class Actinomycetes; order Micromonosporales; family Micromonosporaceae; genus Plantactinospora; species Plantactinospora sp. WMMC1484. The sequence continues at coordinate 3,399,688 of NZ_CP186055.1, forward strand.
GCGGCTCTTCGACGGCCGCTGCGACGTCGAGGTGCTCAACCACGACGACCCGGCGCTGGCGCCGCTGCGCAAGCCGGGCACCGTCAGCTACTCGGCGGCGGGCGACCCGGCCGCCACCTGGTGGGCCGGCGACGTCCGCGACTCCGGTTACACCCAGACCTTCACCGCGCACGGCCCGGACGGGGTGGCCGGGCGGGCGGGCGTCGCGCTGCCCGGCCGGCACAACGTCGCAAACGCGCTGCTGGCGATCGCCGCCCTGGTCGGTGCCGGGGTCGACCCGGCGGTCGCCGCCCGGGGCGTGGCTGCCTGTCCCGGAGTGCCCGGACGACTCGAACTGGTCGAGGCGCCCGGCCCGGTGCGCGGGGTGGTCGACTTCGCACACACCCCGGACGCGATCGTCGCCGCGCTGACCGCGCTGCGCGACCTGACCACCGCCGGCAACCGGCTGATCTGCGTCCTCGGCGCCGGCGGTGACCGCGACCACGGCAAGCGGTCGTTGATGGGCGCCGCCGCGTCGGCCGGGGCCGACCTGGTGGTGGTCACCGACGACAACCCGCGCAGCGAGGACCCGGCGCTGATCCGGGCCGAGGTGCGGCGCGGGGCGGAGCAGGCCGGCGGGGAGCAGGCCGGCGGGGTGGCCCGGGTGGTGGAGGTGGCCGGGCGCCGGGCCGCGATCGACGAGGCGGTCCGGCTCGCCGAGCCCGGTGACGTGGTCGCGGTGCTCGGCAAGGGGCACGAGCGCGGCCAGGAGATCGCCGGCCGGACACATCCGTTCGACGACCGGGTCGAGCTGGCCGCCGCGCTCGCCGCCCGGTTCGGCAACCTGGTGGGGCGCCGATGATCCCGCTCACCCTGGCCGAGGTGGCCACCGCGGTCGACGGCCGGCTGGCCGGTGCCGCGCCGACGGCCCGGGTCACCGGTGCGGTCGAGTTCGACTCCCGCAAGGTACGCCCCGGCGGGCTCTTCGTGGCGTTTCCCGGGGAGAAGGTGGACGGCCACGACTTCGCGGCGGCGGCGGTGACCGAGGCCGGCGCGGTCGCGGTGCTCGGCTCCCGGGCCGTCGATGGGGTGCCGATGGTGCTGGTCGACGACGCCCGCGCGGCGATGGGCCGGCTGGCCCGGGCGGTGCTGGACCGGCTCCCCGGGCTGACCGTGATCGGGCTGACCGGATCCTCCGGCAAGACCACCACCAAGGACCTGGTCGCACAGCTCACCACCAGGCTCGGCCGCACCGTGGCCCCGCCGGGGTCGTTCAACAACGAGCTGGGGCACCCGTACACCGCGTTGCAGGCCGACGCCGACACCCGGTTCCTGGTGCTGGAGAAGGGCGCCCGGGGGATCGGGCACATCCGCTACCTCTGCGAGATCGCGCCGCCCCGGATCGCGGTGGTGCTCAACGTGGGCGTCTCGCACATCGGCGAGTTCGGCTCGCAGGAGGCGATCGCGCAGGCAAAGGGCGAACTGGTCGAAGGGCTGCCGGCCGACGGGCTCGCGGTGCTCAACGCCGACGACGACCGGGTACGCGCCATGGCGGCCCGCACCGCCGCCCGGACGGTGCTGGTGGGCGAGGCCGCCGACGCCGAGATCCGGGCCGAGGAGGTCGACCTGGACGACCGGGGACGGCCGTCGTACACCCTGGTCACCCCGGAGGGGCGGGCGGCGGTCCGGCTCGGGATCAGCGGGCGACACCAGGTCGGCAACTCGCTCGCCGCCGCCGCGGTGGCCCGGGAACTCGGCATGCCGCTGACCGAACTGGCTGAGGCGCTCGGTGCGCTGGGCCTGCCCTCGACCCGCCGGATGGACGTCTTCGACCGCACCGACGGGGTGACGGTGATCGACGACTCGTACAACGCCAATCCGGCCTCGACCTCGGCGGCGCTGCGGGCACTGGCCGGGATGGGCGCGCGGCGGCGCACCTTCGCGGTGCTCGGCTACATGGCCGAGCTGGGCGATTTCGAACGGGACGGGCACGAGCAGGTCGGCCGGCTCGCGGCCGAGTTGGGCATCGACCGGCTGATCGTGGTCGGTGAGCCGGCCGCGCCGATCCACGACGGCGCGGTGGCGATGGCACATTGGGGAGGAGAGTCGGTGCTGGTTACCGATCAGGCGGCGGCGGTCGAGACGCTGCGCCGCGAGCTGCGGCCGGACGACGTCGTGCTGGTGAAGGGCTCGCGCTACCGCACCTGGGAGGTGGCCGACGCGCTGCGCGCCGAGGCCGTCGGGCCCGGGGACGGGTCCCGATGAGCGGGCCGGTCGCGGCGGCCGACGACGCCCCGGGTCCGGTCGCGGTCCGCGATGGCGCGGTGTCGGTCGCGGCGCACAAGGTCGTGGTGTCGGTCGCGGTGGAAGGCGTTCCGGCGTGAGGGCGGTCATCGTCGCCATCTTCGTGGCGTTCCTGATCTCACTTTTCGTCACACCGGTCGCGATCAAGGTCTTCACCCGGCTCAAGGCCGGGCAGCCGATCCGCGCCGAGGGTCCGGTGATGCACCAGGGCAAGAAGGGCACGCCGACGATGGGCGGCGTGGTCTTCATCGTGGCCACGGTGCTCGCGTACGTCGCGGGGCACCTCGCGCTGACCACCCTGCCCGAGGCGCAGATCGCGCAGGTCACCCCGACCATCACCGCGCTGGTGCTGCTGGGCCTGATGGTCTTCTCCGGTGCCGTCGGCTTCCTCGACGACTTCCTCAAGGTCCGCAAGCGCAACAGCGCCGGGCTGAACAAGCGGGGCAAGTTGCTCGGGCAGATACTCGTCGGCGCCGTCTTCGGGGTGATCGCCCTCTACTTCCCCAGCACCGCGGACGTGACGGTCGGCAGCACCGCGCTCTCCTTCATCCGGGACATCAACGCGCTGGAGGTTGGCAAGGTCGCCTCGGTCGTCATCTTCATTTTCGTGGTGATGGCGACGACCAACGGGGTGAACCTGACCGACGGGCTGGACGGGCTGGCCACCGGCGCCTCGGTGATGGTGCTCGCCGCGTACGCCCTGATCGCGTTCTGGCAGTACCGGCACTGGTGCGCGGACACCGACTACGCCCGGGGCGGTGCGTACTGCTACGAGGTGCGGGACCCGCTGGAGATCGCCCTGATCGCCGGGGCGGCGGCCGGGGCCTGTGTCGGCTTTCTCTGGTGGAACACGTCACCGGCACGGATCTTCATGGGTGACACCGGGGCGCTCGGGCTCGGCGGACTGATCGCCGGGATGGCGATGGCCACCCGGACCCTCCTGCTGCTGCTGATCCTCGGCGGGCTCTTCGTGATCATCACGATGTCGGTGGTCATCCAGATCATCTCGTTCCGGACCACCGGCAAGCGGGTGTTCCGGATGTCGCCCCTGCAACACCACTTCGAGTTGGCCGGATGGAGTGAGGTCAACATCGTCGTTCGTTTCTGGATCATCGCCGGGATCGGAGTGGCGATCGCCCTCGGCCTCTTCTACAGCGAGTTCCTCGCCGCCGTGACCTGACCCCCCGCCCCCCGCCCGTTACCTTTTTGATCGTCCCCATCCGGGGACTGCTCGGTCGCTCGGTCCGGTATGACTTTCTGCCCCTGTCGTACGCATGATCCGGGGGGTGTTGTCGCCGGGCCGGGTGGCGTCGGCGGACCGCTGATAGGGACCCGGCCACCCCGTCCGTGGGGTAGGTCTCTCCGTAACGTGGATGCCGGCAGTCCGGCGCTGTGACCAGCGGCCGAGCCAGGACATCGCGGTGAGGAGGGCAGGCTGTGCACGACGGGTTCGGCGTCTTCATCGGACTCGATGTGGGCAAGGAAGGACACCACGCGGTCGCGTTGAACCGTGAGGGCAAGCGGCTGCACGACGCGACCCTGCCCAACACCGAGACCGGGCTGCGGAAACTGTTCGACAAACTCGCCCGCCACGGCCGGATCCTGGCCGTGGTCGACCAGCCCGCCTCGATCGGTGCGCTGCCTGTCGCGGTCGCCCGCGCCGGCGGCCACCAAGTGGCCTACCTGCCCGGTCTGGTCATGCGCCGGCTGGCCGACCTGCACCCCGGCACCGCGAAGACCGACGCCCGCGACGCCTACGTCATCGCCGACGCCGCCCGCACCCTGCCCCACACCCTGCGTCGGGTCGACACCGGCGACGAGACCCTGGCCGAACTGGAGGTGATGGTCGGCTACGACGACGACCTCGCCAGCGAGGTCACCCGCGTGGCCAACCGCATCCGGGGCCTGCTCACCCAGATCCACCCACCCCTGGAACGCGTCCTGGGACCGAAGCTGCAGCACCCCGCAGTACTCGAGGCGCTCTCGCGGTGCGGCGGACCCACCGGTCTGCGCAAGGCCGGCCGGGCGAAACTCACCGAGATCGTCAAGGCCCGCGCGCCGCGCATGGGCACCCGCCTGGTCGAGCAGATCTTCGCCGCACTCGACGCGCAGACCGTCGTGGTCCCGGGCACCACCGCCGCCGAGACCGTCCTTCCCCGACTCGCCGACAACCTGCGTGACCTGCTGCGACAACGCGACCAGGTCGCCGAACAGGTCGAAGGGATGCTCGATACGCACCCTCTTGCCCCGGTCCTGACGTCGATGCCCGGCATCGGCGTCAGGACCGCAGCCCGAATCCTGCTCGAAGTCGGCGACGGCAGCTCGTTCCCCACCCCCGGCCATCTGGCCGCGTACGCCGGCCTGGCCCCGGTCACCCGCCGCTCCGGCACCAGCATCCGCGGTGAACACCCACCCAAGGGTGGCAACAAGCAGCTGAAACGCGCGTTCTTCCTGTCCGCGTTCGCCGCTCTCGCCGACCCGCTCAGCCGCGCCTACTACGACCGCAAACGCGCTGAGGGCAAGAAACACAACGCCGCCCTCATCTGCCTCGCCCGCCGCCGCGTCGACGTCCTCCACGCCATGCTCCGCACCCAGCGGCCATACCAGCCCAAAACGGCGGACGAACCCCGCCTCGCTGCTTGACACAACCCATAGGGACACCCCCCGCCCCCCGCCCCCACGTCCCACCACCCCAATCCCCGCACCACCCATCTCTTTCCAAGATCGCAGATCTTGGAAAGAGATGGTCGCTATCACGACCTTCCGCTTCCAAGGTCTGCGATCTTGGCGTAGATCAGGGGCGCCGGGCGGGTGGGACACGCCGTAGGTGGGTTCGGGGCGACACGCCGGTCGGTCGCCTGCGGCGGGGCGACCGGATCGGCGTCGATGATGGGCGGATGGGGGAGGACGGAGGCGCGGCGCGGTGACCGACGAGCAGCCAAACCGGGACGGCGGCACCGGCGCCGGGAGAGGTGCCAGGCGCTCCGCCGACCCGCCCGCGCGCCGCAGCGGCGGTGCGCGGCCGAGCGCCCGCGCCGACACCGCTGGCGGCGCCGGCCCGGTCGGGGGAGCCAACCCGCAGCCGGGCGAAGCCACGCCACCGGCCGGGATCGACGTGGCCGGTGGGCTCGCCGTGCTGCGCGGGCTGCTGGCCCGGCCGCTCGCCTCCTACTATCTGCTCATCTCCAGCTCGGGGCTGCTGCTGCTGATCGGGCTGACGATGGTCTTCTCGGCGACCAGCGTCCGGGCGTACGCCGCCGACGGCAACGCCTTCGCCGCCCTCGCCAAGCAGGCGCTCTTCGCGCTGATCGGGCTGGTCGCGTTCTGGATCTGCCAGCGGCTGCCGGCCAGGACCTTCCGGGCGGTCGGGCTGCCGACCCTCGGCGTCGCCGTGGTGCTGCTCGTGGTGCTCGACACCCTGCACCTCTGGGACAAGCTCAACGGCGCCGCGGACGCCACGCTCGGCCCGCTGGAGGCCCGGCTACTCTGGCTCTACATCGGCCCGATCCAGGTGCAGCCCTCCGAGCTGGCAAAGTTCGGCCTGGTGCTGTGGGGCGCCGACATGATCGCCCGCAAGGGCGCCGCGCTGGGCTGGTGGCGGGAGCTGGCCACGCCGCTCTTCCCGGTGGTGGGCCTGCTCTTCCTGCTGGTCGGCTACAACGACCTGGGCACCATGCTCTGCCTGCTCGCGGTCGTGGTCGGGCTGCTCTGGACGGCCGGCATCCGCAAGCGGGTCTTCGCCACTCTCACCGTCTTCGGCCTGGTCGGCGTCGGGCTGCTGGTCGCCGCCGCCTCGATCGGCGCCGGCTCGGGCGACGGGGACGCCGAGAACTACCGGCTGGCCCGGCTCACCATGTTCTTCGACCCGCCGCCGCCCGACGAGTGCGGACTCACCGACTGCTATCAGTACCTCCAGGCCCGGTACGCGATCGACAACGGCGGCTGGTTCGGGGTCGGGCTGGGCAAGAGCAGCCTCAAGTGGAACTGGCTGCCCGAGGCGCACAACGACTTCATCTTCGCCATCCTCGCCGAGGACCTGGGCGTGGTGGGCTGCGCGGTGGTGCTGACCCTTTTCGCCGTGCTGGCGTACACCGGGTTGCGGATCGCCCGCCGGGTCGCCGACCCGTTCCGCCGGCTCGCCGCCGCCTCCGCCACCGCATGGCTGGTCAGCCAGGCGACGATCAACATCGGTGGGGTGGTCGGGCTGCTGCCGATCACCGGCCTGCCGCTGCCGTTCATCTCCGACGGCGGCAGTGCCCTGGTGGTGACCCTGGCCGCGGTCGGCATGCTCGCCTCGTTCGCCCGTGCCGAACCAGACGCGGCGCGGGCCCTGCATGCCCGTCCGGCGCCCCGGTGGGTACGGCTACTCTGGGCCCCGTTGCCGCCGCTTCCCTCGGCGCGTCGCCGTGGGAAGCTTCCTCCGGGCGCCCGGGAGCCCGCCTCCGGATCGGGACGGCGACGGGAGACCGAGACCGGGCCGGCGGGTGCCCGGGCGAGACGAGGGCGCGCCGGTACGGCGAGCGAGAGGAGACGCTGATGGGTCCGCTGCGGTCGGTGGTGCTAGCGGGAGGAGGCACGGGTGGGCACATCTACCCGTTGCTGGCCTTCGCCGACTGCCTGCGCCGGCACGACCCGGGAGTGCGGATCACCTGCGTCGGCACCCCGAGAGGGCTGGAAAACGAGCTGATTCCGCCGCACGGCTACGATCTGCGGCAGATCCCGGCCTATCAGCTCCCGCGGTCGGTCAACATGAACCTGATGCGTACGCCGGACCGGATGTGGAAAGCCGCCCGGGCCGCCGGAAAGGTGATCGACGAGGTGGACGCCAACGTCGTCATCGGGTTCGGCGGCTACGTCTCGGTGCCGGCCTACCTCGCGGCGTGGCGCCGGGAGCTGCCGATCGTGATCCACGAGGTCAACGTGCCGCCGGGGGTGGCGAACCGGCTCGGCATGAAGTTCACCAAGCACGTGGCGGTCGGCTTCCCACACCAGCCGGACCAGGCCGAGGCGCTGCGCGGTGCCCGGGTGGTCGGGGTGCCGCTGCGGCGCGGCATCGCCACCCTCGACCGGGCCGCGCACCGGGCCGCCGCCCGGGCGCAGTTCGGCCTGCACCCGGAGCTGCCGACCCTCTTCGTGGCCGGCGGCTCGCAGGGCGCCCGCTCGATCAACCTGGCGGTCGCCGGTGCCGCCAAGTCGCTCGCCGCCGCCGGGGTGCAGGTGCTGCACGTGATCGGCGCCCGCAACGAGCCGGTCGCCGTCCCGCCCGACCTTCCGGTGCCGTACGTGACCCTGCCCTACCTCTCCCAGATGGAGCTGGGTTACGCCGCAGCCGATCTGATGCTGGGCCGGGGCGGCGCGATGACCTGTGCGGAGGTCGCGGCGATCGGGCTGCCCACGGTCTACGTGCCGTACCCGCACAGCAACCAGGAGCAGAAGCGCAACGCCCTGCCGGTGGTCGAGGCCGGCGGCGGCCTGCTGGTCGACGACGCCGAGATGACCGCCGCCTGGGTGGAGCGGAACGTCATCCCGCTGATCCGCGACCCGCACCGGCTGGCCGCGATGGGTGCCGCCGCGGCGGCGTACGGCCGGCGCGACGGCGACGAGGCGCTGCTCGACTTCGTCTACGAGGCGGTGGCCCGATGAGGCCGACCGGTGGTGGCGCGACGAGGCAGACCGGTGGCCCGATGAGGTCGACGGCCGGTACGGTGCCGCCGGCCGGTGGCCCGACCGCCCCGACCGGAGGATCGTCGCCGGCCGTCGACGGCAACCCGCAGACCGGACGGTCCACGAGTGGAAGGCTGGTGTCATGAACACCGCGCAGTTCAGCCCGGCCGGCACGCTGGCCGCCGAAGACCTCGGCACCATCCACCTGATCGGAGTGGGCGGGGTCGGCATGAGCGGGCTGGCCCGGCTGCTGCTCACCCGGGGCCTGCGGGTCTCCGGCAGCGAGCTGCGGGAGTGGCCGGCGCTGGCCGGGCTGCGGGCGCTGGGCGGCACGATCCACATGAGCCACGCCCCGACCAACCTGGACGGCGTCGACACCGTCGTCTACTCCAGCGCGATTCCGCAGGACCATCTGGAGCTGGTCACCGCGCGGGAGCGCGGGCTGCGGGTGCTGCACCGGTCGGAGGCACTGGCCGCCGCGATGACCGGGCGGCGCACGATCGCGGTCGCCGGCACCCACGGCAAGACCACCACCACCTCGATGGTGACCCTGATCCTGCAGCACGCCGGCCAGGACCCGTCGTTCGTGATCGGCGGCGAGATCTCCGAGGTGGGTTCGAACGCCCACCACGGCAGCGGGGAATACTTCGTCGCCGAGGCCGACGAGAGCGACCGCTCCTTCCTGCTCTACCGGCCGTACGTCTCGATCGTCACCAACATCGACGAGGACCATCTCAACACCTACGGCGACTACGCCGGGCTGGAGGAGGCCTTCGCCGACTTCGCCCGGTTGACCGACCAGGAGGGGTTCGTGGTGACCTGCGCCGACGACCCGGGCACCCGGCGGATGGCCGAGACGCTGCGCGCCGAGGGGCGGACCGTCTACACCTACGGCACCTCCGCCGATGCCGACCTGCGGTTGACCGAGCTGGTCTCGTCGGCCGGCGGCGTACGCTATCTCGCCGTCCTGGACGGGGAGTCGCTCGGCGAGATCCGGCTGCCGGTGCCGGGCGCGCACCTCGGGCTGAACAGCGCCTCGGCGGTGCTCACCGCGGCCCGGCTCGGGCTCGGGATCGACTCGGTGACCTCGACGCTGGCCTCCTTCCCCGGGGTCCGCCGTCGCTTCGAGCGCAAGGGCGTGGTGGCCGGCGTCCAGGTCTACGACGAGTACGCCTACCATCCCACCTCGATGACCGCCGCCCTGAAGACCCTGCGCGAGGTGGCCGGGGACGGGCGGCTGATCGTCGTCTTCCAGCCGTACCGGGTGTACCGGACCCGGGACCTCCAGGCCGAACTGGCCACCGCCCTCGCCATCGCCGACGAGGTGGTGGTGCTGGAGGTCTTCGGGCCGGGCGAGGTGCGGGCACCCGGCGAGGGCGGGGCCGCGCTTACCGAGGCGGTCGACCTGCCCGCCGAGCGGAAGATCTTTCTGCCCTCCTGGGAGGACGTACCGGCCGAGGTGGCCCGCCGGGCCCGCCGGGGTGACGTGGTGGTGACCATGGGCGCGCCTCCGATCTCGCTGATGGGCGACGAACTGCTCGACGCGTTGGCCGGTGAGCCGGCCCTCGAAGAGACGGTCGGTCCGACCCGGGCGCCGGGCGGCGCCGGGGCGGCCAGCGACGCCGGATGAGCCCGGGCGCGCCGCGTGGCCGGTCCGGCGGTCCGGCTCCGGGCGGCCGGCGCGGCGGCCCACCGGGTGCCCGGGGTGCCGGTGGACGCGGCGCGGGCCGGTCCGGTCGGGCTGCACCGGGCGGTCCCGGCGCCGGCACCACCCGGTCCGGGGCGGGGCGCACCGCCACGGGGCGCGGCGGCGACCGGGGCTGGCGGCTGGTTCGGGCCGGCACCGACGCGGTGCCTCCGTCGGTACGGCGGTTCACCCGCAGGGCCCGGCAGCGGCGGTTGCGCGCCGCGCTGCCCTGGACGCTGCTCGCCGGGGTACTCGCGCTCACCCTGGCCGGCGCCGGGATCGTCTACGGCACCTCGGTCTTCGGCTTCCGTACGCTGCGGGTGGTCGGCACCGAGCTGGTCACCGACGACCAGGTGCGCCAGGCGGTACGGGAGACCGAGGGCGTGCCGCTGGCCCGGATCGACCTCGACGGAGTCCGGGCCCGGGTCGCCGAGCTGCCCCCGGTGGCCCGGGTGACGGTCTCCCGGCAGTGGCCGAACACGCTACGGGTCGAGGTGGTGGAGCGGACCCCGGTGGCGGTGGTGCCGCAGAATCGGCGCTACCTGGTGGTCGACGCCTCCGGCGTGGTCTTCCAGACCCGTGCCGACCGTCCGGGCGGGCTGCCGCTGGTCCGGCTCGGCACGCCCGGTCCGGACGACGCCGCGACCAGGGGCGCGTTGGAGGTGCTCGCCGCGCTCACCCCGGAGCTGCGGGATCGCCTCGCCGAGCTGGTGGTGGAGGGCCCGGCCCGGATCGTCGTCAAGCTGCGCGGCGGCCGTACGGTGCTCTGGGGCGACGCCTCGCGCAGCGACACCAAGGCCCAGGTGGCGACGTCGTTGCTGGCCCGCGAGGGGGAGACCGTCGACGTGCGGACGCCGGACGTGGTGACGATCCGCTGATCCGGGTGGACCAACCACCCGATCGGTGCGGTGACATCCCGGCCGGTCCGGTCGACCGTGACGTTTTCGGTGGGCGTGCCGACACGCCGCGCAGGTCCTTGGGTTCGGCCGCGCGTCCGCATACCTTGCCCCGAGAGGATCAATGGTTGACATAACTGTAAGCCTCTAGTAGAGGGTGAGGGTTACCCTTCGCCTCCTCGTACGGGACGGGTGTCGGCCTCGCTCCGGCCGGATCGCCGGGCGGGGTGGCGGCCGCCGAGATCGAAGGGAAGGACCGGCGATGACACCTCCGCACAACTACCTGGCGGTCATCAAGGTCGTCGGCATCGGCGGCGGCGGCGTCAACGCCGTCAACCGGATGATCGAGGTCGGGCTCAAGGGCGTCGAGTTCATCGCGATCAACACCGATGCGCAGGCCCTGCTGATGAGCGACGCCGACGTCAAGCTCGACGTGGGCCGGGAGCTGACCCGGGGGCTGGGCGCCGGCGCCAACCCGGACGTGGGCAAGAATGCCGCCGAGGATCACCGCGACGAGATCGAGGAGGTGCTCAAGGGCGCCGACATGGTCTTCGTCACCTGCGGCGAGGGCGGCGGCACCGGCACCGGCGGGGCGCCCGTGGTGGCCAACATCGCCCGCAAGCTGGGCGCGCTGACCATCGGCGTGGTGACCCGCCCGTTCTCCTTCGAGGGCAAGCGGCGGCAGGTGCAGGCCGAGGCCGGCATCGACGAGCTGCGCAACCAGTGCGACACGCTGATCGTGATCCCGAACGACCGCCTGCTCGCCCTCGGCGACCGGGGCATCAGCATGATGGACGCGTTCCGCCAGGCCGACCAGGTGCTCCTCTCCGGTGTGCAGGGGATCACCGACCTGATCACCACGCCGGGTCTGATCAATCTGGACTTCGCCGACGTCAAGAGCGTGATGAGCGGTGCCGGCAGCGCGCTGATGGGCATCGGCAGCGCCCGGGGCGACAACCGGGCGGTGGAGGCGGCCGAGGCGGCCATCTCCAGCCCGCTGCTGGAGCAGAGCATGGACGGGGCCCGGGGGGTGCTGCTCTCCATCGCCGGCGGCTCCGACCTCGGCCTCTTCGAGATCAACGATGCGGCGCAACTGGTCACCGACGCCGCGCACCCGGACGCGAACATCATCTTCGGTGCGGTGATCGACGACGCGCTCGGCGACGAGGTCAGGGTGACCGTGATCGCCGCGGGCTTCGACGGCGGCGCGCCGGCCTACAAGCCGGTCGACCCGGCCCGCAAGGTCAGCCCGCCGGCGCCGCCGCACGTCACGCCGGTCTCACCGTCGCCCCCGCCGCCGGCACAGGCCCCGCGCCGGGTGCTCTTCGACGACGTGGACGTGCCGGACTTCCTGAAGAACGGTTCCTGAGCCGCCAGAGGACCGAAGCCACCAGATGACCGAGCCACCCCTCCCGGCGCCGGACGCCCGCCGGGCCGAACTCGCGGCCAACCTGGCCCGGGTGCGCGCCCGGATCGACGCCGCCTGCGCCTCGGCCGGCCGCGACCCGGCCGACGTCACCATGGTCGCGGTCACCAAGACCTACCCGGCCAGCGACGTGACGCTGCTGGCCGGGCTCGGCGTGCGGGACGTCGGCGAGAACCGCGACCAGGAGGCGGCGCCGAAGGCGGCCGAGGTGGCGGCGTCCGGTGCCCGGGTGCGGTGGCACTTCGTCGGGCAGCTCCAGCGCAACAAGGCCCGCTCGGTGGTCCGCTACGCCGACCTGGTGCACTCGGTGGACAGCGTACGGCTGGCCGGCGCGCTCGCCGAGGCCGCACGGCGGCAGCGGGAGCAACCGCTGGAGGTGCTGGTCCAGGTCAACCTGGACGGTGCGGCCGACCGGGGTGGCGCACTCGTCACCGGCGGCGACCCGGACCGGGAGGTGACCGGGGTCGCGGCGGCCGTCGCCGGCCAGGACTCGCTGCGGCTGGCCGGGGTGATGGCGGTGGCGCCGCTCGGCGTCGATCCGGAGCCCGCGTTCGCGACGTTGGCCGAGGTCGCGGCCGGGTTGCGGGCCGAGCATCCGGGCGCGGTGGTCGTGTCGGCGGGGATGAGTGGTGACCTGGAGGCGGCGATCGCCTACGGCGCGACACATGTACGGATCGGCAGCGCGTTGCTCGGAATGCGTACCACGCTGCGGTAGCCTGGCAACCGGACACCAAACTACATCAGTGTTGTTTGAGGCGACATCCCCACCTGGTGGGGGTCGGGGTGAGACCGGTTTCACGGTCGGGCCAGGGGTTGCCGCCTCAGGCCGGTGGGCACTGCAGTGTTCACGCGCGTGACAGGGGACACGGCACGGGGGGTGTGTGTCGCACGGCGGACGGAGGGGCGCGGGATGGGTGCACTGCGCAAGGCGGGGGTCTGGCTCGGGCTCGTCGAGGAGGACGACGAGCGGGCCTACGACGACGGTGGCTACGACAAGGGTGGCTACCGCGAGTCGCGCTACCGGCAGAGCCGGTACGCCGACGAGTTCGCCGACGAGGACGAGGAGCAGGACGACCCGCCGCCGCCCCGATCCCGGGCCGGTGAGCGAAGCCGGCTCGCCGAGCGTACGGTCGGCCGCGCCGCCGAGCGCGACCACGCCGACGGTGACCGTCCGGAGCGGAGTGACCGCGCGGAGCGTTCGAGCGTGCGGTCGATCAGTCGGCCGAGCAACGCCGAGCCCTCCTCCGCGCTGACCTACCAGACCCGGGACAACCTCGCCCTCGCGCCGCAGGCACCGCTGCGCGAGCGGCCGGTCCCCGTCGAGCAGCCGGAGCAGCGCTACCAGATCACGACGCTGCACGTCACCACCTACCGCGAGGGGCGCACCATCGGGGAGCATTTCCGGGACGGCGTGCCGGTGATCATCAACCTCACCGAGATGGACGAGGCGGATGCCCGCCGATTGGTCGATTTCGCGGCCGGTCTCGCGTTCGGGCTGCGGGGTACGATCGAGCGCGTGACCAACCGGGTGTTCCTACTCTCACCGGCTAACGTCCAGGTCACCGCGGAGGACAAGGCCAAGATCGCTGAGGGTGGGTTTTTCAGCCTGAGCTAGCCCGACCGAGGGATCCGCCTGCCGTGTTTCTGCCCATCCTGTTTCAGGTGCTCTACCTGGTTGTCTACGTCTTCCTGCTGGTGCTTTTGGCCCGGTTTGTCCTAAGCGCCGTTCTGCAGTACGGCCGCCGCTGGCAGCCCGGCCGGGGGGCGGCGGCGGGAATGGAATCGGTGTGGAGCGTCACTGATCCGCCTCTCAAGGCGTTGAGGCGTGTGATCCCGCCATTGCGAATTGGTACCGTGAGCATCGACCTGGCCTCCCTTGTGCTCCTGGTTATCCTGTTCGTGCTGATGAGATTCGTGTTAGGGCCGTTGATCATCAGGTCAACAACCTGGTGACCAGCGTGCCGCGCGGCCGCAACTGACCCGAGGAGTTTCGATGCCGCTGACCCCGGCCGACGTCCACAACGTCGCCTTCAAGAAGCCGCCTATCGGCAAGCGGGGGTATGACGAGGAGGAAGTCGACGCGTTTCTGGACGAGGTCGAGCGCGAGCTCGCCCGTTTGATCGAGGAGAACAACGAGCTGCGCGCCCAGGTGGAGCGCGGTGGCCGTGGCGGCGCACCAGCCGGCCCGGGCCCCGACCCACGGCTGGCCGCCGAGCTCAGCGACGTCAAGGCGCAGCTCGACCGGGTGCAGCGCGACAAGGCCGCGGCCGAGCAGGCCGCCCGGGCGATGCAGGCCGAGCTGGAGCAGGTCCGGGCCCAGGGCGGCCCGGTGCCGGGCGGCCCCGACGGCGAGCAGCAGGCGCTCCGGGTGCTGATGATGGCGCAGCGGACGGCCGACGACCACGTCTCCGACGCACGCCGCGAGGCGGACCAGCTCCTCTCCGAGGCGCGCACCAAGGCCGAGGAGGTGACCCGCGAGGCGCGGGCCAAGGCCGACGCGCTGGAGCGGGACGCCCGCCAGCGGCACCAGGAGGCGATGGGCGGTCTGGACGCCAAGCGGACCGCGCTGCAGAAGCACATCGAGGAGCTCAAGCAGTTCGAGCGGGAGTACCGCACCCGGCTCAAGGCATACCTGGAGAGCCAGCTGCGCGATCTCGACGGTCGTGGCCAGGGCCTCGAGGTGGAGATGACCCGGACCGACGGCAATCGGTCCGGTGGCAGCACTCCCGGCCTTGCCACCGCCGGGCTGGCGAACTCGTACGGCGGGGGCGGGCGCTCCAGCGCGCTGGAGACCGGGCGCTGATCCCCACACGGGGATCAGTGCGGGGCGGACGAACCGGAACCGATGCGTCGGGAGTGAGCCGTGATAGTCGGCAGTCTGGTGCTCATCCTCGCCGCCGTCGCGCTGCTCGTGCTCGGCCTGGCAAGCGGGTCGAGCGGCCTGCTGATCAGCTCGATCGCCGTCAGCCTGCTGGCCGCCGTCGCGCTGGTGGTGGGTGCTCGCCAGGCGGCCGGGCTCCGGGGCGCGGCGGGCTTCGCTCCCGAGGGGCCCGGTGACGACGGGCTGACCGCACCCGGTGGCGGCGGGGCGGGCGAGCCGCGCCGGCGCCAGCCGCCGACCAGCACCCGGATGCCCCCGACCGACTCCCGCCTGGCGGGGAACAGCCGGGAGGGGACGGCCGAGCCGTTCCCGGCGGGCGGACCGCTGCTGACCGAGCCCGTCGAGGCGACCATCCCCGCCCAGGCCACCCGGCCCGGCGCCGAGGACACCGGCTGGCGGCAACCGGCCGGCTCGTCGGAGGCGCCCACCGCCCCGGCCGGGCGGGGCGAGCCGGACGAGGTCCCGGCGGACGAGCCGGCGCCCCAGCCGGTCTCCGAGGCCGACGCCGCGCTGGTCGCCGGCCTGCTGGAGGACGTGTACGTGGTCGACGGTCGGCCGCGCTACCACCTGGTGGACTGTGCACATCTGGCCGGACGGGAGAGCGAACCGCTTCCGGTGAGCGAGGCGGTGGAGCTCGGTTTCACCCCGTGCGGGCGATGCGAGCCGGATACCGCCCTGCTCAGCGATGCGCGCCCGGGCTGACCGTGCGGTGGCGCCGGCGGCTGTCGGCGTACCCGAAGCGTGGAGAGTTCCGGCCCGTGCGCAGCAGCACCTCTCTGGACCGGCCCGGACACCGTGACGACGCCCGGAGCGAGGACGATCGCGGTCCGGGTCAAGCCGGGGTCGGCCCGGGCCCGGGTCGGCGGCCGCTTCGACGGCCCGCACGGTCCGGCACTGGTGATCGCGGTGCATCCGCCGGCGGCGGACGGACGGGCGACCGAGGCGGCCCGGCGGGCACTCGCCGAGGCGCTCCGGCTCCGACCGGCGGCGGTCAGCCTGCGTACCGGCGCGGCCAGCCGGGACAAGCTCTTCCAGGTGGACGGCGACGGCCCCGAGATCGACGCGCGGGTACGCGATCTGCGCGACGGACCCGTGCGGTGACGGCCCGGACCCGTGCGGCGACGGGCCTGTTCCGTACGGCGACGGGCCTGTTCCGTGCGTGGCGGTCGTGACCGATCGGCTCGATTCCGCCCTGTTGATCGGCGCGGCGGTGCTGCTCGTCGCCGTCGGCGCGGTCCGGCTCTCCACCCGGCTCGGCCTGCCCAGTCTGCTGGTCTATCTCGCCATCGGGGTGGCGATCGGCGAGTCCGGGCTCGGGATCCGCTTCGACGACGTCGAGCTGACCCGGGCGCTCGGCTTCTGCGCGCTGATCGTGATCATCGCCGAGGGCGGCCTGACCGCGCGGTGGAGCACACTGCGCCCGGTGCTCGGGATGGCCGCGACGCTGGCCACGGTGGGCGTGGTGGTCAGCATCGGGGTGGTCGGGGTGGTGGTGCACCTTCTGCTCGGCCTGGACTGGCGGCTCGCGTTCCTCTACGGCGCGGTGCTCTCCTCCACCGATGCGGCGGCGGTCTTCGCCACGCTGCGCTGGCTGCGGCTGCCGCGCCGACTGGTCGCCACCCTGGAGGCCGAGTCGGGGATGAACGACGCCCCGGTGGTGCTGCTCGTCGTGCTCCTCTCCACCTCGTCGTTGGCCGGGCACGTCTGGTGGCACGAGGTGCTGCTGGTCGGCTACGAGCTGGTCGCGGGTGCCGTGCTGGGTTTCGGGGTGGGGATGCTCGGGCGGTGGACGCTCCGCCGGGCCGCCCTGCCCTCCTCCGGGCTCTATCCGATCGCCGCGGTCGGCTTCACCGTGCTGGCGTACGGGGTGGGTACGGTCTCGCACGCCTCCGGGTTCATCGCCGTCTACGTGGCCGGGGTGGTGCTCGGCAACTCCCGGCTGCCGCACCGGCAGGCGATCCTCGGTTTCGCCGACGGGCTGGCCTGGATCGCCCAGATCGGCCTCTTCGTGCTGCTCGGCCTGCTCAGCTCGCCGGGGCAGCTGGAGCACGCCCTGCTGCCGGCCGTGGTCACCGGGCTGGCGCTGCTCTTCCTCGCCCGTCCCCTGTCGGTGCTGGTCAGCGTGGCCGGATTCCGGGTGCGACTGCGGGAGCAGGCGTTCCTCTCCTGGGCCGGGCTGCGCGGGGCGGTGCCGATCGTGCTGGCCACGATCCCGCTCTCCGAGGGACTGCCCGGTGCCGGCCGGCTCTTCGACACGGTCTTCGTGCTCGTGGTGATCTTCACTCTGGTCCAGGCCGGCACCCTGGCTCCGGTGGCCCGGCGGTTGCGGATCGCCGCTCCGGCGGAGCTGACCGAGCTGCGGGTGGAGACCGCGCCGCTGGAGCGGATGCAGGCGGACCTGTTGCAGCTGGAGATCCCACCGGGTTCCCGGCTGGTCGGGGTGCACCTGGACGAGCTGCGGTTGCCGGTCGGCGCCTCGGTGACCCTGGTCTCCCGGGACGGTGTCGGGTTCGTCCCCGGACCGGACACCCGGCTCAAGGTGGGGGACAGCCTGCTGATCGTGGCGACCGCCCGGGTCCGGGACGAGGTCGAGCGTCGGCTGCGGGCGGTCAACCGGCGGGGTCGGCTGGCCCGCTGGTTCGGGGAGCACGGCGCAGATAGGAATAAATGATGCTATCGTTCCTTTCGCCCGTTTTGTGGTTTATTTCGGGCTGAAATGCGTAACATCGGTGCGGCATGTTGTCGGACGTCTGTACGTTCCGTATTCTTGCCAACCTCCGGAGTGCGCGGCGTCCTGCCGCGCCCGTTTTGCAATTGGGGGACGTCGTGGCCGGACGGGCGAGGGTCGGAGGCGGGAGGGCCGGAAAATCCGGACCCACGCCTGCGCCCGACGCGATCCGGCGGCCCCACACCGCCGCGCGGCAACGGCCTCCGGCGCCTTCCGGTGCCGGCGACACCGATCTCCGCCGCCGGCACCACCCGACCGGTCGCGCCCGTCCGAGCGACCGCACCGCGCAGGACCCGCCGGACCGTTCCGCGAGCGTCGGAGGTTCCTGTCCAGGCACGGCCGATCGCCGCGGGGTCCGCGGCCGAGGGAGCGACGATGGCTAAGCCAGCAGAGACCAGGACCGCCGGACGCAAGTCGGCACCGAAGGCCACGCGCAGCGCCGCGGAGACCGACAAGATCCGGGCCGCGCTGGCGGCCCGCCGGGACGAACTCCGCAGCGAGTACGATCAGACGCTGAGCGAGATCACCGAGCTGCAGCGCGACCGGCTGACCGACTCGGCCGGGGACGACCAGGCCGACACCGGCACCAAGACGTTCGAGCGGGAGCAGGAGATCTCCCTCGCGAACAGCATCCTGGAGCGCATCACCCAGGTGGAGCGGGCCCTGGAGCGGCTTGACGAGGGCGGCTACGGCTGGTGCGAGCGGTGCGGCAATCCGATCCCGGTGGAACGGCTTGCCGCATTCCCGTCCGCCACGCTGTGCGTCTCGTGCAAGCAGTTGGAGGAACGCCGATGAGCCCTGCCGGGTGACGGACGGAGGAAGGGACTCCTGCTGAACATCGACGACGAGCGGGCGACCATCGACGAGCGGAGGGCCGGCGACGACGAGTCGACCGCCACCCGGCCCACCGACTCCGGCCGGGATCGCCCCGGCCCGGCGCGCACCCGACGACTGGCCGTCACGGTGCTGTTGGGCACCGCCGTACTGGCCTGGCTCGCCGACCTGGGCACCAAGCACCTCGCCCTGGCGACCCTGACGGACCGGGAGCCGGTACGCCTGCTCGGCGGCGCCGTCTATCTGAGCCTGACCCGGAACAGCGGAGCGGCGTTCAGCCTCGCCTCCGACCACACCTGGGTCTTTCCACTGGTCACGGCGGGGGTGATCGGCTGGATCGGCTGGATGGCGCTTCGGCTGCGCTCGCTGCCCTGGGCGATCTCGCTCGGGCTGGTGCTCGGCGGTGCGCTCGGCAACCTGACCGACCGGATCTTCCGCGCGCCCGGGGTCTTCGTCGGGCACGTGGTCGACATGGTCAGCCTCTTCGACCCCTACGGGCAGGTCTGGCCGATCTTCAACCTGGCGGACAGCGCCCTGGTGAGCGGGGTCGTCCTGGCCGTGCTGCTGGAGTTGACCGGCCGGCAGCGGGACGGCACCCGGCTGGGTTCCCGGCCGAAACCCGCCGGCCCGAGCGGGGGCGACGACCCCGGCACGCCACCGGCCGGCGGTGTCGACGACGACAGCGAGCGGCGGGACCGCCCGTGACCTCCGTTCCGGACGCGGGCCCGCGCCGACCCGCGGGCGAGCGCCGCTCCCTGCCGGTGCCCGACGGGCTCGACGGCATGCGACTGGACCAGGCCGTCTCCCGGCTCTTCGGCCTCTCCCGCACGGCGGCGGCAACCCTGGTCGAGGCCGGTGACGCCCTCGTGGACGGCGCCGCTCGGCCCAAGTCCGACCGGGTCTCCGCCGGTTCCTGGCTGGAGGTGCTGCTGCCCGCCCCGCCCACGGCGCCGACGGTCATTCCGGAGACGGTGCCCGGGCTGCGGATCGTGCACTCCGACGACGACATCGTGGTGGTCGACAAGCCGGTCGAGGTGGCGGCGCATCCGAGCCCGGGCTGGTCCGGCCCGACCGTGATCGGCGGGCTGGCCGCGCTGGGTCACACCATCGCAACGAGCGGAGCCGCCGAGCGCCAGGGTGTGGTGCACCGGCTCGACGTCGGCACCACCGGCGTGATGGTGGTGGCCAAGAGCGAGCAGGCGTACAGCCTGCTCAAGCGGGCCTTCAAGGAGCGGGAGGTGGAGAAGCGCTACCACGCGGTGGTGCAGGGCCACCTCGACCCGCTGCGCGGCACGGTCGACGCGCCGATCGACCGGCACCCGACCCACGACTACCGGTGGGCGGTGGTCGCCGGCGGCAAGCCGAGCATCACCCACTACGACACACTGGAGGCGTTTCCGGCGGCGAGCCTGCTCGACGTGCGGCTGGAGACCGGACGTACCCACCAGATCCGGGTGCATCTCTCCACCCTGCGGCATCCCTGTGTCGGTGATCTGACATACGGCGCCGATCCCACCCTGTCGACCCGGCTCGGCCTCACCCGCCAGTGGTTGCACGCCCGCGAGTTGGCCTTCGCGCACCCCCGTACGGGCGAGCAGGTCCGGTTCGTCAGCGACTACCCTGACGACCTGGAAGTTGCACTCCGCATCCTGCGCGACTGACCGACCGGCAGGGATCACCCGACGAGGGGGAGTTCGTCCGTGCGCCTCGGCGACCTGTTGCGACAGTTGGACAGCCGACTGTTGCCACCCCTGGCCCGGGGGATGGCCCGGCTCGGGCACGGCCGGCTCCGGCTCCGGCTGCTGACCACGGTGGCGTTGTTCAGCTCGGCGGCCGTGTTGATCACCGCGGTCTGGGCGGCGGACCGGCAGCCGGTCGGCGACCCGACCGTCGGCGAGGTCACCCGGGTCGGGGTGGTGCAGGGCGAGTCGATCCCCGGCTATCTCGAATCCGCCCGGGGCGAGTTGCGGGCCCTGGTCGCGGGGGCGGCCTCGGAACCGGCAAGACCGACGTACGCCCTGGTGACCCTCTCGGCCTATCTGGCGCCGGACCGGTTGACCCCGGTGTTGGCCGGGGTCTCCGTCTCGGAGGTGGTCGCCCGGCTCTGGCGCCCCGGCACCCAGACCGAGATCGTGCGCATCCCGGCCATGCGCCTCCCGGATGACGTGGTGGCCGGGATGTCGCAGGTGGCGGAGCGGAAGGACCGGGAGGCGCGGGACTACCAGGAGCGGGCCGCGGCGGTCACCGGCGACGGCGCCCGCGAGCGGGACCTGCGGACGTTCTACGCCAGCGGCGCCCGGGTGGCCGACGAGGAGGCGACCGCGTACCGGTCCGGGTGCTCGTGCGTCTACGCCGCCGTGGTGCGCGGCGACCCCGCCGCGTTGGCCCGGATCGACGCCCGCCCCGAGGTGCGGACCGTGGACCCGGCGCCCGAGGTGCAGCGGCTGGACCGTACCGTCCTCACCCCGCCGCTGCCCGAGCAGGACGATGTCGCCCGCCCGCCGGCCGACGCGAGCATGCCGCCGGTGGACGACACCGAGAGCACCGCCGGGCCGGGTGTCGGACGTGAGTCGGCAACGGGGCCCAGCTCCGCCGGTCCGTCGGCCGGTCCGTCGGCCGGGCCGCCCGTCACCGTGACCACCGGTCCGGTCGGTCCCGGTGCGACGGATCCGCCGCCCGTGGTGGAGACACCCACGCTCGATCCTCCGCCGGAGCCCGATCCCACCGACGGATCGGCGCCGGCCGAGATACCGTCGGACCGGTCGCCACCCGGCACGGCGTCACCGGCCGACGCGCCCGCCAGCGGGCCGACGACCGGCGGGACGTGACGGTGGTCGACAGCGGAAACCTCCGGTCGGCGGTGGGCACGCCGACGGTGGTGGGTGCGGTACCCCATGTGGTCCGAATAGGGTTTGCTTCGTAGCCTGTCAGGGCGGGGACCGATGGTGCTGGGAGGGGCGAGCCGTGGACGGCACCGAGACCGGCTGGAGCCGGCCGGCGGAATCAGCGCCGCGTTGGCGGGCGCTGCTCGACCGGGCCCTGCACGGCGGCCGCACCGATGAGCAGCGGCTTCTCGACGAGCGGTCGAGGGACGGGCGGACGGCGCCGGCGGAGGGCGGCCGGAGCGGCGGCCGGTCCGCCGGCTATCCCGGCCGGCCGGAGCCGGACCCCCGGGGGTCCGGCCCCGGTTACCCGGGTGGGTCCTACCTGCCGCCGGAGGGATACGGCGGCGGCACCGAGCATCGTGCCCCACCGGCGCATCCGGGCGAATCCCGCTACGCCGCCCTGGACCACGGCTACCGTTCCGAAGCCGGTTTCGGCCCCGGGCGCCCAGCCGAGACCGGATACCGGCCCGATCCCGGATATCCGGCCGAGCCGGGCTTCCGGCCCGGCCCCGACCAACGGCCGGCTGCCGGCCGGCGCGAGACCGACTACCCGGCGAGCGGCTACCGGCCCGAGCCCGGCTACCGGCCGGAGCCGGTAGACCCCGGCTTCCCGGCGGAGTCCCGCTACTCGGCGCTCGGCAGTGGTTACCAGCCGCCACCGGCGATGCCGCCACCGGTGGTGCCGGCACCGCGTCCGGCGCTGCCCGGCCCGCCGCCACCGGCCCGGCACCCGGATCCGGGCGCCACCGGCGCTCTGCCGCCGCGGGCGGTGCCGCCCGCCGCCACCGGCCGGTCGATCCCGGCACCCCGCGCCTCGCTGGCGCCACCGCCGGCTCCGGCCCCGCCGCTGCCGGCGGGCCCGCCGCCCGGACCTCCGCCGGCCGTCGGCCAGCCACCGGTGGACGTCGGGTACGCCACGGTCTCCCGGCGGTCGAGCCTCGACCCCTATCCGGCCCGGCAGCAGCGGCCGGCCGACCCCGAGGTGGAGCGGGCCCGCAACGTGCTCCGGCGCGACATGGGCTCGCCCCGGGTGCTCGCCTTCGCCAACCCCAAGGGCGGCGTGCACAAGACCACGGCCACGGTGCTCGCCGCGGCGAC
Source organism: Plantactinospora sp. WMMC1484 (assembly GCF_049315195.1). Lineage (NCBI taxonomy): Bacteria > Bacillati > Actinomycetota > Actinomycetes > Micromonosporales > Micromonosporaceae > Plantactinospora > Plantactinospora sp. WMMC1484. The sequence goes on from NZ_CP186055.1 coordinate 3,422,070, forward strand.
GGTGGGCAGCGTACGCGGCCGTGGCGTGCTCGCCTGGGACGACAACGAACTGCGTGGCACCCTCGGCCTTCGGGCGGGCAGTGCCCGGCACGCCCGGACGATCCGACACCTGGTCGCCGACCTGATCGAGACCGAGGCGCTGCCCGACAACCAGCTCATCGAGCGGCTCGACGACTACCTGCGGCACGCCTCCGACGGCTCGTACGACGTGCTGGCCGGCGAGGAGAGCCCTCGGTTCGCCCAGCGCCTCGACCAGCACACCGTCCGGCGGGTGCTGGAGCTGCTCCGCCGCACCCACGAGGTGATCTGTGTGGACACCGGCAACAACGTGGAGAGTTCCAACTGGCAGACCGTGCTGCGCGCGGCCGACCAGTTGGTGGTCACCACGGTGCCCCGGGAGGACGCCGCGTTCACCGCCGACTGGATGCTCGACCTGCTCCACGACATCGGCATGAGCGAGCTGGCGGAGAACGCCGTCACCCTGCTCTCCTGCCCGACCCCGGGCCGCTCGCCGCTGCTGGACGACCTGAAGCGGCACTTCGCGACCCGCACCCGGGCGGTCGCCGTGGTCCCCTACGACCCGGCGCTCGAGACGGGCTCCTCGATCGAGCACGCCCACCTGGCGCAGGAGACCCGGGACGCCTGGCTGCAGGCCGCCTCGATGATGCTGGAGCCCTTCGCCCGCTGAGCACGTAAGGAAGGGCCCCCGCTTATCGCTTTCTGTCGTAGAAGGGCCCCCTCCTAACAACCGTGCACACCGGGATGTGGGGCAGGTCGCCGAGGGAGTGTCAAGCCTGGAGACCGCGTGGCCCGGGGACTAGGCTCGGGTGCCGGCGGTCGCGCCGTGCGGGTGCGTCCCCGCCGTCGGGCACGTTCGTGCCGTCCGGCCTGCGCGCGCCAGCCGCCGCGTGGTGCCGTTGGGGGATGCGTCGCTGGCTGACCGGCAGCCGCCGCCGACTCGGCGGGCCGGCGGGCAGCCGCGTGAGGGAAGGGGGGCCTGGGTGTCTGACTCGTTCGTGCACCTGCACGTGCACACCGAGTATTCGATGCTCGACGGGGCGGCCCGGCTCAAGGAGTTGTTCGCCGAGACCGACCGGCTCGGCATGCCGGCGCTGGCAATGACCGACCACGGCAACCTCTTCGGGGCGTACGACTTCCACAAGCAGGCCACGGCGGCCGGAGTGAAGCCGATCATCGGGGTGGAGAGCTACGTCACGCCGGGGACGGACCGGCGGGACCGGACCCGGGTGCGGTGGGCTGACGGCGGCGAGAACGACGTCTCCGGCGGTGGCGCGTACACCCACATGACGATGATCGCCGCAGACGTGGATGGCTTGCGGAACCTGTTCCGGCTGAACTCGCGGTCGAGCCTGGAGGGTTACTACTTCAAGCCGCGAGCCGACCGGGAGCTGCTGCACCAGTACGGCAAGGGAATCATCGCCACCACCGGCTGCCCCTCCGGCGAGGTGCAGACCTGGCTGCGGATCGGCAACTTCGACAAGGCGTGCGAGTCGGCGGCGGAGTTCCGGGACATCTTCGGAGCGGAAAACTACTACCTCGAGGTGATGGACCACGGGCTCGACATCGAGACCCGGATCCGGCAGGACCTGATCCGGCTGGGTAGGAAGCTCAACCTCAAGCCGGTGGCCACCAACGATCTGCACTACACCTACGCCAAGGACGCCGACGCGCACGAGGTGCTGCTCTGCGTGCAGTCCGGGTCGACGCTGGCCGACCCGAAGCGGTTCAAGTTCGACGCCCGGGACTTCTATCTGAAGTCGCCGGCCGAGATGCGGGCGCTCTGGGACGCGGAGGTGCCGGGGGCGTGCGACAGCACCCTGGAAATCGCCGAGCGGATCGGTGACTACTCGGAACTCTTCGCGCCGCGCAACCTGATGCCGCAGTTCCCCGTGCCGGCGGGGGAGACCGAGGAGACGTTCCTGCGCAAGGAGGTGCTGCGCGGGCTGGAGCGGCGCTTCCCGGGCGGGGTTCCGGAGGACCGGCGCCAGCAGGCGGAGTACGAGCTCGACGTCATCCTCAAGATGGGCTTCCCGGGCTACTTCCTGGTGGTCGCGGACCTGGTCGCCTACGCGAAGCGGGAGGGGATCCGGGTCGGGCCCGGGCGTGGCTCGGCGGCGGGCGCGATCATCGCGTACGCGCTGGGCATCACCGAGCTGGACCCGATGGCGCACGGCCTGCTCTTCGAGCGCTTCCTCAACCCCGACCGGGTGTCGATGCCCGACATCGACATGGACTTCGACGAGCGTAGGCGCGGTGACATGATCCGCTACGCCACCGAGAAGTACGGCGAGGAGCGGGTCGCGCAGATCATCACGTACGGGACGATCAAGGCGAAGGCGGCGATCAAGGACGCGGCCCGGGTCCTCGGTTACCCGTTCGCGATGGGTGACCGGATCACCAAGGCGATGCCCCCGGCGGTGATGGGCAAGGACATCCCGCTCGGTGGCATCTTCGACCCCAGCCACCAGCGCTATCCGGAGGCGGCCGAGTTCCGGCAGCTCTACGACGGCGACGGCGAGGTGCGCAAGGTCGTCGACACCGCGAAGGGCCTGGAAGGGCTGAAGCGGCAGTGGGGGGTGCACGCGGCCGGGGTGATCCTCTCCCGGGACCCGCTGGTGGACGTGCTGCCGATCCAGAAGCGCGAGCAGGACGGCTCGATCATCACCCAGTGGGACATGGGTGCCTGCGAGACCATCGGCCTGCTCAAGATGGACTTCCTGGGCCTGCGCAACCTGACCATCATGGACGACGCGCTGGAGGCGATCCGGGAGAACCGGGGCGAGGACCTGGTCCTGGAGGACCTGCCGCTGGACGACAAGGCGACGTACGCGCTGCTCTCCCGGGGTGACACCCTCGGAGTCTTCCAGTTCGACGGCGGCCCGATGCGGGCGCTGCTGCGCTCGATGGCACCTGACAACTTCGAGGACATCTCGGCGGTCGGCGCCCTCTACCGGCCCGGCCCGATGGGCGCGAACGCGCACAACGAGTACGCCGACCGCAAGAACAACCGCAAGCCGGTGGTGCCGATCCACCCCGAACTCGCCGAGTCGTTGCAGGACATCCTCGGTGACACCTACGGCCTGATCGTCTATCAGGAGCAGGTGATGGCGATCGCGCAGAAGGTGGCGGGCTACTCGCTCGGCAAGGCCGATCTGCTGCGCCGGGCGATGGGCAAGAAGAAGAAGGAGATCCTCGACAAGGAGTTCGCCCCCTTCGCCGCCGGCATGAAGGAAAACGGCTACAGCGACGCGGCGATCAAGACGCTCTGGGACATCCTGGTCCCGTTCTCCGACTACGCCTTCAACAAGGCACACAGCGCGGCCTACGGTGTGGTCTCCTACTGGACCGCCTACCTGAAGGCGAACTATCCGGCCGAATACATGTCCGCGCTGCTCACCTCGGTCGGCGACGACAAGGACAAGTCCGCGGTCTACCTGGCCGAGTGCCGGCGGATGGGCATCAAGGTGCTGCCGCCGGACGTCAACGAGTCCAACGCCCGGTTCGCCGCCGTCGGCACCGACATCCGGTTCGGGCTGGCCGCCGTCCGCAACGTCGGCACGAACGTGGTGGAGTCGATCCGGCGCTCCCGCAAGGAGAAGGGCAACTTCACCGACTTCTACGACTACCTGCGCAAGGTCGACGCGGTCGCCTGCAACAAGAAGACCGTCGAATCGCTGATCAAGGCGGGCGCGTTCGACTCGCTCGGGCACACCCGCAAGGGGCTGCTCGCCGTGCACACCGACGCGATCGACTCGTTCATCGCGCTCAAGCGCAACGAGGCGGTCGGCCAGTACGACCTCTTCGGCGACGCGTTCGGCGGTGGCGATGGTGACGGCGGGTCGGGCGGCGGCATGGTGGTGACCCCGTCCATCCCGGCCGGCGAGTGGGACAAGACCGACCTGCTCACCTTCGAGCGGGAGATGCTCGGCCTCTACGTCTCCGACCATCCGCTCTTCGGGGTCGAACACGTGCTCGCCGCCGCCGCGGACATGTCGATCGCGGCGCTCGCCGAGGAGGGCGGGGTCGCCGACGGGCAGGTGGTCAATCTGGCCGGCATCCTCTCCGGGGTGCAGCGCCGGATCACCAAACAGGGCCGAGCCTGGGCCTCGGCCACCCTGGAGGATCTCGGCGGCGCGGTCGAGGTGCTCTTCTTCCCCAACACCTACGAGCTGGTCGGGCAGTACATCGCCGAGGACGCCATCGTGGTGGTCAAGGGCCGGGTCGACCGCCGCGACGACCAGCCCCGGTTGATGGCCATGGATCTGTCGATGCCCGACATCACCGCTGCCGACGAGGTCAAGCCGGTGGTGCTGGCCCTGCCGCCGTCCCGTTGCACCCCGCCGCTGGTCGAACGCCTGCGCGAGGTGCTGACCAGCCATCCCGGCTCCGCCGAGGTGCACGTCAAGCTGATCAACGGCTCCCGTGCCACCCTGCTACGACTAAGCCCACTCCGCGTCGCCCCCACCACCGCCCTGATGGCCGACCTCAAAGCCCTACTGGGCCCGACCGCCGTCGCCGGCTGAGGAGCTGCCAGAACGAGCTCTGGGTGGCCGCTGACCCAGTTCTGCGCTTCACCGCCTTTGACGTGCGCCGCAACCGGAGTACGTGGTGGCACAGATGCGTGCCGCACTCGAGACGGCCGGCTGGCGCGAGAGTTTGTGAGCCACTTCCTGCTGGCCCGGGACCGGGTTGGGCGGTTTCCTGATACCGGGCCGCCAGCGCCGTGCCGGGCCTGAGAGGATCATCGGGTGAGTCCGGCAACCTCCCGCCCCGACGGTACGTTCGGTGAGGGCGACGACGACCACCCTTCGTCGACCTCAACTCCACCTGCCCCGCCCCGCACCCCCGGCGCCGGACCGGTGAATGTCGGGGTGCCGCCGGAGACGTCGGCCGGCTCGTACGGCACTGGACCCTCGGAGACCACCGGGCCGGCTCCGCTCGGGTACCCCGGCGTCACGCCTCAGGAGAGAGACGATCCGGCCGGCCGGCGGCGTCGGGGCCTGATGGTCAGCGTCGGCGCGTTGCTGGCGTTGATCTTGTCAGGGGTTCCGTTCGGCCTGGTCTGGTGGGTCGTGTCGCCGGGCGTGCCGGTGGTGCAGAGCGACGACGGAGCGCTGCTGGCCGCGCCGCAGCCGGAGGAGTTCATCGCCGCCGACGGCTGGTTCAGCCTGCTGGGCTTCGGGCTCGGCGTGCTGGCCGCGATCGTGATGTGGCTGGTGCTGCGCCGGCAGCGGGGTCCGGTCGGCATGCTGGTGGTGGTGCTCGGCATGCTCGGTGCCGCCGTCGTGGCCTGGCAGCTCGGCCGGCAGATCGGCCTGGACGGCTACGAGCGGCAGCTCGCCACCGCACCGCCCGGCGCGACCTTCAGCAAGCCACCGGACCTGTACGGCGGGGAGTACGACCTGCTGCTCGGGTTCCTTCCCGCCGTCGGGGACCTGCTGGTGCCGGCGTTCGGCGCGGCGGTGATGTACACCCTGCTGGCCGGCTGGTCCCGCTATCCGGGACTGCGGCCCGAGGCCGAGCGGGCCCCCGAGCAGGCGCCCGGGTCGGTCAGTTGGGACTTGCCGGCACCGCCAGCTCCGCCAGCGGCACCGGCACCGCCCGCACCTGACGCAGCAGAGCCGCCTCGCGATTGAGCAGCCCGAGTTCCGCCTTCAACCGGCCGGCGGTGTCGGGCGTCGCCAGTAGCCGTTGCCGATCGGTCAGGGTGAGTGCGGCGGTCGCCGCCACCAGGTGCGACAGCACGGTCGGGTCGTCCGGCATCTGCTCGGAAATCTCCTCCGGGTCGTCGCGGACCAGCGTGAGATAGCGCCGGAAGACCGCGAGCACCCGGGGCGCGAGCAGGTCGGCGAGCTGTTCCTGCCCGACCGGCTCGGGCAGCCACTCCACCTCGGCGGTCAGGTACGGTGTCGGCCCCTCCTCGACCCCGGCGATCCGGAAACGGCGACGGCCGACGGTGACCACGTCCAGCCGGCCGTCCGGCAGCTCGGTCACCTGGCGGAGTTCCGCCGTGCAGCCGACCTCGTGCAGGGTGACCGGCGAGCCGTCCGGGCGCCGGTCGGTCAGCTCCGGCTGCTCCGACCGCGACTCCTGCTCGAGCCGGGGCTCCGGGTCCGGTCGGGACTCCGGGTCGGGGCGGGCGGCCACCGCCGCCGAGCCGCCGCTGCGGATGGCGACCACGCCGAACTCCCGGGGCGTGCCGTCCGGTAGGCCGCGCAGGTGGCGCATCAGGTCGAGATAGCGCGCCTCGAAGATGTGCAACGGTAGGACAAGGCCGGGAAAGAGCACCGTCCCGAGCGGAAAAACCGGCAGCCGCGCACCCACCGGTCGAGCCTACCCGTGCCGATCAGGAGAGGAAGAGCATCAGGGTGTCGTACTCGCCCGCCCCGGGGAAGGGCCGCCCGTAGCCGACCCGCTTCCAGCCCCACGCCGAGTACGCCGCCTGGGCCGGCCCGGCGTCCGGGTGTGCGAGCAGCGCCACCCTGCTCTCCGGGCGCTCGGCCACGAAGGTGTCGTGCAACCGACGGGCCACGCCCCGGCGCCGGAACCCGGCCCGGATAAGCAGCTCGCTGACGTACGCGGTGGGTTGGCGTGCCGCCGGATCCGTTCGGTCGCCGCCCGGCCGGGTCAGCTCGCCGGCCGGCCGGATCAGCAGATCGTCCCAGAGCGGCGAGTCGACCTCCAGCCGAAAGCCGTAGAGGTAGCCGATCAACAGCTCGCCCTGCCACACGGCGGCGAGCCGGAACGCCGGTTCGCGGCGGTGCTCGGCGAACCTGACCTGGAAGTCGCGGACCTCTTCGGCGCCCTCGTGGTAGGGCGGCTCGGCGTACACCTCGGCGTAGAGCTCGGTGAGGTCCGGCACGATCTCGCTCACCGTTTCCCGGTCGTACGTCCTCAGGCTGTCAGCCATGGCGACCTCCGCCGGGCGGTAGCGCGACGGGACTGGGCCGCCGGCCCGCGCCGGTCGGGCAATCCTACGCTCGGCCGCAACCGGTTCACACGGTCGAACGGTCCGGATTCCCAGAGCGTTCCGGGTTCGCAGAGCGTTCCGGGTTCGCAGAGCGTTCCGGGTTCGCAGAGCGTTCCGGGTTCGCAGAGCGTTCCGGGAGCCGGGTGTGCGGCCCGGTCCCACCCGGAGCCTGCCCGGTCCCGGCGCGCTGCCACAGCTGCGCGAGGCGTGCTACCAGGTCCGCCCGCCCGGCCGGATCGGCGAGCAGGTCGAGCCGTTCGAGCAGCGAGCGGGACTCGGCGTATCCCACTCCGTGCAGGGCGTTGGCGCCCAGCCAGGAGACGCAGAGCGCCTCGATGGCGTTGCCGAGGGTCTCGCCCGGGTCGGCCCCTGCCGGACCGGGTGCGCCGCCCGCCGACCGGAAGCCGGCGAGCGCCGCCGCAGCCAGCGGCTCGTCGAGCCGGTCCGCCTGTGGAAAGGCAAACTCGCAGAGTACGGCCGCGATGTCCAGCACCGGCGGGCCGAAGGAGAGATCGTCGAAGTCGATCACGCCGGCCAGGACTCCGTCCCGGTAGATGGTGTTCGGCGGCCAGATGTCGGCGTGGATGGCCGGGTACCAGCCGGCCGGCCCGGCCGTTTCCAGGGCCCGCATCGCCCGGTCGAAGCGCGGCGGTGTCCGGGCCAGGTCGCCTGGCCAACCCAGTGCCGCCGCGCGGTCCGCGAAGCCGTCGAGCAGCCGGACCGAGCGGGACCGGAAGGACTCCGACGACGGCAGCCCGTGGTCCAGGCCGGCCAGCGCGGCGCCGAGCCGGGCGACGGCGGCACCGATCTGGGCACACTGGTCGGGGCCGAGCGGTATCCTGTCGCCCGCGACGCCCTCGATGAACCGGTTCGCCACCACCCGGTAGCCCCGCCAGTGCTGCACCAGCTCGCCGTCGAGGCCGGGCACGGGGACCGGGGAGTACTCGAATCCGCGTTCCCGCAGGAAGCGCAGCACCGTCAGCTCGCAGTGCAGGTGCTCGGGCGACGTGTAGCCGTTGTTGCAGACCCGGATCGCGAGAACCCGGTCGGCCGAGGCCACCCGATAGGTGACGTTGGGAATTCCGCCGAGGTATTCGGTCTCCAACGGCTCCACCATGCCGTAGAACGCGGCGATGTCCCGCATCTGGCCGGGCTGGATGGTCGGTCGGTCGAAATCCATGCGACCCGTCCTGCCGTCCTCTGGTCACGCGCGCTCACCCGGGCGGATGTGCGAACCCGCCGAAGCGGATGTGCGAACGAAGCGGATGTGCGAAAAGGTACGTCGGGAACGTTGCCGCCCGCACCCCGCCGTTCGGGCGGGACGTGCTGGATGATCAGGCCGGTCGTTCCCGGCCGCACCGTGCGCCCGTCCCAGTCCGCAGACGCCGCCGTCGCCGCGCCGGCCCTGCTGGATACGATGACGACCATGCTGTTGGCTGATGGCCTGGTGGTGCCGGACGATACCCGTGCCCTGCTGCTCGATCTCGACGGAGTCCTGATCGACACCCTCACGATGGACTACGACCTGGTGGAGACGCTGCTGCGTCCGCATGCCGACGTCGCGGTCCCGAGAGAGGTCATCCGCCGCCATTTCGCCTACGCCCTGCCCGATTTCTGGACCCGGGTCACCCGCGACGTCGGGCTCGACCTGACCGACGACGCCCTGGCCGATCTGGTCGCCCGGCACGAGAAGGAGCGCCGACTCGTCACCCCGGTGGTGCACGCCGGCGTTCCCGAGCTGCTCCGGGACGCCCGGGCGGCCGGGCTGCGGATCGCGGTGGTCTCCAACAACCCCCGCGCCGACGTGGCGCAACTGCTCTCCGCCGCCGGCCTGCGCGACGGCGTCGACGAGGTGGTCGGCAACGACGAGGAGGGGTTGCGGAAGAAGCCGGCGCCGGACCCGTACCTCGCCGCCGCGGCCCGGCTGGACTGCCCGCCCTCCTCCTGCGTCGCCGTCGAGGATTCCGTGCTCGGGCTGGAGTCGGCCGACGCCGCCGGCTGCCACGCCCTCGGGGTGGCCACCGGCTCGGCGACCTTCGCCGAGCTGGCCGCCTCCGGGCACGCCGTCACCTGCTACACCAGCCTCGGGCCACGCCGGGTCCGGCTGGGCCGGGAGGGGATCACCAACAAGGTCCTCGACACCCCCAACGACTTCGTCAGCCACATGGTCGAGCACATCGCGTGGCGGCTGGGCTGCTCGATCGAGCTGCGCTGGACCAGCGACGACTGGGTCGAGCTGGGCGGCGCGCTCGGCCGGGAGATCGCCCGGATGCCACGGCTGCGCGACAGCTCGGCCGCGCTCGGCATGATCGACGACGGCAGCGCCGAGGTCCGGCTCCGGGCCGACGCGGAGCGGGCCGGCGCCCGGTTCTCCGCCTCCGCCCAGCTCGACCTGGAGTGGTTCCTCTCCGTGCGCTGCGAGCAGCTCGCCCGGGGCGGGCCGCTTGTCGAGATGCTGGACGCGCTCGGCCGGGCCGCCGGGCTCGACATCGCCGTCACCGTCGGCGGCTTCGAGGACCCGCACCACACCTGGGAGGGCGTCTACCGGGCGGTCGGCATCGCGCTGGACCGGATGTACAACCCGCCGGTCGCCGAGCCGCCGCTGCCGGAGGCGTCCGCGGCCACCGGGCCGGCGGTGGAGCCCGCCGGCCGCGCCGTCGAACGGGGCTGGTCGGTCGAGACCCTCTCCCCGGTGGCGGCCCGGCTGCGCCGGGAGACCGCCGAGAGCGTGGTCACCATCGACGTACGGCTGGCCGGCGCGGCCGAGCCGGGGGCCGAGGTCACCATCGACGTCGCCGACTCGGTGAGCGTGACCGGTCTGGCCGGGCTGCTCGACTCGTACGCTCGCGCGGCCGGCCTGCGGCTCACCGTCGGCTTCCACGCCAGCCGGCTCAGCTCCAGCCACGTGGTGACCGAGGACGTCGGGCTCGGGCTCGGCCGGGCGCTGCGCGGCATGGCCATCGAGCGGATGAGCGAGCTCGGCATCTACGGGGCCGGCTCCAACGTGCGGGACGTCGACGACGTGTCGCGCCCGGTCCGGGTCGGCCTGAGCATGGAGGGGCGGAAGTTCTGGAAGTACGTGCCGTTCGGCGAGGACTACCCGTCGTTCCGACGTTCGTTCCTGATCGGCCACACCCTCTGCGGCGACCTCTTCAGCGAGGACCTCGACGACTTCGTGGACGGCTTCGCCGGTGGCCTGCAGGCGAGCGTGATGGTGCACGTGGCACCCGGGGTCGGCGCCGAGCAGGGTTGGCCGGAGGTCTTCCCGGCGCTCGGCGAGGCCACCCGGGAGCTGCTCTCGGTCAACCCGTACCGCAAGGCCCTGGCGCCCGGCGTCAAGGCGACGCTGGCATGAGCCGGCTGCCTGGCACGAGCCAACAGGGCGGCATGAGCCGGCGGGGTGGGGAGGCGGCGTGACCCGGACCGGGAGCCCGACCGGGCTGCGCTTCCCGGCGGCGGTGCGGCAGGCCACCGCGTACGTGCCGGACTGGTCGGGGCAGGATCGCACGGGACTGATCCGGCTGGACCGCAACGAGGCGACGGCGCCGCTCTCGCCGGCGGTCGCCGAGGCGCTGGTGGCGCACATCCAGCGGCACGGTGTGCACGGCTATCCGGAATATCCGCGCCTGGTGGCGGCGCTGGCCGGCTACACCGGGCTGCCGGCGGGCTGGATCCTGCCGACCAACGGCTCCGACCAGGCCATCGACGTCTGCCTGCGGGCATTCCTGGCGCCGGGCGCGACGATGCTTGTCGCCCGCCCCGAGTTCGTGATCTTCGGCCACTCGGCCGGGCTGCTCGGCGCGGAGGTGCTCGGCGTGCCCTACGGCCCGGACCTGGAGTTTCCCTACGCCGAGTTCCGGGCCGCCGCGACCGCCGGGCCGGATCTGATCGTCTTCGTCAACCCGAACAATCCGACCGGCACCCCGGTGGACGTGGAGTTCATCGTCGAGACGGTCGAGGCGTATCCGGCGACCCCGGTCGTGGTCGACGAGGCGTACGCCGAGTTCACCGGCGTCACCGTCGCGCCGCTGATCGAGCGCTACCCCAACCTGGTCGTGCTGCGTACCTTCTCCAAGGCGTTCGCGATGGCCGGGCTCCGGTTGGGCTACGTGCTGGCCCGGCCGGAGGTGGTCGACCAGCTCGTCAAGATCCGCAATCCGTTCGACGTGAACGCGCTCGCCGTGGTCGCGGCGCTGGCCCAGCTGGAGCGGGTCGACGAGATGCGGGCGTCGGTGGCCGAGACGATGCACCGGACCAAGCCGGCGGTGCTGGACTTCTTCCGGGAGCACGGGGTCCCGGTCTGGCCGGGGGCGGCGAACTTCCTGCTCGTCCGGCCGGGCGGGTGCGCCGAGACGATGGACCGGCTGCGGGCGGCCGGGATCCTGGTCCGCCGGATGACCCCGCCCGCGCTGGCCGGGACGTTCCGGATGAACCTCGGCACCCCGGCAGAGATGACAACGTTCATGGACGTCTATCGTGAGCTGCTGCCCGCCCCGGGCGGCGTGGAGGCGAAGCAGTGACACTGCAGGTCAACCGGTACCCCCTGGAGAAGCTCTCCGAGTCGGAGCGGCGGGTGCTGATGCAGCGCGTACGGGCCGACTACAGCTCGGTCGAGGCGGACGTCCGGGCCATCGTCGCGGACGTCCGCGACCGTGGCGACGCCGGGCTGCTGGCCCAGACCGCCCGGCTGGACGGGGTGACCCTGTCGGCGGAGACGCTGAAGGTCACCGACGAGGAGTTCGAGGCAGCCGAGGCGGCGGTCAGCCCGGCGGTGCGGGAGGCACTGGCCAGCGCCATCGCCAACATCCGGCACCACCACGAGGCGCAGCTGCCACAGTCCTCCTGGATGCAGGAGGTGCGGCCGGGCGTCCTGGTCGGCGAGCGGTGGACCCCGATCACCTCGGTCGGGCTCTACGTCCCCCGGGGCAAGGGCTCCTTCCCGTCGGTGATGACCATGCTCTGCGCGCCGGCCGTGATCGCCGGGGTGCCGGAGGTGGCGGTCTGCACCCCGCCCGGCCCGGACGGCACCGTCGACGCCGCCTCCCTGGTCGCCGCGTCGCTCTGCGGGGTGCGCACCATCTACAAGATGGGCGGCGCCCAGGCCATCGCCGCGTTCGCCTACGGCACCGAGACGGTACGCCGGGTCGAAAAGATCGTCGGCCCCGGCAACGAGTACGTCTCGACCGCCAAGCGGCTCGTCTACGGCGAGGTGGACCCGGGCCTGCCGGCCGGCCCGAGCGAGTCGGTGGTGCTCTGCGACGGCGCCGCCGACCCGGAGGTCGCCGCCCGCGAGCTGCTGGTCGAGGCGGAACACGGCAGCAACTCGGCCGCCCTGCTGGTGACCCACTCGGCGGCGCTGGCCGACGCGGTCGAGAAGCTGCTGCCCGACCTGGTCGACGCGCTGCCCGAGCAGCGCCGGCAGTTCTGCACGGCTGTGCTCGCCGGCTACGGCGGCATCGTGCTCACCACCGACCTCGCCGCGTCGGTCCGGTTCGTCAACGAGTACGCGCCGGAGCACCTGCGGGTGCTGGTGGCGAACCCGTTCGAACTGCTGCCGAAGCTCACCAACGCCGGTGAGATCCTGCTCGGGGAGAACACCTCCATCCCGTTCGGCAACTTCGCCGTCGGGGTGAACGCGATCCTGCCGACCGGCGGCACGGCGCGCAGCCAGTCCTGCGTCGGGACGATCGACTTCATGAAGCGGTCGTCCTTCGCCTACGTCTCCGACGAGGGGGTGGCGGCGGTGGGTCCGACGGCGGTGACGCTGGCGACCTACGAGGGTTTCCCCGCGCACGCCTCCGCCGCGCAGTTCGTGGTCGACCGGGCGGCGGCCCGGACCCGGGCGGCGGAGAGCTGACGAGCCCCGTACCGGGGGACGGAGTCGGGGCTACGGGTAGTTGAAGACGATCGGCGGCCGTGCCGCACGGTTCCTGGCGAGTGGTCCGATCCGGCGCAGTTCCGCCTCCAGGTGGTGTCGGGCGGCCAGCCGTCGGGCCTTGCCGAGCAGCCGGGCGGCCGCACCCGGCCGTCCGGTCGTCCGTAGCGCCATCGCCGTCGCCAGGTAGCACTGCACCGTGCTGTGCCGGAGCTGCTTCGCCTCGTAGGTGGCCCGCACCCGGTCGTAGAGTGTCAGGTCCGTCTCCCCGTCCTGGCGCTTCGCCTCGGCGAGCCCGACCAGCGCGTGCGCCTGCTCGGTCTCGCTGGCGGTGCTCTCGAAGCGTTCCACCGCCGCCAGGTAGGAATCCCGCGCCCGGCCGTTGCGGGACGAGGCCCGGTACGTCTCGGCCAGCCCGAGCAGCGCCCAGCCCTCGCTGCGGGTGTCGCCGACCCGCAGGCACAGGTCGAGTCCGGCGGTGTGCTGCCGTTCGGCCTCGGCGAACTCCCCGGTCAACCGGAGCACCTCGCCGATGCCCCAGAGCGCGTACGCCTGGCGTTCGGGATTGTCCCGGGCCTCGGCCAGCGAGAGCGACCGGCGGTACGCGGCCAGCGCGGCCGGCCAGTCCTCCAGCAACCGGGACACCTCGCCGAGCCCGTACACCGCCTCGATCGTGCCGCTGTCGTCGAAGATGTCGGCAAACGCCTGCCTGGCCTGCTCGTAGCGCTCACGCGACCGGCGGTAGTCGGCGCGCAGCCGATCCAGTTTCGCCAGGCCGAGCTGGGCCCGACCCAGTTCCCGGGCCGCCTCCGCACCGGGCTGTGCCCGAGCCGAGCGGGCGGCCTCGGCGTACTCCTCGGCCGCCTCCGGATAGCGGCTCGCCATGCGGAGGCTGTCCGCGCGCCGGTTGTGCATCACCGCCGCGTCCAGGGTGCCCTGCCGGCCGGCGACCGCGACCTTCCAGTGGTGTGCCGCCCGCGCGTAGTCGCCGCGGATGCTCTCGCAGCTCGCGATCACCGCGTGCAGCCGGGGCAGCCAGTCCGGCTCGACCCGGCCCCGGTCGAGCACCCGCCGGGTCAGCTCGCGCATGGCGTTGCCGCCACCCCTGGCGAGGATGTCCTCCCGGTGTGTGAACATCAACTCGATCGCCGCGGCGACGTCGTCGGCGTCCAGCAGCACCCGTGCGGCGGAGAGCAACTGGCCGGTCTCCCGGAGCTGCGTCGCGGCCCGGTGCCGGACCTCGGTCAGGGTGACCCGGTCGGTGGTGGCCAGCACCGACCGCGCGACGTTGGAGTGCAGGTAGAGCCGGCCCTCGGCGCTGCGGACCAGCGGCGGGCTGTGCCGCAGCGTCTGGAGCGTGCGGGAGAACTCCGGGGTGTTCGCCGCGTGCTCCACCGTGGACCGGGTGGTCGGTGCGGCGATCACCGCGAGCGCCAGCAGCACCTGCCGGGCCGCCGGTGACACCTGGGCGAGATAGCGGTTCAGCCAGTGCTGGTGCAGGTCCTCCGGTTCGGCCGGGTCGAGGTCGCCACGCTCCACCGCCCGCCGCCACTCCGCGCTGCGGATGAACTGCTCGACGCAGGTGATGTCCTCGCCGAGCGCGCCGATCCAGTCCAGCGCCCGGTCGGAGACGGTCAGGCCGTGCAGCCGGACGAAGTCGGTGACCTCGTCGGGTGTCAGTCCGGTCGTCCCGGTCACCGGGGCGGTCAGCTGCGGGGCGAGCCGGTCCCACGAGGTGAGCACGACCAGGGACCGGCCCTGGCCGGCAGCCCAGAGCAACTGGTCGAGCAGGTCGACGATCTCCTGTTGCCCGTCCCGGCGCGGGAAGTGCGCGTTGTCGAAGACCAGCAGGTGCCGGCCGGCCCGGACGGCCTCGATGGTGGCCCGGACCGCTGGCTGCGGGTCGCGGAGGAAGGTGTCGTCGATGACGGCCTCGATCGGCTCGATCGCGCCCTGGTGTTCGAGCAGGTGCAGGGCAAGCCTGCGCAGCAGCCGCTCGATGGTGCGGTTGGGGGGCGGTTCGAAGTCGTACCAGTAGACGGAGTCGACCCGTCCGAGGTCGCGCAGGCCGGTCACCAACTCGGCGGCGATCATGGTTTTGCCGCTGCCGGAGGGGCCGTGCAGCACGACGGCGGACTCGGTGGAGCCGAGCAGCCGGTCCCGCAGCTGCCGGACGGTGTCCCGATCGGCCAGGTAGACCTCGGGCAGCGGCGGCGGTGCGGTCGCGGCGGCCAGCCGGGACAGCTCCGGGTTCGCCGTCGCCAGGTGCGACACCGCGCGCCGGCGCCACTGCCGGGCCAGCTCGACCAGGTCGACGGCGACTCCGGTGCCGGCCAGCACGCCCCGGTCGACGAGCGCGGCGTCGGCGGTCAGCCGTTCGTCCTCGCGGAAACCCACCACCGACCCGACCACCGTGTGGCTGCGCAGGTCGACCACTGGCCCGCCGCTCTGCCCCTGGCTGCGTACGGAGAAGGCGATCCGGAAGCGGCGGCGCTCGGGAACCGTGCGGAGGAACTCGCCGCTGAGCGCGCCGAGCCCGGTGCGCCCCTGGTCGGCGACGGTGAAGCCGTAGACGCGCACCGGTGCACAGTCGGCGCCCGGCCCGGTGAGCACGTCCGGTTCGGCGAGCGGCAGGTAGCCGGGCGGTTCGAGGTCGAGGTGCAGCAGCGCCCAGTCCGCGTCCCGGTCCGCCCACCGGGGCTCGTGCCGGGCGGCGACGCCGGACATGGCGGGCCCGCCGGAGGCGAAGTGCACGTCGAGCGGGAAGCTGCCGGGCGTACGGTGCAGGTGTGCCTTGACGGCGTGAAAGGCGGTGACCAGGTGCCCGGCGGGCGAGACGAAGAAGCCGGTGAAGACGCCCTCGTCGAAGCCGGAGACGCGCAGCCGGACGACGCTTTCGCGGACCGCCTCGGCCAGGAAGCCGCTCAGCGCCGAGGCCCGGTCGGTCATCAGCTCGGGGTGGCCACGTCCGGCGGACAGATCGTGTCGAGCTGCCGCCGGATCACCAGCACGGCGGCGGTGCTCAGCGGATCGATCACGAGTTCCGCGGCGACGTCGGTCAGCAGGGTCGCGACCAGGCCGACGAGTGCCACCTCACCCAGTTGCTTGCCGCGTTCGCTGAACCGGGCGTAGCGGAGCCGTTCGCAGAGCACCACCCGGAGGCGGTCACGGGACTCCTTCAGCCAGCCGTCGAAGAACTCACCGAGCTGGCCGGGGCGCCCGCCACCGGCCAGGATGAGGTCCGGCTCCTCCTCGGCGGCGAGGTACTGGGCGTACCAGCGCCGCAGCGCCTCCTCGGGATCGGCGAGCAGCGCACGGATCTCAGCTTCTGAGGGGGACAACTGCCGGGTCTCCTCTTCGGCGGCGGACACGTCCGCTCCGGATCGAATGAGGGCGATGATATCGGCGCGGTGGGGACGCGTCCGTCTCCTGCGGGGTCGGATTTCGTCACGCCGGACGTGCCGACTATTGTTCGTTCGGTGAGTTCTCTGCTGCCGGTGGCGCTGTTCGCGCTCTCCGGTGTGCTGATCGGCGGGCTCTGGTCGATGCGGCGCCAGGGGTCGTCCCGGGCCGTGGTCGGTCTGATGGCCGCGCTTGCCCTGCTGGCCGCGGTCGGCGGCGTGCTCTGGTTGCTGCCTGGAGACGGCTGATGCCCCGGGTGGTGGTGCTGGACTACGGTTCCGGCAACCTGCGCTCGGCGCAGCGCGCCGTGGCCCGGGCCGGCGCCGAGGTGACGGTCACCGACGATCTCGCTGCGGCAGCCGCCGCCGACGGCCTGGTGGTGCCCGGGGTGGGCGCCTTCGCCGCCTGCATGGCCGGGATCGAGGCGCTGCGGGCCGGGCCGGTGATCGCCGAGCGGGTGGCGGCGGGTCGCCCGGTGCTGGGGATCTGCGTCGGCATGCAGATCCTCTTCGAATACGGCGAGGAGCACGGCGTGGTGAGCAAAGGGCTGGGCCTGCTCCCCGGCGGCGTGACCGGGCTGGCCGCCCGGCGGGTGCCGCACATGGGCTGGAACACCGTCGCGCCCCCGCCCGGGTCCCGGCTCTTCGCCGGCCTGCCGCCCGAGGCCCGCTTCTACTTCGTGCACTCCTACGCCCCGACCGACGTCGCCGCGCTCGCCGCGGCCGGTGCGCTGGCGACCACCGCCGAGCACGGCGGGCGGTTCGTGGCGGCGGTGGAGCGTGTGCCGCTGTCGGCCGCCCAGTTCCACCCGGAGAAGTCCGCCGAGTCCGGCCGCGTCCTGTTGCAGAACTGGCTGGCCACCCTGTGAACGCCGCCCCGCCCGCCCCGGCACGCCGGCCGGCTTTTCTCCCGGCACGCCGGCCGGCCGCTCCCCGGGCGCGCCGGACCGCTTTTCCCGGGGCATGCCGGCCGGAGCTGCCGGCCCGGTCAAAAGGCGCATCCCGGTGAGCAAGGAGCGGGCGCGGCGCCGCGCGCTCCGGCTGGCGGAGGCGGAGCGGGAGCGTGCTGCCAGAGCCCGGGCGGTGGCCCGCCGCCAGCGCCGGCGGGCTCTGCTGCGCCGGCTCGGCCCGCGACTGCCGGACCGGCGTACCGGGCGGCTCTTCGCCCGGCGCAGCCGGGGCGAGCGGGCCGGCGTGGTCGTGCTCTCCCTGGCGGCGGTGATCGTCATCTGGCTGCTCGTCGACGAGCTGGCCCTGCGGCTCGGGTTGATCGCGTTGCTGCTGCTGGTGCTGCCGGCGGTCGTGGTGATCGCGCTGGGCCGCCGGACCTGAACCCCGGCCCGATGAACTCGTCGATCCCGGCTGCGGCCGACCGACTCCGCTTCTGCCAACCGAGGAGAGCACGTTGAGCCTGACCCTGCTTCCCGCCGTCGACGTCGCGGACGGCCAGGCCGTCCGCCTGGTCCAGGGCGCCGCCGGCAGTGAGACCAGCTACGGGGACCCGCTGGAGGCGGCCCTGGCCTGGCAGCGGGACGGTGCCGACTGGATCCACCTGGTCGATCTCGACGCCGCGTTCGGCCGGGGCTCGAACGCCGCACTTCTCGCCGAGGTGGTCGGCCGGCTCGACGTACGGGTGGAACTCTCCGGCGGGATCCGGGACGACGAGTCGCTGCGGGCTGCGCTCGGCACGGGGGCGGCCCGGGTCAACATCGGCACCGCCGCCCTGGAGGACCCGCAGTGGTGTGACCGGGTGGTCGGCGAGTACGGCGACCGGGTGGCGATCGGGCTCGACGTGCGGGGTCGTACCCTCGCGGCCCGGGGCTGGACCCGGGACGGCGGCGACCTCTTCGAGGTGCTGGATCGGCTGGACCAGGCAGGCGCGGCGCGCTATGTGGTGACCGACATCACCAAGGACGGCATGATGCGCGGCCCCAACCTCGACCTGCTGCGCGAGGTATGCGGCCGGACCGACGCCCCGGTGATCGCCTCCGGCGGCGTCTCGACCCTGGAGGACCTGCGGGCGCTCGCCGGGCTGGAGCCGCTCGGGGTGGAGGGTGTGATCGCCGGCAAGGCGCTCTACGCCGGCGCCTTCACCGTCGCCGAGGCGCTCGCCGTGCTGCGGGAGAAGTGACGGGCGTGGCCGCGCGGGCACGGGCTAGGCTCGGCCCATGACGGTGGCGGTGCGGGTGATCCCCTGTCTCGACGTGGACGCGGGACGGGTGGTCAAGGGCGTCAACTTCGTCGACCTGCGGGACGCGGGTGACCCGGTCGAACTGGCGGCGGCATACGACGAGGCCGGCGCCGACGAGCTGACCTTCCTCGACGTCACCGCCTCCTCCGACAACCGGGGCACCATGCTCGACGTGGTCCGCCGCACCGCCGAGACCGTCTTCATCCCGCTCACCGTCGGCGGCGGAGTGCGCCGGGTCGAGGATGTCGACGTGCTGCTCCGGGCCGGCGCCGACAAGGTGGGGGTGAACACCGCCGCGATCGCCCGGCCGGAGCTGATCTCCGAGATCGCCGAGCGGTTCGGCCGGCAGGTGCTGGTGCTCTCGCTCGACGTGCGGCGCATCCCGGCCGGCACCACCACCGCGAGCGGCTTCGAGGTGACCACCCACGGCGGCCGGCGGGGCACCGGGATCGACGCGGTGGACTGGGCCGCCCGGTCCGCCGAGCGGGGGGCCGGAGAGATCCTGCTCAACTCGATGGACGCGGACGGCACCAAGGCCGGGTTCGACCTGGAGCTGATCGGCGCGGTCCGCCGGGTGGTCGACGTACCGGTGGTGGCCAGCGGCGGTGCCGGCGCGGTTGCGCACTTCCCACCGGCGGTGGCGGCCGGCGCGGACGCGGTCCTCGCGGCCAGCGTCTTCCACTTCGGTGAGCTCAGCGTCGGCGAGGTCAAGAGCGCGCTGCGCGGCGCCGGTCATCCGGTCCGCTGAGGACGGTGGCCGCGGCGTCTGGCATGCGAGACTGGCGTGATGGATCTGAGATCCGAGCCCGCGAGGCTGAACCTCACGATCGCGAGAATCGCCATCGCGCTCGCCGCAGCCGTGACGGCGACCTGCATCGGAGTCGTGAATTCCATGGTGCGGCCGTCGACGGATGTCATCCTCGTCGGGTTGTGCCTGCCGACGTCCGTCGGGGTCCTCCTGCTCTTCCGCGCTTCGGTCTACACCTGGCGACGAGCCGCGACGCGGGCGCGCGCATTCGTCGTGGACGACGGGCGCGCCTTCCTGCTCCTGCCCGACCGCGCGACGACGCGCGCCGTCGCCTTCCTGCTGATGTGCACGTTCTCGGTGGGTTACCCGATCGTCGAGGCACGGGACGCCGGCCTCGGGGTGATCGAGTGGGTGGTCGTCGGGTTGGCCGTGGTCATCGTTCCCACGGCCGTCCTGCACGCCGTGTTCGTGTGTCGAGGCACGCCCCGCCCGCTCGTGGTCGTGACATCCGACGGTGTTTCCGTGCGCGGGTTCTTCGGCTGCGTTCACGTGGCATGGGACTCGTTCGCGTCCGACTACGCCATCTGGCCCGACCGGCAACTGCACCTCAACCTGCCGGTCTTCGCGCGGGAGTCGGTGCAGCAGCGAGGGAAACGGCCGTACGGAGTGCAGCTTCCGGCGCCGTACGAGCCGTTGCGCATCTCCGCGGCATGGTCCACCAACCCGTGGTGGGCCGGCCAGGCGTTCGCGTTGTACCGGAACCGCCTGCAGCGTCGACGCCAGATCGGCAGCCGGGCCGCACACGACATCCTCGTCCGCCAACTGAGCATCCACGAACTCGAGATCGATGAACAGCTGGAAAGGTACCGGTAGTCGCTGACGAGCCCGACGTCCGACATCTCCGTCGGGTGCGCTGGCTACCGCCGAGGTCCGTGGGCTATCCGCGGTTCTCCGGCGAGCGGCGCGGCATCGGCAGGGTGAACCGGGCGGCATACTCCTGCACCGCGGCGGCGTGTTCGTCCTCGGCGAGCTGCCAGTCGTGGTTGCCGGGGGAGTGCCGGCGGGTCAGCACCCCGTGCACGGTCTCGACGGTGGTGGCCAGGCCGCCGTGCGGCCGCGTACGCCAGAGGTGTTCACCGGCGGAGGTGACCCGGAACCAGCCGTCCGAGACGGTGATCAGGCCGGCGCCCACCAGACGGCGCACCGCGGCCTCGATCTCGTGACGGGCCGGAAGGGCCCGGTTGAGATGGTCGGCGGTGGAGAGCACGTCGGCGAGCCGGACTCCCTCCGGTCGGCGGGTGCTGCTCGACCGTCGGTGCCGGCCGGCACCACCCGCGATGATCAGTGACACGAAGATCCAAGCGTCGGACCAACGCCATCCCTCATCCCCCATGGGGAAATGATGCCGTGCCACGGCAGCCGACGGAACCGTTGTACACCGGTTCATTCCGCGGATCTCGGGTGAACGAGGCTCCACGAGGGACGTACCGGTTCCGTACGGCCGGCGCTTCCCGTACGACGGACGCTTCCGGCCCCGTAGGGCCGGCGCTTCCGGCCGGCGCTTCCTTGCCGGTCAGGCGGACGTGGCGAGGTGCATCGGCCGGGGCGGGTCGGTGACGGCGGCGGATGACGGCGCGACGGTGAAGAGGGGGATGAAGACGTGCACCAGCGGGCCGATCGCCAGCGCGTACGCCAGGGTGCCGATCCCGACCCGGCCGCCGAGGGCGAAGCCGACCGCCAGGACCGTCACCTCGATCACCGTGCGGACCAGCCGGAGCGACCGGTGGGGGCGCCGGGCGACGTAGCCGGTCATCAGGCCGTCACGTGGACCCGGTCCGAAACGCGCTCCGATGTAGAGGCCGGTCGCCATGCCGTTGAGCAGGATGCCGGCGACCAGGAACCCGGTCCGGGTGGGCAGGGCCTGCACGGTGGGAAGCAGGGCCAGGGCCGCGTCGACGGCGAGGCCGATGACGACGACGTTGCTGATCGTGCCGAGGCCGGGCCGCTGACGCAGCGGGATCCAGAGCAGCAGTACGAGCGCGCCTACGGCGATGGTCACGACGCCGAACGAGGCGCCGGTGATCCGGGACAGCCCCTGGTGGAAGACGTCCCAGGGGTCGAGCCCGAGGCCCGCCTCCACCATCAGGGCCATGCTGACGCCGTAGAGCACGAGGCCGGCGTAGAGCTGGCCGAGACGCCGGACGAGCCGGTCGCCCCGACGGGTTCGGGTTCGGCACCGACCCTGGTTGCCAATCTTTGCCATGCATGCCACTCTGAGGGCCAATCCAGCAGCCATGAAGGGCCAATCGGGGTGGAGTGGCTATGACGAGCCTGGTCCGTGGGGCACAGCTCGCCCGGATGCTCGGGCAGTGGCACGCACTGCCGGGTCGGCGGCGCAGCCCCGACTACATCGCGCTGGCCGGTGCCGTGCGCGGACTGCTCGCCGACGGCCGGCTGCCGCTGGGCGTACGGCTGCCGGCCGAGCGGGAGCTGGCCGAGGCGCTGCGGGTCAGCCGGACCACCGTCACCGCCGCCTACCGGGAACTGCGGGAGAGCGGGCACCTGAACAGCCGGCGAGGAGCCGGCAGCTGGACCACGCTGCCCGGCGGGCATCGGGTGGCCAGTTCGGGGCTCTGGACCCCGCAGGACGATCTGGACATGATCGACCTCGGCTGCGCCGCGCTGGCCGCCCCGGCGGAACTGGCCCCGGCCGCCCGAGCCGCCGCCGAGGACCTGCCGCGATACCTCGGCGGTGCCGGCTACCACCCCACCGGGATACTCGAACTGCGCACGGCGGTGGCCCGGTCGTACACCGAGCGTGGCCTGGTCACCAGCCCCGAGCAGATCATGGTGACCAACGGTGTGCAGCACGCCCTGGACCTGGTGCTCCGGCTCGCGCTGCCGACCGGCGGCAGCGTACTGGTGGAATCACCCACCTATCCCAACGCGCTCGCCGCGCTCGCCGCACGCCGGGCCCGGATCGCCACCCACGGGCTGGCCACCGAGGGTACGGGCTGGGATGCCGACCTGCTGCTGGGCAGCCTCCGGCAGACCCGCCCCCGGCTCGCCTACCTGATCCCGGAGTTCCAGAACCCGACCGGTCACCTGATGCCGGCGCAGCTGCGCGAGCGGGTGGTGGCGACCGCGCACGCCAGCGGCACCGATCTGGTGGTCGACGAGTCCTTCGTGGACCTTCCGCTGGACGGCACCGAGGTGCCGCCGCCGACCGCCGCCTTCGACCGGCACTCCCGGGTGGTCACCATCGGCGGGATGAGCAAGCCGTACTGGGGCGGCCTGCGGATCGGTTGGATCCGTGCCGCCGCACCCCAGGTGCAGCGGCTGGCGGCGGCGCGGGTCGGGGTCGACATGGCCGGCCCGGTGCTGGACCAGCTCGTCGCGGTGCGGCTGCTCGCCGACGCCGAGGCGATCGTGGCGGCCCGGCGGGCACAGTTGACCGCCCAGCGCGACGCCCTGCTCGCCGCGCTCCGCGCGGAACTGCCCGCCTGGCGGGTGCGGGTTCCGGCGGGCGGGGTGACCCTCTGGGCCGAGCTGGACGGCCCGATCGCCAGCGCGCTCGCCCGGGCCGCCGAGGAGGTCGGGGTACGCCTCGCACCCGGCCCGAGGTTCGGCCTCGACGGCACCCTGGAACGCTTCCTCCGGCTGCCGTTCACGCTGCCCGCCGCCGAGCTGACCGAGGCGGTACGCCGGATCGCGGCCGTCCGCTACGACATCGACCGGGTGCAGCGCCCG
This sequence comes from Plantactinospora sp. WMMC1484, assembly GCF_049315195.1. Taxonomy (NCBI): domain Bacteria; kingdom Bacillati; phylum Actinomycetota; class Actinomycetes; order Micromonosporales; family Micromonosporaceae; genus Plantactinospora; species Plantactinospora sp. WMMC1484. The sequence continues at coordinate 3,445,026 of NZ_CP186055.1, forward strand.
CTCTGGCGGGAGCCGGTCGTGATCGCCTGAGCGGCTCGACCTGAGCCGGTCGACAGGTCCTCCAGGTCGCCGGCGACGGGGCGAGCCCCGCGGCGGCGAAGCCGTCGTGCCGGCAGGGCCACCGGCGGCTCAGGACTGGTAGCCGGCCCGGGGGAGGCCGACCAGGCCGGCGAGGCGCAACCGGGACGCCGGATGCGCCGCCAGGCTGGCCCAGACGATCTTTCCGTCGGAGCCGGGCAGGACACCCCAACTGCTGGCCGACCGGGTCACCATGGCGAGTCCGCGACCGCGTACGGCCAGCGGCTGGTGTGCACTGTCAGGTTTGCCCGCCGGATCGCGCCGGGGCAGCGCCGGTACGCCGGGGTGCCGGTCGGCGACCGCGATGCGCAGCCGCTGCCCGTGGTGGCAGAGGGTCAGGTCGATCTCGGTGCCGGCGTGCTCGACGGCGTTCGCCACCAGTTCGGAGGCGACGAGCTGGGCATCGTCGGCGATCTCCGCCAGCCGCCACCGCTCGCAGCACTCCCGGACCAGCCCCCGGGCCGTGCTCACCGCCTGCGGCACCGGCGCCAGCCGCCGGTGGACCCGCCGGAGGTGGGCCGGGACGGAATAGGGCCGGACCCGGGTGAGCGCCTCGGCGAGCCGGGGGTAGAGCTGGACCCGCCGGGTCGGCAGGCGGCGGAGCAGGACGGTCAGCGCCGAGGCCGGCGCGCAGACCAGCACGGTCATACCACGCCGACACGACTCCCGGAGCATCACCAGCGCCGGAAGCAGGGTCGGCAGCAGCTTGTCCGGGGCGATCCGGGTGCAGTCCACGGCCACGTACGGTGGGTGGTGCGCGGCGCACCTCGCGATCGCCCGCTGCAGCGTGTACGCCTGCGCAACGCTCCACCGGCCCGCCATCGTGATCACCAAGGCGCCGGTCTCCACGTGGGCTGCCACCGTGGCCACCATCACCGAAACCCCCTCGTCCCCGCGTCCCGCCGCACGACCGGACCACCGGATCGACCCGCCGTGCACCGGATCGGCCCACCGCGCACCTGCACTCTGCTCTTACCCCGGTGAGGCCCGGGTGAAGCCGCCCCGATTCCGTCTGCCCTGGGTAGTCGGGCACAGTCGCCGGGTAGCGACCGGGCGAGGTCGTCCCGGCGGTGTGTGGTCGAGGACCGGCGGTGTGTGGTCGAGGACCGGCGGTGTGTGGTCGAGGACCGGCGGTGCGTGGTCGAGGACCGGCGGGGGCACCGCCGGTCCTCTCGGCACTCCTGGCGGGTGGTTCCCCCGCGCGGACAGCGGTCAGATCTGGGCGAGAGTGCCCTGGTACATCCCGTCGATCTCGGCCTTGAAGCTCTGCTCCACGGCACTGCGCTTGATCTTCATCGACGGCGTCAGCTCGCCGTCCTCGACGGTCAGGTCGCGGGAGAGCACCGTGACCCTCTTGATCGTCTCCCAGCGGTTGAGCTTCTCGTTCAGCTCGGCGACGTAGCCGTCGACCATGGCCTGCACCTCGGGCGAGCCGACGATCTCGGCGTACGGCCGGCCCTCCAGCGGACCGCCGGCGGCCCAGGTCGTCATCGCGTCCTCGTCCAGGGTGACCAGCATCGTGCAGTAGTTGCGGGCCTGCCCCACCACCACCACCTGGGAGGTGTACGGGCAGAGCGCCTTGAACCTGCCCTCGATCAACGACGGCGAGATGTACTTGCCGCCGGACGTCTTGACCAGGTCCTTCTTCCGGTCGGTGATCCTGAGGTAGCCGTCTTCGTCGAGTTCGCCGATGTCGCCGGTCCGGAAGAAGCCGTCGGGGGTGAACGCCTCGGAGGTCTCGGCCGGCAGGTTGTGGTAGCCGCGCATCACAGGCATCCCGCGGAGCAGGATCTCGCCGTCGGAGTCGAGCCGGCACTCGAGGTCACCCAGGGCCTTCCCGACCGTACCGATCTTGAGGGCGCCCGGACGGTTGACGAAGTTGCCGGCGCTGGTCTCGGTGAGGCCGTACCCCTCGGAGATGGGCAGCCCGGCCGCGGCGAAGAAGTGCGCGATCTCCCGGCTCAGCGGCGCGGCGCCGGAGACCAGTACCCGGATCCGGCCGCCCAGCCGGGCCTGGAGCTTGCTGAAGACCAGCTTCTCGGCGAGCCCGTACTGGATCCGGAGCCCGGCCGAGACCGGCCTGCCCTCCTGCTCCAGGCTCACCTTGCGCTTACCGGTCTGCACCGCCCAGGCAAAGATCCTGGCCTTGGCGCCGCCCGCGCTCTGCGCGGTGGTGACCGCCCGGTTGTAGACCTTCTCGAAGATCCGGGGCGCGCCGCACATCAGGGTCGGCCTGATCACGGCGAGCAGCTCGACGAGCCGGTCGAGCCGGCCGTCGACGTAGGTGGGGACGCCGACGTGGATGATGCCGCAGATCAGGGTCTTGCCGAACGAGTGCGACAGCGGCAGCCAGAGATACTGCAGGTCCTCGGGGAGCAGCAGCCCGAGCTTCCCCTGGGCGATGCCCTCCCAGCACCACCCGGCGTGCAGCAGCTCGACACCCTTGGGCCGCCCGGTGGTGCCGGAGGTGTAGATCAGGGTCGCCAGGTGGTCCTGGTCGATCCCGGCGACCACCCGGTCGATCAGCTCCGGGTCGCTCTCCAGGGCCAGCGCGCCCTGCACCTCCAGATCGGCCAGGGTGAGCTGCGGCGGGGTGGCGTCCGGGGCGGCCGGCCCGTCGATCAGCACGACGTGGGTCAGCCCCGGCAGCTCCGCTCCGGCGATCTTGGCCGCCTGGTCGGCATTCTCGGCGATCAGGATCTTGGAGCCCGAGTCGGAGAGGATGAAGACGGTGTCCTCGGGCTCGGTGGTCGGATAGACCGTGGTGGTCGCACCGCCGGCGCACATGATGCCGAGGTCGGCGAGGACCCAGTCGAGCCGGGTGTTGGCCAGGATCGCCACCCGGTCCTCGGAACCGATGCCGAGGCCGTGCAGCCCGGCGGCGATCGCCTTCGCCCGCTGACCGACCTGCGCCCAGCTCAGCCAGACCGGGCCGGAGTCGTCGGGTGCGGGGTGGGCAAACGCGTCCCGGTCGGGGGTGGCCGAGACACGCTTCAGGAACATGTCGGGGATGGACCGGTAGGGGACGTCAAGAGCCATGGCGGGGGGAGCCTCCGGATATCGTCGCGTGACGGTGATCACGTTAAATCGCGGTTACCGTACGGTATTTCGTCTGCCCACGCCACGGCTAGTACCGATCGGGCCCGGTAGCCGCGCCGATCGGACCGCGCGGTCCGATATCTGCCGCCCTCGTTGCCTATCTGTCGCCCTCGCTGTCGCTGGGACGGTCTCGCGCGATCCGAGTGGCAAACCGACGAAATGCCCGGCACCCTCTCTAAGCTATCCACTCGTCGGCCCAGGTCGGCGAGGGGGTGCGCCGCGTGACCAGGGGGCCGGGAGGCCATCGAGTACGGGTAAGGGTGATCAACCATGGGCCAGAGCAGTCCCTTCGCCGGAGATGCCGGGCCCGACGAGCCGGCACCGGGGCACGTCATCCACCTTCCGGTTGCCGTATCCACGCTGGACGCCGCCACCGAACTCGCCGCGTTGCTGGCCGAGTCGCTGGCCTTCCTCCCGGAACTCGACGCCGGTGAGGTGACGGTCTCGGCCGAGGACGCGCAGCACGAGCGGTACCGGGTCTTCTGCGACCGGCTGCTCTTCGGCTCCGGCCGCTGTGGTGAGCGCGAGGGGCACCGGGGCCCCTGCGTGGCCGGCGCTGCCCGGCCCGGCCCGGTGCGGCGGACGTTGATCGACGCCACGTCGGGCGGCTGGGTCGGGGCGTCCCCAGCGGCCGGTTAGTGACCCTGTTGGAGCGGCGCGGCGGTGGTCACCGGTAGCGGGCCGCCGCCAACGACCAGTCGTAGCTGCCCCGGATCCAGGCCCGGCGCGCGGTGACGAACCGGTGGGCGTCGGTGCCGCCGCCGGCCAGCACCGCGGACTCCAGCCGCAGGTACGCCCGCAGCCCCGCGTTGAACCGGCGGGCCGCGTCGAGCAGCGCCGCCCGCTCCTCCCGCCCACCCTCCCGGGCCAGTACGACGATCAGGTTGTGCCCGTCCCGGCTCTGCCGGCGCTCCTTGGCGTAGGAGAAGACGTCGTTGCACCAGCAGACCAGGTCGGTGGCGAGGTCGTCCAGGCTGGAGGCGTCGAGGTCAGCCCGGCAGGTCGCCTCGGCCAGCCCGCCGTAGGCCAGGTCGGTCAGGGTGAAGCTGGGGCGTACCCCGCCGGTGTGCCGGCGCATCTGGAGATATTCGGCCACCGCCGGGACCCGGTGCCGCTCCCGGTTCGCCGCCTCCCAGAGCAGCGCCAGCAGGTAGTCCCGCATCTGGCCGGCGAACCGGAGCAGGATCCGTGGGGAGCCCTGGGCGCGTACCCGTTGGCAGAGGTCGTGCAGGCCGGCGGCGGTCGGGCCGGCGACGGCGGCCAGCTCCGGCGTCGCCGGCCCGCCGCGCAGGTCGAGCACGTCGAGCAGCTGGCCGACCACCGGGGCGAGCCGGGCCGGGTCGTCACCGAGGCCGTCCTCGTCGCAGCGGTCGTCGAAGGCGAAGAGCCAGGTGAAGAGGTCGGAGAGGAGCCGGAGCTGCTCCGGCCGGGCCTCCGGGCAGGCCCGGCCGGCCAGGTCGGCGGCGTTCGACCGGTCGAGCCGGCGGGCTGCGGCGGAGCTGTCGACCAGGCCGAGTTCGGCAGCCCACCGGATCGACTCCGGGCCGACCTGCCCGACGTGCTCGTTGATCCGTACCGGAAAGGGCGGCCGGGTCAGGGACGCCAGGGCGAGGGCGCGCATCGGCACGTCCGGCCGGCTCCGCGGTCAGACGCCCAGCTTGGCGGTGCGGAGCCGGTCGGTGAGGGCGGGCGGACCGACCAGTTGGACCCGCGCGACACGCTGGCGGCCGAAGAGAAACATCATCAGCTCGCCCGGTGACCCGACCATCCTGACCTGATCCCCGCCGGCTCCGGCACCGGTCTCGCCGTGCTCGGGCGCCTGGATCAGCAGGGCGGCCGGAAACCGGCGTAGGGACAGCCGGGCCAGCGTCGGGACGCGCTTCCACAGCGCGGCCCGCTGGTCGGCCGGCAGCTCCCGGGGCTGCCAGTCGGGCAAGGCCCGCCGGACGTCCTCGTGATGCACGAAGAACTCCATCAGGTTGGCCAGCTCGGCGACGGGCGGCAGGGCCAGCGGGCTCCATCGCGGCGGACGCCGGACCAGGTCGACCAGGGCCGGAAACGGCTTGCCGGCCACGGCTGCCTGCACCCGCGCCAGGTGTCCGCGCAGCGGCGGGAGCATGGTCCCGGCCGCCGCGTCCGGGCGGCGCTCCCGGACCACCAGGTGGGCGGCGAGATCCCGGGTGGCCCATTCGGGAATGATCGTGGGCGCGTCCGGCCCGAGCGCCAGGAGGAGATCGGCCAGCGACTGGCGCTCCGTATCCGCGTAGCGGGGCATGTCTTGATCGTAATCCTGATCCGGCCGACTGGCGTGGTACGAGATCCGGCCGACCGGCATGATGCGAGCCGCCCGGCAGACGGAACAGGTTGTGACAGCAGACACAATCAGGGCCGAGTCGGTATCACCCACGCCAATCGGTTCGTCATCCCTCGCCCTGATCAGTAAGGATGAGCTGGAAGCAGCAGGCTTACGGCGGGGGAGAGCGTGGCGGGCAAGACGAGCCGGGACATACTTCTCAGGGGAATCCGGGTCCTCGGTCACGCGGTCCGCGAGGAGCCACGGATCTTCGCGGTGGCGGTCGGCGGCAGCGTCCTCTACAGCCTGTTGATCATCGCGAGCGCGTACGTCGTGGGTGCCGTCGTCGGCAACGTGGTGGTGCCGTCGCTGGAGAGTGGCCGGGTCGAGCTGGCCGCCGTGTTGGCGGCCGCCGCCGCGCTGCTCGCGGTCAGCCTCGGCCGGGTGCTCGGCATGTTCGGCCGCCGGCTCGGCGCCGGATTCATGCAGTACCGGTTGCAGGCCAGCTACCGGCGCCGGATCACCCGCCGTTACCTGGAGCTGCCGCTGGCCTGGCACCATCGGCACGCCACCGGCACGCTGCTCTCCAACGCCAACTCCGACGTCGAGGCGGCCTGGTTCCCGATCGCGCCGCTGCCCTTCGCGGTCGGCACCCTGGTGATGCTGGTGGCGGCGCTGGGTTCACTCTTCGTCACCGACTGGGTACTCGCACTGGTCGGGGTGGCGATCTTTCCGGCGCTCTTCGCGCTCAACGTCGTCTACTCCCGGCGGATGGCGCCCCGGCAGGCCCGGGCCCAGCAGATGCGCGCCCAGGTGAGTGCGATCGCGCACGAGAGCTTCGACGGGGCCCTGGTGGTCAAGACCATGGGTCAGGAGGCCCGGGAGACGACCCGGTTCGCGGCCCAGGCCGGCGAGCTGCGGGACGCACTGATCTCGGTGGGCCGGCTCCGTGGCATCTTCGACCCGATGCTGGAGACGCTGCCCAGCCTCGGCACCCTGGCCGTGCTGCTGGTCGGCGCGGCCCGACTGAGCCAGGGCGCGGTCAGCATCACCGAACTCGTCAGCGTGGCGTTCCTCTTCACGGTGCTGGCCTTCCCGGTCCGGGCGATCGGCTGGGTCCTCGCCGAACTGCCGCGCAGCGTCGCGGGCTGGGAACGGCTGCAGGCCGTGCTCACCGCGACCGGGGAGATGCCGTACGGCGAGACCGCGCTTGACCCCCGGGAGGGACGGCCGGCCACCCTCGTCTTCGACCGGGTCACCTTCGGGTACGCCCCGGCCGAACCGCCGCCGGCCACCGTGCCGAACGAGGCGGCACTCGTGACCGAGCCGGAGACGGCTCCCCGCCCGACCGGGATACCCGAGCCGGCCGATTCCCCGGCCGGGGTCCGGATATCCGAGCCGGTGCTGGCGGCCAACCCGGAATCGGTGCCGGCCAACCCGGGATCGGTGCCGGGCGGTGCTGCCCCCGCGGCGCCGACCGAGCAGTCGGCCCCGGCCCCGGCCCCGGCCCCGGCCCCGGCCCCGGCCCCGGTGCCGGTGCCGGCCCCGGTGCCGGTGCTGCACGACGTGTCGTTCACCGTGCCGGCCGGCCGGACGGTCGCGCTGGTCGGGCCCACCGGCTCCGGCAAGTCGACGATCGTCTCCCTCGCGGTCCGGCTCGTCGACCCCGACGCCGGCACGGTGACCGTCGACGGGGTCGACCTGCGATCCCTCACCGCCGCCTCGCTGGCCGGTACCACCGCGTTGGTGGCGCAGGTGCCGTTCGTCTTCGACGACAGCATCCGGGCCAACGTGACGCTGGGCCGGGACGGCATCACCGACGACGACGTCTGGGCGGCCCTGCGGCTGGCCGAGGCGGACGGCTTCGTGGCGGCCCTGCCGGAAGGGCTGGACACCCTGGTCGGCGAGCGTGGCGCGGCACTCTCCGGCGGCCAGCGGCAGCGGCTCACCCTGGCCCGGGCACTCGCCGGGCGGCCCCGCCTGCTGGTGCTGGACGACGCCACCAGCGCCGTGGACCCGAGGGTGGAGGCGGCGATCCTGGCCGCACTCCGCGGTGACCGCACGTCCGGCCCGGACGGTGCACACCCGCGCGGCGCCGAGTCGGCGGCGTCGATCCTGGTGGTGGCGTACCGGCGGGCGACCATCGCCCTTGCCGACGAGGTGGTCTACATCGAGCACGGCCGGGTGGTCGGCCGGGGCACCCACGCCACGCTGCTGCGTACCACTCCCGGGTACGCCGCACTGGTCACCGCGTACGAGCGGGCCGAGGCGGAACGCGAGCGGGATCGGGCGTACGAGAACTCGGCGACCCGGCGAGGCGAAGAGGTGGACGTGTGAACGGATCCCCCCGCAACGGTGCGGGCAGCGGCGAGGTGGCGGCATGAGCGGCAGCACCGTAATCGACGCCGTGCCCGAGCGGTCGGAGAGTGCCTGGGGAACGCTGCGCCGGGGCCTGGCACTCTCGCCCGAGCTGCGCACCGGGCTGGCCGGCACGCTCGGGCTGGCGCTGGTCTCGATGATCGGCCGGGCCGCCGTACCGGTGGCGATCCAGCAGGGCATCGACCGGGGGCTACGCGCCCCGGGCGGCCCGGACCTGGGCGTGGTCGGTCTGGTCGTGGCGGCCACCGCCGCGGTCCTGGTGGTGACCACCATCTGCGGCTATCTGATGATGCGCCGGCTCTTCACGGTCAGCGAGACGGCGTTGGCCGGCGTGCGGGTCCGGGCGTTCCGGCACGTGCACGACCTCTCGACCCTGCACCAGCAGGCGGAGCGGCGCGGCTCGCTGGTCTCCCGGGTCACCAGCGACGTGGACCAGATCACCCAGTTCCTCCAGTGGGGCGGCGTGATCCTGCTGGTCAACATCGGCCAACTGGTGGTGACCACCATCGTGATGGCGGTCTACTCGTGGCAGTTGACCCTCGTCGTCTTCGCCGCGTTCGTTCCGGCCGCGCTGGTGATCCGGATCTTCCAGCGGCGGCTCGCCACCGCGTACGGGGTGGTCCGGCAGCGGATGGGCGCGATGCTGGCGGCGATCTCCGAGAGCGTGGTGGGCGCACCGGTGATCCGCGCGTACGGTGTCGCCGGTCGGACCGCCGCCCGGCTGGACCGGACCATCGACGAGCAGCGCCGGGCCCAGCAGCGGGCGATCCGGACCAGCGTGATCGGCTTCTCGACCGGCGAGATCGCCGCCGGGTTGGCCCTGGCCGGTGTGGTGGTGCTCGGCGTGCGGCTGGGCGTCGACGGATCGCTCGGCATCGGCGAACTCACCGCCTTCCTCTTCCTGGTCACCCTCTTCATCCAGCCGGTCCAGATCGCCACCGAGGTGCTGAACGAGGCGCAGAACGCGGTCGCGGGCTGGCGACGCGTGCTGGACGTGCTGGACGTGGCGCCGGACGTGGCGGACCCCGGCGAGCAGGGCGTCGACCTGCCGGCCGGACCGATCGACATCCGCTTCGCTCACGTCGACTACCGCTATCCCGGTGGCCCTCCGGTGCTGGTCGACGTCAACGTGGACATCCCGGCCAAGACCCGGGTCGCGGTGGTGGGGGAGACCGGCAGCGGCAAGACCACCTTCGCCAAACTGCTCACCCGGCTGATGGACCCGTCCGCCGGTGCGGTGCTGCTCTCCGGGGTGCCGCTGGACCGGGTCCGGTTCGGCTCGCTGCGGTCCCGGGTGGTGATGGTGCCGCAGGACGGCTTCCTCTTCGACTCCACCGTCGCGGAGAACGTCCGGTTCGGCCGCCCGGAGCTGACCGACGAGGAGCTCGCGCTCGCCTGTACCGAACTCGGCCTCGGTGACTGGGTCGACGGGTTGCCGGCCGGACTGGCGACCCCGGTGGGGGAGCGCGGCGAGGCGCTCAGCGTGGGCGAGCGGCAGTTGGTGGCGCTGGCCAGGGCGTACGTGGCCGACCCGGACCTGCTGGTGCTGGACGAGGCGACCAGCGCCGTCGACCCGGCCACCGAGGTACGCCTGCAGCGCACCCTCGACGCGGTGACCCGGGGCCGGACCACGGTGGCCATCGCGCACCGACTCTCCACCGCGCAGGCCGCCGACGAGGTGATCGTGGTGGACCGGGGCCGGATCGTGCAACGTGGCCCGCACGAGGAGCTACTTGCCGACCCGCATTCCGTCTACGCCCTCCTCTACGCCTCCTGGCTGGAGCAGACCCGGTAAGGAAGGGCCCCGCATTATCGCTTTCTGTTGTAGAAGGGCCCCCGCCCAACCACTCGGGCACGTGGACGGCGCCTCCGGGATAAGTTAGCCTCCCCTTACTAAGGTCATGCTAACTTCTGCTGGAGGTCGACCCATGCAGCCCAGCCCCGCGGAGGTGGCGCGTACCCTGGCCGCCGGCCGGCTCGCCGGCACCGCCCAGGTCGCGTACCGGCCCGGCCCGCACCAGGTCCGGCATGCCACCGACCCGTCTGGCCGGCTGCTGCTGCTCGTCTCGATCGTCAGCGATCTGGCCGCCGTGCTCCGGCCCACCGGGGCAGGCCGGGCCACCGCGCTGGTGCTGGACGTACGCGACCTGCCGCCCGGCGCCGGGACACCTCCGCTCGGCCGGGTCTGGATCTCCGGCTGGCCGGAACCGCTCTCCGGTGCCGAGGCGCGGCGGGCGGCGGTCGACTTCGCCGACGTGGTGCCGACCGGCGATCTGCTGGACGTCGGCGGGTGCTTCACGCTCTACCGTTTCGAGCCGGTGGAGATCCGGCTGGAACGCGCCGGCACGGTGCTGGACGTCGAACCGGCCGAGTACGCCGCGGCCGAGCCGGACCCGCTGCACCCGATGGAGCGGGACCTTCTCGCCGACCTTGCGGACCACCACGGACCGGAGGTCGCCGCGTTTCTCCGGCGCCAACTCGGCGACATCGTGCCGCCGGCCGGCCCGGAGGAGCCGCCGCCCCGCGTGGTCCGGCTCGACCGGTACGGCATGGTGGTGGCGCTCGGCGGCCGCAGCACCCGCTGCCGGGCCCGGCTCGCCTTCCCCCGTCCGCTCGCCAACCAGGCCGAGCTGGCCGAGCTTCTGCACCCGGTCCTCTGCCGGCGGCGGAATCATCCGCAGCGCCCCGAACCGGGCTGGCCGGCGACCGCCAGCCCGACCAGTGCGCAGTGGCCGGCCAATCCCGGGCCCGGCTAGCTGGGCATGCCCCGGCCGGGGCCGTGGCCGGTGAGCCCGGCGAGGTCCCCGGCGAGGTAGCGCTGCACGGTCGGTCCGACGGCCGCGACCACGACCTCCGGCGGCGCCGAGGCGAGCGGTTCCAGCCGCAGGATGTAGCGGACGATGACCATCCCGGCCATCTGGGTGGCGACCAGCGAGGAGCGGAGCGGCGCCTCGGCCGGGTCGACCTCGAGCATCCCGGTCGCCCGGCGGAGTACCTGGGTCTCCAGGAACTCACGGAGCAGACGCGCGGTCCACTCGTTGTTCATCGCGGATCGGAACAGCGCGACCCCGGCCGTGCCGCCGGGGGAGTCCCAGACCCGCAGGAAGGTCCGGACCAGCCGCTCACCGATCCCGTCCAGCCCGCCGGCGGCGATCTGCGGCAGCAGCTCCTGCGGGTCGAACGGGATGTCGATGGTGGCCCGGAAGAGCCCGTCCTTGGTGCCGAAGTAGTGGTGGATCAGGGCCGGATCGACGCCGGCGCTCGTCGCGATCGCCCGGACCGAGGCGTGGTCGAAGCCGCGTTCGGCGAACGCCTCCCGGGCGGCGCTGAGGATCGCCTGCCGGGTGTCGGGATTTCCCGGTCGCCGTCCGCTCCGTCGTGCCATCGCCGTCCTCGTACTCGTTCCCACGCACCGCCGGCCGGGTCCCCGCATCCGGGGCATCCGGCCGGCACGGCGACCGTCGCCGCTGGCGCCGGCCGTCAGCCGGTGCGCCGCCGCAGCGTCGCCGCGGCGAGCACCAGGGCGACCACCACCGCCGCCGCGACCACCGTCACATCCCGCCACATCGTGCCGGTCGGCTCGGCGTGCGCGCCGACCTGTTGCAGCGCCTCGACCGCGTACGACAGGGGTAGCGCGTCGCTGATCGCCTGTAGCCAGCCGGCCATCTGGTCGCGGGCCACGAAGAGACCGCAGAGCAGGATCTGTGGGATCACCACGACCGGCATGAACTGTACGGCCTGGAACTCGGTCTGGGCGAAGGCACTGCAGAACAGGCCGAGCGCCACCCCCAGGACGGCGTCCACCACCGCGATCAGCACCACCAGCCCGGGGTTGCCGGCGGTGGAGAGGTCGAAGAGCCAGTACGCCGCCCCGGCCGCGACCCCGGCCTGGACCGCGGCGGCCAGCCCGAACGCGAGCCCGTAACCGAAGAGCAGGTCCAGTTTGCCGGCCGGGGTGGTGAGCAGTCGTTCGAGCGTGCCGGAGGTGCGCTCGCGCAGCATCGCGATGCTGGTGACGAGGAACATGATCACGAAGGGGAAGATGCCGAGCATGACCAGCGCGATCCGGTCGAACAGGCCCGGCTGCCCCGGAGGCGACGGTTGGTCGCCGAACATGTGGTAGAGCAGCGCCAGCAGCAGCGTCGGCACCAGCAGCAGCATCGCCACCGTACGCCGGTCGTGTCGCAGCTGGCGGAGGATGCGACCGGTGGTGGCGAGGAGGATCCGTGGGTTCATCGCCCGGACCCCCCGCCGGTCGTCTGAGCCAGTCCGTCGGTCGTCGGGGCTGGTCCGTCGGCCGTCCGGGGCGACGCGTCGGTCGTCCCGGCGGGCCCGGCGGCGGCGCCGTCCCGGGCGTTCGCCCGGATGAGGCGCAGGAACGCCTCCTCCAGGTCGTCGGTGCCGGCTGCCGCGCGTACCGCCGGCAGGGTGTCGTCGGCGATCAGCCGACCCTCCCGGATCAGCATCAGTCGATCGCATCGGGCTGCCTCGTCCATGACGTGGCTGGAGACGAGCAGCGTGGTGCCCTCGGCAGCCATCCCGTGGAACCTGTCCCACAGCTCGGCCCGGAGCACCGGATCCTGGCCGACGGTCGGTTCGTCCAGGATCACCACCTCGGGGCGCCCGACGAGTGCACAGGCGAGTGAGGCCCGGCTGCGCTGGCCGCCGGAGAGGGTGCCGACGAGCTGGTCGGCGGCGTCGGCCAGGCCGACATCGGCGACGGCCCGATCGGCGTCGTGCCGGCCCAGGCCGTAGAGCCGGCCGAAATACCGGGTGTTCTCCCGGACGGTCAGGTCCGGGTAGACGCTGGGCGCCTGGGTCAGATAGCCGACGTGGTGCCGCAGCCCGCGCGCCCCCGCCGGCTGGCCGAGCACGGTGACCGAGCCGCCGGCGACGACCTGCACGCCCACGATGGCCCGGAGCAGAGTCGTCTTGCCGCTGCCGCTCGGGCCGAGCAGGCCGGTGACGCTGCCGCGGGGGACGGTGCAGCTGACGCCGTGCAGGATCGGCCGCCTGCCGCGCCGCACGACGAGGTCGCGGACCTCGATCGCGGTCTCCATGGACCCTCCTTCGATAAATTCAACAGCTGTTGAAATCAACGCTAGTCCACGTCGCGACCGCCTGACAATCACCCCCTCGTTTCCCGGTGCCCGGCGGTCGGGTAGTAGACCGGCGGGGGCGGACCATGGGACGCACGGGTGGTTCCACGCGATCGGGGACGCGGCGATCGGCGTGGGCCGACGGAACGCCCGGGTGCGATGACGGAACGGACTGGTGGACGGAGCACGGTGATGCGTAAGCGCAGGCTCGGAGCGATCGGACCGGAGGTCTCGGCGGTCGGGCTCGGCTGTATGGGGATGAGCATGGCGTACGGGACCAGGGACGACGAGGAGTCCGTGCGTACCCTGCACCGCGCCCTCGACCTGGGCGTCAACCACCTCGACACCGCCGACATGTACGGCCGGGGGCACAACGAGGAACTGCTCGGCCCGGTCGTCCGCAAGCGCCGGGACGAGGTGTTCCTGGCGACCAAGTTCGGCAACCGGTTCCGCGGCGGGGGCAACGACACCAGCGCCCCCGGGGTGTACGTGGACAGCAGCGCGGCCTGGGCCCGCGCGGCGTGCGACGCCTCGCTGGTCCGGCTCGGGGTGGAGACCATCGATCTCTACTACCTGCACCGGCGCGACCCGGAGACGCCGATCGAGGAGACCGTCGCAGCGATGGCGGAACTCGTCGTCGACGGGAAGGTTCGGTTCATCGGGCTCTCCGAGGTGAGCCCGGCGACGCTGCGGGCGGCGCACGTCGTACACCCGGTGGCGGCGGTGCAGATGGAGTACTCGCTCTTCACCCGGGACGTCGAACGGGAGATGCTGGCGACCTGCCGGGAGCTGGGCGTGGCGCTGGTGGCGTACTCGCCCGTGGGGCGTGGGCTGCTGACCGGGACGATCAGCGGTCGGGAGCAACTCGGCGCCGACGACTTCCGGAGCCGGGCACCCCGGTTCGCCGAGGAGAACCTCGGCCCCAACCTGGAGCTGGTGGCCCGGGTCGGCGCGGTGGCCGCCGAGATCGGCTGTACGCCGGCCCAGGCTGCGCTGGCCTGGCTGCTCGCCCAGGGCGAGGACGTGCTGCCGATCCCGGGAACCAAGCGGATCCGCTACCTGGAGGAGAACGTCGGCGCCGTCGACCTGCGGCTCACCGGCGACCAGGTCGCTCGGCTCTCCGCCGCGGTGCCGGTCGGGGCGGCGGCTGGTGATCGGTACCCGGCACAGTCAATGCGATTTCTAGGCAAATAACGGATGAAACGCCCAGGCGACGCGCGATCGGGCGTTGCGTCATGATCGGAGCTGCGGCACGATGGCGCCGTGGATCACGGTCCGTTACTGCAGCCCGGGTTTTTCGACGCCTGGACGGACCGGCTGCGCCGGATGCCCGGCCCGCCCGTGGTGGCCGTGCTGCTGCGGGGCAGCTATGCCCGGGGCGCCGCCACCCCGTACAGCGACGTGGACATCGATGTCCTGGTCAGCGGGGCGCCCTATGCCGCGTACCCGGCGTATCTGGTGGAGGGAGGCGACCGGCTCACCCACCTGTCGGTCGCCGTACGGGATGTTCGATCGTGGCTCGCCCGGCTCGACCGGCCCGCCGAATGGTCCTTCGGACTGCCGGTCGCCGCGCCCGCACGGTTACTCTGGGCACACAACGACTGGCGGGCGTCGGTCGAGGTGACCGAGATTCGCCAGCGTCCCGCCGACCCCGATCTGGAGGAACTGGTCGCCGCGCTCGGCAAGGTCGGCGGGGCGTGCGCGACCGGCGCCGAGTACGACGCCCGGCTCGCCGCGACCGAACTGGCCCGGCGGTGCCCGTCGGTACTCCGCCTGGCGAACCCGGCGGTCACCGTCGCCAGCCGGCGGGACGCCCTGGCCGCCGTGCTCGACCTGCCGGTCGCGCCGGACGGCTACCGCGACGACATGCTCACCTGTCTCGGGCTGCACCCCGACACCCTGCCCCGGCTGCACGCCGCCGCGCATCGGCTGGTGGCCGGCACGGTGACGTTGGCCCGCCCGTACGCCGACGATCTCGCCCGGGTGGTCGGCGCGGACCTCGCCGCCGCCCTCGGCGACGGCCGGCTGGACCGGTACGTCAGCCAACTGGCCCGTGCGGACCGGGTCGTCGGCGAACTGGAGAGGGCTGCCCGGGTACGTGACGGCGTGGCGTGGGCCACTGTGCGGGACGGGAGCGGGGAGGGGTGGGCGGTTCCCGTCCCACGTGCGAAACAATCGGGAACTATGCCCGTACCCGATCTCTCCCCGGCGACCGCGCCCGGGCCGGCGTCGAGCGGCCCCGCGCGGCCCTCGGCCCTCGATCCGGCGGTCGCCGCACGGCTGCGCCGCAACTCCGACGGACTCGTCGCCGCGGTGGTCCGGGCGCACGACTCCGGCGACGTGCTGATGATGGCCTGGATGGACGACGAGGCGCTGCACCGGACCCTCACCACCGGCCGGGCCACCTACTGGTCGCGCAGCCGGCAGGAATACTGGGTCAAGGGCGAGACCTCCGGTCACCACCAGTACGTCCGCTCGGTCGCGCTCGACTGCGACGGCGATGCCGTGCTGGTCAGTGTCGACCAGGTGGGCGCTGCCTGCCACACCGGTGACTGGACCTGCTTCTCCGATCCGCTCCCGGTCACCGGAGCGGCTCCCGGAGCGGCTCCCGACCTCGCCGGGCCGTCGTCGTGACCGAGACGCGGGCCGTGGACCTGGCCGAGACGCGGTCTGTGGATCTGACCGAGACGCGGGCCGTGGACCTGACCGAGACGCGGCCGGAGGCGGCCGTGACGCTGCGACTGGGGCGGTGACCCGATGACGACCGGAGCGGTGAGTCCGGACGAGGCGACCTTCCGGGAGCTGGCCCGGACCCGACGGGTGGTGCCGGTCGTCCGTCGGCTGCTCGCCGACGGGGAGACCCCGGTCGGGGTCTACCGCAAGCTGGCCGGCGGCCCCGGGACCTTCCTGCTGGAGTCCGCGGAACAGGGTGCCGGCCCGGCCGGGATCGCCTGGTCGCGCTACTCCTTCATCGGGGTACGCAGCAGTGCCACGCTGGTCGAGCGGGACGGTCGGGCGCACTGGCTCGGCGTACCCCCGGCCGGCGTGCCGAGCGGAGGCGACCCGATGGCGGTGTTGCGGGCGACCGTCGCCGCGCTGACCGGCCCGGCCGCCGCCGGCGCGGTCGGCTCGGAGCACGGGCCGCTGCCGCCGCTCTTCGGCGGGATGGTCGGCTACCTCGGCTACGACGTCGTACGGCGGATCGAGCGGCTCCCGTCACTGACCGAGGACGACCTGCGCCTGCCCGAGCTGGGCATGATGCTCGCCACCGACCTGGTCGTGCTGGACCACTTCGACGGCTCCGCCATTCTGGTGGCGAACGCCCTCCTGCCGGCTCTGCCCGGCGGCTCCGACATCGGCGGCTCCGACACCAGCGGCTCCGACACCGGCGGCTCCGACACCGGCGGCTCCGACACCGCGGACGGGGACACCCGGCCGACGGTGGACCGGGACGTCCGGGTGACGGCGGCGTACCACCAGGCGGTCGGTCGGTTGGACGCGATGACCAGCGCGCTCTCCCGGCCGATCCCGCCGATGATCGCCACCGTCGACCGGCCCTCACCGGGCGAGGTGGAGTGCCGGACGGCCGAGGGGGAGTACCCGAAGGCGGTCGAGGTGGCGAAGGAGGCGATCCGGGCCGGCGAGTGTTTCCAGATCGTGCTGGCCCAGCGCTTCGAGCGGGACACCCGGGCCGACCCGCTCGACGTCTATCGGGTGCTGCGGACCACCAACCCGAGCCCGTACATGTACCTGCTCCGCTTCGACGACTTCGACATCGTCGGATCGTCCCCGGAGGCACACCTGAAGGTCACCACCAGCGACGACGGTCAGCGGCGGGCGATGCTGCACCCGATCGCCGGCACCCGGCCCCGGGGAAACAGCCCGGCCGAGGACGGCCGGCTCGCCACCGAGTTGATCACCGATCCGAAGGAACGGGCCGAGCATGTGATGTTGGTCGACCTCGGCCGCAACGACCTGGGCCGGGTCTGTCGGCCGGGCACGGTCGAGGTGCCGGAGTTCGCCACCATCGAGCGGTACAGTCACGTGATGCACATCGTCTCGACAGTGGTGGGAACGCTGCGCGACGACCGGACCGCGTTCGACGCGCTGGCGGCCACGTTTCCGGCCGGAACGCTCTCCGGCGCGCCCAAGGTACGCGCCATGGAGATCATCGAGGAGCTGGAGCCGACCCGTCGCGGCCTGTACGGCGGGACGGTCGGTTACTTCGGCTTCGGCGGCGACCTCGACATGGCGATCGCGATCCGGACCGCGCTGATCCGGCGCGGGCGGGCGTACGTGCAGGCCGGCGCCGGCATTGTCGCCGACTCCGACCCCGCGGCCGAGGACCGGGAGACCCGCAGCAAGGCGGCCGCCGTCCTGGCCGCGATCGCGGCGGCCGAAACCCTGCGGCCAGCCCGATGACGGCCGGGCAGGGACCGCAGACCGGTCCGGGACGCACACCACCGCAGCCGGCGACCGCGTCCACGGGCCGCCGGGAGCTGGCAATGACTGTGCTGCTCTGCCTGCTCGGCGGTGGCCTGGCGGTCTTCGCGGCGACCCGGATCTGGGCGGTCGAACTGACCACCCGACCGGCGCCGCTGCCACCGGACCGGCTGACCCGGACCGGGTCCGACCTGCTGCCCTGGCTACCGGCACTGGGCCTGGTCGGCCTCGCCGCCGCCGGGATGGTGCTCGCCACCCGCGGGTTGTTGCGTCGACTGGCCGGCGTGCTGCTGGTGATCATCGGGGCCGGGATAGTCGCCGGCGCCGCATACGGCGGAGTCAGCACCGCTGGCGAGGTGCGTGCGGGTTGGCCGCTGCTCTGCGTACTCGGTGGTCTACTCGCCGGTGCGGCGGGTGGGTTCACCGCCGTCCGGAGCGCCGATTGGCCATTGATGGGCGCCCGTTACGAGCGGGGGCGTTGGGTGGCCATAGCCGGCCGGGGCGGCACGACACCCGCCACCACCGGCGGTCGACTCGACGGCCGGCACACCACCGGCGCCTGGGACGCGCTGGATCGCGGCGAGGACCCGACGGCAAGCTGACCCCCGGGGATCGACGGCCCCGGCGGGGATCGACGGGGCCGCCCGGCGGTCAGTAAATCCAGTTGTCCGGCGGATCGGTTGTCCGGCGGTAAGTGGACCGGTTGTCCGGCGGTCAGTGGACCGGTTGTCCGGCGGTCAGTGGACCGGCTGTCGCCGGCCGGTCGATCCGGGCCGCGACGGGACTCCGCTGGCCGACCCCGACCGCCGGCCGGCACCGGCGGCGCGGGCACGCCGCCCCCCGCCTATCCGGGCGGTTGCGCCGGTCGTGCCGGCGGCCTCGGCGTTCGCAGCTGGTGCCGGTGCCGTGGAGGCCGCTGCCGGCGGCGCGGTGAGCGTTGCCACCAGGGCACGGATCTCGTCGCGCCGGTGCGCGCGATCCCGGTCCGCGCAGATCGCCTCCCAGGCGTTGCCCCGGGCGGTACGGACCCGGGCGTCGCCGACCACCACCCGTTCCACGCTGTGGACCACGCCCGCCGCGACGGAGAGGACGGCCCGGGGGATGTTGGTCAGGTCGATGATCGAGCCAGGCTTCGCAGCGCTCATGTCTTTCCCCGCACGAAAATCGATCCGACTGGTCGACGGGGCCCCGTCGACCAGTGTGCCCGACGTTGATGGTGCCCACCTGGTGTTTCCGGTCGGTAACCCCGGATCAACGGTTCGCCTCCTGGCCGGTTCACCAACGGAGACAACGTGGCGCGTCGCATCGGGCTTCCTTGATCCTCGTCACAGCCGCCGACCGCCTCGTGGAAGCCGGCCGCCGCGTGCCGACGCGACGCCCGGGCCGACGATCCGGAGCCGATCTTCGATGGCACAGTGTGACATTTCACTCACAGGGGCGGCCATTATGCCGCAGCCCATCTCGTGAAGCAGGCCATACCCCCGTCGGCGTCCGCCCCGTGGCGGCGCCTAGCATCGGCCCATGACACCCGGAGAGGGGAGTCCGTTGGTGACTGCTGAGCATCCGCACGCGGCGGAGGACGGAGCCGGATCGGCGACGTCGACCAATGTGCTCGACGAGATCCTCGCAGGGGTCCGCGAGGACGTTGCACGCCGGCAAGAACAGGTCCCGCTGGAGCAGATCAAAGAACTCGCGGCGGCCGCCGCGCCGCCCCGGGACGCGTACGCGGCACTGCGCCGCCCGGGCGTCGGGGTGATCGCCGAGGTGAAGCGCTCCTCACCGTCCAAGGGGCAGCTCGCCGAGATCGCCGACCCGGCCGACCTGGCCGGTGACTACGCCGCCGGTGGGGCGCGCTGCATCAGCGTACTCACCGAGGGGCGCTGGTTCGGCGGGTCGCTGGACGATCTGGCGGCGGTCCGGAGCGCGGTGGACATCCCGGTGCTCCGCAAGGACTTCGTCGTCTCCAGTTACCAGGTGCACGAGGCCCGGGCGCACGGCGCCGACCTGGTGCTGTTGATCGTCGCCGCCCTGGAGCAGAACGTGCTGGTCGGCCTCCTGGAGCGGATCGAGTCGCTGGGCATGACCGCACTGGTCGAGGTGCACGACGAGGAGGAGGCGGACCGCGCCCTGGAGGCCGGCGCCCGGGTGATCGGGGTGAACGCCCGTAACCTCCGTACCCTCGAGGTCGACCGGTCGGTCTTCGAGCGGATCGCGCCCGGCCTGCCGAACAAGGTCGTCAAGATCGCCGAGTCCGGCGTGCGCGGCCCGCACGACCTCATCCGGTACGCCTCGGCCGGCGCCGACGCCGTCCTGGTCGGCGAGGGGCTGGTCACCCAGAAGAGCCCTCGCGAGGCAGTGGCCGAGCTGGTCAACGCCGGTAACCACCCCGCCACCCCGAGGCCGGTCCGATGAGCGGGCCCACCGCCCCCGCACCGCAGGGCGGTGCGGCGTTGCTGCCCGACGGCGCCGGACACTTCGGCCGGTACGGCGGTCGCTTCGTCCCCGAGGCCCTGGTGGCCGCGCTCGACGAGCTGGACGTGGCATACCGGAAGGCGCTGACCGACGACTCCTTCCAGGCCGAGTTCTCGGCACTGCTGCGCGAGTACGCCGACGCGCCGTCCCTGCTCTACCGGGCCGAGCGGCTCTCCTCCCGGGTCGGAGCGCGGATACTCCTCAAGCGCGAGGACCTCAACCACACCGGCGCGCACAAGATCCGTAACGTACTCGGTCAGGCGCTGCTCACCAAGCGGATGGGCAAGCCCCGGGTGATCGCCGAGACCGGCGCCGGTCAGCACGGGGTGGCGAGCGCGACGGCTGCCGCGTACCTCGATCTGGAGTGCGTGGTCTACATGGGCGAGCTGGACACCCAGCGGCAGGCCCTGAACGTCGCCCGGATGCGGATGCTCGGCGCCACCGTCGTCCCGGTCACCGCCGGTTCGCGCACCCTCAAGGACGCGATGAACGAGGCGCTGCGGGACTGGGTCGCCAACGTCGACCGGACGCACTACCTGATCGGCACCACCGCCGGCCCGCACCCCTTCCCGGCGATGGTCCGGGAGTTCGTCCGGGGCATCGGAGTGGAGGCCCGGCAGCAGTGCCTGGAGCTGACCGGGTCGCTGCCGGACGCGGTCACCGCCTGCGTCGGCGGCGGTTCCAACGCGCTCGGCATCTTCCACGCCTTCGTCCCCGACGCCGGGGTCCGGCTCTACGGCTTCGAGGCCGGCGGCGACGGGATCGACACCGGACGGCACGCCGCGAGCATCACCGGCGGCTCCTCCGGGGTACTGCACGGCGCCCGCACCTATGTGCTGCAGGACGCCGACGGGCAAACCGTCGAGTCGCACTCGATCTCGGCCGGGCTGGACTATCCCGGGGTCGGCCCGGAGCACGCCTGGCTGCACGACGCCGGCCGGGCGCGGTACGCCCCGGTCACCGACGCGGAGGCGATGGAGGCGTTCCAGCTGCTCTGCCGGACCGAGGGGATCATCCCGGCGATCGAGAGCGCGCACGCGCTCGCCGGCACCCTCAAGATCATCCCTGAGCTCGCCGCCGAGTTGGGTCGCGAGCCGACCATCGTGGTCAACCTCTCCGGCCGGGGCGACAAGGACGTACACACCGCCGGGGAGTATTTCGGCATCCTCGACGAGCAGCGGAGGTGAGCGAGATGACCGCCACCACCGACCCGGGTAGCGGAGCTGCTTCCACGGACCCGAGCAGCGGGGCCGCCACAGCCAGACCGAGCAGCGGGGCCGCCACAGCGAGACCGAGCAGCGGGACCTCTCCCGCGGGCGGCAGCGGGGCCGGCTCCGACCGGAGCATCGCCGTCGCCTTCGAGAAGGCCCGGGCCGAGGGGCGGGCGCTGCTGGTCGGCTGCATGCCGGCCGGATTCCCGACCGTGGGCGGCAGCATTGCCGCGATGCGGGCCATGGTCGACGCCGGAGTCGACGTGATCGAGGTGGAGATCCCCTACTCCGACCCGGTCATGGACGGGCCCGTCATCCAGCGGGCCAGCGACATCGCCCTGGCCGGGGGCGTACGCACCGCCGACACGCTGCGGGTGATCGAGGCGGTGGCATCGACCGGCGCACCGGTGGTCACGATGACCTACTGGAGCCCGATCGAGCGCTACGGCGTCGACGCCTTCGCCCGGGACCTCGCCGCCGCCGGCGGCACCGGCCTGATCACCCCGGACCTGATCCCGGAGGAGGCCGGCGAGTGGCTGGCGGCCTCCGACGCGCACGGGCTGGACCGGACGTTCCTGGTCGCACCCTCCTCCACCGACCGGCGGCTGGCGCTGACCCTGGCACACTGCCGGGGCTTCGTCTACGCCACCGCCCTGATGGGGGTTACCGGGGCCCGGGAGAAGACCTCGGACGCCGCGCCGACCCTGGTCGGCCGGGTCCGGGCGGTCAGCGGGCTGCCCGTCGGGGTCGGTCTCGGGGTCAGCACCGGTGCGCAGGCCGCCGAGGTCGGCCGGTACGCCGACGGTGTCATCGTCGGCAGCGCCCTGGTCCGCTGCCTGCTGGACGCCCCCGACGAGGCGGCCGGACTGGCCGCGCTCGCCACCCTGAGCAGCGAACTTGCCGGTGGAGTCCGCGCCATCTCCCCCTGAACGGTTAGGAAGGGCCCCTTCTTATGCAAAAAGCGATAAGAGGGGGCCCTTCCTTTCAGCCCGGGCCGGGGTGCCACTCGCGGGGGGTACGACGGTAGCCTGTGCATCCGTGACCCTCGCCTCGCTCTCTCCTCAGGCGGCCCTGCCGAGTCCCGCCACCGCCGTCTGGCAACTCGGGCCGGTGCCGATCCGGGCCTACGCACTCTGCATCGTGCTCGGTATCGTGGTCGCCTGCGTGGTGACCGAGCTGCGGCTGCGCCGCCGCGGTGCCGCGCCCTGGGCGGTGCTGGACATCGCCGTCTGGGCGGTGCCCTTCGGCATTGTCGGCGCCCGGATCTATCACGTACTCAGCTCCCCGGCCGCCTATTTCGGCGAGGGCGGTGATCCGGTCAGGGCGCTCTACATCTGGGAGGGCGGTCTCGGCATCTGGGGTGCCGTCGCGGGCGGCGCCGTCGGCGCCTGGCTCGCCGCCCGGCAGCTCGGCCTGCCGCTGACCGTGGTCGCGGACGCCCTCGCCCCCGGCCTGCCGCTGGCCCAGGCCGTCGGCCGGGTCGGCAACTGGTTCAACAACGAGCTGTACGGCGGGCAGACCACGCTGCCGTGGGGTCTGGAGATCCACCGGATGGACCCGACCAACCCCGGGCACGCGCTCCGCGACGACAGCGGTAACCCGGTGCTCGAACCGGGCCTCTACCACCCGACCTTCCTCTACGAGGCGATCTGGAACGTCGGTGTCGCCGGCCTCGTCTTCTTCCTCGACCGGCGGCTGAAGTTCGGTCGGGGCCGGGCGTTCGCCCTCTATGTGATGGGCTACACCGCCGGGCGGTTCTGGATCGAGATGATGCGCACTGACGAGGCGAACGAGATCCTCGGGGCCCGGCTCAATGTCTGGACCGCCGCCGTGGTCTTCCTCGGCGCGCTTGTCTACTTCGTGCGGGTGCGCGGCCCGCGGGAGTACCTCGTACCGGTCGGCGGCGCGACCGCACCGCCCGTCGAGGGCGCCGCCACCAGCGACGTCTCCCAGGTCGATGTCTCCCGGGAGCCGGCCGCGGTCGGCGCGCCCAGCGCCTACCGGGTGGTGACCGAGGAGGAGTTCCGACGCTTCCAGGCCACCGGCGAGCTCCCGCCGGACGACGGGCTCGACGACCGGCCGGACGACGGGCTCGACGACCGGCCGGACGACGGGCTCGATGAGCGGCCGGACGACGGGGTCGACGACCGGGCCGACATCGGACCGGCGAACCCCGGCCCGACCGGCGAACCCGACGCCGGCTCCGGAGGGCCTGACGCCGGCTCTGCCGAGTCCGACGCCGGCTCCGCAGGGCCTGACGCCGACTCTGCCGAGTCCGACGCCGGCAGCGGGCGCCCGGGGACCGACCGTGTCGGCAACGGGGGGAAGGCCGGCGCGCGGTCGGCCGCGACCGCCGGGAAGCCGGCCGATGCCGGCGCAGATCCGGCCGACGCCGGTGCCGCGCCAGGGACCGCCGACCGGGACCGTTGAGCGGAGGAGCCGACCCGATGCGTACGGCCGTGGTGGTGGGCGCCGGGATCGGCGGGCTGGCGACCGCCGGTGCGCTGGCTCGCTCCGGTTGGCAGGTGACCCTGCTGGAACGGGACGACCGGGTACGCGCCGACCGCACCGCACTGGTGCTCTGGCCCAACGGCGTACGCGCACTGCGCGCCCTCGGCCTCGGCGACGGACTGGCGGCGATCGCGACCCCGCTGCCGGACGTCGGCGTCCGGCGCCCCGACGGGCACTGGCTCGTGCAGCCCCGCCCCGGGCTCGCCGAACGCGCACCGGTCGTCGTACACCGGGAGGATCTGCACGACGCGCTCGTCGCCGGCCTCGGCGACCGGGTGGAGATCCGGACGGGATTCGAGGTTCGCACCGTCCGGTTCGCCGACGGCGACCGGCCCGCGGTCGGCGACGGGCGCGGCAGCTACGAGGCCGACCTGGTGGTCGCCGCCGACGGCATCGACAGCGCGGTACGCCGCCGGCTCGCGCCGGATGCGACCGTCGTCAGCTCCGGCTGCGCCGCGTGGCGGGCGGTGATTCCCTGGTACCGTGCGCCACAGTTGCCGCCCGATCGTCCGGTCGACGGCGAGACACTCGGCGCCGGTTACCGGTTCGTCGCGGTCTCGCTCGGCGACCGCGGCTCGTCGGGCGCCTCCACCCGGGGCGGGATCTACTGGGTGGCGACGGCGGCCGGCGCATCCCGCCCGGAGTCGCCGGCCACCCAGCTCGGCCTGCTCCGCCGCTGGTTCGCGAACTGGCCGGCCCCGATCGGTGACCTGCTCGCCGCCACCGAGCCGGAGGACCTGGTCCAGCAGGAGGTACGCGAATTGCGACCGCTGCCCCGTACCTACAGCTTCCCGGCCGGCACCGGCGGACTGGTGCTGCTCGGCGACTCCGCGCATGCCATGCCGCACCACCTGGGTCAGGGCGCCTGCCTCGCGCTCGAGGACGCCGCCACGCTGCGCTCACTTGTCCGGGAGGCGATACCCGGCGTGCCGCTGCGCGAGGCGGTCGAGTCGTACAGCCGGCTCCGCCGGCCCCGGACCGTCACGGTGGTCCGGCAGACCCGCCGGATGTCGGCGGTGTTGCAGGCCCGGGGACGGCTGGCGCTGCGCGCCCGGGACGCCGCCCTCGGCACGATCACCCCTCGGCTGCTGGGGAGCGCGGCCAGTGCGGCGGCCCAGTGGCGGCCACCGGAGTGATCGACGGGGGATCGGCCGCCGGATGACCGGCGCCGGATCATCGGTTGTGGAGCCGGACCCGGTCGACCGGAGGATCTCCGAATCGAAGCGGGCCGCTGCCCGAGCGGATCGCGCCGGACCCTCCGGTTCGTCGGCTAACCGACCGGTCGGGAGGATGCCCCGTGTCGCGTCGCGTCGCGCACACTACCCGGGAGCGAAGGTGAGGGCTCCCAGTTGCGGCACAGCGTGCCTGCTCAGCAGGCCAGGGTGGAGAGGCGGCCGGTCGCCGCGGGCGAGGTACGGCTGCTCGGGCAGGTGCGGCTGCTCGGGCAGGTGCGGCTGATCGGCCCCAAAGGGCCGGTCGCGCTGCCGGACGGATCCGGTTCGCTGCTCGGGCTGCTGGCGCTGCGACCCAACCGGCCCGTCCCGGACGCGGAGCTGCTGGCCGCACTCGCCGGTGCCGACGCGCTGTCCCGGACCGCCGGGCGTCCCCTGGAGCGGCCGGCCGCGCTGCTGGCACACGCATTGGCCGAGTGCGGTTCGCCGCGCGCGCTGGAGATCCATCCCGCCGGCTACCTGCTGCGGATGGCGAGCAGCCGGATCGACGCCTCCCGGTTCGTCCAGCTGCTCGGGCAGGCCCGCCGCCGGATGGCCTCCGGGGACCTGCACGTCGCCGGCAGACTCTTCCGGGACGCGTTGGCGATCTGGTCCGAACCGGTCGGTCCGACCGGCGCCGACGATTCGGATGGGTCTGCGGCCGAAGCCGACGGGTCGGGTCGGTCCGGGGTCGGGATCGACGGTCTGGGCGGGGCTCCGGTCGACGCCGACGGTCTGGTCGCGCCGCCGGACCGGTCCGCCGAACCGCGGGTGGAGCCCGGCCCCGAGGCCGAGCCGGGCGACCCCTACCGGTTCTGCCCGTCCGGCTGGGCCGCCGTCGAACTGGGCCGGCTCCGGCAGGCCCGGATCGACGCCTTCGAGGACCGCTGGGAATGCGCGCTACGGCTCGCGGTGGCGGCGCACCGTGCCGCGGGCGGACCGGTCGCCGACCGGGCCGTGGTGGCCGCCGGGGCCAGCGCCGCCGAGATGGGCCGGGCCGGGGTAGCCGAGCTGACCGAGGCGCTGGCGAGGCATCCACTGCGGGCCCGCCTGTGGGAGCTGCTGCTCGTCGCCTCCTATCTCGACCGGGGGCGCCGGGCTGCCACCGAGGTCCAGCGGCGGGCCCGGGAGGTCTTCCTGGAGCAGTTGGGCGTCGAGCCGGCCGGCCGGGTGTGCGTACTCGCCGATGCGGTGCAGACTGGCGAACTGCCCGAGGACTGGGTGAGCGCCCCCCGGCCGGCGTCCACGCCGGAGACCACCCCCGATCCGCCGGTGCCCCGGCCACGCCCTGCCGCCCGGCTTCCGGTCCCGCTCACCGCCCTGCTCGGCCGCGACGAACTGCTAGGCGTCGTCGCCGCCCGGCTGGCCGAGCAACGCCTGGTGACGCTCACCGGACCGGGCGGGTCGGGCAAGACCCGGCTGGCCGTCGCCGTGGCCGGGACATTCTCCGACCGGCAGATCTGGTTCGTCGACCTGACCGCCGTGGAGAGCCCGGTACGGGTGCCACAGGCGGTGGCCGCCGCGCTCGGCGTACCTGACGTGGGGCGGGACATCGTCGAGGCGCTCGCCGCCGACCTCGGCCCGGTCCGGGCGCTGCTCGTGCTGGACAACTGCGAACACCTGGTCGCCGGCTGCGCCGAACTGGTGGACCGGCTGCTGTCCCACTGCCCGGAGCTGCGCGTGCTGGCGACCAGCCGGGTACCACTGCGGCTGCCCGCCGAGTCGCGGATCCGGGTGCCGGCGCTCGCCGTACCGGAGGGGCAGGCCGGGCACAGCCTCGCCGCACTGACCGCACAACCGGCGACCCGACTCTTTCTCGAACGCGCCCGTGAGTTCTCCGGCCGCCCGCTGCCGGAGAGCAGCGCCGACGCGGTCGTCCGGCTCTGCGCCGACCTGGACGGGCTGCCGCTGGCGATCGAGCTGGCTGCGGCTCGTACCCCGATGCTCACGGTCGACGAGATCATCACACGGTTGACGATCGACCTGGGGCTGCTCCGCAGCCCGGATCCGAGGCCGCCGGACCGGCACCGCAATGTGATGGTCGCGGTGGAGTCCAGCCTGGCCCTACTGGACACCGACGCCTGCCGGCTGTTCGACCAGCTCTCGATCTGTGCGGGCGGCTTCGATGCCGAGGTGGCGCGCGCGATCGGCGGACCGGCCGCACCGGGCGCGCTCGCCGCGCTCGTCGAGGCGTCCCTCGTGGAACCGCTACCCGACGCCGCATCCGGAGCTTCAGCCGACGCGGGGACCGGGACGTCGGATTCTGCCGGGACGTCGGATTCTGCCGGGACGACGGATCCTGCCGGCTCTAGCGGGCCGGGCGGTCCGAGCGGGCTGGGAGGGTCGAGCGGGTCGGTCCGGGAGGGGCGGGTTCGCTACCGGATGCTGGAACCGATCCGGCGGCACGCGTTGGCCCGGCTGGTCGGCTCCGGCGCCGAGGCGACCACCCGGCACGCGCTGGCGGCGTACTGCCTGACCCTGGCCCAGCGGGCCGACGCCCGGCTGCGCGGCGCCGACCGGAACGGGTGGCTGGCGCGGCTGCGCGCCGAGGAGCCCAACCTGCGGTCCGCGATGGCCTGGCTGGCCGAGGCGGGTGCCGCCGGCCCTGCCTACGGTGACCTGCGGCTCGCCGCCGCGCTGGCGATGTACTGCCGGCTGGAGGGAAACTACCGCGAGGGGCACGACTGGCTGGCCGGGGCGCTGGCCCGGCATCCGGACGCCCCGGCCGGGCTGCGCTCCCGGGCCGGTATCGGTGCCGCCATGCTGGCGATGCTGGTCTGCGACTATCCGGCGGCGATCCGGCACGCCGAGCTGGCCCGGGCCGCCTGCCGGGTCACCGGGAACCGACGGGCCGAGGGGCAGGTGGAACAGATCCTCGGTTCGGTGGCGCGGGAGCAGGCCCGCTACGCCGAGTCCGCCCGCCACCTGGCCGCGGCCGGCGCCATCTTCGCCGACTGTGCCGACGAGTGGGGCGAGGCACAGACCACCGAGCTGCGCGGCTTCACCGCCTGGCTCTCCGGAGACCTGGACCGGGCAGACTCGCGGTTGTGGGCGAGCCTGCGCCGGCACGAGCGGCTGGGCGACGTGCTGGCGGCGGCAAGTGCGCTGATGAACCTCGGCGCGGTCGCGCTCTACCGGGGTGACATCGACCGGGCGTCGTCGCTGCTCGACGTGGCGCTGCGGCGATACTCCACAATGGGTTTCCCGGAGGGGGTCGGCTGGGCGCACAACCTGCGCGGACTGGTCGAACTGCGCGGCGGGCACACCAGGCGGGCCGCCCGGCACCTGAGACTCAGCCTCGCCGCACACCGGCAGGTCGGCGACCGGTGGCGTACCGCCAGTGTGCTCGAGGCGCTGGCCGAGGTGGCCCGGCAGGACGGAGATCCGGTTCGCGGCGCCTGGCTGCTCGGCGCGGCCGACCGGATCCGTACGGAGATCGGGGCTCCGGTGCCGGTGTGCGAGCGGGTGGACACCGAGGCGACGGAGCGGGCCCTACGCGCGCAGTTGGACGCCCCGGTGTGGCAGCTATGGACGTCCGGTGGAGAGAGCGGGTTCGCCGTGGCCCACCGGTACGGCCGGGAGGCGCCGCTGGACACCGTCCTTGCCGACAGCCCTCCGACCTGACCCGCTCGACGGTTCGTCAACGACCGGTGGCCCGGGGGCGAGCATGGTCCGGGCGATCAGTGGCCGGGTCGATCAGTGGCCGGAGTCGGCGTGCGGGTCGGCGGTGGTCGGCAGGTTGCCGAGCACACCGTTGACGATGTGGATCCGCCCGCCCGCGACCCGGTAGTCGGCACAGACGCTCTGCACCTGGTCGCCGAAGCGGGCCATATCCCCGGCCGCGCCGACCGTGACGGTGCTGCCGTCGAGTGTGCGGGCGGTGCCGGTGGCGACCAGGTCGGCCAGCGGGTGCGCCCCGGCCACCAGGTGCGCCCGAAGCAGGGCACGCAGCTCGTCCCTGCGGTGGATCAGCAGGTTGTCGAGGTTCTCCTCGGAGAACTTCCGGGTGAACGCGTCGTCTGTCGGGGCCAGGATCGTCACTCCGGCGGGGGAGCGCAGCTCGGCCGAGAGGTCCGCCGCGCGTACCGCCGCCTCGAAGCGGGTCAGCACGGGTATCCACTGCAACGCCACGTCGGCGGGCTGACCGGCGAGCGCCGCCGGGTTGCCGGGATCGGTGCCGGAGGGCAGCGCGGCGCAGAGCGGACCGGTCACACCGGAGCCCGCCGCCGCACCGGAGCCCGCCGCCGGAGCGCTCTGCCCGCCCGCTCCCTCGCCGGTGCAGCCGGCGGCGGCGGACGCCAGCAGCGCGGTCGTGGCGATGAGCAACGCGACCCGGAGCCGGCTCCGGCCGGCCCGGGCGGCGGCCGGTGGGTCGGCAGCGGTGGAAGCAGGGAACGGAATGGACTGCTCGGACACGACAACCTCCACGACGGATCGGCGGCTTCACGGCGGATCGCCGGCTCCCACGACGGATCGGTGGCTTCACGGTGGATCGGTGGCTTCACGGCGGATCGGCGGCGACGGGTGATCGCGGGCCGGGGCGACGGCAGGGCCGTAGCGGCGGGCCGGGCGTCGGCGGCCCGGCCCGCCGCTAACGGCGGATGGTGCGCGAATCCAGCTAGCCGCCGCGCCTCACAGCGCCGCGCACTGGCCCGCCTTTGGGCCCTTCACCGAGTTGGCGACCTCGAGGTTGGTCGGTGCCGGGTTGTTGACCACACAGCTCAGCGGACCGCTCACCGAGTTGCCGGCGACCAGCGCCGGACCGCTGCCGGTGGGGTTCGCCGCCAGCGAGACCGGGCCGGAGATGGTGTTGTCGATGAGCGAGACCGCACCGGTGGTGCCGGTGACCGAGACCGGCCCGCGGACCGTGCTGTCCGCGAGGAACACCCCGGCGGCACCGGCCGCGCTGACCGGACCGCTGATCGTCGTGCCGGTCGCCACCAGGGTTGCCCCGGGCCGGACGGTGACCGGGCCGTTCACCGTCGCGTCCGCCAGGCAGGCGAAGCCGGAGATGGTGAGCGGACCGTTGTGCCGCCCGGTGCGGGTCGGGTAGACCCGCTCGCCGTCGACCAGCTCCTCCACGCCCTGGCCATCCAGCAGCAGCGGGATCAACCCTCGCTCCGGCTGGGCCAACGGCACGTAGTACCCGTCGGCGCCCCGGACCACCTTCCAACCGTGCGCGGCGATCCGCTGCGCGACCGTCGTGCCGGTCCCGCCCGGCCCGTCGGTGCGCGTCCCGTGGTACTGCTCCTCGGTGAGCCGGTACGCGCACGGCGCGTCGTCCAGGATCATCTCCGGCACCGGCAGGTCGTCGCGGGGTCCCGCCTCGCCCGGGTGCGGCGCCGGGTGCTGCGGGATCGGCCGCGAGCCACGGAAGACCAGCCGGCCGGTGTTCGAGGCCTGGAACTCGATCGCCTCGCTCCGGGCCCCGGTGATCGCCGGCAGGTTGGCCCGGTGGTAGTCGAGGAACTGGCCGAACGTCCAGAGCGCCGAGTAGGTCTTGCGCCGCCGGTTGTTGGCCGAGTTGCCCTCGTCCGGCCGGGTCTGCCCGCCGGAGCTGCGCAGCTCCAGCAGCGAGTTGACGGTGTTCTTCAACCCCAGGGTGTTGCGCAGGATGGTCTCCTCGCTCAGCCCGACGCCGCTGCCGCCCTGACAGCCGTACGGGCAGGCCCACCAGCCGTCCTTCGCGCCCTCGACGTACATGTGGCCCTCGATCATGTCCAGCGAGGTGTCGAAGATCTGCTGCGCCACGTTCTGGTGCCGGGGCGGCAGCATCGGCAGGTCACCGGCCTGCGAGTTGCCGTACTCGTGCCCGTCGTAGCCGGCGACCGGCCGGTAGTCGCGGAGCATCTTCACGTACGCGGTGGTCTCCGGCTGTCGGATCAGCGAGTAGTCGCGGTTGAGGTCCTGCCCGGTGGAGTTGCCCCGGGTGTTGGCGGCCCGACCGTCGCCGTTGATCGTCGGCACGATCAGCACGGTGGTGTGCTTCAGCAGGTCGATCGTGCGGGCGTCCCGGCCGAACGCCAGCTTGCGGGCGAGCATCAGACAGGCTTCGCGGTCGCCGGGCTCGTTGCCGTGCACGTTGCAGTTGATCGCCAGCGGCGAGGTCGCGGCGACCGCCGCCGGGGTGGCCGGCGGGCTGGGGTACCCGATCACGAACATGTTGATCGGCCGGCCCAGCACCGTACGGCCGAGCTCCACCACCCGGACCCGGTCGCTGAGCCTGTCGATCTCGGCGGTGTAGGCGTACTCGTCGACGTCGCTGGTGTACTGCGCGGCCTTGGTGGTCTCCCACTGGGTGCGGAGGTTCTCGCCCGGGACGGCCGGGTCGCCCCAGGGCTCCAGCGTGGTGCCGGTGACCGGTGCGGAGTAGGGCTGCTCCTCGGTGCCGATCCGGGCCCGTACCCGCCACTGGAACCGCAGGCCGGGGTCGAAGCCGGCGTCGGCGAAGGTCGGCGACTCGTTGTTGACCTGGCGGTTCGGCCGCCAGATGCCGGTGATCACTCCTGGACCGGTGACGACGCCGGCGGCGTCGACCGGGGCGCGTTCGATCTGGTAGTCCGTGGCGTCGGGGACCGGCGTCCAGGCGACGGTGGCGTACCCGTCGGCCTGGGTGACGGTGAGTCCGGTCACCTGGTGCGGTTCGGCGGCCGTGGTGCCCGGCACCGCCGAGGTCGGCTGGCCCAGCGCCACCGACGGGGCGGTGACGGCGCCGAGCGTGGCGACGAGC
This sequence comes from Plantactinospora sp. WMMC1484, assembly GCF_049315195.1. Taxonomy (NCBI): domain Bacteria; kingdom Bacillati; phylum Actinomycetota; class Actinomycetes; order Micromonosporales; family Micromonosporaceae; genus Plantactinospora; species Plantactinospora sp. WMMC1484. The sequence continues at coordinate 3,476,552 of NZ_CP186055.1, forward strand.
AATGTGCAGAGTACGGCTACCGTCGGCTTCCTTGTTCGCGTGATTCGCATGTGAACTCCTAGGGGGAGGAGTCGGAGGACAGCACTGCGGGCCATCATGATCCCGGACGGTGCGGCGGATCAATGATCTTGAGGATGTCTTGAGCAACCCTCGACAGTTGAGGAGTTAGGCGGGGGCCCTTCTTCTACAGAAAGCGATAAGAAGGGGCCCTTCCTTACGGTTCGGCGAGGCAGGCGGTGCCGATGCGGCGGAAGCCGACCCGCAGGTAGACCCGGGCGATCTCCTCGCTGCCGGCGGAGAGGAAGATCAGGTTCGTACCGTCGTCGAGCAGGCGGCGGGCGAGCGCGGCGGTGACGGCCGCGCCCAGGCCCCGGCGGCGGGCGCTGGGCAGTGTGGCGATGCCGGCGATCTCGGCGACGTCCTCCTCGCGCAGCGCCATGCCGCTGGCGACGGCGCCCTGGCCCGGGAGTTCGACAAGGGCGGAGATGCGGCGGCCGGCGGCGGTGCGGCTGCGTTCCTCCTCGAGGGAGTCCACCGGCAGCTCGACCAGGGCGGTGTCCCGGGCGGCCGGGCCGGCCGCGCCGACCTCGGTGCCGGGGGTGGCGAAGCCGACCGCGGCGACCGCACGCCGGGCCGCGACGTCGGCGGCGAACGTCGGCGCGCCGGGGTCCAGGATCCGGACCGGCGCGCTGGCGAGGTCGCCGGGCGGGGGGAGAGCGGCCGGGTCGAGCACCATCAGCGGCGCCTCCAGCACCGTCAGCCCGGCGGAGCGGGCCACCGCGAGCAGTTCCGGGTTGTTCTCGTGTACCCACTCGAAGGCCTCCGGCAGGCCCAGCTCGCGCTGCCGCTGACGGACGGCGGTCACGTCGGCGGCGGACGGCGGCTCCGTGGCGTCCAGCCGGGGGCGGGCGTAGAATGGCCATCCCGCGCCGTCCCGGACGAACAGGACCAGCCCGCCAAAGTCTTCGGTGTGTGCCCCGTCACGCGGCACCGCATCGTAAAAGCGTTCCAACCGGTCAAACGGCTCGTCTCGTACAGATGCCACCGGGGGAGCGTACACGTACGGGATCCGGGACATGTGATCAATTCCGCTGCCTGTGATCAGCACGGATGCTGGACCCCGCCGGCCCCTAACGTAGACTCGAGAGACCCAGCACAGGGCCGACGTCGTCCCGACCTAATGATTGAACGTGAATGACGACAGGAGCCCCGGTGGTCTTTCCGTACCCCCAGGAACCGCACCTCTCCTCGTCGGCGGGTGCCGACTCCGCGCCGACCGGCCCCGGCCGCGCATCCTCGCGCGCCGCCGCGACGGCCCGGACGCCGGAGCCGCAGGGGCTCTACGACCCGGCCACCGAGCGGGACGCCTGCGGGGTGGCCTTCGTCGCCGACCTGCACGGCCGCCGCTCGCACGACGTCGTCGCCAAGGGGCTGGCCGCGCTCTGCCGGCTCGACCACCGGGGCGCCCGGGGCGCCGAGCAGAACACCGGGGACGGCGCCGGCATCATGCTCCAGGTGCCGGACGCCTTCCTCCGCGAGGTCGTCGACTTCCCGCTCCCGCCGGCCGGGCAGTACGCCACCGGCCTGGTCTTCCTCCCCACCGACCCGGCCGACGAGGCTCGCGCACGCACCGTGCTGGAGAAGTACGCCCTGGTCGAGGGGGCCGAGATTCTCGGCTGGCGGGACGTGCCGGTCCGCGCCGACGACCTCGGCGAGACCGCGCTGGCCGCCCGGCCGGTGATCCGGCAGGTCTTCCTGGCCGCGCAGCGGCTGACCGACTCCCTGGGCGGCCGGGCCGGTGCGCCGCTGACCGGTCTCGACCTGGACCGGGTCGCCTTCTGCGTACGCAAGCAGGCCGAGCGGGAGTCCGCCGAGCGCGGCGTGCCGGCATACTTCCCGTCCCTCTCCGCCCGGACGATGGTTTACAAGGGGATGCTCACCCCCGACCAGCTTCCCGAGTTCTTCCCGGACCTGACCGATCCCCGGGTGGCCAGCGCGATCGCCCTGGTGCACTCCCGGTTCTCGACCAACACCTTCCCGTCCTGGCCGCTGGCCCACCCCTACCGGTTCATCGCGCACAACGGCGAGATCAACACCATCCGGGGCAACAAGAACTGGATGCAGGCCCGGGAGGCCCTGCTGGCCAGCCCGGAGATCCCCGGCAACATCAAGCGGCTCCTCCCGATCTGCACCCCGGCCGCCTCCGACTCGGCCAACTTCGACGAGGTCCTGGAGCTGCTGCACCTGGCCGGGCGGAGCCTTCCGCACGCGGTGCTGATGATGATCCCGGAGGCGTGGGAGAACGACCCCGACATGACCCCGGCGAAGCGGGCCTTCTACCGCTTCCACGCCAGCCTGATGGAGCCGTGGGACGGGCCGGCCTCGGTCGCCTTCACCGACGGTTCGCTCGTCGGCGCGGTGCTCGACCGCAACGGCCTGCGGCCGGGCCGCTGGTGGCTCACCTCCGGCGGCCTGGTGGTGCTCGGCAGCGAGGCCGGGGTGCTGGACCTCGACCCGGCGGGTGTGGTCGCCAAGGGGCGGCTGCAGCCGGGCCGGATGTTCCTGGTCGACACCGCCGCCGGGCGGATCGTGCTGGACGACGAGATCAAGTCCGGGCTCGCCGCCGAGCACCCGTACGACGACTGGCTGCACGCCGGCCTGATCGACCTCGCGGACCTGCCGCCGCGCCGGCACATCGTCTACACCCACCACTCGGTGCGGCGCCGGCAGCAGACCTTCGGCTACACCGAGGAGGAGCTGAAGATCCTGCTCGGTCCGATGGCCCGCAGCGGCGCCGAGCCGGTCGGCTCGATGGGCACCGACACCCCGATTTCGCCCCTCTCGACCCGGCCCCGGCTGCTCTACGACTACTTCCACCAGCTCTTCGCCCAGGTCACCAATCCGCCGCTGGACGCCATCCGGGAGGAGCTGGTGACCAGTCTCCAGGCGACCATCGGGCCGGAGGGAAATCTGCTCGAACCCACCCCGGCAAGCTGCCGCCAGGTCGTGCTTCCCTATCCGGTGATCGACAACGACGAGCTGGCCAAGATTCTCTCGATCGACGAGGACGGCGACCTGCCCGGCTTCAAGGCGGTCCGGGTCTCCGGGCTCTACCGGGTGCGCGACGGCGCGGCCGGGATGAAGGCCCGGCTGACCGAGATCTGCCGGCACGTCTCCGAGGCGATCGAGGACGGGGTACGCATCCTGGTCCTCTCCGACCGGGACTCCACCGCCGACCTGGCGCCGATCCCGTCGCTGCTGCTCACCGCCGCCGTGCACCAGCACCTGGTGCGCGAGCAGACCCGTACCCAGGTGGCGCTGATCGTGGAGTCGGGCGACTGCCGCGAGGTGCACCACACCGCACTGCTGATCGGCTACGGCGCGGCGGCGGTCAACCCCTATCTCGCCTTCGAGTCGGTCGAGGACCTGATCAACACCGGTGCGCTGACCGGGGTCGAGCCGGCCGGGGCGATCCGCAACTACGTCAAGGCGCTCGGCAAGGGCGTGCTCAAGATCATGTCGAAGATGGGCATCTCGACGGTCTCGTCGTACTGCGGCGCCCAGGTCTTCGAGGCGGTCGGCCTGGACAACCGGTTCGTGCAGCGCTACTTCGCCGGCACGCCGGGCCGGATCGGCGGGGTCGGGCTCGCCGAGATCCACGCCGAGGTCGCCGCCCGGCACTCCCGGGCGTACGCCGAGGACACCGGCCAGCTCGCCCACCGGCCGCTGGAGGTCGGCGGCGAGTACCAGTGGCGCCGCGAGGGTGAACTGCACCTGTTCAACCCGGAGACGGTCTTCCTGCTCCAGCACGCCACCCGCAGCCGCCAGTACGACGTCTTCCGGGAATACACCGCCAAGGTCGACGCGCTCGCCGAGCGGGCCGGCTCGCTGCGCGGGCTCTTCCGGCTCCGCACCGGGCTCCGGCCGCCGGTGCCGATCGACGAGGTCGAGCCGGCCAGCGAGATCGTGAAGCGCTTCGCCACCGGTGCCATGTCGTACGGGTCGATCTCGGCCGAGGCGCACGAGACCCTCGCGGTCGCGATGAACTCCCTCGGCGGCAAGTCCAACACCGGCGAGGGCGGCGAGGACGTCGAGCGGCTCTACGACCCGACCCGGCGCTCCGCCGTCAAGCAGGTGGCCAGCGGCCGGTTCGGGGTGACAAGCGAATACCTGGTCAACGCCGACGACATCCAGATCAAGATGGCCCAGGGCGCCAAGCCCGGCGAGGGCGGGCAGCTCCCCGGCAACAAGGTGTGGCCGTGGATCGCCCGCACCCGGCACGCCACCCCCGGCGTCGGGCTGATCTCCCCGCCGCCGCACCACGACATCTACTCGATCGAGGACCTGGCCCAGCTCGTGCACGACCTCAAGAGCGTGAACCCGGCCGCCCGGATTCACGTCAAGCTGGTCAGCGAGGTCGGGGTCGGCACGGTGGCGGCCGGGGTCGCCAAGCTCAAGGCCGACGTCATCCTGATCTCCGGGCACGACGGCGGCACCGGCGCCTCCCCGCTCAACTCGCTCAAGCACGCCGGCACCCCGTGGGAGCTGGGCCTGGCCGAGGCGCAGCAGACGCTGCTGCTCAACAAGCTCCGCGACCGGGTCACCGTGCAGGTCGACGGCCAGCTCAAGACCGGCCGCGACATCGTGGTCGCGGCGCTGCTCGGTGCCGAGGAGTACGGCTTCGCCACCGCCCCGCTGATCGTCGCCGGCTGCGTGATGATGCGGGTCTGCCACCTGGACACCTGTCCGGTCGGCATCGCCACCCAGAACCCTGTGCTCCGCGAGCGCTACACCGGCCGCCCCGAGTTCGTGGAGAACTTCTTCCTCTTCCTCGCCGAGGAGGTCCGGGGATACCTCGCCGAGCTGGGCTTCCGCTCGCTGGAGGAGGCGATCGGCGCCACCGAGCTGCTCGACTTCGCCCCCGCGCTGGACCACTGGAAGGCGCACGGGCTCGACCTGCGCCCGGTGCTGCACGTGCCGGAGCTGCCGGCCGGTGCCGCCCGGCGCGGCGTACGCACCCAGGACCACGGGCTGGACCGCTCGCTCGACAACGAGCTGCTCGCCCTCGCCGCGCCGGTGCTCGGCGCCGCCGAGACCGAGCAGGCGCCGGGTGCGACCGGTCCCGAGCAGGGCGGCAGCGCCCCCGCCCGGGTGCCCCGGATCCGGGCGCAGGTGGCGGTCCGCAACGAGCACCGCAGCGTCGGCGCGATGCTCGGCGGCGCGGTCACCCGGCGGTTCGGCGGTGCCGGCCTGCCCGCCGACACCGTCGAGTTCGACCTCACCGGCACCGCCGGCCAGTCGTTCGGCGCCTTCCTGCCCAGCGGCGTGACGCTGCGGCTGGCCGGCGACGCCAACGACTACGTCGGCAAGGGACTCTCCGGCGGCCGGATCGTGGTCCGCCCGCACCCGGAGGCGCCCTTCGCCGGCGGGCTCGACTCGCCACCCGGCCCGAACGGCCGGGCCGAGGAGCAGATCATCGCCGGCAACACCATCCTGTACGGCGCCACCGGCGGCGAGCTCTTCCTGCGCGGCCGGGTCGGCGAGCGGTTCGCGGTCCGCAACTCCGGCGCGGTCGCCGTGGTCGAAGGGGTGGGTGACCACGGCTGCGAGTACATGACCGGCGGCATCGTGGTGGTGCTCGGCGGCACCGGCCGGAACTTCGCCGCGGGGATGTCCGGCGGTCTCGCCTTCGTCTGGCAGCTCGACCGGCGCCGGGTCAACCCGGAGCTGGTCGACCTGGCCCCGCTCACCGACGACGAGCGGGTCACCCTCTACGACCTGGTGCAGCGGCACTTCGCCGAGACCGACTCGTCGGTGGCGGAGGGGCTGCTCAAGCGCTGGCCCGAGGCGGTGCAGGAGTTCACCGCCGTGGTGCCCCGGGACTACCGGCGGGTCATGGAGATCATGCGGACCGCGCAGGCCGAGGGGCGGGACGTGGACGAGGCGGTGATGGGCGCCCTCGCCGCACCGCCCGCCGCACCGGCCCAGCCGGTCGGGTCCGCCCAGCCGGCCCAGCCCGCCGGGGCGGCGCCGCCCGCCGCCGGGCCCTCGGCCGCCGCATCGGCCGAGCCCGTCTCCCCGGCCCGTCCGGTCGCCCCCGGCTCGCGCCCGTCCCAGGAGGTGGCCCGTGCCTGACCCGAGTGGATTCCTCAAGCACGACCGGAAGCTGCCCGCCCGTCGCCCGGTGCCGGTGCGGATCACCGACTGGCGCGAGGTCTACCCCTCCGCCGACGACGCGCTGATCCGCGACCAGGCCACCCGGTGCATGGACTGCGGCATCCCGTTCTGCCACGACGGCTGCCCGCTGGGCAACCGCATCCCGGACTGGAACGACCTGGTCCGCACCGGCAACTGGGCGACCGCGATCGAGTCGCTGCACGCCACCAACAACTTCCCGGAGTTCACCGGCCGGCTCTGCCCGGCGCCCTGCGAGGCCGCCTGCGTACTCGGGATCAACGGCGGTGCGCCGGTCACGATCAAGCAGGTCGAAGTCGAGATCATCAACCGGGCCTTCGACCTGGCGCTGGTGGCTCCGCAGACCGTGCCGGCACCCTCCGGCCGCTCCGTCGCGGTGGTCGGCTCCGGCCCGGCCGGGCTCGCCGCCGCACAGCAGCTCGCCCGGGCCGGGCACGCGGTGACGGTGTACGAGCGGGACGACGCCATCGGCGGCCTGCTCCGCTACGGCATCCCCGACTTCAAGCTGGAGAAGGAGCACATCGACCGGCGACTCGACCAGCTCGCCGCCGAGGGCGTCCGGTTCCGGGCCGGGGTGAACGTCGGGGTCGACGTCACCGCCGAGCAGCTCCGGGCCGAGCACGACGCCGTGTTGCTGGCCTGCGGCGCGCTCGCCGGCCGGGACACCCCGGCGACGCCGGGCCGGTCGCTGCGCGGCGTGCACCAGGCCATGCAGCACCTGGTGGCGGCGAACCGGGTGGTGAACGGGCGCGAGTCGTCGACCCCGATCGACGCCGCCGGAAAGCACGTGGTGATCATCGGTGGCGGCGACACCGCCGCCGACTGCCTCGGGGTGGCGCACCGGCAGGGCGCGGCCGGCGTACACCAGCTCGACCTCTACCCGCGGCCGCCGCACGAGCGCGACGAGGCCCGCGACCCGTGGCCGACCTGGCCGTGGGTGCTGCGCGAGTACCCGGCACACGAGGAGGGCGGCGAGCGGGTCTTCGCGGTCGCGGTGCAGGAGTTCGTGGACGACGGCACCGGGCAGGTCCGCGCGGTCCGGGTCGCCGAGGTGACCGTCGAGAAGCGGGACGGCCAGCGCATCCTGACCACGGTCCCCGGCACCGAACGCGAGCTTCCGGCCGACCTGGTGCTGCTGGCGATCGGCTTCGAGGGGACCGAGGAGCAGCCGCTGCTCGACCAGCTCGGCGTGACCCGCAACCGGCGTGGCGCGGTCGACGCCGACCCCGAGTGGCAGGCCGGCACTCCCGGCGTCTTCGTCGCCGGTGACATGCACCGGGGCGCCTCGTTGATCGTCTGGGCGATCACCGAGGGCCGGGCCGCCGCGGCCGCGATCCACCGCTACCTCGGCGGTGCCAGCCAGCTACCGGCGCCGGTGGCACCCTCCGCACAGCCGCTGGCGGTCCCGACCCGCACCGGCTGACCCGACCGCCCTGCGGGCTATGTCCGGGCTCGGGGTGGCGGGTCGGCGACGAAGGTGAACATTCGGGCGCCCCGGTCGAGCGGCCGGGGCGCTCCGGCGAACCGGTGCACACCGACGCCGAAGCCGGCGGCCTTGTCGGAGATCCAGCTCAGCGTGAACCCTTCGGCGGCGAACCAGTCGCAGATCCGGGGCACCAGGTCGGGTTCGTCGCGGTGCCGGGTCCACACCACCGTGCCGCCCGTGGCGCAGAGCTGGGCGCAGTATCCGACGGTGCGGCGTACGTCGTCGTCGGTGATGTTGCCGAAGACGCCGCAGACCAGGACGAGGTCGGCCGGGACCAGGTCGGCGTACCGGTCGACGAGTGCGGCATCCCCGACCACCACCTCGACGCCGTCCAGTCCGGCCGTACGGGCGGTGTCGGCGGCCACCGCCGCGTTGCGCGGGTCCAGCTCGACCAGTCTTGCGGTCACGTCCGTCCGGCGGGGGTGCGTGCCGAGTGTCTCCAGCAGGTCCCGCCCCTGGCCGGCACAGAGGCTGACCACCCGCAACGGCCCGGGCGCGGCCCGGTCGAGAAACTCGCGGATTCGATCCTGCACCACGGCCAGCCGGCGGCTCAGGAACGAGGCTGGCTGCGCGTACGCCCTGTGCCAGTCGTGCCAGTCCCGCGCCGCCACGGCCCCGACGCTACCGCACGGCGCTTTCCCGGACGGGGAGAGATCAGGTGGGTGTGGAGAAGACCAGGTCGAGGTGGTGGTCGACCACGGCGAGGGCGTCGGTGGGGGAGCGGTGCCCGACCAGCACCTGCGGCACGAGGCCGTCGATGACGGTCTGCAGGGTCGCGGCCGACAGCGCCGGGTCGAGCCGGTGGTCGAGCTGCCCGGCCCGCTGCGCCGCACGCAACGCCTCGGTGATCAGGGCATGGGTGCCGGCCCAGGCGTCCCGGATCAGCGCGGCGAGCTCCGGTGCGGTGACCGCCCGGGTGACGAAGGCGTACCAGACCGCGGCGCCGGCCCGGCGCTCCGGGGTCGCCGGCACGGTCTGCTCGGCGACCGCCCGGATGGTGCCGCGCGGGGACGGCGGCTCGGGCCGGGCCGCCAGGCTGCGCCGCAGTTCCTCGCCGGCCAGCTCGACGAGGCGTTGGCCGGCGTACCGGAGGACCTGGTCCTTGGTCTTGAAGTAGTGCTGCACCTGGCCGAGGGAGATGCCCGCCTCGGCGGCGACGTCGCGCAGGCTGACGGCCGCCATGCCACGCAGCGCGACGATCACCCACACCGCCTCGGCGATCCGGCGGCGACGCTGCTCGTGGTCGACCTTCCTCGGCATGGCCCGATTCTGGTCGCAATACGCTCGACTTGCAAACACTGGACCGGTGCGGCATGCTTGGCCATACGTTTGTATTGCTACCTGGGGAGGTAGTTCGTGCGAGGCTTCATCCGCCGACATCGCAGGAAACTGCTGGTAGTGCTGGTCGTCGCGGCGGTATTGGTGGCCACGCCACCGATCGCGGCGCAGATCTACGCCTGGCGGGACGACCGGAAGGCGCGGATGACCACCGATGGCCCGTACGAGGCGACCCGGGACTCCCTGAACGCGCACCCGGTCCCCGACTGGTTCTCGGACGCCAAGTTCGGGATCTTCGTCCACTGGGGACTTTTCTCGGTGCCGGGGTTCGCCCCGACCGGCACCTTCGCCGAGGTGCTGCGCACCGACTACGACCGGGCGATGCTGGTGCACCCGTACGCGGAGGACTACCACAACGCGATGCGGGTGCCGGGGACGCCGACCGCCGACTACCACCGGGCGACCTACGGAGACCTGGCGTACGAGGAGTTCAAGGCGATCTTCGACGCGGGACTGGAGCGGTGGGACCCGTACGCCTGGGCCAGGACGTTCCGCGACTCCGGAGCCCGGTACGTCGTACTGGTCGCCAAGTACCACGACGGCTACCCGCTCTGGCCGACCGAGGTGGTCAACCCGCACCGTCCGGGCTGGCACAGCGAGCGGGACATCGTCGGAGAACTCGCCGCCGCCGTGCGCGCCCAGGGCATGCGCTTCGGCATCTACTACTCCGGCGGCGTGGACTGGACCTTTCAGCACGAGGTGGTGCGCACGCTCGGCGACTACACCTACGCCCGATACGGCGACGGCTACGCCGACTACGCCGACGCGCAACTTCGGGAGCTGATCAGGCGCTACCGGCCCGACCTGCTCTGGAACGACATCTCCTGGCCGACCGGGGAGGGTCGGCTGTTCAGCCTCTTCGCCGACTACTACCACACCGTGCCCGACGGTGTGGTCAACGATCGCTGGCAGACCGACTCGCTCTGGCGCTGGCTCCTGGGGACCCGACTCGGCCGGGCCGGCTTCGACCAGGTGATGACGTGGGCGATCGGCGACGACCCCGACTTCGTCGAGAACGTCAAGCCGCCGGCCGTGCCGCACAGCGACTTCACCACTCCCGAATACACGAAATACGACACCGTGCAGGCGAAGAAGTGGGAGATGACCAGGGCTATCGGCAACTCGTACGGCTTCAACCGCAACGAGACCGACGCCGACTACGCCTCCTTCACCGGCACCCTGCTGCCCGACTTCGTCGACGCCCTGGCCAAGAACGGAAACCTGCTGCTCAACGTCGGACCCGCCGGTGGCGACGGGACCATACCGCCGGAGCAGCTCAGCCGGCTGGCCGGCTTCGGCCGGTGGCTCGACCGCAACGGCGCGGCGGTCTACGACACCCGCCCCTGGACCCGGGCCGAGACCGAGGGGGCGCACTTCACCGCCGGCCCGGACGGAAGCGTGAACGTCATCCTCGACGGGCCGGTCGGCACCGAACGGGTCCGACTCAACGGCGTCCAGCTCGCCGGCCGGGGCCGGCTGCTCGCCGACGGCAGCGCCGTCACGCTGACCGTCGACGGTCCGGACACACTGCTCAGCTTCGCCCGGCCGCCCAATCCCCCGGACGATCCCCGTCCGGCGATCCAGGTCACCCCGAGGTAGCTGCGACCCACCAACCCGGTAGCTCCCATTAGGTGGCCAGAACCGCCCGCATCTCGTGCCGGTCGCCGGTGGCCAGCCCCGTCAACAGGCCCGGCGCCTCCTCGAACGGCAGCACAGCCGAGACCAGATGCTCGCGTACCAGGTCGCCGTGGTCGCGGAGCAGGGCGATCGTCTCCGCCGACAGGCAGTCGCGGTCCCCGGCCGGGGCCAGCCCGCGCGGTACCCGGCCGATCCGCGCGCAGCACCTGACGCTCTACAAGTCAAGATCGCAGATCTTGGAACGAGATGGTCGCTATCACGACCCTCCGCTTCCAAGATCTGCGATCTTTGCGTAGTTTATTGGCGCCAGCCGGCGGATTGGAGGGCTTGGCGGACCTGGGTGATGACCTCGTGGGGGTGGTCGCGGACGAGCCAGGAGGGGAAGCGGAGAATGCGGTCGCCGGCTATCCACACCTCGTTCTGCCGCTTCATGTCCGCCCACTGCCGGCGTACGTCCAGATGCTGACCGCCGTCGATCTCCACGTGTACGCCCCACTGCTCGTAGTAGACGTCGAGATAGCGCACCCTGCCCGCCGAGTCGCGGCGCCGGTGCTGGCGGCTCGGCTCCGGGAGCCCCGCCCGGCGCGCCGCTCGCAGGTAGCGCAGCTCCGGCAGTGACTCCGACCCGCCCCGGGCGTCGTTCGCGGTGCTGAGGATGAGTGCGCGGCGCCGCAGCGTCGGGAGCCGGTGGACGACCTGGTGGACGTCGTCCGCGCCGACCAGCCGCTGCTGGAAGCCGGCCGCGATCAGCATCCGCGCCTCGTCGTCGCTGCGTGCCCAGGCGGCGGCGTCAACCAGTGATCTGGCGTTTGTGGTGTGCGGCGGCAACCCTCGCCCGTTCACGTCGTCTCCGCCCAACGTCTCGGTACGCCGGACGAGCACCCCGGCCGGCGGTGTGATGGTGCGCAGCCCTCCGGGCCGGAGGATGTGGATGCTGTCGCTGCGTACTCCCCGCAGGCCACACCTGATCGCCGCCGTCAGGCCGGCCAGCACCGAGCCCTTCCCACAGCCGAGCACGGCGATCCACAGGCGCTGTTCGGCGTCGACCGGGCCGTTGTGGGTGAGGTAGACGTTGCGGTGCACCTGTCGCCAGCGGCAGGTGCGTACCCGGTGCCGGAGCGCGGAGGCGCCGAGATGGTGCCGAGCCTGGGTTCCGGTGAGCACGTCCGCCTGCCGGAAGAGCAGCCAGGTCAACTCGTCGGCGTCGTCGGCGGGGATGGACCGCTCGGGCCGGCGCGGCGAGATCTCGGCGCGTCGAGGTGGGGGAGGAAGAGGGAAGGAACGGGACACGGCGGACGACCTTGGCCGTCGCCGACCGGTCGTGCTGCCGCCAATCCGTCAACACCGCCTTCCCGACACACAATCGACCGACGCGACCGACGCGACCGACGCGACCGACGCGACCGACGCGACCGACGCGACCGACGCGACCGACGCGACCGACGCGACCGACGCGACCGACGCGACCGACGCGACCGACGCGACCGACGCGACGACTGGACACGGTCGACTCCCGGCGGGCGCCGCTCGGTGGCTGGCACGCTGACGCGGGGGCGGGCTGGTACGTTCCGGTGCCGGCTTCGGTTAGTGTTCCGGTGACTACGCGTACCGACGCTTGGGGGCAGGGTGGGACTCGCAGCCACATTCGGGCGGGCGGTGGCCGCCCACCGGCAGGCCCGGGCACACCTGGACGCGGCCCGGCACGCGCTGGCCCAGCTCCGGCCGCCGGCCGACACGGGCGAGACCGCCGACATCGTGGCCCGGCTGCGCCGGGTCGGCGAGGCGGTCAGCCGCGAGCCGGAGCCGGCCCGGTTCTTCGCCGGCCCGCTGCCGATGCGGCTCGGCGTGGCGACCACGGTGGACGGGGACTTTCCGGCGGTGGTACCGCTGAGCGGCGGCACGCACCTGGCGATCGACGCCGACGCCCGGGACGGGCGGGTGGCGGCGCTGCTGCGTACCCTGGTCGTCCGGCTGCTCGCCGCCGCACCGCCCGGCGCGGTCCGGGTCTCCGCCCTGGACAGTGCGGCGCTCGGCGCGACCTTCCTGCCGTTGCGGGTGCTGATCGAGGCCGGGGCGATACCGCCGCCGGCCACCACCGAGGCGGAGATCTCCGCCGTGCTCGACGCCGCCGAGCGGCACGCCCGCGCCGCCCAGCAGGCCGCTTCCTCCGGTACGCCGGAACTCCTGCTCCTGGTCGCCGCCTCGCTGCCGCAGGGGCGGGAGCTGGGGCGGCTCGCCGCGCTCACCCACGCCGGCCCGACCGCCGGGGTCTGCGTGCTCGCCGCCGGATATCCGCCGCGCCATGCCGGGCCCACCCTGGCCCCGCTGGGCGGCACCACGCAGGTCCGGCTCGACCCGCAGGGGTACGCCTGGATCGGCGACCCGCCCGGCCACCCGTTCAGCTCCGACGGCTCCGGGCTGGCCGCCCCGGTACGCCTGGACGGCGAGCCCCCGGCCGGCGCGGTCGCGGCGCTGGCCGACCGGCTCGGCGAGATCTACCGGCGGGAGTCGACGCTGGAGTTCACCGACCTGCTGCCGGCCCGCCCCTGGGCGGAGTCCTCCGGCAACGGGCTGCGCGCGGTGATCGGCCGCGCCGGCCGGGAGCCGGTGATCTGCGCCTTCGACGACCAGACCCCGCACTGGCTGGTCGGCGGCCGGACCGGTGCCGGCAAGACCGTCTTCCTGCTCGACGTCCTCTACGGACTCGCCGCCCGCTACTCGCCGGACGAACTCTCCCTCTATCTGCTCGACTTCAAGGAGGGGGTCAGCTTCACCGAGTTCGTGCCGACCGGCCGCGACCCGTCGTGGATCCCGCACGCCCGCGCGGTCGGCATCGAGTCCGACCGGGAGTACGGCGTCGCCGTCCTCCGCGAGCTGCGTCGCGAGCTGAACCGGCGGGCTTCGGCGCTGAAGCGGCACGGCGTGACGAAGCTGGCCGACCTGCCCCGGGACGGTGCCCGGCCGCTGCCCCGGATCGTGGCGGTGATCGACGAGTTCCACGTGCTCTTCGCCGGCAACGACGCGGTGGCCAGGGAGGCGGTGGCGCTGCTGGAGGAACTGGCCCGCAAGGGCCGGTCCTACGGGATCCACCTGGTGCTGGCCAGCCAGAGCATGACCGGGATAGAGGCGCTCTACGGAAAGACCGACTCGATCTTCGGGCAGTTCCCGCTCCGGGTGGCCCTGCCTGGCGGCGGCGGAGTGCTGGACCACCTCAACGACGCCGCCGGGGCGCTGCCGATCGGCTCGGCGATCATCAACCCGGCCGCCGGGCTCGCCGCCGCCAACACCGTGGTCCGGTTCCCGGACGCGCACGCCAGCGCCGCCGAGGTGGCACAGTTGCGGCACGAGCTGTGGCAGGCCCGCAGGCCGGGCTCGCGGCCACCGGCGGTCTTCAAGGGGTACGAGTCGGCGCACGTCGAGGACGACCCGACCTACCGGGGGCTGGTCCCGGGTGGACGGCGACCGTTGGCGCTGGTCGGCCGTACCGTCGACGTGGATCTGACCTCGGCGATGTTCGCGCTGGACGCGACCCCCGGCCGGCATCTGGCGGTGGTCGGCACCTCGCCGGTCGGGGCGAGCGTGCTGCACGCCGCGACCGTCAGCCTGGCCCGGCAGCACGCTCCGGGCAGCGCCCGCTTCCTGGTCGCCCCGCTGGTCGCGGTCGCCGACGAGATCGCCGAGACGACGATCGCCGAGCTGACCGGGGGCGGGCATCCGGTGGACCGGCTCGACGCGGCCGGGCTCCGCGAGGAGCTGCGCAAGCTGGCCGCCCAGCCGGCCGACGGGCCGCCCGCCGCCCGGACCTTCCTGGTCGGGTACGGCATGGACGGTGCCAGCGGCGTCCTCGGGGTTCGCGACGAGCAGTTCAAGTCCGGCCTGGACGACCTGCAGGCGATGCTCCGGCAGGGCCCGGCCTACGGGGTGCACCTGCTCGGCTGGTGGCGCGGGCTGCGTCGCCTCTCCGACGATATCGGCGGTTCGGGCAACCGCGACGACGTCGCCTGTCTGGTCGCGTTGAACGTGCCCGGCGGGGAGCTGGGGATGTATCTCGGGGTGAACGACCTCGCCTACACCCCGAGGCCGAACCGGGCCCTGCTGGTGGACCGGCACGACCAGCGGGTGCGATTGATCGTGCCGTTCGTCCGGGCCGGTCACGAGCACGACGACGAGGAGGGGAGCTGAGGTGGCGAGCTTCGCCGAGTACGCGGCCCTGGCCCGGCACCTGCACGAGCTCCGGCGCAGTGGTGAACGCAGCGCCGCCCAGCTCGCCGAGGCGCGCGGCAGCACGGCCGCCGCCGCCGACCGGCTCGACCAGCGGCTCGGTGTGCAGCAGCAGCGGTTGACGGCGCTCGGCCAGATGATCGGCAGGTCGATCCCGCCGCCCGCCCCGCAGCCTGGCCCGCCCATGCCTTCGCCGCCTCCGCCGTCCTGGCCGTCACCGCCTCCGGTGGGCGGTTATCCGCCGCCCGGGGCACCCGGTCAGCCCAGCGTCCCGGCCCAGTACGCCGGACCGGACCACCCCGAACCACTCGGCCCGCCGCCTCCGAGCTCGCCGCCTCCGAGCTCGCCGACATCTCCGCCGAGCCCGCCGTCTCCGCCGAGCGGATCCGACGCACCCGGTCCGCAGCGGCACGTCTACCGGCCGTCCGGATTCGGCACCCCTGCGGGTGGCGGAGAGCAGGGGAGCGGGGTCGAGCCGGTGAGCGGCGCGGCGGCGTACCCGGAACTGCCGGCCGGTCCGGCGCGGCGCGCGCTGCCCGCGACCCCGGCCTCCGGCGCGGGCGCCGGTGCGGTCCCCGGCCCGCGGCTTCCCTTCGACGTGGCGGCGGCCGGCGCCGGTCCGGTCTCCGGTGCCGGTGCGGCCGCCGGGGTGCCACCGGCCCGGCCGGTGGACCCGGTGCGGGAGCTGGAGTTGGCCCGGCAGTCGGCCGACGGTGCCGACGTGATGATCGTGCAGACGGAGACGATGGCGCAGCAGGCGCCGCTCTTCCCGTCGATGTCGTCGCTGGCGCGGGCGACGACGGTCTACCTGATCTGCGCCGGGGTGCTCACGGTGATCATCTGGATCGTGCTCACCGTCGCCGAGGTGACCCGAAACAAGGGCTTCGACGCCGGTACCCTCGCGGTCTTCTCGTGGAGCTGTGCCGGGTTGCCGACGATGGCGTTCTTCGTGGGCTATCTCGTGCTCAGCGTCTGGGGCAAGCCGAGGATGATCGTCGGTCGCCCCGCCCGGTACGCCCGGCTCGGGTTTCTGATCTGCTTCCTCGCCGCCCCGGTCGCCTTTCTCGGCTACTACCTGGTCTGACGGTCCCGGTTCGCGTCACCCGGCTACCGTCAGCACGAATCGACACTTGACGACACGGAGCGGAAACAGAAAACATTATTAAATGTGGATGTCTGGAGGGACCCTCGGTAAAGCCGCCGCCGTCACCGCTGCCGTCGCCGTCGTGGGTGTGCTCGCCGCCGCCGCGCCGGCAGTTCCGGCCTCGGCCGCGCTGCCCGACTACACCACCGCCGAGGCGGGCAACCCGATCGTCGCCGGGTGGTACGCCGACCCCGACGTGGCGATCTACGGCAACCGCTTCTACGTCTTCCCGACCTCCTCCCGCCCGTACGCGGAACAGACCTATCTGGACGCCTTCTCCTCGACCGACCTGATCACCTGGACCCGGCACCCGAACGTCCTCACCACCGCCAACGTGAGCTGGGCGCGGTACGCCGTCTGGGCGCCCGCCCCGATCGCCCGCAACGGCAGGTACTACCTGTACTTCGCGGCCAACGACATCCAGAGCAACAGCGCGCTCGGCGGCATCGGGGTGGCGGTCGCCGACCGGCCGGAGGGACCCTACACCGACGCGATCGGGCGGCCGCTGATCGCACAGTTCGTCAACGGTGCCCAGCCGATCGACCAGGACGTCTTCATCGACGACGACGGGCAGGCGTACATCTACTACGGCGGCTGGGGGCACGCCAACGTCGCCAAGCTGAACCCCGACATGACCAGCCTGGGCACCTTCGCCGACGGCACGACCTACCAGGAGATCACTCCGAGCGGGTACGTCGAGGGCTCCCAGATGTTCAAGCGGAACGGTAAGTATTACCTGATGTGGTCGGAGGGCGGTTGGACCGGGCCGAACTACTCGGTGGCGTACGCGATGGCCGACTCGCCCACCGGCCCGTTCACCCGCCTCGACAAGGTGCTGGCCCAGGATCCGGCGGTGGCGCGGGGCGCCGGGCACAACTCGGTGCTGAACATCCCCGGCACCGACACCTGGTACATCTTCTACCACCGTCGGCCGCTCTCGCAGACCGACGGCAACGCGCGGCAGGTCGCGTACGACAGAATGAACTTCAACGCCGACGGCACGATCCAGCGGGTCACGATGCTCGTGAAGGACAACTTCGCCGACGGCAACGCGCTCGGCTGGCAGACGTACGGCGGGGCCTGGTCGGTAAGCGGCGGCCAGTACCGGACGACCGCCTCCTACGGCGGCAAGTCACTGCTCGACGACAACCACGCGAACGCGACCTACGACCTCGACGTCACGGTCACCTCGGGGAGCGGCGACGCCGGGCTGGTGTTCCGGGCCTCCAGCGTGGCGACCGGCACCGACGCCTACCGCGGCTACTACGCCGGGATCACCCCGGCCGGGCGGGTGATCCTCGGCCGGGCCGACAACAACTGGACGCCGCTCGGCTCGGCGCCGCTGCCGGTCGCCACCGGCCAGCGGTACCACCTGCGCGTGGTGGCCAACGGCTCCTCGATCAGGGTGTATGTCGACGACCTGACCACACCGAGGATCTCGGTCACCGACACCGCGTTCGCGTCCGGCAGGTCGGGCGTACGCGTCTACAACGCGGCCGCCGCCTTCGACAACGTCGCCGTCAGCAACCAGTAGGGGCGGGGCCGGGAGCGGCCGAGCCGCCCTCGGCTGCCTCCTCGGTTGCGGGGTCGCCCGCGTCGCTGTCCGCCACACCTCCCTCGGCATCGGGAGTCCCCTCGGCGTCGGCTCCAGCGGTTCCCTCGGCTCCAACGGTTCCCTCGGCGTCGGCGGTTTCCTCGGCTCCAGCGGTTCCCTCGGCTTCGGCGAGGAAGCGGTCCAGCTCGGCGCGGGACAGGCCCTCGTCGTCGAGCAGGCCGATGAGCAGCAGCGTCTGCGCGGTGTACGTCCTGGCGAGCAGCGGGTCGGGGGTCGGCTCGCCGGCCAGGGTCGCCCAGAGCAGCGACTCGGCCAGCCTCGGGTCCAGGTCGTAGCCGGTATGGTCGTAGCGCTCCCGCACGCTCGCCACGAACCGGATCACCGGCGCCCGATCCTGCCCGCCCGGCCGGAACCGCCGCCCGACGGCGAGCCGGAACGCGGTCTCGACCAGCAGGCCGTAGCGTCGCCAGTCCGGCTCGTCGAACCGGTCGATCCGGTGCTGATAGTCGCGCGGCCGGCCGCTGGCAAGATCCCGCAGCGGGGCGGTGTAGCGGCTCGGGGCGGTGTGGCGGCTCACCACAGGTCGCTCCGCAGGTCGGCGCGTTCCCGGTCGATCTGACGTTGCCGGCGTGCGCGGGCCAGGAAGCCCCGCCAGCCGCTCCACGGGTGCACGGTCAGCAGCACCGCCCCGGCCGTCCGCGCCCCGGCCGCGATCGCCGGCCCGTGCAGCGGCACGGTTGCCGGCCGCCGGATCAGCTGGCTGGTGGTGCCGGCGAGCGCGGCGGCGTACCGGTCGAGGGCGCGGGCGCCGATCGCCAGCCGGGCGGTGACCAGGTCGAGCCGGGCGGCGGCGGTGCGCCACCGGTCGGCCGCGACCCGGGCCGGCGGGTCGACACTGGTCCGGCGCAGCCGGTCCTCGGCGGCGGCGAGCTGCCGCCGGACCCGCCCGGCCGCGACACCGGCCCGCTCGGCGTCCGCGCGGGCCAGCGCCAAGCCGTCGACGACGTCCCGGACGCTCGCCGGAGTGCTGCCGGGCAGCGTCCGCGCCTCGGCGATGCCACCGTGCACGAGGTGCAGGGCCGACCAGGCGTCGGTGAGCGCGTCCTCCCAGCGGGCGAGTCCGGCGGAGGGGAGTGGGTGCCCGACCCCGGCGACGTGCTGGTCGGCCCGGTCGAGCGCGGACTCGACGGCCAGGCAGGCGGCCCGCAGCTCGTCACTTGGCACGGGTGCGCGCACGTCTCCGGTCATCATCGGGAGCTGGCGGTGCCCGTAGTGGTGCGGGCGTTGGTTGACGGTCCGCTGGGTGTGGTGCGCCAGGGTCCGGCGCGCGGCCAGCAGGGTCGCGCAGGGGCCGGGCCGCCCGCACCCGAGACAGACCCCGGTGTACGCGCAGACGGCGTGCCCGAGCACCGCCCGCCGCGCCTCGTCCATCCGGGTACGCGCGAAGGTGGCGTACCCGGTCTGCGAGAGGGCGGTCATCGGGTGGTCCGGGGGTGTGGTGGTGCGGGGTCCATTGGTGCCTCCCGTCTGGATGGGGATGGCCGGCGGGTGTGCCTGGGCAGGTGGGGGCACCCGGCCGACCGGGAGAGCGGGCCGGCCGGGCTCTGTGCGGGACAACCAGCCCCAAGGGTGCTGACCAGGGAGCCGATCAGTTCGGAGCCTAGGATAACAAGCTATCGCAGTCAAGCTATCACTTGCGATAACAGGTGACGAGTGATCAAATGGTGGTGCTGACCAGGGAGTACCACCATGCCACCGAGCCCGAAGTGGGTCGAACTCGCCGGACGCATCCGTAGCCAGATCGAGTCGGGTGAGCTGTCGCCAGGAGACAAACTGCCTTCAACATCGCAGCTCTGCGAGATTTACGGCGTCTCCTCGATCGTCGTGCGGAACGCCATGCTCACTCTGAAGGCCGAAGGGCTGGTGGTAGGGGTCCCAGGCGTCGGGGTCTACGTTGCCGAGAAGTAAGGGCTCAGATGGCTGAGCGGTACTCGCGTAGCCTCTCGGCAGCCTGGCGGAGCAGATTGACCGAATCCTGAACATGATGTCGAGCGGTGGTCAGGCGGTCGTGTGTGTGCCTGACGACCTCGGGTCGGCCGCCAGCGAGGGTTGCCGATAACCTGTTGTGACTGGCCCATACGTCTACGCCAAGCTGTTGGGCCTGCTTGGCAGCTTGTTCGAGCTGATCGATCGCCTTTTCCAGCCCGGAAATCACCTGGCTCGCAACGCTGCTTGAATCGGCCCGACTCCTGACGATTTTGCGGTGCGGCACCCGAGTGGCACGCCGAAACGCCCCTACAGTGAAGGGCTTGGAAGGCGGCTTCGGCGGGTCGTTGCGAGGCTTTGCCGGAACTTTGTCGCCGCCCTCGTCTGTGGTGGTCGCCTCGGCTGCTGCCGAGGGCTTCCGTTGGGCGCGAGTTTCTCGCAGGTAATCAAGACGCGCGACTATGTAAGCCTTGCCTTGGGACCCGAGCAGACCGCCCAGGATGGCGCCGCCGGTCGTCGCGACAGCAGGCGAGATCGGTAACCCCAGCCGGGTGGCGGCTACCCCCAGCATCATGCCGATCCCCGCGCTGCCCCACTCGACAAGCTTGCCGAGCCCTTCCTTGGCGCTCTCGTACTTCAGGCGCCGAGCGAACGGTCGCTCCTTCTTCTGTTCCCGTCGTTGCTTGCGGCCGTATCTCATACCGCGACGACGGGATCGAGAAAGGCGCAACTGGTTGCGATCATCATCGGTAGGTTGAGAGCCACGTCGCGGGCCACCTCGCCGGGAGTGAGATTCAGGACGTCCTCCCCGGCCGACGCCTCCTCCGACTCGTCCGCATAGTACACGCATGCCTCCCAGAGGTTGGGATGCAAGTATGCGTAAGACCACTGGGTGTAGACCTGGATGGGCACAGCGACTTTGGGGTTGCCCTGATGACCGATGCGGTGAAGGTGGGGTTCCTCGGGTGTCGAGCCGAGTCCTTCGCCAAGTGGCAGGAGCTTGTGTCGCCGGAAGACCTCCTGGACGTCGCCCTCCGGATCGTACTCCAGGAGTAGGCCGCGGCTGATCAGATTTTCCACGATCTCGACGGCCCTCGGTTCTGGCCTAGGAGCGTTCTCCAGCATACGGATCAATGACTTGCGGTTGACGGCAAGTTTGGAGTGCTGGTCGGCGTCAATGAAGGCTGCTGCCCAGACGGCAGTCTCATCCTCAGTGAACTCGACGAGATCGTCGCCGAGGTGGATTTCATAGCACTCGGGCCGTGGGTCCGGAGGGCGGACGTACCGATAGCGAGGTCCCATCGAGAGCCCGACAGGCACGATTACGCGTGGCATGTGGACCTCTCGGCTCAGAAGGTGGCAGCGTAGTTGCGCGTGGTCTCGACGGCGCCTTGAGTTAGGGTCGCGGCCTCGGCCAGGCGTTGCTTGGCCTGTTCGAGCCGGGTCAGTGCATCCGCGACGGCTGCATGGCTGGTGCCGCTCGTGATCGTGCGGAGCATAGACGATGTCTGCTCCAGTGAACTGGTCAGAGCGCGGATCTGTCCAATCTGTTTGCCAGCTTCGTCGCCAAATCTGGCCACTCCAACCTTGACTTCTTCCACAGACGCCATCGCCGTAATCGCCCCCAGTGCCCCACTCGGTACCAGCGCTGACCGTACCGGACCTGCCACCAAGAGTCAGCCCTCGATGACGGGTTCTGTCGATGTTAGTTGATCTAGGAACCGCCGGTGGCGCTGCTTCCAGCGTGGGGTTCCCAGGCGAACTTCCTGACTTTATCGGGCATAAGGGATGGGCTATCGATCGCAATAAGGACCTCCTGGCTATGCTTGCGCAGGTCGTGAACCGCTGCACCCGGTCTCCGGACCGGGCGAGGATCGCAACGTCCGCTGCCAGGCGATGATGCCGAGCCGGTCGGCGAGCTGCACCCGGTCTCCGGACCGGGCGAGGATCGCAACCTGAAGCAGGTCACTAACCTTCACGGCCGTGGGTGGGGCTGCACCCGGTCTCCGGACCGGGCGAGGATCGCAACCTGAAGCAGGTCACTAACCTTCACGGCCGTGGGTGGGGCTGCACCCGGTCTCCGGACCGGGCGAGGATCGCAACCACAGAATCGCTGGGCTCCAGCGTTATCCCGCGGCCAGCTGCGCCCGACCACCGCGTCGGGCGAGGATCGCAACTGGCTCGCCCTGAACTGGAGGTTGCCGGCGGTCGAGCTGCTGCGCCCGACCACCGCGTCGGGCGAGGATCGCAACACGACCTCCGCCACACGCACGCGGCGATCCTCCTCGCGCTGCGCCCGACCACCGCGTCGGGCGAGGATCGCAACTCGGCCAACGACGTAGCCAGTCGGCAATAGCGCTCGGCAGGCTGCGCCCGACCACCGCGTCGGGCGAGGATCGCGACGGGTGGTCAACGCAGCGGATCAGCGCCTCGTAGCCGGGCTGCGTCCGGCCACCACATCGGGCGAGGTTGGTAACCCGTGCGGATCGTCACGGCACGGTTGACCTGAAGTGTGGTTGAGAAGGTGTACTGGCCCGATGATCTTCGACGGGCTGCGGGTCGTCGTCACCGGTGCCGGTCGGGACACCGGCCGTACCCTGGCACTGGCGTTCGCCGCGCGCGGCGCACACGTCACGGTCTCGGCCCGGGATCCGGCGGCGGCCGCCCGGACCGCCGAGACGATCGGCGCCGGCACCGCCGAGGCGTTCGCCTGCGACCTGGCCGACCCCGATTCGGTACGCGGCTTCGCGGCGGCGCTCGCCACCCGGACCGACCGGATCGACGTCCTGGTCAACAACGGTGCCGCCTACCTGCCCGGCACCGGACTGGACGACGCCTCCGACGAGGACATCGTGAACACCATCGCCGGTGCGGCGACCGGCACGATCCTGCTGACCCGGCACCTGCTACCGCTGCTCCGCGCCTCGGACCGGCCCGACATCGTCAACCTCGTCTCCGCCTGCGGCGAGGTCGGCCACCACCGCTCCGAGGCGCATCCGGCGTACTACGCGGCCAAGCACGCCCAGGCCGGCTTCGCCGGCATCCTGTCGCACCGGCTGCGCGCCGAGGGGATCCGGATCATCTCGCTCTACCCACCGGACTTCGTCCAGGACGACGGGCCGCGCGGGTCCGGCGCGCCGCTCACCGCGCGGTCGGTCGTGGAGTGCGTGCTGTTCGCGGTCGGACAGCCCCGGGACTGCTTCATCCGGGAGTTCCACTTCGAACAGGTACGGCCCGGACCGTAGATCCTTCTGCCGGCCCGGCTCAGGGTGCGTTCGGGCCGGCCGGCAGGTCCGGGGCGTAGAACCGGGTGGTGTTGGCGACCATCGCCGCGACCGGGTCCGGGTGCTCGCCGCCGGCCACCGCCGCCGCACCCCACGCGTTGCTGCTCAGCGTCATGAACTCCCGGGCCTCCCGGGACTCGCCCCAGGCGTTCGGGTCGTCGATCGCGTCACCGCCCAGATGGAGGCCCAGGCCGAGCAGCGACAGGTCCCAGCCGACGCCGACCGCGCCCGGACCGTACTCGGTCCACCGCTCCGGGTCGATGACGGCGACGTGTTCGAGCTCGAGGGTGGCCCGTTCGTCGCCGTCGCCGTGCAGCCGCACCTCGACCTCGCTGAACCCACCCTCGACGGGCTCGCCGAAGATCCAGGTCAGCCTGAAACTGCGGGGCGGCTCGCAGCGGATGATCTCGCCTCCCGCGTTTCCCTCGACCTGGTAGCGACCGCCGAGTTTCAACTCTCCGCTGACCGGCGCGAACCATCGGGGCAGCCGCTCGGGGTTGGTGACCGCGTCCCAGAGGTCGTCCACGGAGGTGTCGTAGGTCCGGCGCAGCAGCACGGTCCGCGCCTCGCCAGCCGGTGTCTCCGCCCGGCCCACCCTCCGGTGGATGGCGTTGATCTCGTCGACGATGTCCACCGTCACTCCCTCATGTTGACCTCTCGCCGTGGTCGGAAGGGAGAGTATCAGGAGTAACTTATATAAGCCAGTGATGCCTCTGCTGTGTCGCCGCGTACCGTCGGTGCCGCCCTACCGCACTCCGACGGCGAACTCGGTGGACCGGCGGACGCCCCGATAGTCGACCGTCGCGGTGATCGTGGCGACTCCGGTGGCTACCGCCCGGATCGCACCCGACCGGCCCACCGACACCACCTGCGGGCGGTTGCTGCGGTACCGCACTGTCGCGCCGGGCGGCAGCGGCGTGCCGGCACCCTCGGCGCGGTGGCCGTACCGGGTGTCGTCGGTCAGCGCGATCGTCAGCCTCGGGGCGAGCACGGTGCCGGGGGAGACCAGCGTCGGCGCGGTGGCGGTGACGACCGACAGCGCCGGGCGCAGGGCACCCCGGACGGTCACCCCGGCGCGCAGCCGGGGGTCGGCGTCCGCGCTGGAGCTGCCGACCTGGAAGGCGTACGCCCCGGAGTCGACGACGTAGCGGCCGGCACGCTCGTCGAAGAAGGCGAGGTCGGCCACGCGTACGACGAACTCCACCCGCCGGGTCTGCCCCGGGCGCAGCGAGATCTTCTCGAAGCCGGCCAGCCGCCGGTCCGGGCGTTCCAGGGCGGCCGGTGCCTCCGGCGTGGCGACGTAGAGCTGGACCACCTCGGCGCCCGCCACCCGACCGGTGTTGGTCACGTCGACACCGACCCGGACCGTGCCGTTCGCCTCCACAGCCCTCCGGTCCACCCGCAGCCGCGAGTAGCCGAACCCGCTGTAGCCGAGGCCGTGGCCGAACGGATACGACACCTCCCCGTCGAAGTACATGTACGTCCGGCCGGGGTGCCCGGCACCGTCCCGGATCCGGTAGTCGTCGATCGGCGGGAGCTGGCTCGCGTCCCGGTACCAGGTGAACGGCAGGTGCCCGCTCGGGTT
This sequence comes from Plantactinospora sp. WMMC1484, assembly GCF_049315195.1. Lineage (NCBI taxonomy): Bacteria > Bacillati > Actinomycetota > Actinomycetes > Micromonosporales > Micromonosporaceae > Plantactinospora > Plantactinospora sp. WMMC1484. The sequence continues at coordinate 3,500,984 of NZ_CP186055.1, forward strand.
GCGCGCCCCGAGCAGCACGTCGGCGAGCGCCTCGCCCTTGCGCTGCCCGTTGTACGAGCTCCACAGGATCGCCGGCACCGCAGCCTCGAAACCGCCGACGTCGACCTGCCCGGCCGTCTCCAGGTAGACGACGGTGTTCGGGTTGCGGGCCGCCACCTGGCTGATCAGGGACGCCTGCGCGCCGGGCAGCGCCAGGGTGGCCCGGTCGACGTCCTCCCGGGAGTGCCGGTCGTCGGTGCCGGCGTACACGATCACCGCGTCGTAGCCGGCGGCGGCCGCCACGGCAGCCGGATCCACCTCGGCCAGGCTGCCGGGGGTGACCCCGGCCAGGTGGTCGACGACCGCGCCGGGGTTGATCCGCTGGATCGCCGCCCTCAGCCCCTGGTATCCGTTGACCTCGTTGGCCTGCCCGGCGCTCGCCTGGATGCTGGAGTATCCGCCGAGATACATGCTGGGCGGGTTGGCGTAGTGGCCGATCACCGCGACCCGGTACGCCCCGCTGGCCGGGACCCGCAGCGGCAGCAGCGCGGCACGATCGGCACCACCGGCCCCACCACCGGCCCCACTGCCGGCCTTGGCCGCCGGTGCGGGCCGGTTCTTCAGCAGCACGATGCTCTCGGCGCCGACCTCACGGGCCGTCCGGAGCCGCTCCGCCGTCTGCGTGACGGCCCCGTTGGCGTCGGAGTTCGTCCAGCTGCCGGGTGCGACCCGGGAGCGGGCCGCGGTCACCCACGGTACGTCCTCGGGCGGGTCGAACTCGCCGAGCCGGATCCGGGTGGTCAGCAGCCGCACCAGCGAGGCGTCCACGTGCTCCTCGGTGTAGCGGCCGTACGGGGTGTCGATGCCCCGTGCGATGGCCGCCGGGATGGTGTTCGCGTAGCTCCACTCGTCGTGGTAGCCCTGCTGGCAGTTGAGGTCCTCGCCGGCCGCGTTGGCCCAGGCGTGCCGTTCGATGTGGTCCAGCGGCGCCGGGTGGCCCGGTGGCTGCCAGCGGTGGCCGTGCTGGATCTCCCGGATCGAGTCGCAGTCGGAGGTGAAGAAGCCGTCGAAGCCGAACGTCTGCCGGGCCAGCTCCTCCATCAGATAGCCGCTGGCCGAGGTCGGCACCCCGTTGACCCGGTTGTACGAGGTCATGATGGACGCCGGTGAGCTGCGCCCGACGATCTCCCGGAACTGCGCGGTGTAGTACTCGCGCAGCGTCCGGTCGTCCATGTCGGCGCTGCCGCGCAGCCGGTCGAACTCGCTGTTGTTCGCGGCGTAGTGCTTGAGCGTGGTGCTGGTCTTCAGGTAGCCACGGCTTTCCGGCAGCATCCGGCCGGTCCGGTCCTTGCCCTCCATCCCGTTCACGAACTGGGCGGCGAGCGCGGCGGTGAGCAGCGGGTCCTCGCTGAACGCCTCGTCGTTGCGGCCCCAGCGCGGATCCCGGGCGAGGTTGACGGTGGGGGAGTAGAAGTTCAGGTCGAGCCGGTTGTCCCGGACCACCTCCCGGGCCTCGTCCGAGATCAGCGTCGCCTCCCGGTGGACGAGTTCCGGGTTCCAGGTGGCGCCGAGCGACAGGTCGACGGGATAGGAGGTGGTGTTGACCAGGATCGGTGGGTTGGCGTTGTGCAGGGTGCCCTCCCGGGCGACGCCGTGCGCGGCCTCGTTCCACCAGCCATAGGCTTCGATGCCGAGCCGGGGCAGCGCCGCCGACTGGCTGCTGACCATCTGGGCGGCCTTCTCCGCCAGCGTCATCCGGGAGACCAGGTCGACGGCGCGCTCCTGCGCCGAGTAGGACCGGTCCAGATAGATCGCGGCACCGTCGCCGCTGGTCCCGGTGGTGGTCGCCGCCTCCGGCTCCGTCGCACATCCGCTGCCACCGACGAGTACGACGGCCACCGCCGTCGCCGTCCAGGTGCGTGCTCGCATCCCGCCGTCCCTCCGCCGCTGCCAGGTACCCGGGGCGAAGGTAGGACGCATATCGATGAACGTCAAGGTGTTATGCGGCTCGCCGAGTCGTCATGGGCTAGCCACCCTGCGTCAGCGGGCCCTCGGTTGGCGAAGCCGAGGACCCGCCTGGCGTCCGCGTACCCGGCTCGGGCCGCCTACTGGGTGTACCTGGGTCGGGCCGCCTACTGGGTCAGTTCGGCCACCTGCTCGGCGGTGAGTCGGCCCCGGGACTCGTCCGGTGCCGGTGCCGCCAGCGTGCCGCGGGCGGCCTGGGCGCCCGCCGCCGGTGCCGGTGGGTCGGCCGGCCGGCGCCAGTGCCAGTCGGTGATTTCCTGGTACGCCGCCACCACCGAGAGCAGCCGCTCCTCCCCGTACGGCAGGCCGCCGAGGATGGTGCCGATCGGCACACCGGCCGGGGTGAAGCCGATCGGGAAGGCGATCTCCGGCAGGCCGAGGATGTCGAACGGCACCGGCCCGGTCTGCACCACCACGTCACAGTCGTCGAAGATCCCGTCCAGCACCCGCTCCAGCAGGAGCAGCTTGGCCCGCTGGCCGGTCAGGAACTCGTTGGCGCCGAGCAGCGCCCCCTGCAACCAGCTCGTCACCGACACCCCGAAGCCGCGCAGGTCGGTCCGGAGATAGGGCATGAACGGCTCGCTGCGCTCCGGCAGCCGGACGTTGTTGAAGCTGCCGCCGGTCAGCAGGCTCCACTCGGCAGGCAGCGCCACGTCGACAAGGGTCGCGCCGGAGACCGTCGCAAGTTCGGCCAGGAACGCCTGCCGGGCCAGCGCGGTCGCCGACGTGCCGTCGGCGTAGCCGGGCAGGACGCCGATCCGGGTACGCCAGCGCAGCCTGACCCGCCGCCCGGCGTACACCGGGGTGGCCGCCTCGATCAGCCTGGGGACCGGCGGCAGGCCCTGGCTGCGCGGATCCGCCGGGTCCTCGCCGGCCATCGCGGTGAGCATGATCGCGGCGTCCCGGGCGTCCCTGGCCAGCGGGCCGGGGTGGTCCCGGGTGTAGGTGAGCGGGATGATGCCGGTCAGCGGGACGCGGCCCATGGTCGGCTTGAGCCCGGTCAGGTTCTGGGCGTTCGACGGAGCGGTGATGGAGCCGCCGGTCTGGGTGCCGGTGCCCGAGGTGGCCAGCCGGCCGGCGACCGCGGTGGCGGTGCCGGTCGACGACCCGCCGGGGTCGGTCCCGGGGTTGGTCGGCGTCCAGGCGTTCACGGTGGTGACCACCCCGGCCGGGGTGGTGGCCCGGGTGGTGGCCAGCGGCCCCATCTGGGTCTTGCCGAGCACGATCGCCCCGGCAGCCTTGAGCCGGGCGACCGAGGTCGCGTCGTACGGCGGCACGAAGTCCTGGAAGAGGTGGGAGTTGGCCGTGGTCGGCACTCCGGCGGTGTAGTAGTTGTCCTTGATCGCCAGGGGGATGCCGTGCAGGGCGCCGGAGTGCGGTCGCCGGGCGGCGGCGCGGGCGGCGGCCAGTGCGGCGTCCGCGAGCACCAGGTTGAACGCCTGGTACACCCCCTCGTACGCCCCGATCCGGGCCAGGTACGCCTCGACCAGTTCCTCCGGGGCGAGCCGGCGGGCCCGGATCAGCCAGGCCGCCTCGGCGATGGTCAGCTCGGTCGGGTCGGCCAGCGCCTCGGGCCGGGGCCGGCGGTAGGCCTCCGGCCGGTCCAGGGCGGGGTTCGGCCGGCCGGAGCCGCCGTGTCCGGAGCCGGAGCCGTGCCCGACGCCGTGTCCGGGAAAGAAGGCGGGTGTCTGCCCGGCGACGGCCGGCCCGGGAAGGGCGGCGGCGCCACCGGCCGCGCCGACCGCACCGACGGTGGCCAGCGCGGCGGCACGGGCCAGGAACGCGCGGCGGTCGACGGCCCGGTCCTGGGGCGTGACGGCGGCGGATGTCGGGGCCCCGGTGCCGGTGGGCAGCGGGGAGGGGGAGTGGGAACCCATCATCGCCGCCATTCCGTGCTGATCGAGGGATAGAGCATCGGGGCAGCCTGCTGGGAGAGTGCCCGGGCCAGCGCCGGGTCGGTGCCGGCGGCGGGGGTCGGCAGCTGGTACGCCGCGAGGTCGGCCACGGTGCTCCGGACGAAGGAGCGCAGCGAGGCGAGCACGGAGTCCCGCCCGGGGGATCCCGTCTCCGGGTCGGCGGCGGTGCCGGGTGGCAACTGGTCGAGGTCGATGCCCAGGCTGGCGAGCCGGGCGCGGATCATGGTGTCGAGTTCGGCGTCGGTGGGCGGACTGGGTGCCATGGCGCTCCTCGCGACGTTCCGGTCGGTTGTCGATCGGTCGGTTGTCGACTCGGTCAGTTGTTGATCAACGACATCGAGCCCTGACTGTCGACCCGGCCGATATCGTGGCGATAACAGCAAGATCACGTCGAGGTGAACTGACCACCGGCGGCGTAGACTTCTGCTCGGGTGCCGCAGGCCGCCCACGCACCGACCCCGGACCATCCCCGGCCGGGAGCACGTGGCTGGCGCGGCGGGAGTAGGCTCGGCGCCGCGCGGTCGCTGACGCCCGCCCGCAACGTCCCGGTGTGACGACCCGCCGGTCACCATCCAGCCCCGTGACGTTGGCCAACTGTTCGGTGTCCCGAGGGTCCGGCGGGCCGATCCGAGAGAGAGACTAGCCTGATGGCCGTGACACGCCGCGCAAAGATCGTCTGCACGCTTGGTCCCGCGACCTCCTCACCGGAGCGCATCCGCGGACTCGTCGAGGCGGGCATGGACGTAGCCCGGCTCAACTTCAGCCACGGCAGCCATGCCGACCACGAGCAGGTCTACCACCTGGTCCGGGAGGCCGCCCGGACGACCGGTCGCGCCGTCGCGGTCCTCGCCGACCTGCAGGGGCCGAAGATCCGGCTCGGCCGATTTGCCGACGGGCCGCACGAGTGGCGTACCGGCGACTCGGTCGTGATCACCGGCGATGCCATCCTCGGCACCCGCGAGCGGGTCTCCTGCACCTACGACAAGCTGCCGTACGAGGTGCGGCCGGGTGACCGGCTGCTGATCGACGACGGTCGGGTCGCGGTCGAGGTCAGCGAGGTGCAGGGCAACGACATCCGGGTGCTGGTCACCGAGGGTGGCGCGGTCTCCAACAACAAGGGCGTGTCGCTGCCGAACGTCGCGGTCAGCGTGCCGGCGATGTCGGACAAGGACACCGAGGACCTGCGCTTCGCGCTCGGGCTCGGCGTCGACATGGTGGCGATGTCGTTCGTCCGCTCGCCCGAGGACATCAAGCTGGCGCACCACATCATGCACGAGGTCGGGGTGCACCGGCCGGTGACGGCGAAGGTGGAGAAGCCGGAGGCGGTGACCCACCTGGAGGAGATCGTCAACGCCTTCGACGGGATCATGGTGGCCCGCGGCGACCTCGGCGTCGAGCTGCCGCTCGACCAGGTGCCGCTGGTGCAGAAGCGGGCCGTGCAGCTCTGCCGGGAGAACGCCAAACCCGTCATCGTCGCCACCCAGATGCTCGACTCGATGATCGAAAACTCCCGGCCGACCCGCGCCGAGGCGTCCGACGTCGCCAACGCGGTGCTCGACGGCGCGGACGCGGTGATGCTCTCCGGTGAGACCAGCGTCGGTAAGTACCCGGTGCTCACCGTCAGCACCATGGCCAAGATCGTCACGACCACCGAGTCCGGGTCGATCGCCGTACCCCGGCTCCAGCACGACCCGCGTACCCATGGCGGGGCGCTGACCGTCGCCGCCTCCCAGATCGCCAAGGCGATCGGCGCGAAGGCGCTTGTCGCGTTCTCCCAGACCGGCGACACCGTGCGGCGGCTCTCCCGGCTGCACTGCGACCTGCCGCTGCTCGCCTTCACCCCGGTGCCCGAGGTCCGCGACCAGCTCGCCCTCTCCTGGGGTGTGCAGACCTTCCTGATGCCGTTCGTGCAGCACACCGACGACATGTTCCGGCAGGTCGACCAGGCACTGATCGGGCTCAGCCACGCCAACCCGGGCGACTACGTGGTGATCGTGGCCGGCACCCCGTCCGGCACCCCCGGCTCCACCAACACCCTGCGGGTGCACCAGCTCGGCTCGCTGGTCGACCCGACGGCGGTGGCCCGGACCGCACAGTGAGTTCCGGAGAGCCCGACGAGCAGCCCGGCGCGTCGAGCGAGGCGATCGTCGGGCAGGCGGCGGTCGACCAGCTGCTGGACGTGCTCGACCTGCTCCAGCTCGACGAGATGACCTTCCGGGGGGTGAGCCCGCCGGTCGGTCCGCAACGGGTCTACGGCGGCCAGGTCGCCGGCCAGGCCCTGGTCGCCGCCGGCCGGACGGTCGACCCGTCCCGGTTCGTGCACTCCCTGCACGGCTACTTCGTCCGGGCCGGCGACCCGGCCGAGCCGATCGAATACCAGGTGGAGAACGTCCGGGACGGCCGCTCGTTCTCGGTACGCCGCTCGGTCGCGCTCCAGCACGACAAGCCGATCTTCTTCATGTCGGCCTCCTTCCACCGCCAGGAGGAGGGGCTCGACCACCAGGCGCCGGCACCGGTGAACGTACCGCTGCCGGAGACGCTGCCGACCATGACCGACCGGCTGGCCCGCTATCCCGAGCGGCTGGGCATCTGGGCGATGATCCCGCGCCCGATCGACGTCCGGTACGTCGGCGAGCCCGGCTGGGTCCGCCCGGGCGACCGGCCCGCCGACCCGCACCAGCGGGTCTGGATGCGCATCGACGGCAAGCTGCCGGACGACCCGCTGCTGCACGCCTGCGCGCTCACCTTCGCCTCCGACCTGACCCTGCTCGACTCGGTGCTCTCGGTGCACGGCGAGGTGTGGGGACCGGGCGGCGTGGTGGGAGCCAGCTTGGACCACGCGCTCTGGTTCCACCGCCCGTTCCGGGCCGACGACTGGTTCCTCTACGACTGCTGGAGCCCGTCCGCCTCCGGCGGGCGCGGCCTGGCCACCGGCCGGATGTTCACCGTCGACGGCCGGCAGATCGCCAGCGCCGTGCAGGAAGGGCTGCTCCGCCGGATCGGTGCCTGACCGTGCCGGTAACCTGTACGACATGCGACTCTCCGCCCGCGTCGACTACGCGCTGCGGGCCGTTGCCGAGATAGCCGCACGGGCGGAGCAGAGCGGCGGCCCGGAGCCGGGTCCGTCGGCCGGCGGTCGTACCCACCCCACCGGGTCCGGTCCGGCCGGGCGGCGTCCGGCACCGCTGACCGCCGAGCAGATCGCCCGGGCCCAGCACATCCCGCCGAAGTTCCTGGAGAGCATCCTGCTGCAACTGCGCCGGAGCGGCATCGTGCACGCCCAGCGCGGCCCCGAGGGCGGCTACTGGCTGGCCCGCCCGGCGGCGGAGATCTCGCTTGCCGAGGTGATCCGGGTGATCGACGGCCCGCTGGCCAACATCCGGGGTCAGCGTCCGGAGGAGATCGGCTACTCCGGCGCGGCGCGGGCACTCCAGGAGGTCTGGATCGCGCTGCGGGCCAGCGAGCGGGAGATCCTCGAACTGGTCACCTTTGCCGACGTGGCAAACGGCAAGCTGCCGGACCGGGTCCAGGACCTGGTCGCCAATCCCGCCGCCTGGACCTGACACCGGTCCCGCGATGAGCGTCCCGTGCAGCCCCTCCTTCGTCGCCGGACCGTCGCGCCGTCGACCGCGCCGGACCGTCGCGCCGTCGACCGCGCCGGACCGTCGCGCCGTCGACCGCGCCGGACCGTCGCGCACGCGGCCGAGGCCGGCGAAACAATGGGCTTGAGCCTCCAGCGGCTGGAAGGTTGATGCTCGTTCCGTGAACGACCGCACCGAGCTGTTCACCATCGGACAGCTCGCCCGACGTACCGGCCTGTCGGTGCGGACCATCCGGTTCTGGTCGGACATCGACGTCATTCCGCCGACCGGACGGTCCGCGGGTGGCTACCGGTTGTACGACCCGGGGGCGGTGGCCCGGCTGGACCTGGTCCGCACGCTGCGCGAACTCGGGCTCGACCTCGAGACCGTGCAGCGGATCCTGGCCCGGCAGAGCACCCTGGCCGACGTCGCCCGGGCGCACGCGGACGCCCTGGACACGGAGATCCGCACGCTCCAGTTACGCCGGGCCGTGCTGCGGTCGGTCGCGCGACGGAACAGCACGACCGAGGAGATGAGAGTGATGAACAAGCTGGCCCGGCTCTCCGCCGCGGAGCGGCAGCGGATGATCGACGACTTCGTGGAGCGAACCTTCGCCGGGATCGACCCCTACGAGCCCGGTGCGAGGATCGCCGAGGCGATGCGGCAGATGCCGGCGAAGCTGCCCGACGATCCGAGCCCTGCGCAGGTGGATGCCTGGCTCGAACTCGCCGAGCTGGTCTACGACCCCGACTTCGGGCAGCGGGTCCGGGAGATGGCGGCGGCCGGTGCGCGGTCGGCGGGCCAGGCCGGGCCGCCGCCGTACGACCCGCAGGTCGTGCTCGCGCAGGCGGGCGCGGCGGTGGCGGACGGGATCACGCCCGACTCCGCCGAGGGCCGGGCGATCCTGGACCGGATCGTCGACCCGGAGATGTCGGCCGACGAGCGGGTCCGGCTCGCCGACCAGGTGGAGACCTTCACCGACGCCCGGGTCGAGCGGTACTGGCAGCTGCTCGGGGTGCTCAACGACCGGCCACCGTTCCCGCCCCAGGTGCCGACGTTCGAGTGGTTCCTCGCCGCCCTGCGCGCCTGATCTGTAAGGAAGGGCCCCCGCTTATCGTTTTCTGTTGTAGCGGGGGCCCTTCCTAACGCTCCAACTCCGTGGCGGTGTCGGCGAGCAACTGCCAGGTCTGCGTCAGGTGCTCCTGACCGGTGTACGGCGAGCCGACCGCCAGCCGCAGGGTGTAGCGACCGCCCACCCGGGTGTGTGTCAGGTACGCCCGGCCGGTCGCGTTGACCCGGGCCAGCAGTTCGGCGTTCACCGCATCCGCGTCCGTATCCGCGTCCGCGTCCGCGTCGGCGTTCGCGGTGTCGCCTGCGGAGCGGAGCCGGAAGCAGACCAGTGCGAACGGGTGTGCCCCGACCAGCTCGAACCGCCGGTCGGCCTCGACCCGGGCGGCGAACCCGTCGGCCAGCGCGATCGTGTCCCGGATGTGCGCGCGCAGCCCCTCCGCCCCGTACCAGCGCAGCACGAACCACAGTTTCAGGGCCCGGAACCGCCGCCCCAGCGGCACCTGCCAGTCGCGGTAGTCGAGCACGGCACCCGACTCGGTCGCCGCGTTGCGCAGGAACTCCGGCAGCACGGTCAGGGCCGCGACGAGTTCGGCCCGGTCCGCCACCCAGAACGCGTCGCAGTCGAAGCCGGTGAGCAGCCACTTGTGCGGGTCGAAGCAGTACGAGTCGGCGAGTTTCAGGCCGGCGTGGGTGTGCCGCAGTTCGGGGCAGATCGCGGCGGCTCCGGCGTACGCGGCGTCGACGTGCAGCCAGAGCCCGTACTTCCGGCACAGCTCGCCGATCGCGGGCACCGGGTCGACCGCGGTGGTCGAGGTGGTGCCGATCGTCGCCACCACCGCCGCCGGAACCAGCCCGGCGGCCCGGTCCGCCTCGATCGCGGTACGCAGCGACGCCGGGTCCATCGCCAGGGTCTGCGGATCGACCGCCACCGTACGCAGCCCCGCGTCGCCGAGACCGGCGATCCGGACCGCCTTCTCGATCGCCGAGTGGCCCTGGCCGGAGGTGTAGACCCGGTACGGCCGATCCACCCCGTGCTCCCGCCAGCGCCCGTCGCCGGCCCGGTGCAGCGCGACCAGTACGGCGATCAGGATGGCCGAGGAGGCGGAGTCCTGGATGACCCCGCCGCCGCTGCCGGTGGAGCGGAACCGGGCCGGCAGGTCGAGCAGTTCGGCCAGCCAGTCCAGCACCACCGTCTCGACCTCGGTGCAGGCCGGTCCGGTCGACCAGAGCATGCCCTGCACCCCGAGGCCGGCGCTGACCAGATCGCCGAGCACGCTCGGACCGGAGGTGTTCGCCGGGAAATAGCCGAAGAACCGGGGGTGCTGCCAGTGGGTGAGGCCGGGCGCGATCACGGTGTCCAGGTCGGCCAGGAGCCGGTCGAGCGGCTCACCCCGCTCGGGCGGTCGGGCCGGCAGCTGCGCCGCTACCGTGCCGGGCGGCCCGGCGGAGGTGACCGGCAGGCTGTCCAGACCGGACCAGTAGTCGGCGATCCAGTCGACGGTCGCGTGCCCGTGTCGCCGGAACTCGTCCGGGGTCATGTGGTTGGCCATGACGACGAGTCGACCAGGCCCGGCGGTGCCGATCAAGAAGCCCGGCGGTGCCGATCAAGAAGGTTGTGGCCCGGCGCCTGTCGCCGGGCCGGAGGCGGCACGGGCCGCTGAAGCCGAGGCTCGGGCCGGTGGGCCTTCGGTGCCGATCGGCGGGGACGGGATGCTGGCCGGCGGGGGTGCGCTGCGGGCCGGCGGGGATGCGCTGCTGGCCCGCAGCGTGAGCCGGGGTGGCAGCAGGGTGCCCTCCGGGACGGACCGGTCAGCCAGCTTGCGCATCAGCAGCGCCACCGCCTGCCGGCCCACCTCCTCGGCCGGGATCAGCACCGAGGTGAGCGGCGGGTTGGCCCGCTCGGCGACCTCGTCCGGGCAGATCGCCACCACCGACATTTCGTCGGGCACCCGCCGGCCGAGCGCCGGCAGCGCGGCGAGCACCTGACCGACCGCCGCCTCGTTGTGCACCACCAGCGCGGTCAGGTCCGGGTGCCGGGCCAGCAGCCCGGTGAGCTCCCGGACGACCGCGTCGAAGCTCTCCTCGCAGGGCTGGGCGGTCGCCGCGATCCCGCGCCGCCGCGCCGCCTCGGCAAAGCCGGCCCGGGTGCGGTGGGCGAAGCCGGTGTCCCGGTCGTAGACCACCGCCGGCGCGCCGAGCAGGGCGATCCGCCGGTGGCCGAGCCCGGCCAGGTGCTCGACACACGCCTCGCCGGCCCGGTGGAAGTCGAGGTCGACACAGGTCAGACCGGCCGGATCGGCCGGAAACCCGATCAGCACGCTGGGGCGTTCCAGGTTGCGCAGCAGCGGCACCCGGTCGTCGTGCATCTCGACGTCCATCAGTACGATGCCGTCGACCATCGCGCTGGCGGCGATCCGGCGCAGCCCGTCCGGGCCCTCGTCCGCGGTCATCAGCAGCACGTCGTGGTCGAACTGCCGGGCCGTGGTCACCACGGCGGTGGCGAACTGCATCAGCACCGGCAGGTGCATGCCGGAGCGCAGCGGCAGCACCAGGGCGATGACGTTCGCCCGCTTGCTGGCCAGCGCCCGCGCACCGGCATTCGGGTGGTAGCCGAGGCTGCGTACGCTGGCCAGCACGCGTTCCCGAGTGGAAGCCGAGATGGCGCGCTTGCCACTGAGGACGTACGAGACGGTGCTGACCGCGACTCCGGCGTGCCGGGCCACGTCCGCGATGGTCACCATGTCCGCCCGCTTCGCCGGTCCGCCGGGCGCTGGCCGGGGCGAGGGTCGCGAGGTGGGACGCGACGATTCGGACACTAGGCGCCTCCATCTCCCGACACGCTCGCGTCGCCGTCCACTCCGGTCGGGTCGGCGTCCGGTGCGGCTCGGAAGGTCAGCGAGCTCACCGTAGCTCCGGCGGTGTCGAAGAGCAGGTACAGATCCCGTACCCCGCTCACCTCGCCGTGCCAGTCGCCGGCCACCTCGCGGGTGGACCGCCGGTGCCGGCCGCCGGTCGGGCCGTCGCCATCGGGCACGGGTGGCACGGCGATCGTGCCGGCGATCATCCCCCGGACCGGATCGTCCAGCCGGAGCACGAGCCGGGCACCCTCCGGCAGCGGCCGGCTGCTGCCCGCCTGGGCGGCCACCCCCCGTACCCCGGTGACATCGACCCGGGAGAACCGGATCCAGCCACCGGCCTCCCGGGCGACCACGGCGGCACCGTCCGGCCCCTCCGGCAGCGGCTCGGTGCCGGCGTATTCGTCGTGGTCGATCGCGTGGAGCGGGCCGGCGAGCGGCTTGCGGGGGCGGACCGGTTCACCGTGTACCGCGAGGGTGGCGGTGAGCACGAGATCGGCGCTCGACCGGCCGACCGCGACGGTGTGCCGGGCGTCCTCCACGACGTACCGGCCGCTGGCGACGTCCCAGTGCGCGAGTTCGGCGGCGCGCAGCCGCAGCCGCACGGTGGTCTGGGCGCCCGGGGCCAGGCTCACCCGGGCGAAGCCGCGGAGCTGCCGCAGTGGCTGCTTCACCCGGGAACGCCGCTGCCGGGTGTAGAGCTGCACCACCTCGTCACCCCGTCGTGAACCGACGTTCGTTACCCGCACACTGACCTCGATCTCTCCGGCGGCGTCCATGTCGTACGCGCTGAGTCGCAGGTCAGAGTAGGTGAATTCGGCGTAGCTCAGCCCGTGGCCGAACGGGTAGAGCGGGGTGCCCCGATGGTAGAGATACGTCGTGTCGGTGGCTATCACGTCGTAGTCGAACAGGTCGGGCAGCTCGGCCGCGTCGCGGTACCAGGTCTGGGTCAGCCGGCCGGCCGGGTCGGCGTCCCCGGCGAGGACGGCCGCCAGCGCGGCGCCGTACTCCTGGCCGCCGTGCGCCGACCACACGACCGCGGGCACGTGCTCGTCGGCCCAGTTGACCGCGTACGGGTAGCTGCTGCTGACCACCAACACGGTGTGCGGGTTGGCCGCGTACACGGCGCGGAGCAGGGCCTCCTGCGAGGCGGGCAGGGCCAGGTCGGTCCGGTCCTCGGTCTCCCGCCCACAGACCATCGGATGGTTGCCGAGCACCACCACCGCGACGTCGGCATCCCGGGCCAGCGCGGCCGCCTCGGCGGCACCGTCGCGGACGGGTTCGACGGTGAAGCCGGTGCCGTCGGCCGGGTCGACCGCGTCGGCCCGGAGCAGCCCGTCGGGACCGACCCGGACGTACCGGTCGCTGGCGGGGTGGTGCAGCACCCGGTCGCCGGCGGGCCGCTCGACCAGCCGGAACGTCTCCCGGACCACCCAGCCACCCGGGCCCGGCCGGTCGTTGACCAGCAGGCCCTCCGCCTCGTCGGCGCCGACATGCCGGCCGTTGGCGACGCTGCGCAGCGCGACGACGTCCCGGCCCCAGTCGAACACCTCGAACCAGCCGTCCGGCGGGACCGGGCCGTCCGGCGGGACCGGGCCGTCCGGCGGGACCGGGCCGTCCGGCGGGACGGAACCGTCGGGCCGGCCGCCGTCGGGCGGAAGCGGTCCGTCCGGCCGGCCGCCCTCCGTTGCGGGCGGACCGTCGGCCCGGCCGCCGTCGCCGGCCGGGCCGACGGAGGTGAGGGGGGCCAGGCGCAGCGCGGCACCGTTGGGATCGTCTCCGGCCCGGATGTAGCCGTCGGCGGTACGCAGCGCGATCCGGTCGGCGCCGCAGTGGTACTCGGTGCTCGCCGACGCGAACCGGGCAGCCAGCCCGTCACGCGCGGTGATCGCGTACGGCAGGGTGCCGCTGTACCAGTCCTCGTAGAGGGTGTCGGCGAGCGGGCCGAGTACGGCCAGCCGGCCGATCCGCGCCGGGTCCAGCGGCAGCAGTTTACCGAGGCCGGGCCGGGCCACGTTGCGCAGCAGCACGATGGACTGCCGGGCCGCCTCCCGGGCGAGTTCCTGGTGTGCCGGGCAGTTGATCACGTCCGCGCTGATCGCCGTGTACGGGTTCCGCTCCGGCGGGTCGAAATCGCCGAGCCGGAACCGGACGCTCAGGATGTGCCGGACGGCGACGTCCACGTCGTACTCGTCGAGGAGCCCGCGCCGCAGCGCCTCGGTCACCCGTTCGACGGTCGGCCCGGGGTCCTCGTTGTCCTCGGTGAAGCTGTCGACGCCGGCCCGCAGCGCGGACGCGTAGCCGCTGGGATGATCTGGGTGGTAGCCCTGCGCGCCGGCGATGTTGGAGACCGCCCCAGCGTCGCCGACCACCAGGATCTCGTCGCTGGTCCACCGGCGCAGCTCGGCCCGGATCAACGGGCTCAGGTGCGCCGGCCTGCCGTTGACCAGGTTGTACGACGCCATCACCGCCACCGCCGCGCCGGTGGCGATCGGGGCCCGGAACGCCGGCAGCTCGTATTCGTGCAGCACCCGGGGCGGCAGGTTGCTGGAGGTGGTGCAACGGTCGGTCTCGTTGTTGTAGCCGAGAAAGTGCTTCAGCGTCGGCGCGGTCTTCAGGTAGTCGGGATGGTCGCCGCGCAGCCCTCGGGCGTACGCGGTGCCGAGCCAACTGGTCAACCAGGGATCCTCGGCGTAGCCCTCCTCGTTGCGGCCCCACCGGGGGTCGCGGAGCGGATTGACCACCGGGGCCCAGACGTTGAGCCCGACCCGGGTCGGATCCTTCTGGTGCAGGCCCCGCACCTCGTCGCCGACGGCGGCACCGACGGCCCGGATGAGCTCGGGGTTCCAGGTGCTGCCCAGCCCAAGCGCCTGTGGGAAGACGGTGGCGGGGCCGAGCCAGGCCAGCCCGTGCAGCGCCTCGGTGCCGGTGCGGAAGGCGGGCAGCCCGAGCCGGGGCACCGGAGCCTGGTGCTGGTGCAGCAGCGCGATCTTCTCGGCCAGGGTGAGCCGGTCGAGCAGGTCGGCGACCCGTACGTCGAGCGGCTGGTCAGGGTCGCGGAACGTCGTATCTGGATCGCGGAGCGTCGTGTCGCTCATGGTCGATCACCTTCCATGATCTTCGACTGGCGCTGCGGCGGTGCCCGACCGGGGTGGTGCGAACCGGAGGTGGCGCGAACCGTGGTGGTGGTCGATCGTCGAAGCGCTTCGAGTCCTGCGAGGCGGGGGTGGAGCAGCGGTGCGCCCGGCCGCCAGCCCGGGAAGCTCGAAGCGCTTCGACGGCCGGGAAAAGAACGCTCCACCGTGGATAGCGCTTTCCCGCTGGATACGGAGGAGCAGTTCGAGGTTTCCACCAGCCGCCGTAGGGGTCAAGAGGTTGTGCCGGACAGATTGAACGGCGTGGAACTGTCGGACTTTGGCGGGAGGCGGGGTCGGGGATGCCGGCGCTGGTCAGCGGGTGGCGTCGGCCGGCTGCGGCTTCGCGGTGGCGGCCTCCGGACCGGACGTGGCCGCGTCGGTGCCGGTCAAGTCCGCGTCCGCACCGCCCGTCCCCGCGTCGCCGCCGGTCGGGTCCGGGTCGCGCTCCGCCGGGGAGACGCTGGACCGGATGGGGGACTTCCGGGTCACCCGCGCGGCGGGGCCGGGGTCCCGGGCGGTGCTCCGGCCCGGCGGGCGCAGCGGCAGCCGGCCCGCGTCCACGCTCTCCAGCGTCCGGGCCGCTCCGCCGGCCGCGGCGGCGCCGGTGCCGAGGGCCGAGGCGAGCAGCCGGGCGCCGCCGGCCTCCGGCGCCAATGTGCGGGCGATCAGTTCGGCCTCGGCGGCGGGAAGTAGCCACTGTGCCAGGGTGGCGAAGTATCCGCCGAGCAGCACGACCTCGGGATTGACCAGGTTGGCCAGCAGCGCGGCGCCATGGCCCAGGTGCCGGCCGATCCCGGCGAGCGCGTCGAGGGTGGCCGGGTCGCCCCGGCGGGCCTTCGTCCGGATCCGGTCGACCTCCGGGGCGAAGTCGGTGACCGGGCCGTCCTCGGCAGCGTCCGGCAGCGCCCGCCGGATCAGCGCCGGGACGCCGGCCACCACCTCGAGACAGCCGCGCCGGCCACAGGGACAGAGCGGCCCGTCCGGCACGACCGGCACGTGTCCCAGCTCGCCGGCGAACCCGCGCCCGCCGCGCAGCAGCCGGCCGTCGGCCACCACGCCCGCGCCGAGCCCGGCGCCGCCGGTCAGGTGCACCAGGTTGGCGGTGCCGGCGTACGGCCCGTGCCGGTATTCGGCCAGCGCGGCGAGGTTGGCGTCGTTCTCCACCACCACCTCGAAGGCGGGATCCCGCAGGGCGCGTCGCAGGTCGGCGCCGAGGGGGAGGTCGCGCCAACCGAGCGTCGTGGCGAGTCGGACGGTGCCGCTGGGATCGACCAGGCCGGGGACCGCGACGGTCAGGCCGAGCACCTCGCGTCGCTGGTTGCGGACCCGGTTGACGGCGCGGTTGGCGAGCGCCGCGATCGCGCTGACCGCCCGGCCGGGGGAGGCGGACGAGCCGTCGAAGGCCCGGCGCCAGGAGAGGAGTTCGGTGCCGGCGAGGTCGACGGCGACAACGGTCAGCTCGTCGATGCTCACCTCGATGCCGATCGCCGCGTACGGAGCGCCGTCGACCACCAGCATCGTGGCGGGCCGGCCGATCCGGTTCTCCGCCAGGCCGGTCTCCCGGATCAGGCGCCGGTCGAGCAGTTCGGCGACCAGGCTGGAGACGGTCGCCTTGTTCAGGCCGGTCGTGGCGGCGATGTCAGCACGTGAACAGGGCGCATGAGCGCGGACGAAACGCAGCACGACGGCGAGGTTGGTGGCCCGTACGTCGGCGAGATCGGCCGGCTGCGGCCCGGTCTGCGTCGTGAACAAGATCAGCCCCGCTCCCCGCGTGTCGGTCTCCGGACCGGTGTGCTCCGGTTGCCGACGACGCGCCCATCATGCCGCACCGCCACCTTCCGGGCCATGGTCGCCCCGTCGCGGCGGAGTTCCGGCGTCTTGTGGCACCGGTCACCGTCGATTACTTTTGTTTAGTCAACAGACTAACTAACTCTACCCCATACCCACACCGCGACCGAACGAGTTTCCCGCCCGGCCTGCCTCGGCGGGGGCGACCGTTCGCCGATATCGAAGGGAGCGCCCCGTGGAACCATCCGGCCCGGGCAGCGCCACGAACCGTAGGAACTTCCTGAGCCTGCTGGGCCTCGGCGCCGCGGCGACCGCCGGCAGCGGCCTGCTCGCCGGCTGCGGCGGCGAGGTGGCGTCCACCAGCGATGCGCAGGACCTGGACAAGCTTGCCGGCCTGCTGCCCCACCAGAAGGATCTGCCGCCCGGCATCCCCAGGCCGAGCATCGTCGGCACCCGCCCGGTGCCGGACGGCTACACGGAGTTTCCCGGCACCCTGGTGGACGCCATCACCGACAAGCCCGGCAGCAGCGGCCAGCGGATCAACGCGATGACCCCGGCGTGGGGGCCGGCTCCGCCCGGGCTGGGCCAGAGTCAGTACCTGGCCGCGGTCAACGCGGAGCTGGGCATCGAGGTCAACTTCAGCGTCCAGGACGGCAACCTCTACGCCGAGAAGCTGGGCGCGATGCTCGGCGCCAGGGACGTGCCGGACCTGCTCTGCGTACCGGGGTGGGAGGTCGCCAAGCTGCCCCGGTTCGCCGACGCGACGGCCGCGCTCTTCGAGGATCTCACCGACCACCTCAAGGGTGCCGGGATCGACCCGTACCCGATGCTGGCCACCTTCCCGGCCGGAGCGTGGCGGAACTCGTTCTGGAACGAGCGGCTGATGGCGGTGCCCTGCCCCAAGGACGGCCCCTTCCCGTGGGCGCTCCTCTACCGCAAGGATCTGCTCGACACGGCCGGCCTCAGCCACCCGAAGACGATCGACGAACTCTTCGAGATCGGCAAGCAGGTGACCGACCAGGCCAAGGGGGTCTGGGCGTTCAACGACATCTTCGCCATGGTGCAGATGTTCCACAAGGTGCCGGGCGCCGACGAGGGATGGCGGCTCAGGCCCGACGGTACTCCGGAGTTCAAGTACGAGACCCCCGAGTTCCGGCAGTCCGTCGAGTTCATGGCCAAGGTCTACCAGGCCGGCCTGGTCCACCCGGACCTGGTGGCCAGCAAGGGCGCCGACGCCAAGCAACTCGTCGCAGCTGGCAGGATCCTGTTCTTCCAGGACGGTCCCGGTGCCTGGCAGCCGATGCAGGCCGAGCAGCAGCGGATCACGCCCGGCTTCAACATCCAGCCCGTACCGATCTTCTCGGCCACCGGCGGTGACCCGCTGGTCTGGGGCGACGACAACCCGATCTCGTACACCTTCGTCAAGAAGGGACTGGGCAGGGAACGGGTCGAGGAACTGCTCCGGGTGATCAACTGGTGCTCCGCGCCGTTCGGGACCGAGGAGTTCGTCCTGCGCGAGTACGGGGTGGAGGGCAAGCACCACAACCGCACCGCCACCGGCCCGGTCAAGACGGACCTCGGTTTCAAGGAGATCGTCAACCAGTACTTCTTCATCAGCGGGCGCAGTCCGGCCATCCAGCCCTACCCGCAGACCCCGAACTACGTCCGGGACATGCTCACCTACTCCAACGAGATGGTGAAATACCTGGAGAAGAACCCCTGGGCGGGGCTGAAACTGGAGATGCCGGCCCGCTACAAGGCGAGCCTGGTGCCGACCGAGGACAAGATCACCGACCTGCTGCGCGGGCGCCGGCCGGTCACCGACCTCGACACGATCATCACGGAGTGGCGCAACGGCGGTGGTGACGAGGCCCGCGAGTTCCGGGCCAGGGCGCTGGCCGACGCCGGACGATGACCATCCGCGGAGCTGCCCGGGCGGGTGGCCGTACCGGCGACCGGGCCGACCAGACCGGCGCCCCCGGCGTGGGCAACCGTCCTGCCGAGGCGCCGGACCGGACCGGCGACGACGGCCGGGGCGGACCAGAGGGGAGTCCGGGCCGCGGCCCCGAACCCGCCCGAGGCGGGCGGCCGGCGCGGCGGCGCCGGGAGACCGGTCGGGCGCCGCTGCGGGCCCGGCTGCGCCGCGACTGGCCGTTGCTGGCGATGGTCGCGCCCGCCGGGTTGCTGCTGCTGGTCTTCCACTACCTGCCGACGCTCGGCAACGTCGTCGCCTTCCAGGACTACAACCCGTACGCCGGGGAGACGCCGCTGGCCGCGTTCCTGCAGAGCCCGTGGATCGGGACCGCCCACTTCGAGGCGCTCCTCGGTGACCCGGCGTTCTGGGACGCGCTGCGCAACACCCTGACGATCACCGCGTTCCAGCTCGTCTTCTATTTCCCGCTGCCGATCGTGCTGGCGATCATGCTGCACAACATCCTCTCGCCGAGGCTGCGGGGGTTCGTGCAGACCGTCGTCTACCTGCCGCACTTCTTCAGCTGGGTGCTGGTGGTCACCTTCTTCGTGCAGATGTTCGGCGGGGCCGGGCTGCTCGCCCAGGAGATGCGCGACGCCGGGCTGGAACCGTGGAACATCATGTCCAACCCGGACACCTTCGTCGTGCTGGTCACCGCCGAGACGGTCTGGAAGGACGTCGGCTGGGGCACGATCGTCTTCCTCGCCGCGCTCTCCACCGTCGACCCGCACCTCTACGAGGCGTCGGCGGTGGACGGGGCGAGCCGGTGGCGGCGGCTCTGGCACGTCACCCTGCCCGGGCTGCGGCCGGTGATCGTCCTGCTGCTCATCCTGCGGCTCGGTGACGCGCTCTCGGTCGGCTTCGAGCAGTTCATGCTGCAGCGCGACGCGGTGGGCCGGCAGGCCGCCGAGGTGCTGGACACCTTCGTCTACTACAACTCCATCACCACCGGAAACTACGGCTACGGCGCGGCGGCCGGGCTCTTCAAGGCGGTGGTCGGGCTGGTGCTGATCCTGGCCGCCAACCGGTTCGCCCACGCACTCGGCGAGCGGGGAGTGTATTCGCGATCATGACTGTGACGAATCCCCTGCGGGCGGCTCCGCCCCGGCGCAACCGTGGGCGGAACCGCCGCCCGGCCTGGGAGGAGCCGCCGAGCGTGGCCGGCCAGGTCGTCCGGGGCGGCGTACTGACCGGCGTGGTGCTCGCCGTGCTGATCCCGCTCTGGGTGGTGCTGGTGACCAGCCTCGCCTCCCGGGAGACGATAAACGAGGCCGGCGGGCTGGTGGTGGTGCCGAGGGAGCTGGACTTCTCGGCGTACCGGGCGATCTTCGCCGGTGGGCTGGTCACCCAGGCGCTCTGGACGAGCACCGTCATCACCGTGGTCGGCACGGCGGTGAGCCTGGTGCTGACCGTGCTGGCCGCGTACGGCCTGTCCCGGCCCGGCTCGGTGGCCCACCGGGGGCTGCTCTTCTACTTCCTGCTCACCTTCCTGATCTATCCCGGCATGGTGCCGAGCTATCTGGTGGTCACCGGGCTCGGCCTGAAGAACCAGATCTGGGCGCTGACCCTGCCCACCGCGATCTCCGTCTTCAATCTGGTGGTGATCCGGGCCTTCTTCCAGAACATCCCGGCGGAACTGCTCGACAGCGCGCGCATCGACGGTGCCGGCGAGTTCCGGATCCTGGCCCGGATCGTGCTGCCGCTCTCCCGGGCGGTGATCGCCGTGGTCGGCCTCTTCTACGCGGTCGGTTACTGGAACGTCTGGTTCAACGCCCTGCTCTACATCGACGACAACTCGAAGTTCCCGATCCAGCGGGTGTTGCAGAGCTTCATCCTGGCCGGCCAGTCACCGAACAATGCCGGCACCCTCGGCGTCTCGATGCCCCCGACGCTGGCCATCAAGATGGCCGTGGTGGTGGTCACCGTCTCGCCGATCGTCCTGGTCTATCCGTTCGTGCAGCGCCACTTCGTCAAGGGCGTCATCATCGGCGCCGTCAAGGGCTGAGGTGTAAGGAAGGGCCCCCGCTACAACAGAAAACGATATGCGGGGGCCCTTCCTTGCAGGGGGGACGGGGCGCCCCCCACCTGGGCACCCCGCCCCGATCTTCACCCACGCACGGCGGGTAGTCCGTCCAGCGGCACCGCGGCCGTGGCGGTGTCGCCGAGGAGCAGCCGTCGGGGGAGCCGGGCGCCGGCGACGGGAGCGAGGGCAAGGGCGGTGACCGGAAGCGGGCCGTCGACCTCCACCCGGAACTCGTCGCCGGTGCGGCTGGCCCGGATCGTGGTGTCGCCGTCGACGTCGTGCACCACCGTGCTGCCCTCGGTGGCGCCGAAGCTCAGCACGGTGACGTCGGCGAAGGGCCCGTCGCCGATCCGGTCGGCCGGGGGGATGACCGGGATCAGTGCGCCGTACCGGACGAAGAGCGGGACCTGGTGCAGCGGCGGACGCACCCGCAGGTGCCGGCCTCCGGTGTGCACCTCGCCGGTCCAGAAGTCCACCCAGTCCCCGGCCGGCAGGTAGAGGTGGCGCTGGTTCTCCGGGTTCGTCATCGGCGCCACCAGCAGGTCCGGGCCGAGCCGGTATTCGAGTTCCGCCGTCCAGGCCGCCGGGTCGTCGGGGGAGTCGACAAGCAGGGCCCGCATCATCGGCGCGCCGGTCCGGGCCGCCGCGACGGCGGCGGTGTAGAGGTACGGCATCAGCCGGTAGCGCAGCCGCAGCGCCTCCACCGCCAGCCGCTCGGCCTCGGCCGGGAACTCCCAGGGCAGTCGGCTCGTGGTGCCGTGCAGCCGGACCAGCGGCGATAGCGCCCCGAACTGCGTCCAGCGCACGTATAGGTCCGGCGTCGGCGTGCCGTGGAACCCGCCGGTGTCGTGGCTCCAGAACGGCACCCCGGAGAGGCCGTGGCTCAGCCCGCCGCGCAGCGTGCTCGCCATCGCCGGGTACGTCGTGTTCACGTCTCCGCTCCACTGTGCGCAGTGCCGCTGCCCGCCCAGGTACGACGAGCGCGCCCAGACCGTGCCGTGCCCGGCCACCTCGCGGGTCACCGCCGAGACGACGTCGTTGAAGAGCAACGTGTAGACGTTGTGCAGCTCGACGCCGGTCATTCCGTTAAGTGCCACCGCGTCCGCCGGCACGCCCTCGGCGAAGTCGGTCTTGAAGACGGCGACGCCCTGCTCCAGCAGGGGTCGGAGCAGGCCGGTGAACCACTCGACCGCGGCCGGGTTGGTGAAGTCGACGATCCCGCCGGCCGGGTGGCTGCCGTGCCAGGTGTCGGCGACGTAGACCGAGCCGTCGGCGCGGCGGAGGAAGTAGCCGGCCTCGGCCGCCTCGGCGTAGCGGGGGCTGCCGGTCATGATGTACGGGTTCATCCAGAGGCTGACCCGGAAACCCTGCTCGGCCAGGGTCGCCAGCATGCCGGTCGGGTCGGGAAACTGTTCGGCGTCCCAGCGCAGGTCGGACCAGGCGCCGGCGACCTGCCAGTAGCAGTCCAGGTGCAGCACGTCGCAGGGGATGCCGCGTTCGCGGATCCGCCGGGCCCGCTCCAGCACCCGCTGCTGGCTGTCCCGGAAGAATCCGGAGGAGATCCAGGTGCCGAACGCCCACTTCGGCGGCAGCGCCGGCCGGCTGGTCAGCCGGTCGTACCGGTCGAGGATCCGGTCCGGGGTGGGGCCGGCGAGCACGTAGTAGTCGATCAGGTCGTCCGGCACCAGGATCTGCACACAGCTGTGCGTGGACTGGCACATGTCGAACTCGACAGGCATGCCGCTGTCGACGAGCACCCCGTAGCCCCGGTCGGAGAGGTAGAGCGGGACGTTCTTGTGCGAGCGGTCCGACTCGCTGCCGAAGGCGTCGTAGTTCCACATCAGGGCCCGCTGGCCGCGTTTGTCCAGCGGGGTGAACTTCTCGCCGAGCCCGACGAACCGTTCGTCGCCGGGGGCCAGGAAACTCTCGTGGTACGCGACGACCGCGCCGTCGACAAGCGACCGGCCGAACGGCAGGGTACGCAGCCGCCCGCTGATGTCCTGCTCGCCCCGGCTCTGGCTGACCAGTACCGTGCCGGTCGGGTCGAGGAAGCGCAGGTGCCACGGGTCGAGGGTCAGTTCGGCGACGACCGCACCGGCGTCGACGCGTACCCGGTCGCCGTCGATCCTCACCTCGGCCCGGTGGTGCTGCGGGTGCACGAGGGGCAGTGCCCGGTTGGCGCGGCCCCGGGCCAGGGGATCCTCGCTGAGGCGTACCCGGATCACACCCTCGCCGGCGGCGCTGATCCGGACCGCGAGGGAGCCGCCGTCCGAGGTGCCGGCCTTGAGGGTCACGCCCTGGCCGTCCGTGCCGAGCACCTCGGCCCGGGTCAGCGCGGAGAGCCCGTGCTCGCCGGGGGCCCGGACCGGCAGGTCGGGCGGGTCGGCGACGAAGGTCTCGTGCGGCACCAGGGGCGGGCGGTACGGCATGCGGTCTCCTCGGCTCCCGGTACGCGGATCCTGCGCGCCGCAGCTGGCGACGGCCGCCGGCTGGCGCGATGGACTCCGTTAGTTTCTTTGGTAACCCAACAAACTGTCAACGGCGTGACCGCAGTCGATATGTGCGCCGGGCGGTTCCCCCGGGTCGTCGCTCGGGCCCGCCGGGGGCAAGGCGTTGACAGCGGAATCCACCCGCCCTACTTTGGCTGGAGCCCAAACAAAGGGCAACGGCAGGTGCGCGTCGGCGCGGACTCTGCCGGGAAGGGCGGTCGGGTGCGTTGGCCGAAGGGTCTGACCGGGCTCTGCTACGGCGGTGACTACAACCCCGAGCAGTGGCCGGCGGAGGTCTGGCCGGCCGACGTCGAGCTGATGCGCCGGGCCCGGGTCAACCTGGTCACCGTCGGGGTCTTCGCCTGGTCCCGGCTGGAGCCGCAGCCCGGCCGCTACGACTTCGACTGGCTGGACCGGGTCCTCGACCTGCTCTACGACGGCGGCATCCGGGTGGCGCTGGCGACCCCGACCGCGTCCCCGCCACCGTGGTTCTCGCTCCGGCACCCGGACGCGCTCCCGGTCACCGCCGACGGGACACGGCTCAGCCACGGCAGCCGGGACACCTACTGCGCGAGCGCCCCGGCCTACCGGGCGGCGGCCCGGGGAATCGCCGAGGCGCTGGCCGACCGCTACCGTGACCATCCGTCGCTCGCACTCTGGCACGTGCACAACGAGTACGGCACCACGTGCCACTGCGAGCACGTCGCCGTCGCCTTCCGGGCCTGGCTGCGGGCCCGTTACGGCGACCTCGACCGGCTCGCCGAGGCGTGGACCGGCAGCTTCTGGAGCCAGCACTACTCGGACTGGGAGCAGATCCGGCCGCCCCGGACCACCCGGTACCTCGGCAATCCCGGCCAACTGCTGGACTTCCGCCGGTTCGTCTCCGACGAGCTGCTCGGGGCGTACGTCGAGCAGCGGGACCTGCTCCGGGCCGCCACCCCGGACGTGCCGGTGACCACCAATTACGTCCTCGGCGGCTGGGTGCCGGTGGACCACGCGCGATGGGCGGCCGAGGTGGACCTGGTGGCGATCGACCACTATCCGGCGGAGGCGGGGCCGGGCGCGGAGGAACAGACCGCCCTCGCGGCCGACCTGGCCCGCTCCTGGGCCCGGCGCGGGGAGCGGCTCCGGCGTACCGGTCGGGCCGGTCAGGTCGGTGCGACCGGGCACATCGGGCTCGCCGGTCAGGTCGGTGCGACCGGGCACATCGGGCTCGCCGGTCGGGTCGGTGCGACCGGGCACATCGGGCGGGGCGGCCAGGGCGGGCGGGGCGGCGCGGTCGAGCCGGCGAGCGTGGACGGCTCCGGCGGCCCGGCCTGGCTGCTGATGGAGAGCGCGCCGAACCTGATCCTCACCCCGGGCCGGATGCATGCCAAGGAGCCGGGCCGGATGATCCGGCACAGCCTCGCCCACGTCGCCCGGGGCTCCCGGGGCGCGATGTTCTTCCAGTGGCGGGCCTCCCGGGGTGGCGCCGAGGTCTTCCACTCCGCGCTGGTGCCGCACGCCGGTCCGGACAGCCGGGCGTTCCGGGAGGCGGTCTCGCTCGGCGGCGTGCTCGACCGGCTGGCCGAGGTGGACGCCGGGACGGTACGCGCCCCGGTCGCGATCGCCTGGGACGTCGCCTCCTGGTGGGCGTTGCAGTCCACCGTGCTGCCCTCCGGGCAGCTCGACTACCTCGCCGAGGTGTCGGCGGCGCACCGGGCACTGTCCCGGGCCGGCCACACCGTCGACTTCGTCGCCGAGGACGACGACCTCCTCGGGTACGCCCTGCTGGTGCTGCCCGCGCTCTACCTGCTCCCGGACCGGTACGCCGCCCGGATCCACGACTACGTGGCGGCCGGCGGCCACCTGCTGGTCAGCTACTTCAGCGGGATCGCCGACGAAGACGCCCGGGTCCGGACCGGCGGCTATCCCGGGGCGCTGCGCGAGGTGCTCGGGGTGCGGGTGGAGGAGTTCCATCCGCTCGACCCGGCGACCCGGCTGCCGCTCTCCGACGGCACCACCGGCCGCCTCTGGGCCGAGACGGTGCGCCTCACCGGTGCGACCCCCTCGGTGTTCTACGCCGGCGGGCTGCTCGACGGGGAGCCGGCCCTGACCAGACACGACTACGGCGACGGCGTGGCCTGGTATCTCTCCACCCGGCTCGACGGCGACGCGTACCGCGACCTGCTGGCCCGGGTGGCGGAGGCGGCCGGTGCGGCACCGACCTGCCCGACGGCACCGGCCGGGGTGGAGGCGGTACGCCGGGGCACGGCCGAGCGGAGCTGGCTCTTCCTGCTGAACCACAGCGCCGAGGCGCAGACGGTGCCGGTCTGCGGTGTGGACCTGCTCACCGGCGACTACGCCGACCCGGTGCGGCTGCCGGCCGGCGGCTGCGCGGTGCTCCGGGAGACCGCCGACGCGGACCCGGGACGGCGATCGGACGCGTGACAGGCGGATGTCCGGTCCGCCGCCGACGTCTGGGGCCGCCGTTCCCGCCACTGCTGGCGGGAGCGGCGGCGCCCACTGCCGGTTACCGGCCCGACGCCGCGGGACGTCCACGAGTCGCCCGGACGGCTGCGACTCGTCGGCTCACTTCGGGATGGCCGTGCCGTGACGGCAGCCCGAGCAGCCCACCGAGCTCAGGCCCGTCCAGGAGCTGAGGTTCGCGCTCGTCGCCGTCCAGATACCGCCGTTTGTGTACTTGTCGACGTAGATCCGGTACTGGCCGTTGTCCAGCCGCACGAGCGACGGACCCTCGTAGCCGGAGCTCCACAGGGTGCCCTGCCGGGCCCAGCCGCCGGTCAGGCTGTTGCTGGTCCACCGCTCGATGTACTTCGTGCTCTCGTTCTTGGTGAAGGCGTGGTATGTGTTGCCGGACTTCACGACGTAGGTGTCGATGTAGTTGTAGCCGAGACCACCCATCTGCTGCGGGCCGCTCCACGACGTGAGGTCGGCGTTCTGCGCCGTGTAGACGTACGGCCGGAAACCGCTCGAGTTCGTCGTCTGCCGGACACTCACGATGACCCGAACTGTGCTGCCCTCGACGTAGAACTCCGGCGCCCAGACGTTCCGGGTGCTGGCGATGCCCGACGGGACGGTGGCGATGTTCGTCCAGTTCCGCAGGTCGGTGCTGCGCGCGACGGCGAAGTAGGTCGAGTTCGTCGTCCAGGACTGCCAGGTGTACGCGACGTAGTACGTGCTGCCACGCTTGAGAATGCTCGGATCCCGGAGCACCCCTGTCGGACCGCGGAAGTTCGTGTCGTGGAGGACGCTGTAGCTGGTCCCGCCGTTGGTCGACTGATAGACCCACAACTCCTGGTCCGCCGCCCCGTCACCCTTGAACGTCGTGTAGATCAGCGTGGTGGCGCCGGACGCGGGCTGCGGCAGCGCGAGGCCGCCGAGGGTGAGCGCGACAGCACCGGCCATCGCGACCAGCAGGCGAAGACGTGTCGTCGTCCGTTCTTTCCTGAGTTTCATGTTGTCTCCTCGATCCGAGGCGCCCGCTGTGAGGCGCCCCACCGGCCCGTGGGTGCGCGTCAGGCGCGGGTGCGGCCCATGACCACGTTGCGGGCGCGGTAGAAGGTCTCCGCGCTGGGTCCCGGCGAGCCGGACGAACCTTCCATCTGGAGGTTGATGATCAGCCACATCCGCTTGCCGACGAAGTTGCTGCCCCGGTGCTGGCCCTTCCACTGCCCGTCGAGGTAGTAGTGGATGTCCACATCGGTGGCGTTGACCTTGGCGATCCAGACCCGGTACTCGTGCCAGGCACCCGGGTTCGATACCCCGACGATCGTGCTCTCCCACGACCCGTCGTAGGTGTTGAACCAGTTTCGGGCGTCGCCCTTGTACTCCAGGATGTCGCTCTCCGGCGGCCAACTGTTGGCGCCGGTCAGCCAGAACGCGGGCCAGGTGCCCCGCGCCGACGGTGCCTGGAATTCGCCCCTCACCTCGTAGTTGGGAAACTGGTCATTCACCAGCACCTGGTCCTTGGCGTGGATCGCGCCGGAGTGGTAGCGGATCGGCAGGTACGGGTCGGCCGAGCTGTTGCCCTCGTTCCCGGTTGTGCGGGTGGCCTTGATGTTGAGCTGACCGCTGGGCGAGAGGTAGACGTGGTTGTTGTCGGTGGCGCTGGCGTACATCCGGGCGCTGCCGTTGTGGTCGGAGCCCCAGGGATAGCGGAAGTTCCACTCCGCCATGAGCGCGTTGCGGTCGGCGAAGGACGACCCGTTGATGAGTGTCTCCCAGGTGGCCGCGTGCGCCGGCGGTGGGGCGAGCACCGCGGCCGCCGCGAGCAGGAGGGCGAGGGTCAGCCCGGCTCCGACCGTTCGGATCATCGCGACGACCGCCGACCGTGCTCGGCGTGTTCGTCGGCCCGGTTGCCGCACCGTGGGCCGTCTTCTGGCCCGGGGCGCCGGCGCCGCGGTCAGTCGCCTGTTTCTTTTCATGTCCTTCCCCTTCCAGCCGGCGCAACCGATGGAGGAGCGGGTTCTGCTGACGCCGCCCGAACACGTCGCCGGCTCTTGCGACGGATGTCACCGGTCAGCCGCATGGCCCACGTTCCGGACAGCGGGTCTCGGCGGTTCCGGTAACACATTGGTAATCGACCGTGAACCTGGACGCCACATTTCGAACCGACTCGTCCGAGAACATACATAAACGAACATCAGTATGTATCTGCGACGGGACCCGGCACCCGAGGGCTCTCTGCCCAACTCCTGCGTGTGTACGACCGCTGCTCGGACAGGTCGTCGAAAAGGTGACCGGGCCTTTCCGTCCACCCTGGGCCGGTGGTCCAGGGTGGAGCGTCGACGTCGGGCTGTGCCAGGATGCTCCGATGTCCCACCCCTCGGTCCCATCCCCGGGCATGGCGCTGGCCGCCTATCCGCATCCGATCGCGCTGCCGCCGGGCTGGGGCGCTCTGATCGTCTCGGCCAACCGGGGGCCCTACCTCGTACCCGCGCCCTCCACCTGCAAGCTGAAGATCGACGGGCGCGAGGTCTCCGGCATGGCCGAGGGGACCTTCCACGTCGCGGTGCCGGCGGGGGAGCACGACGTCCGCTTCACCGACCTCTTCGGCATCCCGATGATCACCACCAGAGTGGTGGTGCAGCCGAACGCCGGGCATCAGCTGTCGTTCCGGTTCGGCGGCTGGCGCAACCGGGTCCACGACGGTCAGGGCACCGACGTGACCACGTTCGGCATGTGGTCGAACTACAGCATCCTGCTGATCACCCTCGGCGTGGTCGGTGTGATCTGCTGCGGCGGGCTGGCGCTGATCCCGATGCTGACCAGCTCCGGCGCCAACTGACCCCGACACCCGCGCGCCGTCCGGCGCCGCTGCGCCGGGCGGCGGGGTGCACCGCCCGGCGCAGCGGGCCCGACGAGATCAGCTGTGTGCGTCAGAGATAACTAGCTGAGCGGCTCGACCCAGATGTTCCGGTAGTAAAGGTTGGGGCCCGGGTCGCCGTGGTCCTGGAGACGGATCGGGCCCACCGAGGGCCCCTCCGCCGCCCCGCCGCCGGTCGGCCCGTTGATCTCGGCGTTGTCGTGCACCGTGACGCCGTTCCAGACGACGGTGACGCGGGCGTTCTCCGTCTTGGCCCCCGACGCGTCGAACCGGGCGGCCCGGAACGTCACGTCGTACGTCTGCCAGGTTTCCGGTGCGGTCGCCGCGTTCACCCGCGGCGCCAGCTTCTCGTAGATGGCACCGCACTCGTTGCTGGCCGGGGTGGTGTCGCCGTACGAGTCGAGCACCTGCAACTCGTAGCGGTCCTGGAGGTAGATGCCGCTGTTGGCCCGAGCCTGCCCGGTGACGTCCGACGGCAGGTTCGGCAGCCAGAACTCGACGTGCAGCTTGAAGTCACCGAAGCTCTGCCGGCTGCGGATGTCGCCACCGAGCACCTCCACCCCGCCGTTCCCCAGCGGCCAGGTCGGGTTGGCCCCGTTGGGCTGCTGGAAGTTGTCCATGTTGGACCCGTCGAAGAGCGTGATCCGGCCGGGGCTGCCACCGGGCCCGTACACCTCGAACTCGTAGATCCGGGCCGCGCTGTCGGTGGTGCTGGTCGGTGCGGTCACGTTCAGCCACAGGTATCTGGCCTGGGTGGCCGCGATGTCGTGCGTGGTGACGTTCGCGGTGTTGCCGGTGACGGTCGCGACGGTGTTCCAGGCGGTGCCGTTGGTGCTGGCCTGGATGGTGAAGTCCCGGGTGTTCCAGGCCGTGGCCTCGCCGCCGGCACCGGCGTGCCGGACCACGAACCGGTGCACGCTGCGGGCGGCGCCCAGGTCGACCTGCAACCACTTGGTGGCGCCGACCGAGCACCACTTGTCGCTGTTGCCCCCGGTCACGCTGCCGTTGACCGCCTGCGCCGGCCCCTCGGTGCCGGAGCAGGAGCTGTCCGCCGTCGCCGGCCGGCCGAGCGCGAGGTTGGTCGACGGCGGGGCGGTGCCGCCGTAGACCTCGAACTCGTAGATCCGGGCCGCGTTGCTGCCGTCGTTGGTGGGCGTGCTGACGGCGAGGCGGACGTACCGGGCCTGGGTCGCGGCGAAGGTGTGCGTGGTGGTGTTGGCGGTGTTGCCGGTGACGGTCGCGACGGTGTTCCAGGCGGTGCCGTTGGTGCTGGCCTGGATGGTGAAGTCCCGGGTGTTCCAGGCCGTGGCCTCGCCGCCGGCACCGGCATGTTGGACGACCGCCCGGTTGATGCTCTGGGTCGAGCCGAGGTCGACCTGCAACCACCGGTTGGTCCCCAGCGAGCACCACTTGTCGAGGTTGCCCGAGGTGGTGGTCCCGTTGACGGCCTTCGCCGGGCCCTCGGTCGCCGAGCAGGAACTGTCTGCCGTGGCCGGCCGGCCGAGGGCGAGGTTGACCGGCGGCACCTGTCCCGGAATGGCGTTGAGGGTGTACCAGACCTCGGTGCTCCAGAGCGCCTGGCCGTCGCTCGCGCTGAACGGCCGGGGCGAGCGGACGTGCACCACCCGGCCGGCCTTGAGCCCGTTCACCACGAGGCTGACCTTCTTGCCGTCGGCGGAGAGCGTCGCCGAGGAGACCGGGAGCGTCTCCTCGTCCACCTTCGGTCCGCCGTAGGCGGCGGTCGGCACGTAGCGCCACTGCTTCACCCGGTATTTCGAGGCGAGCGCGGTCGCGGTGGCGCTCGACAGCGGCTTGGTGTACTCGATCTCGAACCCGTTCGGCCGGGCCCGCATCGCCAGCATGTCGAAGGTGTTGCCGCCGTTGGTGGCGATTTTCTGCAGGCCGTGGCTGAGCTTGCCCTCCTGGCCCCAGTTTCCGCCGCCGTGCAGGCCGCCGGTGTAGAGGGCGCCGTCCGGGCCGACGCTGACCTCGGAGACGCCGGCCTCGAGCCCCTGGGTCATCCGGAACAGCGCGCCCTGGTATTCCCCGTTGACCTTCTCCAGGTACGCCCGCTGCAGGCCGCCGTACGTCACGTCGCCGATCGCCATCTGCCCGGCGAAGACGCCCTGAGTCATCATCACCGGGGTGCTCGGCGAGTTGCCGATCTCGTTCTGCGGAAACCAGATGACCGGCTGGATCACCGGGTTGTTGTCGAACGGCCCGGCCGGGTTGAGGTAGTGGTTGAAGAACCGGTCCTGCTTGATGTGCAGCAGCTTGGACGCCGGCTGGTAGCCGCCCTGGTTGTCGGTGACGAAGATCCCGCCCTCCGGCCCCCAGCCGATGCCGTGCGGGGTACGCAGCCCGCCGGCGAGGTAGGAGACCGCGCCGGTCGTCCGGTTGACTTTGATGGTGGTGCCCCGGTTGCCCGCCGGCTGCGGGTTGGTGGTGGCGCCACCGTAGTTGATCGACACCGAGAGGTTCAGGTAGAAGAACCCGTCGGCGTAGAGGAGCCCGAAGGCGAACTCGTGGAAGTTCTCGCCGAACGGCCAGGTCGCCACGGTGCGGTAGTTGTCGGTCACACCGTCGCCGTTGGTGTCGTTCAGCTCCGTCAGGCGGTGCTTCTCCGACACGTACAGCTTGCCGTCGACCACCTTGATGCCCATCGGCTCCCGCAGCCCGGTGGCGATCCGGGTCCGGGTCACCTGGGCCGGGCTGGTGTTGCCGGTGACGTTGCCGAGCAGCCAGACCTCGCCGGCGGTGGTCAGCGAGCCACCCCAGGTGAGCACCGCCAGCCGTCCGTCCGGAAGCCAGTCGAAGCCGGTGACCTGCGGCTCGAACCCGCTGGGCCGCAGGTTCGTCAGCGTGTAGTTGGGATGTACGGCGGTCAGTGGCAGCCCGTCACCGGGCGCGTCACCGCTGGCCTCGCACTCCTTCTTACCCGGCGCGGTCACCCGGACGACACCGGCGTCGGTGCTCAGCACCGAGTTGGGCACGGTCACGAAGGACGACGAGCCGGGGGTACGCCACTGCAACGTCAACTGTTGGCCGCCGTCGCGTTCGAAGTGGTCGATCCGCAGCGAGTGGTAGCCGGTGGTGAGCTCGACCGTGCCGTCCTTCGGATCGGGCCCGTGCAGCCCGTCGTGGTCGATCACGACGGCGTCGTCGATCAGGAGTCGGGACCCGTCGTCGCTGATCAGCCGGAAGGTGTAGCTGCCGGCCTGGGAGATGGTGATGTTGCCCAGGGCCTGTGCCAGGAAGTAGTTCTCGAAGCCGAAGTCGGCCGCGGTCGTCCAGTTGACCACCGGCATCAGCTTGTCCACGTTGGGCGTTTGCGCGGCCTTGAGGGTGCAGAGACTGTTCAGCGGCACCTGCAGGTCGAAGACCCGCAGCGTCACTCCGGGCTCCTGTGGCGGGGGCGCGGCCGTGGCGCCGCCGGCCGGTAGCTGCACGGCCGTGAGGGCGAGCACGGTGGCGACAGCGCCGACAATCGGCGTACGCGCTCGTCGGAATGGTCGGAACACGTTTCCTCCCAGGGGTGAGCAGGCCGACACCGCACCGTCATGGGCGCGGCGGACCGCTCGGCGGCGCGCCGTGGCGACCGACGGGACGATGCCGTTACGTCCGGTAGGTGGCCGGGCACGCCGCTGCCTGGCGAGGCAAACCCTACGATCGTTACGTTTGGATGTCTAGATGTTTCGTCGCGGAAGCGCCAACTTTTGGCGTACTCGACAAAAGTCCGCGAGGGCCTGGAAGCGGAGGGCCCAGAACTGGACGGTCAGCCCGGGCGCCGGCCGGTGCCGGGGCAGCGCCACGGTCGGCAGGTCGACGGCGCGCAGGGCACCGGCCACCTCCCAGCCGGCGCGGCGGGCACCCGGCGACCGGCCCACCACTGCTCGTGGTGCAGGTCGATCGCCCTACCGACGAGCCGGCCCGCCGGGTCGAACGTGCCGTAGCCGGTGGTGCCGGGCCGGGGCTGTCGGGGCGGCGGGGCGTCGGACGGGGGCGCCGCCAAAGGCCACCCGGCCCAACTCGCCGGCTTCGGCCAGGTCGTCCGCCCGGATGGGCCGGATCTCGATGTCGGAGGGCCGGATCTCGCTGTCGGTCGAGCGCATCGGGTGAGCGTAGCGAAGGGCCGGCGCGGGTAGCCCTGCCCGGAATCACGGTGAAAGCGTCGCGATGGCCGGTTGACGGGGGTCGCATCATGGAGACATGTCCAGCCACGGCGACGATTCCGGACCCCTTCCGGAAGAGCGGCGGACGGCCGGCGGTGGTGCCGAGGAGGATTCGCGTCGCGGGGCGGGTGGTGATGTCGCGCCGTACGGGCAGGGACGTGCACAGCCACCGCAGCCACCGCAGCCACCGGGGAGTCTTGGCGCGGCCGTGCGACGGGAACGCCCACCGGTGGTCGTCGAGGCGCGCCCGTTGCCCCGGCCGGGCGACGGCCCTCTGGTCGCCGCCTGGTCACACCCGTTCACGATCGCCGGGGTGCTCCTGCTCGTCCTGCTGCTGATCGTGCTGCTCGTCTGGGCGCTGACCCGCCCCGGAGGACCCGGGGAGGGTGCTGGGCCCATCGCGGCGAGCAGCGCCGGCCCGTCGGCCACCGGCTCCCCGGTTGCCGGCCCGCCGACCGAGGCGTTGCAGACCGAACCGCCGGCGACCGGTGCGCCGGCGAGCGCGGCGCCGCCGACCGGGGGCGGTGCGCCGGGCGCCGGCAGCGCTGCGCCGGGTCTGCCGGCGTTCGACGATTCGGACGTCGACGTGCTCAGCAACGGCACCACACGGCTGGAACTGGACTCGTACGGGACCCAACTGGACAGCCCGTACGGCTGGCAGTCGGCCGACGGGTACGGCGGCCGACCGAACGGTGACGGCAGTGAACTCACCTTCGTCGGCAGCGGTGTCGTCGGCCGCGAGGGCACCCAGCTCGCCGTGCTGGGTGACGGCGCTTCCCGGTCCTTCCCCACCTGCCAACGGCACCGGGCGTGGTCGCCCGCGCTGACCTGGGATCAGGTGTACCCGGGTGCGTTCGTCTGCATCAAGACTCCGCACGGGCGGCGGGCGATGATGCGGGTGGACGAGATGCCCGACATGACGAAGTCCGAGCCGACGGTACTGGTCACCGGGGTGACCTGGGAGCCCGTGGTCGACAGGTGACCGTCTGGTGGTCGCCGACCAGCATCTCCCGATGTCGGCCGGAATCAGCAGGGCTCGATGTTGTGTCCGGGAAAGCGTTTGCCCTAGCATCGCAGGTGCGCTGGAAGCCGTACCCCGTTCTCAGGCGCCGGTGAACCGTGCCGTTCCCGGCCACCCCTCGCGCGGTCCGGGTCCCCCGCCGGCCCCGGGCAGGGCCGGCACGGCACCGCCGCCACGGCCGGGCCGAGGTGGCTCGGCACCGCGCCCCGCCTCGACGGAGTTGATCATGCGCATCTCGCGCCATCGCAGAACCCTGCTCGCCGCCACCGCCGCGGCCGTCCTGACCACGACCGGGACCGTCACCGTGGTCGCCTCGGCCGCCGCCGCCGGCTGCCGGGTCGACTACCAGGTGACCAACCAGTGGCAGGGTGGCTTCGGCGCCAGCGTCAGCCTCACCAATCTCGGCGACCCGGTCACCGGTTGGACGCTGACCTGGAACTACGCGGCCGGGCAGCAGGTCACCCAGGTCTGGAACGCCACCGTCAGCCAGAGCGGCAGCCAGGTCACCGCCAGCAACGTCAGTTACAACGGCTCGCTCGCCACCAACGCCAGCACGTCGTTCGGCTTCAACGGATCCTGGAACGGCAGCAACCCGGTGCCGGCGAGCTTCGCGATGAACGGCACCACCTGCACCGGCTCGGTGGCACCGACCACGCCGGGCGGCCCACCGACCGGCACCCCGCCGGCCACGACCCCGCCCGCGACCACCCCACCGGCGACCCCGCCGCCGGTCACCACCCCGCCGCCGACCACCCCGCCGACGAACCCGCCGGCCGGGGCGAAGCAGATGGAGGACCTCGACCGGGGTCTGGTCAGCGTCCGCTCCGGCAGCGCCAACCTGGTCTCCTGGCGGCTGCTCGGCACCGAGACCTCCGGCGTCTCGTTCAACCTCTACCGCGGCTCGACCCGGGTCAACTCGACCCCGATCACCGGCGCCACCAACTACCTCGACTCAGGTGCCGCCGCCGGCTCGGCCTACACCGTCCGGGCGGTGGTGAACGGGACCGAACAGGCCGCGTCGGCGCCGGCCCTCCAGTTCGGCAACGGCTACTTCGACGTACGCCTCCAGGTGCCGCCGGGTGGCACGACGCCCTCCGGCGAGTCGTACAGCTACGCGGCGAACGACGCCTCCGTCGGTGACCTGGACGGCGACGGCCGGTACGAGATCGTCCTCAAGTGGGACCCGTCCAACGCCAAGGACAACTCGCAGTCCGGTTACACCGGCAACGTCTACGTCGACGCGTACACGCTGACCGGCACCCGGCTGTGGCGGATCGACCTGGGGCGCAACATCCGGGCCGGCGCCCACTACACCCAGTTCCAGGTCTACGACTACGACGGGGACGGCCGCGCCGAGGTGGCGATGAAGACCGCCGACGGCAGCCGTTCCGGCACCGGCCAGGTGATCGGGTCGTCCTCGGCGGACCACCGCAACTCCAGCGGTTACGTGCTGGCCGGACCGGAGTTCCTGACCATGTTCGACGGTCAGACCGGTGCGGTCCGCTCGACGGTCGACTACGTGCCGGCCCGGGGCACCGTCTCGTCCTGGGGCGACAACTACGGCAACCGGGTCGACCGGTTCCTCGCCGGTACGGCGTACCTGGACGGGCAGCGACCCTCGCTGATCATGGCGCGCGGCTACTACACCCGGAGCGTCGTCGTCGCCTGGGACTTCCGCAACGGCTCGCTCACCCGGCGCTGGACCTTCGACTCCAACTCGGCCGGCTCGCAGTACGCCGGGCAGGGCAACCACGCGCTGACCATCGGCGACGTGGACGCCGACGGCCGGGACGAGATCCTCTACGGCGCCATGGCGATCGACGACAACGGCTCCCCGCTCTGGAACACCGGCCACGGGCACGGCGACGCGGCCCACCTCGGCGACCTCGACCCCGGTCGCTCCGGGCTGGAGTACTTCAAGGTCAGCGAGGACTCCTCGAAGCCGTCGTCGTGGTTCGCCAACGCGCGTACCGGGCAGGTCTACTGGTCGACGTCGCCGGCCGGGGACAACGGCCGCGGCGTCTCCGGCGACATCTACGCCGGCAGCCCGGGGGCGGAGTCCTGGTCGTCGGCCGCCGACGGGCTGCGCAGCCCGTCCGGTGCGAACGTCGGTCGCAAGCCCTCCTCGGCGAACTTCCTGATCTGGTGGGACGGCGACCCCGTCCGGGAACTGCTCGACCAGACCCGAATCGACAAGTACGGCACCGGCTCGGACACCCGGCTGCTCACCGGCAGCGGGGTGGCGTCGAACAACGGCACCAAGGCCACTCCGGCGCTCTCCGCGGACATTCTCGGCGACTGGCGCGAGGAGGTGATCTGGCGGACGAGTGACAGTTCCGCGCT
The DNA here is from genome assembly GCF_049315195.1 of Plantactinospora sp. WMMC1484. Classification (NCBI taxonomy): domain Bacteria; kingdom Bacillati; phylum Actinomycetota; class Actinomycetes; order Micromonosporales; family Micromonosporaceae; genus Plantactinospora; species Plantactinospora sp. WMMC1484. The sequence continues at coordinate 3,536,685 of NZ_CP186055.1, forward strand.
GCGGATCTACAGCACTCCGACGCAGACCAGCACCCGGATTTTCACCCTGATGCACGACCCGATGTATCGGGTGGCGATCGCCTGGCAGAACACCGCCTACAACCAGCCGCCGCATCCGAGCTTCTTCATCGGCAACGGCATGTCCACGCCGCCCAACCCGTCGATTTATCTGCGGTAGCCGCATAGGCTGCCCGGTGTCGACCGCAGCGGTCGGCGCCGAAACGCGAAGCCGCACCGGCCCGCGGGGTCGCTCATCTCCCCGCGTGCCGGTGCGGCACACACCGCGACATCACGCGACCCGTCCCGATCGCGCTTGTCGAACCACCACCGGGGAAAACATTAGGCGGGTTCCGGTGCGCGTCGATGACGCTGGAGTGAAGAGTGTGTTTCGCGCCTCCCGGAGCCCGTGACGCCGCTCACGCCGGTCAGCCCGGCCCGGCTCACTCCGGTTGCCGCAGGCCCGCTCACTCCGGTCGCCGCAGCACTGCTCACTCCGGTTGCCGCAGGCCGCCGGCGACCTTCTCGGCGACCAGTTCGTACGAGCGCACCCGGTCGGCGACGTCGTAGACCATCGTGGTGAGCATCAGCTCGTCAGCCTCGGTCCGGGCCAGCAGGTCGGTCAGTTGCCGGCGGACCGTCTCGGGCGAGCCGAGCGCCTGCCCCTCCCGCCGCTCGGCGACGAACTGGCGCTCCACCTCGGTGTAGGGGTACGCCGCCGCCTCCTCCGGGCTGGACAGCGGTGCGGGCCGGCCGGTGCGCAGCCGTAGGAACGACAGCGAGGCCGGCCCGGAGAGCCACTCCGCCCGCTCGTCGTCCTCGGCACAGACCGCGTTGACCGCCACCATCGCGTACGGCCGCTCCAGCCAACGCGAGGGGCGGAAGCTCTGCCGGTAGAGGGCCAGCGCCGGCAGGGTGTTGGCGGCGCTGAAGTGGTGCGCGAAGGAGAACGGCAGGCCGAGCAGCCCGGCGAGCCGGGCGCTGAACCCGCTGGAGCCGAGCAGCCAGATCGCTGGCCGGTCGCCGTGGCCGGGGGTGGCGGTGATCGGCCCGGCCCGTTCGCCGGTGAAGTAGTTGACCAGGTCGTCCAGCTCTTCCGGGAAGTTCTCGGCGGACAGCCCTGCCATGGTGCGGCGCAGGGCCAGCGCGGTCGGCTGGTCGGTACCGGGCGCCCGGCCGATGCCGAGGTCGATCCGGCCCGGGTGCAGCGCCTCCAGCGTGCCGAACTGCTCGGCCACCACCAGCGGCGCGTGGTTGGGCAGCATCACCCCGCCGGAGCCGACCCGGATGGTCGAGGTGGCCGCCGCGACGTGGGCGATCAGCACGGCCGGGGCGGAACTCGCGATGGCCGGCATGTTGTGGTGCTCGGCCACCCAGAAGCGGTGGTAGCCGAGTTGCTCGGTGCGCCGGGCCAGCTCGGTGGTGTGCCGCAGGGCCGCGCCGGCGGTGGTGCCGGCGGCGACCGGTGCGAGGTCAAGGACAGACAGCGGTACGGTGATCACACCCTGCGGCAACCGGCGAGGGGCGGGATTTCTTCCGTCCGAGCTGCGGATCGCGGGGTCAGCGTGCGGCGGGACGGGCCCGGACGTGCAGGCGTTCGCCCTGCGGGCCGAAGAGGTTGAGCGCCTCCGCGACCCCCGGGCCGGGGTTGCTGACGTGGTGCGGCAGCCGGGTGTCGAACTCGGCGACCTCACCGGGGGTCAGCATCAGGTCGTGCTCGCCGAGCCGCAGGCGCAGGCGTCCGGAGAGCACGTAGAGCCACTCGTAGCCCTCGTGCGTCTGCAACTCCGTCTCGCCCGTCGGGGTGTTCGGCGGGAGGATCTGCTTGAACGCCTGCACACCGCCCGGTCGGCGGGTCAGCGGGAGGAACGTGACGCCGTGCCGGACGATCGGCCGGGGATGCACCCGCGGGTCGGCGGTGGCGGGCGCGTCGACCAGTTCGTCGAGGGAGACCTGGAAGGCTCGGGCGAGCGGCAGCAGCAGCTCCAGGGTGGGCCGGCGGCCGCCCGACTCCAGCCGGGAGAGGGTGCTGACCGAGATGCCGGTGACCTCGGCGAGCTGGGTCAGCGTGCTGCCCCGCTGCTGGCGCAGCGACCGCAGCCGGGGACCGACCGAGGTCAGCGCGAACTCGTCGTTTGCCATAACAGCAAGGATAGTTGCCGCATGTCTCGATGGGTCGCACGGTGGACCCAGGAGATCGGACGAAGGGAAGCGCAGCGTGGACAGGACGTACGACGTGGTCGTGGTCGGCGGGGGCGCCGCCGGGCTGAGCGGAGCCGTGGCGCTGGCCCGCTCCCGGCGCTCGGTGCTGGTGGTGGACGCCGGGCAGCCGCGCAACGCACCCGCCGACGGGGTGCACAACTATCTGGGCCGGGAGGGTACGCCGCCGGGGGAGCTGGTGGCGGCCGGGCGTGCCGAGCTGACCGGGTACGGCGGCGAACTCCTCGCCGGTCGGGTCGAGACCGCGGCGCGGGACGGCGACGGGTTCCGGCTGACCCTGGACGGCGGAGCGGAGCTGCGGGCCCGGCGGCTGTTGGTGACGACCGGCCTGGTCGACGAGCTGCCCGACGTGCCGGGGCTGGCGCATCGGTGGGGGCGGGACGTGCTGCACTGCCCGTACTGTCACGGCTGGGAGATGCGGGACCGCCGGATCGGCGTACTGGCGACCGGTCCGATGTCGCTGCACCAGGCGAGCCTGTGGCGGCAGTTGAGTGCGCAGGTGATGCTGCTGACGCACGACACCCCGGAGCCGGACGAGGCCGGTGCCGAACAGCTCGCGGCACGCGGCATCGCCGTCGTGCCCGGCCGGGTAGCCGGCCTGGAGGTGGCCGGCGACACCCTCACCGGGGTACGCCTGGCCTCGGGCGAGACCGTCGCGCTCGACGCGGTGGTGGTCGCGCCCCGCTTCACCGCCCGCGGCGGCGTGCTGGAGACCCTCGGGATCAAGCCGGTCGACGTGGAGATGGCCGGGCACGTCGTCGGCAGCCAGATCCCCGCCGGACCGGACGGTGCCACCTCGGTGCCGGGGGTCTGGGTCGCCGGCAACGTGGCGGACGTACGCGCCCAGGTGATCTCGTCCGCCGCCGCCGGACTGATGGCCGGGGCGGCGATCAACGCCGACCTGGTCGCCGAGGAGACCCGGTACGCCGTCGAGGCGTACCGGGAGCAGGTGCGGACGATGTTCTCCGAGGCCGGCTGGGAGGAGCGCTACCGGGCCCGTCCGGAGATCTGGAGCGGTCACCCCAACCAGCAGCTCGTGGCCGAGGCGGCCGGGCTGGCGCCGGGCCGGGCCCTGGACGTCGGCAGCGGCGAGGGCGCCGACGCCATCTGGCTCGCCGAGCGGGGCTGGCGGGTGACCGGGGTGGACATCTCGACCACCGCCCTGGAGCGGGCCGCCGCGCACGCCCGGGCGGCCGGTGCCGAGGTCGCCGCCCGGATCGAGTGGCGGCACGCGGACCTGCACGAACAGCAGCCGGAGCCGGGCCGCTACGACCTGGTGACCTCGCACTTCATGCACGCGCCCGGCCGGGAGCGCCGGGAGCTGTTCGCCCGGCTGGCCGGCGCGGTGGCCACCGGCGGCACCCTGCTGATCGTCGGGCACCACCCGTCGGACCTGCGGACCTCGGCACACCGGATGCACTTCCCGGACATGATGTTCACCGCCGAGGAGGTGGCGGCCGGGCTTGACCCGAGCGACTGGACGGTAGTGGCCGCCGAGACCCGACCGCGCCCCGCGGTGGATCCGGAGGGACGCGACATCACGATCCACGATGCCGTCCTGGTCGCCCGCCGCCAGGGCTGACCGGCGGCGGGCCCCGGCGGCGGGAGTGGCCGGCGGCGGGAGTGGCCGGCGGCGGGAGGCGTCGCCGGCCGGTTTAGCCGGCGGCTCGGGTGACCGCCGGAGACCTTTGGACGGCCGGCGGCTCGGCCCAGATCTCCGGGCCGCCACCCCTGATCAGCAGCAGCAGGCAGAGCCAGACCTCCGCGACGAGGGCCGGCGCGAGGAGCAGGGTCAGCAGGGTGCCCCCGCTGCCGGGGGCGAGGAAGGCGGCGAGACTGCTCACCAGGTAGCCCAGCCCGGCGACGCCCAGCAGCAGACCCAGCGACGTCGGGACGTGGCTCGACCTGACCAGCAGGTAGGCCATGGCGGCGCAGTTCAGCGCGAAGAAGGTCAGGGCCAGGGCGTAACCGTACCGGTGCAGGTCGAGGAAGAGCAGGGCCAGAGCCTCCGGCTGGCCGGCGCCGAAGCCGGCCCGGCCGCTCTGGTCGAGCACGACGATCGCGGCGAGCATGTTGAGCAGGTTGAGGGCGGAGATCGTGACACAGCCGAACCGGAAGGCCGCCGCGACCATCGAGACCGTCCGGCTGACCGGGCGGAGGAGGTGGTAGAGGACGACCACGAGGACGACCTCGCAGAGCAGGTATCCCAGGTTGGCGACGAAGCCGAGCCGAAACAGGGCTTCGGCTCCGCGCAGGTTCTCGGCGGTCGCCACCGGGTCGCCGGGCACGGTCAGCCGGGCGCGTACGAAGACCTCGCTGAAGAGTCCGAAGACGATGATGACGAGATAGAGGAGGCCGGCGAGCCGGGCGTCGACCAACCGGGCGCCGACCGGGCGGGAGCGCCCGGTCGACGGGATCGGGCCGGGCGCGGTGTCGGGATGGCTCTGGTACGGGAGCTGACTCATTCCCCGACCGTGCCCGCCCCCGGTTGTGTTGCCGTGGAGCGCCGGTTGCGCCACTGTTGAACCGCCCCGGTCGGTCGGTGTGGGGGGCGGCGTGGACGCCGACCGGTCCACCGCGGGTGTGCGAGCCCGCGAGGAGGAGTGGTGGGCAGGTCGAATGTGGACAGTGTCAGGGGCGGTGTCGGCGTCGGCGGTGTCGGCGGTGTCGGCGTCGGCGGTGACCGGCACGCCCCGGCGGTGACCCGGATCCGCCTGCTCGGCGGCGTCGCGGCGATCGGTGACCGGGGCGAGCCGGTACGGGTGGGCCCGGCGAAGTGCCAGGCCCTGCTCGCCGCGCTCGCCCTGTCGGCCGGTGCCCCGGTCCCGACCTGGCGGCTGGTGGAACTGGTCTGGGGCGACGATCCGCCCCGGACGGCCGGCCGCACCCTGCACTCGTACGTTGCCCGGCTGCGCCGCAGCCTCGGCGCCGGGATGGTCGTGCGGGTCGGCGACGCGTACCGGCTGGCGCTGGCGGCGGACTCCGTCGACGCCCTCCGGTTCCTGCGGTTGCTCGACGCCGGCGAGACCGGCGCGGCGCTGGCCGAGTGGACGGGACCACCGCTGACCGGACTCGCCGCACCCGGGTTGGCCGCCGCCGCGGACGGTCTGGTGGAGCGCTGGCTGGGCGCGGTCGAGGCCGACCTCGCAATCCGGATCGACAGTGACCCTGCGGCCGCCGTCGGCCGGCTGACCGAGCTGACCGCGAGCTATCCGCTGCGGGAGGGGCTGTGGGCGCTGCTGATGACGGCGCTGTACCGGACCGGGCGGCAGAGCGACGCGCTGGCGGCGTACCGGACGGCCCGGCAACACCTTGTCGACGGACTCGGGATCGAACCCGGACCCCGGCTGCGCGAGCTGGAATCGTCGGTACTCAACCAGGACGAGCGGCTGGCGCTGCCCGCGCCGGTCGGCGGAGGTCACCCCGGCAACCTGCCCCGCCGGCCGGGCCGGCTGTTCGGCCGGGCCGGCGAACTCCGAATCGTGGCGGAGGCGCTGGCCGAGTATCCGGTCGTCACCCTCGTCGGGCCGGGCGGGATCGGCAAGACCCGGCTCGCCATCGCGGCGGCGTGGCGGGCCGAGCCCGAGGACGGCGCCTGGCTGGTCGACCTGACCGAGATCTCCGCGCCGGGCGACGTCCCCCGGGCGGTCGCCGCCACGCTCGGGGTCAGGGAGAGCGCGGGACGGCGGCTCGACCGTTCCATCGTCGCGGCCCTGGCCTCCCGGCGCGCCCTCCTCGTCCTGGACAACTGCGAACACGTCGTCGACGGCGCCGCCGCACTCGCCCAGGCCGTCGCGGACGGCTGCCCGCAGGCGCGGGTGCTGGCCACCTCCCGGGAACGGCTCGGACTCCGGCACGGCCACGAGCGGCTCGTCGCGGTACCGCCGCTCGAGCCGGCCGGTGCCGCGGTGGAGCTCTTCGTCGAGCGGGCCTCGGCGCTCTCCGCCACCGTCGACGCGTCGGACAGCCGTTCCGAGGTGGTGGAGATATGCCGGCGGCTGGACGGCGTACCGCTGGCGATCGAACTGGCCGCCGCCCGGACCACCAGCCTCAGCCCGGCGGAGCTGCTGGACCGGCTCGACGACCGGCTCCGGCTCCTGGTCGGTGCCGGACGCGGCGGCGACGGCCGCCACCGGACGCTGCGGGCGACCATCGGCTGGTCCTACGACCTGCTCAGCCCGGCGGAGCGGCTGCTGCTCCGCCGGCTGTCGATCTTCGCCGGTCCGTTCGACCGCGCCGCCGCCTGCCGGGTCGGCGCGGACGACACGGATGACACGGACGTCGCGGCCGACACGGACGCCGCGGACGCTGCGGTCGGCACGGACGCCGCGGTCGGCACGGACGCCGCGGCCGTCGGGGCGCTGGACGGCGCCGGAGTCGACCGGGTGCTGGGGGATCTCGTGGACCGCTCCATGCTGGTCGTCGAGAACGGCCCGTTCGGGCTGCGCTTCCGGCTGCTGGAGACGATCCGCCAGTTCGCGGCCGAGCATCTCGCCGCGACCGGCGAGAGCGAGGCGATGGCCGAGCGCCACGCCCGGTGGTGTCTCGACCGGGTCGGCCGGATCCACCGGCTCCTCGCCGGTCCGGCGGAGGCCGAGGGCGTCGCCCGGCTCGCCGAGTTCTGGCCCAACCACCGCGCCGCGCTCGAGTGGGCCTGCACGACCGGTGACCGGCAGCTCGGGTACGCCCTGGTCCGGCCGGTGGTGGCGGAGATCGCCTTCCGCAGCCGCCACGAGATCGGCGACTGGGTCGAGCGGATCCTCGCCATGACGCCACCGCAGGACGAGGCGCTGGTCGTCTTCGGGCTCAGTTGGTCCGCCCAGCGATACAAGCTCAGCCAGGACTCGGCCGGGTACGAGAGCCTCGTCGCCCGCTTTCCCGAACCGGACCACCCGCTGGTGCGGCATGCCCGGGCATCCGCCTACGAGGACTATGCGGCGATGGCCAGATCCGCGCCGCCGGCCCTGGCCGAGCTGCGGCGGCAGGGTGACGACGACCTTGCCGAACAGCTCGAGGTCGACGTCGGCGCGGCGCTGCTCTTCGGTGGGCAGTTCGCCGAGGGTGAGGCCCTGGTGGCGCGCCTGGCCGACCGCTACCGCCGGCAGGGGCCGCCGACCCTGTTGAACTGGACGCTGATGCTGCTCGGCTACTCCGCCTCATTCCAGGGCCAGCAGGACCGGGCCGAGGAGTTCTTCGACGCCGCGGTCGGCGTCCCGGTCCCCGACGGCACCCATTCGCCGAACAAACCGGTCGAGGCCCGTACGCTCTTCCGGCGCGGCGACCGGGCGCTGGCCTACCGCACCCTCGGCTCGCACGTCGAGGACCTGCTCGGCACCGGCAACATGCACGGCGCCTGCGTGGCGGCCGTCGAGTTCGTCAACATGATGGCGAAGCTCGACCGCCGCACCGAGGCCGTCCGGGTGCTCGGCTATCTCGACGCGTCGGGCCTGCTCGACGCGCCGGCCTGGGCGGGCCAGGTCGCCGAAGCCAGGGCCGGCATCGGCGAACTGCCGAGCGTGGCGGCCGGGCTCGACGATCAGGGGGTGCTGGATTACATGCGGCAGGTGCTCCGGCGGCTCGCGGCCGGGCCCACGCCGGCCTGACCGGCCTGTCCGGGCTGTCGGGTCAGCCCGGCACGGTGCGGTCGGGTCAGCCCGGCACGGTGAGTTCGGAGTAGTCCTGTGTGGTCAGCGGCGCCCGGGAGAGCGCGCCGTCGGCGCGGGGGATGCCCAGGTGCTCGCCGCCCTGCCGGAACGTCACCCGATCGACGTCCGGGCGCGCGGTCAGGGTCTGGACGATCTGACCGAAGGCGAGGATCTCGTCGTTGCGCCCGGTGCCGGCGAGGCCGGCACCGACCTCGACCACCGCCTCGCCATCCGCGACCTCCACCCCGAGAACCGTGTCCGAGCCGGTCACCGCGCTGGTCAGGCCGGCGCGCTGTTCGACCTCGGCCGGACCGGCGAGGAGCAACTGCAGGTGCGCGTCGACCGGCAGCGGGTCCGGCAGTCGGCGCGTCACCGGTACGAGCTTGTCGTCGCGGAGGTAGTACAGCCGCTCGACCACCACTCCCGAGCGGGTGGGTTGCGGGGTCGGACGGGTCGCCTCGACGGTGACCCCGGGAGGCGAGTCGATCGGTCGGGGTGTCTCCTCGACCGGCACCTGGCAGCCGACCACCAGGCCGAGCAGGAGGGGAAGGACGAGGGTCGGCCGCACCGGCCGTCGCTGGTTCATCGCGGTTCCTCCGGCAGTTCCACCCGGAACCGGGCACCGCCGCCCGGCCGGTCGAGTACGGCGACCTGCCCGCCGTGCGCGGCCGTGTGCTGCGCCACGATGGCGAGCCCGAGCCCGGTCCCCTCCGTGTCGCCGCGCGTGGTGGCGGTCCGGCCACGGACGAACCGGTCGAAGATCACCTGCTTGTCGTCCGGCCCGACGCCGGGCCCTTCGTCGTCGACCTCGATGTAGTACACCCCGGGGGATCGGCCGAGCCGGATCGCGGACGCCCCGCCACCGTGCCGGCTGGCGTTGTCGACCAGGTTACCGAGCACCTGCTCGACCCGCCGCCGGTCGACCACCCACACCCGGTCGTCGAGGTCGCGTCGTTCGAGCAGCGTCTCGGGCAGCTGCCGGGACCGGCACACCTGGCGGGCGAGGTTGACCACGTCGACCGGGCCCCGGTCGGCGGGCTGGTCGGTGCGGGCCAGCTCCAGGAGGTCGTTGACGAGCCGCTGGAACCGGTCCACCTCGTCGGCGACCAGCCCGGCGGCGGTGGCGCTGCGCTCGTCGAGATGGTCCCGGCGGCGGTCGAGGACGCTCGCCGCGGCCGCGAGCGTCTGCAGCGGCGAGCGCAGTTCGTGGCTGACGTCGGCGGCGAACCTGCGGTCCCGTTCGATCCGTTGGGCGAGCTGGTCGACCATGTCGTTGAAGGACGTGGTGAGCTGGGCGAGGTCGGGTTCGGTGGCCGGGTCGAGCCGGGCGCCGAGGTCTCCCTTGGCGATCTCCTGCGCCGCGCCGGCGACCAGGTTGATCGGACGCATCGTGTAGCGGGTGCTGTACCAGCCGATCCCGGCACCGGCGGCGGCCGTGATGACCGCGACCAGGGTGAGCACGAGACCGAGCACCTGGAGGGTGTGTTCCAGCTCGTGCAGGTAGTCGACGTGGTAGAAGGCGGTCGTGTCGGAGAGCGGCACGCCGACCACGACGGCGGGCTGGCCCTGGGCCCGTACCCGCTGGATGGTGGGCCGGCCGTCGCGCACCGACCGTTGCAGCGACTGCGGGATCGCCTCGGTGGTGCCGGCGTCGGCGTTGCGGGCGTACCACGTCCCGCTGCGCCAGAGGACGGCCCGGCGGGTCTGGCCGGTGTCCAGCGACCGGAGGATCTCGACGATGTCCGGCCGCTCCGTGCCGAGGCGCGCCCGGACGACGGCGGCCTCCAGATAGGCGGCCCGGATGGCGGTGTGTTCCCGTTCGTCGAGCAGCGCGTCCCGAGTGAGCTGGTACGACACCAGGGCCATCATCGCCGAGAGGATCAGCGCCCCGATGGTGAAGCCGGCGGTGACCCGGGCCCGCAGGCCGGCCCGTCTCACCGCTGGAGCCGGTAGCCCAGGCCCCGCACGGTAACCAGGTGCCGGGGCGCGGCCGGATCCGTCTCGATTTTCTGCCGCAGCCGGCCCACGTGTACGTCGACGAGGCGCTCGTCACCCACCGTGTAGTCCCAGACGCGTTCGAGTAGCTGCTGGCGGCTGAGCACCCGGCCGGCGTGGTAGGCCAGCTCGCAGAGGAGCCGGAATTCGGTCCGGGTCACCGCGACCGGGTCGCCGGCCAGTCGGACCTCGCCGGCTTCGGGCACCACCTCCAGGTCACCGAAGGTCAGCCCCGGCACCGCCAGCGCCGAGCGGGTCCGGCGACGCAGGGCACGCAGCCGTGCGGTCAGCTCCTTGACCGCCACGGGTTTCACCAGGTAGTCGTCGGCGCCGGCCTCCAGCGCGGCGACGATGTCGTGGGTGTCGTCGCGGGCGCTGACCACCACGATCGGCACCCCGTCGTTGCGGCGCAGCTCGCGGATGCACTCGTAGCCGTCGATCCCGGGTAGCATCAGGTCGACCAGGACCGTATCGGCGGGTCGCCGGCGCTGCTCGGCGATGCCCTCCTCCGCCGACGCCGCCGCGCGGACGGTGTAGCCCTCGTCCTGTAGCGCGAGAGTCAGTGACAGTCTGATCCGGTCGTCGTCGTCGATCACCAGCACACCTGTCATGCCGCCATCATGCGCGCTGCGCACAGCGTCAGGGAAATCCTGCGTGACATCCCGGGGGCCGTGGCGTCATAAAACCGTCATATGGCTGCGGGGAGACCGAGACAACCCCGATCCATGCTGGTGGTGCCGACCGCGAGGGCCCGAGGAGGTGCCGGATGTACGCGACCGACGACCAGGACAGTGCGCCGCCTCCGGCACGGGGTACGGCCGCCGTCCGCACCGAGGTGGTCGTCACCGGCCGGCTGGACCGGTCGGCGGTACCCGGCCTCGACGCGGCCGTCGATGCCGCCCTTCGGCGCGGTTCCGTCCGGGTCGTGTTGGACGTGGCGCACTGCCACTACGCCGACGCCGCCGGGATCGCCCTCCTGCTCGACCTGCATCGGCGCAGCCGGCGGATCGGCAGTTCGCTCGCGCTGCGCGCACCCTCGCCCCGACTGCGGCGGTTACTGGAGATAGCCCGGGTGGATCAGGTGCTGACCGTCGAGCCCTCGCTGGGCGAGCACCGCACGGCGGCGGAGAACCACGGCACGGCGAACCAGAGTGCGGCAGAGCACCCGAGCACAACGGAGCACCCGAGCACAACGGAGCACCCGAGCACGGCGGAGACCGCGACCGTGCCGGGCGACACGGCCGCCTCCCGGGCGGTGCGGTAGCGCCTCGCTGCCGCTGTCACGAAATGCCTTCCTCCCCCCATAGAGGTGCATGGCAGGGCCGGGGTCGGTTCGAGCCGGCCCTGCCATGCACCGGGTCCGCGCGCCCGTGGCCTGGAGGTCCGAGATGACCGTCGTACCCGGTGTCGAGAACAACACGGTGAAGCTGATCTGCGACCACTGCGGTGGGGTCACCATCAGCGCGGACCAGCGGGTCAGGATCAGCGAGGCGGTCTGGCGGCTGACCGCCGAACACGGCTGGACCGGTTCACCCTTTGCCGCGGGGCCGCACCGCTGTCCCGCCTGCGCGGCGAGCCGGATCCTGCACCGCCCCGAGTCCGCCGATCCGGCGCTGCCCCCGCCCGGGGCCCGGGGCCTGCGGGTCGAGTACGAGCCGGCGGCCGCGGTGGTGTGGTTCGGCGGAGACATCGACCTGCTGGGCGCGGAGATGCTCCGCCAGGCGCTGATGGCCGCCGGTGCGGTACGGCGGGCGGTCGTGCTCGACCTGAGCGACGTGGCGATGCTCGACTCCGCCGGCCTGGGCGGCCTGGTCCGCGCGCACCGTCACATCAAGCGCTCCGGCGGCGTGCTCTACCTGGCGGCGCCGTCGCGGTACATCGTCACCGTGCTGCACACCATGCGCATCGACGGGCTCTTCCCCACGTTCCCGGACCGGCGGCGGGCCCTCGACCACCTCGCCGCGACGCCGCTCCAGGGGCGGGTCGGCACGGCCCTCGCCGCCGCTGACCGGCAGCGGGACCGTGGCCGTGCCGGGACTGCCAGCACGGCCACCGCTCCGCGTCGTGGCCGGGCCTCCGGCCGGCCCCGCACGCCGCGCAGTTGAGCGCCCCGGCCCCGGGGCTCGCCCCGACTATCCGGTGATCACGACCTTCGCCCGGGCGTGCTCGACCTCGACGTACCGGATGGCCTCGGGGGCCTTCTCGAGCGGATAGCTCCGGTCGATGACCGGCACCACCTTTCCGGCCTCGGCGAGTTGGCGCAGGGCGACCAGGTTCTCCCGGCCGGGCGTCGTACTCGGGACGACCAGCCGCTGCCGGACGAAGCGGGCCAGCAGACGCCCCCGGCTGAGCAGCGAGACCGGCCCGAGCAGGCTGCCGCTCCCGGACACGCCTCCTCCGGAGAGCACGAGTGTCCCGTCCGCGGTGAGCGCGCGGCGGCAGTCGGCCAACGACCGGTTCCCGACGAGGTCGAGCACGACGTCGTAGCGGCCTCCGGCTCGGACGAAGTCGTCACGGGTGAAGTCGTCGCGGGTGTAGTCGACGACCTCGTCGGCACCGAGCGTCGAGACCAGCTCCAGGTTCCTGGTGCTGCACACGCCGGTCACCCGCGCGCCGAACGCCTTGGCGAGCTGCACGGCGAAGCTGCCCACCCCGCCCGAGGCGCCGTTGACCAGCACGTGCTGGCCCGGCTGGAGCTGGGCCGCGTCCCGCAGGCAGATCAGGGCGGTGCTGCCTGCCACCGGCATCGCGGCCGCCTGTGCAAAGGTCAGGTTCGCCGGCATCGCCTCGACCAGTTCCTCGCGGACGCAGGCGTACTCGGCGAAGGCGCCGTCGCTCGGGCCGAGGTCGCCGTACACCGTGTCGCCGACCCGCAGCCGCGTCACGTTCCGGCCCACCGCCGCCACCCGACCGGCGAAGTCCCGGCCCCGGATCCTCGCCCTCGGCCCGGCGCCCAGGCCGAACGACAGGCGTGCGATGTACGGGTCGCCGCGCATCGCGTGCCAGTCGTACGCGTTGACGGCTGCCGCGTGTATGCGTACCAGCACCTGGTCGTCGGCGGCCACCGGCCTGGCCACCTCGGCGAGGCGGAGCGAGTCGGCGGAGCCGTACCTGTCCTGGACGATCGCCTTCATCGTTACCTCCTTCGTGGGCCGCACGGCCCGGACGGGGTTCACCGCACACCCCTGATCAGCAGCCAGAGTCCGGTGGTCACCTCGGCGGTCTCCACCGGGTCGCCCGGCACGATCACCCTGGCCGGAACGTAGAGCTGGGCGAAGACCCCGACCGCCATCAGGAACAGGTACAGGAATCCGACCACCCGCGCCGCCCGACGTTGGGCAGCGTCGACCGGGTAGGTCGTCTGGACAGTGTTGGTCGTCATGGGCAGAGCGTGTCGGTTCCGGCCGGGGCATCGCGTCGGGTCGGCGGGGGCATCGCAGCTGCTCCCCACGTGGTACGCACGGGTGCGGCGTACCACGCCCGGGGTAGCCGAACTGCCGCCCCTGGGCGCGGGTCGATCCGGGCGCCGCTCGCCTACAGTTCTGGTATGACCCGGTCCAGCCACGGCCCGGGGCCGCGTCCCGGTCCCGGCCTGGCGGTGCTGACCGCACTGGCACAGCCCGCCGGCACCGCGATTCTCGCCCCCGGGCAGCCGGCCGAGGTGGGCTTCGTCGGGTACGCGCTGCTCGTCCTCGGTGGACTGGCGCTGGCCGACCGGCACCGGTTTCCCCGGCGGAATTTCATGATCGTCGCCGGCGCGACGTTGGCGTACCACCTGCTCGGGCTGCCGCCCGGTGTGACCTTCCTGGCGCCGGTGATCGCGGCGTCCGCCGCGATCACCGCCGGGCACCGCTGGCTGGCCTGGGGCTCCGCCGCCGCCGGGTACGCCGGCTGGGTGCTGCTGCGCGGTGCCACCCTGGATGCCGCACTCGTCGTGGCGGCGCTCCTCGCCGGCCTGGCCCTGCTCACCGAACTCGGCACCCCGGCGGTACGGAGTGTCCAGCGGGCGATGCGGGAGCAGTGGCGCCTCAACGAGGAGCGGCAGCGCCGACGGGCCAGCGAGGAACGGCTGCGGATCGCCGCCGAGCTGCACGACGTGCTCGGCCACCACCTCTCGCTGATCAACGTCCGGGCGGGGGTGGGCCTGCACCTGATGGGCCGGCAGCCGGACCAGGCCCGGGTCGCCCTCGACACGATCCAGCGGACCAGCGCCGAGGCGCTGCGCGAGGTCCAGTCGGTGCTCAGCACGCTCTACTCGACCAGCGGTGCCACCGCGCCGCGGGCGCCGGCGCCGGGGCTGGAGCGGCTCGACGGGCTGACCGCGGACGCCGGCATGCCGGTCCGGACGGTGGTCCGAGGCGAACCCCGGGCCCTGCCGGCCGGCACCGACCGGGCGGCGTACCGCATCGTCCAGGAGGCGCTGACCAACGTCCGCCGGCACGCCGGCCCGGGCGCCACCGCCACCATCACGATCGAATACACGCCGGAGGCGCTGGTGGTCCGGATCGACGACGACGGCGGCGCGCGGGAGCCGGCGGAGGCTGCGGCCGGCAACGGGATCACCGGCATGCGCGAGCGCGCCGCCGCGCTGGGCGGCACGCTGACCGCCGGCCCCGCACCGGACGGCGGCTGGCGGGTCGAGACCAGCCTGCCCCTCGGCGCGGAGCCCACCCCGTGATCCGGGTGCTGCTCGCCGACGACCAGGCGCTGGTCCGGGCCGGCTTCCGGGCGCTGCTGGACGCCGAGCCGGACATCGAGGTGGTCGGCGAGGCGAGCGACGGCGCGCACGCCGTCCGGCTGGCCCGGCAGCTCCGCCCGGACGTCGTGCTGATGGACATCCGGATGCCGGGCGTGGACGGCCTGGCCGCGACCCGGCAGATCGCCGCCGACCCGGTGCTCGCCGCGGTCCGCATCGTGGTCCTGACCACCTTCGAGCTGGACGAGTACGTCGCCGAGGCGCTGCGGGCCGGCGCCGCCGGCTTCCTGGTGAAGAGCACTGACCCGGCCGAGTTCATCCGTGGTGTTCGAATCGTCGCGGCCGGCGACGGCCTGCTGTCGCCGAGCGTCACCCGCCGGGTGATCGAGCAGTTCGCGGCCCGGACCGCCACCCCGGCGCCGCCCCGGAAGCTGGCCGAGCTCACCGACCGGGAACGGGAGGTCGTCGCGCTGGCCGCCACCGGCCTCTCCAACGACGAGATCGCCGCGAAGCTGGTGGTCAGCCCGGCGACCGCCAAGACCCACGTCTCCCGCGCGATGGTCAAGCTCGGCGCCCGCGACCGTGCCCAGCTCGTGGTCTTCGCCTACGAGGCCGGCCTGGTCCGTCCGGGCTGGCTCTCCTGAGGGGCCGTCGACGGGCTGGCACGGTGGCGACCGTGCTCCGGCACCACCGGCATGGTGTCGGCAATGCGGCAGGTTCTCGCCGAACAGGACACCGGTGGCGGCGGTCCTGCCCATCGCGGCGCCCCGGGCGGCCGGGCCGGTGGTGCCGCCGCACCGGACGGGCGCCGTACGCCCCGGCCCGAGTGGGAGCGGATATCGACGATTGTGCGTGCCAGGAGGGAGCCGGAGCCCCGGCCAACCGGCGTCGGGCGGCCCACTCCGCGGGCGGATTCCGGAACCGTCCGCGCGACCGACCTCCCGGCCATCCCGGCGTGCGTCAGAGAGAGTCCATCGACAACGAGCCGCTGTGGTCGGGTCGGCCGCGTCGCCGGCGCTCCGCCCCCGCCGGCCCTCCGGTTGGAGCCGGGCCCAGGGTGCTGGCACCGGGGGCCGACCATTCGTGACGTTGAGCGTGCCCCCGGTGGGATTCGAACCCACACTGTCGATCTTTTGAGAATCGCGCCTCTGCCGGTTGGGCTACAGGGGCCTGGCGTCGATAAGACTACCCACTACGCTGAGGGCGGCGACACCCGGCTGGCAGGTGTCGGAAATGTAGTTGGGGGTAGGAGCTCGTGGCCGACATTCAGGCTGGTGCCGAGCGTAGGCGGGTGTTGATCGCCGAGGATGAGGCGCTCATCCGGCTGGACCTGGCCGAGATGCTGGTCGAGGAGGGCTACGACGTGGTGGGGGAGGCGGGCGACGGTGAGACCGCGGTGCGCCTCGCCGAGGAGCTGAAGCCGGATCTCGTCATCCTCGACATCAAGATGCCCATCATGGATGGACTGGCCGCCGCCGAGCGGATCGCCGGTGGCCGGATCGCCCCCGTGGTCATCCTCACCGCGTTCAGTCAGCGTGACCTGGTCGAGCGGGCCCGGGCGGCCGGCGCGATGGCGTACCTGGTGAAGCCGTTCCAGAAGAGCGACCTGGTACCGGCGATCGAGATCGCCCTCTCCCGCTACTCGGAGATCGCCGCCTTGGAGGCCGAGGTGGCCGGCCTGACCGACCGCCTGGAGATCCGCAAGATCGTGGAGCGGGCCAAGGGCGCCCTGATGACCACGTACGGGATGACCGAGCCGCAGGCGTTCAAGTGGATCCAGCGCACCGCGATGGACCACCGGATGACGATGCGTGAGGTGGCCGAGCGGATCCTGGCCGAGGGGACGGGCGCCGAGCCGGCCGAGGCGGGCTGAGCTCGGGCCTACAATCGGTCGATGTCTTCCGGACGGCGCGTCCTCGGCGGGACGCTGGTCGTGGCCGTGCTGATCGGCGCCGGCTGTCAGGGCCGCCGGCCGGAGTCGGCGCCCGAGCCCGTCCGGCCGCAGTGGCAGCGGGTGGTCCTGCCCGCGCCGGCCGGTGCCCCGGGCCGGCTCCTGGTCCGGGACACGGCCGGCTGTGCCGGCCGGTGGTACGTGACGGGCGGGGTCGGCACCGGGGCGGGTGAGACCCGACCGGCGGTATGGGCGAGTTCCGACGGGATCACCTGGACCTCGCTGCCGCTCGCACCGAAGAGCTACTACGGCCGGCGCAGCGTCCTCTATTCGGCGGCCTGCGAGGAGGGGCGGCTGGCGGTGCTCGGTGACAAGCCGGGCGGCGCGCACGGCAATCCCCGGGCGAGCAGCTGGCAGCAACGGCCGGACGGCTCCCTGGTCGAGATCGAAGCCCGGTTCGAACTGTACGGCGGGCCGACCGCGGTGAACGTGGCCCGGATGGTGGCCGGGCCGTCCGGCTACCTGATCGTGGGCAACCGGTCGAGCGGCGCGGCGGCCTGGCTCTCCCCGGACGCCGGGGGGTTCGAGATCCAGGAGGGCGTCCCGGAGCTCGCCACCGACGCCCGTGGGACGACCTGGGCCTTCGACGCGGCCGCCACCGCACAGGGCTGGCTGATGGTCGGCGGGATCCTGCCACCGGGCGGCCGGATCGACCGTGACCCGCTCGCCTGGACCTCACCGGACGGCCACGTCTGGCGGCGGGAGCCCGTGCCGGCGACCGGGGAGTACGAGGAACTCCAGCGCGTCGTGGTGGTCGACGGGACACCGCTGGCGGTGGGGGTGCGGGCCCGGACCTTCGGCGCCTGGCGCCGGGCGACCGACGGCTGGGAACTGGCCGGTTCGTTCGGTGGACGCGGCCCGGCCGGCGTACCGATGGTGGGTGCGCTGGCGGTGGCCGGGGGCGGTGTGCTCGCCGCCGTCTCCGACGGCACGTCGTACACACTCTGGGCCGGCGGCAACGGCGGTCGGTCCTGGCGGCCGGTGACCGGTCCGGCGCCGATGCCGGTCGGCGCGGGCCGGGACGTCAGCGCCGTCGCCAGCGCCGGCCAGGTGGTGCTCGCGGTGGACGACGGTCGCGAGGGCACCGTCTGGACCGCCCGGTTCTCCTCCGGGACCTGACCCGCCCCTCCCCACGCCGACGGGACGAGGGGGTGGATAAGGGGCGAAGCCGGGCTCGGTTGTTACGGGCGTGGTCACGGGGACGCACGTGTTCGTAACGGTTTGGCAAGCCCCGCCGTCAGACCTTTCCTTCACCGAATGAGCCTCGGTACGCTCCGCCCTCACGAGCCGTAACGCAGGTGGACGCTTTCCGTCCGGTGACGGGTGTGTCGTTCCAGCATCCCGCCACCAGGTTGTTGTCACCTGCACTTTGAGGAGGTCAAGGAGCCGTGAGGCGTAAGTATGTACGGGCGCTGAGCACCACCGCCCTGGCGGCGGTCATGGTTGCCGCGGCCGGCTGCCAGGACTCGGGCGGCGGTGGCAGCACCGAGGCCGAGGCCTGTGGCGGCAAGATCGCGATCTTCGGCGCGTTCACCGGCGACAACGCGGGTCTGGTGATCCCGTCGCTGAACGGCGCCAAGCTCGCCGTCAAGCAGCACAACGCGGCGAAGCCGGACTGCCAGGTAACCCTCCAGGAGTTCGACACCCAGGGTGACCCCGCGGTGGCGACGCCGTTCGCCAGCCAGATCGCGGGTGACTCGTCGTTCCTCGGCGTCATCGGTGGGCACTTCTCCGGTGAGACCGACGCGACCATGCCGGTCTACCAGGGCGCCGGCCTGGCGATGGTGAGCCCGTCGGCCACCCGGATCGACCTGACCCAGAAGGGCAACACCTCGTTCTTCCGGGTCGTCGGCCACGACGGCACCCAGGCCGCCGCGGTGGCGACCTACCTCAAGGCTCAGAACGCGCAGCGGGTCTTCGTGGTCGACGACGGCAGCGCGTACGGTGCGGGCATCACCGCCGAGCTCGGCAAGGCGCTCGGCCCGCTGGTCGCCGCCACCGACAAGATCCAGGAGCGGCAGGCGCAGTTCGACGCCACCGTTTCCAAGATCAAGAGCGCCAACGCCGACTACCTGTTCTACGGCGGTTACACCCGTGAGGCCGCCCCGCTGGTCCGGCAGATGCGCGCCGCCGGTGTGGCCGCCAAGTTCATCGGTCCGGACGGCCTCTACGACCCGGCCTTCCCCGAGGGCGCGGCCGGCGGTGCCGAGGGCGCGATCATCACCTGCCCGTGCCTCCCCGCCGACAAGGCCGGTGGCACCTTCTCCGCCGACTACCAGAAGGAGTACGGCATCGCGCCGGGCTCCTACGGCGCGGAGGGCTTCGACGCCGCCAAGGTCTACCTGGACGCGTTCGAGGCGGGCAAGCAGAGCCGGGCCGACATCCTGGCGTTCGTGAAGTCCTACGACAAGCAGGGCGTCTCGAAGTACATCAAGTTCGACGACAAGGGCGATGTCGACCCGAGCAAGGTGGTGATCTGGGCGTACGAGGTCAAGTCCAACCAGATCAGCGCGCTGCAGGAGCTCAAGCTCAGCTGACCGGGTCTTTTGGGGGCGGCCGGGGGTGAACCCCCCGGCCGCGCTCGATGCAAGGAGCCTTTGTGAACTTCGATGAACTATTCGGCCACTTCGGTCAGCACACCGTCGACGGCCTCTCCAAGGGCGCCATCTACGCCCTGATCGCACTCGGCTACACCCTGGTCTACGGCGTACTCCGACTGATCAACTTCGCTCACTCCGAGGTGTTCGTGGTGGGCACCTTCGGGGTCCTCGGTGCCTGGACGGCGTTCGGCCTGCAGGACCGGCCGCCGGTGGGGCAGGTCATCTTCTTCCTGCTGGTCGGGTTGATCGCCGCCGCGATCTTCTCGGGCGGCACCGCGTTGGCGCTGGAACGCGTCGCCTACCGCCCGCTGCGCCGGCGTAACGCACCACCCCTGGTCTTCCTGATCACCGCGATCGGGTTGTCGCTGGTCCTGGTGGAGATCCTCGGCCTGCTGCTGCCCCGGCTCGTCGGCGGTGTCTTCCCCACGCTCTTCGGGCGGGAGCGCCAGATCGTCGGTATGCCGACGCTCATCGAGCAGAAGCCGCTGTTCAGCATCGGCGACACCGCGATCACCAACGTGCAGGCGCTGGTCTTCTTCTCCGCCCTGGTGATGATGGCCGTGCTCGACTGGTTCATCAACCGCACCCGCTACGGCCGCGGCGTGCGGGCGGTGGCCCAGAATCCGGAGACCGCCGCCCTGATGGGGGTCAACCAGGACCGGGTCATCATGCTCATCTTCGTCCTGGGTGGCGTGATGGCGGGTGCCGCCGCGCTGCTCTGGAGCGTCCGCTTCGGCTTCACACAGAGCAGCCTCGGCTTCGTCCTGGGGCTCAAGGCGTTCACCGCGGCGGTGCTCGGCGGGATCGGCAACCTGCGGGGAGCCCTGCTCGGCGGCCTCTTCCTGGGCCTGGTCGAGGTCTACGCCGCGACCCTCTACACCTCGGCCTGGGAGGACGTGGTGGCCTTCGTGGTGCTCATCGTCGTGCTGATGTTCCGGCCGACCGGTCTGCTCGGCGAGTCGCTGGGGAGGGCCCGCGCATGATGGAGAAGCTCCGGGCCGCCGAGGCCCGCCGCCGCGCCACCATCGGCGGGGTGGCCGACCGCTGGAGGGCACTTCCGCTCTGGCAGCGTGCCGTCGGATTCCTTGCGTTCGTCGCCTTCCTCTACTACCTGCCCTACCTGGGCATCCCGGGCCTGACCTGGCTGCGTACCGACTACATCGTCGGTGGCAACAGCTGGGCCGGCGTGCTCTTCACCTGCGCCATCTACGTCCTGGTCGCGATCGGCCTGAACGTGGTGGTGGGGCTGGCCGGCCTGCTCGACCTGGGCTATATCGGGTTCTTCGCGATCGGCGCCTACAGCGTGGCGCTCTTCGGCTCGACGAACTCGCCGGTCGTGCAGTGGTTGCAGCAGAGCTTCGACCTCCCGCAGACCTGGGCGGTGACGTGGGCGGCCTGCATTCCGATCGCCCTCGCGCTCAGCCTGGTCTCCGGGGTGATCCTCGGCTGGCCGACCCTGCGGTTGCGCGGCGACTACCTGGCCATCGTCACGCTCGGCTTCGGCGAGATCATCCGGATCGTCGCCCGTAACCTCACCGAGGTCACCAACGGCGCGGCCGGGATCTCCGCGATCCCCGGTCCGCAGGGCCCACCCGCGGCCGACAACAACATCTTCGGCCTCCAGGACCTCAAGCCCTGGTACTGGCTGGCGATCACCGTCGTGCTGCTGATGGTCTTCGCCGTCCGGCTGCTGGAGAACAGCCGGGTCGGCCGCTCCTGGCTGGCGATCCGGGAGGACGAGGATGCCGCCGCCGTGATGGGGGTGTACCCGTTCAAGTTCAAGCTCTGGGCCTTCGCCATCGGCGCGGCGCTCGGCGGACTCTCCGGGTTCCTCTTCGCCAGCCGGAACGCCTTCATCGACCCCACGCAGTTCAACGCCCAACTCTCGATCCTCTTCGTCGCGATGGTGGTGGTCGGCGGCTCGGGCAACATGGTCGGCGTCGCCTTCGGCGCGGTGCTGTTGGCGTACCTGCCGGAGCGGTTCCGGTTCATCGCCGACTACCGGTGGCTGGCGTTCGGCGTGGCGATGGTGGTGGTGATGGTGCTGCGGCCACAGGGGCTGATCCCGAGCCGCCGGCGCGCCCGCGAGTTGCAGGACCGGGCGAAGGAGGCGAAGGTCAGTGTCTGAGACGACCTCGACAGAACCACGGGATCCGGTGATCCCGAGCCAGCCCGGGCCGCGCAAGCTGCTGCTCGAGATCGACCACGTCGTGCTCCGCTTCGGTGGTGTGGTCGCGCTCAACGATGTCAGCTTCCAGATCTACCAGGGCGAGATCCTGGGTCTGATCGGGCCGAACGGTGCCGGCAAGACCACCTGCTTCAACGTCATGACCGGGGTCTTCAAGCCAACCTCCGGCATGGTGCGGTTCGACGGTGCCCGGGTCAGTGGCCGGAAACCGCCGGAGATCAGCCGGATGGGCATCTCGCGGACCTTCCAGAACATCCGGCTCTTCCCCGAGATGACCGCGCTGGAGAACGTCATGGTCGGGACGGACTCCCGGCACAAGACGAGCGTGCCGGGCGCCCTCTTCCGGCTCTACCGGATGAAGCCCAAGCCGGAGGAACTGCCGCAGGTCACCGCCGAGGGCGGGGCACTGCGGGCGTGGCAGCAGCTACGCCGGAACTGTGCCCAGATCTTCGGGCTCTCCCGGCACATCCTGGAGGAGCGGTCAGCGGTGAAGAAATCGCTGGACCTGCTGGAGTTCGTGGGGATCGAGGGTCGGGCGAACGAGCTGGCCCGGAACCTGCCCTACGGCGACCAGCGCCGCCTGGAGATCGCCCGGGCGCTCGCCACCGAGCCCAAGCTGATCTGTCTGGACGAGCCGGCCGCCGGGTTCAACCCGGCGGAGAAGGAGCAGTTGCTCGCGCTGATCCGGAAGATCCGCGACCGTGGCCACACCGTGCTGCTGATCGAGCACGACATGCGGCTGGTGATGGGCGTGACCGACCGGGTCGTGGTGCTCGAGTTCGGCACCAAGATCGCCGAGGGTACGCCGAGTGAGGTCAGCCGGGACCCGCGGGTGGTCGCCGCCTACCTGGGGGAGCCCGTCGATGCTGCTTGAACTCGAGAACGTCACCGTGGCGTACGGCCGGATCGAGGCCCTGCACGGGATCAGCCTGCACGTCGACGAGGGCGAGGTCGTCGCACTCATCGGCGCCAACGGCGCGGGCAAGACGACCACCATGAGGGCCATCTCCGGGATCCGGGGGCTCTCCGGCGGCGCGATCCGGTTCGCCGGCGAGGACATCAGCCGGCTCCGGGCGGACCTGCGGGTGGGCCGGGGGCTCTGCCAGTCCCCGGAGGGCCGGCAGATCTTCCCCGGCATGAGCGTGCTGGAGAACCTGGACATGGGGGCGTACACCCGGCGGGACGCCGCCGGGATCGCCGCCGACCTGGAGCGGGTCTTCGGGCTGTTCCCCCGGCTGGCCGAGCGGCGCAAGCAGGCCGGCGGCACGCTTTCCGGCGGTGAGCAGCAGATGCTGGCGGTGGGGCGGGCCCTGATGAGCCGGCCGAAGCTGCTGCTGCTGGACGAGCCGTCGATGGGGCTGGCCCCGCTGGTGATCAAGCAGATCTTCGACATCGTGACGGAGATCAATCAGCAGGGCACCACGATTCTGCTGGTGGAGCAGAACGCCCAGCAGGCGCTCTCCCGGGCGCACCGGGGCTACGTGCTGGAGACCGGTCGGATCGTCAAGGAGGGCAGTGGCCAGGAACTCCTGCACGACCCGGCGGTGAAGGAGGCGTACCTCGGGGTCGCCTGAACCCGTGTCGCCAGGCCCCGGTCCGGTTCTCCGGACCGGGGTCCGGCGCGTCCGCAGCGGCCGTCGCACGTCGCGTTGGCGCGGCCGGCCCGGCGGTCGTCGCGCTGTCGGAGGTGCGGACTAGAGTCGCCTATCGTGACAGCCTCCACGCCGCGCCTGCTGCTGCTCGACGGTCATTCGCTCGCATACCGGGCGTTCTTCGCCCTGCCGGTGGAAAACTTCTCCACCACGACCGGGCAGCCGACCAACGCGGTCTACGGCTTCACCTCAATGCTGATCAACGTGCTCCGCGACGAGCACCCCACGCACATCGTGGTGGCCTTCGACGTCTCCCGGCGCTCGTTCCGCACCGAGCGCTACGCCGACTACAAGGCCGGCCGCTCCGAGACACCGGGCGAGTTCGCCGGCCAGGTCAGCCTGGTCAAGGAGGTGCTCGCCGCACTCCGGGTGCCGATGGTGGAGAAGCCGGGTTACGAGGCGGACGACGTGCTCGCCACGCTGGCCTGCCAGGGCCGCGACGCCGGGATGGAGGTGCTGATCTGCACCGGTGACCGGGACGCGTTCCAACTCGTCGACGACCGGATCACCGTGCTCTACCCTCGCAAGGGCGTCTCCGACCTGGCCCGGATGGATCCGGCGGCGGTCACCGCCCGCTACGGGGTCGGCCCGGCGCAATACCGCGACCTGGCGGCGCTGGTCGGCGAGACCAGCGACAACCTCCCCGGTGTGCCGGGAGTGGGCCCGAAGACCGCCGCGAAGTGGATTCTTCAATACGGCGGCGTCGAGGGTGTGATCGCCCGGGCCGACGAGATCAAGGGCAAGGCCGGTGACAGCCTGCGTGAGCGGCTCGCCGACGTGATCCGCAACTACGAGATCAACTACCTGGTCGCCGATCTCGAGCTGCCGCTGCGGGCCGAGGAGACCCGCTGGCCGGGGTGGGACCGCGAGGCGGTGCACCAGGTCTTCGACGCCCTGGAGTTCCGAATCCTCCGCGACCGCCTCTACCAATACCTCGACGCGGTGGAGCCGGAGGCCGAGGCCGGGTTCGACCTGGCCGGCAAGCCCCTGGGGCCCGGCGAGGTGACCGGCTGGCTGGCCGAACACACCCCGCCCGGCGCGCCGGTCGGGGTCGCGGTCGCCGGCTCGTTCGGCCGGGGTACCGGCTCGTTGACCGGTGTCGCGTTGGCCACCGCGGCCGGGGCCGCCGGTTGGTTCGACCCGGCCGGGCTGGAACCGGCCGACGAGGCCGCGGTGGCCGGCTGGCTCGCCGATCCGGAGCGGCCCAAGGTGCTGCACGACAGCAAGCCGGCGCTGCTGGCGTTCGCCGCGCACGGCTGGGCGCTGCGCGGGGTGGCCCGGGACACCGCGCTCGCCGCCTACCTCGTCCGGCCCGACCAGCGCTCCTACGACCTGACCGACCTCGCCCTGCGCTACCTGCACCGGGAGCTGAAGGTCGACGCACCGGAGACCGGCCAGCTCACCCTCGCCGGGTTGGGCAACGACGGCGAGGTCGAACAGAACCTCATGCTCCGGGCCCGGGCCACCCTCGACCTCGCCGAGGCGCTCGACACCGAGCTGGCCCGGGGCGGCGAGCAGTCCGCCGGGCTGCTCCGCGAGGTCGAGCAGCCGCTGGTCGAGGTGCTGGCCGCGATGGAGCAGACCGGCGTCGCCGCCGACACCGACTACCTGTCGGAGTTGGAGGCACACTTCGCCGGCGAGGTGAAGGCGGTGGCCCAGGCGGCGTACGGGGTGGTCGGCCGGGAGTTCAACCTCGGCTCGCCCAAGCAGTTGCAGGAGATCCTCTTCACCGAGCTGGGCCTCCCCAAGACCAAGAAGATCAAGACCGGATACACCACCGACGCCGACGCCCTGCAGTGGCTCTACGCGCAGCAGCCGCACCCGTTGCTGGAGCACCTGCTCCGGCACCGGGACGTCGCCCGGCTCAAGTCCACCGTCGACGGCCTGCTCAAGTCGGTCTCCGACGACGCGCGGATCCACACCACCTTCCACCAGACGGTGGCGGCCACCGGCCGGCTCTCCTCGACCGATCCCAACCTGCAGAACATCCCGATCCGCACCGAGGAGGGGCGCCGGATCCGCCGCGCCTTCGTGGTCGGTCCGGGCTACGACTGCCTGCTCACCGCCGACTACAGCCAGATCGAGATGCGGATCATGGCGCATCTCTCCGGCGATGCCGCGCTGATCGAGGCGTTCAACTCCGGGGCCGACTTCCACGCCGCCACCGCCTCCTCGGTCTTCGCCGTTCCGGTGGCCGAGGTCACCCCGGACCAGCGGCGCAAGATCAAGGCGATGAACTACGGACTTGCGTACGGGCTCAGCGCGTTCGGTCTCGGCCAGCAGCTCGGCATCGCCGCCGACGAGGCCCGGGCCCTGATGGAGGAATACTTCAGCCGCTTCGGCGGTGTCCGCGACTACCTCCAGTCGGTGGTGCGCAGGGCGGTCAAGGACGGCTACACCGAGACGATCCTCGGCCGCCGCCGCTACCTGCCCGACCTGGTCAGCGACAACCGGCAGCGGCGGGAGATGGCTGAGCGGATGGCGCTGAACGCCCCGATCCAGGGCTCGGCTGCCGACATCATCAAGGTGGCGATGCTGCACGTCGACACCGCGCTGCGCGGTGCCGACCTGCGCTCCCGGATGCTGCTCCAGGTGCACGACGAACTCGTCTTCGAGGTGGCGCCCGGCGAGCGGACGGACGTCGAAGCACTGGTCCGGCGCGAGATGGGCGGCGCCCACCCGCTGGCCGTGCCGCTGGAGGTCTCCGTCGGTGTCGGCTCCGACTGGAACAGCGCCGACCACTGACACCGCACGGGGCTGCTGGTCCGGATCGGCTGCTGGCCACACCGGCTGCCACGGGACGCGGGACCTACACCGGCGACGTCGAGCCCGAGGTCGCCGTGGCGGGAGTCGTTAACGGCGGTTGCGGCCCGACGAGCGCTCGGCGGCCCGGTGCCGCTGCTGCGCCTTGCGGGACGGTCCGCCCACCGCGGGCAGGGGTGCCTTCATCGGGTCGTGGCCCCAGTTCATGAGCGAAAAGCGCCACCTGGTGTTCCGTACGTCGCCGGCCGGTCGCTGGGCCATGTGCCGGCGGACGTACCCGATCACCTTGCGCATGTGCGCCAGGTCGCGCTCGGTGAACTGGTTGGTCCGCTTGCGCAGCAGGTCGACGATTCGCCGGCCGGACTCGTGCCCGACGGACTCGCCGCGCCCCTTGCGCCAGCCGGCCGCCTTCGAGTCATCGCTGGCCAGCCACTTGTCCAGCTCGCCCGGGTTCATGTTGACGGCGTCGCGGAACTCCCGGACGGTGTCCCGGCCGTCCTCCCGGCTACTCATCGAAGAGTGCCTCCGGCTTGTGCACCGCGTCCCGACCCTCGTCGGTACGGACCCGGTACTGCGGGTCCTCCTTCGACGCGGCGACCGTGCGCTTCGCGGCGTGTGTCCGTTCGGTGATCTCCTCCTGGACGGTGCCGTGCGCGCGGGAGCCGTGACTGCGCCAGCTCACCCGGTCGCCCTTTCGTAGCTTTCTCCGCTCCGGCATACCGCGGTCTACCCGGCGACCAGGGTCGGTAACCACCAGCGCGGGCCTGCCCTGGACCGGGCGGATCCGGACTTACGGGGTGATGTCGGCGATCGGCAGCGTGACCGAAAAGGGCTGGGTCAGCTCCAGCACGTCGGCGGCCTCGGCGAGCAGTTCGTACTCCCGGTTGCCGCTCCGGCCGGGCCGGTCGGCGAGGCGGTACGCGTACACCCGGACGGGGTCCTGCTCCACCCGCCAGTAGCCGGGGATGCCGGCGGCGGCGTACTCGGCGGGCTTGCTGAACCGGTCGGTGCGGCGGGTGCCGGGCGAGACGACCTCGACGGCGAGCACCACCTCGTGCGGAAGCAGGAAGTGCCGGTCGGCCGGCACCTCCGCCCGGTAGACCAGCACGTCCGGCTCCCGGGTGAAGTCGGTGCCCAGGGCCACCCCGACGGCCTGGGCGACCCGCAGGTGCTCCGGTGCGTGTCGGGTGAGCCAGCGCCAGAGCAGGCTTGCGATGTGCTGATGGCCCAGGGTGGGGGAGGGGACCACGTGGATGACCCCGTCGACGAGTTCGACCCGGGGGGCGTCCGGCGGCAGGTGCAGCAGGTCTTCCAGCGTGTAGCCGGCCTGGCGCTGCCGGACCGGGTCCGGCTGCCACGGCCCGGGCGTCTCGGATACCGGCTCGGCGCTCACCAGGTCAGCATACTGAGCCGGACCGATGCCGGGCGGACCCGTCGTCCGGTTTGTCGCTGACCGGGTCCGGCTTGTCGCAGACGAAGATGGCGGTGCCGGGGAAGAGTCGGCCGCGCAGCGGGCTCCACTGCCCCCAGACCTGCTCGTGCCCGTCCGGCCACTCCGGCTCCACCACGTCGCGCAGCACGAAACCGGCACCGACGATCTCGCGAACCCGGTCGCCGAGGGTGCGGTGCTGCTCGACGTAGCTGGGGGTACCGGCCTCGTCCTGCTCCACGTAGGGGCGGCGGTCGAAGTAGGAGTGCACGGCGGTCAGTCCGCCCTCGCCCGGGTCGTCCAGAAAGATCCACCGCATGGGATGGGTGACCGAGAACACCCAACGGCCACCGGGGCGGAGCACCCGGAAGACCTCGCGGAGCGCCGCCGCCGAGTCGGCCACGAACGGGATCGCGCCGAACGCGGTGGCGACGATGTCGAAGCTGCCGGCCCGGAACGGCAGGGCGAGGGCGTCGGCCTGGACCAGCGGCAGGCGTACCCCGGAGCTGACGGCGCCGCGCGCGGCGTGCCGCAACATCCCGGCGGAGAGGTCCAGCCCGACCGGTCGGGCCCCCTCGGTCGCCAGCCAGCGGGCCGCCGAGGCGGCGCCGCAGCCGAGTTCGAGGACCCGCCGGCCGGGCAGCTCGCCGAGCAGCCGGGCGTCGACCTCGCGCAGCCCCTCCGGACACCAGACGAAGTCGACGTCACCGAGGAAGGCGCCGTGTTCGGCCTGGTAGTCGTCGGCGTCCGCGTCCCACCATCGACGGCTGGCCCACCGGCTCTCCGCGTCGCCGACCCGGCGCCGGAGCACACCGGGCGGCTCGTCGACGAGGGCGGGCGGGGCGGCGTCGGGCAGGCTGTTCTCGGGCACTCCGCCACGCTAGTGTGCCGGCCGGGCGGCCATGCCAATGCCCGGCCGGATGTCACGCGAGTGGCGGGGTCGGGCGGAGGTGGGTCGCCGCGCGGAGTTCTTCCCGAGCAGTGGACTGCGGATCTCATCCCGTGCGGGGAGGGCTTGCATGCTGTGGTAATGCGCACGGTAAGCTGTTCGATGCGCTCGCGGATCGTGTGCCTCGGCAGGGAGAAGGTCCGCGGTCGTCGGGAGACACTCTAGCGATCGGAGCAGCGATCGCCCGGTGTGTCCGGCGACGGATCCGCAGGCGTAAAGGGTCACCGCGACACGAACCTGCTGTGACATCCATCCGACCGGAGCAACCGCCCACATGACGAGCAGCATCGAGGCCCCCTCGAGCGCCACCAAGGTCACCGTCGACGACCTCGGTTCCGAGGAAGCTTTCCTCGCCGCGATCGACGAGACCATCAAGTACTTCAACGACGGCGACATTGTCGAAGGCACCGTCGTCAAGGTCGATCGGGACGAGGTCCTGCTCGACATCGGCTACAAGACCGAGGGCGTCATCCCCTCGCGCGAGTTGTCGATCAAGCACGACGTCGACCCCGCCGAGGTGGTGTCGGTCGGGGATCACATCGAGGCCCTGGTCCTCCAGAAGGAGGACAAGGAGGGGCGCCTGATCCTCTCGAAGAAGCGGGCCCAGTACGAGCGCGCCTGGGGCACGATCGAGAAGATCAAGGACGAGGACGGCGTCGTCCGCGGCTCCGTCATCGAGGTGGTCAAGGGCGGCCTCATCCTCGACATCGGGCTGCGCGGCTTCCTGCCCGCCTCCCTGGTCGAGATGCGTCGGGTGCGGGATCTCCAGCCGTACGTCGGTCGCGAGCTCGAAGCCAAGATCATCGAGCTGGACAAGAACCGCAACAACGTGGTGCTGTCCCGCCGGGCCTGGCTGGAGCAGACCCAGTCCGAGGTGCGCACCGAGTTCCTCAACAAGCTGCAGAAGGGCCAGGTCCGCAAGGGCGTCGTCTCCTCGATCGTCAACTTCGGCGCCTTCGTCGACCTCGGCGGCGTGGACGGTCTGGTGCACGTCTCCGAGCTCTCCTGGAAGCACATCGACCACCCGTCCGAGGTCGTCGAGGTCGGCCAGGAGGTCGAGGTCGAGGTGCTCGACGTCGACCTCGACCGCGAGCGGGTCTCCCTGTCGCTGAAGGCGACCCAGGAGGACCCGTGGCGCCAGTTCGCCCGGACCCACGCGATCCAGCAGATCGTGCCGGGTAAGGTCACCAAGCTGGTGCCGTTCGGTGCGTTCGTCCGGGTCGACGACGGCATCGAGGGTCTGGTGCACATCTCCGAGCTGGCCGAGCGCCACGTGGAGATTCCGGAGCAGGTCGTCCAGGTCGGCTCGGACGTCATGGTCAAGGTCATCGACATCGACCTCGAGCGTCGGCGGATCTCGCTTTCGCTCAAGCAGGCCAACGAGGGCTTCGTCGAGGGCGAGGAGCACTTCGACCCGACCCTCTACGGCATGACCGCGACCTACGACAACGAGGGCAACTACATCTACCCCGAGGGCTTCGACCCGGAGACCGGGGAGTGGCTCGAGGGCTTCGACAAGCAGCGGGAAGCCTGGGAGCAGCAGTACGCCGAGGCGCGCACCCGATGGGAGGCGCACACCAAGCAGGTGCAGAGCTCCCGCGCTGCCGACGCCGAGGCGGCTGCCAACCCGGCCGCTGCGACCGGTGGCCCCAGCGCTGGTGGCGGCACCACCACCTCTGCCAGCACCGCTCCGGCGCGCCAGGCAGAGGAGCCGTCCGGCACGCTCGCCACCGACGAGGCGCTCGCCGCGCTGCGGGAGAAGCTCGCCGGCGGCGGCAAATAGCCCAGCCGGGTCAGTGACCCGGTAGGCCGGTCGCCCGGCCTACGCATCTGCGGGCCCGCTTCCCAGATCCGGTGCGAACCGGGTCCGGGGAGCGGGCCTTCCGCTTGTCCGGGCGGCCCCTCTCCGTGCCGCATACCGTCCCTTCGGCCGAGCGAACCCCTCCCTGTCCGGTCCGGGCGCCGATCGGGTTGACTGGTCCGGTGTTGAAGGTCGGACTCACCGGTGGGATCGGCTCGGGCAAGAGCGTCGTCGCCGCCCGGCTGGCCAGCCTCGGTGCCGTGGTCGTCGACTCCGACCGGATCGCCCGCGAGGTGGTGGAGCCGGGCACGGACGGGCTGCGGGAGGTGGTGGCCGCCTTCGGACAGCGGGTCTGCGGGCCGGACGGCAGACTGGACCGGGCCGCGCTCGGCGAGATCGTCTTCGCCGACCCGGCCGCGCGGACCCGGCTGGAGGCGATCGTCCACCCTCGGGTACGCCGGCGCAGCGCCGAACTGATGACCGGGGCGGCACCGGACGCGGTCGTGGTCAATGACGTACCGCTGCTGGTGGAGGTGGGGCTCGCGCCGACGTACCACCTGGTGCTGGTGGTGCGGGCGGCCGAGGCGACCCGGGTCGAGCGGCTGGTCCGGACCCGGGGGATGACCGCCGAGCAGGCGGCCCAGCGGATTCGGGCCCAGGCCGGCGACGAGCGGCGCTCGGCCGCCGCCGACGTGTTGCTGGACAACGACGGCGACCTCGCCGAGCTGCACGCGGCGCTGGACGCGCTGTGGCGGGAGAGGCTGACGCCGTACGAACGGAACCTCCGCGAGCGGCGGGCGGTACGGGCGGCCGGCGAGGTACGCCTTGCCGAACCCGATCCGGACTGGCCGCTCCAGTACCGGCGGCTCGCCGCCCGGATCCGGCACGCCGTCGGGTCCGGCGAACTCCGCCTCGACCACGTCGGGTCGACCGCCGTGCCCGGACTGCCCGCCAAGGATGTCATCGACATGCAGTTGGGAGTCCCGTCGCTGGCCGAGGCGGATGCGCTGGCCGACCGGCTGGCCGACGCCGGGTTTCCCCGCTGCCCGGGGCAGTGGTGGGACAACGCCCGCCATCCCGGTGGCGCCGCCCGCTGGGAGAAGCGGCTGCACGGCAGTGCGGATCCGGGCCGGCTGGTCAACCTGCACGTCCGGGAGATCGGCTCGCCCGGCTGGCGGTACGCCCTGCTGATGCGGGACCACCTGCGCGCCGACCCGGAGCGCCGGGCCGCCTACCGTGCTCTCAAGCGACGGCTGGCGGCGGCGGGCCCGGAGATCGACGCCTACGCCGACGCGAAGGAGCCGTGGTTCGACCTGGAGCACCGCCACGCCGAGGAATGGGCGACGGCCGCCGGCTGGCGGCCGGCACCCCCCGAGGAAGCGACGCCGTGGGGCGGGGACGCGGATCCGACGGCGTAGCAGGACCGGCCAGGAAGCGCTGGGGCAGGACCGGCCAGGAACGCGGTGTAGCAGGCCCCGGGGGAAGGGCATGGGCGGACGGACCAGGGAGGGCGCGGGCACGGACGACCGGGGGAGGGCGGTGACGGGCCAGCAAGGGGCGCTCGCGGCGGCCGGTCTGCGCTCTGCGCGACCGCATCGGTGCGCTCGCCGGCCTGAGCCGGGGCTGCAACCCCTGCGCCGGATGCGACCCCCGCCGGTGTGGCGGCTGGTGTCGCAGACCCGGTCGGCCGCCGCGAGCGGCCTACCCTAGAACGGTAGCGCGGTGATCTTTGCCACACAATGACCATATTGAAGCCGATCGTGTACCCACCGTGGCGCGGCCGTGTGTCACACCGTCGGCGTACGGTTGAGGTCATGGCGCTCGACATTCCGCGGCTCGACGGCCGCTTCCAGGTGGTCTCCGATTTTCAGCCCTCGGGCGACCAGCCGACCGCCATCGACGACCTGGAGCGTCGGGTGCGCCGGGGTGAGCGGCACAGCGTGCTGCTCGGCGCCACCGGCACGGGCAAGAGCGCGACGGCGGCCTGGCTGATCGAGCGGCTGCAGCGCCCGACCCTGGTCCTGGCGCCCAACAAGACCCTCTGCGCCCAGCTCGCCAAGGAGTTCAGCGAGCTGCTGCCGCACAACGCCGTCGAATACTTCGTCTCCTACTACGACTACTACCAGCCCGAGGCGTACATCCCGCAGACCGACACCTACATCGAGAAGGACTCCTCGATCAACGAGGAGGTCGAGCGGCTGCGGCACGCCACCACGATGTCCCTGCTGACCCGCCGGGACGTGGTGGTCGTCGCCACGGTCTCGGCGATCTACGGCCTGGGCACCCCACAGGAATACCTGGACCGGTCGGTGCGGATCCAGGTCGGCCAGGAGGTCGAGCGGGACAAGCTGCTCCGGCGGCTCGTCGACGTGCAGTACACCCGCAACGACATGGCCTTCAACCGCGGCACCTTCCGGGTCCGTGGCGACACGCTGGAGATCATCCCGGCGTACGAGGAGCTGGCCCTGCGGATCGAGTTCTTCGGCGACGAGGTGGAGAAGCTCTACTACCTGCACCCCCTGACCGGCGAGGTGGTGCGGGAGGTCGACCACCTGCTGATCTTCCCGGCCACCCACTACACCGCCGGCCCCGAGCGGATGGAGCGGGCGCTCGCCGGCATCGAGGCCGAGCTGGCCGAGCGGCTGGCCGAGCTGGAGCGGCAGGGCAAGCTGCTGGAGGCGCAGCGGCTGCGGATGCGCACCAGCTACGACGTGGAGATGATGCGCCAGGTCGGCTTCTGCTCCGGCATCGAGAACTACTCGATGCACATCGACGGCCGGTCGCCCGGCAGCGCGCCGCACTGCCTCCTCGACTACTTCCCCGACGACTACCTGACCGTCATCGACGAGTCGCACGTCACGATCCCGCAGATCGGCGGGATGTACGAGGGCGACGCCTCCCGCAAGCGGATGCTTATCGACCACGGCTTCCGGCTGCCCAGCGCCGCCGACAACCGGCCGTTGCGCTTCGACGAGTTCCTGGAGCGGGTCGGTCAGATGGTCTTCCTCTCCGCCACCCCCGGCCCGTGGGAGCTGGAGCAGGCCCAGGGCGAGGTGGTCGAGCAGGTGATCCGGCCGACCGGCCTGGTCGACCCCGAGGTGGTGGTCAAGCCCACCAAGGGGCAGATCGACGACCTGATGCACGAGATCAAGCTGCGCACCGAGCGGGACGAGCGGGTGCTGGTCACCACGCTGACCAAGAAGATGGCCGAGGACCTCTCCGACTACCTGCTGGAGCACGGCATCCGGGTCCGCTACCTGCACTCCGAGGTCGACACGCTGCGCCGGGTGGAACTGCTGCGCGAGCTGCGCAAGGGCGACTACGACGTTCTCGTCGGGATCAACCTGCTCCGCGAGGGGCTGGACCTGCCCGAGGTGTCGCTGGTGGCGATCCTCGACGCCGACAAGGAGGGCTTCCTGCGCAGCGGCCGGTCGCTGATCCAGACCATCGGGCGGGCCGCCCGGAACGTCTCCGGCCAGGTGCACATGTACGCCGACAAGATGACCCCGTCGATGGCCGAGGCGATCGAGGAGACCAACCGGCGCCGGGCCAAGCAGGTGGCGCACAACGAGGCACACGGGATCAGCCCGGAGCCGCTGCGTAAGAAGATCCACGACATCCTCGACGACATCTACCGGGAGGCCGAGGACACCGAGGGGACCACCACCCGGGTCGGCGGCGCGGTCCGGCAGATGTCCCGGGGCAAGGCGCCGGTCAAGGAGACCCGCAGCCGGGGCCGGGTCGGTGCCGCACCGGCCCGGGAGGGGATGGCCCGGGCCGAGCTGGCCCAGCTCATCCAGGAGCTCAACGAGCAGATGCTCGCCGCCGCCCGGGAGCTGCAGTTCGAGCTCGCCGCCCGGATCCGGGACGAGGTCTCCGAGCTGAAGAAGGAACTGCGCGGCATGGACGCGGCCGGGGTCAACTGATCCCGGCCGGGGGCCGGAGTTCAGGCGTACCGGTCGGAGCCGCCCGCGGAATCGTGACCCTGGCCGGTGGTCCGGCGCCCGTCCGGCGAGCAGAGAAACCCGACCAGCCGGGCGGCCGCGCCGGGTCTACCCCATTCGCCGCCGGGAAAGAGCTGCCCGAGCGCGACCCGTCGCTCCATTCCGCAGAGTCGACCGCATCCACCCGGTCCAGGTCAGCAGGATTCCTTTCCCGCCCGCGTCCCGGCGCGCCGGCCGTCCGTCGCATCTCGACCGATCGCGGTGCCTCTGCCGATGCCGGGTGGTACGTGACCGTCGACGCGTGACTGGCATGATCGACGGATGGCCGGCCGTGCCCCGCAGGCGGTCGCCGGCACGCGGACAACGGTTCCGGCTGCGGACGACCCGGCAGAGGGGCCCGGGTGAGCGGATGTCGGTGCCAGCGGGCAGCATGGAGGCCGCAGACGTGACCGAGAGGTGGGAGGGTGGCATGAAGGAGCTGATCGGCAGCCACGACCTGTTGTTCGTCACCCTGGACACACTCCGCTACGACGTGGCCGCCGAGTTGGCCGACTCCGGGCGTACGCCGAATCTGGTCCGCGCCCTGCCCGGCGGCGTCTGGGAGCGGCGGCACAGCCCGGCGAGCTTCACCTACGCGGCACACCAGGCGTTCTTCGCCGGCTTCCTGCCCACACCCACCGCGCCCGGTCCACACCCCCGGCTCTTCGCCGCCGCCTCGCCGGGCAGCGAAACCACCGGCGAGCAGACCTGGACCTTCGACGCCCCGGACGTGGTACGCGGGCTCGGCGCGGCCGGCTACCACACCGTCTGCGTCGGCGGCGTCGGCTTCTTCAACGGGCGGTCGCCGCTCGGCGGCGTGCTGCCGGCGCTCTTCGCCGAGGCGCATTGGGAGCCCGAGTTCGGGGTCTCCGCTCCGCGGTGCTTCGAGGCGCAGCTCGACCGGATCGCCACGGTGCTGCCCACGGTGCCGGAGGACCGGCCGCTCTTCCTCTTCGTCAACGTCGCCGCCATCCACCAGCCGAACCGGCACTACCTGCCGGGTGCCGACCGGGACAGCCGGGAGAGTCACGCCGCCGCGCTGGAGTACGTCGACCGGCACATCGGCCGGCTCTTCGCGCTGGCCACCTCGCGGGACCGGCCCTGCCTGGTGCTGCTCTGCTCCGACCACGGCACCGCGTACGGCGAGGAGGGGCAGAGCGGTCACCGGCTCGGCCACGAGGTGGTGTGGACCGTCCCGTACGGACAGTTCGTCCTCGAACCCGGTGACTGGGGCAAGCCCGGCGACTGGCCCGGCACCGACGGCTGACCCCTGCCCGGCACCGTCGGTGAGGCCGGGCCGTGGTCGGTCAGGCTGGCGGCGGTATGTCGGTGAAGTGCTCGACGACCGGCGGCGCGGCGAAGTACGGGCCGATCAGTGAACGCCACGTGGTGAACCGCTCGGTGGCCCGGAAGTTCTCCAGATGCGCCTCGATGGAGTCCCACTCCACCAGCAGCACGAACCGGGACGGTGACTCGACTCCCCGGGTCATCCGGATCGACCGGCAGCCCGGTGTGCCGGCCAGCGTGGCGTGTCCCTTGGCGTACGCCTCGGCGAACGCCTCCTCCTGACCGGCCACCACGTCGATCAGCGCAACCTCCAGCACCATGCGGGGAGCATGGCACGGACCGGTCCGGGCTGGTCGATCGGGGTATACCCGTCCCGCCCGCCGATACCTACGGTAGGAACTCCGGAGGATCTTGCGGAAGGTGCCGCCCATGCTCGACTGGCTGACCGGTACGGCGTTCACCGTGGCGGGTACGCCGACCAGCCGTGCCGAACTGCTCGGCTTCGCGACCGGCGTGCTCAACGTCTGGCTGCTGGCCCGGCAGAAGATGTGGAACTGGCCGATCGGCATCGCCAACGTGCTGTTGCTGATGGTGCTCTTCTGGACCGCGGGTCTCTACGCGGACGCCGGACTCCAGATCGTCTACGTCGGGCTCGGTCTCTACGGCTGGTGGGCGTGGCTCTTCGGCGGTGAGCAGCGCAGCCGGCTGGTGGTGGCCCGCACCGGCCGTCGGGAGTGGATGGTGCTGGTCACCGCCGGCGCGGCACTGACCCTGCTGCTCTGGCTGCTGCTGGACCGGGCGACCGACTCCACCGTGCCCTTCCCGGACGCGGTGACCACCGCCCTGTCGCTGATGGCGACCTACGGCCAGTGCCGCAAGCGGGTGGAGAGCTGGTGGATCTGGATCACCGCGGACCTCGTCTACATCCCGCTCTACGCCTACAAGGGGCTCTATCTCACCGGCGCGCTGTACATCGTCTTCCTCGGGCTCTGCGTCTTCGGGTTGCGGAACTGGCGGGCCGACCTGCGCCGGCTCTCGGCCGCCGCCCGTCCGGTCGCGCCGGGCCCGGCGCCCGCCACTCCGTGACGGGGCAGCGCTCCGGGCACGTTCCGGCCGCCGTGCCGAGGCAGGGCTCCGGAGGCGTTCCGGGGGCAGCCCCGGACCGGCGGCCGGAGTTCGGGCACGGGCTGGTGGTGGGCAAGTTCTATCCGCCGCACGCCGGGCACCACGCGCTGATCACCGAGGCGGCCCGCCGGTGCGCCGCCGTCACCGTGGTGGTGGCGCCGTCCCGCCGGGAGTCGATCCCGCTGCCGCTGCGGCTGGAGTGGTTGCGTGAGCTGCACGCGACGGAGCCGCACGTCCGGTTCGTCGGTCGCTACGACGACCATCCGATCGACTACACCGATCCGGCGGTCTGGGAGGCGCACTGTGCGGTGTTCCGGGCGGCGATCGGAGACGACCGGGTGGACGCCGTCTTCTCCTCGGAGGCGTACGGCGCCGAGCTGGCCCGCCGGTTCGGCGCGGTGGACGTCTGCGTCGATCCCTCCCGGGTGGCGGTGCCGGTCTCCGGTACGGCGGTGCGGGCCGATCCGGTGCAGCACTGGGCGATGCTCGGCCCGCCGGTCCGGGCCTGGTTCGTCCGCCGGGTCGTCGTGGTGGGCGCCGAGTCCACCGGGACGACCACGGTGGCGCGGGCGCTGGCCGGGCACTACCGGACCCGCTGGGTTCCGGAGTACGGCCGGGAGCTGACCGCCGCGAAGCTGGCCCGGCTGCGGCGTACCGAGCCGGAGGCGACGATCTTCGACGTGCGGTGGGATCGGGCGGACTTCGAGGCGGTGGTCCGGGAGCAGCAGGCGGCCGAGGACGCGGCCGCCCGGCGCAGCGGTCCGCTGCTGTTCTGCGACACCGATGCGCGGGCCACCGCGGTCTGGGAGGAGCGTTACCTCGGCTCGTCCTCGCCGCGGGTCCGGGCGGCCGCCCGCCGGCCCGACCTCTATCTGCTGACCGACCACCGGGGGGTGCCGTTCAGCGACGACGGGCTACGGGACGGCGCACACCTGCGGGGGTGGATGACCGAGCGGTTCCGGGAGGTGCTGGCCGACTCCGGGGTGCCAGTGATCGAACTCACCGGCCCGTTGCCGGACCGGCTCGGCACGGCGGTGCGGGCGTGTGACGAGGTGCTTGCGGCGGGTTGGTCCCTCGCCGACCCGATATCGCCTCGGCACAGTACCTAGGTTCCTAGGATGAAGTACGCCGAGTTGCCGGCATCGCCTCCGGTGGGGGGAGATGCGCAACCGGCGGGGAATAGTGAACAATGGCGTCGTAGGAGGGGAGTATTCCTTCGCGACGGTGTCGTCAACACGGTCGTCGGCCGGCCCAACCGGCCAGCGGACCCGGCACCGTAGGTTGTCGTCGCAGCGGCTCGCACGGCGGTGGCGGAAGAGACCTCCGACAGTCACCATCGTCTACACCGCCTGAGGCGCGTCCTGCGTGCCGACGGCGGTGCCGCGTGCCTGCCGGAGGAGAGCATTGAACGTGTCCGCCTGGGTTTGGGTCATCTCACTGGTCGTGTTGATGGCGATCCTGGTCCTCGATCTCGTGATCATCGGCCGACGGCCGCACGAGCCGAGTCTGCGGGAGTCGGGTCTCTGGGTCACCTTCTACGTCGGCCTGGCCCTGATCTTCGGGGTCGGCCTGGCCCTGACCACCAACTTCACCGTCGCCGGGGAGTTCTACACCGGTTGGCTCACCGAGTACAGCCTCTCGGTGGACAACCTCTTCGTCTTCGTGATCATCATGTCCCGGTTCGGGGTGCCCCGGCAGTACCAGCAGAAGGTGCTGCTGATCGGCATCGTGCTGGCGCTGGTGATGCGCGGCGGCTTCATCGCGGCCGGCGCAGCCCTGATCAACCAGTTCTCGTGGGTCTTCTACATCTTCGGCGCCTTCCTGATCTACACGGCGATCAACTTCTTCCGGCAGGGTGAGCCGACCGAGGACGACTTCAAGGAGAACGTGCTGATCCGGTGGAGCCGGCGCGCCCTGCCGGTCTCCCGGGACTTCTCCGGCAGCCGACTCACCGTGCACGAGAACGGTCGCCGGCTCTTCACGCCGATGTTGATCGTGCTGATCGCGATCGGCACCACCGACCTGGTCTTCGCGCTCGACTCGATTCCGGCGATCTTCGGGATCACCCAGGAGCCGTACCTGGTCTTCACCGCCAACGTCTTCGCGCTGATGGGGCTGCGCCAGCTCTACTTCCTGCTCGGCGGGCTGCTCGACCGGCTCGTCTATCTCAACATCGGGCTCGCGGTGGTGCTCGGCTTCATCGGCGTCAAGCTGGTGCTGGAGGCGCTGGCCGGCAACAACCTGCCGTTCCTCAACGGTGGCGAGCCGATCGGTTGGGCTCCGCACATCCCGATCTGGCTCTCCCTCACCGTCATTCTCGGCACGCTGGCGATCGCCACGGTCGCCAGCCTGATCAAGTCCAGTCGCGACAACCGGTCGGGCGACAAGCTGCCGGTCGCCTGACCGACCGGGACGACAGACCGCAGCGGCGGGTCAGGGAGTGACCCGGTGGGCGCCGACCAGGGTCGCGGCCCGGTCGGCGGGCATCGGTTCCTCAAGGACCCGCCGCTGCGTGTAGCAGGCGTGCAGCATCCGCCGGTCGCTCCCCGGCCCGGGACGGGCGGTGACGATGCCGATGTGGTGGACGCGCCGGCCGGGCCGGGCGAAAAAGTAGAGGTCCCCCGGGCGTTCCGCACCGAGCGGCAGCGGCACGGTGGCGGCCGCCTGGTCGTCGGCGTCCCGGGGCAGCCGTACGCCGAACCGTCGCCAGGCCAGGTGCACCAGCCCCGAGCAGTCGATCCCGTACGCCGAGACACCGCCCCAGACATAGGCGACGTTGCGCAGCCGGCTGGCCACCGTGAGCACCTCGCTCGCGGTGGGCGGGCGGCTCGGCATCGGCGCGAGGTGGGTGTCGGGGACCCAGAGCGGCTGGCTGTGGTCGGGGGCCCAGACCGGCTGCCAGCCGTCGCGTACCGGCCCGGCGGCGGTCAGTCGGGTGCCCAGGATGACCCCGGGCAGCACCACCGGGCCGGCCGGTGTGCCGTGCAGCCGGGTCACCGTGGCCGCCACGACCAGGTCCGGCCGCCGGGGGGTCCGCTCGGTGGACTCGGTGAGCTGGTTGCGCGGCAGCCAGCCGGGATAGCCGCGGGGGTCGAGCTTGGCGGCCGGCTGCTCGACCGCGACCAGCCGGACCCAGCCGTCCGGGCGGACCTCCTCGACCAGCACCCGCTCGCCGAGGAGCAGCTGACTGAGCACGCACTCGCCGACCCGCTGGTCGGCGGTCATCCCGGAGATCCAACCGGCGATGTCGGTCCGGCGGGACAGCGCTGGCCCGTCCACCGGGCGGACGGACTCGGGCCGGGCCCAGAGGGTGGCGACGGCGACCCGGACAACGGCCTCGTGCCCCGAGCGCAGCACCATCTCAGCACCCATCCGTCCTCGCCCGCTTCCCGCCCGAACCATATGAAAATTAGCGCCGTCCTGCAATGGTGAGCTGAATGTTGCCTACACCGCCGGCGGTGGACCCACACCTCCGCCGACGGCGGCCAGGGTCAGGGCTGGGCCGGCGGAGTGCGGTGCAGACCGGCGATGCCCAGGCCGGGCGTGTCGGGCAGTACGACGATGGCGTTCTCGTACCGGATGCCACCCTGCACCGGCGACCAGGCCAGCCACCAGGCGGCGTCGAGATCGGAGACGGCGCTGGTGCCCACCGCGGCGACCAGGCTGGCGGCCGCGCCGAGCCCGACCTGGCTCTCCATCATGGAACCGACCACGGTGCCCAGGCCGTGCTCGGTGGCGAGCTCCAGCAGGGTGCGGGCCGGCCCGAGCCCACCGCACTTGGCCAGCTTGACGTTCACCATGTCGGCGGCCCGGCGCTGGATCACCTCGACCAGGTCGCGCACCCCGTAGACCGCCTCGTCGGCCAGGATCGGCACGTCCACCCGGTCGGCCACCCAGGCCATCCCGGCGACGTCCCGGGCGTGCACCGGCTGCTCGACCAGTTCCACGCCGAGCCCGGCGTCCTCGACGCTGCGGATGACCCGGACCGCCTCCCGGGGGGTCCAGCCCTGGTTGGCGTCGAGCCGGATCCGGGCCTGCGGCCCGGCGGCGGCCCGCACCGCGCGGACCCGCGCCAGGTCACCCGCCGCGTCGGTGCCGACCTTGACCTTGAGCACGTCGAAACCGTCGGCGATCCGCTGTTTCGCCGCCCCGGCCAACTCGACCGCGTCGCCGGCCGAGAGGGTGACGTCGGTGGCGACCCGGCGGGACGTGCCGCCGAGCAGCCGGACCAGGGGCACGCCGAGCCGGCGGGCGGCCAGGTCGTGCAGGGCCACGTCCACCGCCGCCTTCGCCGCCTCGTTGCCGACCACCGCCCGGCGCACCTCCGCACAGCGCGCCACCAGGTCGTCCGGATCGCGCCGGCTGAGCAGGGGTGCGAACACCTCCTCGACGCAGGCCCGGGCCCCGCCGATCGACGCCCCGGTCACCTGCCACACCTCGGGCGCCTCGCCAAACCCGGAACGGCCGTCGGTGTCGACCACCTCCACCACGAGGGTCTCTACTGTGGAGGTGCGACGCAGCGCCGTCACGAACGGGGTGTGCAGCGGAGCGGAGATCCGGTGGGTGCGTACCGAGGCGATCGACATGCAGGCACCATATCGACCGTGGGCTCAGCCGACGGTCCCCAGACGATGCCGGGCCGCCCAGACCTCGGCCGAGATCCGGGTGACCAGCCGGCGGGCCCGCTCGTCCCGCTCCTCGTCGTCGGCCGGGTCACTCCGTCCGCCCGGCGGTGCGCTGGTGCAGACCACCACGGCGTACGGGGGTGCGTCGTCCGGGAAGACCACGCCGGCGCCGTGCCGGACGCCGCGTACCCAGCCGTCCTTGTGCGCGATCCGGGTCCCCGGCGGCAGCCCCGCAACCAGATCCTCCGAGCGTTCCTGGTCCAGCAGCACGTCGAGCATGCCGGCGCAGGCGCCGGGGGAGGCGAGCCGGGATCGGGCGATGCCGCCGAGCAGCCGGGCCAGGTCGGCGGCGGTGACCTGGTTGTCGAGCCCGGCGTCCCGGGCGGCGAAGTCCTCGATGCCCCGGTCGGTACGGCTGTGCCGGGCACCGCTGGCCGCCCAGACCGCGGCGACGGCGGGGAGGCCGACGTGCCCGAGTACCAGGTTGGTGGCGAGGTTGCTGGAGCGCACGATCATCCGTTCGGCGAGCCAGCCCAGCGGCGCGGTGCCGCCGAGCCGGTCCCACACCGCCCCGTCGTTGTCGTAGTCCGGGGCGCAGGAGAACCGGCCCGCGCCCGGCAGGGCGGACTCGAACTCGTTGACCACCGGCACCGCCGCGCCGAGCTTCACCTCGCCGGTCTCGGCGGCCCGGTGCAGCGCGGCCAGCACCGCCACCTTCATGGTGCTGGCGGCGTAGTGCGGCGCGTCCGGCAGCCGGGTGTAGCCGGGCCGGCGGCCGAGCCGGCCGGCGTACACCGAGACCGTGCCGGGCACGGCGGCCAGCTCGGCGTCAAGAGCGTCCCAGGACATCTGTGCAGCGTACGGTCGGGCTCAGTTGGCGTGCTTGCGCCTGGCGGCGGCCCTGGCCCGGGACGGTGCGTCGAGCACCACCTTGCGGAGCCGGATCGCCGTCGGCGTGACCTCGACGCACTCGTCCTCGCGGCAGAACTCCAGGGCCTGCTCCAGGGAGAGCTTGCGCGGCGGGATCAGCTTCTCGGTCTCCTCGCTGGTCGAGGAGCGCATGTTGGTGAGCTTCTTCTCCTTGGTGATGTTGACGTCCATGTCGTCGGAGCGGGAGTTCTCGCCGACCAGCATCCCCTCGTAGACCTCG
Organism: Plantactinospora sp. WMMC1484; assembly: GCF_049315195.1. Lineage (NCBI taxonomy): Bacteria > Bacillati > Actinomycetota > Actinomycetes > Micromonosporales > Micromonosporaceae > Plantactinospora > Plantactinospora sp. WMMC1484. The sequence goes on from NZ_CP186055.1 coordinate 3,578,741, forward strand.
GTGGCCGGCTCGACGAAGAGGGTGCCCCGCTCCTGGAGGTTGAGCATGGCGAACGCGGTCGCCACCCCGGAGCGGTCGGCCACCAGCGAGCCGGTGTTCCGGGTGCGCAGCTCGCCGAACCAGGGCTCGTAGGACTCGAAGACGTGGTGCAGGATGCCGGTGCCCCGGGTGTCGGTGAGGAACTCGGTGCGGAAGCCGATCAGCCCGCGGGCCGGGACCAGCCACTCCATCCGGATCCAGCCGGTGCCGTGGTTGACCAGCTGCTCCATCCGGCCCTTGCGGGTGGCCAGCAACTGGGTGATGGCGCCGAGGTATTCCTCCGGGGCGTCGATGGTGAGCCGCTCCACCGGCTCGCAGATCCTCCCGTCGATCTCCCTGGTCACCACCTGCGGCTTGCCGACGGTCAGCTCGTACGACTCGCGGCGCATCTGCTCGACCAGGATGGCCAGTGCCAGCTCGCCCCGGCCCTGCACCTCCCAGGCGTCCGGTCGGTCGGTGGGGAGGACCCGGAGCGAGACGTTGCCGATCAGCTCCCGGTCCAGCCGGTCCTTGACCATCCGCGCGGTGACCTTGGCACCCTTGACCCGGCCCACCAGCGGCGAGGTGTTGGTGCCGATGGTCATCGAGATCGCCGGCTCGTCGACGGTGATCAGCGGCAGCGGCCGGGGGTCCTCCAGGTCGGTCAGGGTCTCACCGATCATGATCTCCGGGATGCCGGCGACCGCGATGATGTCGCCCGGCCCGGCCGAGGTCGCCGGCTTGCGCTCCAGCCCCTCGGTCATCAGCAGCTCGGAGACCCGGACCCGCTGCACGCTGCCGTCGGTGCGGCACCAGGCCACGGTCTCGCCCTTGGTGATGCTGCCCTGCCGGACCCGGCACAGCGCCAGCCGGCCGAGGAACGGCGAGGCGTCCAGGTTGGTCACGTGTGCCTGCAGCGGGGCGTTCTCGTCGTAGGCCGGCGGCGGGATCGTGTCGAGCAGGCTGCGGAAGAGCGGCTCCAGGGAGCTGCTGTCGCCCGGCACGCTGCCGTCGGCGGGCTGGGTCAGCGAGGCGATGCCGTCCCGGGCGCAGGCGTAGACGATCGGAAAGTCGATCTGCTCGGCGTCTGCGTCGAGGTCCAGGAAGAGTTCGTACGTGTCGTCGACCACCTCCTTGATCCGCGCGTCCGGCCGGTCCACCTTGTTGATCACGAGGATGATCGGCAGCCGGGCCCGGAGCGCCTTGCGGAGCACGAACCGGGTCTGCGGCAGCGGGCCCTCGCTGGCGTCCACCAGCAGCAGTACCCCGTCGACCATGGTCAGCCCGCGCTCCACCTCGCCGCCGAAGTCGGCGTGCCCGGGAGTGTCGATGATGTTGATCGTCACCGGGTCGGCACCGTCGGGCGGCAGGTATCGCACGGCGGTGTTCTTGGCCAGGATGGTGATGCCCTTCTCCCGCTCCAGGTCCATGGAGTCCATCACCCGGTCGGCCGGCTCGGCTCGGGCGGAGAACGCCCCGGACTGCCGCAGCATGGCGTCGACCAGGGTGGTCTTGCCGTGGTCGACGTGGGCGATGATTGCGACGTTACGAAGGTCCCCGCGGGTCTGCATGCCCTCCATCCTCCCGCCTGCGCGATCCGGGTCGGCGTCCGGGTTCCCCCTGACCTGACCCGGTACCCGGCGGGAATCACTGTGCCGGCGTGGCGCCCGGCTGGCATGCTGGCCCGGGTGTTCGGGGGGTCGCCGTGCAGGATGTGTTGACGGTGGTGCGGGAGTTGCCGCCGGTGCTGGTCTACCTGACCGCGGCGCTGCTGGTCTGCGCCGAGACGGCGCTGATCGTCGGCCTGGTGATGCCGGCCGAGGCGACGCTGCTGCTGGTCGGCTTCCTCGCCTACACCGGGATGCTGCGGCTCGGTCCGGCGCTGGTGATCATGATTGTCGCGGCGGTGCTCGGTGACGCGCTGGCGTTCCGCAGTGGCCGCCGGCACGGCCCCCGACTGCGGGTGGGCCGGTGGGGGAGCCGGGTCGGGGCGCACCGCTGGGCGAAGGCCGACGCGATGCTGGGCCGGCTCGGCGGGCGGGGGGTCCTGGCGGCCCGCTGGGTGGCCTTCGCCCGGACCCTGGTGCCCCGACTGGCCGGCAGCGCCGGGATGCCGTACCGGCGGTTCGCACCGTGGAACCTGGCCGGGGTGCTGAGCTGGGTCGGCGGCTCGGTGCTGGCCGGCTATCTGGCCGGCGAGTCGTACGAGACGGTCTCCCACTATCTCGGCAAGGCGACCGGTGCGGTGCTGCTGTTGATCGTCTTCATCGTGGCGATCGTGCTGGCCGGTCGCTGGCTGGGTCGCAACCCGGATCCGGTGCGGTCGCTGCTGACCCGGGCCGTCACCCGCCCCCCGCTGCGCTGGCTGGCCCGGCGGTACGGGGTGCTCTTCTTCGTCCTCTCTCTGCACATCGGGCCGGGTTGGACGCTGTTGGCAAACCTGGTCGCCGGGTTGGCGCTGCTCTTCGTGACAGGGCTCACCCTGGCCTGGCTGCTCGACCTGGTGGTCCGGCACAGCGGGCTTTCGGTGGTCGACAGCACGATCGCGGAGTGGTTCGCCGCCCGGCGTACCGACGGGGCGGCCGAGTTGGCGCACGGCGCCATCGGTGCGCTGCGCGGACCGGTGCTGATCCTGGTGGTGGCGCTGGTCGCCGGCGTGGTCGGCTGGCGGACCCGGCCGTGGCGGGTCGACCTGCTCAGCGTGCTCGGCACGGCCGGTGCCTTCGTGCCGCTGCTGGTGCTGCTCCTGGTCACCGATGTCACCGGCCCGACCAGCGGCGCGCCGGTGCGGCTCCTGCCGGCCCAGAACGCGGTGGTCGCCGCCAGCCTCTGCACGCTTGCCTGGCTGCTGGCCCGGCAGAGCCGCTGGCCGATGGCGGTGGGGGCCTGGACGATGGCGGCGGTCGGGGTGGTGACCGTCGGGGCGGCCCGGCTCTACGTCGGCTGGAGTTCGGCGAGCGAGACAGTGACCTCGATGCTGCTCGGCGTGCTCTGGACCGCCGTCTTCATGGTGGCCTGGGCCACCCGCGACCGTGCGGTACGCGCCGCCGGCACGGCGCCTGTGCCCCTGCCGACGGCCGGGAGGGCGGAGCCGGCGTCGGATGCGCCGGAGCTGCTTCCGGGTGGGCCGGCGCCGGCGCCGTCGACCGGGTCGGCACCGGCCCCCACCGTGGCCGCGGAGCCGACGCCCCGGTCGGTCGACGCCCCCTGATGCGCCGGTCTGCCTGTTATGGTGCGCCGTGACATTCTGGGGGGACGCGATGACGCAGCGGGTGCGCCGGGCCGGACTCGTGCTGGGGGCGGCGGCGCTGCTGCTCGCCACGGCGGCCGCCTGCGCCAACGGTGAGCCGGGTGGCGACGGCTCACCGACCACGGTGGCGGCCGGTGCCGACCAGGTCGACGGCGCCGGGCTGGGACAGGAGAGCGGGTCGACGGCCGAGCCGGAGCCACCGTCGGTGGCCGGGCTCGGCGCCCGCCCGACGCCGTCGGCGACCCCGAGCCGCACCTCGGCCAGGAAGAAGCCAGGGCCGCGCAGGACACCGAAGCCGCCGACCGAGACCAGGCTGCCGCCGCCACCGCCGAAGCCCCCGGCCGGTTGCACCAAGCCGCGCTACGAGGGCACCCAGGCCAGCCGGGCGCAGGTCAAGGAGGCGCTGACCGACGCGGCCGGCCGGATCTACTGGCCCAACTCGGCGCCGGGTATCCGGGTGCCGGTCGACCTGGTCAAGGCGACCGCGTGGCAGGAGAGCGGCTGGCAGTCGAACATCATCGCCTGTGACGGCGGGGTGGGGCTGATGCAGGTCATGCCGGACACCGCGGACTTCGTCAACCAGCGCTTCGACCAGTCGTACGACCTCGACGCCTACCGGGACAACGCCACGCTCGGCGCCAACTACCTGGCCTGGCTGATCAAATACATCGGTGACGCCTTCTTCGACAGCGACTACGGGGTCTCCGCCGACGCCTGCACGAGCGAGCTCAACTCCTGCCTGCTGAACGCGGTGATCTCGGCGTACAACTTCGGGCCGGGCGCGGTGGTGACCGACGACGGGTTGAAGATCCCCAACCCGTCGTACGTCCGCAACGTCCGTGCGCTTATGACGGAGTGTGAGTGTCTGGCGTTCTGAGTCGTCCGGCCGGTTGATCGGTCCAACCCGTCCACGGGCGGGTTGACCTTTGCTTTTGTTGAGATTGGCAGATCAGACGACTGGACTCCGGTCGATGTCGCAGATACGGTCAGTAGTGAAGACCTACCTCCGAGTAGGGAGGGCTGATCCATGCGACTGCTCTGGCTCGCCGATGTGCTCCGCTCCGCCGGGCTCACCGTGCACGAGGTCGGCGGCTGGCGGAGCCGCGGCTCGACATCGTTCGATCCACACGGGATCATCATCCACGAGACCCGCGGCTCGCTGCACTCCACCGACGCCGGCGAGATCTACGTCCTGCTGCACGGGTCGGCCACGGCACCGCCGCCGATCGCCCAGCTCTACCTGTCCCGCACCGGGCACTGGCACGTCATCGCGTCCGGGCGGTGCAACCACGTGCGGGTCGGTTGGGCCGGGCCGTTCAAGGGCGTCGGCAACTCCGGCCTGATCGGCATCGAGGCGCAACACGCCCTCGGCGAGCCATGGACCGACCGGCAGTACGACTCGTACGTGCGCGGCGTCGCGGCGCTGCGCAAGCGCACCGGCTGGGGAATCGGCGGGCACAAGGAGCACCAGCCGGGCGGCTACGGGCATTCCAGCGTCAAGACGGATCCGAGCTTCAACATGGACCAGTTTCGGCGGGACGTCGCCGCCTCGCCGGGAGAGGAGAACATCATGCCGGCACTCTCCGATCAGGAGCAGGAGCAGTTGCTCAAGTACGCCAAGGACGTCAACTACATCCTCTGGCAGGGTGCGCAGAAGCCGGACGGCAGCGGTCGTACCGACATCCGCCAGCACTTCTACAACATCGAGGGATTGCTCACCGAGGTGAAGGCCAACCAGATGAGCATGATGGGCAAGGACTGGGTCAACGAGGAGCAGATCATCGACGGTGTGCTCAGCGGGCTCGGCTCCAAGGACCTCGACGACGCGGCGACCGCGCTGCGGGCGGCGTTCGGCGACCGGATCGACGAGCTGGTCGCGAAACTCAGCGCCCCGGCCTGAGCCGCGGGCCGGTGGACCGGGTCAGGGGGTACGGCGGCGCAGCCAGGCGTCCTCGGCGAGGTAGTCGAAGTAGTCGGTGCGGTAGTTCCGGGCCAGGTCGGGAAAGACGGTTCGCCAGTCCCGCCCCCGGGCGGCGTCCACCAGCCAGCGCACGGTCTCCGGTAGCGAGTCGAGATAGCCGGTCACCGGCCGGTAGCCGAGCTGGCGTTGCGCCAGTCCCATGTCGAGCACCACCGGATGCGGGGTCGACCACGGCGTCTCGCCGACCGGCGGCACCGGGGAGGGGCCGTCGATCAGCACGTCCTCCGCGTCGTGGTCGAGCACGGCGTGCACGGCGGCCCCGATCTCCCGTACGGTCGGCGGCTCGGGATCACCGGCGTTGAGCACCCGGGCTCCCGGCTCCCGGGCGGCGAGCCGGATCAGCTCGGCGAGGTTGGCGGTGGAGACCGGATGGAACCGGCTCTCCCCCCGGTACGACAGCACCCGTACCGGCCGGCGGTCCAGCGCGCGTTTGACGAAGTGCCACTCGCGCGGGTGCACGGTGTGCGCCCCGTGGATCGCGCCGGCCCGCAGCAGGGTGGTCGGCAGCACCGCCCCGGCGGCCAGCAGCTCGCGTTCCAGGGCGGCCTTGCCGGCGGCGTAGCCGTCCTGGTCCCGGCGGTCGTCGTCCCGGCGGTCGTCGTCCCGGCCCCTCTCGTCCGGGCCGTCGTCGCCGGGTGTGCGGGCGTCCGGGCCGGGTGTGCGGGCGTCCGGGCCGAGTGGCGCGACGGTCGGCTGGGTCTCGGCGATCGGCACCGGGAACCGGACGCCCTCGACCCCGAACCCCCGCCCCACGTCGTCCAGGTAGACGGCGGCGCTGGAGACCACCACCGCCGAACCGATCCGGTCGGCGAACCGGAGCAGTTGGCGGGCATGCCGGGCGTCGTGGGCGACCGTGTCGACGAGGACGTCGCAGCCGTCGCCGACCGCGGCGGCCAGCCCGGTGTCGTCCTCGCGGTCCAGCGACACTAGCTCGACGTTCCACCCCGGCGGCCAGGGAGCCCCGGCCCGCAGGCCACGGGCGGCGGCCCGGACGTGCCAGCCGTCGGCGACCAGGGCGCGGACGGCCGCCCGGCCGACCTGGCCGGTGGCGCCGACGACCAGGGCGAGCTTCTCCATGCCATCACGCTAGATCTGCCGCGCTGACCAGGGCGAGCGCTTCCGCTATCAGCCGAACCATGCGCGGCGGGACGTCGGTGGTCGGGTCAGCGCCGTAGCTGGCTCGTAATGGTGGGGTCGGTGATCTCGGTGTCCTTTGCCAGCATGAGCGCCTTGCTGAGGATGACGGCGAGCACCCGGTCCCCCTCGAACGGGAGGAAGACGTCACCGGTCGAGGAGCCGGCCGACTGCCTCGGCACGATGCAGAGGTATTGGTCGTTCGGGCTCATCAGGATGTTGCCCGACCCGAGATGGATTTTGTAGGTGCGCAGATCGCCCCGGACCACGAGGAACCGGCCCTCGACCGTGGCCCGGTCGGCGACGGCCAGCCGGGGGACGAGGCGTTCGAGGATGTCCCGGCGGGTCTGCGCGGTGCCGCTGAGCTCGCCGAAGCTGTAGGAGGCCCAGTATTCCCGGAACCGCCCCCCGGGACCGCCGTCCTGCCAGGTCGGGTCGTTGCCGACGCTGGCGACGCCGACGAAGAGATCCACGTCCCGGAGCACCTCGCTGAGGACCAACGGCGGGATCTCGGCCAGCGGCACCGGCTCGGTCGGCCTCGCGTCCTGGTGCACCCACTGCTCGTAACCGCCGCCACCGGCGTGCGCGTAGTTCTCCGGCGCGTTCATCGGGTAGAACCGGACCTGGTCGGTGGCGATCCGCAGGTACGCCCCCGACTCGGTGACGTCGGCGTCCGAGTCGTCGCCGACGCCCTCGACCCAGAACTCGGCACGCAGCCCCCACCGCGGCAGCTCGCGGGTGGCCGGCTCGTAGGAGTCGTCGACCATCATCCGCAGCCTGTTGCGCCAGCCCCGGGCCGAGGTCAGCGCGTGGAACTGGTGCTGGCGCAGGACGTGTGCCGCGTACCGGTTGGAGTAGACCCGGGTGTTCTCCTCGGCGGCGGTCAGCAGGTAGACCTCGCGGTGCGCCTGCTTGAACGGCTGGGTCACCTGCCTGGTCTCCAGCCAGCCGCGCCACGCGAGCACCTCGTCGAGCTCACGGCCGATCGGGTGCCAGAGCCGCACCGTCCCGCCGGCCGTGATCTGCGTGCCGTCGTGCGTCCGCAGCGCGTCGTCGTGGTAGCCGCAGGGCACGTCGTCGACGAGCCAGATCAGCCGGCGGGCCAGCGTGCCGACCAGGGGATGGTCGAGGTAGCGGGCCCGCCATGCCTCGAACGGCCAGACCCGGGCGGCGAGGAACTGGCGGTCGAGACGCTCCGCCTGGGCCGAGAGCATCTTCTCGACGTCCTTGACGGCGGCCTTGAACTCGGCGAGCTGCTCGGGGTGCCCGGAGCGCACCGACGCGGGGACCGACCTGACGATCCTGCCGTTGGCGTTGCGCCAGGTGACCGTGACCGTGCCGGAGGTGGCGTCGAGGGTTGCCGAGGCGTCGCCGAAGTGTTCGACCCGCCTGCCCACCTCGGTCAGCCCGTACGCCGGGACGGCCAGCTCCTCGACCTCGTCGCGGGTCAGGCCCAGCGCCGCCGCCCGGGCGTCGAGCGCCGCGTTCAGCTCCTTGAGCGTGCCCTTGTAGGTGATCCGGGCGGCGAGCCGGGCGATCTGGGCGAGAGCCTCCTCGGTCGGGATGCGCGACAGCGCGTGGACGCCGGCGTTGGCGACCTTGGGGTTGCGCGGGCCGAGGCCCGCGACCTTGCGCAGCGACGTCTCGACGAGCGCGCCGAGCAGGCGGGGCGTCTCGGGATGGTCGGGCAGGAAGGCGGCCAGCCAGACGAGTCCGCGCAGCGGCGTGCTGTTGAACTGGTCGAACGCCTCGTTGACGTCGTACTCCCACTGGGTGCGGTTGAGGCGGATGGTGCGCGGGCGACCGACCAGCGCGAGCCAGCTCCGCAGCCGGTCACCGGGGTCGGTCAGCTCGGCGAGGAGCCTGCGGCCGGTCGCCTCCCACTTCGGTGCCGGTCTGGCGCTCGTCGCGGTCGCCGCGTGCCGGAGCAGCGCCAGCCATCGACCGGCCTCCTCGGAGGCGAGCGACGCGACGTCGGCCAGGGCCCGGTCGGCCCACGCCTCGCCCGAATTGAGCGGCGGAGCGTCGAGCCGGTCCAGCAGGGGTTTGAGCTGGCCGGAGGAGTCCCAGTAGCCGTGCGCGGCGGTGCGGCGCATCATGGCGACGACCTCGGGCGGCAGCGGCCGGGCGGCGTCGAGCAGGAGTTGGGCCATGTGGCGCTGCTCGGCACCGCCGAAGTAGCTGGTGTGCCGGGCGGCGAAGGCGAGCGCGACCGCGGCCGAGTCGGCCGTCGTGGCCCTGCCGTAGGGCTTGACCAGGATCTTCAGCAGGTCGTTGGTGACCCGGCGCTGCTCGGTGTCGGTGACCCGGCAGCAGCGTTCGAGGATCGCCATCAGCAGCTCGGGCCGGCACTCGGGCGCGACGAGATCGAGCGCGTCGGTCACCTCCCGGCTCTCGCGGCCCCAGTCGCCGGTGTAGCCGGCCGTGTATGCCAGCACCTCGTCGGCGAGGGCCTCGACGTCACCGTTGTGGGCGAGCCCCGTCAGCCGCTCGGCGCGGCCGGGCTGGAGTGTCGACGTCGGCATCAGCCACCGACCAGCGGCACGAGCTTGAGGAAGGTGATCTCGGTGCCGAGGGTCAGCTCGACGGACGCATCCAGATCCTCGACCTGACGGTCGTCGACGAGGACGACGAAACCGTTTCGGGAGAAGGCCTCCAGGGCGCGGGCCGCCTGCTCCTCCGGGTCGACCCGGCGCGGCTGCCGGAGCTTGAAGCCGTTGAGCGTCCGCTCGGTGTCGGTCGGCTGCACCAGCCCGCGGAAGACGTCGCCACCCTTGGCGGTGTGCTCGGCGACCTCCTGGAAGACGCGGCGCCGGATCACCTCCCGCAGCGGCAGGCGCTCCTCGAAGATCTCCAGGTGCCACGCCGAACTGCGCTGCCCCGCCGTCGTCTCGTCGACGAAACTCACCATCGCCATGACGCCGGAGTCTAGAGAGGACCCCCGACAACCGGCTGCCACCGGGATGCGGCGTCACCGGGATGCGTCACCGAAGCGCGACGTTGTCCGCAAGACAAGTTGCGCAACAGTTATTGCACAACTGCTGTTGCAGATGGCACGCTGGCCGCATGACGAGAGAGGTCCGCCAGGTCACCGACTCCCGCGTGCTGGCCGCGATGTCCCATCCGCTGCGCCGCCGGCTGATGGACGTGCTCAAGGTCTACGGCCCGGCCACGGTCAGCAGCCTGGCCGGGCGGAGCGGGCAGTCCGTGCCGAACGTCAGCCACCACCTCAGGGTCCTCGCCGCCGCCGACCTGGTGCGGGAGGCCCCGGAGCTGGCCCGCGACCGCCGGGAGCGGTGGTGGCGGCTGGTCTCGGCCGGGCTGCGCTGGTCCAGCGCCGACTTCGCCGACGACCCGGCGGCGCAGGCCGTGCAGCAGGCCGCCGCCTCGCTCAATCTCGACCGCCAGGTCGGCCTGGTCCGCGACTGGCATGCCGCGGGTGAGGACGAGCGCGCGGCCTGGGGCGAGGCGCCGTTTTCGACCGACCGCTGGCTGCAGCTCACCCCCGGGGAACTGGCGGAGTTCGAGACCGAGCTGCTCGCCCTGCTGTCCCGCTGGGGCGACCGCGAGCCGCCGGAGGACGGGCGGCGTCGCGACCCCGTCTTCTTCTTCGCCCACGGCATCCCGGCACGGCCGTGACCGGGCAACGGAGCCGATCCGACCAGCCCGGCGCGGGGCGATCCCGGGGCCGGCGAGCCGTGCGGGAGTGCGGATGAGACTGCACCGGCACCGGGACTTCCGACTGCTCTGGCTCGGCCAGGCCGGCAGCAGCTTCGGCGCCAGCGTCACCAGCGTCGCGCTGCCTCTGACGGCGGTCGCCGTCCTGGGCGCCGGCACCTTTCAGGTGGCGCTGCTGACCGCCCGCGATCCCTACCTGCGGGTACTCACCGTCTTCGGCGCCGTCAGCAACCTCGGTCTGATCGGATACCAGTCGATCCTGGTCGTCTTCCTGGTCCGCGAGGTCGGGATCGGTCCGGGCGCCGTCGGCGGCCTGATCGCCCTGATGAGCCTCGGCGGAGTGCTCGGCGCCACGGCCGCCACCCCGCTGTCCCGGCGCCTCGGCAGTGCCCGGGCGCTGCTGTTCTGCGAGATCGGGGCCGCACCGTTCGGGCTGCTGGTCCCGCTGACCGCACCGGGCGCCCGGCTCGCCCTGCCGGTCGTGGCCGGCGTGGCGATCGGCGCCGGGGTGGTCGTCGGCAACGTGCTCAAGGGCGGCTTCCGCCAGGCGTACGTGCCGCACCCGCTGCTCGGCAGGGTCGTCGTGACCATGCAGGTGGTCAACTACGGCACCATCCCGCTCGGCGCCGTGCTCGGCGGCGCCCTCGGTACGGCGCTCGGCCTCCGCCCGGCGATGTGGGTGATCACCAGCGGTCTGGCACTGACCGGGCTGATCCTGCTGATCGGTCCGTTGCGCGGACGCCGCGACCTGCCCGAGTCGTACGATGCGGCGCCGCCCCCTCCGGCACGCTCCCGCCTCGTCAGTGCGGCTGGACGTTAGCCGCCTGCGGCCCCTTTTCGCTCTGGGTGACGTCGAAGTCGACCTTCTGCCCCTCGTTGAGTTCCCGGTAGCCCGACGTCGCGATGGCGGAGTAGTGGACGAAGACGTCCGGCCCCCCGCCGTCCTGCTCGATGAAGCCGAAGCCCTTTTCCGAGTTGAACCACTTGACGGTTCCGCTTGCCATGGGTGTCTCCTTAGCGGCACGCCCGGTGCGCGGCGCACCTCGTACGTCACCGACAGTAGCCTCCCGGGAAACCCGGTGCGGGCGGAAGCCGCGAGTAGTGCGAACCTCCGGCCCATCCGGGGTAAGGCGGCGGGCTACGCCAAGCGGATCCTCGGCAGCGGCGGGGGCCGGATGGTGATGGTGGCACCCTTCCTGCCGGTGCTGAACGCTCCGCTGCCGCTCGCCGCCGGGTGACGCCGGCCGGCTGGGGCGACCGGTCGGCGTCACCCCGGGCCTGGACCGGGCCGGTCCGCCGGCTGGCATACTGGCGTGCCATGGTGTTGTCGCGGCGCTGGTCGATGTTCCTGGTCCTGGTCGGCGTCTGGACCTGGGCGATCTGGCCCCGGTTCGCCGTCGCGATCTGGAACGATGCGCGAGCCTGGTCGACCGGGGAGATCGGCCGGGGCAGTCCGACGAGCTTCCTGTGGGTGCACGCGCTGCTGATCGTGGGCTCCCTGGCGATCGGCACCGCGGTCGGCCTGCTCGGCGTACGCGGCTGGCGCGCCGCCCGGCGCGACCGACCCTGAGCCCGTGGGGGTTGGTGCCGGCCGGCGCCCCCCGTGGTCAGCGTGTGATCATCGCCGGCCGGCGAGTCGTGGACCCCGGTGTCGAACCGGGCACACCGCCATCATGAGTGGCGGCCGAGCAGCCAACGCCCGCGCCCACGGCGTCCACGGTGGATAGCCTCGGGGGAGGCGCCCCCGGCTGGAAACGAACCAGCGGCCTCGGCGCTCGGAACGCCGCGCTCTCTCCGTTGCGCTACGAGGGCAGGTGCGCATCCCGGGAGTCCTGGAAGCCCACCCGTTTCGCGGGGTCGTTGTTCTTACGGACGCCAGCGGAGCTGACTGCGTGGCATGGAGTTGTCGCGTAGATCGGCTTGGTAGCGCCCGGGGGTTTGGCCGACGACGTTGGTAAACGCTTCGATGAAGGTTGAGGGGTTGGACCATCCGCACGCCCCTGCGGTGGCAGTGACCGAGTCGCCATTGGTGAGATGTTGTAGGGCGTGGTGGATGCGCAGGATGGTGCGCCAGCGGTGGAAGCTCATCCCGAGTTCGGTGTGGAACAGGCGGCTGAGGGTGCGTTCGCTTGCTCCAGCGGCTCGTCCGAGTTCGGCCAGGGTCGCGGCCCGGCCGGGCTCGGCGTGCAGGAGGTCGGTGACGGCGCGCAGTCGGTCGTCGCGGGGCTCGGGTAGGTGCAGCGACTGCTCGGGGCTTTCGGTGAGTTCGTCGATCACGACCTCGTGCAGTCGTTCGTGGGCGCCGGGGCGGGTTTCCGGCCGGCCTGTCAGCGCGAGGATGGCCTCCCGGAGCAGGTGGCTTACCGCGAAGACGCCGGGATGGGCGGCGAGTTCGCCGCACTTCCGGGCCGGGATGGCGACGACGCGGACGTCGGCCCGGCCGTAGAAGCGGTGGGAGTGGTCGAATCCGGGCGGCGTCCAGGTCACCCGGTTGGCAGGTGCGATCCAGGTCCCGTGCTGCGTCGTGGTGGCCAGGGCTCCGGCGGCCGCGTAGACCAACTGGCCTTGGGTGTGGCGGTGGGTGTCGAGGTGGTAGCCGTCGGGTAGCCACGCTCCGCGCCGGGGTGTCAGCACACGGAGGGTGGTGGGCAGCGGGGAAGGTTGGCGGCTTTCCGGCATAGGTCGTCAGTTTACCGGTGGTCGGCGCTCGGCGACGAGATGACGATGGTGGCATGACTATCCGCCGTCGGACGTCGGGAGGGACTGTTGACCAGCCTTGAAGAGGCGATCGGGATGGCAGGCAAGTACCGGCGCCCGGCCCGTCGGCGGATGTTGACCTTGACCGTCCAGCGGCGCGAGCGGGTCAGCCCGCACTTCGTGCGCATCACGGTGGGTGGGGACGACTTCCGGCATCTGGAGCGGTCCGGATATGACCAGGCTGGCCGCCTATTCTTCGGCCACCCTGGCCATGACCAGGTTGTGCTCCCGACCAGCGAACGGTGGATGCTCCAGTTCGCCTTCCAGTCGGCCGCGAAGCGCCCACGAGTCCGGATGTACTCGATCCGGCGGTTCCGGCCGGAGATCTCCGCGTTCGACATCGAGGTCGTCATTCATGAGGGGGCCTCGAACCGGCCGGCCGCTCCCGGCACGTCCTGGGCCCTGGAGGCCGAGCCGGGAGACGAGGTCGGCTTCCTCGACGAGGGATACAGCTACGGACCGACCCCGGGCGCGACCTGGCAGCTTCTCGTCGGCGACGAGAGCGCCTTGCCGGCCATCCTCGCGATCCTGGAACAGTCCACCGGCGAGCTGCCCGCCGAGGCATTCCTCGAAGTCCCTGCCGACGAGGACGTCCGCCCCAAGGTCGCTGCGCCCGCCGGGACGAGAATCCACTGGTTGCCCCGCAACGACCCATCGGTCAGGCCGGGCACGCTCGCCCTGCAGGCCGTGCGGGACGCGCAACTACGCCCGGGGGCGTTCTATACCTGGACCGCAGGCGAGTCCGCACTTCCCACCGGCCTGCGTAGGCATCTCGTCAACGACCGCAACGTCCCCAAGCCCGATATCGCCTTCCTCGGATACTGGAAACAGGGCAAAGCCAGCCCTTGACCACCACATCGCACCGTCCGGCCGAGGCGTCTACCTCCCTACCTGTGGCGGCGCACAAGGTGAGCGTGCTCAGCCACCCAGGTACGCCGGAACACGTACCTGCCTGGACGCATTCGCCAGTACGCCGACAAGCGGCCGGACGATCGCTGCCAGCGTGGAGGCCGAGGGCCGTCGTGTCGACGGCCCTCGGCCTCCTCCTAACCGACGAAGGCGATGTCACGCTCCTTCTCGAGGTTGTCCTCGCTGCTGTTGAGCCGGCGGCGTATCGCGGCGCCGATCACCGGCAGCCTGTCGACGATCTCGAAAAGCCGCCGCTCCACGAGTTGCCGCCGGTTAGCGGGGGTGAAGAGGGAAATCTGTTTGATGCCGGTGCGCTGGTACGAGGCGATGTGCGGACGAAGGTGGTTCTCCCATGCCTGCAGCGCCGGGCCCACCCTGTCGCCGTGACGCTGTAGCATCGTGCCGAGCAGGTCAGCCCCGGCCAGGGCGGCGGACACCCCCATGCCGGAGTAGACGGTCGCGCACCAGGCGGCGTCACCGACCAGCAGCACCCTTCCCTTCGACCACGTGTTCATCCGTACCTGTTCGGCCGTGTCGTAGAGGTAGTCGTCGGTGGCTTCGAACGCGTCGAGCGCCTCGCCGAGCAGCCGACCGTAGGGCAGCGGGCGGTAGGCGGCACGGAGCCGGTCGATCGGCCGGCCGATGAACTGCGTGTCGACGTCGTCGGTGCGGTAGGAGAAGAACGCGGTTGGCGGGTGATCCGCGAACGGAAGGACCAGCAGCGAACGGCCCGGTTCGAGCAGCATGGCACCTTCGTTCGCGGCCATGCCGCCGATGGGGCGGGGAAGCATGAAAGCCGCGATCATGTATCCAAGCCGGTGCAGGTATTGTGCGTGCGGGCCGAACACCAGGCCCCTGACCGTGGATCGCAGACCGTCAGCGCCCACCACCAGATCGAAGCGCTCCGTGACGGTCGTGCCGTTCTGCTCCAGTGTGGCGTTGACGCCGGAGACGTCCTGCTCGATGCGGATCGGTGTGGTCGAATACCGGATCTCCACATCGTCCGGCAGGGCGGCGAACGCGCCCTGTTCCACGTCGCCGCGCAGCATGACGCGAGGCTCGCCCGGGAAGTCGGTGAACCCAAGCCCGGACCTGCGATTGCCGGAACGGGTTACGACGTAGTCGGCGCTGTTCGCCGGTGACCGGTCGGGAATGGCATCCAAGATGCCGAGCCGCCGGGCGGCGGCCTGTCCCGCGCCGAAAACGCCGATGAAGTAGCCGCCCGTTCTACGACCGTGCGCCTTTTCCACGATCACGGGCTCCCAGCCGATGGAGCGCAAACGCAAGGCGGTCGCGATCCCGCTGACGCCGAGGCCGACGACCAGGGCGCGGTTTCTCTCGCTGCGTGAAATCTCTGCGTTGAACGCGCGTTCCTCGATACCCATGACGCGATCGTCCGCTTATCGATGTGCGGCGCACCACCGGTACGCTGACGCCTCATGCCGGAAACCCGCCAGCTTGCCCCCGGCGGATGACGCCGCGTCGCCGTGGCAGAGATTCGCGCAGACCGAACGGGAACCCTTGTCGAGACGGCGCAGCACGGTAACCGTCGGCCAT
Source organism: Plantactinospora sp. WMMC1484 (assembly GCF_049315195.1). Classification (NCBI taxonomy): domain Bacteria; kingdom Bacillati; phylum Actinomycetota; class Actinomycetes; order Micromonosporales; family Micromonosporaceae; genus Plantactinospora; species Plantactinospora sp. WMMC1484. Next base: position 3,594,025 of record NZ_CP186055.1, read on the forward strand.
CCGGGCCGTGGTCGGCCGAGCCGCATGCCTGCACGAACCGAAAGGACGCCTCCTTCCCGGTGCCGGGGTAGGGCACCAGGACGTCCGGATCCGGACACGTCTGCGTCATTTCGGTGACTTGGGCCGATCGGCTGTGCCGCCGGCCATTGCCGGTGCGACGTGTCAGCAGCAGCCTGTCCAGTGCGCCGCAGGTCAGCGGCGGGGTAGCACGCCGAGGAGGGTTGCGGTCAGGGCCATGTTCAAGGAGTCCTTCAGCTTCAGGTGGAAGCGGGCCAGGTCGGGCTCGGCCTGGTAGGCCGCCTGCAGGCTGGGTGGGGGTGTGCTGTAGGCCGACAGCGCGCCGGCTAGGACCATGGTTTGCAGGCTGAACAGGGTTGCGTTTTCGCCCAGTTCAGGAAGGTGTTTCTGGATGAGGGCGGTCATGGTTGTCAGGCGGTCCAGGGAGGCGCGCTTGTAGCGTGCTACGACCTCGACGGAGACGTTGTGTTCCAGGACGCTGCCCTGGGCGCCGAAGAGGTCGCAGAGCACCATGCGGCTGGACAGTGAGTGGCTGAGAATCTCGGCTACCGCCGCCGCCCGCTCGGCCATGGGCAGGTTTTCGTCGATGCCGGCGGTCAACTCGTCTGCCAGTTCCGTCAGCCACTCCTGCAGGAAGTGGTTCAGCAGTTCCAGCAGCACCGCCTCGCGGGACTCGAAGTAGCGCAGCACGTTCGGCTTGGCCAGGCCGACCCGTCGGCTGAGCTCGTTCAGGGTGACCGCGGCCACGGGCATCTCGTCGAGCATCGCCGATGCCATGTCGAGGATCGCGCGCCGGCGGATCTCCCGCTGCTCTTCGGTTCGCGCTCGCTGGAAAGTCACGATCACCAGCCTAACTTACGTACCTTCGGTACGTTGACAGCGTACCGAAGGTACCTTAACATCGCAGGTACAAGATACCTTCGGTACGTTAGTTAGTGGGGAGCCCGACATGAGCCAGAAGTGGACGACGGCGAACATTCCCGACCAGCGCGGACGGGTGGCCGTGGTAACCGGCGCGAACACCGGACTGGGGTACGAGACCGCCAAGGCGCTCGCCGAGGGCGGGGCCTCCGTGGTGCTCGCGGTGCGTGACGTCGACAAGGGCGAGCGGGCCGCGGCCCGCATCACCGGCGACGTGACCGTGCAGGCGCTGGACCTGACCTCGCTCGACTCCGTCCGGGCCGCGGCGGCGGCGCTGCGCTCCCGACTCGACCGGATCGACCTGTTGATCAACAACGCCGGCGTGATGTACACCCCGAAGCAGACCACCCGGGACGGCTTCGAGCTGCAGTTCGGCACCAACCACCTCGGCCACTTCGCGCTCACCGGGCTGCTGCTGGACCTGATGCTCCCGGTGCCCGGCTCGCGCGTGGTGACGGTCAGCAGCACCGGCCACCGCATCCGGGCCGCGATCCACCTCGACGACCTGCAGTGGGAGCGGTCGTACAGCCGGGTCGCCGCCTACGGTCAGTCCAAGCTGGCCAACCTGATGTTCACGTACGAGCTGCAGCGCCGGCTCGCCAGGCACGGCACCACCATCGCGGTAGCCGCGCACCCCGGCATGTCCAACACCGAGCTCGCCCGCAACACCCCCGCGGCCCTCCGGCTTCCGCTCACCTGGCTCGCGCCGCTGATCACCCAAACGCCGGCGAAGGGCGCACTGCCGACCCTGCGTGCCGCCACCGACCCCGCCGTGCTCGGCGGCCAGTACTACGGCCCCGGCGGACGCACCGAGATCATGGGCTACCCCCGGCTGGTCACCTCCAGCCCGGAGTCGTACGAGGTAGCCGTCCAGCAGCGGCTGTGGGCCGTCTCCGAAGACCTCACCGGCGTGACATTCCCCGTCGTTCAGTCCAAGCAGAGCTCGCTTTACGCCGGGTCAGCCATCACGACGTAGCCGCGCGCCGGCACGAAGGGGGCGCACCTGGGCTTTCATGGCGGGTGGGTTGCGCCCCCGGGTCGAACCTGCAACACACCGGTTCTGAGCCGGCGGCCTCTGCCGTTGGGCTACCCGGGCATCTGTCATGCGTGGAGTGACGCGGGATCGAACCGCGCACGCGCAGCTTGCAAGGCAACGCTGTGCACCAGCACCCACCCCGGAAGTGCCCTCGGCGCGACTCGAACGCGCACGATGACCAGGCTCTCGACCTGGCGCCTCTACCAATTGGGCCACGAGGGCGTCGCGCTCCCGGACAAGGATTCGCACCTCGATTTTCTGATCCAGAGTCAGACGTCCTGCCGTTGGACGATCCGGGAATGGCGGCCGGCGGGGAGGCGCGGCTACCCCAAAACAGGCGGGTCAGCCGTCTCCCTCGCCCCGGATCCGCCCGGCCGTCGCACCGGTACACCGACGGCCGGGCATCGACAATGCTATCCACTGTGGAGTTTTCAACGTGGTACCGGTCCCGCCGGCCGAGGTCGGGGGAGAAGCAGCGGCGACAGGACTCGAACCTGCAACCTTCGGATCTGGAGGTTGCTGTGTTGCCGGTTGTGCCACACCTCTGTGGTGCGAAAAGACGCGTGGGTCCGGAGGAACGGACGAAAAAGAGACGCCGCCCCGGTCCCGATCCGGGAGGGCGGCGTGGACGCGGGTGGAGTCGCGTTACATCCGCCAGCCGTCCAGCTCGGCACATTCGCCACCGAGGTGGACGGAGCGCCCGGGGATGGCGTGACCCGCCGGGGCGTCCGACCATAGCCGCCACGCTCGCGATGAGGCCTGCCACAACATCGGATGCTCCCTGTCGATTCGGTGTCGCTTTGTTGATCGCTGTGACGACTACGGTAGGGGCCGGCTCCGGGCTGGAGCAACATCTTTTCCGTTTCCCGCACCGCCCCTACCGGATCGGCGGCGGACATTGCCGGCGCCGGGGTGCCGGCGCGGTTCAGGACGCCCGCGCGACCAGGCGGCTCACGGCGGCGGCAACCGCATCGGGCGCCTGTGCCTGGGGATAGTGGCCCACACCGGGGACCATCACCACCTCGGCGCTCAGTTGCTCGCCGATCCAGTGCGCCTCGGCGGCCGGGTCCTTCCAGTCCACGTCGGCGGCGCCCATCACCACCACTGCCGGAGCGGAGACCTCGGGCAACCGGCGGCGGGCCGGCTCGTGCGAGGTGCGGGAGGTCCGCACGAAGGCCCGCCAGTGCCCGGGGCGGCGCAGGTTGTCGCGGACCCGGGCCAGGTGCTCGGCGTACCCCTCGGGCTTGGCGCCGGGCACCCACTTCGGGTAGTAGGCGAGGAAGGCCGCCGGGCCCCAGGGCCGGAGGAGCATGAGCCGGAAGAGCAGGCCCAGCAGGGCCGCGCCGGCAGGCTGCCGGACGAAGGGGGCGAGCAGGGCGAGCCCGCGTACCTTCGCCGGTGCGTCGGCGGCGGCGATCACGGCGGCACCGGACCCCATCGAGTTCCCCACGAGGAACGCCGGCCCGCCGAGTTCGTCGACGAGCGCCAGCAGGTCGCTGGCGAGGGCGACATCGTCGTACGCGGAGAAGGTCGGGTCGCTGTCGCCGTGCCCCCGGATGTCCATGACCGCCACCCGGTAGCCCGCCTCGACCAGTTTCGGCGCCAGCAGCCGGTATGACTGGCGCAACTCACCCATCCCGGGTGTGCAGATCACCAGGGGACCGGCGCCGTCCCACAGGTCGTAAGCGATGCGTCCCTCGGGCCGGCGGAGATGGTGAGTGTTAGTCATAGCTTAAAAGCTACACTCATTAGCTAGCCGTGCCAAGGAACCAGGGGCGCGCCGACCTGTCGGAGCGCCCCTGGAAAGGTCGGTTCACCAGCCCCGGGCGCGCCACTCCGGCAGCGACGGGCGCTCGGCGCCGAGGGTGCTGTCCCGGCCGTGCCCCGGATAGAACCAGGTCTCGTCGGGCAGCCGGTCGAAGAGCTTCCGCTCCACGTCGTTGATCAGGGAATCGAACCGCACCGGATCCCGGTCGGTGTTGCCGACCCCGCCGGGAAACAGCGAGTCACCGGTGAAGAGGTGGGTCCCGTCGGCCTCGTCCCGGTAGAGCAGCGCGATCGAGCCCGGGGTGTGCCCGACGATGTGGATCACCTCGAGTTCCCGGTCGCCGACCGGAATCCGGCCGCCTTCGGCGAGCGGCTCGGAGGGGATCGGGAGCCCGTCCGCGTCCGCCTCGTGCGCCATGGACCGGGCTCCGGTGGCGGCGACCACCTCCTCCAGGGCCACCCAGTGGTCCATGTGCCGGTGGGTGGTGACCACCGCCGCCAACCCGCCGTCGCCGATCAGCTCCAGCAGCCGGGGCGCCTCGTTGGCGGCGTCGATCAGCACCTGCTCGCCGGTGGAGGTGCAGCGCAGCAGGTACGCGTTGTTGTCCATCGGGCCGACCGAGAGCTTGCTGACGGTCAGGCCGCTCAGCTCGCGTACGTCGGGTGGGCCGTCGGAGACGACGTTTCCGGTGTAGCTCATTCTTCGGTTGCCTCCGGTCGGGTCAGGGGAGCTCACATCCAGGGCGGCGGCGCGGGTAGCGGTCCGGCGGGAGTGACCGCCAGACCGGCCCCGGCGCTCCGGCCGGTCAGCCAGCCGGCCAGTTCGTGTGCCGGGCCGGCGACGGTGCGGGGCTCCGGCCCGGCGACGCCGTCAGGGTCCGGGTCGCCGCCGGACGACTTACCCTCGTTGCCGTTGCCGTCGCCGAGGATCAGGGGCTGCCCGGACTCCGTCGGGTGCAGGGTGAGGGCGAACGGCTCGGCGCGGTGGGCCAGGTCGCGGGCCACCTCGTGCAGCAGCCGCTGGGCGAACGCGTCCGGCCAGTCGGCGGTCCGGTAGCCGGCGGCGAGGTCCACGTGGTGTATCTCCACCTCGCGCAGCCGGCGCCAGGTCAGGACCGCCGCCGGCAGGTGTCCGCGGAAGGTCCGGACCTCGGCCGCCCAGGCCGCCGCCGGCAACGTCCGGGCGGCCTCGGCGAACCGCTCCGCGCTGGCCCGCAGGTCGGCGAGCTGGTCGACGGCCGGCCGTGGTGCGCCGGCCGCGATGTCCGCGTCCCGGGCCGCCGGGTTCGGGTACTGCGGGATGTCCCTGCCGGTACGCGCCGAGGTCAGCAGGTTGACCATGCTGTCGGCATTGCGGGCGAGGTGGCTGAGCACGTGTCCCCGGGTCCAGCCGGGCAGCAGGGATGGCTCACCGATCGCCGCGTCGTCGAGCCCGTCGACGGTCCGCAGCAGCCGGTCCGTCGCCCGGTCGACCTCGGGCAGCAACGCGAGCGGGTCGAGTGTCACGGCTTACGACGATAGCGGTCGTCGACCGGACGGACCCGGACGCCTCGGCCGGACGAGCGGCCCGGAATTGGCTTTCGGTCTGGTCCCGCCAGCACCTACCGTCGAGATCGCAGCCGCAAGCCGTGAGGAGGTGGGAGACATGCCGGTCGCAGTGCCTGGGGCCACCGTTTCCACTTCGGGAACGCACCGCTGATTCCGCTCCTGGGATCCACCTCCGATTCCGCTCCTGGAATCCCCCTCCTACGACAAGGGTTGGCATGAGCTTCGATCTCGCATCCCTCGGCTGGGACGCCGCCCTGGCCGCGGCGCATCCGGACCGCGGCGACGACCTCCAGCCGGGCCGGGTGGTCCGGGCCGAGCGGGGAATCTGTACGCTGCTCGGCCCCCACGGCACGCTCCGGGCCAGCCTCGGCGGCGGGGTACTGGCCGCGGCGGCCCGGGACGCCGTCGAGCTGCCCTGCGCCGGTGACTGGGTGCTGGTCCGGAACTGGCCGGACCAGCGGCTGACCGTGGAAATTGTGCTGCCCCGGCGTACCGCGATCGTGCGGCGTACCGCCGACAAGGACTCGACCGGGCAGGTGCTGGCCGCCAACGCGGACGCCGCGGCGGTGATCGAGCCGCTGCATCCGGCGCCGGACGTGGGCCGGATCGAGCGGCTGCTCGCGCTGGCCTGGGAGTCCGGCGCGACTCCGCTGGTGGTGCTCACCAAGTGCGACCTGGTCGCGGATCCGGCGGCGGTCGCCGCCGACCTCGCCCGGTCGGCACCCGGGGTCGAGGTGTTGCCGGTGAGCGCCCAGCGCGGCACCGGGCTGGACCGGCTGCGCCCGTGGGTCGCCGCCGGTCGTACGCTGGCGCTGCTCGGGCCCTCCGGAGCCGGCAAGTCGACCCTGGTGAACGCCCTGGCCGGCGCGACCGTGATGACCACGCAGGGGGTGCGCGGGGTGGACGGCAAGGGCCGGCACACCACCACGCACCGGCAACTGATCCCGATCCCGGGTGGGGGTGCGGTGCTGGACACCCCGGGGGTGCGGGCGGTCGGCCTGCTCGACGCGGCGGCCGGGCTGGACAGGGCCTTCGCCGACGTGGCGGAACTCGTCGCGGCCTGCCGGTTCGCCGACTGCGGGCACCGGGGCGAGCCGGGGTGCACGGTCGAGGCGGCGTTGCGGGCGGGCGAGCTGAGCCCGCGCCGCTGGGAGAGTTGGCAGAAACTCCAGCGGGAGGTCGCCTACGAGACGCGCCGCCGGGACGCCCGGTTGGCGGCGGTGGAGCGGCACAAGTGGAAGCGGATTCGCAGGGAGCAGCGGAGCAGGGGCAGCGGCCGGACCTGATGTCCCTGCCGCTCGGCGGCACCCCGCCACGGTGAACGCGGCCGTTTCGATCTTGTGCCGCAGGGCGGTCGGCGTCGCTGTCGTGGACCACCTCGCCCGACAGGTGAGCGCGAGTGGGCATATCGGCGTATGGTCTGTGTATGGCGGCGAAGAAGGTGACGATCACCCTCCCCGAGGAGTTGGTGGAGGCGCTTGGCGCGGCGGCGCGTGAAGACGGTGTCCCGCTGTCGCGGCTGGTCGCCAGCGCGGCTGAAGGCGAGCTGCGGCGGCGGATCGGGCGGCGACTGGTCGCTGACTGGCAGGCCGAACACGGTGCGTTCACCGTGGAGGAAATCGCTGCGGCACGGGCGGAGATGGCCGCCGCCGACGCTCAGGCGCTCAGCGCGCCTGGTCGGGCAGCAGCGTGAGCATCCCCTACGTCTACGACGCCGGGGTACTGCTCGCAATCGACGGCAATGATCGGCGGATGTGGGCAATCCACCACCTGGCCGTGGAGGAGGGGCGACGCCTGCTCGTCCCCGCCGTCGTGGTCGGCCAGGCCTGGCGGGACGGCCGTCGCCAGCTTCAGCTTGGCCGGTTTCTGCGTAGCTGTGAGGTCGTTCCGGTCGGTCTTGAGCTGGCGAAGGCGGCCGGCGTGTTGTGCGGCCGGGCCGGCACCCGCGACGTGGTGGACGCCAGCGTGGTCACCACTGCTCTGACCTGCGGCGCGATAGTCTTCACCAGCGATCCGGAGGACATCGCGCACCTGTCGGCCGCCTCCGATGTCAAGCCGGGGTTGGTCATCCGCCGCGTCTGATCATGGTTGCGACGATCTCACTACGGCCAGAGCAGCCCGCTGCCCGGTTGGTCGGGGCAGCGGGCGTGCCGGTGCTGTGGTTGCGACGAGTTGGCCGCGGATGGGGTTCAGTTCGGGGTCGGATGCGAGGCCCCGTGCTGCCATCCCGGTGCAGTTGACGACGACGGGTGCGATGCCGGCGGCCTCGTCGAGCGAGGCGATCCGGTGAATCTCGATGCTGCCACCCGCCGCAAAGAACCGCCGTTCCAGGTAGCCAAGGTAGGTCGGCAGGTCGACCACTGGTGCGGTGTACGACCAACCAATAGCGAAGCCGTCCGGTAGTTCACTGGCCTCACACATCCGGAATCCGTCGAGCTGGTTACCCCACTCCGGCGGATCGACGGGCTTGCGAGACGCTTCGATGCCGGAGGCGAGCCGTACCCCGGTCACCAGATCGGTGGCGAGCTGCCGCAGCACGTCGAGTGTCTGGGCGCTCCAGACGCGTACCCGGTCGACGGGTTCAACGAGGTATGGGCCCCACATTGCCCGGCGGCGTACGACGTGGTCTGCTCGGGTAGCTCGGCTGCCCAGATCTTGACGCGTCGTCCGGATTCGGCGAGGCAGATTGCGGTGGTGAGGCCGGATACGCCGGCGCCGATGACCAGGGCGTCGAGATCGGTGCGGGCCATCGTTCGACGGTAGTGTCAGGCCGGTTGGCGCGCGAGCGCGTTCTCAAGCTCGGGCAGCAGGCTCACTACAGGCAGAGCGGCCCCGCTGCCCGGTTGGTTGGGCGGCCGGGCGTGCTGGCGCTGTGGTTGCGGGGTGTCAGGGGTGCCGGCTGACCGTGCCGACAAAGGCGCGCCAGGCGGTCGGGGTGAAGGTGAGGGTCCCGCCGTCGCGGTCCTTGGTGTCCCGGACCAGCACCCGGCCGGGAAGGTTGTCGGCCACCTCCACGCAGTTGCCCTGATTGCTGCTGCTACGGCTGGACTTGTGCCAGTTCGGTTCAGTCATGATCGTTGATCGCCTTCATGATGAGATCTCTTGACTGCTGGACGGGTAGGGCAAGACCGGTGACGATCTCCCACGCCAACTCTAGACGGTCCAGATCCGCCCCCTCCGTGACAACCCGGCCCCGCAACTGGTCGTCGGCGTAACCGGCCCGCCCTCGCCCGGCAAGGGTGGCGAGCACGAATGCCCCGGCCAGGCCGGCGTGGATGCCGGCCGACGACGGCAGGACCAGGATCTGCACGTGCGGAAGGTGGCTCGCGTCGAGCAGGTGTTGAAGCTGTTCCTTGAGGACATCGGGAGGCCCACACCTCAGCGCGGCCTCGCCGATGACGGCGGACAACATCGGCGGATCCTCCGGCCGGCCGACGGTCGCGGCCTGGCGGTCCCTCCGGACCTGGATCGTGTTCTCGGTGGCCTTCACGGACAGTCGGCCACCCGCGCAGACCAGGCGGGTGTATGCCTCCGTCTGGAGGAGCCCCGGAATGAGGTTTGGCTCCCACGTCCTGAGCAGGGTTGCCTGGCGCTCAAGATCGGTCCACGGGCGCAGCCAGGTGGGGCGCGCGTCGTCCCGGGCTTCAGCGGTGGCCCGCTGGATCTCGTCACCGGTCCCGAACAGGTCGTCAAGGGCCTGTGCCGTGTCGTCCTGCGGGATGAGGCGGCCGGTCTCGATCTGGGCAATCAATGATCCACTCACCTTGATCGCCGCGCCACACTTCTGTTGCGTCATCCGGTGCTTGGCCCGCTGTTCTCTGAGGATTTTCCGTAGGTCGTTCACTTAGTACTCCTGACTAAGGATCAACGAATCTTTTCCCCTTTTAGTTGCCGCCGTCAATCTTCCGCTAATGGGGGATTCCCGTCCAGGGTGGATTTCAGAGGATCTGTAGACGGGAGAAAAAAATGAGAAATCTTCGTGGAATCGCGTCTCAGCACCGCCGGGCATGGTGGTGGCTCTGGCTCTATTGCCGGTGCGGCCACCGGTGGATCTGCCCGGACTCGATCCTGCTGGTTCCGCAGCCCTATCGCCCACCCGCGCCGCTGGTGCACCGGGACTGCTGGGACACCCCTCGCTCGGTCGCGCTGACCGAGGAGGAGGCGGCCGAGGTCCGTGCCCTGTCGGACGCCACACCGCCAGCGCCACCGCCGTCACCGTCAACGCCGTCATCGTCGCAGTCAACGCCGCCACCGCCGCAGGTCCGGAATCGGCGGCCCGGGTGGGACGCGCCCACCCGATCGCATCTGGGCAACGGTCGGCCGGGCACCCTGACCCCGGCCCAGCGGTACCGCGCCCGGCGTGGTGAGCGGGTGTGAGCGGTGATCGGGCCGTGGGCGCGCTGGGAGCGGCACATGGCACGACGGCGCGCGGCAGTGGCTCGGGCGCCGGGTGGACCGGGTGAACACGCACCGGACGAGCGGTACGGGTGTCGGGCGTGCGAGCACCCGTGGCCGTGCGCGGACGCCCGGGTGCGGTTGCTGAAGAGTTTCGGGGGTGACCGCACGGCTCTGCTGATGTATCTCGGCGTGCATCTCACCCGCGCCCTGCAGGCACTGCCCGAGACACACCCCGCACTGATCGTGGGGCAGATCGTCCACTGGGTGCCCCGACGGCGCCATTGACCAACTGTCCGTCCGCCCCGCTGCGAGGTACGGGACACCTCGCCGGCAGGCCGGCCCGCCCTGGACCCTCTTCCCCCCCGGTGGTCCAGGGCGGGCCTCCGACCAGCGGAGGTCTGCGGGGCGCGGGAAACTGTCACACGCCGGGGCTAGAGTTGCCGAGGCGCATTTCTGCGCCGGCAAATCGGACAGAACAGACTCTTCCTCCCTGGAGTGCGCGGACAGTGGCCGACCGACTGATCATCCGTGGCGCGCGTGAGCACAACCTCCGCGACGTCAGCCTCGACCTGCCACGCGACGCCATGATCGTCTTCACCGGGCTCTCCGGCTCCGGTAAATCCAGCCTCGCCTTCGACACCATCTTCGCCGAGGGCCAGCGGCGGTACGTCGAGTCGCTCTCGTCGTACGCCCGGCAGTTCCTCGGCCAGATGGACAAGCCGGACGTCGACTTCATCGAAGGGCTGAGCCCGGCGGTCTCGATCGACCAGAAGTCCACCTCCCGCAACCCGCGCTCCACCGTCGGCACCATCACCGAGGTCTACGACTACCTCCGGCTGCTCTTCGCCCGGGTCGGCGAGCCGCACTGCCCGGTCTGCGGGGAGCGGATCTCCCGGCAGAGCCCGCAGCAGATCGTCGACCGGGTGCTGGCGATGGAGGAGGGCACCCGGTTCATGGTGCTGGCCCCGGTGGTGCGCGGGCGCAAGGGGGAATACGTCGACCTCTTCGCCGAACTCCAGTCCAAGGGCTACGCCCGGGCCCGGGTCGACGGGGTGGTCCATCCGCTCACCGAGCCGCCGAAGCTGAAGAAGCAGGAGAAACACACCATCGAGGTGGTGGTCGACCGGCTCACCGTCAAGGCCGGCGCCAAGCAGCGGCTCACCGACTCGGTCGAGTCGGCGCTCGCCCTGGCCGGCGGCCTGGTCCTGCTCGACTTCGTCGACCTGCCCGAGGACGATCCGCAGCGCGAGCGGCGCTACTCCGAGCACCTCGCCTGCCCCAACGACCACCCGCTGGCGATCGAGGACCTGGAGCCGAGGGTCTTCTCCTTCAACGCCCCCTACGGCGCCTGTCCCGAGTGCACGGGCCTGGGCACCAAGAAGGAGGTCGACGCCGAGCTCGTCGTACCGGACGCGGAGCGGACGCTGCGGGAGGGCGCCGTCCAGCCCTGGTCCGGCGGGCAGACCCAGGAATACTTCCTGCGGCTGTTGCAGGCGCTCGGCGAGGCGGAGCACTTCGACCTCGACACCCCGTGGCGGGCGCTGCCGTCCCGGGCGCAGAAGACGATCCTGCACGGCTCCGGCGACCAGGTGCACGTCCGCTACCGCAACAAATACGGCCGCGAGCGCTCCTACTACACCGGCTTCGAGGGCGTGGTGCAGTGGATCGAGCGCCGGCACAACGACACCGAGTCGGACTGGTCCCGCGACAAGTACGAGGGCTACATGCGGGACGTGCCCTGCCCGGTCTGCCGGGGCAGCCGGCTCAAGCCGGAGGTGCTGGCGGTCACCCTCGGCGGGCGGAACATCGCCGAGGTCTGCGCGCTCTCGGTCGGCGAGTGCGCCGAGCTGCTCGGCGGGATGACCCTCACCGACCGGCAGAAGCTGATCGCCGAACGGGTGCTCAAGGAGATCAACGCCCGGCTCCGCTTCCTGGTCGACGTCGGCCTCGACTACCTCTCGCTGGACCGGCCGGCCGGCACCCTCTCCGGCGGCGAGGCGCAGCGGATCCGGCTCGCCACCCAGATCGGCTCCGGCCTGGTCGGCGTCCTCTACGTGCTCGACGAGCCCTCGATCGGGCTGCACCAGCGGGACAACCACCGGCTGATCGAGACGCTGGTCCGGCTCAAAGGGCTGGGCAACACGCTCATCGTCGTGGAGCACGACGAGGACACCATCCGGACGGCCGACTGGATCGTCGACATCGGTCCGGGGGCCGGCGAGCACGGCGGCAAGATCGTGCACAGCGGCTCGGTGCCGGATCTGCTGGCCAACACCGAGTCGGTGACCGGGGCGTACCTCTCCGGGCGCAGGGCGATCCCGACCCCGAAGGGGCGTCGGCCGCAGACCCCGGGCCGGGAGCTGGTGGTGCAGGGCGCCCGCGAGCACAACCTGCGCAACCTCACCGTGCCGTTCCCGCTCGGCCAGTTCATCGCGGTCACCGGGGTCAGCGGCTCCGGCAAGTCGACCCTGGTCAACGACATCCTCTACGCGGTGCTGGCCAACCAGATCAACGGCGCCCGGCTGGTGCCGGGCCGGCACACCCGGATCAGCGGCATCGAGCACGTCGACAAGGTGGTCGGGGTGGACCAGTCGCCGATCGGGCGTACCCCGAGGTCCAACCCCGCGACCTACACCGGGGTCTGGGACCACGTCCGCAAGCTCTTCGCCGAGACCACCGAGGCGAAGGTCCGGGGGTACGGTCCGGGCCGGTTCTCGTTCAACGTCAAGGGCGGCCGCTGCGAGGCGTGCAGCGGCGACGGCACGATCAAGATCGAGATGAACTTCCTGCCGGACGTCTACGTCCCGTGCGAGGTCTGCAAGGGTGCCCGCTACAACCGGGAGACCCTGGAGGTGCACTACAAGGGGCGGACCGTCTCCGACATCCTGGAGATGCCGATCGAGGAGGCGGCCGAGTTCTTCTCGGCGATCCCGGCCATCCACCGGCACCTGAAGACCCTGGTCGACGTCGGCCTCGGCTACGTCCGGCTCGGCCAGCCGGCGCCGACCCTCTCCGGCGGCGAGGCGCAGCGGGTCAAGCTCGCCTCCGAGCTGCAGAAGCGCTCCACCGGCCGCACCGTCTACGTGCTCGACGAGCCCACCACCGGCCTGCACTTCGAGGACATCCGCAAGCTGCTCGGGGTGCTGGACAGCCTGGTCGACAAGGGCAACACGGTGATCGTCATCGAGCACAACCTGGATGTGATCAAGACCGCCGACTGGCTGGTCGACATGGGCCCGGAGGGCGGGCACCGGGGCGGCACGGTGCTGGCCGCCGGCACGCCCGAGGAGCTGGCCGAGGTGCCGGAGAGTCACACCGGCCAGTTCCTGCGGCCGGTGCTGGGGCTGACCGGCCCGCCCCGGGGCGCGAGCGCCGCCACCTCCCGTGCGGCAAAGGCCAACGGCGGCACCTCCGGCAGAGCCAACGGCGGCACGGCCAAGGCCAGCGCCGGCACCTCCGGCACGGCGAAGGCCAACGGCGGCACGGCGAAGGCCAACGGCGGCACGGCCAAGGGCAGTGGCGGCGCCGCCGGTAGGGCGAACGGCGGTGCCGCGAAGTCCGGCGCGGGCCAGGCCGGCGGCGGTACGGTACGAGGCGGTGCGTCCCGGGCCGGCGAGACCGCGAAGGCCGGCCCGGCGGGACGCCGCCGCACCGGAGCCTCCTGACACCGGCGGATTGAACCGGTTGGTGGGTTTATCCGTGTTCTCCGGCGTGGCCGCGGACGACGAGGGGCGCGGCGCCGAACAGGAAGGCGAGGAATGAGTGACGAACTGACCGGGCCGGGTACGCAGACCCGACGGGCGCTGTTGGCGGGTGCGGGCGCGGTTGGCGTAACCGTGGTCCTGACCGCCTGCGGCACGGGCGACGACGACGCCCTCGACGGCACCGGAAGCAGCCCGTCGGCCGGCGGCGCGCCGGCTCCCAGCGGTTCGGCGGGCGCCCCGGCCGAGGGTGGCGGCGGTGCCGCGCTCGCCAAGAAGAGCGACATCCCGGTCGGCGGCGGCAAGATCTTCGCGGAGCAGCAGGTCGTGGTCACCCAGCCGACCGAGGGCGAGTTCAAGGCATTCAGCTCCATCTGCACCCACCAGCAGTGCCCGGTGACCGGTGTCGACGGCGGCACGATCAACTGCAGCTGCCACTTCAGCAAGTTCTCCGTCGCCGACGGGTCGGTCAAGGGCGGCCCGGCCCGCAAGCCGCTGCCGGAGCAGAAGATCGCGGTTGACGGGGACAACATCGTCCTGGCCTGACGAGGCAGCGTCCCGCCCCGACGAGCATCGTCCCGCCCGACGACGGTCGTGGTGGCCCGGACGAGCCCGGGGCGTCCGGCGCTGCGGCCGGCCGTTCACCGCCGCAGCGCCGGGCGTTGTCCCAGCCGGGGATTAGGCTTGGCGCCGTGCCCGATCCCGCTACCTACCGCCCGGCTCCGGGCACGATCCCCGAGGCGCCCGGGGTCTACCGCTTTGCCGATCCCAGTGGCCGGGTGATCTATGTCGGCAAGGCGAAAAACCTGCGAAGCCGGCTCAACTCCTACTTCGGTGACCTGTGGAACCTGCACCAGCGCACCCAGCAGATGGTCACCACCGCGGCCAGCGTGGACTGGGTCACCGTCGGCACCGAGGTCGAGGCGCTCCAGCTCGAATACAACTGGATCAAGCAGTACGACCCCCGGTTCAACGTCCGCTACCGGGACGACAAGTCATATCCCTACCTCGCGGTCACCCTCGACGAGGAGTTCCCCCGGCTCCAGGTGATGCGGGGCGCCAAGCGCAAGGGGGTGCGCTACTTCGGGCCGTACTCGCACGCCTGGGCGATCCGCGAGACGCTGGACCTGCTGCTCAGGGTCTTCCCGGCGCGGACCTGCTCGGCCGGGGTGTTCCGGCGGCAGGCCCAGATCGGCCGGCCGTGCCTGCTCGGTGACATCGGCAAGTGCTCGGCGCCCTGCGTCGGGCGGGTCTCCGCGCCGGAGCACCGCCGGATCGTCGACGAGTTCTGCGACTTCATGGCCGGCCGCACCGACCAGATGGTCCGCCGGCTCGAACGCGAGATGGGTCAGGCCAGCGAGGCGCTGGAGTTCGAGCTGGCGGCCCGGCTCCGCGACGACATCGCGGCCCTGCGCCGGGCGATGGAGAAGCAGACCGTGGTCTTCGGCGACGGCACCGACGCCGACGTGGTCGCCTTTGCCGAGGATCCGCTGGAGGCGGCGGTCCAGGTCTTCCACGTCCGCGACGGCCGGGTCCGCGGCCAGCGCGGCTGGATCGTGGAGAAGGTCGAGGAGCTGACCACCGGCGACCTGGTGCACCACTTCTGTTCGCAGGTCTACGGCGGTGCGGAGGGCGAGGGCGACGTGCCCCGCGAGCTGCTGGTGCCGGCGCTGCCGGCCGACGCGGACGCGCTGGCCGAGTGGCTGTCGGCCCGCCGGGGCAGCCGGGTGACGCTGCGGGTGCCGCAGCGCGGCGACAAGAGGGCGCTGCTGGAGACGGTGGCCCGCAACGCCGGAGAGGTGCTGACCCGGCACAAGCTGCGCCGGGCCGGCGACCTGACCACCCGCAGCGAGGCGCTGGACGAGCTCACCGAGGCGCTCGGGCTGCGGAGCGCACCCCTGCGCATCGAGTGTTACGACGTCTCGCAGATCCAGGGCACCGACGTGGTGGCCAGCATGGTCGTCTTCGAGGACGGCCTGGCCCGCAAGAGCGAATACCGGCGCTTCGTGGTGCGCGGCGCCACCGACGACCTGTCGGCGCTCTCCGAGGTGCTGCGGCGGCGCTTCGCCCGCTACCTGCAGGCGCGGGGCGAGACCGGGGAGATCGGCGACGAGATGGCCTCCGACCCGGACCGGCCGGGCATCGACCCGACCACCGGGCGGCCCCGCAGGTTCGCGTACCCGCCGCAGCTGGTGGTGGTGGACGGCGGGCAGCCCCAGGTCGCGGCGGCCGCGCAGGTCCTGGCCGAGCTGGGCATCGACGACGTCGCGCTCTGCGGGCTGGCCAAGCGGCTGGAGGAGGTCTGGCTGCCCGGCGACGAGTTCCCGGTGATCCTGCCCCGCACCTCCGAGGGGCTCTATCTGCTGCAACGGCTGCGGGACGAGGCGCACCGGTTCGCCATCACGTTCCACCGGGAGCGGCGTTCGAAGCGGATGACCGTCTCCGGCCTCGATCAGGTTCCCGGCCTCGGCGAGGTACGCCGCAAGGCGCTGTTGCGGCACTTCGGCTCGGTGAAGCGGCTCTCGGTTGCCACAGTGGACGAGATAGCCGAGGTGCCGGGCGTCGGCCGGCGCACGGCGGAGGCGATCGTCGCGGCGCTGCACAGGACCGGAGCGCCGGAAAGCCGCTGAGTTCCGGCTGCGGTTCGCACCGTGCGGCCAGTGGTGTTCGGCGTACCGACGGTTCATCTGGGTCACATCACCACGCAGGCGGTGTTGAGCTTGATCACGACACCCACCACCGTCTGAGCTCGGTGAGCGCGCGGACCAGGTTCTCGTGCAGTACCTCGCCGACCGCGCCGAGCACCGTGCCCTTGTGGAAGTGCCTGGCCGACCGCCCCGCCACAGCGGATTCGCCCCGAAAGCGGCCCGTTCGTCTGCCTGGTCACCCGACCCGGCAGCACGGGCGCGCAGCGCCGCCCGTGAGACCGTCGTCACGGTGGGCAGGGCAGCGACCGCACCCCGCCGCCGGGCCGGAGCGTCGCCCGGCGAGGTGCTGCCAGCGCTGGTCGGTCAACTCGCTGGCCAGGTTGGCGGCGATCGACGCCGTCATCCGGTCGAGCACGACGACGGTACGGACTGCTTTCCCTACTGCACGACCGAGGCGACACTGGACGGCGTTCGTCGGCGCCGTTCGGGCCGGGGCCCTCCAGTCGCGCTGACCGTAACCCCGAAGACACGGGGTCGCGTGCATGCCGTTAGATATGCGCGTGGCTGTGCGACTGGACATCGATGCCGTACGGGAAGCTGTTCCGCCCGCGACCTTCTCCGACGCGGAAGCGCTGCTGGACTCCGGGCTGCTGGGGGAGATCTCGCCGTCCGGTGGGGGTGCCTCCTGTCTGCTGACCCGGAAAGGCCAGCCCGGATACGAGGTCTGGGTAGGGGTGGCTGCTGGCGCGTTCACCGCCGAGTGCGACTGCGGCGGGACGCCGTCGGACCCCGACGAACTCTGCGTCCACGCCGTGGCGCTGACCCTCGGCGCGCTCCGGGACGGGGTCGCCTGGTCGTCTGTTGCCACACCGCCGTCACAGGTGAAGGTCGACCCCGAGGTACGCCGGCTGGTCGAGATCGCGACCACCCTGCCGGCCCGGCGGCTGGCCCTGCTGGTCGCCGAGTACGCGGTCCACGACCGACACCTGGCGGCTCGGCTGATGACGTACGCGGGACGACTCGGACCGCTGACCGAGGAGGAGGCGGACGACGCGCGCCGGACGACGGACAACCTGGCAGACGAAGCGACGGCCGGGCGCTGGGAACTGCATGACGTTGTGGAGGCCGGTCGAGCAATCGTCGACGAATTGGAACTTCTGGTCCAGCGTCCGGCGAGCGACGAGGCGATCGGCGTGGTCGAGCACGCCGCCCGGGTGTGGGACCGGCTCGCCACCATCCTCCACGAGGCTCGGCATCACTTCCACGACGAGGCGGAAGAGATCTCTGACGCCGTGCGCCAAATCCACATTCGACTTTGTCTGGAGTGCGAGCCCGACCCTGAGGAGTTGCGAGAGCGGCTGAGCGACATCCTCTCCGCAACCGCTTACACTTCATGTCTCGACCGGCCCGAGGACTATCTGCCGCTGCTCGGCCCCGATTAGATTGCCGTACTACAGCGTCTGCGTCGCTGGTAGGAATCGTCAGGGACCGGCGAGGGCTGTGCGGTGCGGCTCGATGCCTTCGAGTTGTGCCAGCAATGTCTCGTGGCTGACTTCTCCGTCGTCGTTCATGGCGTCGACCTCGGTTGTCAGGCTTTCGTCACCAAGTTGACTGCTCCAACGCCGCACGACGTTAGGTGAGGTAGCACTCCGGCCGACGGCGACCAATTCGCCAACGCCACGCCCCGCATCAGCCAGCAACTCCTGGATGAGAGGGGCGTCTGTGTCCAGACCAATATCAGCTCGCCATTCGAGAGAGGCCCAATCTGGGCATCCAGCCATGATCTGGTGGACGACACGACTGATGGGTGCGGTCAGAGTGTCAGCCTGTTCCACGCGGAACCGTAGGCGAGTCACCACATCGACTCCGTGGCGCCACGTGGCGAATGACATGACCTCGCCTGTGAGGGGTTCAACACCCCAGTTCGGGTAACTTTTGCCGAGCGTGAGCATCGATCGCAGCGCACCTGCGAAGGATATTGGACGGATCTCTTGCTTGCGTGGCTGGAATACGATCACGAGATCGGACAGCCGGATGACGAACGGCGCGGCAAGGCCATTCTCAATTCTTGCCTTTTCGAAATCCTTGGCCTCTTCCTGCCATAGATCCGCGCCGACCCGATTCTCGTAGCCGAGGCGGCCGAATAGGTAGCCGTTTTCTTCTGTGATCTGACCAAGGTGCCATATCCTCCCGTACCGTTCGACCGTCTGGCCGGGGTGTAGCGCCTGTCGCACCAGTTCAGCCCCGTCACCGAAGAGGTTTCCCTGCTGAGGCTCGACGAGACGGACGCGCGCTACTTTCCCAGAGGCCCGGGGTGGCATAAGAGAAGTATGACGATGATGCGGGGTCGTAGACACACTCCGTCAGACTGTGACAACTTTCGGTGGCTGGGCTTGTCTGGCTCGGGCGGTTGCGCGCTCTGCCCCGACTACAGCGGCAGCCCTTCCGCGATCCACCCGTACGCCATGTGCTTGTTGGCGGTCAGGTCATGGTTGACGATCGCCCTCACCTGGTCGGCGTCGAGTGGGTATTCGGTCCCTGCGTTGGTGGAGACCCACAGCGTGGCAAAGAGTCCGGCGTCTCCCCAGTGCTTGGCGAGCGCGTCACGTACCACCGGGTACTCCTGCTCGACAAGCTCCGCGACGGCCTCGGACATGGCATCCTCCCGCGACCAGGGCGAATTGTCGATCACGATGCCGGCACGTTCGGTCACCTGCCCCAGCGTGAACGGGTCCAGCCAGGGATATTCGCCGATCAGGTCAGTCGGCAGCGCGTCCCGCCACTGGCCGGGCTCGCCCTCGTCAAAGGCACGGGCGCAGAACTCTCGATAGAGCACCCCGAGGGCGAGCAGCCGGAGGACGCAATGGGTGCGCTCGTCCTCCCAGGAGTAGCGGGTCAAGCCCTCTGGGCTCAGAATCGCCCAGGCGTGCTCGGCCCAGCGCAGCTCCGGGCTGCCGTTCCAGATATTAAAGATCTCCTTCGCGATCGGCTCAAGGTCCGCCCACGCGGCCTGTTCCCTGCTGTCATCGGTCACCTGTCGTTCCCCCAGGTCATCGGTCGTTCCTCTGTTGGGCTCTCCAGCGGCGCCGGAGCGACCGCCAGGCTCACGGCACTGGGCACGGATGCGGCGATGGTGATGGCGCGATCGGCCGGAGAGCTGAGCGACCACCAGACCACCGTCCCAATCAGCGCGGCGGCGAGGAAGAGTGAAGAGAAGCCGACGAAAGGTCGCAGTGCGTCTGCGTATATCGCAACGTCTCGCCCGCGTCCCCGGACGCCTGGTGCAGCAGGTTGCAGAGGCCGGTCAGGCCGGACGTGTCGACGTAGAACTCGCTCATGTCCTCCCCTGTCGAGCTGGACCGGGTGTACCTGGACGGTAACAATCGGCACCTATCCGCCGCCGACCCATGGCGAGACGTGATGGTCAGCTGCCTCGGTGCCTTCGGGATGTTGCCTGCGGACGCCCACCGGTCCGCCGCCTTAGTCCTGTTCCTCTCACCGCCGCCAGTAGCCCTTCGGTAGAGCTCTGGACGCCCCCGGCGAGACCCGCTGCCGCTCGTCCCGGGGGCCGCCGGAGGGGCAGATGGCGTGCCGCCTCGCGTCGTGTGAGCCGATGGCGGACCTTGCGTTCGATGTCCGGTTCACGGGTCGCGTCCGGCCGACCCCGGCGGAATGCCGGACGGCCACCGGTCGTTACATAAGGCGTACGACCGAGTGGTTGCCGCTATGAGCTGGGCAGCCGTTGAGGCCCCCGGGAATGATCCGTGGCGAGCGGTCGTTACATATAGGGTTCGCCCGAGTACGAGCGCGCCACCGAGCGCCGGGCGATCGTCCTGGAGGCCACCCCCATTGCCTCGGGACATCTCCATTGGCACCTCGCGTCCCCCGTGGGGTGTTCATCCCCGAATGGAAGGTAGACCATCATGAACACGAAGCTGTTCAGCCGATGGCTCCCGGCCATCGAGCAGACTCCGATCATCCGTAAGACCGGACTGGGCGTGGCCGGCCTGGCGTTCGTGACCGGCGCCGTGGCCGCCCCGGCCATCGCCGCGCAGACCACCGCCGAGCACGTCGGCACTCCGGCGTCGTACTCGGTGATGGCCGACCGCGACCACCAGGACGGCAAGGGCAAGCCGGAGCGGGAGAAGCTCGTCCCGCACGGTGTGCAGGGTGCCCAGTCGCGGATCGACATCTCCGACGAGCAGGCCGACAACGTCAAGGCGATCGTGAAGGCGACCAAGAAGGCCGGCATGGACGAGCGGGCCGCGGTGATCGCGGTCGGTACCAGCCTGCAGGAGTCGAAGTTGGAGAACCTGGGTCATCTGGGTGCGCGTAACGACCACGACTCGCAGGGCCTGTTCCAGCAGCGGCCGTCGTCGGGTTGGGGCACGGTGGAGCAGATCACCGACCCCGAGTACGCCACGACCGCGTTCCTGAAGGGGCTGCGGCAGGTTGACGGCTGGCAGGAGCTGCCGCTGACCGTGGCCGCGCAGAAGGTACAGGTGTCGGCCTACCCGGACGCGTACGCCAAGTGGGAGAACCAGGCCGCCGACCTCGTCGCGGACGCCTGGGCCCGCAGCTGACCGGATCGACGCGAGAACGCCGGCCGCGGCGGTGACGACGACGTCACCGCCGCGGCCTTTTTCGTACCCTGTTGACGCCGGTCAGGCGGCCGCGGAGGTGTCGGGTTCGGGTAGTTCGCGCAGGCCCGGGATCGGGGTGGGCAGCAGCCAGAGCAGCCCGGCGACCGCACCGACGGTGGCGATCCAGAGCGTGGGGCGTACCCCGATCGCCGCGCCGAGGCTGCCGCCGAGGACGGCGCCGATCGGCCGGATGCCGTAGTTGACGGTCCGCTTGGCGCCGGCGACCCGGGCCAGCAGCCGCTCCGGGGTGACCGCGACCTGGAGGGAACCGACGGTGATGTCCAGCACCATCACGCCGAGCCCGGAGAGGAACTCCGCGACGAGCAGCGCACCCACGATCACCGGGGTCGGCCCGCCGGCCAGCGGCACCAGCACCAGCGGAGCCGGGAAGAGCACGAAACCGACAAGCGCGGTCCGGCCGATGCCGAACCGCCGGACGAGTCGGCCGGTGACCGCCGCGCCGAGCAGCGCGCCGACCGAGCCGACACCGATCACCAGGCCCAGCAGCCCGGGGGAGAGCCCCAGCTCCGTGCTGACGTAGAGCACGAAGAGCGCGGCGAACATGTAGTTGAAGAGGTTCAGCGTGGTGGTGCCGAGCAGCACCGCCCGGAGAATCCGGGAGCGGGCGACGAACCGGAGGCCCTGGCCGATGCCGAACCCGGTCCCGTCCGGCGCGGCCGGCTCCGGCGCCCGCGCCGGCCGGATCCGGGCCAGGAAGAGCGCGGAGACCAGGTACGACACCGCGTCGGCGAGCAGCGCGACCGGCGCGGTGAGGGTCTGCACCAGCAGTCCGCCGGCGCTCGGCCCGGCGACGTACGACATCGCCCGGCTGCCGTTGGTCAGCGCGTTCGCGTCGACGTAGTCCCGCCGGGGCACCAGCGAGACGAAGAGCGCGCCGTGCGCGACCTCGAAGAGCACGGCCAGGGTGCCGGTCAGGAAGGCGACCAGGTAGAGCTGCCCGAGGGAGAGCACCCCGACGAGGTACGCCACCGGCACGGCCGCCAGCAGCGCCGCCCGGCCGAGGTCGGCGATAACCATCACCCGCCGCTTGTGCGGGTAGCGGTCGACCCAGGCGCCGAGGAGCAGTGAGAAGAGCAGGTTCGGGATCAGTGCGGCGGCGGTCAGATAGCCCATCTCGGCCGGACCGGCTCCGGTGCCGAGCACCGCCAGCAGGGGCAGGGCGATCGCGGAGATTTGGTCGCCGAAGAGAGAGACGGTCTGTGCCGACCAGTACCGCCGGAACGGTGCCTGGCGTAGCAGATCAGGCAGCCAGCGCCGGGCGCGCCGGGCCGCCGGCCGGGGCAGGGTGCCGGTCATCGCGCCGCGTCCGGCGGTCGCGGGCCGCGGGTCATCGTGTGGCCGACGTCGGTGGCGGATCGGTGGGGACCAGTAGCTGGATGACGCCGATCGGCCGGGAGCCCTCCGGCCGGGTCGCCGGGTCGGTCAGCCGCTCGTCGTACTCGGCGAGCAGCGCCTCGATCCGCTCGGAGAGCTCGGCGAGCTCGGCGGCGGTGACGTGCACCAGGGCGTCGCCGAAGCCGAGCACGGCCCGCCACTGCGCCGGCTCGTCCGCCCGGCGCACCAGGTGGGTCCGGGCCCGTGCGACGTAGTGGTCCAGGATGATCGCGTTGAGCTCATTGGCCGCCACCCGGGCATCCGGGTCGTCGGAGAGGTCGTCCCAGGAGGTGACCTGGGCGGTCGCCCGCCACGGACGTTCCCGGGCGTCGGCACCCTCGACCCGCTCGGCGAGGCCGTACCTGGCGAGCTGTCGGAGGTGGTATGAGCAGCTCGGCACGCTCTCGTCGAGCCGCTCGGCGGCCTGGGTGGCGGTCAGCGGGCCCTCCCGGCGCAGCAGCCCGACCAGGGCCAACCGGAGGGGGTGGGCGTAGCCCCGGAGCGCTCGGGGGTCGGTCAGCCGGACCTCGGGCTTGGACGACATATGCTAAAGCTATCTCTAGAAAGATTTCTTTAGCAACTGCCTCCAGTGAATCCGGCCGGGCCGGTGGCTCGGGAGATTCCGACGGCCGGGTAGATTACGTCTCCAAACCTCGCCGGGTGGTCGACCCTCGGGTACGCGCCCGCAGGCGCGTACCGTCGATCCGGCAGGCGGGGCGGCTGGGGGGTGGAACATGAGCGAGACGCGGGTGGCGACCGACGGGTCGCCGGCGGAGCAGGAGCACGGGGCGGAACCGCTGCCGGACGGGACAACCCCGGCGCCGGTCTCGGCCGAGCCGGAGTCGAGCCGGTCCGACACCACCCTGGTGGTGGTCACCGGGGTCTCCGGAGGCGGGCGCAGCACCGTCGCCCGGGCGCTGGAGAACGTCGGCTTCTACGTGGTGGACAATCTGCCCCAGGCACTCATGCTCGACATGGCCGAGCTGGCCTTCCAGGCCGGCGGGGCGGCCCGGAAGACCGCGATGGTGCTCGACGTGCGCAGCCGGGCCTTCTCGACCGACCTCGCCGGGGCGATCCGGGCGCTCAAGGAGCGCGGCTTCCAGCCCCGGGTGGTCTTCGTGGACGCCGACGACGAGGTGCTGATCCGCCGCTTCGAGAGCGTCCGACGCTCGCACCCGCTGCAGGGCGACGGCCGGCTCGCCGACGGCATCGCCGTCGAGCGCGGGCTGCTGGAGGAGGCCCGCGACCAGGCCGACGTGATCATCGACACGTCCCACCTGAACGTGAACCAGCTCCGCAGCCGGGTGGAGGAGCTCTTCGGCGGCGAGGACGCCCGACGGCTCCGGGTCACCGTGCTCTCCTTCGGCTTCAAGTACGGTCTCCCGCCCGACGCCGACTTCGTGCTCGACGCCCGCTTCCTACCCAACCCCTACTGGGTGCCGGAGCTGCGCGAGCACACCGGTCGGGACGAGGACGTCAGCCGGTACGTGCTCGGCCAGCGCGGCGCGGTGACCTTCGTCGAGACGTACGCCCGGTTGATCAACGCCACGGCGCCCGGCTTCGAGCGGGAGGGGAAGCGCTACCTGACCGTGGCGGTGGGCTGCACCGGCGGCAAGCACCGCAGCGTGGCGATCTCCGAGGAACTGGCGGCACGGCTGCGCCAGGCCCGGCTGGCCGCCACCGCGCACCACCGCGACCTGGGGCGCGAGTGAGGCGCCGCGTCGTCGCGTTCGGCGGCGGGCACGGCCTCGCGGCGTCGCTGCGCGCGCTGCGCCGCTGCGCGCCGGAATTGGACCTGGAGATCACCGCGGTGGTCACGGTCGGCGACGACGGCGGCTCCAGCGGCCGGCTGCGGCTGGAGCGTGGCGCCCTACCTCCCGGTGACCTGCGGCAGGCGCTCGCCGCGCTCGCGGCCGACGAGCCCGGCAGCCGGCGCAGCGCGGAGCTGTTCCAGCACCGGTTCGCCGGTGGCGGGCCCCGGCCGGATCCGCTGGCCGGGCACGCCGTCGGCAACCTGGTGCTCTGCGGGTTGATGGAGCTGCTCGGCGACCCGGTGGCCGCGCTCGACCACGCCGGCGCGATGCTCGGCGCGGTCGGCCGGGTGCTGCCGATGGCCTGCCAGCCGGTCGGCATCGAGGCCCGGGTACGCGGCGCGGACCCGCGCCGGCCCGGTGCGGTGCAGACCGTGCGCGGCCAGCACGCGGTGGCGGTCACCGACGGCCGCGTCGAGCTGGTCCGGCTCACCCCGGAGGACCCGGCAGCCTGCCCGCAGGCGGTGGCGGCGGTGGGCGAGGCCGACTGGCTGATCTTCGGACCGGGGAGCTGGTACACCAGCGTGATCCCGCACCTGCTGGTGCCGGAGCTGGCCGCCGCGATCGTCGCCAGCCCGGCCCGCCGGCTGGTCACGCTCAACCTCGCCAACGAGGCGGAGACCCTCGGCCTCTCCCTCGCCGACCACCTGGCGGCGCTCGGCTGGTACCTGCCCGGTCTCAGCGTGGACATGGTGCTGGCGGACGGGAAGGCGGTGGGTGACCCCGAACCGGTGCATCGTGCGGCAGAATCGCTGGGTGCGCGGCTGGTGCTCGCCCCGGTGGCCGTGCCGGACGGTGGTCCCCAGCACGATCCGGCAGCGCTCGGCGCCGCACTGGTGCCTCTCCTGGGCGCCGATCGTTAAGCACCTACGAATCACCGTTGAGCATCCACGAACCACGACGAAGCACGTAGTAATCACCGGCACCCGCCGGGATCGGCCTCCGAGGTGACGACAAGATGGCGATGACGGCTGCGGTCAAGGACGAGCTGAGCCGGGTGGATGTGCCCAAGCCCTGCTGCCGGCGGGCGGAGATGGCTGCCCTGCTGCGCTTCGCGGGTGGACTGCACATCGTCTCCGGGCGGGTGGTGGTCGAGGCCGAGCTGGACACCGGTGCGGTGGCCCGCCGGCTCCGCCGGGAGATCGCCGAGGTCTACGGATATCCGAGCGAGATCCACGTCCTCGCCTCCGGCGGGCTGCGCAAGGGCAGCCACTACATCGTCCGGGTGGTCAAGGACGGTGAGGCGCTGGCCCGGCAGACCGGCCTGCTCGACGTCCGTGGCCGACCGGTACGCGGGCTGCCGCCGCACGTGGTCGCGGCGAACGTCTGCTGCGCGGTGTCGGCCTGGCGGGGCGCCTTCATGGCGCACGGCTCGCTGACCGAACCCGGCCGCTCCAGCGCGCTGGAGATCACCTGCCCCGGCCCGGAGACCGCGCTCGCCCTGGTCGGCGCGGCCCGCCGGATCGGCATCACCGCGAAATACCGCGAGGTGCGCGGGGTGGACCGGGTGGTGGTCAAGGACGGCGACGCGATCGCCGCGCTGCTCACCCGGATCGGCGCCCACTCCAGCGTGCTCTCCTGGGAGGAACGCCGGGTACGCCGTGAGGTGCGGGCCACCGCCAACCGGCTGGCCAACTTCGACGACGCGAACCTGCGCCGCTCGGCCCGGGCCGCGGTCGCCGCCGCCGCCCGGGTGACCCGGGCCCTGGAGATCCTCGCCGAGGACGCCCCCAACCACCTCACCTCGGCCGGCCGGCTCCGGCTGGAGCACCGGCAGGCGTCCCTTGAGGAGTTGGGCGCGCTGGCCGACCCGCCACTGACCAAGGACGCCATCGCCGGCCGGATCCGCCGGCTGCTGGCGCTGGCCGACAAACGCGCCCGTGACCTGGGCATCCCGGACACCGAGGCGGCGGTCACCCCGGACATGCTGGCGGTCTGATCCCCCCGGGGCGGCGTCACACACCCGCCGGTGAAGTCGATTGGCCGGATTGTGCCCCGACGCAACGCGGGGCGGCGCGCTCGGATAAGGTCGCAGCGTACGGCGACGGGGCCGGGACCGGCCTTCTCCGCCGTGCTGACCGCCCATGGTTCGCGGTGAGACGGCCGGGGTGACATCCAGCGGCCGGCTCCAACGGTCGGCGCACCCATCTTCGCCGCCGCACGGTCAGTCGGCGGCGAACCAGAACACGAGGAGATGGACCCAGTGACCATCCGGGTTGGCATCAACGGATTCGGCCGGATCGGCCGCAACTTCTTCCGCGCGGTGCTCGCGTCGGGCGCCGACGTCGAGGTGGTCGGCGCGAACGACCTGACCGACAACGCCACGCTGGCGCACCTGGTCAAGTACGACAGCATCCTCGGCCGGCTGCCGCAGGAGGTCAAGGCGAGCGCCGACGAGATCAGCGTCGGCGGGCACACCATGAAGGTCTTCGCCGAGAAGGACCCGGGCAAGCTGCCCTGGGGCGACCTCGGTGCCGACGTGGTGATCGAGTCGACCGGCTTCTTCACCGACGCCACCAAGGCCAGGGCGCACATCGACGGCGGTGCCAAGAAGGTCATCATCTCGGCCCCGGCCAAGAACGAGGACGTCACGGTCGTGATGGGGGTCAACCACCAGTCCTACGACCCGGCCACGCACAACATCATCTCCAACGCCTCCTGCACCACCAACTGCCTCGCCCCGATGGCCAAGGTGCTGCAGGACACGTTCGGCATCGAGCGCGGCCTGATGACCACCATCCACGCGTACACCCAGGACCAGAACCTCCAGGACGGCCCGCACAAGGACCTCCGCCGGGCCCGCGCCGCCGCGCTGAACATCGTGCCGACCTCGACCGGTGCCGCCAAGGCGATCGGGCTGGTCCTCCCCGATCTCAAGGGCAGGCTGGACGGCTTCGCCCTGCGGGTGCCGATCCCGACCGGCTCGGCCACCGACCTGACCGTCACCGCCGGCCGGGAGACCTCGGTCGAGGAGGTCAACGCCGCGATGAAGGCGGCCGCCGAGGGCCCGCTGAAGGGCATCCTCACCTACACCGAGGACGAAATCGTCTCCACCGACATCGTCACCGACCCGGCCTCCTGCATCTTCGACTCCGGCCTGACCAAGGTGATCGGCGACCAGGTCAAGGTCGTCGGCTGGTACGACAACGAGTGGGGCTACTCGAACCGCCTCGTCGACCTCGTGAAGCTGGTCGGTGCCGGGCTGTGAGCGCGAGGAGTGAGCTTGCGAGCCCCGCAGTCGCGAACGGAGTGATGGCTCTGTGAGCATCCGTAACCTCGACGATCTGCTCGCCGAGGGGGTGTCGGGTCGGCGCGTGCTGGTGCGCGCCGACCTGAACGTGCCCCTCGACAAGGAGACCGGCGCCATCACCGACGACGGCCGGATCCGGGCCGTGCTGCCGACGCTGACCGCACTGCGGGACGCCGGGGCCGCCGTGGTGGTCTGCTCCCACCTGGGGCGCCCGAAGGGTGCGCCAGACCCGAAATACAGCCTCGCCCCGGTCGCCGACCGCCTCGGTGAGCTGCTCGGCGCCGAGGTGGCGTTCGCCACCGACACGGTCGGCGAGTCGGCCCGCAAGGCGGTCGAGCAGCTCGGTTCGGGGCAGGTCGCGCTGCTGGAGAACCTCCGCTTCAACGCCGGCGAGACCAGCAAGGACACCACCGAGCGGGGCGTGTTCGCCGACCAGCTCGCCGCGTTCGCGGAGGCGTACGTCGACGACGCGTTCGGTGCCGTGCACCGCAGCCACGCCAGCGTCCACGACGTGCCGGCCCGGCTGCCGCACGTCGCCGGCCGGCTGGTGCTGCGCGAGGTGGAGGTGCTGGCCCGGCTGCGGCAGGAGCCGGACCGCCCCTACGTGGTGGTGCTCGGCGGCTCCAAGGTCTCCGACAAGCTTGCCGTGATCGAGGCGCTGCTCCCCACCGTCGACAAGCTGCTGATCGGTGGCGGCATGTGCTTCACCTTCCTGCGCGCCCAGGGGCACGAGGTGGGGAAGTCGCTGCTCGAGGAGGAGATGCTCGACACCTGCCGGGACCTGCTGGCCCGGGGCGAGGGGCGGATCGTCCTGCCGGTGGACGTGGTGGCGGCGACCGAGTTCAGCGCCGAGGCGGCGTACGACACGGTGCCGGTGACCGCGATCCCGGCCGACCGGCTCGGTCTGGACATCGGCCCCCGGACGGTTTCCGAGTTCGCCGAGGCGATCGGCACCGCCCGTACGGTGTTCTGGAACGGCCCGATGGGCGTCTTCGAGCTGGCTCCGTTCGCCGCCGGCACCCGGGGGATCGCCGAGTCCATCACCACGGTGAAGGGCTTCACCGTGGTCGGCGGCGGGGACTCCGCCGCGGCGGTCCGCGCGCTCGGCCTGGACGAGTCGTCGTTCGGGCACATCTCCACCGGCGGGGGCGCCTCGCTGGAATACCTGGAGGGCAAGGCTCTCCCCGGCATCGTCGCTCTGGAGCAGTAGTGGCCACCCCCGCACCCGCCCGCCGCCCGCTGATGGCCGGCAACTGGAAGATGAACCTCAACCACCGGGACGCCAACCTGCTGATCCAGAAGCTCGCCGCGAGCCTCAACGAGAAGCAGTTGACCGAGGTCGAGACGGTGGTGCTGCCGCCCTACACCGACCTGCGCACCGTGCAGACCGCCGTCGACGGCGACAAGCTGATGATCGGGTACGGCGCGCAGGACCTCTCGCCGCACCAGGGTGGGGCGTACACCGGAGACATCTCCGGCCCGCTGCTGACCGCGCTGGGCTGCAGCTACGTGGTGGTCGGGCACTCCGAGCGGCGGACCTACCACCACGAGGACGACGCCCTGGTCAACGCGAAGGTCAAGGCAGCGCTGGCCAACGAGCTGACCCCGATCCTCTGCGTCGGCGAGGGGCTGGACATCCGCGAGCAGGAGGGTCAGGTGGCGTACGTCCGCGACCAGCTCGACGGCTCGCTGGCCGGGCTGACCGCCGAGCAGGTGGCGAAGGTGGTCGTCGCGTACGAGCCGGTCTGGGCGATCGGCACCGGCAAGACCGCGACCCCGGAGAACGCCCAGGAGGTCTGCGGGGCGATCCGGCAGCGCCTCGCCGAGCTGCACGGCCAGCAGACCGCCGACGGTATCCGGATCCTCTACGGCGGCTCGGTGAAGGCGGCGAACATCGCGGCGATCATGGCGCAGCCGGACGTCGACGGCGCACTGATCGGCGGGGCGAGCCTGGACGCCGAGGAGTTCGCGCAGATCTGCCGGTTCCCGGAGCACATCGCCCGTTGACGGGTCGCTATCCTTGACGGGCCCCGCGTAGCTGAGAGGACTGACCCCTGCCATGCCGATCTGGTTCGCATACACGTTGATCGTGTTGCTGGTGATCACGAGCTTGCTGCTCGTCCTGTTGATCCTGCTGCACCGGGGCAAGGGCGGCGGCATGTCCAGCATGTTCGGCGGAGGGGTCAGCTCCAGCCTGGCCGGCTCCTCGGTGGCCGAGAAGAACCTTGACCGATACACCGTTCTGGTGGGTCTTGTCTGGTTCGCCTGCATCGTCGGGCTGGGTCTCTGGCTGCGGCTCGCCGAGACCACCTGACAAACGTCGGGCGCACCACGAACCAGGGCGTACAAATCGCGCGCGGTCCGCTAACGTGGGCCGCGCGCAGTTTGTCATGCCCTGCTGGGGACCCCCTCTGACGAACGGAGCGAAGAACCGTGCCAAGTGGCAGCGCCATCCGTGGCAGTCGGGTCGGTGCCGGTCCGGCCCGCCCGACCGAACGATGCGAACCCGCCCCCCGCCGCCCGGTCACCTACTGGTGCGGCAAGGGGCACATGCTGAAGATCCTGCTCGCGGCCGAGGCCGAGATTCCGGAGACCTGGGACTGTCCGCACTGCGGCCAGCCGGCCGGGCAGGACGCGCACAACCCGCCGGGGCGGCAGCGGACCGAGCCGTACAAATCGCACCTGGCGTACGTGAAGGAGCGGCGCAGCGAGGCGGACGGCGAGGCGCTGCTCGCCGAGGCGCTGGCCGCGCTCCGGGCCCGCCGCCGTGGCGAGCCGGCCTAGGGGCTCGGCGTCACCTGAGCCGGCCTAGGGGCTCGGCGTCACCTGAGCCGGCCTAGGGGCTCGGCGTCACCTGAGCCGGCCTAGGGGCTCGGCGTCACCTCGGCGGCCGCCGCCCGGTCCAACAGCCACCTGGTCCGCCGCACCCCCGCGACACCCGCCGCCGGCACCTGTCCCGCCCCGGCACCGTGCAGCGCCATGCCGACCGCCCGCGCCTTGTCGGTGCCGCTCGCGATCAGCCAGACCTCCTCGGCGGTGTTGAGCGCCGGACGGGTCAGGGTGATCCGCACCGGTGGCGGCTTGGGGCTGCCCCGGACCGCGCTCACCGGGCGACTCTCGTCGCCGGCCGGATGCTCGGGGAAGAGCGAGGCGACGTGACCGTCCTCGCCCACCCCGAGCATCAGCACGTCGAAGTAGGGCAGCATGGCCGTGTCCGGCCCGGCCGCCGCGGCGAGGGTGGCCGCGTAGCGCACCGCCGCCGCCTCGGGGTCGGGCCCGTCCGGGCCGTCGGAGGCGGGCATCGGGTGCACCCGTTCCGGGGCCAGCGGCAGCGCGTCGAGCAGTGCCTTCCGGGCCTGGGTCTCGTTCCGGTCCGGGTCTCCGGCGGGGAGGAAGCGTTCGTCACCCCACCAGACGTCGACCCGGGACCAGTCCACCGCGTCCCGGGCCGGCAACTCCCGGACCGCCCGGTAGACGGCGGCGGCGATCCGGCCCCCGGTCAACACAACAGCTGCCTCGCCCCGCTCCGCCTGCGCATCGATCAGCCGGACCAGCAGTCGGGCCGCGACCGCCTGCGCCAGCAGTTCCGGGTCGGCGTGCACCACCACCGCGGTCCCGGTCACGCGACCCCCTGCGGCTGCTTCGTCGGGTCCTTCCAGACGTGCACCCGCTGCGCCGGCCGGGCCTGCAGACCGGCGACCCCGGCGGCGGCACCGAGCGCTTCGGCGTAGATCTGGTCGGGGTCGAGCCGGCGCAACTCCTCGGCGAGCTCGTCACCGAGCGGGCGGCGTACCAGCGGAAGCTGCCGGTCGGCCTGCCCGGTACGCCGGAACGTCGCCTGGTTGTCGTCTCGGGTCAGCACGACCTGCTCGCCGTTGGCGCAGCTCAGCTCGACCGAGCGCATCCGGGGAAACTCGCTGGTGTGCTCCCAGTGCGGGTGCAGACCCAGCCGGGACCTGAGCCAGCCGATCATCAGTGCCGCGGTCGGGTCGGTGTGCGGCGCCACCACGGTCGCCGAGGTGACCTGGTTGCCCTCGGTGGTGTCGAACGCCCCGGCGACCAGGGTGCGCCACGGGGTGATCCGGGTCCACGCCAGGTCGGTGTCGCCGGGCGCGTAGTCCCGGGCCCGCTGCCGCAGCGCCTCCACCGGATCGGCCGCCTGCGCACAGTCGGTGATCCGCCGGTCCGCCACCACGCCGAGGAAGTCGTTGGCGATCTCGGTCGGCGGCTCGCCGTGCCACCAGGTCACCACCGGCACGTCCGGCACCAGCAGCGGCATCACCACCGACTCGGCGTGCAGGGCGAGCCGGCCGTACATCCGGGTCACCACCGCCTCGCCCGGACCGAGCCGGCCACCGACGACGATTTCGGCGTCGAGCCGGTTGCGGTCCCGCTCGATGTCGGAGCGGACCACCACCACCATCCGGCACGGGTGCGCGGCCGAGGCGATCGTCACCGCCGCCTCGGCCTCCCGGACCCGGGGCTCGTCCACCACGACGATCAGCGTCAGCGCCATCCCGCTGGCCACGCCGCCCGCGCTGCGCCGCTCGGCGGCCAGGGCCTTCACCACCTCGTTACCGGTGGTGTCCCACAAGCCGATCAACGGTGCCTCCTGGTTGCTGTCGTTGTTGCGCTGCTCCGGGGTGCTGTCGTTGTGGCGCTGCTCCGGGCGTCACGCCCGCCGCCACGCCCGGCCCTCCCGGGCCAGCAACTCGTCCGCGGCCCGTGGACCCCACTCGCCGGCCCGGTACGGCTCCGGCCGGACGCCGTCCCAGGCCTCCTCCAGCGGGTCGATCACCTGCCAGCTCTGCTCGACCTCGGCGGCGTCCGGGAAGAGCGTCCGGTCACCGATCAGCACGTCGAGCACCAGGCGCTCGTACGCCTCGGGGCTGGACTCGGTGAAGGCCTCGCCGTACTGGAAGTCCATCGCGATGTCCCGGACCTCCATCGTGGTGCCGGGGACCTTGGAGCCGAACTTCAGCACGACGCCCTCGTCCGGCTGGACCCGGATGACGAGTTGGTTGTTGCCGAGCATCTCCATGTCGGCGGGGTTGAACGGCAGGTGCGGCGCCTTCTTGAACATGATGGCGACCTCGGTCACCCGGCGCGGCAACCGCTTGCCGGCCCGGATGTAGAACGGCACCTCGGCCCAGCGCCGGTTCTGGATGCCGAGCCGGACCGCCACGTAGGTCTCGGTGGTGGAGTCGGCCGGCACCCCCTCCTCGTCGAGGTAGCCGACCGCCCGCTTGCCGGCCACCCAGCCCGGCAGGTACTGCCCGCGTACGGTGCCGGTCTGCACGTCCTTCGGCAGGGTGATCGCGCGGAGCACCTTCAGCTTCTCGGCCCGGATCTCGCTGGCGTCGAAGCTGGTCGGCTCCTCCATCGCCACCAGGGCGAGCAGTTGCAGCAGGTGGTTCTGGAGCACGTCCCGGGCGGTGCCGGTGGCGTCGTAGAAGCCGGCCCGGGTGCCGATGCCGACGTCCTCGGCCATGGTGATCTGCACCGAGTCGACGTACTTGGAGTTCCAGAGCGGCTCGAAGAGGCTGTTGGCGAAGCGCAGGGCGAGGATGTTCTGAACAGTTTCCTTGCCCAGGTAGTGGTCGATCCGGAAGACGTCGTCCCGGGTGAAGACGTCGTCGACCAGGTCGTTGAGTGCCTTCGCCGAGGGCAGGTCGTGCCCGAACGGCTTCTCCACCACCACCCGCCGCCAGCCGCCGCACTTGTCGTTGTCGGCCATGCCGGTCCGGGCGAGCTGCTTGAGCACGGTCGGGAACGCGGCCGGCGGGATGGAGAAGTAGAACGCGGCGTTGCCGCCGATGCCGTGACTCTCCCGCAGCTCTTCCAGGCAGGTGGCCAGCTTGTCGAAGGCGGCGTCGTCGTCGAAGGCGCCGCCGACGAACTTGATGTTGCCGGCGAGCCGGCCCCAGACCTCCTCCCGCCACGGTGTCCGAGCGTGTGCCTGTGCCGCGTCCCGGGCCATCGACTCGAAGTCGCCGTCGCCCCAGTCACGGCGGGCGAAGCCGAGCACCACGAAGCCCGGCGGCAGCAGGCCCCGGTTGGCCAGGTCGTAGACGGCCGGCAGCAGTTTCTTGCGGGCCAGGTCCCCGGTGACGCCGAAGATCACCAGTGCGCACGGCTCCGGGATCCGCGGTAACCGCCGGTCCTGCGGGTCGCGCAGCGGATTCACGGCTCCCCCTCCTCGCTCAGTCGGTCACTGTCAGCATGCCCGGTGGTGGTCAACTCCGCAGTCCCCGTACCGCGTCGAGCAGGTGCGGGATGCCGGCGGCCCGGTCGGTCAGGTGCAGCCGGAGCACCGGCCGGCCCCGCTGGGCGAGGGCCTCGCGGTCCCCCGCGGCCTGCGCCGCCTGCAACTGCGCGAAGGAGTACGCCTTGCCGGGCACCGGCAGGTCCTCGGCCACGTCCCCGGTGATCTGCAGGTACGAGCCGAGCTGCGGCCCGCCCTTGTGGTACTGCCCGGTCGAGTGCAGGAACCGGGGCCCCCAGCCGAAGGTGACCGGCCGGCCGGAGGCGGCGGCGAGACCGGGGCGTACCTGCGCGGTCTTGGCGTCGGCGAACCGGTCCAGGTAGGCCATCACGGCCAGGTAGCCGTCGTCGCCGAGCCCGTCCAGCAGCAGCCGCAGCGCACCGGCGAGGTCACCGGGGAGCGGGGCGGCCTGCTGCGGCTCGCCCGGGAACCAGTACCCCTCGACACCGGCGTCGACGAAGGTCGGCGACTCGATCGGCAGCCCGGAGCCGAGCAGCCGGTTGGTGTTCTCCTTCGACTCGGTCACGTTCGGCTGGTTGAACGGGTCGATCCCGAGCACCACGCCGGCGATCGCGGTGGCGTACTCCCAGGTGAGAAACTGCGCGCCGAGCGGGCCGTTGACCGCCAGGTCGGGCCGGATGCCGTTGCCGGGCACCGCACCGGCGGCGAGCCCGCCGCCGTAGGTGACGGTCAGCACATCCGGGCCGGTCGCACCCGGGCTGCCCGGGTCCTCGACCACCACCGGCAGGATGCCGATGCCGTTCTTGCCGGTGGACTCGGCGATCAACTGCTCGGCCCAGTCGCCGAGACCGTCGATGCCGGTGCCGTCCGGGACCAGCGCGACCTTGTCCCGGCCGGTGGTGGCGGCGGCGCCGAGCGCGGCGCCGAGCGCCAGCCCCGGGTTGTCCTGCGGGCCGCCGAGCGCGCCGAGCAGCTCCTCGGCCTGGTCGAGCAGCTCGACCACCTCGACCCCGGCCAGCGCCGACGGCACCAGCCCGAACGCGGTCAGCGCCGAGTAGCGCCCACCGACGTCCGGGTCGGCCAGCACCACGAAGGCACCCATCTCGGCGGCGGTCTCCGCCAGCGGCGAGCCGGGGTCGGTGACGATGACGAACCGTCGGCCGGCCTCGGCCTCGCTGAGCCCGGCGTCGAGGAACGCCTGCCAGTAGGCCCGGCGGTGGCTGTCGGTCTCCACCGTCGAGCCGGACTTGCTGGAGACCACCACCACGGTCCGGTCCAGCCGGTCGGCGATCGCCGCCCGGACCTGCCCCGGATCCGTGGTGTCGAGCACGGTCAGGGACTTCCCGAGGGTACGCGTGATCACCTCGGGGGCCAGGGAGGAGCCACCCATCCCGGCCAGTACCACGTGGTCGAGGTCGGCCAGTTCGGCCTTGAGCTCGGCGAGCTGGGGGAGGAGCTCCCGGCTGCGCCGGAAGGTGTCCACCCAGCCGAGCCGGATCGCCGCCTCGTCCTGCGCCTCCGGGCCCCAGAGGGTGGCGTCCTTGCCGACCAGCCGGGCCGGCACGTCCTCGGCCAGCAACGCTGCCCGGGCCGAGGCCGGTGCGGTGGCGTCGACCGCCTCCGCACCGTAGACGGCGAGCCCGGCCGCCGCCTCGCAGCCGCCCTCCAGCAGGTCCTCGGGGTTGCGGTCGCTCATGCGTTGCCTCCGGCCCGGCCGGCGGCCTCGGCGTTCTCCTCGGCGGCCCGGTTCGGCTTCCCGGAGCCCTCCGCGGCCGACTCCAGCGACTTGCGGACCCCGTCCAGCAGCTCCAGCCAGCTCGCCTCGAACTTCTCCACGCCCTCCCGCTCCAGGGTGGCGATCACGTCGTCGAAGTCGATGCCGGCGGCGGCCAACCCGTCGAGGACCTCGCGGGCCTCGGCGTAGGCGCCGGTGACCGTGTCGGGCCGGGTCTCGCCGTGGTCGGCGTAGGCGTCGATCACCGGTTCCGGCATCGTGTTGACGGTGCCGGGTGCGATCAGCTCCTCGACGTAGATGACGTCGCGGTAATCCGGGTTCTTCGTGGAGGTGGAGGCCCAGAGCGGGCGCTGCGGGTGGGCACCGGCGTCGGCGAGCGCCTGCCACCGGTCGGAGGAGAAGACCTCGGAGTAGCGCTCGTACGCCAGCTGGGCGTTGGCGACCGCGGCCCTGCCCTTCAGCGCCGCCAGCTCCGACCGGCCGCCCGCACCGAGCTTGTCCAGCCGCTTGTCCACCTCGGTGTCGACCCGGGAGACGAAGAAGGAGGCGACCGAGGCGATCTTCGTCAGGTCGTGCCCGTTCGCCTTCGCCTGCTCCAGGCCGGCCAGGAACGCCTCCATCACCGCCGAGTAGCGCTCCAGCCCGAAGATCAGGGTGACGTTCACGCTGATCCCCTCGGCCAGGGTCGCGGTGATGGCCGGCAGCCCGGCCTCGGTCGCCGGGATCTTGATGAAGAGGTTCGGCCGGTCGACCAGCCACCACAGCGCCTTCGCCTCGGCCAGCGTCGGCTCGGTCTGGTACGCCAGCCGGGGGTCCACCTCGATGGAGACCCGGCCGTCCACCCCGGCACTGCTGTCGTACGCCGGACGCATCACGTCACAGGCCCACCGCACGTCGTAGGTGGTGAGCGCGCGTACCGCCTCGTCGACGTCGACCCCGCGCACGGCCAGGTCCCGCAGTTGCCAGTTGTACTCGTCGGCGTCGCTGAGCGCCTTGGCGAAGATGGTCGGGTTGGTGGTCACCCCGACGAGGTGCTTCTCCCTGCGCAACTGGTCCAGGTTGCCCGAACTCAGCCGTACCCGGGAAAGGTCGTCGAGCCAGACCGCCACTCCTGCGGCGGTCAACTCGCCCAATCGGTCCGTCATGACTGCAACGCTCCCTTAGTTGCCGGTGGTCCCGCCGGTGATCTCGCCCACCCGGATCGCCGGGCCGACCGCTCCGCCGGTGCCGACGGCACGCCGGTCGAGATCGGACCAGTTCAGCGCGGTCTGCTCGCGTCGACTGTCAGCCACGATCGTGTGCTCCTCGGCGTGGATGGGCGGAACCCTCACTGATGACCCTAGTGCGGTGTCCATAAACGTTCACCGGATCCCCCGGTGGTGTCTGGATCCTCGCCTGGTCGGGTGTCCGGAAGCTGAACAGGTCCGTGGCCCGGAAGCTGAACAGGTCTGTGGCCCGGAAGCTGAACAGGTCCGTGCGGCGGCGTCGGGTCTCCGGTCGGCCGCTCGGGGCGGGCGGTGATCGTCGCTCGCCGTACCTCCGCATCTCCGGGCCGGTGGTGCGGTTCGCCGGAAGTGTGATCGTTCGCACCGGAGAAGGGTCGCCCGGGCAGCGAAAACGACGACGCGTAGGCTGTCGGTCGGCGTGCTGGCTCCGGGCCATCCCGCCCGCCTGAGCTGTTTTCCGCAGCGACCAGTCTGTGCCCGACGCCGGAGGTGGCAATCCGTGAGCATGATCACCGAGCGCCCCGTGACCGGCGGTGCCCCGGCTGCGGGGGCCCCGGGCGAGGTGGCTCGGCGTAGCGACGTCTCGGCCCGGATCCGGGCGTACGTCGCGCTGACCAAGCCGCGGATCGTCGAGCTGCTGCTGATCTCCACGGTGCCGACGATGATGCTGGCCGCCGACGGACTGCCCCCGCTCTGGCTGGTAGCGGTGGTCCTGGTCGGCGGATCGCTGGCCGCAGGAGCCGCCAACGCACTGAACTGCTACATCGACCGCGACATCGACCAGGTGATGAAGCGGACCAAGCGTCGTCCGCTGCCCACGCACACCGTGGCACCCCGCAACGCGCTGGTCTTCGGGCTGGTCCTGGCGGCGGTCTCGGTGATCCTGATGGCGGTCTTCACCAACTGGCTGGCCACCGGCCTGACCCTGGGCGCCATCGTCTACTACGACCTCGTCTACACCATGTGGTTGAAGCGGACCACCTGGCAGAACACCTTCTGGGGCGGCATCTGCGGCTCCGCCCCGGTGCTGATCGGCTGGGCGGCGGTCACCGGTTCGCTGGCGCCGACCGCCTGGGGACTCTTCGCGGTGGTCTTCTTCTGGCAACTGCCGCACTTCTACGCCCTGGCGATCAAGTTCAAGGACGACTACGCCCGGGCCGGCATCCCGATGCTGCCGGTGGTGGCGTCGATCCGCCGGGTCTCGGCGGAGATCGTGGTCTACACCTGGCTGACGGTGCTGGCCTCGGTGCTGGTCTGGCCGCTGGGCATGGGCCCGGTCTACGGGATCACCGCTCTGGTGGCGGGCGGGGTCTTCATCGCCGAGGCGCACCGGTTGAACCAGCGGGCCGGGCGGGGCGAGCGGGTGAAGCCGATGCGGCTGTTCCACTGGTCCATCACGTATCTGACGATCGTCTTCGTCGCGGTTGCCGTCGACGCGTTGCTCTGACCGGCACGGCGCAACCCCGGCACGGCGCAACCCCGGCACGGCGCAACCGGCAGGACCGAAGTCGGTCGCTTTGTGGTCCTTTATGCGCTTTCGTCCTGTTTGCCGGGCTATAACGTGAATATCGGTTGTGAATTGATCACATCTATATCCGGAAAATCACCCAAAGGTCCTCGGCGCTTTCGGTAAACCTCACCGTAATCGGCATCACAAATTATCGGTAGCTGCCCCTCGTTCATGCAGAAGTCTGCTTAGGCTTCGCGTTATGGCAGATGGTTCCGATACGACGCCGACGGCCGAGCAGACCGTCGCGGGTCAGACCCCCAACGGTCTGGTCGCCGGCATCCAGTCGTTTGCCGCCGGCCACGGTGGCGCGAAGGCGGTCATCGAGTACGTCGGCAAGCGGGGCGCGCGCATTGTCCTGGTGGGGGAGGACGGCGCGTGGGCTGACCAGTTCGCAGACAGCACGGACGTCGCGCGACTGGCCTGCGCCAAGGCGGGGGTCGCCGTGGAGAACGAATGGGAGCGGGAGCTGATGGACCAGATGCGTCCGAGTCACGACCTATGGCGGTCGATGGCTCGGCGTACTCTGGCTCGTTGATGAATTTTGTCCGATAACATCCGCGCGACCCGGGGCGACGAGCCCCGGGTCGCTCTCATCACCTGTGCCGAACTACCCGGACTCGACCCCGACGACCGGCTGTTGCTGGCGCCACTGGCCGAGCGCGGCATCCGGGTCGAGGCGGCCGTCTGGGACGACCCGGCCGTGGACTGGGCCGGCTACCGATTGGCGGTGCTCCGCTCGCCCTGGGACTACCCGCCCCGTCGGGCCGAGTTCGTCGCCTGGGCCGAGAGCGTGCCCCGGCTGGCCAATCCCGCCGACCTGGTGCGCTGGAACACCGACAAGCGCTATCTGCGGGAACTCGCCGAGGCCGGGGTGCCGACGGCGCCGACCGACTGGCTGGGTCCCGACGCGGACTGGAGCCTCCCGGCGCAGCGCGGCGAGTACGTCGTCAAGCCCGTCGTCGGCGCGGGCAGCCTGGACGCCGGCCGTTACGACCTCGCCGACGCCGAACACCGGGAACTCGCCACCGCGCACGTGAAGCGGCTCCAGGCGACCGGCCGGTGGGTCATGGTGCAGCCGTATCTGGGCGCCGTGGACACCGCCGGGGAGACCGCCTTGCTCTTCGTCGCCGGCCCGGACGGACTGCGGTTCAGTCACGCGATCCGCAAGGGGCCGATGCTGGTCGGTCCGGACCGCGGCGTCGACGGGCTGTTCCGGCCGGAGCAGATCGCTCCGCGTACGCCCGCCGACGCCGAGATCGCGGTCGCCGAGCGGGTGCTGGCGGCGCTGCCCGGCGGGACGGCGCGCCCGCTCTACGCCCGGATCGACCTGATCCCCGGGCCGGACGGCGCCCCGGTGCTGGTCGAGGTGGAGCTCACCGAGCCCTCCCTCTTCCTGGCCCACGACCCGGCCGCACCCGGCCGGCTCGCCGATGCCATCGCCGCCCGGCTCGGCTGACCGGTTAGGAAGGGCCCCCGCTACAACAAAAAACGATAAGCGGGGGCCCTTCCTTACACCCGTTTCCTTACACCCGTTCCAGCTGGCGGGGGTCGGTGGGGGTGGGCGGGAGGGTGGCGGCGGCGGTGCGTTCCCGGGTCGACCAGAGCACCGCCAGCGCGGCGAGCCAGACCAGGCAGGAGCCGAGCATGTGCGCGCCGACCAGCGCCACCGGCAGTCCGGTGAGGTACTGCACGAAGCCGATCACACCCTGGCCGAGCTCGGCGAGGACCAGCAGCCCGGCGGCGCGGACCGCGGCCGGTGGCGCGGAGACCGCGCGGAACGCGAACCAGATCGCGACCGAGAGGCCCAGCAGCAGGAAGACGGTGTCGGCGTGCACCTGGGAGATGGTCTCGGGATCCAGGCCGTTGCGGGCCGCGCCGGAGTCGCCGGAGTGCGGGCCGCTGCCGGTCACCCAGGTGCCGACGACCAGTACGGCCGCCGCGACCACGGCGGTGAGCCAGGCGAGCGTACGCAGCGGGGCCGGCACGGTCGGTCGGGCCGGCGCGTCCGACTCGAGGGTCCGGCGCCAGAACGCGTACGCGGCGGCGATCACCGCCATCGAGGCGAGGAAGTGCAGCCCGACCACCCACGGGTTCAGGTCGGTGAGCACGGTGATGCCGCCGATCACCGCCTGCGCCGGGATGCCGAACGCGGCGGCGACGCTGAGCAGCCGGAGCCCTCGGCGGGCCGGGCGCTGCTGCCAGGCGGCGACCACCCCGGCGATCACCACGGCGGCGAGCACGAAGGTGAGCAGCCGGTTGCCGAACTCGATCACCCCGTGCACGCCCATCTCGGCGGTCGCCACGTACGACTCGTCGGTGCAGCGGGGCCAGGTCGGGCAGCCCAGCCCGGATTTGGTCAGCCGGACCGCCCCGCCGGTCCCGACGATCAGCACGTTGCCCACCACCGAGGCGAGGGCGAGTCGCGATAGGGTGGGTTTGCCAGAAAATTCGCCGAATCGGCTCACGCCGGCCATGCTACGTGCGAATGTGATCATGCTGGACGGCGCGTCCGCCGCCCGGTGGTCCGGATCACCGGAGTGCGGGTTTGCGGACCTTGGCCGAAATACGTAACGTTGGCGTAGTGAAAAACCAGGCGGCGTTCTCGGAGCAGGAACGGGTGACCGGTCCGGTCGCCGGCTCCGCCGTGCCCGCCGCCGGCTCCGCCTCCGCCGAGGTCGCCGGTCTGGACGGCCGACCGACCCGGGACCGGGTGACCCAGCTGCTGCTGGAGCACGGTGCGGCCACCGCCGCGCAGCTCGGCGCGGAGCTGGGGCTCAGCCCGGCGGCGATCCGTCGGCACCTCGACGCGATGCTCGCCGACGGCGACGTGATCGCCCGTGACCAGGTCGTGCACGGCCAGCGGGGGCGCGGCCGGCCCGCCAGGATCTTCCGGCTCACCGACTCCGGCCGGCGGCGCTGCGGCACGCACACCTACGACGGGATGGCCACCGCCGCGCTCCGCTGGATCTTCCGGCACGGCGGTCCGGACGCGGTCGACGCCTTCGCCGCCGAACAGGTCGCGGCGCTGGAGGCCCGGTGCCGGGCGGCGCTGGAGGATGCCGGCGACGACCCGCTGGCCAGGGCCGAGGCACTCGCCGGGGCGCTGACCGCGGAGGGCTACGCTGCCAACGCGTCCACGATCGCCTCCGGTGGCCAGCTCTGCCAGCACCACTGCCCGGTGGTCCACGTGGCCGCGGAGTTTCCCCAGCTGTGCGAGGCCGAGACGGCGGTCATCTCCCGCCTGATCGGCACCCACGTGCAGCGCCTCGCCACCATCGCCCACGGCGACGGGGTGTGCACCACGCACATCCCGGCCCAGCCCAAACCTTCCGTCAGCAGTGTGAGGACAGATAGATGACCGACCAGATCGTCCAGCCCATGACGCAGGAGGAGCAGCTCGCCGCCCTGGGCCGTTACGAGTACGGCTGGGCCGACTCCGACGTCGCCGGTGCCGCCGCCCAGCGTGGCCTGAACGAGGCGGTGGTCCGGGACATCTCCGCCAAGAAGAACGAGCCCGCCTGGATGCTCGACCTGCGGCTCAAGGGCCTGCGGCTCTTCGGTCGCAAGCCGATGCCGAACTGGGGCGCCGACCTCGGCGGGATCGACTTCGACAACATCAAGTACTTCGTCCGCTCGACGGAGAAGCAGGCCGCGAGCTGGGACGACCTCCCCGAGGAGATCAAGAACACCTACGACAAGCTGGGCATCCCGGAGGCCGAGAAGCAGCGGCTGATCGCCGGCGTCGCCGCCCAGTACGAGTCCGAGGTGGTCTACCACAAGATCCGTGAGGACCTGGAGGAGCAGGGTGTCGTCTTCCTGGACACCGACACCGCGCTCAAGGAGCACGAGGACCTCTTCAAGGAATACTTCGGCACCGTGATCCCGGTCGGCGACAACAAGTTCGCCGCGCTGAACACCTCGGTCTGGTCCGGCGGCTCCTTCATCTACGTGCCGAAGGGCGTGCACGTGGAGATCCCGCTGCAGGCGTACTTCCGGATCAACACCGAGAACATGGGGCAGTTCGAGCGGACCCTGATCATCGTCGACGAGGGCGCGTACGTGCACTACGTGGAGGGCTGCACCGCGCCGATCTACTCCTCCGACTCGCTGCACAGCGCGGTCGTCGAGATCGTCGTCAAGAAGAACGCCCGCTGCCGCTACACCACCATCCAGAACTGGTCGAACAACGTCTACAACCTGGTCACCAAGCGGGCGGTCTGCCACGAGGGCGCGACCATGGAGTGGATCGACGGCAACATCGGCTCCAAGGTGACGATGAAATACCCGGCGGTCTGGATGACCGGCGAGCACGCCAAGGGCGAGGTGCTCTCCGTCGCGATGGCCGGCGAGGGCCAGCACCAGGACGCGGGCGCCAAGATGGTGCACGCCGCGCCGCACACCTCCAGCACGATCGTCTCCAAGTCGATCGCCCGGGGTGGTGGCCGCACCTCCTACCGGGGCCTGGTGCAGGTGCTGGAGGGCTCGCACCACAGCAGGAGCACCGTCAAGTGCGACGCGCTGCTTGTCGACACCATCTCCCGGTCGGACACCTACCCCTACGTCGACATCCGCGAGGACGACGTGGCGATGGGACACGAGGCGACCGTCTCCAAGGTCAGCGAGGACCAGCTCTTCTACCTGATGAGCCGCGGGCTGACCGAGGACGAGGCGATGGCGATGATCGTGCGCGGCTTCATCGAGCCGATCGCCAAGGAACTCCCGATGGAATACGCCCTGGAGCTCAACCGGCTGATCGAGCTGCAGATGGAGGGCGCGGTCGGCTGAACGCCGGCCCGATCCCGCCCCGGCTCTCGCAGACAAGACCAAGGAAGAGATGACTACCGAAGCATTCGCGCCCGAGGCGCCCGAAGCGCGCCAGACGCCCGCCGCACCGGTCGCGCAGACCAAGGCGCAGACGCTCCGCTCGTACGACGTCCGCGACTTCCCGGCCCTGACCGGCATGGAGGAGGAGTGGCGGTTCACCCCGCTGAAGCGGCTGCGCGGTCTCGCCGACGACGGGTTCACCGCTGTCGACGGGCGGCTGCGCTACGAGGTCACCGCGCTGCCGGACGGGGTGACCTTCGGCGGCGTGCACGAGGGTGACGCCCGGATCGGCAGCGTGCTGACCCCGTTCGACCGGGTCAGCGCGCTGGCGCACGGCCGGGCCGGCGAGGCGGTGGTGCTCGCGGTGGCCCCGGAGACCCGGCCGGCCGAGCCGGTGACCCTCCGGCTGGTCGGGCAGGGCGCCGACGGCGCCTCGTTCGGGCACACCTTCGTCGACGTCGGCCGGTTCGCCGAGGTGACGCTGGTGCTGGAGCAGACCGGCTCGGTCACCCTGGCCGACAACGTCGAGGTGGTCGTCGACGAGGGCGCGAAGCTGACCCTGGTCACCGTCGCAGACTGGGCACCGGACGCCGTCCAGGCCCAGCACCTCAAGGTCCGGCTCGGTCGGGACGCCAAGGTGACGCACGTCCAGGTGAGCCTCGGCGGCGACCTGGTCCGGCAGTACACGAGCGTGGAATACACCGGACGGGGCGGCGAGGCCGAGCTCTACGGCCTCTACTTCGCCGACGCCGGGCAGCATCTGGAGCACCGGCAGATGGTCGACCACAGCGTGCCGGACTGCCGCAGCTACGTCGGCTACCGAGGCGCGCTCCAGGGCGCCAGCGCGCACACCGTCTGGGTCGGCGACGTGCTGATCCGGGCCGAGGCGACCGGCACCGACACCTACGAGATCAACCGCAACCTGGTGCTCACCGACGGCGCCCGCGCCGACTCGGTGCCCAACCTGGAGATCGAGACCGGCGAGGTGGCCGGCGCCGGGCACGCCAGCGCGACCGGGCGTTTCGACGACGAGCAACTCTTCTACCTGATGGCCCGGGGGATCCCGGAGGCGGAGGCGCGCCGCCTGGTGGTGCGCGGCTTCTTCGCCGAGCTGTTGCAGAAGATCCCGGCCGAGGAGCTGCGGCAGCGGCTCGGTGACCAGATCGAGGCACGGCTGCTCAAGGCCGGGGCGTGATGATCCGAATCTGTTCGACCGAGGACGTGCCGAAGGGCACCGCGGTGCAGGCCGAGGTGGAGGGGACCGAGGTCGCCGTCGTGCACGCGGAGGACGGCAACTTCT
Source organism: Plantactinospora sp. WMMC1484 (assembly GCF_049315195.1). Taxonomy (NCBI): domain Bacteria; kingdom Bacillati; phylum Actinomycetota; class Actinomycetes; order Micromonosporales; family Micromonosporaceae; genus Plantactinospora; species Plantactinospora sp. WMMC1484. The sequence continues at coordinate 3,637,982 of NZ_CP186055.1, forward strand.
ACGCCGTACGCGACGAGTGCTCGCACGCCGCCGTCGCGCTCTCCGAGGGCGAGGTCGACGGCTGCACCCTGGAGTGCTGGCTGCACGGCTCCCGCTTCGACCTGCGTACCGGGGAGCCGACCGGGCTGCCCGCCACCGAACCCGTACCCGTCTACCCCGTCGAGATCCGCGACGGCGACGTCTACCTGAGTCTCACACCGAGCAATGGAGTTACCGCACCATGAGCGTTCTGGAGATCCGTGACCTGCAGGTGTCGGTCCGGCTGCCCGAGGGCGAGCTGAAGCCGATCCTGGCCGGAGTCGACCTCACCGTGCGGGCGGGGGAGACGCACGCCATCATGGGCCCGAACGGGTCCGGCAAGTCGACCCTGGCGTACTCGATCGCCGGCCACCCGAAGTACGAGATCACCGGCGGCGAGGTGCTGCTGGACGGTGCCGACGTGCTCTCGATGGCCGTGGACGAGCGGGCCCGCGCCGGCCTCTTCCTCGCCATGCAGTATCCGGTCGAGGTGCCCGGCGTGTCGGTGGCGAACTTCCTGCGTACCGCGAAGACCGCGATCGACGGCGAGGCGCCGAAGCTGCGCACCTGGGCCGGTGAGCTGCGCGGCGCGATGGAGCGGCTGCAGATGGACCCGGCCTTCGCCCAGCGCAACGTCAACGAGGGCTTCTCCGGCGGCGAGAAGAAGCGGCACGAGATCGTCCAGCTCGAGCTGCTCAAGCCGAAGGTGGCGATCCTGGACGAGACCGACTCCGGCCTCGACATCGACGCCCTGCGGGTGGTCAGCGAGGGGGTCAACCGGGTCCGCGAGACCGGCGAGACCGGCCTGCTGCTGATCACCCACTACACCCGGATCCTCCGCTACATCACGCCGGACTTCGTGCACGTCTTCGTCGCCGGCCGGATCGTCGAGGAGGGCGGCCCGGAGCTGGCCGAGAAGCTGGAGGCCGAGGGCTACGAGCGGTACGTCGCCGGCGCCGGCACGGCCCGGGCCTGAGAGACCGGAAGGGCGCCGTCGAGATGACCAGCATCGCGATCCCACCGGGGATGCCACAGTACGACGACGTGCCGCGCTACGACGTCGAGGCGGTACGCGCCGACTTCCCGATCCTGGGGCGCGAGGTCAACGGCCATCCGATGGTCTATCTCGACAGCGCGAACACCTCGCAGAAGCCCCGGCAGGTGCTGGACGCGCTGCGTGAGCACTACGAGCGGCACAACGGCAACGTCTCCCGCTCGGTGCACACGGTCGGCACCGAGGCGACCGAGGCGTACGAGGGCGCGCGGGCCAAGGTGGCGGCCTTCGTCAACGCGCCCAGCGCCGACGAGGTGGTCTTCACCAAGAACTCGACCGAGGCGATCAACCTGGTCGCGTACGCCTTCTCCAACGCCTCGCTCGGCGGCCCGGCCGGCGACCCCCGGTTCCGGCTCGGCCCCGGCGACGAGATCGTGATCTCCGAGATGGAGCACCACTCCAACATCGTGCCGTGGCAGCTCCTCTGCGAGCGGACCGGCGCCACGCTGCGCTGGTTCCCGGTCACCGACGGCGGTCGGCTCGACGAGTCGGGGCTGGAGGAGCTGGTCAACGAGCGGACCAGGCTGGTCTCGATCGTGCACATGTCCAACATCCTCGGCACGGTCAACGCCACCGCCCGGATCACCGAGCGGGTCCGCCAGGTCGGCGCGCTGCTGCTGCTCGACTGCTCGCAGTCGGTGCCGCACCTGCCGGTCGACGTGGTCGAGCTGGACGCCGACTTCATCGCCTTCACCGGGCACAAGATGTGCGGGCCGAGCGGGATCGGGGTGCTCTGGGGGCGCGGCGAGCTGCTGGCCGCGATGCCGCCGGTCTTCGGCGGCGGTTCGATGATCGAGACGGTGAGCATGGCCGGCTCCACCTACGCGCCGCCGCCGGCCCGGTTCGAGGCGGGCACCCCGCCGATCGCCGAGGCGGTGGCGCTGGGCGCGGCGGTCGACTACCTCAGCGGGATCGGCATGAAGGCGATCCAGTGGCACGAGAGGGAGCTGACCGCGTACGCGCTCGACGCGCTCAAGACGGTTCCCGGGCTGCGGATCTTCGGTCCGGAGCTGCCGGTCGGCCGGGGCGGGACGATCTCGTTCGCGCTGGAGGGTGTCCACCCGCACGACGTGGGTCAGATCCTGGACGCCCAGGGTGTCGAGGTGCGGGTCGGCCATCACTGTGCGCGACCGGTCTGCGTACGGTTCGGCGTACCGGCGACGACCCGCGCGTCGTTCTACCTGTACACCACGACCAGTGAGGTCGACGCCCTGGTACGGGGGCTGGAACAGGTACGGAAGGTGTTCGGGTGATGCAGGTCGACCAGCTCTACCAGGAGATGATCCTGGATCACTACAAGCATCCGCACGGTCGCGGGCTGCGCGAGCCGTACGCCGCCGAGGCGCACCACGTCAACCCGACCTGCGGGGACGAGGTGACCGTCCGGGTCACCCTGGATGGCGACACTCTCCGTGACGTCTCCTACGACGGCCTGGGCTGCTCGATCAGCCAGGCCTCGGCGAGCGTGCTGCACGAGCTGCTCACCGGCAGGGAGAGCGCCGAGGCGTTCGCGGTGCATGCCGCCTTCGTCGAGCTGATGTCGGGGCGTGGGCAGGTCACCCCGGACGAGGAGTTGCTCGGCGACGCGGTGGCGTTCGCCGGGGTGGCCCGCTATCCGGCCCGGGTGAAGTGCGCGCTGCTGCCGTGGATGGCGTTCAAGGACGCCGCAGCTCGGGCCGGGTTGGACGCGTCCCGGACCGGGTTGGACGTCGAGGCCGGTGCCGAGGAAAGTAACGAGCGGAGCGAGGTGAAGACGGCATGACCGATCAGGACACGACGGTCGCGTCGACGGCGGCGACCCCGCCGGCCGGTGCGGTGGGTGCGGCCGGTGCGGCCGGTGCCGCCGGTGCGGTGGGCGGCAGGGCGGCGATCGCCGATGTCGAGGAGGCGATGAGGGACGTCGTCGACCCCGAACTGGGCATCAACGTGGTCGACCTGGGCCTGGTCTACGGCGTCCACGTCGATGACGAGAACGTGGCGACCCTGGACATGACGTTGACATCGGCGGCCTGTCCGCTGACCGACGTGATCGAGGACCAGGCCAGGCAGGCTCTGACCACCGGACCGGGCGGCGGCATCGTCTCCGACTTCCGGATCAACTGGGTCTGGATGCCACCGTGGGGCCCCGACAAGATCACCGACGAGGGCCGCGACCAACTCCGCGCCCTGGGCTTCAACGTCTGACCAACGCCCCACGCCCAACGCCAACGAGCCCCGACAGCCCCCACACCGCGCAGCCCCACCACCCCGCGCCCCGTGTGACGCGCCCCGCGCCCCGCGTGACGCGTGACGCGCGACGCGCGACGCGCGACGCGCGACGCGCGCGGGGATTGTCGCGGATCTTGACGAGTTGTTGTCGTTCCCGCGACAACAACTCGTCAAGATCTCGGCTGAGCTATCCGGATGCGAGTGCCGGAGGACGACGACAGCGAGTTGGACTGGTTGCTGTTCAATCAGTCGCAGGTGGTGAGCTGGGCGCAAGCCAGCCGGGCGCTCTCGCCGGGCAAGGTGCGGCACCTGCTGGCGGCAGGGCGGTGGCGGCGGTGGTGTCGTGGCGTACTGGTGGCGCATCCCGGTGAGCTGACCCGGCCGCAACAGCTCTGGGTGGCGGTGCTCTCGGTCGGCTCGGACGCCGTGCTCGCCGGTCTCACCGCCGCCGCCGAGGCAGGGCTGCGGGGCTTCCGGCGGGAGCCGATCGACGTACTGGTGCCGGAGCGCCACAGCACCTCGACCGCCCGCCGCCGGCTCGAACCCGGGATGCCCGGGGTGCGGGTGCACCGGACCAGCTCGCTGCCGCCGGAGCAGGTGCAGGCGGCACGTCCGACCCGCACCGGTACCGCCCGCTCCCTGGTGGACGCGGCCGGCTGGGCGCGCAGCGACGACGAGGCGCGGTCGGTGATCGCGGCCGGTTGCCAGCAACGCCTGGTACGCCCCGAGGAGATCATTCAGGTGGCTGGGGTGCTGTCGCGGGCGCGCCGCCGGGCGCTGGTGCTGGGGACGGCCCGGGACGCGCAGGGCGGCGCAGAGGCGCTCTCCGAGATCGACTTTGTCCGACTCTGCCGGCGCTACCAGCTACCCCGGCCCGACCTTCAGGAGCGGCGCCGGGATGCCGCCGGCAGAATGCGCTACCTGGACGCGTACTGGCGGGAGTGGCGGCTGCACGTCGAGGTGGACGGTGCGCATCACATGGACGTACGCCACTGGGAGGCGGACATGCGCCGGCAGAACGAGGTGTGGCTCGACGGCGACCGGGTGCTGCGCTTCTCCGCCGGACAGATCCGCCACCGCCCCGCCGAGGTCGCGGCGCAACTCCGCCGGGCCCTCACCGCTGCCGGGTGGCGCCCCGTCCCACAGTTCGGCGGGCAGTAGATCTTGACGAGTTGTTGTCGTTCCAACGACAACAACTCGTCAAGATCTACGTGGTAACTCAGTGGGTGTAGGCCTCGAGTTCCCAGAGGGAGATGCCGTAGGGGGTGGCGCGGGTGAGGGCGTGCAGGCGGAGGTGGCGAGCGGAGGTTGCCGGGAAGGCGACGTTGTCGGTGTTGCCGTCGCCGGTCGTGGTCGACCAGACGGTGCGCCAGGTGGTGCCGTCGGCGGAGACCTCGATCCGGTACGACGGCGCGTACGCCGCCTCCCAGCGCAGCACCACCCGACCCACCTGCCGGACGGCACCCAGGTCCACGCTGATCGACTGGTTGTCCGACCACGAGCTGGCCCAGCGGGTGCCGAGGTCGCCGTCGACCGCCCGGGTCGCGGGCCGGCCGAGCTGGGTGCTCGACGCCTTCACCGACCGGCCCAGGGCCAGGTTCGTCAGGTCGTCGCCGCGTCCGGCCGGGAAGGAGACCACCTGCTGGTACGTCGGCCGGTTCTGCCAGGCGATGATGTCCTGCCGGATGCCGCCGAGGGGGGAGTGCACGATCGCGTCCGCGCACCACTGGTCGCCGGCCGCGCAGTACTCGTCACCGGGGTAGATCTCGGCGGCGGGGGTGCCGGCGGCGGCGCGCAGGCTGTCCAGCAGGATCTGTCGGCACGCCGCCAGGTCCCCGGCACCGCAGTAGGTCCGGCCGAGCCCGCCGGACACCGGCTCACCCAGCACGGCCCGCAGGTCGGTGTCGACATAGCCCCACCAGCCGTGCTGGAACGACGACCCCTTGTGGGTCTGGCCGGCGGCGGCCGAACCGGGCAGGTCCGAGGCGTCGCCCTGCTGGTGCCCGGAGGGTGACTCGTTGATCTGCATCGCGTTCACCAGCGCCCGGTAGAGGTCGGTGCCGAGCGGCCCGGCGAACTGGCCCCGGACCAGCAGCGGCCACCAGGCATCGAAGATCCGGATCGCCTCGGCGTGCTGGTAGGTCTCCGACCCCTCCGCCGTCTCCACCCGCAGCGCCCCGGCCTGCCGCCACGCCCTGAGCCGGTCGACCACCCCGGCCAGGCCGGCGTCGGCGATCGGCTGGCTCTCCAGCACCCGGAGCAGCTCGTCCAGCACCTCGATCCCGCGCAGGTCGGTCAGGCCGGCCCGTTGCACCAGGGTGGTCAGCGAGGCACGGTCGAACTTCTGCCCGGCCTCGATCGCCGCCCGGATCGGCCGGTCCAGCAGGTCACCCCGGTGTACCGGGCCGAAGCTGAAGTTGCCGTCCGCCGCGCTGTAGTCGGCGGCCTGTTTGTTGTTCCAGCTCACGTAGTAGTCCTGGTCGACCGAGTTCGGGTGCGCCGACACCGGGTGGTAGTCGGCGGTGTTGGCCTCCGGATCGAAGCCCTGCCACTCGTACGCCGGTTCGGCCCGCATCGGCAGGTGGGGATTGGCGCCGGCAGCCCGGACCGGGTTGAGCCCGGAGTTGTAGTACGCCGCCTGGCGCGAGTTGACGTAGAACCAGTTGAAGGCGTACCCGATCTCGGCGGCCGCGGCGGTGAACTGGCTGGCGTCGCCCATCGCGGCGGGGTCGTTGAAGATCTGGAACCCGATCGCCGAGTCGGCCTCGTGCCGGTACGTCGAACGGAGCTGGGTGAAGGCGTGCGGCGCCCCGGCCACGGTGCCCCGCCAGGCCACCAGTCCGAGTTTCGTGCGCCGGGCGACAAGCGTGTACGAGCCGGCCGCCGTGTCGTCCGCCAGCGTCGGCCGCCACGAGTTGACGTGCGAGATCTCCTCCATCGGCAGGCACTCGCCCCGGTACCGGTAATGGTTGCTGGCCAGCGTCGGCGCGCTGCCGTCGGTCGTGCAGAGCGGCACGGCGTAGGTGTCGGTGATGTCCTGGGTGGCCGAGGTGGCGCTCCAGGCGTAGTCCTGGCCCCGGCCGAGCAGCACGTAGAGGTTGACCCCGGCGAAGGCGGCGCCCCGGGCGCTGATCCCCGGCCCCTGCAACTCCTGCATCATCAGCAGTTGCGGCGCGAAGTATCCGGTCTGCGGGCCGAAGACCGCGATCGGATGGCCGGTGGCGGAGTGCGCCCCGGAGATCACGGCGGCGTTCGACATGCCCCTCGGGGTGACGGTCAGCCCGGAGAGCGCGGCGGCCAGGTCGGACGCTCCGCCGGTGGAGCGCTGGGCCGAGCCGGTCGGGTTCTCGGTGACCGGTTCTACCCGGACCGATCCGGCGTCCGGAAGCACGACGCTCGACGCATCCGGGTCGGCCTCGCCGTATGGGAAGCTCTGCCCGTCGTGCAGGGTCAACACCGTCTCCGGGTTGTTCTGCATCCGGAACGCCGTCCACACCCTGTCCCCCTCGACCGGGCCGTACCGGGCCCGCGCGGCGATCCGGACCAGCGCGGACTGCATCTCGTGGCCGCCACCGCCGCCGAACAACCCGCCGATCACCCCCGAGATCGCGATCAGGTCGGTCATCTCGAACGGCTCCGGCCCGCCCTCGTTGGTGATCGCGTCCAGGTGTCCGGTCAGGACGTACTCGCCGGGACAGTTGCGGTTGGCCATGCAGTGCCGGATGTAGGCGTTGATCCCGGCGATGTACTCGCGGACGTCGTCGTGGAGCTGTTCGCCCCGAGGGCCCCGCTCGCGCAGCGCCTCGACCTGGGCAGCCAGGTCCGCCTCCGGGTACGGCGAGTTCCGCCAGACGCTCTGCTCCAGGGCCCGGTTTCCCGGTGCGCCGCCGGCGAAGGAGGTGAGCGTGCCACGCCCGACGTGCCGGAGCAGGTCCATCGTGAAGAGCCGGTCCTCCGCACCGACGTATCCGGCACCGTAGATGGTGCCGGCCCGGGTGGTGCCGGTGACGTGCGGGATGCCGGTCGCCCGGTCCCGGACGACGGTGACGTCGGAGCGTGGCGAGTAGGTGCGTTCGGCCTGGCCGGGCGGGACCCCGAAGGACGCGTCGTTGAAGAACTCGCCGAGCTGCTCCTCGCGCAGCCCCGCATACCCGTAGACCAGGCGGGCGTAGCGGTCGAGCTGGTCGCCGGCGTGCCGGGGGAGTACGCCCAGCGTCTGGTTGGCCAGGATCTCCACCAGGGTGGCGTTGCCGTTCTGGCCGGGGGGCAGGATGTCGGCGCACTCACCGAGGCAGTAGTCGTTGGCCGCGAAGGTGGCGGTGGGCGTGCCGGCGGGGGCGCTGTGGGTGGCGGTGCGGGTGCTGGCTGGTGGGGCGGCGGGTGCCGGTGCGGCGGTCAGCGCGAGCACGGCCGCGCTGAGCACCGCGACGCCGGCGACGGCGCGACGACGGGGACGGTGGGCCATCGGGAATCCTTCCGCCGGTACGAACGAACATGAGAGACATTCGGTTACCGGATGGTAACCACTCGGGGTGGCCGATAGATAGCCCTGGATCAGCGAAGACAACTCCGGACCGGCCCGCGGACCGGCGCGCACACGGAGATCAGGCGGATATTCCGTCGCGGAACGGCCGGTTCCGGTCCAGAATCGTCGCGTGATCACGCCCAGCTCGTGGACATCCGTAACCGCCGTCGTGGCCGTCCGGGCCACCCGGCGACAGCGGTGGTGCCCCGGGCCGGCCACGATCACCCCGCCACGGTCATGACCGACGCCGTCGTCGCCGGCCTGATCGCCGGGTACGGCGTCGCCGTGCCGGTCGGCGCCATCGCAATCCTCGTCCTCGGACTCACCGCCCGGACCTCGATCCGGGTCGGGGCGGCCGCCGCACTCGGCGTCGCCACGGCCGACGGCCTCTATGCGGGGATCGCCGTGCTCGGCGGGGCCGCGCTGGCCGGCCTGGTCGGGCCGGTCGCCGGACCGCTGCGCTGGATCGCCGTCGGCGTACTGCTGGCGCTGGCCGGGACGGGCGCCTGGAACGCGCTGCGGCACCGGGCGGATCCGGCGCGGGCGGCCAGGACCGGCCGGAGCCTGGGCACGCCGGCCCGGGCGTACGCCGGCCTGCTGGTGCTGACCCTGCTGAACCCGATGACGATCCTCTACTTCGCCGCTCTGGTGCTCGGCCGGCGGGCCGCGCAGGAGTGGCCGGCACGTGGCGAGCTGCTCTTCGTGGTAGCCGCGTTCGCCGCCTCGGCGAGCTGGCAGCTGCTGATCGCCTCCGGTGGCTCGCTGGTCGGCCGGATGCTCTCCGGACCCCGGGGCCGGTTGGTTACCGCCCTCGTCTCCAGCGGGCTGATCACGGTGCTCGCCCTGAAGGTGCTCCTGGGCTGAGCCGCGCTGCTGCTGGCGAGCGCGGGCGGGGTTGTCGTCGTGGAGCCGCAGACCAGGGTGCTGCTGTTCAATCCGGGGCGGGATGGGCCGGTTCGGTCGCGCGGAGCAGACCCGTCGCGCCGCCGAACCGATCCCGATGTCGTACCGTTCCGTGATGAACAGCCGACCCGCTGCCGGTGGCGGCCGGTGGGTGGACGTGGCGCCGGCCCGGCTCACCCGCTGGCTCGAGGGCTTCGCCGAGCGGCACGGCGGGCCGCCGGAGATCACCGCCGGACCGGACGGGCTCCGGCTCAGCGCGCCGGACGACACCCTCGCGGTACTCTCTCCGCCGCCGGGTGTGCCAGCCGCGCCCGACCTGCCCGCCTTTCTCTCCGCAGTCGCGGCACCCCGGCGGCTGGGCCTGCTGCTGGCCCGCAAGGCAGCGGTGGCGGTCGGTGTCGCCGACGGTGACCGGCTCGTCGTCTCCAAGGTGGACAGCCGGTATGTCCAGGGGCGCACCGCGGCCGGTGGCTGGTCCCAGCAGCGCTTCGCCCGGCGCCGGGAGAACCAGGCCAGGGCCGCCGCCGCGGACGGTGCCGAGCTGGCCGTCCGGCTGCTGCTGCCCGAGGCCGGTCGGCTCGCCGCGCTGGTGACCGGCGGCGACCGGCGCGCGGTGGACGCGATCCTGGCCGACCGTCGGCTGGCGCCGGTGGCGGCGCTGCGGGCCGAACGCCTGCTGGACGTGCCCGAGCCCCGGCACGCCGTCCTGGTCGAGGCGATTGTCGCCGCCCGGGCCGTACGCGTGCTGGTCCGCGATCCGGCCTAGTGGCTCGCCGGGTCGATGGGTGTCACCAGCGGCGCGGGCCAGCGGGTGCGGCGCAACCAACGGGTGCGGACAGGGTCAGCGGGCGGCGCCGAAGGTGTCGCAGTCGGTCGGGTCACCGCTGGAGTACCCGGTGCCAAACCACTTCTGCCGGTCCGCCGAACTGCCGTGGGTGAACTGCGACTCGTCGATCCGGCCGCCGGACTTCTGCTGGATCGCGTCGTCGCCGATCGCCGCCGCCGTGTCCAGGCCCTCCTGGATGTCCTGTTGAGTGAGGCTGGTGAAGATCTTCACGCCCCGGTCGTCGGCGGTGCCGGTGGCGTTGCGGGCCCAGGCTCCGGCGTAGCAGTCCGCCTGGAGTTCGAGCAGCACCGAGAGCCGGTTGGCCTCGGCGGGATCGGCCTGCCGCTGGTCGCGTACCCGCTGCTCGGTGCCGAGCAGGTCCTGCACGTGGTGGCCGTACTCGTGTGCCAGCACATAGGGCTGGGCGAACTCGCCCGGGGCGCCGAGCTGTTCGGCGAGTACCCGGTAGAAGCTCAGGTCGATGTAGATCTTGTCGTCTAGCGGACAGTAGAACGGCCCGACCCCCGAGTCGGCCTGCCCACATCCGGTGCTGACCGCCTGCTCGAAGAAGACGGTGTCGGATTCCTCGTAGGGGCGGTCGAAGTGCTCCGGCAGGGCACGCTTCCAGTACGCCTGGATGGAGTTGACGAAGAGCGTGTTGCGGCAGTCGAGGTGCTGGAGCGCGTCGGACGTCTCACAGCGCTGCTCCAAAGCGGTGTTGTCGCCCTGCTGCTCACCGTCGCCCCCGGTGAGCTGGCTGACGCCGAAACCGCCGCCGACCAGGGTGATCAGGACGAAGATGACCAAGCCGACGATCCCGCCCCGGCCACCGCCGATCGGGATCGGGATCCCGGCCCGCCCGCCGCCCGAGCCACGCCGGTCCTCGATCTGACTGGTGTCAATCCGTGCGTCGTCGTTGAGTTCCATGCCGTTCCCCGATCGCTCCGATCGTCGAGTCCGTGGTCGAGTGCCTCGTTGCCGAGCGTTGCCGAGCGTTGCCGAGCGTCGCCAGGCGTCGCCGCTGTCTGTCCGTCGGCCGCTGTCTGTCCGTCTGTCCGTGGCGGTGTCCGTCTGTTCGTCGATTCGATCTGTTCGTGGCGCGATGTCGCCGGTGTCGATACCCGGTGATCTTGATCGGTAATCCGGCGCCGGTTCGTCGGGCCGCCCGGTACAATCGGACCCGTGCTGCTCTGCGAAGGCTGAACGCCCCGGAGCCGACGGATCTGTGGACCGCCGGCTCGTTCGTGTGCCCTGAGTCAGCCTTCGACCCGAGAGCGAGTCCTCCGACATGATCACTGCCACCGGTCTGGAGCTTCGTGCCGGCGCCCGGATCCTGCTGTCCGACACCACGCTTCGGGTCCAGCCCGGCGACCGGATCGGCCTGGTCGGCCGCAACGGCGCCGGCAAGACCACCACACTGAAGGTGCTGGCCGGCGAGGGCCAGCCCTATGCCGGCCAGATCGACCGGCGCAGCCAGGTCGGCTACCTGCCGCAGGACCCCCGCACCGGCGACCTGGGGGTCACCGCCCGGGACAGGGTGCTCTCCGCCCGGGGCCTCGACGTGCTGATGGCCCAGATGAAGGAGGTCGAGCAGCGGCTCGCGGAGGGCGCCGAGGACGACCGGCTGGTCCGCCGGTACGGCGCCCTGGAGGACCAGTTCGCCTCGCTCGGCGGGTACGCCGCCGAGGCCGAGGCAGCCCGGATCTGCGCCAACCTCGGCCTGCCGGACCGGGTCCTCGCGCAGACCATCGGCACCCTCTCCGGCGGCCAACGCCGCCGCGTCGAACTGGCCCGGATCCTGTTCCGGGACGCCGCCGAGGGTGGCGGAGGGATCCTGCTGCTCGACGAGCCGACCAACCACCTCGACGCCGACTCGATCACCTGGCTGCGCGGATTCCTCGCCGCGCACAAGGGCGGCCTCGTCGTGATCAGTCACGACGCCTCGCTACTGGAGGCCGTGGTCAACAAGGTCTGGTTCCTCGACGCGACGCGTTCGGTGGTGGACGTCTACAACGTCGGCTGGCAGAAATACCTGGAGCAGCGGGAGACCGACGAGCGACGCCGCCGTCGGGAACGGGCCAACGCCGAGAAGAAGGCCGGCGCGCTGATGGCCCAGGCCGACAAGATGCGAGCCAAGGCGACGAAGACGGTGGCCGCGCAGAACATGGCCCGGCGAGCCGAGAAGCTCCTCTCCGGGTTGGAGGATGCCCGTGTCGCCGACAAGGTGGCCAAGGTCAGGTTCCCCAGCCCGGCGCCGTGCGGCAAGACACCGCTGACCGCCACCGGGCTCTCCAAGTCGTACGGCTCTCTGGAGATCTTCACCGACGTCGACGTCGCCGTCGACCGGGGCTCCCGGGTGGCGATCCTCGGGCTCAACGGTGCCGGCAAGACAACCCTGCTGCGCATCCTCGGCGGGTTGCTGGAGCCGGACACCGGCGAGGTCCGGCCCGGCCACGGGCTGCGGCTGGGCTACTACGCGCAGGAGCACGAGACGCTCGACGTGGAGCGCAGCGTGCTGGACCACATGCGCAGCGCCGCCAGCGAGCAGTCCGACACCGAGCTGCGCAAGATCCTCGGGGCGTTCCTCTTCTCCGGTGACGACGTCGACAAGCCGGCCGGGGTACTCTCCGGTGGCGAGAAGACCCGGCTCGCGCTGGCCACCCTGGTCTGCTCGGGCGCCAACGTGCTGCTCCTGGACGAGCCGACCAACAACCTCGACCCGGTGAGCCGGGAGCAGGTGCTCGACGCGATCGCCCGCTATCCCGGGGCGATCGTGCTGGTGACCCACGACCCGGGGGCGGTGCTGGCGCTCAAGCCCGATCGGGCGATCCTGCTTCCCGACGGTGATGAGGACGCCTGGAGCGACGACCTGCTCGAACTCGTGGAACTCGCCTGACAATGTCTCGGATCGGGATGCCGCGGCCGACGAGCCCCTGCGGTGCCCGGGGGCGGACTTGGTCTCGTACATGTGACAGTTCAGCCGTCGAACACCATTCTGCGAATCCCGTCGGACCGAATCGACCGGTCACCGAAACCCGGCGAGACGAGAGCCGAAACTTGACGACGACGGAACGAAACTCGCCGAATGCTGAAGCTGAACTCGGTTGAGGTGGAAGGAAACTCAACCGTGGGCCGGTGGGCCGCATGGCCCGGGCGGGCCCGCAGCGCCCCGCGCGGTGAAATCCCTGTTGGGGCGGGGTGGAAACCCACGGCGTCCGGGAGTGGACGGCCTCGTTGGCGCAATCACTCAATCGGGAAACTGACACTGCTGTGCGTGTCGGTTGGCGAAGAGTTGATATCTAGCGCATGATCGTTCGAGGCGGTCTAATAGGTGGGACCGTATCGAACCGCACAGTCTGGGACGTGAGGAATCAACATGGCAGCCACCGGCACAGCCACCAGCACTGAGAAGGGTCGCCGGATCGTCGGAGCCGAGCGCCAGACGCTCGCCAAGGACCTGGTCAAGCGGTATACCTCCGGCGAAAGCATCCGCGCCCTGGCGGCCTCGACCGGCCGTTCCTACGGGTTCATCCACCGGGTGCTCACCGAGTCTGGTGTACAGCTTCGTCAGCGTGGCGGCGCTCGTCGTCGGAAGAAGGCGTGACCCGCTCAACAGCCTGGTCCGGAGCCGAACGCCTGCGGAGTCATTCGTGAACCCGGGCGTACGACTGAATTGCGACGGGCCGGTCGCGACAGTGACGTTGTGCCGGCCCGACGTACTCAACGCACAGACGCCGCAGATGTGGCGGGCGATGTACGACTTCTCCCGGGAGCTCCCGGGAGACGTACGCATCGTGGTGGTACGGGGCGAGGGTCGGGCCTTCTCCGCCGGGCTCGACCTCTCCGTGGTCTCGGGACGTTCCGGGACCGGGGACTCGCTGGCGGAGATGGCCGCGCTGCCGCCCGAGGAATGCGCCGAGCGGATCGCCGGGCTCCAGGCTGGCTTCACCTGGTTGCACCGTCCCGACCTGATCTCCATCGCGGCGGTCCAGGGGCACGCCATCGGCGCCGGGTTCCAACTCGCGTTGGCCTGTGACCTCCGGGTACTGACCTCGGACGCCACCTTCACGATGGCCGAGGTGACCCTGGGCCTGGTGCCCGACCTCGCCGGCACCGGGCGGCTGGTGGAACTGGTCGGCTATGCCCGGGCCCTGGAGATCTGCGTGACCGGCCGGCGGATCGACGCCCCCGAGGCCGAGCGGCTCGGCCTGGCGACCGTGGTCGTGCCACCGCCGGATCTCGATGCGGCGGTCCAGGACCTGGCCGCGGCGATCCTGAACGGAAGCCGGGACGCGGTGGTGGAGATCAAGGCCCTGCTGGCCAGGGCGTCCGGCCGTTCTCCGGCGGATCAGCAGCGGGCGGAGCGCGAGGCACAGACCCGCCGCCTCCGCGACCTGGCCGGCGTCGGCGAGTAGGACCCTTCCGTATGCGCCGTCGCCGGCGAGTAGCAGCGCCGACGCCGGCACCGGCGCTGCGGAAGAGTCCGGGCTGCGCCCGGGAGCGGGAAACCTGTCGGAGCCGGCGAATACGCTGGACGCCGACGACCGCGTGATCCGCCGGGTGATCTCCGCTGACCGACAGTAGAGCGAGCTGACCGACAGTAGAGCGACCAGCCGGCAGGGGCGACCAGCCGGCAGGTGGGCGACCAGGAGGGCCATTCGGGAAGAATCGGGCCGCCGCTCCGGTTGTCGTAGTCGTTACTGATGACGGGGAGGTCGCGCGTGGTGAACCCGATGGGCGCCGGCGCCAGCATGGGCGGTTGGAACATGCTGCGCTCGTTGCGTAACCGCGACGAGGTGACCGGGCATCGGATGAGCCGGCGCAGCGTCCGGCGGGTCGTCGAGTTCGCCCGCCCCTACCGGCGGGACATCGCGGTGTTCCTGGTCACCGTCATTCTCGCCGCCATCATCGGGGTCGCCACACCGGTCCTTGCCGGTGACGTGATCAACGCCATCTCGAACGGCGGTGCCGATGCCGGTGGCCTGGTCATCAGGCTGGCGCTGGTCATCGCCGGACTCGCGGTCGCCGACGCGCTGCTCTCGCTGGCCCAGCGCTGGTACTCGGCCCGGATCGGCGAGGGGATCATTCTCGACCTGCGGACCCGGGTCTACGACCATGTCCAGCGGATGCCGTTGCAGTTCTTCACCCGTACCCAGACCGGCGCGCTGGTCAGCCGGCTCAACAACGACGTGACGGGTGCGCAGCGGGCCTTCACCAGCACGCTCTCCGGAGTGGTCAGCAACATCATCCAACTGGTGCTCACCGCGGCTGTCATGCTGACGCTCTCGTGGCAGATCACCGTGCTCTCCCTGGTGCTCCTGCCGATCTTCATCATTCCGGCCCGCCGGGTCGGCCACCGGCTGGCGGAGATCACCCGCGAGTCGTACGACCTCGACGCCAAGATGAACGCCACCATGACCGAGCGGTTCGGGGTGGCCGGGGCGCTGCTGGTCAAGCTCTTCGGCCGGCCGGACGTGGAGGCGCGGCGCTTCGGCGAGCGGGCCGAACGGGTCCGCGACATCGGCATCCAGTCGGCGATGTACTCCCGCACCTTCTTCGTCGCCATGCTGCTGGTGGCCTCGCTCGCCCAGGCCCTCACCTACGGTCTCGGTGGCTGGCTCGCCGTTCGTGGCGAGGTCAGCGCCGGTACGGTCGTGACGCTCGCCCTGCTGCTCACCCGCCTCTACGGTCCGCTGACCGCGCTCTCGAACGTCCGGGTGGACGTGATGAGCGCACTAGTCTCCTTCGACCGGGTCTTCGAGGTCCTCGACCTCACCCCGACCATCGCCGAGAAGCCGGGCGCGGTGGCCATCCCGCGCGGCGCCGGGCGGCTGGAGTTCGACGACGTCCGGTTCCGCTATCCGACCGCCGCCGAGGTGTCGCTCGCCTCGCTGGAGGACGTGGCCACGCTCGACCGGACGGCCTCCGAGCCGGTACTGCGCGGGGTCTCCTTCACCGTCGAGCCGGGGCAGATGGTGGCGCTGGTCGGCCCCTCCGGTGCCGGCAAGTCCACCACCTCGATGCTGGTTTCCCGGATCTACGACGTGACCGAGGGCGCGGTGCGGGTCGGCGGCGTCGACGTCCGGGACGCCACCCTGGATTCGCTGCGCGACACCATCGGGGTGGTGACGCAGGACTCCCACCTGTTCCACGAGACGATCGCCGAAAACCTCCGCTACGCCAGGCCGGACGCTACCGACGACGAACTCTGGGCCGCCCTGCGCGGTGCCCAGGTGGAGGACCTGATCAGAGGGCTGCCGGACGGGCTGGACACGATCGTCGGCGAGCGGGGATACCGCTTCTCCGGCGGTGAGAAGCAGCGCCTCGCCATCGCCCGGCTGCTGCTCAAGGCCCCGTCGATCGTCATCCTCGACGAGGCGACCGCACACCTCGACTCCGAGTCGGAAGCGGCGGTGCAGCGGGCGCTCTCGGTGGCGCTCAGTGGGCGTACCGCGCTGGTGATCGCACACCGGTTGTCGACCGTACGGGAGGCCGACCAGATCCTGGTGCTGGACGGCGGGCGGATCGTCGAGCAGGGCCGGCACGACGAACTGGTTGCCGTGGGCGGCCTCTACGCCGAGCTGTACCGGACGCAGTTCGCGGTCGCCGACTCCCCGGCCCCGTACGTCGACGCGGTGGGCGCGGAGCCGGTGATCACGATGCCTCGCCCGGACTACGACCCGGTCTGACCGGCGCCCCGGCCAGGATCCGAGCCGTTCCCGCCGTCGAGGACCGCGGCACGCAGCGCCGCGAACTCGGCGGCGAGTCCGGTCACCGTGAAGTGAGCGTTGAGCCCGCTCGGATTCGGCAGCACCCACAGCTGAGCGCTCCCGATCGTCTCCGGCTGACGGCCGATCGCCGCCGACGGCCGCGCGAACGCCGTCCGGTACGCGGTCACGCCGAGCACCGCCACCCAGCGCGGCCGGTAGCGCCTGACCTTGCGGAGCAGTTGCCGGCCGCCCTCGGCGAGCTCGTCCCGGCGCAGTTCGTCGGCCCGAGCGGTGGCCCGGGAGGCCAGGTTGGTGATGCCGAGTCCGTAGCCGAGCAGCTCGGCCTGGTCGGCCGGGTCGACCTGGTGCGGGGTGAATCCGCCCCGATGCAGGGCAGGCCAGAACCGGTTGCCCGGGCGGGCGAAGTGCCATCCGGTCGCCGCCGAGTAGAGGCCCGGGTTGATGCCGCAGAAGAGCACGTCGAGGTCCGGGCCGATCAGATCGGAGAGCAGCCGGTCGGCCGCCGCCGCGACCTCGGCCGGGGTCGGCCGGAATCCGCGCGGCCGCGGGGCCGTCAGCCCCGCCGACGTCTTCGGACTGCCCATATCACCACCAGCACCACCGTCGTGACCGCCATCAGACAGCAGAGCGCACCTGCGGCGGCAACCGCCAGAGCCAGCAGTTCGATGACGCCCGCCTCCAAGGGTCGACGGATGGCAACTCTATCCCGGTCGAGGAGGGAGACAGCGAGCCACCGGAGACGCGACAGCCGGTCAGTCGGTCCGGCCGCAGTCGGTCCGGCCGCAGTCGGCGGGCCGGGTCGGCGGGCGGCGCATCGGGTGGGCGGGCTCAAGGCGGCGGGCGGCGCGTCGGGCGGACGGATTCGAGACGGCGGGCTCCGGGCGGCGGTTGAGCGGGTCGGCGGAGGCCTCAGATGCCGCGTAGGGCCCCGCCGTCGACCGGGATGGTGACGCCGGTCAGGTAACTGGCGGCGGGGGAGAGCACGAAGGCGGCCACCCGGCCG
Organism: Plantactinospora sp. WMMC1484; assembly: GCF_049315195.1. NCBI lineage: Bacteria > Bacillati > Actinomycetota > Actinomycetes > Micromonosporales > Micromonosporaceae > Plantactinospora > Plantactinospora sp. WMMC1484. Next base: position 3,655,250 of record NZ_CP186055.1, read on the forward strand.
AACTCCTCCGGGTCGCCCATCCGGCGCAGCGGAATCTCCGCCTCGATCTCGGCCCGGGCCCGTTCCGGGTCGTGGCCGGCGGCGAGGAGTTCCTGGTTGCGGTCGGTGAGGAGCCGGCCGGGCAGTAGGCTTACCACCCGCACGCCGCGCGGGCCGTACTCGTCGGACATGTCCTTGGCCACCCCGGCCAGCCCCGGCCGCAGCCCGTTGGAGACGCCGAGTCCCGGGATCGGCGCCCGGACCGAGTTCGAGAGCACCAGGCCGATGGCGCCACCGCCCGGGAGCGCCGCCGCGACCGTGCGGGCGGTCCGGACCGTGCCGAGGAAGATGGTTTCGAAGGAGGCGCGCCACTGCGCGTCGGTGGCCTGGGCGGCGGTGCCCCGGGGCGGCCCGCCGACCGAGACGAGCGCGCCGTCGAGCTGACCGAAGCGCTCCAGGGCGGTCTCGACCAACCGTGTCGAGGTGTCCGGGTCGGCCAGGTCGGCCGCGAGTCCGATCACCCGGTCGTCCCGGCCGAGCTGCTCCGCCGCCGCGGCCACCCGGTCGGGATCCCGGGCCGAGAGCACCACCCGGGCCCCGTCGGCCACCAGGGCGCGTGCGGTGGCGAAGCCGAGTCCCTTCGAGGCGCCGGTCAGCACGTACACCCGGTCTGCGAGTCCGAGGTCCATGGAGGACATTCTATGGTGTGGCCGGTGGGGAGTCGATCTTCGCCTCTCGCGGGAAGGGCAGGGTCCAGATCCGGATCCGGCCGGCGATCTGCGTCACCAGGGTGTTCCGGGTGCGGCGCAGCGCCGGCAGCCGGCGACGTCGGGGCGCGCTCCGGCCGTCGTAGTGCCAGGCCGCGTCCCGGACGGCCAGCTCCTCGGCGGCGGCAGCAGGCAGCCCGCCCTCGGCCGCGAGCCGCCGGGCCAGGTCCCAGCCGTCCCGGATCGAACCCGCGGTCGGGCGGTCGGCCGCCCAACCCGCGAACTCGGCGGGCCAACGCGCGCCGAGGCCGGCGGCGAGCAGTGGCCAGTGCCGGGCGACCTCGCCGGCCCGCTTTCCCAACAGCGCGGCACGGGCCACGCCGGCCAGCCGGGCGTCGAAGCCAGGCGGCAGCGGCGCACCCGCGACCAGTGCGGCCACCAGCGCGCTCTGCCGCTCGGCCAGCGTCCCGCCCAATTCGGTCCCGTCCGACCCGGTCCCGCTGGTCGTCCGGACGGTCACCGCGGGGTCACCGGAGGATAGCCGGAGGCGGCGGCGATCGCGTCGAGTTCGGCGTGCAGGACGGCCGCCGGTGGATAGCGCCCGTCGCGCTCCAGCAGCAGCGCGGGCGGCCGGTGTCGGGCGGAGACCTCGGCGACCAGGTCGAGCACCTCCTGCGGCACCGGATCGGTGTGCGTGTCGTGGTAGATCCCGTCGTCGACCGCCCCGCCCGCGACATGTACGTAGCCGACCCGCTCCAGCGGCAGCCGGTCGAGCAACTCGAGCGGATCGCTGCCCCGGTTGCGGGCATTGGCATACACGTTGGCGACGTCGAGGAGCAGCAGCGCGTCGGTGCGGTCGAGGATCTCGGTGAGGAAGTCCGCCTCGTCCAGCTCGTCGTCCGGCCAGTCGAAGATGGCGGCGATCGGCTCCAGGGCGAGCGGGACGGCCAGTTCGGCACGTACCCGGGTAACGTTCCCGACCACCGCGTCGACGGCTTCCCGGGTACGCGGCAGCGGCAACAGATGTCCCGCCTCCACCCCGCCGGCCCGGACGAACGCGATGTGCTCGCTGGCCATCGGCGCCTCCAGCAGTTCGACGGCCCGGGCGAACTGCCGGACCCGGGCCGGCCCGACCGGCTCGGCACCGCCGAGCGAGAGCCGCACCCCGTGCGGTATGACCGCCACACCGCGCCGGCGCAGCTCGACCAGGGCCGGCGGTGGTCCGGCTGCCGGTATCGACTCGGCGATCACCTCGACGAACCGCAGGCCGGGCAGGCCCGCCACGAATCCGGCGATCTCCGGCCGCCAGCCGATTCCCACGCCGTAGTCGGGCTCCGGCTTCCTCGCTCCCACCAACACGTCCATCGGTCACTCCAACCGTGCGGATCGGGACCACCATTGTGGATCCGGCCCGCCAGCGCGCGATGCGACCCGGGTCAGTGGCCGGGCCGGCGGACCGCCTCCTCGACGAGGTCGAGTACCGGGCCGAGGTCGCCGGCCGGGCGGGCCATCGCCAGTTGCAGCACCAGTCCGTCGTAGGCCAGCTCCAGAAACCGGGCCAGCGTCTCGATCGGCACGTCGTCGCGCAGCACCCCGGCGTCCCGCTGCCGCGCCAGCCGCTCCCGGGTGGCCTCGGCCAGGCTCGCCGAGCGCTCCGCCCAGCGCCTCGCGAACGCCGGGTCGGTGCGCAGCCGCCGGGACACCTCGAGCTGACTGCCGAGCCAGCCGGTGGTGTCCGGCGAGGCGGCGCCGGCCAGCAGATCGCGCATGACCTGTACCAGGCCGTTGCGGGCCACCGTGGCGACCATCGCGGCGGCGTCGTCCTCGGCGACCGCGAGGAAGAGCGAGTCCTTGTCGCGGAAGTGGTGGAAGATGGCGCCCCGGGAGAGCCCGGTCGCCTCTTCGAGCCGGCGTACGGTCGCGCCCTCGTAACCGTGCCGGGCGAAGCAGGCCCGTGCCGCGCCGAGGATCTCCTGGCGGCGGGCATCGAGCTGGTCCTGACTTACCCTGGGCACCACCCGATGGTGCCAGGCGACGACAGGCTATGCAATCCGTACGTACGTCTTGGGTATCTGCCGCGCGGCTCGGCCGACGCCGCTCAGCCGGGGCGGCGGCCCACCATCAGGGCCTGGGCGCCCTGGCCGAGCGGGCCGGTGACGTCCGAGAGCACCGTGCGGGCCAGACCGGAGCCGTGCTCGTCGAGGACGGTGTGTGCCTGCACGTGGAGCCAGTCGTCCACCGGCTGCCGGTGCAGGTGCACGGTCAGCTCGGTGTTGATGAACCACCACTGCTCCATGTCCAGCAGCCGGCTCAGCCCGTTGCCCGAGTCGGCGAGCAGGGCGACCCGTTGCAGCGGACTCGGTTCCTCCCCGGCCACCAGCGGGATCCGCTGCCGTGCCCAGGCCGACGCCGGGCCGGGCCGCTCGAAGTGGCCGTCGACGAACCGCCAGTCGATCGCCCGCAGGTAACCGACCTGCCAGCGCGGCTCGGTGAACCGGGACGAGGTCGCCGGCCGGGGCGGCGGCGGGACCGGGGCGGTGAGCGCTTCGGCGGGCAGCCCGACCGGCGTACTCCGGACCCGCCAGACCCGGGCCCGTAGCACCGGACGCCCGGCGGCGTGCATGTCGGCCTCGACCAGCTCGACCGAGCGTCCGGGTCGGGCCAGCGAGGCCCGGACCGTGACCTCGCCGACCGGCACCCCGCCGAGGATCTCCACCGTCAGCCGGGCGACCTGGGCCGGCCCCTCCAGGGAGCCGGGCACCTGCTCCACGGCTCGGGCCAGCAGCGCGCACGGCGGTCCCGCGTGTTGCAGCTCGCTGCTCCACGGTCCCTCGGTGGAGCCGGTGGCGACGAATCGTCCGGCATCGTCGGTGGGCTGATAGAAGGCGTCGGGCACGCGCCGATTGTCCTCCCCGGCGGCACTTTGGCAAGATCGGCGCGGTGGCCGGGGGCCGCTACTATCGCGGCCGTGACCAACCCCACCGCCGGGCTGCCGGCGGCGCCGCTCGCTGTCGCCGCGGTCCAGGCCGAACCGGTCCCCGGTGACGTGGCCGGCAACGCCCGCTCGGCCGCCCGGCTCGTCGAGCGGGCCGTCGGCGGCGGCGCCCGGGTGGTCGTACTCCCGGAGCTCTTCCTGCCGGCGTACCATCCGCCGACCCTGGCCGTCGATCCGGCTGGTACGGACGTGGTTGCCGACAGCGCGGGCCGGATCGCGGATCCCCGGCTCGATCCGCTGCGCGAGGTGGCCCGGGAGCACCGCGTGGTGGTGGTGATCGGTGCGGCGGTCCGGCATCCGGACGGCCGGCGGACCTGCTCGTCGTTGCTGGTCGAGGCCGCCGGCCGGGTCGGCGCCGGATACGCCAAGCAGCACCTCTGGGGGCCGGACGAGAACGCGTTGTTCACGCCGGGGCGCTGCGGCGCGACCCTGCTGGTCGACGGTTGGCGGCTCGGCCTCGGGGTCTGCTACGACGCGTGTTTTCCGGAGCATGCGCGGGCGGCCGCGGCCGACGGGGCAGGCGGCTACCTCTGTCCGAGCGGCTACCTGGTCGGCTCCGAACACCGCCGCGACCTCTACTACCGGGCCCGCGCACTCGACAACACCATGTACGTCGCCTTCGCCAACGCCGTCGGTGGCGCGTCGCCGTGGCGGTTCAACGGCGGCGCGGCGATCTACGATCCGGAGGGCCGGATACTGCGCCGGGCCGCGGACTCGGGCGAGGCCGTCGTCGTCGAGCGGTTCGACCCGGCGGAGCTCCATCGGGTACGCGACGCGCACCGGATGCTCGCCGACCGCCTACCGGACCAGGGCGGCGTACGGACGCTATTGACCGGTTGACCGCTGCTTGTCACCCCGGACAACCCGGGTTGTTTACATGCTGGGACTGTTGTCCGACCGGGTGCGTCCCGTACTGTGCGCAAGTGCCGCTGTTGCTCCTTGATCTGGACAACACTCTGCTCGACCGGGCAGGTCCGTTCCGGACCTGGGCGCAGGGATTCCTGGACGAGATCGGCGCACCGGAGGGCGACATCGACTGGCTCCTGTCGGTGGATGCCGACGGCCTGACAAATCGCTGGGATGTGGCGGACGCGATCCGTGACCGCTACCGGCTCCGGATCCCCTCCATTGATCTGGTCGAGGCGCTGCACGAGGGAGTGGTGGAGTACACCCGGCTGGATCCGCTGATCGCCTGCGCACTACGGATCGCCGACGACGCCGGCTGGGTGCCGGTCGCGGTCACCAACGGCAGCGAGCGGCTACAGGAGATGAAGATCAGGCGTACCGGCCTGGACGGCTACCTGGCGGACTGGGTGATCTCCGAGCAGGTCGGGGTCAGCAAGCCGAATCCCAGGATCTTCGCGCTCGCCGCCGAACGGGTCCGGATGCGGCTGCGCGGGGCCTGGATGGTCGGGGACAGCCCGGAGGCGGATATCGGCGGTGCGGCCGCGGTGGGGTTGCCGAGTGTCTGGCTGCATCGGGGCCGCCGCTGGATGGAGCGCCGGTACGCCCCGACCAAGACCGTGGACGGGCTGATCGCCGCCGTCGCCACGGTGCTCGCCGCCTGAGCGGTTCTCTCCACCCCGACGGTTCTCTCGGCTCACCCCGACGGTTCTCCTCGGCGCGCCCCGGCCGGTGGCTCGTGGCCGTTGTACGGCGGCCGTTATTCGGTTGACTCGGGAGAGCGGGATTGGCGAGCATGTGCCGACGGAGTCGTTCCCGGGCGTCCGCCCGGCCGAGTGGAAGGAGGAATCGCTGTGGCTGTCTTTGCGCTGCGCTCTCGCCTGCCTTCTTCCGACTCGACCAGAGGAATCCTCCAGTGCCACACGACTACGTGTCACACGATCACGACGACCATTCGGGTTCGGCCCGCCACCACCGTGGCGGTCGGCGTACCGTCCGGCGGTTCGACGACGACGAGCCACGGTTTCTGAAGCGGACGCGGCACGCGACGGCGCCCGCGTTCGACACCAATGCCGACACCGACCTTCCGGACGTCGGTGACCGCTGGTCGAGCTGGGACCAGGCGGTGCGCGGTCCCGAGCCGCACCCCGAGTGGCTGGTCACCGAACTCGCCGCCACCGACACCGAGCTGGGCGTGCTCAAGACCGGCAAGGAGGCGGACGTGCACCTGGTCCGCCGGGCCGTCCCGGAGACCGACCGGAGTTGCCTGCTCGCCGCCAAGCGTTACCGGGACCCGGACCACCGACTCTTCCACCGCGACGCCGGCTATCTCGAAGGGCGCCGGGTGCGCCGGTCCCGGGAGAATCGGGCGATGGCCGGGCGTACCGCGTTCGGCCGGCAGATGATCGCCGGCCAGTGGGCGTCTGCCGAGTTCACCGCCCTGACCCGGCTCTGGCAGGTGGGGCAGGAGCTGGGCAGCGTCGCCGTGCCCTATCCGGTGCAACTGATCGGCACCGAGCTGATGCTCGAATTCGTCGGTGACCCGGTCGGGGGAGAGGCGGCGCCGCGCCTGGCACAGCTCCGGCCCGACCCCGCGCTGTTGCGCCGGCTCTGGGACCAGCTCGTGGACGCGCTGGTGGTGCTGGCCCGGGCCGGGCTGGCGCACGGCGATTTGTCGCCGTACAACCTGCTGGTGCAGGGGGAGCGGCTGGTGCTGATCGACCTGCCGCAGGTCGTGGACGTGGTCGCCAACCCGGGCGGCCCGGAGTTCCTGGCCCGGGACGTACGGGTGGTCGCGGGCTGGTTCGCGGCGCGAGGACTTCCCGGTGACCTGGTCGACCCGGCCACGCTGACCGGACAGCTGCTCCGGGAGGCGGGGCTGCGGTAACCGGCGTCAACCGGTCACTGGAGGTATTTCTCGACCTCGTTCACGCTGCGCGCGCCGGCGGTGTCCGGGTCGTTGCCGGCCTGTCGGGCGGCCCGGCGGCGGCGGAGCAGATCCCAGCACTGGTCGAGCGACTCCTCGAGGTCCCGCAGCCGCGTCCGGTCCTCGTCGGTGGAGTTTTCGACCTGCTGGGCGTGGGTGCGGAGCCGGTGCTCCTCGTCGACCAGCTCGGAGATCCGGCTCAGAATCGTCCTGTCGTCCATGCCCAAGATCCTGGCACAGCGCCGTACGTGCCGCCCACCATCCGCCGGTGACGGGCGGCACGTGTCGGCGCACCCGCCGGGCCGGGACGTCATCGTTGACACAGCTCTCGACGGTTCTTATGGTGGTCTCGGGAAAGCGCTTTCCTGATCGTGTCGCTCCGCCCGCCACCGCCCACCACGGTCCGCGTCGGCGCCGGCACCGGACGGATCTCCGGCTGACCCGATCCCCCGCCTGACCGGGTCTCGTGAGTGACCGGTCAGGTTGTGGCCAGCCGGGGTGGACGGCCGGGAGGTGGGTCCCGGCCGTCCACCGTCGCCGGTGCTTCCGTGGCCCCGCGCGAGACACCGCCCGCACCGTCGGCCTGCTCCGCGGGCAGGCGGCTCGGCGAGCGGGATGCCGGCCACCACCCGCTGTCAGCCTGCTCTGCAGGCACCCGCTGTCGGCCGGCTCATGGCGGCACCGCGCGTCACCGGACGGTGACCGATGCTGCCATTTGGTCATTTCACTCCGATGGGCATGTCCGTTTGATATGAACTACCAAACTCGGTGCCGAGAAGCCCACTAATCGGGCATTCTCGATGTCGGGTAGGTAGTCCTGTCCTCAGGGGACCAGACCCGGAACGGAAAGAGCCCGCATCATGGACCAAGCTTCGTTGCCGACATCGCTTCGGGAGGCCGTCACGGTCACCACGGCCGGGGCCACCGGAGTTGCCCGGCTGGTGATCGAAGGCCTGCTGGAGCTGATCGACGATCCCGCCGCGGCAGCCGATGCGACGGAGTTCCTGACCGCCGAGCTGCCCGGCTACGCGCCGATGTGGCACATCGCCAACGCGGTCCGCTCGGACGAACCGGCCGAGTCGCTCCGCCGGATCCGGGCCGAACTCGACCACGCGGTGGAGAAGACCGTGAAGGCGGCGGTTGGCTGGGTCGGCGAGCACGGCGGCCCGGTCACGTGCGCGCCGAGCAGCTCGATCGTCAAGCAGATCCTGGCCCAGCTGCCGGAGTCGATGCGCACCGGCGAGCCGGTGGTGGCGCTGGCCGGCGCCGACGCGATCGGCCCTGGCACCGTACTCAACATCCGGGGTACCCGGGAGCTGGCCGAGCGGCTACCGACCCTGATCGTCACCACCGCGCTGAAGCTCGTCCCGGAGCCGGTCTTCGCCCGGCTCGGCGCGCCCGTCTTCGAGCACATCCCGCTGGACAGCTTCGTCGGCGTGGTGCTCGACGGTGAGATCCTCAGCCCGGGAGAGGTTCGCCGCCGAGCCGCGGAACTGCGTGAGTGATCCGCCATGGCCACCCCCGGCGCCCAGGAGATCCCCGCCTTCCTGACGACGCTTCCCCGGAAGCGGTCCCTCTACGCGGTCGACACCTACTTTCGGGAGAGCTTCGAGGACCTGGTCGCCGTCGGTGGTGGCCGGATCGAGGAGTTCTGTCACGACCACGCACTGCTGCTGCTGAAGCCGGACGCCGTGGTCAGCCGCCGGCTCGGCCCGGTGCTGCGCTGGGTGCTGGCGTACGGCTTCAGCATCGTCTGGGCGGCGACGGTGACGATCGACCGGCACGGCGTACGGGCACTGTGGCAGTACGGCCTCAACGCCGCCAGCCGGGACCGGCGGGACGCCGCCGACCTCTACGTCACGGCATGCGAGTGCCTGCTCCTGCTGCTCGCCCTGCCCGGTCGACCGCAACCGGCCTCGCTGGTGCTCAGCGCGGTCAAGGGGCCGGCGGACCCGATCCGCTGCCGCCCGGGCCAGCTCCGCCACGACGTCGGCAGCTTCAACTACCAGCTCAACCTCGTGCATGCCGCCGACGAGCCGGCCGACCTGTTGCGGGAGCTGGCAGTGCTCTGCAACCACGAGACCCGGGCCACGCTCTACCGGCGGGGCCTGGACGCCTCGGCCGGCGTGGACCGCCGGTCCGAGGCGTTCGCCCTGGTCGACCGGTTGGAGGCGGCCACCCCCGCCGTCGACCTCGAACTGGACCGCACGCTCGAGGATTTGGCCGACGCGGCACGGACGCGCCTGGAGGGCCGACCGGACGCGCGGGCCCGGGAACTGCTCTCGGCGATCGTCCGGATCCGGGACCGGTGCTCCCGGGACTGGCGTTCGGTGGTCCGGCTCGCCGACTCGAGCGGGATCCCGGTGAGCCGGTGGCAGCGGATCGTGCTCGCCACGCACCTGCTCGACCCGTACGTGCCGGGCGCCACCAGCCTGCTGCCGGACACCTCCACCGCACCGTGAGCGCGGGCGCCGGTCACAGCACCCGGGTCACCCGTTCGGCCCGGCCGTGCTGCCGCACCGCCGCGGGGTCGAGGTTGGCGCAGAGCAGCACCGAGGCGCCGGCCGCCAGCGGGGCCAGCAGCCACTTCACCGGGTGCTCGTGCGCGGCCGCGTCGACCAGCACCCGGTCGCCGGGGCGGAGTTCGAAGTGGTCGGCCAGTTCCCGGGCCAGCCGGCCCCAGTCCGCGTAGCTGGTGCCGTCGACACTTGCCGCGTCGTCCGGCCGGAGTGGGACGTACGGCCGCAGGTCGGCGTCGTGCCGGCGAACCTCGGCGAGGTAGTCGCGGTAACCGGCCGGCGGCTCGGGCATCGGCGCGGCGTCCCGGGCGAGACCGAGCGCGAACCGGTGGTGCGCCTCGGGCACGTGGTCGAGCCAGTCGTCGATCCGGGGCAGCGCGGCGTATGTGACGTCGAACGGTTCCTCGACGCCGGGACCGAGTTGGGGCAGCCCGGCCGTCGCCGCGCCGTGGAAGCTCACCGACACCCCGGCGGACCAGGTGCCGAGCAGGACGGCGGCGGTCTGCCAGTGTGGCGGCAGCAGCACCGCCGCCCGGGCGCCGACCCCCAGCCGGCAGTCCTGGACCAGCATGTTCGCCGTGCGGGCGACCCACTGCCCGAGCGCCTCGGCCGAGAGCTCGGTGCGTTCCCCGGTTGCGCCGTCGAGGTAGGTGAGCAGCGGCCGGCCGGGGTGGGCCGCCAGTGCGGACGCGAACGCCGCCGGCATGCCGGTCGGTCGGACCAGATCGTGTCGCACGGACGGCTCCTCCCGTTTTCCTCCAGGCCAGTATGCAACGGTATGGCATTGCAGCTGCGGAACCGGGCCGGGACGGTGCCTCTCGGCGACCGGCCCGGCCCGGCATCGGAACGGAGCGTGCGGGGCTCAGCTGGTGAGCATCTTGCGCAGCACGTACTGCAGAATGCCGCCGTGCCGGTAGTAGTCGGCCTCGCCAGGGGTGTCGATCCGGACCACCGCGTCGAACTCGACGCCGGTGTCCGTGGTCACCCGGACGGTACGCGGGATCTGGCCCTCGTTGAGCGCGGTCACCCCGCTGATCGAGAACGTCTCGGTGCCGGTCAACCCGAGCGATGCCGCGTCGCTGTCGGCCGGGTACTGCAACGGCAGCACGCCCATCCCGATCAGGTTCGACCGGTGGATCCGCTCGTACGACTGGGCGATCACCGCCCGGACCCCGAGCAGCATCGTGCCCTTCGCGGCCCAGTCCCGGGACGAGCCGGAGCCGTACTCCGTACCGGCCAGGATCACCAGCGGGATGCCCGCCTCCTGGTACGCCACCGAGGCGTCGTAGATCGAGGTCTGCTCGCCGGTCAGGTGGTTGACCGTGAACCCACCTTCGGGAAGCGCGGCTCCCGCGGCCTCACCGTCGCCCGGCATCCGCAGTTGATTGCGCAGCCGGATGTTGGCGAAGGTGCCCCGGATCATGACCTCGTGGTTGCCACGCCGCGAGCCGTACGAGTTGAACTCGTGCCGGGCCACGCCGTGGTCGGCCAGGTACTTGCCGGCAGGGGAGTCGGGCTTGATCGAGCCGGCCGGCGAGATGTGGTCGGTGGTGACGGAGTCACCGAGCTTGGCCAGCACCCGGGCGCCGGAGATGTCCTGCACCGGGGTCGGCTCCGCCGCCATCCCCTCGAAGTACGGGGGCTTGCGGACGTAGGTCGACCCGGCGTCCCAGGCGAAGGTGTCGCCCTCCGGGGTGGGCAGCGAGCGCCACTGCTCGTCCCCGGCGAAGACGTCGGAGTAGTCCTTGGTGAACATCTCGCTGCGCAGCGCGTTCGCGATCACGTCGTCGATCTCGGCGGTGCTGGGCCAGATGTCCCGCAGGAAGACCGGCTGCCCGTCCGCGCCGGTGTCGATCGGCTCGTTGGCCAGGTCGATGTCCATCGTGCCGGCCAGCGCGTACGCCACCACCAGCGGCGGGGACGCCAGGTAGTTCATCTTGACGTCCGGGTTGATCCGGCCTTCGAAGTTCCGGTTGCCGCTGAGCACCGAGACCACCGACAGGTCGTGCTCGTTGACCGCCGCCGAGACCTCCTCGGGCAGCGGGCCGGAGTTGCCGATGCAGGTGGTGCAGCCGTAGCCGACCAGGTGGAAGCCGAGCTTCTCCAGGTAGGGGGTGAGGCCGGCCCGCTCGTAGTAGTCCATCACCACCTTGGAGCCGGGGGCCAGGGTGGTCTTCACCCACGGCTTGCGGGACAGCCCCCGGTCGACGGCGTTGCGGGCCAGCAGCGCGGCACCGATCATCACCTGCGGGTTGGAGGTGTTGGTGCAGGAGGTGATCGCGGCGATCACCACGGCGCCGTGGTCGAGTTCGTACTCGACGCCGTCGTCACCGGTGACCTGGATCGGGTTGCTCGCCCGGCCCTTTGCCCCGGTCGCCGCCGAGACCAGGTCGCGCGGCGCGTCGGCCGGGTCGTTGGTGTCGTTGGCCGGCGGGTCGCTCGCCGGGAAGGACTCCTCGCTCGCCTCGTCGGCCGGGCCGTGCGCGCCGTCGGCGCCGTCCCCGACGTAGTCGACAAGCGCGGACCGGAACAGCGTCTTGGCGTTGCCGAGCGGCACCCGGTCCTGCGGGCGCTTCGGGCCGGCCAGCGACGGCTCGATGCTGCCGAGGTCGAGTTCGAGCCGCTCGCTGTAGTCGGGCTCGGCGGCCGGGTCGTGCCACATGCCCTGTTCTTTGGCGTACGCCTCGACGAGCGCCACCTGCTGCTCGCTGCGCCCGGTCAGCCTCAGGTAGCGGACGGTCTCCTCGTCGATCGGGAAGATCGCGACGGTCGAGCCGTACTCCGGTGACATGTTGCCGATGGTGGCCCGGTTGGCCAGCGGCACCGCGCCGACGCCGGGGCCGTAGAACTCGACGAACTTGCCGACCACGCCGTGCTTACGCAGCATCTCGGTGATGGTCAGCACCAGGTCGGTGGCGGTGGTGCCGGCCGGCATCTCGCCGTGCAGCTTGAAGCCGACGACGCGCGGGATGAGCATGCTGACCGGCTGGCCGAGCATCGCGGCCTCGGCCTCGATGCCACCGACGCCCCAGCCGAGCACGCCGAGCCCGTTGACCATGGTGGTGTGCGAGTCGGTGCCGACCACGGTGTCCGGGTACGCCTGGCCGTTGCGCTCCATGATCGTGCGGGCCAGGTATTCGATGTTGACCTGGTGCACGATGCCGGTGCCGGGCGGGACGACCTTGAACTCGTTGAACGCGTTCTGGCCCCAGCGGAGGAACTGGTAGCGCTCCCTGTTGCGGCCGTACTCCAGCTCGACGTTGCGGGTGAAGGCGTCCTGGCGGCCGAAGAGGTCGGCGATGACCGAGTGGTCGATCACCAGCTCGGCCGGCGCGAGCGGGTTGACCTTGGTGGGGTCGCCGCCGAGCTCGCGGACCGCCTCACGCATGGTGGCCAGGTCGACCACGCAGGGCACGCCGGTGAAGTCCTGCATCAGCACCCGGGCCGGGGTGAACTGGATCTCCACGCTGGGGTCGGCGTTCGGGTCCCAGTCGCCCAGCTGCCGGATGTGCTCGGCGGTGATGTTCGCTCCGTCCTCTGTGCGGAGCAGGTTCTCCAGCAGAATCTTCAGGCTGTACGGCAGGCGTTCGTGCCCGGGAACCGTATTGATCTTGAAAATCTCGTAGCTCGCGTCTGCGACGCGCAGCTGGCTCTTCGCACCGAAGGTGTCGAGGCTCGCCACGTCGTACTCCTTCACGCTGTCTTCGTCCCGGTCCGTGCCGACCGGTCCGCGCGGCACCGACCGGCTACCGGCGGGTGCCCGGGCGTAGTCCTGAGCAAGTCTTTCCTACCCACAACCGGGGCGGCTGGCTCAGGTAACCCTTACCAATCTGCGTCCCTATCCAGTAAACCGTACGTCCGTCTTGCTATGCGCGCAAGCCCGTCCCCGGCCCAGGTGGTCGGGTGAGTCCGGGGCGCTGTCCCCACCACCCGTGCCGGGTCCGGTCGAGGCGCCGCCGTCCATCGATAATGGCGACTTGTCGGGCGTACGCGACCGTGGGTGGGGGCGTATTTACTGCGAGGTTTCGGATTTGTTCGGGCCGTCGGAGTGGGCGGCGTCGGTCTCGGCCACGCCGATCGCCTCGGCGTGCCGCTCCCGCAACCGGTCCCGGATCTGCTCCGGGGTGTACGCCCGGCGGCGCCGCTCGGCACGGGCCAGCACCACCCCGGTGGCTGCCACCCCGACGACACTCGCCACGCCGATTACCTTCCACCACCGCATCCGCCTAGGGTAGTCGCCAGACCCAGGCGGACAGGTGGACCGAGGTGGGTGCATGGCCGAGGAGCGCGGCGAGATTAGCGGCACCGACAGGCTCGGCCCAGCCGGCGGGCTCAGTCTCGACGAGGCGGTCGAGCTGACCCGTACCGGCGACGTCTGGGTCTTCCGGGGGCGCAGTGTGCCGGATCGGGCGATCCAGTTGACCACGAACAGTCCGGTGAACCATGTCGGAATGTCCGTGGTCATCGAGGACCTTCCGCCGTTAATGTGGCACGCCGAACTCGGCCGGTCGCTGCCCGACATGTGGTCGGGCGGTCACCACCGGGGGGTGCAGCTGCACGACCTGCGCGACGCCGTCCGGGTCTGGGGAGTCCGGTACGGTCAGCGCGCCTGGTTGCGGCAACTCGAACCGCCGGCCGACGACGAGATGGAGAACGGGGTGCTGCGTACCATCGCCCGCCTGGACGGAACTCCCTTCCCGTCCACCGCCCAGCTCGCCTGGCGGTGGCTGCGCGGCCGGACGCCCGCGCCGCGCCGCCGCCCGCACGAGAGCACCCTGGAGACGGCGTACTGCGCCGAGGTGGTCGCCGCCACCTACCAGGCGATGGGACTGCTCCCGGCCGGGCGCCGACCCGACTGGTACGACCCCGGCCGGTTCTGGAGTGGCGACGATCTGAAACTGCTGGCCGGACGGAGGCTCGGCAACGAGATCTCCGTGCGGATCCCGGCTCGGTGAGCACCCCCGAACCGACCCGCCCGCGACTGCTCCAGGCGACGCCGTGGGCCGTCGTGCTCGCCGGTGTCCTGGTCATGATCGTGCTCTTCGCCCTCGCCACCGGATACCTCACCGGCGGTCCCCGGCACAGCTCCGGCGCGCCCGATCCGGCCTGGCCGTTCGCGCCGGGCGCCACGCCGTCCTCGGTGGCCTCCGTCGACGACGCGCCGAGCCCGGCCAGATCGTCGGCGGGCGGGTTCCACCAACCGACGTCCGCGGCGGACCGGCAGGGCGGCGGCGACAAGGAGGAGGGTTCCCGGGCGACCCCCACCCGGACCACCGCGTCACCGCCCCGGCCGACCACCGCCGCGCCGAAGCCGCCGCCGGAGCCCCCGCTGACCGGTCGCTACCGGGTGCTCGCCGACTACCGCGACTCGTTCATCGCCGAGGTCTTCATCCGTAACGACGGCGACTCGGCACAATCGTGGAGAGTGGAGCTGCGATTCCGGTCCGAGGTGCACGGACTGCGCGCCTTCTGGGTCGAGGGCGCGCCCCGGCCGTCGGTGGACCGCGACGGCAGCCGGTACGTCTTCCGCAGCGGGGCACCCCTGCAGGGCAACCGCTCCGATCCGCTGCGGTTCCACCTCGACCGGTGGGGGAACGGCGAGCGGCCGATCAGCTGCACGGTCAACGGCCGGCCCTGCGAGATCCGCTGACCGGCGCCAACAGCGCGGCGGTCTCCCGGTGCCCGCCCCGGAGCGCCCACTCCAGCGGGCTGAGGCCGGTGCCGGCGCCCTCCCGAAGGTCCGGGTCGGCGCTGGCGGCCGGCAGCGCGCGTACTACCTCGATGTGTCCCCAGGCGGCGTCGGTTAGCGGGATGCCCCTCGGCGCGTGGCCACGCGCCCCGTCTCGGTACGCCCGCCAGCTCCGGTGCTGCGCAGCGCATATCGCGATCCACCATGCCGCCGAGAACAAGCCGATCGATCCAGTCGCCCCGGGAACCCGGCTGGCGCGAAGCCGCTCCGACCGTCCGCTGGAATCAGCGTGCCAGGTGTCGGCGGCGGCGCAGATCGCGGTGACGAAGGCGGCGGTGGTCGGATGGTCGGCGGCACCGCGCCGGTACGCAGCGGGCCGGTCGGGCCGGCGACGTCGCGGCCGCGCCTTGCGCAAGATGATGGATGGGGGACACTATCCCTGCAAAGTCTTGCATAGACTTTCCGCAAGGGACTAGCGTGCGGGCAGTTCAGCGACCAGAGGAAGGCCGTCGATGAAGCCGCTGCCCTTGCCGCGTACTGTCCTGCTGGTCCTCAGCGCCGTTCTCACGCTCGCCTTGGCCGGCGGCACCGTCCCCACCGGACCGGAGCGCCACACGGCGGCCGGTGCGGCGTTGCCGGCGGGTGCGGCCGCCGGCGAGGTGGCGCAACGGATGGCAGCCGCTGGCGCCGCAGAGTGGAGGACGGAGCCGTCGCCAGGTGAACTGCTCGACGCGGCCGCCGCCGACACCGGCCGGGCGGAACAGTTCTACTTCGTGCTGCCGGACCGGTTCGCCAACGGCGATCCGGGCAACGACCGCGGCGGGCTGACCGGCGACCGGCTGCGCACCGGCCACGACCCGACCGACAAGGGCTTCTACCACGGCGGCGACCTGCGCGGCCTGCTCGACAGGCTGGACTACGTCCAGGGGCTCGGCACCACCGCGATCTGGCTGGCCCCGGTCTTCGTCAACCGCCCGGTGCAGGGCAGCGGCGCGGACGCCTCGGCCGGATACCACGGCTACTGGATCACCGACTTCACCCGGGTCGACCCGCACTTCGGCACCAACGAGGAGCTGCGGCGGCTGATCCGGGAGGCGCACCGGCGGGGCATCAAAATCTATCTGGACGTCATCGTCAACCACACCGCCGACGTGATCCAATACGCCGGAGGCGAGAGCTCCTATCGGGAGAAGGCGGACCGGCCGTACCGGGACGCCCAGGGGCGGCCCTTCGAGGACCGCAACTACGCCGACGGCAGCCGCGACTTCCCGGCGGTCGACGCCGCCGGCTCCTTCCCCTACACCCCGACCTTCGCCAGCCCGGCGGACCGGCAGGTCAAGGTGCCGGCCTGGCTGAACGACCCGACCATGTACCACAACCGGGGCGACTCGACCTTCGTCGGCGAGAACAGCGAGTACGGCGACTTCTTCGGCCTCGACGACCTCTGGACCGAGCGCCCCGAGGTGGTCCGGGGGATGACGAAGATCTTCGCCGACTGGGTCACCGAACTCGGCGTCGACGGCTTCCGGCTGGACACCGCCAAACACGTCAACCTGGAGTTCTGGCCGCAGTTCCGGGCCGGGGTCGAGCGGGCCGCACAGCGGGCCGGCAAGCCGGAGTTCTTCATGTTCGGCGAGGTCTACGACGCCAACCCCGAGGTCACCTCGACCTACGTCCGCCGGGGCGGGCTGCCGGCCACCCTCGACTTCACCTTCCAGAACGCCGCCCGGGGCTACGTGGCCAGCGGCGGCGGCTCGGCCAGGACGCTGGCCGACGGCTTCGCCGCCGACGACCTCTACACCGCCCGGGACACCTCCGCCGGCCGGCTGCCGACCTTTCTCGGCAACCACGACATGGGCCGGATCGGGTCGTTCATCGCGAACGGCGACACCGACCCCGCCAGCCACCTGCGTCGGGACCAGCTCGCGCACGAGCTGATGTTCCTGACCCGGGGACAGCCGATCGTCTACTCCGGTGACGAGCAGGGCTTCACCGGGCCGGGCGGCGACAAGGACGCCCGGCAGGACATGTTCGCCTCCCGTACCCCGGACTATCTCGACGACGACCTGCTCGGCACCGACCGGGGCCACGCCGTCGACCAGTACGACCCGACCCACCCGCTCTACCGGACGATCGCCGGGCTCGGCGCGCTCCGCCGGGCGCATCCGGCGCTGCGCGACGGCATCCAGGTCACCCGCTACGCCGCCGACGGTCCCGGCGTCTTCGCCTTCTCCCGGATCGCCCCCGCCGACCGGGTCGAGTACGTCGCCGCCGTCAACAACGCGCCGACCGCGCAGACCGTCACCGTCGACACCTGGTCGGCCGGCACCCGGTTCGGCGGGGTCTACGGCACGGACGCCACCGGGCAGGCCGGCCCGGACGGCAGGCTGACGATCACCGTGCCGCCGCTGGGCGCCGTCGTGCTCCGGGCCGGCACCCCGATCGCCCGCCCGGCGACCGGCCCCACCGTCCGGATCACCGACCCGGCGCCGGACGCCGCCGTGCCGACCCGGGCCGGGGTGGTCGCCCAGGTCACCGGCGACCCGCTCGGCACCGTCACCGTCGCGGCCCGGGTCGAGGGCGGCCCGTGGACCCTGCTCGGCCAGGCCCGCAACCAGGGCGGGCCGGTGCCGTACCGGGTGTACCACGACCTAACCGGGTTGCCGGGCGGCGCCCGGATCGAGTACAAGGCGGTGGTGCGGGACTCGTTCGGGCGTACCGCCACGGCCAGGTCGACCGCGACGGTCGGCACCCCGCCTCCGGCCGGACAGCGGGACTGGCTGGTGGTGCACTACCAGCGGCCGGCCGGCGGCTATCCGGACTGGCAGCTGCACGCCTGGGGAGACATCGACCCGGCCTACCAGACGCCGTGGCCGACCGGGCAGCCGTTCGCCGGGGAGGACTCCTACGGCCGGTTCGCGTGGGTCAAGCTCAAGCCGGGCGCGGCCAGCGTCGGCTTCCTGGTGGTGGACGCCGCCGGCAGCAAGGACGTGCCGGTGGATCGCACCGTCGACGTGCGGCAGACCGGCGAGGTCTGGCTCAAGCAGGGCGACCCGACCGTCTATCCCAGCCGCCAGGCCGCCACCGGAGAGCCTGACCCACCCGGCGACGAGGGCACGGCGGTGCTGCACTACCGCCGGGCCGACGGCAACTACGACGGCTGGGGGCTGCACGTCTGGGACGGCGCGGCAACCCCGACCGACTGGGCGAGTCCGCTGCCGCCGGCCGACCGCGACGGGTTCGGGATCACGTTCCGGGTGCCGCTGGCCGCCGGGGCGACCGGGCTCAGCTACATCATCCACCACGGCGACACCAAGGACCTTCCCGACGACCAGCGCCTCGACTTCGCCAGCGCCGGCCGGGAGACCTGGCTGCTCGCCGGCACCCCCGGCCGGCTGCTGCCGGCGACCGGCAGCTCCGCGCCCGACCTGGACATCACGAAGCAGCGGGCACACTGGATCGACCGCACCACCGTGCTCCGCCCACCCGGGCAGCCGACCGACGGCCGGCGGTACGACCTGGTCAGCGCCCCGGCCGGCGGGCTGGCGGTCATCGACGGCGAGCTGCACGGGACGTACGCCGAACTGCCGTTGCGGGCGGCGCCGGACGGGCCGACGGAGGCGCAGCGCGTGCGGTTCCCGCACCTGTGGCAGTACACCGCCCTGCACCTGGACCGGCGCGACCTGGCACGGGTGCCGGCGACGCTGCGCGGCCAGCTCGTGCTGACCGAGCGGGACCACGCCGGAGCACTGCTCGGCGCGACCGGGGTGCAGTTGCCCGGCGTCCTCGACGACCTCTACGCCCCGGCCACCGCCGCCCGGCTCGGCCCGACCGTCGAGCGGGGACGCCCCAGCCTCTCGGTCTGGGCACCGACCGCCCGCACCGTCGCCCTCGAACTCTTCGACTCGCCCTCGGCGACGCCGAGGATCGTGCTGATGCGCCGCGACGAGCGCACCGGCGTCTGGTCGGTGCGCGGCGACCGCAGCTGGCTCGGTCGCCACTACCGCTATCGGGTGCAGGTCTGGCAGCCGGCCGCCCAGCGGATCGTCACCGCCTCGGTCACCGACCCGTACGCGCTGGCGCTGACCGCCGACTCCACGCACAGCCGGATCGTCGACCTGGCCGACCGGGCCCTCGCCCCCGCCGGCTGGGCGGGGCTGCGCAAGCCGGCGGCGGTGCCGCCGACGCGTACCCAGATCCAGGAGGTCTCGGTCCGGGACTTCTCGATCGCCGACGCGTCGGTGCCGGCGGAGCGCCGGGGGACCTACCTTGCCTTCACCGACCCGGCCAGCACCGGGATGCGGCACCTGCGGTCGCTGGCCTCCGCCGGGGTCAGCCACCTGCACCTGCTGCCGACCTTCGACTTCGCCACCATCCCGGAGCGCCGGGCCGACCAGGCCGTGCCGCCCTGCGACCTGGCGGCGCTGCCGCCGGACTCCGAGCGCCAGCAGGAGTGCGTCGGCGCGGTCCGGGACACCGACGGCTACAACTGGGGCTACGACCCGCTGCACTACACCGTCCCGGAGGGCGGCTACGCGGTCGACCCGGACCGGCGGACGGCCGAGTTTCGGCAGATGGTGGCCGGGGTGAACGCGGCCGGGCTGCGGGTGGTGCTGGACGTGGTCTACAACCACACCTCGGCCGCCGGGGTCGACCCGAAGTCGGTGCTGGACCAGGTCGTCCCCGGCTACTACCACCGGCTGCTCGACGACGGTGCGGTCGCCACCTCCACCTGCTGCGCCAACACCGCCCCGGAGCACGCCATGATGGGCAAACTGGTGGTCGACTCGGTCGTCACCTGGGCGAAGGCATACAAGGTGGACGGGTTCCGGTTCGACCTGATGGGCCACCACCCGAAGGCCAACATCCTGGCGGTCCGGGCCGCACTGGACAGGCTGACGGTGGCCCGGGACGGCGTCGACGGGCGGGCGATCCTGCTCTACGGCGAGGGCTGGGACTTCGGCGAGGTGGCCGGCGACGTCCGCTTCGTCCAGGCCACCCAGGCGAACATGGCCGGCACCGGCATCGGCACCTTCAACGACCGGCTGCGCGACGCGGTGCGCGGCGGCGGCCCGTTCGACGCCAACCCCCGGCGGCAGGGCTTCGGCTCCGGGCTCTTCACCGACCCGAACGGCGACCCGGTGAACGGCACCCCCGCCGAGCAGCGGGCCCGGCTGCTGCACCAGCACGACCAGATCAAGGTCGGGCTGACCGGCAACCTCGCGGGCTATCGCTTCGTCGCGTCGTCGGGGGAGACGGTGACCGGGGCCGAGGTCGACTACAACGGCGCGCCGGCCGGCTACACCGCCGCACCCGGCGAAGCCGTCAGCTATGTGGACGCGCACGACAACGAGATTCTCTACGACGCGCTGGCGTACAAGCTGCCGGCGGGAACGGCGGCGGTGGACCGGGCGCGGATGCAGGTGCTCTCGCTGGGCGCTGCCGTGCTGAGCCAGGGGACCGGATTCGTCACCGCCGGCAGCGAGCGGCTGCGCTCGAAGTCGCTGGACCGCAACTCCTACAACAGCGGCGACTGGTTCAACCAGATCCGCTGGGACTGCGCCCAGGGGAACGGGTTCGGGGCGGGCCTGCCGCCGGCCGAAGACAACGCCGACAAGTGGCCGTACGCCCGGCCGTTGCTGGCCGACCCGGCGCTGGTGCCGGACTGTGCGGCGATCGCGCTGGCCGAGGAACGCTACCGCGAGTTGCTGCGGGTGCGGTCGTCCTCCCCGGTCTTCGGGCTGGCGGATGCCGCCGAGGTGCAGCGGCGGGTGTCGTTCCCGCTGTCGGGGCCGGCCGAGACGCCCGGGGTGTTGACGATGCGGCTGGACGGGACCGGGCTCGACCCGCGTTGGCGGTCGCTGACCGCGGTCTTCAACGCGACCCCGGCGGCGGCGACCCAGACGGTGCCCGGGCTGCGCGGCGCGGACGTGTCGCCGCACCCCGTGCTGCGGGACTCGGCCGACCCGGTGCTCCGGACGGCTTCCTTCGACGCCGCCACCGGCACCTTCACCGTCCCACCTCGCAGCGTCGCGGTGTACGTCGAACCACACCGGGACAGGGGTGTTCACGGACCGCCGGCCGGTTAGGGCGATCGTGTACGGGTAGACGGGCGGCGCGTGGACATCACCGACGAGAACCGGTCATCGGGGATGTTCGGAGTCGTTCGGACACCGACCACCCCAGGGAGGCGGCCCTACGATGTACGTCCGCCGAATCGAGGACTACGGCTACCTCGCCGACGGCCGGTCCGGGGCGCTGGTCAGCCGGAACGGTTCCGTGGACTGGTGGTGCCCCACCCGGTTCGACGCGCCGTCGGTCTTCGCCCGCCTGCTCGACGACGACGGCGGGCACTGGTCGATCCGCCCGGCCGGCGAGTTCCAGGTCGAGCGGAGCTACCTGCCGGACACGCTGGTGCTGCGCACGGTCTTCCGCACCGGGGAGGGGACCGCGGTGGTGACCGACGCGCTGGCCCTCGGGCGGGGACGGGGGCACGACATCGGCCGCTACCCGCCCTGCCTGCTGCTGCGGCTGGTGGAAGGGCTCGCCGGGCAGGTGCCGATGGTGATGTCCTACGAACCGCGCTTCGAGTACGGGCGGGTGCGGGCCTACCTCGAACTCCGCGACGGGAGGGTGGTGGCGAGCGCCGCCGGCGGCACTCTCGGGATGGCCACGACGGTGCCGGTGGACTGCCAGGAGACCTTGGCCTCGGCATCCTTCACCGTGCGGGCGGGCCAGCGGGAAAGCTTCTCGTTGGCCCACTGGCCGACCTATCACGAGCCCGAACCGGCACCTCCGGACGTGCCGGCGGCACTCGCCCACACGGTCGAGGGCTGGCGGTCCTGGGCGCGTGAGCACGACTACGTGGGAGAGCGCGCCGACCTGGTGCGGCGCAGCACGCTGGTGCTCAAGGGATTGAGCTACCAGCCGAGTGGTGGAGTGGTGGCGGCGGCGACCACCTCGGTGCCGGTGCGACCGGAGGGACACGACAACTACGACTACCGCTACGTGTGGCTGCGCGACTTCAGTCTCACCCTGCGAATGCTCTCCGTGGCGGCCTGCCCGACCGAGGCGGACCGGCTGTTCGGCTGGTTGGCCGAGTCGATCGGCGACGCGGAGCTGACGGCGATGCCGATCATGCTCGGCGTGGAGGGGGAACGTGACCTGGCCGAACGTGAACTCGGGACGCTGGCCGGGCCGGGCGGTCCGGTGCTGCTCGGCAACGACGCCTGGCGGCAGCGGCAGCAGGACGTACTCGGTCAGGTGCTCGATGCCGCGTGGTTGCTGCGCAACCGCCTGGACCCGATGCCCGAACCCGTACGGCGGATGCTGCGGTCCCTGGCCGAGCGGGCGGTCGAGACCTGGCGGCTGCCGGATTCGGGCATGTGGGAGCTGCGGGGAGAGGAGCGGCACCACCTCACGGCCAAGATGGGTTGTTGGATCGCCCTGGACCGGGCCGTACGGTTCGGCGCCGCGCTGGGCGAGGCGGCCGACGTGGCGCGATGGGCAGCCGTGCGCGCGGAGATCCGGCGGGCGATCCTGCGGCACGGTTGGAATCCCCGGGTCGGTGCGTTCACCGACGCCTTCGGGTCGGATCGGCTGGACGCGTCGGTCCTCGTCCTCCCGCTGGTCGGATTCATCTCGGCGGGCGACCCCCGGATGCGGGCCTCGATCGAGCAGATCGAACGGGAATTGACCGTCGACGGGCTGGTCCGGCGCTGGCCCGGGGACTCCGCCGGTTTCGTCATCTGCTCGTTCTGGCTGGTGGGTTGCCTCGCGCTCCTAGGCGAACAGGAGCGGGCCGCGGCCCTCTTCGACCGGATGGCGGCCCGGACCAACGACCTCGGCCTCTTCGCCGAGCAGATCGACCTGCGTACGGGCGCGCAGCTGGGCAACTTCCCGCAGGCTCTCTCGCACATCGGGCTGATCTCGGCGGCCTGGCGGCTCACCTCGGCCGTGACGGGTCGACCCACTCCGGAAGCCACGGCGATCTGACCTCCGAGCGGTCGACTCCGCCGCGACCGCCGCATCGCGGACGGAGCGGCACCGGGCCGGCGGAGCGATCTCGACGACGTCAGCCGGATCGGGACCACTTCCGCCGACCGCCCCGTCAGCCGGATCGGGACCGCTTCCGCCGACCGGCCCCGTCAGCCGGCTACCCCGATCGTCAGCCCGGCACCGTGACCCCTCAGTCGATCACCTCGATCTTCAGCAGGTCGACCTGGCCCTGCGCGTCGAGTTCGACGTTGCCGACCCGGGTGGAGTGCCCGTAGTTGTTCTGGCCGAAGCGCAGCGGGATCACCGGCATCTCCCGGGCCAGGATCTGCTCCGCCTCCTGGTACTTCTTGATCGCCTCCTCCTGGTTCGGCGCCCGCTCGCCCTCCTCCACCAGCCGGTCGAACTCGGCATTGCTGAAGCCGTAGTAGTTGGACGATCCATTGGTGGTGTAGATCGGTCCGAGGTAGTTCTGCATCGACGGGTAGTCCATCGACCAGCCCATCCGGAACATCCCGACCGGGGTCTTCGCCTCCACCTTGTTCAGCAGGTCGGCGAACTTCGCCTCCGGGGTGCTGACGCACTCCACGCCGAGGTTGTTCTTGAGCTGGTTGCAGGTCGCCTCCACCCAGTCCTTGTGGCCGCCGTCGCCGTTGTAGGAGATCTGCAACCGGGCCGGGCCGCCGGCCGCCTGGTATTCGGCCTTCGCCCGTGCCGGGTCGAACTGGCAGGGCTCGCCGCAGGTGTCCGGGCGGGCGCCGGCCAGCAGCGGGGAGACGAAGGACCGGGCCGAGGTCTGCGAGTCCTTGAAGATGGTCCGCACGATCTCGTCGCGGTCGATCGCCATCGAGATGGCCCGGCGTACCTCCGCCCTGGCGAACTCGGGCTGGAAGGTGGGGAAGGCGAGGAACTGGAAGGACGAGAGCGGGCTCTTCCCGAACCGGTCGCCGAGGTCGGTCGGCGCGCTGCCCAGGCTCTCCGTCGGCACCTGCCGGGTCACGTCGTTGTTGCCGGCGAGCAGGTCCGCGTAGTCGGTCGTCAACTGCTGGTAGATCTGGAAGACCACACCGCCGATCTTCGGCTTCGGGCCGGGATGGGCGTCGTAGCGCTCGACCTCGATCCGGCTGTCGTGCTGCCAGCTGCCCTTCATCCTGAACGGACCGTTGCCGATCGGCGCCTCCTCGAAGCCCTCCTTCAGCACCCCCTCGGAGGCCCAGGCGGCGGCCGGCAGCGGCGAGAAGACGTGGTAGCCGAGTACCGACTCGAACTCCGCGAACGGTCCGGAGAGGGTGACGGTGAAGGTGAGGTCGTCGACCTTGTTCAGCCCGGTCAGCGTCTTCGCCTTCGGCTCGGGCGCCTGCTGCGGGCCCTCCTCTCCGTCCGGGTCGGTGGACTGGAGGTCGTCGTACCCCTCGATCTGGCCGAAGAAGTATGCGCCGCCGTTGCCGTTCGGCCCGTACGCCGCGTGGTTCCAGGCGTTGATGTAGCTGTCGGCGGTGACCGGCTCGCCGTTGTGGAAGGTGTAGCCGCCCTTCAACTTCACCGTCCACAGGACGTTGTCCGCCGACTCGATCGACTCGGCAGCCACCTCGACCGGCTTCTTCTCGGCGTCGAACTCGACCAGCGGGGTGTAGAGGGCGGCCAGCACCTGGGCGCCGGCGCTCTCGGTGGCGTTCGAGGGGATCATGTGCTGCGGCTCGGCGATCCCGATCCGGATCACGGCGTCGCCGTCCGGAGTGTCCGAGCCCCCGCCGTCGCCGCTGCACGCCGTCGCGGCGAGCACGACCGCCACGGCCGCCGCCGCGCCCCAGCTCATCCGTCTGGACACCCGCATGAAGCCTCCTCGGTATCGGCGCCGTACCGGGACCTCGCCGGCGGCGCGACCTCACCGGACGACAGCGTCGTACGCCCGGCCGGGCCGGACCGTCACCGGCCGGCTCCTGCCTCCCAGTTACGAGCCGGTCAGGCCGTACCGGCAATGCTTTTGACTGGGTCCAAACCGACCGGAGAGCCGACAACGACGCGACGGGGCCACCGCGTTTCGTGACCAGACACAGCCGGCAGGGCGCTGGGACGAGGCGTGGAGGTGGTGATGATCCGGATCTGGCTGGGCCCCGAGGACATCGCCCGGACCCGGATCGCACCCGCGCCCCTGCCGCTCTACGAGATCTTCGTCAGCCTCGCCCGGCCGCCCGCGGAGCAGTCACCCCCGTCGGCGGACGGACCGCCCTCGTCCTTTGCGGACACGGTGGCCGGGACGGAACTGGCCCGCTGGCTGCGTGAGCTGGGTGGGGTTGCCGGCACCGGACCGGGCGCGCGTCGGGAGCCGGCCACGGCACCGGCCGGCACGCCGGGCTCGGCCGACCTGCTCGCGCCGCTGTCGGCGGCCCGTACCCTGGAGGGCGCGCTCGCCTGGCTGGTCACCACCTCCGTGCGCCGCGCCCGGAGCCTGGCGGCGGCCGTGCGCAGCTACCACGACCGTCGGGTCGCCGCCGAACTGACCGCCTGGGAGTCGGTGGTCCGGCTCGACGTCAACGAGCGCAGCCGGGCGCTGGCCACCGGTGGCGTGGAGGCCCTGCTGGCGATGTTCGACCCGTGGGCGACCTGGCGCAACCCGGTGCTCTCGGTCGTCTCCACCGCCGATCTCGACCTGCGACCGAACGGCGCCGGCCTGCTGCTGGTGCCGTCGGTCTTCGCCCGCCAGCTCTGGGTCGGCGGCCAGGCCGATTCGGTCGTGCTGGCCTATCCGGTACGCCGACCCCGCGGCCTCGGCGGTCGTGTTTCGGGGCACCGGCCGGTCCCGGCGTACGCGTTGGGTCCTGGCGCGGCCACCGACGATCCGCTGACCGCGCTGCTCGGCCGCTCCCGGGCGGCGGTGCTCCGGGCGGCCCTGGTCGGCGCCAACACCACCGACCTGGCCCGGCGGGCCGGGATCAGCACGCCGTCGGCGTCACAGCACGCCAGCGTGCTCCGCGACGCCGGGCTGCTGCGCACCACCCGGCACGGCAAGGCGGCGCACCACACCCTCACGCCGCTGGCCCGCGCCCTGCTTACCGGCAACGACGCCGTCAGCCGCCGCTGACCGGGACGGTGGAGCAACGTCAACGGTGCGGCCGGGTCGCAGTCAGCGCAGGTCCCGGTAGTAGTGGTTGACCACTGCCGCCCGCCACTTCTCGAGAACCTGGTCGAAGCCGTTCCGCCGGGCGCCGCCGCGCGGGCCCCCGTCCGGCATCGGCTGGAGGAAGACATCGGTGACGCCGGTGTCGAAGATGCCGCCGGAGACACCCTCCTCGCGGAAGATGATCAGCGGAAGGCCGAGCCCGAACAGCAGCCCCGCCTCCAGTTGGTTCCACGGTGTCGGGATGCCGAGCGGCTCGGTGATCTTCTGCTCCTTCGGCGTGCCGGGCTTGTTGATCCCGGTGGTCACCCGGATCTGCTCGAAGCCCAGGATCACCCCGCCCGAGCAGTGCCGGCCGATCGCGTGGACCTCCTTCAGCGGGAAGTCGTTCGGATAGTCGGTCGCACCGAGCGTCCGTGGCTCCAGACCGTTGTTACGCAGGGCCTTCTCCACGAATCTCCGGGAGGCCAACTGGTCGTCGGAGAGGGCGGTCGGGGTGGAGACGAAGACCGGAATCCGCATCCGCTGGGGTTCGGGCACGGAGCCGAGTCTAGAAGTGGAGGTCGATGGCGGGCATCAGGAGTCGGGCCTGCCGGGACCGGCCGGGATTCTCGTCCGGACCGTGCTGTCGGGCCTGCGCCGGCGTCCGGTCAGTGCCGCCGCGCACCGGTCGGCCAGAGTACGGTGACCGGCAGGCGATGCTCCTGGGCGGCTCGGACCACGTCCGCGGTGTCTCCCACGTCCGCCGACGGGCACCCGTCCCAGACGGCGAAGAGGCGATCGCAGCGGCGCAGCATCTCCAGGCTCGCCGCCAGGTACGCGTCCCGTCCCGATCGCGGAAACGGCATGTACGACACCGCGCTCGCCCTGCGCAGAAGATCATCGAATGTCCTCAGGTTGTGCGCACGTACCGCCCGCAGCCGGTAGTCCCGGGCCGGGATCACCGCCTCGTAGCTGCCGCCGCAGGCGAGCACCGCCCGAGCGAAGATCTGGTCCGCACCGTCGGCGAGACAGGTGACACCGTGCAGCCCCGGACCGGCGTGCGGGCGCAGCTCCTCGACGAGCCTGGCATAGACCAACTCCGCTGTTCCGTCGGCGAGCACCACATGCCCAGTGACGCCGATTCGGGTCATCGAGCACCGTCCGTTCCTGGTTACGCGTGCCCGACGCGGACGATCCTGAAGCCCGCGTCGGCCAGGATGACCGGCAGTTCCCGGACCGCCTCGTGGTTGCGTTCCCGTAGATCCTCGCGTAGATCCTCCCAGCGGCTCAACGCCGGATGCAGCCGGCGATCGTCGTCCCGGTCCGGTGCGTACCGCCAGCCGTTCGCCACCCGCTCGGCCAGCCATCGCTGGTGCTCCAGGTTGGCGAGCCGCTCGATCTCCGGCTCCGCCAGGGCGTGTTCGTCACCGGGCCCGACCCGGGGCGACAGGGCACAACCGAGTTCCCGCAGCTTCCGGCCGATGTCCTTGGCCTGGGCCCGGTTGGCCCGGCGCAGCGACTCCGGCAGTTCCTCCCACGGCACCAGCGCGGGATTGGTGGCGGGCCGCTCGCCGTGCCGGCGCCGGGCCACCACGTAACTCTCGTGGATCACCCTGGCCAGCCGTTCCACCAGGTCGTCGCCGATCAGCGCCGGATCGCAGGCCGCGTGCACCACGCCGTAGAGGCGGAGCGCGCCGGAGAGGTCGTCGAGCAGGTTGATCCCGTGCTCGCTGCCGAACGCCTCCCGCAGGTTGGCCAGCCTGTCCAGCCGGACGACCATCGACCCGGGGCCGCCGTGCCAGAGCTGCTCGGCGGTGAGCGCGGTCTTCAGCGCCTGCTCCTCGTCGTCGTAGCAGATGAAGACCCGGTCGGGCGGCAGCGGGAAGTCGGCCCGGGGGAGTCGGGCCAGCAGGTCGCCGAGGCCGCCGTCGAGCGGGATGATCCGGCAGACCCGGGACAGGAACGGATAGCGGTGGGTGAGCTGGGCCGCCGCCTCGGTCGCCGCCTCGTCGACCAGCACCAGCGGGACCAGCCGGGCGCCGTGCGGGTCGCGTACCCGCCATCGCCGGGCCAGCTCGACCAGGACCGCCCGGCCGAACGCGGTCGCGCCGAGCACGACCACCCGGGGCGGACGCCCGTCGACCGCGGTCAGCGGATCCGCCGCGAAGAGCTTCCGGGCCGCCAGGTCGTCGATGTTGAAGAAGTCCAGCCGGGCGCCGGGCTGCCGGGCCAGCCCGAGATGCCGGGCCTGCAACGCGAGGCAGAGTTCGGGGTCGGCGACCTGGGCGTAGACCGCCAGAGGGGAGCGGCCGTGCCGGGCCGCGGCCAGCCCGATCGCGGCGTTGGTGGCGCTGTCGTCGGTGCAGGCGTAGACCGCCCGGGCCCGCCCGATGCCGGCGCCGCGCAGCACGCTCGGATCCCGGGCGGCCCGGGCCACGCCGCCGGAGCCGGCCGGTGCGGTGCTCTCGGAGCGGACCGTCACCACCCGGCGACCGGCCGCCTGGAGCCGGCGGGCCAGAGTGTCCGCCACCAGCCCGTCGCCGCAGACGATGACGTGTCCCCGGGCGTTGCGGTCGCGCAGCCGGCGTAGCTCGGTGGCGAAGAGCAGCCGGCAGGCCTCCACCACGGCGTAGGCGGTGACGGCCGGCGCCGCGAACCGGGCGACGTCCAGCAGGGGCGGGAACGGCCCGCCCTCGTCCAGCGGCGGGGAGCCGAGCACGAAGAGCTGCAGATCGTAGTAGAACAGGTCGAACGGGGTGTCGCCGTAACCGCCGATCGCGGCGATGTGCTGGGCGAGCCCGACGTAGCCACAGACGAAGGCGACCACCCCGGCGAGCGCGAACACCAGCCTGAGCAGACTCTTGGTCGGTGCGCGGGGCGGCTCGCCGAGGTTGTTTCCGGGCACCACACCTCTCCTGCTCTCCGGGTGTGACGACGCAGCGCCATCGTACCGTCGCAGTCTGCCAACAGCGAACGTGAACGATGGACGGGTCTACCCGGGGAGCCGGAATCCGGCGGCGCGCTGGGCCGCCAGCCACTCCTGCACCTCGTCGGCCCGACGGGGGAGCCCGGCCGAGAGGTTGACCGCGCCGTCCGCCGTCACCAGGACGTCGTCCTCGATCCGGACGCCGATCCCGCGTAGCTCCGCCGGCACCAGGTCGTCCTCCGGCTGGAAATAGAGCCCCGGCTCGACGGTGAGCACGTACCCCTCGCCGAGGGTGCCGTCCCGGTAGTTCTCCTTGCGTGCGTTGGCGCAGTCGTGCACGTCGATCCCGAGCATGTGCCCGAAGCCGTGCAGCGTCCACCGCCGGTAGACCATCGACTGCTCGTCCATCGCCTCGTCCACGCTGACCGGCAGCAGCCCCAGGTCGGCGAGCCCTTCGGCGAGCACCCTCATGCAGGTGCGGTGCACGTCCTTGAAGCTCACCCCGGGCCGGATGACGTCGATGCCGGCCTGCTGTGCGGCGTACACGATGTCGTAGACCTGGCGTTGCAGCGGGGTGAAGGTGCCGGAGACCGGCAGCACCCGGGTCACGTCGGCGGTGTAGAGGTTGCGCCCCTCCACGCCCATGTCCATCAGCAGCAACTCGCCCGGACGGGTGACACCGGTGTTGTGGATCCAGTGCAGGATCGTGGCGTGTTCGCCGGCCCCGACGATCGAGTTGTAGCCGACGTCGTGGCCGTCGTGCCGGGCGCGCAGCCCGAAGACCCCGTCCAGCAGCCGCTCGCTCACCGGCCGGTCGGCCGGCAGCACCCGGGCGACGTCCTCGAAGCCGCGTACGGTGGCGTCGATCGCCTCCTGGAGCTGGGCGATCTCCCACTCGTCCTTCACGAGCTTCTGCTCGGACAGCAGCGCGGCCAGCTCGCGGTCCCGGCCGAGCGGGGCCGGCCGGTCGCCGGTGCTCTCCGTTGCCGCACGCTTCGGCGGCTCGTACGGCCGCACCGCGCCGTCGACCGACGGGTCCAGCCCGCGCAGCACCCGGGTCCGCCCCGGCGCACAGTCGGCGAGCGCGGCCGGCAGGTCGGCCAGCGGCGCGGTCTCGATGCCCAGCTCGGTCGACTTCTCCGCCAGCGTGTGCCGGCGGCCGACCCAGAGTTCGCCGTCGCGGCTGCGGAAGAACTCGTCGTTGTCCCGGGGTGAGCGGGGCCGCACGTAGAGCACGGCGTCGTGGCCGGAGCCGTTCGGGCGCATCACCAGCACGCCGTCCGGGTCGTGGTCTCCGGTCAGGTACACGAAGTCGCTGCCGGGGCGGAAACGGTAGGCGGTGTCGTTGGCGCGTACCTTCTCCGGGCCGGTCGGGATCACCAGGGTCTCGCCGGGAAGGGCGGCCGAGAGCGCGGCCCGGCGCTTGCCGTGGTTCGGCACCTCGGGCCGGGGGCCGACCGGCAGCGTGCTGTCCCGCCAGCCCTGCCGCATGAACTCGAGGAACTTCTCCGGAAAGTCGGGGTCGTGCGACTCGGTCCGGGCCGTATCCGCTCGGGCCGTATCCGCTCGCGCCGTATCCGCTCGGGCCGTCTCCGTCACTGCCGGTTCCGCCGTGATGTCGGTGCGCTCGTCTGACATCGCCGCTCCTCCCTCGTCCGGCTGACCCGGTCCGTGCTGCTGCGGTGCTCCGACCGTACCGTGCCGCGGCCGGATCGGTCTCGGTGGCGGTGCCGGCACAGCGGCCCGGTCCGCGTGGAAAGATGACCGCCATGTGCGGACTCCTGGCCTTCTTCAGCGCGCACGGCAACGCCGGCGCACATCAGGACGCCCTGGCCGGTGCGTTGGAATGCCTGCACCACCGGGGACCGGACGAGACCGGCGTAGAGGTGATCTCCACCCCGGAGGGGTACACCGACGCCGTCTTCGCGCACAAGCGGCTGTCGATCATCGACGTGGCGTTGAGTCACGAGCCGCTGCCGTACGCGAACGGCCGCTACCTGCTGACCTTCAACGGCGAGATCTACAACTACCTCGAACTGCGCGAGGAGCTGGCCCGTGACTACGGCGCCCAGTTCGCCACCCAGGGCGACGGCGAGGTGATCGTCGCCGGCTTCCACTACTGGGGCGAGCAGGTGCTCACCCGGCTGCGCGGGATGTTCGCGTTCGTGATCTGGGACCGGCAGCAGCGCCGCGCCTTCGGCGCCCGGGACTACTTCGGGATCAAGCCGCTGCACTACCTCCAGACCCGCGACGGCGTCTACCTGGCCTCGGAGAAGAAGGCGCTGCTGCCGTTCGCGCCGGCCGCACACGCCGGCGACGCCGGGGTGGACACCGCCAACCTCTCGCACTACCTGACGTTGCAGTACGTCCCGGAGCCCGGCACCCTGCACCAGGGGATCAGCCGGATCGGCTCGGGGGAGTACCTGACCTGGACCCCCGGCCGGCAGATCGAGGTACGCCGCTGGTACCGGCCGGTCTTCCGCCCCGCACCCGTGCCGGAGCCGCAGAAGCTCTACGACCGGATCCGGGAGACGCTGCGGGAGAGCGTCCGGATGCACATGCGGGCCGACGTGCCGGTGGGCTGCTTCCTCTCCAGCGGCATCGACTCGACCGCGGTGGTGGCGCTGGCCCGCGAGTTCAACCCGAACATCCTCACCTTCACCGTCGGCTACGACGTCGACGGCTACTCGGAGATCGAGGTCGCCCAGGACTCGGCCCGGCATCTCGGAGTCACCACCATCCCGACCAAGATCGGGCCCCGGGACATGATGGAGGCGCTGCCGAAGATCGTCTGGCATCTCGACGACCCGGTCGCCGACCCGGCCCTGGTGCCGCTCTACTTCGTCGCCAAGAAGGCCGCCGAGCACGTCACGGTGGTGCTCTCCGGCGAGGGCGCGGACGAGTTCTTCGGCGGGTACACGATCTATCGGGAGCCGCTCTCGCTCGGCACCGTCAACGGCCTGCCCGGCGGGATGCAGAAGGGGCTGCGCGCGGTCTCCAGGGCGATCCCGCAGGGGGTCAAGGGCAAGAGCTTCCTGGAGCGCGGCACCACCCCCATCGAGCAGCGCTACTACGGCAACGCCCGGATGTTCACCGAGGAGGAGAAGGAGCAGCTGCTCCGCCGCTACGACCCGGGGGTGCGCTACACCGACGTCACCGCGCCGATCTACGCCGAGTGCACCGAGCTGGACGACGTCACCAAGATGCAGTACGTCGACCTCTACACCTGGCTGCGCGGCGACATCCTGGTCAAGGCGGACCGGATCTCGATGGCGCACTCCCTGGAGGTGCGGGTGCCCTTCCTCGACCGCGAGGTCTTCGAGGTCGCCGCCGGCATCCCGGTGGAGCTGAAGCTGCCGCCCCGCTCGGACGCGACGAAGTACGCGATGCGGCAGGCGTTGCAGGGTGTGGTCCCGCCGGCCATCGTCAACCGGCGCAAGCTCGGCTTCCCCACTCCGACCCGGGTCTGGCTGGCCGGCGAGATGTACGAGTGGGCCCGGCACATCTTCTCGATCTCCGGCGCCGGTGATCTGCTCGACCTGTCGTACGCGATGCGGCTGCTCGAGGAGCACCGGCGGGGTGAGGCCGACCACTCCCGCAAGATCTGGACTGTGTTGATCTTCTGCGTCTGGCACGCCATCTTCGTGGCCCGCACCCTCGACCCCGGCATCGAGCGCAACCAGTCCGCCCTGCTCACCAAGCCGGTCGTCGGCTCGATGGTCCGCTAGCGGCGGCGCGTGTCGCGGCGCGGCGGGCGGGCCCCGTCGCGTCGCAGGCAGCCGCGGCGGACGCGAACGGGCCCGGCGCCGCCGACGCCGGGCCCGCTGCGGTGTGCGGTGGTGGTGTTGCTACGGGCTGGTGCAGGTCAGCGTCGGTGTGCCACTGGTGTTGCCGCTGCCGACGAAGCCGAAGGTGGCGGAGGCACTCGGGGCGAGGTTGCCGTTGTGCCCGGCGTTCCGGACGGTGACCGTGCTGCCGCTCTGGGTGTGCGTGCCGTTCCACAGGCTGCCGATGGTCTCACCGTTCGCCCAGGTCCACCGGGCGGTCCAGCCGCTCAGGGCGGCGGTGCCGCTGTTGCGTACCGTCACCTCGGCCTGGAAGCCACCGCTCCAGCTACCGGTCGACCGGTACGTGGCGGTGCAGGCGCCGGTGCCCGGGTTGCCGGTCGGCGGGGTGGTCGGGTTGCCGGTCGGCGGCGGGTTGGTGGGCGGCGGGTTGGTGGGCGGCGGGTTGGTGCCAGGACCGAGCCCGGTCACCTCGCCGTTGCCGCCGTCGAAGACCACGTCGGAGCAGCCGAAGAAGTTTTCCTGGCTGTCCGAGCGGACCCAGCGGGAGTAGATGATGTGCCGGCCGCTCTTGCCGCTGGGCAGCCGGCCGCTGAAGTAGTAGTGACCCTCGTTGGTGCCGACCGCGCCGTTCTGCGGCGGGTTGGTCACGGTCAGGAACGGCGACGACTCCAGGTCGCTCCAGGCCAGCGACCTGGTCGGGCTGAAGCCGTCCCGGGTCACGTAGAAGTAGAACGTGCCCGGGTGGTGGGCCCAGTTGCTGTACCTGAAGTTGAAGTTGGCACCGGCGGTGAGGTGGGTCAGCGGCCAGTCGTTGCGGGCCAGGTTGAAGCCGCTGAAGCTGCTGTTGCCGCCGCTGCAGAGCTGACCGTCCGAGATGAACCCCGTGGTCCGCCCGCCCGCGTCCGAGCGGAGCACGCTGAACCAGTTGTAGAGCGAGTTGGCCCCGCTCTGCGCGACCGCTGCCGAACAGGCTGGGTTCTGCGGAATGATCTGACCGGTCTGGCTGAGTCCGTCTCTCCAGCAGAGGTAGGTGCGGCTGCCCGGCGCCATGGCGGCACCGTGGGCGGCGGCCGGAGAGGGATTGACCACCGTGATGACACCGGCGGTGAGCGCGGCCACGGCGCCGAGCACCGCGATCCTGCGTAGACGTTTCACCGAGTTCTCCTTCTGGGGGCAGTGCCGCAGCTGAGTCACGCTGCGGATGACCTGCGGGGGACCCGCGACACGGCGGGCGCCCGCTTCCGACACTGGTTGCGGTATCGCCGGTCCGCCCCGCCAGAGGTGGTGGGCTGTGATCTGCCGGATGGCAGACGGGCGACACGGCGCACAGTCCGATCACGGATGTGTGCCCTTCGCGTGGCCCCTGCCGGCACCCGGCACAGCGCGTCAGCCCCCGCACTGGCTCGGTACCGGCAATCGCATCACGGAACCCGGGCCGATGCAATAGGAAACCCTCGATGAAATGTTTCCGGACGGGACGACCGCCCGAGTACGCCCACCTGCCGGGCGCCTGCCCGCCGGGTACGACGGAACTCCGGTATGCCAGGGTCAGGAGACGACCGGTGCTGCTCCAGGAGGCTCAGATGGGATACGCGGTGGTGCTGGGGGAGGCCCTGGTCGATCTGCTGGACGGCGAGCACGACGGGCAGCCCGTCTACCGGCAGGCGATCGGCGGCGCACCGCTGAACGTCGCCGTGGGGGTGGCTCGGTTGGGCGGGGAGGTGGAGTTCGTCGGCTCGCTCGGTGACGACGTACTCGCCGGGCGGATCGCGGACTTCCTGACCGCCACGGGGGTCGGCCGGCGGGGCGTCGTGGTCCGCCCCGTACCGACCGCGCTGGCGGTGGCCACCTTCGCCGGGGCGGAGCCGGACTTCCGGTTCTACGGCGAACCGCTCTCCTACGGGCTGCTCGGACCGGAGGATCTCGACGTACCGCTGGTCGAGGGCGCGTCGGTGCTCTATGCCGGGTCGATCGTGCTGCTCTGCCCGCGGATGCTCGCCGCCGCCCGGCGGGCCTGGTCGCTCGCCACCGGCCTGCGGGTCTTCGACCCCAACGTCCGGCCGCGGCTGCTGTCGGACCGGGCTGCGGTGGCCGGGCTGCGGGAGGTGGTGGCTGACTTCGTCGCCTCCGCCGACCTGGTCAAGCTGAGCCTGGCCGACGCCGAGGTGCTCTACGGTGACGGCACCGCCGAGGTCGCCGCAGGGCGGCTGCACGACCTCGGCGCCGACACCGTCGTGGTCACCCTCGGCGCGCGCGGCGCGCTGGTCTCGGCCGATGCCGGCGGTACGCGGGTCAGCCTGCCGGCGCCGGCGGTGCGGGCCGTCGACGCGACCGGAGCGGGCGACTCGGTGATGGCGGCGCTCGTCGCCGACCTGCTCGCCGACGGCATACCGCCGGAGCCGGCCGGCTGGTCCGCCCGGGTCCGGTACGCCCTCCAGGTCGCCGGCCTGGTCTGCGAGTCACCCGGCGGCGCGGTCTCGATGCCCACCCGGGCCCAGGTCGCACTCCGCTTCCCGGGCTGAACGCTGCGGTGCCCGCTTCCCGGGCTGAACGCTGCGGTGCCCGCTTCCCGGGCTGAAGCGCTGGCGCTCCGCGCCGCCGGGGGTGGTTGGTGCAGGGTCAGGCGTCGCCGCGCAGTTCGGCATAGCCGCGCTGGACGGCGGCGAGCCCGGCCTCCGGGCCGAAGGGCGTACGCTGGGCGACCCTTTCGGCTGGCGCCCGGTCGGCGTCCCCGTTGCGGATCAGCCAGCTCATCGTGGCCAGGTCGTCGTGCTGCACGCGGACGAAGTCGGTGCCGACCACCGCCCCGTGGCCGGGCACGACCACGCTCGCCGGAGTGAGGCAGTCCAGCAGCGCGGCGACCGTCTCCACCCACTCCAGCGGGAAGGCATCCTCGAAGGCGGGCGGGCCGCTCTCCTCGATCAGGTCCCCGGCGACCAGCACGTCCGCGTCCGGCACCTGCACCACCAGGTCGCCCTCGGTGTGCCCCCGACCCAGGTGGCGCAGCAACACCGTCCGGCCACCGACATCCACGGTGGCCTCCTTCCGCACCGGATGGGTGGGGGCGAGGACGGCGGTCCGGGCCAGCTCGGCGGCGAGCCCGGGATCGGCCGGCAGCACCTCGTCGTACGCCTGGCGGCGCAGCAGGGCGGGTTGTTCGCGGAGCAGCCGGGCGGTCTCGTCGTGAGCGTAGATCGGCACCGGAGCCTCGGCGGCCAGTGCGGCGTTGCCGAAGCAGTGGTCGAAGTGGTGGTGCGTGTTGACCACGATCAGCGGGTCGGCGGTGAGCTCCCGGAGCGCGCCGAGCAGCTCGGCGGCCTGGCTTGCGGTGGAGAGCGTGTCCACCAGCAGTGCCGCGCCGTCGCCGACCACCAGGGTCACGTTGACGTCCAGCATCCGCTGGCGCAGTACGTACACCCGGTCGGCGATCTCGGTGAAGGCGACGGTCGTGGTCATGGCGTGCGGAGCGCCCGCTCCACGAACCGCTGCCGGTCGACCAGGAGCCGCTCCACCCGGCCCTCCGCCACGGTCGTCGCCCCCTCGGTGACGGCCACCTCGAAGAGCAGCCGCCGCCCGTCGACCTTGGCGAGCCGGGCCTGCGCCACGGCGGTCCGGCCGACCGGGGTCGGCACCCGGTGGTCGAGTTCCACCCGCATCCCGACGGTCGTCATCCCGGCCGGCAGCCGGCTCGCTGTCGCGGCGACGGTGGCCGCCTCGGCCAGCGCCAGCACCCTCGGCGTGCCCAGCACCGGTACGTCACCGGAGCCGACCGCCTGCGCGGTGTCGACGTCGGTGACGGTCAGTTCGACCCGGGCGCTCAGACCCGGCGGAAACACGCTCTGCGGCTCGGTCGCTGCCGTGCCGCCCGGTGGGGCGTC
Organism: Plantactinospora sp. WMMC1484; assembly: GCF_049315195.1. NCBI lineage: Bacteria > Bacillati > Actinomycetota > Actinomycetes > Micromonosporales > Micromonosporaceae > Plantactinospora > Plantactinospora sp. WMMC1484. The sequence goes on from NZ_CP186055.1 coordinate 3,691,656, forward strand.
GGGCTGTGCCGCGGCCGTGCCGCCCTGCGGGTGCTCCGGCCCGGACACCGAATCCGGCGCCCGCTCCGCCGGATGTTGCTGATCCATGGGAAGAGCGTAGATGTTCCACCGGCCGGCGTTGTCGACACGCGGCGACACGCCGGACGGCTATCGGACACGTCAGGTCGGCGGAGCTGTTCGGCACTGTTCCGCCGGGCGGACGCCGTACCGCCGTGGTCCCCCGTCCCTCCCGTCATGCGCGGTACCGCCGCCGTTAACCTGGACGGCGATGCTCGTTACCGCCACCGACACCTCGCGCACGCCACCGCCCGGCCCGCCCGCCCCGGGGAGCCGGCGCCGCCGGGTCGTCGCCATGTCGATCTGGACGGTGGCCTTCGTCGCGGCCTGGCTGCTGATCGGTCTCCCCACCGACCCGCTGTACGCCTTCGCCTGGCTCTGGGCCGCCACCATAGCCTGGCGCAGCGACCAACCATGGCGGACGCATTCCGGGTTCGCCCGGGACTGGCTGCCGGTCGTCGTGCTGCTGGCCCTCTACAACCTCTCCCGCGGGTTCGCCGACAACGGGGCGACACCGCACGCCATGGAGCTGGTCGTCGCCGACCGCTGGATGTTCGGCTGGGCGATGGACGGGCAGGTGCCGACGGTCTGGCTGCAACAGCACCTCTACGACCCGGACGGCATCCACTGGTGGGACGTGCTGGTCAGCTGGGTCTACTTCTCGCATTTCGTGGTCACCCTGGCCGCCGCGGTGGTGCTCTGGCTGCGTTCCCGCCCGCGGTGGGGAGCCTTCATGCGTCGCTGGGGCTTCCTCTGCGCCAGCGGCCTCGTCACCTACTTCCTCTACCCGGCCGCTCCACCCTGGTGGGCGGCGCAGTACGGGATGCTGGAGGAGGTCGCCCGGATCTCCACCCGCGGGTGGCGGGAGTTCGGCATGCACGGCGCCGGCAACCTGCTCAACGCCGGCCAGATCGCCGCGAACCCGGTCGCCGCGATGCCCTCGCTGCACACCGCCTGGGCCCTCTTCGTGGTGGTCTTCTTCCTCGGCACAACCCGGCGACGCTGGTGGCCACTGCTGCTCTGCTATCCGCTGGCGATGACCTTCACCCTGGTCTACGCGGGCGAGCACTACGTGATCGACGTGCTGGTCGGTTGGGCGTACGTCGGGCTGACCTTCCTGGTCGTCGGGCTCGCCGAACGCTGGTGGGCGGCCTGGAGGGCCCGGCGCCGGGAGCCCGACGTCGCCGGTGCTCCGGCGGGCACCCTCGACGGCACTGCCGGGCCGGCGGCCGGGACTTCTCCCGACGGCGCCGCCAGCTCGGCCGGGACTCCCGTCGGCGGCGCTGGTCCGGTGGACCCTCCCGCCGGCCGTCCGGAGGGCGAGCAGGGGCAGGAGGCGGATCCGGCCCGGCAGCGCCGGGTCAGCCTCGGCCGCTGACCCGGGCCGCCCGGGCCCGGGCGGTGAGTTCGGCCGCCAACGCCCACGCCTCGTGCAGGTCGCGGTCCCGGGCGGCCGCGGCGGGTCCGCCGGCCGTGTCGGCGTAGACGGTGGCCAGCCGTAGCCGGCGCTGCACCGGACCCTGCACGACCCGGACGCTCTGGATCCGGGCGTACGGCACGACGAGCAGTTCCCGGGTCAGCAGCCCGGAGCGGACCGCGAAGACCCGCGCGGAGAGCCCGGCGCCGAGCGCGGTACGGGCCAGCGGATGCACCCAGCGGGCCCGGGCCGGCGGCGGGGTGAGGGCGCCGGTGATCGACACGCCGGGGAGCACCTCGGACATGACCATCTGTGCGGTCGCCACGTCGCCGACCGGCAGCAACCGGTCCGGGTGGCTCCGCTGATCCAGCTCGGCGCTGGCGTACCCGGCGACCGACAGCCGCATCCGCAGCCATCCCTTCATCCGCCACAGCAGCGGCCAGGTGACCCCGATCGCCTGCAACCGGTCCAGCGGGACGGTCTGGGCCCGGGTCTCCAGCAGGCCGTGCCGGACGCGCAGCGCGGACTCGTCGCGGGCCAGCCGGAAGTTCCAGTCGTCCAGCACGCGCCGGATCGGCTGAAGGATGACCCCGGCCATCGCGGTGAGGGTGCTGGCGACCGCGATGAACGACCACGAGCCCTCGGTGTAGAACTGGGTCAGCACGAACGCGACACCGAACGGCAGCAGGAACGCCTGCGGTGTGAGCAGCTGGCTGACCAGCAGGTCCTGGTTGGAGACCGCGTGCAGGTGCCGGCCGGGCGGCGGCGCGGCGGCACCGGGCGCCCCGGCCGTCCACGGTGCACCGGGCCGACCCGGCCCGGGCGTGTCGAGGTGGACCGGCCCGGGTGCACCGGGCTGGCCGGGCGCGACCTGGCCGGGGCCCGGGGCTCCGATGACGCCGCCGGGAGCCCGGTCCGGCGCCCGGCCGGCCAGCGCCAGCAGCCGGTCACGCAGGGCCACCGCGTCGGCCACGGTGACGTACGCCAGCGGCGCCTCGGTCTTGCCGCCGCCGACCACCTCCAGACGCAGCTCGGCGAGCCCGCTGAGCTGCGCCAGCAGCGGCCGGACCACCTCGACGGACTGCAACCGCTCCAGCGGGATGGCCCGGGTCCGCCGCCACAGCAGGCCCTCGTGGATCCGCAGCTCCCGCCCGACCACGTGGTAGCCGGTGTTGTACCAACTGACGACGGAGAGCGCGAGCGCGCCGACCAGCAGCACCGCCACCAGCAGCGCGAAGAAGCCCGGCCCGACCCGGGACAGGGTCGACCACGAGAGCGCGGCGACGATGACCGCCAGGGACTTGGCCCCGTGTAGCAGCGGGCTGAGCGGGTGCAGCCGCTTCCGTGGCTCGGTGACCTCTCCGGGGGTCACAGACCCTCCGCCCGATCCTCGCCGAGCGCGGTGAGCCGGTCCCGCAGCCGGGACGCCTCGGCCGGGCGCAGCCCGGGGACCCGGGCGTCGCTCGCCGCGGCGGCGGTGTGCAGTTGCACGGTGGCCAGGTCGAAGGCGCGCTCCAGTGGGCCGGCGGTGACGTCGACGAACTGCATCCGGGCGTACGGCACGATCGAGAGCCGGCGCACCAGCAGGCCGTGCCGGACGAGCAGGTCGTTGTCGCGTTCGGCGTATCCCCAGGCCCGAACGGCACGGACGATCACCGTCAGTCGCCAGAGGGTCAGCAGGACCACCACGCCGAGGGCGAGGCCGAAGAACCAGTGGCCGGTGAGCGCGAGCCCCAGCCCGAGCCCGGCGAGGACGACCAGCACCCCGATGCCGAGTCGCAGCGCCTCGACCTTGATCAGGTCCGGGGAGACCGGCTGCCAGCGTACGGTCTCCGGCCACGGCTCCAGCGGATCGGCCGGCCCGGCCGCCGTACCGCCGGCGGTCGGTGACCCGCTGCCGGTCGTCGGCTGGGCATCGGTTGGTGGGTGGTCGCCGTGTTCGCTGCCGTCGCCGCCTCGCTCGCTCACGTGTCGAGCGTAGGCGATCCGTCGGCGGGTGTTACCTCGCGCAGGAACCCCCGCGCGCCGAGGAAGTCGCCGAGTGACCGCCGGTGCTCGGAACAGGCGAGCCACGTCTTGCGTCGCTCGGCGGTGTGCAGCCGGGGGTTGTTCCAGTGCAGGGCCCAGGCGGCCGGCGCCCGGCAGCCGCGCGCCGAACAGATCCGGTGCGGACCGTCGACCGGCGGAGGGCCGCCGACGGTAGGGAACCCCTCGTTCACGACGGCGAGTCTACGGCGGCGAGCCGACCGCGCCGGTCACCCGGGCCGCCGGCCACCCGGGGCCGCGGGGCAACGCGCCGGCTCGACCGGAGGTCCCGTGCGGCGCACCGGTGCCCGCCTGCGGCGAGCAGGCTCGCTTGGATAGATCGCCGGGCGGCCACGGGGGGAGCCGCCCGGCGATCCGCTGCATCCTACCCGGAGAAAACCCCCCTATGTCTACCCGTCCTCGGCCGTTTCGCGGATCGCGGGTGACCGGATGGCCCGGCCGGTCGGCCGGGAGCGGCAAATCCCGTTCCGCTTCGCGGTCGATCGGCCGGACATGCGACGCTTGGGGTCGTCGGCGCCGCGCCGACCCGTTGATCCGTGAACCTGCTGTGGAGGACCGGTGGCCCAGCCGACGACGCCCGACACCCCGAAGTCGCCCGAGCCGGGCGTCGCCGTCCCCGGCGGGGACAGCACCCCGGCCGAGGACGCCACCCTGCTCGAACGCGCTCTCTTCGAGGTCAAACGGGTGATCGTCGGGCAGGACCGGATGGTGGAGCGGATGTTCGTCGCCCTGCTCGCCCGGGGGCACTGCCTGCTCGAAGGGGTTCCGGGGGTGGCCAAGACCCTCGCGGTGGAGACCCTGGCCCGGGTGGTCGGCGGCACCTTCGCCCGGGTGCAGTTCACTCCGGACCTGGTCCCGGCCGACATCGTCGGCACCCGGATCTATCGACAGTCGAGCGAGAAGTTCGACGTCGAACTCGGGCCGGTCTTCGTGAACTTCCTCCTCGCCGACGAGATCAACCGGGCCCCGGCCAAGGTGCAGTCGGCGCTGCTCGAGGTGATGTCCGAGCAGCAGGTGTCGATCGGCGGCCAGACGCACCGGGTGCCGAATCCGTTCCTGGTGATGGCCACCCAGAACCCGATCGAGCAGGAGGGCGTGTATCCGCTTCCCGAGGCGCAGCGGGACCGCTTCCTGATGAAGATTCTCGTCGGATATCCCACCGACGCCGAGGAACGCGAGATCGTCTACCGGATGGGGGTCAGCGCTCCCGAGCCGGCGTCGGTCTTCACCCCGCTGGAACTGGTCGGGCTGCAACAGAAGGCCGACAGGGTATTCGTGCACAACGCCCTGGTCGACTACGCGGTGCGGCTGGTGCTGGCCACCCGCGCGCCGGCCGAGCACGGCATGCCGGACGTGGCCCAGCTCATCCAGTACGGCGCCAGCCCGCGCGCCTCGCTCGGCATCGTCCGGGCGACCCGGGCACTCGCCCTGATGCGTGGCCGTGACTACGCGCTGCCGCAGGACGTGCAGGACATCGCCCCGGACATCCTGCGGCACCGGCTGGTGCTCAGCTACGACGCGCTGGCCGACAACATCCCCGCCGACCACGTGGTCGACCGGGTGATGTCCACCATCCCGCTGCCGACGGTCGCGCCCCGGCAGAACGCCAGCCCGGCACCGCCGGCCGGTCCGGTACCCGGCCTCGCCCTCGGTCCCGCACCCGGCGGTGCGGGCGGTCCGGCGTGGCCCGGGCACCCGCCGGCATGATGGCGGTGACCGACACCAACCCGGCCCGGGCCGAGGCCGTCCTCTCCCGGTTGCAGCTGCTGGTCACCCGCAAACTCGACGGACTGCTCCAGGGCGACTACCTCGGGCTGCTGCCCGGGCCGGGGACCGAGGCGGGGGAGTCCCGGGAATACCGCCCCGGCGACGACGTACGCCGGATGGACTGGCCGGTGACCGCCCGTACGACCGTGCCGCACGTGCGGCGTACGGTCGCCGACCGGGAGCTGGAGACCTGGCTGGCGGTGGACCTCTCGGCCAGCCTCGACTTCGGCACCGGCCGCTGGCTCAAGCGGGAACTCGTGATCGCGGCGGCGGCGGCCATCGCCCACCTGACCGTGCGCGGCGGCAACCGGATCGGCGCGGTGATCGGCACCGGCCCGTCCCGGGACGGCAGCGGGATCAGACCGGCGTTCGGCGGAGCGGGCCGGGCGGCGTTCGGCGGGCCGGAGGTGTTGCGGCTGCCGGCCCGGCCGGGGCGGAAGGAGGCGCAGGGACTGCTCCGGAGCATCGCCGGCACGCCGATCCGCCCCGGCCGCACCGATCTCGGCCGGCTGGTGGACGCCCTCAACCGCCCGCCCCGGCGCCGGGGTATGGCCGTGGTGATCTCCGATTTTCTCGCCCCGCCCGAGCAGTGGGGTCGCCCGGTACGCAAGCTCCGGGTCCGGCACGAGGTGCTCGCCGTCGAGGTGCTGGACCCGCGCGAGCTCGAGCTGCCGGACGTCGGCGTGCTCCCGGTCGTCGACCCCGAGACCGGTGAGCTGCACGAGGTGCAGACCGCCGATCCACGGCTGCGGCGCCGTTACGCCGAAGCGGCGGCCGCCCAGCGTGCCGCCATCGCCCACGAGCTGCGCGCCGCCGGAGCGGCGCACCTGCGGCTGCGTACCGACTCCGACTGGCTGCTGGACATGGTGCGCTTCGTCGCGGCGCAGCGCCACGCCCGTACCGGAGGGACGACACGATGATCCGTTTTCTGCAACCGTGGTGGCTGCTCGCGGTGGTGCCGGTACTGCTGCTCGCCGGGGCGTACGTCTGGCGGCAACTGCACCGCCGCACGTACGCGATGCGGTTCACCAACGTCGAGCTGCTGCGCAACCTCGCGCCGAAGGGGATCGGCTGGCGCCGGCACGCCGCCGCCGGCGTGTTCCTGCTCAGCCTCCTGATCCTGGCCACCGGGATGGCCCGGCCCGCCGTGGACGTCAAACGGCCGCTGGAGCGGGCCACCATCATGCTGGCGATCGACGTGTCGCTGTCGATGGAGGCCAACGACGTGACGCCGAACCGGCTGGAGGCGGCGCAGGAGGCGGCCAAGCAGTTCGTCGGCGAGCTGCCGCCGAGCTACAACCTCGGGCTGGTCGCCTTCGCCAAGTCTGCCAACGTGCTGGTGCCACCGAGCAAGGACCGCCCGGCGATCATCCAGGCGATCGACGGCCTGGTGCTGGCCGAGGCGACCGCGACCGGTGAGGCGGTCTTCACCTGCCTGGAGGCGATCCGGTCGGTGCCGGCGGACGGTGCCCAGGGCATCCCGCCGGCCCGGATCGTGCTGCTATCCGACGGCTACCGCACCTCGGGGCGCTCGATCGAGGAGGCCGGGGCGGCGGCCCAGGCGGCGAACGTGCCGGTCTCGACGATCGCGTTCGGCACGGACTCCGGCTCGGTCGACATCGGCGGCCAACTACAGCGGGTGCCGGTCGACCGGCTCGCCCTGGCCGAACTCGCCGAGACGACCCAGGGCTTCTTCTACGAAGCGGCGTCGGTCAGCGAGCTGAAGCAGGTGTACCAGGACATGGGCAGTTCGATCGGGTTTCGCACCGAGGCCCGGGAGATAACCCAGTGGTACGCCGGGATCGCGCTGCTCTTCGCGCTCTGCGCCGCCGGGCTGAGCCTGCTCTGGACGTCCCGGCTGGTGTGACGGCCCACGCAGGCCGCGGAGGAGGGTTGTGGGCGTACCCGGTCGGTGCCGGTTACCGGCCCGGCCGGGTACGCGGGAACGGCCGGCCGGGTACGCGGGAACGGGAATGTGTTCGGCAGCGCCGACGAGGCGACGGTCGTGGCGTCCGTCGGCGCGACGCGACGGTCGCGGCGTACCTCACGGGGTCGCGCGGACCAGGATGAAGAGCACCACGATCCAGGCCGCGGCGAGGGTGAAGCCCAGCGGGGCGACGTAACGCTGCATGATTCTGCTCTCCGGGTGGCGACTGAGACGTCCCGGGCCGGCGCAGGGCCGGCCGGGGTGGGTCTTCGAGGATCAGCGGACGCGCACACGAAGTCGTGACCGGGCACTCCACACGATCGGCTCGGCGACAGCCGTCAGCACGCACAACCGGGACCGGCACTGCCGAGGGAGGCCGGAGTGGTCCGGGGTGCGGTGTGGAGCGGAAGCTGGGTCAGTCGGCGGGAGACGTCAGGGCTCGGGCGGACTGACCAGGGGCCCGGCCACGACTGGGAGGATCGCTATCTCGCACAGCGATCACCTCCATCTGTCGACCGGACCTGGAACCTGAGCCATCCTACACCCGGGCGATGGAGAGGCCGCAGCCGGCGGTGTGGTGTCGACTGTCGGCTCGCCGACTCCGGCGGGGTCACCGGGAGCGGAGGTCAGGCAGGCTCCGGGTCGCTCCGGGCCCGGCGACGGCCGGGTCCGAGCAGCACGCTCAGGACCAGGACGAACACCGGTAGCCAGACCAGTCGGGCAGCAATCCAGTCGGGTCCGTCCGGCGCGGTGTGCAGCCCGGGTACCGCACCGGCGCCGGACAGCCCGGCGGCGAGCGCGACCAGCGCGGTGACCCCGAGCAGGGTGCTCTGGTGCCAGAGGTAGACGCTGATCGCGACGCGGTTGAGCCGGCGTACCGCCGCCCACCGGCGTGGTCGGGCCAGCGCGCCGGCCAGCACCGGCCGGATCAGCAGCGCGGCGCCGACCTGGGCGGACGCCAGGCAGACCGCGAAGAGGGACGGCGGGTCGAGGTTGGACATACCGTCTCCGGGCACCCCCACCGCACTGGTGGGATACCCGGCGAGTCCCAGGCCGGCCATGCCGGCGGCTCCGCCCAGGAGCAGCCCGACGGCGGTACGCCGGTTGCCGAGCCGGCCACCGGCGAGCGCCATCCCGAGCAGGTACGGCAGCAGCCAGGCCGCCAGCACCGCCACCGGTACCCGCCATCCACCGTCGGGCAGCGGCACCGGCCAGCCCGCCGGGTCGATGCCCCGCCCGGCCAGGTCGCTCAGCGTGACCAACGTCACCGCCGGCACCGCCAGCCGGAGTGGCCCGTGCCGGTGCAGCGCCCGGGCCAGTGGGCCGGTCGACGCGACCATCGCCACCAGCGGCAGTAAGAACCACAGTGGACTGGCCACCAGCGTGACGGCGGTCCGCAGGGTGGCCGCCGGTGTGCCGAGCAGGGCTGCACAGGTCAGCACCACGAGCCAGCCGCCGAGGAGCAACAGCACCGGCCGCCCCAGCCGGCCGAGGCGCCGACGCAGCCACCGTGCCGAGGTGAGACCGCGGGCGGTGGCCGAGCCGAGCGACCGGGCCGAGGCGTACCCGCTGACGAAGAAGAAGAGCCCGAGCGTCTGGAGGAGCCAGGTCACCGGTGCGAGTACCGGCATGGCGGCCAGCGGACTCGCCATTCGCAACGCGCCGTCCGCGCCGAGGACCAGGCCGGTGACCAGCCAGTGTCCGAAGACGACACCACCGATCGCGTACGCCCGCAGCCCGTCGATGCCCCGGTCCCGCCCGCCGGTCTCCCGCCGCGGCCCGTCGGTCACCCGGTCCCGGTCGTCCGGGGACGGGCTGCCCGTACCGCGGTCCTGGCGGCCCGGCGCGGTGCCGGCGCGCCGCTGGCCGAGGATGTTCATCGGGCGCCCCCCGCCGTCCCACCCAATGCCGTTCGGGTTGCGCCGAGCGTGACCTGGGCCGTCGCGTGCAGCGTCGTGCTGCCCGGCACCAGATAGCCGTCGTGCCCGGTCACCCCGTCGACCGGAAGGGGCCGGGCCCCGAACGCCGGCTCGGCCGGCCGGACGCCGTGCCCGAAGCCGAACAGCCGCACCGGAGGCAGCCGTCGGATCCAGTCGTCCGGGGCCTCGGCGGCCCAGACACGTGCGCCGGTGTGCAGTCCGGCAACCTGGTCGACGCCCATCCCGATGCCGGCCAGCGCCACCAGATCGGTCACCTGGGCGGGCAACGCGGGCGCGGCCAGCCCGACCACCAGCGCGCCGTAGCTGTGCCCGATCAGTGTCATCGTCGCCTCGGGACGGTGCCCGGCCAGCGTCCGGGCAAGTTCGACCAGGGCGACCGCACCGTCCTGTGCGGTCTCCGCGCGGGCGGCCGCCCGGCCCAGCCCGCCCGGCGGGTCGTAGCCGAGCCAGGCCAGCACCGCGACCCGAGCACCGGGGCGGGCTGCGCGGATCTCCTGATACAGGGCCCGGGCCTGGGCGGCGGGGGCGCGTCGGCGTACCCCGCCCAGCCCGGAGTCGAAGTCCCGCAGCGTGCTGTCCACTCCGGGCACCAGTACGGCGATCCGGTCGGCGGTGCGGAGATCGCCGAGCACCTCCACGGCGAGCCCGTCACCGCGCGGATCGAAGGCGAGGAAGGTGCGGCCGGCGGCGACCCAGCAGGCGTACGGGCTGCCGGCCGCGCGCATCGCCGCCGCCACCGCCGGGTACGCCTCGACGAACCCGGCCGGCGCCACCGCCGTCCCGCCCGACGCGGCGGGTGGTGGCACCACCAGCCCCACCGCGAGCAGTCCCGCCACCACGCCCCGGATCGCCACCCTGCCCCGGATCGCCACCGCGTCCCGGATCGCGACCACGCTCCGGATCGCCACCGCGCCCCGCATCATCGGCCGCCGGCCCATCCCGCTCTCCCTCCGCTCCGCTCAGCTACGAGCCGAGGATGCGCGGCGGGAGGTGGTCGGCGCGTCACGCCACGGAGCGGCTTCCGCCGACCTACTCAGGTACTACCCGGGGCTACCCACGCACGAGCGCGGCGGCGGGCCGTTCCGGCGATCGCGACCCGGCGGTGGATCGCGACGCCGCCGGCGCCTACAGGTGGTCGCCGGCGGTGACCAGGCCGGACTCGTACGCGACCACGACCGCCTGGGCCCGGTCGCGCAGGTCGAGCTTGCTGAGGATCCGCCCGACGTGGGTCTTCACGGTCTGCTCGGCGACCACCAGCTCCTCGGCGATCTCGCCGTTGGAGCGGCCCCGCGCGACGAGCCGCAGCACCTCGGTCTCCCGGGGCGTGAGCCCGGCCAGGCTGGTCGGCCTGGGCCGGTCCCGACCGGGTCGGGCGGCGAACTCGGCGATCAGCCGGCGGGTCACGGCCGGGGCCAGCAGTGCATCGCCGGCCGCCACGACCCGTACCGCGTGCACCAGGTCGGCGGCGGGGGCGTCCTTCAGCAGGAAGCCGCTGGCTCCGGCCCGGAGTGCGTCGTAGACGTAGTCGTCGAGGTCGAACGTGGTCAGGATGAGCACCCGGGGGCGGTCGGAATCCCGCCGGTCGCCGAGGAGCTGCCGGGTGGCGGCCAGGCCGTCCAGCACCGGCATCCGGACATCCATCAGCACCACGTCCGGGTCCAGCCGCCGGGCGGCGGCGACGGCCTCCTGCCCGTCGGCCGCGTCCCCGACCACCAGCAGGTCGGGCTGGGCCGCCAGCAGCGCCCCGAACCCCTGCCGGACCATCGCCTGGTCGTCGGCGATCAGCACCCGGATCATCCGGCCACACCTCCGTACCGTCGGCCCTGGATCGTCATCCGGCTGCCTCCGCCGGGCCGTCGTAGGGGAGGTAGGCGGTCACCGCGTACCCCTGGTCGCTGGTCGGTCCGGCGCGGAGCCGGCCGCCGAGCAGCCGGGCCCGCTCCCGCATCCCGGTCAGGCCGTGCCCGGCCGGGCCGACAGCCTCCGGTGGCCGGCCGGCGGGCGCGCCGGCCGGGTCGTTCCAGACGCCGATCGTCAGCGCCTGCTCGCCAGCGTCCACCGCCACCCGCACCGCCGTCCCGGGGGCGTGCCGCGCCGCGTTGGCCAGGGCCTCCTGGATGATCCGGTACGCCGCCAGCCCGACCGCCTCGGGTACGGCCCGGCCGGCTACCGGCGCCGGATCGGCCGCCACGGTCACCGCCATGCCCGCCCGGCGGGCCGCCTCCACCAGCTCCGGCACGTCGGCCAGGCTCGGCTGCGGCGCGGTCTCCGGGGCGGCGGGCGACTCGCTGCGCAGCACGCCGAGCAGCCGGCGCATGTCGGCCAGCGCCTCCCGGGCCGAGCCGGCGATCGCGGTGAACTCGGCGCGGGCCGGCTCGGACAGCTCGGCCAGCCGGTAGGGGGCGGTCTCCGCCTGCACGGCGATCATCGACATGTGGTGCGCGACGACGTCGTGCATCTCCCGGGCGATCCGGGTGCGTTCCTCCAGTACGGCGCGCCGGGCCTGCTCCAGCTCGCTCCGTTCGGCCTGCTCGGCCAGGGCCCGCTGGCTCTGCCGGCGCCGGCGTACCTGGTCGCCGACGAGCACGACCGCGGTGAAGAGGACGGCGACGCCGTGCGCGTTCGCCGCCGTTCCCACGAACAGGTACGCCGGCACCACGCTGAGCAGCCCCGCCCAGGCGGCGACCCCCAGGGTGGTCCGGCCGGCCAGCAGGAGCAGGACGAAGAGGAAGGCGACTACCTGCACCGGGCTCCACGGCCACGTGTCCGCCGGCCGTGCGTCGACGACGCCCACGAAGAGCATGAGGTAGCCGAGCCGCCAGGCGAGCAGTGGGCGGAACGGGGCCAGCACGGCCGGTAGGCTCCCGCCGATGCCGAGCCCGATCACCAGCCACCCGGCCAGGTCGCGGGTGTCCGTCAGGTACTGCACACCGGCGACGGTCAGGCCGAACACCGCGAAGACCAGCACCGGTATCACGAACGGCTGGATCCGCTGCCACCGCCGCCGCCACCGGCCGGGCGGTCCGACCGGCGGGGACGGCGGGTAGTCCGCACCGACCAGCAGCCGGCGCAGGTCGTCCAGTGCGCCGCGCAGCGTGCCGGCCGGACCGTTCTCCATCAACGGCAGGGTACGGCGTCCGGGGGCGGCGGTCGTGACCCTGCGGGACGATCCGTGGCGGCCCGCCGGGTAGTACCGGGGTAGCAGCCGAGTGGTACCGGGGTAGCACGCGGCACCCGGTTACGGATTACCTGCCGGTAGCGCCTAGTCTCCAACCGCACGTCACCGCGCCACCGGCTTGCAGGTCCACCCGGGCGGGAGGCCGGGACCGCGTAGCATCCGTACCGTCCGTGAGGAGGACACCCGTGGCCCGAACCGTGCTGGTGACCGGAGGCAACCGGGGCATCGGCCTGGCCATCGCGCAGGCCTTCGCCAAGCAGGGCGACCGGGTCGCGGTCACCCACCGGGGCAGCAACCCACCCGCCGATCTCTTCGGCGTCCGGTGTGACGTCACCGACAGCGCCGAGGTCGACGCGGCCTTCTCGGCTGTCGAGGCGGAGCTGGGCCCGGTCGAGGTGCTGGTGGCCAATGCCGGCATGACCGACGACACGCTGCTGCTGCGGATGTCCGAGGAACAGTTCACCGGCGTCCTCGACGCCAACCTGACCGGCGCCTGGCGGTGCGCCAAGCGGGCCTCCACCAAGATGCTCCGGGCCCGGTGGGGCCGCATGATCTTCATCTCCTCGGTGGTCGGGTTGAGTGGCGGTGCCGGCCAGGTGAACTACGCGGCGAGCAAGGCCGGTCTGGTCGGGGTGGCCCGGTCGATCACCCGGGAGCTGGGCGGCCGGAACATCACCGCCAACGTCGTCGCGCCCGGGTTCATCGATACCGACATGACGGCCGTGCTCTCCGAGGAGCGCAAGGCGGAGATCGCCGCGTCCATCCCGGCGGGCCGGATGGCCAGCCCGGACGAGGTCGCCGGGGTGGTGGCCTGGCTCGCCTCCGACGCCGCGGGCTACGTCTCCGGGGCGGTCATCCCGGTCGACGGCGGCCTCGGCATGGGCCACTGACCGCCCTCGGCATGGGCTACTGACCGCCCTCGGCACGGGGCACCGCCCTCGGCACGGGGCACTGACCGGCCTCGCCATGGGGCACTGACCGGCCTCGCCATGGGGCACTGACTGGCACAATCGCCCAGGCGCCGTCGGCCGGCCGGGACGGACCCGGGACCGGCCACGGGACGCGGGGACCACGAGGCAATGGAGGATCTTCACGTGTCTGGACTGCTGGCCGGCAAGCGGCTGCTCGTCACCGGTGTCATCACCGACCAGTCGATCGCCTTCTCGGTGGCGAGGCTCGCCCAGGAGAACGGCGCGACCGTGGTACTGACCGGCTTCGGCCGGATGTCCCTGGTCGAGCGGATCGCGAAGCGGCTGCCACAGCCCGCACCCGTGATCGAGCTGGACGTCACCGACCCCGCGCACCTGACCAGCCTGGCCGACCGGGTACGCGAGCACGTCGACGGGCTGGACGGGGTGGTCCACTCGATCGCCTTCGCCCCGCAGAGCTGCCTCGGCGGCGGGTTCCTGGACGCGCCGTGGGAGGACGTGGCGACCGCGGTCCAGGTCTCGACGTACTCCTACAAGTCACTCGCGGTGGCCGCGCTGCCGCTGATGAGCCCGGGTGGCGCGGTGGTCGGGCTCACCTTCGACGCCACCAAGGCCTGGCCGGTGTACGACTGGATGGGTGTCGCAAAGGCCGGCCTGGAGTCCGCCTCCCGCTACCTGGCGCTGCACCTGGGCCCGAAGGGTATCCGCAGCAACCTGGTCTCGGCCGGGCCGCTGCGCACAATGGCGGCGAAGTCGATCCCCGGCTTCCAGCAGTTCGAGGACGCCTGGGCCGAGCGCGCGCCGCTGGGCTGGGCCCTGACCGACCAGGAGCCGGCCGCGCGGGCCTGTCTGGCCCTCCTCTCCGACTGGTTCCCGGCAACCACCGGTGAGATCGTGCACGTCGACGGCGGCTACCACGCCCTCGGCGCCGCGATGTAGCGCAAGGAAGGGCCCCTTCTTATCGCTTTTTGTATAGGAAGGGCCCCCGCCAATCAGGGCCCCCGCCAATCAGCTCGGAGCGGCGGGGAGAATGGCGGTATGTCGTACGACGCCGTGGTGCTGATCTCGTTCGGCGGGCCGGAACGGCCCGACGACGTCCTGCCCTTCCTCGCCAACGTCACCCGGGGGCGGAACGTGCCGCCGGAGCGACTGACCGAGGTCGCCGAGCACTACCAGCACTTCGGCGGTGTCTCACCGATCAACCAGCAGTGCCGCGACCTGCTCGCCGCGATCCGGGCGGACTTCGCCGCGCACGACCTCGACCTGCCGGTGTACTGGGGCAACCGGAACTGGCACCCCCTGCTGGCCGACACGGTGACCCAGCTGCGCGACGACGGGATCCGATCCGCGCTCGGCTTCGTGACCAGCGCCTACGGCGGCTATTCTTCCTGTCGTCAGTATCTGGAGGACATCGTGACCGCGCGGGCGGCGGTCGGGCCGGACGCGCCGCGGATCGACAAGCTGCGGCAGTACTGGGATCATCCCGGCTTCGTCGAGCCGCACGCGGACGCGGTCGCCAGCGCGCTGGCCACCCTCGACCCGGGCCGGCGGGACAGCACCCGGTTGGTCTTCACCGCCCACTCGGTCCCGGTCTCGATGGCCGCCTCCGCCGGTCCGTCGGGCGGCCGGTACGAGGCACAGCTCCGCGAGACCGCCGCGCTGGTGGCCGAGCGGGCGGCGCCCGGCCTCCCGTACGACCTGGTCTGGCAGAGCCGGTCCGGGCCGCCGCAGGTGCCGTGGCTGGAGCCGGACGTCAACGACCACCTGCGGGCGTTGCCGGCCGAGGGGGTGACCTCGGTGGTGGTCAGCCCGATCGGTTTCGTCTCCGACCACCTGGAGGTGGTCTGGGACCTCGACACCGAGGCGGCGGCGACCGCCAAGCAGCTTGGCCTCGACTTCGTCCGGGCCGCCACCCCGGGCACCGACCGGCGGTTCGTCGCGATGGTCCGGGAACTCGTGACGGAGCGGCTTAACCCGGCGGACACGGCACTGCGACGCCGGCTGGGTACGCTGCCCGCCTGGGACACCTGTCCGGCCGGCTGCTGCCTGCCGGCCCGGCGCCCCTGACCGGTAACATCCGGCGTCCCCGGTCATCCACAGGAGAGCTATGAGCAAGAACAGCCCGCTCGCCGCCCGGCCAGGAGGCCCGGCGTGAGCGACAGGAAGCCGGTGGAGAGCTGGCTCACCGACATGGACGGGGTACTGGTGCACGAGGGGCAGCCGGTGCCCGGCGCGCCCGAGTTCGTCCGCGCGCTGCGCGCCTCGGGCAAGCCGTTCCTGATCCTCACCAACAATTCCATATACACCGCCCGCGACCTCCAGGCCCGGCTGAACCGGATGGGCTTCGACGTCCCCGAACATGCGATCTGGACCGCGGCGCTGGCCACCGCCCAGTTCCTGGCCGACCAGCGCCCGGGCGGCACGGCGTACGTGATCGGCGAGGCCGGGCTGACCACCGCGATGCACGCCGTCGGGTACGTGCTGACGGACTTCGCACCCGACTACGTGGTGCTGGGCGAGACCCGCACCTACAGCTTCGAGGCGATCACGAAGGCGGTCCGGCTCATCGACGGCGGCGCCAGGTTCATCTGCACGAACCCGGATCCGACCGGCCCCTCCACGGAGGGAGCGCTGCCGGCCGCCGGCTCGGTAGCGGCGATGATCTCGAAGGCGACCGGGGTGGAGCCGTACTTCGTCGGCAAACCCAACCCGATGATGATGCGCTCGGCCCTGAACACCATCGACGCGCACTCCGAGACGACCGCGATGATCGGTGACCGGATGGACACCGACATCCTCTGCGGGCTGGAGGCCGGGTTGCAGACCGTGCTGGTGCTCACCGGGATCAGCACGCGGGCCGAGGCCGAGCGCTACCCGTACCTGCCGTCCCGGATCGTATCCTCGGTCGCCGACCTGATGGACGAGATCTGAACCGCCCGGTCCGACGGGGTCACCGGTCGGACCGGGCCTGGGGCGCTCAGGCGGAGAGCGGGGCGTTGCAGGCCGCCACGACCGCCCGGCGGCAGGCGGCGGTGAGCGGGCGGAGCGCGGCGTCGCGCTGCTGGGCCTCGTATCCGTTGACCGAACCGCCGGGCGCGACGTGCTCCGCCAGCGCCAGCACCTGGTCGAGCACGCTGGCCCGGGCGAAGAGCCGCCGGGAGCGCGGGTCGAAGCCGGGCGGCAGGTCCATCCCGCTGTCGGGCCGGCGCAGCGCGGCGAGCGCGCCGGCCAGCTCCGGGCGCCACTGCGCGACGTCGAGTCGGGTCAGCGCCGCGGTCGCCTCGGCCAGGCACACCGCGAGTTCGGCCTCGGCCTCGGCCGCACCCGGGCCGGCCAGCGAGGCGGTCGGTGCGCTCTCCGGCAGCGGATGGACCCGCCACAGCACCGTCTCGAACGTCACGCCGGACCCGCTGGTGTGCGTGCGCACCTCGGGAATCACGCCCAGCCCCCGCGCCACCACCGCCTCGCCGGCGAGCAGGGCCGCCGAGGCGAACGGACCCGGACCGGGCAGCCCGCGCGGGTCGCCCGGGGCGGGCAGCACCAGCCGGATCTCGTCGGGCGAGAGCTTGGAGAAGGCGGAGAGCGCGTCCCGCAGCGGGACGTCGGTCCAGGCGCCCGGGGCGTCGGCGACGAGGTGTTCCTCACCGGCGGCGATCTCGTCGGCGATCTCGTCGTACGGCACCAGCCCGGCACGCCATGCGCGTACCCAGGCCACGAAGCGGCTGGACCGGCGCGCCACGAGAGTTGCCGCGCCCGTTGCGGGGGACATGCGGTTAGGGTACGTGCTTCCTGCGCCGGCTGTCTCGGTGCCGGCCGCTGGCGCGTCAACGTCGAGCGGGCGGCCGGCGGCGGCTAGCGTCGCCACCATGGGGAGAATGTACGGCGACGACGTACTCGCCGGGGACCGGCGGCGGCGCAGGGTCGTACCCGAGGTGGCGGCCGAGCCCGACCTGGTGGTGGAGGACGCCGATTCGGGGTTCTGCGGCGCGGTGGTGGGTTTCGAGTCCGGTGCGGTGGTGCTGGAGGACAGGCACGGACGGCGGCGCAACTTCCCGCTGCTGCCGGCGGCGTTCCTGCTCGACGGCGAGCCGGTGACCCTGCGCCGACCGGCGCCCTCGGCCGCGCCGGCACCGCGTCGGCGGACCGCCTCCGGCTCGGTTTCGGTGGCCGGAGTACGTGCCCGGGTGGCCAAGGCCAGCAGGATCTGGGTGGAGGGCGTGCACGACGCCGCGCTGGTGGAGCGGATCTGGGGCGACGACCTGCGGATCGAGGGCGTGGTGGTGGAGCCGCTGGACGGCATCGACGCGCTCGCCGAGCGGGTCCGCGAGTTCGGTCCCGGCCCCGGACGGCGGTTGGGTGTGCTCGTCGACCACCTGGTGCCCGGCTCGAAGGAGAGCCGGATCGTCGCGGCGGTCACCTCGCCGGACGTGCTGGTCACCGGGCACCCGTACGTCGACGTGTGGCAGGCCGTGAAGCCGGCGGCGCTCGGCATCCGGCAGTGGCCGGTGGTGCCGCCGGGACAGCCGTGGAAGGAGGGTGTCTGCGCGGCTCTCGGGGTCGCCGAGCCGGCCGAGATGTGGCGGCGGATCCTCTCCCGGGTCGACAGTTTCCACGACGTCGAGACGCCCCTGATCAACGCGATGGAGCGCCTGATCGACTTCGTCACCGTGCCCTGATCGACTTCGTCACCGTGCCCTGATCCGGGCTGCGTCACCGTGCCCTGATCCGGGCTGCGTCAGCGTGCGTGAGTCGGCGGCGCAGCCCGGATCAGTCGAGGCGGTCCGGGTCCCGGGTGAAGACGAAGGTGGCGATGTCGAGTGCCGTGACGGCACCGGCCCGGTCGCGGCGGACCGAGAGGATCTCGCCGTCGTTCCAGCCGGACCGGCCCTGCCAGCGGCCGGTGGCGTCCCGGCCGAAGCGCGAGGCCGGGACGGGGCCGGGCGGTAGCTGGCTGATCACCAGTTCCTCGGCCGTCGGCTCCCACGCCACCTCGAACTCCCGGCCCATCCACCACCACCGGCCGGTCAGCTCGGCAATCTCCCCGGTCGGTACGGCGGTCGCCGGTCGCCAGGGCCGGACCGGCACGGGTTCGGCGTCGAGCACCGTACTGAGCACCTGCCGGCCGAGCATCGGGAGGGAGCCGCTGCGCAGCCCGTACGCGTTGGCGAAGCCGACTACGCCGATGCCGGAGGGGCGGTGCACCGAGAGCGTCGCCACATAGCCGGGCATCGAGCCGCCGTGCCCGGTGTAGACCCGGTCGCCGGCCCGGTGCAGCTCCAGGCCGAGCCCGTAGCCGGCGGTCCAGGAGTCCAGATCCGCCATTGCCACCGGTACGCACATCTCGGCGAGCGTGCCCGGAGCGATGATCTCCGGATCGGGGTCGGCGAGGAAGCCGGCCCAGCGTGCCAGGTCGGCCAGGCTCGCCCAGAGCTGCCCGGCCGGGGCCATCGCCCCGGTGTCGGTACGCGGCTCCTCGCGCAGCGTGCCGTGCCAGGGATGCACGACGTAGCCGCGGGCGTACGGTTCCGCCGGCTGGTAGGAGGTGCGGGTCATCTGTAACGGATCGAGCAGGCGGGACCGGACGAGCTTCCACCACGACTCCCCGGTGCACCGTTCCAGCACCGCCCCGAGCAGCCCGTAGGCCAGATTGGAGTAGTGGAAGGTGCGGTGCGCCGGGAAGGCCCGTTTGGCGCCGGTCAGGGCGGCCAGCAGGGTCGCCAGGTCGGCGCCGGCGGAGCGCTCCCACCACTCGCCGTCCGGCTCGCGTTGCAGTCCGGCGGCGTGGCCGAGCAACTCGCGCAGCCGGAGCGTGCCGAGCGGGGTACCGGGCAGGTGCCGCTCCAGCGGGTCGTCGAGGTCGAGCAGCCCGTCGTCGCGCTGGCGTAGCAGGAGTACCGCTGTCATGGTCTTGGTGATCGAGCCGATCCGGTACTGCATCTCCGGGTCGGGTGCCGGGGTCTCGCCGGCGGCGGCGACGTGGACGAGCCCGCCGGCCGGGACGTCCCGCCCTGCCCCCGCACCAGCGGTGGCGGACTGGGCCCGGAGCACCCCGAGGATCAGCGAGGGAGCCCGGCCCACGGCCTGGGCTTGGGCCACGAGCGCGTCGACCCGGCGGGCGGTCTCCGGCGGCAGGCCGGTCTCCGGCGGCAGGCCGGTCTCCGGCGGCAGGCCGGTCTCTGGCGACAGCGGGTCCAAGGGTGCCTCCTCGAACGTCGGGTACGGGAACCGGACTGGACGATCCGAACCTGACCGGATTATCCGAACCGGACCGGTCGGGGCGGAACCGGACCCCGGTGAGGACGGGGGTCCGATCGTCCCCGTTCGATGCGAGATCTTATGCGTGTCGATCGCGGGTCGCCGACACGTGCACCACCGTGACAGGATCGAGAGGTGGAGCCGCTCCTGTGGATCGTATTGGGCGTCGTACTGGTCATCGCCGAGATCTTCACGACGACGCTCTTCCTGGTCATGTTCGGGGTCGGGGCGTTCGCCGCCGCCGGCGCCGCCGCGCTCGGTGCTCCGTTCGCCGTCCAGGCGATCGTCTTCGCCGCGGTCTCGGCGCTCACCGTGGCGTTCGCCCGGCCGACCATCCAGCGGCACCGGGCGGCGGAGTTGACCGGCGACGAGCAGCCGTTCGGGGTGCACGCCATCACCGGCAGCAGTGCCCTGGTGCTGGAGCAGGTCGATGCCGACCGCGGGGTGGTCAAGATCGACGGAGAGATCTGGACCGCCCGCTCCTACGACGCCACCCAGGTGATCCCGGAGGGCGTCCGGGTGCGGGTGATCGAGGTCAGAGGTGTGACGGCCCTGGTGTGGCAGGACGAGTTCACACTTGACGAGCAACCAGATAAAGACCAACAACCAGATAAAGACAGATAGAGACAGATAAAAGAGGTGAGCGCGACGTGGATACGGTGATCGGTCTGCTGTTGGCCGCCGTGGCACTGATCACGGTGGTCACCCTGGTGCGCGCGGTGCGGATCGTGCCGCAGCAGCGGGAGGACGTGGTCGAGCGGCTCGGCCGGTACAAGCGCACCCTCAACCCCGGGCTCAACCTCCTGGTGCCCTTCATCGACGCGGTGCGGACCAAGGTCGATATGCGGGAGCAGGTGGTCAGCTTCCCACCCCAGCCCGTGATCACCTCGGACAACCTGGTCGTCTCGATCGACACGGTGCTCTATTTCAAGGTCGTCGACTCGGTGAAGGCCACCTACGAGATCTCCAACTTCCTCCAGGCCATCGAGCAGTTGACCGTCACCACCCTGCGGAACGTCATCGGCTCGCTCGACCTGGAGCGGGCGCTGACCAGCCGTGAGGAAATCAACCGGCACCTCTCCGGCGTACTGGACGAGACGACCGGACGGTGGGGCATCAAGGTGACCCGGGTCGAGATCAAGGCGATCGAGCCGCCGCCGAGCATCCGCGACTCGATGGAGAAGCAGATGCGCGCCGAGCGGGACCGCCGGGCCGCGATTCTGAACGCGGAGGGGCACAAGCAGTCGCAGATCCTCTCCGCCGAGGGTGAGAAGCAGGCGGCGGTGCTCCGCGCCGACGGTGACCGGCAGGCCCGGATCCTCCAGGCGGAGGGCCAGGCGAAGGCGATCCGTACCGTCTTCGACGCCATCCACCAGGCCAACCCGAGCCAGAAGGTGCTGGCCTACCAATACCTCCAGGCGCTGCCGCAGATCGCCAACGGCCAGGCCAACAAGGTCTGGATCGTGCCGGCCGAGATGACCAAGGCGCTGGAGGGGCTCGGCGGCGCGCTCGGCGGGCTGAGCCGGGCGGCCGGCGACGAGCCGCAGGCCGGCGTCGACTCCGGCGCCGTGGAGCGGGAGGCGGCCGAGGCGGCCCGCGCCGCCGCCGAGGCGGCGCAGGAGGTCAACGCGGAGGTACGCGCCGCCGAGGCGCAGGTGACCTCCCGACCCACCAGCCCGCAGGGGTTGCCGGCACCCGAACCGGTCTCGCCGGACAGCCTCGCTGGCGACTCCACTGTGGACAGGCAGCCGGAGCGGGGCTGACGCCGTCGCGCCGGACAGCCGTCCGGTGGCGGCACGGCATATTCGACAAAGCGTCCGCGCGGCGCCCCGGCACCTGACACGATCTGTCTAGCGACGGGTGGTGACCAGGAGCCGGGGCGTCGACGCGTAGTACGCCCGCGCCCGCCCGCGCAGCACGTGGAGCGAGGTGACGCGCGTGACCCACCCCTCGAAAGCGAACAACCACCCCTCGGACCCCAAGCCAGCTTTCATGGCGTCTAGGGCGCAAACGCGACCGTTGACGCCGAAGCGGGCAACCGGCGCCGCACCCGCCGATCCCGGCAGCACCGGTTCCGCGAGCACCGGTTCCGCCCGTAGCGCTTCCACCGCCGACCCGGTCTCCGGCCGATGGCCCCACGGCGGCTTCGCCCGGCTGCCGTTCGTGGTCGAACGCCCTGCCGGCCAACCCGCGAGCGACGCGAGCTGGGCGTGGTCGCTGCGCCGGCTCGCCCGGCTCGCCGTCTGGTCACTGCCCGGTTATGCCATTGTGTACGGTTCGGTCACCCTCGTCGGGGCCGGGAACGCACCGTTTCTCACCCAGCAGCGGCCGGGCCACCTGCTCGGCTGGATCGGCGCGCTCTGGCTCGGCCTGCTCGCCCTGATGGCACTGGCCAGCCTGCTGGTCAGCACCCGCACCCGGGGCATCGGCCTGGCCGGGCTGCTGGTCGCGGTCGCCGGCACCATGCTGGTGCTGCCGTTCGGCGGGCTGCCGGACGACACGGCGGCGTTCGGCCGGGCCGGCCAGGTCATCGCGGTCAGCGGCGGCCTGCTTTACTCCCTCGGCTGGTGGCTGACCGGGATGGCGGTGCACCGCTCCGGTGTATTCAGCCGCTCCGACGGCGCGCTGCTGATGATCGCGGCACCGCTGCTCGGTGCCGGTGGGATGCTGGCCTCGGCGCTGCACGCCCTCGGCGCGGTTCTCGTGCTCGCCGCCGGGGTCGGCATCGCCTGGCGGGCCCGGCGGCTCGTGCCGGTGGTCGGCCGGGCCGCGCTGACCCGCCCGACCACGGCCGGCGCGGTGGCGGCGAAAGTCTCCCGGGAGGGTCGTGCCGTCGTGCCCGCGACGGGCGGGGGGCTCGGCTCCGCGACGACCGGACCGGCCCCGTCCTGACCGCACTCGCCAGGGTGCCTCGCCCCGGTGGGGATGACGATCAGGGCTCGCCCCTCCTGGCCCAGGTCATGAAGCGCGCGGTGAGGTCGATCGGGCCAGTCGGGCTGGCTGGCACGGCCAGGAGCCCGATCCGGCCATCTCCGGCGCTTCCAGCCCCTGGTCCTGCCCGGCCTCCTCCAGACCGAACGATACGCCCGAGCCCTGCACGAGGGGGCGGGCCATCTCGTCGGCGACGAGATGGAGCAGCAGGTGGCGGCCCGGCTGGCGCGACAGGAGATCCTGCGCCGGGACTCGCCCCCGCAACTCGTCGCGGTGCTCGACTACACCGCGCTGGAGCGCCCCGTCGCGGCCCCGACGTGATGCAGGAGCAACTGCGCTATCTGCTGGAGGTGGCAAGCCGGCCCAGGGTCCACCTGCACGTGGTGCCGAGAGGGGTCGGGGCATACCCCGGGCTGAACGGGGCCTTCGTGATCGCCAGTGTCCCGGGAGGCGGCGACATGGCGTATCTGGACAACCAGTTGCAGGGCACGATCGTGGAGCGCGCGGCGGACGTACGATCGTCCGGCGCACCTGGGAGTCTGTGCGAGCCGAGGCGATGCCACACGGGGCCACCCTCACGTTGATCTCGGAGGCGGCGAAGACATGGACCTGACCGGCGCGATCTGGCACAGGAGCACCCGCAGCAGTGGCAATGGTGGCGACTGCGTGGAGGTTGCGGAGAACCTGCCGGGCGTCGTCGGCGTCCGGGACAGCAAGGACCGGCAGGGGCCGGCGCTCACCTTCGACCCGCAGGCGTGGCGTTCGTTCCTGACCTTCGTCAAGCGACACTGACCCGGCACCACGACGGCTTCCGGCGCGACGAGTTCGACTCCGCAGATCGCGACCTGGGAAAATCAGCCCGTGTCCGACCTGCCGACCGCTGCTGTTGACGAGATCACCGACCCGGACGATCCCCGGATTGCCGACTACCGGGCGCTCACCGATGTGGAGCTGCGTACCCGGTGGGAGCCGCCGAACGGGCTCTTCATCGCCGAGGGTGGACTCGTGCTCCGCCGGGCGCTCCGAGCCGGCTACCGGCCGCGTTCCTTCCTCGTCGACGGGAAGCGTCTCGACCAGCTCGGCGACCTGGACACCGGTGGCGCACCCGTCTACGCCGCCCGTCCGGCCGTGCTGGAGCGGGCCACCGGCTTCCACGTACACCGGGGTGTCCTCGCCTCGTTCCACCGCCGCCCGCTGCCGGACGTGCCGGAGGTGCTCCACGACGCTCGCCGGGTGGTGGTGCTGGAGGACGTCAACAACCACACCAACCTCGGGGCGATCTTCCGGGGTGCCGCCGCGCTCGGGGTCGACGCCGTGCTCCTCTCGCCGACCTGTGCCGACCCGCTCTACCGGCGCAGCGTCCGGGTCAGCATGGGCGAGGTCTTCGCGGTGCCGTACGCCAAGTTCGACCGCTGGCCGGCCGGGCTGGCCGAGGTCCGCGCGGCCGGTTTCGCGCTGCTGGCGCTGACGCCGGCCCCGGACGCGGTGCCGCTGCAACGGCTCACCCCGGCGCAGCGGCAGCGGGCCGCGCTGCTCCTCGGTGCCGAGGGCGCCGGTCTCACCCCCGCCGCCCAGGCCGCCAGCGACACCCGGGTGGTCATTCCGATGCGCCGGAATGTCGACTCGCTCAACGTAGCGGCGGCCGCCGCCGTGGCTCTCTGGGAACTGGCCCGCGACGACCCACCGCAACCGGCCGCATGATCCGGTAGCGTCCGGCCGGCGAGGAGGGCCGGCACGGAGGGTAGCGTCGGGGCCGTGTTTCCCACCGTGCGTGAGGTGCTGGCTCTCGACCCGGTCCGGCACGGCGGCCCCCGGGTGGTTGCCGGGGCGGCCGGGCTGGACCGGCCCGTACGCTGGGTGCACGCCGCCGAGGTGCCGGACATCGCGGCCCTGCTCAGCGGTGGTGAGCTGGTCCTCACCACCGGGATTGGGCTGCCGGCCGACGACGCCGGGCTGCGCGCCTTCGTCGGCGAGCTGGCCGACGTCGGGGTCTCCGGACTCGTCGTCGAGCTGGGCCGGCGCTATCCGGCGGCGGTGCCCCGGGCGATGATCGCGGCGGCCGAGCGCCGGCACCTCCCACTTGTCGAACTCTGTCGGGTGACGCCCTTCGTCCGGATCACCGAGGCGGTGCACGGGCTGATCGTCGACGCCCAGCTCGCCGAGCTGCGGGCCACCGAGGAGATCCACCAGCGCTTCACCGAACTCTCCGTCGAGGGTGCCGAGCCGGCCGAGGTGGTCCGGCAGGCTGCCGAGCTGGCCGGCTGCCCGGTGGTCCTGGAGAACCTCTCCCGGCAGGTGCTCTGCCACGACCCGGCGGGGGAGAGTGCCGAGCTGCTGCTCCGGGGCTGGGAGCAGCACTCCCGGCGGATCCGGCCGACGACCGGCCGGACCGGCTACGACCCGGACGCCGGCTGGCTCTGCACCACCGTCGGCGCCCGGGGGCAGGACTGGGGGCGGCTACTGCTGCGCTGGCCCGCCGGTGAGCTGCCGGCCGCACCGGGTGCCCCGCCGACCCGGTTGACCATCCTTGTCGAGCGGGCCGCCTCCACCCTGGCGCTGGGCCGGCTGATCCGGCGGGACGCCGAGGGGCTGGAGCGGCAGATCCACCGCACCCTGCTCAGCGCCCTGCTCGACCACACCCGGCCGGTCGACGAGGTGGCGTTGCGGGCCCGGGCGCTCGGCGTACCGCTGGACCGGCGGCACCTGGTCGGGGTGGTGGTGCGGTACCGCGCCGACGAGCCGGGCGGGGCCGGGCCGGCGGCGGGTGGCCCGGCAGCGGGTGGCCCGGCGGGTCAGGCCCGGCTGCGGGACCTGGCCGAGGCGGTCAGTCAGGCGCTCCGGGAGGCCGAGCTGAGCGGCCTGACCAGCACCCTGGACGACCAGGCGGTCGGGGCGCTGCTGGCGCTCCGCGAGGCCGGGCAGGAGGAGCCCGCCCTGGCCGCCTTCGCGGCGGCCCTGGACCGGGTACGCGTGGATGCGGGCCCGGCGGCTGCCGACCGGGTACGCCAGGATGCGAGCCCGCCGGCGACCGGGCCCCACGCCGCCCGGCCCTACGGCACCCCGGGGGCGGTGATCGTGGCGGCCGGGTCGGGCGTGGCGAGCGTACGGGAGGCGCGACGCTCGCTGATCGAGGCCCGCCAGGTCGCCGACGCCGCCCGGCGCGGTCGACGGGACCTGCCGGTGTTCCGGCTGCCGCAGGTCGGGCTGGCCGGGCTGCTGCACCTGCTCCGGGACGAGCCGAGGTTGCAGACCTTCGTCGAACGGGAACTCGGACCCCTGCTGGCGCACGACGCCGAACACCCGCGCGAGCACCTGCTCGGCACCCTCCGCGGTTATCTGGCGAGCGGACGGAACAAGTCGGCGGCGGCTGCGGCGGCGCACCTGTCCCGGCCGGCCTTCTACGAGCGGCTGGCCCGGATCTCCCGGATCCTCCGGGTCGACCTGGACTCGGTCGACGACTGCCTGTCGCTGCACGTCGCCCTGCTCGCCCTGGACGCCGTTCGGGACGACTGAGCCGGCGGCTGCCCGCCCTCCCCTGCGGCGGGTCAGGAGATCGCGGTGAGCGCCTTGGCGTAGGCCGGTGGGACGAAGTGCGGGCCGGCCGGGGTGAAGACATCGGTGGCGCCGGCCGCCGTCCACGCCTGCTCCGGAAGCGCGTCCAGCAGGGTGCGGACCACGGCCGCGTCCCGCCAGTCCGGGTGCTCCGCGGCCAGGCCGAGCGCCACCACCGACTCCTCGACCTCACCGACGCACTCGAAGGGCTTGTGCGCGTCGATGCCGAGGATCTCGAGGTAGCCGGGCACCTGAGCGGGATCGGCCAGCAGGTCGGCGCCGAAGATCTGCACCAGCCGGGCCCGGGGCATGAACGGGGCCAGGGCCAGGAAGATGAAGCGGCACTTCGGGCAGTTGCCGCACCACCGGTCGCTCGGGTCGCTCAGCTTGAACGCGGCGTTGCAGCTGGTCACCACGTCGTCGTAGCGGTCGAACTGGGCGAAGAGCCGGGCGATGTGCAGCTCGGAGAGGGGGCGCAGCAGCGAGAAGTACGGCTCGGCCAGCCCGGCGTGCCCGGCGAGCGCCGCCCGGAGCAGCCCTTCCGCCTCCACCCCCTTGGACCACTGGTGGTTGACCGGGCGACCGTGCCAGAGCAGGTTCGGGTCGGAGGCGGAGCGCTCGTTCGACATCACCACCGGGCCGAGCCCGTGCAGCACGGCGGTGGCGACCGCGACCAGCGAGTTGATCGCGGTGACCGGGATGTGCCCGTTGCGCGCCCCGGCCGCGTTCAGCTCGATGAGCGCCGGGTCGAGCCGGCGCCGGGCGGCCAGCGGGGTCAGCCCGGAAGCCTCGTTGACGCTGACGATGATGTGGTTCGGGTTGACCGAGAAGGGCACCGGGTCGAAGCCGGCCCGGCGCAGCGCCTCCAGGCTGACGATGGAGTCCTTGCCGCCACCGACCGTCGACAGCGGCCGGCGGTCCGAGTTGTCCAGCGCGACCGGGTCGGTGACCTGCCCGTCCGGCAGCTCCGGGACCAGGTCCAGCACGTGCGGCAGATCGTTGCGGTACGCGTACTCGGCGAGACCGGCGGTGTAGACGGCGGTGACCAGCGCGACGGCG
The DNA here is from genome assembly GCF_049315195.1 of Plantactinospora sp. WMMC1484. Lineage (NCBI taxonomy): Bacteria > Bacillati > Actinomycetota > Actinomycetes > Micromonosporales > Micromonosporaceae > Plantactinospora > Plantactinospora sp. WMMC1484. The sequence goes on from NZ_CP186055.1 coordinate 3,718,714, forward strand.
GCCTCGCCCAGCGGCGCCGGCAGGACCAGCCGGGGCGGCGCCGCGGCCTTGTAGTAGCTCACCCCGGCGACCAGGTGCAGCAGCTCCAGCACCCGCTCGAAGGTGGCCAGGGTCGCGGCCGACGGCGGGGCCTCCGGCAGCGGAAAGGTGATCCGCTCGGTGAAGCGCAGCTCGCCGTCCGGACCGGTCAGCGCATAGCCGAGGCCGGCCTCCCCGGTGGCCGGGTCGAAGGAGCGGGCCGGGAAGGAGAAGGCGGCCATCCGCCGGAGCTGCTCGTCGGGCGCAGGCAATAGCTCGTTGGGCACACGCAATAGTAAGCAACCCCCGGAGCGGCCGGCCGCCGGTTGACGGGATGTCAATGTCCGGGCCCGGGTGCCCGACAGGGTGGCAGTTGCCCGGCGTGCCGGTGCGGTGGGAGCGTGCAGTGGTCCGCGTACCCGGGAAGGGATGTGACCACGCATGACCACCGAGGAGCTGCTGGCGCGGCACCGGGCCGTCCTGCCGTCCTGGATGCCGCTCTACTATGCCGAGCCGATCGAGATCGTCTCAGGGTCCGGGCGCCGGGTCACCGACGCGCAGGGCCGCAGCTACCTGGACTTCTTCGGCGGGGTGCTGACGAACATGCTCGGCTACGACATCGCCGAGGTGACCGAGGCGGTACGGCGGCAGCTCGCCACCGGCGTGGTGCACACTTCGACGCTCTACCTGATCCGGCAGCAGGTGGAGCTGGCCGAGAAGATCGCCGGGCTCTCCGGCATCCCGGACGCCCGGGTCTTCTTCACCAACTCCGGCACCGAGGCCAACGAGGCGGCGCTGCTGGTCGCCACCAACTACCGGCGGTCGCACCAGGTGCTGGCGGTGCGGAACAGCTACCACGGCCGGTCGTACGCGGCGATGGGGATCACCGGGCACCGGAGCTGGTCGGCGAGCAGCCTCAACCCGCTCCAGGTGAGCTGGCTGCACTCCGCCGACCGGCTGCGCGGCCTGCTGGCCCGGCTCGGCCCGGACGAGTACGTCGACGCGGCCGTCGACGACCTGCGCGAGGTGCTGGCGACCCAGACCAGCGGGGACGTGGCCTGCCTGATCGCCGAGCCGATCCAGGGGGTGGGCGGCTTCGTGGCCCCGCCGGACGGGCTCCTCGGGGCGTTCAAGAAGGTGCTCGACGAGTCCGGCATCCTGCTCATCTCGGATGAGGTGCAGACCGGCTGGGGGCGGACCGGGGAACACTTCTGGGGCTACCAGGCGCACGGGGTCACCCCGGACCTGCTGACCTTCGCCAAGGGCATCGGCAACGGCTTCGCCCTGGCCGGGGTGGTGGGCCGGGCCGAGGTGCTCGACGCGGTGCGGGCCATCTCCTTCTCCACCTTCGGCGGCAACCCGGTCTCCACGGCGGCCGGCAACGCCGTCCTGGACTACCTGCTCGACCACGACCTCCAGGCCAACGCGGCCCGGGTCGGCGGCGTACTCCTCGCCGGGCTGCGCGAGCTGGCCGACCGGCACCCGGCCATCGGCGAGGTACGCGGCAAGGGCCTGATGCTCGCCGTCGAACTCGTCCGCCCCGGCACCGCCGAGCCGGACACCACCGCCACCGGCCGGGTCTTCGAGGAGTGCCGGCGCGGCGGCCTGCTCGTCGGCAAGGGCGGCCTCTACGGCAACGTGCTGCGGATGGGCCCCCCACTCACCCTGACCGAGGATGAGGCCCGGGAAGGGCTGGCCATCCTCGCCGACGCCCTCGCCACGCTGTAGGACAGAGGTGTAAGGAAGGGCCCCCGCTTATCGTTTTCTCTTGTAGAAGGGCCCCCGCCTTACACCTTTTTCGGTGGGGTGGAGCGGAGGAGGCGGAGCAGGGCGGCCCCGGCGAGGTACGCGACCAGCGCGCCGACCGGGAGGCCGAGCAGGTAGTCGCCGCTCTTCGGGGCGACGTTGTTGCTGAACAGGCCGACGACGGCGGCGGCGAAGCCGAGCACGATGAGGAGGAGCCGGGGCAGTGGGCGGGTGAGTGCCCGGCAGAGGGCGGGTGGCATCCAGCGGGGGCGGGTGGTGGGGCGGCGGGTGCCGCGCAGTTCGAAGCGGGCGAAGGCGGTGACCAGCAGCGCCAGTACCAGGGCGAGCATGATCACCCAGGGGATCCGCCAGAGCCACCAGGCGGCGCTGCCGACCGCCGGGGTGGGCAGTGCGCCGAGCGCGTCCAGCGCGCCGGCCAGCAGGATCACGGCGGTGAGGTGCCAGAGGAAGATGGTCAGCACCACCGAGTTGACGGCGACCACCAGCGTCCAGGGGCGGGTGCGGTGCAGCCACCGCTCGGCCGGGGCGCGGAGCAGCATGATCAGCCCGAGTTGCGTGGTGGCCAGGGCGAGCAGGGCCAGGCTGGGCGGCGACATGTTCTGGATCCGCTGGCCCGGCTGGTTGATCATGCTGGTCGGGTACGGACCGACCAGGGTGAGCAGCAGCAATGCGGTCGCTCCGGCCAGCAGCAGCGGTACGCCGAGCCGGGGCCGCATCGGCAGGCTCCCGGTCCGCCAGGCGAAGCCGACCTGGTGCATGGCGAGCCAGCCGAAGAGGAAGTTGCCGTACCCCCACCGGCCCTCGCCGAGCAGCCGGGCCAGGTCACCGGCGGCGGCGAGGCCGAGCAGCACCACCGGGACCGCGAGGCCGTAGCGCAGATGCAGGGCGTACGTCACCGGGGTCAGCAGCACCACGCAGAGGTAGGCGGAGAGGAACCAGAGCGGCACGGTGGCGTACCAGACGACCTCGCGGACCTGAGTCGGGCCGGCGCCGAGCAGCCGGGCGAGCAGGGCGGCGAGGGCGAGCAGCACCAGCAGCACGGTGGTCGGCCGGAGCAGCCGGCCGCTGCGGTCCCGCAGCCAGTCGCCGGCATCGCCGCCCCGGCGCCGCTGGCTGCCGAGGGAAGCGGCGTTGGCGTATCCGCCGACCAGGAAGAAGAGCGGCATGACCTGGAAGAGCCAGGTGCCCGGGTGGGCCCAGGTGATCTCCTCCAGGGCGTTGTGGCCGCGCAGCCGTCCCGCGTCGTCGTGGTCGAGCACGGCGATCAGCCAGTGCCCGAGCACCACCATAATGATCGCCACCGCACGGAGCAGGTCGACGTAGCGCTCCCGCTGGGCGGGTGTGCGGCCGGCGACTTCCCGCAGGCGGCGCATGTGGCCAGGCTATCGACTCCGTCGCCGGGCCGGGGCGGATTGCCGGTCCGTAACGGTTCGGCCGTGAGGGCTTGCTGCCGGCACGTCTGTCCGTAAGAATCCTTCAGTAACTTTCAGTGAACTGAAGACAAGCACCACACAGTAGAGACCTGCGTGAAGACGAGCGCCATCGGCTGCGGCGTCCACCTGGACCGGATCCGAGGAGAAGCTATGAACAGGCGTGAGATCCTCCGTCGTACTGCGGCGGCCGGCCTGCTGGCCGCCCCCGCCACCGGGCTGCTGACCGGTTGCGCCCTCGGCGGCGGTGACGACAACGGCGGCGAGGCCGTCGAGGGTACGAAGAGTGAGCAGAACCCGCTCGGCGTCAAGGAGGACGCGCCGCTCGAGGTGGTCATCTTCAATGGTGGCTTCGGGGAAGAGTATGCCAAAGCCCACGAGGCGATGTACAACGAAAAATATCCACAGGCGACGATCAAGCACTCGGCGACCCAGGAGATCAACAAGACTCTCCAGCCCCGGTTCGTCGACGGCACCCCGCCGGACGTGGTGAACAACTCCGGCGGCGGCCAGATCGACTTCAACGGCCTGGTCTCGCAGGGCGCCCTGGCCGACCTCGGCGAGCTGCTGGACGCGCCGAGCCTCGACATCCCCGGCAAGAAGGTCCGGGACACCCTGCTGCCGGGCGTGGTGGACGTCGGCTCGTACGACGGCAGGTTCCTGGTGCTCAGCTACGCCTACACCGCGTACGGGATCTGGTATTCCACGAAGCTCTTCGCCGACCGAGGCTGGCAGTACCCGAAGACCTGGGACGACCACATCGCGCTCTGCCGGCAGATCAAGGCCGCCGGTATCGCCCCCTGGACGTACGCCGGCAAGCATCCCCGCTACATGAGCTGGCCGGTGATCGCGACGGCGATCAAGTTCGGCGGCCCGGACGTGGCGAAGGCGATCGACAACCTGGAGCCGAACGCCTGGAAGTCCGAGTGGATGAAGGCGGCGGCGGACGCCTGGTACCAGATAGTCAAGGACGGCTTCATCCTCTCCGGCAGCCCCGGCCTCGACCACGTGCAGTCGCAGACCGAGTGGTGCCGGGGCAAGGCCGCCTTCATCTCCTGCGGCTCCTGGCTGGAGAGCGAGCAGGCCAAGGTCACCCCGCCCGGCTTCAACATGTCCATCGCGCCGACGCCCAGTCTCGGGCCCGGCGACAAACTGCCGTTCGAGGCGATGCGCGGCACGGCGGGGGAGCCGTTCATCGTGCCGGCCAAGGCCAACAACCGGGCCGGCGGACTTGAATACCTGCGCACCATGCTCTCGATGAAGGGCGCCCAGGACTTCACTCGGAAGGTTTCCAGCCTCAGCGTGGTGGCCGGCTCGACCGAGGGCATCGACCTGCCCTTCGGGCTGAGTTCGGTGGTCAAGGCGCTGGACGCCTCGGGCAGCAACGGCTTCAACTGGGTCTACAACAACTTCTACCGGAAGCTGGAGCGGGAGCTGGTCGACGCCGCCTGCGGCGAGTTCTTCAGCGGCCGGAGCACCCCGGCGGAGTTCCTGGACCAGTGCCAGAAGGGCGCCGACCAGATCGCCGCCGACAGCAGCATCAAGAAGTACAAGCGCGGCTAGTCGAGCGCGGACAGTTCGGGTGCCGTCGCGGGGGTCGGCCGCACGGCCGGCCCCCGCGTGGAGATCATCGCGGGGGCCGGCCCTCCCGCGTGGAGTGGGCAAGGATGTCAGGCTCGTGAAACATGGCAAGTATCCGCTGATCATCACCTTCCTGGTGCCGCCGTTGCTGCTGTACGGCATCTTCGTGCTCTCGCCGTACCTCCAGGCGTTCCAGATCTCCACCACCAACTGGCTGGGCTACTCGGCCACCGCCGACTACGTCGGGCTGGAGAACTTCGCCACGCTGCTGCGCGACGGCGCCCTCTGGAACGCGGTGAAGAACAACGCGATCCTGCTGGCGCTGCTGCCGGTGCTGACCATCGGGCTCGGGCTCTTCTTCGCCAGCATGCTCAACATGGGCGGCCGGCGCGGTACCGCCGGGGTGGTCGGGGTACGCGGCACGGCGGCGTACCGGCTGGTCTACTTCTTCCCCCAGGTCCTCTCGGTGGTGATCATCGCGCTGCTCTGGAAGGAGGTCTACCACCCCAACAGCGGGCTGCTGAACGCGTCGCTGCGCGCGGTCGGGCTCCCCGCCCCGACCTGGCTCGGCGACCCGCGCACCGCGTTCTGGGCGGTGCTGGCGGTGATGGTCTGGGCCAACGTCGGCTTCTACGTGGTGCTCTTCGGCGCGGCGATGCAGGCCATCCCGAAGGACATCTACGAGGCGGTGATGCTCGACGGTGCCTCCCGGTTCACCACGCTGCGCCGGATCACCATCCCGCTGCTCTGGGACACCGTCCAGGTCGCCTGGATCTACCTGGCCATCGCCGCGCTGGACGGCTTCATCCTGATCCAGCAGATGACCGACGGCGGGCCCAACCACTCCTCGGACGTGATCGGCCTGCGGATGTACAACACGGCGTTCGGCACCGAGACCAAGTTCGGCTACGCCTCGGCGATCGGCGTGGTGATGTTCTTCCTGACCCTGTCGGTGGCGGTGCTGGCGCTGCGCGTCACCCGCCGGGAGCGGATCGAGTACTCATGACCACCGTCGACACCTCCGCGCCGGCCCCGCCCGCCGCCGGCAGCGACGGCCGGTCCGGAGCCGGCGACCGGAGACCCCGCCGTGAGCTGGGCGTGCTCAACGTCTTCTCGCACGGCTTCCTGCTGCTCTGGGCGCTGCTGACCACCCTGCCGCTGCTCTGGGTCGTGGTCAGCTCGTTCAAGAGCGACGGCGAGATCCTCAGCGAACCATGGGGACTGCCGGGCGCGCTGCGCTTCGAGAACTGGGCGCGGGCCTGGACCGAGGCCCGGATCGGGCAATACTTCCTGAACAGCGCGGTCGTGGTGGCCGGCTCGCTGACCCTGACGATGCTCTTCGGCGCCGCCGCCGCGTACGTCTTCGCCCGCTACGAGTTCCGGTTCCGGCAGGTCTTCTACTACCTCTTCGTCGGCGGGATGATGTTCCCGGTCTTCCTCGCCCTGGTGCCGCTCTTCTTCGTGGTCCGCAACGCCGGGCTCTTCAACAGCTGGACCGGGCTGATCCTGGTCTACGCGGCCTACTCGCTGCCGTTCACGGTCTTCTTCCTCTCCGCCTTCTTCCGGACCCTGCCGACCTCGATCGCGGAGGCGGCACTGATCGACGGTTGCGGCCACTTCCGGCTCTTCTTCCGGGTGATGCTGCCGATGGCCCGGCCGGGCCTGATCAGCGTGGCCATCTTCAACTTCCTCAGCCAGTGGAACCAGTTCATCCTGCCCCAGGTGCTGATGCAGGGGGACGAGTCCAAATGGGTACTCGCGCAGGGGCTCGCGGCGCTGGCGGTCAGCCAGGGCTACCAGGGCGACTTCAGCGGGCTCTTCGCCGGGCTCACCCTCGGGATGCTGCCGGTGCTGGTGGTCTACGTGCTCTTCCAGCGCCAGATCCAGTCCGGGCTGACGGCCGGGCAGCTCAAGTAGGCGAGGGGTCGTACCCGCGTCACGTCCGACGGCCCGGCTTCCCCGGGCCCGTCCGGTCCGGCCGTTTGCGACCCCACCGGGGCTCCTGGGTCTCAGCCCTGATCGCTGATCGTCGCGTGAAGCTGGTCTGAAGCTTCCGTGAAGCTTCTGACCGCTCCAATGGTCGCAACCGAGAGGCACCGACGATCGCCGATTCTTGATGCCGATCGCCATGTGTCGTGAGCCCAACAAGGGAGTAACACATGCCGAAACGGGTAGCGGTCACACTGTCCATGGTGGCAACGCTCGTTGCCGCAATCGCATTCAGTCCCCCCGCGCAGGCTGCCCCTGCCCCTGCGACGGTCGCCGCTGCGCGGACCGTCGAACCGCTCATCGATGAGCGGCGGTGTAACGCCAATCAGCTGCCGCGCCAAATCTGGCTGACCTACGCATCACGTCCGACACGGTGCTTCGGCGGCACCGTCGGTAGCTTCAACCTGGGCTACAATCCCGCGACGCCCGTCCAATGGCTCTCATCAGGGGACTACCACGGCACCATCTACTGCGTTGGCCTGACCCTGCCGTTCGGACCAGCGACTGATGCCTTGTTGAACAGGACATGTACTCGCCTCGATATCCGTCCGGCGAGCTGATGCAGCCGTAACACCCACCGTCGGTGGTGGCGCGGGGTCCGCCACCGGGCTATCCACTCCGCCCACCACCCCCATGGTCGCCGGGTCGCCCGGGGCACTCCGGCCCGGGCTCCCACATGAACGAACGCGACAGTCTCCGCTCTCTCGCTCATCCGTGAGCACTCGGTTGGCCAGGCCGAGCACGCGGACAAGGCCGAGATGAGGGAGGCGTTCGTATGGTGAGTTACCGCAGTGCTGCTGCGAGTTCGGCGGCGTTGTCGAACGCGGGTGCCGCCCTTTCGGATTCGTCTTCCGTGAGCGTGACGGACTGGGCGCGGGCCAGCATCTCGGCCGCGGTCTCTGGATTGTGTAGCACCATCGCGAGTTCGGCGCGGTAGACCAGGACCTCTACCTGCTCGACCGGGTCGTCGTCGGTTTGTGGGCGGGCCAGCGCGCTGTCGAGGATCCGAACGGCCTGGCCGACGCTTCCCCTGGAGTCGGCCTGCACGACAGCATTCGCCAGGGCCTTGGCCAGCCGCCCGGCAGGCGTGGTGGCCGGCGTGGGCGCGGTGGCGGCGTTCCGAAAGACGCGGATCCAGTTGCCGCCCGGGTCGATGACGCTGAACCCGCCCAGCCCGTCGGCGTTCTTCCGTGCCCTGGGCCTGGTCATCCGCGGCGTTCCGGATACCAGGACCTTGCCGTACGCGGCGCGCATGCCGGCTGCGAATGCTCGGTGTAGTCCCTCGATGTCCGCGGTGATGACGAGACAGGAGCCGTAGGACTGCTCCGGGTCGAATCCGGGGATCTCGAAGAATTGCAGATGCAGGTCTTCCCGCTGCACCGCCACGCACGCGTTGGGCTTGCGCTGCTTGTACGTGGTGCGGAAACCGAGAACTCCGTAGAAGGTTTCGATGTCGTCGATGGATGCGCACGGCAGCAGGGGAACGGTCACCTCGTTGGTCATGCCTCCTTCCTAGGCGTCGTGAGGTGTCCGTCGCACATGGAAATAGCCGATCATCGCCTTCGGTCATCCGATCGGCTGATGACTCAGCCGTCGACCGGGTCGAACAGCCGGCGGTGTAACTCGGCCGGGTCGGTCAGCTCGGGCAGGCTGCGGGCGGCGAGCCAGGCGGCGCCGAGCGCACCGTCGTCGGCGTACCGCAGGGGTGCGTCCGGCCAGCGCGCCGTCAGGGCCGAACGTACGGTCTGTACCAGTGGCGTGTCGACGACGAGGAGCCCGCCGCCGAGCACGATCGGCGTGCGTGCCTCCGCCGGCCGGATCCGGTCCACGTTGGCGGAGAGCAGCCGGGCGGCCTCGCCGAAGATCGCGGTGGCGGCCGGGTCGCCGTCGATGCCAGCCTTGAGCACCAGTGGGGCGAGCGCGGCCAGTTCGACGGCGGGCCGCCGGGTCACGGTCTGCACCAGCACGTCTACGGTGTCCCGGGGGCGGGCGGCGACCTCCGCCGAACCGAGCAGCTCGGTCAGCACGAGGGTGGAGAGCAGTCCGGGTGGCTGGTGCCGGTCGAGGTCGGCCAGTGCCTGCCGGACGGCCTCCCGGCCGAGCCAGAAGCCGCTGCCGGCGTCGCCGAGCAGCCAGCCGTGGCCGTCGGCGACCCGGTCCAGCGCCATGTCGCGTACCTCGGCGGCGATCGCGCCGGTGCCGGCGATCAGGATCGTGCCGTCCGGTTCGGCGGCGCCGGAGGCGTACGCGACGAGGGCGTCGCCGAAGACCTCGTACGGGCAGCGCAGTCCGACGTCCTGCCAGGTCCGGTCGAAGGCGGCCCGGCCGGCGGGATCGGCGAGCAGTCGACCCGCTCCGGCCAGCCCGATGGTGCCGGCCCGGACGAGTTCCGGGTCGAGCCCGGCGAGGGCGTCGGTCAGCGCCACCCGGAGCTGTTCGGCGGCCTGCTCGGCGCCGTGGCTGGTCGGGTTGCCGCCGCCGGCCCGCCCGGTGCCGAGCCGTTCCCCGGACAGTGCGACCACCGTGGCCCGGGTCGAGGTGCCGCCGACGTCGAGTCCCACCACCATGCCGTCCGACATCACCGGCAGCCACCTCTCGTACCCGAGTCGATCGACATACATGCTGGTCGTTCCGGCTGTCCGGGGCAAGCGTCGCCGGTCCGCCACCAGTCCCGTCCAGGTAACAGTTTGAAAACTTCACCCATCGTCTTGACAAGGAGGGGGGGTTAGTAAGAACTTTTACCACTAACAGTTAACTTCCTTTTCCGAAAGGTGGGACGGCCCATGGTCGAGCCGGAGGCGGAGACCATCGCGGGCACCGCGGTGGTCGATGCCGAGCCCGACCGCCGGGCCGCCGCCGGGCTCTCACCGGCGGACAGCGTGCTGGTCCGGGTCCGGTCCCGGCTCCCGGAGTTCACCGGCGCGCTGCAACGGGTGGCCGAGCACGTGCTCAGCGACCCGGCCGCCGCCGCCCGGGCCACCATCGTCGAGCTGGCGGAACGCAGCGGTACGTCCCCGGCCACGGTCACCCGGTTCTGCCGGGCGCTCGGGTTCGAGGGCTACGCCGACCTCCGGCTCGGCATCGCCGCCGAGACCGGCCGGGCACACAGCGCCGGCTGGACGGTCGACATCGGCCGGGAGATCCAGCCGACCGATCCGCTGGAACGGGTCCTCGGCCAGATCATCGCGGCGGACACCCGGGCGATGCACGACACCGCCGACCTGCTCGACCTGACCGAGGTCGGGCGGGCTGCCGAGGCGATCGCCGGAGCGGCCCGGGTGAACATCTTCGGCGCCAGCGGCAGCGCGCTGGTCGGCGAGGAGATGCAGTTCAGCCTGCACCGCATCGGGGTGGCGGCGTGGGCCTGGAACGACGTACACGAGGGATTGGCCAGCGCCGCGCTGCTCCGCCCCGGCGACGTGGCGCTGGGCATCTCGCACGGTGGCCAGACCCGCGAGACGATCGAGACCCTGGCCGAGGCGGGCAGCCACGGCGCGACCACGGTGGCGCTGACCGGCTTTCCCCGGTCGCCGCTGGCCGAGCTGGCCGACATCGTGCTACTCACCGCCAGCCAGGCGACCAGCTTCCGGCCGGACGCGCTCTCCGCCCGGCACCCGCAGCTCGTCGTGCTCGACCTGCTCTACATCGCCGTCGCCCAGCGGACCCACGACCGGGCCCACGCCGCGTTCCAGCGGACGGCCCGGGCGGTGGGCGGGCACAAGGCGAACAGGGAGGCGCGGCCGTGACACGCATTCCGACACCGACACCTCGGGGTGGAGGCATTCCCTTCCGCCTCCGACCCGACCGTCCCCCACCGGGGACGGTAACCGCACCGCTGGCAGGTCTCGGTCATCCGGCGCCGTCCGGCTGGCCCGACCCGATTCTCAACTGAGGAGATGAAGATGTCCGCAACCCCCGACCACACGTCGGACCGCGTTGATCCGTCGGCCACCACCGGGCCGGACCTGCCGGCCGCGGTGGGCGCCAGCCGCCGTACGGTGCTGCGCCGGGCCGCCGCCGCCGGTCTGCTCGTCACCCCGGCCGTCGGGCTGCTCAACGCCTGTGCCACCGGCGGTGGCGACGACGAGACCGAGCAGGAGACCGGCGAGAAGAGTGCCACCAACCCGCTCGGCGTCAAGGAGGACGCCGCGCTGGAGGTGATCATCTTCAACGGTGGCTACGGCGAGAAGTACGCCACCGACGTGCACGAGAAGCTCTACAAGACGGCGTTCCCGAACGCGGAGATCAAGCACCAGGCCACCCAGGCGGTCTCCACGGTGCTCCAGCCGCGCTTCACCGCCGGCGACCCGCCGGAGTTCGTCAACAACTCCGGCGAGAAGTTCCTCGACTTCGGCGCCCTGGTCAACGACAACCAGCTTCAGGACCTGACCGAACTCTGGGACGCGCCGTCGGTCGACGACCCGAACACCAAGGTCCGGGACACCGTCATCCCCGGCGTGATCGAGCAGGGCATGTTCAACACCCCCGACGGCGGGCGCAAGCCCTTCGTCCTCTACTACGTCTCGACCGTCTACGGCATCTGGTACTCGGGCAAGCTCTTCAAGGACAACGGCTGGACCGTCCCCACCACGTGGGAGCAGTTCACCGCGCTCTGCGACCAGATCAAGGCCAAGGGCATCACCCCGTTCGGCTACGCCGGGGCGAACGCGGCCTACTACATGTGGAACGTGATCCTGACCCAGGCGGCCAAGGTCGGTGGGCCGGACGTGCTGAAGAACATCGACAACCTGGAGCCGGACGCCTGGAAGGCCGAGCCGGTGATCGCCTCCGCCCGCGCCTGGGCCGAGATCGGCGCCAAGTACGGCGACAAGAGCTTCGAGGGGCTCAAGCACACCGACGTGCAGCTGCGGCAGAACCAGTACAAGCTCGCCTTCTACCCCAGCGGCGACTGGCTGGAGAACGAGCAGAAGAAGGACACGCCGGCCGGCTTCGAGTACCAGCTCATGCCGGTGCCGAGCCTGACGGCCGGGGACAAGCTGCCGGCGGGGGCGCTGCGGGCGGCGGCCGGTGAGGGCTACTTCGTCTCGGCCAAGAGCAAGAACCCGCGCGGCGGCATGGAGTACATGCGGCAGATGCTCTCCAAGGCGGGCGCCCGGGGCTTCACCGAGACCGTCGGTGCGGCCACCGTGGTGCCGGCCGGCAGCGAGGGCTACCAGTTCCCGCCGGGGGTGGCCAGCTCGCAGGCCGCGCTCAAGGCGGCCGGGCAGAACGTCTTCAACATGATGTTCGACAACTGGTACAAGGAGCTGGACACCGAGGCCCGGACGGCGACCAACGAGCTGATGTTCGGTCGCGCCTCGGCCGAGCAGTGGGCCGACCGCATCCAGAAGCGCGCGGACGCGATCAAGGGCGACAGCAGCGTCGCCAAGTTCACGCGCTGAGGCGGGGGAGACTGATCGATGCGGCAGGGCAAGTACCCGTTCGTGATCGGCTTCCTGGCGTTGCCGGTCACGCTCTACTCGGTCTTCGTGATCGCGCCGTACGCCCAGGCGTTCCAGCTCGCGATGACGAACTGGCGGGGGATCGGCACGCCGGAGTGGATCGGCTTCGACAACTTCCGGCGGCTGCTGAACGACGACGCCTTCTGGAAGGCCGTCCAGCACCACGGGATATTGCTGCTTGCCCTGCCGCTGATCACCATCGCGATCGCGCTCTTCTTCGCGTTCCTGCTCAACGTCGGTGGCGGTAGCCGGGGCGGGCAGCGCGTCGGTGTCCGGGGCTCGGCCTTCTACCGGGTGGTCTTCTTCTTCCCGCAGGTACTGGCGGTGGCGATCATCGCCGTGCTGTTCCAGATGGTCTACCGGCCGGACGAGTCCGGCCTGATCAACGGCGTGCTGACCAAGATCGGGCTCGAACCGGTCTTCTTCCTGATCAACCCGAACCTCGCCCTCTGGTCGATCATCGGGGTGCTGGTCTGGCAGGCGGTCGGCTTCTACGTGGTGCTCTTCTCTGCCGGCATGGCGTCGATCCCGACCGAGATCTACGAGGCGGCCGAGCTCGACGGCGCCACCAAGGTCACGCTCTTCTTCCGGGTCACCCTGCCGCTGCTCTGGGACACCCTCCAGGTGGCCTGGGTCTATCTCGGCATCGCGGCGTTCGACGCCTTCGCCATCGTCGCGGTGCTCTCCGTCGACAGCGGCGGCCCGGACGGCGCCACCACGGTGCTGGCGATGGAGATCTACCGCAACGCCTTCGTGTACGGCCGGGCCGGCTACGCCTCGGCGATGGGAGTGGCGCTGTTCTTCCTGACCATCACGTTCGCGGCGCTCGCGCTGCGGGTGTCCAAGCGGGAGAGCGTCGAGTACTGAGATGGGACCCCAGAGATGACGACACAGACCGAGCGCCCGGTGCCCGCCGGGCCGGTGCAACGCAAGGTGGCCGGCGGGGTCGGCAGGGGCCGCGACCGTCGGGCCGGGGAGGTACGGCTGCTCTCCAGCCTGGGCCACGTGGCCCTGGTGGTCTGGGCGGTGATCGTCATCGTCCCGATCCTCTGGACCTTCCTCGCCTCGTTCAAGAACACCACCGAGATCTTCAGTAGTCCGTGGACGCTCCCGGGCGAGCTGCGCTGGGAGAACTGGGGCCGGGCCTGGACACAGGCGCGGGTCGGCAGGTTCTTCGTCAACAGCGTGATCGTGGTCACCTGCGGGGTCTTCGGCACCATGCTGCTCGGCTCGATGGCCGCGTACGTGCTGGCCCGCTACAGGTTCGTCGGCAACCGGCTGATCTACTACCTCTTCGTCTCCGGTCTCGCCTTCCCGGTCTTCCTCGCCCTGGTGCCGCTCTTCTTCGTGGTGGACAACCTCGGCCTGCTCAACTCGCACACCGGGCTGGTCCTGGTCTACATCGCCTACTCGCTGCCGTTCACGGTCTTCTTCCTGGCGGCGTTCTTCAAGACGCTGCCGACCTCGGTCGCGGAGGCGGGCATGATCGACGGCTGCTCGCACACCCGGCTCTTCTTCCAGGTGATGCTGCCGATGGCCAAGCCGGGCCTGATCAGCGTCGGGATCTTCAACATCATCGGGCAGTGGTCGCAGTACCAGCTTCCACTGGTGCTGCTCTCCAACGCCGAGGACAAGTGGGTGCTCACCCAGGGCATCGCCGACATCTCGGTCAACGCCGGCTACGAGGCGGACTGGTCCGGCCTCTTCGCCGCGCTGACCATGGCGATCCTGCCGATGATCCTGGTCTACGCGATCTTCCAGCGGCAGATCCAGTCCGGCCTCACGGCCGGAGCGCTCAAGTAGCCCCGACGGTCCACCGGACCGCTGCGGCACCCCGGGAACCGGCCACCGGCCGGCCGCCCTACCGGATCGGGCCCCGGTTTCTCACGAGGAGACCGGGGCCCGGATCTGCGCAGAGCCGGTGCAGGAGGGTCAGCCCGGCAGGGTCACCTGCGCCGGGGTCGACCGGCCGGCGGTGGTGCCGTCGCCGAGCTGCCCCGCCGTGTTGTTGCCCCAGCACCAGAGGGCGCCGTCGGTGCGTACTCCGCAGGTGTGATAGCTCACCGCGAAGCCGCCGGTCCAGGTGGTGGCGGTGCCGACCCGGGTCGGGGCGTACCGGTGGGTGGTGCTGCCGTCGCCTAGCTGGCCTGCCGCGTTGTTGCCCCAACACCAGAGACTGCCGTCGGTGCGGGCCGCGCAGGCCGAGTCCTCGGCCGCGTTGACCCTGGCCCAGGTGGTGCCGGCGACCTGGACCGGTGCGGTCCGGTGGGCGCCGGTGACACCGAGCTGCCCGTACCCGTTCTCGCCCCAGCACCACAGGGAGCCCTCGGGTGCGGACCCCGCAGGTGGAGGCGTAACCGGCCGCCACGCCGGTCCAGGTGGTGGCGGTGCCGACCTGAGCCGGAGTGGTCCGGTAGCTCAGGATGCCGAGACCGAGCTGGCCGTTAGAACTGTCGCCCCAACACCAGAGGGTGCCGTTGGTCCGGGTGGCACAGGTGTGTGCGAAGCCGGTGGTGACGCTCGCCCAGTCCGTCGCCGTGTCGACCCGGACCGGGCTGGTCGCGCCGGAGACCGAGGAACCGACCCCGAGCTGACCGTTGCGGTTGGTGCCCCAGCACCACAGGCTGCCGTCGGTCCGGACGGCGCAGGTGTGGCCGTTGCCGGCGCTGACACCGGCCCAGGTGGTGGCGTCGCCGACCCGGATCGGAGTGTGCCGGACCGTGGTGGTGCCGTCACCGAGCTGGCCACTGGAGTTGCGGCCCCAGCACCAGAGCGTGCCGTCCGTCCGGACCGCGCAGGTGTAGCTGCTCCCGGCGTCGAGGGCGGCCCAGGTGGTGGCGTCGCCGATCCGCGCCGGGGTGTTGCGGTTGGTGGTGGTGCCGTCGCCGAGCTGGCCGCTGGAGTTGCTGCCCCAGCACCAGAGCGTCGCGTCGGTAGGGATCGCGCAGGTGTGCGCGTAGCCCGCGGTGACCCGGGAAACCGTCGCGGCGGCGACCGAGGCGCCCGGTGCGCCTCGCTCGGCCGCGCCAGCGCCTGCGGCAGCCGCGCCAGCCGGGCCTGCCGTGAGGCCGATGGCGAGCGCGGCGATTCCGGTGGACGCCACCGCCGTGACGACGACGCCCCTCGTCGCGCGCCGCCATCGAGCCCGTGGCCGACCGTCCTGATCTTCGTACATGTGCTGTTTCTCCCCAAGAGACGTCGATGCCGAAACGGTGGAGGCGGCATTGCCCGGTAGGCCGCGAACGGCCCGCCAATTCTTGTCATGGATCCTAGGCATTGATTAAGGACAATGGAAATCGCGACTTCTCGCTACTGGACGAGGCCGGCAATCATGGAGGGATGCCTCTGCTCGTGCCACCGGTCCTGCCGGCCGACTCACTGCGAACGATCCGGCAACCCCGGCTCGACGCCGCCGGCGGGCTGGAGCTGCGGCCCTGGCGGGCGACCGACGCCGCCACGGTGCGGGAAGCGTTCGGGTGCCCGCAGATCCAGCGGTGGCATCTGCGCCGGATGGACAGCGACGCCGAGGCGTGCGACTGGACGGCGCAGTGGCCGGAGCGCTGGGTGGCCGGGACGGATGCGAGCTGGGCCGTGGTCGAGGAGCGGTCGGACCGGCCGCTCGGCCAGGTGGGGCTGCGCGAGATCCGGCTGGAGCAGGCGTCGGCCGAGCTGTCGTACTGGGTGCTGCCGGTCGCCCGTGGTCAGGGCCTCGCCGGCCGGGCCGTACGGGCACTCCAGGCCTGGGCCTTCGACCGCCTCGGACTGCACCGGCTGGACCTGCGGCACTCGACGGCGAACCACGCCTCCTGTCGGGTGGCCGGCAAGCTCGGGTTCCCGGTCGAGGGCACGCTACGCGGGGCGTGGCGGCACGCGGACGGCTGGCACGACGTACACCTGCATGCCCGGCTGCGCGACGAGCGGCCGCACGCTGGCTGCGGCCGGTGACATGACGGCGGGTGCCCCCTATGCTACTGAATGGAGTGTGGTTGCCATCCGGATGGCCACACCGCCCCGCGTCACCGGCATTGAGGGGGAAACCACCGTGGCCCACGCCGCCCACGCCGCACCCGTCGAGGCCCAGCAGACGTCCACCAACCTGACCGCGATCCGGCGCACCCCGCTGCGCCAGCTCTCCACCGAACAGGTCCGGCCCGTGGTCCGGCGGATCGTCGATGACCGTGACCGCGCCGAGGCGGTCGACGTGGCAGCGTTCAACTCGTCGATCTGATCGCGTGACCACCACCGCGGCTGGCCGCTCCGAGCTGCGGCCGCGCGCGCTCAACCAGTACGTCCTCAAGGTACACAGCCGTTGTGACCTGGCCTGCGACCACTGCTACGTCTACGAGCACGCGGACCAGAGCTGGCGGGTACGGCCCCGGGAGATCGCCCCGGAGACCGTGGACGCCGCCGCCACCCGGATCGCCGAGCACGCCCACCGGCACGGACTGGCCCGGGTCCATCTGGTGCTGCACGGGGGTGAGCCGCTGCTGCTCGGGCCGGTCAGGCTGGCAGCGGTGCTGACCCGGCTGCGCGCCGTCATCGAGCCGGTGGCGGAACTCGACCTGCGGATGCAGTCCAACGGGGTGCTGCTGACTCCGCGCCTCTGCGAGCTCCTCGTGGCACACGGCGTACAGGTCGGCATCTCGCTCGACGGCGACGCCACCGCCAACGACCGGCACCGACGATTCGCCGGCGGCGCGAGCAGCCATGCGGCGGTACGCCGGGCGTTGGCCCTGCTCCGCCGCCCGGAGTACCGGCACAGCTATGCGGGCATCCTCTGCACGATCGACGTGCGCAACGATCCGATCCGGGTCTACGAGGCGCTGCTGGCCGAGGCGCCGCCCCGGATCGACCTCCTGCTTCCGCACGCCACCTGGAACGCGCCGCCGCCCCGGCCCGGCGGCGCGGCGACCCCGTACGCCGACTGGCTGCTGCGGATCTACCGCCGCTGGGTCCGGGACGGCAGGCCGGTCGGGATCCGGCTCTTCGACTCGCTGCTGGCAAGCGGGGCGGGTGGGCGCAGCGGCGCCGAGTCGGTCGGGCTCGACCCGTCGGACCTCGCGGTGGTCGAGACGGACGGCGCCTGGGAACTTGCCGACTCGATGAAGACGGCGTACGACGGCGCCGCCGGGATCGGGTTGGACGTCTTCCGGCACCCGGCGGACGCGGTGGTCTCCCATCCGGAGTTCATTGGCAGCCAGCGGGGTCTGGCCCGACTCTGCCCGACCTGCCGGCGGTGCCCGGTCGTCGCACAGTGCGGCGGCGGGCTGCGGGCGCACCGCTACTCCGACACCGGCGGGTTCGACAACCCCTCCGTCTACTGCGCCGACCTCAAGGAGCTGATCATCTCGATCAACCGGGAGACGCCGCCGCCCGGGGCGGCACGGGCCCGGCCGCCGGCCACCCCGGCCGACCACGACCCGGATCTGCCGCTCGACGGGGTGCCCGCCGAGGGCCTGCTCGACGACATCGGCGCCGGCCACGGCTCGGCGGCCAGCCTGCGGCGGCTCGCCGACGCCCAGCTCGGATACGTCCGGGGACTGGTGGTCGAGCTGGCCGGCCGGGTCGCCGGCACCCCGACCGCGGCGGCCTGGGAGCTGCTCGCCCGGCTGGACGAGGAGGCGGCGGACGCGCTCTCGGCCACCTTCGCCCACCCCTACCTGCGGCGCTGGGCGCGGCTCTGCCTCGCCCCGCCCGCCGGCGAGACTGCCGACCCGGCGCAGCTGGCCGGGCTGGCGGCGAGCGCCGCGGTCCGGGCCGGCATCGAGGCCGAGCTCGAGGTGCCGCTCCGGGCCGGCCTGGTCCACCTGCCGGGACTCGGCGCGGTCGAGCTCGACGAGCCGGGCGAGCGCCACGCGCTGCTCGCCCTCGCCGGTGGCGGGCTCACCGCCCGCGCCGGACGATCGGCGGTCTCCGTGCCGTCGACGGCCGTCATGGCGCCGCCGGCCGGGGGGCAGGGGCTGCCGGCCGGGCATGCGTCGACGGCCGGCTGGCGGCCGGTACGCCGGGTCGAGCTGGACGGTTCGCCGATCCTGGTCGAGGATCTCGATCCCTACCGGGACTGCTACGAGTGGCCCGCGACACCCCGGCTCGCCCCGGCGGCGCTGGCGTCCTGGCAACGGTCGCTGGCCGCCGCGTGGCAGCGGATCCGCCGGGACGCTCCCGGACAGGTGCCGGGACTGCGGGCCGGTCTGCGTGCCGTCACTCCGCTGCGGGCCGACCCCACCGGCCGGCTGCGGAGCGCCACCTCCCGGGACGCCTTCGGCGTGGTCGGCACCGTCGAGGCCCGTCCCGACGCCCTCGCCGTGCTGCTGGTGCACGAGTTCCAGCACGTGAAGCTCGGCGCCGTGCTGGACCTGACCCTCCTGTTCGACCCGGCGTACCCGGATCGGCTGCGCGTGCCGTGGCGGGACACGCCGCGACCGCTGGAGGGAGCGCTCCAGGGCACCTACGCCCATCTGGCCGTCGCCGACGTCTGGCGGGCCCGGCCGGGCCCGGAGGCCGGGGAGCACTACCGCCGGTACCGAGACTGGACGGCGGGAGCGATCGACGCGCTCGTCGCTACCGGAGCCCTCACCGGGCACGGGACGCGGTTCGTCCGGCGGATGGGTGAGACCCTGCACTCCTGGCCGGCCGCGCGCCGGGGCGATGAGCGCTGAGCCGGCCACCCGTACCGGTCGGGCCGGGGCGACTTCTCGATCCTCGCGCCACGGTCGATTTCGCGACAACCCGGATGGTCGAACACCGCCGGCCGTAAAGCGGGATGGACCGACTGGTGCCCATGTGCTTACCTTGGGCGACGGCTGTGGGGTGACGCGTGGTCGACGGCGGGAGAGCGGCAGTTGGACGACGGCAGGGTGGTGGACGATCCACTCGCTCCACTCTTCTTTGTCAGTTACGCCGTCATCAAACCGCCCCAGCGCACCCCCGGTGGCCGGCGTGAAGCCAACATCAACGCTCTGCGGCTCTTCTCCGAACTGTCGATCCACGTGAACGCCCTGGTGAGCCGGCAGCCCGGCGCGGACCCCGGCTTCATCGACCGCAACATGCGCGGCGGCGAGCGGTGGACCCCGGACCTGCTGGAGGCCGCGGGGACCTGCCAGGTCTTCGTCGCGCTCCTCTCACCGGCCTATCTGGACAGTGAGTGGTGCGCGATGGAGTGGAACCTCTTCGCCAGCCGCACGGTCGTACGGCGCGACGGCCGGCCCAGCAACGAGACCTGCATCCTGCCGGTGAGCTGGACCCCGGCGGACTCCTGCGAGCCGCCCGGCTACGTCCAGCGGTTCTCCCCGGACGGCACCCTGGACGAGGACCTGGTCCCGACCTATCACCAGGAGGGCCTCTACGGCCTGCTGTCGATGAAGGATCCCGCCAGTGATGTGGTGCTCTGGAAGCTCGCGCAGCGCATCGTCGAACTGTCCCGATCGCACTGGGTGGAGCCCCGGGTCCTGACCGAACCCGGCGGACTCGACCGGACGTTCTCCAGGAGGGGCGGATGACCGGGATCGGCGCGGCGGCACCGGTGGCGACCGAGAGCAGCACCTACTTCTTCCTCAGCTACGCCCACTCCGCCCCGATGCTGGAGGATCCACGGCTGGATCCCGACAAGTGGGTCAAGGTCTTCTTCGACGACCTCTCGGCGGAGATCCGCCGCCGGATCTCCGCCCCGGACGACCGGCGGGTCGGCTTCCTCGACGCGCAACTGCACTCCGGTGCGGACTGGGCGGAGGCGCTGACCGAGGCGCTCGGCAACACCCAGGTCTTCGTACCCCTCTACTCGCCCGGCTACCTCAGCAACTCCTGGCCGCTCGGCGAACTGGAGTCGTTCCGGCGCCGGTTGAAGGCGGCCCCGGTCGCGGAGAAGTACCGGCACATCGTTCCGGTGCTCTGGATACCGCTGCCGTCCTGGGCACAGAGCGCCGAGACCCGCGAGGCGTTCGAACTCGCCGGGGATGTCCCCGGCTACGCCGAGAACGGCCTCCGGGCGCTCTGCATGCTCGCCAGCTACCGCACCGCGTACGACGAGGTCCTGCGCCGGCTAGCGACGGAGGTGACCCAGATCGCGCAGCGCCACCCGCTGCCGCCCTCCGTGGTGCCCAGGGTCGCCGAGGCGCAGCACGCCTCGCTGGCCGATGCGCAGTTCGTGGTCGTCGTCGCCGCGCCGACCCTGGCCGAGGCGCCGGCCGACCGGGACCCGGAGGTCTACACCGAGCGGAGCGAGCAGTGGCGTCCCTTCGGTCGGGCGCAGGCGCTGCCGGCCGCGAACTACGTCGCGAGCACGGCCGAGCGGCTGGGTCTGGCCACCTACATCACCAGCTTCGCGGACGCCGGTGACGCGATGGTCCGCTGCCCCTCGGTCCTGCTCATCGACCCGTGGGTGGTCAGGGACAGCGCCGGTGAGCACGACCTGGCGCTCGTCCTCAAACGCCTGCCCCGGTGGGTGATTCCGCTGGTGGTGCTGGACGACAGCGACCCGCACACCGCGGCCGTGGGTGCCCGGTACGCCGACCGGGTCGCCCGGATGCTCGGTGTGGCGAATCGGCCTCCGGCGAAGCGGGTCGGTCAGTTGTCGGAGTTCGTGCAGATCATGCCCGAGCTGGTGACCGAGGCGCGCCGGCAGTACCTCAAGAACGCCCCCGTCCTTCCGCCGGGCCGGCCCCGGGTCCGGCGGCCGCAACTCGGCCGGCCCGAACCGTCGGGCAACCTCACCGCAGGCACCGAACCCGCAGGCACCGATCCCGCAGGCACCGAACCCGCAGGCACCGAACCCGCAGGCACAGAAGAGGAACGATGACTGACGAACGCGATGGCCAGGTGGTCACGTTCTACTCGTTCAAGGGCGGCACCGGTCGGACCATGGCACTGGCCAACGTGGCCTGGATCCTCGCCGCGAACGGCAGGAAGGTGCTGGTCGCGGACTGGGACCTGGAGTCGCCCGGGCTGCACCGGTTCTTCCACCCCTTCATCGACCTGAGTGTGCTGGCCGGCACCGGCGGGGTCATCGACATGATCCGCGGCTTCGAGACCCAGGCCTCGGCGAAGGACGCCGACGGCGTGCCGACGGTCGGTTCCCTGCCCGCCGGCTGGGAGGCGGAGTTCGCCCGGGTACGGCACTTCGCCTTCTCGCTGAACTACAGCTTCCCCGGCGGTGGCAGCCTGGACTTCCTCTCCGCCGGCCGGCAGAACCAGGACTACGTTGCCGGGATCAGCGGGCTGGACTGGGACGTCTTCTACGACGTGCTCGGCGGGGCGGCCTTCATCGACGCGCTCCGCGAGGACATGCGGCGCAACTACGACTACACGCTCATCGACAGCCGGACCGGGCTGAGCGACGTGGCGAGCATCTGCACCATCCACCTGCCGGACGTGCTGGTCGACTGTTTCACCCTGAGCGACCAGGGCATCGAGGGCGCGGCGCGAGTGGCCCGCGACGTCACCAGACGGTACGGCAACCGGCGGATTCGGGTGCTGCCGGCGCCGATGCGGGTCGACCCGGCCGAACAGGACAAGGCCAACGCCGGCCGGGCGCTCGCCATGCACCGCTTCGCGGGCCTGCCGGCGGGGCTGAGCGAGGGGGACCGGCGGGACTACTGGGCCGAGGTCGAGGTGCCGTACGTGGCCTACTACGCGTACGAGGAGACGTTGGCGACCTTCGGCACCGACCGGGTGATGCTCTCGGCGTACGAGCGGCTGACCTCGGCGATCACCGAAGGCCAGGTCCGCTCGCTGCCCCGGATGGAGGAGGTGCTGCGGGACCAGTTGCGTTCCCAGTTCGAGCGCAAGCGGTTCCTGCCGCAGGGCGAGATCCTGCTGCGGTACTCGCCGAAGGACAAGGTCTGGGCGGAGTGGATCGAGCGGATCCTCGGGCCGGCCGGGATCCGGGTCGTCGACGTCTGGCCGGGGGAGGCGGGCGCGGGCCGGGAGATCGTGCCGATCCGGACCCTGACCATCGTTTCGACCGGCTACGCGGAGAGCCCGCTGGACTCCCTGTCACCGGCCGAGACCCCCGGTTCGGGCACCCCGCTCGCGGTCTACGTCGACGATGTCAGACCGCTGCCCGAGTTCCTGCCGGAGACGTCGGTCTTCCTGACCGGGGTGACCCGGGCGAGCGACGCCGTGGCGGCCCTGCTCCGGCTGGTCGGCCGGGTGGCGCCCGCCCCCGACGACGCCGGTGCGGCACCCGGGGCCCGCTATCCGGGCACCGGACCCGAGTTGCAGAAGACCCCGGTCGCCAACGTGCAGTTCACCGGGCGGGAGGAGAACCTGCGCAGGCTGCGGAACCTGCTCACCTCCGGCGTCAGTCGGGGATATTCACTGGTCGCGCTGCACGGGATGGGCGGCGTCGGCAAGAGCCAGATCGCCCTGGAGTACGCCCACCGGTTCCGGACCGCATACGACCTGGTGTTCTGGATCGAGGCCGATCCACGGATCTTCATCGACACCCAGCTGATCGAGCTCGGCGAGCGGATGAGCCTGCCGGACCAGGCGAACGTCCCGGCCGCCATCCGCCAGGTGCTCGACACACTGGTCCGTGGCGACCGCTACCCGCGCTGGCTGCTGGTCTTCGACAACGTCGCCGACTACCAGGAGATCGAGGAATTCCTGCCGCAGGGCGGTCGGGGTCACATCATCATCACCGCCCGGGAGAAGACCTGGGAGGAGGGTGCGGAGACGATCGAGATCAGCCCGTTCAGCCGGGCCGAGAGCATCGAGCAGCTCCAGCGCCGGGCGCCCGGCATCTCCTCCGGGGACGCCGACCGGGTCGCCGAGGCGCTCGGCGACCTGCCGATCGCGCTGGCCCCGGCCGGCGCCTACCTGGCCGACAGCGGCATCCCGGTGGACGAGTACCTCGTGCAGCTGGCCGAGCAGGGGCCCGGGCTGGACACCTGGGGACCGTCCCTGGACCGGCTCAGGCAGGACTCGCCGGGCGCCTACCGACTGCTGGAGATCTGTTCGGTGCTCTCGGTGAAGGTCTCCATCGAACTACTCAACAGCAAGGGCATCGGTGAGCTGCTGCGCGAGGCCGACCCGTCGGTGCCGACCCGTTCCGGCGCGGCGAAGCTGATCCAGCGGACCAACCGGCTGGCCCTGCTGCGGCTCGACACCCGTGCCCAGCAGATCGAACTGCACCGCCTGCTGCGCGACGCCGTCCAGCGGCGGATGACCGGCGAGGAGCAGCAGGCGATCCGGCAGCAGGTGGTGAGCGCCCTGGCGGCGGCCCGGCCGGACAGCGACGTGGACGTGGCCGAGAACTGGGACCGCTTCCAGCTGCTCTGGCCGCACCTGGAGGAGTCCGAGGAGGCCATGCGGGCGGCGCTCGACTCCCACGACCCGGCCGTACTGGACCTGCTTGTCGAACGGGTCCGCTACATCTGGCTGCGCGGCGTGCTCGACCAGGCCCGCGAGCTGGCCGAGCGGATCCTGGAGAGGTGGACGGACCGGCTCGGTGCCAGCACGGATCCGGCCGAGCGGGAGATGTTGCGCCCGCCGCTGCTGCGGCTGCGCTTCAACTACGCCAACGTGCTGCGCTCGCAGGGCCACTTCGGTCGGGCGTACACCACTGACGAGGCGACCCTCGCCGAGCAGCGGGAACTGCTCGGCGAAACCCACGCCGACGCGCTGATGACCGCCGGCAGCCTCGCCGCCGACCTGCGCGGTCTCGGCCGGTACGGCGAGGCACTGGCCCGGGACCAGCAGACCTACCGGATGTGGTCGCGGGACTTCGGCGAGGACTTCCCGCGTACGCTCGCGGCGCTGAACAACCTGGCCGCCTCGATGCGGCTGGCCGGCAACATCCGGGAGGCGCAGCGCCTCGACGACCAGGTGTTCCAGCGGCGTCGGGTGATGCTGGGCCGCAACAACCACTGGACCCTCGCCTCCGCCGTCAGCCTCGCCCGGGACCTGCGGGAGTCCGGTGACTACCAGCGGTCGCTGACCGAGTCCCAGGAGGCGCTGGCGGGCTACCAGGCCCTCTCCGGACCGAACGCGGTGGCCACGCTGAACGCCCAGGTGAACCTGGCGGTGGCGCTGCGGACCGTCGGCCAGGCGGTCGAGGCGGGCCGGCTGCTCGACGCCGCGTACGACATGTTGCGGATGACGTTGGGCGACGACAGTCCCGACACTCTCGCGGCCCGGCTGAGCCGGGCGACGAACCGGCTCACGTTGCGGCAGGTCGCCGAGGCCGAGGCGGAGCTGCGCGCGGTGCAGGCGGGCTACCAGGAACTCTTCGAGGGCCCGCATCCGCACATACTGGTCTGCGAGAACAACCTCGCGGTGGCGGCCCGGGCGAGGGGCGACCGGGAGGCCGCCCGCGGCTCGGCACAGGCGGCCGCGAGCGGACTCGCCGGGATGCTGCACCCGGAGCACCCGTTCCTGCTCGCCGCCCAGATGAACCTGGCGGTCGGCAGGGCCGAGACCGGTGATCTCACCGGGGCGATCGAGCTGATGGAGGAGCTGCACAAGCGCATGCGTACGGCGCTCGTGCAGGGTCACCCGGACACGCTGCGCGCCGCCGCCAACCTGGCCCTGGTGCGGAACCTGCGCGAGCCGGACTCCGGTGCCAGGGAGTTCGACGCGGCCCTGGCGGAGCTGACCGGGCGGCTGGGCAACAGCCACCCGGACCTGCGCCTGCTGGAGGGGCGGACGCTGCTCGACCGGGTCGTGGAGCCGCACCCGTTCTGATCGGCGACGCGGCCGGCCAGCCCGCCGGACCACTCCGGCGAGGCGTGGGTCGGCGGGGACGGTGGGCCGGGCGGGGACGCTGGGCCGGGCAGGGTCAGGCCGGAGCGGTCGGGCGGAGGTCGACCAGCTCCGGCCGGGGGAGGGCGAGCCAGGCGAGGATGTCCGGCAGGATCTGCACGGCGGCGAAGTGCCCCACCCCGGGCTGCACGTCGACCTCCGCATGCCGGATCTGGGACTGGAGCCACCGGGTGTGCGCGACCGGTGAGAAGTTGTCCTCGGCGCCGTGCCAGAGCCGGACCGGCACCTTGATCGAGGAGAGGTCGAAGCCCCAGTCGCGGCTGAGCGCCAACGCGTCGTCGATCCAGCCGTCGGCACCGAACCGCACCGCCTCGGCGTAGCTCTTGGTCAGCAGCCGGCGCAGCGCGACGTCCTCGACCACGTTGCGGTCGGCGGCGCTCAACTCGCCGTCGATGAAGCTGACCACACTAGACGGGTCCCGCCGGGTGCGGTCGGCCCGGATGGTCAGCGACTCGATCAGCCTGCGCCGGTCGGACGTCGCCTCCTGGTACGCCTGGACGTTGGAGGGGGCCATCCCGTCGTACCAGTCCAGGCCGGCGGCGTCGGAGGGAGCCGGGGAGACCAGCACCGCAGCCCGGGTCAGCCGACCGGTGAACAGGTCGCTGGCGGCACAGGCGAGGGCGTGCGGTCCTCCGCCGGACCGGCCCACGACGGCGAACTCGTCCAGCTCGAGATGATCGGCGATCGCCTGCACGTCCAGGACCGCGTCGACGACCCGGCGGCCCGGATGGCGGGTGGACCTGCCGTAGCCGGGCCGGTCGTAACAGATCAACCGGATGCCGAGCAGGTGGAGGATCATGCCCCGGGGCTTCGGGCCGCTGCGGCTGCCGGGCATGCCGTGCATCAGGAAGACGGGAAACCCGTTCATGTCTCCGGAGGTCTCGACCGCGAGCGTTCGGCCGCCCACCTGGACGTCCCACTCAGTCGGCCGCTCCTGTGCCACCCTGCGCCCTCCTGTCGAGCCTCCTGGAGGGCGACGTCGAGGAGCACCAGCACGCACCGCCTCGGCTTCGGCTGAGGCTCCCTCGCCCAATCACGATGGGGCTGATTTCTGGAGGATTCAGCGTATCGCTTTATGACTTGGCTCACCAGCAGCGGCCGGCGGGCCGGTGGAAGTTCTCGCCGAGCCGCCGGGGATGTCGGTCGGGGCGGGCAGAATCGTCGGCGTGCAGGTGGCGGTGGCTCGTGACGAGGACGGCGACGGAGGCCAGCTCGTGCCGCTGCAGCCGGACGGCCGGCCCGCCGGCCCCGCCGAGCGGGTTTCCGACCTTGCCACGGCGGTCGCGGCCCGGGAGCGGGCCGACCGACCACGTTGGGTCTGGGCCTCCACCGGCGCGATCTATCCCGGCCTGCTGCGCCGGGGCTGCCGGGTGGAGCGCTGCCACGATGTCGAGCTGACCGAGGCGCTGCTGCTCGGTCAGGACGGGCGCTGGGGCGAGCCGCGCGGGCTGGGCGCCGCGTGGGCCCGGCTGACCGGCGCACCCGTGCCGGCCGACCCGCCGCCCCGGGCCGCCGCACCGCCCGGCGACGGCCAGACCGCGCTCTTCGACGTCGCGCCGGGGCCGCACCCACTCGGCCTCCACGCGCTGGTCCGGGTCTACGCCGACCAGCAGCGCCGGACCGCGGCGACCGCGCAGCCCGGACGGTTCCGGCTGCTGGTCGCGGCCGAATCGGCGGGTGCGCTGATCGCCGCCGAGATGACCGCGACCGGGCTGCCCTGGCGGGCCGACGTGCACGACGCGCTCCTGGTCGAGCTGCTCGGCGAGCCCTCCCCGGTGGGCGGTCCGCCGCGGCGGCTGGCGGAGCTCTCCGCGCGGATCGCGGCCGCTTTCGGAGTACGCCACCTGCACGCCGAGTCTCCGGCCGAGTTGCTCCGCGCCTTTGCCCGGGCCGGACACGACCTGCCGAGCACCCGTGCCTGGGTGCTGCGCGGCATCGACCACCCGGCGGTTCCGCTGGTGCTCGAATTCAAAGAGCTCTACCGGATCTGGACGGCGCACGGCTGGACCTGGCGGGACGCCTGGGTGCGGGACGGCCGGTTCCGCCCGGAGTACGTCCCGGGTGGCGTCGTCTCCGGACGGTGGGCGACCCGGGGCGGCGGCGCGTTGCAGATTCCCAAGGTGGTCCGGCGGGCCGTGCTGGCCGACCCGGGCTGGCGGTTCGTGGTCGCCGACGCCGGCCAGTTGGAGCCGAGGGTGCTGGCGGCGGTCTCCGGGGACGCCCGGCTCGCCGCCGCCGGTGGTGCCGGTGACCTCTACGCCGCACTCGCCCGGGAGAGCTTCGGTGGTGACCGGGCGCGGGCCAAGCTGGCCCTGCTCGGCGCGATGTACGGCCAGACGGGCGGTTCCGCGATTCCTGCCCTGGCGGTGCTGCGCCGCAGTTACCCGACCGCCTTCGAATACGTCGAGGCGGCCGCCCGGACAGGTGAGGGCGGTGGGCTGGTCCGGTCCTGGCTGGGGCGTACCTGCCCGCCGGCCTCGGTCGCGCTCCGGGAGTCCGAGGAGGGGGAGGGGACGGTGGTCGAGGCCGGCGGTCTCGACCCCTTCGGGCCGCGTGCCCGGGCCGCCGCCCGGGCCCGGGGCCGATTCACCCGCAACTTCGTCATCCAGGCCACGGCGGCGGAGTGGGCACTGACCCTCCTCGCCGGGCTGCGCAACGGGCTGGCCCGTCTCGGCGACGATTCCGCCGCAGGGGCGGGTTCCGGGCAGGAGGGCCGCGCGGAGCTGGTCTTCTTCCAGCACGACGAGGTGCTCGTGCACTGCCCGGCGGGGCAGGCCGACCGGGTGACCGCCCTGGTTCAGGAGGCGGCGGCGCAGGCCGGTCGGCTGCTCTTCGGCGCGACTCCGGTCCGGTTTCCCCTCGACATCTCCGTGGTGACCTGTTACGCCGACGCGGCTTAGCTCCCGAATTAGTCCGTTTAGTGCCGATACCTCGCCCGCGCCGGCTCGTTGGGTCCGTTGTGCGCGCGGCCGGGACCGCGCGCCCGGCGGAAGGTGACGCAACTGAACCGGATCGCAGGAATGATCATCGCCGCGGGCGGGGGACGCCGGATCGGCGGCCCGGAGGCGTTGCTGCACCAGGGCGGGAGACCCCTGGTGAACCAGGTGCTCGACACGATGCGTGCGGCGGGCTGTGGGTCGCTGGTCGTGGTCCTCGGCGCCGCGGCCGAGCAGGTCCGGTCGACCGCCGACCTCTCCGGGGCGACGGTGGTGGTCAACCGCTCCTGGGGCACCGGGATCGGGTCGTCCATCCGGCTCGGCCTGGACGCCGTGCCGGCCGGGGTCGAGGCGGTGGTGGTGGTCCCGGTGGACATGCCGGGCCTGACCGAGGCGGCGGTACGCCGGGTGGCGGCCCTGCCCTATCCGGAGGCCCTGGTCTGCGCCACCTACGACGGGTTGCGCGGCTATCCCATGCTCTTCGGCCGCCGGCACTGGCCCGGCATCGCCGCGCTGGCCAACGCCGACGTCGGGGCACGCCCCTACCTGATGGCGCACAAGGACGAGATCGTCGACATCGCCTGCGACACCGTGGCGGACGGCAGCCGGGCGAACACTCCGGAGCTGCTCGCCGCCTGGAACCTGACCGTCCCGGTCCCCGCCCAGCGGGTCGCCGTCTGAGGGGTAAGGAAGGGCCCCTGCTTATCGTTTTCTGTAGTAGAAGGGCCCCCTATTAACGCCTGGGCGCCGCTAGCCGGGCGGGTCACACCTCGATGTCGAAGCGGCGCAGCACCGACGGGGCGAGTAGGCCGAGCGCGGAGAGAATGGAGATCACCGTGAAGGCGCCGCGGAGCACCACCGTCTCCACCTTGCCGCCGACCTTCACCGCGATCTTGTTCGGGATGCCGATCATCATCCACATGCGACGCTTGATCGGCACCGGCCAGAGGATCGGTACACCGTTGCTGGTGATGATGTCACCCATGATGTGCACGAAACAGCCGACGCCGACCGCCACCCCGAGCATCGGGTAGCCCCGGTCACCCGGAAGGTGCAGAAAGGTGAAGTAGGCCGCCGCCGCCGACACCAGGGTGACGATGACCCAGCCGGCCCGCTTCGCCCACTCGTCGAAGAGGCCGCGCAGCGCCAGACCGATCATGAAGAAGAGGATGCCGATCACGGCCCACTTGCCGTACGCGGTGCAGAGGGCGGTGGTGCCCCAGCCGACCAGTGCGGTGAACGGCAGCGTGTGGGTGAGCGTACGGTGGCCGTTGTTCCGATGTGGATCCTTGCTCAGCTTGGTGGCGTGGTAGACGCCGAGGGAGATCTTCTCCATCACCTCGGCGAAGAAGAGCGAGACCACGCCGAAGGTGCGGGCCACGGTCGCGCCGCCCTGGTTGCGGGTGACCTTGCCGGACATGTCGAGGTCGGGGAAGAGCGCCCCACCGGCGCAGACCGCCGTGCCGACCGCGATCGCCAGCGGTGACTGCTCGTAGCCGGCAAAGTAGTTCAGTCCCCAGGACCCGGCCAGCCAGACCGCGGCACCGGACAGCGCATGGGATGGCCCCATCATCGTTCTGCATCCTCCCCAGGAACATCCCGTACGGCTGGCGACACTGTGCCAAACCGCCGATCCCGAGGCAATCACCACGTGATCCACTGTGGGTTGCCGGCGTGTCGCGCGTCCGGACCGGCCGCGCCGGAAGCCGATCCACCGGCGCCGCCGGCCCCACGGCCCGGCGGCGCCGGTCGACCTCGGACCCGGCGCGCCGACGGTGCCGGGGGGCGTTGCCCGGGGGGTGTCGGGTCAGCAGGCGGCGCCGCCGAGGGCCAGCAGGTTCCCCTCGGGTACGACGATCCGCGCCGCCCCGCTTCCGGCCCGGACGCGCGGGGCAGGGCCGGCGTTCGCCGCGCTGGCGTAGACCGCGGCCGTACGGGCGGCGATGCTCGCCCAGCCGTAGCGCTCGGTGACCATGGTGCGGGCCCGGCGGGCGACCCGGCGGGCGAAGACCTCGTCGCCGAGGAGCGAGTCGACGGCACCGGCCAGCGCATCTGGGTCGCTGTGCGGGAAGGTCACACCGGTGACCCCGGGCTCCACGATCTCGGCGAGTCCGCCGGTGGCGGCGACGGCCAGCGGCGCCCCGGCCGCGGCCGCCTCCAGGGCGACCATCCCGAACGGCTCGTAGAGGCTCGGCACCACCGTCGCGTCGGTGGCGGCGAGCACCGCCGGCAACTGCCGCTCGGTCATGAACCCGGCGAAGCGTACGCTCTCCGCCAGCCCGAGCCGCTGCGCCTGCTCCTGCAACTCCTGCCGGTACGGACCGTCGCCGGCGATCACCACCCGGAGTTCCGGATGCCGCTCCCGCAGCCTCGGCACCGCGTGCACCAGGTGTTGCACGCCCTTCTCGTAGACGAGCCGGCCGGCGAACCCGACCAGTGGGCCGGCACCGGCGTAGCGCTTGCGGGCGGCGGCGACGGCCCGGGGCTGGGCCGACCAGGCCCGGTCGTCGACACCGTTCGGCACCACCTCGACGTGCCCGTCCGGGAGCCCGAAGAGCCCGTTCACCTGGTCCCGCATGTAGCCGGAGCAGGTGATGACCCGGTGCGACTCGGCGCTGAGCCAGTGCTCGACCGAGTGGATGGTCCGGTTCATCTCGTCCGGTAGCCAGCCCTGGTGCCGGCCCGCCTCGGTGGCGTGGATCGTCGTGACCAGCGGGATGTCCAGGTGGTCGGCGAGGGTGATCGCGGTGTGCGCGACGAGCCAGTCGTGGGCGTGGATCACGTCGTAGTCACCCGTCCGGGCGGCCCGCAGGGCGGTCCGGGTCAGGGTGTGGTTGAACGCCATGGTCCAGGCGAGCAGGCTCGGGGTGGCCAGCGGGAACCCGACCGGATCCTCGGGGGCGCGCACCACGTGCACCCCGTCGGCGTACGCCTCCATCGGGGCGCCCTCGCCGTGCCGGGTGACCACGGTGACCTGGTGCCCGGCGGCGGCCAGCGCGGTGGCCAGGGCGTGCACGTGCCGGCCGAGCCCGCCGACCAGCACCGGCGGGTACTCCCAGGAGAGGATGAGTATCTTCAGCGGGCGGGCTACCGGGAAGGTGATGACGTCGGCAGTCGGTGACATGGCCCAGCCCCCTTTGAGTTGATTCCCGCGCACACGCGTATTAGCACCTGTTACGGGTGCCTACGCGTCATTGGGTTGGCGCCAATACTGCCGGCGGCGGGAAAACCGGTGAAGACGCGGCCGTTGCGGGGATGTAACGGCGCTCGGTCAGCTTCGGCGTACGCGTAGAAGTTCCGCCACCGACCAGGCCTGGAACGGCGCCCCGGTGGCGCCGTGCGGTGGCACGCCGTCTGCGGTCTCGCTGACCGAGCCGAGTCCGTACTCGGACAGGTGCGCGACCAGTCCGGCGAAGAGGTCGTCGACGGGGAGGCCGGCGTGGCGGCACGCGTCCGCGTACGGGCCGATCAGCCACGGCCAGACGGTGCCCTGGTGGTAGCCGGAGTCGCGGTCCGCCGGGCCGCCCCGGTGCCGCTCGACGTAGCCGGGACTCTCCGGGGCGAGGCTGCGCGGGCCGAGCGGGGTCAGCAGGGCCTCGCCGATCCGGCGCAGCACCGCCGGATCCGGGTCCAGCGGCGGGTACGGCAGCGACCAGGCGAGCAACTGGTTCGGCCGGAGCAGGTCGTCGTCGTGGCCGTCGCCGGCACCACGCGGATAGGCCGGCGGCGGGGCGTCGACCACGTCGTAGAGCCAGCCGGCCGGGGCCGGGAAGCGGCGCCGGAACGCCGCGCGGGCCCGCTGGTGCGCGGCCGGTGCCGGGCCGGGCTCCTGCCCGAGCAGCCGGGCCAGGTCGGTGACCGCGGCCAGCCCGTTGATCCAGAGCGCGTTCACCTCGACCGGCTTGCCGGCCCGCTGGGTCACCGGCTCGCCGTCGACCCGGGCGTCCATCCAGGTCAGCGCCTCCCCGGCCGCGCCCTGGGTGAGCAGCCCGTCGGCCGGGTCGGCGACGATGCCGTACCTGGTGCCCCGCAGGTGGTGCTCGATCACCGTCCCCAGTGCCGGCAGCAGCTCGGTGCCGAGGTCGGTGTCGCCGGTGACCGCCACGTGCCGGGCCACCGCGTGCAGGAACCAGAGCGTCCCGTCGACGGTGTTGTACTCCACCCGCCCGGTGTCGGCGGTGTTCGCCAGCATCCCCTCCGAGAGGGTCTCCGCGTACGCCCGGAGCAGTTCCCGCCCCTCGTCGGCCCGGCCGGTGGTGAGGAACAACCCCTCGTACGCGATCATCGTGTCCCGGGACCAGGCGCCGAACCACGGATAGCCGGCCACCACGTCCGGCCCGGTGCCGGTGCGGATCACGAACGCGTCGGCGGCCAGGGTCAGCGTCGCCGCCGCCGCGTCGGCCGGCTTCCCGGCCGCCACCACCCGGCGGTTGCGCCGCCGGGCCGCCTCGATCACCTCGTCGGCCGGCGGCGGCTCCTCGGCCAGGTCGCCGGCCCAGGCCAGGACCGAGACGCTGTCGCCGGGACGGTCCAGCGCGCCGGTGAAGCGGCCCGCATACCAGAGATCCTCCTCCGGGGCGAGCCCTCGGGCCGCCTCCTCCCGGTGGTGCACCCCGTGCCACCACTGCCCCTCGGGCACCCACTCCGGCCCGGCGAGCCGGAACGCGTCCTCGACCACCGCGCCGCCGGCCACCGGCTCGATCTTCGGCGCCGGGCCGTCGGCCCGCCGCTCACCGTGCCCGTCCCGCCAGGTCACCACGGCGGCGAGGCCGAGCCGGGCCGGGCCGCCGGCCACCAGCCGGTGCCGCACCGCCAGGCAGGACCGGCCGTACGCCATGGCCAGCTCCCGCTCCAGCACCAGGTCGCCGATCCGCCACCGCCACCGGGGCAGCCCGTCGACCAGCTCGAAGCGCTCCAGCAGCTCGTAACCGCGCGGGTCGACGTCGCCGGAGCGCCACTCGTGCGCACCGAGCCGGACCGCCGCGCCGGAGGGGAGGACCAGCTCCGGGTCCAGGCTGACCAGCCCGAGCCGGCGGGCCGCCGGAGTCTCTCCGGCAATCACGAGCAGGCCGTGGTAGCGCCGGGTACGCAGCCCGCTCACCGTGCCCGTCGCGTACCCACCCAGGCCGTCCGGGACCAGCCATTCCCGGTCGACGCCGGCCTCCAGGTGACCGCAGACCCGCGGCCCGAACTCGATCGGCAGCATGGCGCCCATGATGCCCTCTCCGGTGACGGAGCGCACACGGGTGATGGCGAGCGTCACTACCTCCCGCGGCCGTGCCGGCCGGCCCCTTCCGCGCCCGCGCGTTGGCCGGCGCCTTCCCTGGCCGGTCGGGCCGCCCTTCCGTGGCCGTGTCGGCCCGACCCCTTCCTTGGCCGGTCGGGCCGGGACCGATCACAATGATCGGAAGGATGACCGCAGGGGATCGGACGGATGACGGGCGGAGGCCGGATGGGCGACGGGCGGGACGCGCAGCGTAGCTGGCGGGAGACGGTGCGTACCTGGTCGACCGGGCGACGGCGCGCTGCGGCGCAGGCGGCCCCGGACGACCCGGCGCACGCGGTGCCCGACGACGCACCACGCGCGGTGCCCGACGACGCACCACGGGCGGTGCCCGACGACGCACCACGGGCGGTGCCCGACGATCGGGCGCAGGCTCGCGCGGACCGTCCGCCGGGCGGCGACGACGCGGGCGGGAGCGGGGCGGCGGCGCACGGCGGGACCGATCCCGAGCGGCGCCGGCTGGCCCAGGCCGACGCCGGGGAGGAGCCGTGGCGGAGCTGGGGTCCCTACGTCGCCGAGCGGGCCTGGGGAACGGTGCGGGAGGACTACAGCGAGCACGGCACCGCCTGGGACTACTTCCCGCACGACCACGCCCGCTCCCGGACCTACCGCTGGAACGAGGACGGGATGGCCGGGGTCTGCGACGAATGGCAGACCTTCTGCTTCGGGCTGGCGCTCTGGAACGGCGCCGACCCCATCCTCAAGGAGCGGATGTTCGGCCTCGGCGGGGACGGTGGCAACCACGGCGAGGACGCCAAGGACTACTGGTGGTATCTGGACTCCACCCCCACGCACTCCTGGATGCGCTGGCGCTACCACTACCCGCAGGCCGCCTTCCCCTACGACGAGCTGGTCGCGGTCAACGGCGGCCGGGGCCGGGACGAGGTCGAGTACGAACTCGTCGACACCGGCATCTTCGACGACGACCGGTACTGGGCGGTCGTCGTCGACTACGCCAAGGCGTCCCCGACCGACATGTGCATCTCGATCACCGTCGCCAACCGGGGCGACGAGGCGGCGCGGCTGCACGTGCTGCCCACGCTCTGGTTCCGCAACACCTGGTCCTGGGGGCTGCCCGGCCGCGACCAGGTGCCGAAGCTGGTCGGCACCCCCGGCCGGCTGGTGGGGGAGCACTGGGTGCTCGGCCAGATCGTGCTGGAGGGCGAGGGCGAGCCGACCGCGCTGGTCTGCGACAACGAGACCAACACCGAGCGGCTCTGGGGACTGCCGGGGCGCAGCGCGTACCCGAAGGACGGGATCAACGACCACGTGGTCGACGGCGCGGACACGGTGAACCCGGCGGGCGAGGGGACCAAGGGCGCGCTGCACTACGTGCTGGACGTGCCGGCCCGGGGCGAGGCGCGGATCAGGCTGCGGCTCACCCTGACCTCCCCGCCGCCGGCGGGCGACCCGCCGCCCCGGCTCGATCTCGGGGCGGACCTCGACGCCGTGCTCGCGGCCCGGTCCGCCGAGGCGGACGAGTTCTTCGCCCGGCTGATCCCGGCCAGCGCCACCCGGCACGAGGCGGAGGTGGCCCGGCAGGCGATCGCCGGGCTGATGTGGGGCAAGCAGTTCTACCACTTCGACGTGGAGCAGTGGCTGAGCGGCGACCCGGCTGCCACGCCGCCGCCGGACGGCCACCGGTACGGCCGCAACAGCTCCTGGCGGCACATGAACAGCTTCGACGTCATCTCGATGCCGGACCCCTGGGAATATCCCTGGTACGCCGCCTGGGACCTTGCCTTCCACTGCGTGACCATCGCCCGGGTGGATCCCGGGTTCGCCAAGGCGCAGCTGCTGTTGCTGCTCCGGGAGTGGTACCTGCACCCCAACGGGCAGATCCCGGCGTACGAGTGGGCCTTCGGCGACGTGAACCCGCCGGTGCACGCCTGGGCGGCGCTGAAGGTCTTCGAGATCGACGGTGGCCGGGACTTCGACTTCCTGGCCCGGATGATGCACAAGCTGCTGCTCAACTTCACCTGGTGGGTCAACCGGAAGGACACCGGCGGCAACAACGTCTTCGAGGGCGGCTTCCTCGGGCTGGACAACGTCGGCCCCTTCGACCGTTCCGCCGCGCTGCCGGTGGCCGGCGTGCTGGAGCAGTCCGACGGCACCGGCTGGATGGCCATGTACGCGCTCAACCTGCTCGACATGGCGCTGATCCTGGCGGTGCACGACCCGACCTACTCCGACATCGCGACGAAGTTCTTCGAGCACTTCGCCTACATCGCGGCGGCAGCATATGACCAGGGGCTCTGGGACGAGGAGGACTGCTTCTTCTACGACGTGCTCCGGCTGCCGGACGGGACGAGCCGGCCGCTCAAGGTGCGTTCGGTGGTGGGGCTGCTGCCGCTGGCCGCGATCACCCGGCTGACCACTGTCACGCTCAACCGGCTGCCCGAGCTGACCGCGCGGCTGCGCTGGTTCCTCGCCAACAAGCCGGAGTACTCCGGGGTGATCGGCGCCCGCCGGCTCGGCGGCGACGGGCGGCAGCAGCGGCTGCTCTCGATGGTCGGCCCGGACCAGTTCGTCCGGCTGCTCGCCCAGATGCTCGACGAGGAGGAGTTCCTCTCCCCGTACGGGCTGCGTACCCTCTCCCGGCGGCACCTGGAGCGGCCGTTCACGGTGGAGCTGGGCGGGCAGGAGTTCACCGTCGGCTACGAGCCGGCGGAGTCGGCGTCGGGGCTCTTCGGCGGCAACTCCAACTGGCGCGGCCCGATCTGGATGCCGACCAACTTCCTGCTGATCTCGGCGCTCCGGGACCACGCCGCGTTCTTCGGTGACGACCTGCTTGTGGAGTATCCGACCCGCTCCGGCAGCAAGCACACGCTCACCGAGATCGCCGACGACCTCTCCGCCCGCCTCATCGCGCTCTTCGTGCCGGACGCCTGGGGCCGCCGCCCGATCTACGGTGTCGCCGAGCTCTTCCAGACCCATCCCGACTGGAAGGACCTGATCGCATTCCCCGAGTACTTCCACGGCGACAACGGCGCCGGGCTGGGCGCCTGGCACCAGACCGGCTGGACCGCCCTGGTCGTCGACCTCATCCTCACCCTCCGCCGTTGAGGTGTAAGGAAGGGCCCCCGCATATCGTTTTCTGTTGTAGCGGGGGCCCTTCCTTACACCTCAGGCGGGATATGGACCGGATGCCGACTGTGCTGCTGTCGGTTACCTTTCGCATGCGGCTAGTCACTGCTCGTAGTCTCCCGTGTGCCGATCCTCCGGATTGACGTCGCGGCACCGTCGCGTGCGGCCGGGGGATCGGCCGGAGGGGAGAAGGATGGGCATGAGGATTCCCGGTACGTCCCGGCACGCCCGGACGCACAGACCACTCGTACTCGTGTCGGCGGTCGCCCTGCTCGCTCTGGCGGTCGTGCTGACCGCCGCGCCGGCGCCCGCTGTGTCGGCGGTGCCCGCTGTGTCGGCGGTGCCCGCCGAAGGTGCCATCCGGCACGAGGGCGGAGCCACCGCGGTCGACCGGAGCTACCTGGTGGTCTTCAAGGACGCCTCGGTGGCGGCGGCCTCGGTGGCAGGCCGGGCGGGGCAGCTCGCCGGCCGGGCCGGTGGCGCCGTGGCCCGCAGCTACCGGCACGCGCTGCGCGGCTTCGAGTTCACCGGCACGGCCGAGGCGGCCCGGCGGCTCGCGGCAGATCCGTCGGTGGCGTACGTCGAACAGAATCATCGGGTCCGGCTCGTCGACACCCAGACCCCGACCCCCTCCTGGGGCCTGGACCGGATCGACCAGCGCCCGCTGGCCCTGGACGACAGCTACACCTACCCGAGCACCGGCAGCGGAATCCGGGTCTACGTCATCGACACCGGCATCCGCCTCACCCACCGCACCTTCGGCGGCCGGGCGGTCTCCGGTTTCGACGCGATCGACGGCGGGCCCGCCACCGACTGCCAGGGCCACGGCACGCACGTCGCCGGCACGGTCGGCGGTGCCGAGTACGGCGTCGCCAAGGGAGTGACGCTGGTGGCCGTACGGGTACTGGACTGCACCGGCAGCGGTACCTACGCCCAGGTGATCGCCGGAGTCGACTGGGTCACCGGCGACCACGACCCGGGCGAGCGGGCGGTGGCGAACATGAGCCTCGGCGGCCCGGCGAACAGCGCCGCCAACACGGCGGTGGCGAACTCGATCGCGGACGGGGTCGGCTACGCCGTCGCGGCCGGCAACTCGAACACCGACGCCTGCGCCAGTTCACCGGCGAGCGTGCCCGCCGCGATCACCGTGGCGGCGACCGGTGGGCTGGCGGGCGGTCCTGGCCGTAGCGACGCCCGGGCCAGTTTCTCCAGCTACGGCACGTGTGTCGACATCTTCGCACCCGGGGTCGCGATCGTCTCCGCCACGATCGGCGGCGACACGTCGAGCGGTCCGTCGGACGGCACCTCGATGGCCTCCCCGCACGTGGCCGGAGCCGCGGCGCTCGTGCTGGCGCAGAACCCGTCGTACTCGCCGCAGCAGGTCCGCGACCACCTGGTCGGCACCGGAACCACCGGAGTGGTCACCAACCCCGGGCCGGGCTCGCCGAACGTGCTGCTCCACGTGGCCCCGGCGGCGCCGCCGGCGCACGACTTCGCGGTCGCGGTCTCGCCGGCCGCCGGCTCGGTGGTGCCGGGCGGCTCGGTGACGGCGACGGTACAGACCCGGGTCACCGCCGGTAGCGCACAGACCGTCGCGCTGACCGCCACCGGCCTGCCGGCCGGCGCCGCCGCCGTGTTCAGCCCGGCCTCCGTGCCGGCGGGCCGGCCGTCGACACTGACGATCCGGACCACCACGGTCACCCCGCCGGGCAGCTACCCGGTGACGGTCGTCGGCACCAGCCGGTACGCCACCCGCACCGCCCGGTACACGCTGACCGTGGCGAACCCGCCGGGCTGCGTGGCGACGAACGGCAGCGACCTCGCCATCCCGGACTCCTCGACGGTGGAGAGTGCGGTGACGATCTCCGGCTGCGCCGGCCGGGCGTCGGCGACGAGCCTGGTCCGGGTACGGATCGTGCATCCCTTCCGGGGCGACCTGGTGGTCCGGCTGGTGGCGCCGGACGGCAGCTCGTACCTGCTGCACAACCGGACCGGCGGCGCCGAGGACAACATCGACCGGACGTTCCGGGTGAACCTGTCGGGCGAGGCGGCGAACGGCCGGTGGCGGCTGCGGGTGCAGGACGCGGCGGCCGGGGACGTCGGCCACCTCGATTCCTGGACGTTGAACCTGGCTCCCGGCCACGTCTGCTCCGGCAGCAACGGGACGGACCTGGCCATTCCCGATCTCGGCGCGGTGCAGAGCCCGATCACCCTGGCCGGCTGTTCCGGTGCCGCGTCGGCGACCAGCGAGGTCGAGGTGGTCATCGCGCACACCTACGTCGGCGACCTGGTGCTCCGGCTGATCGCTCCGGACGGTAGCTCCTACCTGCTCCGGGACCGGCTCGGCGGCAGCAGCGACATGATCGACGAGGTCTACCGGGTGAACCTCTCCCGGGAACTGCGCAACGGCACCTGGCGGCTGCGAGTGCAGGACGCGGCCGGCGCGGACGTCGGCCGGCTCGACACCTGGTCGCTGTTGCTCTGACGGTGAGGCCGGCCGGGGCGCACCCGGCCGGTACGCCCCTCCCGGTGTTCCCTCGCACCGGGAGGGGCGTACCGGGCACCCGTCGTCCGCTCAGCGCTCCCGCCCCTCGGTGGCCAGAATTCCGGCCACCTCGGCGGGCTGGACCAGGTGCGGAAAGTGCCCGGTGCCAGGCAAAACCGTGATCGTGATCTCGGGCAGCACCGACTCCAGCCACCGCCGGTACGCCGGGTCCGGCTCGCGCTGGGTGACATAGCGGTACGAGATCCTCTCGGAGCGAATCTTCGTCAGCTCTCGCGACCGCTGTTCGCCCAGCTCCTCCAGCGGAACGCGCAGGACCTCGTCCCAGTAGCCGAGCAGCAGGTCCTGCCGGGGCGTGGTGGCGGTCCGGACCAACTCCCGCGCGGCCGGTGGCAACTGGTGGATCTCCATCCGGGCGAGCATGCTCGCCCAGACCTGTCCGTGCTCGCTGCTGCGCAGCACCGGCTCGACCTGTCGGAGCACCTGGGCGAAGTCTCCCACCAGCAGCGGCTGGTCGAGGTTGACAACGGCACGGGCCGGATGGATCCCGGCGTACGCCGTTGCCAGCATGCCGCCGAGCGAGTGGCCGACCATTACCGGTGTGTCGAGGCCGGCCTCGACGACCGCCTCGTGCAGAAGCCTGACGACGTCGTGCACGTAGTAGGAGTCCCGCCGGGCCGACTCACCGTGCCCGGGCAGGTCGAGCGCCAACACCTGACGGCCCGGGTCGATGATCGCCAGCTCCCGCAGCAGCGGCTCCCACTGGCGCCGGTCGTAGGTGAGGCCGTGCAGCAACACCAGCGGTGGCCGGTCGTCGGCCGTGCCGTAGCTCTCTGCGACCAGGCCGCCGAGGTGCTGTCGTACGGCGTCGTGCATCGTCGTCTCCCGTCGTCGGGTTCCACCCGGAAGGGCGTAACTTCGGGGTGCACCGCCTGTACGTGGGGGCGATCACAGTCGCCACCGGTTCGGGCCGCCCGGCGCCGGCTGGTAGCGGAAGAGCCGGTTGGTGCGCGGGGGTGTCCGCAGGTGGGCGTCGGCCAGCGGGGCCGCCGACTCCGCCCGCCCGACGGTGCCCGAGAGCGCCCGGGTGGCGTTGACCCGGACACGCTCGGACTCGCCGGACTGGGTGCGGCCCGGCTACCCAGCCCGGTGGCCCGGCGCAGCTCGGCCACCGGGGCGACCCGCTCCGCCTCAACGGCTGCCGCCTGCTCGACGTCGCCCGCCCGGTCCGCGGCCTCGAACTCCGCGTCGACGGCCGCCAACCGCCGCCGGTACGCCGACGGCCGCCAACCGCCGCCGGTACGCCGACGGCCGCCAACC
Organism: Plantactinospora sp. WMMC1484; assembly: GCF_049315195.1. NCBI lineage: Bacteria > Bacillati > Actinomycetota > Actinomycetes > Micromonosporales > Micromonosporaceae > Plantactinospora > Plantactinospora sp. WMMC1484. The sequence continues at coordinate 3,758,850 of NZ_CP186055.1, forward strand.
GCCGCCGGTACGCCGACCGCTGCCGGTACGCCGACCCGGGCGGTCTCGTCCCGCATCGGGGCACCCGCCGGCACCCGCAGCCCGGCACCGCCCGCGACGAGACAACGCCGGGACCTCCTGACCAGGTGCGGCGAGGAGAGTACGCAGATACCGTACCCCTCGGCCGTCGGGTAGCCGGACCGTTTCGCTCCCTGCGTCGAGCCGCCAGTCGTCGCCCTCCCGGCTCAGCCGCCACTCGCCGCCGTTCCGGTCCCCGCCCGGCGCGTCGCCGTCGCGCTCCGGTTGCCGGTTGCCGGCGGGCGGGGCGCTGCAACACCTCGACCTCAGGGCCTGTCCCCGGCGCCGGCCACGGCTGGGTCGAGCAACTGCGCCACCTCGGCGAGTTCGCGGCGACGTCCGACCAGGCCCATCTGACCGGGTTAGTAGCCGTGGTCGGCCCCCCGGCGGCGGTCACGATCAACGAAGGCCCGCCACCTCCGGGTCGTCGATCAGCGCTGCCGTTCATCTCCCAGGGCGTCAGGACGGTCGTCGATCAGGCGAGCCCGATGGCGGCAGTGCGGTCGTTGATCAGGCGAGCGGGATCGGTGGTCGTGGACCAAGGGCGGTGGATCGGGTGGTCGTGGATCGGGTGGTCGTGGATCAGGCGGCCGTCGACCAGGTGGCGGTGAAGGCGGCCGCCTCGCCGGCCAGCCAGCGTTCGACCTGGTCGGGCCGGGCGGCGGGATCGCGGTGGTGCGCCATACCCCGGCGTATGTCGACGAGCACCGGCTCGGCCCCGGGCAGCACCTGCTCCATCTGCCGGCCCATCAGGTGCAGGGTCGCCAGGAGTGCCTCCGGGCTCGGGGGCTGCTCGTCGAAGTGCAGCCGAACGGCCTCCCGCCGGCCATCGTCGTAGCGAAGCCCGAGATGCGGGTTGATCTTCACCGGCAGGTCGCCGACCATCCCCACTGCGTCCCGGGTCTGGGCGAGATCGACCGTCGACAGGTCGCCGAGCGAGTGCAGGTAGTTCACCGCTCCGGGAACCAGCGTCTCGTAGAGCGGGCGCCAGCGGGGCTTGACCAGGCCGGCGATCTCCGCCAGGTGGCGGCCGCCGGTCCGGAAGGCGATGTCGGCCTTGAGCGCCTTGACGAGTTGGCCGTGTGGATTGAACCCGGAGCGGCTGGCGCGCTGTTTGCGCAGCCCGCCGACGAAGGTCGCCTTGGCCGGGCCGGTGCGGTCGACGTAGCGGGTGAAGGCGAGCAGGGTGGCGTAGGGCAGTGGGGTGGGAGCGGGCGCAGTGGAGGCGGGCTCTGGCACGGCTGTCCTCCCAGTTCAAGAGCCGTTTTAGTACACACATTCTAATTGATTTTCGCCGCTGCGCCCAGTCCGGACCGCTCTCGTCATGTCGCGTCCGCGCGAATCCTGCGAGTGTCCGGGAAAGTCTGCGAGTGATCTTGCGAGCCGTCCGGAACAGGTTGCGAGTCACCCGTACGCGCCGATGGGGTACGTGGTGAGTCGCCGACCTCGGTGGAGTCGGGCCTGCCCCGGGTGGGTTGTGACGAGGACGCCGTCAGTCAGCGCGGTCGGTGACGTTCGTGCGGGCCACGGCGTACCGTTCGCGGATCGCCGGGACGGCGTCGGCCTCGTACGTCTCGACCTGGCCGACCGTCCACGACGGCGGCCGCTTGTCACCCGACAACACCCAGGCCGCCTGCCGGGCGGCGCCGTCGGCGACGTACTCCCCCAGCGGTGGGACGAGCACGGGGCGGCCGAAGACCGTGGGGGCGATGCGGCGTACCGCCGCCGAGCGGGCGCCGCCGCCGACCAGGATGACCCGGTCGGCCGTCGAGCCCTGCGCGACAAGCGCGTCCAGCCCGTCGGCGAGGGCGCAGAGCATGCCCTCCACCGCCGCGCGGGCCAGGTGCGCGGGAGTCGAGGTCCGCAGGGTCAGACCGTGCACGGCTCCGGTGGCGTGCGGGCGGTTCGGGGTGCGCTCGCCCTCCAGATAGGGCACCAGGACCAACCCGTCGGCACCCGCCGGGGCGGACAGCGCCAACGCGGACAGCCCCGCGTGGTCGACCCGCAGTATGGTCGCGGCCGCGTCCAGCACCCGGGCGGCGTTGAGCGTGCACACCAGCGGCAGGAAACGGCCGGTGGTGTCGGCGAACCCGGCCACGATCCCGCTCGGGTCGGCGGCCGGCACGTCGGTCACGGTGAAGACGGTGCCGGAGGTGCCGATCGACACGATCACGTCGCCCGGCTCGGCACCGACGCCCAACGCCGCCCCGGCACTGTCGCCGGCACCGGGACCCAGCGGTGCGCCCGTACGCAGGTGCCCGGCGCGACCGGTCGGCCCGAGCACCTGCGGCAGCAGCACGTCATCCCGACCGAACGCCAACCGGATCAGGTCCGGACGGTACTCACCGGTCGCGGCCGACCAGTACCCGGTCCCGCTGGCGTCGCTGCGGTCGGTGCGCAGCGCGTCCAGCCCCGGCGCGCCGGCCAGTCGCCAGGTCAACCAGTCGTGCGGCAGACACACCGCAGCGGTACGGGCGGCGTTCTCCGGCTCCGCCGAGGCCAGCCAGCGCAGCTTGGTGACGGTGAAGCTGGCCACCGGCACCAGCCCGACCGCCTCCGCCCAGGCCCGCTGCCCGGCCTCGCCGCCGCCGAGGTCCGAGATCAGGTCGGCGGCGGCGCCGGCCGAGCGGGTGTCGTTCCACAGCACGGCGTCCCGGACCACCACACCGTCGGCGTCCAGGCACACCATGCCCTGCTGTTGCCCGGCGATCGAGGCAGCGGCCACGTCGTCCAGCCCACCGGCCTCCGCGACCGCGTCGGAGAGCGCGGCCTCCCACACGGCCGGCGGTACGGCGGTCCCGACAGGGTGCGGTGCCCGACCCTCGCGCACCAGCTCCCCGGTCTCGGCGTCGCGGACGACGACCTTGCACGACTGGGTCGACGAGTCGACCCCGGCGACGAGCGGCACCGGTCCTCCCGGGGGTTGTCGGGCACGGGTCATGGGGCGAGGTCGGCAGCGGCACGCGGACCTGCTCTTCGGCAAACTCTTCTGCGGAGAGCTGGTTGGGTCGAACGAACCTGGGCTCCTCGGCACCGGCCATGTCAGGACCGACATCCCGGACCCGGCGACGATTTGTTCAATGGCTGAATTATTTGGTCGCACTCATGGCGTTGTCAAGGCTGCCGCGTTGCCCCGATCATGACAGCCGCCCTCAGAGTGGCCACGATGTACCTGCGGCGCGGCCGGCGCTAGCGACGCGGGAGGCTCGGGCAGGCTCTGTCGGCAGATCGGGCGGTTGTCCGCGGGCGCGCCCGACGACCTCCTGCGCGCCTGCCGCCGACCGGCGCGGGGTCCCGGCTAAACGGTGGGCGCTAGCTGCCCGACCTCGGTGACCCGGAGTACCGCCGTGCCGGCCGCGTCCGAGGCGGCGAGGTCGACCTCGGCGCTGATCCCCCAGTCGTGGTCGCCATCCGGGTCGTCGAAGATCTGCCGGACCGTCCAGCGGTCGCGGCCCTGCTCGATCATCAGCAGCGCGGGGCCGCGCGCCGCCGGCCCGGTGCCGATCTCGTCGTACGCCTCGAAGTACGGCTCCAGCGCGTCCGCCCAGGCGTCGGCGTCCCAACCCTCCTCGGCGTCGAGGGTGCCCAGCTCGTCGAAGCGGCGCAGGGCGGCCAGCTCGACCCGGCGGAACAGCGCGTTGCGGACGAGCACCCGGAACGCCCGCACGTTGCCGGTGACCGCCGGCGGCTTCTCGTCGACGACCACCGTCGCCTCCTCGGCGGGGTTGCGCAGCCGCTCCCACTCGTCGATCAGACTGGAGTCGACCTGCCGGACCAACTCGCCGAGCCACTCGATAAGATCGATCAGCTCCTCGGTCTTGGCGTCCTCGGGCACGCTCTGCCGCAGCGCCCTGTACGCGTCAGCGAGGTAGCGCAGCACCAGCCCCTCGGAGCGGGAGAGCCCGTAGAAGCCGACGTACTCGACGAAGGTCATCGCCCGCTCGTACATGTCCCGGACCACGGACTTCGGCCGCAGCTCGTAGTCGGCGACCCAGGGGTGCCCGCGCCGGTACATCTCGTAGGCGGCGTCCAGCAGCTCGGCGAGCGGCTTCGGGTGGGTCACCTCGTCCAGCAGTTCGAGGCGGGCCTCGTACTCGATTCCGTCGGCCTTCATCGCCGCGACCGCCTCGCCGCGCGCCTTGAACTGCTGCGCCGCGAGGACCTGGCGCGGGTTGTCCAGGGTGGACTCGATCACCGAGAGCACGTCGAGGGCGTAGGTCGGGGAGGCGGTGTCCAGCAGCTCGATAGCGGCCAGTGCGAACGGCGACAGCGGCTGGTTGAGCGCGAAGTCGAGCTGGAGGTCGACGGTGAGGCGTACCCGCCGGCCCTGCTCGTCAGGCTCGGCGAGCTGCTCGACGACGCCGCCGGCCAGTAGCGCGCGGTAGATCGCGATGGCCCGGCGGATGTGCCGGCGCCGCGCCGTCGGCTCCTCGTGGTTGTCGGTCAGCAGGTGCCGCATCGCGGCGAACGCGTCGCCGGGCCGGCTGATCACGTTGAGCAGCATCGCGTGGCTGACCTGGAAGCTCGAGGTCAGCGGCTCCGGTTCGGCCTCGACCAGCCGCTCGAAGGTGGGCCGGCCCCAGCCGATCGAACCCTCCGGTGGCTTCTTCCGGACCACCTTGCGGCGCTTCTTCGGGTCGTCGCCCGCCTTCGCCAGGGCCTTCTCGTTCTCGATCACGTGCTCGGGCGCCTGCACCACCACCGTGCCGATGGTGTCGAATCCGGCCCGGCCGGCCCGGCCGGCGATCTGGTGGAACTCCCGCGCCTTGAGCAGCCGGGTCTTCACCCCGTCGTACTTCGACAGGCCGGTGAATGCGACGGTGCGGATCGGCACGTTGATCCCGACCCCGAGGGTGTCGGTGCCGCAGATGACCTTGAGTAGTCCGGCCTGCGCGAGGGTCTCCACCAGCCGCCGGTACTTCGGCAGCATCCCCGCGTGGTGCACTCCGATGCCGTGCCGCACCAGCCGGGACAGCGTACGCCCGAAACCGGCGGTGAACCGGAAGTTGCCGATCGCCTCGGCGATCATGTCCTTTTCGGCCCGGGTGGCGACGTTGACGCTCATCAGCGCCTGGGCGCGTTCCAGCGCCGCGGCCTGGGTGAAGTGCACCACGTAGATCGGCGCCTGCCGGGTGGAGAGCAGCTCCTCCAGCGTCTCGTGCAGCGGAGTCATCGCGTACGAGAACATCAGCGGCACCGGCCGCTCGGCGTTGCGGACCAGTGCGGTCGACCGCCCGGTACGCCGGGTCAGGTCGTCCCGGAACCGGGTGACGTCGCCCAGCGTGGCGGACATCAGCACGAACTGCGCCTGTGGCAGCTCGATCAGCGGCACCTGCCAGGCCCAACCCCGGTCCGGCTCGGCGTAGAAGTGGAACTCGTCCATGATCACCATGCCGACGTCGGCCCGCTCGCCCTCGCGCAGCGCGATGTTGGCCAGGATCTCCGCCGTACAGCAGATGATCGGCGCGTCCTCGTTGACGCTCGCGTCACCGGTGAGCATCCCGACGTTCTCGGCGCCGAAGATCTCGCAGAGCGCGAAGAACTTCTCCGAGACGAGGGCCTTGATCGGCGCCGTGTAGAAACTGACCCGGTTCTCGGCGAGCGCGGCGAAGTGGGCGCCGGTGGCGACCAGGCTCTTGCCGGAGCCGGTCGGGGTGCTCAGGATCAGGTTGGCCCCGGAGACGATCTCGATCAGCGCCTCCTCCTGGTGCGGATAGAGGCTGAGACCACGCTCCTGCGCCCAACCGGCGAACGCGTCGAAGAGGGTGTCCGGATCGGCGCTGCCCGGCAGCTGGTCGGTGAGCGTCATAACCGCTCCATCGTGCCCCGCCCGGCCCCGGCAACGCCAATCGGCTTCCTCCGGCGGCCCGGGGTGTAAGGCGGGGGCCCTTCTACAACAGAAAACGATAAGCGGGGGCCCTTCCTTACCCCCGGTGGAAGATGAGGTCGAAGATCGGGCGGCCGGCGGCCGCGCCGCGCCGCTCGAACTTCGTCACCGGCCGGTGCGCCGGGCGGGGGGCGTAGCCGGGGAAGGCGTTCAGCAGCTCCGGGTCGGCGGTGAGGGTGTCGAGCATGCTTTCGGCGTACTCGGGCCAGTCCGTGGCGCAGTGCAGGGTGCCGCCGGCGACCAGGCGGGTGCGGAGCAGCGCGACGTGTGCCGGCTGGATCAGCCGCCGCTGGTGGTGGCGGGGCTTCGGCCACGGGTCGGGAAAGAAGGCGTGCACGGCGTCGAGGCGCTCCGGCGGCAGCAGGTGCCGGGCAAGGTCCAGCGCGTCGCCCCGGGCGATCCGGAGGTTGGTCAGGCCGTGCCGCTCGGTGAGCGCGAGCAGGTTGGCGATGCCGGGCGTGTGCACCTCGACCGCCAGGTAGTCCCGACCCGGGTCGGCGGCGGCCATCGCCACGGTGGCGTCACCCATCCCGGAACCGATCTCCAGCACCACCGGCGCCCCGCGCCCGAACAGCTCGGTCAGGTCGAGCCGCGTGCCCACGGGAAAATGGGGTGGGAGGGACAGCCCGTAGCGGGGCCAGAGCTGGTCCAGTGCCTCCACGTGCCGCCCGCTGAGCCGGCCGCGGCGGGGATGGAAGGTGCGGATCTGTGCCGGCCGCCGGGTGGTGGCCCCACCCGACGCACGGGCGGGTGCCGGGTGTGCCGCACTCGTGGGCCCCGGCGGGGCAGGCGGGACCGCGGCGGTCTGGTTCTGGCTGGTGAGGGTCACAGGAATATCAGCCTACGCGACTGGCTCGACCGGGCGAGAAGCCGTCCGAGTACGCCCGACCGCGTGTGCTCGGCCTCGACAGATGAGAGGATTTCTGCGTACGGCAGGCCCCGGCCCCACGTGCCCGGCCCTGCCCGAGGCGCCGGAAGGGGGAACAGTGGCCACGCGTCGACGCACCGCGATGCTCTGTGGTGTTCCGCTCGTCCTGGCCACGATCCTGTTCCCGGCCGCTCCGGCGCACGCCGCCGACATCTTCGTGCAGGTCAATCCGAGCACCGTCGAGGCCGGCTACATGGTCGGCATCAAGGCCAGTTGCCGCACCAACACCCAGCCGGCCACGGTCGAGTCGGAGGCGTTCGGCAGCGTGACGGTGCAGCCGCAGGCGGGCTTCCTCACTGCGGTTGCCCAGGTGCCGGAGAGCACCCGGGCGGACACCTACCGGGTCCGGCTGAGCTGTCCCGACGGTGCGAGCGGCTCCACCCGGCTGATGGTGGTCGGCGCCACCCGGCCGCACCGGGGGCCGGCGACCGGGTTCGGGGGCAGCGCCGGGGACGACCCGGCCGGGCTACTCGTGGCCGGCGGGGTGGCGAGCACCACGCTCGGTGCCGTGCTGGGGCTGGTCGTGCTCCGCCGCCGGAACCGGCCGACCTCGCCGCGCCGGACCTGACCCGGGAGGCATCCGGTGGCCCGTACCCCCACCGGCCGGCGGCCCTGGATCGGCAGCCGGCAGCCGGCGCCGCACCTGCGGCATCCGGCGGCCCGGTCGAGTGCCGGCCGCCCCCGCCGGAGCATGGTCGGACCGCTGGCGGTCATCCTGGTGCTGGTCGGCGTCTTCGCCACCGGAGCCGGGCTCGGCCAGTCGGCAGGCGGGCCGTGGCATTGGTTGAGCGGCGGCACCAAGGAGCCGCCCCGGGAGTTTCCGGTGCTGGCGCCGAGCCGGCCGACGAAACTGGCGGTCCCGTCGATCGGGGTACGCGCCCCGGTGCACCGGGTCGGGCTCGCCGACGACGGGTCGATCGCCGTACCCGAGTTGGCGAAGCACCACGAGGTCGGCTGGTACGAGGACGGACCCACCCCCGGCCAGTTTGGTCCGGCGATCATCGTCGGGCACGCCGACACCCGGACCGGCCCGTCGGTCTTCCACGATCTGGTCAAGCTGCGGGCGGGGGACCGGATCGAGGTGACCCGGCAGGACCGGTCGGTGGCGGTCTTCGAGGTCAACTCGGTGGAGCACTTCGACAAGGACAAGCTCCCCGCCGAGCGGGTCTACGGGGACTTCCGGCGCCCCTGGCTCCGCCTGATCACCTGCGGCGGGCGGTGGATCGGCGGCGGCACCGGCTACTCCGACAACATCGTCGCCTTCGCGTCCCTGGTCGAATCCCGGAAGACCTGACCAGGCCCGGGGCGCCGCCACTCCGGCGCGGCTGTCGGCTGCGTGGCCCTTGGCGCCGCCGGCTGTCCGCTGCGTGGCCCGTGGGGCCGCCGGCTGTCGGCTGCGCAGCCCGCGGCGCCGTCGGCTGCGCGGCCCGCGGCGCCTTCGGCTGCGCGGCCCCCGGTCTGCCGGTGGTTACGGGGCAGTGGGGGCGGCCTGCTGGACCACCTCGAACTCCAGCAGCGTGGCCCCGGTGGCGACCGGTCGGGGCTGCTCGCCGCTCGACCCAGCGTCGGCGGGGCCCCGCGCGTGGGCCTCCCGGGCGGGTCCGGAGGCCCACGCCTGGTACGCCTCCTCGCTCTCCCACCTCGTGTAGACGAAGTAGCGGCTCTCGCCGGCCACCGGGCGGAGCAGTTCGAAGCCGAGGAAGCCGGGGGAGTTCTCGACGGCGCCCTGCCGGGCGGCGAACCGGCGCTCCAACTCCGCCCCGGAACCCGCCGGAACCTCGATCGCGTTGATCTTCACTACTGCCATGGCTCCAGCCTAGGCGAAGGGCTCCGGACGCCAGCGGAAGCGATGAGCCGCCGGGCCGGTCCGGAGCGATGAGCCGCCGGGCCGGTCCGGAGCGACGAATCGTCAGTTCGGCTCGTAGCGCCAGGCCCGGAGCTGCCCGTCGCCGGACCGGCAGGCCATGAACCGGTCTGCTGCCACGCACCCGTGCAGGCTGTGTGGCAGCACCTCGAGCAGGCGGACCGACGGCCCGGCCGGATCGAAGACGCCGAACCAGGTGTGCTGCTTGACGAGGTTCGGCTGGAGCACCAGCGGTGGCGGGTCCGCGGGGAGCGTGCCCGCACCGGACCAGCCGGGGTCGCCGGCCAGCCACCAGCCTCCGAGGTCGGTGACGGGTCGGCCGGTCCGGGCGTCGAGGACCCGCCGAAGCGGGCCGTTGTCGAGTTCGACCAGCCACGGACCGATCGAGAGCAGGTTCCGCGGCCCCGGACGCTCCCACCGGGCCTCGCCGGTGGCCGGGTCGAGCGCGCTGGTCCGAAAGGCCGCCCACTGGCAGAGCAGCGGACCGCAGCGTTCGACGGACTGATCCGGGCCGGGCAGGGAGCGGCTCCACCGCCGCCGCCGCAGGTCCGCCGAGTACGCCGTCACGACCAGGTCGGTCCCGGACTGCGCCGTCGCCACCACGACATCCCCGATCCGTTGCCCGTGGACCAGTTCGCCGCCGGTCCAGTCGAGCCGGTGGGTGACCGCGCCGGAGACCACGTCCCGCACCTCGACGCCACCGTCCACGGAAGAAGTCAGCAGGATCGTCGGATGCTCACCGGCCGCCTCGACCACGCGGGCGCTGTCGAGCCGGGGCAGTTCCCAGCGCAGCCGGCCGGTGCCGAGGTCGAGCCCTCGGACGGTCATCCCGGTCGGCGGCTCCGTGTAGGCGTGGCCGTCCGACGCGATGTAGACCTTGCCGCCGACCGTCCGCTGGCCCGGCCAGACCCGTGCCTCCGGTCGGAAGACGTTGTCGAAGACCAGCGCGATCGGCCCGTCCGGCAGCGGCAGCGGCCGGTACGGTGCCGACCAGCGTCGCCGCCCGGTCCGCGGGTCCAGCGCCGTCGTCCGGGTCGGTGCGCCGTCGGCCAGCCGTTCGGAGATCAGCAGCAGCCCGTCGGAGAAGATCGGCCCGTCGCCGTCCCGGTCGACGACGAAGTCGCCGGACCACAGCCGGCGCCCGTCGGTGAGGTCGTAGCAGGTGATCCGACGTCCCGGTCGGTCGGCGCCGTCCAGCACCGAGGCGGTGACGAGCAGGCCGCCGGCCATGGTGAAGGTGTCGACCGGACCGATCGGCGCGGCGTACACCTGCCGCAGCGGCGGCGTCGGTGCCGGGGCGGCGCCACCGGTGTTGAGCACCAGGATTCCGGCGAGCGCCGCGGCCGCGATCCGCCACTGGCGTACGACCACCGCGCGGGGTGGCCCGGCGGTGTCGACGGGCGGCTCGTACCGCTCGGTGCCGAGGTCGATCACCATGTCGTCGGCTCAGCCGGCCTCGGGCCCGGTCTGCACCACGATCGGGGCGTGGTCGGACGGGCCCTTGCCCTTGCGGGCCTCCCGGTCCACATACGCCGAGGTGACGCTCTCGGCGAACGTGGTCGTCGCGTACACCAGGTCGATCCGCATGCCCTTGTTCTGGTGGAACATGCCGGCCCGGTAGTCCCAGTACGTGAAGGGGTGCGGCCCCTTCATCGGCGTCGGCACCACGTCGGTCAGACCGAGGGCGCGCAGCTCGGCCAGGGCCTGGCGCTCCGGCGGCGTCACGTGGGTGGAGCCGACGAAGAGCGCCGGGTCCCAGACGTCGGCGTCGGTCGGCGCCACGTTGTAGTCGCCGCAGACCACCAGCGGACGGCCGGGCCCGGCCCGCAACTCGGCGGCGAGGGCATCCCGGAGCACCGCCAGCCAGGCGAGTTTGTACTCGTAGTGCGGTGAGTCGGGGACGCGCCCGTTCGGCACGTAGATCGACCAGATCCGCAGCCCGGCACAGGTTGCCGAGATCGCCCGCGCCTCCGGTGCCGGGAACCCGGGTTCGTCGGCGAACCCGACCGCCACGTCGGCCAGGCCGACCCGGGAGAGGATCGCCACCCCGTTCCACCGGCCGTCGCTGTGGCTGGCCACCTCGTAGCCCAGCTCGCCGACCTCCGCCGCCGGGAACATGCCGTCCGGGCACTTCGTCTCCTGCAGGCAGACGACGTCCGGCCCGGTGGCGGCGAGCCACTCCAGCAGCCGGGGCAGGCGGGCCTTCACCGAGTTGACGTTCCAGGTCGCCAGGCGCATCTGGTCAGCCTGCCCGATCACGTACCCGGGTTTTCCCCGGGCCGACCCTGTTCGGCGAGGAAACGCTCGAGTTCCGCGCCGAGTTCGTCGGCGGTGGGCAGCGGTCCGGTCTGGTCGGCGAGCAGGTTCGGCCCGCCCCGGCCCCGGGTGAAGGCGTCGTACTGTTCCTCCAGCGCGTGTACCAGCGAGGTCGCCTCGTCGGTCTGGGCGACCTGCCGGTCGATGTCCTCGCGCACGGCCTCGGCGGCGCTGCGCAGCGGCTCGGTCGGCAGCAGCAGGCCGGTGGCCCGGGAGACCGAGGTCAGCAGGAGCTCGGCCGCGCCGGGATATTCGGTCTGGGCCACGTAGTGTGGCACGTGCACCGCGAAGCCCACCGCGTCCCGGCCCTGCTCGCCGAGGCGGAACTCGAGCAGGTTGCCGGCGCTCCCGGGGACCTGGATGCGCTGCAGCCAGGACTCGTAGCCGGTGATCAGGTCGCGCCGGGTGGCGTGCGCGGTCACCCCGATCGGGCGGGTGTGCGGCACGGCCATCGGGATGGCGTTCAGCCCGATCGTCAGCCGTACGCCGAGCCGGCGGATCAGGCTGGTCAGCGCGGCGATGAACCGTTCCCACTGGAAGTCCGGCTCCGGGCCGGAGAGCATCAGGAAAGCGGTGCCCTCGTCGTCGCGGAGCAGGTGCAGCTCGAGCTTCGGCTGCTCGTAGTGCTCCCAGTGGTCCTCGACAAAGATCATCGTGGGTCGCCGGGACCGGTAGTCGAGCAACTGGTCGACGTCGAAGGTGGCGATCGTCCGGGACTTGAGGGTCGACACGAGATGTTCCCGGGCGAGCCGGGTCGCGTTTCCGGCGTCGACGAAACCGGAAAGCGCCTGGATCAGCACTGGCTGACCCAGCTCGGGCAGATCGTCGGTGAGCTGGTAGAGCTCGTTCGGATCGAGCACCGGTCAGGACCTCCTCAGGGGGTACGCCGGGACGCGGCCGCGACGGACGGCGCCCCGATGTAGCAAACGCTGCCGCTATCTTGATGCATTCCACCGAGCCAGCCGGCGACGCCCGCCAGCATCGCCGCCCTGACCTCCGGCGGAGCGGCGGAGGCCTCGACGGAGGACCGGGCCAGCGTGGCCAGTTCGGCGTCGCTGCAGCCGAGCACGTCCCGGGCCAGCACGTACTGGTCGAGCAGGCCCGTGCCGAACAGCAGCGGGTCGTCCGTACCGAGCGCCACCGGCACCCCGGCGGCCAGCAGGGCGCGCAGCGGGGTGGCCGCCAGGCCGGTGGTGACGCCGAACGGCGGGTATGAACTGGGACACACCTCCATCGCCACGGCCCGCTCGGCCAGCAGGTCGAGGACGGCCGGGTCGGCCACGGCGGTGAGCCCGTGCCCGACCCGGTGCGCGCCGAGCAGGGTGACGCAGTCCCGGACGTGCCACGCGGCCTCGTAGAAGCCGCTGTGCGGCACGGCCAGCAAGCCCGCCTCGGTCGCCGTGCGCAGCGCCGGGACAAAGTCCGCGATCCGGCCCCGGCGCTCGTCGTTGGAGAGGCCGAAGCCGACCACGCCCGCGCCGGCGTGCCGGGCGGCGAGCCGGGCGATCCGTTCCGCCCGGTCCGGTGGTCCGGCCCAACTGGCCGCCAGGACCACTCCGGCACGGCCGCCGGCAGCTCCGGCGAGCACCGCCTCGACCACCGGCTCCCACCCGCCCAGCCGGTCGGCGTACGTCGTCGGGTCGACCTGGATCTCCAGCCAGCCGGCGCCGTCCGCGACGTTGTCGGCGGTGGCCTCCGCGACCACCCGGCTCAGGTCGTCGGCGGTACGCAGCGCGGCCCGAGCCAGTTCGTAGCGCTCCTGGAACGCCGACCAGCCGGAGAGGGTGCCGGCGGGCAGCGGCTCGGGCAGCGGCAGGCCGTCCCGGTCGGCCAGCTCGGCCAGGGTCTGCGGGCGCATGGAACCGGTGAGGTGCAGATGCAGGTTGGTCTTGGGCAGCCGACGGAGGTCGCGGCGCGAAAGCGGATCGGTGACCGGTGCCATAGTCCACGGTCTCACGGCACGGGCCGATCCGGGGAGCGGGAGGGTGGCCGGGCGGCCGGACCGGCTGGGCCGATCGGGGGAGGCGCGCCGGCAGCGCGAGGAGTGCAGACTGATTCGAAGGTATCTGCCTGCATAGCGACGATAGTCCGCAGTCCCTGAGATGCCAGGGTTGCCGGGGCTGGCCCCGGTTGTCCGCGCCCGTGCCCCGCCGACCGGTTGCCCGGTGGAAAGATGTGGTGCAGCCCACCCGGTGACTCCGCGTAGTTGGCGTATCGCCTGCCTAGCCTCGTCGGATGCCTGACGACGACCGTTCTGTGACCGGGTTCCCCGCCGTGCCGAGCACTGTCCGATCGGATGATGTCTCCTCCGCCGACTCGGCGTCCGACCGTTCCGGACCGCAGCCGGGGCTGCCGGCCGGACCGGACCCGGCGGCCCGGCCGCGTGGGCCGGTACCGGCCCGCCGGCTCGCACTGACCCGGGCCGTCCTGTTCGGCTGGGCGGTGCTGCTCGGCCGGGCCGTGGCGCACCGGATCGGCTGGGTGGTGCCGGTCGGCCGGGCTGGGACCGCCCGCATCGTCCGGGCCGTGCCGCTCGTCCGGGCCGTGCCGCTCGTCCGGGCCGTCGCCCACCGGATCGTCCGGGCGGCGGCAGTGGTGTCCCGCCGGGTGCCCGCCGTCCGGGCCGCCGAGCGAAACCTGCGCCGGGTCGTCCACCGGCTCGTACCCCCGGCTCGCCGGCTCGCCGACCGGGCCGGCGCCCTGGCGGCCCGGACCGGGTTGCCGGCGCGGCTCGGCCCGCGCCGCTCCCGCCGGGTCGCGGTGACCGCCGGAGTACTCTGCTGCCTCGGCGTGCTGGCCGCCGTCCAGGCGGTCGGTCCGGCGGGCGACCCGGCCGGCACCGCTCCGGAGAACCCGGAGGGGGTGGCACTGGCCCGGCCGGGCGACGACACCGGCGAGGCGGCCGGCGTCGACCGCTCCGCGGACCGGGCGAGCCGGTCCGGCTCCGGCCGGCCCGACGAATCCGACCGGTCCGGAGACTCCGACGGGGCGGACGCGACAGAGGCCGACCCGGACGCCTCGCCGGCACTGGCCGACTCGGCACCGGTGGCCGGTCTCACCCCGGTTCAGATGGACAATGCCCGGGCCATCGTGCGGACCGGACGGGACATGGGGATGCCACGTCGAGGGCTGGTCATCGGGGTGGCCACCGCTATGCAGGAGAGCAACCTGCTCAACCGGGCCAGCGAGGTGCTGCCGGAGTCGAAGCGGTACCGACACCAGGGCACCGGCTGGGACCACGACTCGGTCGGTCTGTTCCAGCAGCGGACCAGCACCGGCTGGGGCCCGGTGGACCGCCTGATGGATCCGGCGTACGCGAGCGCACGGTTCTTCGATGCGTTGCGCCAGGTGCCCGGCTGGGAACGGATGCGGCTGACCGAGGCGGCACAGGCGGTGCAGTACTCGGCCTATCCGGAGCACTACGCCAAGCACGAGTACTCGGCGACGGAGGTCGTCGACGCGTTGCTGCCGTCCGGGAGCTGACCCGGGCTTGAACCGCCCGGCCACGATGGAGTGACGGACCCGGCCGGTTGACGGCGACCGGTGTGGCCGGGCGGGCGACCGGGTAATCCTGATGATTCAGGACGACGTGAGGAGGACCGAGATGGCGTCACTGGTGCAACGGATCCGGATGTTCCTCAGCTCGCCGCAGGGGCGGCGGCTCGTCGAGCGAGGTCGGCGCGAGCTGGCCAAGCCCGCCAACCAGCATCGGATGCGTCAGGTCGTGTCCCGGCTGCGCGGCCGCCGCTGACCTGGCCCCGCCGCCGACCGTCGCTCCCTCCTTCCTCCTTGACCCTCGACCCCGGAGTGTTCCAGTGACCGACTCCCCGCCGGTCGGCGGCGCGCCCGCCACCCCGGCAACGACGCCGGCCGACATCGACCTGCCGTCGACCGACCGGCCGCCGGCCGACAACGCGCTGCCGACCGGCGCCGATCTCCCGCCGGCCGCCGCGAGCCCGCACCCGCCCCCGCCCCCGCGTCCAGCGGTCTCCGGTGGGCCGGAGGACGTGACGGGCGAGGACGTGACGGAGGAGGACGAGCCGGAGTCGTCGACGGCCGTCCCGCCGGGTGGGCTCTGGGCGCGGATGAAAGCCGACCCGCAGTACGCCCCGGAGCACCTTGCCCTGGAGGCGGTCCGGCGGATCGGGCCGCAGGCCCGGACCTGGGCGGAGCGGACCCGCACGAGGCATCCGCGGATGTCGCCGGAGGCGATGGCCGAGACGGCGATCCGCAGGTTCGTCAACCACGCCAGGGTCTCCGGTGCGGTCTCCGGTGCCGCCGGCCTGCCGGGCGCGGTGATCGACATGGGGGTGCTGGCCTGGACCCAGGCCCGGATGGTGCTCTACGTCGCCGCCGCCTACGGTGCCGACCCGGAGCATCCCGACCGCGCCACCGACCTGCTCGTCCTGCAGCGGGTTCACAAGATCGCCGAGACGGCACGGCTCGCGCTCGGCGTGGCCGCCGGACGGGAACGGATCGACGCCCTGAGCCGGTCGGATACGCCGCTGGCGCGGGTGATGCTGCGACTCGGGTTCAAGCTGGCGCAGATGGCCGGCGTCCGGGCCGCGAAGCGGCTGGTTGCCAAGGCGGTGCCGGGCGCGGCGGTGGTGCTGGGCACCTGGGCGAACTCGTCGGCCACCAGGAGCCTGGCCGTCCGCTCACAGGAGCTGTACCGGCCACGGGCGACCGTGCCGGCGCCCCGGTAGCCCGGCTCCCGGTCTGGTCCGGTTGTCGGCCGGGCCGGTCGGGTGCCTCATGCGGCTCGCCGGGCCGGTCGGGTGCCTCATGCGGCTCGCCGGGCCGGTCAGGTGCCTCATGCGGCTCGCCGGGCCTGGCTGGCCAGGCCGGATGCCCGCCAGGTCACCTCGGCCAGCTCCTTCTGGCCGGCCGCGTTCGGGTGGAAGTAGTCCAGCCGGTTGAGCAGGTCCATCCCGAACCGGACCCGGTGCGCGGCGCCGCCGTCGTACCGGCAGCGGGAACCGTACGCCTTGCAGGCGGCGGCGAGCTGTTCGTTGTACGCATCGACCCGGGCCCGGAACGACGACCGGCGGGTACGGTCGGCCGGCTCCGTCGAGGTGGGGTTGGCCAGCAGCGCCGGGCAGATGCGGCCCCGCCAGGCGCGCACCGCCCGGGTGTCCTCGTGGCCGATCTCCCAGATCCGGTGCAGGTTCGGGATGCTGACCACCAGGACCCGGGCCTTGGGAAGCCCCTTCTTCAGCGCCGCGAGTCCACGGTCGACATCCGCGCGGAAGACGCTGACGCTTGTCATGTCCTCGATACCGCCCCGGCAGGCGTCGTTGGCTCCGACGAGCACGGTGACATAGTCGACCCGGGCCCGCACGGCGCCACCGGCCTGGGTGGCCAACGCCGAGGCGCGAGCCCCGTTCACGGCCTGGTTGTGTGCCTTACCGCGGATCGCCGGGTTCACCTCCCGGAGTCGCCGGTAGAGGCTCTCCACCCGACTGCTGTCGCCGGTGGACCACGAGTTGCGCTGACAGGCGGCCAGGACAAGGCAGGAACCGAAGCCGGCGGTGATCGAGTCGCCGAGGGCCGCGATCGAGTCGGGTATGCCGGGCGGTGCCGCCGGGGGATCCGGCTGGGCGCCCCCGCCCCCGTCGGACCCCTCGCAGGCCAGGGCGAAGGCCGCCAGGAGGGCGGTGACGGCGGCGGTCCAACGTCTGGACATGTTTCTCCCCGGACAGAACGGACAGCAATCGCTCCGTAACTGTACGCGGCGCACTGGCCGGCCCGGAACCCTCGCCGCCGTCGGCCGGCCCACGGATCACCGACATCCGGCGCGCCGGGTGCGGAGGTGACCGGAATGGACGGTCAGCCGGCCGGCTGCGGCTGGCCGTTGGTGACCGCGACGAAGCTCTCCGGCCGGATGGTGACGATCACCCGGTACGCCGCATCGTTGATCTCGTAGACGTTGTCGTACCGCTCCTGGAGCGAACGGTAGAAGGAGGCGACCTCGTCGTCGTTCTCGACCTTCTCCACCACGCCGCGCACCTCCAGGAACCGGTACGGGTCGTCGGGGTCTGCGATCGAGAGCGCGACCCGGGGATCCCGCTCGAGGTTACGGAACTTCTGTCGCCGCTTGGTGTGTGTCATCCTGATCCGTCCGCCGTCCCAGACGAACCACATCACGTTGCTCTGCGGCCCGCCGTCCGGGCGGGTGGTGGCCAGGTGGGCGAAGAGCGGGCGACTCAGCAGATCCGCGTGGCTGGCCGGGGGAGTGGGACCGGTCGTCATCTCACCGTTATACCCACTCGTCCGGCGGAATCCCCAGCGCCGCGCCCGGGGGCACCGGCCGCGGGTGTGTCTGCCGGGCCGGGTGTCTGCCGGGCCGGGTGTCTGCCGGGCCGGGCAGGTTAGCCGCCGCCCATTACCGGGTAGTTCGGCGAAATGGCCGCGAGATCGCAGCCCCGAGGGGCGAAAGGGACGGTAGGTCACGCCTACAGCGCACTCAACCTGCGCCTGGCGCTCGCCGCGTTCGGCCTGGTGGTCTCCGTGGCGCTCGGCGTGCTGGCGCTGCGGGCCGACCTGCTGGTGCTCGCGGTGATCCTCGGCATACTCGCCGTGGTCGCCGTGCTGGACCTGGTGGTGGTGCAGCGCCGTCGGATCGCGCGGCGCCGCGAAGAGCCACCGGGCACGAAGCACTCGCTCTTCGAGTGACGCCCGCGAACAATCGCGCGTCGAGTGACGCCCACGGGCGAACTCGTCGAGCAACGGGCCGACGGAGCCGCCGATTCGGGGAGCGAGATCCAGGGAGCGAGATCCAGGGAGTACGACATGTCGATCGCCACCATCGACCCGACCACGGGCCAGACCCTCAAGACCTTCGACGAGATGACGGACGACCAACTGGCTGCGGCGCTCGGCCGGGCGGCGGCCGGTTTCGACGCGCTGCGCGGCACCACCTTCGCCGAGCGGGCCGGCTGGATGTCGGGCGTGGCGGACCTGCTCGAGGTCGAACGCGACCAGGTGGCCCGGATGATGACGATGGAGATGGCCAAGACGTACGCGTCGGCACAGGCCGAGGTGGCCAAGTGCGCCGCCGCCTGCCGCTACTACGCCGCGCACGCCGAGCGCTTCCTCGCCGACGAGCCGGCCGACGCGGGCTCGATCGGGGCGACCTCGGCTTACGGCCGCTACGTCCCCATGGGGCCGGTGCTGGCGGTGATGCCGTGGAACTTTCCGCTCTGGCAGGTCATGCGCTTCGCGGCGCCGGCCCTGATGGCCGGCAACACGGGGCTGCTCAAGCACGCCTCCAATGTGCCGCAGACCGCCCTCTACCTGGACGAGCTGTTCCGCCGGGCCGGCTTCCCGGCTGGTGCGTTCCAGACCCTGATGATCGGCTCCGACCGGATCGAGCAGGTGCTGGCCGACCCCCGGGTCCGGGCTGCGACGCTGACCGGCAGCGAGGGCGCCGGTCGCTCGGTGGGGGCGATCGCCGGCCGGTACCTCAAGAAGACCGTGCTGGAACTCGGCGGCAGCGACCCGTTCGTGGTGATGCCCTCGGCCGACGTGGCCCGGGCCGCCGAGGTGGCGACCGTGGCGCGCTGCCAGAACAACGGGCAGTCCTGCATCGCGGCGAAGCGGTTCATCGTGCACACCGAGGTCTTCGACGAATTCGCCGACGCCTTCGTGGCCCGGATGTCGGCGCTGCGGGTCGGCGATCCGATGAGCGGGGAGACCGACGTCGGGCCGCTCGCCACCGAGCGCGGCCGTGACGAGGTCGCCGAGCAGGTCCGCGACGCCGTGGACCGGGGCGCCCGGGTGCTCTGCGGCGGGGAACAGCCCGACCGGCCCGGCTGGTGGTATCCGCCGACCGTGGTCGCCGAGGTGACCCCGCAGATGCGGATGTACGCGGAGGAGGTCTTCGGGCCGGTCGCCGCCCTGCACCGGGTCTCCTCCTACGAGGAGGCGATCGCGCTCGCCAACGGCACCGACTACGGCCTCGGTTCCAACGCCTGGACCCGGGATCCGGCCGAGCAGGAGCGGTTCGTCACCGACCTCGACGCCGGGATGGTCTTCGTCAACGGCATGACCACCTCCTATCCGGAACTGCCCTTCGGCGGGGTGGGCAACTCCGGCTACGGCCGCGAGCTGTCGGCGCAGGGCATCCGGGAATTCTGCAACCTCAAGGCCGTCTGGATCGGCGAGGGCGGGACAGCCGGCGCAGGTGCGGGCGGGCACAGCGAGTAGCCGCCGGCTCCCGGCGGGACATTCATCACCGTACCGGGTATCGGGCGCGGTACGGCGGGGTACGGGAGACCGCCATGACGGTCTTCGGGCTTCACGCCTCGCACGAGCAGATCCACCCGGCCGAATTGCTCCGGACGGTCGTCCGGGCCCAGGACGCGGGCTTCGACGCGGCCATGTCCTCCGACCACTTCTCGCCGTGGAGCTCCCGGCAGGGGCAGGCCGGCTTCGCCTGGTCGTGGCTGGGTGCCGCACTCCAGGCCACGACGCTGCCGTTCGGCATCGTCAACGCGCCGGGACAGCGCTACCACCCGGCGATCATCGCGCAGGCGATCGGCACCCTCGCCGCGATGTACCCGGGGCGCTTCTGGGCGGCGCTCGGCACCGGTGAGGCGAGCAACGAGCACATCACCGGGGAACGCTGGCCGCGCAAGGAGGTCCGGACCGCGCGCCTTCGGGAGTGCGTCGACGTGATCCGGGCGCTGCTGGCCGGCGAGGAGGTCAGCCACGACGGGCTGGTCACGGTGGACCGGGCCCGGCTCTGGACCCGACCCGACGAGCCGCCGGCACTTGTCGGTGCGGCGGTGACCGAGGCGACCGCCCGGTGGTGTGCCGAGTGGGCCGACGGACTGATCACGGTCAACGCGCCCGTGGAGCGGCTGCGCCGGATGGTGGACGCCTACCGGGACGCGGGTGGCCGGGGCAGGTTGCACCTCCAGGTGCACCTGAGCTGGGCGCCCGACCAGGCGGAGGCGACCCGGATCGCGTACGAGCAGTGGCGCAGCAACGTCTTCGAACCGCCGGTCTGCTGGGATCTGGAGCTGACCGACCACTTCGACGTCGTCTCGGCCAGCGTGCCGGCGGAACGTGTCGCCGAGGTGGTCAACGTCTCCGCCGACCTCGGCTGGCATGCCGCCCGGCTGCGGGAGTACGCCGAGCTCGGCTTCGACGAGATCTACCTGCACCACGTCGGGCAGCGGCAGGAGGCCTTCGTCGACACCTTCGGGGCGAAAGTGCTCCCCGAGATGCGGACGAGCATCTCGGGACAGGATTGACCGTGCCGGATTCACGCCGTCCCGTCGTCGCCACGCGGGCCCAGCCGGCGTTCGAGGAGCTGGCCCGGCCAGCGCCGGTCGGCCAGCGGCACGCTGAACGGCTCCGTGGCGGTGAAACCCTGGCCCTCGTAGTAGCGGATCAGCGCGCCGTCGTCGCCGGCGTAGCAGTCCACCCGGAGCAGGTCGACACCCCGGGCCCGGGCGAGTTCCTCGGCGAACCCCAGCAGCCGCGCGCCGATCCGGTGCCCGGCGTGTGCCCGGTCGCTGACCAGGAGGTTGACGTAGAGCTCGGGTTCGGTGGCTGGCGGGACGTGTGGCACGGCCCGGCCGACGACGATCGCGCCGACCGGCCGGCCGGCGAGTTCGGCCAGGTAGAGCTCGCCCTCGGCGGCCCAGCGGCGGACCTGGGCGATCCGGCGCGGGTTGCCGGAGTGGGACGCGCGGCCCCACTGGCCGGTGCGCCCGCGTTCCACGAGCCAGCGGGTGGCGCCGTCGAGCAGGGCGAGCACCGCGGCGACGTCGTCGGGACCGCCGGGCCGGACGGCGAGATCGGTTGCCACACCGTCCATCGTGGCAGAAGATCCATTTATAACCGCCACTGCGCAGACTACCGCGA
The DNA here is from genome assembly GCF_049315195.1 of Plantactinospora sp. WMMC1484. Taxonomy (NCBI): domain Bacteria; kingdom Bacillati; phylum Actinomycetota; class Actinomycetes; order Micromonosporales; family Micromonosporaceae; genus Plantactinospora; species Plantactinospora sp. WMMC1484. The sequence goes on from NZ_CP186055.1 coordinate 3,779,778, forward strand.
ATCGATCTCGCATCCGGCTCCGGCGACCAACGACGCCACGGGGGTTGTGCGACGCCCCGGCGCAGTCCAGGTCACCCGGCCGGTGCCCGTCCCCTGGAGGTCACGATGACGCCGACCGCCGCCGACCGCTTCCCCACCAGACACCTGCCCGGAGTGACCGTCCGAGAGCTACCGCCACCACCCCGCTCCGCCTGGTCCATCATCGGGCCAGGGGTGATCGCGGCGGGTGTCGGCCTGGCGTCCGGCGAGTTCATCCTCTACCCGTACATCGCCTCGCAGGTGGGGCTGGTCTTCCTCTGGGCCGCCGCGATCGGGATCGTCACCCAGTGGTTCATCAACATGGAGATCGAGCGCTACACCCTGGCCACCGGGGAGACGGCACTGACCGGCTTTTCGCGGTTCTGGCGCCACTGGGGTCTGGTCTTCGCGATCATGGTCTACTTCGCCAACCTCTGGCCGGGCTGGGCGACCAGTTCTGCCACGATGCTGACGTACCTCTTCGGCGGTGACGCCACCTGGATCGCCGTCGGCCTGTTGCTGCTGATCGGCGCCACCCTCACCCTGGCCCCGGTGGTCTACACCGCGCTGGAGCGGGTCGAGTTCGTCAAGGTCGGCCTGGTGCTGCTCTTCATCGTGGTCGCGGTCCTCTTCGCCATCTCTGCCGAGGCCTGGGGTGACCTGCCGACCGCGGTGACCGCACCCGAGTTCCCCACCGAGCTCGGCTTCGCGCTGATGCTCTCCGCGCTGGTCTTCGCCGGTGCCGGCGGCGGGCAGAACCTGGTGCAGTCCAACTGGATCCGGGACAAGGGCTACGGCATGGGCCGGTACGTGCCCCGGCTGGTCAGCCCGGTCACCGGCCGCGAGGAGGCGGCCCCGGACAGCCGGGGCTTCGTCTTCGAGCCGACCGAGGAGAACCTGACCCGCTGGCGGCGCTGGTGGCGGCTGGCCAACCGGGAGCAGGCGGTCACCTTCGCCCTGATCTCGTTCGTCACCATCGTGCTGACCTCGCTGCTCGCCTACTCCACCGTCTACGGGGTGCCCGGACTGGCGAACAGCGTGGACTTCCTCCGGGTCGAGGGGGAGCGGCTGAACGAGACCGTCGGCTCGTGGTTCGGCACCCTCTTCTGGGTGATCGGGGCGCTCTCGCTCTTCGCCGCCGCGATGGGCATCGTCGACTACACCAGCCGACTCGCCGCCGACGTGCTCAAGACGGCGTATCTGCCGCGGTTCTCCGAGAGCCGGATCTACTTCGCGCTGGTCTGGGGGCTGGTCGGCCTCGGCTGCGCCATCCTGCTGGCCGGCTTCGACCAGCCGCTGATCCTGCTGGTCATCTCCGCCTGCGTCGGCGGGCTGATGATGTTCTTCTACTCCATCCTGCTGCTGGTGCTCAACCGTCGCGTGCTGCCCGACCAGATTCGTCCGCGCTCCTACCGGGTGGTCGCGCTGGTCTGGGCGGTGCTGCTCTTCGGTGTCTTCTCGGCGCTCACCCTCTGGCAGCAGGGTGACCGGCTGCTCGACTGGCTGCGGTAGCCCGGCCGACGGTGCTCAGGGCGCGGACGGGTGGGATCACGGCACCCGCCCGTCCGGCTGCTCCTCGGGCGGCGGCAGCGTGTTCAGGCCGAGCCGTTCGGTCTCCTCCGCGAGCTCGTCGAGGAACCGTCCGATGTGCTCCTCGCCCATGGTCCTCAGCTGGTTGCTGACCCACTCGATACCGGCGCCGAACGACTGCCGCTGATCGGCAGTCATCGGCCAGAGCAGCATCGCCCGCTCCGAGGCCCGCGGCTCACCCCGGTAGGCGACCACCGCGTCCGCCGGAAGTGAGTCGAGCAGATCGGACCCGACTCCGGGATCGGCGGTGCGGTCCATCACCAGCTCCGCCGGGTCGGGCGCCGACCCGGCCGGTTCCGGCCGGGTCATCCCGGCTCACCCCGCCGGTCGGGGCTCGGATACTCCACGTCCCGGAGGAGGCCGACGTAGTGGTGGAGTTCATCGCGGAGCCGGAAGAAGAGGTACGTGGCGACCAGCCCGCCGATCAGCCCGACCGCGAAGACGCCGAGGTTCACCCTGACTTCCCCGAGCAGCGGCACCGTCGGATGGGCGAGCAGCCACCCCGGCGAAGGCTGCACGTAGAGCAGCGCCGCGACGAGTGAGGTGGCACCGGTGGTCACCAGCCCGGCGAAGGTGGTCAGCGAGGAGCGGCGCAGCTTCTCCATCGAGTAGCCGACGAAGGTCGCCGCGACCGGCGAGATGGCGAGCAGGAACGTGAGTACGTCGCCGGAGATCCGGTCGCCGTTGTTGTCGGGTACGAGCAGGGCGAGAAGGGTGATCACCGCTGCGGAGAGAGCGGCCAACCAGGAGGTGAGGCCCAGCGCACCCGGTGGGACCTCGTCGAAGACCACCTCCATCACCAGGTCCGCCGGATCGCGACAGGTGTCGAAGCGTCGCGCGTAGAGATGGGCGTACGGCAGTGCCTGGCGACGCCGTACCCGTAGGTAGGCGTGTTTGCTCATGGCCCGGATGGCGTTCTGGTCCACGCTGGCCCCTGACCTGGCCGACTGCACCGAATGCACCTTGACGTAGGTGTTCGGGCCGGCCCGCATCCGGAAGTGGTAGCTGGTGGTGGTGAACGGCAGGTTCAGCGGTACGACGAAGGTGTTCGGTGCGAGGCCGAGCCGGACGCGCCGCCGGCCGTGCGACGAGGCCGCCCGGCCGTAGACCGGCATGGTTTTGGTGTAGCGCAGGATCCAGGCGTACCCGTCCGGCGGCGGTACCTCGGCGATGACCACGTAGTTGCGGACCAGGAACGAGCAGACACCGCGCAGCCGGCGCAGATCCGTCGCGTCGGCACTGTCCCGGATCGGCGCGACGTTGCGGTCGAAGTACGCGTCGGCATCGGCCACCGAGATCCGATCGGCCTGGAAGACCAGTCGGAGCAGGGCAAAGAGTACGGCGTCCCGTCGCCGCTCGTCCGCCGCATGTACCGCCTCGCCGAAGGTCTCCCAGAAGAGTTGCCGCAGCACGTGTGCGACGACACCCCGGGCGTTCTCCTGGGACAGGAACGGCACCGGATCCCCAGCCCGGTCGAAGGTCTCGATGTTGTCCAGCATGGCGCCCTTGGTGCTCAGGATCATCGGTATCAGCATCACCCGGGACTGGTCGGAGGCCGGACCGGCGGCCCCCCGGTCCCCGGCGCCGTCGTCACCGGGCGGGCCCGACGGACCCTCGGCGTCCTCCGGTTCGGTCCGCCGGTCGTGCCGTCGTGACTGCCTGGTGAGCAGCGCGGAGGCTCGGCCGGACAGGCTGGTGCGTCGGCCGCCGCCGTTGTTCTCAGCGGTCGCTCCCGTACGCGGCAGCGGGGCGGGATGCTCCGGGTCGCTCGCCGAGGACCTCCCGAGCAGGGTCTCCTCGCGAAGCCCGAGCAGGTCCTCCGGCCCGGCGCTGAACATGGTGGAGACCGCCACCCGCAGGCACTCCTCCACCTGTTGGACCTCGTCGGTGATCCGGACCTGGTACCTCGCCGGGTCGAGCAGAATCTGGCCGAACAGCCGGATGGCGGGCGCCGGGTAGGTGCGGCTCACCCGGATCATCGACCGGAGAATCTCCCGGTCGGCGTCGTGCTGGTCGAGCCTGACCGGGGGCGGCGGGCCGGGGACGCGTTCCAGGTGTTGCCGTCGCCGCCAGTGTTGCCGGGCCGTCTCCCGGGCTCCCACCACCAGATGGGCCGCCACCAACAGTCCCATCAGCCGGAGGACCCCCTCGGCCGTCCAGACCGGGATGCCGAGCCAGCCAGCCGTCCGGAGCAGCAGGTCGACCGGTCCATCCACTATCGACGCCAGCGTGACGACCGCGGCCGCGGCGAGCTGGCCCAGACAGGCGGCGACCGAGCGGAACGTCTCTGCTCTGCCCACGAGCCCTCCCGGGTCGGTTCTTCGCCCGGCGATCTCCGCATCCGATGTCGCGCCCTCGGTGGCTGGTTCGCGAGGCAAGATGATGTCTCTTCGTGACTACAGCCTCGCGGAAAGCTAAGATCGGCTACCTCCCCCGGACGGGCGCGACCGAGCCGAAAGCGCGGGCCCGAACCGGTCGGGCGAGTCGGCGGGCCGTCCAGAGCGGGCTCACTGGAAGTACGGGGTCGCCGGCCCGAAGCGCCGACCGCCGATCGGCCCACAGACGCTGGTGAGCCCGGTCCGACGCAGGTCGGGTCCGGGCTCACCAGCGGTGGTGGGTACGTCAGGTGCAGGACACCCCGTTGACGGTGAACAGTGCCGGGCTCGGATTCGGGCCACCGGCGGTGGTGGCGTTGAAGCCGAACATCTGGCTGGCACCCGGCATGATCCGCGAGTTGTACGACTCGTTCCGCGCGGTGACCCGGGCACCCGCCTGGGTCACCTTCGCCATCCACGCCTCCCGGACCTTCTGGTCGCCGTGGAACGCGAAGCTCAGGGTCCAGCCGTTGATCGGGGCGGTGCCGGTGTTGGTGATGGTCGCCTGCGCGGTGAATCCGCCGCCCTCGGCCCAGGCACCGTGGTTGACGTAGCTCACCCGGCAGCCGGAGCCGGCCGGCACGGTCGGGGCGCTGCCCTGGTCGGCGAGGAACGAGGCGATCCAGGCCAGCGCCGAGTTCCAGTTGATCGCGACCTCGTTGGTGGCGTACGAGGCGATGTCGTCGACGTAGCAGAACATCGGGGCACAGCCCTCCAGCAACTGCTCCGCGAACGGGTCGTCGAGACTGGCGTTCGCGCCACCGGCGATCGAGCCGGCCGGCGGGTTCGGCAGCGACTCGTCGTACTGGTTGCCGAAGATCCGGCTGTGCTGGTTCTCCGACGCCTTCTCGCCCCAGCCGGTCACGTACGACTGGTTGAGCGCGTTGCGGCCGAAGATGTAGTCCATCCCCTGCACCGCGCCGTCCCGGTATGTGGCCTCTCCGGTCAGGTCGAAGGCGGTGGCCAGCACGACCGCGTTGTTGATGATGTTGCTGTTGGCGCCCCAGAAGTAGCTGCCCGGGGTGCCCGGCATCGGCAGTCCGTACGCCTGCCCCCGCGCCGTCGCCAGGTAGCCGTCGGCGGCGGCCACCACCGAGGCGCGGATCCGGTCCCGCTCGGCCGCGGGCAGGCCGCTCGGCACGGTGGCCAGGTCGAGCCGGCCGAGCGCGGCGGTGCTGCCCCAGCCGAAGCCGTGCGCCGCGAAGACCTCGTCGTCGGTGTGGTGCGGCGACGCGGTCAGGTCGGCCAGGTAGGACGACTCGCCGGTGCTCAGGTAGAGCTCGGCGGCGGCCCAGTAGAACTCGTCGGTCACGTCGCCGTCGCTGTACGCGCCGCCGCCGTTGCCGTCCTGCGGCGAGGCGTACCGGGTCGGGTTCGCCTTCGCCGCCGCGTACGCCGTGGTGGCGGCGGTCCGGCAGCGCTGCGCGAACGCCGCGTCGTACGGGGCGTAGAGCCGGGCGCACTGTGCGGCCGTGGCGGCGAGGTTGAGCGTGGCGGCGGTGGACGGCGGGTGCAGTTCGCGCAGCTCCGGATCGTCCTCGGGTTGCAGCGGCAGCCCGGTCCAGTTCCGGTCGTGCATCTTGTGGTGCGCCATCCCGGCCAGCGGCTCACCGGCCGGCACCTGCATCCGCAGCAGGAACTCGAGCTCCCAGCGCGCCTCGTCGAGGATGTCCGGCACGCCGTTGTCGCGCTCGGGCAGCCGGAGGGTGCCGTCGCCGAGCGCCGCGCCGCCACCGGCGGTGGGGGCGGTCTTGGTCCGCTCGAAGGCGTTCAGCAGCTGGTAGGTGGCGATACCGCCGTTGACGACGTACTTGCCGTGGTCGCCCGCGTCGTACCAGCCGCCCCGGACGTCGAGGCGGTAGTCGCAGACCCCGGGCTGGCAGGGCACGTCGGTGTCGCCCCGGTTCGGCGCGACGCCGAGGTGCCCGGCCGGCCGGGCGTACTCCTCGCCGACCAGGTCACCGTCGATGGCGATGCCGCTGCGCTGGATGTAGAAGAACTGCAGCGAGTCGGAGCGGAGCTGCTTCCAGACGTCGGTGGAGATGTCGAACGGGTGGCTGGTCTCACCGTCGGCCCGCAGCGTGTAGCCGGTGCCGGCGGTCCGGTAGCCGGAGAAGTCGATGCTGTGCACGTTCTGCGCCGAGGCCTGGTCCACGCCGCGCGGCGTGGACCGCCCGCTGGCCACCACGGCACCGGCGGCCGACGTCAGCTCCCAGCCGAGCGCCTCGGTGGCCTCGGTGACCAGGGTGGCGTTCTTCGGCCCGGTCGGCAGGTAGCCGACCTGGTTGACCCGGATCCGCGGCCCGGTGTCCGGGATGTACGGCGGCTCCTCCTCGCCGCCGAGCAGCGAGGCGTTGTCCAGGCAGAAGGTGAACGCCTCGGCGTTGCCGCCGACCTGGAAGGCCACCTGTGCGACCTCGGTGTCGGCGGTGGCGGTGAAGGTCCGCTCGATCCGCTGCGCCTCGGCGCCGAAGGTGATGTCCTCGGCGAAGTACGACGTGTACGGGTCGACGCCGAGCTGCACCGCCACCCGGACGGTCGCGCCGGGATCGGCGGAGGCGTCGAAGGAGAGCGTGTACGACTCGCCGTTGATCAGCGTCACGTCGTTCTGCCCGACGCCGCCGTCCCAGGGGTTGGCCAGGCCGCCCGGCACCGCCGAGCAGAGCCGGCCGTCGGTGACCTGGGTGGAGGTGGTGCCGTAGGAGTACCAGCCGGAGGTGCCGTCGGCGAAGTCGCCGTTCTGGAGCTGCTCCGCGCCGCCGGGCGGCGGCTCGGTCGGGGCGTCGCTGCGCAGCGAGACGTCGTCCAGGCAGAACGTGTATGCCTCGGCCGCGCCGCCGAGCTGGAAGGTGAGGGTGCCATTGTCGGAGTCGAGGGTGCCGGTGAACTCGTACCCGAACTCCTCGGCCGTGGCGTCGAGCGCGACGTCCCGGGAGAGGACCGTGGTGTACGGGTCCTCGTTGAGCTGGACGTTCGCCTTGACGGTGACCGGCGCGCTGGTCGAGGCGCGGAAGCTCAGCGCGTAGCTGGCGCCGTCGGCGAGCGGGATGGTGTTGTGCCCGAGGCTGGCGTCCCAGGGGTTGGTCAGGCCGCCGGGGACCTCGGTGCAGAGCTGGCCGTCGACGGCGGCGAGGCTCAGGTTGGCGCTGCCCCACCAGGGGGCGGTGCCGTCGGTGAAGGTGCCGTTCACGATGTGTTCGGTGAGTGCCAGCGGCGCGACCGAGCCGCCGGGCCGGGCGGGTGCGCCGTCGGGCCGGGCGTGTGCGCCGGTGGCGGTCCCGGCGAGAGTGCCGGTGAGCATCAGGGCGGCCGTGGCGAGCAGGGTCACCGCGCGGGAGGGCGGCCGGGGACGGTGGCGGGGTCGGAGCACGGGGGATCCCTTCCGGTGGGGCGGGCAGCGTTGCTGGGAGCGCTCCCAATGGAAGCCGATGTTGCCAGCCCGTTTCTGGCATGTCAATCGATCGACCTGGATCAGATTTCCGCTGGTCGGCCGCGCCGGGCCTGGACAGCGGCACCGGAGCTACTCGCCGTTGGTGGTCCGGATGGCCACGGACGGTAAATTTCGATCGCCACTCCGGCCCGATGGTGATCTACTGCAAGCATTTCGGCCGTCTTTTTGGCAGGCTGCCTGCCATGAGCCTGAAGCTGCGATCCGTGGCGGTGAGCGACCGCGGCCTGATCCGGGGTGCGAACCAGGATTCCGTGCACGCCGGCCCCTGGCTGCTCGCCGTGGCCGACGGCATGGGAGGGATGGCGGCCGGCGACCTGGCCAGCACCCTCGCCATCGAGGCGATCCGCCCGCTCGACGTGGAGACCCCGGAGGAGGGGCTCGTCGCGGCGCTGCAGGGCGCGGTGGACACGGCGAGCGCCGGCATCCGCGCGGCGGTCGCCGAGGACGCGGAACGACAGGGCATGGGGACCACCCTCACCGCGCTGCTACTCGCCCGCACCGGCACCTGCCTCGCCCTGGCCCACGTCGGCGACTCCCGGGCGTACCTGCTGCGTGGCGGCACGATGACGCAGCTCACCAGGGACGACACCTTCGTGCAGATGCTTGTCGACGAGGGGGTGATCAGCCCGGAGGAGGCGCAGAACCATCCCCGGCGGGCGGTGGTCACCCGGGCGTTGCAGGGCGAGCCCGTCACACCCACGTACACCACCGTGGTGCCGGAGGCGGGCGACCGCTGGCTGCTCTGCAGCGACGGGCTCTCCAATGTGGTCCGCCCGGAGAGCCTGGCCGAGGCGTTGCTCGGCCATCCGGAGCCGGCGGACTGCGCACAGCGCCTGGTCGACCTGGCCCTGCGGGCGGGCGGGCCGGACAACATCACCGTCGTGGTCGCGGACATCGTCGACGCCCCCTGAGCGTCCCGGCCGCCGCTCCCGCCACCGGCACGTCGGCCAGCGCCGCTCCCGCCACCGGCACGTCGGCCAGCGCCGCTCCCGCCACCGGCACGTCGGCCAGCGCCGCTCCGCCCGGCTACCGACGGCGGGGTTGCGGTCCCCGGCTCGGGAGTGCCTCCGCCGGATCGGCCGGCCAGGGGTGCCGGGGATAGCGGCCGCGCAGCTCGGCGCGGACCTGGGGATAGCCGGTCCGCCAGAACGAGGCGAGGTCCCGGGTCACCGCGACCGGCCGGCCGGCCGGGGAGAGCAGGTGCAGCAGCACCGGCACCCGCCCGCCGGCGATCCGGGGCACGTCCTGCCAGCCGAAGGTCTCCTGCAACTTCACGGCCAGCACCGGTGCGGCCGGGTCGGCGTAGTCGACCTGGTAGCGGGAGCCGCTCGGCACGGCCAGCCGTTCCGGGGCCAGCTCGTCCAGCCGGGCCGCCTCCCGCCAGGACAGTAGCCGGCGCAACGCGGTCGCGACGTCGATCCGGGAAAGGTCGGCGCGGCGCCGGGCGGCGGCCAACTCGGGGCCCAGCCAATCCTCGATCCGGTCGAGCAGCGCTGCGTCGGTCACCTCCGGCCAGTTGCCCGCGAGGGCGTGTCGGCAGAAGGCGAGCCGGGCCCGCAACTCCCGCGCGCGTGGTGTCCAGGTCAGCAACTCGAGCCCGGCCTGGCGCACCCCGTCGCGGAGCGCTGTGGCGACCCGGGCGGGATCCGGCCGGGGCAGCGGACGGTCCAGCAGGACGATCGCGCCCAGCCGTTCCACCTCCCGGGCCACCACGTCCCCACCGGACCAGGCGATCTCCTCCTCCCGGCGCAGCAGCGCGGCGCCGGCCTCCCGGGCGGTGGCCTCGTCGACCACCGCCGCCTGCCGGATCGCCGCGCCCGGCCGTCCCGGTGCGCGGTCGGCCACCGCGATCGCCAGCCACTCCGCTCCGGCCAGCGGCGAGCCCGGCGCGAGTTCCGCCGCGGTGCCGCCGGCCATCAGGTACGTCTCACCGCCGGCCTGCCGGACCCGGGCCAGCCGTTCCGGGTACGCCAACCCGACCAGCAGCCCCGCGGCCAGATCGTCCGGCAACGCCTGCCCCGGCCGACCGGTGCCGTCCTGCCTGGCCGCGGTCGGCGTGTCACCGCCACCGCTGTCGGTGCTCGGTGTGCCGTCTCTCGGCTGGGCGGGCGGCGGCTCGTCCAGGGCGCTGCGCAACCTGCGCGCCTCTGCCCGCCACCGCGAGCCGGCGGCGTCGGTGCCGGAGCGGAGCCGGCGCCACACGGCGGCCAGGTCGTCGCCGGGAACCGCCTCGGCGAGTACCGCGACAACCTCGGCGGCCCGGCGCGGCCCCACCACCCCGGCGCCGTCCAGCAGGGCGCGGGCCAGCCGTGGCTGGGCGCCGAGCGCCGCCATCGCCCGGCCCCGACCGGTCACCCGGCCGTCCGGTCCGGTGGCGCCGAGCGCGTGGAGGGTTGCCCGGGCCACCTGCATGGCCACTGCCGGAGGCGGGTCCGGCAACGCCAGGCCGGTGCCGTCCGGGCTTCCCCAGCAGGTGAGCTGGAGCGCGAACGCGGTCAAATCGGCGACGGCGATCTCCGGCTCGGGCTGCGCCGGCAGCCGCTCGTGCTCCGCCGCCGACCAGCAGCGATAGACCCGGCCCGGCGCCTCCCGACCGGCGCGACCGGCCCGCTGGGCCGCCGCCGCCCGGGAGACCGGCACCGTGACCAGCGCGCCGAGCCCTCGGGCCAGGTCGGTCCGGGCCATCCGGCTCAGCCCGGCGTCGACCACCACGCGGACACCGGGCACGGTGAGGCTGGTCTCCGCGACCGCGGTGGCCAGTACGATCCGGCGTCGAGCGGCGGCCGGACGCAGCGCGGCGTCCTGTTCGGCGCTGGACTGCCGGCCGTGCAGGCGTATCAGGTCGGTGCTGGGCAGTCCGGTGAGCCGGCCGGCGACGCCGTCGATCTCACCGGCGCCGGGGAGGAAGACGAGCAGGTCACCGCCGTGCTCGGCCAGTGCCCGGCGTACGGTGGCGGCCACGTGGTCGAGCAGCCGGGGATCGACGCGCAGCCCGTGCGGCGGGTCGACCGGCCGGGGCGGCGGAGCCCAGAGCACCTCGACCGGATGCGCCCGACCCTCGGCGCGCACCACCGGGGCCGGCTCCGCCGCCGTGCCGAGCAGCGCGCCGAGCCGCTCCTCCGGCGCGGTCGCCGACATGGCCAGCAGTCGCAGCTCGGGCCGGAGCGCCGCCCGGACCTCGATGGCGAACGCCAGGGCCAGGTCCGCATCGAGCTGCCGCTCGTGCGCCTCGTCGAGGAGTACGGCACCGACGCCGGGAAGTTCCGGGTCGTGTTGCAGCCGCTGCACCAGCAAGCCGGTGGTGACCACCTCGATCCGGGTCCGGGCGCTGCTCCGGCGCTCGCCGCGTACGGCGTAGCCGACGGTGCCGCCGACCCGTTCGCCGAGCAGCTCCGCCATCCGGCGGGCGGCGGCCCGGGCCGCGACCCGGCGCGGCTGGGCGACGACGATCCGCCCGTCGACCCGCTCGGCCAGGGCCAGCGGCACCAGGGTCGTCTTGCCGGCTCCGGGCGGAGCCACCAGGACGGCGGCACCGGGCTGCCGCATCGCCTCGAGCAGGGGCGGCAGGACGTGCCGGACCGGCAGATCGGGTTCGGCATCCGGCGGTGGCATCCGGCCAGTCTCGCACCGGTGCCACCCGGAACGGCGCCGGTACCGGTACCGCACCGGAACCGCTCACCCAGGGAGGCGCGGCAGGGCTCATCCGGGGATGCGTGGGACGGCGTCGCCGGAGGACATCGGGACGGCTCGCCCGGCGGCAGCCGGACAGGGCGCGGCCGATCCGCCCCACACGGCGGATCGGCCGCGTTTCAGCGAGCCTCAGTAGGTGTCGGCGAGTTGGCCGCGGAGTTTGGTGAGGGCGCGGGTGAGGAGGCGGCTGATGTGCATTTGGGAGACGCCGATCTGTTCGGCGATCTGGGATTGGGTGAGGTTGCCGTAGAAGCGGAGGGTGAGGATTTTCTGTTCGCGTTCGTCGAGGGTGGCGAGGGCGGGGCCGAGGGCGACGCGGAGTTCGGCGAGTTCGTATTGGTTGTCGTCGCTGCCGAGGAGGTCGCCGAGTTCGGTGGTGCGTTCGCCGTCGCCGGTGGGGGTGGAGAGGGAGACGGCGTTGTAGGCGCGGGCGCCTTCGAGTCCTTCGAGGATTTCTTCTTCGGTGAGGTTGAGGTGGGTGGCGATGTCGGTGATGGTGGGTGAGCGGCCGAGGGTTTGCAGGAGGGTGCTGTTGGCTTCGCTGATGGCGAGGCGGAGTTCTTGGAGGCGGCGGGGGACGCGGATGTCCCAGGTGCGGTCGCGGAAGTGTCGTTTGAGTTCGCCGATGATGGTGGGGATGGCGTAGCCGGCGAAGTCGACGCCGCGGGTGGGGTCGTATTTGTCGATGGCTTTGATGAGGCCGACGGCGGCGGTTTGGGTGAGGTCGTCGGTGGGTTCGCCGCGTCCGCTGTAGCGGTGGGCGAGGTGGTGGGCGAGGGGGAGCCAGGCTTCGATGGCTTTGTCGCGGAGGGTGGGTCGGTCGGGGTGGTGGGTGGGTAGGGCGGTCATGGCGAGGAGGAGGTCGGTGGCGGTGTCGGTGAGTGCCGGGGTGGTGCGGGTGGTGGTGTGGATGGTGTCGGTTGTCATGGTGGTTCTCCCTGCGCTGTGGGTGGGCGGGGGATGGGTGTCTCGGGTTCGTGTTCGTCGTGTGGTGGTGCGGTGGCGGTGGTGTGGTGGTGATGGTGTGGTGGTTGCCTGTTCAGGCATCACCTTAGCCCGTTGGTATTGGCTTAGGCTAGCCGAACGGCTGATGTATAAAAGGGATAAACTCGGGCACAGGTGGCAACATGCATAGTTTGCCGGCTCGATTAGGCTCGCGATGATGAGCTACGTCGCCGGATTGGTGCTCGCGGCCGGTGCCGGTCGGCGTTACGGCGGGCCCAAGGCGCTGGTGCGGCTCCGCGGCCGGCTGCTGATCGAACGGGCGGTCCAGGTGGCCCGGGACGGTGGCTGTGCGCCGGTGGTCGCCGTGCTCGGCGCCGCCGCCGGGACGGTCCGGTCCCGGGCGGAACTCGGCAATGCGGTGCCGGTGGAGAATCCCGACTGGGCGACCGGGATGGGCTCGTCGCTCCGGGTCGGCCTGGCCGCGCTGCACGACTCCGCCGCCGTCGCGGCGGTCGTCCTGCTGGTCGACATGCCGGGGATCACCGCCGAGGCGGTCCGCCGGATGGTCGACCTCGCCGCGCCGGACGCGCTCGGCACGGCCGGCTACGGGACCCGGCGCGGCCATCCGGTGCTGCTCGGCCGGTCCCACTGGCCAGGGGTGGCCGAACTCGCCGTCGGCGACGTGGGAGCCCGGCCCTACCTGCGCCGGCATGGGGCGCGGCTGCGGGTCGTACCCTGCGACGACGTGGCGGACGACGCTGACCTGGACCGCCCACCCCCGTGAGAAATCTGGACCGCCCACCCCCGTGAGGGATGGGGAGCGGGCCCTTCCGCGCAGAATCAGTGCGGCAGCCGCAGGGCGAGGTAGAGGTCGACCCGGTCGGGAAACCGGGACAGGTCCCGCCCGGTGAGCTGCTCGACCCGGCCGATCCGGTAGCGCAGGGTGTTGACGTGCAGGTGCAACCGGGCGGCGGCCCGGCTCCACGAGCCGGCGCAGGCCAGAAACTCGTCAAGCGTCGCCACCAGGTCGGTGTCGTGCTCCCGGTCGTAGGCCAGCACCGGGCCGAGTACCCGGTCCCGGAACGCCCGCCGTGCCTCGGGCGGTACGCCGGAGAGCAGCAGCAGGTGCGAGGCGAGATCGCCGGCCGAGACCACGATGCCGGTGCCGGAGGCGGCGAGCGCCGTCGTCAGGGCATGCCCCGCCTGCTCCACCGCACCCGGCAGGGCCTCCGGCCCGGCGGCCGGACCGCTGATCCCCACCCCGACACGACCGGTGCCGAGCCCGGGAACCAGCCCGGCCACCACGCCCCGGACCGCGTCGGGAAACCCGGCCAGCTCGGCCGGCCCGCCGCCCAGGACGGCGAGCACCGTCCCGGGCCGGGCGGCACCGGTGACCATGGCCGGCACCGCCATGACGCGGACGAGTTCCTCGGTGACCGCGACCGCCAGCTCCGGGGGCGTGGTCAGGCCGGTGAGCCGGAGGGCCAGCACCAGCAGGGTCCCGTGCGGGGCCAGCCCGCCGGGCAGCAGCGCGGCCCGCAGCTCCGCCGGGGACGCGCCGCCGGCCAGGGCGGCACCGAGCTGGTCGGCGAGCCGCCGCTCGACCCGGTCCGCCTCGTCGGCGTGCGCCCGTTCCAGCGCGACCAGACTGACCAGCTCGGCCGCCACCTCGGGAAGCCCCGGTGCCGACCCGGTACCGCCGGAGGCGTCCCGGATCGCGCAGGCCAACAGCCAGGAGGCGAGCCGGTGCTCGGGGCGGCCGGGCACGGCAACGAGCCAGTACCGCCGGCCCTCCGCCTCGGCCAGCGCCGGCAGTCGGCCGGCGGTCAGGAACGACGTCGCCAGCCGGCGTCGGGTGCCGGACGGGATCGGCCCGGTGCCGGCGACGGTCCGCCCGGTCGCGCTCAACACCCAGCACTCCACCCCGAGGTCCGCGGCGACCGGCGGAAGCAGGTCGGCCAGGCGGGCGCCGCCGGCCATCGCCGTGACCAGACCCCGGTACCTGCCGAGCACCGTCGCCAGCCCATTGGCCCGGCGCGCCCAGACCGTCGGGGTGACCTCGTCGATGATGTCCCGGAAGGAGATCTCGACCGGTACCTCGAACAGTGGTACGCCGTGCCGCCGGCACGCCGCCACCAGGTCCAGCGGCACGGACCCGTACGCCGCGTCGCCGGCTCCGATCGCGGCGACTCCGGCCGAGGCGCAGGCGGCCACGAACCCCTCCGAGTCGTCGGCGTGCCGGCGCCACATCAGCCCGGTCAGCACGATCTCGCCGCCGGAGAGGTAACGGCGCGGGTCGGGCAGGTCGGTGACGTACACCCGGCTGACCGGACGGTCCAGGTCCGCCTCGCCGGTGAGCAGGGTCAGCCGCAACTGGGGCCGGTCCAGTGCCTCGCGCAGCAGCATCGCGTACCACTCCGATCACGGCGGCGGGCCGGTTGGAGGAATCTACGAAAACCATACGGTGGGCGGCGGTGGTTTCGGTGCTTGCGCCGCTTACCCCCGACCACAACCGGCTGCTGTACTGCTGGCTACCGGGAGAGGTGATCGATGGCCAGCGTCAGCGCGGTGCTCGGCGAGTTCAACCGGCGCCCCGCCGCCGAGGTCGAGGCGGAACTGCTCGCCTGCTGCGCCGTACCGGACTTCGCCCGGACCGTGGCGACGGGGCGGCCGTACCCGGACGTCGAGGCGGCGGTGGCGGTGGCCGACGCCGCGCTGCGACGGCTGGACTGGCCGGGCGTGGCGCTGGCGCTGGCCGCGCACCCCCGGATCGGCGAGCGGCCGGCCGGCACCGGCCGGGAGGCCGCCTGGTCCCGCCGGGAACAGTCCGGAGTGGACCGTGCCGACCCGGAGGTCCGGGCCGCGCTCGTCCGGGCCAACCGGGAGTACGAGGAACGGTTCGGGCACATCTTCCTGATCGCCGCCAACGGCCGGACCGACGCCGAACTGCTCGCCGCCGCCTGGCGCCGGCTCGGCAACGACCCCGGTACCGAGCGCGAGGTGGTCCGGGAGGAACTACGGCAGATCGCGCTGCTCCGGCTGAGGAGGCTGCTCTCATGACCGACGACCGGGCGGACGCGCCGGACGGACTCGTCCGGATCTCGACCCACGTGCTGGACACCGTACGCGGCGAACCCGCTGGCGACATCCCGGTCCGGCTGGACCGCCGGGACAGCGGCGGCTGGACGGCGGTGGCGCAGGGCCGGACCGGCCCGGACGGTCGGCTGACCGACTGGACGCCACTGCTCGACCGGCTGCCGCTGCGGGGCTTCCAGGCCGGCGGCTATCGGCTGGTGTTCCAGGTGGAGCGCCACTACCCGCCCGGGGAGGCGTTCTTCCCCGAGATCATGGTCGCCTTCCAGGTCACCGAGCCGGACCGGCACCACCACGTGCCGCTGCTGCTCAGTCCGTACGGCTACACCACCTATCGCGGAAGCTGACGAGGGGAGTCGAGGCGGTGGCGATCGTGCTCGGAGCCAACCAGTACGGCAAGGCCGAGGTGCGGCTGGTCCGGGTGCGCCGGGACGGCCCCCGACACGAGCTGCGCGACCTGACCGTGAGCATCGCGCTCGCCGGTGACCTGGTCGAGGTGCACCGCAGCGGCGACAACGCG
Source organism: Plantactinospora sp. WMMC1484 (assembly GCF_049315195.1). Taxonomy (NCBI): domain Bacteria; kingdom Bacillati; phylum Actinomycetota; class Actinomycetes; order Micromonosporales; family Micromonosporaceae; genus Plantactinospora; species Plantactinospora sp. WMMC1484. The sequence goes on from NZ_CP186055.1 coordinate 3,795,460, forward strand.
CACGTGCTGCCCACCGACTCGCAGAAGAACACCGTCTACGCCTTCGCCCGGGAGCACGGTGTCGACCAGGTCGAGGAGTTCGGGCTGCTGCTCGCCCGGCACTTCGTCGGGAGCGTCCCGGCGATCACCCGGGCCACGGTCCGGCTCGTCGAGCACGGCTGGCAGCGGCTCGGCCCGCACTCCTTCCAGGCCGACGGCGGTCAGTGCCGCACCGCCACGGTGACCGTGGACGGTGCGGGCACGACCGTCGAGTCCGGGCTGACCGGGCTGACGCTGCTGAACACCACCGACTCCGAGTTCAGGGGTTACCTGAGGGACACGTACACGACGCTGCCGGAGACCGACGACCGGATCCTGGCCACCGCCGTCGAGGCGCGGTGGCGGCACGGCGACACAGCGGCCGGGCCGCGTGACGGCCGGGACTGGGCGGCGTCGTACGCCGGGGTCCGGGCCGCACTGGTGGGTGCCTTCGTCGACACCTACAGCCGCTCCCTGCAACAGACCCTGTACGCGATGGGGCACCGGGTGCTGGCGGAGCGGCCGGAGATCGCCGAGATCCGACTGGCGCTGCCCAACCGGCACCACCTGCTGGTCGACCTGGGGCCGTTCGGGCTGGAGAACCCGGGCGAGGTCTTCGTGGCCACCGACCGGCCGTACGGGCTGATCGAGGCGACCGTGACCCGGGCGGAGCCGTGATGGAGTTCCTGCAACCGGAAAGCTGGGCGGAGGCGCTGGCCGCCCGGGCGGCGCATCCGGAGGCGCTGCCGGTGGCCGGCGGCACCGACGTGATGGTGGAGCTGAACTTCGCCCGCCGCCGTCCGCCGGCCCTGCTCGACCTGGGCCGGGTCGCCGGGCTTGCCGAGTGGGGCACCGAGGACGGCCGGCTGCGGCTCGGCGCCGGGGTGCCGTACCGGCGGATCGTCACCGAGCTGGCCGGCCGGGCGCCGGGGCTGGCGATGGCGGCCCGCACCGTCGGCTCGGCGCAGATCCGCAACCGGGGCACCGTCGGCGGCAACCTCGGCTCGGCCTCGCCGGCCGGGGACGCGCTGCCGCCGCTGCTCGCCGCCGGGGCGCTGGTGGAGCTGGCCTCGGTCCGGGGCGTCCGGCGGGTGCCGGCCGCCGGCTTCTGCACCGGGCCGAAGCGCAGCATCCTCGCCCCGGACGAGCTGATCGCGGCGGTGCTGCTGCCGCCGGCCGGCGGGCCGGAGCAGTTCGCCAAGGTCGGCACCAGGAACGCGATGGTGATCGCGGTCTGCTCCTTCGCGCTGGCGCTGCGCCCGGCGGACCGGACGGTCGGCACCGGGATCGGCTCGGCGGCCCCGACGCCGCTGCGGGCGAAGGCGGCCGAGGAACTGCTCGGCGCCGAGCTGCCCTGGGCGGACCGGACCGCCCTGCCGGAGTCGCTGGCCCGGCGCTTCGGCGAGCTGGTCGCGGCGGCGGCCAGCCCGATCGACGACGTACGCGGCAGCGCCGCCTACCGCCGGCACGCGCTCGGCGTCCTGGCGCGGCGGGCGGTGCAGCGGGCGTGGGCGGCACACCGGCGAGAAGGGGGCGAGGGGTGAGGATCGAGTGCGTGGTCAACGGCGAGCCGCGTCGGGCCGACGACGTGTGGGCCGGGGAGAGCCTGCTGCACATGCTGCGGGAGCGGCTCGGCCTGCCGGGCGCCAAGAATGCCTGCGAGCAGGGCGAGTGCGGCTCCTGCACGGTCTATCTCGACGGCGAGCCGGTCTGCGCCTGCCTGGTGCCGGCCGGGCAGGCGCGGGGCCGCGAGGTGGTCACCGTGGAGGGGCTCGCCGCCGGGTCGGGCGACCTGCACCCGGTGCAGCGGGCGTTCGTCGCCGCCGGCGCCGTGCAGTGCGGATTCTGTACGCCGGGACTCGTCGTCGCCGTACACGACCTGCTGGCCCGGACACCGTCACCGGCCGACGCGGAGATCCGGGAGGCGCTCGCCGGAAACCTCTGCCGGTGCACCGGCTACGAGAAGATCCTGACGGCGGTACGGCTCGCCGCCGGTCGGCAGGACGAATCGTGATCGTCATCGAGAACTGCGCGGTCGCCACGGTCGACCCGGCCGGGACGGAGTACTCCGACGGGCACCTGGTGTTGGACGGCGGCCGGATCGTGGCGGTCGGCCCCGGCCACGCCCCCCGCTACCACCGCTCGGTACGCCGGATCGACGGCACCGGCTGCCTCGCCACGCCCGGCCTGGTCAACACGCACCACCACCTCTACCAGTGGGCGACCCGGGGCATGGCGCAGCAGTCCGACCTCTTCGGCTGGCTCACCGAACTCTATCCGGTCTGGGCCGGGCTGGAGGCCGAGGTGGTGGCCGCGACCACCGCCGCCGGGCTCGGCTGGCTGGCGCTGTCCGGCTGCACCACCAGCACCGACCACCACTACGTCTATCCGGCCGGCGCCGGTGACCTGATGGCGGCGCAGGTCGAGGCGGCCCGGGAGGTCGGACTGCGCTTCCACCCGTGCCGGGGGTCGATGGACCTCGGGGCGTCGTCGGGCGGGCTGCCGCCGGACACCATCGTCGAGGAGACCGAGGCGGCGCTCGCGGCCACCGAGGAGGCGATCGACCGCTACCACGATCCGGCGGACGAGGCGATGCTGCGGGTGGCGGTGGCGCCCTGCTCGCCGTTCAGCGTGACCGCCAAGCTGATGGCCGAGGCCGCCGCCCTGGCCCGGCGCCGGGGCGTACGGCTGCACACCCATCTCGCCGAGACCGTCGACGAGGAGGAGTACTGCCGGCAGACCCACGGCTGCACCCCGGTCGAGTACGCCGAACGGCTCGGTTGGCTCGGCCCGGACGTCTGGCTGGCGCACGGCGTACACCTGGACGACGCCGCGCTGGACGCGCTGGCCCGCAGCGGCACGGCGGTTGCGCACTGTCCCAGCTCGAACGGCCGGCTCGGTGCCGGCACGGCCCGGGTCCGGGAGCTGCTGGACCGGGGCGTGCCGGTGGGGCTCGGTGTGGACGGGCCGGCCTCGCAGGAGGCCGGCCAGCTCGGCGCGGAGCTGCGGCAGGCGCTCTACGCGGCCCGGCTGCGCGGCGGGGCGACGGCGCTGAGCGCGCGGGAGGCGCTGGCGCTCGGCACCATCGGCGGGGCCCGCTGCCTGGGCCGGGCCGACCAGCTCGGATCGCTGGAGGTCGGGAAGCTCGCCGACGTGGTGCTGTGGCGGCTCGACGGGCTCGGGCATGTCGGGATCGACGACCCGGTGGCCGCGCTGGTGTTCGGGCCGGTGGCGCCGGTGGATCTGTTGCTGGTCGGAGGTGAGGTCGTGGTGGACGACGGGGAGCTGCGGACCGTGGACTCGCGGGCGCTGGCGCGGGGGGTGCGGCGGGCGCACCGGACCCTGACCCGGAAGGCACGTCGGTGACCGGGCTGCCGGCCGGAGGTTCCGGCCGGCCGACGGGACAGCCACCGGTGGTCGCCCCCGAGCGGGAGCGCGAGGCCGGGGCTTCCGGGGGCGTGGTCGCGGCGGCCGTGGTCTCGGAGGGGATCGGGGCCAGTCCGGTGCGGCCGGACGCGGGGCTGAAGGTGCGCGGGGAGTTCGCGTTCTCGTCGGATCTGTGGGCCGAGGACATGCTCTGGGGAGTGACGCTGCGCAGTCCGCATCCGTCGGCGACGATCGAGCGGATCGACGTGGCCGCCGCCCTCGCCGTGCCGGGCGTGCACGCGGTGCTGACGGCGGAGGACGTGCCGGGTGACCCGCACTACGGGTTGGAGGTGGCGGATCAGCCGGTCCTCGCCGTCGACGAGATCTGCTACCGGGGGGAGCCGGTGGCTGTCGTGGCCGCCGATCATCCGGAGACAGCGCGGCGGGCGGCGGAGCGGATCGTGGTCGACTACGCGGTGCGGGAGCCGGTGACGGATCCGGAGACGGCGCTGGCGGAGGGGCGGCTGGTGCGGCACGTGCCGGTCCGGCGGGGTGATCCGGACGCGGTTGCCGAGGTGGTGGTGACCGGGGAGTACCGGGTGGGCATGCAGGACCAGGCGTTTCTCGGACCGGAGTCCGGGCTCGCGGTGCCGGCGCCGGACGGCGGTGTCGAGTTGTATGTCGCCACCCAGTGGCTGCACGCCGACCAGCGGCAGGTGGCCGCGGCGTTGGGATTGCCGGCCGAGTTGGTCCGGCTCAGCCTGGCCGGCGTGGGCGGGGCGTTCGGCGCCCGGGAGGACCTGTCGATGCAGGTGCACGCCAGCCTGCTGGCGCTGCGCACGGGGCGGCCGGTCAAGATGGTCTACGGCCGGGAGGAGTCGTTCGTCGGGCACGTGCACCGGCATCCGGCGATCCTCCGGTACGAACACGGCGCGACCCGGGACGGGAAGCTGGTCTACGTGCGGGCCCGGATCCTGCTGGACGGCGGGGCGTACACGTCGACGACTCCGGCGGTGGTGGCGAACGCGGCCACGCTGGGGATCGGGCCGTACCGGGTGCCGAACGTGACCGTGGACGCGTACGGAGTGCGCACCAACAACCCACCGTGCGGGGCGATGCGCGGGTTCGGGGCGGTGCAGGCCTGCTTCGGCTACGAGTCCCAGATGGACCGGCTGGCGGCGGCGGTCGGGCTGGACCCGGTGGAGCTGCGGGTCCGCAACGCCCTGGCCGAGGGCGGGACGATGCCGACCGGGCAGCTGGTGGAGGGGCCGGCGCCGGTGGCCCGGCTGCTGGAACTGGTCCGGGACCGGCCGGCGCCGCCACCGGCCGAGGACGACCTGCGGCAGCTTCCGGGCGGGGTGGCGAACACGACCACGGCCGAGCAGGTGGTGCGGGGGGTCGGGTACGCGATCGGGATCAAGAACGTCTGCTTCTCGGAGGGGTTCGACGACTACGCGACCGCCCGGGTCCGGCTGGAGCTGATCGGCGGCGAGCCGACCGCGCTGGTGCACACCGCCGCCGCCGAGGTGGGTCAGGGGCTGGTCACGGTGCAGGCGCAGATCGCCCGCAGCGAGCTGGGGGTCGAGCGGGTGGTGGTGGCGACCGCCGACACGAGCGTGGGGAGCGCGGGGTCGTCGTCGGCGTCCCGGCAGACGTACATGACCGGGGGTGCGGTGCGCGCGGCCTGCCGGGCGGTCCGGGACGCGCTGCTGCACCGGCTGCCCGGTGGTGGTCTTGCCGACGGGGGCGGGGGAGTCGCCGGAGTCGACGGGGTCGGCGTTGCCGGTGGGGTCGACGGAGGTGGGCTGGAGCTGGTCGGCGGGGTGGTGCGGGACGGTGCGGGGCAGGTGCTCGGGTCGCTGGTCGAGCTGTTGGCGGGCGGAGCGGTGGAGGAGACGGTGCGGTGGCGGCACCGGCCGACCCGGCCGCTGGATCCGGTGACCGGGCAGGGCGACGCGCACGTCCAGTACGCCTTCGCCGCGCACCGGGCCACCGTCGACGTCGACCCGGAACTCGGGCTGGTCCGGGTGGTGGAGATCGCCACCGCCCAGGACGTGGGCCGGGCGATCAACCCGCAGGCGGTGGTCGGCCAGATCCAGGGCGGCACCGCGCAGGGGCTCGGGCTGGCGCTGATGGAGGAGATCCAGGTCGTTGACGGGGTGATCCGGAACCCGTCCTTCACCGACTACCTGATCCCGACGATCCTGGACGTGCCGCCGATGGCGGTGGACGTGCTGGAGCTCGCCGACCCGCACGCGCCGTACGGGCTGCGCGGGGTGGGTGAGCCGCCGACCATCTCGGCCACCCCGGCGATCGTCGCGGCGATCCGGGCGGCGACCGGGATCCCGCTGACCCGGGTGCCGGTCCGGCCCGAGCACCTGACCGGGACCGAACAGCCGAGCGGGACCGGCTGATGGGGCGCCTGCCGGAGGCGGTGCAGGCGGAGCTGGCCGAGCGGCTCGACCCGGTCGACGCCGAGCTGGGCCGCCGCTATCCGGGCCGACGGCCGGGCCGGCAGCCGGTGCACACCGTCTACGTGCCGGCGGACCGCTGCCATGCCGGGCTGGTGCCGGAGTGGGGCGCGCTGGCCCTGGCCGCGATCGTCGACCATCCGCCCCGGCCGTACCCGGGCGAGCTGCACGACCTGGTGACCGGGAAGCTGCGCCGGGAGCCGATCGAGGACCTGCGGATCGACTTCGAGGACGGCTACGGGGTACGCGACGATTCGACCGAGGACGCGGCGGCGCGGGCGGCGGCGCGGGCGCTGCGGGCCGGGCTGGAGACACCGTTCGCCGGAGTGCGGATCAAGAGCCTGACCGGGCCGGTACGGCGGCGGGCCGTCCGCACCCTGGACGTCTTCCTCGACGCGCTGCTGGACGGCGCCGCCGCGCCGCCCCGGAGCGGCCGGTTCGTGGTCACCCTGCCGAAGGTGAGCGTGCCGGCGCAGGTCGAGGCGATGGTGCTGCTCTGCGAGCGGCTGGAGACCGCGTACGGGCTGCCGGCGGGTTGGCTGCGCTTCGAGGTGCAGGTCGAGACGCCGGCCGCGATCCTCGGCCCGGAGGGGCTGGCCACCCCGGGACGGCTGATCGGGGCGGCGGCCGGACGCTGCGCCGGGCTGCACTACGGCACCTACGACTACAGCGCCGCCTGCGGGATCGCTGCCGCGCAGCAGAGCCTGGCGCATCCGGCCGCCGACTTCGCCAAGGCGGTGCTGCAGGTGGCCGCCGCCGAGACCGGGGTCTGGCTCTCCGACGGTTCGACGAACGTGCTGCCGGTCGGCGACACCGCCGCCGTCCAGGCCGGCTGGACGGAGCACGCCCGGCTGGTCCGGCGGTCCCTGGAACGCGGCTACTACCAGGGCTGGGACCTGCATCCGGCGCAGTTGCCGACCCGGTTCGCCACCACCTACGCCTTCTTCCGGGACGGGCGGGTGGCGGCGGTGGGGCGGCTGCGGGCGTACCTGGAGCGGCGGTCGGCGGGGATCCTGGACGAGCCGGCCACGGCGCGGGCGCTCGCCGGGTACCTGCTGCGCGGGCTGGACTGCGGCGCGCTGACCGAGGCGGAGACCGGCTTCGACCGGGCCGCCCTGGCGGCGCTCTGACCGTGCCGGCCGGAAGCGGTGGTCCGGACCGGGCCGGCCGGTGACGGCCGTGCGGAGAGGGAGAGCGGAATGAGCGGGTACGACCTGGTGCTGCGGTCCCGGCGGGCGGTGCTGCCCGACGGGGAGCGGCCGGCCGCGGTCTGCGTACGCGACGGCCGGATCGCCGCCGTGGTCGGCTACGACGAGGTCCCCGGCACCGACCTCGGCGAGCTGGCCCTGCTGCCGGGGCTGGTGGACACGCACGTGCACGTCAACGAGCCGGGCCGGACCGAGTGGGAGGGCTTCGCCTCCGCCACCCGGGCGGCGCTGGCCGGCGGGGTCACCACGATCGTCGACATGCCGCTCAACTCGGTGCCGCCGACCGTCAGCGTGCCGGCGCTGCACCGCAAGCAGGACGCGGCGCGCGGGCGGTGCCGCGTCGACGTCGGCTTCTGGGGCGGTGCCGTGCCGGAGCATCTGGACGACCTGCCGGCGCTGCACGCCGCCGGAGTCTTCGGGTTCAAGGCCTTCCTGGTCGACTCGGGTGTGCCGGAGTTCCCGCCGCTGGATCCGGCCGGGCTGGAGCGGGCGCTGGCGGCCGTCGACGCGCTCTTCCTGGTGCACGCCGAGGACCCGGCCGGGATCGGCGCCGCCCCGCCGTCGGTCCGGTACGCCGACTTCCTCGACTCCCGGCCGCCGGTCGCCGAGCGGCGGGCGGTCGAGACCGTACTGGCGGCGGCCCGCCGGACCGACCGGCGGGTGCACATACTGCACCTGTCGGCCGCCGGGGCGCTGCCGGCGATCGCCGCCGCCCGCGCCGACGGCGTACGGGTGACCGTGGAGACCTGCCCGCACTACCTGACCCTGGACGCCGCCGAGGTACCGGACGGGGCGACCGAGTTCAAGTGCTGCCCGCCGATCCGGGACGCGGAGAACCGGGCGGCGCTCTGGGCCGGCCTGACGGACGGGTTGATCGACTGCGTGGTCTCGGACCACTCGCCGTGCCTGCCGGAGCTGAAGCGGCGCGACAGCGGAGACTTCGGTGCGGCCTGGGGCGGGATCGCCTCGGTGCAGCTCGGGCTGCCGGCGGTCTGGACCGAGGCCCGGCGGCGCGGCCACGGCCTCGCCGAGCTGGTGCGCTGGATGGCGCGGCGGCCGGCCGAGATCGCCGGCCTGGCCGGCAAGGGCGGGCTCCGGGTCGGTGCCGACGCCGACCTGGTGGCGTTCGATCCCGACGCGGAGTTCACCGTCGAGCCGGACCGGCTGCTGCACCGGCACCCGGTCACCCCGTACGCCGGCCGTCGGCTGGCCGGGGTGGTCCGGGCGACGTGGCTGCGGGGGGAGCCGGTCGGCCCGGCGGATCCACCCCGGGGCCGGCTGCTGCGGCGGCACGACCAGTGGCCCGCCGTCCCGGGAAAGGAAGGGGAATGACGACCTTCATCGACCTGCCCGATCTGGCGTCCCGGTTGCTCGGCGGCGGGGTGGTGGCGGCCAACGACGAGTTCTTCGCCGCCCGGGACAACCTGGTCACCCCCGAACCGCCGACCTTCGTCGCCGGCACCTTCGGCGCCAAGGGCCAGGTGTACGACGGCTGGGAGACGCGCCGGCGCCGGGAGCCCGGGCACGACTACGCGATCGTCCGGCTGGGTGCGCCGGGCACCGTGGCGGGGGTGGTGGTGGACACGTCGTTCTTCGTCGGCAACTATCCGCCGTACGCCTCGGTGGAGGCGTGCGGGCTGCCGGGTTACCCCGGTCCGGTGGAGCTGCTGGCGGCGGACTGGGTCACCCTGGTGCCCCGGGCACCGCTGCTCGGCGACAGCCGCAACCTCTTCGAGGTGCACGACGAGCAGCGCTACACGCACGTACGGCTGCGGATCTACCCCGACGGCGGGGTGGCCCGGCTGCGGGTGCACGGTGTGGTCGTACCCGATCCGATGCTCTTTCCGGACGGGCAGCTCGATCTCGCGGCACTGGAGCACGGCGGCCTGGTCGTCGGGTGCAGCGACATGTTCTACGGCGCGCCGCAGCAGCTCATCGCGCCCGGACTGGCCCGCAGCATGGGGGAGGGCTGGGAGACCGCCCGGCGCCGCGACGATGGCAACGACTGGGTCCGGGTCCGGCTCGCCGCCCCGGGGCAGATCCGGCAGGTGGAGCTGGACACCAGCCACTTCAAGGGCAACGCACCTGGTGCGGCGGCGCTACGCGGGATCGACGCCCGGGCGGCCGACCCGGCGGACCAGGCCGCCTGGTTCGAGATCCTGCCGCGTACCCGGGTGCAGCCGGACACCCGGCACCGCTTTCCGGTCGACGCGGTGCCGACCGCTACCGAGGTCCGGTTGGACATCTTCCCGGACGGCGGCATGGCCCGGCTCCGGCTGCCCGGCCGGATCGCCCCGACCGACCTGGGCCGGCTGCGGCGGCGCTGGTCGGAGTCGCTGCCGGCGGCGCACGCCCGGCAGGTGGGCCCCGCCGGGACCCGGCCGGCGGGCGCCTGGTGGCCGTGATCCGGGTACGGCCGGACCGGTGCAGGTGACTGTCGACTTTCCGTCTTGGCTGCCGCCAGGGCCGTCTTGTCTGGACCCGGGGCCGGTCGTAGCGTCGCGGCTATCCCGCCGATGCGACAGGAGCCCTGTTGAGCCAGCCTGTTCCGCCTCAGTTGGTCGTGCACTGCCGGATGCTCCACTTCGGCTGGCTACCGGCGGATCCGGAGGCGGTCGCGGCGACGGTGCCGCCGGGGCTGCGGCTGCGGGACGACCGGCGGGTCTTCCTCCAGCAGTACGTCGTGGACGACGCGGTCCAGACCTCCGGGCTCGACAGCTACTCGGCGACCGGACTCGGCCCCGAACTCGACCTGCCCGACTCGGGTGCGGCCCGCTGGTACACCCAGCACCTCAGTTCGAGCCCGCTCGCCCAGGCCCAGGCTGCGGTACGCGGTGTGCCGGCCGGCGCCGGCCGGACCACCATCGAGATCACCGGTCAGGCGCTGGTGGCGGTGGCCGAGGTCGACGGGGCCGCCCTGATTCGCACCACGGCCCGGATCGGCCGGCAGGTCACCCGGGTCTACCGGGGCCACACCCGCTACGTCAGCCGGCTCGGCGACCGGCTCACCGGCGCCTGCTGCCCGTACGTCTTCGAACCGGTGACCCCGTTCGAGATCGAGTCGGTGGAGTTCCTCGCCCCGGACCACCCCGTCTTCGCGCTCCGTCCGGCCAATCCGTTGGAGTTGCTGTGGGGTTTCTACTCGCCACGCTCGTCGTTCGCGCTGCCGGGCAGCGAGGGCTGGAGCCGGTACTGAGGCGCCGGAGCGGACCCGGCGGTGAGCCGAGGTCCGGGCCCGCCGCCCGCCCGGACCGGCGATGACCCCGGCGGAGGAGCTGCGGGCCAGGTACGTCGACGGCCTGCGCCGCGACGGCCTGCTCGGCGACAACCTGGTGCGGGCGTTCGTCACCGGACGTGGTGGAGCGGGACCGGCGGGCCACCTTCTCAGCCGGTCCGCCCGGCTGGTCCCGGCCGGCGAGCCCGACCAGCCGATCCTGGTACCGACCGCCTGGATCCGACGCTGAGGCCCGTTCGGCTCAGCGGTCCGACCGGCCTCTCTTGCCACGGCGGCCCCACCGGGCACCGTCGGCTCACCGGTCCCGGAGGTCGGGGCGGGGCAGGCTACCTGGCAATCGGGTCGCCCCGGCGGGTTTCCGATGGGCCAGAGCGGCAACTCCGATGTCGGGTTGCCCCGGACCGCGCGCCGGTGGGGGCGGTGCCACCACACGGCTCCCGGCAGCCCTGGCGGGTGCCCCCCGGGTTTCCCGCCGTGCGGGCGACCGGCGGCCGTTACCTGTCTGCGAGCCGGAGCTGGTGTACGCGCCACAGGCGCCGAAGCCGGTACGCCGACGGTCGTCCCGCCGTTCGTAGAGGCGACGACCAGGGGAGGGCAGCATGTCCGGCGAGCTCATGGATGCGGAGCGGGAACAACCGGCGAAGGTGGCGGTCGAGAGTGAGCGCGGCGCGCTGGTCGCGGTGCTGGTGATGGTCGTGCTCGGCGTGGTCGGCATCTTCGCGGTATCCACCTGAGCAGTCCGTACGGGCCGGTCCCCGCTCGCCCCGGCCAGCAGGTCCACGCCGGGACGACGCCTCCGGCGTCCGGGTCAGTCCGGAGCGGGGATGCGGGCCGCGGGGGCGGAGCGGGCGGGTCGCCGGACGTGACGAGTGATGGCGGGGCGGTCCGGCGACCGGGAAAACGCTGCCGCACTAGGCTGGTCCGAATGGAGGAACTGGAGCTGGCGGACTGGCGCGAGCAGGTGACCCGGCTCTACCTGTCCGACCTTGACCTGCTGGGATTCCGCGCGGCCCGGGACGCGCTCTTCGCCGGCCATCCCCAGTCACCGGTCCCGGTGGCGGAGCGGGGCCGCTTCACCGGCCTGCGGTACTTCCCGCCGAACCCGGCGGCAGTGCTCGACGTGCCGGTACGCCCGGCGTCCGGCACGTCGACGATCGACACCGGCGCGCCGGACGGTGTGGTGCGCTACCGTCGCTCGGGCATCGCGGAGACCCCGTGGGGGCCGCTGACCCTCTGGTGGATCGAGGCGTACGGCGGCGGGCTCTTCCTCCCGTTCCGGGACGGCACCGCCGGCCGGGAGACCTACGGCGGCGGGCGCTATCTGACCGACACGGTCAAGGGCACCTACGGCCGGGGTCTGACCGTGTTGCCCGGTGGCCGGCTCCGGCTGGACTTCAACTACGCCTACAACGCGTCCTGCGCCTACGACGACCGGTGGGCCTGCCCACTGGCGCCCGAGGAGAACCGGATCACCGCGCCGATCCGGGCCGGCGAGCGCGTCTACCACTGAACTCGCCGGCCCCGCAGATCGTCGCCGAGTCCGGACCGGGCGTGTTGCCGGTGCCCGTCAGCCGGTGGCCCCGGCGGGCCGCTGGCCCGGCCAGTTCATCCGGCTGATCACCTGCCGCGCCTGGTCGGCGAAGGTCGCGTCGACGGTCACCGCGTACTGGTTGGCCCGCAGACTGCTGGCCGAGGTGAAGTCGCGTCGGCCTCCGCTCATGGCGTGGGCGATGGCCCCGAAGATCGCACCCCAGACCGCACCGATGGCCAGGCCGACGAGGATCACCGCCCACCAGTTGCCGACCGTGAAGATGCCGAAGAGCAGGCCGATGAAGAGCCCGAACCAGGCACCGGTGGCGGCACCGGCCAGGGCGGCCCGGCCGGTCGTCATCCGGCCGAGGACGGTTTCGACGAGGGTCAGGTCGGTGCCGACGATAGCGGCGCGTTCGACCGGAAACTGGTTGTCGGAGAGGAAATCCACTGTGTACTGCGCCGATGGGTAGTCCGGGTACGAGGCGATGGTCACCGTGGCCCGGCCGGGCTCGGTGCCGTCGCCACTGCTCGGCGCTCTGGACTGGTCGCCGGACGGACCGGCGGGCAGGTTGTTCCCGCCGCTGACACCCGGCACACCGGACATACCAGATCGCCATGTCGTCGTCGGGTTTCTGGACATCAGAAATCAGCCTCCTTCGTCACGGCTCGAATCCCCGCCTGCTGACTCGGGTAACCCGGACCGGGGACCACTAAACTGCGGGGCGGTATCTAGCCCGATGTCCGATTCTCGGCCGCTCTGCGGTGCTGGCTGCCGCCGGCCCCTGGTCGGCCGGGCGTCAGGGGGCGCACGAACGCGACCAAGGCGGGTGCGGTGGCCGGCCCCGGCTCAGCGGGCGCTGGCGCTTCCCACCCGCCACTCCCGCTCCGCGGTCGCGGCGACCTCCGCCGCCGTGGCCTCGTCGAGCGGGAAGAAGGACTCTACGGAGAGTTCCGCCACTGTTACGTCGCGTGGGGTGCCGAAGGTCAGCACCGTACCGAAGAAGGCGAGTTCCCGGCCGTCGTCCCGGATCCGCAACGGCACCACCACCTCGCCCGTCCCCGGGATCTCCACCTCCGGCTCCGGCTGGTCACAGGGGTACGCCCGAAGCTCGTCGTAGAGGTCGGCCAGCTCGGAGTCCCCACTCTGTGCCACCTGCCGGCGGAGCCGGCCGAGTAGATGGGCGCGCCACTCGCCGAGGTTGACGATCCGGGCGGCCATCCCGGCCGGATGCAGGGCCAGCCGGAGGGCATTGATCGGCGGGGTGAGCAGGGGCGCGGCCACGCCCGCGGTGAACAGGCCGATGCTGGCGTTCGCCTCGACCACACACCAGGCCCGGTCGACGGCGACGGCCGGGTAGGGCTGGTGGGCGGCGAGAACCTGCCGGACCGCCGTGCGGACCGGGGCGAGCCCGGGGGAGTCCAGCGGCGTGCGGGGATAGATCGGAGCATATCCGGCGGCCAGCAGTAGCTGGTTGCGCTCGCGCAGCGGTACGTCGAGCTGCTCGGCGAGCCGGAGCACCATGTCACGGCTCGGCATCGCCCGGCCGGTCTCCACGAAACTGAGATGGCGGGTGGAGATCTCCGCCAGGATCGCGAGTTCGAGCTGGCTGAGCCGCCGCCGCTCCCGCCACCCGCGTAGTAGTTGGCCAACCGGTCGCTGCCGCTGTCCGGCGACCATCATCTCGTCACCACCATTCCGATCGTGCGGCCGGGTCGCTGGCGGGGAGCGGTCTGCCCGGCCGGGGCAGGGGCGATCCGTCCGGATGGCCGGGCCGCCGCCCGCGCGAGGCGGGACGGCGACCCGGCCGGAGGACGAGGCGTCAGCTCGTGGTGCAGGCGTTGCCGTTCAGGGTGTAGCCGGTCGGCGCGGAGAGCGTGCCGCTGTAGGTGCCCTGGAAGCCGACGCTGGTGGTGCCGCCGGTGGGCAACGACCCGTTCCAGGCCGCGTTGCCGACGGTTATCTGGGTGCCGGACTGGCTCCACACGCCGCTCCAGCCGTTGCTGAGCCGCACGTTGGAGCCGACGGTGAAGGTGAGGGTCCAGCCGTTGACGGCCGGACCGTTGTTCGTCACCCGGATGTCGGCGGTGAAGCCGCCGCTCCAGGAGTTGGCGCTGTAGCTCACCCGGCAGCTACCACTGGTCGGCGGGGTCGTGGGCGGTGGGGTGGTCGGCGGCACGGTGGTCGGCGGTGGGGTGGTCGGCGGCACGGTGGGTGGTGCCGTCGTCGGCGGCCTGGTGGTCGGCGGAACCGTGGGCGGGTTGGGAGCGGCGATCGCCAGGTCGTACGCCCGCTGCGGGACGAACTGGCCGGCGCCGGCGATGCAGCCGTCGGCCTCGCCCGGCAGCTTGATCCAGAGGAATGCGTCCACCGCCGGGTCGCCGGTCTCGGTGGTGCTGGCGGTGCCGATCGCCCGCCCAGCCGGGTCGCACCACTCGCCCCGGGGATCGGGGCCGTTGCCGTTCCGGCTGGTGTCGACCACGATCTTCAGGTTGGGTGCGCCGGTGGCCGCGACGACCGCCTTCGCATAGGTGACGGACTCGGCCGTGGTGCGGTAGTTGGAGACGTTGACCGAGATTCCGTCGGCGCTGTTCGCGATGTCCGCCGCGACCAGCCGGGAGGCCATGGCCGACGGGCTCAGCCAGGCGGAGTGCGCCGCGTCGAAATAGACCCGGGCCTGGCTGGATGCCGCCTTGAAGGCCCTGCCGGCGTACGCCATCGAGGCCTGCGTCTCGGCCTGCTGTGCTGAGCTCATGCAGTCCGACATCAGCGCCAGCACGTCGGGTTCGAGGATGATGCTGGCTGGCCGCCCGTTCAGGCCGCCGGCCACCTGGTCGACCCACTGCCGGTAAGCGGTGTGGTTGGGCAGGCCGCCGCTGCTGGCGCCGCTACAGTCCCGGTTGGGAATGTTGTAGACCACCAGGATCGGGATCTTTCCGGCTGCCGCGGCGGCACCGACGAAGGCGTCGACCTGGCCACGCACGGTGCCGGGGTTGTTCTGGGTGAACCACCGGCCCTGTGGGACACTGGCGATCCGGTCCCGGATGACAGCCGTCCGGGAGTCGTTGGGGTTGGCGGCCACCCAACGCGCGGCGCTGGTGTCCGGGTCGACGTAGAATGCCGAGTCGGCCGCCATGGCCGGAGTGGGATTCAACAGGCCGACACCGACCGCTGTCGTCGCGGCGAGTGCCGTGACGGCGACGGCACCGGCCGCGGCGAGCGCGGGTCTGAGGTGCATGCGGTACTCCCTTCGGGACGGTGGGAGATCGAGGGGCATCGCTGGAAGCGCTCCCATAGACATCGACCACGGTAAGGCCATGTTGCGTCCGTGTGAAGCCCCGGTTTCCGTTGCCGGCTATCGCCGCAGGTCACCGAGGTAGCTCTCCGGCCCGGTCCGGCGCGTCGCGGTCCGGCGCGTCGCGGTCTCCGCCGGATCCGAGTCGCGCCGACCGACCGACCGGCGGCGCGACCGACCGGCCGGCCAGCGTTGACTCTCCGTGGCGGCATGTTGCCAGCGCCACGTAGGCTGCCGGTCGGAGGTGCGGGTGGACGCGTCAGGGGTGGCCGGCGGGCTATGACATGGGAATCAGCCGCCTGGCCGGAGGCTGGATCGCTGCGGCACGACGCGCTCTTCTACCGGAGCGACGACGACTACGTCACCGGCATCAGGTCCTTTGTGGAGGCCGGTCTCGCTGCCGGCGAACCGGTCCTGATCGCGGTACCCGGAACCCGGCTCGACCTGCTGCGGGCGGCCCTCGGCGGCGGTGGCGAGCTGCGTTTCGTCGACATGGCCCGGGAGGGCCGCAACCCGGGGTGGATCATCCCGGGTGTACTGCACGCCTTCGCCGACGAGCACACCCCCGCCCGGGTACGCGTCGTGGGCGAGCCGGTCTGGCCCGGCCGGTCGGCGTTGGCCTACCCCGGGTGCGTACAACACGAGGCGCTGACCAACATCGCCCTCGCCGACCGGGCGATCAGCATCCTCTGCCCGTACGACTCCGTGCGGCTGGACGTCGATGTCATCGCCGACGCGGCAAGCACCCACCCGTACCTGATCCGCTGCGGCGACCGGCAGCCCAGCGTCGGGTACGGCCGGCCGGAGACCGTGGTCGACGCCTTCAACCAGCCCTTCCCGGCGCCGCCGCCGTCGGTCTCGACGCTCTTCTTCGAGGCCGACGGGCTCTCCGGGATGCGCGCGATGGTCGCCGCGCTGGCCCACGAGGCCGGCCTCGAGCGAGACCGGATCGAAGACCTGCGGGTCGCCGCGAACGAGATAGCCACCAACGCGGTGGTGCATTCCGGCGGGCCGGCGGCGGCCCGGGTCTGGGCAGACGAGGAGGGCCTGGTCTGCGAGATCATCGGCTCCAGCGTGCTCACCGACCGGCTCGCCGGCCGTCTCCCACCGTCGCCGGTCAGCGACACCGGGCGCGGTCTGTTGCTCGTCAACTACCTCTGCGACCTGGTCCAGGTGCACACCGACGCCACCTCGACCACGGTCCGGCTGCACATGCACCGGCGCGCGGGGCCGGCAGCGGGCCCCGTCGCCCCCACTGCCGGGACATGATCCGGCCCGGATGAGGTCAGACCCGGGCCGGCCCGTCCGGCGCTGCCGCCCCCCGACTCTCCGGCCCTGGGGAAGCGTCGTCGCTCGCCGAACCGTTGTCCTCTGCCGAACCGTGATCCCCTGCGGACTCGTCGTCCGGATCCGGAGCACCGGTGCGGTCCAGCCGCCGGTCCAGGAACTGCATCACCGGCGTGGCCGCCACACCGTGCACCACCACCGACACCACCACCGCCAGCCCGGCCGTGGCCCAGAGCAGGTCGGTCTGCGGAAAGTAGGCGTGCGTCGTGGCGTACCCGAGGTAGTAGAACGTGCCGACGCCCCGGATGCCGAAGAGCGCGATGACCCAGTGTTCGGCCGGCCTGCCCGGCGCCCCGATCAGGGCGAGGCGGCCGGTCAGCGGCCGGATGACGAAGATCAGCGCCAGCGCCACCACCACCGCCGGCCAGGTCAGCGGGGCCAGCAGCCCGGTGACCACGGCGCCGCCGAGCAGCAGCAACAGCAGCACCGTGAGTAGCCGCTCCACCTGCTCGGCGAAGTTGTGCAGCACCTGGTGGTACTCGTGCGACCGTTCCGCCGCCCGGATCGCCCGGGCGGTGGCGAAGACCGCGAGGAAGCCGTACCCGCCGACGAGCTCCACCAGGCCGTACGAGAGGAAGGTGGCGGCGAGCGCGAGAAAGCCCTCCGAGTGCCGGGCCAGCCGCAGGTGTTCCGAGCGGACCCGGAAGAAGAGCTTGCCCAGCAGCCAGCCCACCAGCACCCCGCCGGCCACGCCGAGCACGATCCGGTAGCCGACGTCGACGGTCAGCCACTCCGCCAGCCAGTCCCCGGGCGCCAGCCCGACGCCGGCGATGGCGATGGCGGCGTAGACGAACGGAAACGCGAGGCCGTCGTTCAGCCCCGCCTCCGAGGTCAGCGCGAACCGTACCTCGTCCTCGGAATCCTCGACATCGGTCGGCTCGCCGACCTGCACGTCCGAGGCGAGCACCGGATCGGTCGGTGCCAGCACGGCGGCGAGCAGCAACGCGGCGGCCGGCGCCAATCCCAGCCACCACCCGCCGAGTACGGCCACCGCCGCGATGCAGAGCGGCATCGCGACGGCGAGCAGCCGCCACGTCGACGACCAGCGCCGCCGCCCGAAGGGGCGGTCGATCTTCAGACCGGCGCCCATCAGGGCCACGATCACCCCGATCTCGGTGAGCTGGGTGGTGATCCCGGCGTACGTCAACGGACTCGGCTCGGGCAGCCCGAGCGGGAGGAGGAAGACGACCATACCGAGGCCGAGGAAGGCGATCGGCATGGAGAGCGGCCGGCGCTCCAGGACCCGGGGAAGGATGCCGGCGAGCAGGGCGCCTATGCCGATCAACGCGTACGCGGTGTCTGAGAGATCCACCCCGGCACCCTTTCCCCGCCGGGAGGATCCGCACGCCTGTCAGGATGCGGTCAGGTGCCCGGGTGCTCGTCGCCGCCGGCGTTGGCCGGGATCATCATCTCGAACCAGACCGTCGAGCCGCGTACCGTCGGGTCGGTCCCCCAGGCGTCGCTGAGCTGCTCGATCAGCCCGAGGCCCCGGCCCCGGCTGCTGAGTTTCTCGGTCCGGGCCGGAGCCACCGCGCCCCGGGTGCCGCTGTCGGCGACCGATACCAGCAACCGCTCCGGACTGAGGTCGATCTCCACCCGAGCGGCGGTGCCGGCGTGCAGCAGCGCGTTGGTGGTCAACTCGCTGGTGCAGAGCACCGCTGCGCCGACCACCTGCTCGGGCACGCCCCAGAGGTTCAGTTGTGCGGTCATCCAGTGCCGTACCCGCCCCGGAGCGGTCGGCTCCGCCGGGACCTCCATGCCGGCCGAGCGGCTCGGCGTACTCGCGTGTTCGACCGCGAGCACGGCGACGTCGTCCTCGGTGCTCCCCGGCACCGCGCCGGTGGCGAGCGCGCAGAGCGTGCGCGGGTCGCCGGTGGCCGACCCCGCCACCGCGCCGGCGAGCGCCGCGAAGCCGTCCGTCAGGCTCCGCTGCCGGCGCTCCACCACACCGTCGCTGAAGAGCAGCAGGGTGTCGCCCGGCGGCAGCTCCACGCTGACCGCCGACCGCCGGCCGGAGAGCCCGAGCGGCACCCCGGGCGGCACGTCGACATATCGGGCGGTGCCCGGCTGGCCGGGCGAGCCGCGCCGGATCAGCGGCGGGGGATGCCCGGCACTGGCCAGGGTCAACCGTTCCGCCTCCGGCTCGATCAGCCCGTAGACCACGGTGACGAAGAGTTCTTCGCTGCGCGCCTCCGCGCTCAGACTCGCCACCAACCGGTCCAGGCCGGCGAGCACCGGCACCGGATCGGGGTCGCTCAGCGCCAGCGCCCGCAGTGCGGCCCGGACCTGCCCCATCAGCGCGGCGGCCTGCACGTCGTGCCCGGCCACGTCGCCCAGGACCACCGCCAGCCGGCCGTCCGGCAGCGCGAAGGCGTCGTAGAAGTCACCACCGGCAGCGTTTCCGTCGACTCCGGCGTCGTAGCGGGCGGCGATCCGCAGCAGCGGCAGGTCCGGCAGGTGCTCCGGCAGCATGCTGCGTTGCAGCAGTTGCGCCGTGCCATGCTGGGTCTCGAACCGGCGGGCCCGCTCGGCGGCCTGTGCCACCAGCTCCGCCGAGGCGGCCAGCAGGGCGCGCTCGGCCGGTGGCCAGAAGTGCGGCTGTCGGTGGCCGACCGTCAGCCCGCCCCGCAGCGTCGCCGTACGCAGCGGCAGGGCTGCCAGGGCCCTGATCTTTTCGTCGTGCCGGTCGACGGCGCTGCGTAGCAG
This sequence comes from Plantactinospora sp. WMMC1484, assembly GCF_049315195.1. Classification (NCBI taxonomy): domain Bacteria; kingdom Bacillati; phylum Actinomycetota; class Actinomycetes; order Micromonosporales; family Micromonosporaceae; genus Plantactinospora; species Plantactinospora sp. WMMC1484. The sequence goes on from NZ_CP186055.1 coordinate 3,814,637, forward strand.
CGGCTGGCCGTCGCTGGCGAAGCTCGGCGTACCGCTGCCGGCGGTCACCACCAGCGGCGCCGGGGAGTCGGCCGGGTGCCGGCGCCACAGCGGCGGCAGCCGCTCGTCGGCCTCGTCCAGCATGTCGCCGCGGACCCGCCGGACCAGCCGCCACCCCGCCCCGTCGTCCACCCCGAACTCGACCTGGTCGGCGCCGAACGTCGAGACGGCGCTGCGCAGCGTCACCCGGGCGACGTCGTCGAGGGTCAGCGTCCCGGCCAGGGCCGAAGCCAACTCGCTGAGATTCTGCAGGCGCCGGGTCACCTGGGACGCCTCGGCGGCCACCGCGAGCACTCCGATAACGGTCCCGGCGGAGTCCCGGACCGGGGAGTAGCCGCGGATGAAGACCGAGTGGTCGGCCCGTCCGGGCTCGTCGCCGACCAACGGCAGCGTGCCCTCCTGTTCCAGGAACGGCTCGCCGGTCCGGTAGACCCGCTCGATCACGTCGCCGACGCCGGGGACGTCCCACACCTCGGCGAAGACCTCGGCGGCCGGCCGGCCGAACGCCTCGGGATGCCGGGCCGCGATCAGCTCGGCGAAGTCGTCGTTGTAGATCAGCGCGAGCTGCGCGCCGTAGGCCAGGGCCATCGGCATCGGGGCGGAGAAGACCAGATCCACCACCGCCCGCAGCGCCGGGTCCCAGTGGTCGGGCGGGCCCAGCGGGGTCTCCGGCCAGCCACGGTCGGCCGGTGGGCCGAGGGTGGGGCCTGGAGTCGGCAGCGCACCGGCCACGGTGGAGGGGGGAGCGGGTACCCGCCCGACCGTGCCTGGCATGTCAGCAGCCTATCCGGAGCCGACCAGTCCGCTCGCTCGGCCAGGCCACGAATGCCCAGCATGCCGGGGCTGGGCGGGTTTGGATGGTCACCGGATCCGCCGGGGCGCGGACTCCCGGCAGCGGGCTCCCGCCGCCTCGTCTACGGGGGCCCGGCGTCGCGCGGGCGCGCCGGTGGAGGTGGGGTTACTCGATCGAGCCGGCGTCCACCGGACGGCGCCGCATCGCGTCGTCGGCGAGGATCACGGTGGCGACCATCAGCGACACGGAGAGGCTGAACAACCACGAGCCGTCGTCGACCAGGCGGGCGGAGACCGGCGCCTGCACCGCGGTGAGCAGGAACGCCAGCCATGCGAGCCGACGCTGACGGATGGAGAGGAAACCAGGAGCCTGACGCATCCCGAAATTCTGCCCTGGCGGACGCCGATCGCCGTCCCCCGTTCGGACGAATTCGAGGCACCTGCCCGCTTGATCCGGCTCTGTGGCACCTCTGGTGGCCAGCCGTCGGTCCCGTCCGGCATGATCGACGGTCGTGTCCACTCCCTCGCGGGTCAGGACCGGGGCCACCGTCCTCGTCCTGGCCTACCTGGCCTTCGTCAGTCTCGGCCTGCCCGACGGACTGCTCGGCGTCGGCTGGCCGTTCATCAGCGCTGACCTGACGGTACCCACCGAGGCGGTCGGCCTGCTGCTCACCTCGGGTACGGCCGGCTACCTCGTGTCGAGCGTGCTGGCCGGATTCAGCATCGCCCGGCTGGGCGTCGGCTGGCTGCTGGCCGGAAGCACCGCGCTGGCCAGCCTGGCATTGACCGGTTACGCCAGCTCGCCGGGGCTGCCGATGCTGATCGGCTGCGCGCTGCTGCTGGGACTCGGCTCAGGCGCGATCGACGCGGGGTTGAACGCGTACGCCGCGGGTGTGTTCGGGCCGCGGCAGATGAACTGGATGCACGCCTGCTTCGGGCTCGGGGTCGCCATCGGGCCGCTGGTGATGACGACGGCACTCGGCGTCGGGCTGGGCTGGCGCTGGGGGTACGGCGTCGTGGCGGCCGCCGAGGCCGTGCTGGCGCTGGCCTTCGTCCTCACCGTCCGGGCCTGGCAGCGGGGAGCGAACGCCGGCCGACCCGATCCGGGAGGCGGGCCGCAGGCACCGGCCGGACCGGTGCGGATCGGCGCCACCCTGGCCCTGCCGGCGGTCTGGTTCGGCGCCCTGACCTTCGCGGTCTACGTGGGGATCGAGGTCGCCGCCGGGCTCTGGGCCTTCCTACTGCTCACCGAGGACCGCGGACTGAGCGCCACCCTTGCCGGCCTCTGCGTGTCGATCTACTGGGGCAGCCTCTTCGCCGGCCGGGTGGTGCAGGGTCTGGTCGCCGAGCGGCTGGGCAGCCGGACGGTGCTGCTCGGCAGCATGTACGGGATGGCGGCCGGCTCCGCGCTCGTCGCGCTGCCCGGTCCGGGCTGGCTGGCCGTGCTCGGCCTCGCGGTCATCGGGTTCGGCGCGGCGGCGGTCTTCCCGCTGTTGACCCTCAGTACGGCCGACCGGGTCGGCCGGCGCCATGCGGATCGGACGATCGGGCTACAGATCGGTGCCTCCGGGCTGGGTGGCGCGCTCATCCCCGCCGCACTGGGACTGCTGATCGGCCGCGTCTCGGTCGCCGTGCTCGGACCCGCGCTCCTGCTGCTCTCCCTGACCATGCTCGGCCTCTACTGGGCCTCCAACCGGCGGGCCGCCCGCCGTCCCGTGCAGGACGGCTGACCGCGGCCGGCTCACCCCTCCGGATCGGTGCGGCCCGCCCCTCCGGATCGGTGCGGCCCGCCCCTCCGGATCGGTGCACCCCGCCGCTCCGGAGCGCTGCGGCACGGGAGGCCGCCTCGCCACGGGCGGCCGCCTCGCTCAGTGCGGTCCGGTGCGGCCGGTGGTCGACGGCCGGAAGCGGCGCTGGTCGTCGCTCATCTGCTCGGCCCGCTCCTCGTCGTACGGCACCACGTCCGGGTCGTCCGGCTCCGCGCCATGGCCGAACGCCGACTCCGCGCCTGCCTCGTTGCCGGTCACGTCGTCGACCTGCCCGTCGGGCGTCGAGGCGCCCATCGCCCTCTCCAGCTCGGTGAGGGGTAGCCGTTCCTCGTCCCGCCAGACGTGCTCTTCGCTGTCGGTCATGCCGTCGCCCTACCCGGCACACCCGAGCGGCAAACGCCGCCGATCCCACCCGTAGCCGGTCCACCGCCGCCGATCCACCCGTAGCCGAATGGCGGTGGCCGCCGGGCGGGTTTCCCACCCGGCGGCCACCGCCGACTCGGTCGGATCCGAGAGCGTTACGGCTGCGGCCGGGAGACCGCGCCGCGCCAGGCCCCGGTCTCGGCGCCGCGCCGCTCGATGAACTGCTTGAACCGGTCCAGGTCACCGGCGACCCGCCGGTCCACCATGCCGAGCTTGTCGCCGGCCTTCTCCGTCATTCCCTGCGGCTCGAACTCCATCTGCGCGGTGACCCGCGTGTGGTTCTCGTCGAGCCGGTGGAAGGTCACCACGCCGGCCTGCCGGGTGCCATCGGTCGACGTCCAGGCGACCCGTTCGTCGGGCAGCTGTTCGGTGATCCTGGCGTCGAACTCGCGGTTCACCCCGCCGATCTCGACCTTCCAGTGCGTCATCGTGTCCGACACCTGCCGGACCTCCTGGACGCCCTCCATGAACTCCGGAAACTCCTCGAACTGGGTCCACTGGTCGTAGGCGGTCCGGATCGGCACCGCAACGTCGACGGACTTGGTCACGCCACTCATCTGGCATCCTCCTTGTCGGTCGGTCTGGGTCTGTGGGTTGCTGTGCTGGTGATTCGGGGGCCGTTACCAGCGCTGGGTCTCGTTGGCGTGGCCGAGCGCGGCCCACACCTCGGAGACGGTCTGGAACCGGCTTCCAGGCGGTAGGCGGTCCAGTTGGGCGAGGATGTCGTCCGGCGCCTCGTTCTCCTCCGCGCTGCGGCGGAGGCTGTCCCGGTCACCGGGCAGGGCGGAGAGCGGGATGAATCGACCCAGTCGGCTTCGCTGCTCGACCTCTTCCGAGGTCATGCCCTGCGGCGCACCGGACCGGGTGTCGTTGCTCGGCGCGCGGGTGAGACCGGGCTGGTCCTCGCCGGCCGGCTCCGGGTCACGCCACTCCTCCGCGCGGCCGCCGGCGGCGCCCTGCACCGTGCCCTTCACCTCCCGGCCCATCTCCTCGTCCAGCCGGGGGCCGTGCTTGCTGTTCCCACGTTCCATACCCAATCCGCTACCCGAGGGGGCCCAGGCTAAACGACATCGGGTCAGTCCGCCGGCCTCTTGGGCGGCAGGGCCGGCTCCACCGGAGGTTCGGCGCCGCCCTGGAGGGCCCGGCCGCGCTGCACCTCGGAGTTGATCTCCACGCCAAGCATCACCGCGCAGTTGGAGAGGTAGAGCCAGATCAGGGCGGCGATGGCGGCGCCGAGGCTTCCGTACGTCACGTTGTAGGAATCCAGCCCGAACCGGGCGACGTAGAAGCCGAAGGCGGCCGAGACGACGGCCCAGGAGGCGAGGGTGACCGCACCGCCGACGGTCAGCCAGCGGAACCGGGGCTGCCGGACGTTCGGCGCGATCCAGAAGAGCAGCGAGAGCAGCAGCATCATGATCGCCACCAGGACCGGCCACTTGGCGATCGACCAGGCGGTCCGGGGCGCGTCACCGATGGAGAGCGCATTGCCCACCGCGTCGGTGACCGGACCGCTCACGATCAGTCCGGTGGCCACCACCGCGAGCAGGACCAGCGCGATGGCCGTCAGCCCGAGCTGCAGCGGACGCAGCAGATAGAACGGCCGGCCCTCGGCGACGCCGTATATCGCGTTGGAGGCCCGGGTGAACGCTCCGACATAGCCTGAGGCCGACCAGAGCGCGGCCACCAGACCGAAGCTCAGCAGCACCTTCGCCGACCCCTGGTTGTCGACCACGTCCCGCAGCACGTTCAGCACGCCCTCGTTCGCCACGACCGAGCCGGCACCGACGTCCCTGGCCAGGCCGGCGATCGTGTCGATGGTCTCCTGACCGTTCGAGACCAGGCCGACCAGCGCGACGATCACGATCGCCGACGGAAACAGTGCCAGCACGCCGTAGTAGGTCAACGCCGCGGCCCAGTCGGCGCAGTTGTCCTTCATGAAGTTCTGCCCGCTGCGGACGAGTACGCCCCGCCAGGTCGTCCAGCTCAACTGACGCAGCCGGCCGGGGAGGTCGCCGTGCCGGTCACGTACCGCCGGGGCCGGTTCCGTGGTTGACGCCATGCTCTGGCCCCCTCGTCGTGCTGGCTTCCGAGCCGCGCTCGCCCGTGGTCGGCCCGGTACCCAGCGCCGGATCAGGACAAACACCAGGTCGGGTTTGCCGGCGGCGGCGCGTTTGCCGGCGGCGGCGCGGGAAATCGGACCGGTGGGAGACGACGATCCGGAGGAGGGAAGTCATGCCCGGACGCGAGGTTCTGCCGAGCACCCTGCAACGCTCGCCGCAGAAGGCGCAGGACACCTGGGCGAAGACCCACGATTCGGCGGTCGAGACGTACGGCGAGGGCCAGCGGTCGCACCGGACCGCGTTCGCCGCACTGAAGCACTCGTTCGAGAAGATCGGCGACCACTGGGAGCCGAAGGGGCGCAAGGGTCCGAGTGACGAGCAGGCGGCCGGCGGCGGACCGGCGCGGCGCGCACCCACCGCCGGTGGCGTGGACGCCAACGCCCCGAAGGGACACCTGATGGAGGTGGCGAAGCGGCTGGAGGTGCCGGGACGGTCCCGGATGACCAAGGCCGAGTTGGTCAACGCCATCCAGAAGGTGAACAACAGGAAGACCGGCACGGCTCGCGGGCGTGAGAAGGAGACTCGCGGGCGTGAGAAGGAGAAGAGCCGCAGGCGCGGCTGACCGGGCGTCGAGCGACGTGCGGGGCGGTGCCGTGCGGGGCGGTGCCGTGCGGGGCGGCTACGTGCGGGGCGGCTACGTGCGGGGCGCTGCCGTGCGGGCCGGGGCGCCGGCTCACCATCGGCTGCCCTCCCCGCCCGGCCCTTCGATGTGCACCGCCTTGGTGACGGTCAGCTCGTCCAGCAGCTCCGGTCCGTACCCGAAACCCTGGCCGCTGCCGGCACGGGGCTCGGCGGCACCGCCCGGTGCGCCACCGAAGACGGCGTTGATCTTCACGGTCCCGACCGGCAGCTCCCGCCAGGCCCGCTGCGCGTGGCTCATGGACGCGGTGAGTACCGTCGCCGCCAACCCGTAGGGCGATTCCGACGCCCTCGACAACGCCTCGTCGAAGGACTCCACCACCATCACCGGGGCCACCGGCCCGAAGGTCTCCTCCCGCATCGCCGCCATCTGGTCGGTGCACTCGGCGAGCACGGTCGGCGGGTAGAAGGCACCTGGCCCCTCCGGCACCTTACCGCCGGTGAGCAGGGTGGCGCCGTCCGCGACCGCCGCCTCGACCTGGCCATGCACGTGATCCCGGTGCCGCCGGTCGACCAGCGGCCCGAGTTCGCTGCGCGGGTCCCGCCCCGGCCCCGACCGCAGCGCCTCCGCGCGCTGCACCAGCGCGCCGAGGAACCGGGTCGCGATGGAACGGAGAACGTAGATCCGCTCGACCGCCACGCAGAGCTGCCCCGCGTTGGCGAACGCGCCGATCGCGGCCTGCCCGGCGGCCCAGCGCGGATCGACGTCGTCGTCGACGATCAGCGGGTCACTGCCGCCGTTCTCCAGCAGGGCCTTGGCGCCGGAGCGGGTGCAGGCGGCGGCGATCGACCGGCCGGTGGCGGTCGAACCGACGTGCGCGACCACGTCGACCTCCTGGCCGGCCAGGGCCGCGCCGACCCGCCCGTCGCCGGTGAGTAGCGACAGCACACCCGAGGGCAGGTGTTCGTCGAGGAGGCGGGCGAGCAGGAAGCCGCTGGCGGTGCTCCGCTCGCTCGGCTTGTAGACGACGGTGTTACCGGTGGCCAGGGCCGCGCCCAGCAGGCCACAGGAGACCGCGACCGGGTCGTTCCACGGTGTGATGACCGCGACCACGCCGCGCGGCTGCGGCACCATCAGGTCGATCGCGTCGGCGTCGCCGCCGAGGGTGCGGCCGCCGCGGACCGGCGCGAGTTCGGCGTACTGGCGCAGCGTCGACACGCCCGCCTGCACGCCGCTGCGGGCGGCGTCGAGCGGCCGGCCCATCTCGGCGGTCTCCGCCTCGGCCAACCGGTCGGCGACCGCCTCGATCGCGTCCGCCGCCCGGCGCAGCGCCGCCGCCCGTTCGGCCGGTGCGGTACGCGCCCACTGCGGTGCCGTCGCGCGGGCCGCCTTGACCGCCGCGTCCACCTCCGCCTCGGCCGCCACCGGGACCCGGCTGACCGGGCTACCGTCGGCCGGATCCACCACGCTGAGCCACCCGGCGCCGGCGCCACCGTCCCACACCCCGGCGATAAGCTGCTGGATCTGATACATGGAGCGCAGTTTGCCCCGGTCCGGGCGGTCCAAACTCTCCGTCCGCAGAGGTGTTAGGAAGGGCCCCCGCTACAACAGAAAACGATAAGCGGGGGCCCTTCCTTGCTAGCGTGCTCGGGTGATGGGCGTGGCGGAAACCGCGGACGCGGTCGTGGTCGGTGCGGGGCACAACGGCCTGGTCGCCGCGAACCTGCTCGCCGACGCCGGCTGGGACGTCCTGGTGCTCGAGGCGACCGGCGAGCCGGGCGGAGCGGTCAGGTCGGCCGAGGTGACCGCCCCGGGCTACCTGAGCGATCTCTACAGCGCCTTCTACCCGCTCGGTTACGCCTCGCCGGTGCTGCGTCGGCTGCGGCTGGACGGCTACGGGTTGTCCTGGCGGCACGCGCCGGACGTGCTGGCGCACCTGTTCCCGGACGATCGGGCCGTGCTGCTCAACCGCGATCCCGAGGTCACCGCGGCCTCGGTGGAGCGGTTCGGCGCCGGGGACGGCGAGCGCTGGCTCGACGCGTACGCGCAGTGGCGGCAGATCTCGGAGCCCCTGCTCGACGCGCTCTTCAGCCCCTTCCCACCGGTACGCGGCGGGCTGACGCTCGCCCGCCGGCTGCGTACCGCCGGACTGCTGCGGCTGGCCCGTCGCCTGGTGCTGCCCAGCGCCCGGCTCGGCGCCGAACTCTTCACCGGCACGGGCGCCCCGGCGCTGCTCACCGGCTGTGCGCTGCACACCGACCTCGCCCCGGACGAGCCGGGTTCCGGCGTCTACGGCTGGCTGCTGGCGATGCTGGGTCAGCAGGTGGGCTGGCCGGTGCCGGTCGGCGGGGCGCAGCGGATCACCGACGCCCTGGTGGCCCGGCTACGGGACCGGGGTGGCCGGCTGCACCGGCACACCCCGGTCGAGCGGGTACTGGTGGCCCGCAACCGGGCCGTGGGGGTGCGCTCGGCCGATGGCCGGCTGTGGCGGGCCCGTCGTGCGGTGCTGGCGGACGTGCCGGCACCGGCGCTCTTCCTCGACCTGGTCGGTACCGACCGGCTGCCACCCCGGCTGGTCGCCGACCTGGCGCATTTCCGCTGGGACGGCTCCACAGTCAAAGTGGACTGGGCGCTGGCCGGGCCGGTGCCCTGGCGGGAGCCCGCGGTGGCCGGTGCCGGCACCGTCCACCTCGGCGGCGACCTCGCCGGCCTCGCGCGGTACGCGGCGGCGCTGCAGCGGGGCGAGTTGCCGACCGAGCCGTTCCTGCTGGCCGGGCAGTTGACGGTGGCGGATCCGGGCCGCTCACCGGCCGGCACCGAATCGTTCTGGGCCTACACCCATCTTCCGTTCCGCCGGGACTGGCGGGCCGAGCAGGTCGGTACGCAGGTCGAGCGGATGGAGGCGGTGCTGGAGCGGGCCGCGCCCGGCTTCGGTGGCCTGGTCCGGGCCCGGTACGTCGCCGGGCCGGCCGAGTTGGCGGCGGGGAATCCGAGCCTGGTGGGCGGTGCGGTCGGTGGTGGCAGCTCCGCCGCGTACCAGCAGCTCTTCCTGCGCCCGGTGCCCGGGCTCGGCCGGGCGGACACCCCGGTCGACCGGCTCTTCCTGGCGGGCGCCTCCGCGCACCCGGGGGGCGGGGTGCACGGCGGGCCGGGCGCGAACGCCGCCCGGGCCGCGCTGGCCCGGGACCGCGCAGTGACCGGCCGGGCGTACGCCGCCGTCGTGGCCGGCGCCCACCGAGCCATCTACGCCTGACCGCCGATCCTCGGCCAGCTACGCCCGACCGGCCTCCTCGGGCCGGTCGGTCTCGCCGGGCCGGTGGGTCTCGCCGGGCTGGTCGGTCTCGCCGGGCTGGTCGGGCTGGTCGGTCTCGCCGGAGCGGGCGATGTTGCGGTGCCGGCCGCGGAGCCTGAACGGCATCAGGGCACTCTCGATCTTCGTCCCCGTGGTCATCTTCGAGTCGCCGTCCAGGCGCTCCTGGAACCGGATCGGCACCTCCAGGATGGTGTGGCCGAGCTTGGTGGCCAGGTAGTGCATCTCGACCTGGAAGCTGTAACCGTTGGACTGCACCCGGTGCAGGCCGATGTCGTGCAACGCCTCGGCGCGCCAGATCTTGAACCCGGCGGTGAGGTCCCGGATCCGCACCTGGAGCAGGGTGTGCACGTAGAAGTTGGCCCAGCCGCTGAGCGCCCGGCGGTAGAGCGGCCAGGCCTCGTCAAGCTGGCCGCCGGGAACGTACCGGGAGCCGATCACCACACCGGCCCGGGTGGAGAGCAGCGAGCCGAGCATCCCGGGCAGCGCCTCCGGCGGGTGGGACAGGTCGGCGTCCATCTGTGCGACGTACTCCGCTCCGGCCGCCAGGGCCTGGCCGATCCCGTCGACGTACGCCCGCCCCAGGCCCTCCTTGCCCGCCCGGTGCACGACCTCGATCCGCTCCGGGTGCTCGATCGCCAGCTTGTCTGCCACCTCGCCGGTGCCGTCCGGCGAGTTGTCGTCGACGACGAGGATGCGCAGCCCGGGCAGTGGCAGGGCGAGCAGCCGCTCGACCAGCACCGGAAGATTTCCCGCCTCGTTGTAGGTGGGGACGACGACGGTCAGGTGCGCGTCCCGCCAGGGAGCAGGCAGCTGTACGGGTTCGATCATCGGGCATCCTCGGTTGGCCGACAGCGGTCAGGGGCAAAGCCTAACGTGACGCAGCGCGCGGGGCGTAACACGGGCTGGAGGTACCAAAACGGCCGGCACCTGGGCGAATGCGCTTCGTCGAGCGGAAGAACCGGCTTCGACGGCCGGGTAACGGTTCGGCTCTGGATAGCGGGGACGCGGCCGGGGTATGCGTACCGGCGACCGACGTCTTCGGACCGGTCCGGCGTGCCCGCCCGCCCGGGTCGAATTGATGTTTACTTCTCCTGCCCCCGGGAACCCGCCGGCCGTGCGCAACGACCGGGTCGACCCGCATCAGTGCAGGTCAGGGGCACCGCACGGTGGCCCGGACGGAGCGTGGGTGAGTCGCGGTCTCTTCGACGCGGTGCTCTTCGACCGGGACGGCACCCTGGTGCACGACGTGCCGTACAACGGGGACCCGGGCCTGGTCCGGCCGCTGCCGGGCGCCCGGAAGGCCCTCGACCGGCTCCGGGCCGCCGGTCTCCGGTTGGGGGTGGTGACGAACCAGTCCGGGGTGGCCCGAGGCCGGTTCAGTTCCGCCGACGTGGCCCGGGTCAACGCCCGGGTCGACGAGCTTCTGGGCCCCTTCGACACCTGGCAGGTCTGCCCGCACGCCGAACCCGCGCCGGGCCGGGCCGGCTGCCGATGCCGCAAGCCGGCTCCGGGCATGGTCTGGGATGCGGCCCGCGCGCTCGGCACCGAGCCCGGCCGCTGCGTGCTGGTCGGCGACATCGGCGCCGACATGACGGCGGCCGGCGCGGCGGGAGCGAGCGGCATCCTGGTGCCCACCGCGCAGACCCGGCCGGAGGAGGTCGCCGCCGCCCCCACGGTCGCCGGTGACCTGGCCGGTGCCGTCGACCTGATCCTGCGACGCCACCGCTCCGGCACACCGAACGGCTCGCCGTTCGACAGTCCCGGGCGCACGAGGGCCCGTTGCGTCCTGGTGGCCCGGCCGGACTCGGCCGGGGACGTCCTGGTGACCGGACCGGCGATCCGGGCCGTCGCGGCCGGCGCCGAACGGGTGGTGCTGCTCTGCGGGCCGCGCGGCCGGGCCGCCGCCGAGCTGCTGCCCGGCGTCGACGAACTCGTCGAGTGGCGGCTGCCCTGGATCGACCCCGAGCCCGGCCCGGTCGACCGGGCCGAGGTTGACCGGCTCACCGCCCGGCTCGCTGCCACCGGCGCCGAGGAGGCGGTTCTCTTCACCTCGTTCCACCAGTCGGCGTTGCCGCTCGCCCTGGTGCTGCGGATGGCCGGGGTAGCCCGAATCTCGGCGATCAGCCCGGACTATCCCGGTTCCCTCCTGGACGTGCGGCACCGGGTGTCGCCGGGGATCCCCGAGGCGGAGCGGGCGCTGTCGCTGGCGGCGGCCGCCGGATTCGCGCTGCCTTCCGGCGACGAGCCGGTGTTGCGGCTGCGGGCCGACCCGGACGCGACCTTCGCCGACGGCAGCCTGCCCGATCCCGGGTACGTCGTGCTACACCCCGGATCCTCCGTAGCGGCCCGTGCCTGCCCGCCCGAACTCTGTGCCGAGATCGTCAACGCGCTCACCGGGGCGGGGCACCGGGTGGTGGTGACCGGCGGTCCGGGGGAGCGGACGCTGACCGCGCGGGTCGCCGGCCGTACCGGAATCGACCTCGGCGGGCAGACCACGCTCACCGGCCTCGCCGCGATCATCGCCCGGGCCGGCTGCCTGGTCGTCGGCAACACCGGCCCGGCGCACCTGGCCGCCGCGCTCGGCGTTCCGGTGGTCAGCCTCTTCGCGCCGACGGTCCCCTTCGGACAGTGGGGCCCCTACCGCGTGCCCACCGTCCGGCTCGGCGACGCCGCCGCCGACTGCCGGCACAGCAGGGCCACCACGTGCCCGGTGCCGGGGCATCCGTGCCTCTCCGACATCGCACCGCACGAGGTCGTCGAGGCGGTACGCCTGCTCGGTCACTCGGCGGCGGCTGCGGCCGGTCCGGGTACGAGCGCGGCGGCTGCGGCCGGTTTGGGGACGACGAGCGGGGCCGCGCGGTCCGGCGTGCTCGCCGGTGCCCGGGAGGTCCGGCCGTGAACATCCTGCTCTGGCACGTGCACGGCTCCTGGACCACCGCCTTCGTGCACGGCAAGCACCGGTATCTCGTCCCGGTCACCCCGGACCGTGGCCCGTACGGCCTGGGACGGGCCCGCACCTACCGGTGGCCGGACACCGTGGACGAGGTGACCCCCGAGGAGTTGGCCGGCGCCGACGTCGACCTGGTGATCCTGCAACGTCCGGAGGAGATCGACCTGGTCACGGAGTGGCTGGGCCGGCGGGTCGGCCACGACCTTCCGGCGATCTTCGTCGAGCACAACACGCCGAAGCAGGGGGACGTGCCGAACAGCCGGCATCCGCTGGCCGACCGCGACGACCTGCTGATCGCGCACGTCACGCACTTCAACGCGCTCTTCTGGGACACCGGTGGTACCCGGACGGCCGTGGTCGAGCACGGCATCGTGGCGCCGACCGCCCGCTACAGCGGGGAACTCGACAGGCTGGCGGTGGTGGTCAACGAGCCGGTACGCCGCTGGCGGGTGACCGGAACCGACCTGCTGCCGCTCTTCGCCGAGATAGCTCCGCTGGACGTCTTCGGGATGGGGGTGGCCGGGCTGCCGGACCGGCTGGGGCTGCCCGCCGACCGGTTGACCGTGCACGACGACCTGCCGCAGGTCCGTATGCAGGCGGAGGTCGCCCGGCGGCGGGCGTACCTGCACCTGTGTCGGTGGACGTCGCTCGGGCTGAGCCTCGTCGAGGCGATGGCCATGGGCATGCCGGTGGTCGTGCTCGCCGCCACCGGGGCGGTGGAGGCGGTGCCACCGGGGGCGGGTGTGCTCTCCACCCGGATCGACACCCTGCTGGCGACCACCCGGCAGCTCGTCGAGGAGCCCGACACCGCCCGCCGGCTCGGGGGTCAGGCCCGGGATGCCGCGCGGGCCCGGTACGGCCTGGACCGGTTCCTGGCCGACTGGGACCGGTTGCTGGAGGAGGAACTATGCGCGTCGCGATGATCTCCGAGCACGCCAGCCCGCTCGCGGTGCTCGGCGGCGAGGACGCGGGCGGCCAGAACACCCACGTCGCCGAGCTCGCCGCCGCGCTCGCCGACGCCGGCCACGAGGTGCGGGTCTACACCCGGCGGGACAGCCCGGACACGCCGCAGACCGTGCAGCTGCGCGACGGCGTCGAGGTGGTGCACGTTCTCGCCGGGCCGCCGCAGCCGATCGCCAAGGACGACCTGCTGCCGTACATGAAGGACTTCAGCCGGTGGCTGGTGGCGCGCTGGCGGGAGGACGACTGGGTGCCCGACGTGGCCCACGCGCACTTCTGGATGAGCGGGCTGGCCGGGATCGCCGCCGGCCGGCAGACCGGTGTCCCGGTGGTGCTGACCTACCACGCGCTCGGCACGGTCAAGCGGCGCCACCAGGGCGCGGCGGACACCAGCCCGGCCCGCCGGGTCGGCTACGAACGGGCCCTCGGCCGGGCCGTCGACCGGGTCATCGCACAGAGCCGGGACGAGGTGCGGGAACTGGTCCGGATGGGCGTGCCGCAGGACCGGGTGACGGTGATCCCCTCCGGGGTCAACGACGCGACCTTCTCGCCCGACGGCCCGGCCGTGCCCCGGGTGCCGGGCCGGTTCCGAATCCTCACCGTCGGCCGGCTGGTGGAGCGCAAGGGCTACCAGGACCTCATCCGGGCGATGCCCACGATCCCGGACGCCGAGTGCGTCGTGGTGGGCGGGCCGCCGGCCGGCGAGGTGGACGACGACCCCCAGGTCCGCCGGCTGCGCGCGCTCGCCGAGGAGGTCGGGGTCGCCGACCGGGTACGCCTGATCGGCGCCGTCCCGCGCGACGAGATGCCGTACTGGTACCGCTCCGCCGACGTCCTCGTCGCCGCCCCCTGGTACGAGCCGTTCGGGCTCACCCCGCTGGAGGCGATGGCCTGCGGTGTGCCGGTCGTCGGCACCGCAGTCGGCGGGCTCACCGACACCGTGGCGCCGGGGCGCACCGGCGACCTGGTGCCACCCCGCGATCCCGAGGCGCTCGGCACCGCCATCCGCGAGCTGCTCGCCGACCGGGTGCGCCGGTTCGGCTACGCGGCGGCGGCGCTGGACCGGGCCCGCCGGTGGTACTCCTGGGCCCGCACGGCCGAGCAGATCGGGGCCGTCTACGCCGCCGTCAGCGAGGTACGCCGGCCGAGCCGGGTGGTCGCCGGATGACCGGGCCCCTGGAGGTGCTGGACAGCCACCTGGCCGGGCTCGCCTCGGCGCTGCTGCCGTACCGGGCCGAGGCCGGGCGGCTGGCCCGCTGGGGCGACGAGCTGGCCCGGCTGCTCGCCGGCGGTGGTCGGATCCTGGTCGCCGGCAACGGGGGCAGCGCCGCCGAGGCGCAGCACCTCGCCGCGGAGCTGGTCGGCAAGCTCCGCGACGACCGGGCCCCGCTCTCGGCGATCGCGCTCTGCGCCGAGACCTCCTCGCTGACCGCGATCGGCAACGACTACGGCTTCGACGAGGTCTTCGCCCGGCAGGTACGCGCGCACGGCCGCCCCGACGACGTGCTGCTGCTCCTCTCCACCAGCGGCCGCAGCGCCAACCTGGTCCGGGCGGCCCGGGCCGGTCGGGAGCTCGGCATGCGCTGCTGGGCGCTGACCGGACCGACGCCGAACCCGCTCGCCGACGCCTGCACCGACGTGCTCGCCGTGCCCTATCCGGACAGTCAGGTGGTGCAGGAACTCCACCTGGTGTCGGCGCACGTGCTCTGCGCCTACGTGGACGTGCACCTGCCGGCCCCGTTCGCCCCGACCGGTTACCTGACGACCGGACCGGCGGCGCCGGGCGCCGCGATGGCGGGCACGGCGATGGCGGGCGCGGGGCCGGCGGGTGCCACACCGCCCGCCACGCAGACCGTGCCCGCCGGGGCGGCAGCGCAGCCGGTGGGCGCAGGCGCCGCGACGGTGCGCCCCTCCGGGGTCGAGGACGAGCTGGTGCTGCGGGTGCCGGGAACCCTCCGTCCGGGCGGGAGCGAGGGGGAGGGGCGATGACCAGGAGGCTGGTGGTCGTCGGCGACACGCTGCTCGACCGGGACGTGGAGGGCGTGGTGAACCGACTCTGCCCGGACTCGCCCGTCCCGGTGCTGGACGAGAACAGCAGCATGGACCGGCCCGGCGGCGCCGGGCTCGCCGCACTCTTCGCCGCCGGGCGGGGCTTCGAGGTCGCCCTGGTCACGGCGCTCGCCGACGACGAGGGGGGCGCCCGGCTCAGCCGGCTGCTCACCGCAGCCGGGGTGCAGGTCTACGGGCTGCCGCTGCCGGGGGCGACCCCGGAGAAGATCCGGCTGCGGACCCGGGGGCGGGTGCTGCTCCGGCACGACCGGGGCGGGCCGGCCGGGCCACCCGGCGAGCCGAGCGAAGCCGTCCTGGAACTGCTGGCCGGGGCGGCCGGGATCCTGGTCAGTGACTACGGTCGGGGGGTGGCCCGGCTGCCCGCGCTGCGCGCTGCGCTCGCGGGCACCGCCGCGCCGATCGTCTGGGACCCGCACCCGCGCGGCCCGGCGGCGGTGCCGGGCGTCCGGCTGGCCACCCCGAACGAGGTGGAGGCTCGCGAACTTGCCGGGGTTGCCACCGGGGCCTCCCGGCTGGCCACGGCGGGGCGCTGCGCCCAGGCGCTGCGTCAGCGCTGGCAGGTCGGCGCGGTGGTGGTGACCCTGGGCGGCGACGGCGCACTCCTCAGCCATGCCGGCTCGACGCCGCTGGTGCTGCCGCCACCGACCCGCGCAGACGGCGACACCTGCGGGGCGGGGGACCGGTTCGCCGCGGCGGCCACGGTGGCCCTGGCGGACGGTGCGCTGGTCTCGGAGGCGGTGCAGCAGGGCGTGGCCGAGGCGTCCGGGTACGTGGCGGGGGGCGGGGTGGCGACCGCCGTACCGGCGGCTCCGGCCCGGTCCACGACGGCGCGGCAGCACGGCGAGCCCGGGCAGGGCGTGCGGCGCTCCGGTGACGCCGTGCCGGTCGCGGCGGTGGAGTGGAGCGACCGGATCGGCCACCGGGCCGCCGGAGAGGTGGTGGCCCGGGTCCGGGCCGCCGGCGGCACGGTGGTGGCCACCGGCGGCTGCTTCGACCTGCTGCACGCGGGGCACGTGGCGACGCTGGAGGCGGCCCGGCAGCTCGGCGACTGCCTGGTGGTCTGCGTCAACTCCGACGAGAGCGTGGCCGCTCTCAAGGGTCCGGACCGGCCGCTGGTCCGGCACGCCGACCGGGCCCGCCTGCTGGCCGCGCTCGGCTGCGTCGACGCGGTGGTCGTCTTCGACGAGTCGACGCCGCACGCGGCGCTGGCCTGGCTACGGCCGGACGTCTGGGTCAAGGGCGGCGACTACGGCACCGGCGCCGACGGACCGGAGCTGCCGGAGGCCGAGATCATGCAGCGCTGGGGCGGGCACACCGTGGTCGTGCCCTACCTGGACGGGCGCTCGACCACCGACATGATCACCGCGGCCCGGACCGGTCCCGGAGCCGCTGCCCGGACCGGTCCCGGGCCGGTGGGACGGGCCCGGTGAGCGGCGGCCTCGACGGCGCCGGTGGTGCGCTCGCGCCCCGGTCCGAGCCGGCGGCCGCCCCGGCGGGGGCGACCGGGCGGGACGGTGGCGGCGCGGTGCTGGTCAGCGGCGGCTCCAGCGGTCTCGGCGCGGCGGTGGTGGCCGCGATCGCCGACTCCGGCGGCCGGCCGTACGTGCTCGACCGGCAGCCGCCGGCCGCACCGGTGCCGTGGCTCGAATGCGACCTGGCCGACACCCGGGCCGCCGAGGTGGCCACCCGGGAACTCGCCGAGCGGGCCGGTGGACTCGCCGGTGTGGTCACCGCCGCCGGGGTCGACGTGCCGGGGCGGCTGGCCGACGTGCCGGGGCAGACCTGGGAGCGGATCGTCGCCGTCGACCTGCTGGCCACCGCCGCCGTGATCCGGGCGGCCCTGCCCTATCTGGAACGCGCGCGCGGCACGGTCGTCACCGTCGCCTCGACCCTCGGGGTGAAGGCGGTGGCCGACGCGACCGCCTACTGCGCGGCGAAGTTCGGCGTGGTGGGCTTCACCCGGGCGCTCGCCGCCGAACTGGCCGGCTCGGTCGGGGTGACGCTGCTGCTGCCGGGCGGCATGCGTACCAACTTCTTCGACGAGCGCGACCCGCAGTACCGGCCCGGTGCCGACGCCGCGCTCAACGATCCGGCCGACGTCGCGGCGGCCGTGCTCTTCGCGCTGCGTCAGCCACCCGGATGCGCGGTCCGGGAGATGGTGGTCTGTGCCGATCGGGAGACCTCCTATCCGTGATCCTGGTGCTGCGGGCGCTCGGGGTGGGTGATCTGGCGACGGCGGTGCCGGCGCTGCGCGGACTGCGTGCCGCGTTTCCGGAGCAGACCCTCACGGTCGCCGCGCCCGACTGGCTCAGCCCGCTGGTGGAACTGGTCGGCGACATCGACAACGTGCTGCCGATCGACGGGCTGCCAATTGACGGGCTGCCAATTGACGGGCTGCCAATTGACGGGCTGCCGATCGACGGGCTGCCGACCGACGGGCTGGCGCGGCGCGGCTGGGCCGGGCCGACACCGTACTGGGCGGTCAACCTGCACGGTCGGGGGCCGGAGTCGCACCGGCTGCTCGCCGCCGCCGGCCCGGAACGGCTCTGCGGCTACCACTGCGCCGAGGCCGGCCACGTCGACGGCCCGCCCTGGCGGGAGGAGGAGCACGAGGTACGCCGCTGGTGCCGGCTGCTGAGCTGGTACGGCGTCGAGTGCGACCCGGACGACCTGGACCTGCGCCTCCCGGCGCCCCGCCGGGTGCCGGTCGGAGCGACGGTCGTGCACCCGGGTGGCAAGGGTACGCGTCGGCGCTGGCCGCCGGACCGGTTCGCCGCGCTGGCCGGGGAGCTGTCCCGGGCCGGGCACCGGGTGGTGGTGACCGGTTCGCCGGCGGAGCGGGGTCTCGCCGAGCGGGTGTCGCGCGGGGCGGGGCTGGCCCCGACGGCGGTACTGGCCGGCCGACTCACCCTGGCCGAGCTGGCCGCCGTGGTCGGGCACGCCCGCCTGGTGCTGAGTACGGACACCGGAGTCGCGCACCTCGCCACCGCGTACCGGACGCCCTCCGTCGTGCTCTTCGGGCCGGTCCGGCCGCAGCTCTGGGGCCCGCCGCCGGACCGGCCCTGGCACCGGGCACTGCACCGGCCGGCCGGCGCCCCCGGCGACGGGACGCCGCAGGACGGCTCGGACGGCGGCTCCCTGCGGGACGGTTCGGGCAACGGGTCGGGGGGCCGGTGCGACGACCCGTCCGCCGAGCCGTCCCGGATCCATCCGGCGCTGGCCGCGATCGAGGTGGACGCGGTGCTGGCGGCCGCGGGCGAGGTCGACCGGGTGGGGCGGGACCGCCATGCGGCTGCGGCGTAGCGACCTCTCGGCCCCCGGCTACGGGCGGCGCCGGCACGGTCGCGGGGTGGTCTTCCTCGACACGCAGGGGCGGCCGATCCGGGACCCGGCGGAGCTGACCCGGCTCCGCGACCTGGTGATCCCGCCGGCCTGGAAGGAGGTCTGGATCTGCCCCCATCCCGACGGGCACGTCCAGGCGGTCGGCACCGACGCGGCCGGGCGGCGGCAGTACCTCTACCACCCGACCTGGCGGTCCCGGCGCGACCAGGCAAAGTTCGACCACGTGCTGGAGGTCGCCACCCGGCTGCCGGTGCTCCGGGAACGGGTCGGTGCCGACCTCGCCGGCCGGGGGCTGCGCCGGCCCCGGGTACTGGCGACGGTGGCCAGGCTGCTCGACATGGGCACCTTCCGGATCGGCAGCGACCAGTACGCGGCCGGCGACGACCCCACGTTCGGGGTGGCCACGCTCCGCCCCGAGCACGCCCGCTGTCGGGCCGGTGCGGTGGTCTTCGAGTTTCCGGCGAAGGGCGGCGTCGCGCAGGTGCTGCGGATCGACGACGCGCAGGCGTGCCGGGTGCTGCGTGAGCTGCGCCGCCGGCGGCGTGCCGCGCAGCGGCTCTTCGGCTACTGGGACGGCCGCTGCTGGCGGGACGTACGCAGCGACGAGGTCAACGACTACCTGCGGGCGGCGAGCGGCGGGGAGATGACCGCAAAGGACTTCCGCACCTGGCACGCGACCCTCTGGGCGTCGCGGGCGCTCGCCGAGGCCGGACCGCAGCGGTCGGTGAGCGCCCGGCGCCGGGTGATCGCCGAGGCCATGCGCCGGGTATCCGGCCGGCTCGGCAACACTCCGGCGGTGGCCCGGGCGTCCTACGTCGATCCCCGCCTGATCGACCTCTACCAGAGCGGCACGGTCGCCGAGGTGGGACCGCGGAGCACCGACGCAGAGGCCGAGCGCGCCGTCCTCGAGCTCCTCGCCCGCTGAGGAGCCCGAGGAGGAGTCAGTCGTTGAGCACGTGGGAGAGCTCGTCGCGGAAGCGGCGCTCGGACTCGGTCACCTCGTCGCCGCCGAGGCCGAGCACGCCACCGGTCGCCGCCGCTGTCACCACCTGCTCGGCGATGGTGAGCAGCCAGTGCCGGTACGCGCCCGCCTCGCCCTCGGAGACCTTGCCGGCGAGCAGCTTGGACGCCGCCTCGGCCCGGCTCAGCACGTCGGCGATCAACGCCTTCGGGTCCTCCGGTTCGACCACCGGCAGCTCCTCGCCCACCTCCGGATCGCCGACCCGGATGATCAGCTCTCCGGCGACGGCGGCGACCAGCGGGCTGGCCGACTCCCGGCCGGCGGCGATGCTCTCCAGTCCGGCGGCGTTCTCCGTCCGGGTCCGGCGACCGCCGTCCGACTCGGCGGCACTCGCCGCGGTCAGCACCGACTGCGGCAGGCCGACCAGCAGCCCCCACTCGTCGTCGGAAAATCCGAACTCGCTCGCATACAGCGGTTGCTCGGTCACGGCAACTTCCCTCCACTGAGTACAAACCATCACATCCCACGGCACGCGGCGGCCGAGGGCAAACCGAATCGCCGTACCCGCACGGGACATCCCCGGCGAGCGGGTCCGGCGATCCCGTGGCTCAGTCGTCGGCGGCCACGAGCAGGCCCTGTTCGCTGACCACCGGCACCGAGAGCGTCTTGTATCCCACCTCGTCGAAGAGCACGGTCATCCGGTCGTCCTCGTAGCCGAGTACCATTCCGGTGCCCCACTCGGTGTGCCGGACGGCGCTGTGCACCGGAAAGGGATGCCTGCCGGGCCGGTCGCGGCCGGCAGCGGTGTCGCGCCCGACGGGCGAGCCCGTGCCGGCGTCGGCCAGCCCCTCCCGGCAGTTGTCGCAGTGCCCGCAGGGTCGGGCGAGCCGTTCACCGAAGTACGCCAGCAGGGTCTGCCCCCGGCAGCTCCGGGTCTCGGCGAACGCCCGCATCATGTCGGTACGGGACCGCTGCACCGCCTGCCGGCGTTCCGCCTCGGCCAGTGCGGCGGTGGCCGCGTCGACGGGCTTTGGGGCGTACCGGGGGCTGCCGAGCCGGTTGTCCGGCAGGGTGTCGGCGGCGCCGACCTGCTCCAGCAGGGCGAGCAGTTGACCGAGCTTGCGAGCGCCGAGCCCGGTCCGCTCGCGCAGCGCCGTCCGGGTCGTCGGCCCATCCCGGAGCAGCGCGGCGAGGTCGCGCAGCTCGTCGGGATCCGGGGCGCCGCCGGTGAAGTAGCGACGCAGGCCGACGTCCTCAGCGCGCCAGAGCAGCAGTGCACGGGCCGGTTCACCGTCCCGGCCGGCCCGGCCGATCTCCTGGAGATAGCTGTCCGGTGCGTCGGGCAGGGCCATGTGCGCCACCCAGCGGATGTTGGGCTTGTCGATGCCCATCCCGAAGGCCGAGGTGGCGACCATGATCGGCACCCGGTCGGCGAGGAAGTCCTCGTGCAGTTCCTCGCGGGCGCCGCCCGGCATCCCGCCGTGGTAGTACTGCGCCGGGAAGCCGGCCGAGGTCAGCCGCTCGGCCAGTTCCTCGGCGGCCCGCCGGGTCGGCACGTAGACGATGCCGGGACGCTCGTCGGTGCGCAGCAGCGCGAGCAGCCGCCGCCAGCGGTAGTCCTCGGTGGCGCAGTTCGCCACCTCGAGAAAGAGGTTGGCGCGGTCCAGCCCGGCGACGACCAGCCGGGGTTTACGCAGGCCGAGCCGGTCGACGATGTCGTCCCGGACCGGTGGCGACGCCGTCGCGGTCAGCGCGACCACGGGTGGGCGGCCGAGCTCCCGGATCAGGTGCCCCAACGCCAGGTAGTCGGGGCGGAAGTCGTGTCCCCAGGCGGAGATGCAGTGCGCCTCGTCGACCGCGACCAGGGCCGGGCGCAGCCGGCGTACCTCGGCCAGCCGGTCGGGGTTGCTGAGCTGCTCCGGGGTGGTGAAGAGGAACCGGGCCCGCCCGGAGCGGATCTCCTCCAGTGCGGCGGCGTGCTGGCCGGCGCTCTCGGCCGAGCTGATCCGCACCGCGCGCAGTTCGGGGCGGTTCCGCTCGTTGAGGGCGCCGATCTGGTCCTGCTGGAGGGCGAGCAGGGGAGAGATCACCACCGTCGGTCCCGGCAGCAGCGTCGCCGGCACCTGGTAGACGGCGGATTTCCCGGCCCCGGTCGGGAGTACGACGAGAGCGTCCCGACGGCGCATCAGGGCGCGCATCGCGGTGAGCTGGTCGGGGCGCAGCGACCGCCAGCCGAAGTGGTGCCGGGCGGCACGGCGGAGCCGGGTGGCGTGCAGAGGTGGCAGCTTCATCGGTTGCCGCAGGTACCCAGGCGGTTCGCCCTCGAAACGGAGCAGCACCGCTTCGAACCGGGTCCGGCTGGCCGCACCGCTTCGAACCGGGTCCGGCTGGCGGCACCGGTGTGAACCGGAACTGGCCGACCTCGCCGACGACCTTCCGAGGGTGGGTCGAAAAAATTCCTGAGATGATCCGGGCGTCCGTGTCGATCGGGGTTGATCCTTTTCGTAGCCCTGGTGAGAGCCCGGCACCGAGCCGGCGCACACGACCTCGCTGGAGGGCACGATGAACACCACCGTGAACACGACCCGGGCCACCACTTCGACCCTCGGTGCGCTGGTCGGGATCGGTCTGGTCGCCACGGTCGTCGCGAGCGCCGCCACCATGGCCGTCGCCGCCGCCGGCCACGGGGCGGGGATCAGCCTCGACATTTCCGGCGCTCCGATCCCGGTCACGGGGTTCGGCACGCTGACGGCGATCTTCTCGCTGGTCGGTGTGATCATGGCGGCGCTGCTGTCCCGTTTCGCCCGGCGTCCGCGCCGTACCTTCGTCCGTACGACGGTGGTGCTGACCGTCCTGTCGCTGGTGCCGGACGTGATCGCCGACGCCGCACCGGCGACCAAGGCGCTACTGATGCTCACCCACCTGGTCGCGGCCGCGATCGTGATCCCCGCTGTCGCGCGCCGCCTGGCCGCCTGACCGCCTGACCTGTCGCCATCCACAACGAGCTGACCTGTCGCCATCCACAACGAGCTGTAGGAGGAACGTCATGAAGCAGTACCTGCTTTCCGTGCATTTCGTCGAGGGCGCACCGGCGCCGTCCGACGAGGAGATGCAGACCATGTTCAGGGAGACCGAGCGGATCAACGACGAACTGCAGGCCGCGGGCGCCTGGGTCTTCGCCGGAGGACTCACGTCGCCGGAGAGCGCCACCGTCGTCCGGACGGAGAACGGCACCGCCACCATGAGCGACGGGCCGTTCGCCGAGGCCAAGGAGCACATCGCCGGATTCTGGATCATCAAGTGCGACGACCTGGACCAGGCGCTGGCCTGGGCCGAGAAGTGCGCGGCGGCCTGCGGCCCGATCGAGGTGCGCCCCTTCGACGACCTGTCCCAGGCCTGACCGTCGGGCCGGTCACCGAGATGGACCTGGCGAGCATCTACCGCGCGGAGTACGGCCGCTGCGTCGCCACGCTGACCCGCCTCCTCGGCGACATCAACCTCGCCGAGGAGGCGGTTCAGGACGCGTTCACGACGGCGCTGCAGAAGTGGGAGACGGTCCCGCCCAACCCCGGCGCCTGGATCGTGACCACCGCACGCAACCGGGCTGTCGACCGGCTCCGCCGCGAGTCGACCCGCGAGGCCCGGCATGTCCAGGCCCTGCTGCTGCACCAGCAGAACGAGCCCCAGGAGGTGGGACCGGTGAAGGACGACCAACTGCGACTCATCTTCACCTGTTGCCACCCGGCGCTCGGCCCCGACGCGCGGACCGCCCTGACGCTCCGCCTGCTCGGCGGACTCGAAGTGCCGGAGATCGCCCGGGCCTACCTGGTGCCGGAGGCGACCGTCGCCCAGCGGATCGTGCGGGCCAAGAAGAAGATCCGAGACGCCGGCATCCCCTACCGGGTACCCGCCGAACACGAGCTGCCGGACCGGCTGCTGCCGGTGCTCACCGTCCTCTACCTGATGTTCAACGAGGGCTACGCGACCACCGCCGGACCGCTGATCAGGACCGACCTCTGCGCCGAGGCGATCCGCCTCGCCCGCGAGCTCGCCGCGCTGATGCCCGACGAGCCCGAAGTCCTCGGCCTGCTCGCCCTGCTGCTGCTGACCGAGGCGCGCCGCCCGGCCCGGCTCGGCCCGGCCGGCGAGTTGGTGCTACTGGCCGACCAGGACCGGTCGGCGTGGAACCGGACGCTCATCGCCGAGGGCCACGACCTGGTGCGCCGCTGCCTGCGGCGCAACCGGCCCGGCCCGTACCAGATCCAGGCCGCGATCAACGCGGTCCACACCGACGGCGCCGCCACGGACTGGACGCAGGTCCTGGCGCTATACGACCAGCTCCTCGCACTCGCGCCGACCCCGATCGTCGCGCTCAACCGTGCGGTCGCGGTCGCCGAGGTGCACGGACCGGCGCTGGCCCTGGCCGCGTTGGAGGAGGTCGAGCTGCCCGGCTACCACCGGCTTCCCGCTGTACGGGCCGAACTGCTGGTGCGGCTCGGACGCGATGCCGATGCCCGAGCCGCCTACGACCAGGCCATGGCACTGGCCACCAACGAGACCGAGCGCGCCTACCTGCAGAGCCGCCGCACCAGGCTGGACCCGGGCCCCCGCTGAACGTCCCGGCTACCCGGACCCTCGGCCGGGGCGGGGATCGGGGGCGGGGATCGGGGGCGGGGATCGGGGGCGGGGATCGGGGGCGGGGATCGGGGGCGGGGATCGGGGGCGGGGACCGGGGCGAGGGTGGGGCGCCGGCGGCCCCGTCTGTGCGCCCAGCCCGGGCGCCGGCGCACCCGTCTCTGCGCCCAGCTCGACAGCCTCCGGGACGGATGTTCCCGGACCCCGTCCGGATGCCCCCGGCCCCGCCGTCCGGGTGGCCGTGCGGGTGGCTAGCGGCGGCCACCGAACATCGACCGCAGCGCGGCGAGCAACAGCACCGTGCCGAGGACGGCGCCGACGATCCGGACGCCCGGGATGTCGAACCAGCTCGTCTCGTCGGCGGCGAAGAGGCGGTACGGCAGTTCGGCGAGGCGCGGCCCGCCGGCCGGGATGCTGGACTGCATCCCAGCACTGTCGCACGCCCCGGCGGCACTGTCGCCGCTGCCCTACGGCGTCCTGGCCGGCAGCGTTGCGCCGCCTGTCGGCCTTCCGACTCGTTCCGGCTAATAGGAAGGTTTATTGACTATTTTCCGAGCTGGTGTGACCATGGCAGCACCCGCCGCTACCAGGGCGGCGGCTGTCCACTGTAGATGCGGGGGAACCGGCGGGATGAGCGGAACGACGGACAACCTGTCCAGCCTGGCCGCGGCGGTGCTCCAGCCCGGCTTCGTCGGCACCACCCGGCCGCCGGACTGGTTGCGCCGCTGGCTCGGCGAAGGGCTCGGCGCGGTGGTGTTGTTCGCCCGCAACGTGGTCGACACCGAGCAGGTCACCGCGCTGACCGCCGCGCTGCGCGCCGAGCGTCCGGACGTGCTGGTGGCGATCGACGAGGAGGCCGGCGACGTCACCCGGCTGGAGTCCCGGCTGGGCAGCTCCCGTCCCGGCAACCTGGCGCTCGGCGCGGTCGACGACCCCGAGCTGACCGAGGCGATCGCCCGCGACCTCGGTGCCGAGTTGGCCGCCGCCGGGGTCACCCTGAACTACGCCCCGGACGCGGACGTCAACGCCAACCCCGACAACCCGGTGATCGGCGTACGCTCCTTCGGCTCCGACCCGGGGCTCGTCGCCCGGCACACCGCCGCCTGGGTACGCGGCCTCCAGTCGGCCGGGGTCGCCGCCTGCGCCAAGCACTTCCCGGGGCACGGGGACACCAGCGTCGACTCCCACCTCGACGTACCCCGGATCGAGGTGTCCCGGGCCCGCCTCGACGCCTGCGAGCTGCCGCCCTTCCGGGCCGCGATCGACGCCGGGGTGCAGGCGGTGATGACCGGCCACCTGCTGGTCCCGGCGATCGACCCGGAGTGGCCGGCGACGCTGAGTCGGCGGGTCCTGACCGACCTGCTCCGCGAGGAGCTGGGCTTCCAGGGGGTGGTGGTGACCGACGGCATCGAAATGCGCGCGGTCGCCGACCGGTACGGCTTCGCCGGTGCGACCGTCCGGGCCCTGGTCGCCGGTGCCGACGCGATCTGTGTCGGCGGCGAGCACGCCACCGAGGCGGATGTCCGGCGGCTGCGGGAGGCGATCGTCGACGCCGTGCTCGCCGGGGTGCTGCCGGAGGAGCGGCTGGTCGAGGCGGCCAAGCGGGTCGGCCTGCTCGCGGCCTGGAGCGGCGCCGCCCGGACCGGGACCGGTTGGCGCGACCCCGGCCCGGACGGCTCCCCGCTCGGGCTGGCCGCCGCCCGGCGCGCGGTTCGGACGACCGGTGGCGCCGGCCCGGCCGTGCTGCCGCTGACCGGCCCGGCGCACGTGCTGGAGTTCGAACCTCCCCGCAACATCGCCATCGGCGCCGAGACGCCGTGGGGCGTGGGCGCACCACTGGCCGCCCTGCTGCCCGGTACCACGACCGCACGGCTGGCTGCCGGGGACATCGGCGCCGACGGCGGACCGCCCGCCGGCACGCTCGATCCGGCCGCCGGCCGCCCGCTGGTGCTGGTGGTCCGGGACCTGCACCGGCACGACTGGATGACGGCGGCGGTGCGGCGGATCCTCGCCGAACGCCCGGACGCGGTGGTGGTGGAACTCGGCGTGCCGTCGGCGGTGGTCGGCCGGACGCACCTGGCCACCTACGGCGCCACCCGGGCCGCCGGTCGGGCCGCCGCCGAGGTGCTCACCGGGCGGTCCTGATCGGACGTTCGGCCCGCCGGCCGATCCGTACCATCGGTGTCACGAAGGGTACCTCCACGTTCACGGCGAGTCGCTGTATCGTTCGTCCGGTGACCCCTCGCTGGCAGCGGGCCGCCCTCACGCCGTCCTGGATCCGGTGGCTACCCTGCGCCTTTGCCCACCTCACCGTGGTACCCGCCCGGCCGCGGTTCCGCCGGTCGGCCTGGACGACGATGGTGCCCTGGGAGGGCTCGGCGTGGTGCGACCCGGGGAGCGTCGACGAGTGGGTGGAGCGGGCCCGGCGGCGCCGCGCCGGCCGGGACGCCGAGGACGTCGAACTGCACGCCCGGGAGCACTACGCCTGGATGGTCCGGGTCCGGGCCACCCGGATCGAACTCTTCGCCGAGATGTGCCGGCGACGGGGGATTCCGGTTCCGCACACGGTCGGCGAACTGCTGCTCTGTCTTGCCGAATTCGGTCTCTTCGACATCGCCGCCGACACCGGGGACGGTGACCCCTGGATCACGCCTCGGCTGGACCGCGATCCGCTGGAGGTGCTGCCGCTCTCGGCACAGGAGCGGGAGTTGGAGACCAGGGCACAGCGGGACGACCAGGCCGTACTGGTGGCGATCGCGATCCGCCGGCTGGCCCAGCGTACCCGGCGACGCTGGCGGCGCAGGCTGGTCAGCACCAGCCTGACCAGGCTCGCCGGCGCCGCCGGGGTCACCGAGGAGCAGGCCAGGCGCTCGCTCACCGACCTCGGTCAGATCGCGGAGTTGGGAGTCGACACCGGCCGTGGCGACGAGCGGCTGCGACTCAGCGTGCCCTGGCCCGACTTCCGGCTCCGCTTCCCCTTCACCGAGTTGCCCGCCCCGGAGCACGCCATCTGACACCGGCCGGCTCCGGGCTGCAGCGGCTCCGGGCTGCAGCGGCTCCGGGCTGCAGCGGCTCCGGGCTGCAGCGGCTCCGGACTGCTGTGGCTCGGGGCTGCTGTGGTTACGGGATCAGCCGGAGGATCCGGTCGTCGTCGGACTCCGGGGAGCCCCGGCCGTCGCGGTTGGAGGTGAGCACCCAGAGCGAGCCGTCCGGCGCCGGGGCGACGTGCCGGAGTCGGCCGTACTCCCGGGTCAGCAGCGCCTCGGCGTGCTGGCCGTCGGTGCCGATCCGGTAGAGCCGCTGCCCGCGCAGGCAGGCGAGCCAGACGCGGTCGCCGACCACCGCCAGCCCGCTCGGCGACGCCTCGGCGGTGCCCCAGGTGGCGAGCGGGGCGACGAAGCGGGGGTCGTCGGAGTCGCCCTCCACCTCCGGCCAGCCGTAGTTGCCGCCCGGCGTGATCCGGTTGAGCTCGTCGTAGTGGTTCTGCCCGAACTCGGCGGCGTACATCGTCCCGTCGGCGTGCCAGCCGAACCCCTGCACGTTGCGGTGGCCGTAGCTGTAGACGAGGGTGTCCCGGAACGGGTTGCCCGGGGCTGGCCGGCCGTCCGGGGTCATCCGCAGGATCTTGCCGGCCAGGCTGTTCCGGTCCTGCGCCGCGTCGCGGTCGCCGGCGTCGCCGGTGCCGACGTAGAGCATGCCGTCCGGTCCGAAGGCGATCCGGCCGCCGTTGTGCGTCCGGGAGCCGCGCGGGATCCCGCTCAGCACGATCTCCGGTGCGGCGGCGTCGCCGAGGCGGAGCCGGGCGATCCGGTTGTCCTCGGCGGCCGTGTAGTAGACGTAGACCCAGCGGTCCGCGGCGTGGTCGGCGGAGACGGCGAGGCCGAGCAGGCCGCCCTCACCGGCGGGTGTCGCCTCCTCGATCCGCGCCACCTCCCGGGCCTCGCCGCCGGTGACCTGGAGGATCCGTTTGCTGTCCCGCTCGGTCACCAGCGCCGAGCCGTCCGTCAGGAAGGCCAGCCCCCAGGGCGCTTCGAGGTTGCCGACCAGCGTCTGGACCGTGCCGGGCCGGACCCGGGGCGCGTCCGAGACCGACGGGTCGGCGAACCACCCCCGCCAGAGCCCCACCCCGACGACGGCAGCGGCCAGCACGACCACCCCGACCACCGCGACCACCACTCGACCCACCCGGCCCGTCGGGCGCACTTCCGGCTCCGCCACGGGTACGACGGTAGCCCGTCGATCTCAGTCCGCCGCGACCACCGGGGCGTACTCGGGATGGCGCTCCAGGAAGGAGAGGAGGAACGGGCAGGTGACCCGGACCCGCTCACCCCGGTCGCGGAGCTGGTCGAGGGTGCCCCGGGCCAGCGCGCTGCCGACCCCCTTGCCCTCGAACCGGCTGTCGACCTCGGTGTGTGCCAACACCATCGTCCCGGACTCGACCCGGTAGCCGATGAAGCCGGCCAGGCTGTCGTCCACCAGGATCTCGAAGCGACGGCGGGCGGGATTTTCTTGCACCAGGAAGCTCACCGGAGCAATTCTCCCACCCCACCGTCCCGGCCGTGCAGCGCGGCGGCGAGACCGGCGCGTACCCGGGCCCGGCGGTTGCCTGGAGAACCCCCGTTATCCTTGGCAGGGTGACGAACCCCCCGTATCGCCGATCGACCACCGTCCGCCGTGCCGCCGGTCTGCTCACCACACTCGCCCTCGGCACCGCCGTCCTGGCCGGCTGCAGCTCCGAGGGAGCCAGCACCGACTGTGGCCTGGACGCCTGCACCGTCACCTTCGACCGGGGCGTCGATGCCCGGGCCAGCATCCTCGGCGTGGACGCCACGCTCGTCGGCGTCGACGGCGACGTGGTGACCATCGAGGTCGCCGGCGAGCAGTTGTCGCTCACCGTCGGGGAGCAGGCGACCGAGGTCGGCGGCCTCTACGCCACGGTGCAGAGCGCGGACCAGGAGCAGGTGGTGGTGCGGATCGGCCGCAACCCGGGCTGACCGACGTCGCCACTCCCCGCCTGCCGGGAAGCCCGGGCGTGGACGTTTGAGAATCGTGCCGACCGGTCATTGACTGCCCCATGTCAGCTACTCACACCGCCGGAACCACCGCGGCGCGGGCCAAGGACAGCCGGCCGCTGGAGATCCTCGCCCGGGCCGGCTTCGTCGGCTACGGCGTCGTCCACCTGCTCTTCGCCTGGCTGGCATTGCAGATCGCCTTCGGCCAGCCGGCCGCCGACGGCGACCAGTCCGGTGCGCTACGCACCCTGGCCGCCCAACCGCTCGGCGGGTTCCTGGTCGGCGCGATCGGGGTCGGTCTGGTCGCGATGGGGATCTGGCAGGCATTCGAGGCGGCGGTCGGTCATCGGGAGTACCGGGGCCGGGAGCGGATGCTGGAGCGGCTCAGCTCCGCCGGCCGTACCGTCGTCTACCTCTACTTCGCCTGGACCGCGTTCCAGGTCGTCCGGCAGGCGACGTCGTCGAGTGCGGACAAGCAGCAGGCGCTGACCGAGCAACTGATGAGTTCGGGCGGGGGCCGCCTGCTCGTCGGGCTCGCCGGCCTGGGCCTGGCCGCCCTCGGCGCCGGACTGGTCTGGTACGGCTTCGTCAAGCGCTTCGAGCGGCATCTGCGGACCGGTGAGATGAGCCCGCACACCCGGAAGATCTCGCGCCGGCTCGGCGTCGCCGGTTACGTCGCCAAGGGCGTGGCGTACGGCATCGCCGGAGTGCTCGTGGTGACGGCCGCGGTGAACTACGACCCGGACCGGGCCCGGGGGTTGGACGCCGCCCTGCACACGCTGCGTGAGCAGGCGTTCGGGTCGATCCTGCTCACACTGGTCGCCCTCGGCATCGCCGCCTTCGCCGTGTTCTGCCTGGTCCAGGCGAGGTACCGGAAGGTTTAGCCTGGACGGGATCGGGTTCTACCGGGCATTCTTCATACTTTGCCCGTAGCTCGACGATCCGACGCCCCCGGCCGGGTGCGGCCCTGGAGATCCCAGGGCCGCACCCGGCTTCGGCATGGAGGGAACAACATTGGTGGACAGCTATCTGTGGACGCTCGTGGTCACCGTCGGCGCGGCGGTGCTCGCGCTCGTCGTGGTCGAGGCGGTGCACCGGACGGTACGCCGGCTGGGCAGACGATCGGTGCTGCTCAGCGAATTGTCCGAGCACTCGCACCGGCCCTTCCAGGTGGCCGCGACCGTGCTGGCGATCCAGTTCGGGGTGCGGTTCAGCACCGGCTACGGCGTCGGCACGCCGTGGCGACAGACCGTGCTGCACCTGCTCGTGCTGGCGGTCGTCGCCACCGCCGCCTGGTTCGTCGCGTCGCTGCTGCTGGTGAGCGAGGACACCGCCCTGGCACGGTTCCGGCTCGACGTGCCCGACAACCGGCAGGCCCGGCGGATCAAGACCCAGATCGTCATGCTGCGCCGGATAACCGTCGCGGTCATCGTGGTGCTCAGCCTCGGTGTGATGCTGATGACCTTTCCCAGCGTGCGGGGTGTCGGCGCCAGCGTGCTCGCCTCGGCCGGGGTGATCGGTGTGGTCGCCGCCCTGGCCGCGCAGAGCGTGCTCGGCAACGTCTTCGCCGGGCTGCAACTGGCGTTCAGCGACGCCGTCCGGCTGGACGACGTGGTGGTGGTCGAGGGGGAGTGGGGCCGGGTCGAGGAGCTGACCCTCAGCTACGTGGTGGTGCAGATCTGGGACGACCGGCGGCTGATCCTGCCCACCTCGTACTTCACCAGCAAGCCCTTCCAGAACTGGACCCGGACCCGGGCCGCCGTCCTCGGCACGGCGGAATTCGAGGTGGACTGGTCGGTGCCGGTGCAGGCGATGCGGGAGGAACTGCGCCGGCTGGTCGAGGGGACCGAGCTGTGGGACGGACGGACCTGCGTGCTGCAGGTCACCGACGCGGTCGGCGGGATGGTCCGGCTGCGCGCCCTGGTCAGTGCCGCCGACGCGCCGAGGCTCTGGGACCTGCGCTGCCTGGTCCGGGAGCATCTGGTCGGCTGGCTGCGCGACCAGCGACCGACCGCGCTGCCCCGACTGCGGGCCGAGGTCGGCGACGGCTCCGGTCTGCTGCCATGGCAGTCGGCCGCGCCGCGACGGCCGGCCGCGGGCGCGGGTCGGCCCCGCTCGGCCGGCATCGGGCGGACGGAGCACGAGCCGCCCGACGACGCCCGGCTCTTCGGCGGCGACGACGACGGCGAGGCCCGCAGCAGCGCCTTTGTCGGGCCCGACGAGCCGGCAGAGGCGTCGAGGCGCTGACCCCCGGTCGAGCCGGCCGAGCCGGCGAGGCGCCGACGTCGCCCGGCGCGCGGTCGACCTGCCGGATCGGCCGCAAACCCGGCGCCCGGTGGCGGACACTTAACCACAGCGGGACGGTGCACGGTCATCAGGATTGAACGACCGGCGACCGGGGCATACAGCTCAGGAACCGGGAAAGGAGGACACCATGGCCGAGGTCGTACGCGAGTCCGCGCGACCGGTCGCGGAGCAGTCCACCGCTGAGCTCGTGCAGCGGGCCACCGAGCAGGTGTCCCGGCTGGTCCGTGACGAACTCGCGCTCGCCCGCATGGAGCTGGCCGAGAAGGGGCGGCACGCCGGGATCGGGATCGGCCTCTTCAGTGGCGGTGGCGTGCTGGCGCTCTTCGGGGTCGCCGTCCTGGTGACGGCCGCGGTGCTGGGGCTGGCGGTGGTCATCCCGGCCTGGGCGGCCGCGCTGGTGGTGGCCGGCGCGCTCTTCCTGCTGGCCGGCGTGCTCGCCCTGGTGGGCCGCCGGCAGGTACGCCGGGCGGTGCCGCCGATGCCGAGCGTGACCGCGGACAGCTTGCGGGCGGACGTGCGTACGGTGGCCTCGGCGGTCCGGGACAGGGGACAGGGATGACTCGCAGCAACGGCTTCGGCAACCCGGAGGCGCTCCGGGAGGACATCCGGCAGACCCGGGCGGAACTCGGCGAGACGGTCCAGGCGCTGGCCGCCAGGGCGGACGTGAAGGCCCGGCTCAAGGACTCGGCCGCGCAGACCCGGGACCGGGTGAAGCAGCGGGCCGGGCAGACCACGGCGAACGTGCGGTCGTCGGTGCACGACGCGGGTTCGCTGGCGCTGCGCCATCCGGTCTCCTGGGCCGTGGTCGCTGCCGGGGCACTGGCGCTGGCGGTCGTGGTGCTGATGGCACGAGGGAGACGTGGGTGAGTAAGGCAGTCAGCAAGTTGGCGTACCGTCCGGTCGGCATCCTGATGGGCATGGCCGCCGGTGTGGCGGCCGGCGCGGTCTTCCGGCAGGTCTGGAAGTGGACCGCCGGGGACGGCGAGGCCCCGGACGCGATCGACGAGGACCGTGGCTGGGGCGAGATCCTGGCCGCCGCCGCCCTGCAGGGGGCGATCTTCGCGGTCGTCCGGGCCGCCGTGGACCGGGGCGGCGCGATCGGCGTACGGCGTCTGACCGGCCGCTGGCCCGACTGACCGGGGTGCCGCACCGTCGATGTCTTCGCTCGCGGAGCGGCGGTCTCAGGTCACATGTCGGAGAATTTCGTCCGGTAGGCTATGCGAAGTTTTTGCGTACGTGGTTTGCTGTTCCACGCTGTTGAGAGACAGCGTGGGTCGAGGGAAGTCCTCCTTCGTGGGGGCCGACTCAAGGCGCCGCTGCTCGAAAACGGCCAACCGGCCGCACGGCGTGCTCGGCCGCCAGTTTTAGAAGGAGATACACATGGCGCAGGGAACCGTGAAGTGGTTCAACGCAGACAAGGGCTTCGGCTTCATCACCGTCGACGGCGGGGGTGCTGACGTGTTCGTCCACTTCTCGGCCATCCAGACCAGCGGCTACCGCACGCTGGAGGAGAACCAGCGGGTGGAGTTCGAGATCGCTCAGGGCCAGAAGGGGCCGCAGGCGGAGCAGGTTCGCCCCATCTGATCCGGAAGGGCCGGCCCCCGCCGGCCCCGAGTTTCGATACCTTCGGGATCCGCGTCGAGCCCCGTGACGGACGGGGCTCGACGCGTATCCATTGCCCGCCGTGCGCTCAGGAGGGTTCGCGACGATTTCGGGCGCGCAGGCCCAGGACAACCAACACCAGTCCGGCGACCACGACGACCGGTCCGACCACCGCCCAGAGCGGTTCGCCAGTCATCACGCTGCCGCCCAGCCGTCCCAGCCCCTGCAACGTCCAGACGGCGCCGACGACGACCGCCAGCAGCCCGAGGGTGAGCGGGAGCCACCCCTTCATCTCCGTACGCTCCTCTCCGGCGCGACCACCGGTCGCTCGGCCCCGGGTCGGCACAGCTCGGCCGTGGTCCAGCCAACCGCACGGCGGGCCGGAACGCACGCACGCCGCGCCCGGGCGCTACCAGCGGTCGTGCACCTGCGGGCGGACCAGTTCGTCGTAGACGGCGGCCACCGTGGCCGTCGCCTCCGCCGGCAGCGGCGCGAGTGCGGCGGCGGCGACGTTCGTGCGGGCCTGGTCGGCGGTGCGGGCGCCGGGAATCACCACCGTGACCCCCGGCTGGTCGAGGATCCAGCGGAGCGCGAACTGCGCCATCGTGGCGCCCTGCGGCACCACGGTACGCAGCCGGCGTACCGCCTCCAGGCCGGTGGCATAGTCGACCCCGGAGAAGGTCTCGCCGACGTCGAACGCCTCCCCGTGCCGGTTGTAGTTGCGGTGGTCGTCGTCGGGGAAGGTGGTCCGCTCGTGGTAGCGGCCGGAGAGCAGCCCGCTGGCGAGTGGCACCCGGGCGATGATGCCGACCCCGGCGGCGACGGCGGCGGGAAGCACCCGCTCGACCGGCTTGTGCCGCAGCGCGTTGAGGATGATCTGTACGCTGGCCACTCCGGGCCGGGCGATCGCGGCGAGGGCCTCGTCGCAGGTCTCGACGCTGACCCCGTACGCCGCGATGCGCTCCTCCGCGACCAGGGTGTCGAGGGCGTCGTAGACGGCGTCGGTGGCGAAGACCGGGGTGGGTGGGCAGTGCAGTTGCACCAGGTCGAGCACGTCCACCCCGAGGTTGCGCCGGGACCGGTCGGTCCAGGCCCGGAAGTTCTCCAGGACGTACGCGGCCGGGGTCTGCGGCACCCGGCGGCCCATCTTGGTCGCCACGGTGAGTCCGGCGTCCGGCCGCTCGCGCAGGAAGCGGCCGATCAGTTCTTCGCTGCGCCCGTCACCGTAGACGTCGGCGGTGTCCACAAAGGTGACTCCGCTCTCGACGGCGGCGGTCAGCACCGCCAGGGCCTCGGCGTCGCTGACCTGGCCCCAGTCGGCGCCGAGCTGCCAGGCGCCGAGCCCGACCACGCCGACCTCGCGGTGCAACCGCGGGAACATTCGCTTCTCCACGCCGGGGAGCCTATCTCCGCGGCAGATCCGGCGAGCAGCGGCTACAGTAAGTAAGACGTACGTACGGTTTGGAGGAGTCGTGTGGGATCCCGCCAGCTATCTCCGGTACGGCGACGAGCGCTCCCGGCCCTTCTTCGACCTGGTCGCCCGGATCGGCGCCGACCGCCCCCGGGTGGTGGTCGACCTCGGCTGCGGTCCCGGCAATCTGACCCGCAGCCTGAGCGCGCGCTGGCCTGGCGCCCGGATCGTCGGGCTGGACTCCTCCATCGAGATGATCGAGGCCGCCACGGCATCGGCGGGTTCCGGGGTGTCGACCGGTTCCGGGCGGATGCCGGCGGGCGCCGGGGTCGAGTTCGCGGTGGCCGACGCCCGTTCCTGGTCGCCCGGGCCCGAGGTCGACGTGGTGCTCTCCAACGCGATGTTGCAGTGGGTGCCCGAGCACGAGGCGCTGCTGCTGCGCTGGGCCCGGGAGCTGTCGGCCGGCTCGTGGCTGGCCGTCCAGGTGCCGGGCAACTCCGACGCCGCCTCGCACCGGGAGCTGCGGGCACTGGTGGCGCAGCCGCGCTGGCGGGACCGGGTCGGGCAGCTGTCCCGGGACTTGACGGTCTCCGACGCCACCGGTTACGCCACCCTGCTGACCGGCGCGAACTGCGCGGTCGACGCCTGGGAAACTAGCTACGTGCACCTGCTCCCGGCCTCCGAGACCGCCGACCATCCCGTGCTGACCTGGATGGAGGGGACGGCGCTGCGCCCGGTCCGGGCCGCGCTGGGCGGCGCGGGTACGGCCTGGGACGAGTTCCGGTCCGCGCTCGGTGAACGGCTGGTGGCGGCGTACCCGGTCCGGCACGGGCTGGTGCAGTTTCCGTTCCGCCGCATCTTCGTCGTCGCCCGCACGGGCGCCCGTCACTAGGGGAGTATCCGTGATCGACCTCTCGGCCTTCATCGCCGGTCTGCCCAAGGTGGAGCTGCACGTGCACCACGTCGGCTCCGCGCTGCCGCGCATCGTGGCGGAGCTGGCCGCCCGGCACGAGGGCCGGACCCGGGTGCCGGCCGATCCGGAGGCCCTGGCCAGCTACTTCGAGTTCCGGGACTTCGCGCACTTCGTCGAGATCTACCTCAGCGTGGTCGACCTGATCCGGGACGAGACCGACGTCCGGCTGCTCACCTTCGAGGTGGCCCGGGAGCTGGCCCGCCAGCAGGTCCGGTACGCGGAACTGACCGTCACCCCGTACTCGCACGTGCACCGGGGCATCCCCGCACCGGCGTTCTGCGAGGCGATCGAGGACGCCCGTCGGGGCGCCGAGGCCGAACTCGGCATCTCGCTGCGCTGGTGCTTCGACATTCCCGGCGAGGCCGGGTTGCCGGCGGCCGAACAGACCCTGCGGATCGCCCTCGCCGAGCGGCCGGACGGTCTGATCAGCTTCGGTCTCGGCGGCCCGGAGATGG
The DNA here is from genome assembly GCF_049315195.1 of Plantactinospora sp. WMMC1484. Lineage (NCBI taxonomy): Bacteria > Bacillati > Actinomycetota > Actinomycetes > Micromonosporales > Micromonosporaceae > Plantactinospora > Plantactinospora sp. WMMC1484. Next base: position 3,850,351 of record NZ_CP186055.1, read on the forward strand.
GGGTGCCCCGGCCGCAGTTCAAGCCCTACTTCGACCAGGCCCGGGCGGCGGGACTGCGCTCGGTGCCGCACGCCGGTGAGACCACCGGCCCGGGGACCATCTGGGACGCCCTGCACGAGCTCGGCGCCGAGCGGATCGGGCACGGCATCTCGGCGGCCCAGGATCCGGCCCTGCTGGAACACCTGGCGCAGCGGCAGATCCCGATGGAGGTCTGCCCCACCTCCAACGTCCGGACCAGGGCGGTCGGCGCGATCGAGGAGCACCCGCTGCCCCGACTGGTCGAGGCCGGCCTGCTGGTGACGATCAACTCCGACGACCCGCCGATGTTCGGCACCACCCTCAACGACGAGTACGCGGTCGCCGCCCGGCTGCTCGACCTCGATGCTGCCGGGCTGGCCGGACTGGCCCGCAACGCGGTCACCGCCTCGTTCCTGGCACCGTCGGACCGGGACAAGCTGATCGCGGAGATCGACGCCTACCTGGCCGCCTACGGGTCGTGAGCCGGCCCGCGTCGTCCGGGGGCCCGTGTCCCGGGAGTGGCGGATTGGGAGCGGCGGGTCGGGCGCGGCCGGATTATGAGGCTGGCCCGGCGCGGGGTGCTGCGGGCGGCCGCGCCGGGCCAGCGATCATGGGGCGAGGTCGGCCGGTACGCGTGCCGCACCGGCCGTCCCTGCGCCGCTTTTCGGCGCGCGGCGGAAGACCAGTGTGGGGGACCGTGTCCCCGCCGCGCGCCAGGCTCCTCCGGACCGGGTCGGACAACATCTGTGGATAGTGATCCGGGGGAGCAGGATGGGATCGCGTTCGATGTTGCCAGCCGATCCGGGCGGTGTGACCGGCGTTAATCCAGACCTAAGGAAGATCTGCGCCGAACCAGAAACTCCTTCCGGAGCCGGCCGCCGCCGCTCCGGCTCCCCATCCGATCCCTGCGCTCAGTCGCCGTCCGGCCCTGCGCTCAGTCGCCGTCCGGCCCTGCGCTCAGTCGCCGTCCGGGCGTTGCCGTGACCAGCGGCGGCGGGTGCCCGTCTCCTTCTCCCGAGCCAGCCGGCCGACCAATCCGAAACGACTGACCTGCCGGGGCGCGGCGTCCGGGTCGGCCAGCAGCATGACCACGCTCGCGCCGCCGAGCCGGGCCCGGTCGATGCTGACCGAGCCGTTGGCCTGTTGGGCCACCCGGCGGGCAATGTCCAGGCCCAGCCCGGTGGAGCCGCGGTCGCTGGCCCCCCGGCGCAGCGCCCGGTCCGGATCCGCGATGCCGGGACCGGCGTCGTCCACCCGGACCGCGATGTAGCCGTCCCGCCGGGAGACCGCGACCTCGAAGGCGGTGCCCTGCGGGGTGTACCGGAAGACGTTTCCCAGCACCGCGTCGAGCGCGGCGGCCAGCTCGGCCCGGGGCACCGGCACCGGGATCCGGGTGTGCGCCCCGATGACCCGGTGCGACCGGTTCTGGTCACCGGCGAGCGCCGCCCAGAAGACCATCCGGTCCCGGACCACCTCGCTGACGTCACAGCTCCCCGGGGCGGCCTCCTGGGCGACCGTCTTCCGGGTCGTGTTGATCAAGACGTCGATCTCGCCTTCCAGCGTCACGATCGCCTGCCGGATCCGCCGGATCGTCCGGCGGCGGTCGAGTTCGGCCGCGCTGAACGAACCGACGCTGGTGTCGTCGGAGTCGAGCGCGTCGGCGTCCAGCCGCAGCACGGTCAGCGGTGTACGCAGCCGGTGCGACAGGTCGGCGACGAGTTCCCGCTCGTCGGTGCGGGAGGTGACCAGCCGGTCCGCCATCCGGTTGAAGGCGTACCCGGCCTCGGCCAGCTCGCGTGGCCCGCTGGGCTGGATCCGCACGTCCAGGTCGCCGTCGCCGACCGCGAGCGCCGCCTGCACCAGGCCGCGCGCGGACGCGACGGCCCTGGCAGCCAGCCGGTCCACCACGATCACCGAGGCGATCACCAGACCGGCGGCGACCAGGATCAGCATCAGCCAGGTCCCGCCGGTGCCGGCCTCCAGCGCCGCCTGGGGAACGAAGACCTCGACCACCAGGACGCGGCCCGCGACCGTGACCGGTTCCAGCCGGACCACCCCGCCGGAGACGTCGGCGACGACCGGCACGTTGGTCCGGATCGCCCGGTCGACGTCGCCGGTGGCGGCCCGGGGCTCGGCGCCGAGGTCCATGCCGTGCACCACCGGCGGTGCGGCGGCGTTGCCGGCGGCCGACTCGACGACGCGGCGCAGCGCCGACGGGTCGGCGCCGACCGCCAGGGCGCCGCTGACCACCGCACTGCGCCGGGCCGCCTCGGCGAGCGCGTCCTCGCGGGCGTCCCGTTGCAGCGCCGTACCGAGCGGGATCAGGAAGGCGAGCGCGACGATGCTGGTCATGCCGGCCCCGAGGTAGGCCAGCGCCAACCTCAGTCCGGTACCACCAACCGGAACCCGACCCCCCGCACGGTGCGCAGGTAGCGGGGCTTCGCCGCGGACTCGCCCATTTTGCGGCGGAGCCAATACAGATGTACGTCGATGGTCTGATCCTCGCCGACCGATGGCTGCCGCCATACCTCCTCCAAGAGTTCCCGGCGGGACACTACCCGGCCGGGCCGCGCCGCGAGATAGGCCAGCAGGTCGAACTCCTTGCGGGTCAGCGCCAGGGGCACCCCGTCGAGGTGTGCGCTCCGCTCGCCGACGTCGATCCGCAGCCCGCCGACGGAGTGTACGGCCGGCTCGACGCTCCGGCTCGCCCGGCCGGCTCGGCGCAGCACCGTGGTGATCCGGGCGTCCAGGTGGGCACCGGTGAACGGCTTGACCATGTAGTCGTCGGCACCGGCCCGGAGCAGCCGGACGATCGCCTGCTCGTCGTCGCGGGCGGTGGCGATGATGATCGGCACGTCGGTGATGCCGCGCAGCATCCGCAGCGCGTCGGCGCCGTCCAGGTCGGGCAGCCCGAGGTCGAGCACGACCAGGTCGGGGGTTTCGGCGGCGACCCGGCGGAGGGCATCGAGGGCCGTGCCGACCGCGTGCACCGCGTGCCCGCGGTCGGCCAGGGAGCGCAGCATCGCGCCGCGCACGACATGGTCGTCTTCGACCAGGAGCACCGTGGCCACCTGATGACCGTACTGCCCGTGGCAAGTCGGGTGAATCGACGCCCGGTACGTCCTCCGCCCGGAGCAGACACTCCAGGGACAGATCCGGACGCACCGGGCGCCGATCGGCGCACCAACCGTCCTCAGGCGCCTCCGGTGCGGAGCTCGTCCTCAGGCACCTCCGGTGCAGGGCTCGTCCTCAGGCATCTCCTGTGCAGGGTTGGCCGTTCAGGGTGAACCCGGTCGGCGCCGGGTTGCTTCCGCTGTGGCTGCCGGTGAAGCCGATCCCGACGGAGGCGCCGGGCGCCAGGTTGGCGTTCCAGCTCTCGTTGGTCGCGGTGACGGCGGTGCCGGACTGGGTCCACCGGGCCGACCAGCCCTGCGCGACCCGCTGCCCGCTGGACGGGAAGGTGAAGCCGAGCGTCCAGCCGGCAACCGCCGACGTGCCGGTGTTCCGGATCGTGATGTTCGCGGAGAACCCGCCGCTCCACTCGGTGACCGCATAGCCCACCTGGCAGGCGGCGGCCGCCGGCGTCGACGGTGGGGTCGTGGGCGGGGCCGTCGGTGGCGTGGTGGGCGGGGGAGGGGTGGCCGGCGGCGAGCCGGCGTAGCCGAGCCCGAAGCCGTACGGGAAGAGCGGCGCCTTGCCGTCGCCGTCGTTGACCGGCTGCTGGCTCGCGCTGCTCATCCAGCTCACCGGCAGCCGACCGGTGGGCGGGCGTACCCCGAAGAGCACGTCCGCCACCCCGCCGCCCTCGGTGCCGGGCAGCCAGGCGGCGAGCAGGGCACGCCAGTCCGGCAACTGTGCGGTGATCTCCAACGGCCGTCCGGAGACCAGCACCACGACCACCGGCACCCCGGAGGCGCGCAGCCGGTCCAGCGTGGCCAGGTCCGTCGGGTCCAGGCCCATCCCGCTCGGCCGGTCGCCGCGCCCCTCGGCGTACGGGGTCTCGCCGATCACCGCGATCGCGGCCCGGTAGGAGCCGTCGATGCCGCTGCCGTTGGCGCTGTAGGTGACGGTGCTGGAGGAGGCGACCGCGTTCCGGATCCCCTGCAGGATCGTGGTGCCGGGGGTGATCGCCCCGCTGCCGCCCTGCCAGGAGATGGTCCAGCCGCCGCTGGCGTACCCGATGTTGTCGGCGCTCCTGCCGGCCACGAAGATCCGGTTGTTCGCCGTGGCCAGCGGCAGGATGTTGCCGTCGTTCTTCAGCAGCACCTGGGACTGCGAGACCGCCTGCCGGGCCAACGCCCGATGCGCCGCGCTGCCCACGGTAGAGGTGTACGACCGGTCGGCCAGCGGCCGCTCGAAGAGGCCCAGCTCGAACTTTTTCGTCAGGATCCGCCGGTTGGCGTCGTCGATCCGGGCCTGGCTCACCCGGCCGGCCTGCACCTCGGCTCGCAGGTGACCGATGAACTGCCGCCAGCCGGTCGGCGCCATCACCATGTCGATGCCGGCGTTGACCGCCTGGCGTACCTCGGCCGCGGTGAACCCGGCGGCGCCGTCGAGCTGGTCGATGCCGTTCCAGTCCGAGACCACGAAGCCGTCGAAGCCGAGTTCGCTCTTGAGCACTCCGTTGATCAGGTAGTCGTGGCCGTGCAGCTTCTGCCCGTTCCAACTGCTGTACGAGATCATCACCGAGCCGACGTTCCGGCGTACCGCCTCGGCGAAGGGCGGCAGGTGTACGGCCCGCAGCTCCGCCTCGGAGAGCCGGGTGTCGCCCTGGTCGGTGCCGTTCGTGGTGCCGCCGTCGCCGAGGTAGTGCTTGGCGGTGGCGAGCACCGACGCCGGCCCGCCCAGCGACTCGCCCTGGAAGCCGTCGATAACGGTGGTCATCGAGCTGACCAGCGCCGGGACCTCGCCGAACGACTCGTAGGTCCGCCCCCACCGGTCGTTGCGGGCCACGCAGAGACAGGGGGCGAAGGTCCAGTCGACCCCGGTACCGGCGACCTCCTCGGCGGTGGCCCGGCCGATCCGCCGGACCAGTTCCGGGTCACGGGTCGCGCCGAGCCCGATGTTGTGCGGGAAGATCGTCGCGCCGACCACGTTGTTGTGCCCGTGTACCGCGTCCGAGCCGTAGATCATCGGGATGCCCAGCGGGGTGGCGAGGGCGGCGTTCTGGAAGCGGTCGTACATGTCGGCCCAGCTCGTGGCGTTGTTCGGGGTCGGCGCCGAGCCGCCGCCGGAGAGCACCGAGCCGAGCCGGTAGCTGGTGATCTCGGCCGGGGTGACCGAGGCGCGCTCGGCCTGGGTCATCTGGCCGATCTTCTCGTCCAGGCTCATCCGGCCGAGCAGGTCGTCGACCCGGGTGGCGACCGGCAGCGACGGGTCCTGGTAGGGCAGCGCGGCGGCGCCCGCGGCCGCGGCCGCGTTCACCACTGGCGGCGCGGGAATGCCGGCACCGAGCAGCGTCAGCAGCGCGACGGCGGCGAGCAGTGCGGCGGAAGATCGGGTACGCACGGCAGCAGTATCCTTCCGGCGGCAGGCCCACACGTCCCGGCGCCGCTCCCCGGCCGTACGGTACCCGCAGCCAATCGACAACTATCGCTACCGGCTCGCGCCCGACCGTAACCGGGAGCGCTCCCAGGCGCAAGGAGGGGGCCCTTCTACAACAGAAAACGATAAGCGGGGGCCCTTCCTTACCGGGCCGGCGGCAGTTGCAGGACCCAGCGGTAGGCCTGGACCATGCCGGTGTCGAAGCCGGCCGCCGAGCCCCAGAGGAAGAGCCGGAACCGGCGGTAGAGCGGCTCGCCCCACTGCTTGACGATCTCGTCCCGGGCCGCGTCCAGGCGGCGGGCCCACTCCCGGCAGGTCAGGTAGTAGTTGTGGCGGTCGTCGACCAGGTTGAGCAGCTCGAACGGCGAGTTTGCCACGTGCCGCAAGTACTGGTGCAGCAGCAGCGGGGCCGAGGCGCCGGGATAGACGTACCGCTTCATGAAGGTGGAGACGATGTGCTTGCGCCGCATCGCCAGCGCGTCCAGGTAGACCCGGCCGCCCGGCCGGAGCAGCTCGGCGTACTTGCGCAGCGTGGTGCGGTAGTCGGGGAGGTGCTCGGTGACCCCCATGTTGACGATCGCGTCGTAGCGCTCGCCGGGGGAGTAGCCGAAGATGTGCTCCCGGACCACCCGCACCGGCAGCCGCTCGCGGTCGAACAGGTCGGTGAGGAAGCGCTCCGACTCCACCGACAGCGTGGTGGTGGTGACCCTGACGCCCTTCCGGGCGGCGTACTCGGCGAACGCGCCCCAGCCGCCGCCGACCTCCAGCACGTGGTCGCCGGGGGAGACCCCGATTGCCTCCAGCGCCAGGTCCATCTTGCGGGTCATCGCGTCTTCCAGCGGCTCGTCGTCCGAGGCGAAGACCCCCTCGGTGTAGCAGCGGTGCCGGTGGTCGAGGAAGGTCAGGAAGAAGTCGGAGTCCTCGTCGTAGTGGTGCGAGATGGCGCGCCGGTCGTCCTCCCGCCGGCCGCGCAGCAGCGCCGGCACGAAGCGACCGAGGAAGGCGATCGGATGCCGGTCGGTGAAGAACGACCGCATCCGCAGCGCCGCCGCCAGGTCGCCCTCCACGTCCAGCGAGCCCTGCAGGTACGCCACCGCGACCGCGAACTGGTCCAGGTCGGCCAGCGCCTTGGCGCCGCGCTCGTCCTTGACCACGATGGTGAACTGCGGCTCGCCGGTGCCGAAGGTGCGCGCCGGGCCGCCGTCGGGCGGAGCCACCGCAAACGGTGTGCCCGGCCCGGTGCCGAAGAAGGTCTGGTATCTGCGCTGCAACGCGCTCACCGCGTCCACGACTGCCACGGCGTCAATCTAACGCCGAGGTAGCGGCGCCGGCAGGGGGAAAACGCAGGACCGATAGCATCTGAGCGAGCCGATGCCGTCGGTGCCGTCCGATTCGTCCAAGATCGTAAGGAGCCATCGTGTCCCAAGCCCGTACCCCCGCCGTGGTCGACCCCGTCGTCGTCGCGGCCGGGACGACGGCGGCCGAGGCGGTCGCCGCGGCGGGTCTGCCGCACGCCGGTCCCGGCGCGATCGTGGTGGTCCGCGATCCGGCCGGGCAGCTCCGCGACCTCGACTGGGCGCCCGAGGTGGAGACCGTGGTCGAGCCGGTCCGGCTGGACTCGCCGGACGGGCTGAACGTGCTGCGGCACTCCACCGCGCACGTACTGGCCCAGGCCGTCCAGGACACCTTCCCGGAGGCGAAGCTCGGGATCGGTCCACCGATCGACAACGGCTTCTACTACGACTTCGACGTCGACCGCCCGTTCCAGCCGGAGGACCTCGACCGGTTGGAGAAGCGGATGCAGGAGATCGTCAAGTCGGGGCAGCGGTTCCGGCGGCGCCGCTTCGACAGCCTGGACGCGGCCCGCACCGAGCTGGCCGACGAGCCCTACAAGCTCGAATTGATCGAGGTCAAGGGGGCCGGGAACGAGGGCGGCGGCGCCGGCTTGGACACGGGCGAGGTGATGGAGGTCGGTGCCGGCGACCTCACCATCTACGACAACCTGGACGCCGAGAGCGGCAAGGTCTGCTGGTCCGACCTGTGCCGGGGGCCGCACCTGCCGAGCACCCGGTTGATCGGCGCGTTCAAGCTGATGCGCTCCGCCGCCGCGTACTGGCGGGGCAACGAGCGCAACCCGCAGCTCCAGCGGGTCTACGGCACCGCCTGGCCGACCCGGGACGCGCTGAAGGCGTACCTGAAGGTGCTGGAGGAGGCGGCCCGGCGCGACCACCGCAAGCTCGGCGCGGAGCTGGACCTCTTCAGCTTCCCCGACGAGATCGGCTCCGGCCTGGCGGTCTTCCACCCCAGGGGCGGGATCATCCGGCGCGAGCTGGAGGACTACTCCCGCCGCCGGCACGAGGCGGCCGGCTACGAGTTCGTCAACTCGCCACACATCACCAAGGCCCAGCTCTTCGAGACCTCCGGCCACCTGCCGTACTACGCCGACACGATGTTTCCGCCGATGCGGCTGGAGGGCGCGGAATATTACCTCAAGGCGATGAACTGCCCGATGCACAACCTGATCTTCTCCGCGCGCGGGCGGTCCTACCGGGAGCTGCCGCTGCGGCTCTTCGAGTTCGGCACCGTCTACCGCTACGAGAAGTCCGGCGTCGTGCACGGCCTGACCCGGGTACGCGGGTTGACCCAGGACGACTCGCACATCTACTGCACCCGGGAGCAGATGCCGGGCGAGCTGACCACGCTGCTCGCCTTCGTCCTCGACCTGCTCCGCGACTACGGCCTCGACGACTTCTATCTGGAGCTGTCGACCCGGGACGACTCGCCGAAGTTCATCGGCTCGGCCGAGGACTGGGCCGAGGCGACCGAGGCGCTGCGTACCGCCGCCGAGGCGTCCGGACTCGACCTGGTGCCGGACCCGGGCGGTGCGGCCTTCTACGGCCCGAAGATCAGCGTGCAGGCCAAGGACGCCATCGGGCGTACCTGGCAGATGTCCACCATCCAGGTCGACTTCAACCAGCCCGAGCGGTTCGGCCTGGAATACCAGGCGGCGGACGGCACCCGGCAGCGCCCGGTCATGATCCACCGGGCGCTCTTCGGCTCCATCGAGCGCTTCTTCGGGGTACTGACCGAGCACTACGCCGGGGCGTTCCCGGCCTGGCTCGCCCCGGTGCAGGTGGTCGGGATCCCGATCCGGGAGGAGCACGCCACGCACCTGCACGGCTTCGTCGCCGCGCTGCGTGCCGAGGGAATCCGCGCCGAGGTGGACGCCTCGGACGACCGGATGCAGAAGAAGATCCGCACCGCCCAGCAGCAGAAGATCCCGTTCATGGCGATCGCCGGTGACGCGGACGTCGACGCCGGAGCGGTCTCCTTCCGCTACCGGGACGGGTCGCAGCGCAACGGCGTACCGCTGGCCGAGGCGGTGGCGCACGTGGTGGAGGTGGTCCGGGCCCGGGTCAACACCGGGCCGACCGCCGAACCGACCGGTGGGGAGGCCGGGTCGTAGGATCGTCGGCGTGACAGGCGCGGCGTCCCACGCGGAACTCGGCATGCCGGACGGGCTCGACCGGCTCTGGACCCCGCACCGGATGACCTACATCTCCGGTCCGGACCGGCCGGGCGAGGGCCACGAGAAGCCGCCCGGCTGCCCGTTCTGCCTGGCTCCGGAACGTGAGGGCGAGGAGAACCTCGTGGTGCACCGGGGCGAGCGGGTCTTCGTGGTGCTCAACCTCTATCCGTACAATCCCGGGCACCTGCTGGTCTGCCCCTACCGGCACGTGGCCGACTACACCGAGCTGGACGCCGGGGAGACGGTGGAGCTGGCCGACTGCACGCAGGCGGCGATGCGGGTGGTGCGGCGGGTCAGCAGCGCGCACGGCTTCAACATCGGGATGAACCAGGGCGGGGTGGCCGGTGCCGGCATCGCTGCCCACCTGCACCAGCACGTGGTGCCGAGGTGGGGCGGGGACGCCAACTTCATGCCGGTGATCGCGCGTACCAAGGTGCTGCCGCAGTTGCTCGCCGAGACCCGTACCCTGCTCGCCACCGCCTGGTCGGGCACGGGCGGCTGACCGGGCGGGCCGGCGAGCCGGGCGCCCGCAGAGTGGTCGGCCGGCGCACTGTGGAGCTGGGTGCATAAACCGGGCAGGTCGTCTGGCGAACAGACGCCCGCCGGCCGGCCGGCGGGCGGGCGCGGAGCTAGGCGGCGAGACCGAGCCGGGGATGCCGGCGGCCGGTACGCAGCCCGGAGCGGATCGTCCGGGTGATCTCGTACCGGCCGAGTCCGCTGCGCCGGGCGGCGTCGGCGAGTACGGCGGTGATGTCGCGGTCGTCGAGCAGGTCCAGCGCGGCGAGCTGCCCGAGGTGATAGGCAGCCCGGTACAGGGTGCTGTTGCGGGTGCCGACGAGCGCGGCGGCGACGGCGTCGGCCTCGGCGGCGAGCGCGGCGGAGGCGTACCGGTCGGGATGCCGGACCCGCTCGGCGCTGCCCGGCGCGGACCGGTGGGGTGGCAAGAGCAGCACGGTCAGTTCCGGCGGGCAGTCGGCGAGCGGCACGTCCGGCGGCCGGATCCAGCGGTAGTCCCGGCCGCTGGCGTGCCGGGACGGCGGGGCGACGACGTAGCCGCCGGCTCCGCGCCAGTCGACGCCGGGCAGCAGGCCGGTCCGGTTGCCGGCGCCGGTCGGGCGCAGGTAGAGGTGCCAGCCGCCGGAGCCGGTCCGGACCACAGGTCCGGTGAACCGCCGCGCCCCGACCAGGGCGCGCAGCGCGGCAACCCCGTCCGGTGGGTCGACGTCACAGACGTCGAAGCGGTCACCGGTGCGCAGGCCCAGGTTCGCCTGCGGCCACCGGGTCCACCACCGCCGGATCACCTCCGGCCGAGTGCTGGCGTCGTGCAGACCGTGCCGGAGCAGGCCGCGGTGCCAGCGTGGGTGTTTGCCGGGGCGGTCGCAGCCGGCCCGGCCGCAGCTGCAGCCGGTCGCGGTCGGGGAGTGCAGCGGCAGCACGGGCACGCCGGAAGCGGCGTGCTCCAGGGCGGCGCGCAGTAGCGGTGTCATCCCGACCTCCTCGCCGGTCGGATACCCACCATCAGGATATTCGAACACCTGTCTGATCGGTACCGCCGATCGCCGCCACCAGTTCCGGCCAGGACTCGACCCGGCGTACCGCCGCCAGGTGGGCCCGGTGGGTGTGTACCTCGTGCTCGCTGGGGCGGAACAGGTAGCGGTGCGGCACCGTCTCCAGATAGGAGAGCACCTCCAGCCGGTCGTCGACGAAGTGCGTCAGGCCCAACGCGGCGGCGATCGGCGCCTTACCCTGCCGGGTACGGCAGAAGTGCACGTTCCCCGCCCGCACCCCGGTACGGACGTAGAAGTCGTGGTGCTCCAGCCACAGCCGGGTACGGCGCTCGACCTGCTCACCGCACTTCGACACCAGGTACACGTGCTCGCCGAACACTCCCGCCACCAGGGCGGTCACCGCCTCGAACGCCCCCGGCACCGGCGGCGTACGCCGGAAGTCCGCCAGCAGCGCGGTGTCCTCGCCGCCCTCCGGCCCCGGCGGCCGCTCCATTCGCTGAACGAGGACCCCACCGATGTCTATTCCGATCTTCATATACCGATGATCGGCAACCGTCCTGGATGGAGTCCACCGGATTGTCGTCGGTGCCACCCGCCCGCCGCGATGTGGAACGCTTGCCGACATGGATACGACGACACGTGTGTTGGGGCGCAGCGGCATCGAGGTCAGCGCGCTGGGCCTCGGTTGCTGGGCGATCGGGGGTCCGTGGCACGCGGGCAGCCAGCCGCTGGGCTGGGGCGAGGTGGACGACGAGGAGTCGATCCGGGCGATCCGGCGCGGCCTCGATCTCGGCGTCACGTTCTTCGACACCGCCGACGTGTACGGCACCGGGCACAGCGAGCGGGTCCTCGCCCGCGCGCTCGCCGGACACCGCGACGAGGTGGTGATCGCGACCAAGTGGGGCAACACCTACGACGAGGCGACCCGGCAGATGACCGGCACGGACGGCTCGACCGGCTACCTGCGCCGGGCGGTGACCGCGTCGCTGCGCCGGCTGGAGACCGACCGGATCGACCTCTACCAGCTCCACCTCGGCGATTTACCCCTCGACCGGGCGGCGGAGCTGCTCGGCACCCTGGAGGAGTTGGTCGCCGAGGGCCACATCCGGGCGTACGGCTGGAGCACCGACCTCCCGGACCGCGCGGAGGCCTGGGGTGCCGGCGGAGCGCACTGCACCGCGATCCAGCACTCCTTCTCGGTGCTGCAGGACTCCGCCGAGGTGCTCGCCGTCTGCGAACGCCACGACCTGGCCAGCATCAACCGGGGGCCGCTGGCGATGGGGCTGCTCTCCGGCAAGTTCACCGAGACGTCCACGCTGGACGCGAACGACGTCCGGGGGATCGCCCCGGCCTGGCTGGACTGGTTCCGGAACGGCCGGCCGACACCGGAGTTCCTCGCCCGGGTCGCCGCCGTCCGCGAGGTGCTCACCGCTGACGGCCGTACCCTCGCGCAGGGCGCGCTGGGCTGGCTCTGGGCGCGCAGCGGCCGGACGGTGCCGATCCCCGGCTTCCGCACGGTCGCCCAGGTCGAGGAGAACGTCGGCGCGCTCGCGCACGGGCCGCTCCGCGCAGACCAGGTCGCCGAGGTGCACCGCCTGCTCGCCAGCGTGTAAGGAAGGGCCCCCGCTTATCGTTTTCTGTTGTAGCGGGGGCCCTTCCTAACGCCTCAGCTGTGCTCCTTGCGGATCTGCTCGGCGAGGTGCGTCGGCATGGGGTCGTAACGGGCGAACGAGCGCCGGAAGGTGCCGCCACCGGCGGTCATCGAGCGGAGTTCGACGGCGTACCGGATCAGTTCGGTCGCCGGCACCTCGGCCCGGACCAGGGTGTGGTCGGTGCCGGCCGGATCCGGCTCGGTGCCGAGCACCCGGCCGCGCCGGCCGGACATGTCGCTCATCACCGCGCCGACGGATGCGTCCGGCACCCGCACCACCACCTCGTCGACCGGCTCCAGCAGGACGACCTGCCCCTTCTCGGCCGCGTCCCGCAGGGCCAGCGAGCCGGCGGTCTGGAACGCGGCGTCGGACGAGTCGACGCTGTGCGCCTTGCCGTCCACCAGGGTCACCCTCAGGTCCACCACGGGACAGCCGGCGACAATTCCCCGGCCCATCTGGGTGCGTACGCCCTTCTCCACCGACGGGATGTAGTTGTGCGGCACGGCGCCGCCGACCACCCGCTCGGCGAACTCGAAGCCCTCGCCCCGGGGCAGCGGCTCCACCTCGATGTCGCAGACGGCGTACTGGCCGTGCCCGCCGGACTGCTTCACGTGCCGGCCGTGCCCCTTCGAGGCCACCGCGAAGGTCTCGCGCAGCGCGACCCGGACCGGCTCGGTCTCCAGTTCCACCCCGCCGGCCCGGAGCCGGTCCAGCACCACCTCGGCGTGCGCCTCGCCCATGCACCAGAGCACCAGCTGGTGGGTCTCCGGATTGCGTTCCAGCCGCATCGTCGGGTCACCGGCGACCAGCCGGGCCAGGTTCTTGGCGAGCGTGTCCTCGTCGGCCCGGCTCTTCGCCACGATGGCGACCGGAAGCAGCGGCTCGGGCATCTCCCAGGGCTCGATCAGCAGCGGCTCTTCCTTAGCCGAGATGGTGTCACCGGTCTCCGCCGTACCCGACTTGGTGATCGCGCAGACGTCGCCGGCCACGCAGTGCGGCACCTCGCGCAGGGCCGCGCCCAGCGGCGAGTAGACGTGCGCGATCCGCTCGTCGGCGTCGTGGTCCGGATGGCCGCGCTCGGCCATGCCGTGCCCGGAGACGTGTACGACCTGGTCGGGCCGGAGCGTGCCGGAGAAGACCCTCACCAGCGAGACCCGGCCGACGTGCCGGTCGATGGTGGTCTTGACCACCTCGGCCACCAGCGGGCCGTCCGGGTCGCAGCGCAGCGGCGGCTGGGGCGAGCCGTCGACCCCGGTCACGGTCGGCAGGTCGTGCTCCAGCGGAGTCGGGAACGCCGACGTCAGCAGCTCCAGCAGGGCGTCGATGCCGAGCCCGGTCTCGGCGCAGACCGGCACCACCGGGTAGAAGTGCCCCCGGGCGACGGCCTTCTCCAGGTCGTCGACGAGGACCGCCACCTCGATCTCCTCGCCGCCGAGGTAGCGGTCGAGCAGGGTCTCGTCCTCGCTCTCGGCGATGATGCCCTCGATGAGTTCGTTGCGGGCGTCGCCGATCGCGGGCAGGTGCTCCGGGTCGGGCTCGCGGACCGCCGCCGGCAGCCCGGCGGAGTAGTCGAAGACCCGGCGGGTGATCAGGCCCATCAGCCCGACCACGTGCACGCCGTCGTCGTCCAGCATCGGCAGGTAGAGCGGGAGGACGTTGTCGCCGAAGACCCGCCGGCAGAGCGCGACCGTCTCGTCGAGGTCGGCGCGCTGGTGGTCGAGCCGGGTGACCGCGACGGCCCTGGGCATCCCGACGGCGGCACACTCCTGCCAGAGCGCGGCGGTGGCGCCGTCCATCCCGTCCACGGACGAGACGACGAAGAGCGCGGCGTCCGCCGCCCGCAGGCCGGCCCGGAGCTCGCCGACGAAGTCGGCATAGCCGGGGGTGTCCAGCAGGTTGACCTTGACGTCGGCGTGCTCCAGAGGTGCGCAGGCCAGGCTGATCGAGCGCTGCTGGCGTACCGCCGCCGGATCGTGGTCGCAGACCGTGGTGCCGTCGGTCACCGAACCCGGGCGCGAGATGGTGCCGGTCGCCGCCAGAAGGGCGTCGACCAGGGTCGTCTTTCCCGCACCGGAATGGCCTACCAGCACCACGTTGCGAACCCTGCCGGGCTCGTCCACCACCGGCGCCGGGCCGGTGACCCCCTTCTCCTGACTCTTCTGCGCCATCGGGGCGCACCTCCCTAAGCCGGTGGTTGGTGGCGACCGCCGCGCGCGACGGGGGAGCTGCCCTGGCGACTCCGCGGCGATATCCTCGGGTGGCCTGCCGTGCTGCCGGGAACGTGCCGGGTGACAGGTGAGCGACGTCACGTCCCCTGCTCCGATCTCACACCCGTACAAGTCGTGACACAAGCCTGCGGGGCGAAACAGGCGCCACCGGGCGTACCGTCGGCTTTCTCGGCCCGTTATGGTGGGACGGCCATGGCGAAGATCTTCCAGGTGTCGGCCCGCGCCGGCATGACCCGCGTCGTCGAACCGATCGCCCGGACCCTGCTGCGGGTCGGGGTGACGCCGAACGCCGTGACCGTGGCCGGCACGCTCGGCGTGGTGGTCGGCTCGGTCGCGCTCGGCGCCCGGGGCCACCTGGTGGCCGGCGCGCTGGTGGTGACCTTCTTCGCCCTCACCGACCTGCTCGACGGCACGATGGCCCGGATGCGCGGCGGATCGAGCCGGTTCGGCGCATTCCTCGACTCGAGCATGGACCGGGTCTCCGACGGCGCGGTCTTCGGCGCGGTCGCATACTGGCTCGCCACCCAGGACGACCTTGTCGGGGTCGCCGCCGCGCTGATCTGCCTGGTCGCGGGCGGTCTCGTCTCGTACGTGAAGGCCCGCGCCGAGGGGCTCGGGATGACCTGCAACGTCGGCATCGCCGAGCGGACCGAGCGGCTGCTGATCGTCGGGGTCGGCGGGCTGCTGACCGGGCTGGGGCTGAGTTGGGCGCTGGTCACCGCGCTCTGGCTGCTCGCCGCCGTCTCGCTCTTCACCGTCGGGCAGCGGATGACGCACGTCTACCGGCAGGCACAGCGCACCGAGTTGGGCGTGGACGCGTGAGCGGCCCCCGGCGGACGCGTGCGAGCCGTCCCGGGCAGACACGCGTGAGCCGTCCCGGGCGGGCGGCAGCCCCGGCCGGGCGGGGGACCGGGTGACCGGGTGGCAGGCCGGCCGGTGACCCCGGTCGAGTTCGGCTACCTTGCCGGCTGGCGGGCCGTACGCGCCCTGCCCCGGCCGGCCGCGGCGGCGCTCTTCCGGGCCGCCGCCGACCGCGCCTGGCGCGGTCGCGGCCCGGGGATCCAGCGGCTCACCGCCAACCTGCGCCGGGTGGTCGGGCCGGAGCTGCCGCCGGCCGCGCTCGACGACCTGGTCCGCCGGGGGATGCGCTCCTACGCACGGTACTGGCTGGACGTCTTCCGGCTCCCGTCGCGCAGCCGGGCACAGCTGCGCGACGACTTTCAGCTCGACGGTGCCGACATGCTCGCCGCCACCATGGCGGCCGGCCGGGGTGGTGTGGTGGCGCTGCCGCACTCCGGCAACTGGGACGCCGCCGGTGCCTGGGTCGCCGCGAACGGCTGGCCGATCGCCACGGTCATGGAACGGCTCCGGCCGGAGGGGGTCTTCGAGCGCTTCGTCGAGTTCCGGCGCCGGCTCGGCATGGAGATCCTGCCCACCCACGGCGGTGCCCGGGCGCCCTTCGAGGTGCTCGCCGAGCGGCTCGCCGCCGGCTACCTGGTCCCGCTGCTCGCCGACCGGGACCTGTCGGCGCGCGGCATCGAGGTGCGGTTCTTCGGCGGCCGGGCGCGGATGCCGGCCGGGCCGGCGCTGCTGGCGATCCGGACCGGTGCCCCGCTCTACGCGGCACACCTCTGGTACGACCGCGCCGGGCCACGCGGCCGGCTGGTCGGGCCGCTGGAGGTGCCGGCACCGGAGAGCGGGCCGCTCGACCAGCGGGTGCGGGTGCTCACCCAGCGGATCGCCGACCGCCTGGCGGCGGGGATCGCCGAGCGCCCGGAAGACTGGCACATGCTGCAACGGGTCTGGATCGACGAGCCAGCCCGCCCCGACGCACCCGGCGCCGATGCCGGCGAGCCGGGACCGGGGGCGGCGGGCGCACCCTCGGTGTCCGGGCCGGTTTAGGGAGGCGCAGTGCGGATCGGCATCGTGTGCCCGTACTCCTTCGACGTCCCCGGCGGGGTGCAGAACCACGTGGTCGACCTCGCGGAGGCACTGATCGGGCTCGGTCACGAGGTGAGCGTGCTGGCGCCGGCCGACGAGGACTCGCCGCTGCCGCCGTACGTCGTGCCGGCCGGCCGCTCGGTGCCGCTGCCGTACAACGGGTCGGTCGCCCGGATCACCTTCGGGCCGGTCTCCACCGCCCGGGTCCGGCGCTGGCTGGCCCGGGGCCGGTTCGACGTGCTGCACGTGCACGAGCCCTTCACACTCAGCGTCTCGTTGCTCGCCGTGCTCTCCGCCCGGGGACCGGTGGTCGCCACCTTCCACACCGCGATGACCCGGTCCCGGGCGCTCGCCGCCGCCCAGGGGGTGTTGCAGTTCGCCGTGGAGCGGATCACCGCCCGGATCGCGGTGAGCGCACTGGCCCGCAAGGTCCAGGTCGAGCATCTCGACGGCGGGGCGGTCGAGATCCCCAACGGGGTGGCGGTGGCGAAGTTCGCCGACGCCGAGCCGCTGCCCGGCTGGCCCGGACCGTGCGCGCCCGGTGAGGGCGGCACCGTGGGCTTCCTCGGCCGGTTCACCGAGCCGCGCAAGGGATTCGCGGTGCTCCGGGAGGCGTTCGTCGGGCTCGCCGAGCAGCGCCCGGGGCTGCGGCTGCTGGTCGCCGGCCCCGGTGACGTGGCCGAGCTGCACGAGAGCGTACCGGAGGGGTTGCGGGACCGGATAACCTTCCTTGGCCGGGTATCGGAATCGGACAAGGCGCGGATGCTGCGCAGCGTGCACGTGTATGTGGCCCCGAACACCGGAGGCGAGTCGTTCGGCATGATCCTGACCGAGGCGATGGCCGCCGGAGCCGCGGTGGTGGCGAGCGACCTCGACGCCTTCCGCCGGGTGCTGGACGGTGGCCGGGCCGGCGAACTCTTTCCTACCTCGGACGCTGCGGCGCTGCGGCGTACCCTCGCCGGTCTGCTCGACGATCCGGTCCGCCGGGCGGAGCTCTCCGGCTGCGCCCGGGAGGTGGTGGCCGCCTTCGACTGGCCGGTCGTCGCCCGCCGGGTCCTCGAGGTCTACGCCACGGCGATCGAGGCCACCGACGGCCGGGTCTTCGACGAGGAGTGGATCGGGCCGGCCTGAGAGCGGGCCGGCCCGTGACGCGAGAGCTGGGCGGGCCCGTGACGCGAGAGCTGGGCGGGCCCGGTGACGCGCCGGGGAGCCGGATGTGAGGCCGCACTACGATGCCGAGCATGTGGTGGGTGGTGGGCGGCGTCGTGGCGGTGGTGCTGGCAACGGCGTACCTGACCTGGATCGCGGCCCGGGTCGATCGTATGCACGCGCGGGTGGAGTCGGCGGCCCGCGCGCTCGACGCGCACCTGCTCCGCCGGGCGGCGGCGGCCGCGGTGCTCGCCGAGGAGCGGTACGCGGTCGAGCTCTACGCGGCGTCACGGGTCGCGCTCGACGTCGAGGGCGACGAGCGGGAGGCCGCCGAGAACGACCTGACCCGGCAACTGCGGGCCAGCGCGCTGGACCCGGAGGAGCCGGTCGCGGCGGCGGTGATCGCGGCCAGCCGGCGGCTCGCCCTGGCCCGCCAGGTCCACACCGACCTGGTACGCGACGCTCTGTCCCTGCGGCGGCGCCCCGTCGTACGCCTGTTCCGGATGTCCCGCAAGCACGAACTTCCGCGCTACTTTGACATCGACGACCCGACGCTGAGCACCCGTCCGGAACTCTCCGTCGGGTGACGCCCCTGCTCTGTGCCCCGGCGGGGCGGCGTGAGCCGGGCCACAGGGCAGGCCACCGGGGGTCTGATTGGCTGTCGGTCCGGCGTTGCACCCCGCGTAGCATCGGTTGCGGACCATCCCCCCGCCCACACCACCGACGAGGAGCGAGAACGCCGTGTCCGAATCCACCGCCCAGTCCGGTTCCGGCCAGCCGACCGCGGCTGGAGAGCAGAGCGTCAGCAGCACCGGAGTGGTCGGCACCGCCCGGGTCAAGCGGGGCATGGCCGAGATGCTCAAGGGTGGCGTGATCATGGACGTGGTCACCCCCGATCAGGCGAAGATCGCCGAGGATGCCGGTGCGGTCGCGGTGATGGCGCTGGAGCGGGTACCGGCCGACATCCGGGCCCAGGGCGGCGTCTCCCGGATGAGCGACCCCGACATGATCGACGGCATCATCAACGCCGTCTCCATCCCGGTGATGGCCAAGGCCCGGATCGGGCACTTCGTCGAGGCGCAGGTGCTCCAGGCGCTCGGCGTCGACTACGTCGACGAGTCCGAGGTGCTGACGCCGGCCGACTACGCCAACCACATCGACAAGTGGGCCTTCACGGTGCCCTTCGTCTGCGGTGCGACCAACCTGGGCGAGGCGCTGCGCCGGATCACCGAGGGGGCGGCGATGATCCGTTCCAAGGGTGAGGCGGGCACCGGCGACGTCTCCAACGCGACCACCCACATGCGGAAGATCCGCGACGAGATCCGCCGGCTCGGCTCCCTGCCCGGCGACGAGCTCTACGTCGCCGCCAAGGAGTTGCAGGCACCGTACGAGCTGGTCCGGGAGGTGGCCGCGACCGGGAAGCTGCCGGTGGTGCTCTTCACCGCGGGCGGCATCGCCACCCCGGCCGACGCGGCGATGATGATGCAGCTCGGCGCCGAGGGGGTCTTCGTCGGTTCCGGGATCTTCAAGTCCGGCAACCCGGCACAGCGGGCCGCCGCGATCGTGAAGGCGACCACCTTCTACGACGACCCGGACGTGCTGGCAAAGGTGTCGCGCGGCCTGGGCGAGGCGATGGTCGGGATCAACGTCGACGACATCCCGGTGCCGCACCGCCTGGCCGACCGCGGTTGGTGAGCGCGAGGAGTGAGCGGGGTGTGCGAGCCCCGCAGTCGCGAGCGGACGGCGGGTTGGTGAGCGCGAGGAGTGAGCGGGGTGTGCGAGCCCCGCAGTCGCGAGCGGACGGCGGGTTGGTGAGCGCGAGGAGTGAGCGGGGTGTGCGAGCCCCGCAGTCGCAGCTGACGGTTGGGGTCCTGGCGTTGCAGGGCGACGTACGCGAACATCTGGCCGCGCTGACCGGGGTCGGCGCGACCGCCCGGTCGGTCCGCCGACCGGAGGAACTGGAGCAGGTCGACGCGCTGGTGATCCCGGGCGGCGAGTCCACCGCCATCAGCAAGCTGGCCGAGACCTTCGAGCTGGGCGACCCGATCCGAAAGCGGATCGGTGCGGGGATGCCGGTCTACGGCTCCTGCGCCGGGATGATCATGTTGGCCGCCGAGGTGCTGGACGGCCGACCCGACCAGCGCAGCTTCGGCGGCATCGAGATGACGGTCCGGCGCAACGCGTTCGGCCGGCAGGTCGATTCGTTCGAGGCGCCGGTGGAGATCGCCGGCATACCGGGGCCGAGCCTCCATGCCGTCTTCATCCGGGCGCCCTGGGTCGAGCGGGTCGCCGACGGGGTGGAGGTGCTGGGCCGGGTGACCGCGGGGCCGGCCGCCGGGCGCATCGTCGCGGTCCGGCAGGGCAACGCGGTCGCCACCGCCTTTCACCCGGAGCTGACCGGTGACCGGCGCCTGCACCGCTGGTTCGTCGATCTCGCGCGCACCTCGGCGCCGGCGGACGGACGCCGGAGCTGAATCGGGGTGCGTCCTGCGGGTGGCCGGAGCGCGGTGGATCGGCCTGCGTTCCGGGCCTGAATCGGGACGGTCGGGTGGGAAGCCGCTGATCCGACCTGTGCCGGGCGTGAGCGGGCCGCGACGCCGTCGGTAGGATTGTCGCGGGTTCGGCGGTTCTTCGTGGAATGGCGCGCGGTGCAGTCGACACACACAGACGCCGGGTAGCGATGGAGGTCAGGTATGTCCGGCCACTCCAAGTGGGCGACGACGAAGCACAAGAAGGCGGTCATCGACGCCAAGCGGGGCAAGATGTTTGCCAAGCTGATCAAGAACGTCGAGGTCGCGGCGCGTACCGGCGGCGGCGACCCGGCCGGTAACCCGACCCTCTTCGACGCCATCCAGAAGGCGAAGAAGAACTCAGTACCGAACGACAACATCGACCGGGCGGTCAAGCGCGGCTCCGGCCTGGAGGCCGGTGGAGCCGACTGGCAGACGGTGATGTACGAGGGGTACGCCCCGGGCGGCGTCGCGCTGCTGATCGAGTGCCTGACCGACAACCGCAACCGGGCGGCGACCGAGGTACGCACCGCGCTGACCCGCAACGGCGGTTCACTGGCCGACGCGGGCTCGGTGTCGTACATGTTCTCCCGCAAGGGCGTGGTGATCGTGCCGAAGGCGGGCCTCTCCGAGGACGACGTGCTGCTCGCCGTGCTCGACGCCGGGGCCGAGGAGGTCAACGACCTGGACGAGGCGTTCGAGGTGGTCTCCGAGCCTGGTGATCTCGTCGCCGTGCGGACGGCGTTGCAGGACGCCGGCATCGACTACGAGTCGGCCGAGTCCTCGCTGGTCCCCAGTGTCACCGTCCCGCTCGACGAGGAGGGTGCCCGCAAGGTCTTCAAGCTGATCGACGTCCTCGAGGACTCCGACGACGTGCAGAACGTCTACGGCAACTTCGACGTCTCCGACGAGGTCATGGCGGCGGTCGGATAGCCGGGCAGGCATCGAGCGCTGAACGTGTTGGACAGGTGTCCGCTCCCGGTCCGCCGACGAGGACGTCGTTGCCGGCACCGCCGACGATCGTCGGCACGGCCTGGTAGCAGGCATCCTGACCGGCCCGGGGTGACGATGGCCGGGGCAGGCGGACCGTCGGAAGCCGGTTCGGCGTACCCGGACGGGCCGTCGGGGACGGGGACGGTGGTCGGCAGATGGCGGTGGAGTTCGCGGTCTACGAGGATGCCTGGCGCTCCTACATCCGGTCTACCACCATCCACCCGAGATAGGTAGCGACCCGTGATCCGGAAGCGGGGAAGATGGGCGGCGACCGGGGCAGCAGCCTGGCCGGCTGTTTGGCAGCAGTTCGCCGCTCCGCCGACGATGGATGTGGAGAGCGGGGCCAACGGCGCGATCTGGGGTATGGGGGCGAACGACGGGAACGGCTGGCCCGTCTACCAGTACACCCGCAGTTCCTGGGTCGACACCGGCCGGTACGGCCACACCGTTGCGGTCTCGCCGACCGGCCAGCCGTGGTATCTCGACCTGCAGGGCGAGATCTTCCGGCTCACCGCCGGTGGCTCCGGAACAGGTGCCGGGCGCGGCGACCGCGATCGACATCGGTGCGGACGGCTCGGTCTGGGTGACCGGCACCGTGCAGATCGACGGGTACGGGTTCGGCATCTACCGGTGGAACGGCTCCGGTTGGGACCAGACGACGGTAGCGCACAGGTGATCAATGTGGACCGGTTCGGGCAGCCGTGGGTGGTGACCTCGTGGGGGCCGGGCACCGGAGACATCCACCGGTGTGTCGGTGCCGGGCGTGTAGCAGCAGGGTCCCGGCGATGAGCAGGGCCAGCCCGACCGTGCCGAGCCCGGAGGCGAGCAGCGTGCCGGCGGCCCCGAGCCCGGCCACCAGCGACCCGCCGAGCGCGGCGCCGAGCGGGGTCGCCGCCGTGGTGACCGCGCCCCTGGCGGCGAGCACCGCCGGCAGGTCGGCCGGGTCGGCAGCGTTCTGGAACAGGGCCAGGCTGAAGGCGGGGAAGGGGCCGTAGACCAGGCCGCCGACGGCGAAGCAGGCCATCGTGATCCCGACCGGCGCGTCGAGACCGAACGGCACCAGTATCAGTCCCCAGCCGGCGATGACCGCGATGGTCACCGGCCACTGCCGGGCGCGGGTCAGCATCCCGCCGAGCAGGCCACCGACGACGGACCCGATCCCGAACACCGTCCAGTAGCCGCCGAGCAGGCCGGCGGCGCCGGTCAACTCGTCGGCGACGTACAGCGGGAGGGCCACCTCGACCGGGCCGTAGAGGAAGTAGAAGACGGCGGTGACCGCGATCAACCCGACGAGTTCGGGGCGCCGGGCGAGGATCCGGAAGCCGCTGCCGGCCGCCCGGCCGCTGGCGGGGTGCGCGGCGGCGGTGTGCGAGGCGGTGGCCGGCGGGCCCGGCCGGCCGGCCTGGACCGCCAGCAGGAGGTAGCTGGCGGCGTCGAGGCCGAGCACCAGTGCCGGGTGTACGGCGGCGATCAACAGGCCGGCCAGTGCCGGGCCGGCCACGAAGGCGGCCTGCTGGCTCGTCCCGACCAGGGCGTTCGCCGGCAGTCGGCGCTCCGCCGGAAAGATCTCACTGATCAGCGTGTACGTCCCGGCGATGCCCCAGGCGGCGAGCAGCGACGAGAGCGCCAGCAGTGCGACGTACCGGCCGGCGGTGAGCTGCCCGAGCAGGTGCAGCAGGACAACTGCGCCGAGCGCACCTGCCCGGAGCAGGGAGTTCGCCACCACCAGCCGGCGGGCGGGGATCCGGCTGAGCCATCGGGCGAGCAGCAGCGCCCCGGCGGCGGCCGGCAGGGTGTAGGCCGCGACCGCCGCGCCGACGACCAGCCCGGCCCGGTCCGGCGGGGCGATCCGCAGCGCCAGCCAGGCGATGACCACCACGCTCATCCCGTCGCCGAGGTGCGAGACCACCAGCCCGGAGAGCAGCCGCCGGAACGCCGGTTCGGCGAGGCTGGTCCGGTAGGCCACCGGGACCAGTCGGGCCGCCAACGTCATCCGGGGAGTGTGGCAGTTGACGTGCGGTTGAGGTCAACTCCGCGGTCATGACAGAGCCGGATGCTCCCGGACCACTGCGCCCGGAGGACGGACCGCGCGCCGTGGGAGTCTGGAGTGCGTAGGCCGGGTGTGCCGGCGGGGCCGCGGGGGAGGACAGTTGCCGTCGATCGAGGCCGTGTTGCTGGACTGGCGGGGGACTCTCGCCTACACGCCGCCGTTGCGGAACTGGGTCGGGCGTTCGCTGCGCCGGGCCGGGGCGGACGCGCCGCCCGCGGAGATCCGCCGGGTCGAGGCGGCCCTGCTGGCGGCGTTCGAGCAGCCCGAGGTGGCTCGGGCCGAGATCGGGGCGGATCGGTCGGTCGCGCGGCACCGGGCCAGCTACGACGTCCTCTTCGCCGCCGCCGGGATCGCGGGTCCACTCGCCGAGGCACTCTACGAGGTGGAGTCCGATCCGGCGCAGAACCCGTTCGCACCGGACGTCCCGGCCACCCTGGCCGGGCTGGCCGGCGGCGGGATCAGGATCGCCGTGCTCAGCGACATTCATTTCGCCCTACGACCGGTATTCGCCTCGGCCGGACTGGACCGGTATGTGCAGAGCTTCGTGCTCTCGTACGAGCATGGCGTGCAGAAGCCCGATCCGGCGATCTTCCGGATCGCGCTGGCCGAACTCGGGGTGGAGCCGGGCGCGACGCTGATGGTCGGCGACCGCTCCGGCTACGACGGCGGCGCGGTCGCGGCGGGCATCCCCACCCTGTTGGTGCCGCCGCTCGCCGATCCGACCGAGGAGCGGCTTCACCTTGTGCTCGCGACCTGCGGCATCCACCGGCCACAGCCGGACTGAGCGGGTTTCCGTCGTCCCGCCGGGCGGGCGAGGGTGAGCCGGCTCACAATACGATACGGAACGGTATCGTTTCGGTTCTTGGCTGGTTAGGGTCGATGCATCACAAGCTTCCCCCGCTGGCCGGCCCGCGTCGGCGACGCGGGGTGTTCGGGGGGACATCAAGGCATGGAGTTAACGGAAAACACCGGGCATCCGAGGCGCTGGGCCATTCTCGGCGTGCTCGTGGTCGCCCTCCTCGTCATCGTGCTGGACAACACGGTGCTGAACGTCGCGCTGCGCACCCTGGCCGACCCGGTGCACGGGCTCGGCGCCAGCCAGGGCGAGCTGGAGTGGTCGATCAATTCGTACACCCTGGTCTTCGCCGGGCTGCTCTTCACCTTCGGCGTGCTCGGCGACAGGTACGGGCGGAAGTGGTTCCTCCAGGCCGGGCTGGCGATCTTCGGCCTCGCCTCGCTGCTCTCGGCGTACGCGCAGAGCCCCGGCCAGCTGATCGGCGCCCGTGCGCTGATGGGTTTCGGGGCCGCCGCCGTGATGCCGGTGACCCTGTCGATCATCTCCAACGTCTTCGACCCGAGGGAGCGCGGTCGCGCCATCGGGGTCTGGGCCGGTGCGATCGGCCTCGGCGTGGCGATCGGCCCGGTCCTGGGCGGCCTGCTGCTGGAGAACTACTGGTGGGGTTCCGTCTTCCTGATCAACGTGCCGGTGGTGCTGATCGGGCTGGTCGCGGTCGCCCTGCTGGTGCCGGACTCGCGGGACCCCAAGCCCGGCAGGATCGACGTGGTCGGCGTACTGCTCTCGGTGATCGGTCTGGTGGCGCTCTCCTACGGGATCATCGACGGCGGCGAGCACGGCTTCGGCCGGCCGCTGGTCTGGGCGTCGATCGTCGGCGGCCTGGCGGTGCTGGCGGTCTTCGTGGCCTGGGAGCGCCGGGTCGAGTTCCCGTCGCTGGACGTACGGCTCTTCCGGGTGCCCCGGTTCGCCGCGCCTGTCGCGGTGATCGGCCTGGTCTTCTTCGCCGCAATGGGCGTGATGTTCTTCAGCTCGTTCTACCTGCAACTCGTGCGCGGCTACAGCCCGCTGGAGACCGGCCTGCTGATGCTGCCGTTCGCGGCTGCCCAGCTAGTATTCGCCCCGCGCAGCGCCACCATGGTCAGGCGGTACGGCGGCCGGGCGGTTGCGGTGACCGGACTGGCGCTGACCTCGGCGGCGCTTGTGGCGTTCGCCTTCGCCACCGCGACGACGCCGATCTGGATCATCGCGGCGATCTTCTTCGTCCAGGGCGTCGGGATGGCCAACATCATGCCGCCGGCGACCGAGTCGATCATGTCGGCGCTGCCCCGGGAGAAGGCGGGGGTCGGTTCGGCGGTCAGCAACACGGTCCGCCAGGTGGCCGGCGCGCTCGGCGTCGCGGTGCTCGGCTCGGTGCTCTCCGGCGTCTACCGGGACCAGATCGGGCCGGCGGCAAGCGCGCTGCCCGCGCCGATCCGGGACGCGGCCTCCGAGTCGGTCTCCGGGGCGTACGCGGTCGCGGAGCGGCTCGGCCCGGCCGGTGCGGCGGTGACCGGTGCGGCCAACGACGCCTTCGTCTCGGCCATGCACTGGGCCGCCGGGCTGTCGGCGGTGATCGCCGCCCTCGGCATCCTGGTGGTGCTCCGCTGGCTGCCCGGCCGCTCGGCCGAGGAGCAGGTGCTGCCGCCGGAGCCGGCGACCGATCCCGAACTGGTCGCCGCCTGAGCGACCGGGGACAATGGTTAACGTGACGGAAACGATGGACGCTCCGCGGGCGCCGGGACGCCCGCGGAGCCTCCGCGCGGACGAGGCGATCCTGGAGGCCGCGCTCGACCTGCTCGCCGAGGACGGCAGCATCGAGACGCTCTCCATCGAGGCGATCGCCGCGCGGGCCGGTGTCGGCAAGGCGACCATCTACCGACGCTGGTCCGGCAAGGAGGCGCTGATCCAGGATGCCCTGCGCCGGCTGAAGCCGCCACCGCCGCCACCGCCCGGCCGATCGGTCCGGGAGGACCTGGTCGCGCTGGTCGGCAACACCGGGCACAACCCGGATCCCCGGGCAGGCAAGATCATGCCCTGCCTGATGCCGGCGATCAGCCGCAGTCCGGAGCAGTACCGGCTCTACCAGGAGCTGGTCGAGCCGCGGCGGCGGATGATCCGCGAGGTGCTGCGCCGGGGCATCGCGCTCGGCGAACTCCGGGCCGACCTCGACGTCGAGCTGACCCTGGCGCTACTGACCGCGCCGCTGCTGACGCAACGGTTGCTCCGCGCCCAGCCCGACCTGGACGAGCGGGACCTGCCCGCGCGCGTCGTCGACGCGGTCATCACCGGCATAGCCAAGGTGTAAGGAAGGGCCCCCGCTACAACAGAAAACGATATGCGGGGGCCCTTCCTCACACTCTTACACCCGGCCGCGCAGGCGGTGCAGGCGCAGGGCGAGTTGCACCTCCAGGGCGCGCTCTGGCCGCTGCCACTCCGGTCCGAGTAGCTGCCCCACCCGGTCCAGCCGCTGGGTCACCGTGTTCACGTGCACGTGCAGCACCTCCGCCGCCCGGGCCAAACTGCCACCGACCCCGAAGTACGCCTCCAGCGTCTTCACCAGCGCAGTGCCCCGACGGGCGTCGTAGTCGACCACCGGACCGACCGTGTCGACGAGGAACCTGGCCACCTCCCGGTCGCCACCCTCCTCCACCGCGCCGAGCAGCAGCCCGACGAAGCCGAGCTCGGCACTGCTGGCCCCCTCGCCGGCCCGGCCCAGCGCGCGCAGCGCGGTCAGGCAGCGGTCCGCCTCCCGGGCCGCCCCGGCCAGCGAGGCGGGGCCGGCTGCCGGCCCGCCCGCCCCGGCGGTGACCGGCCGGCCCAGCACCCGGGCCAGGTCCCGGACCACGGTCCGGGCCGCCGAGCCGGCGTCACCGCCGGGGAGCATCAGCACGGCCCGGCCGTCCCGGGCCGCCGCCAGACCACCCAGGGTCGAGGCGTACGTGCTGGCCCACGAGGTGACCCGCTGCCGTACCGAGGTGCTGCCGGCCATCGCGTCGTCGCCGACCGCGACCAGCACGTGCGGCGCGTCCAGGTCCACTCCGAGCCGGCGGGCCCGGGCGCGCAGCGCGGCGGCGTCGAGCACCGGCCGGGCGATAAGGTCGTCGAGCAGCTCGCCCCGTACCCGCCCCTCCGCCTCGGCGACGCTCTGCCGGAAGAGTAGTAGCAGCGCGGTCACCAGGGCCGCGCGCTCCAGGATCCGCTGGTCCGCGTCGACCAGCTCCTCGTCGGGGCGGGAGACCAGGGCGCCGAGGTTCTCGGCGCCGGCGACCACGGCGGCGTACCAGAGGCCGCCCCGGCGCACGCTGCGCCCCTCGGTGCGCGACGCCACCACCGCCTCGTCCAGCTCGCCCCGCTCCGGCTCGCCGATCTCGCCGACCCGGGCGAGCGTCCGCCCCTCGGCGTCCAGCGCCAGCAGCGCGCCGCCGAGCACCTCGGTCACCGCCGTCGCGACGTCCTCGACCCCGCCGCCGCGCAACACCAGCGAGGTCATCCGGTCGTGCGCGGCGGCGGCCCGCTCCACCGAGGCACTGTGCGCCCGGATCGTCGCGTTCGCCGCCGAGAGCTCCGCCAGCGCGGCCCGGGTCTCGGCGAGCAGCCGCGCGGTGTCGATCGCCACCGCCGCGTGCGCCGCGAGGGAGAGCAGCAGCGACACCTCCTCGCGGGCGAAGGGCCGGGCCGACCGGTTGGCCGCGTAGAGCACCCCGATCACCCGGGAGCCGAGCCGCAGCGGCACCCCGAGGATGGCGACCAGCCCCTCCTCGCCGACCCCGGCGTCGATCTCACCGGTGTGGTGGAAGCGCTCGTCCTCCGGATAGTTCGCGGTCGCGTACGGGCTGCCGGTCTGGGCGACCAGGCCGCCGAGGCCGGCACCCATCGGCAGCCGCAGCTTCTGGAACCGGGCCGAGATCGAACCGTCCGTCACCCGCATGTAGGTGTCGCCCCGCTCGTCGTCGACAAGCGTCATGTACGCCACGTCGGTGCCGAGCAGGTGCCGGGCCCGGTGCACGATCGCCCGGAGTACGGCGTCGGAGTCCCGCAGCCCGGCGAGGTCGCTGGCGCTGTCGTAGAGGCCGGAGAGTTCCGCCTCGCGGCGCCGGCGCCGCTCCAACAGGGCGCGTACCCGCAGCGCCACCACCTTCGCCGCCTCGAGCTCGGCGAGCCGGTCGGCGGGGAGTCCGGCCGCCCGGGCGGTCACCAGCGGCCCCTCGAACTCGACCGGGGCGGCCTCCCTGACCAGCAGTTCCAGGAACTCGATCGGCGACGACACGGGCTCCATTCTGCGCCGACGCCTCCCTCAGCTCGCCGTCCGGGCCTGCACTGCGCCGTCCGGCCCTGCACTGCGCCGTCCGGCCCTGCACTGCGCCGTCCGGCCCTGCACTGCGCCGTCCGGCTCTCAGTTTGCCGTCCAGCCTCCGTCGAGCGGGATGGCGGCGCCGGTGATGAAGTCTGCGGCGGGGGAGCAGAGGTAGGCGAGCAGTTCCGCCACCTCCTCCGGCTCGATCAGCCGCTTGATCGCCGCCCGGGCCAGCATGATCCGCTCGATCACCTCGCTCTCGGCGATGCCGTGCGCCGCCGCCTGCGCGGAGACCTGGTCCTCGACCAGCCGGGTACGCACGTACGCCGGGTTGACGCAGTTCGCGGTCACCCCGTGCGCCGCGCCCTCCAGCGCCACGACCTTGGAGAGCCCCTCCAGGGCGTGCTTCGCCGAGACGTACGCCGCCTTGAACGGGGAGGCACGCAGCCCGTGCACCGATGAGATGTTGACGATCCGGCCCCAGCCGTGGGCGTACATGTGTGGCAGCGCGCGCCGGACGATCAGGAAGGGGGCCGTCACCATCACCCGATGCAGGTAGTCGAAGCGCTCCGGCGGGAACTCGTCGAGCGGTGCCACGTGTTGCAGGCCGGCGTTGTTGACCACGATGTCCAGGGCCGGGTCGATCCGCTCCGCCGCGTCCGGGGCGGCCAGGTCCAGCCCGACCGCCTCACCGCCGATCTGCGCGGCGACCTCCTCGGCCCGGTCGGCGTCCCGGTCGACCACCGTCACCTTCGCCCCGGCCGCCGCCAGCCGCACCGCACAGGCCCGGCCGATCCCGCTGCCGCCCCCGGTGACCAGCGCGGTCCGTCCCGCCAGGTCGAGCCGGACGACCTGCGAGGTGGCGTTCTGCCGCGTCCGGTGGGTGGCGTGGTCGTCCCGGCCGGGTTCTACCGTCATGGCCGAAAAAGGTACGAGCCGACCGGGCGGCGGCACATGGCTGCCGACCACACACTCCGGCGACGGGCTATGTGGCGCTTCCGCGGCTCCGGGATTGACGGCCGGCGGCTGTGATGATCGCCGGCCGTGATGATCGCCGGCGGGCGTGTCGGCGTTTCCCGCGTCGGGGCAGGCCAGTAGGGTGTCGAACACACGTACGTGCTGCGGCACGGGGAGGGGGCGGCGTGCGGGTGCTGGGCGTCGACCCGGGGCTGACCCGGTGCGGGGTAGGCGTGGTCGAGGGGGTGCCGGGCCGGCCCTGCAGCCTGGTCGCCTACTACGTGATCTACACCGATCCCGCCGACGAGCTGCCGCTGCGCCTGCTGCATTTGGACACCGAGCTGACCCGGCTGGTCGCCGAGCACCGGCCGCGCAGCGTCGCGGTGGAACGGGTCTTCAGCCAGCACAACGTCCGGACGGTGATGGGCACCGCACAGGCGAGCGCGATCGCCGTGCTGGCCGGGGCCCGGGCCGGGCTGCCGGTCCAGACCTACACGCCGAGCGAGGTGAAGGCGGCGGTCACCGGTTCCGGCCAGGCCGACAAGGCACAGATGATGTCGATGGTGACCCGGCTGCTGCGGCTCGCCGAGCCCCCCCGGCCGGCGGACGCCGCCGACGCGCTCGCGCTGGCGATCTGCCACATCTGGCGCGGTGGCACCCGGGCCCGGCTGGCGGCGGCAGCGGCCGGCGCGGTCCGGCAGCGGGCGGCGGCCCGGCTGCCGGCGGCCCGCCCCGACGGCGCCCGCCGGGCGGGACGGCCGGGGTCGAAGCGACAGGGAGGCACGTGATGATCGCCAGTGTCCGGGGTGTGGTCGCCGGGCTCTCCCCGGAGAGCGCGGTGATCGAGGTGGGCGGGGTCGGGCTCGCCGTGCACTGCGCGCCGGGCACCCTGGCCGGGCTGCGGGTCGGCGCGACCGCCCGGCTCGCCACCAGCCTGGTCGTCCGGGAGGACTCGCTGACCCTCTACGGCTTCGCCGACGACGACGCCAAGCAGCTCTTCGAGCTGCTGCAGACCGCCAGCGGGGTCGGCCCGCGGCTCGCCCAGGCGGTTCTCGCCGTGCATTCGCCGGATGTGGTGCGCAAGGCGATCGCGAGTGGTGACACCGGCACCCTGACCCGGGTGCCGGGGATCGGCAAGAAGGGCGCCGAGCGCCTGGTGCTGGAGCTGCGTGACCGGATCGGTCCGGTGCCGGTCGGTCCCGACGGCGCGGCCGGGGTCACCGGTGGCGCGTGGCCGGAGCAGGTGCGGCAGGCCCTGACCGGGCTCGGCTGGACGGCGGCCCAGGCCGAGCAGGCGGTGGCGGCGGTCGCCGAGACCGTCGACGATGAGGTCCCGCCGGTGCCGGTGCTGCTCAAGCAGGCGATCCGGCTGCTGGGCAGGACCCGGTGACCGAGCACGAGGGGCTGGTCTCGGCGTACGCCAGCGACGCCGAGCGGGACGCGGAGGTGACCGTACGCCCGAAGCGGCTCGCCGACTTCATCGCCCAGCACCGGGTGCGCGACCAGCTCGACCTGCTGCTGCGCGGCGCGATGGGCCGGGGCGCCCCGCCCGACCACATCCTGCTCTCCGGCCCGCCGGGCCTCGGTAAGACGACCCTGGCGAACATCGTCGCCGCCGAGCTGGGCACCGGGATCCGGGTGACCAGCGGCCCGGCGATCGAGCGCTCCGGTGATCTCGCCGCGATCCTGACCAGCCTGGCCGAGGGCGACGTGCTCTTCATCGACGAGATCCACCGGATCGCCCGGCCGGCGGAGGAACTGCTCTACAGCGCGATGGAGGACTTCCGGGTCGACGTGGTGGTGGGGAAGGGGCCGGGCGCCACGGCCATCCCGCTGGACGTGGAGCCCTTCACCCTGGTCGGCGCGACCACCCGGTCCGGGCTGCTCACCGGCCCGATGCGGGACCGGTTCGGCTTCGTGGCGCACCTGGACTTCTACTCCCCGGCCGAGCTGGACGTGCTGTTGCAGCGCTCGGCGCGGATCCTCGGGGTGCCGATCAGCGAGGAGGGCTCGGCGGAGATCGCCGGCCGGTCCCGGGGCACGCCCCGGATCGCCAACCGGCTGCTCCGCCGGGTGCGGGACTACGCCGAGGTGCGGGCGGACGGCACGGTGACCCGGGAGACCGCCCGGGCGGCGCTGCGCGTCTACGACGTGGACGAGCTGGGCCTGGACCGACTGGACCGGGCGGTGCTGACCGCCCTGGTCGACTCGTTCCGGGGCGGGCCGGTGGGGTTGTCGACCCTGGCGGTGGCGGTGGGGGAGCAGCCGGACACGGTCGAGGAGGTCTGCGAGCCTTTCCTGGTCCGGGCCGGGCTGCTCGCCCGTACGCCCCGGGGGCGGGTGGCCACTGAGGCCGCTTGGCGACACCTGGGACGTACGCCCCCTAATGGTACATTTGGCGCGAGCGGGTCGCGGGCGCCCGACCTCTTCTCCGCGGGATCGCCGGATGTGTGACCCGTTCGTGATCCGTACCTCATTCGGTGATTCTCAGGTGCAGCGACTAGACTCGCCGCGTTTGTACAGGACGTGAGTTCCTGCCTCCGCTCCGGCGATCGCCTGCCGTGACGAGGCCGATCGGAAGGTCGTAACAGTGCCTTTGGCAGCAACGGGCGGCGGTGGCGGAGCCAGCAGCTTCATGCCGCTCCTCATGATTGTCCTGCTCTTCGCCGTCATGTACTTCATGATGATCCGGCCGCAGCAGAAGCGGCGCCGGGAGGCCGAGCAGATGCAGGCCGCCATCGGTGCGGGCGACGAGGTGGTCACCATCGGCGGGCTCTACGGCACCGTCACCGGCGTGGACGACGAGACCGTCATGCTCGAGGTGGCGCCCGGCGTGCAGACCCGGTATGCGCGGCCGGCGATCGCCCGGGTCGTCAAGACCGCGGAGCGCATCGAGTCCGTGCCGGAGGAGGCCGACGCCAAGGAGTGACCGACCCGCCCGAGGGGGCCGGGTTGGCATCGAACATAATAGATTGACGAGCCGGTGGAACCCCACCGGTGCGGTACGCATGTCGCCGGACTCCGCCGGCGCCCGACCCGCCGCCCACCACTAGCGGCCGAACCGCGCAGGGAGACAGGAAAGCCGTGGCACCACCTCAGGGACAGATGCGACCCGGGCGGCAGTTGGCCGTACTCGGGTTGATCTTCACCGTCCTCTATCTCCTGGTGTTCTTCGCCGCCGGGGCCAAGGGAAGCTGGTCCGACCGGCTCGAGCCGAAGCTCGGGCTGGATCTCATCGGCGGCACCCGGATGACCCTGGAAGCGGCGACCGAGGCGGGCGAGGTGCCACCGGCCAGTTCGCTGGAGGAGGCCCGGGAGATCATCCAGGCCCGGGTGGACGGCCGGGGTGTCGCCGAGGCCGAGGTGGTCACCGAGGGCAACCGGAACATCGTGATCTCGGTGCCGGGGCAGAACGCCGATCTCAACGATGTCGGCACCCCGGCCGAGCTGCGCTTCCGCAAGGTGCTCAAGACCGCCGACGGTGGCGGCCCGGTCAACACCCAGCCGTCGCCCGGGGCCACCCCGTCGGGCAGCCCTGCCCCGTCCGGCAGCCCCAATCCGTCCGCCAGTCCCGATCCGTCGGCCAGCGCCAACCCCTCGGCGGGGGTGACGTCGTCGCCCGGCGGCGGCCAGGGCGGTGGGGCGCCGGCTCCGACGCCGAGCGCGACCGGTGGCGCCTCCCCCGCGCCGAGCGCCACTCCCAGCGCCGCTCCTGCCGACCAGAGCCTGGAGGCTCTGCGGGCGGCGGTGGAGCAGAAGGTCGGCCCGGAGGCCTGGGCCGCCGCGAGCGCGCTCCAGGCACCGGCTGACTACAGCGCCGACCCGGCGCTGGCCGAGAAGCTCGAGCCCTTCGCCGCGCTGACTCCGCAGGAGGTCCGGGTCCTGCCGGCGAACATCCAGTTCAACGTCCCGACCATCACCTGCGAGAAGCTCGACCAGCGAGCACCCGGCTCGATCAAGGACTCGTCACAGCAGGTGGTCGCCTGCGAGGGCGGCCAGGTGAAGAACCTGCTCGACGTGGCCAAGGTGGAGGGGACCGACGTCGACGACGCCAGCGGGGTGCTCGACCAGACCACCAGCCAGTGGGTGGTCAGCCTGGACTTCACCGGCGACGGTCAGAGCAAGTGGACCAACCTGACCCGCGAGGCGTACAACAACACCGACAGCCAGTGCGACCAGGCGGCCCTGGGCGACGAGGGCCGGTGCCGGGTGGCCGTGGTGCTGGACAACCAGATCATCTCCTCGCCCGAGATCCAGGGCGTGCTGACCGGCGACTCGCAGATCACCGGCAGTTTCACCCAGGCTTCCGCCAACGAGCTGGCCAGCCAGCTCCGCTACGGTGCCCTGCCGCTGACCTTCGAGCCCCAGGAGGCGCAGAACATCACCGCCACGCTCGGCACCGAGCACCTGCGGGCCGGCCTGCTCGCCGCCGGTATCGGCATGCTGCTCGTGATCATCTACGCGTTCTTCTACT
This sequence comes from Plantactinospora sp. WMMC1484, assembly GCF_049315195.1. NCBI lineage: Bacteria > Bacillati > Actinomycetota > Actinomycetes > Micromonosporales > Micromonosporaceae > Plantactinospora > Plantactinospora sp. WMMC1484. The sequence continues at coordinate 3,884,033 of NZ_CP186055.1, forward strand.
ACCGGCTGCTCGGCTCGGTGATCTTCCTGAGCCTGGTCCTCTCGGCCGTGCTGGTCTTCGGCGCGCTGGTGCTGCTCGGCCGGCAGATCGGTTTCACCCTGACCCTGGCCGGGATCGCCGGCTTCATCGTGTCGTTGGGTGTCGCCGCCGACTCGTTCGTCATCTATTTCGAACGCCTGAAAGACGAGATCCGGGAGGGGCGCACCCCGCGCAGCGCGGTACCCCGTGCCTGGGCCCGGGCCCGCCGGACGATCATCTCGGCGAACGCCATCTCGATCATGGCCGCCGTGGTGCTCTATCTCGTCTCGGTCGGCACGGTGCAGGGCTTCGCCTTCGCGCTGGGCCTGGCCACCGTCCTCGACCTGGTGGTCGTCTTCCTCTTCCGGCATCCGATCATGACGATGTTCGCGCGTACCCCGGCATTCCTGTCGCCGCGGGTCAGCGGGCTTGGACGGGCGCTGGAGTCCCAGGACGAAGACGACGCGCCGACGACCGGCAAGACCCGCTTGAAGGAGGCCTGAGATGAGCAGGAGTGGTCTTGCCGGCCGCCTGTACCGCGGCGAAGCCGGTCTGCAGATCGTCCCCCGCCGGAAACTCTGGTTCCTCATCTCCGGCGGTCTGGTCCTGCTGACCGTGTTGAGCTTCGTCGTCCAGGGCTTCACCCTGGGGATCGAGTTCCGGGGCGGCAACGAGTTCCAGGTGCCGACCAGCGTCGGCACCATGCAGCGGGCCGAGGAGGCGTTGCACACCGCGCTCGCCGACGAGTCGACGCCGGAGGGGCCGGCGGAGGTGGTCTCCGCCCAGCAGGTCGGCGACGCCACCTACCTGTTCCGGACCTCGCCGCTGGAGCAGCAGCAGGCCACCGACGTCCGCACCGAGGTCGCCAACGAACTCGGCATCCAGCCCGACGAGATCAGCGACAACCGGGTCAGTGCCGCCTGGGGTGCCCAGATCACGGAGCGTGCGCTCATCGGTCTGGTGATCTTCCTGGTGCTTGTCACCGGCTACCTGGTGCTCCGGTTCGAGCTGCGGATGGCGCTCGCCGCCGTCTCCGGTCTCGCCCTCGACCTGCTGCTCACCGCCGGGATCTACTCGGCGGTCGGCTTCGAGGTGACCCCCTCGACGGTGGTCGGCTTCCTGACCATTCTCGGTTTCGCCCTCTACGACACCGTCGTGGTCTTCGACAAGATCCAGGAGAACACCCGGGGCATCACCGGCGGCAGCACCCAGACCTACGCCGAGGCGGCCAACCTGGCGCTGAACCAGACCCTGATGCGGTCGATCAACACCTCGATCGTCGCCCTGCTGCCCGTCGGCGGCCTGCTCTTCATCGGTGCCGGCCTGCTCGGTGCCGGCACCCTGAAGGACCTCGGTCTGGTGCTCTTCGTCGGTATGGGTACGGCGTTCTTCTCCTCGCTCTTCTTCGCCACCCCACTGCTGGTGACGTTCAAGGAGCGGGAGCCACGGATCCGCCAGCACACCCAGCGGGTGCTGGCCCGCCGGGCCGGTGGCCGGGACGGCACCACGGTGCGCCGCCCGGCCCGGCAGCCCGGCCAGGCCCGGCAGGCCGGCCCGACAACGGCGGAGGAGTCGGCGGCCGAGGAGACCCCGGTGCCGGCGGGCGGGGCGAGTGCCCTGGCGGGCGCCGCGCCGAAGGTCGGGTCGCGGCCGTCGGGCAAGCGCTCCGGCGGCGCCCGGGGCGGCCGTTCCGGTGGCAACCGGCCCGGTGGCAAGCGGCGCTGAGCCGGACGGAGACGGACCAGAGGCGCCCGACAAGCCGCCACGCGCGGTGCGTCGGGCGCCTCTGCGCGGGAAAGGACGCAGTGTGACGGAGACCCCGACCGAGGTACGCGGCGACAGCGGCCCGGCCACCGCCCAGCTGGTGGCCAGCCGGGTGCTGGACGTTCCCGATTTTCCGAAACCGGGCATCGTGTTCAAGGACCTGATGCCGCTCTTCGCCGACGGTGCGGTTTTCCGGTCCGTCATCGACGGGATCGTCGACTATCACGGCCGGGACTCCTTTGACGTGGTGGTCGGGATCGAGGCGCGCGGCTTCGTGGTGGCGGCCGCCATCGCGTACGCCACCGGGGCGGGGGTGGTGCCGGTCCGCAAGGCCGGCAAGCTGCCCCGTGCCGCGTACGCCGCGTCGTACGCGCTGGAGTACGGCGAGGCGACCCTGGAGGTGCACCAGGACGCCTTCACGGCCGGGCACCGCGTCCTGGTGGTCGACGACGTGCTCGCCACCGGCGGGACGGCGCAGGCCACCCTCGATCTCGTCGAGCGGGCCGGTGGCACGGTCGCCGGCTTCAGCGTGCTGCTGGAACTGAGCTTCCTGAACGGCCGCGACCGGCTCGCTCCTCGACCGGTCCATGCCCTGTTGACCGTTTAGTTCTCGCCGTCCCTGCCGAGCCTAGCCGTACCCGCGGAGGACCGGCACCGGGTCGGCGGTGCGGGTACGATTGCCCTTCGTGGCGGGCCGGGACAAGCCCGGAACTGGCGCGAGACGGGGTCGACCGGCTACGGTCGGCTAATTCCCGGCGAGGTGTTGAGGAGGCCGGTGTCTCACGATGTCGCCCCTCCGGCGGAGGGCATGGTGCATCCCAGCAGCAAGGCTGATACCCCTGCCGACGTCGCAGTCAGCGCCGGTGGTGCCCAGCCCCCGGGCGGCGGATCCGCCCGGCACGGTGCGGTCGCGGGGCCGGCGACGTCGACGGCTGCCGCAGCGGAGCGCGCTCCGGTCGCCGCTGGAGGAGACGCCGCGCCCGCCGACACCACGCCGGGCCCGCCCGGCGGCTCTGCCGCGTCCGGTTCGCCCGGCGGCCCTGCCGCCGCGTCCGCTGCCGGCGGCGGTGTCCTGCCGGCCGTTCCGGCGGGCGGCAACGGTGTCCCCTCGGCCGCTCCGGCGGGCGGCAACGGGTCGGCTCCCGGGCCGACGGGTGCGGTGCCCGGATCGGGCGCGGTGGCTGCCCCGGGTGCGGCGCGCGGACCAGGTGCCACCGCCGAGTTCGCCGGGATGGCGAGCGACGTTTCGCAGCCACCGGCGACCAGCTTCGCCCTGGCCAACGCGCCGACCGGGCGCCGGGTCCGGGCCCGGCTGGCCCGGTTCAACGCCCCCTGGCAGACCCCGCAGGTGAGCGAGGTGCTGGAGCCGCTGATCGCAACGCACCGGGCATCCCACCCCAAGGCGGATGCCCGGCTGCTGCAACGCGCCTTCGACACGGCCGCCCGGTGGCACTCCGGGCAGTACCGCAAGTCCGGCGACCCCTACATCACCCACCCGCTGGCGGTCGCCACCATCCTGGCCAACCTCGGCATGGACACCACCACGTTGGTCGCCGCGCTGCTGCACGACACCATCGAGGACACCGACTACGGCCTCGACCAGATGCGTGCCGACTTCGGCGCCGAGGTCTCCCTGCTGGTGGACGGCGTCACCAAGCTGGACAAGGTCAAGCTGGGCGACGCCGCCAAGGCGGAGACGATCCGCAAGATGGTGGTCGCCATGGCCAAGGACCCCCGGGTGCTGGTCATCAAGCTGGCCGACCGGCTGCACAACATGCGTACCCTGACCTTCCTGCCGGTACCGAAGCGGGAGCAGAAGGCCAAGGAGACGCTGGAGATCCTGGCACCGCTGGCGCACCGGCTCGGTATGAACACCATCAAGTGGGAGCTGGAGGATCTGGCCTTCGCCAACCTCTTCCCGAAGCGCTACGAGGAGATCAACCGGCTCATCGGCGAGCACCAGCCGCAGCGTGAGGCACTGCTGCGGCAGGTGACCGAGAAGGTGCAGCACGACCTGCGGGCCGCCAAGATCAAGGCGGAGACCACGGGCCGGCCCAAGCACCTCTACTCGATCTACCAGAAGATGATCGTCCGGGGGCGGGACTTCAACGACATCTACGACCTGGTCGGCGTGCGGATCCTGGTCGACACGGTACGGGACTGCTACGCGGCACTCGGTGTGATCCACGCGAACTGGCAGCCCGTGCCGGGCCGGTTCAAGGACTACATCGCGATGCCGAAGTTCAACATGTACCAGTCGCTGCACACCACGGTGATCGGACCTTCCGGCAAGCCGGTCGAGATGCAGATCCGCACCTACGCGATGCACCGTACCGCCGAGTTCGGCATCGCCGCGCACTGGAAGTACAAGGAGAAGAAGGGCGAGACGGTCGTCGGGCCGCCGGCACACATCGACGAGATGACCTGGCTGCGGCAGCTGCTGGACTGGCAGCGGGAGGCGGCCGACCCGAGCGAGTTCCTCGACGCGCTCCGCTTCGACCTCTCCAGCCAGGAGGTCTACGTCTTCACGCCCAAGGGCGACGTGATCCCGTTGCCGACCGCCTCCACGCCGGTGGACTTCGCGTACGCGGTGCACACCGAGGTCGGGCACAAGTGCATCGGCGCGCGGGTGAACGGCAAGCTGGTGCCGCTGGAGTCGACGCTCTCCAACGGCGACGTGATCGAGATCTTCACCTCCAAGTCCGACACGGCCGGGCCGACCCAGGACTGGCTGGGCTTCGTCAAGAGCCCTCGGGCGCGGACGAAGATCCGACAATACTTCAACAAGGAGCGGCGCGAGGAGGCGATCGAGGCCGGCAAGGACGCGATCGTCAAGGCGATGCGCAAGCAGGGCATGCCGTTGCAGCGGATGTTGAGCACGGACAACCTGATGACCATCGCCCGGGATCTGCACCTGGCCGACGTCGCCTCGCTCTACGCGGCGGTCGGTGACAGCCAGGTCTCCGCGCAGTCCGTGGTGCAGAAGCTGATGGCCGGCTACGGCGGTGAGGAGGGTGCCGCCGAGGATCTCGCCGAGACCGCGGTCGCCACCCGCCCGCAGCGCCGGGGCAACAGTAACGACCCGGGCGTGGTGGTCCGGGGCGTCAGCGACGTCTGGATCAAGCTCGCCCGCTGTTGCACCCCGGTGCCGCCGGACACGGTCTTCGGCTTCGTGACCCGCTCCGGCGGGGTGAGCGTGCACCGGGACGACTGCGCGAACGCCGAGGACCTCAAGGCGCAGACCGAGCGGGTCGTCGAGGTGAGCTGGCGGCTCACCTCGGCCTCCACCTTCCTGGTCGCGATCCAGGTCGAGGCGCTCGACCGGCACAAGCTGCTCGCCGACGTGACCCGGGTGCTCTCCGACGAGCGGGTCAACATCCTCTCCGCCACGGTCACCACCACCCGGGACCGGGTGGCGGTCAGCCGGTTCAGTTTCGAGATGGCCGATCCCAAGCACCTCGGGCACCTGCTCGCGGCGGTCCGCAAGGTGGACGGCGTCTTCGACGCCTACCGGGTGACCTCGGGCGCCTGACGGCGCAGCGCAAACGGCGCGCCAACCCCTCGCGGGGTGGCGCGCCGCTGCCGTCGTACGGGGCTCAGCCGACCGGTTCGCTCATGGTCAGCGACCTGATCACCACTTCCTTCTTCGGGTGGCCGCCACCGGCCTGCTGGGCGAAGGCGCCATCGTCGCCGGCCGCGCCGACCTGGGCGACCAGGTCCAGCCCGCCGGTGACGGTGCCGAGCACGGTGTAGGAGGCGGGGAGCTGCGAGTCGCCGTAGACGATGAAGAACTGGCTCCCGGTGCTGGCGGGCTGTCCGGAGTTTGCCATCGCGATCACCCCGGCCGGGTAGGGCGGCCGCTTCTCCGTCGGCAGGTTTTCCTCGGCGAAGCGGTACGCCGGCCCGCCCGTGCCGTCGGTTTCCTTCCACGTGTCGCCGGTGACGCTCGGGTCGCCGCACTGGAGCACCTGGATCCCCTCGGTGACCAGGCGGTGGCACTTGGTGTTGTCGAAGAAGTTCTTCTCAGCCAGGTGGGTGAAGCTGGCTGCGGTGCAGGGCACGTCCCCCAGGTTGACCTTGGCGGTGATCGGGCCGAGGTTGGTGTCGATCGTCATCGTCTGGCTGCCGGTGTTCTTCACCGAGGTCGGCGGCACGCCGACGTCCTTGGTCGCCTCGTTGCGCTGCTCGGCGGGGATGTCGGTCCAGGTGCAGCTGGCGGTGCCCGCCTCGGTCGAGCTGTCGTTGTCGTCGCCCAGGCTCATCACCAGCCACACCGTGCCGGCGACCACCAGCAGCAACGCCACGCCGGCGCCGATGCTCGCCTGCAGCTGCCGGCGCTTGCGGGCGGCGGCGGCGCGCTCGGCCATCTCCCGTTCCAGCTTGGCCCGCGCCGCGGCGCGCTGCCGCTCTCTGGTGGACGTCACGGTGGCTCCTCCTGGACTATGTGCAGCGCGGCCGGGTCCGCGGCTGGGCTGGTATCTCTGAGCTGGTATCTCTGCGTTGTCAGGACTGTCCGGCGACCGTCGGGCTGGCCGGCGGCGCGGTCGGGGTCGCCGGCGGCGGCAGCACCTCCGGTTCACCGACCGTGAGGCTCTGGACCACCACGTCGGTCTTCGGCTTGATTTTGACGCCGGAACCATTGTCCACGGTTTCCATGGCACCGATTTTCTCGACCACGTCGAGCCCGGCGGTCACCCGGCCCACGATGGGATAGCTGGGCTGGGCGGGGCTGAAATCCTTGAAGAAGATCAGGAACTGGCTGCCGTTGGCGCCCGGTGGGTTCCCCATCATCGCCACGGTGCCGGCGGGGTAGGCCGGTTCGGCAGGCGAGTCGGCGGACGGGCTCACGCCGGCGGAGGGGCTGGCGTCGGCCGAGGGCTCCGTGCCCGGACTGGCGCTGGCGGAGGGGTCCGGGGTCGGGCTCGCCGCCGGCGCGTCCGGGACGTTCTCGCTGAAGAAGGTGTACGTCGGCCCGCCCTGCCCGGTACCGCTCGGGTCGCCGCAGCGCAGCGCTCCCTCGGTGGTCAGCTCGTGGCATGTGGTGTTGTCGAAGAACGACTGCCCGGCGAGGTGGGCGAAGCTCGCCGCCGCGCAGGGCGCGTTCGACAGGTTCAGCTCGACGGTGATCGGGGCGCCCTGGTTCGTCGTGATCGTCATCGGCCGGGTGCCCTCGGTGGGCACGTCGTCGGTGGGCGGGGTGCCGACATCTTTCAGGTTCGTGTTCGCCTGGGCGTCCTGGCTGGTCCAAGCGCAGGTGTCCGGGGTGGCGCTGTCGTCGGCGGGATCGCGGTCGAAGCCGCCGAGCGCCCAGAACGAGCCCAGCACGATCAGCAGCAGCGCGACGGCGGAGCCGATGCCGGCCCGGATCTGCCGCTTGCGCCGGGCGGACGCCGCCCGCCGGGCCATCTGCCGGTCGAGCTTGGCCCGCGCGAGTTTGCGCTGCCGGTCCCTGCTGGAAGCCACCCGCGCTCCCCTTTCATCTGCCCCTGGTCGTCGTCCTGCCCATGCGCGCCGTGCCGGTGGGCGTCCTGGCCGACGGCACGACGGGCCGCTCCGGCGTCGAGTGCGCCACGCCACACGCCCGCCAGAGTGTACGGGTACTGGCTGGGAATGTGTTGTACGAGGTCACCCGGAAGCAATCGGAGATTATCACTGTGTCTCCCGACGCCGGTCGGGGCGGGTGCACAGCGGAGGCCGGCCGCGCGCGGCGCCCGATATGGTGGGGCCGACGTGTGATTGGCCCCGGAGTGAAAATGTGATTGGCACCAGAGGGACAACCGCTACTCAGACGGTGGACGGAAGGGAGCGGACGTGCTAATCGCCGGTTTTCCCGCGGACGCGTTCGGCACCAACTGCTATGTGCTGGCCACCGCCCCCGGGGAACAGTGTGTCGTCGTCGACCCCGGCATCGGGGTGCTGGACCGGCTCGACGCGCTGCTCGTCGAGCACCGGCTGCGGCCGGCGGCCGTGCTGCTGACCCATGGTCATCTCGACCACACCTTCTCGGTCGCGCCGGTCTGCGGCGCCCGGGGGATTCCCGCGTACGTGCACCCGGGCGACCGCGAGCTCCTCGCCGACCCGGCCAAGGCGCTCTCGATGGACCTGACCCAGCTCTTCAGAGGGCGGCTGCCCTACGCCGAGCCGGAGGACGTCGCCGAGCTGACCGACGGCGCGACCCTGGCCCTGGCCGGGTTGGAGATCACTGTCGACCACGCCCCGGGCCATACCGGCGGGTCGGTGCTGTTCCGGCTGCCGGGCGTGGGCCCGGCCGTCCGGTCCGACCTGCCCCTTCCACCCGGCGTGGAGTGGGCGGCGGAGCAGATCTGCCTGGCGGGCGACGTGCTCTTCGCCGGGTCGATCGGCCGCACCGACCTGCCGGGCGGCAGCCTGCCGACCATGGTGACGAGCCTGCGGGAGAAGGTCCTCCCGCTCGCCGACGACACCGTCGTGCTGCCCGGCCACGGCCCCGCGACCAGCATCGGCCGCGAGCGGGCGAGCAACCCGTACCTGATCGAGGTCGCCGGCCTCGACGGGCCGCGGGCCGCGCCCACCCGGGGCTGGTAATCCCCGCTCGCGCACTCGCGCGAGCTCCGACAGGAGCGTCATGAGCAAGCCAACACCGATCTCCGGCTTTCCGGAGTGGGCGCCGCCGCAGCGGATGATCGAGCAGTACGTCCTCGACCGGATCCGCCGCACCTTCGAGCTGTACGGCTTCGCGCCGCTGGAGACCCGCGCCGTCGAGCCGCTGGACCAACTCCTCCGCAAGGGTGAGACCTCCAAGGAGGTCTACCTGATCAGCCGCCTCCAGGAGGAGGGGACGGCCCCGGCCGGCGAGGGGAGCCTCGGGTTGCACTTCGACCTGACCGTGCCGTTCGCCCGCTACGTGCTGGAGAACGCCGGTCGGCTGCAGTTCCCGTTCCGGCGCTACCAGATCCAGAAGGTCTGGCGGGGGGAGCGCCCGCAGGAGGGGCGCTACCGCGAGTTCCTCCAGGCCGACATCGACATCGTGGACCGGGACACCCTGCCGCCGCACCACGAGGCCGAGATCCCGCTGGTGATCGGCGACGCCCTCGGCGGCCTGCCGCTCGGCAACGCCGACGGGCGGCTGCCGATCCGGATTCAGGTCAACAACCGCAAGCTGCTGGAGGGCTTCTACCGGGGGATCGGCCTGGCCGACCCGCTGGCGGCGCTGCGCGCGGTGGACCGGCTGGACCGGATCGGGCCGGACGGTGTCGCGGCGCTGCTGGCCGAGACCGCCGGGGCGACCGACGCGCAGGCAAAGGCGTGCCTGGCGCTGGCCGAGATCGCCGCGCCGGACCCGTCCTTCGCCGACGCGGTCCGGGCGCTCGGGGTCAGCGACCCGCTCCTCGACGAAGGGCTGGCCGAGTTGGTCGCGGTGTTGGAGAACGCCGTCGCACACGGCCCCGGGCTCTGTGTGGCCGACCTGCGGATCGCCCGGGGCCTGGACTACTACACCGGCACGGTCTACGAGACCCAACTCCGCGGCTACGAGCGGTATGGCTCGGTCAGCTCCGGCGGGCGCTACGACAACCTGGCCAGCGACGCCAACGCCCGGTTCCCCGGGGTTGGCATCTCGATCGGGGTCACCCGGCTGCTCGGGCTGCTCTTCGGCGCGGAGGCGCTGACCATCTCCCGGAGCGTGCCGACCTGCGTACTGGTGGCGCTGCCGAGCGAGGAACGCCGGCCGGAGAGCAACCGGATCGCCGACGCACTGCGCCGCCGGGGCATCCCGACCGAGGTCTCCCCGTCGGCGGCGAAGTTCGGCAAGCAGATCCGGTACGCCGAGCGGCGCGGCATCCCGTACGTCTGGTTCCCTGGCGCCGAGGGCGCGGCTGACGAGGTGAAGGACATCCGCTCCGGCGACCAGGTCGGGGCGGCGCCGGACGTCTGGCAGCCTCCGGCCGCCGACCTCTGGCCGACGGTCGGCTGACCGCGTGTGTGTGGGGTCGGGGCAGCGCACCCCGACCCCGTGCACACCGCACCTCACTCGCTGCGCAGGCCACCCGGACGCAGCAGTCGCCAGAGTGCCGGCAGGCCCGCCGCCGTCACCAGCAGCACCATCGCCGCCGCGAGCCCGGACATGATGCCGATGCTGGACCAGTCGAGGCGTACGGTCTGGCGGACCATGGTCAGCAGGATGCCGCCGAGCGCCGCGCCGAGCACGATCGCCAGGGCCAGCCCGAGCAGCACCGGCACAGCTGTCTGCCAGAGCACCGACCAGCTCAGCGTGCTGCGCCGGGTGCCGAAGGCGACCAGCACGGCGAGGCTGCGCCGACGTTCCCGCAACTGTTCGAGGATGCCGACCAGCAGGCTCGCGCCGAGCAGCAGCAGGGTGGCGACCACCCCGATGTAGAGCCCTCGGCGGATCTCGGCGAACCGGTCGACCTCCTCGGTCGCGTTGATCTCCTGGACCCGTACGCCGGGCGTGCCGAGAGGGAGCGCGGCGTTGCGGACCCGCTCGATCGTCTCCGGCCGGGCCGGGTCCAGGCCCAGGTAGATGCGGGTGCGGGCGTGCAGCCCGTCGAGCCGGCTCAGCCCCACCGCGCCGGGAGTGGCGAGGATCGCGGTCATCAGGCTGCCGCCGGGATCCGGCCGGGCCGTGACCGGGCGGATGCCGCCCGGGATCGTCCAGCGGGCCGCAGTGGCCGGGTCGTCACCGATCTCGACCTGCTGGCCGGCCCGGGGCAGCGGCGTCGGGTTCGCGGCGGCCGTCTCCTCGTCGCGGGCGGCGAAGAGGTCGCCGTCGGCGCAGCGGTCCAGGGTGGCCAGTTCGCGCAGGGCCGCGCAGTCGCCGATCCGCAGCAGGTGGGACGGGTGGTAGCCGTCCGTCTCGCGCGGCGCGTCGACCGCCGTGACCGAGGTGTCGAGGGTGGCGACGACCGTCCGGACCCCGTCGACCGAGCGGAACCGGTCGACGAACTCGCCGGCCTCGGCCGGGGCCAGCGACCGGGGCGTGACGACCATCGCCTGCGCCCGGCTCGGATCCTGTCCGGTGAGCCGGACGTAGTCGTGCTGGATCCCGGCGAAGAGCATCTGCAACGCGATCCCGCCGGCCACGGCCACCGCGACCCCGCTGACCATCCGGCCCGAGGACTCGCCGTCCAGCTGCAGCCGGCGGAGCGCGAGCTGCCACGACACGGCGCCACCGGCCAGCCGGCCGACCACCGCCTCGACCAGCCAGGGCAGCAGCGCGGTGACCCCGACGAGCACCAGCAGCACGCCGCCGACCACCTGGGTCTGGTTGAAGCTGCCGCCACCCTGGTCGATCCGGCCGAGCATCGGCAGCAACAGCACGGCACCGGCGACGGGCAGCGCCAGCCGCCACCAGAGCCGGCGCCGCCGGCTGGCCGCCCGGCGTACGACGCCGAGCGGCTCGATGACGACCCGGCGGAGCGCGAGCTGGGTGACCGCGAGCGCGGTGACCGGCACCGTCAGGGCGATGAGCGCGGCGAGCACCGGAACGGGTCGGACGTCCTCGGCGAAGACGCTGATCTGCCGGACGGTGACCAGTTCGACGAGTTGCCGGCCGGCGAGGAAGAAGATCGCGCCGGCCAGCAGCCCGAGCATCGCCCCGACAAGCGCTTCGCCGGCCGCGATCCGCCGGGTCATCGCGGTGTCCGCGCCGACCAGTCGGAGCGCGGCGAGCCGCCGGTCCCGGGCCTCCCCGCCGAACCGGACCGCCGCGGCGACGAAGACCGCGATCGGCAGCAGCAGCACCACGAAAATGATCAGGACCAGCAGCGTGAGTACCGGGTCGAGTCCTTCCCGCTCGTCACGGCTGCCGAAGTGGTCGATCCGCATCACGTCGTCGCCGGGCCGGAGCCGGTCGCTGCCGAGATAGTAGGCGTACTCGTTCGGCCCGGCGAGGCCGGCGTCGGCGATGGTCCCGACCACCGGACGGTCCAGCCGGGGGCGCAGCAGCGCGCCCTCGGGGGAGTCGAGCAGCCGGGCCAGCGCCGGGGAGACCACCAGCTCGCCCGCTCGGGGGAGCGTGGTCAGTCCCGGCGGGACCGGCGGGTTGGCGCCGTCCGGCTGGAGCAGCCGTCCCCGGACCGGCACGTCCCGGAAGACGGTGTCGACCTCCGCCACCAGCAGGGTGTCGTCGCCGGCCGGCGGTTGCGGGGCACCGAAGAACTGGTCGTCACGGGCGGAGATCCGTTCCGACCGCGCCGCCAGCATGTCCGGGATCGCGGTGGTGGCCAGCAGCAGGGCCACGCCGAGCCCCACCCCGACCGCGGTCATCAGGGTCCGGAGCAGTCCATTACGCCCGCCGGCGAAGACCAGCCGGGCACCGAGGGCCAGGTCGGCGGTCCAGCCCGGAACCCGCCGCCGGCTCATCGCGGCACCAGCACGGTCTCGCGGGTACGGCCGTCGCGCACCACCACCTCGCGATCGGCGTACGCGGCGACCCGTGGCTCGTGGGTGACCAGCACCACCGCCGCGCCCGTCTCCCGGGCGGCCTGGGTGAGCAGCGTCATCACCTGCTCGCCGTTGAGCGAGTCCAGGGCTCCGGTCGGCTCGTCGGCGAAGACCACCCGCGGTGCGGTCACCAGGGCGCGGGCGACGGCGATCCGCTGCCCCTGCCCGCCGGAGATCTCGCCGGGGCGCTGTCCGGCCACGTCGGTGACCTCCAGCCGGGCCAGCCACTCCGCCGCCCGGCGCTCGGCCTCGCGGCGGCGTACGCCGTCCAGCCGCAGCGGCAGCGCGACGTTCTCCAGGCAGGTCAGTTCGGGGACGAGCTGACCGAACTGGAAGACGAAGCCGAAGTCGCCCCGGCGCAGCGCGCTGCGCTCGGTGTCGGACATCGCGGAGAGTTCCCGGTCGCGGTAGCGGACCTGGCCGGCGTCCGGCCGGACGATCCCGGCCAGGCAGTGCAGCAGTGTCGACTTGCCGGAGCCGGAGGGCCCCATCACGGCCACCATCTCGCCGGCCTGGACCGCCAGGCTCGCCCCCTCCAGCGCCGGGGTCGCCCCGTACGCCTTGTGCAGGTCGATCGCGGCGAGCAGCGGCTGCTCCTCGGCACTCATGCCGGCACCTCCCGTCCGCTCTGCTCCCCGCCCGACGCCGGACGGGCGGACCTGCCCGGTGTAGGTCCCGCCGCGCCGCTCGATGCCGGGTCCGTGCGCCGGCCGGCCGGGACGGCGCCCAGGGTCGCGGCGAGCTGGTCGAGCCGGGCGGCGGTGAGTTCCAGCCACCGCAGGTCGGCCTCCAGGTGAAAGAGGGCGAAGTCGCAGATGAGCTGGTCGGCGAGGTCGCCGTCGGTCTTGCGCCGGGTCAGCTCGCGCATCAGCCGCAGGTGCTCGGTGCGCTGCACGTCGAGGATGTCGGCGGCGTCGCGGCCGGTGAGCAGCCCGAGCACCACCTTGGCGTAGAGGGTGTTCTGCAGGTAGGTGTCGGGCTTCTCCGGCTGCGCCAACCACCGTTGTACGTCGGTGACCCCGGCGGCCGTGATCGCGTAACGCTTGCGTTCCGGGCCGGCGCCCGGCTCGACCCCGTCGACCTCGACCAGGCCGCCGCGAAGCAGCCGGGCCAGCGTCGAGTAGACCTGCCCGTAGTGCAGCGGGCGGCCCTGGCCGAACCGTTCGTCGTAGACCCGTTTCAGCTCGTAGCCGTGCCGGGGGCTGGCCTCCAGCAGGCCCAGGAAAGTCTGTCCGATCGACATGAGGGCTACTCTACATCATGCGTATACACGTGATGTATAGCGAGGGTGGGTACTCGCTCCGTAACCTCGTTGATCCACTGCGTTGTGAGGGTTCCTTAACACGGCAGACATCGATGCACTCAGATTCATGAAATCCTTCATTCCTACGGTTCGTGGCACTACGCAGCAGCTTGGCGAAAGGGGTACGGCGGATGCCACGAGGCGTACGGAAACGGCTGGTCATGCTGGCCGCGGCGGCGACGCTGCTCGCCGCGGGCGGTTGTGCCGAAGATCCGACGACGGCGTCGGGTGCTGGCAGTGGTAGCACCATCAAGGTCGGCATCCTGCACTCGTTGAGCGGCACCATGGCGATCAGCGAGGTGACCGTACGGGATGCCGAACTGCTCGCCATCGAGGAGATCAACGCAACCGGCGGGGTGCTCGGCAAGAAGATCGAGCCCGTCGTGGAGGACGGCGCCTCGGACTGGCCCACCTTTGCCGAGAAGGCGCAGAAGCTCATCTCGCAGGACAGGGTCGCCACCGTCTTCGGCGGCTGGACCTCGGCCAGCCGCAAGGCGATGCTGCCGGTCTTCGAGCGCAACAGGGCGCTGCTCTGGTATCCGGTGCAGTACGAGGGGCTGGAGAGCTCGGAGTACATCTTCTACACCGGTGCGACCACCAACCAGCAGATCGTGCCCGGCCTGGACTACCTGAAGGAACAGGGCAAGAAGAGCATCTTCCTGGTCGGCAGCGACTACGTCTTCCCGCGTACCGCAAACAAGATCATCAAGGCGTACGCGGCGGCGAACGGGATGACGGTGCTCGGCGAGGAGTACACCCCGCTGGGACACACCGAGTACAGCACCGTGGTGAACAAGCTCCAGCAGGCCCAGCCGGACGCCGTCTTCAACACCCTCAACGGGGACAGCAACGTCGCCTTCTTCAAGCAGCTCCGCAGCAGCGGCATCACCGCCGAGGCGATGCCGACCGTCTCGGTCAGCGTCGCCGAGGAGGAGGTCGTCGGCATCGGTCCGGAGAACGTCGCCGGCCACCTGGTCGCCTGGAACTACTACCAGACCACCGCCGGCGCCCGGAATGAGAAGTTCGTGCAGGCGTTCAAGGCCAAGTACGGCGCCAACAAGGTCACCTCCGACCCGATGGAGGCCGGCTACAACGCCGTCTACCTCTGGGCCGAGGCGGTCAAGAAGGCCGGCAGCGTGGAGGTGGAGGCGGTGAAGAAGGCCGCGGGCGGCATCTCGCTTGAGGCCCCGGAGGGGACCGTCACGATCGACGGCGAGAACCAGCACGTCTTCAAGACCGCCCGGATCGGCCTGGTGCAGCCGGACGGCCAGATCAAGGAGGTCTGGAACTCCGGGGCGCCGATCAAGCCGGATCCCTACCTGAAGGGCTACCCGTGGGCCGCCGGCCTCTCCTGAGCTGACCGGCGGGACCGACGGACGACCGACTGACGGCCGCGAACCGGACGGAGGCGCCGGCCATGGCGACACTCAACCAACTCGTGATCGGGGCGAGCATCGGAGCGGTGCTGCTCCTGATCGCGCTCGGTCTGACCTTCACCTTCGGCCAGATGGGCGTGATCAACATGGCCCACGGCGAGTTCATCATGGCCGGCGCCTACACCGCCTACCTGCTGCAACCGCTGGTCGGTACGCAGTCGGTGGTGGTCGCCCTGCCGGTGGCGTTCGGCGTCGCCGGGCTGATGGGGCTGATCCTCGAACGGCTGGCCATCCGGCACTTCTACGGAAGGCCGCTGGACACCCTGCTGCTCACCTGGGGGATCAGCCTCCTCCTGCAACAGGTCGCCCGGGACATCTTCGGCGCGCCCAACGTGCAGGTACGCGCACCGGGCTGGCTCACCGGCGGACTCGACCTCGGCGGCGTGCGGCTGCCGTACAACCGGGTCTTCATCATGGTGCTCGCAGTCGGCTGTGTGGTGGCGATCTGGCTCTACCTGACCCGGCTGCGGCACGGCCGCCGGATGCGCGCGGTGATGCAGAACCGGCAGCTCGCCGCGGTCAGCGGGGTGGCTACCGAACGGGTCGACCAGCTCACCTTCTTCATCGGATCCGGCCTGGCCGGGGTGGCCGGGGTGGCGCTCACCCTGATCGGCCCGGTCGGGCCGACCCTGGGCACCAACTACATAGTGGATGCGTTCCTGGTCGTCGTCGCCGGCGGACTCGGCCAGCTCCGGGGCGCGGTCATCGCCGCCTTCGCCCTCGGCATCCTGAACAGCTTCGTCGAATTCTGGGTCGACAACGGCGCCAGTTTCGCCAAGGTGGTGGTGTTCGCCGTGATCATCGCGTTCCTCCAGCTCCGCCCGCAGGGGATGTTCGTCGTCCGCAGCCGGGCGCTGTCATGACCGGGGCCCTCGCCACCACGAACGGGCGGACGTCGCGCGCCACGGCCGGCCCGCCACGGCGGCGGTTGGCCGGGCCGGCGCTCTTCGTCGGGGTGGGCCTGCTGCTGCTCCTGGTCGCGCCGGCGGTGCTCTCGCCGTTCCGGCTGGACCTGCTCGGCAAATATCTCTGCTATGCCATCGTCGCGGTCGGGATCGGCCTGGCCTGGGGGCGGGGCGGCATGCTCACCCTCGGCCAGGGCGTCTTCTTCGGCCTCGGCGGCTACGCCATGGGGATGCACCTCAAGCTGCGCGAGGCGGGCCCCGGCGGGCTGCCGGACTTCATGGTCTGGAGCGGGGTGGAGAGTCTGCCGGCGCTCTGGCGGCCCTTCGCCAACCCGGTCTTCGCGCTCGCCATGGTGGTGGTACTGCCGGTCACCGTCGCCGTCCTGCTCGGCCTGCTGGTCTTCCGGCAGCGGGTCCGGGGCGCCTACTTCGCGGTGCTCTCCCAGGCGCTGGCCGCCGCCTTCGTGATCCTGCTCGTCGGTCAACAGGGGCTGACCGGCGGCACCAACGGGCTGACCAACTTCCAGATGTTCTACGGCCTCGACCTCTATCAGCCGGGCGACAAGCGCATCCTCTATCTGGTCGTGGTCGCCGTGCTCGGGGTGATGTTCCTGCTCGCCTGGCAGTTGAGCCGTAGCCGCTTCGGGCAGTTGCTGGTGGCCGTCCGCGACGGCGAGGACCGGGTGCGCTTCCTCGGCTACGAGCCGGCCGTGGTGAAGACCATCGCCTTCGCCGTCTCGGCCGGGATGGCCGGGATCGCCGGTGCCCTCTTCGTGCCGATGGTCGGCCTGCTCAGCCCGGCCAACCTGGGCATCGTCGCCTCGCTGGAACTGCTGATCGGGGTGGCGATCGGCGGACGGTTCTCGCTGGCCGGGGCGGTCGGCGGGGCGCTGCTGGTCAACTACGCCAAGACCATCTTCAGCGAGGAGTCGGCGGACAACTGGATCTACCTCCAGGGCGCGATGTTCGTGGTGGTGATGATCTGGGCGCCGCGCGGGCTCGCCGGGCTCGCCGCCGACGCCCGGGCCGCGGTCGCGCACCGGCGCCGCCGAACCGTGCCGGCCGCCGCCACGGCGACGACCCCTCCGGGTACGTCGGTACCGGACGGTTCCGTCGACCGCGTCGGGCCGGCGGACGCCCCCGATCCGGCCGACGTCACGGAACCGCTGGACGACCCCGCCGCGGTGGAGCGCACCGGGCCGGGAGTGCCGGCGGTGGCCGCGAAGCGGGGGGAGGAGTCGGCATGACCGAGCTGTTGCAGGTGCGCGGGCTCAACGTGGTCTTCTCCGGCTTCCGGGCGATCACCGACCTCGACCTCACCGTCGGCGCCGGGGAGCTGCGCTTCCTGATCGGGCCGAACGGGGCCGGGAAGACCACCCTGATCGACGTGATCACCGGCCTGACCAGACCGGCCTCCGGCTCGGTGCGGTTCGCCGGCGAGGAGATCGTCGGCCGGCGGGAACACCAGATCGTCCGGCTCGGCATCGGCCGTACCTTCCAGACCTCGGTGGTCTTCGAGCAGTTGACCGTACTGGAGAACCTGGACCTCGCGGCGACGTTCCGGCGACCGCTCGGCGCGCTGCTGCGCAGGCGGCGGGGAGTCGCCGACCAGGTGGCGCAGGCGCTGGACACCACCGGTCTGGCCGAGCTGGCGAACCGCCCGGCGGGAGTTCTCTCGCACGGGCAGCGGCAGTGGCTGGAGATCGGGATGCTGCTCGCCCAGCGACCCAGCCTGCTGTTGCTGGACGAGCCGGTCGCCGGGATGAGCCGGGACGAGCGGGCCCGGACCGGCGAGTTGCTCCGGCAGGTGGCCCGGGAGCACACCGTGGTGGTGGTCGAGCACGACATGGACTTCCTGCGCCGGTTCGCCAGCACCGTCACGGTGCTGCACGAGGGGCGGCTGCTCTGCGAGGGGACGGTGGCCCAGGTGCAGGCCAATCCCCGGGTGCAGGAGGTCTATCTCGGCCGGACCCGCAAGGAGAGTGCCGACCTGGTCAAGGAGGCGTCGTGATGCTGAGTGTGCAGGGCCTGGACGTGGCGTACGGGCGGGCGCAGGTGCTCTTCGGGGTGGACCTGTCGGTGCCGGCCGGCTCCCTGGTCTGCGTGATGGGGCGCAACGGGGTGGGCAAGACGACCCTGCTGAAGGCGATCATGGGCGTCCTGCCGGTCCGTGCCGGCCGGATCCAGTTCGCCGGGACGGAGATCACCGGACTGAAGACGCACGAGCGGGTGCGTCGCGGGCTCGGTTACGTGCCGCCCGGTCACGAGACTTTTCCGCAGCTCACCGTCGGGGAGAACCTCCAGGTGGCGGCGGAGGCGGCCGGCGAGGTCAGCCGGGGCGCGGTGGACGAGGCATTCGACCTGTTCCCGGCGCTGCCGGCGCTGCGGGCACGCCGGGCCGGCTTCCTCTCCGGCGGTCAGCAACAGCAGCTCGCCATCGCCCGCGCCCTGGTCAGCCGCCCGAAGATGCTGCTGCTGGACGAGCCGACCGAGGGCATCCAGCCGTCGATCATCCTGGAGATCGAGGAGGCGATCCAGCGGCTGCACAAGGAACTCGGACTCGCCATCCTGCTGGTCGAGCAGTATCTGGAGCTGGCACTCCGGCTCGCCGACCAGTTTGTGATCCTGGACGCCGGGGAGGTGGTCCGGGCCGGTGACCGGGCCGACCTGCGCGACCCGTCGGTGCACTCGCTCCTCTCGGTGTAGCCGCGCGGGGCGCGGGACAGCCGGCGGATCGCGTGTCCGGTATGCCGCTCCTTTCGCGCTGGCGGAGCCGGGCGCGGCCCCGCACTACACTCCGGTGAATGGTCGACCCGGCCTGGACCGGCCGGCCGCTCTGGACCTGGAGCCCCGCCGGTCGGCAACCACGACCGCTGCCGGCGCGGCCCGGCCCTTACCAGCCCGTGCCGGCCTGGGTCACCGCGCTGGCCGGCTTCACCGACGACCGGACCGGCCGGCCGCGCGCACTGGTCACCAGCTACGCCGGGGCGCGGGTGGTGCTCGACCTGCTCGGCGGCGACCTTGCCGGCGCCGTGGACGACCGGGCCCACGCGCGGGTCTCCGCGATCACCCGGATCGACGGCGAGCAGCTGATCGTCTCGGGGGCCGGAGCAGGCTACCTCCAGGTCAGCGACCTCGACAGTGGACGGTCACGTTGGCGGCAGTGGTGTGGGGACGTACGGTCGCTGGCCACCGTCATGCTGGCCGGTCGCCCGCTGGCGGTGCTGACCGGCGGATCGCCACGCCTGGAGATCTGGTCGCTCGGCACCGACTCGGGCGTGCGACTGCGCACACTGCGTACCGGCGGCGGGCGGATCAGCGTGCTGGCCGCGACCGAGGCGGGGGAGAGCGCCGTGCTGGCGGTCGGCACCAGCGGCGGCCGGCTCCCGCTCTGGCGGCTGGAGTGGGCGGCGGGCGACGAGATCCGGGCCGAGCCACTCGGTGAGCCTGCCTTCGAGGTCTCCAGCCTGGTCACGGCCGTCGACTTCGCAACCTGGCGGGATCGACCGGTACTGCTCGGCGCCGCCGGACGGGTGGCCCGGGCCTGGGACCCGGTCGACGGGCAACCGCTCGGTCCACCGTTCGTCGAGCACACCGGTCAGGTCAACTCCGTCGTACCGGGCTGGCTCGACGACCGGCCGGTGCTGTGGAGCGGCGACGATGCGACCGTGCGGGCCTGGTTGCCGGAGAGCGGGCGGCAAGTGGCGGCGTTCCGCTACCCGTACGAGGCGGCGCCGACCCGGACGATCGCGGTCGAGATCGCCGGGCGGTCGATGCTGGCCACCGGGGACGGGGCGGGCCTGGTCTGGGTCTGGGATCCCGAGCGGCCCTACCCGTTCCGGCCCGATCCGCTGCCGGCGGCGCACGCTGCCGCGCCGGATGCCGGAAGCGTCGACGAGGTGGGGCCGGCCGCCGTTGCCGGACCGACCAGGTGCCTCGCCGTCGCCGGTCGGCCCGCCGGGCAGGTGCTGCTCGCCGGGCCGGTGCGCGGACTTGCCGGCTCGGTCGCCGGGCCGGTGCGCGGGTTCGATCCGGTGACCGGGGTCGAGGTCCGGCTGCCTCTCGACGGAGTCCCCGGGGGTGTGGCGCTGGTGGCGGGAACCGCGCCCTTGCTGGCCGCCCCCGAAGCGGAGCACCTGGCGCTCTGGGACCCGACCAGCGGGAAGCGGATCGGCGCGGTACCGGTCGGCACGGGCGGCGCGACGGTGCACGCCGCCGCGGGGCTGGCCTCGGGCCGCCCGATGTTGCTGGTGGCGGCCGGGACGGCGCTGTTCCGGATGGACCCTGCGACCGGCCAGCTGACCGGCCCGGTGACCGGGCACCCGGCTCCGATCCGGGCGGTGGCGGTCGGCGAGCTGGTGGGCGTACCGGTCGGGCTGACCGCCGCCGAGGACGACGCCGTACGGCTCTGGCAGCTCGACGATCGGGGAGTGCCCGGATGGCGGGTGCTGGACGGGCACGGCGGGGCCGCGTACGCCGCGCTGGCCGCGACGGTTGACGGGCGCGGCCTGGTGTTCGGGGCGGGCCGCAACGGGCAGGTCCGCTCCGTCGACGTGACCGACCTGCTGCGTTCGCGGCGCGCCGGAGCCGGGTCCGGTCAGGCAGGTCGGGCGCTCGCCGAGCTGCTGCCGGAGCCGGCCGTGGTGCTGACCGCCACCGGCCCGGTACGCTCGCTCGCCGTCGTCCCCGCCGGCCGGACCACCTGGCTGGTGGCGGCCGACGGGAGCGTGCTGCGATGGCAGCTCCTCGGGCACCCGGGGACGCCCGGCCAGACGATCGACCTGGGCGCCCCGGTGACGGACCTCGTGGCGCTGCCGGAGCTTCTGGCCGTGGCGATCGGAGACGGTCTGCTCGGCTACCGGCCTCCGCCGGACCCGACCCGACCTCCCGGCAAGCTCTCGCGATTCACGCCGTCCGGCGGCGGTTACCAGCCGAAGCCGGCGTCGTAGGAGATCCCGGCCAGCACCCGCTGCCCGGAGGCGTTCGGGTGGAAGTAGTCCCAGCCGGAGAGCTGGCCCAGCGTGAACGGATAGCTGAAGACGGCGTTGCCGTCGAAGAGGCAGTTCGGCCCGTACGCGGCGCAGGCCTGGGCGAGCTGTGTGTTGTAGTCGACCACCCGTTGGCGTACCCGGCTGCGCCGGTCGGCGTCGGCCTGGGCGTTCGAGGTCGGGTTGGCCAGCATGGACTGGCAGATCCCGAAGAGCGACCACGCCGTCCGGGCGGCGAGGTTGCCCCGCGCGACCGACCAGAGCCGCTGGATGTCGGGGACGCTGATCACGAACACCCGGGCCTCCGGCAGGCCGGAGCGCAGCCGGTTGAGTGCGGCGTCGATGTTGTTCCGGAACGTGCTGACCGGCGTCATGCTCGACTCGGAGCTGGTGCAGGCGTCGTTGGCGCCGATCAGCATCGTCACGTAGCCGACGCCCTGTGAGACGGCGGTGCCGGCCTGGCCGGCCATGTCCGCGGACGTGGCGCCGGAGCGTCCGTCGTTGTGGTTGCGCCCGTTGATCGCCGGGTTCGCCGTGCGGATGCGCAGGTAGTGGCTGTTCACCTCGGCGTCGTCGCCGGTGCTGAACGAGCGGGACGGGCAGTCGACGTACCAGCCGCAGGCGTTGAAGCCCCGGGTGATCGAGTCACCCAGGCTGGCCATCGAGGCGGGCGGTGGGCCGGGGTCGGCGTGCGCGGGGGCGGCGACGAGTCCGATCGAGGTGACGAGGACGGCGGCGGTGAGGACGGCGGCGGTGAGGAGGGTGGCGAGGGTGCTGGCGGGGGTGCGGCGGGTAGCGGACATGGCGGCCTCCGGATCGCGGTTGCCTGGGTCTGCTGGGGGTGTGGGGAGATCATATAGATAGATGTGAGTCTTCACAATGGATGTGACCATAAGGCGAACGCCCGGTTGCAGGCGATATGTTTGGTCTCTTGTTCACGATCTCAAATGTATGAATACTCGTTGACGATGTGCCGGCTCGGCGCAGACACCTCCAAACCCCCCAATGGGAGGCAGCACATGCGACCCACAAGGTCTTCGATCCGCCTTGTCGCGATCGCGTCAGCGACCGGGGCACTCGTCGCCGGCATGCTGATCGGCGTACCCGCGCAGGCTGCTCCGGTCGCGTCTCCGGAGGCCGCGACGGCGCTCTCCGAGCGGCTGGGCGCCCGGTCCGCCGGCACCTACCTGGACTCCACCGGCAAGATGGTGGTGACCGTGACCGACGAGGCGGCGGCCCGCCAGGTCCGGGCGTCCGGGGCGGTGGCCCGGCTCGTGGCCCGCGGCTCCGCCGAACTGTCCCAGGTCACCGCCGAGCTGGACCGTTCCGCCAGGATCCCCGGCACCGCGTGGTACGTCGACCCGATGACCAACCAGGTCGCCGTCGACGTGGACAGCACGGTCACCGGTGCCAAGCTGGCCAAGATCAAGGCCGTCACCGCCCGGTTCGGCGGGGCGGTGCGCATCCAGTCGATCCCCGGCACGCTGAGCACCACCATCTCCGGCGGCCACGCGATCTACACCGGCGGCAGCCGCTGCTCGCTCGGCTTCAACGTGCGCAGCGGCAGCACCTACTACTTCCTGACCGCCGGCCACTGCACCAACGCCGGGGCGAACTGGTCCAACAGCTCGGGAGGTTCGGTGATCGGCACCCGGGCCGGCAGCAGCTTCCCCGGCAACGACTACGGCATCGTCCGCTACGCCAGCGGCATCGCCCAGCAGCCCGGCGACGTCTACCTCTACAGCGGCTACCGGGACATCACCGGGGCGGCCAACCCGAGCGTCAACCAGTCCGTGCAGCGCAGCGGCAGCACCACCGGGCTGCGCAGCGGCCGGGTGACCGCGCTGAACGCCACCGTCAACTACTCGGGCAGCGGCACCGTCTCCGGGCTGATCCGGACCACCGTCTGCGCCCAGCCGGGCGACAGCGGCGGCCCGCTCTTCGCCGGAAGCACGGCCCTCGGCCTGACCTCGGGCGGCAGCGGCAACTGCACCTCCGGCGGCACGACCTACTTCCAGCCGGTCGTCGAGGCGCTCAACGCGTACGGCGTGAGCATCTACTGATCGAGCCGTTCGGGTGACGGCAGCGCGCCGGTAGCCCGGTGAACCGAAACGTCTGCTGCACCGTGATGCCAGGGAGTCGTCGTGACGACTCCCTGGCATCACGCTGATTGGGAGATGTGCCGGCCGGCGGCGGCCGTGCCCCGGCGCAGGCCGATGAGGACCACGACGAGCGGCCAGAGCGCCTCCAGGCCGGCCGTGACCCGTTCGGCCAGTCCCGCCGTCGGGCCGTCCGGCAGTTGCAGCGCGAGCCACAGCCCCGACCCGAGCATCACGGCGCTGGCGGTGAAGGCCACCGGAAGCCGCAGCGGCCAGGGCCGGCCGGTGCGGCGACCGGGACGGTGCGACCAGCGGAGTGCGGCCACGCTCGGCCAGGTCGCCAGGGCGACGAACGCGATCACGGCGGCGATCCCGTGCACGGGTGGAGTGACCGAGTCGACCTTCGGGACCAGCGCCACCACGATGGTCGCCGCGCCCCCGCCGCCGTAGACCAGCCGGCCGGCGAGCGGCACGAAGCGCAGGCCGACGGCGGTCACCAGGTGCGCCACGCCGAGGCCGGCGAGGCAGACGACCAGGATCAGCCGGTCGATCATGCCGTACGAGGAGAGTTGGCTGATGGTGTCCGCGACCGGGTCGTACCCCGGTGGTTGGCGTACCGCCGCCAGGGTCCACCCGACGGCCAACAGCACCGGGGCCGCCACCGAGGAGAGCACTCCCCACCAGGGCACCGCAGGCATGGCATCACCCTACGTGCAGGCGCGGACGCGCCGGTTCAGCTCTCCGGAATGACACCTCGCCGGCCGCGATCAACTGACCCCTGCCCGCCCGTGGGGTTCGACAGCCGGTCCAGGTGGCTGCGGACGGACCGCGGATCGGCGCCGACTGCGCTGACCAGCACCGCCGGGCCGCCGGCCAGCGGCAGCACGGCCGCCGCGACCCCCGGGACTCCGGTCGCCTCCGCGCGCACCGGCCCGGCTGTCGCGTCGTAGCCACCGGAGGGATCGACCATCAGGAGGGTGCCGGCCGCGCCCGCACCGTCGAGCACCGCCGGCCCCGACCAGCCGGAAGCGCGGGGCCCGACCGCGAGATCGTTTCGGAGCAGCGTACGGCCGTCATACCTCAGCATCGTCTCGATCCGGACGTCGCCCGGGGACTCGGCGTGCCGGCCGCAGACCAGCTCCTCCCGCCAGTGCAGTTCCGCCCCCTCGGCCAGCTCGATCCGGCTGGTCGTCACGTGGTCGCAGCCGGCCGCCCCGATCAGCGGTTCGGGCAGCCAGCGCAGCGAACCGCCGGAGCCGACCCGGGCGGTCACCGTGAGCCGGGACCGCCCACCGGCCGGGCCGGGCAGGGCCAGCGAGGCGGCGACGCTGCGTACGCAGAGCCGCGCACCCGGGCCGACCTCGATGTCTAGCCGGAGGTCGTCGCCGCCGAGCGGGCCGGCCGCCCCGCCGACCAGGTGCAGGTGCAGCTCGCCGTCGGGACCGGGATGTCCGGTCCGCCGCAGCAGCAGCGGCGGGTCGCCGCGCAGCACCGCCGGTCGGGTACCCCGGGACGGGTCCGCCTCGACCGCGATCCGGGCCTCGGCGCGCATCAGACGCTCGGCCTCGCCGGCAGGAGAGCCCGGATCCAGGCCGCCACCTCGGTCGCCTTCGGATCCTCGACCAGGGAGAGGAAGACGGTGGGCAGCTCGCCCCTGCGGGCGGTCGCGTCCCGGGCCATCACCGACAGGTCGGCGCCGACCAGCGGAGCCAGGTCGGTCTTGTTGACCACGAGCAGGTCCGCCGAGGTGACGCCGGGACCGCCCTTGCGCGGCACCTTGTCACCGCCCGCCACGTCGACCACGAAGATCTGCCGGTCCACCAGACCCCGGCTGAAGGTCGCGGTCAGGTTGTCGCCACCGCTCTCCACCAGCACCAAATCGAGCGGACCCAGGGTCGCCGCCAACTCCTCCACGGCGTCCAGGTTGGCGGAGATATCGTCCCGGATCGCGGTGTGCGGGCAGCACCCGGTCTCCACCGCGCGGATCCGCTCGGCCGGCAGCACCCCGTTGCGGAGCAGGAAGTCGGCATCCTCGGTGGTGTAGATGTCGTTGGTCACCACGGCGAGCCGGAGCTCGTCGCCGAGTGCCCGGCACAATGCGGCGACCAGCGCGGTCTTGCCCGAGCCGACCGGGCCGCCGATGCCGACCCGCACCGGGCGGGACCCGTCGCCGGCACCGGCGGCCAGCGGCGGGTGCGGGTCGATCCCCGGGTCGGGATGTGTGTGCGGCACCTCGGCGTCCGGGTGCGTGTGCGGCACCTCGCCGGTGTGCGGTTCGTGGTGTGTGTCGTGGAGTTCAGGACGCAAAGAGACGCACCTCCCAGCTCGCGTGGATCTCGGCACCGATCTCCAGCAGCGGTGCGGAGTCGGCGGGTAGCAGGTCGACCAGCTCGTCGACCAGGGTCGCCGCCTCGGCACCGAGCCGGTCGCACTCGCCGGCCAGCCCGGCGAGGATGGCGTGCACCGCGTACGGGTCGAGGCCGAGCAGGCGTACGGCGGCACTCGCCGGCCCGCTGACCGACCCGTACGCCCCGGCGACCGCCGCCTCGGCGGGGGCGAGTCCCGCCGCCGCTGCCACGATGCCGAGCGCGATCGGATGGTGCCGGTCCCGGTGTGCCGGGTCGACCGACCAGATTGCCCGGCCGGCCCGGAGCAGGGCGCGCCCCTGCACCCGGGACGCGCGGCGCAGCGCCGGGGAGGGGGTGCGGGCCTCCAGCCCCTCGTCGAGGGCGTCCAGTCGGAGCGGGTCGGCCGATCCGGGCACCGATGCCGCGCAGGCGGCGGCGGTGAACGCGGCGGTGACCCGGCCGGTGGTGGCGAGCCGGCCACGCAGGAAACCGTCCAACCCGGCCAGGTCGCGGAGCCGACCGCTGGTCACCGCCGCCTCCAGCCCGCCCGAGTGGGCGTGCCCGCCGGCGGGTAGCCGGCCGTCGGCGAGGACGAGCAGGGTGGCCAGCGCGGTCATGGTGGCGTGTCAGAACAGGAAGTAGCGCTGGGCCATCGGCAACTCCATCGCCGGCTCCGGCTCGATGACGTCGCCGTCGATGCGTACCGTGAAGGTGTCCGGCTCGACCTCGATGCGCGGCAGGGCGTCGTTGCCCGGCAGGTCGGCCTTGCCCCGCGACCGCGTGTCGGCGACCGGCGCCAGCAGGCGGCGGATCCCGATCCGGTCGGCGAGCAGCGCGTCGATGGCGGCCGGGGAGACGAAGGCGAGGCTGGTCGCGGCCGGCACCGCGCCGTAGGCGCCGAACATCGGCCGGGGCAGCATCGGCTGTGGCGTCGGGATCGAGGCGTTCGCGTCACCCATCTGGGCGAGCGCGATCATGCCGCCCTTGAGGACCAGGTGCGGGCGTACCCCGAAGAAGGCCGGGTCCCAGAGGACCAGGTCGGCGAGCTTGCCCGGCTCCACCGAACCGACCTCGGCGTCGATGCCGTGCGCGACGGCCGGGCAGATCGTGTACTTGGCGACGTAGCGGCGGGCCCGCATGTTGTCCGCGGCGCCGTCGCCGGGCAGCGCCCCGCGCCGGGCCTTCATCACGTGCGCGGTCTGCCAGGTGCGCAGGATGACCTCGCCGACCCGCCCCATCGCCTGCGCGTCAGAGCCGATCATCGAGATCGCGCCGAGGTCGTGCAGCACGTCCTCGGCTGCCATCGTGCTGGGCCGGATCCGGCTCTCCGCGAAGGCGAGGTCCTCCGGCACCGTCGGGTTGAGATGGTGGCAGACCATCAGCATGTCGAGGTGCTCGTCGAGGGTGTTCCGGGTGTACGGCCGGGTCGGGTTGGTCGACGACGGCAGCACGTTCGGCTCGGCGGCGACCCGGATGATGTCCGGCGCGTGCCCGCCGCCCGCCCCCTCGGTGTGGTACGCGTGGATCGACCGGCCGCCGATCGCCCGCAGGGTGTCCTCGACGAAACCGGCCTCGTTGAGCGTGTCGGTGTGGATCGCCACCTGCACCCCGGAGGCGTCGGCGACCCGCAGGCAGGCGTCGATCGCGGCCGGGGTGGTGCCCCAGTCCTCGTGCAGCTTGAAGCCGCCGGCCCCACCGCGAAGCTGCTCCCACATCGATTCTTCGCTGACCGTGTTGCCCTTGCCGAGCAGCAGCACGTTGACCGGCCAGGGGTCGAGCGCCTCCAGCATCCGGCCCAGATGCCAGGCGTTCGGGGTGACCGTGGTCGCCTTGGTCCCCTCGGCCGGGCCGGTGCCGCCGCCCATGATCGTGGTAACCCCACTGGCCAGCGCGGTCTCCAGGATCTGCGGGCAGATCAGGTGTACGTGGCTGTCGATCGCACCGGCGGTGAGGATCTTGCCGTTGCCGGAGATGATCTCGGTGCCCGGCCCGATCACCAGGTCGGGATGGACCCCGTCCATGGTGTCCGGGTTGCCGGCCTTGCCGAGCGCCACGATCCGGCCGTCCCGGATGCCGACGTCGGCCTTGAACACGCCCCAGTGGTCGAGCACCAGCGCACCCGTGATCACCGTGTCGGGGGCGCCGTCGGCCCGGGTGGCGAGCGACTGCCCCATCGACTCGCGGATCACCTTGCCGCCGCCGAAGACCGCCTCGTCGCCGTACCCGCAGCGGTCCTCCTCGACCTCGATCAGCAGGTTGGTGTCGGCGAGCCGGACCCGGTCACCGACGGTGGGACCGTAGAGCGCGGCGTACCGGCGCCGGTCGATGCCGCTCACGCCCCAGCCTCCCCGACGGCCTCCGGCGCGGCTGCCTGGTCGGCCTCCGGCTCCGCGGCCGCGGGGCCGGCCCTGGGGGCTTCCACCTCGTCGAGCGGTCCGGCACACTCGCCGCGCAGCCCCGGAATGGTCCGGGTGCCGCCGAACGGCACCAGGTCGACGTCCCGGCCGATGCCCGGCTCGAACCGCACCGACGTGCCGGCCGGTACGGCGAGCCGGTGCCCCCAGGCCGCCGCCCGGTCGAACTCCAGCGCCGGGTTCGCCTCCGCGAAGTGGTAGTGCGAGCCGACCTGCACCGGCCGGTCGGCGGTGTTCACGACGGCCAGCGTGCGGACGGGCCGGCCGGGATTGATCGTCAGGTCGCCCTCTCCGGGCAGCAGTTCACCGGGGATCACGCCCGCTCCCGTCATGGGATCGGCTCGTGTACGGTCACCAGCTTCGTGCCGTCGGGGAAGGTCGCCTCCACCTGCACCTCCGCGATCATCTCCGGGACACCGTCGAGTACGTCGTCGCGACCGAGCACGTTGCGTCCGGTCTCCATCAGTTCGGAGACGGTACGCCCGTCCCGGGCGCTCTCCAGCAGGAACGCCGTGATCACGGCGACCGCCTCCGGATGGTTGAGCCGGAGCCCGCGCTCACGTCGGCGCCACGCGAGATCGGCCGCGACATGGACCATCAGCCGTTCTTGCTCGTGACGGGTGAGGAACATCTACACCTCCGCAGCGGGCGAGGACTCAGCGGATCGTGTCAGTCAGAGATTTCGATGAGGTTACGACCGCCGCGTGCCGCCCCGACCCGCCGGGACTATTCCTTCTCCGTTCCTTCTCCGTCCGCGCCGCTCGATTGATGCGAATCTTGCTCAGAAATTGCTGTTCCCGCGACACCAGATCGTCAGGATCGCCGGGATTTCCGTACGGCGTGCTGGGATAGGCGGGTGTGTCCGTGATTTGTCTGGTTGAGGAAATGTCCCGTGGGTGGGACATCAGTAACATGAGTGATATCCGGGGTGACCGAGTCCGTCGATCACAGGCCAGGCGGCCCGGCCGGCGGTAAGGGCAGTGAGCTGTACAGACCCGCGGGGCGGGCGGAGCGGCGTCGGGCGTGTACCTGTCGCGGTAGCCCGCCACCCCACGAGGTCTGTTCGGGAGAGACCCATGCTTCCACCGCTCGCATCGTTGACCCGTTGGCCGGGACCGGACTCCACCGGGGTTCCGGCCGACGCCACCCTCACCCCGTCCGGCTCACTGGAACTGCACGAGGATGGTCAGGTCGTCACGGACCTGGACATCACCGGACGGGTGAGCGTCCACGCCAGGGACGTCACGATCCGCCGATCGAGGATCACCTCCGACGGCGTCACCTTTCCGATCCGCACCTTCTCCCCGGCGGCCAACCTGGTGGTCGAGGACGTCGAGATCGACGGCGGCGGAGCCGCTCCGGCGGGCGTCTGCCTCGACGACTACACGCTGCGCCGGGTCAACCTCCACCACGTGCAGGACGGGGCCTGGTTGGGGTCCCGGGTCACCGTCGTCGACTCGTGGATCCACGACCTGGCCCGGGTGCCCGACTCGCACAACGACTGCCTGCGGGTCACCGGTGCCGGCGACATCGTCATCCGGCACAACCGGCTGGACGCGTACCGGCCGGGTGTGGCGGATCCGACGAACTCCTGCCTCGCCCTCGGCCCGGCGGTGCACAACCTCCGCTTCGAGGACAACCTCTGCGACGGCGGTCTCTACAGCATCGGGGTCCGCCCCGACCTGGCCGCCTCGGCGATCGTGTTCCGGGGCAACGTCTTCGGCCGGCGCTACCGGATGGGCATCATCGCCCGGCCCCGGCATCCGGGCATCCGCTGGGACCGCAGCAACGTGTGGTTCGACAGTGGAGAGCCGGTCCTGCCATGAGTGCGGACGGCACCGGCTCGCCGGCCGCCCCGGGCGGGCGGCAGAGCCGGCAGTGGAACACGCAGCGGAACATGCGGGCGCGGCCGCTCAGAATCGTCTCGGGTCGTCATCCGTTCGAGGTGACGTCGCTGGCCACCGCGCTGCTCTGTGGCGGGCTCCTGGTCGGGCTCGACAGTCGCCCCCGGTCGGTCGTCGTCGCCATGCCCGACCTGCTGGAGCAGACCTGGGCCGTCGGCCTGATCGTCACCGGTCTCGCCGGACTGGCCGGAATCGGCTGGCGGGGCCATTTCGCCACCGGCCTGGGGGTTGAGCTCGGCGCGCTGCTGGGTCTCGGTGCCGTGACCGGGATGTACGCCGTAGCCCTCTTCGTCGTCTCCGGTGCCGGGGCGTTGGCGGCCGGCCTGTTCCTCGCCGCCGTGGCCGTCGCCTCCTGGTGGCGCTGTTTCCAGATCGCCCGTTTTCTCTACCACCTGGCCCGGCTGGACCTGCGGTCCGACGGTGTCGAGGGCCGGCGGTCCGACGGTGTCGAGGGCCGGCGGTCCGACGGTGTCGAGGGCCGGCGGTCCGACGGTGTCGAGGCACCGGTACCGGCGGAAGGAGGATCCGGTGATCGCCTCAGCGCCTCCTGACTCGGGTCCACCCTGGGTGCAGATCCTGCTCTCCGCGATCGGCATTCTCGGTGGTGGTGGCGGGATCGCGTCGGTCGCCGCCGTCCTGTCGCAGCGGCGCCGGTTCCGGGCGGACGCCGCGGAAGTCCTCACCGATACCGCGCTCGCCCTGATCCAGCCGCTCAAGCTCCGGGTCGCGGAGCTGGAGGCGGAGACCGTCGTGGCCCGGCAGCAGGTGGAGACGGCGACCCGGGAGGTATCCGAACTGCGGATGGCGGTCCGGGAGGCGACCGTGATGATCCGGCGCTGGCGGTCGGCGATCCTCGCCCCGGACGCCACACTCGGTCAGCTCCGCACCCTCGTCTCCAACACCAGGCCCTGGTACGACGACATCGACCAGGGATGACGCGGTCGCTTCACCCCACCGGCGATCACCGGACGCCGAGGGGGCGGAACTGAACGCTGACCCGGGGGCCGACCGGTCGGGAGGTCTTCGGGACGGCATGTTCCCAGGTGCGCTGGCAGGAGCCGCCCATCACCACCAGGTCGCCGTGCCCGAGCAGGAAGCGAAGGCTCGGCCCGCCGCCACGCGGACGCAGCAGCAGCGGCCGGGCCGAGCCGAAGGAGACGATCGCGACCATGGTGTCCTCCCGGGCCGACCGGCCGATGGTGTCGCCGTGCCAGGCGACGCTGTCCCGGCCGTCGCGGTAGAGGCACATCCCGGCGGTGACGAAGGGCTCGCCCAGCTCGGCGGCGTAGTGCCGGCCGAGCCGTTGCCGGGCCGTGTCGAGCAGCGGGTGGGGGAGCGGCTCGTCGCCGGCGTACCAGCGGAGCAGGCGGGGGACGTCGACCACGCCGTCGTACATCCGGCGGCGCTCGGCCTGCCAGTCGACCTCGTCGAGGAGCGTGCGCAGCACGGCGTCGGAGCCGCGGACCCAGCCGGGCAGGTGGTCGACCCAGGCACCGGAGCTCAGCTCGTGCCGTCGCAGCGCTCCGGCGAGCGGACCGAGGCCGGCACCGTCCCCGGCGATCCCGTCGCCGGAGGCGAGATCCAGCATCGAGGGCTGGTAGGCGCCGCTGGTCATCCGGCCATGGTAGCCGCGCGGTCGAACGCACGTACGACAGGTGACCGCGTCGACGGGTGGGTCGCCGGGCGGTCCGGGCCGTCCTGACAGAATGTCGGGGCAGCAGCCCGGACCACCCGGAGCAGACGTGAGGAGACACCTGTCGTGATCCGTACCCAGAACGCCGGCACCCTGCGCGCGACGGACGCCGGCCGCACGGTGACCCTCGCCGGTTGGGTCGCCCGCCGGCGGGACCACGGCGGAGTCATCTTCGTCGACCTGCGGGACGCCTCCGGTGTGGTGCAGGTGGTGTTCCGGGAGGGGATGGAGTCGGCGCACGCGCTGCGCAACGAGTTCTGCATCCAGGTGACCGGCGAGGTGACCCGGCGTCCCGAGGGGAACGACAACCCCGAGCTGGTCACCGGCGAGATCGAGGTCACGGTCAACCGGCTGGAGATCCTTTCCGAGGCCGCGCCGCTGCCGCTGCCGGTGGACGACCAGGTCGAGGCCGGTGACGACGTACGCCTCAGGTACCGCTACCTGGACCTGCGCCGCAGCGGCCCCGCTCGGGCGATGCGGCTGCGCTCGCACGCCAGCCAGCTCGCCCGGGGCGTGTTGCACGCCCGCGACTTCCTGGAGATCGAGACGCCGACCCTGACCCGGTCGACGCCGGAGGGCGCCCGCGACTTCCTGGTGCCGGTACGGCTGCAGCCCGGCACCTGGTACGCCCTGCCGCAGTCCCCGCAGCTCTTCAAGCAGTTGCTGATGGTCGGCGGGATGGAGCGCTACTACCAGATCGCCCGCTGCTACCGGGACGAGGACTTCCGGGCCGACCGGCAGCCCGAGTTCACCCAGCTCGACATCGAGATGTCGTTCGTCACCCAGGACGACGTGATCGACCTCGGCGAGGAGATCGTCACCACGCTCTGGCGGGAGCTGGCCGGGCACGAGATCAGCCGGCCCATTCCCCGGATCACCTGGCACGACGCCATGGACCGGTACGGCTCCGACAAGCCCGACCTGCGATTCGGGGTCGAGTTGACCGAGCTGACCGACTACCTGCGCGGCACCGCGTTCCGGGTCTTCGCCGGGGCGATCGACGCGGGCGGCTACGTCGGTGCCGTGGTGATGCCGGGCGGCGCCGGGCAGACCCGCAAGGAACTCGACGGCTGGCAGGACTGGGCCAGGGCGCGTGGCGCCCGGGGCCTGGCATACGTGGTGCTGGACGCCGAGTCCGGCGAGGCCCGGGGCCCGGTGGCCAAGAACCTCTCGGCCGAGCACCTCGCCGGGCTGGCCGACGCCGTCGGCGCCAAGCCGGGGGACGCGGTCTTCTTCGCGGCGAGCACGGAGCGGCGGGAGGCGCAGGAACTGCTCGGCGCCGCACGGGTCGAGATCGCCCGCCGGGCCGGCCTGATCGACGAGAGCGCCTGGGCGTTCTGCTGGGTGGTCGACGCGCCGATGTTCGAGCCGGCCTCCGACTCCGAGAACGGCCGGGCGGGTGGCTGGACCGCGGTGCACCACCCCTTCACCTCGCCGAACGCCGAGTGGATGGAACGGTTCGAGGAGGCACCCGACCGGGCGCTGGCGTACGCGTACGACATCGTCTGCAACGGCAACGAGATCGGTGGCGGCTCGATCCGTATCCACCGGGCAGACGTACAGCGCCGGGTCTTCGACCTGCTCGGAATCGGTCCGGAGGAGGCGGCCGACAAGTTCGGCTTCCTGCTGGAGGCGTTCAAGTACGGCCCTCCGCCGCACGGCGGGATCGCCTTCGGCTGGGACCGGGTCTGCATGCTGCTGGCCGGGGCCGAGTCGATCCGCGAGGTCATCGCCTTCCCGAAGACCCGGGGCGGGTTCGACCCGCTGACGAGCGCACCGACCCCGATCACCGCGCAGCAGCGGGCCGAGGCCGGCATCGATGCCAAGCCGAAGCCGGCGGCCCCGGCGCACGGCGGCACCGCCGGAGTGGCAGCCCCGGTCGAGCCCTCCTGAGGCGTGTCGTTCCCTCCTGAGGCGTGTCGTTTTCCGAACATGGTTCGGCCTGGCCGGGGGCGGCGGCAATTGATTTGCTTTGGATGCGCATACTCGGTCCATGGCGCCCAACCCTGATCTGATCATCGATGTCGACCCCAGCGAGGCGGGGTCGGAAATAATTCGGACCGTGGTCCTGCCCTGGTCCGGGCAGAGCGTCCCGCTGCGGATCCCGGCCGGGATGAGTGACGGCAGCATCCTGCGGCTGCCCGGGATCGGGCCGGTGGTCGCGCCGGGTGCCCCGCCCCGGGACGCGTACGTGCAGCTCCGGATCGTGCCGGGCGGAGGCGGCGCGGTCCCCGCGAGTTTCGGTGCTGCACCGTTCGGTATGCCCGGCCCGGTTCCGCCCGTGACGTCGGCCCCGCCGACGACCTCGTTCGGTGCGCCGCCGCCGGTGTCGGGTCCGCCGACGGGTCCGTTTGATGCGCCGCCGCCGACGACCTCGTTCGGTGCGCCGCCGCCGGTGTCGGGTCCGCCGACGGGTCCGTTTGATGCGCCGCCGCCGACGACCTCGTTCGGTGCGCCGCCGCCGCCGGTGTCGGGTCCGCCGACCGCTCAGTTCGGTGCGCCGCCGCCGCTCTCGGGCCCGCCGGGCCCGCCGTTCGGTGGCCTTCCCCCGTACGGTGCCTTCCCGCCGCCGCCGCCGTCCGGCGGATCGGGGCGAGGGAAGATCATTGCCATCGTCGGTGGCGCGGTTGCCGTGGTCCTGCTGATCGCATTGGCGCTGCCGCTGCTCTTCTGGGTCAACAACCGTGGCAGCGACGGCTCGCCGTCGAACGGGTCCGCCGCCGGGCCGGGCGGCGAGGCGTCGCCGAGCGCCTCCCCGGTCAGCGCCCAGGAATACCAGGCACTGCTCGCCGGGGTCGACAAGGCGGTGGCCCCGGGCTTCACCCAGCTCTCCGCGGCCAAGAATCCCAAGGCGGTGGGGATCGCCGCCGGCACCCTCGGGCGAGCCCTCGACCAGCAGATCACGGCGCTGTCGGCGGTGGTTCCGCCGGAGAACGCGGCCGGCGCCCACGCCGACCTGTTGCGTGGCCTGGAGGGCATGGTCGACTCGATCAGCGAGACCGGATCGGCGGCCGGAGCCGGAGAGGTCTGCCTCGGCTCGTCGGCGCTGGCCCGGATCAGCCGGGACGCCTCCGCCGACGACGTCCGCAGCGCTCAGCAGGCACTCGCGGCGGCGGATCCGGCGCAGCCGTACCAGGTCGGCGGCTTCGTGCCGAAGAAGACGACGGACGGTAACCGGCGGCTCGGCAACGGCGCGTACCTCAAGCGGGTCCGCAGCGGCATGGGCCAGCTCAAGATCGAAAACGGTGGCAGCAGCGACGCGGTCATCAACCTCGTCCTGGGCAGCGCCAAGACTCCGACGGTGAGCGTCTACGTCCGGGCCAAGGGCAAGCACACCGTCTCCTCGATCAAGGACGGTACGTACCGGATCTACATGACCGGCGGCAAGGACTGGGACGGTAAGGCCAAGGCGTTCAGCCGGAACTGCAACTTCCAGCGCTTCGAGGACACCTTCCGGTTCAGCACCACCTCCACCCAGTACACGATCTGGACGATCACGCTGACTCCGGTCGCCGGTGGCAACGCGCGGACCAGCGAGGTCGACCCGGGGGACTTCCCCGGTAGCTGACGTCAGCGGTCACGACCTCCCGGGGGAGGGAAGGGCGC
This sequence comes from Plantactinospora sp. WMMC1484, assembly GCF_049315195.1. Classification (NCBI taxonomy): domain Bacteria; kingdom Bacillati; phylum Actinomycetota; class Actinomycetes; order Micromonosporales; family Micromonosporaceae; genus Plantactinospora; species Plantactinospora sp. WMMC1484. The sequence goes on from NZ_CP186055.1 coordinate 3,918,951, forward strand.
CGGATGCCGGCCGGGGCGACGACCCGGCCGGCATCTCTTCGCGGTCGGCGCTTCGTGCGGGAGCGCCCTCCGCATCATGCACAGAATCTATGCACAACTATTGTGCATAGATTCTGTGCAGAGTTATTGTGCAACTATGCGGAGACAGCGCCCGGACGTCGACGATCAGCCGCCACCCTCGGTGGTGGCGCTCGACGGAAGCCAGATCCGCGTCCTGGCCCATCCGCTCCGTGCCCGCCTGCTGATCGCGCTCCGCTCGGACGGTCCGGCCACGGCGACCCGGCTGGCCCAGGCGCTCGGCACCAACACCGGGGCGACCAGCTACCACCTGCGGCAACTTGCCGACGCAGGTCTGGTCGCGGAGCTGCCGGACCACGGGTCCGGCCGGCAACGGTGGTGGCGGGCAGTGCACCAGTTCAGCAGTTGGCGCGGCACCGACTTCGCCGACGATCCTGATGCCCAGGCCGCGGCCGACTGGCTGCACCGGCACGCGGTGCGGCTACACGCCGAGCTGACCGAGCGCTGGGTGACCGAGCAGCACGGCTATCCGGTCGAGTGGCGGGACGCGGCGACCTTCTCCGACGTCCTGCTCCGGCTTACCCCGCAGCAGTTGCGGCAGCTCAACGACGAGATGCGGGCGGTGGTCGACCGCTACCGGCACGCCGTACCGGCGGTCGACGGCAGGGAGGAGGTCGCGCCCGGGGACGGTACCGAACAGGTGCTGCTCTACCTGCACAGCTTCCCGGTCCGCGGACCGCTCCCGCTGGCCGGAGGCGTCGCGGAGGACGGGGAGGGATCGTGAGCGTACTGACCGGCCGCCAGGTCCGACGGCGCTACCTGATCCTGCACGGGCTGCGCTGGCTGCCGACCGGGCTGCTGATCCCCGTGATCACGCTGCTGTTGCTGGAGCGCGGGCTCAGCCTGCCGCAGGTCGGGTTCGTCGTCGCGGCGCAGGGGCTGGTGGTGCTGGTCCTGGAGTTGCCGACCGGCGGGCTCGCCGACGCGTTGGGGCGCAAACCGGTGCTGGTCGGGGCCATGCTGGTCAACCTCGCGTCGCTCGCGCTCATCGCCGTCGGCGATTCCTTCGGCCTGCTCTTCCTCGCCTTCGTACTCCAGGGGATCTTCCGGGCTCTGGACAGCGGTCCACTCGAGTCGTGGTACGTCGACGCGACCCTCGCCGCCGACCCCGACGCGCCGATCGAGCGGGGGCTCAGCGCCGGCGGCGTCGTCCTCGGCGTCTGCATCGGCGCCGGGGCGCTGCTCGGCGGCGGCCTCGTCGCCCTCGGGCCGCTCGGTGGGGTCAGCGCCCTCACCCTGCCGGTGCTGGCGTCGATCGCCCTGGAACTCGTCGCCCTGGTCGCCCTGGTCGTGCTGCTGGTGGAGGTGCGCCCGGCCGCCGGCGCCGCCGCGCTGCGCAGCTCGCTGCGGGCGGTACCGGGCGTGGTCGGCGGGGCGCTCGGACTGGCCCGCCGCTCCCGGGTCGTGCTCGCGCTGATCGCCGTGGAGCTCTTCTGGGGCTTCGGGATGGTCACCTTCGAGGCGCTGCTTCCGGTCCGGCTGGCCGAGGTGCTCGGCGATCCGGAGCGGGCGGCGGCGTTGCTCGGACCGACCAGCTCGGCGGCCTGGCTCGCCTCGGCGGGGGGTGCGGCCCTCATCGCGTACGCGAGCAGGTGGCTGGGCGTGCCGCTGACCGCCGCGCTGCTCCGGATCCTCCAGGGGGCCACCGTCGTCGGGATGGCGCTGCTGGCCGGGCCGGCCGGGATAATCGCCGCCTACCTGCTCTGTTACGCCGTGCACGGCGCGTCCAACCCGCTGCACGCCGGGCTGCTGCACCGGCAGGTGGACGGTCCGTACCGGAACAGCGTCATCTCGCTCAACTCGATGGTGGCCCAGCCGGCCGGGGCGCTCGGCGGCGTACTGCTCACCTCGCTGGCCGCCGCGACGACCGTCAGTACGGCGATGGTGGTCGGTGCCGTCGTGCTGGCCGCCGCCGCGCCGCTCTACCTGCCCGCCTGGCGGGCGGCCCGTCGCCCTGCGCGCACCGGCCCGAGCGGCACCGACGAGACGCGGGCGGGCGAGTTGGTGAACCCGGGCCGCGAGTAGGGCCGGCCGGCCCGGCGGACCGGCACCCGCAGGGCCACCAGCATCGGGAGCGCAGCCGGCACGGGAGCGTGACCGACGCCGGTGGATTGGCGCGGGTGGCGCTCGGGTACATCCTGGCCGACCTACTGGGACCCCCACCGGAGGAACTGATGCTTGCCTATATCGCCGCCGGAGTCTTCGCCTTCGCGCTGCTGCTCGACCTCTTCGAAGAGGACCTCGGTGCGCCCGACCTGTTCAACTTCTCCACCCTGGTGCTGATCGGTCTGCTCTGCCTCGCCCTCTACCTCGCCGGGGTGGGGCGGGGTCCGGGTGCCGCCGGTGGTGGCGGGCGCTGGTACCGGGGCCGTCGGCCCGGCCGCGGCTGATCGGCCCCGGATCGCGACCGGCCCGGTTATCGGTGCATTTCCGGCACCGGAAATCGGGCCGGTACTGTCTTCGTGATGGAGTCCGACGGCCTGTTCAGTCTCGCCGATCCCGTTGCCGGGCGCACCGCGCCGGCCGGGACCGCCGCCGACGGCTTCACCGTACCGTCCGCGGACTCGCCGCTGCCGGTCCGGATGCGTCCGGCCAGCCTGGACGAGCTGGTCGGGCAGGACCACCTGCTCGCGCCCGGCGCGCCGCTGCGACAGCTCGTGACGGGTGGGTCACCGATGTCGGTGATCCTCTGGGGACCGCCGGGGAGCGGCAAGACCACCATCGCCCACCTGGTGGCCCGCGCCACCGAGCGACGCTTCGTGGCGATGTCGGCACTCTCCGCCGGAGTCAAGGACGTCCGGGCGGTGATCGAGACCGCCCGCCGGGAGCGCCGGTCCGGCGGGCCGCCGACCGTGCTCTTCATCGACGAGGTGCACCGGTTCAGCAAGACCCAGCAGGACTCGCTGCTGGCCGCGGTCGAGGACCGTACCGTCACGCTGCTGGCGGCGACCACGGAGAATCCGTACTTCTCGGTCATCTCGCCGCTGCTCTCCCGCTGCGTACTGCTCACCCTGCAGGCCCTGGACGATGACGCGGTACGCGGGCTGCTCCGCCGCGCCGTCACCGACGAACGCGGGCTGGCCGGTGCGCTCACCCTCGCCGCCGACGCCGAGGAGCATCTGGTCCGGCTCGCCGGTGGCGACGTCCGCAAGGCGCTCACCGCCCTGGAGGCGGCGGCCGGGTCGGCCACCGCGCAGGGCGGGACAGTGATCGACCTGGCAACCGCCGAGCAGGCGGTCGACGTGGCCGCGGTGCGCTACGACCGTGACGGCGACGCCCACTACGACGTGGTGAGCGCCTTCATCAAGAGCATGCGCGGCTCCGATGTGGATGCCGCGCTGCACTGGCTGGCCCGGATGTTGGTCGCCGGCGAGGACGCCCGGTTCATCGCCCGGCGGATCGTGATCTTCGCGAGCGAGGACGTCGGGATGGCCGATCCCACCGCGCTGGGTGTGGCGACCGCCGCCGCGCACGCGGTGGAGTACGTCGGGTTGCCGGAGGCACAGCTCAACCTGGCCCAGGCGGTGGTCCACATGGCCACCGCGCCCAAGTCCAACTCGGCGACCACGGCGATCGGTGCCGCCATGGCGGACGTGCGGGCCGGCCGGGGTGGATCGGTGCCCCGGGCACTGCGCGACGCACACTATGCCGGCGCGCGCGGCCTGGGGCACGGCACCGGATACCGCTACCCGCACGACGACCACCGGGGCGTGGTCACCCAGCAGTATCTGCCGGACGACCTCGTCGGAGTCGACTACTACCAGCCGAGCGGGCACGGCGCGGAGCGGGCGGTCGCCACCCGGCTGCCGCTGCTGCGCCGGATCATCCGGGGGCAGCCGGCAGTCCCGGCCACTGCGAAGGACATCGGGCACGGCAAGGTGAGACCAGACGGTGGCGGGACATCCGCGGGGGAGGAACAGCAGTGAGATCGCGCGGTTCGGAGCGGGGCGAGGACGGCCACGACGAGCGGCGGGAACCACGGAGCAAGGGACGCCGCTGGGGCCGGGGCAAGCCGTCGGAGGACGTTCCGGCCGTGGGGCCGGAGGTCAGCAGGGAAGAACTCGGATGGATCACCGATCTGCGTACCGCCAAGGAGCAGAAAGCCGACATCGGCCCGGCCGAGGGCACCACGCCGGCCGATCCGCCGGCCCGGCTCCCCGCCGCGTACGAGCGGCTGCCGGAGGGCGGAGCGGACGGCGACGGTCCGATGCCGTCGCACGGGGCGGCCGCCGTGGCGCCGATGGGTGCTCCCGGCCCGCGCCGGACTGACGAGGCGGCGCCGGAGCCGGGATCGCGCCGGCACGGGCGGGAGGTCCCGGATCCAGGACAGTCCGCCCGGAGCGCTGGCCCTCAGCTGCCGCACGTCGAGCCGCAGCAGCCGCGGTCGCCGGCCGCTCCGCCGCCATCCGTCGTGCCACAGGTCGTGCCGGCCCCGCCGCTCGGCCGGGCGGGCCGCAACGAGTCGGCCCATTCGACGGCCTGGTCCGGGCCGGCGCCGGAGCGACGGTCGGCCGGCGACCGTGCCGACGCGCCGGTTCCGCGCACCGGCGCCACACCGTGGCCGGGTGAACCCGTGCCCTCCGCCGGGCACCAGCCCCGGCACGGTGCCCCGGCCACCGAACCGGCTCCAGACCGGCGGGCAGCGGGTGGCCGGGCCGAGGAATCGCCGGGACGCCGTGCCGCGTCGCCGGGCGGTGAGTCGGTCGAGGGTCGGCACGGCCGGCCGGCGGGCCCCGCGGCCGGCGCCTTCGCCGCCCCGGCGAGCCCGGGCGGCCCGGCCGGCTGGTCCGGGACACCGGGCGCATCCGTGAGTGGCGAGTTCGTCGTTCCCGCCTCGGGCAACGCCCCGCCGCTGCCGACGGCACCCACCACGGGGGCGCCGAGCCGGGTCGGCGTACCGGAACGCGATGCCGGCGAATCGGGACGCGGCGGTCCGCCGCTCGACGCCCGCCGGCCGGGTGCGGGTCCGGCATCCGGCACGCCCGTGTCCGGAACCGGAGCGCATGCCGGCGGCGTGGGCTCGCATGCTGCCGGTACGCATCCGCAGCCCGGCGCCGGGGGAGTACATGCCGCCCCTGCGGGAGCGCATGCCGTCGATCGTGACGACCGTTTCTCCGGGCCGGAGCCCGGCCGCCCGGAGCGTACCCATCGGGAGCGGCCGGCGGACTGGATCCGGAAGGCGGGCCGCGGCGGCGTCCGCCCGGTCACCCCGGCCGCCGGGTACGGGCCGCCGACCTCGGGTACCGGGGTCGGTGCGCTGCCACCGGTCCACGGCGGTCCGGCTCATTCCGATCCACCGGCCGCCCGTCCGGCGGGCGGACCGGATCCGGCAACCGCGCCCGGCCGGGCGCCCGGCCGACGTCACGCCGCGCCGGACGGCTTCGACGGTGGGCGCCATTCCGGACCGGAGGGCTTCGACGGTGGGCGCCACGCGGGGCCGGGCCAGCGTGAGGACCGGCCGTCCGAAGACGTTCGCGAGGGTGGCCGGGCCGCCCGGGGCCGGGCCGGCGGCGGAGGACCGCTCGGTGCCGAGGGCCCTGGTGGGGCACGGCACGGCGGGCTGCCTCCGGTGGTACCGGGCCGGCAGGGTGCGGTCGGGCCATCCGGTCCCGCCCACCGCGACGACCGCCCGACGTCCGGCGGTCCGGTCGGTCCGTCCGGCGGTCTCTCCGGTCCGTCCTCGGCCGGTGCTCCGTCCGTGCCGGGCGGTGGACGGCGAAGTGTGGTGCCGCCGCGCGGCGCTGTTCCGCGGCATCTGGAGCCGGGGGACGAGCCAGGCCCCCAGCCCAACGCCGCCGCGTCCGGCAGGCCCACGGTCGAACCGGCCGACCGGCGCGGTGCACCGGGTGGCCGGTACTCCGTCGAACCGGCCGGGCGGAGCGGCCCGCCGGCACCCGGAGGCGGTCGCGGCGACGGCCCCGCCGGCCGGGCGTCCGGACGGGGACCGGGGGCCCCCGTCCATCCCGGGCCGAGGACCGCACCGCCCGACGACCCGGCCGGTACGCCCGGCACGACCTCCCGGTCCACGCCGGGCGAAGCCGTCCGCCCGGCACCGGCCCGCCCCGGCCCCGGTGGGCCGGCCGGCCCGGCTCGCCCGGACCCGATGGCTCGCCCGGACCCGCCGGTACGCCCGGACCCGCCGGTACGCCCGGACCCGCCGGTACGGCCGCCGGTGCGTCCGGCCGGCACCGCCCGCCCCGACGGCCCGTCCCGACCCGAGGTTGCGGTGCGGGCGGCTGCCGCGCCCACGACCGGCGGCCCCCGACGCGATGGTTCGGCCGGTCCGGGCGGACTCCGGCCGGACGGTTCGGGCGCGGAGGACCGGCCCGAACCGGCGGGACCGTCGACGGAACCGGCCAGGGGCGCCCGGGCGGATCTGCGGCACCAGCTCCGCGAGCAGCGGCGGCTGAAGACGATCGCCCTGCTCCTGGCCAGCCTGCTGGTGCTCGGTGCGCTGCCGACGTACTTCGGGGTACGGGCCGCCACCCGCGATCCGGTCTTCAACTCCCTCGACGCGCTGGCCGTGCCCTCCTGGGCCGCGACCGACACGGTGGACGGGGTGAGTGGCAGCCGATGGTGTCTGCTGGAGTGCCGGTTCCGGGAGCGGACCGTCGACTCCGCGCGCGGCTGGGAGGAGACCGCGCAGGTTTACGAGACCGCACTCTCCCGCGAGGGGTGGCGGCCGTGGAAGGTGGCGCTCTGCCCGGAGCAGCCGGTCGAGGGGCACTACACCTGCTGGCGCCGTGACGAGTTGACCCTCGACATGTGGATCCGGCAACCGGCCTGCGCCGAGTCGGACGGCACCGCGCCGGGTGTCAGCCCGGCACCCGACGCGGCCAGGGCGGGTGAGGAGGACTGCCCGGAGTCGGTGGTCTCGATCAAGGTCCGCAACGCGATCGAAGACGACCGGATCGGGCCGCAGCCGAGCACCGATCCGTCGCTGACCGGTGTGGACCCGGACCCGATCTTCACCGACGATCCGCTCCGCGAGCTGCTGACACCCACACCGACCCCGTCGTGAGGCCGGTGGTCGTCACCGACGGTAGGGTGCGGGTTGGTACTCCGACCGGCATTCCGGGTACCTGTCGTCACGCGGCCGCCCGGATGTCCGGGTGAGACGGTCGCGCGCGATGTCGAGACGGCGCATGGAGGAGGAGACGGGTGGACGCTGGAGAGATCGGTCAAGTCGCTGCGCTCGTGGCGGCCGGTGCGTTCCTGATGCTGGTGTTGGTGCTGGCCAGGCCGATCTGGCGGCTGGGCAACACGGTGGACGCGGCCACCCGGGCGATCAACGACGTCAACGACCGCACGGCGCCGCTGCTCGCCAACATGAACGTCACGGTCGAGAACGTGAACACCGCCCTGGGGCAGGTGCACACCTCGCTGGACGGGGTGAACATCCAGCTTGCCAAGATCGACACGATGACCGGGCACGCCCAGAACGTCACCGCCAACATCGCCAACCTGAGCACGGTGGTCTCGGCCGCCGCGGCCAACCCGCTGGTCAAGGTGGCGGCCTTCGGGTACGGCGTGCGTAAGGCCGCCTCCGCCCGGCGCCGGGCCGAGGACGAGCGCGAGGTCCGGGCCACCCTGAAGCAGCAGCGCCGGGCCGCGCGGCGCGGCGGGCGCTGACCCGCCGTACGCGGCGATCCGGCACCGAGGAAGGATGAGCCCATGAGACGACTGCTCTGGCTGGGCATCGGGCTGGCCGTCGGCGCGCTGGTGGTCCGCAAGCTGACCCGCACCGCCCAGGCGTACACGCCGCAGGGGATCGCCGGCTCGGTGGCGGAGTCCGCCGGTGGGCTGGTCCGGTCCCTGCGCGACTTCGCCGACGACGTGCGGGACGGCATGGCCGAGCGCGAGCAGCAGATCCACCAGGCGTTCGCCGAGGGCGTGGCATTCGACGACCAGTTCGAGGAGCTGCGCGACGACCCGAGGATCGGCGACCGCGAGTTGTTTCCGGAGGAAGGCACCAGATGAGAACGGCGGAAGTCAAGCGGCGCTACCTGGCGCACTTCGAGGCCAACGGGCACACGGTGGTGCCGTCCGCTCCGCTGCCGGCGATCGACGACCCGAACCTGCTCTTCGTCAACGCCGGCATGGTGCAGTTCGTGCCGTACTTCCTCGGGCAGCAGACGCCGCCGTTCAACCGGGCGGTGTCGGTGCAGAAGTGCATCCGTACCCCGGACATCGACGAGGTCGGCAAGACCAGCCGACACGGCACGTTCTTCCAGATGAACGGCAACTTCTCCTTCGGTGACTACTTCAAGGAGGGGGCGATCTCGCTCGCCTGGGAGCTGGTCACCAAGCCGGTCGCCGACGGCGGCTTCGGGCTGGACCCGGAGCGGATCTGGCCGACGGTCTACCTCGACGACGACGAGGCCGAGGCGCTCTGGCGCAAGATCGGGGTGCCGGCGGAGCGGATCGTCCGGCGCGGCAAGGCGGACAACTTCTGGTCGATGGGGATCCCCGGTCCGTGCGGCCCCTGCTCCGAGATCTACTACGACCGGGGCCCGGCGTACGGCGCCGAGGGCGGTCCGGCCGTCGACGAGGACCGCTACCTGGAGTTCTGGAACCTGGTCTTCATGCAGTTCGAGCGGGGTCCGGGCACCGACAAGGAGAACTTCCCGATCCTGGGTGACCTGCCGGCGAAGAACATCGACACCGGCATGGGCCTGGAGCGGATGGCCGCGATCCTGCAGGGCGTCGACAACCTCTACGAGATCGACGAGGTCCGGCCGATTCTGGACCGGGCGGCGGAGCTGACCGGCCGACGCTACGGCGCCCACTCCGGGCACGCGGCGAGCGAGTCGCACCCGGACGACGTACGGCTGCGGGTGGTCGCCGACCACGTGCGGACCGCGCTGATGCTGATCGGTGACGGGGTGACCCCGGCCAACGAGGGGCGCGGCTACGTGCTGCGCCGGATCATGCGGCGGGCGATCCGGGCGATGCGGCTGCTCGGCTGGCAGGAGCGGGCACTGCCCGAGCTGCTGCCGGTGGCCCGGGACTGCATGTCCCCGTCGTACCCGGAACTGGCGGGCGAGTTCGACCGGATCTCCTCGTACGCGTACGCCGAGGAGGACGCCTTCCTGGCCACCCTGCGGGCCGGTACGACGATCCTGGACACCGCGATCGCCGAGACCCGGTCGGCGGGCGGCGGCAGGCTCTCCGGTGACAAGGCGTTCCAGCTGCACGACACCTACGGTTTCCCGATCGACCTGACCCTGGAGATCGCGGCCGAGCAGGGGCTCTCGGTGGACCAGGACGGGTTCCGTCGGCTGATGGCCGACCAGCGGGCCCGGGCGAAGGCCGACGCACAGGCCCGCAAGACCGGGCACGTCGACCTCTCCGCCTACCGTTCCGTGCTCGACTCCGGCGGCCCGGTGCAGTTCACCGGCTACACCGAGGTGTCCCGGGAGTCGAGGGTGCGGGCGCTGCTCGGCACCGGTGGCGCGCCGGTCGAGGTGGCCGGCGAAGGCGACACCGTCGAGCTGGTGCTGGACGTGACCCCGTTCTACGCCGAGGGCGGTGGCCAGCAGCCCGACGTCGGCCTGGTCACCGTCGGGGCCGGCCAGGTCGAGGTGCTCGACGTGCAGCAGCCGGTGCCGGGGCTGATCGTGCACCGGGCCCGGGTGGTCCGGGGCGAGGTACGCACCGGCGAGGCCGGCCTCGCCGAGATCGACGTGATCCGGCGGCGGGCGATCTCCCGGTCGCACACCGCCACCCACCTGGTACACCAGACGATGCGCAACTTCCTCGGCGAGTCCGCGACCCAGGCCGGTTCGCTGAACGCGCCGGGGCGACTGCGGTTCGACTTCAACACCCCGACCGGGGTGGCGCCGAGCGTGCTCCGCGACGTCGAGCAGCAGGTCAACGAGGTTCTCCTGGCCGACCTGGAGGTGCACGCCTTCATCACCTCGCAGGCGGAGGCGCGCCGGCTCGGCGCGATGGCGCTCTTCGGCGAGAAGTACGGCGACGAGGTGCGGGTCGTCGAGGTCGGCGACTACGCCCGCGAGCTCTGCGGCGGCACCCACGTGGCCCGCTCTGCCCAGCTCGGCCTGGTGAAGATTCTCTCCGAGTCGTCGATCGGCTCCGGGGTCCGCCGGGTGGAGGCGCTGGTCGGCCTCGACGCGTTCCAGTTCCTGGCAAAGGAGCACCTGCTGGTCTCCCGGCTGGCCGAGCTCTACCGGGTCCCCGGCGACCAGGTGGCCGACCGGGTCGAGCAGACGGTGGCGCAGCTCCGCGAGGCCGAGCGGGAGCTGGAGAAGCTCCGCGCCCAACTGGTCCTGGGCGGTGCCGGGGCGCTCGCCGCCGCCGCCCGGGACATCCGGGGGGTGGCCTTCGTCGGCACCGAGGCGCCGGAGGGGGCGGCCGGCAACGACGTGCGTACCCTCGCCCAGGAGATCCGGGGCAAGATCGACCAGGCCCGGCCGGCGGTGGTCGCGGTGGCGGCCCGGGCCAACGGCAAGGCGTCGCTGGTGGTCGCGGTCAACGGTGCGGCCAGGGAGCGGGGCGTCTCGGCGGCGGTCCTGGTCAAGGGGGCGCTCTCCGGCCGGGGTGGCGGCAACGCCGACCTGGCCCAGGGTGGCGGCCTGCCGGCCGGCGAGGCGCCGAACCTGCTGGCCGCGGTCGAGAAGGCGCTCGCCGAGGCGTGACGTCCGAGCCTGCTCGTCCGAGCCGGTCCTTCCCAGGAGTCGCGCGATGACCGTCCCGTCCCGTGAAGCCGTCCCGTCCCGTGGCGTCCGGCTCGGCGTCGACGTCGGTCAGGTGCGTGTCGGCATCGCGCTCTCCGACCCGGACGGGATCCTGGCGACCCCGCTGGTGACACTGCCCCGGGACCTGAAGACCGGTATTGATGCCGTTCCGACCGATATCTCCGAAATCGCGCGGCTCGTAGAAGTCCACGAGGTGGTCGTGGTCGTGGTCGGTCTGCCGGTGACACTCGCCGGTGGGCACGGTCCGGCGGCGACCCAGGCGACGGCGTACGCCCAGCGGTTGGCTGCGACGATAGCGCCGGTGCCGGTGGATCTGGTGGATGAAAGGATGTCGACCGTCGTGGCTTCTCGTAGGCTAGCCGAGCGGGGCGTCCGAGGAAGGCGTCAACGGGCGGTGGTCGATCAGGCGGCCGCGGTGGAGATTCTGCAGAGCTGGCTAGATAGGCAGCGGAGGCGGACGGGATGATCGACGAGTTGGAGCTCGCGTTCGACGAGCGTGCGGAGAAGGGACGACACCGGCGCGGCGCACAACGTAAGCGCAACGGCAAGAAGAAGCGCAGCGGCCGGGGCCGCACGGTCGCGGCGCTGCTGATGACCTTCGTACTGCTCGGCGTCCTCGGCGGCGTCGGCTGGTACGGGTTCGACCGGGTGCAGGGTTACTTCGTCACCCCCGACTACGACGGCAGCGGGACCGGTGAGGTCCAGGTACAGGTCGAAGAGGGCCAGAGCATCGCCGAGATCGCCAGCACCCTGGTCGAGGCCGGGGTGGTCAAGAGCACCAAGGCGTTCATCGAGGCGGCCCAGGAGAACTCGCGGAGCCAGAACATCCAGCCGGGCGTCTACAAGGTCCGCAAGGAGATGAGTGCGGAGTCGGCGCTGGGCCTGCTGCTGGACCTGAAGAACAAGCTCGTCAAGGGCTTTCTGGTCCGGGAGGGCGCCACCGCCAAACAGATCTTCAAGGCGCTGGCGGAGGAGACGGGCCTTCCGGTGAAGGACTTCGAGACCGCCGCCAAGGACCTGGAGGGACTCGGCATCGCCGACTTCTGGTTCAAGCGCGACGACGGCCAGGCGGCGCGGAAGTCGATCGAGGGCTTCATCTTCCCGGACACCTACGAACTCCCGCCGAACGCCAGCGCCGAGCAGATCCTGAAGCTGATGGTGCAGCGGTTCATGTCGGTGGCCGAGGAGATCGACTTTGTCGACCGGGTGCAGAAGGAGCGCGAGATCAGCCCGTACGAGGCGCTGATCGTGGCGTCGCTGGCCCAGGCCGAGGCGGGTAACGCCGACGATCTCGGCAAGGTCGCCCGGGTGGCGTACAACCGCATCTACAGCGGCGACCACTACTGCAAGAACGGCAACGGCCTCACCGGCTGCCTGGAGTTCGACGTCGGGGTCAACTACTACTGGGAGCTGACCGGTAAGAAGACCAAGCGGTCCGGGGACATGACGGATGCGGAGCTCTTCGATCGGAAGAACCCGTACCGGATGCACGGCAAGGCGGGGCTGCCGCCCGGGCCGATCAACAACCCGGGGCAGAAGGCCCTGGAAGGGGCGATGGACCCGCCGAAGGGCACCTGGCTGTTCTTCGTCGCGGTCGACAAGGAGGGGCACTCCGAGTTCGCCACCACCAACGAGGAGCACGAGCGCAACATCCAGAAGGCCCGCGAGAACGGCGTGCTCTGAGGTGACGGCGAGGTGACACGGGAGCGTCGTCGGGCGGCGGTGCTGGGCAAGCCGATCGCCCACTCGCTCTCCCCGGTGATCCACAACGCCGGTTACGCGGCGGCCGGGCTGACCGGTTGGTCGTACACCGCGATCGAGTGCGCCGAGGCCGAGCTCGCCGACCTGGTGGCCGGGCTCGGCCCGGAGTGGGCAGGGCTCTCCCTGACCATGCCGCTGAAGGAGGCGGCGCTCGCGGTGGCCGGCGAGGTCTCGCCGGTCGCCGCCGCGACAGGTGCCGCCAACACTCTGGTACGCCGACCCGACGGCTCCTGGGCCGCCGACAACACCGACGTGCCGGGAATGGTCGACGTGCTGGTCGAGGCCGGGGTGCCCGCCGGCGCCGAGGTGCTGCTGCTCGGTGCCGGCGGTACCGCCCGGGCCGCGCTCGCCGCCGCCGCCCAGCTCGGCGTGCGCCGGGTCGCCTGCCGGGTGCGCCGCCACGCCGCCGGTGCGGAACTGGCCCGGCTGGCCGACACGCTCGGCCTGCGGTTCGAGATCGTCGACTGGGCGGCTCCGGACGCATCGGAGGGCGCGGACCTGGTCGTCTCGACCGTGCCGAAGGGCGCCGCCGACGGCTTCGCGGCGGCGGCCCGGTCCTGGCGACCGGAGACGGTCTTCTTCGACGTCGTCTACGACCCGTGGCCGACGCCACTCGCCGAGGCGGCGGTGGCGGCCGGCTGCCGGATCGTCTCCGGGCTCGACCTGCTGCTGGCCCAGGCGGTCGGGCAGTTCACGCAGTTCACCGGCGTGCCGGCGCCGGTGCCGCAGATGCGGGCAGCGCTCGTCGCCGCCCGCGCTCCCGGGCGACGCTGACGACCACCAGCGCGGATAGCGCGGTGCTGCCGAGCATCACCAGGGCCATCGGCACCGCGCTGCCGTCCGGGCCGAGATTCGCCAGCGGCGCCACGGCGGCCGCGATGGCCAACTGGAGAGCGCCGAGCAGGGCGGCGGCGCTGCCGGCGTACCCGGGATGCCGGTCAAGGGCCAGAGCCAGCCCGTTCGGCAGGACCATGCCGAGGCCGGAGACGAAGAGGAAGAGTGCGACCAGCACGGTCGGCAGGTTGGCGGTGGCGGCCCCGACGAGCAGGGCGGCGGCGGTCAGCAGGCCGGCGAGCAGGGCGGTGCCGAGCAGTCGGCGTGGGCTGGCCCGGTCCAGCAGCCGGGCGTTGAGCTGGCCGAGCGCGGTCATCCCGGCGGCGTTCAGCCCGAAGATCAGGGTGAACCAGCCGGCGGAGAGCGCGAAGACCTCCTGGATCACGAACGACGATCCGGAGATGTACGCGATCAGTCCGGCGAAGGCGAGGCCCTGGGTGAGCACGTATCCGAGATAGATCCGGTCGGTGAGCAGCCGCCGCATCGCCTGGAGCGTGCCCGGCAGTCCGCCGGTGCTGCGCCGCTGCGGCGGCAGTGTCTCCGGCAGCCGCCAACCGACCGCGGCCAGCAGGAGGAGGCCGATAGCGGCCAGAGCGACGAAGACGATCCGCCAGGAGCCGAACCGCAGCACCAGCATGCCCAGCGCCGGTGCGGCGGCCGGGGCGACCCCGAAGATCAGGATGAGTCGGGAGAAGTACTTGGCCGCCGCCACCCCGGAGTAGCGGTCCCGGACGATGGCCCGGGCGACCACGACCCCGGTGCCGCTCGCCACCCCCTGGAGCAGCCGGAGCGCGGAGAGTGCCTCGACCGAGGGCGCGAACGCGCAGAGGAGGCTGGCCACGGTGTACGCGGTCACGCCGACCAGCACCGGCCGGCGACGACCCCAGCGGTCGCTGAGCGGCCCGGTGACGAACTGGCCGAGGGCGAGGCCGAAGAGAAAGGTGGTGAGGGAGAACTGCACCTGCGCCGGGGTGGTGTCGAGGCCGCTGGTCATCTCGGGGAACGCCGGGAGGTACATGTCCAGCGACAGTGGACCCAGTGCGGTGAGGGTGCCGAGCAACAGCAACTGGCCGGCCTCCGTGCTCCGGCCCGGCGGTGTCGCGGAACTCCGTCCGCCCACTGCGTCCCCCTAGTCTGTGGATAGACCGACACCTTAGCTCTGTGAGCAGAGCTATTGCGATGTGAAGTAGCCGACGCCGGCCGACGGACCCGATCCGGTGGCAGCGACGGGGAGGCGGAGGATCGATGACCGAGGACGCGACGGCCGGCGCGGCAGAGGCACTCGGCAGTGCCGTGGCCGACCTGCACCGGGTGCTGCGCCGGGCGACCAGCCGGCGGACCGGCCGCGCACCGCTGCCCGACGCCCAGGTCGAGGTGTTGCGACTTGTCGAACGCGCCCCGGGCATCTGCGTCAAGGAGGCGGCGAGGCGGCTGCGTACCGCCGCCAACACGGTCAGCACGCTCGTCGGTGACCTCGCCGGGGCCGGGCTGCTGGAGCGCAGCCGGGATCCGCAGAACCGGCGGATCGTCCGGCTCAGCCTGACCCCCGCCGCGCACCTGCGGATCGGCGAGTACGTCGCACACCGCCGCAACCTGCTGCTCGACGCGCTCGACCGGCTCGACGAGCCGGCCCGGCGGGACATCGTGCACGCGGCAGCCCAACTGCACCGGCTGGCCGACCTGCTCGCCGAGCAGGAGCGTGCCGACGACGAGCAGGCCGAACCGGACCGTGTCGACCGGCGCGCCACCGTGCCGGATTCCGTCCGTCCGTAGAGCGGGACGGTGCGGGAGGTGCGCGGCGGCGCACCCGGGCCGTGCCAGACTTGACCGGCGGCCGGCCGGCCCGGCCAGGACGAGGAGAGGGTTGACCGTGTTGCGCTGGTTGACGGCGGGAGAGTCCCATGGCCCCGCCCTGGTTGCGGTGCTCGAAGGCCTGCCGGCCGGGGTCGAGGTGACCAGCGAGGAGATTGTCCGCCAGTTGGGCCGCCGCCGGCTGGGCTACGGCCGGGGTGCGCGGATGGCCTTCGAGCAGGACGAGGTGGAGATCGTCGGCGGTCTCCGGCACGGCGTGACCCTGGGCAGTCCGGTCGCGGTCCGGGTGGGCAACTCCGAGTGGCCGAAGTGGCGCACGGTGATGGCCGCCGACCCGGTCGACCCGGAGCTGCTGGCCGCCCAGGCCCGCAATGCCGCCCTGACCCGGCCCCGGCCCGGCCATGCCGACCTGGCCGGCATGCAGAAGTACGGCCACACCGACGCCCGGCCCATCCTGGAACGCGCCAGCGCGCGGGAGACTGCTGCCCGGGTCGCGGTCGGCACGGTCGCCCGGGCCCTGCTCCGGCAGGCGTTCGGCATCGAGATCGTCTCGCACGTGGTGGAACTCGGTCCGGTAGCCGCCAAGCCCGGTCTCCAGCCCCGTCCCGAGGACGCCGAGCGGATCGACGCCGACCCGCTGCGCTGCCTCGACCCGGAGGCGAGCGCCCGGATGGTCGCCGAGGTGGACGCCGCCAAGGCCGACGCCGACACGCTCGGCGGCATCGTCGAGGTGCTCGCCTACGGCGTACCGCCGGGGCTCGGCAGTCACGTGCAGTGGGACCGCAAGCTCGACGCCCGGCTCGCCGCGGCGCTGGTCTCCATCCAGGCGATCAAGGGTGTGGAGATCGGCGACGCGTGGCAACAGGCCCGCTCCCGGGGCTCGGTGGCGCACGACGAGATCGTCCCCACCGCCACCGGGGTGCGCCGGGTCACCGACCGGGCCGGTGGGCTCGAGGGTGGCATCACCACCGGCGAGCCGCTGCGGGTCCGGGCCGCGATGAAGCCGATCTCCTCGCTCAACCGGGCGCTCTCCACCGTGGACGTGGCGACCGGGGAGCCGGCCACCGCGATCAACCAGCGCTCCGACGTCTGCGCCGTGCCGGCCGCGGCGATCGTCGCCGAGACGATGGTCGGGCTCGTGCTCGCCGAGGCGGCCCTGGAGAAGTTCGGCGGCGACTCCGTCGCCGAGATCCGCCGCAACCTCGCCGGTTACCTGGACAACCTGGTGATCCGCTGATGGCGCCGGTCTGCGTGCTGGTCGGCGTGATGGGCGCCGGCAAGACCAGCACCGGCACGCTTGTCGCCAAGGCGCTCGGGGTCGACTTCCGGGACACCGACGGCGACGTCGAGGCGATGGCAGGCAAGCCGATCCCGGAGATCTTCGTCGACGACGGTGAGGAACACTTCCGTACCCTGGAACGGGCGGCGGTGGCGGCGGCGCTGGACTCCTTCGACGGGGTGCTCGCGCTCGGCGGCGGCGCGATCCTGGCCGAGGAGACCCGGGCTGCGCTCGCCGGGCACCGGGTCGTCCACCTCTCGGTGGAGTTGGCGGACGCGGCCCGGCGGGTCGGTCTCGGGGCGGGCCGGCCGCTGCTGGCGATCAATCCCCGGGCCACCCTGAAGCACCTGCTCGACCAGCGGCGCCCGCTCTACGCCGAGGTGGCCAGCTGGACCGTGGTCACCGACGGGCGGACCCCGGAGCAGGTGGCCGAGGAGATCCTGGCCTGGCTGGCGGGTGACGGTGACTAGCCCGATGGACGACCTGACCCGCATCCCGGTCGGTGGTGACCGACCGTACGACGTCCTCGTCGGCCGGGACCTGCTGGCCGCGCTGCCGTCACTGCTGGCCGGCGCCGAGCGTGTCGCCGTGCTGCACGCCCCGCCGCTCAAGGCGCACGCCGACGAGCTGGCCGAGCGGCTGCGGGCCGCCGGCACCAGCCCGCTGACCCTGCCGGTGCCGGACGCCGAGGCCGGAAAGGACATCGACGTCGCGGCCGGTTGCTGGGCGCGGCTGGGTGCGGCGGGCTTCACCCGTACCGACGCGGTGGTCGGGGTGGGCGGTGGTGCGGTGACCGACCTGGCCGGGTTCGTCGCCGCCTGCTGGTTGCGCGGGGTCCGCTGGGTGCCGGTCGCGACCTCGCTGCTCGGCATGGTCGACGCGGCGGTGGGCGGCAAGACCGGCGTCAACACCGCGGCCGGCAAGAACCTGGTGGGCGCCTTCCACCCACCGGTGGGGGTCCTCTGCGACCTGGCGATGCTCGACTCGCTGCCGGCGGTCGACCTGGCGGCCGGACTCGCCGAGGTGGTGAAGTGCGGTTTCATCGCCGACCCGGCCATCCTCGACCTGGTCGAGTCCGACCCGGCGGCGGCGCTGGAACCGGCCGGCCCGCTGGTCCGGGAGCTGATCGAGCGGGCCGTCCGGGTGAAGGCGGCGGTGGTCGCGGGCGACCTGCGTGAGGCGGGCCAGCGGGAGATCCTCAACTACGGGCACACCCTCGGGCACGCCATCGAGAAGGTCGAGGGCTACCGCTGGCGGCACGGGCACGCGATCTCCGTCGGCCTGGTCTACGCCGCCGCGCTCGCCCGGCGGGCCGGCCGGCTGGACGAGCCGACGGCGGCCCGGCACCGCAGCGTGCTGACCGCGCTCGGCCTGCCGACGACCTACCGGGCGGATGCCTGGCCCGAGCTGCTGGCCACGATGCGGGTCGACAAGAAGGCCCGCGGCAACCGGCTGCGGTTCGTGGTGCTGGACGGGCTGGCCGCGACCGGGATCCTGGACGGCCCGGACGACGAGCTGCTGCACGAGGCGTACGCGGAGGTGGCGGCGGGATGAAGGTCTACGTCCTGAACGGGCCGAACCTGGGCCGGCTCGGCACCCGGCAGCCCGTGGTCTACGGCGCCACCAGCTATGCCGAGCTGGTGGCGAGCTGCCAGGCGACCGGCAGGGAGCTGGGCCTCGAGGTGGAGGTGCGGCAGACCGACGCCGAGGCGGAGTTGATCGGCTGGCTGCACGAGGCGGCGGACGAGGAGGCGGGGGTGGTGCTCAACCCCGCCGCCTGGTCGCACTACTCCATCGCGGTCCGGGACGCCTGCGCGATGCTGCGCGGCCCGCTGGTCGAGGTGCACATCTCCAACATCCACGCCCGGGAGGAGTTCCGGCACCACTCCGTGGTCTCGGCGGTGGCGACCGGGGTGATCTGTGGTCTCGGCGTGCACGGCTATCGGCTGGCCCTGCTCCATCTGGCGTCGCTGCGGGACCAGGCCGCCGGGGGCTGACCCGCTGGTCAAGATCGATCGTACCCTCCTAGTAGACTTGCCGGGTCCGTCCGCCCGCATTGAAGATCAAGGCAGGAAATGGCCACCACCAACGACCTGAAGAACGGGCTGGTTCTCAACCTCGACGGCGAGCTCTGGGCCGTCGTCGAGTTCCAGCACGTCAAGCCCGGCAAGGGCGGCGCCTTCGTGCGCACCACGCTGAAGAACGTGTTGTCCGGCAAGGTCGTCGACAAGACGTTCAACGCGGGCACCAAGGTCGACACGGCCACCGTCGACAAGCGCACCATGCAATACCTCTACGCCGACGGCGAGGACTACGTCTTCATGGACCTGGAGACGTACGACCAGATCCCGGTGCCCGGTGGCACGGTCGGCGAGGCGGCCAACTACCTGCTCCCCGAGGCGGAGGCGATCGTCGCCACCCACGAGGGCGTCCCGCTCTACGTCGAGCTGCCCACCAGCGTGGTGCTGGAGATCACCTACACCGAGCCCGGCCTGCAGGGTGACCGTTCCACCGGTGGCAACAAGCCGGCGACGGTCGAGACCGGTGCCACCGTCCAGGTGCCACTCTTCATCACCACCGGTGAGAAGATCAAGGTCGACACCCGCGACGGCCGCTATCTCGGCCGAGCCTGATGGCGGAGGGCCCCAAACAGCAGATGCCGGCCCGCCGCAAGGCGCGTAAGCGGGCCCTGGACGTCCTCTACGAGGCCGACATGCGGGGCCGGCCCGTTCCCGAGGTGCTGGCCGGCTACATCGAGCGGTTGGCGCAGCCGCGTCCGGACCATCTCGGCTACGCCGTCGGCCTGATCGAGGGCGTGGCCGAGCACCAGGCCCGGATCGACGAGCTGATCGACAGCTACGCCGAGGGCTGGACCCTGGACCGGATGCCGGTGGTCGACCGCAACCTCGCCCGGATCGCCATCTACGAGCTGCTCCACGTCGACGAGATCGACGACGCGGTGGCGATCAGCGAGGCGGTGGAGTTGGCCCGGCAGATGTCGACCGACGACTCTCCCCGGTTCCTCAACGGCATCCTGGGCCGGATCGCCGAGTACGCCACCCGTTGACCTCGGCGGGGTCCGGCGTGACCGGGCCGCCCGCCGGGTGATGTCTCTGCCCGACAGGGTGATGTCTCTGCCTGACAGACAGCCTCCTTCGGAGACATTTGTCGCAGCCGTCCACCCGTGCAGAGCTCGGCGGTGGCACCGGCCGTGCGCGGGTGACACCGCGGACGGATCCG
Source organism: Plantactinospora sp. WMMC1484 (assembly GCF_049315195.1). NCBI lineage: Bacteria > Bacillati > Actinomycetota > Actinomycetes > Micromonosporales > Micromonosporaceae > Plantactinospora > Plantactinospora sp. WMMC1484. Next base: position 3,938,673 of record NZ_CP186055.1, read on the forward strand.
GGGACGAAGGGACGAACGTCTCGCGGGGCCGGTGCCGGGGTGGGCCCGGACCCCGCGAGTCGGGCGGATCAGGACGCGAAGAGCGCCCGGGGATCGGCGACGAGTACGCCGTGTTCGGTGAGCCGCTCGATCAGCCCGGAGGGGGAGGAGTCGTAGACGATCGCGAGCGCCCGAAGGTCGTCCGCGCGAATCGACAGCACCCGCCCGTTGTAGTCACCCCGCTGCTGCTGGATGGCTCGGGCATAGCGGGCGACGTAGGCGAGGTCCTCGGAGGCCTCGTCGTACAGCCGCTCCAGGTCGAGCACGATCTTGTTCGTCGGCTCGTGACGGACACCACTGCCGTCGGGCAGCAGCTCCGAGACGGGCACCCGGTAGAAGTCCGCGAGCTCGGCGAGACGCGAGACCGTCACCGCCCGGTCGCCCCGCTCGTACGAGCCGACCACGACGGCTTTCCACCGCCCGTTTGACTTCTCCTCCACCCCCTGCAGGGACAACCCCTGCTGCTGACGGATAGAGCGCAGGCGCGCGCCCAACGACTTGGCGTATTCAGAGGGCATTCGGCACTCCCAGTGCTGGTCGGGGATCTCCCCAGCGATCGCTACGGAGCGTGACGGTACGGGGATTGCGACACGTGGTCAAGTGCTAGTTACCTACCTATTACAAAGATCGTGTCTGACCGGGCGGTTTCGACTCGCCTGATTCCGCGGTCAGTGACCCGTCGAGGTCTGCCATGTGGCCAGTGGTAACGTGGCTAACGCCCCGGCCCGGGCCGCTGCTGCCCAGTGCCGGAATCCGACGTCCTTTAACGACCCGTCCCGTGAGGCGGGGAAGGGGGTCCGCCGTGGCGTACCCGCAGGCTGCTCAGCCGCAGCCGGGCCCACCACCGTCTGTGAAGGTCATCCTGACCAGTGCCGAACTGGCCCGGGTGGTGGACCGGATCGCACACCAGATCCTGGAGAAGACCCAGGGCGCGGCGGGCACCGTGCTGCTCGGTATCCCCACCCGGGGCGCTCCGCTGGCCCGTCGGCTGGCCTCCAGGATCAACGCCTTCGAGGGCATCGCCGTACCGGTGGGTGTGCTCGATATCACTCTCTATCGCGACGATCTCCGCCGGCAGGCGGTCCGGGCGATCGGCCCGACCCAGGTGCCGCCGGAGGGGATCGACGGCAGGCGGGTGATCCTGGTCGACGATGTCCTCTTCTCCGGCCGCACCGTCCGGGCCGCCCTGGACGCCCTCAAGGATCTCGGCCGGCCGAGCTCGGTCCAGCTCGCCGTGCTTGTCGACCGTGGCCACCGCGAGTTGCCGATCCGGGCCGACTACGTGGGGAAGAACATCCCGACGGCCCTCGCCGAGAGCGTCAGGGTGACGCTCGCCGAGACTGACGGCACCGACGAGGTCAGGCTGATCGGAGGGGCGGCGTAGTGCTCAAGCACCTGCTTTCCGGGGCGGATCTCGACGCGCCCACCGCCACGCTGATCCTGGACACCGCCGCCGAGATGGCGACCGTGGCCGGCCGAGAGATCAAGAAGCTCCCCGCGCTGCGTGGCCGGACCGTGGTGAACCTCTTCTACGAGGACTCCACCCGGACCCGCATCTCCTTCGAGGCGGCAGCCAAGCGGCTCTCCGCCGATGTGATCAACTTTTCGGCCAAGGGTTCCAGCGTCTCCAAGGGCGAGAGTCTGAAGGACACCGCGCTGACGCTGCAGGCGATGGGGGCCGACGCGGTGGTGATCCGGCACCCCGCCTCCGGGGCGCCGCACCGGCTGGCGAACTGGGTCGACGGCTCCGTGCTCAACGCCGGGGACGGCACCCACGAGCATCCGACCCAGGCGCTGCTCGACGCGTACACGATGCGGTCCCGGCTCGGCCGGGTCGCCGGGCTCTCGGTCGCGGTCGTCGGCGACGTGCTGCACAGCCGGGTCGCCCGCTCCAACGTGCTGCTGCTGGCCACCCTGGGTGCCAAGGTGACCCTGGTCGGCCCGCCGACGCTGATCCCGGTCGACATCGGCGCCGCGCTGGCGCCGGGCACCGAGGTCTCCTACGACCTCGACGCGGTGCTGCCCACCTCGGACGTGGTGATGATGCTCCGGGTGCAGCGGGAGCGGATGGCCGACTCCTACTTCCCGTCCGCCCGGGAGTACGCCCGGCGCTACGGGCTGGACGGGCCCCGGATGGCCCGGCTGCCCGACCACGCCATCGTGATGCACCCGGGCCCGATGAACCGCGGGATGGAGATCGCGCCCGAGGTGGCCGACTCGCCCCGCTCCACGATCGTCGAACAGGTCGCCAACGGCGTCTCCGTCCGGATGGCCGTCCTTTACCTGCTGCTGGGGGGAATGAACTGATGACCGAGTCCACCGCCGGAGGTGACACCGGTCCCGGGTACCTGATCCGGGGAGCCCGGGTGGTCGGCGCCGAGCCGACCGATCTGCTGATCTCGGACGGCGTGGTGGTCGAGACCGGCCGCCGTCTCGACGCCCGGGGCGCCCGGGTGGTCGACGCCGACGGGCTCGTCGCGCTCCCCGGCCTGGTCGACCTGCACACCCACCTGCGGGAGCCGGGCCGGGAGGACGCCGAGACCGTCGAGTCCGGCTCGCGGGCCGCCGCGCTGGGCGGATACACCGCCGTCTGCGCGATGGCCAACACCTCGCCGGTCGCCGACACCGCCGGCGTGGTCGAGCAGGTCTGGCGGCTCGGCCGCGAGGCCGGGCTGGTCGACGTGCAGCCGATCGGCGCCGTCACGGTCGGGCTGGCCGGGGAGCACCTCGCCGAGCTGGGTGCGATGGCCGAGTCCGCGGCCCGGGTGCGGATCTTCTCCGACGACGGGCACTGCGTCGCCGATCCCAGGCTGATGCGCCGGGCCCTGGAGTACGTCAAGGCGTTCGACGGGGTGATCGCGCAGCACGCCGAGGAGCCCCGGCTGACCGAGGGCGCCCAGATGCACGAGGGCGAGGTCTCCACGAGGCTCGGCCTGACCGGCTGGCCGGCGGTCGCCGAGGAGGCGATCATCGCCCGGGACGTGCTCCTGGCCGAGCACGTCGGCAGCCGGCTGCACGTCTGCCACCTCTCCACCGCCGGCAGCGTCGAGGTGCTCCGGCACGCGAAGGCCCGGGGGGTGCGGGTCACCGCCGAGGTGACCCCGCACCACCTGCTGCTGACCGACGAACGGGCGGCCAGCTACGACCCGGTGTTCAAGGTCAACCCGCCGCTGCGGACCGGCGCCGACGTCACCGCGCTGCGCGAGGCGCTGGTCGAGGGCATCATCGACATCGTCGCCACCGACCACGCTCCGCACGCGCTGGAGGACAAGGAGTGCGAATGGGGGTACGCCCGGCCGGGCATGCTCGGGCTGGAGACGGCGCTCTCGGTGCTCCTCGCCGTACTCGGCGAACGGTGGGAGCTGATCGCCGAGCGGATGTCCCGGACACCGGCCCGGATCGCCGGGCTGGCCGAGCACGGGCGGAACCCGGCCCCCGGGCTGCCGGCGAACCTGACCCTTGTGGATCCGGCGGCCCGCCGCACCATCGAGCCGGGCGAGCTGGCCAGCCGCAGCCGCAACACCCCGTACGCCGGGCTGACCCTGCCGGGGCGGATCGTCGCGACCTTCCTGCGCGGCGAGCCGACGGTACTGGACGGAAAGGCGGTGCGCTGAGGTGGGCAACCGCAGACGACCGGCGATCCTGGTGCTGGAGGACGGCCGGACGTTCCGGGGCGAGGCGTACGGCAGCGTGGGGGAGACCTTCGGCGAGGCTGTCTTCAACACCGGGATGACCGGCTACCAGGAGACACTCACCGACCCGTCGTACCACCGCCAGGTGGTGGTGCAGACCGCGCCGCACATCGGCAACACCGGGGTGAACACCTCCGACGACGAGTCGGGCCGGATCTGGGTCGCCGGCTACGTCGTCCGGGACCCGGCCCGGATCGGGTCGAACTGGCGGGCCACCGGTGGGTTGGAGGACCGGCTCGCCACCGAGGGCGTGGTCGGGATCGCCGGGATCGACACCCGGGCGCTCACCCGGCACCTGCGCGAGCGCGGCGCGATGCGGGTCGGTGTGTCGAGCCTGACCGACGATCCGCAGGAGCTGCTGGCCCGGGTGCGGGAGGCGCCGAGGATGGCGGGGGCCGACCTCTCCGCCGAGGTGACCACCGCACAGCCCTACGTGGTGCGGGCCGAGGGGGAGCACCGGTTCACCGTCGCCGCGCTCGACCTGGGAATCAAGCGGAACGTGCCGCGCCGGCTCGCCGCGCGCGGCGTCACCACGCACGTGCTGCCCGCCTCCTCCACCATCGACGACCTGCTCGCCACCGGTGCCGACGCGGTCTTCTTCTCGCCCGGCCCGGGTGACCCGGCCACCGCCGACCATCCGGCCGGGCTGGCCCGCGAGGTGATGCGCCGGCAGCTCCCGCTCTTCGGGATCTGCTTCGGCAGCCAGATCCTCGGCCGGGCGCTCGGCTTCGGCACCTACAAACTGGGGTACGGCCACCGCGGCATCAACCAGCCGGTGCTGGACCAGGCCACCGGCAAGGTCGAGGTGACCAGCCACAACCACGGCTTCGCCGTGCAGGCGCCGCTCAACCAGGTGATCGACACCGACTTCGGTGGGGTCGAGGTGAGCCACGTCTGCCTGAACGACAACGTGGTCGAGGGGCTGCGGGCAAAGGACGTACCGGCGTTCACCGTGCAGTACCACCCGGAGGCGGCGGCCGGCCCGCACGACGCGGACTACCTCTTCGACCGCTTCGCCGAGTTGATCGAGAAGAAGGGCTCCTGATGCCCAGACGGACAGACCTGAAGCATGTCCTGGTGATCGGCTCGGGGCCGATCGTGATCGGGCAGGCCTGCGAGTTCGACTACTCCGGCACCCAGGCCTGCCGGGTGCTGCGCGCCGAGGGGATGCGGGTCAGCCTGGTCAACTCCAACCCGGCGACCATCATGACCGACCCGGAGTTCGCCGACGCCACCTACGTCGAGCCGATCAACCCGGAGTTCGTCGAGCTGGTCATCGCCAAGGAGCGGCCGGACGCCCTGCTGCCCACCCTCGGCGGCCAGACCGCGCTGAACACCGCCGTGGCGCTGCACGAGTCCGGCGTCCTCACCAAGTACGGCGTCGAGCTGATCGGCGCCGACATCGACGCGATCCGGCGCGGCGAGGACCGGCAGCTCTTCAAGGAGATCGTCGCCAAGGCCGGCGGCGAGACCCCGCGCAGCCGGGTCTGCCACTCCATGGACGAGGTCCGGGCCACCGTCGCCGACCTCGGCCTGCCGGTGGTGATCCGGCCGTCGTTCACGATGGGCGGGCTCGGCTCCGGGATGGCGCACACCGACGAGGACCTGGAGCGGATCGCCGGGGCGGGGCTGGCGGCCAGCCCGGTGCACGAGGTGCTGATCGAGGAGAGCGTGCTCGGCTGGAAGGAGTACGAGCTCGAACTGATGCGGGACAAGCACGACAACGTCGTGGTGGTCTGCTCGATCGAGAACCTCGACCCGATGGGCGTGCACACCGGGGACAGCGTCACCGTCGCACCGGCGATGACCCTGACCGACCGGGAGTACCAGCGGCTCCGCGACCTCGGCATCGCGGTGCTCCGCGAGGTCGGGGTGGACACCGGGGGATGCAACATCCAGTTCGCGGTCAACCCCCGCGACGGCCGACTGGTCGTGATCGAGATGAACCCCCGGGTCTCCCGCTCCTCGGCGCTGGCCTCCAAGGCGACCGGCTTCCCGATCGCCAAGATCGCCGCGAAGCTCGCCATCGGCTACACCCTGGACGAGATCCCCAACGACATCACCCTGAAGACGCCGGCCGCCTTCGAGCCGACCCTCGACTACGTGGTGGTGAAGATCCCCCGGTTCGCCTTCGAGAAGTTCCCGGCCGCCGACAGGGAACTCACCACCACGATGAAGTCGGTCGGCGAGGCGATGAGCCTGGGCCGGAACTTCCCCGAGGCGCTGAACAAGGCGATGCGCTCGATGGAGACGAGGGCGGGCGGCTTCTGGACCGTGCCGGATCCGGAGGGCGCCACGCTGGAGGGCACCCTCGCGGCGCTGCGTACCCCGCACGACGGGCGGCTCTACAGCGTGGAGCGGGCGCTGCGGCTCGGCGCCTCGGTGGCCCAGGTGTCGGAGGCGTCCGGCGGGATCGACCCGTGGTTCCTGGACCAGATCGCCGGGCTGGTCGAGCTGCGCGCCGAGATCACCGCTGCCGCCGTACTCGACGAGGAACTGCTGCGCCGGGCCAAGCGGGCCGGGATCTCCGACCGGCAGCTCGCCGCGCTCCGCCCGGAGCTGGCCGGCGAGGACGGGGTGCGGACGCTGCGGCACCGGCTCGGGGTACGCCCGGTCTACAAGACCGTCGACACCTGCGCCGCCGAGTTCGCCGCCGGTACGCCGTACCACTACAGCAGCTATGACGAGGAGTCCGAGGTGACCGGCTCGGACCGGCCGAAGGTGCTGATCCTCGGCTCCGGACCGAACCGGATCGGCCAGGGCATCGAGTTCGACTACTCCTGCGTGCACGCGGTACAGGCGCTGCGCAGCGCGCCGCTGGGCTCAGCCGCTGCGTCCGGTTCCGGCGCCGAAGGCGCCGGCTACGAGACCGTGATGGTCAACTGCAACCCGGAGACGGTCTCCACCGACTACGACACCGCCGACCGGCTCTACTTCGAGCCGCTGACCTTCGAGGACGTGCTGGAGGCCTGGCACGCCGAGGACAGCTCCGGTAAGGCGGCCGGCGGGCCCGGCGTGGTCGGGGTGATCGTGCAGCTCGGCGGGCAGACCCCACTGGGCCTGGCGCAGCGGCTCAAGGACGCGGGTGTGCCGATCGTCGGCACCAGCCCGGAGTCGATCCACCTGGCCGAGGAGCGGGGCGCCTTCGGCGCGTTGCTGGACTCCGCCGGGCTGCGCTCCCCGGCGCACGGCACCGCCACCTCCTTCGAGGAGGCGCAGGGCATCGCCGCCGAGATCGGCTATCCGGTGCTGGTCCGGCCGTCGTACGTGCTCGGCGGGCGCGGCATGGAGATCGTCTACGACGACGAGACGCTGCGCGGCTACATCGCCCGGGCCACCGACATCTCGCCGGACCATCCGGTGCTGGTGGACCGCTTCCTCGACGACGCTATCGAGATCGACGTGGACGCGCTCTGCGACGCCGACGGCGAGGTCTACGTCGGCGGGGTGATGGAACACATCGAGGAGGCCGGCATCCACTCCGGCGACTCGTCCTGCGCGCTGCCGCCGATCACCCTGGCCAGCTCCCACCTGGAGGCGGTCCGCCGCTACACCGTCGCGATCGCCCGCGGGGTCGGGGTACGCGGCCTGCTCAACGTGCAGTTCGCGCTCAAGGACGACGTCCTCTACGTGCTGGAGGCGAACCCCCGGGCCTCCAGGACGGTGCCGTTCGTCTCCAAGGCGACAGCGGTGCCGCTGGCGAAGGCGGCGGCACGGATCATGCTCGGCGCGACCATCTCCGAGCTGCGTGCCGAGCGGCTGCTCCCGCCGACCGGTGACGGCGCGGCGCTGCCGCCGGACGCCCCGGTCGCGGTGAAGGAGGCGGTGCTGCCGTTCAAGCGGTTCCGCACCCCGGCCGGGATGGGCATCGACTCGCTGCTCGGGCCGGAGATGAAGTCGACCGGCGAGGTGATGGGCATCGACACCGCCTTCGGGCACGCCTTCGCCAAGTCGCAGGCGGCGGCGTACGGCTCGCTGCCGGTCCGGGGCCGGATCTTCGTCTCCGTGGCCAACCGGGACAAGCGCGGCATGATCTTCCCGATCAAGCGCCTCGCCGACCTCGGCTTCGAGATCGTCGCCACCACCGGCACCGGCGAGGTGCTGCGCCGGCACGGCATCTCCTGCGAGCTGATCCGCAAGCACTACGAGGAGGGTGCCGACTCGCCGGACGCGGTGTCGCTGATCGCGGCCGGCGAGGTCGCCCTGGTGATCAACACTCCGCAGGGCTCGGGGGCGAGCGCCCGGTCCGACGGATACGAGATCCGCAGTGCGGCGGTCGGCGCGGACATCCCGTGCATCACCACCGTGCCGGGCGCGGCGGCGGCGGTGATGGGGATCGAGGCACTGATCCGGGGCGACATGGTGGTCCGGCCGTTGCAGGAGCTGCACGCGGCGCTGCGGGCCGGCGAGTGAGCGTGCCGACGGAGACCGTTGAGCTGGATGCCGCAGGCCGGCCGGACGGTGGGCTCTTCGCGCGGATCGTCCGGCCGGCGCTGTTCCGGCTCGGCGGCGGTGACGCCGAGACCGCGCACGAGTGGACGCTGCGCCGGCTCGCCGGGCTCTCCCGCAGCCCGGCCGCGCTGGCCCTGCTGCGCACCCGGTACGCCGTCGCCGCCCCGCGCCGCGTCTTCGGGCTCGACTTCCCCAACCCGGTCGGGCTGGCCGCCGGGATGGACAAGGACGGGGTGGCGTTGCCGGCCTGGCCGGCGCTCGGCTTCGGCTTCGTCGAGGTCGGCACGGTCACCGCGCATCCGCAGCCGGGCAACCCCCGGCCGAGGCTGTTCCGGCTGCCCGGAAGCGCCGCCGTGATCAACCGGATGGGCTTCAACAACTCCGGCGCCGAGGCGCTGGCCCGGCGGTTGGCCGGGTTGCGCCGGCCGCCGGGTGTGCCGCTCGGCATCTCGCTCGGCAAGTCCAAGGTGACCCCGCTGGACGATGCGGTCGCCGACTATCTGGCGTCGTACCGGGCGCTGGCGCCGTACGGCGACTACTTCGCGGTCAACGTCTCCTCGCCGAACACCCCGGGCCTGCGCTCGCTGCAGGACCGGGCGCACCTGGACGGGCTGCTGACCGCCCTGGTGGGGGAGAAGCCGGTCCTGGTCAAGATCGCCCCGGACCTGACCGAGCCGGCCATCGCCGAGCTGCTCCAGGTCTGCCTGGACCGGGGCGCCGCCGGGGTGATCGCCACCAACACCACGCTGGGCCGCGACGGGATCGCCCCGGCCGACCGGCACCGGGCCGGCGAGGCGGGCGGGCTCTCCGGCCGGCCACTGACCGCGCGGGCCCGCGAGGTGGTCGCCTTCGTGCACCGCGAGACCGGTGGCGCGCTGCCGGTGGTCGGGGTGGGCGGCATCCTCGACCCGGCCGACGCCACCGCCCTGCTGGACGCGGGGGCGAGCCTGGTGCAGCTCTACACCGGCTTCGTCTACGGCGGGCCGGGGCTGGTCCGCGCGGTGGCCCGGGCGACCCGGCCGTGACCCTGGGGAGCCGGCCGGTGCTGCCGGGCCGGTCGATGACCCCGGCGGAGGTCGTCGCGGCGGACCGGGCGCACGTCTGGCACCCGTACGCGCCGATGCCGGCCCGTACCGACCCGTACGTGGTGGAGAGCGCCGAGGGGGTGCGGCTGCGCCTGGCCGACGGCCGGGAGCTGGTCGACGGCATGTCGTCCTGGTGGGCGGCGATCCACGGCTACCGGCATCCGGTGCTGGACGCCGCCGTCACCGACCAGCTCGGCCGGATGAGCCACGTGATGTTCGGCGGGCTCACCCACGAGCCCGCCGTCCGGCTGGCCGGCACCCTGGTCGAGATCACCCCGCCCGGCCTGGAACACGTCTTCCTCTGTGACTCCGGCTCGGTCTCGGTCGAGGTGGCGGTGAAGATGGCGCTGCAGTACCAGCGCGGCCGGGGCCGCCCGGAGCGGCACCGGCTGGCGACCTGGCGGGGCGGCTACCACGGCGACACCTTCCATCCGATGAGCGTCTGTGACCCGGTCGGCGGGATGCACTCGCTCTGGACCGGGGTGCTGCCCCGGCAGCTCTTCGCCGGCCCGCCCCCGTCCGGCGTAGCCGCCCCGGTCGACCCCGGGTACGCGACCGCGCTCGCCGACGCGCTGCACCGGCACGCCGGTGAGCTCGCTGCGGTGATCGTCGAGCCGGTGGTGCAGGGCGCCGGCGGGATGCGCTTCCACAACCCGCACTACCTGCGGCTGCTCCGCGAGCTCGCCACCGAACTCGATCTCGTGCTCGTCTTCGACGAGATCGCCACCGGCTTCGGCCGGACCGGCGCGCTCTTCGCGGCGGAGCACGCCGGGGTGACGCCGGACGTGATGTGCCTCGGCAAGGCGCTCACCGGCGGCTACCTGAGCCTGGCCGCCACGATCTGCACCCCGGAGATCGCCGAGGGTATCTCCGCGACCGGCGTGCTGGCGCACGGCCCGACCTTCATGGGGAATCCGGTTTCCTGTGCGGTCGCAAACGCCTCCATCGGGCTGCTGCGGGCCGAAAACTGGGCGGCGGAGGTGGCGAGGATCTCCACGGGGCTCTCGGCCGGCCTGGGGCCGCTGCGGGGCGCGGCCGGGGTGGTCGACGTCCGGGTGCTCGGCGCGATCGGGGTGGTGCAGCTCGACCACGAGGTCGACGTGGCGGCCGCGACCGGGGCCGCCGCCGCGCACGGGGTCTGGCTGCGCCCGTTCCGGGACCTGATCTACACGATGCCGCCGTACGTGACCGGGGATGCTGACGTCGCCCGGATCTGCACGGCGATCGGCGCGGCGGCCCGTGTCGGCTGACGGACCCTCCGGGTGTGCCGGACGGGCGGAGAGGAGAGAGGCGAGATGGAGACCTTCGGCAGTCGACTGCACCGGGCGATGGAGGAGCGGGGACCGCTCTGCGTGGGCATCGATCCGCACCCCGCGCTCCTGGCCCGGTGGGGCCTGCCCGACGACGTCGACGGGCTGGCCCGGTTCTGCCGGACCGTGGTCGAGGCACTCGGCGACCGGGTCGCGGTGGTGAAGCCGCAGTCGGCGTTTTTCGAGCGGTTCGGCGCGCGCGGGGTCGACGTACTTGAGTCAATTATCCGACAGTTGCGGGGCGCGGGCGCGCTCGTTCTGCTTGACGTCAAGCGCGGGGACATCGGCTCGACGGTCGCCGCGTACGCCGACGCGTACCTCGATCCATCCAGCCCGATATATGTCGACGCGATCACCGCGAGTCCCTTCCTGGGGGTCGGCTCGCTCACCCCGATGTTCGACATGGCGCGCAAACACGGCGGCGGCGTCTTCGTGCTGGCGCTCACCTCGAATCCGGAGGGCGCCGGCGTGCAGCGCGCCGTCGGCCCGGACGGGCGCACGGTCGCGCAGACGATCATTGAAGAGATTTCGCAGCTCAACGTGGGTTCCGAGCCGCTCGGCAGCTTCGGGCTGGTGGTCGGCGCCACCGTCGGCGGGACCGGGCACGACCTCTCCGGAGTCGGCGGCCCGCTGCTCGCTCCGGGCCTCGGCACGCAGGGCGGGCGCGCCGAGGGCCTGCGGACGGTCTTCGGCAACGGGCTCGCCAACGTGCTTCCGTCGTACTCCCGGGAGGTGCTCGGCGCGGGCCCGGAACCCGCCGCGCTGCGGGCCGCGGCGGAGCGCGCGCTGGCCGACTGCCGGGCGGCGCTGACCGCTGCCGGGCAGTGATCTCGTGATTACGCTGACATGATCATGGCGCGCCCACGTTGCCGAAACCTCCGTTGGCCGCTAGTTTTCCCCGCGCTGGGAACCACATACCCCTTTGGTTTCCAGGCACACCACGTTTCACAGATGCGACGGCGCGTCCAGCCCGTCGCGATAGGGACCTGAGGAGAACTGGTGCCGCTCCCCCAACTGAGCCCCGAACAGCGCGCAGCCGCGCTGGAGAAGGCCGCGGAGATCCGCAAGGCCCGGGCGAAGCTCAAGGAAGAGCTCAAGCAGGGCAAGACCAACCTCGCCGCCGTCCTCGACCGTGCGGAGTCGGACGACGTCGTCGGCAAGCTGAAGGTGTCGGCCGTACTTCAGGCCATGCCGGGAATCGGCAAGATCCGAGCCACCCAGATCATGGAGAAGCTCAAGATCGCCGACAGCCGTCGCCTCCGTGGCCTCGGCGAGCAGCAGCGGAAGGCACTGCTTGGGGAATTCTCGGCGAACTAGTTCCACTCGCCGTGTAGAAACAAGCAGTGGGTACGCATGACGATGTCCGCCCAGCGGCTCGTCTCACGGTCCTTGCCGGTCCCTCCGGGGCCGGCAAGGACGGCGTGACCCGACTCGTCCGGGACCGTTTTCCGGGTCTGTGGCTTCCGGTCCCGATGACCACCCGCCCCCGCCGCCGCTACGAGGTCGACGGCGTGCACTATCGTTTCGTCGACCGGGGTGAATTCGCCCGGCTGCGCGACTGCGGAGAGTTGCTGGAGTGGTCGGACATTGGCGCCCACCGGTACGGCACACCACGTGAACCGGTGCTGATCCGGCTCTCGGCCGGCCAGCCGGTGCTGCTCCCGATCGACCTGGGCGGTGCCCGCCAGATCCGGGCGGCGATGCCGTCGGCGCAGCTGGTCTACCTCGCCCCGAGCCGGGCGGAGGCCGGCGCCGCCGGTCGGGAATTCGACGCGACGGTCGTGAACGACGTGCTCGGGCGCGCCGCGGACGAACTGGTAAGCTTGCTCGGTTCGTCCTTTCTGACGCCGACCTGATTCGGCGCCGACCCACACCGCCGCAAGCGGCCCGACCCATCCCGCCGCAAGGCGGCCCGACCCACACTGCCGCGCAGCGGCTCCGACCCGACCGCCGCAGGGCGGTCGAGAGAGACACCGAGGTTTGTCCCCGTGGGATCCATCGCCAGTCCCGAAGGCATCACCAACCCGCCCATCGACGAGCTGCTCGAGAAGACCACCTCCAAGTACGCTCTGGTGATTTTCGCCGCCAAGCGTGCCCGCCAGGTGAACGCCTACTACAGCCAGCTCGGCGAGGGCCTGCTGGAGTACGTCGGCCCACTGGTGGAGACCACGCCGCAGGAGAAGCCGCTCTCGATAGCGATGCGGGAGATCAACGCCGGTCTGCTCACCGCCGAGCCGACCGACCAGCCGTAGGGGCCCTCGGGCGTCGCCGATGACCGCGGTCGTACTCGGGGTGGGCGGCGGCATAGCCGCCTACAAGGCGTGCGAGCTGCTCCGGCTCTTCACCGAGTCGGGGCACCGCGTCCGTGTCGTGCCGACCGCCGCCGCGCTGCGCTTCGTCGGTGCGCCGACCTGGGCGGCGCTGAGCGGCCAGCCGGTCGCTGACGAGGTCTGGGCCGACGTGCACGAGGTGCCGCACGTGCGCCTCGGCAAGGGCGCCGACCTGGTGGTCGTCGCTCCGGCAACGGCAGACCTGCTGGGCAGGGCCGCGCACGGGCTCGCCGACGACCTGCTGACCAACACCCTGCTGACCGCCCGCTGTCCGGTGCTGCTCGCCCCGGCGATGCACACCGAGATGTGGGAGCACCCGGCAACTGTGGAAAACGTCGCCACGCTGCGCCGCCGGGGCGTCCTGGTGCTGGAGCCGGCGAGCGGCCGGCTGACCGGCGTCGACACCGGCAAGGGCCGCCTGCCCGACCCGGCCGAGATCTTCGCGGTGGCCCGCCGGGTGCTCGCCCGCGGCGTCGACGAGCCGCGCGATCTCGCCGGTCGCCGGGTGGTGGTCACCGCGGGCGGGACCCGGGAGCCGCTCGATCCGGTGCGTTTCCTCGGCAACCGGTCGTCGGGAAAACAGGGCTACGCCTTCGCCCGCACGGCCCTTGCCCGGGGTGCCCAGGTGACGGTGGTCGCCGCGAACGTGGCACTGCCCGACCCGGCCGGCGCGGATGTGATCCGGGTCTCGACCACCGAGGAGCTGCGGAAGGCCATTCTGGAGGCGGCCGGGACGGCGGACGTGGTGGTGATGGCGGCGGCGCCCGCCGACTTCCGGCCGGCGACGTACGCTCCAGACAAAATCAAGAAGGCGGACCGGGGTGGCACGCTCACCGTCGAGCTGGTGGCCAACCCCGACATCGCGGCCGAGCTGGGCGAGCGGCGGCGGCCGGAGCAGGTGCTCGTCGCCTTCGCCGCCGAGACCAGCGGGGCCGAGGCGAACGCGCGGGCGAAGCTGGTTCGCAAACGTGCCGACCTCATCGTGGTCAACGAGGTGGGCCCCGACAAGGTATTCGGCGCCGACGACAATGCGGCCGTCGTCCTCGGCGCCGACGGTTCGAAGACGACGTTTCCTGAGCAATCCAAGGAAGACCTCGCCGACGGCGTCTGGGATCTGGTAGTAACGCGCTTAACCGGCTCGTCATGACCGGGTCTGACCTACCGGCACGGGTCAGCGACCAGGCGGCGGGAACTACACTGCCGCGCAAACTGAATTCGAGATCCTTAGGAGCACCGTGGTACGTCGCTTGTTCACCTCGGAGTCGGTCACGGAAGGCCACCCGGACAAGATCGCTGACCAGATCAGCGACGGCATCCTCGACGCGCTGCTGGACCAGGATCCGCGTAGCCGGGTCGCGGTCGAAACTCTCATCACGACCGGTCAGGTGCACGTCGCTGGCGAGGTGACCACGAAGGCGTACGCCGACATTCCGGCGATCGTCCGCGAGACGATCCTCGGCATCGGCTACGACTCGTCGAAGAAGGGTTTCGACGGAGCCTCCTGCGGGGTCAGCGTGTCGATCGGTTCCCAGTCGCCGGACATCGCGCAGGGCGTGGACAGCGCCATCGAGTTGCGCGCCGGGGAGTCGGAGAGCGCGCTGGACGCCCAGGGCGCCGGTGACCAGGGAATGATGTTCGGTTTCGCCTGCTCGGAGACGCCCGAGCTGATGCCGTTGCCGATCGCCCTGGCGCACCGGCTCGCCCGCCGGCTCTCGGCCACCCGCAAGGACGGCACGATCCCCTACCTCCGGCCGGACGGCAAGACCCAGGTCACGATCGAATACGACGGGCTGCGTCCCGTCCGGCTCGACACGGTCGTGGTCTCCAGCCAGCACGCCGCCGACATCTCGCTGGAGTCGCTGCTGACCCCGGACATCCGGGAGCACGTCATCGCGCCCGAGCTGGAGGAGCTGGGCCTCGACATCGACGGCTACCGCCTGCTTGTCAACCCGACCGGCCGGTTCGAGATCGGTGGCCCGATGGGCGACGCGGGGCTGACCGGTCGCAAGATCATTGTGGACACCTACGGCGGGTACGCCCGACACGGCGGCGGTGCCTTCTCCGGCAAGGATCCGTCCAAGGTCGACCGCTCGGCGGCGTACGCGACCCGCTGGGTGGCGAAGAACGTGGTCGCCGCGGGGCTGGCCGAGCGCTGCGAGGTCCAGGTGGCGTACGCGATCGGCAAGGCGCACCCGGTGAGCACCTTCATCGAGACGTTCGGCACCGAGAACGTGCCGGTGGACCGGATCGAGCGGGCGGTCACCGAGGTCTTCGACCTCCGCCCGGCGGCGATCATCCGGGACCTGCACCTGCTCCGCCCGATCTACCGGCAGACCGCCGCCTACGGCCACTTCGGGCGCGAGCTGCCCGACCTGACCTGGGAGAGCACCGACCGTGCCGCCGACCTCAAGTCGGCCGCGGGAGCCTGACCACCGGCAAGCGCAGCGACCGGCAGCCCGCCGAAGGGCTGCCGGTCGCTCGCGTCTGCGTGGACGTACCCCTGGCGCACCTGGACCGGCCGTTCGACTATCTGGTTCCGGCCGAGCTGGCCGAGCTGGCCGGAGCGGGCACCCGGGTCCGGGTGCGCTTCGCCGGCCAGCTCGTCGACGGCTGGATCCTGGAACGGGCCGAGCTCTCCGGGCACGACGGCCGGCTCAGCTACCTGGAACGGCTGGTCTCGGCGGAGCCGGTGCTGAGCCCGGAGATCGCCCGGCTGGCCCGGGCGGTGGCCGACCGCTACGCCGGCAACCTCTCCGACGTGCTGCGGCTGGCGGTCCCACCCCGGCACGCCCGGGTGGAACGCGAGACCGGCCCGGCGCCCTCGACGCACCCACCGGCCCCGCCGCCGGAGGAGGGTGCTGGTGCGGCGGCCGGTGCGGGCTGGCCGAGCTATCCGGCCGGGCCGGGTTACCTGCGGGCCCTGGCCGAGGGCCGGGCACCCCGGGCGGTCTGGTCGGCGCTGCCCGGCGAGGACTGGGCGGTTCGGTTCGCGGAGGTGATCGAGGCGACCGTACGCGCCGGCCGGGGCGCGGTGGCGGTGGTCGGCGACGCCCGTGACCTCGACCGCCTGGACGCCGCCCTGACCGGACTGCTCGGCGCCGGGCGGCACGTGGCGCTCTCCGCCGCGCTCGGGCCGGCCCGGCGCTACCGGGCCTTCCTCGCCGCCTCCCGGGGCCGGGTCCCGGTGGTGATCGGCACCCGGGCGGCGATGTTCGCCCCGGTCACCGACCTCGGGCTGGTGGCGATCTGGGACGACGGGGACGACCTGCACGCCGAGCCCCGGGCGCCGTACCCGCACGCCCGGGAGGTGCTGCTCACCCGCGCCCAGCTCGGTGACGCCGCCGTGCTGGTGGGCGGTTACGCCCGCACCGCCGAGTCGCGGCTGCTGGTCGAGACCGGCTGGGCGCGGGAGATCGTGGCGGACCGGTCGACGCTGCGGTCGCGTACCCCGAGGATCACGCCGACCGGCGACGACCCGCAACTGGCCCGGGACCCCGCCGCGGCCTCGGCCCGGCTGCCGAGCCTGGCCTGGGAGGCGGCCCGGGCGGCGCTCCAGGCCGATGCGCCGGTGCTGGTCCAGGTGCCCCGGCGCGGTTACCTGCCGGCGGTGGCCTGCGCGGAGTGCCGGACCCCGGCCCGCTGCCCGCACTGCGCCGGCCCGCTCGCCCTGCGGTCGGCCGGCGCCGCTCCGACCTGCCGGTGGTGTGCCCGGGTCGCCGCCGGTTACGCCTGTCCGGAGTGCGGCGGGCGGCGGTTCCGGGCCGCCGTGGTGGGTGCCCGGCGGACGGCCGAGGAACTCGGTCGGGCGTTTCCCGACGTGCCGGTGCGGACCTCGGGCCGGGAGGAGGTGTTGGCGACCGTCCCCGGCGAGGCGGGCCTGGTGATCGCGACCCCCGGTGCGGAGCCGGTCGCGGAGGGCGGCTACGGCGCCGTGCTGCTGCTCGACTCCTGGGCGTTGCTGACCCGGGCCGACCTGCGGGCCGGTGAGGAGGCGCTGCGCCGCTGGCTGGCGGCGGCGGCGCTGGCCCGCCCCGGTGCCGTCGGTGGCCGGGTGGTGGTGGTCGCCGACGGGGCACTGGCCCCGGTGCAGGCGCTGCTGCGCTGGGATCCGGGCTGGTTCGCCGACCGCGAGCTGGCCGAGCGGCGGGAGCTGGGATTTCCACCGGCGGCCCGGATGGCCAGCCTGACCGGGATGGCGGCGGCGGTGGCGGACCTGGTCGAGGCGGCCCGGTTGCCGCCCGCCGCCGAGCTGCTCGGCCCGGTGCCGGCCCCGGAGGGGCAGGAACGGATGCTGGTCCGGGTGCCCCGCTCCCAGGCGGCGGCGCTGGCGGCGGCCCTGCACGAGGCGGCGGCGGTGCGGACCGCCCGCAAGGCCGGCCCGCCGGTACGGATCCAGGTCGACCCGCACGACATCTTCTGAGCGGCGGTGTCCCTGATTCTGACCGGATGCTGACCGAGAACCCGCCACGGAGGGTTGTTTCGGCCACGGTCACGGCCGGGTACCCAGCATGGTGGACGGACCGGGAGTCCGACCGGTGGGCCAGGTTTCGGGTGATACCATCGCCGCTCATGCTCCAGTGAAAGGCGTGACGGAGAGTGACCGCGCCGGTTCGGCGTACATACTATTGATCTTGAATAGCCTGGGATCAGGGGTGGGTAGGCCGTGACCGGTCATCAGTCGATCGTCCTGAACGGGGATCTTGGCAGCGGCAAGAGCACCGTCTCCATCGAGCTGGCCAAACGGCTCGGCCTGCGCCGGGTCAGCGTGGGTGACCTCTACCGGGAGATGGCCCAGCGGCGGAAGATGACCGCACTCCAGCTCAACCTGCACGCCGAGCTGGACCAGGCGGTGGACGGCTACGTCGACCAGCTCCAGCAGGACATCGCGGCCTCGGGCGAGCAGTTGATCGTCGACAGCAGGCTCGCCTGGCACTTCTTCAAGGACGCCCTGAAAATCCACATGATCACCGAGCCGACCGAGGCGGCGCGCCGGGTGCTCGCCCGCCCCTCCGGGCCGGCCGAGAGCTACACCTCGATCGAGGAGGCGCGGGCCAAGCTCCACGAGCGCAGCGAGAGCGAGCGGGGCCGCTTCCTCGTCCGGTACGGCGTCGACAAGGCGAAACTGCGCAACTACGACCTGATCTGCGACAGCACCAGGGCGTCGGCGGACGAGGTGGTGCAGCACATCATCGCCGCCTACGAGGGCTCCTTCGGCCAGCAGATCCTGCGCGACTCACCGCCGTTGCTGCTGCTCGACCCCTCCCGGATCTATCCGACCCAGGAGATCCAGGGGCTGCGCGGCCTCTGGGAGTCGGACTACGTGGCACAGATCGGGCAGGCCGGCGAGGAGGCGCTGGAGCCGCTGCGGATCGGCTACACCGGCGAGAAGTTCTTCGTGGTCGACGGCCACCGGCGACTCAGCGCCGCGCTGCGCAACGGCTTCGCGGTGGTGCCGGGACAGCTCGTGGCCGAGTGCGACGAGCCGGTGGTCGGCGGGCTGAGCGCCGTCGACTACTTCCGGGCCGAGGTCGGGGTCAGTGTGATCTACGACTGGGACGCCGCGCACGGCACCCAGCTTCCGCTCCCCGACCACGTCCTGGAGCGCACCGACGCCGTCCTCGCCGGTGAGCCCGGCAACCAGAGCTGACCGGGGCAGATCTCCGCAGCTTCCGCCGGCGGCTGCCACCTGTCCGGTCACCGGCCGGGGCGTGCCGGCGTACCGGTCGTTCCTCCGGTGCGCCCGTAGACTGGGCGGGGCACCACCGATCCCAGCCACGAAGGAGTCCTCCCGCGTGACCGTCCAGCCCATCCGTCTCTTCGGGGACCCGGTGCTGCGCACCCCGGCCGAACCGGTCGTCGACTTCGACGCCGAGCTGCGCAAGCTGGTCGCCGACCTGACCGACACGATGCGCGAGCAGAACGGTGCCGGCCTCGCCGCGCCGCAGCTCGGCGTGGGCCTGCGGGTGTTCGCCTTCGACGTCGACGACGTGCTCGGGCACCTGATCAACCCGGTGCTGGACTTTCCCGACGAGGAGGAGCAGGACGGCCCGGAGGGCTGCCTCTCCATCCCGGGGCTCTACTTCGACACCAAGCGCCGGCTCAACGTCGTGGCCAAGGGCTTCAACGAGTACGGCGACCCGGTGCAGATCGTCGGCACCGGGCTGATGGCCCGGTGTGTGCAGCACGAGACCGACCACCTCGACGGGGTGCTCTTCCTCGACCGGCTCGACGCCGAGGGGCGCAAGGAGGCGATGAAGGCGATCCGGCAGGCCGACTGGTACGACCGGGACGCCCCGCCGGTGGTCAAGGTCAGCCCGCACGACACCCCGGCCAACCGCCGCCAGGGCCGCACCGCCAGGCGGGGTCTCGGCGACCCGGAGCGCTCGGCGAGCCCGTTCGGTCTGGGCCGGTGACGCGGACGTGCGCCTGATCTTCGCCGGTACGCCGGCCGTCGCCCTGCCCGCCCTGGACGCCATCGACGCCTCCGGGCACGAGCTGATCGCCGTGGTGACCCGGCCCGACGCCCCCGCCGGCCGAGGCCGAGGGCTGGCTCGGTCACCGGTCGGCGCCTGGGCCGACGAGCGGGGCGTCGAGGTGCTGACCCCGGCCCGCCCCCGGGAGCCGGAGTTCCTCGACCGGCTCCGCCGGCTCGCCCCGGACTGCGTGCCGGTGGTCGCGTACGGCGCACTGGTGCCGCCGGAGGCGCTGGAGATCCCCGCGCACGGCTGGGTCAACCTGCACTTCTCGCTGCTGCCCGCCTGGCGCGGCGCCGCGCCCGTGCAGCACGCCGTGCTGCACGGCGATCAGGTCACCGGCGCCAGCGTCTTCCAGCTGGAGGCCGGGCTGGACACCGGACCGGTCTTCGGCACCGTGACCGAGGAGATCGGGCCCACCGACACCTCCGGCGACCTGCTGGAGCGGCTGGCCGCCAGCGGGTCCGGGCTGCTGGTCGCCGTCCTCGACGCGATCGGTCAGGGCACCGCGCGGGCGGTGCCGCAACCGGTCGACGGGGTGTCGCTGGCGCCGAAGCTGACCGTGCCGGACGGTGAGGTCCGCTGGTCGGAGCCGTCGTTCGCCGTGGACCGGCGGATTCGCGCCGCCACCCCGGCGCCCGGTGCCTGGACCATGTTCCGGGGCGACCGGGTCAAGCTCGGCCCGGTGCGGCCGGTCGGCAACGGGCCGGAGCTCAAGCCCGGCGAGCTGCTGGTCGAGCGAGGCCGGGTGCTGGTCGGCACCGCCACCACACCGGTGGAGCTGGGCGAGGTTCGCGCGGCCGGCAAGCGGGCCATGGCGGCGCCGGACTGGGCCCGGGGCGCTCGGGTCGCCGGTGGGGAGCACGTCGGGTGAGCGAGCGTATCGACCGCATCGGCGGCACCGGGCATGCCGGCGCCGCGCAGGGCCGCGACGACCGTCCACGGACGGGTGACGACCGCCCACGCACGGGCGCCGGGCGGCGCGACGACCGCGACCGCGCGCGTGGCGGCACCGACCGGCGCCGCGACGACCGCGACCGGGGACGGGGCCAGCCGGACCGGGACGGGCGGTCGCCGCGCACCGGCCGGCCGGCGGTGGACCTGCCCCGGCAGGTGGCGTACGAGGCGATCGAGGCGGTGCACCGGGACGACGCGTACGCGAACCTGGTCCTCCCCGCCATGCTGCGCGACCGGCGGCTGCACGGCCGGGACGCCGCCTTCGCCACCGAACTGACCTACGGCACGCTGCGGCTCAGGGGCACCCTGGACGCGATCCTCACCGCCGCGGCCGGCCGGGACGTCGCCCGGATCGACCCGCAGCCCCGGGACGCGCTGCGGCTCGGCGCCTACCAGCTTCTCCACACCCGCGTCCCGGCGCACGCCGCCGTCTCGTCAACCGTCGACCTGGTGCGCTCGGTCGCCCCGGGCGCGGCCGGCTTCGCCAACGCGGTACTGCGGGAGGTCGCCGGCAAGGACGCCGACACCTGGCTGGCCGAGCTGGCCCCGCCGGCCGAGAGCGACCCGGTCGGGCACCTGGCGCTGCGCTACGCCCATCCGCAGTGGATCGTCCGCTCGTTCTCCGAGGCGCTCGGCAGCGACGTCGGCGAGACCACCCGGCTGCTGATCGAGGACAACCAGCGCCCGCCGGTGCACCTCTGCGCCCGCCCCGGTCGGGTGGACGCGGTCGCGCTCGCCGACGAGGTGGGTGGCGCACCGGGTGCCTTCTCGCCGTACGCCGTCTACCTGCCCGGCGGTGCCCCGGGCGAGCTGTCCGCCGTCGCCGACGGCCGGGCGCACGTCCAGGACGAGGGCTCCCAGCTGGTGGCCGCCGCGCTCGCCGCCGCCGAGCTGGACGGCACCGACGAGCGCTGGCTCGACCTCTGCGCCGGGCCGGGCGGCAAGGCGGGCCTGCTCGGCGCGCTGGCCGCGCAGCGGGGTGCCCGGCTGACCGCGGTCGAGGTGGCCGAGCACCGGGCCCGGCTGGTCTCCCAGGCGGTGCGCGGGCTGCCGGTGACCGTGCTGACCACCGACGGGCGCGCCGTCGGGCGGGACGGCGACCTGCCGGAGCAGGGTTTCGACCGGGTACTCGTCGATGCGCCCTGCACCGGCCTCGGCTCGTTGCGGCGGCGCCCCGAGTCGCGCTGGCGCCGCCAGCCCGCCGACCTGCCGGCGCTGACCCGGTTGCAGCGGGAGCTGCTCGGCGCCGCGCTCCGGGCGGTCCGCCCGGGCGGGGTGGTGGGATACGTGACCTGTTCGCCGCACGTGGTGGAGACGCACGTCTCGGTCACCGAAGGGGCCCGGCGCTCCGGGGTGCCGGTCGACTTCGTCGACGCCCGACCGCTGCTGCCGGCCGGCATGCCCGGCCTCGGTGACGGCCCGACCGTGCAGCTCTGGCCGCACCGGCACGGCACGGACGCGATGTTCCTGGCCATGCTCCGCCGGGGCTGACCGGGCCGGCGCCCGAGGCCGAGCCACCGCTCGGCGGCCGAAGCCACCCGCACCCGAGCGAATTCGGCGGAATCCGGCCGGCGGGGCGGTTCGCATCCCTACATTGCTGGTGTGGACGGGATAACCCTGCCGGGCCGGGCCATCGGCACCCCACTGGACCGGTTCGACGGGCCGGCGAAGGTCACCGGCACCGCCCGGTACGCCTACGAGCACCCCGTCGACCGGCCGGTCTATCTCCATCCGGTGCAGGCCACCGTCGCCGTCGGGCGGATCGTCGCGGTGCACACCGAGGCCGCGCTGGCCGATCCTGGCGTCCTGACCGTCCTGACGCACGAGAACGCGCACCGGGTCGCCTCGCTCGACGATCCGGAGGTGGCGGTCCTGCAGACGCCGGAGGTGCCGTACCGGGGGCGGATCGTCGGCGGCGTCGTGGCGGAGAGTTCCGAGGTGGCGCGCCGGGCGGCCGGCCTGGTCCGGCTCGACTACCAGGCGGAGCCGCACGACGTGCTGCTGCGGGTCGACCACCCGGACCGGTACGCCCCGGAGGTCATGAACGGCGGCTTCGCCACCGACAGCATCCACGGCGACGCCGAGGCGGCACTTGCCGGCGCGGCGGTGCGCCACGACGCCACGTACACGACCCCGTGGCAGCAGCACGCCCAGATCGAGCCGCACGCCACGATCGCGATCTGGGTCGACGACCGGCTCATCCTGCACGTCGCCACCCAGGGGGTGCACCGGTTGCGGGAGTCGCTGGCCACGCTCTTCGGGCTCGAACCGGAGCGGATCCGGATCAGCTCGCCGTTCGTCGGCGGCGCGTTCGGCGGCAAGCTGCACACCCATCCGGACGTCGTACTCGCGGTGCTGGCCGCGTTCGCCGTGCCCGGCCGGCCGGTGAAGCTCGCGCTCACCCGGCAGCAGATGTTCGCCGAGGTCGGCTACCGCACCCCGACGATCCAGCGGGTCAGGCTCGGTGCCGGGCCGGACGGCCGGCTGGTCGCGGTCAGCCACGAGACCGTGCAGCAGACGGCCCGGATCAAGGAGTTCGCCGAGCAGAGCGTCACACCGACCCGGGTGATGTACGCGGCGCCGGACCGCAGCACCACGCACCGGGTGGTCCCGCTCGACGTGCCGGTGCCGACGATCATGCGCGCCCCCGGCAAGACCCCCGGGATGTACGCGCTGGAGTCGGCGATGGACGAGATGGCGATCGCCTGCGGGCAGGATCCGGTCGAGTTCCGGATCGCCAACGAGCCGCCGGTCGATCCCGAACTGGACCGGCCGTTCTCCAGCCGCAACCTGGTGGCCTGCCTGCGCGACGGCGCCCGCCGCTTCGGCTGGGCCGGGCGGGACCCGACGCCCGGGGTACGCCGGGCGGCGGGCGGTTGGCTGGTCGGCACCGGGGTCGCCTCGTCGATGTACCCGGTCTACCGGATGCCCGGTTCGACGGCGACGATCCGGTTGGAGCCGGACGGCCGGTACACGGTCTCGATCGGTGCCGCCGACCTCGGCACCGGTACCTGGACGACCCTGGCACAGATCGCGGCCGACGCGCTGGCCGCGCCGGTCGAGCGGATCGACCTGCGGATCGGCGACACGGATCTGCCGCCGGCGATCGCGGCCGGCGGCTCGTCCGGGATGACCTCGTGGGGCAGCGCGGTGGTCGAGGCGGCCCGGCGGCTGCGGGCCCGGGTGGCCGCCGAACACGTCGGCGCGGTACCCCCGCAGGGCATCGAGGCGAGTGCCGAGATGCCGGACAATCCCGAGCTGGAGCGCCTCTCGATGTACGCCTTCGGCGCCCAGTTCGCCGAGGTCCGGGTGCACGAGGCGACCGGGGAGGTCCGGGTGCCCCGGCTGGTCGGCGTCTTCGCCGCCGGGCGGATCATCAACCCGAAAACGGGTCGGTCCCAACTGCTCGGCGGGATGAGCATGGGGATCTCGATGGCGCTGCACGAGCGGTGCGTGCTCGATCCCCGCTTCGGGCACGTGGTCAACCACGATCTCGCCGAGTACCACATCGCCACCAACGCCGACATCGGCTGCGTCGAGGTGCACACGCTGCACGAGGAGGATCCGCACGTCAACCCGATGGGTTCCAAGGGCCTCGGTGAGCTGGGCATCGTCGGCACCGCCGCGGCGATCGCCAACGCCGTCCACCACGCCACCGGGGTACGCGTCCGGGACCTGCCGATCACCCCGGACCGGTTCTTCGAGACAGTGCCGGGCGTTCGTACACTGGCGCGGTGACCGTACCAGCGCCGATCGTCGCGCCCAGCATCCTCGCCGCCGACTTCGCCCGGCTCGCCGACGAGGTCGCGGCGGTGGAGTCCGCGGCGGACTGGCTGCACGTGGACGTGATGGACAACCACTTCGTGCCCAACCTGACCATCGGGCTGCCTGTGGTGCAGAGCCTGCTGGCGGCGACCTCGCTGCCGTTCGACGTACACCTGATGATCTCCGATCCGCGGCGCTGGGCGCCGAGCTACGCCGACGCGGGCGCCTACAACGTGACCTTCCACGTCGAGGCCTGCGACAACCCGGTCTCGCTGGCCAAGGACCTCCGCTCGGCCGGGGCGAAGGCGGGCCTGGCGATCGACCGGGACACCCCGATCGAACCGTACCTTGACCTCTTGCCCAGCTTCGATACATTGCTGATCATGACTATCAAGGCGGGCTTCGGGGGGCAGCGGTTCATCCCCGAGATGCTCGACAAGGTCCGCACCGCCCGCCGGCACGCCTCCGCCGGCCATCTCGAACTGCGGATCGAGGTCGACGGGGGGATCGCGGCCGACACCATCGAGCAGGCGGCGGCGGCCGGCGCCGACGCGTTCGTCGCCGGTACCGCCGTCTACGGCGCGGCGGACCCGGCCGCGGCGGTGACCCGGCTGCGGCGGCTCGCCGAGCGCGCCCTGCCGGGGGCATGAGCGTCGACGGGGTCGCCGAGGAGCGGCCCGACCTGATCCTGGTGGTCGACGACGACGAGGACATCGTCCGGTTCGTCTCGTTCAACCTGCGGCTGCACGGCTTCGACGTGGCGCAGGCCAGCGACGGCCAGGAGGCGCTGGAGGTGATCGAGCAGCGCCGCCCCGACCTGGTCGTGGTCGACCTGCGGATGCCCCGGATCGACGGGCTGGAGCTGACCCGCCGGCTGCGGGCCAACCCGATGACCTCGGCACTGCCGGTGATCATGCTCACCGCCAAGGGACTCACCGTGGACAAGGTGCACGGCCTCACCGCCGGCGCCGACGACTATCTGGTCAAGCCCTTCGACAACGCCGAGCTGATCGCCCGGATCAGCTCCACGCTGCGCCGCAACAAGGAGTTCCGCGAGGTCTCCCCGCTGACCGGGCTGCCCGGCAACACCCGGGTCCGCCGCGAGATCGGCGACCGGGTCCGCAGCGGCGTCGACTACGCGGTCGGCTACATCGACATCGACCGGTTCAAGAGCGTCAACGACCGGTACGGCTTCGTCCGGGGCGACGAGTTCATCAGCGCCCTCGCCCGCAGCCTGCACCGGGCGGTGGTCTCGGTCGGGCTGCCCCCGGCCTTCCTCGGGCACATCGGCGGCGACGACTTCGTGATCGTCTGCGCCCCCGAGCAGGTCCGGCCGCTCACCGAACGGGCCGTGATCGACTTCGAGAAGACCGCCGACGAGCTCTACGACCCGGAGGACGCCAAGCGCGGCTACGTCGAGCTGAAGGACCGGCGCGGCAACATCCAGCGCGCCCACCTGGTCACCCTCTCGATCGGGGTCTCGCTCTCGGTGCCGGAGCGGCGCTTCACCGACCCCCTCGAGGTGATCGCGGCCGCCTCCGAGATGAAGACGGTGGCGAAGAGCCAACCCGGGTCGTACGTGGCGATGGACCGGCGGCGTACCCCCGGGGTGCCGGCGGCGGAGGCGGGGGAGCGGCGGCGCGGGGCGAAGTGACCGCCGTCACGTCGATGTGAGGTCGGTCGCCTCGCGGGCCCATACGGCCCGGTTCCGTGCAAGACTCGACCGGTACCCACCACGCGCTGGCGGGACTCGGTGTAATTCCGAACCGGCGGTGATCCGGGCCCAGGCCCGGTAAGCCCGCGACCCGGTCGGCCTCGGCCGCCCGGTGGACCTGGTGAGAATCCGGGGCCGACGGTTGGGGGCGGGCAGTTTCCGCGCCCAGACAGTCCGGATGGGAGACAGCGCGCGGGACGGACGGGTCCACCGGACGGCGTGCGCCGCACCGGGGGTCCCTTCGGGGTCTCGGCTATGCCGTTCCCCACGCTCCGCCGCCCGCCCGGTCACCGACCGGTGACGCCTCCCACACCCGCCCGCGCGCCACGACGACGGGCGAGGGGAAGGGAACGGCATGGGGGGCGTCTCCGCCGACGAGGCGATGCGCCGCGCTATCGCTCTGGCCGCTCGCGGCCTCGGCACGACCAGCCCCAACCCGCTGGTCGGCTGCGTCCTGCTCGACCCGTACGGCGACGTCGTCGGCGAGGGTTTCCACGCGTACGCTGGCGGGCCGCACGCCGAGATCGTCGCGCTGGCCCAGGCCGGCGAGCGGGCCCGGGGCGGCACCGCCGTGGTCACCCTGGAGCCCTGCGACCACACCGGGCGTACCGGGCCGTGTAGCGGGGCGCTGATCTCGGCCGGGGTCCGCCGGGTGGTGGTGGCGGTGGCCGACCCGAACCCGGTCGCCGCCGGCGGGATCGAGCGGCTGCGCGCGGCCGGCGTCGAGGTCGAGGTCGGGATCCGGGCGGCCGAGGCGGAGGCCGGCAACCTGGCCTGGCTGACCGCGGTACGCCGGGGCCGGCCCTACCTGACCTGGAAGTACGCCGCCACCCTGGACGGCCGGATCGCGGCGGCCGACGGCACCAGCATGTGGATCACCTCCGAGGCGGCCCGGATCGACGTGCACGCGTTGCGCGGCACCGTCGACGCGGTGATCGCCGGGGTCGGCACCGTCCTCGCCGACGATCCGAGACTCACCGTGCGGAACCTGCGCGACGGCACCCTGGCCATCCGGCAGCCGCTGCGGGTCGTGGTGGACAGCGCCGGCCGTACCCCGCTGGACGCCCGGGTCCGGGACGGCGCCGCGCCCACCTGGGTGGCGACCGTCAAGGAGGTCGGCGCCGGCCCGGAGGGCCGGGTCGAGCTGGCCGAGCTGCTCGCCGAGCTCTACCGGCGCGGGGTCCGGGCGGCGCTGCTGGAGGGCGGCCCCACCCTGGCCGGCGCCTTCCTCTCCGCCGGCCTGGTCGACAGGGTGGTCGGCTACCTGGCGCCGAAACTGCTCGGCGCCGGCCCGGCGGCGCTGGCCGACGCCGGCCCGCGCACCATCTCCGAGGTCATCGACCTGGAGTTCACCGACATCACACCGGTCGGACCCGACCTGCGGGTCACCGCGTATCCCCGGAAGACGGAGGGCTGAAGCAGTGTTCACCGGAATCGTGGAGGAGTTGGGCGAGCTGGTCCGGCGGGACGACACCGGCGGTGACTCCGCCCTGGTCGCGGTCTGCGGTCCGGTCGTCACCGCGGACGCCCGACACGGCGACTCGATCTCCGTCAACGGGGTCTGCCTGACCGTGGTGGCGATCGACGGTGACACGTTCACCGCCGACGTGATGGGCGAGACCTTCCGGCGTACGGCGCTGGGGGCGCTGCGTCCGGGGGACCCGGTCAACCTGGAGCGGGCCGCCACGCTGGGCAGCCGGCTCGGCGGGCACCTGGTGCAGGGGCACGTCGACGGGGTGGCCGAGATCGTCGCCCGGGAGCCGGCCGAGCAGTGGGAGACGGTCACCTTCGGGCTTCCCGCCGACCTCGCCCGCTATGTCGTGGAGAAGGGTTCGATCACCGTCGACGGAGTGTCGCTGACCGTCGCCGCGCTGACCCCGCAGACGTTCTCGGTCGGGCTGATCCCGACCACGCTGGCCGCGACCACGCTCGGCCGCAAGAGCGTCGGGGACCCGGTCAACCTCGAGGTTGACGTCCTCGCCAAGTACGTCGAACGACTGCTGACCACCGGCGGGCGACTGCCGGTGGACGGACTGGAGGCCGTGGAAGTGAGCGAGCGTAGCGAGCGAATCAGCCAGTTCAGCGCCAGCGTGCCTCATGGCGGCACGGAGCGAAGTGGAGTGCCGGCATGAGTACCGAATTCGGCACCATCGAGCAGGCGCTGGCCGACATCGCCGCCGGCCGTCCGGTGGTGGTGGTCGACGACGAGGACCGGGAGAACGAGGGCGACCTGATCTTCGCCGCCGAGCGGGCCACCCCGGAACTGGTCGCGTTCATGGTCCGGCACACCTCGGGTTACATCTGCGTGCCGCTGACCGAGCAGGAGTGCGACCGGCTCGAACTGCCGCCGATGTACCACACCAACCAGGACAGGCGCGGCACCGCGTACACGGTGACGGTGGACGCCCGGGAGGGGGTCAGCACCGGCATCTCCGCCGCCGACCGGGCACACACCATCCGGCTGCTCGCCGACCGGGGCACCGACGCCACCGATCTGAGCCGGCCGGGGCACGTCGTGCCGCTGCGCGCCAGGGCCGGCGGGGTGCTGCGCCGCCCCGGGCACACCGAGGCGGCCGTGGACCTGGCCCGGCTCGCCGGGCTCCGGCCGGCCGGGGTGCTCTGCGAGCTGGTCAACGACGACGGCAGCATGATGCGCCTGCCCGACCTGGTCACGTTCTCCGCCGAGCACGGCATCACGCTGATCACCATCGCCGACCTGATCGCCTACCGGCGGCGTACCGATCGGCAGGTCGAGCAGGTCGCCGAAGCCCGGCTGCCGTTGCCGTACGGGCCGTTCCGGGCCCTCGGCTACCGGGTGCACCACGACGGTGCCGAGCACATCGCCCTGGTCTACGGCGATCTCGGCGACGGGCAGGACGTGCTGGTACGGGTGCACTCCGAGTGCCTGACCGGGGATGTCTTCGGCTCGCTGCGCTGCGACTGCGGCCCGCAGCTCGACGCCGCCCTGGCACGGGTCGCCGCCGAGGGGCGCGGAGTGGTCCTCTACATGCGCGGCCACGAGGGGCGCGGCATCGGGCTGCTGCACAAGCTCCAGGCGTACCAGTTGCAGGATCACGGCCGGGACACCGTGGACGCGAACCTGGAGCTCGGCCTGCCCGCCGATGCCCGGGACTACGGCACCGGCGCGCAGATCCTCTACGACCTCGGGGTGCGCTCGATGCGGCTGCTGACCAACAACCCCGCCAAGCGGGCCGGGCTGGAGGGCTACGGTCTCACCGTGGTCGGCCGGGAGTCGATGCCGGTCCGCCCGACGCCGGAGAACGTCCGTTACCTGCGGACCAAGCGGGACCGGATGGGACACCTGCTGGACGAGCTGGAGACCCCGGCCGACGCCGGGGAGCTGTCGGAGCTCGCGGAGCTGTCGGAGCTACCGAAGACGGCCGAGCTCGCGAAGACGGCGGAGTTCACGAAGACGGCGGAGTTCACCAAGATGACGGAAAGGCTGGCGTGACGATGGCGGGGTTCGGGGAGCCGGGGCAGTCGACGGTGGACGCCTCCGGGCTGACCGTGGGGGTGGTGGCCGCGCGCTGGCACGGCGAGCTCACCGACCACATGGTCGACCGCGCGGTGACGGCGGCCAAGGCGTGCGGCGTGGACGACGTACTGGTGGTCCGGGTCGCCGGTTCGGTGGAGCTGCCGGTGGTGGCCCAGGCGCTGGCCCGGCGCTGCGACGCCGTGGTGGCGCTCGGCGTGGTGATCAGGGGTGCCACCGCGCACTTCGACTACGTCTGCCAGTCGGTGACCGAAGGGCTGACCCGGGTCGCGCTGGACAGTGGCACACCTGTCGCGCACGGCGTGCTGACGGTGAACGACCTGGAGCAGGCCCGGGACCGGGCCGGGCTGCCCGGCTCGGCCGAGGACAAGGGCTGGGCGGCCACCACGGCGGCGCTGGAGGCCGCCGTGGCGATCCGGGACATCGCCGCCCGGCCCTAGCAGGGCTCACCGGTGACGCCGCCGGCCCCGGCCATCGTCATCGGGGTGGGAGCCGGCCCGCCTCGATGATCCGGCGGAGAAACTGCCGGGTGCGCGGCTGGGTCGGCTCGCCGAGCACCTGCTCGGGCGGCCCCTCCTCGAGCACCCGCCCGCCGTCGAGGAAGCAGATCCGGTCGGCGACCTCGCGGGCGAAGCCCATCTCGTGGGTGGCCAGCACCATCGTCATCCCGTCCGTCTTCAGGTCCCGGATCATCGTCAGCACCTCGCCCACGAGTTCTGGGTCGAGCGCCGAGGTGACCTCGTCGAGCAGCAGCAGCCGGGGCGAGTTGACCAGCGCCCGGACGATCGCCACCCGCTGCTGCTGGCCGCCGGAGAGCCGGTCCGGATAGTCGCCGGCTTTCTCCGCCAGCCCGACCCGGCCGAGCAGGTCGTGCGCCTGCGCCTCGGCCTCGGCGCGGTCCCGACGGTGCACCCGGACCGGTGCCAGCGTGATGTTCTCCAGCACCCGCAGGTGCGGGAAGAGGTTGTATGCCTGGAAGACGATACCGATCCGCCGGCGCACCAGATCGGGGTCGACGCGCGGATCGGTGATGTGCTCGCCGTCGAGGTGGATGGTGCCGTCCTCGGTCTCCTCCAGCAGGTTGACGCAGCGCAGCAGGGTGGACTTGCCGGAGCCGGAGGCGCCGATCAGCGCCACCACCTCGTGCTCGGCCACCGTCAGGTCGAGACCGTCGAGCACGACGTGCCCGCCGTAGACCTTGCGCAGCCCTCGGCAGCGCAACACCGGCCCGGCCGGCGTGGGCGGGCCGGTCACCGGGCGGCCTGCCGGCGGGCGGCGCGCAGGGTCACCCAGTCGGTGACCGCGATCAGCGGGATGGCGAGCAGCACGAAGAGCACCCCCGCCACAATGTACGGCGTGTAGTTGAAGGTCTCGGCGGTGGCGATCTGCGCCGCCCGTACCGCGTCGATCGGGCCGGCGAGCGAGACCAGCCCGACGTCCTTCTGCAGCGCGACCACGTCGTTGAGCAGCGGCGGGGCCACCCGGCGGACGGCCTGCGGCAGCACCACGTGCCGCATCGTCTGCCGATAGGTGAGGCCGAGCGACCGGGCGGCGGCGAGCTGGCTGGGATGGATCGACTCGATGCCGGCCCGGAAGACCTCGGCCAGGTAGCCGCCGTAGGTGAGCACCAGCGCCATCCCGCCGAGCACCAGCACCGGCGGCGTCCCCTGTAGCCGCAGGCCCGGCACGCCCAGGGTGAGTACGTAGAGCACGATGATCAGCGGGAGCCCTCGGAACGTGTAGGTGTAGCCGGCGGCCAGCGCCCTCACCGGGAAGAAGACGGGCCCGCGCAGGGTACGCAGCACCGCCACCACCAGGCCGAGGGCGAGCGAGCCCAGCGCGCAGAAGACGAGCAGCCGCACGTTGAGCCAGAGCCCGGCGAGGATCTCCGGGAGTGCCGCCCGGCCGATCTCCGGGTCGAGGAAGGACTGCCGGACCCGCTCCCAACCGGGTGACCCGGTCACCGCCAGCACCAGCAGCACGCCGAGTACCCCGGTCGAGGCGGCGGCGACCAGCACGGAGCGGACCGTCTGCCGTTTCCGGTAGGCGGTCCGCTCGCGGGCGATCGGGGACGGGTGGTGCGCCGCGGCCGGGTGGTGTTCCGGTGACCGGGGGTGGTGGTCGGCCAGGGTCACGTCAGGTCGGCGACGCCGGTCACCTCGGAGAGCCAGGTCTTCTCCAGGTCGGCCAGCGTGCCGTTCGCCCGTAGCGCGTCGACCGCGCCGTTGACGCAGCCGGTCAGCGGCGAGTCCTTGTCGAGCAGCAGGCCGAAGGTCTCCGGGACCCCGACCTGGGGCAGCTGCCCGACGACCGTGGCGTCCTCGATCTCCGCCGAGGTGATGTAGAAGGCGGTGGGCAGGTCGACGACGATGCCGTCGAGCTGGCCGTTCTGCAGAGCCTTCTTCGCGTCGTCGTTGCTGTTGTAGACCTGCGGCTTGACGGTCGGTTCGATCACGTCGGTGATCGCCTGGTAGCTGGTGGTGCCCACCTGCGCCCCGAGTTTGGCGCCCCGCAGGTCGGCCAGCTTCGTCTTCCCCGCGATCGTGGAACCCTTGCCGGCGACGACGGCCTGCCGGACCAGGTAGTACGGCGAGGTGAAGTCGACCGCCTGCTTGCGTTCCTCCGTGATGGAGAACTGGTTGATGTCGAAGTCGAACTCCTTCGGCCCGGGGGCGATGGCGGCGTCGAACCTGACCCGGACCCACTGCACGTCGATCCGGGCGAAGCCGAGCTGCTGGGCCACCTCGTACGCGACGGCCGACTCGAAGCCCTTGCCGTTGGCCGGCAGGTTGTCGCTGAACCACGGCGCGTACGCCGGGTCGTCGGTGGCGATGGTCAACGTGCCCGGCGTACGGGTCTTCAGCTCCGCCTTGGTGCAGGCGCTCTGGGGCGGACCCGGTGCGGGTTGGTTCTGGGGCGCGCAGCCGGCGAGGGCCGCGAGAACGATGGTGGCGGTCGTGAGCGCGACCGGCAGTGATCGGCGAGCCATGGCCGACAGCATAGGCACATGTCGACGCGTACCCATAGACGTCGTTCTCGATCCGATGCGGATGTCGGTCGGATTTCGGCAGGTCGAGCGCGATATCGGGGTGTCGAGTGGTGTCGACCCGCCCTGGGCGGTAAACCGGAACGGCGGGTCGCGCGTCAACCTGCCGTGACGACCCATCTGGTCTCCGACCCGCCCGGCGGGAGGACCATGACACGACCGGAGCCACCGCAGTGGACGGCGGACGAGGCGATCGCCAGCCTCTTCGCCGCCCACTACCGCCCACTGGTCCGGCTCGCCACGCTGCTCCTGCACGACCAGGGCGTGGCGGAGGAGATCGTGCAGGACGGCTACGTCGCCCTGCACGGGCACTGGTCCCGGCTGCGGGACGCCGACCGGGCCCTCGGCTACCTGCGGACCAGCGTGGTCAACCGCTGCCGTTCGGCGCTTCGGCACCGGCGGGTGGTGACCGCCCACCTCGCGGCAGCCCGGCCGGCGGCGGACGCGCCGAGCGCGGAGAGCGGCGCGCTCGACCTGCTCCGGCACGACACGGTGATCGCGGCGATGCGCACCCTGCCGCCCCGGCAGCGCGAGGCGCTGGTGCTCCGCTACTACCTCGACCTCTCCGAGGCCGAGACCGCCGACCTGATGGGCGTCAGCCGGGGCGCGGTGAAGAGCCACACCTTCCGTGGACTGGCCGCGCTGAAGCAGAGCCTGGGAGCAGAACGATGAGCGACGAACGGTGGCGCGGCCCGGCGGAGCCGGTGCCGGGCGACGAGGAACTGTTGCGCCGGATACTCGCGGCCGAGGCCGACCGGATCGATCCGGAACCGGGCGCCCTGCCCGCCGTCCAGCGGCGGATCGCGGCCGGCGACCGGGGCGCCGCCGGGCGCCGCTGGTGGGACATCACCGGGCGCCGCTGGTGGGGCGGCGGGCCCGGCTGGTCGCTGCCGGAGATGACCCGGCGCCGGTCGGGCCGCTGGTCGCCGTTTGCGGCCGGCGCGGTGACCGTGGCCACGCTGAGCCTGGTGGCGGTCGCCGCCGGCCTGGTCGGTACCGTCGTGCCGACCCCCTCCGACCGGACCGAGCCGCCGCCCGGCGCCGCCGGCACGGACGGCTCCGCGACTCCGACAACCCCGACCGGCGACGTCCGCCCCGGTCCGACTCCGTCCGGCGGCGCCCTCGCCCCCTCGCCCGGCACCTCCGCCGGTACGCCGGCAGCCGCACCCGGCGCGCCCACCGACAGCCTGGCCGTCTACTACCTCGGCGGTGACCCGGACAAGCCCCGGCTCTACCGCGAGTTCCACCGGCTCTGGCTGCGCGACGGCTCGGCCCGGGACCGGATCACGGCCGCGGTACGCAACCTGCTGGACAGCCCGGTCGGGATGGACCCCGACTACCGCAACGCCTGGCCGGAGGGGACCGACCTGCGTGGCGTGACGGTCGACGGTGAGATCGCCACCGTCGACCTGGCCGGCGCGGCCCGCCACGACGTCGGCGCGGCGACGGCCCGGCTCGCCGTGCAGCAACTGGTCTGGACCGTCACGGCGGTGCCGGGCGTCTCCGGGCTGCGGCTGCGGCTCGACGGGGCGCCGGTCGACCGGCTCTGGGACCGGGTCGACACCGCCGGTGTGCTGCGCCGCGCCTCGGCGGTGGAGGCGCTCGCCCCGGTCTGGCTGATCTCGCCGCAGCACGGCGACGCGGTCGGGCGCACCTTCCCGGTGCACGTGGCGGGGATCCTGCCCGAGGCGACCGCCCAGCTCCGGATCCGGCGGGACGGCCGGGTCGTACGCGAGCAGGTGGTCACCCTCTCGATCGCCGGCCCGGCCCAGGGGGAGCGGACGGTCACCGTCACCCTGCCGCCGGGCAGGTACACCGTCACCGCGTACGCGATCTCCCTCGCCGACGGCAGCGAACAACACCTCGACGACCACACCATCACGGTCCGCTGACCGCTGCGCCTGAGATGTTAGGAAGGGCCCCCTGTACAACAGAAAACGATAATGGGGGGCCCTTCCTTACCTGCTCGGCGGTTCACATGGTGGGCTGCGACGGCACCCGGGGGCCGGGGCGGCACGGGAGGGCTGCGAGAATCGCGGGGTGAAGACGTTCGAGGAGCTGTTCGCCGAGTTGCAGGCCAAGGCCGCGGCCGGCACTCCCGGCTCGGCGACGGTGGCCGCGCTGGAGCGCGGTGTGCACGCGATCGGCAAGAAGGTCGTCGAGGAGGCGGCCGAGTCGTGGATGGCCGCCGAGCACGAGGGGCCGGAACGCGCCGCCGAGGAGATCTCGCAGTTGCTCTACCAGGCACAGGTGCTGATGCTCGCCACCGGCCTGGAGCTCAAGGACGTCTACCGACATCTGTGAGTGCCCCGCCCGCGTCCCGCCACCCGGTCACCGCCGGGGGACGCGTCCGTCAGTCCGATTCCGATCCCTGACCGCGAGGAGCACCTCCGATGCTGCGCATCGCCGTACCCAACAAGGGCACCCTCTCCGGCCCTGCCGCGCAGATGCTGCGCGAGGCGGGCTACCGCCAGCGCGGTGACGACCGCGACCTGATCTGCCGGGACGACCCCAACGACGTCGAGTTCTTCTACCTGCGTCCCAAGGACATCGCCACCTACGTCGGCTCCGGCGACCTCGACCTCGGCATCACCGGCCGGGATCTGCTGGTCGACTCGGCCAGCCCGGCCGAGGAGATCGTCGACCTCGATTTCGGCGCGGCCACGTTCCGGTTCGCCGCCCGGCCGGAGACGGTCGCCGCGGTCGACCAGATCGCCGGCCGCCGGATCGCCACCGCCTATCCCGGGGTGGTGCAGGGCTATCTGACCGAACACGAGCTCGCCGCGACGGTGATCCGGCTCGACGGCGCGGTCGAGAATGCCGTACGCCTCGGCGTGGCCGATGTCGTCGCGGACGTCGTCTCCACCGGTGCCACGCTCCGGCAGGCCGGACTGGAGATCATCGGTGAGCCGATCCTGCGCTCGTCGGCCGTGCTGGTCCGCCGGGTCGGCGCGCCGGCCAACGGGCAGGTGGACCAGCTGGTCCGGCGCCTCCAGGGGGTGTTGGTCGCCCGCCGGTACGTGATGCTCACCTATGACGTCCGGGCCGACCTGCTGGAGAAGGCCTCCGCGCTCACCCCGGGGATCGAGTCCCCGACCATCTCGCCGCTGCACCGCGAGGGCTGGGTGGCGGTGCAGGCGATGGTGCTGCGCCAGGACCTGCACCGGATCATGGACGAGCTCTACGATGTCGGCGCCCGGGCTATCCTCGTCACCGATATCCACGCCTGCCGGTTGTAGTCCGCGCGGCCTGTCGACCGGTCGGGAGACCGGTCGGCGGGCCGACGCCACTTGTCGGCGGCAGAGAACCGTGGGCCGGGCCGCCCGCTTTCCGGAGCCGGCCGGCTGCGGCCAGCTCTGCCGGTGTAAGTGTTCGGTAAGAATCTCCGGCTCCGGTGCGGGCCATAATCAGATATCGATCATGGTTACATCGCCACGGGGGAATTCGGATGCCGAAACGTACACTGTCCCGTCGCCTCTTCGCGGGCGCGCTGGGGCTGGCCACGATGCTCGCGCTGCAACCGGGTGAGGCGCGGGCCGCCGCGCCGGCGGACC
This sequence comes from Plantactinospora sp. WMMC1484, assembly GCF_049315195.1. NCBI lineage: Bacteria > Bacillati > Actinomycetota > Actinomycetes > Micromonosporales > Micromonosporaceae > Plantactinospora > Plantactinospora sp. WMMC1484. Next base: position 3,974,604 of record NZ_CP186055.1, read on the forward strand.
TGCCGACCTACACCTACCTCGACCTCGGACCGCTCGGCACGACCCCGGGCGGCAGGGCGTTCAGCGAGGCCGCCGCGGTGAACGCCGCCGGGACCGCCGCCGGTCTGGCGACGACGTCGCTGCGCGGCTACAGCCTGCGCGCCACCACCTGGACCGGCGGCGTGGTCCGGGACCTCGGCGCGATCTCCACGACGGCGTACTCGTCCAGCCAGGCGACGGACATCAACGACCTCGGTGTCGTCGTCGGCGCCAGCCACGTCAACGCCACCGACCCGATGCACGCGTTCGTGCACCGGCACGGTGTGATGTCCGATCTCGGCACCGGCTACGGTCCGGGCAGTGGGAGTGTGGCCCAGGGGATCAACGAGGCCGGCGTCGTCGTCGGCTGGCGGTACGAGGCACAGGGCGCGCCCTACCGTGGGGTGGTCTGGCGCGACGGCGAGATCGTGGAGATCGGCTCGTTCGGCGGCACCGCCGGCCCGTGGGGGACGCTCAGCGTCGCGAACGCCGTCAACGACCACGGGCAGGTGGTGGGTGCGGCGGCGACTCCGGACGGACCGCTGCACGGCTTCGTCTGGATGGACGGCGTCCTGCGCGACCTCGGCACGCTCGGCGGCAACGGCGAGTCGACCGTCGCGCATGACATCAACGACCGGGGGGAGGTGGTGGGGATGTCGCCGACCGCCGACGGGGAGATGCGCGCCTTCCTGTGGCGGGACGGCGACATGCGCGACCTGGGCGCACTGGGCCGGGACCTCTCGGTGGCGTACGGGGTGAACGGGGTGGGACAGGTCGTTGGGACCCTCCAGTCGGCGGCGGACTTCCGCAACGACCACGCGTTCCTCTGGCAGGACGGCACGATGGTCGACCTGAACGAACGTGTACCGGAGCTGCCGGCGTCCGTCACGCTCCAGTCGGCGCAGGACATCAACGACTCGGGCATGATCGTCGGGTTCGCCTGCCCGATCCCCTGCGACCTCGGCGGTGACGAGGTGCGGCGCGGCTTCCTGCTGACCCCGACCGACTGATCGGGACGCGTACCCCCGACCGGGACGCGCGTACCCCTGACCGGGACGCGTTTCCGTTTGCCGCCGCCCCGTCACCTGCGCGTTCTCCGCCGCTGATCCGCCCGGGCACCGCAGGTCGCGGTTGCCCGGGCGGCCTCCTCAGGTGGGCCCAACTCGACGGTGACCGGCTCGCCGTCGAGTTGGGCCCGGAACGCGTCGGCGATCTCGTCGGCCCGCTCGGCCGAGACGTCGGCCTTGAGCCGGACCACGACCCGGGGTGGCATGGAGAGACCCTCGGCGACACTGTCGACGTACGGTTCGTCGATCAGCCGCATCCACCGCCGGTCGCGCGGCTGGTCCAGGACGACGACGAACGCCCCGGCGGTCACGAGATGGTCATCACCGACACGCCCAGCGCGGCCTCGATCGCGGTCACGTTGATGAAGTGGACGTTGTAGAAGCACTCGCGCGCCGGTACGGAGTTGTTCCACGGGTTGGAGGTACCGCCGGTGCAGCTCGTGGCCCTGTCCGTCAGGTACGCCGAGCTGACGATGCCGAGCGCGGTGATGTTGCCGTTCGACACCGCGACGGCGAACCCGGGACCGCCACTGTCGCCCTGTCCGGCGAGCGGCACGCTCGACGACGACGTGCGCGCGAAGTAACCCGGCCCCGCGCCGTTCGGGCCGACCACGTTGATCCGGTGCACCGTCGCGTTGCACACCTCACCGGACATCCCGCCACCGGCGCACACCTTCTGGTCGATCGACGGGCCCGAGCGACTCGTGATCTGCCGGCCGGTCCCGGACGACCAGTCGCCCCGGTACATGAACGCGGAGTAGCTGCGGTTGGTGATGAGCATCGAGTCGGTGGTGGCGTGTCCGGCGTTGGAGCGCCCGACCGGCACCGAGGAGAGCCCGAGCACGGTGGGGGTCGTCCAGTCGCGGTTGGCGCCGCAGTGTTCGGCGGTCAGCATGCCGACCGTGCCGGAGGAGGTGCGGGCGGCGAAGCCGGTGGAGCAGTGCGCGAAACTCCCGGAGACGGGGCCCGGACGCTCGATCACCGCCCCGCCCCAGAACGGCGCGCTGTCGGAGTATCTCGCCAGCGGCACCATCGCACCCGCTTCGGAGATCTCGGTGGCTCCGAGCCGGCGCAGTTCCGCCCGCTGTTCCGCGGTCGCCGACGGTTCCACGTCGGCGTGCAGGCCACGCAGGTCCGAGGTGCTGGAGACCGCCCCGATCGGGATGCCCCGCAGCTTGGCCGTCTTGATCAACGCTCGGGCGCGAGCGACGATCTGCTCTTGGTTGTAGGGGACGCTGACGACCGACAGCGTGACCCCGCTGCGGAGCCGGGACGCAAACGTCCGCAGCGTGGAGGGCTGGTCGCCGGCCCAGTACACCCGGACCGTCCGGCCGTCCGCGTCGAATGCCGAGCCGGCGAAGCCGCGCAGGCCCTCGGTGGCGGTGAGTCTGTGGAGCTGGGTCATCAGCTCCAGCTGTGCGGACTGGTCTGCGGGTGCCGGCGCCGCCGCGACCGGGCCGGTGCCCGCGCCGCCTGCGGCGGCGAGCACGCCGCACGACACCGCGACCGCCAGCCGCCTGAAGACGTGTTTTCTCGAACCCACTGCGATCCTCCCCGTGATCACCCCGGGGGCAGCGACCGCCCGGGGCGTGAGCGCCGGCATCGACCGGATGGCCGACCAGAACGGACATCGACGCTCACTTGCCTTGAATTGCTGATCACATTTACCACAGTCGAAGGGTGGTGGCAATGGTGCTCGCGAGTCACGTGGTGTGCGTACTCTCCGGAATTTCCGGTGATGTTCCGGGAGCTGAGAACGTCTCGACTGATGGATCGTCCAGGTCTTGTGTCTCGCAGGTTCGATGGGTATTAATAGGGGTACGACATATCGACGGCGCCGGATTACCGAAAGTTTTCGGCAACTGTCTGGGCGGTCTCCACGGCGCCGGATCTGGTCCCGGGAGAAGTGCCATCCGCGCTACCGGTCAACGGCGGCGGCCCACCGGCGCCGCCAGCTGACGGGGGCGGGACCCGGTGCGGAGGGAAGGACGCCCCCTCCGCACCGGGGTCGGCGCCACGGCCGGCGCGACCCGGCTCGTCCGGCCGGAGCGGAGACCGGCCCGATGCCCCTGCCGTGCTCCCGAACGCTGGAGTCCGATGCTGTGCCGGTTGCGTCCATCCGGGACCATCGATAGGCGGACTTCACTGTAATATTCGAGGAGCCATGCCGCTTTCCGCCGGACCCGGAGCGCTCTGGGCCGGGCGCGTGGCCGAGACCGCGGTGCTGCGCGACGCCATAGCGGGCCTGCGCACCGGCACCGGCGGGGTCGTCTGGGTCGAGGGTGAGCCGGGCATCGGCAAGTCGTCGCTGGTGGCGGTCGGCGCGCGGATCGCCGCCGACCTCGGCTACCACGTGTTGCGGGGCGTCGCCGACCAGTTGGTCCATCCTCCGCCGCTCGGCGTGCTCTGCGACTGCCTCGAGATCGGAGCGCGCTCGTCCGATCCTCGCCGCGTCGAGATCGCGGCGTTCCTGAGCGCCCGGCGTCCCGCCCTCGACCTCGCCGACGCCACGTACGCGACAGCCGTCGAGATGGTGGTCGCCCTCGTGGACGAACTCTGCAGCACCAGCCCGACGGTACTGGTCGTCGACGACGTCCAGTGGGCCGACGACGCTTCCCTGGACGCCTGCCGCAGGCTCGCCTCGGCAGCGGTCCACCTGCCGCTGCTGCTGGTGCTCTGCTACCGCCCCGGCTCACACCGACCGGCCGTGCAGCGGCTGCGACCCGCCGCCCGCGACCGGGACGCCATCCGGATCTCGCTCGGCCCGCTCGACCAGGCCGCGGTGCGCGACCTGCTCACCGGCGTGCTGGGTGCACCACCCGGGGTCGGACTGGTCGGGCTGGCCGCCCAGGCGATGGGCAACCCGCTCTACCTGCGGGAACTGGCCGAGTCGCTGGTCCGCGAGGAGATGGTGGAGATCGGCGCGGAGGCCGAGGTACGCGATCCGGCCTCCGCCACCGTGCCCAGGTCGCTGGCTGCCGCGCTGGACAGCCGGCTGAGCTACGTCCGGGCCGACACCGTCGACCTGCTCCGGGTGGCGACCCTGCTCGGTGGGGAGTTCACGGTCACCGAACTTGCGGTGCTGCTGGCCCGGCCGGCGATCGACTTCTCCGGCGACCTGCACGAGGCGGTGGCCGCCGGGATCCTGGTCGACGCCGGGCAGCGGATGCGGTTCCGGCACCCGCTGATCCGGCAGGCACTGCACGACAACATGCCGGCGGCGCTGCGCGCGGCACTGCACCTCGACGCGGCCCGGGCGTTGCAGGCCGCCAGCGTCGAGCCGCAGCGGGTCGCGCAGCACCTGCTCGCATCCGGAGTGGTCGGCGACCGGTGGGCGCGGCGCTGGCTGACCGAGGCGGGACCGCTGCTCGCGGGCCGGACGCCGCAGCTCGCCGCCGAACTGCTGCGCCGGGAACTGGACCACGACCCCACCGACGACCGCGAACGGGCGATGCTGGGGATGACCCTGGCCCGGGTGCTGCTCGCCACCGGCCGGCACGAGGAGGCGACGGCACGGGCCCGCCAGGCACTGGCGGTGGTCGCGGACCCGGCCGACCGGGGCCATCTCAGCTGGGTACTCGCCCGCGCGCTGTTCAGCGGTGGCGAGAACGAGGCGGCGGCGAGCGCCCTGCGCCGGGCACTCGGCTCCGCCGACCTCCCCGAGGTCTGGCGCGCCCGGCTGCTCGCCTCGCTGGCGATGTTCCAACGGGCCGGCTGCGGGGACCTGGCGGCAGCCGACCTCACCGCCCGGGAGGCCCTGGAGATCAGCGAGGCGGCGGGTGACGCCTTCGCGGCGGCGTACGCGCTGACCGACCTCTGGATCAACCATTCGGTACGGCGGCAGCACCGGCTCGCCCTGGACTGCGTGGATCGGGCGATCGAGACCCTGGGCACCACCGCCGACCACGTGGACCTGCGCGCCTTCGCGCTGCACGGAAGGATCTTCTCGCTGCAGAACCTGAGCCGGTGGGCCGATGCCGAGGCGGCGCTGCGGGAGGCGCGGGAGTTTCTGCACCGGGCGGGCCGGGCCGAGGACACCACCTCCGGGGTCACCGCCGGGGTGCTGATGTTCTGGCTGGGACGCTGGGACGACGCCCTGGCGGAACTGCACGCGGTCGAGCAGAACGGTTCGGCGTCGACGTACCGGGGCCTGCGGGAGGGTGGGCCGGGGTGGCTGTGGCACGGGGTGGCCGCGGTCGTCGCCGCCCGCCGGGACGAGCGGGCCGAAGCCGCCGCGCACGTCCGGGCCGTCGCCGACCGCCCCGTCGTCACCGTCGCCGACCGGGAGAACACCGACTTCCTCCGGGTCGGGCGGTCGCTCGCCGCCGAACAGGACGGAGACCAGCAGCTGGCTCTGGCCCTGCTCGGCGACTTCCTCGAACGTCGGCCCGGCGAGATGACGCTGACCCACCAGTGGCTGCCCGGCATCGTCCGGCTCGCCCTGGCCGTCAAGGACCGGTCGGCGGCCGAGGCGGCCGTGCGGGCCTGCCTGGCGGAGGCGGCGGCGGAACAGGTGCCGGCCCGGGCCGTTGCGGCCGCCGAGTGGTGCCGGGGACTGCACGACGGCGATCCGCTGCCGCTGCGCACGGCCGTGCAACACTACCGCGGCGCCGGGGCTCCGGTGGACCTCGCCGGGGCGCTGGAGGATCTCGGCGTCGTCCTCGCGCAGCGTGGCGAGACGGCCGAGGCGCGCGCCGCCCTGGACGAGGCGATCGAGCTGTACGGCGGGTTCGGCGCCGCCTGGGACATTCGCCGGGCCGGGGCGCGACTGCGGGCGTACGGGGTCCGGCGGGGGGTGCGGGGTGCCCGGGTCAAGCGCGCCGGGCACGGCTGGGCGGCGCTGACCCCGACCGAGCGGAAGGTGGCGCTGCTGGTCGCGGCCGGCCGCTCGACGCCGGATATCGCGCAGCGCATGTTCCTGACCCGGCGGACGACCCAGACACACATTTCGCGGATCCTGGCGAAGCTCAGCATGCGGAGCCGGGTGGAGATCGCCCGTGCCGCCTTCAGCGAGGACCCGGACGGAGTCGCCACGGACCACTGATGACTCCGGCGCGGCGGGGCGGGAACGCCCGCCCGGGTCGGCCCCGGACGGACGCCCCCTCTCGACCGGACGCCCCCTCTCGACCGGTACCGGTCAGGTCGCCGGACCGACCAGCTTCCACGGCTCGTGGTCCGGGCCGGCTCCGGTGCCGGGGGCGTTGCCCTGGGTCCACCACTTGGCCCGCCAGACGTTGCCGTTGTACTTGACCGTGACGTTCTCCACCGGCTGGGTCGACGGGTCGTAGACCCTGGTGGCGTTCCAGGCCGGTGCCGAGCAGCCGCCGGCCGGCGGGTTCACCTTCCCGGCCCCCCGGTTCTGCTCGGCGACCGAGGCGTACGTCGTGGCGCCGAGCTTCACCGTGGTGTTCACCGGTCCGGTGGCCGGGATGTAGTAGACGATCGGCACGTCCAGGCTCCGGCCCGCCGGGATGATCTGGCAGTAGTCCAGGTGCAGGCTCACCCGGTGGAAGTTCCCGGTGAGGCCGGTCCGGGCGTTCGGCCCGGTGTGCCCGGCCCGGACCTGCCATCGGCCGCCCTGCTCGCCGGTCTGCCAGTCACCGTCCTTGATCAGCGCGGGTGTCGAGGTGGGCAGGTCGAAGGAGATGACATTCTCCTTGCCACCGCCGATCGTCACCCCGGTGTTGTTGGTGATCCGGACCGTCGGGGTCAACGGCCAGAGCTGCGCCGTCTCGGTCGGGTACCGCACCAGGTCGACGGTGACGTCGACCGCCGAGCTGGACCGCTGCGCACTGCTGCCGGTTCCGCGGCTGCTGTCGTACGCGTCGAGGTCCTGGAGCCGGTCGTGCAGCCGGCTGGTGAGGGTGTAGCCCATCACGCACGGGTTCCTGGTGCTGGTGTCGGCCTCCTCCGGGCAGTCGTAGTCGCCGGAGAGTTCCCACATCATCACGCCGCCCGCGCCGCTGCGGTCGACGTAGTCGACGATCTGGTCGATGCCCTGCAGGTCCTGGATGGAGAGGAAGGTCCGCTTCTCCGCGTTCCAGAGCCAGGCGGTGCGGGTGACCCCGTCCCAGTGCCGGTCGTAGCTGCCGGTGCGCCGGTCGGCGGGGTCGGTCTCCGGGCTCAGGCCGACCGCCCTGGCATAGCGGGGCGTGACGTCCCGCTCCAGGTTCTTGGCGTGCCACATCGGGTTGACCCCGGCGCCGACCTCCTCACCCTCGGTGGAGAGGTCGTGCCAGATGTTGTCGATCCCGACCGCGCCGTTGCCGCAGGGTCGGACCAGGCCGGTCCCGGGCTGGCAGTCCTCGCCGACCGACGTCCCCCACATGCCGTTCTCGCCGCCGGTGACGTCGCGCCAGCCCCGGGTGTAGTACGGGATACCGATGTTGATCCGCCCGGCCTGCATCGCGCCGCGCAGGTAGTGGAACGCCCAGTCGGTGTTGAAGTAGCCGATCTTCTGGTATTCCGGGGTGTCGTAGAGTTCGGTCAGCTCCGGGTCCCGGCCGTCGTCGTAGAGGGCGGCGTTCGGGCCGACCACGTCGTTCCAGGAGCCGTGGTAGTCGTACGCCATCAGGTTCGTGTAGTCCTGATAGCGCAGTGCCTTGTGGTTCTCCATGCCGCGTACGAGGTAGCCGGAGGCCGAGGAGGCGGAGGTCAGCAGGTAGTACTCACCGTCCGCCGCCGCGGCCCGGTCCAGCCGGTCCCGCAGCGTCCTCATCAGCGCGGTGTACGCCGCCGGAAGCCCTTTCCGGCGCGGCTGGGCGACCGCCCAGTCGTTCGGGTTGCCGGTGTCGTCCAGCACGGTCGGGTACTCGAAGTCGATGTCGACGCCGTCGAAGTCGTACCGGCGGAGGAACTCGACCACCGAGTCGGCGAAGGTGTCGATCCCGGCCTGGTTGGTGCTGCCGTCGGCGTTGGTGGTCATCGGGTAGAAGCCGCGGCTCTCCGCCCAGCCACCCACCGAGACCAGCGTCTTCACCCGGGGATGCAGCTTCTTGTAGGTGCTGAGCAGGTTGAAGTGGCCCCGGTAGGGCAGGCTCCCGTCCATCTCGGTGCCGTCGCCGTCCCAGGTCATCCCGGTGGCCGGGTTGCCCGGACCGTCCGCGCCGACCGAGATCCGGTTTCCCTCGATCCAGGCGAAGGCGTAGTTGACGTGCGTCAGCTTCGACCACGGGATGTTGTCGACCAGATAGCGCGGCTTCCCGTCGGCACCGGTACGGGTGCCGTTGAAGTAGCCGATCACCCGCCGGTCGCGGCCCTGGCCGAGCCACTCCCGCCCGTCACCCTGGTAGACGTCGCAGTACGGGGCGGTGGTGCCGGCGGTCGGAATCATGCCGTCCGGGCGGCACTGCGCGTGGTCACCGGGCACCGCCGGCCGGCTGCCGCCGTCGTCCCCGCCGGGGTGCGCCTCCTTCGGGGTGCCGGCACCCAGGTTGGGAAACGCCGAAACGTCGGTCGGGTTCATGCTGACGATCTCGTCGATCAGGCCGCCGCCGGGGAAGTCCATCATCACGATGCCGGTCCGGTCCATGCTGGACCGGCCGCCGAAGTTGTCGCCCCGGCCGGAATAGAACTCCGGGCAACGGCCGTCGGTGCCGTGCAGACACTGGAGGAGGAACTCGTTGACCCCGGTGGCGGTCGGGGTGCCACCGGCGACGGTGCCGGGGTGGGCCGAACTCTTACCCGTGCCGCTGCTGAAGTTCAGGTACAGCGAGTCGGGTTCGTGGTGGTGGCTGCTCTGTTCCCCCCGGTTGGCGTCCCATACCCCGTTGGTCTTCCGGAGATGAGCCCGGACGGATTCCCACTTGTCGTTGATATGGCTGATCGTGGGAACGTCGTACTCGTCCTGGACGTACCTGTTGTCATCGAAAAAGCCACCGCCCGGGTAGAGCTGACCAATTCCGTAGCCCTCGTAGATGCCACCGAACGGTCCGCGGAACCCGAGCAGGACGACCTTTCCGCGTACGTCGCCGAGGTTCGGCGTCGTCGCCTGCCGGCCACCCCTGACCGACTCCGCCCAGAACAGGTCCCGCCAGGCCCTGCCCTGACTCCTTCCGATACCGTCGCTGTCGTAGTAGTCCCCGTCGAGATACGAGTCGAAGACAGCCGTCCGCCATGAGCCGCTGTCGAACCCGTCGGCGTCGGAGCAGTTTGACGTGCCCTCGCCCGTGCACTCCGCCTTCAGGTTCAGCAGGACCGTCTCGTCGGGGTAGGCGTCGAGGAAAGCCTCGATCTTCGTCAGTACGTCGGTGAAATTGGTGTACTGGTAGTAGACGCCATGATGGATGGTGAATCGCAGGCCGTCATCACCGTTGTCCACCCGGACCCGGATGTCGATCGACCGGATGCCGGCCTCCAGTTGGACGGTCAGCGTTTCCGCGCTGTAGCCGTGTGGTTCCTGGGTCTGGCTGATGCTGGTGGAGATGAACTCGCACTCGCTGCCGTCGCCGCTCGACGAGTGGCCGCAGAGCGCGAGAGAGTTGTGGGTGCCGGGGATCGACAGGTCGGCCAGACTGGCGTCGTCCGGCACCCGGGACATCCAGTTCCGGTTGGACTCCGAGGCGGACTCGATGTCGTGGTAGTACCCGCTGGCGGCTGCCGGTGCGGCGGGTGTCAGCACGACCGCCGCGGTCGCGACCAGGGTCAGGACCAGGAACGGGACGGACAGCCTCCGGCGCGAAACGCGCCCCTTCCGGGGTATTGGTGGGCCGGTTCGAGGATGTGTCTGCAAGGTGCGCCTCCCTGCGTGAGCGCTCGCGCCCGGCGTGGCGCCGGGCGGTCGTGCTCGAAGTGTCGGTGCGCCGGAGGTGCCGAGACATCTGTCAGATGACGACGGTCTGCGCCGAGCGCGTACGGGCGCTGCGGTCGCCGCTCAGCTCGACCGACTCAGGGTGTCGCGGCCCGGCCGAGTGCCGCCTCGACGATCCTGATCGCCTCGGCGGGGTCGATGCCGACGCTGGTGACGACCGCCGCGTAGTCGTGGGCGGCGCGGCGGGCCTGTTCGAGGGCCTGCTCGCCGGCGGCCGAGACGAACGAACCGGCCCGGCCACGGGTCTCGATCAGCCCGGCCTCCTCCAGCTCCCGGTATGCCCGCCCGACGGTGTTCACGGCGAGGCCGAGGTCGGCCGCGAGCCGCCGGATCGTCGGCAGTCTCGTCCCGACGGCGAGGGTGCGATCCTGGATCTGTCTCGCGAGCTGGGCCCGGAGCTGCTCGTACGGCGGAGTCGGCGAGTCCGCGTCGATGACGATCATCCGGTGACCATGGCACGTCGGGCCGTCGTCCCGACACGGGTACTCCGGAAGTGGATCAGGCAGTAGGCGATGGCACCCACCACCACGAGTCCGATCGAGGCGACGTTCCACCAGCCGAACGATTCTCCGTACAGGAAAATTGCCGGCAGCGTCCAGACCAGGCTCGGGGTGACGAGGGCGCGGGCGTCCTCGACCCGCATGATGACGTCGGCGGTGAGCGACGCCTCGTCGTCGGCCACGGCCGGGCTCGCCAGCACGTTGCGCAGTTGCAGCACGATGCCGACGGCGGCGCCGGTGAGACCGATCAGGACGACGGTCGCCCCGCGCCGCAGGCCGGGGTCCGGAACCGCGAGCACGCTCACCGCGAGCAGCAGGGCGGCGGTGAAGCTGACGACCGTGAAGACGGCGTACGGCCGGCCGAGCACCGCCGACCAGCCGAGCTGGACCGGGTGGGCGACCCGCCGGGACAGCCGCGCGCCGGCCTGCCGGTCGACGTGCCGCACCCACCAGCCGAGCAGCCACTGCGCCACCAGCAGCCCGACCACCAACGCCACCAGCGCCAGCGTGGGTAACCAGGAGGAGGTGACGTTGTGGGGCAGCGTCGACACGTGGGTGAGTGCGGCGCCGACGATGAACGCGGCCAGCAGCAGGCTGTCGGCGACCCTGGCCCGTCGCCGCACCGCCAGCCGCGCCGCGAGCAGCGGGGTCGGCTCGACGTCGGCCAGGCCGTGCCGCTCCAACCACACCCCGGCCAGCCACCGCTTCGGATCCGTCTGAGCTGACGGTCGCATGCCCCACCTCCGTACGTCGCAAGTCTTGTCTCATCAGCTTGGGTCATAGTATGCGACAATGTCAACCCTGGGTCGGGCGGGCACGTGCCGGCCCTTCTGTCCGCATCCGTCCTGCGCGTCTGCGTCACGCCTCCGCGGGCGGCAGTAATCGAAACCCCTTGTCGTCCAGATCGGCTAACATCCCCGCCATCTTTGTCGAGGGAAGGAAACAGTGCAGGTGCGTTCTCTACGGTCGGCGGCTTCCGGCCTTGTCCTCGTCGCGGCGCTGGGCCTCGCCATGGCGGGCTGCGGCAACGGCGAGGAAGCCTCCGAGACATCCGCGCAGCCCGGAAACACGCCCACGCCGATCGAGCTCAGCCCGGTGGAAAAGCTGGCGGACGCGGCCGCGAAGACGAACCAGAAGCCCCTCACTGTTGTCGTGCGGGGGCCCGGGGCGACGACCGAGGCCAGGCTGGACCCGGATGCGAAGAAGGCCACGATGAAGGTCGTTGTGGACGACGGGAGCAAGACCCTTCGCGTCGACCTGATTCAGATCGACGCCGATTTGTATATGCGGGCGCCTGACCTGCCCGGGGCTTCGAAGAAGTGGATGCACAGCGTCATCTCGGCTATCCCGGCGGACAGCCCGCTTCGCGTGCTGCCCGAAAGTGACCACAGCGGCGTCGCCGATCTCGTCAACTGCGTCGTCACGGCCGAGCGAAAGGGCGGGCGCGAGTTTGCCGGCACGCTGGACCTCACCCGCTCCCGCAAGATCGATCGAGTGCTGCTCACCGAGCTCGGTGCCAGGGCAAAGGCCGTGCCGTTCAGCGCTCTCACGAGTCCCGATGGCAACTTCTTCGAATTCACCATCGACATACCAAGCGTGCTGCCGAGTTACAGCACGATCAGCTACGAGTTCAGCAGGATGGACGGCGTAGACGCCGAACGTCCAGCCGCCTCCGAGGTCACCAAGCTGCCAAAGTCAATTATCGATCAGTTCGACCTCTGAGCGGCCGGTTCACAGCGGTATCGGGCGCCGAGTCCCGCGTCCGCCCGTGAAGCGCGACTCGGCGCCCGCTAATACCGATTGGTCGCCCGGCTGCCCTGGCTCTGGCCCAGGCGCGGCCTGGAGGACACCAGGACCTTGCCTGCCGACAAAAAGGAGAGGCGTGACAGTGCCGGAAGCGGCGACGACAGACGTACCTGCGGGTGCGGAAGCTGCGGCGTGGGCCGCGGAACTGGTCTGTGGCGAGCTGCGCGAGGCGTACCTGTTGGTCGCGGCGGCTGTGCTGCTCGACCGGGCCGGTGACGGCCCGGTGCATCCGGAACTGCGCCAGGCGCGCCGCTGCGGCGAGGAAGCTCTCAATCTGGCCGCCCACGTCGAGCGGCCGCTCGGCAGCGGGCTGACGCAGCTCCGGGGCCAGATCGGCGGCGGTGACGTGGCGAGCATCGGCCGGGTCGTCGGCTCGCTGAACGTGTCGCGTACCCGGTTTACCGAGGCCGCCGAACGCGTCGCCGGGCTCCCTGGGCGGCTCCACCACGCCGAACGGCAGCTCCGGGAGACCGCCGACCCCGGCTGCTGATCGCGGACGTGACCCGGGACTGGTCGCGGGCGGCCGAACACCTCGGCCTGCTCACCGGGAGCCTGACCGAGGCGGCCGGCGCGCTGGTGTCGTACGCCGATCAGGTCACCGGCGCGACCGCCTGCCCAGACTCTCCCGGCCGCCATCCTCCGGTGGCCGGGAGCCGAGCTGGCCCGGGGCGGGTGCCGGGCTCCGGCCGTGGTCACCCGGGCGGTCGACGGACGACCCCGCCCGCCTCGGCGCCGCTACCTGCGAAGGGACCTGAGATGGCAGCAAGCAGCGCACCGGCACCGAACGGAGGTGCCGAGTGATCTATCGCAGCGGACGACGAATCTTCCGGTCGGACAAGGTTCGCGCCAAGCGGTTCTGTTCGCGGTGACGCGGCCTCGACCCCGCCGAGGTGTACGCCTACCTGCGCGCCCTCGCCGACGAACTGGACCGGGCGTGCCGGCATCGTGTGGCTCCCTGAACGTCTGCTGCCGCTCCAGCTTCCAGGAACCTGGCGCGGTGGTCGCCCAGAAGCGTTGCTCGAAGTCGGGCCAGTAATCCTGGAGGCACAAGTCCTCACCGGCATCTCCAGCCAAGAGATCCTGCATCAGGTATGTCCATCTTGGCCACGATCCGCCTCCCACCACTCATGCCCTGACCACCCTCTGCGGCCTGCTATGGGTGAATCACTCAGGGTAGGTCGATGGGGTGGACTTGTCTCTTTAGGCCAATTGGAGAGCGGTCAGCGTGGCGTCGAGCGCCGCGATCTGGGCGACCGGCGGATAACCGTCCGGGTCGGCGGAGGCGAGCGCCGCAGCCCCCTCCACCATGGCGATCAGGGCGAACGTGGCCGTCGCCACCCGCGCCTCCGGCCACCCCGGCGCGACGGCGGAGACGAGTCGGGACACCCGGTCCCGCCACGCCCGGTTGTTGGCGCGGTGCTGGGCGGTCAACTCGTCGTCGCCGACGGCTGCGGCCAGGAAGCCGACCCAGACGACGCTCTCGGTCGCGGTCTCCTCGTCCAGCGCGAGCCCCTGGGCGAGTACGGCACGTAGTGCGGCGGCCGGATCCGCCGCATCCGCCTCCAGCGCCTCCACCCGGGCGCGGGTCCGCTCGTGCAGCAGGTGGCGGGCGTGCAGCAGCAGGGCACGGCGGTTCGGAAACCGGTGCATGACCAGCCCGGTCGTGCAGCCCGCCGCAGCGGCGACCGCGCGGATCGTCAGCCGCTCGATCCCGTGCCGGGCCAGCACCTCCCACACGCCACGGGACAACTGTGCCTCCTGGGCCGGCCGGTCCGCCCTCCGTGACATGGATCCCACCCCGCATCGCTCCACAGCACCGGTAACGTTCGTTACCGTAACAGACGTTACCGATTGGCGAGAGCGTGGGCCAACCCAGGACGGAGAAACACCATGCCGGATTCCGAACGCTGGACGATCGAGGTACGGCCGTGGCACGACCCGGCCGGCGCCGCACTCCGGATGCGTCAACGGGCCGAACTCGACGCCCGGTACGGCAGCGACAACCACGAACCCGGCACACTGCCCTCGGAGTCCGACATCGACATCTTCCTCGTCGCGGTCGATCCGGTCACCACGGAGGCCGTCGGGTGCGGCGCCCTGCGTCGACTGGACGCCACCACCGCCGAGATCAAGCGGATGTACGTGGAGCCGCACGCCCGGGGCAGCGGCGTGGCCACCGGCCTGCTCTCGGCCCTGGAGTCGGCCGCGATCGATCGCGGCTGGACGACGCTCCGGCTGGAGACGGGGACCGCCCAGCCGGACGCGCAGCGCTTCTACCGCCGCGAGGGCTACCGCGAGATACCGCTCTTCGGCCACTACGTCGGCTCGACCCTCTCGGTCTGCTACGAGCGCACACTCCGCTGACCAACGCCTGGAACGTCCACCGACCGCCGGTCTACCGCCCGCCTGCGACGGCTTGACAGATCCTTGACGCCGCTGCGGCACCGTGGTCGACAGAAAGGAGTGTCACGATGACTCGACGTTTACGACGGCTCGCCGTCGCGGTCGGCGCCGTGGTCGCCGCCAGCGCGGCCGGACTGCTCGGCGCCGGCCAGGCCGGGGCGACCGGCCCGAGCCAGGTGCCGCCGGACGGCACCGTCTGCACCAGCCTGATCCGGGCGGACGCCGGTGTGGTCCTCAGCGGCAGCAGCACTGTCAACAGCGGTTCTGGTCCACTCTGGAGCGTAAAGGTGGCCAGCTCGGCCAATGGCCCGGAGAGCGAGGTCCTCCGGACCCCGGCCCGGACGCTGCCGCCCACCACCGTTGTCCCGCCCGCTCCGGGCACCTGGTTCTTCCGGGGCTGCCTGCGGAACACCGGCCCACTGACCACCAGCGTCCAGCTCCAGCTCGACCCGATCTAGAGGAGGGACCGTGTTCACCGCACGAATGCGCAGGACGGCGATCGCCGGCGCGGTTCTGGTCGGCGCCGGGCTGGCCCTGAGCGGAGCGACCGCGGCACAGGCGGCGGTTGGCGGCAGCCTGCCCGCCGGATCCACCGTCTGCACCGAACGCACCCGTTCCGCGCAGGGGATCGCCTTCTACGGCTCTCTCCAGGCACCCGTCAGCGGGGTGACCGCCACCTGGACCGTCCACGCCAGCAGCACCGCCGACGGCCCGGAGACCACCCTGCTGCGGCTGCCGTCCCGGGAGCCGAGCACCACCTACCTGAGCTGGCCGGGCACCTACTACTACCGGCTCTGCGTCACCAACAGCGTCACCGTGACCGGGACGCTGCGCTTCACCTTCTTCGCCCAGGGCAGCGGCGGGATCGGCGGCTTCGGCCCGGCGACCGCCGTGCTCGGCCCGGCCGGCAGCTACTGCGGCCTGGAGACGAGCGTGCCGGCGCGGCTGACCGGCACGTCGACGGTGCCGGTGCGCTGGTCGGCGGAGGTCGGAAACTTCAACGCCGAGTTTCTTCGCACCGAACAGTACGGCACCAGCGCCGGGATCGACCGGCTGCTCACACCGGGAGCCGACGAGATATTCCAGGTCTGCGTGACGAACACGGGCGCCACCACCGCCACCATCTCCTTCGACCTCACCAGCCCGTGACCAATCAGCGCCGTTGGTGAACCCCTCCGCCGGTCCCTGCGTGGCATCCGGCGGAGGGGACGATGGCCAGGTTCCGCATTCTCGGCCCGCTGGAGGTCGACGCCGTGGACGGCCGGCCGGTCCTGCTCGGCGCGGCGAAGCCACGGGTGCTGCTCGGGGTGCTGCTGCTGTACGCCAACCGGCCGGTCGGGGTCCCCACCCTTGTCGAGGCGCTCTGGTCGGGGAGGCCGCCCCGGACCGCCGCCGGCGCCCTGCGTACGCACGTTTCCACGCTTCGCACCTCGCTGCGGCTCACCGGGCTACGAGCGCGGTCGCCCGGCTACCAGCTCGACGTACCGGACAACGATCTCGACATGCTCCTCTTCGACCGGCTCGCGGCGCAGGGGCGCCGGGCAGCGGCCGGCGGGGAGCTGTCGCGCGCCGCCGACCTCTGGGAGCAGGCGTTGGGGCTCTGGCGGGGCCGGCCGCTCGACGGCCTCGATGTCACCGCCGTCGAATCCACCCTGGCCGACCTGACCGAGCGGCGCTTCATGCTGCTCGAACAATGGGCGCGGGCCCGGCTGACGCTCGGCGAACACACCGAGGTGCTACCTGCCCTGGCGGCGGCAACGGCCGAGCAGCCGCTGCGCGAGCGGCTGTACGAGCTGATGATGCTGGCGCTCTACCGGTCCGGCCGGCAGGCCGACGCGCTGGAGGCGTTCCGGCGGCTGCGCCGGCGCCTCGTCACGGAGCTGGGCGTGGAGCCCGGGCCGCCACTGCAGCGCCTGCAACGGCAGATCCTCTCCGCCCACCCGGCGTTGGATCCACCAGCACCGGACGATGTCCCAGCGGTCACGGCCGGCACGGTACGGACGCCCCGGCGACCGCCTGAGGCACCCCGGCAACCGCCGCCGAGGCCCCGGAAGATGCCGCCCGCGCGCCGGGAAATGCCGCCAGCACCCCGGCAGCTGCCGCCGGACGTCGCGGCGTTCACCGGCCGGCACCGGGAGATCGCCGCCGCACACTCCCGGCTCTCCGCCGGGTCACCGCTGCGCCCACCCCCGGTGCTGGCGATCAGCGGGGCCGGCGGCGTCGGCAAGTCGGCGCTCGCCGTCCATCTCGGACACCGTCTGGCACACCGGTTCCCGGCCGGCCAGTTCTACGTCGACCTGCGGGGCGCCACGGCGGGCCTGCGGCCACTGCCCCCGCTGGAGGTGCTGGGCCGGTTTCTGCGTGCCCTGAACGTCCGGGACACCGACCTGACCACCGTGGACGAGGCGAGCACGGCCTTCCGGGCCGCCACGGCGGAGCGTCGCCTGCTGCTGGTGCTCGACAACGCCCTCGACGCCAGCCAGGTCCGCCCGCTGCTGCCCGCCGGCCCGCACACCGCCGTACTCGTCACCAGTCGCCGGGTGCTGGCCACCCTGGACGGCGCCGATCACCTCCGGCTGGACGTCCTCGCCCCGGCCGAGGCGATCCGGTTGCTCAGCCGGCTCGCCGGCCCGGAGCGGGTCGCCGCCGATCCGGCGGCCGCCGCTCGGGTCACCCTGGCCTGCGGCTTCCTGCCGCTGGCACTGCGCATCGCCGGTGCCCGGCTGGCCGCCCGGCCGAGCTGGCCGATGCGCGAACTGGCCGACCGGCTCTCCGACGCCCGCCGTCGCCTGGACGAGCTACGCATCGCCGAGCTGGGTGTGCGGTCGAGCTTCCAGATCGGGTACGAACTCCTGCGCGACAGCCCTGACCCGGGTGACCGGGACGCCGCGCTGGCCTTTCCGGTGCTCGCCGGTGCCGACGCGGCCGAGCTGAGCCTGCCGGCGGTGGCGGCCCTGCTGGACCTGCCCGAGCCGGACGCCGAGCCGCTGCTGGACCGGTTGGTCGACGCACAGCTGCTGGCCAACCCGGCGGTGGGCCGGTACCGGCTGCACGACCTGCTGCGGCTCTTCGGCCGGTCCCTCGCCGGCTCGCCGGACCCGGCACCGCTGTGCCGACTGCTGCGCTGGTACGCGGCAACCACCTGGCAGGCCTTCCGGCTGCTGCGACCGGCGGATCCCCGGCCGGCGAGTGCGGGGGAGTGGGCATCCGGCGGTACGGAGTTCCCCGACGTCGAGGCCGCCCTCGCCTGGTTGGAGACGGAGCGGCCGAACCTGCTCGCCGCCGTACACCAGGTGGCCCGGACGCCGGAGCTGCCCGGGGCCGCCGCCGTCAGCCTGGCCCGGGCGCTCTTCGCGTTCTTCCACGTCCGGGGCTATCTCAACGAGTGGGTCGAGGTGAACCTCACCGCACGAACGGTCGCGCGCCGCTGCGGCGACCTGGTCGCCGAGGCGCACGTCTGCCGGGACCTGGGCGCGGCGTTCGAGGTGCGCGGCGAGTACGGCGCGGCCCTGGACTGCCTCCGCGACGCCCTGAACCGGTACGCGACAGCCGGCGACCGGGACGGCGAATCGGCCTGCCTGAACGGCCTCGGCGCGGTCTACGACAGCCTGGGCCGGCTCGACGAGGCGGCGGAGTGCCTGGAGCGGAGCATCGAGATCAGCGAGGCGCTGGGTGACCGGCACAGCGTCGGCATCAGCCTGAACAACCTCGGCGAGGTCTGCCGGCGGCGCCGCGAGTACGACCGGGCCGCCGAGAGCCTGCACACCGCCCTGGCCATCTTCCGGGGCACCGGCAACCTGCGTAGCCAGGCCGCAGCCCTCAACAACCTGGGCGAGGTCTTCGACTGTCGGGGTGCCTACCCGGAGGCGCTCTCCTGCTACGAGCAGAGCTACGCGCTCTTCCGCCAGCTGGGCGTCTCGCTCGGCCAGGCGACGGTACTCGCGGCCACCGGCCGGGTGCTACGCCTGCTCGGCCGGCACGCCGAGGCGCTGGACCGGTTGGCCGAGGCGCTGGCCGTCGCCGAACGGGTCGACGAGCGGCGCAGCGCCGCGACCAGCCTGCGCGAACTCGGCATCACCCGGCACGAGCTGGGCGACCCCGAGGCGGCGCGGGCGTGCTGGCAACGTGCCCTGGCCCTCTTCGAGGCGCTCGGCGTCCCCGACGCCGACGAGGTCCGCACCCTGCTCGCAGCGCCCGCGGGGGACGGGACCTCCCACGGCCCTGGATAGTCCCTGGCCACCGCCCTCGCCACACCGGTCGAGGCGCGGCGCACCCGTCGAGTGGGTGGGCGGGACGTCGCGCCCCGCCCACCCACTCGCCGGCTCACGGACTGGTGCAGGTGAACGAGGCCGGCGGCGAGTTGCTGCCGGTCCAGCTGCCGAGGAAGCCGAACGAGGTGGTGCCGTTCGCGGCCAGTGATCCGTTGTAGGAGGCGTTCCGGACGGTCACGTTCGCGCCGCTGCTGGTGACGGAGCCGTTCCAGAGCTGACTGATCTGCTGCCCGTTGGGGAAGGCCCACCGGACCGTCCAGCCGTTGATCGCGGTGGAGCCGGCGCGGACGGTCACCTCGCCCTGGAAGCCGCCCTGCCACTGACTGACGATGCGGTAGGTGACGCTGCACGCCGTGGTCGGCGGCGTCGTGGGCGGCGTCGTCGGTGGGGTGGTGGGCGGCGTCGTCGGTGGGGTGGTGGGCGGCGTCGTGGGTGGCGTCGTCGGCGGAGTGGTGGGTGGCGTGGTCGGGCCGCCCGGCAGACCGAAGGAGTAGAACGTGGTGCTGACCGGACCGAGGCGCTCGTACCCGTTGCCCCAGTAGAGCCTGCCGTCGACGATGGCCGGGCCGGCGTTCGAGGCCCCCTGGCCCCGGTACTCCCAGAGCACCGCACCGTTGCTGGCGTCCAGCGCGTACATGTAGTTGTTGAGCGAGCCGTAGTAGACGACGCCGTTCGCCGTGGTGGCCGGGCCGACCGCCAGGCCGCCGTGCGGTTCGGGCACCTGCCAGATGATCTCACCGGTCGCCGCGTCGAGCGCGCCGAAGGAGCTGTAGTCGATCGTCTGGCCGTTTGGCAGCTGGTACGGCTCCCGGTCGTAGTTGGTCTCGGCGAAGAAGATCCGCTCGCCGTCGTTGGCGGTGCCCCACTCGATGCCGCCGATCACCGAGCCCGGCCCGACCGACGCGCTCCAGATGATCTCTCCGGTCGCCGCGTCGAGCATCCAGAACTCGCCGCTCTTCTGGCCGGCGCCGACCGCCTTCCGGGGCTGCCCGTCCGGGCCGGGGATGGTGAAGAGGTGGGTGCCGTCGCTGGTGTCGTGGTCCGGCCCCGGGTTCGGGCAGTTGTTCGGCGGGAAGCCGGGTACGCAGGCGAGGTTCCAGGCGTCGAACCGGGCCGGTCCGGTCGACCACTTGATCTCACCCGTGGTCAGGTCCATCGCCACGATGGCGTCCTTGGCGTTCCACGGCGGCAGGCACTCCTGCGGGGTGCCGCCGTTCTCCTGGCACTGTTGCGCGCTCGCCGGGATGGAGTAGTTCTGCCCGGTGCCGACGTAGGCGGTGTTGCTCTCCGGGTCGATGGTCGGTGTGCTGCCCCAGACCGAGGCGCCGCTGAAGACGTCACCACCCGGGCCCTGGTCCGGCAGCGTGTGGGTCTGCCACCGCACCTCGCCGGTTGCCGCGTCGACCGCGACGAGGCTGCCCCGGAACGTGCAGCAGTCGTACGCCGGGTCGCCGGCGTTCAGGAACTCCAGCGAGGAGACGCCCTGGTAGAGGATGCCGTCGTGGATGGCGGGCGACGAGGTGAGGATCGCGTCCGGATGGGTCTCCATCCGGGTGTTCCAGCGGACTGCGCCGGTCGCGGTGTCCAGGGCCAGCAGCCGGGCGCCAGCCTGGGTGCCGAGGTAGACGGTGTCACCGGCGACCACCGGGGCGGTCCGGGAGAAGGTGTCGGCGACCCCGGAGAGCTGGGCGACCGAGCGGGACCAGATCACGTCGCCGGTCGCGGCATCGACCTTCCAGAAGGTCCCGCCCCAGTCCGGGAAGTAGACGGCGCCGTCGACCACGGCCGGGGTGGCCGAGACGTCGCCGTCGGTGGTGACGGTCCAGGCGACCTCCAGATCGTCCACGGTCGACGGAGATAGAACGTGTTCGTCCGGGTTTGACCGGGTATTCCTGATGTCGTGTCCGCCCATCACCCACTGCGAGCCGTCCTGGGCGCTTGCCGGTGGGGCGTGTACCACCGGTACGAGGGCCACCACGCAGGCCAGGGCGAACCCGGCCGCTGCGGCGGTCCGTCGAGAATTGCTCATCGCAGATCCCCTTACGAGTGAGACATGTCTATAGAGGCATATCTCAATGTCGAGTGTGGTACAAGTGGACCGGCCGCGTTGGCGGGCCGGTTCACCGACCGTTCACCCGGTGCGGCGGGCCGGGCCGACCGTGGCGACGTCGTACCCGTCGGGGTAGGTCTTCGCCCGCAGCCCGCCCTCGAGATACTGGCGCCCACGCGGCGCCGCTCCGTGCCGTAGATAGCTGGCGCGGGCGCCGAGGCCGGCGGTCAGCAGCGTGCGGGCCCACCACGGTGGTGGTGGCACCCCGACAGCTTCCCGCACCGGGCGGTCGAGCAGCGCGTCGGCGACCCGCTCACCGACCGGTCTCAGCGGCCTGGGCAGGTCGGCGAGGAGTCCCTTGGTGGCTGTGATGAGCTGCCGGGCAGCCGCCGTGGGCGCTAACCGCTCCGCCTCGAACGCGTCGTACCAGGTGGCGTAGCTCGCCAGGTCCGGAGGGATGTCGGCGATCCGCAGCCGCCGGCCGAGGTCGGCGTAGAAGTGGTAGATCGCGGCCCGTTCGTGACAGCAGAGAGGGCGCCAGCCGTACCGGTCGATCCAGCGGGTGCCGACGAAGACGAAGGTGCCGAGTACGTAGCGGTGGTCGTCGTTGTCGATCGCGTACCGGCGGTGCAGCTGGTTGAGCCGCCGGGTGGCCGCGCGGCCCAGCGGGTGGTCCAGGCCATGCTCGATCAGGGTGTACATCAGGATGCCGGTGTCGTCGGCGCGCCGCTCGGTCCGGGTCGTCGTCTCGCCGGTCGCGGCGAGCAGCTCGGCGATCGACGGCACCGCGAAGGTGCGCCAGAAGGCGAGCAGCAGCCCCATCCGCACGTCGAACGGGAACTCCCAGAGGGCGGTCATCCGGTAGATCCGGTGGGCGTCCCGGGCCGGGTCGAGTTCGCGGATCTCCCGTAGCCGGTCGAACCGGCCGCGCCGGTGCAGCATCTCCGCGCTCAGCTTCCCACCGGCGTACCGCGGGAGGCGCCGGTGGTGGTCGTCGCGGGCGGCAGCCGGCGTAGCGCCGAGGAGACCTGACCCAGGAATCCCAGATCGGTGGCGAGGTCGCCACCCTCGTCCGGCCGCGCCGGAGGTGCGGCGCCCACCGCGGCGTTCGGTGCTGCGGGCCGCGGCCCGGGGCCCGCAGCCCGCAGCCGGGCGAGGGCGTCCCGGAGTCGGACCGCCTCGCGGGTCGCGGCGTCTCGCCGGTCGACGCGACCGGCCGGCACGGCGGCCTCGTCGACCGGCGCCAGGTAGGGTGCGAGCGCCATCCGGGCGTCGCGGATCTCGATGACCCGCCGGTAGAGCGCGAAGTCGAGGTCGCGCAGCATCCGCAGGTCGGCCCGGCGCGACGCGGGCGGGTCGAGGGCGATCTCCGGCATCGCCTCGTACATGGCGTGCCACAGGGGATAGAGCCGGAGGTAGCTGCGAGCCCGGCCGAACTTCTCCACACCGGCGGAGAGGCGCGGTCCCCAGGACGGGATCGTGAAGCCGGTGGTGATCACCAGCGCCCCGAGGCAGGCGCAGAGCGTGCCGGCGTCGCTCAGGGTTGGCAGCCTCGTGCCGAGCCAGGCGGCGACGACGTAGCCACCCTTGCCCAGGCAGTAGCCGAGCGCGACGATCGACCCGACCGCGACCAGCCGCAGGCCCCGGCGCAGCCAGGGTCGGCCGTCGCTGCGGGCGACCCGGTCGGCGAACTGGAGGCTGCGCCAGGCGGCCACCCCGAGCCCGAAGGCGAAGGCTGTCACGTAGACGAGCAGGAACGTCCCGCCGACCGGCCGGGGACCGTAGACGTCGTCGAAGTCGCTCGGCTCGTCGACGGTGGCACCGCTGTTGGCGAAGAGCACCGCCATCGCGACCAGCACCAGGCCGTAGCAGAGCACCAGCACCTTCGCCCGGGGCAGTGCCTCGGCCGCCGGCATGTGCCAGAGCATGAGCATGATCAGCGCGGTGAAGCTGTAGCCGACGATGCAGCTGTAGACCAACAGCGAGGCCAGGTTCGGTACGCCGAAGAGGCGGCTCACCGCCGAGTAGACGGCCGGGACGGCCATGGTGAAGCCGGCCGCCGGCAGGGCGATGCAGAGGGTCAACGTCCAGAGGTTGAGGTTGCGGGGGTTGCGGGCCAGGGCCGCCACCTTGTATGCCGCCGCCACCCACGCGACCGTCGCGCAGACCAGGAAGATGCCGCTCTTGCCGTCCATCCGGCCCGAGCCTAGTGCTCCAGAGCCTAGTGCTCCAGCGAGTGGCCGAGCCGCGCGACCAGCGGGTCGCCCGAGTCGCTCGGCGCCCGTGGGGCCGGCGGCCGCCACAGCCCGGTCCGCTGCCCGAGCAGTGAGGCCAGGGTCTCCGCCTCCTGTTCCTCCCGGCTGCTGTAGTTGGTCCGGGCGAACATCGCCCGGACCACCCCCGGGTCGAGGTGCCGGAAGAGCTGCCGGCTGCCCCGCGCCTCGTCCATCAGGTGCAGCCGGTGTTCCAGCAGCAGGTGCGCCAGCTCGTGCAGGGCGATGTGCACCCGCTGCACCCCGGTCGCGGCGGCGGTCACCACGAGGTAGTCGGCGACGTCGGTCGAGACACAGAGCCCGCACGGCGCGCCGGGCGGCAGGTCGAACGCGATCAGGTGGACCGGACGGCCCCGGTCGGCACCGACGTCGTGGATGAAGGTGTCGAGATCGAACGGATCCGGTACGCGGATACCGCGCACGAGTTGCTCACAGCGCCGGCGGATCTGCCGTAGCGTCATGGGCGCACCGTCCCTCTGCGCGGCGTGCTGTCGCCAGACCGCGACACGCATTCACGGGCCATCATCCGCGTCCGCCTTGCCCTGTTCAAGGACGCGGATCACCCCGAGTAGCTGGGTGAGGGCGTCGATCGCCGACTGGGCCTCCGGGATCACGGAGTTGCGCAGGGCGACGGTCCGGGCGCGTACCTGCTGCAAGGCGGCGGCGAGGTCGAGTTCCCGGTCCACGTCGGCGGCCAGCCGGTCGCTGGTGAAGTACTCCACGGGTACGCCGAAGAATCTCGCCAGCGCCCGGAGGTGGCTGAGGTTCGGATCGCTCTTCTTACCGGTACGCAACTGTCCGATGTAGGTGTGGGAGATCGACTCGCCCTGTGCCGCGGTCGCGTCCGCCACCTCGCGCAGGCTGTACGGGGTGCCGTCGGGCTTGCGGATCCGGTCGAAGAGCCGGTCGAGGCGGCCGGCCAGCGTACCCGGGCCGCAGGCGTCGCCCGCTGCCTCAGCCATCTGGCCTCCTCTCGGAAGCCCTCTGGCCTCCCCTCGGACGAATA
The DNA here is from genome assembly GCF_049315195.1 of Plantactinospora sp. WMMC1484. Taxonomy (NCBI): domain Bacteria; kingdom Bacillati; phylum Actinomycetota; class Actinomycetes; order Micromonosporales; family Micromonosporaceae; genus Plantactinospora; species Plantactinospora sp. WMMC1484. Next base: position 3,998,807 of record NZ_CP186055.1, read on the forward strand.
CAATCGTTTACAGCATGCCATACCTCTGTACACAGATGTTGACGTCCTCACGTCCTGTGTGCGTATCATCGCTGCGGACGCTCGGGTGCGCATGACCGGAGGATTGTGCCGGGGCGCGCGAGCGTGGGGAGGTGTCGTCGTTCAACGGGGGAGACGGGATCGGGTTTCCCTACGCCAGAGCCCGTCGTATCGACGACCCTGCGGGGCGAGTTCCGGGTCGCCATCTCGGTGGCCCGGGCACCGGCGGTCGCCGCGCGCCGGTGCGGAGGACGGGCGTCCTCCGCACCGGGCTGCCGGTGTGGGTGCTGCCGGTGTTGGTCAGCTGGCACTACAGGTTGGCGACATGCCCGATCCGCTGCCGGTGCCCTGGAAGCCGAACTCGGTCGACCCTCCGGCGGGAATCCGGCCGTTGTAGCTGACGTTGGTGAAGGTCACCGCGCCGCTGTTGCCGCTGCGGTTGGCGTTCCAGGCGTTCGTGACGCTGGCGCCGGAGGGCAGGGTCATGCTCACCGACCAGCCGTTGGTGCCGGACGAGCCGGCGGTGACCCGTACCGTGGCGACGAAGCCGCCGTTCCAGGAGTTCAGCGAGACCGTGGCGGAGCAGCCACCCGGGCCCTGCGTCGGCGGGTTCGTCGGCGGATTGGTCGGCGGGTTGGTCGGCGGGTTCGTCGGCGGGGTGCCGTCCGGCGCCACGGCCCGGCCGGTGGTCGGTGAGATCTGCCCGGGGCAGAGGCCGCGGCTGTTGAGGTTTGCGACGATCTGCGGTACGGCGTTGATGGTCGTCTGGTAGCCGTCGTGCATCAGGATGACGCCGCCGTCCTGCAGGGTCGAGGCGGCCTGCACGATCTGGCTGGTGCTCGCACCGTTCCAGTCCTGGGAGTCCACGTTCCACAGCACCTCGGTGAGGCCGAACTGGGCCTCGACCGACCGGAGCGTCGCATTGGTCTCGCCGTACGGTGGCCGGAAGAGCCGGGGCGTCCGGCCGGTCGCCTGCTGGATGGCCTGCTGGGTCTGTTGGATCTCCGAGGTCATCTGGGCGGCACTCATCTGGGTCATGTGCGGGTGGGTCCAACTGTGGTTCTCAACCCACATCCCGGCCGTCACCTGTGCCCGGGCGAGTGCGGGATTCTGTTGCACGCGCTGCCCGACGTTGAAGAAGGTGGCCCGGGCACCGGCCGAGGTGAGCGCGTTGAGCAGCGCGTTGGTGGTGCCGGCGTTCGGTCCGTCGTCGTAGGTCAGTGCCACGTACCCGTTGCAGGGTGCGGCGGCGACCGGTGGAGCGGCGACCGTGACGCCCACGGCGCCGGTGGCGACCGCCAGGGCGGAAGCCGCCAGCGCGACGCCGAGGCGGCGCGGCGCGTGACGTGGATGGGACATGGAGACTCCTCGGTACGGAGGGGCGGGACGGCCCGGTGGTGGTGGTATGAAACATTTCGATACTCAGATCGAAACACATACAGTGGCAATAGTCGATCCCTTCTCCGTCGGCGTGGGTCAGGCGGCGTGGGTCAGGTGCTCAGGAGGCGTCCTGCCGCCACGCGGCGGCCGTCAGCGCCCGGGCCAGCTCCGGCCGGCACAGCACGGGTGTGCTGTCCACGTACTGGTCGATGCCGCCGATCGGCGGCAGCCCGGCAATGCCGGGATCGGTGATCGAGGTCAGCAGCGCGGCCGCGAACCGGTCGGCGCCGATGACCGGGTACGGCCGGTCGTGGAACCAGCGCCGGCTCGGGTCGACCGGCGCCGCCAGGCCGAGCCGGTTCTGCCAGGCGCCGGCCGCCTCGTACGCCGTGCAGAGCGCCGCCTGCCGGTGCGCGGCATCCCCGGTCAACGCCTCGTCCAGGGCGGCGGCGATTGTCACCGCCTCCTCGACGCCGGCGAACGCGCTCCCCAGCCACTTGCTGTACGGCGCGTACCGCCGGGCCAGTAGCAGGCAGAGCCGCATCACGTCCCGGACCAGTCGGGCCGCCACCACCCGGCTGCCCGCCTCGGCACCGGCCTCGGCGGCCCGGCCCACGAACGGCTCCTCCTGGCCGATCCGCGCCCACTGGCAGGCGAGCAGGTAGCGCCAGACGTCGTCCGGATACCACCGGAGTCGGGCCCGGAGCGCGGTCAGCTCGCCGACACCGTCGTGAAACACCGCACCACCGGTCGCCTCGGCCAACAGTTGCGCGGGCGTGGCCAGCCAGTCGAAGGTCTCCACACCGGCCCGGGGATCGAAGCCCAGCCGCGCGTCGCACCACCGGCCAAGCTCGGTGACCTGCACCAGGTGCGCCACCGGCCCGTCGGTCGAGGCCGGCACCCGGACCCGGCCCGTGGGTGGCGCGAAGTGGGTCGGCCAGCCGCCGACCTCCTTCGGCAGCCGTTCCGCCAGCAGGGTCGCGATCGGCTCGGCGTACCGGGCGAGGTCGTCGGCGGAGAGGAAGAGAGTGAGCCGGGGTCCCCAGTCGTGGTCGACGGAACGCTCGGTGTCGAAGCCGAGCACCTCCGAGCCGGGGCCGATTCGCGCGGCCGCGTGCCGAAGGCCGGGGTACTGCCGCGCGAGGAGCGGGCGCACCGCCTCGGCGTAGAAGAGCCGGCACAGTCGCAGCCCGGGCAGGAACGGTGCCCCCACCCGGCTCACCGTACGGCCGGCGCCGGGTGCGGCGCCATCGGTATCCGGGACGACGCCGGATCGCTGATCGGCGTCCGGACAGCGCCACCGGCCGTCCTCACGATCGCGTACGCGCTGAACCGGCTCCGCATCAGCGCCTCGGCGGGCCGGAGCGATCTCGGTCACGATCGCTGACGGCCGGCGCTGCTTACTGTGAAGCTGGACCGGCGCCGCGTGAAAGCTGGTCGAACGGCGACCAGCCCGCTTCGGCGTTCGGGCGGGGTGTCGCTGTGCGGAGGGTGCCGGGTGTTCCGGTGAAGGTGCTGCCGGGCTGGGCCGCGATCGGTGTGACCGTGCTGGCCGGCGTCGGCTCGGCGGCGCAGAGCCTGGCCAACGCCGAGGTGGGCGAGCGGACGGGGCATCCGGTCATCGGAGCCCTGGTCAACAACACCGGGGGCGTGGCGCTGGTCCTGTTCGGTCTGGTCGCGCTGCCGTCGATGCGTGCCGGGCTGGGCGTGCTGCGCCGGACCAGGCTGCCCTGGTGGACGTACCTGGGCGGGTTGTGCGGGGCGTTCTTCATCGCCTCGGCGACCTACGCCGTGCCGGTGCTCGGCGTCGCCGTCTTCACCATCGCCCAGGTCGCCGGCAACAGCGGGGGCGGGCTGATGGTCGACCGGACCCGGCTGGCCCCGGCTGGCCGGCTGGGACTCACCCGCGCCCGGCTGGCCGGCGCGCTGCTCGGGATCGCGGCCGTGACGCTGGCCCAGCTCGGCCGGCCGGTCGGGGAGTTGGCGGTGGGACTGGTCCTGCTCGGAGTCGCCTGCGGCGTGCTGGTCGCCGTCCAGGGAGCACTGAACGGACGGATCTCCACGGTCGCCAACCCGGCCGCCGCCACAGCGGTGAACTTCACGGTGAGCAGCGCGGCGATGCTGCCGGTGGCGGCGGTGACCGGCGCCCTGGCCCAGCTCGGCGCCGCGGACTGGCCCGGCGAGTGGTACCTCTACGTCGGCGGCCCGCTCGGGGTGTCGATCACCGTCGCGATGCTGGTCGGGATCCGGTCGATGGGGCTGCTCCGCACCGGCCTGGCGCTGGTCGCCGGGCAGTTGGGCGGGGCGCTCCTGCTCGACCTGCGCCCGGGTGGACCCGGCGCCAGCCTGGCGGTGCTGGTCGGCGCGGTGCTCACCCTGCTCGCCGTCTTCGTCTCCGGCCGGGCCACCCGGGGCACCCCGGCCGCCACCTGACGCCGGTCGATCATGGTTAACCGGGGGCCCTTCCTATGCAGAAAACGATAAGTGGGGGCCCTTCCTTACGGTCTGGCAGACTGGGCGGCGTGAGTGATTCCGCTGCCGTCCGTGACGCGGGCCTGGTGCGGGTGCGTCCGCGGCGTATCCGGGTGGTCTGCTGGATCCTGGCCCCCGCGTTGGTGTTGATGTTCGCCCTGCTCAGCATCGGGCTGAGCGGCTCGACCGGCACCGGTGCGGCCACCTTCCAGCGGGGCGACCAGCTCGCCATGGCCGGACTCGGCGTGCTGGGTGCCTTCGTGGTGCTGCTCTTCACCCGGCCCCGGGTGGAGGCCGACGCGCGCGGGGTTCGGGTGCGCAACGTGCTGGGCGCGTACGACCTGCCCTGGACCGTTGTCCGGACGGTGCGCTTCGACCGCGGCTCGGCCTGGGCCAGTCTGGAACTGCACGACGACGACCTGGTGCCGGTGCTGGCCCTGCAGGTGGTGGACCGGGAGTTGGCGGTGGACGGGGTACGCGCGCTCCGTGCCCTGCACGCGGCAGCCCAGCCGGCCGGGTAGGGCGCGGGTGAACTCTCGCCGCAGGTGGGAGTCGGGCGGTCGACCCCGGTGGAGCGGCGGCCGCCGGCCGACGGCTGACCGGGGGCGGAATCGCCGGGTGGAATCGTGGGGCGGCTCCGGCATGCCCGTTTTGGCATCCTGCGGGCTGACCTGCTAATCTCTACCAGTCGACCACTGTCTCGGGTGTTGCCCGGTGACAGTCAACGAAGCGGAGCGCCTGCTCCCACCCGTGTCACCTCTTTCGGTGGCCGGGTCCGGTCACCGGTTCGGTTCGCCGTGCCGGGTGCGATCGTCGATCGCCGCTGACCGGTCGAGCGGGCCCCGGCATGCGCCGGGGCCTTCTGCTTTGGGTCGGGGACGTTAGGACCGGCCACCGCTGACGCGCGGCCGGTGAGGATCACCACGAGGAGGCCACATCAGCGTCGAACCACGCGTGAACGAGCAGATCCGGGCACGTGAGGTCCGACTGGTCGGCCCTGACGGCGAGCAGGTGGGCATCGTCCCGCTGGAGCGCGCCCTGCAGCTGGCCACGGACGTCGACCTGGACCTGGTCGAGGTTGCGCCCATGGCACGCCCGCCGGTGTGCAGGCTCATGGACTTCGGTAAGTACAAGTACGAGTCCGCACTCAAGGCGCGCGAAGCCAGGCGTAACCAGCAACAGACCGTCATCAAGGAAATGAAGCTCCGACCGAAGATCGATCCGCACGACTACGAGACCAAGAAGGGTCACGTGGTGCGGTTCCTCAAGGCCGGGGACAAGGTCAAGGTGACGATCATGTTCCGCGGTCGCGAGCAGAGCCGACCGGAGCTGGGCTACCGGCTCCTGCGCCGACTCGAGTCCGAGATCTCGGAACTGGGGTACGTCGAGGCCGCTCCGAAGCAGGACGGCCGCAACATGATCATGGTCCTGGCTCCGCATCGGGCCACCAAGGCCGCCGCGACGGCGGCCCGAGCCGGCTCGCCCCGCGAGCGGGAAACCGGTGCCGCGGAGGCGCCGCCGGCTGCCGGACCGACACCCGGCCCGGCCGGACCCGCCGGAACCACCGGCGAGTAACAGGGGAGAGACGCACCACAATGCCGAAGATGAAGAGCCACACCGGGATGGGCAAGCGGGTCAAAGTGACCGGCAAGGGCAGGATCGTCCGCCAGCAGGCCGGCCTCCGGCACAACCTGGAGAAGAAGCCCTCCACCCTTACCCGCCGGCTCACCGGCACCGTCGAGGTGGCCAAGGCCGACGTCAAGCGAATCAAGAAGCTGCTGGGCCGCTGACGCGCGCCTCTTGACCTGAAGGAGTAGTTGAGATGGCACGCGTCAAGCGGTCAGTTAACGCCCAGAAGAAGCGCCGTACGCTGCTGGAGACCGCCAGCGGCTACCGGGGTCAGCGCTCCCGGCTCTACCGCAAGGCCAAGGAGCAGGTGCTGCACTCGATGCAGTACGCCTACCGGGACCGGCGCGACCGCAAGGGTGACTTCCGGCAGCTCTGGATCACCCGGATCAACGCGGCGGCCCGCGCCAACGGGATGACCTACAACCGGCTCATCCAGGGCCTGAAGCTGGCCGGTGTCGAGGTCGACCGCAAGATCCTTGCCGACCTCGCCGTCAACGACCCGACGGCCTTCGCGGCCATCGTCGAGGTCGCCCGCGCCGCCGTGGCGGCCGAGGGCACCGGTGGCGCGTCGGCCCAGGCCGCCTGACCACCCGCGACATCCGATTGAGGCGTCCCGCATGACGGTGAACCCGCAGGCGGGGCGCCTCGACCATGTCCAGGACGCGGAACAGCTCTTCACCCCGCGTACCCCGAGAATCGTCGCGGCCCGGCGGCTGCACCGGCGCCGGGACCGGGACGGCAGTCGCCGCTTTCTGGCCGAGGGGCCGCAGGCCGTCCGCGAGGCGCTGGCCGCGCCCGACGTGGTGGTCGAGCTCTTCGGCACCCCGGCCGCGCTCGACCGGTACGCCGACCTCGCCGCCACCGCCGACCGTGCCGGGGTGCCGGTCTCCCGGCTGACCGACGAGGCGCTCGCGGCACTGACCGAGACCATGGCGCCGCAGGGCATCGTCGCGCTCTGCGTCCAGTTCGACGTGCCGCTCCGCACCGCGCTGGACCGGCGCCCCCGGCTCGTCGCCGCGTTCGCCGAGATTCGCGACCCGGGCAACGCCGGCACCGTGCTGCGCACCGCCGACGCCGCCGGAGCCGGAGCGGTGGTCTTCGCCGGTGAGGCGGTCGACCCCTACAACGGCAAGTGCGTACGCGCCACCGCCGGCAGCCTCTTCCACCTCGACCTGGTCCGGGCCGCCGACCCGGCGCTGGTCGTGGCCGAGCTGCGCACGGCCGGGCTGACGGTGCTGGCCGCCTCCGGCCATGGCGAGACCGACCTGGACGACCTCGCCGACGCGGGCGGCCTGGCCCGCCCCACCGCCTGGCTCTTCGGCTCCGAGGCGCACGGCCTGCCTGCGGAGCTGGCCGAGGCCGCCGACGCCCGGGTACGGGTGCCACTGCACGGCCGGGCCGAGAGCCTCAACCTGGCTGCCGCCGCCGCGGTCTGCCTGTACGCTTCGGCCAGAGCCCTGCGACCCGGGGGCGCCCGCCCCGCGGTGCGGAGCGCATGATGGATCCTGGGGCAGCAGAACCGACCAGGGAGTTGTCGACCCGATGACCGAGTCCGGGAAGTGTGGCGTCCGCGAGGCGCGACGCCGCTCGTTTAGCCAGCCCGCCGGTGGCGGCGGGCGGCAGGGCTGACTCCGACCTTCTCCCTGCGCACCTCCGACCGGCGGGCTGCGGCCCAGCCGCACGTCTCGGCTCAGCCGCACCTCCGTAGACTCTGGGAGCCGTCCGGCAGGGCCGCCCCCCGACCTGTCCACGGCGTCGCCGGTGCGCCCCGCCGCACACCGACCACGCACGCCCGGTCGCACCCGCCACCCCGAGGTGGACCCACCCGGGCGGCCGGCGCGGTGCCGGAGGGCATCCCGCGCGGCCCGGCGGGACATTCGACGCCGAGCGGGGAGCACCGCCCGCCACGCAGAGGGAGCAACCGCACGTCATGACGTACCGCAACGACCCGTACGACCCGAAACAGGTCGCCCTGCTCGACCCGGACGCGCTGGCGGCGGCGGTGGCCGACGCGAGGGCCGCGTTCGACGCCGCCACCGAGCCGGAGCGCCTCGCCGAGTTGCGCCGGGCACATCTCGGTGACCGGGCACCGGTCTCGCTGGCCCGCCGGGAGATCGGCGCCCTGCCGCCAGCGGCCAAGTCCGACGCCGGCAAGCGGGTCAACGAGGCCCGCCGGTCGATCGAGGACGCCTACGCGCAGCGGCTGGCCGTCGTACAGGCCGCACAGGCCGAGCGGATCCTCGCCGAGGAGCGGGTGGACGTCACCCTCCCCTACGACCGGCGGCCGCGCGGCGCCCGGCACCCGATCAGCACCCTGGCAGAGCGGATCGGCGACCTCTTCGTCGGGATGGGCTACGAGATCGCCGAGGGGCCCGAGATCGAGCTGGAGTGGACCAACTTCGACGCGCTGAACATCCCGCCTGACCATCCGGCCCGGGGCACCATGGACACCTTCTATCTGGACCTGCCGGGGCTGGTGCTGCGGACGCACACCTCGCCGGTGCAGGCCCGGACCATGCTGGCCCGCAAGCCGCCGATCTACGTCGTCTGCCCCGGCCGGGTCTACCGGACCGACGAGCTGGACGCCACGCACAGTCCCGTCTTCCACCAGGTCGAAGGGCTGGTGGTGGACCAGGGGATCACCATGGCGCACCTGCGTGGCACCCTGGACCACCTGGCGAAGGCGATGTTCGGGGCCGAGGCGCGGACCCGGTGGCGGCCACACTACTTCCCGTTCACCGAGCCGTCCGGCGAGTTCGACGTCTGGTTCGCGGCGCACCGGGACGGCCCGCGCTGGGTCGAGTGGGGCGGCTGCGGCATGGTCAACCCCCGGGTACTGCGCGCCTGCGGGATCGACCCGGACGTCTACTCCGGATTCGCCTTCGGGATGGGCATCGAACGCACCCTGATGTTCCGGCACGGCATCGGCGACATGCGGGACATGGCCGAGGGCGACGTGCGGTTCACCCGCGCGTTCGGGGTCGAGGTGTGAGCGGGATGGTGAACGACGTGGTCCTGGTGAACGACGTGGTCCTGGTGGACAACGCGACGGATGCGGTGGTCTGAGTCATGCGAATTCCTGTTTCCTGGCTGCGCGAGCACGTCGACCTGCCCGCCGAGGTGGGCCCCGAGGAGCTGGACCAGGCCCTGGTCAACCTCGGCATCGAGACCGAGTCCATCGTGGATCTGCGTGGCACCGTCACCGGTCCGCTGGTGGTCGGCGAGGTGCGCGAGATCGAGGAGCTGACCGGCTTCAAGAAGCCGATCCGGTTCTGCCGGGTCGACGTCGGCGCCGCGAACGGCAGTGGCGAGCCGCAGGAGATCGTCTGCGGGGCGACCAACTTCGCGGTCGGCGATCGGGTGGTGGTGATCCTCCCCGGTGGCGTACTGCCTGGCGGCTTCGCGATCGGCGCCCGGAAGACGTACGGGCGGAACTCCAACGGCATGATCTGTTCGGTCCGCGAGCTGGGCATCGGCGACGATCACGCCGGCATCCTGGTGCTGCCCGAGGACGTGCCGGCCAAGCCCGGGGACGACGCGCGGCCGGTGGTCGGGCTCGACGACGTGGTCGTCGAGGTCGAGATCACCCCGGACCGGGGGTACGCGATGTCCGTGCGCGGCCTGGCCCGGGAGCTGTCGCACGCCTTCGAGGTGCCGTTCCGGGACCCGGGTCTGGTGCCCGCGCCCGGGGCGACGCCGGAGCCGGCGTACCCGGTGCGGGTCGTCGACACCGTCGGCTGTGACCGGTTCGCCGCCCGGGTGGTCCGGGGGATCGACCCGGCCGCCGAGTCGCCGGTCTGGATGCGGCGCCGGCTGACCCACGCCGGCATCCGGACCATCTCGCTGCCTGTCGACATCACCAACTACCTGATGCTGGAGCTGGGCCAGCCGATGCACGCCTTCGACCTGGACGCGCTCCGGGGCGAGCTGGTGGTCCGCCGGGCGGTGCCGGGGGAGCGGCTGACCACCCTGGACGGCGTCGACCGGACCCTCGACCCCGAGGACCTGGTGATCTGCGACGCCGGACTGCCCGGCTCGGTCGTCGGGGACAGCGGAAGCGGTGGGGTGCCGATCTCGCTCGCCGCCGTGATGGGCGGCGAGACCAGCGAGGTCGCCGAGAGCACTGTCAACGTGCTCTTCGAGGCGGCGCACTGGGACCCGGTGGTGGTCGGCCGGACCGCCCGTCGGCACCGGCTCTTCAGCGAGGCGGCCAAGCGCTGGGAGCGCGGTGTCGATCCGGCGCTGCCGCTGGTCGCCCTGGCACGGGCGGTCGAACTGTTGACGACGTACGGCGGAGGCACCGCCGGTGCCGAGGTGCTCGACATCGACCACGTCGACCCGCCGAACCGGATCGTGATCGACGCGGACCTGCCGGCCCGGCGTGCCGGTCTGCCATACCAGACGACGCGGACGGTCGCGCTGCTGGAGCGGGTCGGCTGCGCGGTCGCGGTCGACGGCGGGCGTAGCGTCGCCGGCAACGGTCACGGTGCGGCCGGCAACGGGCGGGCCGGCGGCGGCAACGGCTCGGGCGGCCGGCACGCGAGCGGACCGGAGACCCTGGTGGTCACCCCGCCGACCTGGCGCCCGGACCTCACCGACCCGGCGGACCTGGTCGAGGAGGTGATCCGGCTGGACGGCTACGACCGGGTGCCCTCGGTGCTGCCGGTCGCACCGCCTGGCCGGGGACTCACCCCGGAGCAGCGCCGACGCCGCTCGGTGAGCCGGGCGCTGGCCGAGAACGGTTACGTCGAGGTGCTCTCCCCACCGTTCGTTGCCGCGGAACTCTTCGACCGGCTCGGGCTGCCGGCGGACGACCCGCGCCGCACCGCCGTACGGCTGGCGAACCCGCTGGCCGAGACCGAGCCACTGATGCGGACCACGCTGCTCGGCACCCTGCTCGGCACGCTGCGCCGCAACCTCGGCCGTGGCCACCGGGACCTGGCCCTCTACGAGATCGGCCTGGTCTTCGAGCCCCGGCCCCGGACCGGCCCGCCGCCGGCGATGGGCGTCGACCACCGCCCCAGCGACGAGGAGTTCCGGGCCGCCGACGCGATGCTGCCGCACCAGCCGTGGCGGGTCGCCGCCGTCCTGGCCGGCGAGGTGGAACCGGCCGGCTGGTGGGGGGCGGGCCGCCCGGCCGGCTGGGCCGACGCCGTGCAGGCGGGGCGGATCGTACTGGCCGCCGCCGGGATCCCGGCGGACCGGGTCGTGATCCGGCAGGCCGAGTACGCCCCCTGGCACCCCGGCCGGTGCGCGGAGTTCCGGGTGGACGACGTGCCGGTCGGGTACGCCGGTGAGCTGCACCCGGCGGCGCTGGCCAACCTCGAGCTGCCGCCCCGGACCAGCGCGCTCGAACTCGATCTCGACGCCCTGCCGGTCGCCCCGGTCGTGCCGGCGCCCCGCATCTCCAACTACCCGCCCGCACTGATCGACGTGGCGCTGGTGCTGGATGCCGGCGTACCGGCCGACGAGGTGCGCCGGGCGCTGGCCGAGGGCGCCGGCGAGCTGCTGGAGTCGATCCGGCTCTTCGACGTCTACGCCTCGGAGCAGTTGGGCGAGGGACGCCGGTCGTTGGCGTACAAGCTGGTGTTCCGGGCGCCGGACCGGACGCTGACCGGTGAGGAGGCGGTGGCCGCCCGGGACGCGGCGGTGGCCGAGGCGGCCCGCCGGTTCGGCGCGGTGCTCCGGGGAGCCTGACCACTCCCGCCCCGGATGGTGGCCGCCGCGTCCCGCGTGGCGACCACCATCCGTTCGCGCGGGTCCTGGGCCCCGATACCGGAAGAGGCGGTGGATAGCTCTCCGTTACATCTGTCGCCTCTCTGCTCGGCGGTCGGTTCTTGTCGCCTTCCGCAGCCCCGATATCGCCGGATTTCGCCTGCCCACGCCAGGTATTGATATCCAGATGTGATCTTGAATTGGCCCTGCTAAGTGGCTCTCGGGTAAGGTCGCCGACGACCCGATTCGGGGCGGGACCGCCGACCAATGGCTGCTCACCGGCCTGATGCCAGCGATGAGAGTCGAGACGGGCGCGTCGGAGGAGGATCGCCGGCGTCCGCGCTCACCGGAATGGAGATCGTGTCCGCGTTAGCAGTGAAATCCCTCTACAAGGTCTTCGGTCACGGGGCTGAAACGGCAGTTCGGCGCCTAGCCGAGGGTGCCCACCGCGACGAGGTGCTGGCGGATCTACCCGTGACCGCTGCGGTGATCGACGCGAATTTCGAGGTTCGGCGTGGTGAGATCTTCGTCGTGATGGGCCTCTCCGGGTCGGGGAAGTCCACCCTCATCCGGATGCTCAACGGGCTGGTGCGGCCCACGCATGGCAGCGTCGAGATCGACGGTGTCGACCTGACCAGGATGAAGCCGGCCGCGCTGCGCAGTCTGCGCCGCGAAAAGATCAGCATGGTATTCCAGCACTTCGCGCTCCTCCCACACCGGACGGTGTTGGAGAACGCGGGTTACGCGCTCGAAGCGGCGCGGCGGCCCCGTGCCGAGCGCCGCGAGCGGGCGATGGACGCGCTGCGGATGGTCGGGCTGGAGAGCTGGCAGGACAACCTGCCGCAGGAACTGTCCGGTGGCATGCGCCAGCGGGTGGGTCTGGCCCGCGCCCTCGCCGCAGGCACCGACATCATGCTGATGGACGAGGCATTCTCCGCGCTCGACCCGCTGATCCGCCGTGAGGTCCAGGACCAGCTTCTGGAACTGCAGGCCGAGCTCGGCAAGACCATCGTCTTCATCACCCACGATCTCAACGAGGCCATGCGGCTCGGTGATCGTATCGCCGTCATGCGCGACGGCCGGATCGTCCAGATCGGCACCGCCGAGGAGATCCTCACCGATCCGTCCAACGACTACGTCGCCCAGTTCGTGGCCGACGTGGACCGGACCCGGATCCTCACCGCGTCGTCGGTGATGGAGAAGCCGCTGAGCGTGGTGGACGTGAACGCCGGCCCTCGGGTGGCGGCACGGGCGTTGCGGGAGACGCAGACCTCGGCCGTGTATGTCACCGGACGTGGTAAGCGCTTCCTCGGGACGGTCACCGAGGATCTGGTCGATCGAGCGGTCCGGGAGGGGCAGAAGGACCTCGGCGGAGTCGTCTCGACGGAGCACGCCCGGTCGGTGCCGGGCGACACCCCGGTCGCGGACCTCTTCGGTGCGTGCGCGGCGAGTACGTATCCGGTGGCCGTGGTCGACGACGAGGGTCGGCTGGCGGGCGTGATACCCCGGATCACCCTGCTCAATGCCCTCGGCAGTATCGGCGCGGCCATCTCCGCCGGGTCGGACTCCGGTCCGCCGGGAGCTTCCGGTCTGTCGAAGGAGGACGGCCCGCCCCGGGCGGACAGCGCGGACCCGACGATGGCCGCCGTCGACGGCCCGGACACCGCCGGCACCTGGCAAAGTCCGGCACAGCCCGGCCCCGCGACAGAGACGAAGGGAGAACCGGTATGACGGTGGCCGACACTCCCCTGGACGACGTGCTGCCCTACGTGCCGGTCGGGGACTGGACCGAGAATGTGGTCGACTGGGCCACCAGGCAGTTGGGACCGCTCTTCGACGCCATCGCCAGCTTCGTCGAATCACTGGTCAACCCATTGGTCGACCTGCTGACCGCGCCGCCGGCGATCGTCGTGGTGGTGCTCTTCGCGGCCCTCGGCTGGTGGTTGCGCGGCTGGAAGTTCGGGCTCGGTACGGCGATCGGGCTCGGACTCGTGGGTGGGATGCCCTACTGGGACGAGACCATGCACACCCTGGCTCAGGTCATGGTCGCAAGCGCCCTGTCGCTGCTGTTCGCGGTACCGATCGGCATCTTCGTCGCGGAGAACCGACGCGCGTCGGCGGTGGCCCGGCCGGTGTTGGACCTGATGCAGACCCTGCCGGCGTTCGTCTATCTGATTCCGGCCATTTTCTTCTTCGGCATCGGTACCGTGCCGGGGGTGCTGGCCACGGTGGTGTTCAGCATGCCGCCCGGCGTCCGTCTCACCGAACTGGGCCTGCGCCAGGTGGACCGTGAGGTGGTGGAGGCCGGCGAGGCGTTCGGCGCGTCGCCGTCGATGATCCTGCTGCGGACAAAGCTGCCCCTGGCGTTGCCGACCATCATGACCGGCGTCAACCAGGTCATCATGCTGGCCCTGTCGATGGTGGTCATCGCCGGCATGGTCGGTGCCGGCGGCCTGGGTGACGTGATCATGCTCTCGCTCTCCAGGGTGCAGGTCGGCCAGGGATTCGAGGGGGGCATAGCCGTGGTGATCCTCGCGGTGGTCCTCGACCGGCTCACCGACTCGATCGGTGCGCGCTCCGCCCTGGCCAGGGCGGACCGCGCCACACAGCGGGCCTGAGCCCAACTCCGGACCCGCGCACCGTCCCGACCCGCAGGGAGGTCCGGTGCCGGCACCCTGCCTCGCCGTTCGCGAGTCCTGCCGGTGTCTTTTCGTAACAAGGAAGGAAACACCATGTGGAGCAAGACCTTGAGACGCGGCATCGCGCTGGCGGCCGCGGCGGCACTGGCGTTGGGTGCCGCCGCCTGTGGCGGTGATGCCGACGACTCCGGCTCGACCGGGGACTCCAACAAGATCACCATCGGCTACATGGCATGGGACGAGGCCATCGCCGCCTCCAACCTGTGGCAGAGGATCCTGGAGGACAAGGGATTCGAGGTCGAGCTCAAGAATCTCGAAGCCGGGCTCGTCTACGGTGGCCTGGCCAAGGGTGACATCGACCTGTTCCTGGACGGTTGGCTGCCGCAGACCCACGCCGCCTACTGGGAGCAGTACGGCGACAAGCTCGAGAAGATCGGTGTCTGGTACGACAACGCGAGCCTGAGCATCGCCGTCCCGCAGTACGTCGACGGAGTCGACTCGCTGGAAGACCTGGCGGGCCAGGCGGAGACGTTCAACGGCGAGATCATCGGCATCGAGCCCGGTGCCGGACTCACCGCCGCCACCCAGGACAAGGTCATTCCGGGGTACGGCCTGACCGACGTGATGGACCTCAAGACGTCGTCCACCCCGGCGATGCTGGCCGCCCTCGACCGTGCCATCAGCGGCAAGGAGCCGATCGTGGTGACGCTCTGGCACCCGCACTGGGCCTACGCGAAGTACCAGTTGAAGGACCTGGCGGACCCGAAGGGCACGCTCGGGCAGGCCGAGGAGGTCACCACGCTGGCCCGTGCCGGGTTCGGCGAGGACTTCCCCGAGGTCACGGCGATGCTGAAGAAGTTCACGATGGACAGTCAGCAGCTCGGCTCGCTCGAGGACCTGATGTTCAACGTCCACAAGGACGACGAGGCCAAGGCCGTCGACGCGTGGCTGGAAGCGAATCCGGAGTACCTCGGCTCGCTGAGCTGACCGCGCGACCGGCGGTTCGCCGTCGTCGTGGGCCGGACGCCGCTGCGCGGTGAAGCCCCGGGGTCGACGTCGAGACTGCCGTAGCCGGCGGGCGGCGGGGAAGCGCGGACCCCGCCGCCCGCCGCCGCATACCAGGCTTCCACCGCTGAGGGGACCACGTACCGGCACCACGCACCGAGGTAGCCGGTCAGGCGGCCCAGGCGCCGATTGATCATCCCGCCCGTTGCATAGGCTTGCAATCGTCGTGGAATGCCTGTACTGTGCTCTGCATAGATATGCGGAGGTGGGCATGGGAATTCGGGTCGCGGTCGCCGGTGCGAGTGGCTACGCAGGCGGCGAACTGCTCCGGCTGATCGCCGGGCACCCCGAGCTCGATCTCGTCGCCGCGACCGCGCACAGCCAGGCCGGCCAACCGGTCGCGGCCGTACACCCGCAGCTCACCGGGCTCGACCTGGTGTTCGGCCGGACCGAGCCGGCGGTGCTCGCCGACGCGGACCTGGTCTTCCTGGCCCTGCCGCACGGCGAGTCGGCGGCGTTGGCCGCCGGCCTGCCGGACGGGCTCCGCCTGGTCGACCTCGGTGCCGACCACCGGCTCACCGACGCCGCCGCATGGACCCGCTACTACGGCGGCGCCCACGGGGGGGCCTGGACCTACGGGCTGCCGGAGCTGCCCGGCCAGCGGACGGCGATCGCCGCCGCCACCCGGGTCGCCGCCACCGGCTGCTACGCGGTGGCCACCATCCTGGCCCTGGCCCCGCTGCTCGCCGCCGGGGTCGCCGCCCCGCACGACGTGGTCGTGGTGGCCGCCTCCGGCACCTCCGGGGCCGGCCGGTCGGCAAAGCCGCACCTGCTGGGCAGCGAGGTGATGGGCGATCTCTCGCCCTACAAGGTCGGCGCCCACCAGCACGTGCCGGAGATCAAGCAGGCGAGCGGGGCGACCGGGCTCTCCTTCACCCCGGTGCTGGCGCCCATGCCGCGCGGCATCCTGGCCACCGTCACCGCACTGCCGGTCGGTGGCGCTGCGGTCGACCCGCGCGCGGTGCTGACCCGGGCGTACGCGGACGCGCCGTTCGTGCACGTCCTGCCGGAAGGGCGGTGGCCGCACACCGCCGCCACCCTGGGCGGCAACTCCTGCCACCTCCAGGCCACCGTCGACGTCGACTCCGGTCGCCTGATCGTGGTCAGCGCCATCGACAACCTCGGCAAGGGCGCGGCCGGCCAGGCGGTGCAGTGTGCCAACCTCATGCTCGGGCTGCCCGAGACGACCGGGCTCGCCGTGCACGGGGTCGCACCGTGACGCGCCGGGCACCCCGCCCCGGCCGGGTGGCAGGCATGCGCACGATCAGCAGAACAGCCGACGACGAGGGAGTGCCGGGATGAGCGTCACCGCGCCGCGCGGGTTCCGGGCGGCCGGAGTAGCCGCCGGGCTCAAGTCCGGCGGTACGCCGGACGTCGCGCTGGTGGTCAACGACGGGCCGGAGACGGCGGCGGCCGGCGTCTTCACGGCCAACCGGGTCAAGGCGGCGCCGGTGCTCTGGAGCCAGCAGGTGCTCCGGGGCGGTCTGGTCAGGGCGGTGGTGCTCAACTCCGGTGGTGCCAACGCCTGCACCGGCGCGCCGGGCTTCCAGGACACCCATGCCACCGCCGAGCACGCCGCCGCGACGCTCTCCGCAGCCGCCGGCGGCGGACCTGGGGTCGGCGCCGGCGAGGTGGCGGTCTGCTCGACCGGCCTGATCGGGGAGCGGCTGCCGATGGACCGGCTGCTGCCGGGGGTGACCAGCGCCGTGGCCGCGTTGGGCGCCGAGGGCGGGCCGGCGGCGGCCGAGGCGATC
Source organism: Plantactinospora sp. WMMC1484 (assembly GCF_049315195.1). NCBI lineage: Bacteria > Bacillati > Actinomycetota > Actinomycetes > Micromonosporales > Micromonosporaceae > Plantactinospora > Plantactinospora sp. WMMC1484. The sequence continues at coordinate 4,015,479 of NZ_CP186055.1, forward strand.
ATGACCACCGACACCCGCCCGAAGACGGTGGTGGTGGCCGGCGACGGCTGGACGGTCGGCGGGATGGCCAAGGGCGCCGGGATGCTCGCGCCGGCGCTGGCCACCATGCTCGGCGTGGTCACCACCGACGCGCTGGCCGGGCCGGCCATGCTCGACGAGGCGCTCCGGGCCGCCTGCCGGGTCAGCTTCGAGCGGGTCGACTCGGACGGCTGCCTCTCCACCAACGACACGGTGCTGCTGCTGGCCAGCGGTGCCTCCGGGATCGCGCCGGGCCAGGCCGAGCTGACCGCCGCGGTCACCGAGGCGTGCCGGCTGCTGGCCCGGCAACTGGTCTCCGACGCCGAGGGTGCCAGCAAGGAGATCGCGATCGAGGTGGTCGGGGCCGCCGACGAGGACGACGCCGTCGAGATCGGCCGCTCGGTGGCCCGGAACAACCTGGTCAAGACCGCGCTCTTCGGCAACGACCCGAACTGGGGCCGGATCCTCGCCGCCGTCGGCACCACCGGCGCGGCCTTCGAACCGGACGCCCTGGACGTGGCGGTCAACGGCGTCTGGGTCTGCCGCTCCGGAGCCGCCGCCGAGGACCGTTCCAAGGTGGAGCTCTCCGGCCGGCAGGTGACGATCAGGATCGACCTGCACACCGGCCCGGCGGAGGCGACGGTCTGGACCAACGACCTGTCGCACGCGTACGTGCACGAGAACTCGGCGTACTCCACATGATGCTCACCCGTGACCTGACCGAGGCGCAGCGGAAGGCGGCCACCCTCATCGAGGCGCTGCCCTGGCTGGAACGCTTCTCCGGCTCCACCGTGGTGGTGAAGTACGGCGGCAACGCCATGATCGAGCCGGAGTTGCAGCGGGCGTTCGCCGCCGACATGGTCTTCCTGCGCTACGCCGGCCTGAGGCCGGTGGTGGTGCACGGCGGCGGTCCGCAGATCTCCGCCATGCTGCGCCGGCTCGGCATCGCCAGCGAGTTCAAGGGCGGGCTGCGGGTGACCACGCCCGAGGCGATGGACGTGGTCCGGATGGTGCTGGTCGGCCAGGTCGGCCGGGAACTGGTCGGCATGATCAACGAGTACGGCCCGTTCGCGGTCGGGCTCTCCGGCGAGGACGCCCGGCTCTTCACGGCGGTCCGCCGGCCCGCCTACGTGGACGGCGAACCGGTCGACATCGGCCAGGTCGGTGACGTGGAGGAGGTGGACGTCTCCGCCGTCGCCGACCTCATCTCGGCCGGCCGGATCCCGGTGATCTCGACAGTCGCGCCGGACGCGGACGGGGTGCTGCACAACCTCAACTCCGACACCGCCGCCGCCGCGCTCGCCGTCGCGCTGCGGGCCCGCAAGCTCGTCGTACTGACCGACGTGCCCGGCCTCTACGCCGACTGGCCGGACACCGACAGCCTGGTCTCGGAGATCACCATCGGCGAGCTCGCCGAGCTGCTGCCGAGGCTGGAGTCGGGCATGGTGCCGAAGATGGAGGCCTGCCTGCGGGCGGTCAGCGGCGGAGTGCCGGCGGCGCACGTGGTGGACGGGCGGGTGGCGCACTCGACCCTGCTGGAAGTTTTCACGTCGGAAGGATTCGGCACCATGGTGGTTCCCGAGCCGGGGGCGGTCCGGTCATGACCTCGACCCTTGTCGACCGCTGGACACAGTCCATGATGGACAACTACGGCACCCCGCAGCTCGCGCTGGTCCGGGGCAGCGGCGCGGTGGTGACCGACGAGGCGGGCCGGGAGTACGTCGACCTGGTCGGCGGCATCGCGGTCAACACGCTCGGGCACGGCCACCCGGCGGTGGTCGAGGCGGTCTCCCGGCAGGTCGCCACCCTCGGGCACGTCTCCAACCTCTTCGTCGCCGAGCCGCCGGTGGCCCTGGCCGAGCTGCTGCTGGCTTTGGCCGGCCGGGCCGGCCGGGTCTTCTTCGCCAACTCCGGTGCCGAGGCCAACGAGGCCGCCTTCAAGCTCTCCCGGCTCACCGGCCGGACCCGGGTGGTCGCCACCGACGGCGGCTTCCACGGCCGCACCATGGGCGCGCTGGCGCTCACCGGGCAGCCGGCCAAGGCCGACCCGTTCCGCCCGCTGCCCGGCGAGGTGACCCACATCCCGTACGGCGACGTCGCGGCGCTGGCCGCCGCGGTCACCGGCGAGACCGCGATGGTGATCCTGGAGCCGGTGCAGGGCGAGAACGGCGTGGTCGTCCCGCCTCCCGGCTACCTCGCCGCCGCCCGGCGGATCACCGCCGAGCACGGCGCCCTGCTCGCGCTCGACGAGGTGCAGACCGGGATCGGCCGGACGGGGCACTGGTTCGCGCACCAGGCCGACGGCATCGAGCCGGACCTGATCACCCTGGCCAAGGGGCTCGGCGGCGGGCTGCCGATCGGCGCCTGCCTGGCCTTCGGCGAGGCGGCCGAGCTGCTCCGCCCGGGCGCCCACGGCACCACCTTCGGCGGCAACCCGGTGAGCTGCGCCGCCGCCCTCGCCGTCATCTCCACGATCGCCAACGAGGGACTGCTCGACCACGTCAAGCGGGTCGGCGAGCGGATCCGACGCGGCGTGGAGGCGCTGCGCCACCCGTTGGTCGCCGAGGTGCGCGGCAGCGGGCTGCTGCTCGGCATCGCGCTGCGTGCGCCGGCCGCCGCCGCCACCGCCGGAGTGCTCCGGAACGCCGGCTTTCTCACCAATCCGGTGCAGCCGGGGACGATCCGGCTGGCCCCGCCGCTGATCCTCGGCATGGACCAGGCCGACGCCTTTCTCGCCGCCCTGCCGGCGGCGCTGGACGCGGCGACCCCGGGCGCCCTGGAAGCGCCGGCCGTGGCGGCGGACGCGCCGGGCGGCGCCGACCCGACCGGAGGGGTGGTGGACTGATGCCCCGGCACTTCCTGCGCGACGACGACCTCAGCCCGGCCGAGCAGGCGGCGGTGTTGGAGCTCGCCACCCGGATGAAGACGGATCGCTACGCGCTGCGCCCGCTCGCCGGCCCCCGGTCGGTGGCGGTGCTCTTCGACAAGCCGAGCCTGCGTACCCGGCTCTCCTTCGATGTCGGCATCGCCGAGCTGGGCGGCCACCCGATCGTGGTGGACACCCAGGTCACGCACTTCGGCCGGGGCGAGTCGGTGGTGGACGCGGGCCGGGTGCTGAGCCGCTACGTCGCCGCGATCGTGCTGCGCACCTTCGGCGACGACCGGCTGGCCCAGCTCGCCGTCGGCGCCGACGTGCCGGTGGTGAACGGGCTGACCGACGGGTTCCACCCCTGCCAGCTCCTGGCCGACCTGCTCACCGTCCGCGAGCACTGTGGCGGCACCGCCGGCCGGACGCTGGCATACCTCGGCGACGCCGCCAACAACATGGCGCACTCGTACCTGCTCGGCGGAGCGACCGCCGGGATGCACGTCCGGGTCGCCGGGCCGGCGGGCTACGACCCCGACCCGGCCGTGCTGGACCGGGCCGCCGAGATCGCCGCCGGCACCGGCGGCTCGGTACGCGTGCTGCGCGACCCGGCGGAGGCGGTCTCCGGCGCCGACGTGGTGGCCACGGACACCTGGACCTCGATGGGGCAGGAGGGCGACGGCCGGGACCGGTTCACCGCCTTCCAGCCGTACCAGCTCAACAAGACGCTGCTCGCCGTTGCCCGGCCGGAGGCCGTGGTGCTGCACTGCCTTCCGGCCCACCGGGGCGAGGAGATCACCGACGAGGTGCTCGACGGCCCGCGCAGCGCGGTCTTCGACCAGGCGGAGAACCGGCTGCACGCCCAGAAGGCCCTGCTCGCCTGGCTGCTGGAGCGGCACGCCGAGGAGCGCCCCGCCCAGCCGGGACCCGGTGCGCCCGGCGAACCGTCGTCACGACCGGGCGACGAGCCCTCGCCCGCCTCGATCATCGCGTCCGTGGTCGGTGAGTCGGCATGACCGGCCCGATCGTCGCCCGTGCATTCGCGAGGCCGGTGTGAACCGGCTCCGCCCACCCGCTCGGGAGGCCGGCGTGACCGGGCCGCTGACCCGGGCCGCGCGGCACGGCCGCATCGTCGCGCTGATCCGGGACCACGCGATCCGCTCGCAGACCGAGCTGGCCGACCTGCTCGCCGCCGGCGGGGTCCAGGTCACCCAGGCCACCCTCTCCCGGGACCTGGAGGAGCTTGGCGCGGTCAAGGTACGCGGCGGTGACGGGCCGGCCGTCTACCTCATCCCGGAGGACGGCAAGCGGCCGCTGCGCGACGCCGAGCAGGCGCCCGCCCGGCTGATCCGGTTGCTCCGCGAACTGCTCAACGGGGTCGACGCCAGCGGCAACATCGCCGTGCTGCGTACCCCGCCCGGTGCCGCCCAGTACCTCGCCAGCGCGCTGGACCGGGCGGGGCTACCGGAGGTCGTCGGCACGATCGCCGGCGACGACACCATTCTCGTCGTGGCCCGCGAGGCCACCGGTGGCGCGGCACTGGGGGAGAAGCTCTCCGCCTGGGCGGCCCGGGAAGAACATGTTGAAGGGAGCACCACACCATGAGCGAGCGTGGCGAGCGAATCATCAGATTCAGTGCGGATGTGCCTCATGGCGGCCTGGAGCGCAGCGGAGGGCCGGCATGAGCGAACGTGTCGTTCTGGCGTACTCCGGGGGGCTGGACACCTCGGTCGCCATCCCATACCTGGCCGAGCAGACCGGCGCCGAGGTGGTCGCAGTGGCGATCGACGTCGGGCAGGGCGGCGAGGACCTGGCCGTGATCCGCCAGCGAGCCCTGGACTGCGGCGCCGCCGAGTCGGTGGTGATCGACGCCCGCGAGGAGTTCGCCGCCGACTACTGCATTCCGGCGATGCGGGCCAACGCGCTCTACATGGATCGCTACCCGCTGGTCTCGGCGCTCTCCCGGCCGCTGATCGTCAAGCACCTGGTGGAGGCGGCGAAGTACTACGGCGGCACCATCGTGTCGCACGGCTGCACCGGCAAGGGCAACGACCAGGTGCGGTTCGAGGCCGGCCTCGGCGCTCTCGCCCCCGACCTCAGGGTGATCGCGCCGGCCCGGGACTTCGCCTGGACCCGGGACAAGGCGATCGCCTACGCCGAGGAGAAGGGGCTGCCGATCGACGTCACGCGCAAGTCGCCGTACTCGATCGACCAGAACCTCTGGGGCCGGGCCGTGGAGACCGGCTTCCTGGAGGACATCTGGAACCCACCGATCGAGGACCTGTACGCGTACACCGCCGATCCGGCGCAGTCGCGCGACCCCGACACCGTGGTGGTCACCTTCGACGCCGGGGTGCCGGTGGCAATCGACGGCGAGACGGTCACCCCGTACCAGGCGGTCCTGGAGCTGAACCGGCGGGCCGGCGCGCAGGGCGTGGGCCGGCTCGACATGGTCGAGGACCGGCTGGTCGGAATCAAGAGCCGCGAGGTGTACGAGGCGCCGGGCGCGATCGCCCTGATCACCGCCCACCAGGAGCTGGAGGCCGTGACCATGGAGCGGGACCTGGCCCGGTTCAAGAAGGGCGTCGACCAGCGTTGGGGTGAGCTGGTCTACGACGGCCTCTGGTTCTCGCCGCTCAAGCACGCCCTCGACGCGTTCGTCGACGACACCCAGCGGCACGTCAGCGGCGAGGTGCGGCTGGTCCTGCACGGTGGTCGCGCGGTGGCGACCGGCCGGCGTTCCGAGGCGAGCCTCTACGACTTCGGCCTCGCCACCTACGACACCGGCGACACCTTCGACCAGTCGCTGGCCAAGGGCTTCGTGCAGCTCTGGGGCCTGCCGAGCAAGCTGGCGGCGGCCCGGGACGCCCGGTTGGGCGGCATCGACAAGTGACCTTCAGAATGGTCGGCGTGGACGACAAGAGCCTGACCGAGAACAGCGCCGGCACCAACCGTACGAGCCTCTGGGGTGGCCGGTTCGCCGGCGGCCCCGCCGAGGCGTTGGCCCGGCTGTCGGTCAGCGTCCAGTTCGACTGGCGGCTCGCCCCGTACGACCTGGCCGGCTCCCGGGCACACGCCCGGGTGCTGGCCGCCGCCGGCCTGCTCGACCCGGACGAGCTGGGCCGGATGCTGGCCGCGCTCGACGACCTGGAGGCGGCGGTGCTGACCGGCACCTTCCGCCCCACCGTCGAGGACGAGGACGTGCACACCGCGCTGGAACGCGGCCTGCTGGAACGGCTCGGCACGCTCGGCGGCAAGCTGCGGGCCGGCCGGTCCCGCAACGACCAGGTCGCCACCGACCTGCGACTCTATCTGCGCGACCACGCCCGAGGGCTGGGCGGCCGGATCGTCGGGCTCGCCGACGCGCTGGTCGAGCAGGCGGCCCGCAACCTGGAGACCCCGGCGCCGGGGATGACGCACGTGCAGCATGCCCAGCCGGTCACCTTCGGGCACTGGCTGCTGGCGCACGTCCAGCCGCTGCTGCGGGACCTGGAGCGGCTGCGCGACTGGGACCACCGCGCGGCGGTGAGCCCGCTCGGCGCGGGCGCGCTGGCCGGTTCCGGCCTGCCGCTCGACCCGGTGGCGGTCAGCAGGGAGCTGGGCTTCCGGACCTCCTTCGCCAACTCGATGGACGCGGTCGCCGACCGGGACTTCGTGGCCGAGTTCCTCTTCGTCACCGCGCTGCTCGGGGTGCACCTTTCCCGGCTCGGCGAGGAGGTGGTGATGTGGACATCCCAGGAGTTCGGCTGGGTGGAGCTGGACGACTCGTTCGCGACCGGTTCGTCGATCATGCCGCAGAAGAAGAATGCGGACGTCGCCGAGCTGGCCCGGGGCAAGTCCGGGCGGCTGATCGGCGGACTGGTCGCCGTACTGACCATGCTCAAGGGGCTGCCGATGGCGTACGACCGGGACATGCAGGAGGACAAGGAGCCGGCCTTCGACGCGATCGACACCCTCGACCTGCTGCTGCCGGCGCTGGCCGGGATGGTCTCCACCATGACGGTCCGGGCCGATCGGCTCGCCGCCGCCGCCCCGGTCGGCTTCTCCCTCGCCACCGAGGTCGCCGACTGGCTGGTCCGCAGGGGCGTGCCGTTCCGCGAGGCGCACGAGGTGACCGGCCGGCTGGTGGCGCTCTGCGCCGCCCGGGACTGCGAGCTGGACGAGGTCTCCGACGACGACCTGCGGCTGGTCAGCGAGCATCTCGACCCCGGCGTCCGGGACGTGCTTTCGGTCCGCTCCGCGCTGGCGGCCCGGACCACGCCGGGCTCGACCGGGCCGGGACCGGTCGCCGACCAGCTCGCCGCCGCCACCGACCAGCTCGACGGCTGGCGGGAGTGGTCCACCGAGCGGGTCGTGCCGCGTACGTAGCCCGTCCGAGCCGGGCTGGGTGGGTCGAGCCGCTCGGTCCGGCCCATGGCGGACCGCGCCGGACGTCGATAATCTCCACTTCGGGACGTCCCGCGTACCGGCGACGATGGGTGGTGAGCTTCGTTGAGGTCGCTGCCGGCGATCTACCGTCTGCCGAAGGACATGATCGGCGGCTTCGTGGTCACGGCCGTCTTCGTCATGCTGCCCGTCGGCTTCGCCGCGCTCGGCACCGGCCTGCCCGGCTGGCTTTCGGCGGTGATCCTGCTCGGTACCCTCGCCCTGCTGCTCGAAGAGTTGGAGGAGATCGTCCAGCTCTGGCAGCAGCGCCGTGGCACCTCTCCGGCCCCGCGATAGCGGCGACACCTCGGGCTCCGAGCCGCCCGGCGGCGCGGGAGGCTACCCTTCGTCGATCGGCTGGAGCCGCACGTGGTCTATCAGCGCCTTGATCGCGTCCGCCCTGCCGGTGCCGAGTCCGTGCCGGGTCACGTTGAGCGCGCCGGCCGCGACTCCGGTGCGCAGCGCCGTAGGCAGGTCGGCGCCCTGCGCCAGAGCCGCGGCGACGCCGGCCGTCATCGAGTCGCCGGCGCCCCGGTGGTCGGCGACCTGCAGGGGCGGCACCTGCAACTCGACGAGCCGATCCTCGAAGAGGGCCAGCGCCGGCCGGTCGGCCCGGCTGATCAACACCGACCCGGCGCCATCGGCGCGGAGCTGCTCCGCCGCGGCGATCAGCTGGGGGCGGCTGTCGTCCTCGGCCCGCCCGTCGGCGATCAGTTCCTCGTGGCTCACCTTCACCAGCGCGACCCCACCGGCGAGCACGGCGCCGAGCTGGTCACCGGAGAGGTCGGCCACGATCCGGCGATCGCTGGCGGTCAGGTCCGCCGCCAGCCGCCGGTACACCTCGGCGTCGACCACCGACGGGTGGGCCGGACCGCTGAGCACGCAGACCGAGGCGCGTAGCCCTTCGGCCAACGTGATGTTATACAGCTCGTCCAGGTCGTGGCGGACCAGTGGCGCTCCCGGGTCCTCGGCGACCTCCTCCCGCCGGCCGTCCCGACGATCGTGTACGTACCAGCCGCTGCCCCGCTCGTGGGCGACCGTCCGTAGCGTCACACCCTCCTCGGCCAGCAGCGTCGTCAACACGCCGCCGACCTCGCCCCCGACGGCGGCGCACATGGTGACGTCGGCGCCGAGCGACACCATCATCCTGGCCTGCCAGACGCCCTGGCCGCCCGGGTGCAGATGCAACTCCAGCGCGTCTGCCTGCTGCTCGACCGTCACCGTCAACACGGGCGCGGGCGCGAAAACCATCACGGAGCCGTCCATGCCGACGGTTTTCCGCACCTCCCCCACGGGCGCGGATAGCCCGGATGGCCAGATCATGTGCGTACGGTGAACATCGGACGTCCGGACTGCCCGCCTCGGCCGGGGGATCATCGGAGTGCCGGCCGGACATCCGTCGTCCCGACCGCGCCGGACATCGAGCTGGGCCGGGTCTACCGGATCGACGCCGGGCGTCGGGGTACGCCGACGACCTGGTGACCGCGTTCCGGATGGTTCTCGACCGCGCCCGGCTACACCGCCCCGGACGCCCCGTGGTCGCCGCCGCGGGAGCGCTGACCTCGGTTCTGCCTGGTGCGTTGCCGTGGTGCGGTCCGGCCCGCCGAGCCGTTGGGGTGGCCCGCGCGGCGACCGGAGGAGGGCGTTCCGGACCCGTTGTCGTCATCCGGGCAGGGCAGGGCGGAGACCCGGACCAGGGCGTCCAGGTGGCCGAGCGGGCTGCCGTCCCGGGCGAGTCGCTGGCCACTGATCCAGACCCACTGGTTGTCGTAGTACGTGGAGAGGTCGAGGCGGACGAACTCCACCAGGAGACGAAGCGGGTGGCTGCCGTACCGCCAGTCCTCCTTGGCGATCTCCAGCACGGTGCCGGGGCGGACGTTGGGGGCGGCGGGCGGTTCGGTGCTCACCGGAACCGCCGGGCCGGGGTGTTCCGGCGTACGCCGGCGCTGGCGCCGGCGCTGGCGCAGGCCGGGCAGCTCAGGCTGCTGCCGCATCCGGCGCACCAGCGACGGGACGTGCGGTAGGTGCACAAGCCGGCTATGAATCCCAGTCCCATCCCGGCGATCGCTGCCGCGGTGACATACATGATGGGCCCTCCAATTCGGCGACTGAAAGTTACCTTTGCGTCGCCCATCGCGGGCTGCAAGGCCGCGAGACGAGATCCCTAGCGAGTGAGCAATTGAGCCTCATGAATCATCACCGCAGGTCACGCGGGAGTGCCGGGTTGCCGATCGCCGTCGGCCGACGTTTCCTGGACCGGTGGACTACTCGTGGCTGCACGCGCCGGCCGCTCAGGTGCCCGGGACGGCGCGGGAGCTTCTCGGCTGGGAGATCTCGGCCGGTGGCGTACGGGTCAGGCTGACCGAGGTCGAGGCGTACGCGGGCACGGGGGAGGATCCGGCCTCGCATGCTCATCGCGGCCCCACCCCTCGGGCCAGGGTGATGTTCGGGCCAGCGGGACACGCCTACACATACTTCGTGTTCGGCGTCCACTGGTGCCTGAACGTCGTGTGCGGCGCCGAGGGGGAGGCGGCGGCCGTCCTGCTGCGGGCGGGCGAGGTCGTCGACGGCCTGGACGTCGCCCGGCGACGCCGGGGGACGGTGCCGGATCGCGACCTCGCGCGCGGGCCCGCTCGACTCGTGGTGGCGCTCGGCGTCACCTCGGCGGCCAACGGCACGTCAATGGTCGACGGCAGCGGTCCGGTCCTGCTCACCCCGCCGGCGCACCCCGTGCCGGACTCCGCCGTCTCCACCGGTCCGCGGGTCGGGGTGGCCGCCGCGCACGACGTTCCGTGGCGCTTCTGGATCACCGGTGACGCCACCGTCAGTGCCTACCGCCGCCATGCGCCCCGGCGACGGCCGCTGCCCGACGGGGGATCGGAGCCGGAGGGGCGCCGGACCCGCGCCGTGGTGTCGCCACGACGCGGGCCCGGCGGCTGACGGCCGGGGCCGGTGCCCTGCCGGCCGGCCGTCGGAAGGGCTGGCCTACGGGAAGTTGTTCAGATACTGCACCTGGTTGGCGGTGTTGGCGGTGCCGCCGGAGTTGTTGATGATCCGGTTGATCGTGCCGACCCCGCCGAGCGAGACCGTCACCATGTTGTGGAACCGGACGCCCGAGGTGACCGGCACCTCGAAGGAGCGTTCGTTCACCACCGACGGGTTGACGTTGAAGTAGCAGTAGCTCCCCAGACCCCACGCCTCGTGGCTGGTCACCGAGTCGGCCACCTTGTACGCGGCGTAGCCCCGGGTCGACCCGTTCATCCAGGCCGCCTGGTTCGGCGGGTCGTACGGCTTCTCGTTCTGCAGGAAGTAGGTCCGCCCGCCGTTGCCGTTCCAGATCACCTCGTACTTCTGGAAGTGCTCGACGAAGAGGCCGTACATGGTGACGTTGTTGCCGTTCACCACCAGGCCGGTGTCGGCGGTGTTGACGTTCCAGCCGTACGTCCCCGGGTCGCCGTGGTCGGCCCGCCACAGCCACATGTGGTCACCGATCACGTTGTGGCTGTTGATCCGGAGGCTGGTGGTCGCCTTGCCGGGCACCGCGCCGCCGATCCGGAAGAAGACGTCGTGCAGCGAGGTGGGGTTGGCGGCGTGACTCGCCGACGAACCGGCCGGGCCGACCTCCATCAGCACCGACGAGTTGGTCGCGCCGGCCTCGAACATGATGCCGGCGACCTTCACCCCGTCGACGTCGGCGACCGTCATCGCGGTGATGCCGTTCTGCGGCTCGATGGTGGCCAGGCCGAGGCCGAGCACCACCGTGTCGGGCCGGGTCACCCGGATCGTCTCGGTGGTCCGGTAGAGCCCCGGGGTGAAGAGCAGGTTCTTCCCCTGGGCCAGCGCGGCGTTGATGGTTGCCGCGGTGGTGCCGGGCCGGACGACGAAGAACTGGCTCAGCGAGATCGACGAGCCGACCGGGGTCTTGTTGTACCAGCTCGTGCCCTGGCTGTTGGTGCGGATGCCGGGCACGAAGACCCGGTATTCACCGCTGCCGTCGACGTAGAGGAACGGCTTCTCCCGGACCACCGGGGTCTGCGCGACCACGGTGTGCGAGGGGTTGGGGAAGTGCGGCGCAGGAGCCCCGGTCACGCCGGTGAAGACCATGTTCCAGACCGAGCCGTTCCAGCTGCCGAACTCGCTGTTCCTGGAATACCACTGCTGCTGCGAGCCGGAGACGACCTGGCCGTCGATCTTGGTGTCGGCCAGCAGGCCGCCGCTGGCCCAGCCGTCGCCGCCGTTCCAGAGCTGGATCTGGTTGCCCGCGCCGCGCAGGTGCATCCGCCGGTACGGCGCCGCCTGGGAGACGGCCCAGCGCTCCACGATCGTGCCGGCCGGCAGGGTCACCGAGAGATTTTCCGCGGCCCGCCAGAAGTTCTGGGTGGCGTTGCCGCCGAACCAGAACGCCTCCGCCCGGACGTGCCCGTTGAGGTTGACGTCGTCCGGTGACATGCCGAGGCCGGCGACCTGGGTGAAGAAGCCGAGGTTGACGTCGGCGGTGTAGGTGCCGGGCTTGAAGAGCACCGCGTACCGCCGGGGGGCGAACTGGGCGGTCTCCTGCTCGGCGAAGATGGAGTTCAGCCGGCTCTGGATGGTCGACGTCGGTGTCGACGGGTCGAAGACGAAGGTGTTCGGCCCGAGGTTCGGGTTGCGCGGGTCGGTCGGCTCCACCGGGGGATCGCCGGGGCCACCGCCGCCGAACTCGCCGATCACCTGGAACTCCCAGAGCGAGTAGCCGTAGCCGGTGGCGCGGGTGGTGCCGTACATCCGGACGTACCGGCCGGAGCCGGAGACGTTCAGCGTCTGGATGCCGCCGCTGCCGGTGGTGGTGCTGTAGACGTTGGTCCAGCTGCTGCCGTTCGCGGAGACCTGGATCTGGAACGCCCGCCCGTACGCGGCCTCCCAGTTCAGCACGACCTGGCTGATCGTGGCGCTCGCGCCGAGGTCGACCTGGAGCCATTGTGGATCGCTGAACGCGCTGGACCAGCGGGTGCCGGTGTTTCCGTCGACGGCGGCCGAGGCGGCGAAGCCGCCACCCTCGGTGGAGGAGGCGGTGGCCGGCCTGCCCTGCGAGATCAGCGCCGGCGCCGCGTTCGCCGCCGGGGTGGGGCCGGCGAACGGGGTCAACGCGAGCAGCAGCGCCGCGGCGAGCGAGCCGGCGAGCCGGCGGGCCCCGGAGCGCCGGCCCGGGGACGGCCGGGACGGTCCCGGAAGCGCCCGGAACGGACTCGGTGGTACCCGGGATGGAAAACGATGAAAAATCATGATCCTGCCTGTCGGTGCGGAGGTGGGCCGGCGCCGCCCGCTCCCGAGGTCCGGGGGCGGGCGGGCCGAGCGGTGTCGGATGGGCGGTGTCGGATGGGCGGTGTCGGATGGGTGCCGACCGCCGGGGGTGCTGCTGCGGCGGCGTGCTGCGGGGGTTGACGGACGGGGTGAGCCGGAATGTTGGCGCCGACCTGGGAAGACGGACGTCGGCGGGTGGCCGTCGACCGGTCGGCCTCTGGACGGTAGAGAGCGCTCTCGCGGAAGCCCGAGTGTTGCGCCCACCTTCCACCGCCGTCAAGACATCAATTTATTACGACGTAATTTATCCCAGATGCCGGAACGTGCAGAGATGCAAGGAGGGGGCCCTTGTGCAACAGAAAGCGATAACCGGGGGCCCTTCCTTACCGGCGTCAGCCGGGAATTCCGCCGGCGGCGAGGAGGCGGGCGACGGGGAGGGTGGCGGCGCCGAGGGCCACCGCGTCGACGCCGAGCTGGCCCAGCTCGATGGTGGCCTGCTCGTACGGCTTCTGCAGCGCCTGTCCCGCCGCCGCTTCGCGGATCGCGGGCAGTAGGTGCGCGCCGAGCGCCATGCCGGCCCAGCCGCCCAGCACCACCCGCTCCGGGTTGAACAGGTTGATCAGGTTCGCCACGCCCGCGCCGAGGTAGCCGGCGGTCTCGGCCAGCACCTGCCGTGCGGTCGCGGAGCGGGGCGCCGCCTCGATCAGGGCGCCCAGCCGGGACTCCTCGTCGGCACCGGGAACCGGCCGGCCCCGGCGGGCCTCCCGGTAGCGGTCGAGGACGCCCTCCGCGCCGACGTACGCCTCCAGGCAGCCTCGGGCGCCGCACCGGCAGGACCGGCCGCCGTAGACCAAAGTGGTGTGTCCCCACTCGCCGGCGCTGCTCGACACCCCCCGGTACATCACCCCGTTGGTCACCACCGCCGCGCCGACGCCGGAGCCGACCAGCGCGAAGACGGCGTGCCGGCTGCCCCGCCCGGCCCCGAACCACATCTCGGCCTGGCCCAACGTCTTCGCGCCGTTGTCGACGTGCACCGGCAGGTCGACCTCGGCCCGGATCAACCGCTCCAGCGGTACGCCGTGCCAGCCGAGCGTCTGGGCGTGCACGATCGACTCGCCGTCCTGCACCACCACCCCGGAGACGCCGATGCCGATGCCGAGGATGTCGGTGGGCGGCACCCCGGCCTTCCCGGTCACCGCGTCGAGCCCGGCCAGGATGTGCCGGACCACCGTGGCCGGCTCCGGGCCGGCGGCGTCGAGCGGGTAGTCGGCGCTGGCCAGCATGGTCATCGCGAGGTCGAAGAGTTCGACCCGTACCCGGGTCTCGCCGACGTCGACCCCGGCGACCAGGGCGTAGCGCGGCGCCACCCGGAGCATCATGCTGGGGCGGCCACCGTCGGATTCCACGGCACCGGCCTCGACCACCAGGCCGGCGCCGATCAGGTCGCCGACCACGTTGCTGACGGCGGGCTGGCTGAGCCCGGTGAACCGGGCGAGGTCCTGCCGGGTCAGCGGGCCTTCGAGGAACAACTTCGACAGCAGGGCGGACCGGTTGCGCTGCCGCACGAACCGGTTCGTCGTCCGTTCCAGGTCCACCCACCACCTCGATAAACCCGGGTTCGCCGGGAGTCACTGTACGGCTCGTCCTTGACGGGCGAGCCGGTAGACACTTTAATAACCGCGTAAATTAAGCCTTGATGGAACCCCTTCGGTGACGCTCGTTCCACGCCCGCCGACGGTGATCGTGCCCGTACCGCTCCACCACCCCGGCCGCCCCGAGGGCCCCGTTCCGGCGCACCAGCCGGGGGCCGGCGGGGCCGCCGGCCGACGCAGAAGGGCAAGTCGTGTCCAGACGACACCTCGCAATGGTCGTCGCGGCCCTGCTGACGACCGCCTCCCTCGCCGCCTGCGGCGACGGCGGCGGCTCCTCGGAGGGCGCGGCGAAGACCCTCACCTACTGGGCCAGCAACCAGGGCGCCAGCATCGAGTTCGACAAGCAGACCCTCCAGCCCGAGCTGGACAAGTTCGAGCAGCAGACCGGCATCACGGTCAACCTCGAGGTCGTGCCCTGGTCGGACCTGCTCAACCGGCTGCTCGCCGCCGCCACCTCCGGCAAGGGGCCGGACGTGGTCAACATCGGCAACACCTGGTCGGCCTCGTTACAGGCCACCAACGCGCTGGTCCCGTTCGACGACGAGACCCTGGGCAAGGTCGGCGGCAAGGACCGGTTCGTGCCGGCCGCGCTCGCCGCCGCCGGTGCGCCCGGCAAGCCGCCGACCGCGGTGCCGCTCTACAGCCTGGCGTACGCGCTCTACTACAACAAGCAGATGTTCACCGACGCCGGGATCGCCGCACCCCCCACCACCTGGGAGGAGCTGGTCGAGACGGGTAAGAAGCTGACCAGGTCCGGTCAGTGGGGCCTGGCCGTGGAGGGTGCGAACCCGTCGGAGAACTCCCACCACGCCTTCGCCTTCGGGCAGCAGTGGGGCGGCGAGTGGTTCGACCAGGCGGGCAAGCCGACCTTCGACACCCCGCAGAACGTCGCCGCGGTCAAGCGGTACGTCGACCTGATGGCGGTCGACAAGATCGTCAACCCGAGCAACGCCGAGTATGCCCAGAACCAGTCCGTCGCCGACTTCGCCAACCGCAAGGCGGCGATGCTGCTCTGGCAGGCCGCCGGGTCGAATCTCAAGGCACAGGGGATGAGCCCGGACGAGTGGGGGCTCGCCCCGGTGCCGTTCCCGGCCGTCACCCCGCCCGGCGGCAAGAAGATCAATAGCATGGTCGCCGGCATCAACCTGGCGATCTTCAAGCACACCGAGAACCTCGACGGTGCGCTCCAGTTCGTCAAGTTCATGACCAGCGACGAGGAGCAGGTCATCCTCAACAAGACCTACGGCTCGCTGCCGTCGGTCAAGACGGTGAGCGCCGACCCGGCGTTCCAGGGGCCGGAGCAGAAGGTGCTCGGCGAGGTCCTCGCCACCACCGCCGCACCGCTGCCGCAGGTGCCGGAGGAGAGCCAGTTCGAGACCCTGGTCGGCACCGCCATGAAGGAACTCTTCGCCGACGCCGCCGGTGGCAAGCCGGTCACCGAGGCGTCGGTCAAGGAGAAGCTCGGCGTGGCGCAACAGAAGATGGGCAGCTGAGCCGCGACGCCGACGGTTGACCGTGGAGGGGGACCGCCGCCCCCTCCACGGTCCACCCTGAAAGGATCCGATGGCCACCACCACCATGCCGCCCGGCCCCGTACGGCCCGCCGGGCGCCCGGCCGAGGGCGGCGCGGCGCGCCGGGGCGGGCGCCGTAGGACACGCCGGTCGTACCTGCCCTACCTGCTGCTCGTCCCCGCCGCCCTGCTCGAACTCGGCATCCACGTGATCCCGATGCTCGTCGGGGTCTGGATGAGCCTGCTCGAGCTCACCCAGTTCCACATCCGCGACTGGTCCACGGCGCCCTTCGCCGGCCTGGACAACTACCGGGTCACCTTCGACTTCGACTCCGCCACCGGCCGCGACCTGCTGCACTCGTTCTGGGTGACCGCGCTCTACACCACGCTGTCGGTCGGGCTCTCCTGGATGCTCGGGCTGGCGGCGGCGGTCTTCATGCAACGGCCGTTCCGGGGCCGGGCGCTGCTGCGGACCCTCTTCCTGACCCCGTACGCGCTGCCGGTCTACACCGCCGTGATCACCTGGACCTTCATGTTCCAGCGGGACACCGGCCTGGTGAACCACGCCCTCGACCAGCTCGGCCTGATCGACGGCGCCAACCCGCCCTTCTGGCTGATCGGCGACAACAGTTTCGTCGCCCTGCTCGTGGTCTCGGTCTGGCGCTCCTGGCCTTTCGCCTTCCTCTGCCTGATGGCCGGGCTGCAGAACGTGCCGCCGGAACTCTACGAGGCGTCGGCGATCGACGGGGCGAACTTCTGGCGGCGGCTGCGCGACGTCACCCTGCCGATGCTCCGGCCGGTCAACCAGGTGCTGCTGCTGGTCCTCTTCCTCTGGACCTTCAACGACTTCAACACCCCGTACGTGCTCTTCGGCGGCTCGGCACCGCGCGAGGCCGACCTGATCTCCATCCACATCTACCAGAGCTCCTTCGTCACCTGGAACTTCGGCCTCGGCTCGGCGATGTCGGTGGCGCTGCTGCTCTTCCTGCTCGTCGTCACCGCCGCGTACCTGCTCGTCACCAACCGCAGGAGAGAGCATGCGTGAGTCAACCGGCGAACGCTGGGCCCGCCGCGTCGTGCTCAGCCTGCTGACCCTCTTCGTCCTCGCCCCGCTCTACGTGATGCTCAGCTCCGGGCTCAAGCCGCTGCGCGACGTGCAGGGCGAGTTCACCTGGCTGCCCAGCCGGATCACCGCGCAGCCCTTCGTGGACATGTGGCAGACCGTGCCGCTCGGCCGCTACCTGGTGAACAGCCTGCTGGTGGCGAGCGCCGCCGCCGTGGTCTCGGTGGCGATCGCGATCTTCGCCGCCTTCGCGATCAGCCGGTACCGGTTCCGGGGCCGGCAGCTCTTCTCGGTCACCGTGCTCTCGACGCAGATGTTCCCCGGCATCCTCTTCCTGCTGCCGCTCTTCCTGATCTACGTCAACCTCGGCAACCTGACCGGGATCGAGCTCTACGCCAGCCGGCTCGGGCTGACCATCACCTACCTCACCTTCTCGCTGCCCTTCTCCATCTGGATGCTGGTCGGCTACTTCGACTCGATCCCGCGCGGGCTCGACGAGGCGGCACAGGTGGACGGGGCCGGACCGCTGCGCACCCTCTTCCAGGTCATCCTGCCGACGGCGGTGCCGGGCATTGTCGCGGTCACCGTGTACGCCTTCATGACCGCCTGGGGGGAGGTCCTCTTCGCCTCCGTGATGACCGACGAGAACAGCCGCACCCTCGCCGTGGGACTCCAGGGGTACGCGACCCAGTACAACGTCTACTGGAACCAGGCGATGGCCGCCTCGGTGGTGGTGAGCATTCCGGTGGTGGTCGGCTTCCTCGCCCTGCAGCGCTACTTCGTCGCCGGCCTGACCGCCGGAGCGGTCAAGTGAGCCGCAGGGCGACCGCCGGAGCGGTCACGTGAGCCCCGCGCGCCGAACCCGGTCCGTCGGGCCACCGCCCCCCGGACCGCCGTCCGTCGAGCCATCGTCCGTCGCGCCACCGTCCAATTGGGCTGTGACCAGCGCGGTCAGCAGGTTCTGAACTACCCGAGGAGAGTCGACCAGTGCCGGATCTCGCCAAGTTGCCGCCGAACTTCACCTGGGGCGTCGCCACGGCGGCGTACCAGATCGAGGGCGCCGTGGGGGTGGACGGCCGCAAGCCCTCCATCTGGGACACCTGGAGCCGGGTGCCCGGTAACGTCGACAACGGCGACACCGGCGACGAGGCGTGCGACCACTACCACCGGTGGCCGGAGGACCTGGCCCTGATGCGCCGGCTCGGCGTCGGGGCGTACCGGTTCTCGGTCGCCTGGCCCCGGGTCATGCCGGACGGGCTCGGCCCGGTCAACCCGGCCGGCCTGGCCTTCTACGACCGGCTGGTCGACGCGCTGCTGGCGGCCGGGATCCGGCCGCTGGTCACGCTCTACCACTGGGACCTGCCGCAGGCGTTGCAGGACCGGGGCGGCTGGCCGGAGCGCTCCACGGCCGAGGCCTTCGCCGACTACGCCTCGGTGGTGGCCGGGGCGCTCGGCGACCGGGTCACCGACTGGGTGACGGTGAACGAACCGCTCTGCGTCTCCTGGATCGGACACCTGGAGGGCCGGATGGCCCCCGGTGAGCAGGACCTGACCCGGGCGGTCGCCGCCGCCCACCACACCCTGCTGGCACACGGTCTCGGCGTCACGGCGGTCCGCGCCGCCGCGAGCCTGCCGGCCTCGGTCGGCATCGTGCTCAACCCGAGCCCCTGCGAGCCGGGCAGCGATCGGCCGGAGGACGTGGCCGCGGCGGTACGCGCCGACGGGCACGTCAACCGGTGGTGGCTGGACCCGCTCTACGGGCGCGGCTACCCGGCCGACATGCTCGCCACCTACGGCGTCGAGCCGCCGGTCCGCCCCGGTGATCTGGAGTGCATCGCCACCCCCACCGACTTCCTCGGACTGAACTACTACTTCCGGCAGGTGATCGTCGACGACCCGGAGGGGCCGGTGCCATACGCCCGGCAGATCCCGGTGCCGGGCTCGGTGCAGACCGCGATGGGCTGGGAGGCGTACCCGGCCGGCCTGGAGGAGCTGCTGGTCTCGGTCACCGAGAGGTACGCCCCGCCCCGGATCCTGGTGACCGAGAGTGGTTCGGCCTGGCCCGACACGGTCACCGCCGAGGGCGGGATCGAGGACAAGGAGCGGACGGCGTATCTGGAGGAGCACCTCCAGGCCTGCGTGGCGGCCGCCGCCCGTGGCGTGCCGGTCGAGGGCTACTTCTACTGGTCGCTGCTGGACAACTTCGAGTGGGCGTACGGCTACGACAAGCGGTTCGGCCTGGTGCACGTCGACTACGCGACGCAGCGGCGCACGATGAAGGCGAGCGGGCTGCGCTACGCCGAGATCATCCGGGAGCACCAGCGGCTCGGTGAACGCCCGGAAAGCTCGCCGGTGGGGTAGGAGCCCGCCGCGGGGCCGTCACCGGCCGTTCACCTCGGTCGGGGCGGTCGTCCCGGCCCCGTCGCCCGGCGGCGTCCGGGCCGCCGAGGCCGGGACCGTGCGCGACCCGGCGGCATCGACGCGGGTACGGTGTGCGGAGCCCTCGACGGGCCGACGGCGTCCCGCCTACTCCATTTCCACCGAGGAGTGCACGATCAGATGAGTGATCCGGTCCAGAGCCCCGGGCAGCCGGGGCCGACCAGCCCGCAGCGCCCCAGCAAGCAGGAGCGACGGGCCGCCGCCGCAGCCGCCGCCGCGCAGGCCGCCGCGACCCGGGCCCGCCGGCAGCGGGTGAGCGGCGCCGTCATCGGAGTCGTCCTGGTCGGCCTCGGCGTCGCCGCCCTCGTCGTACTGCCGAACGTGCTGGACGGGGAGCCGACCTCGTCGGCCGCTCCGGCGGCAACCGCCTCGCCCACCCCGGCGGACGTGCCGACCGCCGGGCCGGCCCCGACCGTGGCGCCGGAGGGTCCGGCGGCGTCCCGGCCGCCGGCGGACCTGGATCCCCGGCTGGCCCAGCGGCCGACGGTCGAGGCCGGCAGCGGCGAGCTGACCAAGCTCACGGTCACCCCGCTGATCGAGGGGACCGGGCCGGCCGTGCGGGCAGGTCAGCAGATCCTGGTCAACTACGTCGGCGTCTCCTACGAAACGGGCCAGGAGTTCGACGCCTCGTGGAACCGGGGTCAGCCGTTCCAGACCGAGATCGGGACCGGCGCCGTCATCCCCGGGTGGGACCAGGGCCTGGTGGGGGTCAGGGCCGGCAGCCGGGTACGCCTCGACATCCCGTCCGACCTCGCCTACGGCGACAACCCGACCGGTGGCCAGCCGGGCGGCCCCCTCCGGTTCGTCGTGGACGTCCTGGCGGTGCAGTAGTCCGTCCCGGCCGGCACGAGAGGCACGAGAGGCACGAGAGGCGCGAGAGGCGCGAACGACGGCGGCCGCGACCCGGGAGAGGTCGCGGCCACCGTGCATCTCGGGTACGGCCGTCTCCGGCACAGTCGGCCGTGTCGTGCGCTCCGGCTCGGCCTTTCCGGCTCGGCCTTTCCGGCTCGGCCTTT
Organism: Plantactinospora sp. WMMC1484; assembly: GCF_049315195.1. Taxonomy (NCBI): domain Bacteria; kingdom Bacillati; phylum Actinomycetota; class Actinomycetes; order Micromonosporales; family Micromonosporaceae; genus Plantactinospora; species Plantactinospora sp. WMMC1484. The sequence goes on from NZ_CP186055.1 coordinate 4,035,749, forward strand.
CCGGCTCGGCCTTTCCGGTTCAGGCGGCCGGCGTGGGCGCGGAGTCGCTCTCCGCGTGGGACTCGGTGCCGGTGCGCGGGGCGGTGTCGACCGCCTCCACGGTCTCCTGGTCACGATGTGCCCGATACTGCCGGATCGAGTACGCCAGCGCGAGCGCCCAGACCAGGTAGATCACCGCATAGACGGAGTACCGGACGCCGTCCGGCGCGTCGATCCAGTCGCTGCGCAGCAGGGTCCGGACGTTGGTCAGGATGATCACACCGCCGACCGCCGAGCCGAGGATCCGGGGCGGGATGTGCCGGACCAGCCATGCGGCGACCGGCGCGGCGATCACACCGCCGAGCAGCAGCGCGACGACCCAACCGAAGTTGACGTTCTCGCTGCCGAGGCCGACCAGGAAGCCGAGGCTCGCGGCCACCGCGACCAGGAACTCGCTGGTGTCGATCGAGCCGATCACCTTGCGGGGTGCCATCCGGCCGCTGGCCAGGATCGCCGGGGTGCCGACCGGTCCCCACCCGCCGCCACCGGTCGAGTCGACGAAACCGGCGACGAGCCCGAGCGGGGCCAGGAACCGCTTGCGCAGCGGCTGGCCGAGCCGGTCGCGGGGGATGCCGGCGGCGGTGAACCGGACCAGGATGTAGATCCCCAGGGTGAGCAGCAGCAGCGCCATGATCGGCGCGGCGACCTCGGTGGAGAGGCTGGACAGGAAGGTGGCCCCGGCGAAGGCGCCGATCGCACCCGGTATGCCGATCTTGGTGACGACCTTCCAGTCGACGTTGCCGAATCGCCAGTGCGCGGCGCCGGAGGCGAGGGTGGTGCCGATCTCGGCCAGGTGGACGGTGGCGGACGCCGCCGCCGGGTTGGTGCCGATCGCCAGCAGCAGGGTGGTGGAGGTTACCCCGTAGGCCATGCCGAGACTGCCGTCGACGAGCTGGGCGCCGAGCCCGACCAGGGCGAGAAGCAGGAGTTTTCGCACGGGTGTTCCTTCCCGGAGGTGGTCGAGGGAGGCTGTCCGGGCTGGTGATCGAGGCGTTCCCGCCGGGACCAGCGCCGACAGTCGATACGACGACGGGTGCGTATCTGGGGTACGGGGCGGTGGGGAGGTGCTCCGCTGCACTAATTCCCCACCTAACCCATAGGGATTGTCGACCGGACCGGCCGAGGAGTCAACCCCGGCCGGCAGCACGCTGGCGGCCCAGCCCGGTGGAGCACCGCGGCTACTCGGGCCGGGCGGATCAGACCGGAGGATGCCCCGCTCCGGCGGAGCCCTCCTCGCGCCGGCCGCTACCGGCGACGGATGAGCCCGCCCTTCGTCGCTGGACCGGGCGTTGGCCACAGGCGGCAAACCGGGGTACGGCCCGGCGGCCGGCATGGTGGACAATCTGCACCGTGACCGATAGCAGCCCTCCCTCCACCACGTCCGCCGGCTGGGAATCTCCGCTCGAGGACCTGCGGTGGCGGGGTCTTGTCTTCGACTCGACCGACCCCGCCGAGTTGCGGGAGCACTTCGGCTCCGGTCCGGTGATCTTCTATGTCGGGTTCGACCCGACCGCGCCGAGCCTGCATATCGGTAACCTGCTGCAGGTGCTGACCGCGCGCCGGCTGCAACTCGCCGGGCACCGGCCGCTGCTGTTGGTCGGCGGGGCGACCGGCCTGATCGGCGATCCCAACGAGCGGGGCGAGCGGACGCTGAACAGCCCGGAGGTGGTGGCGAGCTGGGTCGAGCGGATCCGCGAGCAGCTTTCGCCCTTC